>NZ_JAVCYK010000001.1:0-2260000 GCF_030846225.1 Paenibacillus sp. GD4
GCGGCTATCAGGGCAACCGCGGCGGTCAAGGTCAAGGAGGCCAAGGCGGCGGCTATCAAGGCAACCGCGGCGGTCAAGGTCAAGGAGGCCAAGGCGGCGGCTACCAAGGCAACCGTGGCGGTCAAGGTCAAGGAGGCCAGGGTGGCGGGGGCTACCAAGGCAACCGCGGCGGTGCAGCTCGTCCGCAAGGAGGAGCGCCGGCGGCATCCGCGGCTCAACCGGAGCGCAGAAGCTTCGATTCCCGCAGCAATGACCGCAACCGAAACAACAATCACAGCACACGTCCGGTTCTGCAACCGCCGAAAACCGTACCTACGAACATCGACCTGGATTCGGATGAGGCAGGGAAACCGACGGTAGCGAAGAAGACGAAGCCGTCACCGAAGCGGTTTGACGATAATAAGCCGGGTGCAGGACGAGGTCCTAATAACCGGGGCGGCAAGTTCCAAAACAGAGGCCGTCAACAAGAGCCGCCGAAACCGAAGATTGACAATACGCCAAAGAAGATTATCGTTCGCGGTACGATGACGGTGGGCGAGCTGGCCAAGGCTTTGCATAAGGATGCTTCCGAGGTAATCAAGAAGCTTCTGTTCCTTGGCGTTATGGCTACCATTAACCAAGAGCTGGATCTCGATGCGATTCAATTGCTTGCCTCCGATTACAAGGTGGAGGTAGAACTGAAAATCGCTGTCGAAGAAGATAAATTCGAGAACTTCGAAGAGAAGGACGAGGAAGCGGATCTGCTCGAGCGTCCGCCGGTCGTTACCATTATGGGTCACGTTGACCACGGTAAGACGACCCTTCTCGACGCCATCCGGAAGACCAACGTAACCGAAGGCGAAGCCGGCGGGATTACACAGCACATCGGTGCTTACCAGGTGGAAACAAACGGTAAAAAAATTACATTCCTCGATACTCCGGGTCACGCCGCATTTACATCGATGCGTGCCCGCGGCGCACAGGTAACGGACATTGCGATTATCGTCGTAGCAGCTGACGACGGCGTCATGCCGCAAACCGTTGAAGCGATCGCCCACGCCAAAGCGGCGAAGGTGCCGATTATCGTAGCCGTGAACAAAATCGATAAGCCGGACTCCAATCCGGATCGGATCATGCAGGAGCTGACCGAGCATGAGCTGGTTCCGGAAGCATGGGGCGGCGATACGATCTTCGTGAACATTTCAGCGAAGCAGCGCATCGGTCTCGACAATCTGCTGGAAATGATTCTGCTTGTAGCGGAAGTACAGGAGTTCAAAGCTAATCCGAACAAGCGTGCGCGCGGAACGGTGATTGAAGCTGAGCTCGATAAAGGAAAGGGGCCTGTTGCTCGTATTCTGATCCAGCACGGTACCTTGAGCGTAGGCGATACTTTCGTTGCAGGGGTACATTTCGGTAAGGTTCGTGCAATGGTTAACGATAAAGGCAAGCGCCTTAAAGAGGCAGGACCTTCGACTCCGGTGGAAATTACCGGCTTGACCGAAGTTCCGCAAGCCGGCGATCCGTTTATCGTCTTCGAGGATGAGCGCAAGGCAAGAGCGATCGCGGAGAAGCGCGCCGTAACGCTTCGCCAATCCGAGATGGGTGCGAATGTTCGCGTAACGCTCGACGACCTGCATAAACGAATTCAGGAAGGCGAAATGAAGGATCTGAACGTCATCATCAAGGCTGACGTTCACGGTTCGGCGGAAGCGCTCCGCGGCTCGCTGGAGAAGATCGATATCGAAGGCGTACGTGTCAAAATCCTGCATAACGGTGTAGGTGCGATTACGGAGTCGGATGTTATCTTGGCTTCTGCTTCGAACGCTATCATTATCGGCTTTAACGTTCGTCCGGAACCGCAAGCGAAAAACACGGCAGATCAAGAGAAGGTCGATATTCGTCTGCACAGCATCATCTATAAGGTGATTGAGGAGATCGAGTCGGCCATGAAGGGCTTGCTGGATCCAGTGTATAAGGAAGTTGTCATCGGTTCTGCCGAGGTCCGCAATATCTTTAAGGTTTCCAAAGTCGGTACCATTGCGGGCTGTATGATTACCTCGGGTAAAGTTACACGAAATGCCAAAGTTAGGCTTATCCGTGCCGGTATTGTCGTGTTTGACGGCGAAGTTGCTGCTCTGAAGCGGTTTAAGGACGACGCCAAGGAAGTGGCGCAGGGCTACGAGTGCGGTATATCTCTGGAGAGATTTAATGATATTAAAGAAGGAGATACGATTGAAGCCTACGTCATGGAAACTGTAGAGAGGTGATCCGCTATGGCAAAAGTTAGAGTAGGAAGAGTCGGAGAACAAATTAAGAAGGAAATCAGCCAAATCATCCAGACCGAGCTGAAGGATCCACGGATCGGCTTCATTACCGTAACGGGTGTCGATGTGACGAATGATTTTTCCCAAGCTAAGGTTTACCTTAGCGTCATGGGAAGCGAGGAGCAGAGGGAAGAGACCATTAAGCTTCTTACCCGCAGCTCCGGCTTCATTCGTTCCGAGCTTGGCAAACGGATCCGGATGCGCAAAATCCCTGATCTGCTATTTAAATTTGATGCTTCGATCGATTATGGAAGCAAAATTGAATCGTTGCTCCATCAAATTCATGAGAGGGATGCGGATGTATGACCGTTCTTTCTTACACGGATAGGCTTAGCCAAGCGGCGTCCTTCCTCCGTGAGAATGATGACTTCTTGGTGGTGTCCCATATCCAGCCGGATGGGGATGCCGCCGGCTCCACCTTTGCAATGGCTTGGATGCTTCTTGCCCTCGGCAAAAGGTTTACTCTCATCAATGAGGGGCACATGCCTGAGAAGTTTATGTACATGACCCATTCGCAGCTTCGTATTCTCAATCATGAAACGGAACCGCCCGAGCGTAAGTTCGGGCGGGTTATTTCCGTAGATTGCGCTGACTTCGATCGAATCGGCAAGGTAAGCGCCTGCTTCGAAGAGAACGTTCAGCTTTTGAACATAGATCATCATGCAACGAACGATGACTTCGGCGCTGTGAACCTGGTTCGTGCGGATGCCGCGGCGACGGTCGAGGTACTTTACGATTTGAACGTGGAGCTTGGATTGCCTTTTTCCCATGAACTAAACGTTTGCATCTATTCGGGATTGTTAACGGATACAGGCGGCTTCCGTTATTCCAATACGTCCCCGAAGGTTATGCAAATTGCTGCGGACATGCTGTCCCGGGGCGTGAAAGGGTATGAGCTCGCGGAACGGCTGCTGGAATCGCTTACCATGCCTCAGGTTACTATCCTTAAGTCTGCCCTTGCGACTCTTGGGTTCGCCCACGAGCAGCAGGCAGCCTGGCTGTCGGTTTCCTTGGAGGATTTGGCCAGGTCCGGCGCTTCCTCAGACGATTTGGACGGGCTTGTCAACTACCCTCGCAACATTGAAGGGGTGGAAGTCGGCATGTTGTTTAAGGAGAAAAAGCCCGGGGTGATCAAGGTAAGTCTCCGATCGGCCGGCAAAGTCGATGTAGCGGAACTTGCTTCCCGCTTCGGCGGCGGAGGTCATGTCCGTGCGGCAGGCTGCACCGTGCTGGGAACGCTGGATGAAGCCATTAAACAAGTAGTAGAGGAAGTAGGTAGGGCTCTCGCATGACGCTGGAAGGGATATTGCCGATATGGAAGCCTGTGGGCTTCACCTCCCATGACGTGGTTGCCAAGGTTCGGCGCATAGTTAGAATTAAAAGGATCGGCCATACGGGAACGCTCGACCCTGCGGTTACGGGAGTGCTGCCGCTCTGCATCGGACGGGCGACCCGGCTTGTGGAGTATATCCAAGAGCTGCCGAAGGAATATGAAGCGGTGCTGCGATTGGGTTTGGCTACGGACACGGAAGATATGACCGGGGAAGTCCTGGAGCGGATGCCAGCGGTGAAGGAGCAAGTCACAGCGGAAAGAGTGCAGGAGGTTATCTCCCGCTTCGTTGGCGAGATCGATCAGGTGCCGCCTATGTATTCAGCTGTGAAAGTAGACGGGAAGCGCTTGTACGAGCTGGCTCGCCAAGGGGTGGAGGTCGAACGTAAGTCAAGGCGCGTTACGATCGAACAAATCCGAATCCTCTCGATGGAGTGGGAGACGGAGTACCCGGAAGTGCGTTTCCGTGTACGCTGTTCCAAGGGAACATACATTCGCACCTTATGTGTCGATATCGGACGGGCCTTAGGTGTTCCCGCCGTTATGGCCGAGCTCATCCGTACCTCTACGGGCAATATCGGTCCGGAAGCTTGTCTTACATTGGAACAGGTCGAGGAGCTGCACCGGGAGGGACGTTTGGGGGAACGTTTAATCCCGATGGACGAGGCATTATCCCATATGCCATCGCTTCAGCTTACAGCTGAGCAAGCGCAGAGGGCTTCACAAGGGCAGAAGCTCCGATTGGCCCGAAAGCCTGAACAGGAAGCTTCCGACCAAAGGTATGCCGCATATGCGGATCGCCAGCTGGTCGGGATACTCGAATGGGATCCAGAGCAACAACAGCTGCTGCCGGTTAAGATCTTTTCTTAAACCGGCCGCTTTGCTGCTTACAGAGAATGTGGGTGAATAATGATGCAAACGGTTGAGTTGTCCTACCCTCTCCAAAGTGAATTGATCAGCAATTTGCTTTCCGGGGCACATCCCTTTGTGATGGCGATTGGGGATTTTGACGGCGTTCATCTTGGACATCAAGAGGTAATCAAGCGTGCAGTACAGACGGGAGCCCAGTTAATGCTTCCTTCGGCGATTATGACGTTTGATCCGCATCCCCGTCAGGTGATGGGCAATGTCCGGTACGAGAAGGTTCTTTCTCCGCTGCCCGTCAAGCTGGAGCTTCTCAAGCAGTTGGGTGTCGATATGACCTTTGTCGTGAGGTTTGACGAAGACCTGATGAAAGTGACGCCGGAAGAGTTTGTAGGCCAGATGCTGCAGCCGCTCGGAATCAATACCGTATTTGTCGGCTTTGACTTTACGTTCGGTTACCGCGGAGCCGGAACGCCGGACACGCTGTGTGAGCTCGCTCACGGGCGCTTTGCTGTAGAGGTGGTGCGCCCATTTTATCGTAACGGATTAAAAGTGAGCAGCACTCAAGTGCGGGAGCTACTCGCTTCAGGCGAGATGGCAGAGGTCTCACAGCTGCTGGGCCGGCCTTACTCGATCCGCGGTACCGTCATCCATGGCGATGCACGCGGACGTACTATCGGCTTCCCGACGGCGAATGTTGACGTGACGGAACCTTATATTACACCGGCGACCGGAGTTTACGCCGTGCGAGTCCTCTTGCCTGACGGACGAGCCTTCGGAGGAGTGATGAACATCGGCTATAAGCCAACGTTTGTCACGAACCTGCCCCGTCCGACGTTTGAAGCGCATTTATTTGATTATGAGGGCGATCTTTATGGAGTCGAGCTGACGGTAGAATGCTTAGAGTATATTCGCCCGGAGCGTAAGTTTTCTTCCATAGACGAGTTGGTAGCGCAAATTCAGAATGATGCTCAGCAGGCTCGGGAGCTGTTCTCATCCCATCGTTGATCATTTCTTCGCAATCTATTTTACTTTTATCTGCGGGATATGCTATACTATCTAACGTTGCCTAGAGCAGTAGCATCAGGTAACTAACCTGGGCTTGGAGATCCGATCACTCCGACGCTTCTCTCGGCTTATGGGGATATCTATTATTATGGAGGTGAACACGGATGGCTATGACTCAAGAACGCAAACAGGAACTGATCTCGACGTACAAGACTCACGACACGGATACAGGTTCTCCTGAAGTGCAAGTTGCTATCCTTACGGAAGACATCACGAATTTGACAAGCCACTTGAAGACGCACAAGAAGGATCATCATTCTCGTCGCGGTCTGCTCAAGATGGTAGGTCAACGCCGTAAGCTGCTGACTTACTTGAAGAACAAAGACGTTAACCGTTACAGCGCGCTGATCGCTAGGCTCGGTCTTCGCCGCTAATCGGTCTAACGACAAACGAAGCAACCACGTTAGTCCACTGTCCACGTCCGGCTCGGGCGTAGGCAGCGAGATGAGTCGGCGGTTGCTTTTTTTGCTAATGTTTTACCGAAAAGAAGGAAATACTAGCCATTATGCAGAATGGTTTAAGGAAAGCATACATAACGCGCGTATATCTTTACGATGCCGCTATGGCTGTGGCGAACATAAGAAGCGGAGACTTACGTAGCCGTTTTGCTCCGCAATGCACCGGGCGAATGCTTACGAAATAAGATGTGCTCCGCAAAACTTGGAGGAGGAAGGCGAATGGAGAAAAAAGTTCAGATGCAATTGGGCGGACGCCCATTTACACTGGAAACCGGCCGTTTGGCGAAGCAAGCCAATGCTGCGGTCGTCGCGAAATACGGCGATACGGTCGTACTGTGTACCGTTACGGCCTCGGCTGAGCCGAAGGATTTGGATTTCTTTCCGCTCACGGTGAACTATGAAGAAAGATTGTATTCCGTCGGTAAAATCCCTGGCGGCTTTATCAAACGGGAGGGCCGTCCTAGCGAGAAGGCGATTTTGGCCAGCCGTTTGACCGACCGTCCGATCCGTCCGTTGTTCCCGGAAGGCTTCCGTAACGATGTACAGATCGTTGCGATCGTCATGAGCGTGGACCAAGAGTGCTCCCCGGAAATGGCTGCCATGATCGGTACCTCCGCAGCGCTCAGCATCTCGGATGTGCCGTTTAACGGACCTGTCGGCGGGGTGATCGTCGGACGGGTGGACGGACAATTCGTGATTAACCCGACGCTGGAGCAGGCGGAGAAGAGCGATCTTCATCTGGTGGTTGCCGGCACGAAGGATGCCATCATGATGGTAGAAGCAGGCGCGGATGAGGTGCCGGAAGAAGTGATGCTGGAAGCGATCATGTTCGGGCACGATGAAATCCGTAAGATTGTGGCGATCCAGGAGCAGTTCGTGCAGGAGGCAGGCAAGCCGAAGATGGAAGTGAAGCTCCATGCGGTTGATGCGGAAGTGAACAGCGACGTACGCGCCTTCGCCCAAGCGAGACTGGTCGAAGCAATTAAAATTCCTGAGAAGCATGCTCGTCAGGAAGCGATTGACGCGATTAACGCGGAAACCGTAGAGCATTTCCAAGGCGTATATGCGGAAACACCGGACAAGCTTAGCGATGTCAAGGAAACGCTGTACGATATCGTGAAGGAAGAGGTTCGTCGTCTAATTACGCATGACAAGGTTCGTCCTGACGGTCGTGGTCTGGATGAAATTCGTCCGATCGAATGCGACATCAATCTGCTGCCAAGAACTCACGGCTCCGGGTTGTTTACACGCGGCCAAACGCAGGCGCTCAGCATTTGTACCTTGGGAGCACTTGGCGACGTACAGATTCTCGACGGTCTCGACCTCGAAGAAACAAAGCGTTTCATGCATCATTACAACTTCCCGCCGTTCAGCGTAGGGGAAGCAAGACCGCTGCGTCCTCCGGGCCGCCGCGAAATCGGTCACGGCGCACTCGGTGAGCGGGCTCTTGAGCCGATCATTCCAAACGAGAAGGATTTCCCATATACGATCCGCGTCGTGTCTGAAGTATTGGAATCCAACGGCTCCACCTCCCAAGCGAGTATTTGTGCAAGCACCTTGGCGTTGATGGACGCAGGGGTTCCGATTAAAGCTCCTGTAGCCGGTGTGGCGATGGGTCTCATTAAAGATGGCGATCACTTCTCCATCCTGACGGATATTCAAGGTATGGAAGATCACCTTGGCGATATGGACTTCAAAGTGGCAGGAACCGCCAAGGGCGTAACGGCACTGCAGATGGACATCAAGATCGACGGCATTAACCGCGACATCTTGAATCAAGCGCTGGAGCAAGCGAAAAAAGGCCGTATGCACATTCTCGGCAAAATGCTCGAGCGGATCTCCGAGCCGAAATCCGAGCTGTCGCAATACGCGCCGAAAATCCTTACCATGCAGATCAATCCGGATAAGATCCGCGATGTGATCGGGGCAGGCGGGAAAATCATCAACAAGATTATCGAAGAAACCGGCGTCAAAATCGACATCGAGCAGGACGGCCGCGTATTTATCGCTTCTTCGAACGAGCAAATGAATCAGCGTGCCCGTGAAATCATTGAGGGCATTGTGAGAGAGGTTATCGTCGGCGAGGTGTACTTAGGTACGGTGAAGCGGATCGAGAAGTTCGGTGCTTTTGTCGAGATTTTACCGGGTAAGGAAGGGCTTGTGCACATTTCGCAAATCTCTACAGAGCGCGTAGCGAAGGTAGAGGATGTGCTGAAGCTGGGTGACAAGATCACCGTGAAGGTGACCGAAATCGATGCGCAAGGTCGTGTCAATTTGTCCCGCAAAGCGGTACTGACGGCGGAAGAGCCGGCGCAAGCTTAATACAACCTATGCGAATGCAGTAGAAAAGAGTCAGAGCAGTCTGTCTCTTTTTTGTTGTGTTCCAAAGTGCTGTCTGTCAAGCTTCCGAAGAAGGTCTACTCTTGTCCTATCTCGCATACAATGGGACATAATAAGCCATTTATGACGGGGAGTAGAGGGATGAAGTTGAATAAACTGATATTCGCGGCTGTGGGTTTCGCAGCAGTGTGGACAGGTCTTCAGCTATCCAAGGATGTCGATACATTCGTAGACTATGCGAAAGGGACAACGGACAATACGGTCGTTTCCGCACCGTACCATCTGGATGTCCCGCTGCTGGCCTCAACCCACAAGGAACGCTTAGAGGAAAAACGTACGCTGATGCTGGAGAAGATTAAGCAGGAGGCGGAGAAGCATTATATCGCGCCGGTTAATGCCAAATTGGATCCCGTATGGAAGGCGGTTCCGGGGTATAACGGTCTGGAAGTTGACCTTGAGAAGACGCTGGAGCTTGCAGAGGAACAGCAATTCCCGGAGAAGCCGCAGCTCGTCTACCGTGAAGTTCCGCCAGCCGTAGGACTGGACCAGCTTGGACCGCACCCGATTTACAAAGGTAACCCCCAGAAGCCGATGGTCGGACTCATGATTAACGTGGCTTGGGGGGACGAGTACCTGGAAGGCATGCTCGAAACGCTCCGCAGCGAGAAGATTAAGGCGACCTTCTTTTTTGACGGGATGTGGCTTAGTAAGAACATTGATAAGGCGAAGGCGATCATGGAGGAAGGGCACGAGGTGTCCAACCACGCCTACTCTCACAAGGATATGAGTAAGCTGTCCCGCAGCCAGGCTGTTCAAGAAATTATGAAAACCGAGAATTTGCTCACCAAGCAGGTCGGGGCTTCCAACCGGTTGTTTGCACCGCCTTCCGGAGATTTCGATCAGGAGACCGTTAACATTGCGCATGAGCTCAAGCTTCGCACGATTCTATGGACCTTCGATACCATCGACTGGAGAAAACCGGACCCCTCCACGATCGTCCGCCGGCTGAGAGGAAGTTTGGAGCCCGGGACGCTGATTCTGATGCACCCGACGGATTCAAGCCGGAGCGCACTTCCGGAAATGATCAAGATCATCCGGGCCAAAGGCTTGCATTTCGGTACGGTAAGCCAAGTGATTTCGCCGGACAGAGTCCCCGCGGTTGAGTCAGCCCCGCAATAATGTTAATATCTAACTATTATACGGAGCATCATAGTATAACGATCGACTTAAGGAGGCTCTAGAGTTTGAATAAATATACACTTTCTAACGGACTGCGAGTCGTTACGGAACAAATTCCTACGTGCCGCTCCGTTGCATTCGGCATCTGGGTGAAGACGGGATCGCGTTATGAAAGCGAAAGCCTGAACGGTATTTCGCATTTTATCGAGCATATGCTTTTCAAGGGCACGGATCGGTACTCCGCCAAGGATATCGCGGAGATCTTCGACGGTATCGGCGGTAACGTGAATGCATTTACTTCCAAGGAATATACGTGTTATTACTGCAAGGTGCTGGATGAACATCTGCCGCTTGCGGTAGAGGTATTATCCGACATGTTCTTCCGCTCCGTATTCGATGCGTCGGAGCTGGAGAAAGAGAAGAACGTCATCTTCGAGGAAATCGCGATGTACGAGGATACGCCGGACGATATGGTGCACGATCTGATCGCCAAGGCTGCTTTCGGCGAACATTCATTAGGCTATACGATCATTGGCAATCAGCCGAATCTGGCGGCCATGAATTCGGATACGCTTCGCGATTACATGAAGCAGCATTATACGGTGGCGAACACCGTCATCAGTATCGCAGGCAACATCAATGATGATGTAGTCGAGCTGATGGAGAAGCACTTCGCAGGTTTTGATAAGACGGGCGCTGAAGAGAGTACGATTAACCCTGTTTTCCATAGCGACTTGAAATATTTTCAGAAAAAAACGGAGCAAAACCATATTTGCTTATCGTTTCCGGGACTATCCGCGAAGGATGATCGGCTGTACGCCATGGTGCTGCTCAACAACGCCATCGGAGGCGGCATGAGCTCGCGGCTGTTCCAGGAAATTCGGGAGAAGCGGGGCCTCGCTTATTCCGTTTACTCTTACCACACGTCTTACCAGGACGGCGGGATGTTCACGATCTACACCGGTACGGCTCCTAAGCAGACCGATGAGGTGCTGAAGGTGACCATGGAGATGCTCGAGGAGCTGAAGCAAAGCGGCTTAACCGAAGCCGAGCTGAAGAAAGGCAAGGAGCAGATGAAGGGCAGCCTGATCCTTAGTCTCGAAAGCACCAGCAGCCGGATGAACCGACTTGGCAAAAACGAGCTGATGCTTGGCCGGCATTACAGCCTTGATGAGATCATCGAGCGAATCGAGCAGGTCGAAATGGACCATATCCGCGAGCTGATTTCCCAGATGATGTCCGAGCCGTTTGCATTGGCTATGGTAGGGCAGAACCATCAGGCCATCGATGGCTTAAGGAGGGATCAGCTTGTCTAGCCGAACGGAATTCGACGTTCAAATCAAGCGGCTTCCCGGGAATGAGGATATTCCCTTGCCGCAGAAGATGTCTGCTCTGGCAAGCGGCTTTGATCTGCACGCAGCGGTGGGGGAACGTGTGTTCTTGCGTCCTGGAGAGCGTGCTTTGATCCCGACCGGCTTCGCCGTCGCGATGCCGGAGGAGCTGGAGGCGCAGATTCGTCCGCGAAGCGGACTGGCATATAAGCACGGCATCACTACACTCAATGCGCCCGGAACCATCGATGCGGATTACCGCGGGGAAGTGAAGGTGCTTCTTATTAATCACGGGCAGGAGCCCTTTGCAATTGAACGGGGCGAACGGATCGCCCAAATGGTATTTCAGATCGTTCCGCAAATTCGTTTGCTTCAGGTGGAAGAGCTTGACGAGACGGTGCGCGGCGCCGGAGGCTTCGGCCATACCGGCACCAAGTGAGCAGAAACTCCTTATTTTCCCATCGGGAAGGTAGGGAGTTTTTTTCTTGTTCCGCCTAGGTTGGAACCCATTTCTGGGCTATCGCATAGGATGTGTTATCGATAGCGATTCAGAAAGAGGTGAAAGGGATGCTGACCGGATTACAAGTGGCCATTATCGGAGGGGATGCGCGTCAATTGGAGGTCGTACACAAATGCTCCGAGCTCGATGCCACCGTGTTCCTCTTCGGCTTTGACAACCTGAGCAACCAATTCAGCGGAATCACCAAAGCGGAGCTGTCGCCGGAAGTGCTCCAAGGGATGGATGCGGTGATCCTCCCGGCCGTAGGCACCGATGACGAAGGACAGGTGGAGACGTTGTTCTCATCTGTCGTATTGAAATTGACCGACGAACATATCGCCGCACTGCCGAAGCATGCCAAGGTGTTTACGGGCATGGCGAAGCCTTACTTACGCAAGCTGTGCACCAAATACTCTATTGAGCTGATCGAACTGTTTAGCCTTGATGACGTGGCGATTTACAATTCCATCCCTACAGCGGAAGGCGCGCTGATGATTGCCATACAGAATACGGATATCACGATTCATGGATCTAGCTGCATGGTCCTTGGCTTTGGCCGTACCGGCTTGACCATGGCAAGAACCTTGCAGGGCATCGGAGCAAGAGTCCAAGTCGGGGTGAACCGACCCGAATATTATGCGAGGGCACATGAAATGGGCTTGAACCCATTCTATACCTCGAAGCTGATGAGTCATGTCCGCGACGTCGATCTGCTGTTCAACACCATTCCCTCGATGATCATTACCGCCCAAGTAATCGCACATATGCCGCATCGGGCCGTTATTATCGATCTGGCCTCCAAGCCGGGAGGGACGGATTTCCGGTTTGCGGAGAAGCGGGGGATCAAAGCGATCCTGGCGCCGGGATTGCCCGGCATTGTCGCTCCGAAGACGGCGGGCCGCATAATGGCCGACTCGATGTCCAGAATCATCATGGAAGATGCCCGAACAAGGAGGAATGCGGAATGAATTGGCAGGGAAAAACAGTAGGGTACGCATTGACAGGGTCACATTGCACGTTTGACGAGGTGATGCCGCAAATCCAGCGTTTTGTGGATGCCGGGGCAAAAGTCATTCCAATTGTATCCAATACGATTATGACAACCGATACCCGATTCGGAACGTCGGAAAATTGGCAAAAACAGTTGAAAGACATCACAGGAAATGATATTATTTCTTCAATTGTAGATGCTGAGCCGTTAGGCCCTTCGAAGCTGCTTGACGTTATGGTCATTGCGCCCTGCACGGGCAATACGACAAGCAAGCTGGCCAATGCGATGACGGAGAGTCCGGTACTGATGGCCGCCAAAGCACAGATGCGCAATCAGCGTCCTCTGGTGCTGGCCATTTCCACGAATGACGGTTTGGGCTTGAATGCGATGAACGTAGGTAAGCTGCTGATCACGAAGAACATTTACTTTGTGCCTTTTGGTCAGGATGCGCCGACGGCGAAGCCGAATTCCTTGGTGGCCCGTATGGATCTGATCATGGAAACGTGCGAGGCGGCGTTAATGGGCAAGCAGCTGCAGCCGATGTTGATTGAACGGTTTAACTATTGATTACCCGGCATTATATATAATTTATTAGGGGAGAGACGTACTAATGTCCAGTCAAAAGCTTTTTAACGTCGCAGTAGTAGGCGCAACAGGTGCCGTAGGAGAACAAATCATCCGTTTGCTCGAAGAACGGAATTTCCCCATTAATGAACTGAAGCTGCTTTCTTCGGCTCGTTCTGCTGGCAAGAAGCTGAACTTCAAAGGCCAAGAAATCACATTGGAAGAAGCAACCCCGGATAGCTTCAAGGGCGTGGAGATCGCTTTGTTCAGCGCCGGCGGCGACGTCAGCCGTACGCTGGTGCCTGAGGCTGTGAAGCACGGTGCCGTATGTATCGATAACACCAGCGCATTCCGTATGGATCCGGAAACTCCGCTTGTCGTACCGGAAGTGAACTTTGACAAAATCAATGAGCATAAGGGCTGCATCGCCAACCCGAACTGCTCGACGATTCAAATGGTGCAAGCGCTGAAGCCGCTGTACGACCGTTATGGCATCTCCCGCATCATCGTGTCCACTTATCAGGCCGTATCCGGTGCCGGTGCGAGCGCCATTGCCGAGATGCTTCGTCAATCCAAGGAGGTTCTGGCCGGCAACGCGGTGGAACCGCAAATTTTGCCGGTAGGCTCCTTGCCGAAGAAGCACCAAATTGCTTTCAACGCGATTCCGCAAATCGACAAATTTGTCGATAACGGATTTACGTACGAAGAAATGAAGATGATTAACGAAACGAAGAAAATCATGGGCGATGAATCCCTTGAAGTGACGGCAACCTGCGTTCGGATTCCTGTCGTTTACGGTCACTCCGAGTCGGTATATGTGGAGCTGAAATCCGATTTCGACATTGATGAAGTGAAGCAGCTGCTAGCCGATGCTCCGGGTATCGTGCTGCAAGACAATCCGGAAGAGCAGCTGTACCCGCTTGCTACGGATGCAGCAGGCAAGCTGGAGACGTTCGTAGGCCGTGTTCGCCGCGATCTCAGCAATCCGCGTGCGCTTAATATGTGGATCGTGTCCGACAACCTGTTAAAAGGCGCAGCCTGGAATGCAGTTCAAATTGCTGAATATATTGCTATTGAGCAAAAGTAATGATCGAAACTGGCTTCCTTCACAAGAGGAAGCCAAGCTTTTGCTTAAGAGTTTGACGGCAATTTCTGACTGAAAGGGGAAATCTTCATGAAGATTCTGGTGCAGAAATTTGGGGGCACCTCCCTTTCCACAGCCGAAGCCAGAGCACATGTCATACAACACATTAAAGATGCGTTACAGCAACAGTACAAGCTAGTCGTCGTCGTATCGGCCATGGGGCGGAAGGGTGAGCCTTACGCTACGGATACCTTGCTCGATTGGATCCGGAACAATGGAGACAGGCTGCCTGCGAGAGAGAAGGACCTGCTGCTCTGCTGCGGGGAAATTATTTCTGCTGCGACCTTGTGCAGCTTACTTCATGCCGAAGGGATCCGGGCCACGGCTTTAACAGGTGCTCAAGCGGGCTTCTTGACGAATAATGATTACGGCAATGCCCAGATCGTATCCATCCAGCCTAAACGGGTGCTGGAGCTTCTGGAGCAAGGTCAGGTTGTCATCGTGACCGGGTTCCAGGGAGCGACCAGGTCGCAAGACTTCACCACGCTCGGACGAGGCGGTAGCGATACGTCAGCAACCGCGTTAGGTGCGGCACTCAAGGCGGAGCTGGTCGACATCTTCACCGACGTGAACGGTATATTGACTGCGGATCCACGCATAGTAAAGGAAGCGCAGCCTCTTTCGGTCGTCTCGTATACGGAAATATGCAATATGGCCCATCTGGGAGCCAAGGTCATTCATCCCAGAGCGGTCGAGGTGGCCATGCATGCCAACCTCCCCGTACGTGTTCGCTCGACCTTCACGAAGGATACGGGAACGCTAGTGACGCATTCGAATGCCATTCAGGAAACGGATCACGTTCAGGATCGGTTAATAACGGGGATTGCGAACTTCTCCAATATCACACAAATTCAAGTAGCTGCGGCGGACGGAAGTCTTGATCTACAGCTGAAGGTATTTAAAGCCATGGCGGATGCGAAAATCAGCGTTGATTTTATCAATGTGAATCCGTCTGGCGTTGTATATACCGTGTTTGATTACGAATCGGATAGAGCACTTCATACTCTCCGGGAGCTGGGGTACGAGCCGACGCTGACACCGCATTGCGCCAAAGTTTCCATCATTGGAGGCGGAATGAACGGAGTACCCGGTATTATGGCGCATATCGTCGAAGCGCTGACAAAAAACGATATTCAAATCCTTCAATCGGCCGACTCGAATGCAACCATTTGGGTCCTGGTTCAAGGCAAGGACATGGAGAATGCGGTTCGGGCGCTCCATTCCCAATTTCAGCTTCACAAAACAAGAGAGTAGGAGGAGAGGCACCTGTGGATTTCGGCAGATTAATTACCGCTATGGTGACCCCATTTGACAACCAGCTCCAGATCGATTGGACGCAAGTGGGCAACATCATGGATCATCTTATTGAAGAGCAAGCCAGTGACAGCTTAGTCATTTCCGGCACGACGGGCGAGTCTCCCACGCTGACGGAGGAGGAAAAGCTGAAGCTTTTTGAGTACGCCGTTACACACTCGAAGGGTCGAGCGAAAATTATCGCAGGTACGGGAAGCAACGATACGGCGCATTCGATTCATCTTTCGAAGGAAGCGGAAAAGCGCGGAGTCGACGCACTGCTCTTGGTAGCTCCTTATTATAACAGACCGTCCCAAGAGGGCTTGTATCAGCATTTTAAAGCGATTGCAGAGTCTGTCCGGATTCCTGTGATGATCTACAATGTTCCTGGGCGTACAGGCGTCAATATCGATGCTGCTACAACGGTGAGGCTCTCCCATATCCCGAACATCGTGGCAACCAAGGATTGCGCAGGAACGGATCAGTTGACGGAGATCGTTCGAGACGCAGCTCCAGGTTTTCTTGTTTACAGTGGAGATGACAGTGCCGCCTTGCCTGCCATGTCAGTCGGGGCACATGGAATTGTCAGCGTAGCCAGTCATGTGGTAGGGAATGAAATGAAGCAAATGATCAACGCCTTCCTGCAGGGAAATTTTGCAGAGGCTGCACGTCTTCACGGTCAACTGCTTCCTGTGTTTAAAGGTCTGTTCACCTTCCCAAGTCCGGCTCCGGTGAAGGCTGCATTGAATTATAAAGGGTTGCCTGTAGGAGGCGTCCGATTGCCGCTCATCCAAGCCACTGAAGAGGAAGGACGCTATATAGCATCTCTGTTCCAGTGATAGATGTCAGGGGAAACCGGTGCCGGGGACGGCATCGGTTTTACTTTTTTCGGATACAATAGGCAGTAATATAGTTGTAATGTTGGTTTACTTGTAATTCCCTATTTTAATCATGTATAATGATGGCAAGTGACTGGTGCGGTAGATTTTGGTTTGCAGCTCATACTTGAATCGTCGTCAATTACATAGAGGAGGTTTATTTCATTGTCAAAGAAGAATATAGATAAAGTTACGATTTTTGCCCTGGGCGGCGTGGGTGAAATCGGTAAGAATATGTATGTAGTTCAATATGCAAACGACATCGTAGTCATTGACTGCGGTTTAAAATTTCCGGAAGAGGACATGCTGGGGATCGATATTGTGATTCCGGACATCTCCTACTTGACGGAGAATCGCGATAAAGTAAGAGGTATTGTCATCACTCATGGACACGAGGACCATATCGGCGGACTTCCTTATGTGCTCAAGCACTTGAATGTTCCGGTTTATGCCACGCGTTTGACGATGGGTCTTATTGAAACGAAGCTGAAGGAAGCGAACCTGCTTGGTGATACGAAGCGGATTGTCATTACAGCCGATAGTGAACTGAAACTGGGCAATACCCTGACGGCGACCTTCTTCAAGACGAACCACAGTATTCCAGATTCGGTCGGGGTTTGTGTGGAGACACCGGAAGGCAATGTAGTTCATACGGGAGACTTTAAGTTCGATCAGACTCCCGTAAACGAACAATATGCCGATCTGCATAAGATGGCGGAAATCGGTCGCAAGGGTGTACTGGCCCTTCTCTCGGATAGCACGAACTCGGAGCGTCCAGGCTATACAGGATCAGAGAAAAGCGTAGGCGTTGAGATCGAGGAAGTGTTCCGTAAGGCGAAGCAGCGCGTCATTATCGCTACGTTTGCTTCGAACATTCACCGGATTCAACAGGTTATTGACGCGGCCGAAGCTACCAGACGGAAGCTTACGGTTATTGGGCGCAGCATGGTGAATGTCGTAAGCATCGCGCATGAACTGGGCTACTTGCGGATACCGGACGGGATGCTGATCGAACCGGAAGAAATCAACAAAATGGCAGCCGATCGCGTGGTCATTTTGTCGACAGGCAGCCAAGGCGAGCCGATGTCGGCCTTGACGAGGATGGCGCGGTCCACTCATCGTAAAGTGGATATATTGCCGGGGGATACCGTTATCATCGCGGCTACACCGATTCCAGGTAACGAGCGTTATGTAGGCAGAACAGTGGATGAGCTCATGCGGATTGGCGCACACGTCATCTACGGCCCTGGCTCCATTACAGGAGTACACGTTTCGGGACACGGAAGCCAGGAAGAGCTTAAGCTGATGTTGAATCTGATGCGTCCTCGTTACTTTATTCCGATTCACGGTGAATACCGGATGCTTCGACAGCATGGATTGCTTGCGGAATCTGTCGGCATTCCGAAGGAAGACATCTTTATCGTCGATAACGGCGAAACCGTGGAGATTCAAGACGGCGTAGCGCGCAAGGGCTCCAAGGTAACGGCAGGCAACATTCTCATTGACGGACTGGGCGTGGGGGACGTTGGCAACATCGTGCTTCGTGACCGCAAACTATTGTCGCAGGACGGCATCCTGGTAGTCGTTGTGACACTTAGTAAGCAGGACGGAACGATTTTGTCCGGACCGGACATTATCTCCCGAGGCTTCGTTTATGTACGGGAATCCGAAGGATTGCTGGATGAAGCGAACCGGATTGTAACGAATACGTTGCACCGATTAATGAATGAGAACGTGAACGAGTGGGCATCTCTCAAAACACATGTGAAGGATGCACTGGGACGATTCCTCTATGAACAAACCAGAAGAAGACCGATGATTCTACCGATCATCATGGAAGTCTAATATCTCGCATTAGTCACTTAACCCATTAGCAAAATAAAAACGAAAATCCAAGCTTCCTGCAGCCTGAGAAGGCACACGCAGGAAGCTTTTTCAATGCCGCGCATATCCTGCATCTGGCTGAATCATACTAGAAGAGTACATTTAGCCAACGGGGGGACGCAAACCATGCCTAATTTTTCGAACGTGGACAGCAACAAGCAGGAGCAGCCAATGTCCGAGGAGGACAAGAAGAACGCAACTGTGGAAAGCATTCAACAGCTTGGGGTAACGAGCCCGGCAACAACCGGGGAATCCAATATTTTTTGTTTGAACATTATTGGGCAGGTAGAAGGACACATCGTGCTGCCGCCGCAAAATAAAACGACGAAGTATGAACACCTCATCCCGCAGCTGGTTGCCGCCGAGCAAAATGCGAAAATTGAAGGAGTTCTCATTATTCTTAACACGGTTGGCGGCGATGTAGAAGCAGGCCTCGCGATCGCTGAGATGATTTCGACCTTGTCGAAGCCTTCCGTTACGCTTGTGCTTGGCGGAGGTCACAGCATCGGTGTGCCTATCGCGGTTTCTTCCCATCACTCCATTATCGCGGAAACAGCAACTATGACGATTCATCCGATCCGCTTGAACGGGTTAGTCATCGGGGTACCGCAAACGTTTGAATATTTGGACAAAATGCAGGAACGCGTCATTCGCTTTATTACCAGTCATTCAAAAGTGACGGAGGAAAAAATAAAGGAGCTTATGTTTAAGACCGGTGAGCTGACCCGAGATATCGGGACTACGGTCATTGGTGCCGATGCCGTAAAATACGGTTTAATCGACCGTGTAGGCGGAATTGGGGATGCCATTCGCGAGCTGAACCGCCTAATCGAGGAGCGGCGCAAAACGAAAACGGAGGGCCCTCTCCAATGACGCTATATACTATATTGCCTATCGAGTCTGTCCTACATGGTATGGATGAGATGGAGAAGGAAACTTATGTGGAGCTTAACCTTAACGGGATCATGATGCAGGTGAAGCCTTTAAACGGCCATCAAGCCTCTATTGTGAGACTGCTCAGCTGCAATCCGCAGGACTTCCTTAATCCGCAATATACTCCTGGACGCATTATTGAATTTCAGCCGGTCGGTATTTGAAAAACATAGCACGCTCATTCTGCTCACACCCAAACTATGGTATAATACCAACTTGGGGGTGAGCTTTTCTTGTCTAGAAGGAAGAAGCAAAGCAAAGGTTTGAAGGCGAATCTGAAGTTTGAATTATACGGCATCGTGATCTTAACGCTTTCGATTATTGCCTTATCCCGGGAGGGCTCAGTAGCCCGCTCGTTAACGTATTTGTTCCGTTTTATGATTGGAACTTGGGATTTTATCGTACCGCTGCTTTTTATTTATGTCGGTCTCTTTGTTATGATGAAACGGGAATGGCCGATATGGCGGACGAGCCGCAAGGCAGGGCTGCTGCTCATTGTGCTCGCTTTGCTGCTGATGAGTCATATCAGTCTGTTTGCCCAGCTGTATCCGAAGGGACAATTTACAGCAGGTCAAATCATGTCGCAAACGTGGAACAGCATGGTGAACGGACTGAGCCCGTCTGGGAAAGGACAAGCCATTCTTACTTATGAAGTAGGCGGAGGGATAGTCGGAGCCGCGCTTTACAGCGTATTGTACTTTCTCTTCAGCCAGCTTGGGGCGAAGCTCATTCAATACATGCTGTTTATAGCCGGATTTACATTAATGACGGGCTGGTCGCTTACCGATGTGCTGCAGCGTTTAAGAGGTCGTAAGTCGTTTGCGGATACGCTGCTCGGACAATACATAAGACAAATGCTGGCGAAACGGGAGCAGGCCAAACAAACGGCCATGGCAAAGGCCAAGAAGAAGCAGCCTGCAACGACCTTTGTTCCGGTCGATGACGAGGAATTCGATGAGGAGAATTTTCGTCCAGAACGCAAGGAGAAGAAGAGTGCTAAGAAGCGTCCGCTGTTCTTCGATCTTCTTCAGCCGAAGCCTGCCGAGAACCGGGCGAAGGCAGAGAAAAAGGGGGCTTCTGTTGCTGTCGAGGAGGCGGAGGAGGAAGTTTCGGTTTACCGGGCGGACGATTTGCCGCTGGACCGATTGGAAGCTGAGGAGCCCGAGCAGGATCCTGCGATCCCCGTCATTCGTGATTTCCAAGAGCACGTCAAGAGTGAAGCCGTTACCTCATCTGTTTCTACCTCTGTACCTGTTCAGGCAACGCCTCACGTATCCCACGCCAAGGAGGAGCCTATAGGGGATGAAGCTGCCGAGGACTTCGAGGTCAAGAACAAGCCCTTAGCTGTCCCTTATGTACTACCGTCCTTGCAGCTGCTCGCGAAGCCCAATATGGGCAAAGGCGCCGATTCCTTAGATTACAAGGCTGTGGCGCGAAAGCTTGAGACTACGCTCGAGAGCTTCGGCGTTCGGACCAAGGTGCTCGAGGTGGTCAGAGGGCCTTCGGTGACACGATATGAGATTCAGCCTGATGTCGGTGTGAAAGTAAGCCGAATCGTCAGTTTGACGGATGACATTGCGCTTGCCCTTGCTGCCAAGGATATTCGTATGGAAGCGCCGATCCCCGGTAAATCCGCGATCGGTATTGAAGTACCGAACACGGAGGTATCGATCGTGACCATGCGGGAGGTCATGGAAACGGCCGCCTTCCAGGATGCCGGGTCAAAGCTGTCGATTACGCTCGGCCGTGATATCTCGGGCCAGCCGATCGTAGGCAATCTGGCCCGTATGCCTCACTTGCTTGTAGCGGGTGCAACGGGGTCCGGTAAATCCGTATGTATTAACGGGATTATTACGAGCGTACTTTATAAGGCTAAACCGGATGAAGTTAAGTTTCTAATGATTGACCCTAAAATGGTTGAGCTCAATGTGTATAACGGCATTCCGCATCTTCTTGCACCGGTGGTTACGGATCCGCGCCGGGCTTCGCTGGCGCTGAAGAAGGTCGTTGTCGAGATGGAAAAGCGATATGAGCTGTTTTCCAAGAGCGGGACGAGGAATATTGAAGGCTACAACAATATGCTGCTGGAGACCCAAACCGGTGTACCCCTACCTTACATTGTAGTCATTGTGGATGAGCTTGCGGATTTAATGATGGTTGCCGCTAATGACGTGGAGGATTCCATCACACGTCTGGCCCAAATGGCGCGTGCCGCCGGTATCCACCTTATTATTGCAACACAGCGGCCGTCCGTCGATGTTATTACGGGGGTCATTAAAGCGAACATACCATCCCGTATTGCGTTCGGAGTATCCTCCCAGGTGGATTCTAGAACGATATTGGATATGGTAGGGGCGGAGAAGCTGCTTGGGCGCGGGGATATGCTGTACCTTCCAATGGGAGCTTCCAAGCCCGTCCGGGTACAAGGCGCTTTCCTATCCGATCAAGAGGTGGAAGCTGTCGTGAACTTCGTTCGGACCCAAGGACAGGCTAACTACGTTGAGGATATGGTTCCCCATGTTGAGGAGCAGCAGGATGTCCAGAACGAGGTAGAGGATGAGCTTTACGATCAGGCTGTTCAAATCATCTTGGAAGCGAAGCAGGCGTCCGTCTCGCTGCTTCAGCGGCGCATGAGAGTAGGCTATACCCGTGCGGCTCGCCTAATCGATACTATGGAAGCCAAGGGCATTGTCGGTCCTTACGAGGGCAGCAAGCCAAGAGAGGTTTTAGTCACGTTAGAACAATACCATATGAACCGTATGAGCTCTTAAGCTGCTTGCTGTTTCCAGCTTGAATAGAAGCTTACCGCCTTTCTCATAATAACCTTAAAAAGGTTGTCCATTACGATTGTGGGAAAGGTGAGTAAGCAGATGAACAAGCGGCTAGTTTTCATTACGGTTTGTTTGGTTTTTGTTCTTTTTGCAGGGTACCACATGACGCATCGCATGAACAACGTAACACAAACGTTCAGCGCGAATGAAATCCGTTACGGTGCTACAGGGTCAGATGTTTATGAGCTGCAGGGACGCTTGAAATATCTTGGGTTCTATTATGGCAATGTGGACGGTGATTTCGGCTACAACACGTTAAAATCGCTGAAATGGTTCCAATCCGAGTTCGGGTTGACGGTGGATGGCGTTGCAGGAGCCAAAACGAAGCTGAAGCTGTGGGAGGCAACCAAGAACTACAAGCCCACTGCAGCTGAACTACCTGGCGGGGGCGGAGCTGCCGCTGGCGGAGCTGGCGGTGGTGCCGGAGCAGGAGCCGGTACGGGCGGCACCGCACATACAGCGGGGATGACCGGCGCGACGCGTCTTGGTTTGTCACAGCAGGATCTGGATTTGATGGCTAATGCGGTACACGGGGAAGCCCGAGGCGAACCATACATCGGGCAAGTCGCCGTGGCCGCCGTTATTTTGAACCGTGTGGAGTCAGCAAGCTTTCCTAATACGGTATCAGGGGTTATCTTCCAGCCGGGAGCGTTCACTGCGGTAGCCGACGGTCAAATTTGGCTTACACCGAATGAAACCTCGCGTAAAGCAGTACAGGATGCCTTAAGCGGCATGGATCCGACCGGAGGCTGTATCTATTACTTTAACCCGGTGACGGCCACATCCAAATGGATTTGGTCAAGACCGCAGGTGAAGCAGATCGGCAAGCATATTTTCTGTATGTAACGATTTGAATTTGCCAAAGAAGAAGTAACCCCAAGCGGTTGCTTCTTCTATTTGTGAAGGAATATAATGGATATGCAAGAGAGGCGGGGTAGAATGAAAGGAGCGGTTGCTTTGAAAACCATTCAATTCGAGCGAAGCGCGGTCCGAAATATTCGAGTTCATGTGCTTCCGACAGAGCAGTTTAAGACATTTGCCATTTCCGTCTATGTAGGGTGTCCCCTCCAGGAGGACAGTGTCACCCAAACCGCTTTAACCCCTTTTGTTCTGCGCAGAGGGAATGAGACATACCCTGACACGAAGCAGTACCGGGAACGACTGGATGATTTGTATGGAGCCGGGTTCGGGTTCGATATCTATAAACGCGGAGACCAGCAAATGGTTCAATTCCGGATGGACGTGATTCAAGACGAATTTGTTTCCAGCAAAGAGTCTTTACTTGCGGAAGCGATGAAGTTTCTGGGAGAGACAATGACTCGCCCTGCGCTGGAGAACGGTGCCTTCGTCAAGAAGTATGTGGATTCTGAGAAAACGACGCTGCAAAAACGGCTGGAATCGATTATCAACGATAAAATCAAATACGCCGCCGAGCGCTGTATTGAAGAAATGTGTAAGGAGGAGCCATACCGGCTTCATCCGCTTGGGAAGATCGAACAGCTCGGGGCCATCGAGCCTGCGTCGCTGTACGCCTACTACCGCAATTGGCTTGAAGCGGCACCAATCGATGTTTATGTAGTTGGGAATACGACGCTGGAGCAAGTGGTACCGCTTATTGAAAAGCACTTCGGTTTGGAACGCGGTCAGGCAGCCGGATATTCCGGCCGGATTGAGCATCGGAGCGTACATGAGGTACGTGAGGTAATTGAGCGTATCGATGTGAATCAAGGGAAGCTGAACATGGGGCTGCGCGTATACACTACCTATGGAGATCCCGGTTACGCTACGGCATTAATGTACAACGGAATTTTGGGAGGATACCCGCATTCCAAGCTGTTCACGAACGTCCGGGAGAAGGCGAGTCTGGCATATTACGCATCGTCGCGGTTAGACGGGCACAAGGGAATTATGACGATTCAATCGGGGATTGAAATCGGCAATTATGAGAAGGCGGTTACTATCATCAAGGAACAGCTTCAGGCGATGCAGGACGGCCAAATCAGCGATGTGGAGCTGGGGCAGACGAAGGCGATGATTACAGGTCATCTTCGCGAGCTGCAGGATTCGGCGTTTGAATTGATCTCCTTCGACTTTAACAACGTTCTCTCAGGGGCGGATCGTACGGTGCCTTCACTGATCGAGCAGATTGAGGCGGTATCGAAAGCGGATATTCAAGCGCAAGCGCAAAAAGTAAAGCTGGATACGATCTATTTCCTTCGCGATAGAAAGGGAGGTGAATAAAATGGTGCAGGTAATTCCATACCCCCATGTTAAGGAAAAGCTATACCATGAGCAGCTTCCGAACGGCCTGCAGGTTTTTGTGCTTCCGAAGGAAGGCTTTCAGAAAACATACGCCACCTTCTCGACAAAATACGGTTCCATCGATAATCATTTTCAAGTCGTCGGATCCGAGGAGAAGCGGGTACCGGATGGAATTGCCCACTTCCTTGAGCACAAAATGTTCGAGGAGCCGGAGGGAGACATCTTCTCCAAATTCGCTGCTCAAGGAGCGTCGGCGAATGCTTTTACAAGCTTTGATCGTACCGTGTACTTATATTCAGCCAGCGGAATGGTGGAAGAAAACTTAACCACACTGCTCAACTTTGTGCAGAATCCTTATTTTACCGACGAGAATGTAGATAAGGAAAAGGGGATTATCGGTCAGGAAATTCAAATGTACCGCGATAATGCGGACTGGCGATCTTACTTTGGTTTGATTGAGACGATGTATCATACACATCCGGTCCATATTGACATTGCCGGAACGATTGATTCCATCGGTCAAATTACCAAGGAAATGCTGTACGACTGCTACCACACCTTCTACCACCCCAGTAACATGAGTGTCTTTGTGGTGGGAGGCGTGGACCCTGAGCGAATTCTGGAGCTCATTCGGGACAATCAGGCGAAGAAGGATTACCAACCGCAGGGGGAGATCAAACGGTTCTTCGAGCAGGAGCCGGCCTCCGTAAAGGAGCCGAGAAGGGTGACGGTTCTGCCAGTATCACTCCCCAAATGCTTGTTTGGCTGTAAAGAGCCCGAGCAATCCTTAAAGGGACGGGAGCTTCTGAAGCGGGAGCTTACGATGAAGCTGCTGTTTGATATTCTCTTAAGCCCAAGCTCCGCCATTTACCAGAAGCTGTACGATGAGCAGCTGATATCGGATAATTTCGGTACGGAATACAACATTGGCGAGAACTACGCTTTCTCTGTCATGGGCGGAGATACGAAGGATCCGGATCAATTGATTGAGCGTGTCAAAGCGGAAATCAACGCGGTCAAGGGAAGCGGCATCCGCGAAGAGGATTTTGAACGAAGCAGAAGAAAAAAGGTGGGGGGATTTCTTCGCCAGCTTAACTCGCCTGAAGCGATTGCTAATGAATTTACCAAATATCGATTTAAGGATATCGATTTGTTCGACATTGCTCCGGTGTATGAAGAATTGACTCTGGCTGATGTAAACGAACAGCTGCAGCGGCATTTCGACTGGAATCAGCTTGCAGTATCGATCGTGAAGAGTGATAACGCATGAGTATAGATCCTAAGCCTTTTACTGAACAAACGGTACTCATTACAGGAGCCAGCCGTGGAATCGGCGCCGCCATTGCGCGGCGCTTTTCCTCCATTGGCATGAATGTGGTGATTCATTACCTGCAGTCCCATGAGGCTGCGAACGAAACGGCGCGGAGCTGTATGAGTCACGGCTCGAAGGTTCTTACCGTTACAGCGGATCTCCGTTCCAAGGAGCAGATTGAGCGCATGCAGGAGAAGCTGGAGCATCACGGACTGATACCCGATATTTTAGTAAACAATGCCGGTATTTCTCATTACGGGCTTCTGTCCGATGTAACGGAAGAGCAATGGGACGAAGTAATGGATATTAATCTCAAAGGTACCTTCCTGATGAGTCAGCACTTTATGAAGCCGATGATTGCCCGTAAGTACGGGCGAATTATAAACGTATCCTCCATCTGGGGCATTTCCGGAGCGTCCTGCGAGGTTGCCTATTCGACAGCCAAGGGGGGCTTAAATGCCTTCACGAAGGCATTGGCCAAAGAGCTTGCCCCGTCGGGAGTAACGGTAAATGCAGTAGCGCCCGGCGCGGTAGATACGCAAATGCTGTCCGGATTCAATGACCAGGAGAAGGCGGCGCTGGAAAACGATATTCCTGTAGGCCGATTCGCACAGCCGGATGAAATCGCTTCCCTCGTTTATTTTCTTGCACTGCCTGAATCAGGCTATATTACCGGTCAAATCATCAGTCCTAACGGAGGCTGGCTGACCTGATTAAGGTATAATCAAAGCCCAAATGGTGAACCTTAACCTTTGTAACGACCACTTATCATTACAAAGGAGGAATCGGATCATGGCAACTGTATTGAAGGTGTTCGAGCGTTGGAAAGAATTTTTGGGTAACCGCGTAGAGCAGGCGGAAAAAGCGGGGATGTCCGAAGAGACAATCTCCAAGCTGGCTTTCCAAATCGGTGAGTTCCTTTCCGATAAAGTAGATCCGGAGAACAAAGAAGAACGCGTACTGAAAGAGCTTTGGGACGTAAGTGACGAAACCGAGAGAAAAACGCTTGCGAAAATTATGGTCAAGCTTGCGAAAAATAATAACTAACGGTATACGGCAATAATGCAAGCCTCCTCTTGTGGGAGGCTTTTCCTTGCATTTCATGCTATACTAGGGAAACAATCATGGGAAACAGGAGAGTTTGAACGAAGATGTACAGAGTGAAGTGGACTTTATTATGCTTGTGTTTTTTGAGCTTGATGTCATTAGCCGCTTGCGGTAGAAACATTCCTGTTATTGACCCTGCGCTTCTGGAATCCAAATCCTCGATTTTGATGATTACCAGACCTCATCTACCGGACGCGCTCTACGCCCAAATCGGACAAACGTTGAACAGCTGGAGAGATCAGCACCATATCGCCTACGAATGGCTTCCTGGCACGGCTGCGCTGCAGGAGGAGCAAACAGCAAAAGTCCGTGCAGGTGCATATGATTATATCATTGTCGTTGGAACCGAACCGGTTCGCAACCTGCTGCCGTTAGCCTCCTCCATGCCGGAGAAGCGCTGGATTTTTCTTGATGACGCCATGGGAGCAGCCGTTCCGGCTATAACGGAGAAACATATCTCTTTGCGTCATGTTCCGGAAGGGCTCATCCAATCGGAATGGGACGAGTGGGTTAGACAGCAGCTTGTAACTGGGCGTATGATCGAATGGGTGACCACTGCCGCGTATCCGATTCCGGCCGATTGGGCGCCATCCGAAGAGGCGGAGTGCATCACGCTTGCCGACGCAAACGGCTGGTTTCAGCAGCTGCAGTTTCAAGTGAAATCTCACGGCCCCGCTTGGATTGTGACTTACGCTCCAATCGATTCAGCATCAATGCAACGATTAAGAACATTGCAGGTACCTGTAATGAATCTGGCCTCAACCGTAGTGGACCTGCAGTGGGATGCTATTTTGAAGGATATTCGGGAACAGCTGGTTTCCCACACGTTGAAGCCCGGTTCGAGGGTATATCAAACTAACGAAATGAAGGTAATCAAGAGTTCTTAAAAATATTATGAATTTTAAGAAGGGTTTTTGCGAATTTTGTAGAATATTTTTGTAACAAATGACAAAAATGAAGAACGGAGCTTTCGACATGGCCAACGAACATAATGAAGTTAAGCAGTGGTATATGGAGTACCGAATACATAAGAACCGTCCGGGTCTTCTTGGGGATATCGCTTCGCTTATGGGGATGCTGGATATTAATATAGTCACAATTAACGGGGTAGAAGACCGTACGCGCGGATTGCTGCTGCAAACCCATGATGAGGAAAAAATCGAATTAATGGGTAAAATGTTGAAAAAAGTGGATAATATAACTATTACTGCTTTAAGACCGCCGAAATTGGTGGATATTCTTGCCGTTCGTCACGGCCGTTACATCGAACGAGATTCGGACGACCGCAAAACGTTCCGCTTCACTCGGGATGAATTAGGCCTTCTTGTCGATTTTCTCGGGGAAATCTTCAAGCGTGAAGGCAACCAGGTTGTAGGACTTCGAGGCATGCCCCGTGTAGGTAAGACCGAATCGATTATCGCAGGAAGCGTTTGCTCTAACAAGCGCTGGACCTTTGTATCTTCCACCCTGCTGAGACAGACGGTTCGCAGCCAATTATCCGAGGATGAAATGAATCCGAACAACGTGTTCATCATTGACGGTATCGTTTCCACGATCCGTTCTAACGAGAAGCATCACGCGCTTCTCCAAGAAATCATGAATATGCCTTCCACAAAGGTTATTGAGCATCCAGATATTTTTATCAGGGAATCGGAATATACATATGATCGTTTCGACTATATTGTAGAGCTGCGGAATTCGCCGGATGAGGAAATTAATTACGAATCGTTCACCAGCGGCTTCGACGACTATTGAAGCATTACTGACAACCATCAGCTGAAGGGGTGACAAAATGTCCGATCTCGGTTCATTGCTGCGGAAAGCGCGATTGGAGAAAAAAATATCACTCGAGGATCTTCAAGAAACGACCAAAATTCGCAAGGCCTACTTGGAAGCGATTGAAGAAGGAAACTACAAGATGCTTCCCGGGAATTTTTATGTACGTGCCTTTATTAAAACGTACGCGGAAGCGGTAGGCCTCGATCCGAACGAAGTGCTGAATCTTTACCAAAGCGTCATCCCTTCGCCGGAGCCAGAGCATGTGGAGCCGATCCGCAGCAAGCGAACCTCGCGCAATACGGAGCGGATCGGCAAATGGGCTTCCAATGTGATGATGATTTCCTTTGTCGTTCTGATTCTAGGGATCATCTATTATTACCTTCAGAACAACTACCAAGGTCCGGCGAGCGACGTCAGCAATGAGCCTCGCAGGGTGACCGATAACGTTATTCCGAGCACGCCTAACCCTGCTCCCGCGGCCAATCCGGACGGGGGCACCGGTACGCTTGCCGTTAAGCCCCCCGAGCAGGTGGCCGCGAAGCCGCCCGAGCCTCCGAAGATTGAAGTGAAGCTGGACCGGAGTGAACGGGGGACTGACTATTACACCGTGACCAACACGGACAAACTGCAGATTGTCATGAAGGTGACCGGGGAAATGTGCTGGGTTGAGGTTGATTCGATCCAGGGTGAGAAGCGCTCCGTAATCGATCAGGGAACCTACCATAACGGAAGCGAGAAAACCTGGGAGCTTCCGAATTCCGCCTTCCTTATCTTCGGCAGATCCAACGCTGTAGAGCTGCTTGTGAACGGAACTCCGGTTACCGTAGGGGACACCCCTAATGCAAAGCGTATACAGGTGGATTTGGTGAAGCAAGGTACATAATAGGAGTATCGTAACGGGAAGACACGCTTAGCCTTTGTGCTGAGGGTGTCTTTTTTGGTAAAATAGGGGAGTGAACATTTTAATCGTCAGTAAAGGAAGTGCGGCAATGAGCTCAGAAAATTCATTTGACATTGTTTCGAAGGTCGATTTGCAGGAATTGAATAACGCGATTAATCAAGCGGAGAAGGAGATCGCCACTCGTTTTGACTTCAAAGGAAGCAAGAGCAGCATTGCGCTGGAGAAGGAGGATCTGGTCGTTATCTCCGATGATGAATTTAAGCTTCAGAATGTGCTCGATATTTTACAATCGAAGATGGCGAAGCGCGGTATTGCATTGAAAAATCTTGATTACGGTAAGGTTGAGCCTGCTGCGGGCAGTACGGTTCGCCAGCGCATCAAGGTGAAGCAGGGAGTGGATCAGGATAACGCGAAGAAGATCAACGTGCTGATCCGGGATTCTAAGCTGAAGGTCAAAAGCCAGATTCAAGGCGATCAAATCCGTGTGACCGGCAAAAGCAAGGATGATCTTCAAGCTGTCATGCAGCTGCTGCGCAAATCGGATATTTCCTTGGATTTGCAGTTTATCAATTTCCGATAATGTGCGGATGATAGAGCTTGCCCTTGCCTTTCCATCTGGAAAGCAGGGGCCTTTATTTTTTGACACTCTTGATTCGCTTATATTATACTTGTAGCATGCAGTTTTCTAGGGAAAAAAGTTTGGAGGATCATTCATGACAGAGAAAGTTAAAGTGGTTACCCTCGGATGTGAGAAGAACCTGGTGGATTCGGAAATCATGTCCGGTCTCATCCATGAGCGCGGGTATTCGCTTGTCACCGAGAAGGAAGAGGCTACGGTTATCATTGTCAATACATGCGGTTTCATCGATGCAGCCAAGGAGGAATCGGTTAATACGATTCTGGATATGGCTGAGCTGAAGCAAACGGCGAATCTCAAGGCGCTCATCGTATCGGGCTGCTTGACGCAGCGCTACAAGGACGAGATGATGAAGGAGATGCCGGAGATCGACGGAATCGTAGGAACCGGTGATTTTGATAAAATCAACGAGATCATCGACCAAGCGTTAAGCGGACGCAAGCCGGTACTGGTCGGCAATCCGGTGTTTAATTACGAGAAGAAGCTGCCTAGACGCGTAACGACGCCTCGGTATACCGCTTATGTCAAAATCGCTGAGGGCTGCGACAATGCATGTACGTTCTGCAGTATTCCGATCATGCGGGGAAAATTCCGCAGCCGGAGCATGGAATCCATCCTTGATGAGGTGCAGCAGCTTGCGTCTCAAGGCGTGAAGGAAATCAGTCTCATTGCACAGGATTCTACGAATTACGGTACGGATTTGTATGACGGATTTATGCTGCCCGCACTGCTGAATAAGGTTAGTGAGGTACCCGGTATTGAATGGGTACGGCTTCATTATGCTTACCCCGGCTTCTTTACGGACGAGCTGATCGATGTGATAGCCTCGAACCCTAAGGTATGCAAGTATATTGACATGCCGCTGCAGCACAGCGAGGATTCGATACTGAAGCGGATGAGAAGACCGGGCCGCCAGCGCGATACGCGCGAGCTTGTCAAGAAAATCCGGGAGCGGATTCCGAACGTATCCCTGCGAACTTCTCTCATCGTCGGCTTCCCGGGGGAAACGGAAGAGGATTTCGAGAATTTGAAGCAATTCGTTCGTGAAATGCAGTTTGATCGTTTGGGCGTATTTACGTATTCGCAAGAAGAGGATACACCGGCATCCCGCCTGCCTGACCAGCTGCCTGAGGATGTGAAGGAATACCGGGCGAATGTGCTGATGGAAATCCAACGCGAAATTTCCAATGAGCGTAACGGGCACCGCATCGGACAAGTAATCGATGTGCTGATCGAGAAGTACGACGGACGCAACGATGTGTACGTAGGCCGTTCCCAGTACGACGCTCCGGAAATCGACGGAGAAGTATTCGTCGGCGGAGCTAAGCTTGCCATCGGCCAAATGGCCAAGGTGCGTATTACCCACTCGTTCGAGTTCGATTTGTCCGGGGAGGTTGTGGCATGAACCTGGCCAACCGCATCACCTTGGTTAGGATTCTCTTAGTTCCCATCATTATGTTCTTTTTGCTCGTAAAGGTGAAATTTCCACACATCCGGATCGAGCAATTCAGCATTACCTACAATCAAATTATCGCCGTGCTGATCTTTATTATTGCTGCCAGCACGGATAGTCTCGACGGTTATATCGCACGGAAGAGAAAGCTTGTCACGAATTTGGGCAAGCTTCTCGACCCGCTTGCGGATAAGCTTCTTGTTTCCGCCGTGCTTGTATCTCTGGTTGAGATGGATAAGCTTGATGCATGGATTGCGATTGTTATCATCAGCCGCGAGTTTGCCGTGACGGGATTGCGCCAAATCGCCTTGCTGGAAGGCCATGTCATGGCGGCCAGCAAGTGGGGCAAATGGAAGACCGGCGTTCAGATTACGGCTATTATCGCGCTTCTCATTAACAATTTTCCATTCGCGCTCATCAATTTCCGATTCGATGTAATAGCAAGCTGGGTGGCTGCCATTATCACCCTGTATTCCGGTTACGATTATTTTGTGAAAAATAAGCATGTCATGAACTTAGATGACGCATAAACAGTAGGCCTCGCCTATTGTTTTTGTATTTTATCCCACGCCGAAAGCGGGTACATAACATGAAAGCCGAAATCATTGCGGTAGGAACCGAATTGCTGATGGGCCAGATCGTCAATACGAATGCACAGTACATAGCCCGTGCTTGCGCGGATATCGGGGTAGGCGTGTATTATCAGACCGTGGTTGGAGATAACCCGGAGAGAATGATGGAAACCTTTCGTATTGCCATGAGCCGAGCAGATGTTGTCATTTGTACAGGGGGGCTTGGACCGACACAGGACGACCTGACGAAGGATGTGCTGGCCGAGCTGGTTCGGCAGAAGCTGGTGCTGCACCGGCCTTCCATGGAGAAGATCGAGGAGCTGTTCCGCAAACGGAACATGCCGATGGTGGAGAGCAATGCCCGTCAGGCATTGATGCCGGAGCACAGCGATCCGCTGCAGAATGACACAGGTCTTGCCGTTGGAGTAGCGTTAACTTTCGAGGGAACACATTTTATTCTGCTGCCGGGGCCACCGAAGGAAATGAAGCCGATGTTCGACCGCTATGCAGCTCCATGGATTCAGTCCAGACTGGAGGGAGTACAGCCGCTGCATTCGGTGATGCTGAAATTTGCCGGAATCGGCGAATCGCTGCTGGAGCATGAATTGATTGATTTAATAAAGGAGCAGACGGATCCTACCATCGCGCCTTATGCAAAGGAAGGAGAGGTAGCGATACGTCTGACTACTAGGGCAGCTACGGCTGCAGAGGCAGAGAGCAGGCTTAAGCCGCTGGAAGAAGAAATTCGCCGGCGTTTAGGACAGCATGTATATGCTTCGGAGGATATTACAATCGAACAGCAAATCGTGCGGATGCTGAAGGAGCGCGGACAGAAGCTGGCTGTAGCGGAGAGCTGCTCCGGCGGTCTGCTGAGCGATATGCTGACGGCCATACCGGGCAGCTCCGCAGCGTTTGCGGGAGGCATTGTCTGTTACTCCAATGAGCTGAAGCATAAGCTCCTGGGGGTGCCTATGGAGCAGCTGGAGGGGCCGTCGGCTCTGGGGGCGATCAGCGAACAGACGGCGAGAACACTCGCAGAGCAGCTGCTTGTTCGGGTGACGGCGGATTACGGCATATCCGTCACAGGGGTTGCCGGTCCGGACGAATCGGAAGGCAAGCCGGTCGGAACTGTCTACGTTGGACTTGCGGTTCGCGGCGGGCAAACGACGGTATTTCCGCTGCAGCTCTCGGGAAACCGGGAATCTATCAAGCTTCGCTCGGCGAAAAGCGCTTTATACCAACTGTGGAAGCTGCTAAAAACATAGTTGCCAATCCATAGAAAGTAAGCTATAATTTCTTATAACGGAAGCACCGTAACAAGTTCATCATCAATTTGTTACGGTTTTTCTTTTGCCACTGATGCGAATGTATGTTCGAAAAAATACTTGGCAACGGGTCAAAAACAAGTTATGATAGAACTATACCAATTTGGAAGAAGGAAGTGAGTTTTTTGGCAGATCGGCGCGCAGCACTGGAAAATGCCCTCCGTCAAATTGAGAAGCAGTTTGGCAAAGGGTCGATTATGAAGCTGGGTGAATCCACCCACATGCAGGTAGAAACGATTCCTAGCGGATCTCTAGCATTGGATATCGCACTCGGTATCGGCGGCTTTCCGCGGGGTAGAATTATAGAGGTCTACGGTCCGGAATCCTCCGGTAAGACCACCGTAGCGCTCCATGCGATCGCTGAGGTACAGAAGGTCGGCGGAACAGCAGCGTTCATCGATGCAGAGCACGCATTGGATCCGCTGTATGCCAGCAAGCTTGGCATTAACATTGACGATTTGCTGCTCTCCCAGCCGGACACGGGCGAGCAGGCGTTGGAGATTGCAGAAGCACTTGTTCGTAGTGGTGCAGTTGACATAATCGTTATTGACTCCGTTGCGGCTCTAGTACCGAAGGCTGAGATTGAAGGCGAGATGGGAGATTCACACGTGGGTCTTCAGGCGCGGCTGATGTCTCAAGCGCTTCGTAAGCTGTCCGGTGCGATCAACAAGTCGAAGACGATTGCAATTTTTATTAACCAGCTTCGTGAGAAGGTAGGCGTCATGTTCGGTAATCCGGAGACAACACCAGGCGGACGAGCTCTGAAGTTCTACTCTTCCGTTCGTTTGGATGTACGCCGAATCGAGACCATTAAGCAAGGCAACGATATGGTAGGTAACCGCACACGCATTAAGGTCGTAAAGAATAAGGTTGCTCCTCCGTTCAAGCAGGCGGATATCGATATTATGTACGGGGAAGGGATTTCCAAGGAAGGAAGCATCATCGATATCGGTACGGAGATGGATATCATTCAGAAGAGCGGCGCATGGTACTCCTTCAATAACGACCGCTTGGGACAAGGCCGTGAGAACTCCAAGCAGTTCCTGAAGGAAAACCCGCATGTTGCTGATGTGATCGAGAAGAAGATTCGCGATAATAGCAATTTGGTGGCTCCTGTCATGTCCAATCAGGATGATGAGGATGAAGAAGAAGAATTGGCATTGCTCGGTGAATAGGGATTAGGAGGAAAGGCACCTGTTGCAGGGTGCCTTTCCTTGTTTAAGTTCGCCTAGGAATTACGGAGCCAGTTTTCAAAGGAAGGAGGGCATGTCCCATGTCTGAGCCAGTGTTAGCTTCAGGGATCATTACCAAGGTAGAACGGCAAGCCCGAGCACAGAACCGATATAACTTGTACATAAACGATCAATATGCCTTCTCCGTACATGAGGATGTCCTGATCAAATATCGCCTGTTTAAGGGCGAAGAAATCGAGAAGGAGCAGTATGAAGCGATAGTACTCGAGGAGGAGCGGCAGAAGGCTTATCTGAATGCCGTACGCCTATTATCCAGCCGCCTGCGGACAGAGCATGAAATCAAAACCCGGTTGAAGCAGAAGAGCTTCTCGGAAGAAATCGTTCAAGAAACCGTGGAGCGGCTGAAAACGGAAGGGTACCTCAATGATTCGATGTTCGCCGATCAGTTGACCCGTCAGCGGCTCCATTCCCAAAAGAAGGGAAGGCATTTTATCAAGCAGGAGCTGCAGCAGAAGGGTGTCAGCAAGGAGCGGATCCAGACGGCGATCAGCCAGGTGGACGAGGAAACCGAATTTCAAATGGCTTATGAGCTGGCGAGCAAAAAGTATCGAAATGAGCTAAAAACGGAGGATCCGCTGAAGACAAGACGGAAAATCGCCGGGTTTCTAGCTCGAAGGGGCTATCCGGGAGGAGTCGTAACCAGGGTGCTTCGTCAGCTGCCGATTGAGGCGGCAGGCGAGGAAGAAGAGTGGACGGAATGGGATGAATCCTAGTTCCCATTCATGTTATTAATGATTAATGGTATTAATCATATGCAATCCCAGTGTATATAGCTTGACAAGATTCTTCGCCAAAAGCTAAAATAATTATTGTATAATCATATTATACGAGGATCCTTACTCCAGTTTATGGATAGGGTTCGCAAAGTAAAATCGCCAATTTTTACTTTTCTTAAGCGTATCAATCGGATTAAACAACCTAATTATCCCAAGCTTACCCCTTGGAGAAGGCAACGAGGAGGTGAACAGGATGCACCCGATCTTTTGGACCCTGATCGTTCTCGTTGTTGGTGTTTCTTGCTTAGGGATTGGTTATTTTATCCGCAAGTCCCTTGCAGAGGCGAAGATTTCTAGTGCTGAACAGGCTGCTGCCCTCATTCGCGAGAACGCGCTGAAGGAAGCAGAGGCACTGAAGAAGGAAACGGTTCTGGAGGCGAAAGATGAAATTCACAAGCTCAGAACCGAAGCTGAAAAAGACATTCGTGAACGTCGAAATGAAGTTCAACGACAAGAGAGACGATTGTTGCAAAAAGAGGAATCGCTGGATAAAAAATTAGAATCTCTCGAGAAAAAAGAAGAGCAGGTCGCCAACAAAGAGAAGCGTATCGAAGAAACGCAATCGCAAATTGATCAGATCTATAAGGATCAAGTTGCGGAGCTGGAACGAATTTCCGCTTTGACCATGGAGGATGCGAAGCAAATTATCCTCACGAATGTGGAGCAGGAGGTTCGCCACGAGACAGCTCAGCTCATCAAGGAAATCGAGCAGCAAGCGAAAGAGGAAGGCGACAAGAAGGCACGCGATATCATCACGCTTGCCATCCAACGTTGTGCAGCCGACCACGTAGCCGAAACAACGGTATCCGTTGTGGCGCTGCCTAACGAAGAAATGAAGGGCCGAATCATCGGTCGTGAAGGCCGCAACATCCGGGCCTTGGAGACACTTACGGGTATCGATCTGATCATCGATGATACACCGGAGGCAGTCATCCTGTCCGGCTTCGATCCGATCCGTAGAGAAATCGCCCGTACCTCCCTCGAGAAATTGGTGGCGGACGGCCGAATTCATCCGGCTCGTATTGAGGAAATGGTGGAGAAATCCCGTAAGGAAGTGGACGAGCGGATCCGTGAATACGGTGAACAAGCTACGTTCGAAACCGGCGTTCATGGACTGCATCCGGACCTGATCAAGATTTTGGGCCGTTTGAAATTCCGGACAAGCTACGGTCAGAACGTCCTGAAGCACTCCATGGAAGTCGCTTATTTAACCGGACTGATGGCAGGGGAGCTCGGGGAAGACGTGACATTGGCGAAGCGTGCCGGTCTCTTGCACGACATCGGAAAGGCGCTTGACCACGAGGTCGAAGGATCTCACGTGGAAATCGGCGTAGAAATCGCGAAGAAGTATAAGGAGCATCCTGTTGTTATCAACAGTATCGCTTCTCACCACGGCGATGTCGAGGCTACGTCCGTAATCGCTATGCTGGTTGGCGCGGCGGACGCATTATCTGCTGCTAGACCTGGGGCACGTCGTGAGACACTCGAAACGTATATCAAGCGTCTGGAGAAGCTTGAAGAGATCTCCGAATCGTTTGATGGCGTAGAGAAGTCCTTCGCGATTCAAGCAGGGCGGGAAGTACGCGTAATGGTTCAACCTGAGAAGGTGGACGACACCGAAGCATTCCGCCTGGCACGTGACATTACGAAGAAGATCGAGAGTGAACTGGATTATCCGGGACATATTAAGGTCACTGTTATTCGTGAGACGCGTGCGGTAGAATACGCTAAATAACTGCATAGACTACCTGAGAGAAGTGGCTGTGAAGCCACTTCTCTTATATTGTATAGAAGTTCCCGTCCCAGTTAACGTAAGGAGAGAAGCAGTATGAAAATTTTATTTATCGGAGATATCGTTGGAGCAGTGGGTCGCAATGCATTGAAAATTTGCTTGCCGAAGCTCAAGCTGAAATATAATCCGCATTTTATCATCGTGAACGGAGAGAACGCCGCTGCGGGCCGCGGCATCAATTCGAGTATTGTCAAAGAGTTTTTCGACATGGGCGTGCATGGAATTACTATGGGAAACCACACCTGGGATCAGAAGGAGATCTTTGATTTTATCGATCAGGAGGAACGCCTTATCCGCCCCGCCAATTTTCCTAAGGGGACACCCGGAAGAGGACATACGATCGTCAAAGTGAAGGATCAGGAGCTTGCCTTAATTAACCTGCAGGGTCGCACCTTCCTGCCTCCTTCGGATTGTCCTTTTGAAAAGGCCGATGAGCTTGTGGAGCAGGTCAAGAAAAAAACGAAATACGTGCTAGTTGATTTTCATGCGGAGGCTACCTCGGAGAAGCTCGCCATGGGCTGGCATCTGGATGGACGTGTGTCCATGGTTGTGGGCACCCACACACATGTGCAGACCAACGATGCGAGGGTATTGCCGCAAGGAACGGCTTACGTTACGGATGTCGGTATGGTAGGTCCTATGGATGGCATTCTAGGTATGGAACGGACGGCGGTTCTCCATAAATTTAAGACGGGTCTGCCGGCTCGCTTTGTGGTGGATGAGGGGAAATGGCATTTCCACGCGGTGGTCGTTCATTTGGATCCCGCTACTGGATTAGCTAAAAAAATTGAGCTCGTTCGGATGGATGAGGACCAACTGATGTTTGAATAAATAAAAGTCATCAATTGTCTGACTATTCGAAAATATTAGAAAATACCTTCTTCGGAATGAAGGAATTAACCGCAAATTCCTAGAATATGAATAGTACTGGAAGCTATCATCATTCCCGAGGAGGTACTTTTCATGGAAGTATTAAAAGTGTCAGCAAAATCCAATCCAAACTCCGTAGCAGGCGCGTTGGCGGGGGTCTTGCGTGAACGCGGGGCAGCTGAGCTCCAGGCCATCGGAGCGGGCGCTCTGAATCAAGCAATCAAAGCAGTAGCCATTGCACGAGGATTTGTGGCTCCTAGCGGGGTTGATTTGATCTGCATACCAGCCTTTACGGATATTGTCATCGACGGGGAAGACCGGACGGCCATTAAGCTGATCGTGGAACCGAGATAACCTGCAAACTGCTGTTATAATCACATATGATATTTGCACCAGACACCTGTTTACTCCGTAGACAGGTTTTTTTTGGCTTTCATTTCCGATTCACGGGGAGGAATTCAAGATGAAGATTATTGACGGCCATTGCGATGTGCTATATAAAATGTATGAAAACAGCGCGCTTAGCTTCTACGACCCGCGAACGACCGGATTGGATGTTACTTACGAACGGATGTTGAAGTCCGGTGTAAAAGTGCAGTTTTTTGCGATCTATTTGCCGGAGAGAATAACGCAGCCGCATTTTGACCATTACTTAGAGTATATAAGAATTTTTTATCAGAAAATTGTGCAGGACGAGCGCTTTATCGTCATTAGGACGCAAGCGGATTTGGACCGTGTGATGAATGGGGATCGTTTGGGAGCCGTGCTTACATTGGAAGGCGCTGACGCACTCCATGGTAATTTGCTGCATACACAAATGCTCTATTATCTCGGCGTGCGGGCGATCGGAATTACGTGGAACTATGCCAACTGGGCGGCGGACGGCGTTCTGGAGCCAAGGCAGGGCGGATTTACGAAGCGAGGAAAATCGTTTATTAAAGATTGCAACGAATTGGGTATCCTATTGGATGTGTCCCATCTTTCCGTCAGGGCGTTTTGGGATTTAGCGGCAGCAAGCACGAAACCGTTCGTCGCCAGTCATTCCAATGCGCGTGCCGTATGCAATCATCCCCGAAATTTGGACGATGATCAGCTCCGAGAAATTATAATGCGCGGCGGTCGGATCGGACTGACCTTTGTCCCATGGTTCGTTCAATCGGGCGGTATGGTGAAAAGCGAGGCGTTGTTGCGGCATATCGAGCATATTTGCGGATTGGGCGGTTCGCACTGCATTACGTTAGGCTCGGACTTTGACGGAATTGATAAATGGCTAGTCGGTCTGGAGCATGCCGGTCAGTACGGCGCTTTCGCGGAGCTGCTTAGCAAGCATTATAAGAATGAACTGGTGGAGGGCATCCTTTGTGGAAACTGGTATCGTTTTTTACAAAGTCAATTGCCTCTTCACTAAAAATTAACATCTGCATTAGAGATATAACAAACTTGTATTGATCTATTTTTGATATGGATTTCATCTAAAAAAGCTATCCTTCAATTTCGTTAAAATCACTTGCTTTTTAACTCTGTAAGGCATAAAATTTGTTTGACAACTGAAAGAAATTTTTTATATACACGTTTTTACCAGATCCATATATTAAATTTCCTTCGGCAAAGATTTTTTACTAGTGCATAGCGGTTTAGTGACGATCTCAAAGGAGTGGACAACGGTGATTAGCCAATTATCTTGGAAGGTTGGAGGACAACAAGGGGAAGGCGTGGAAAGTACAGACAAAATCTTTTCCACGGCGCTGACTCGTCTCGGGTACTATCTGTATGGATACCGTCATTTCTCCTCGCGGATTAAGGGTGGCCATACGAACAACAAGATCAGAATCAGCACGAAGCCGATTCGCTCAATTTCCGACGATCTGGATATCCTTGTAGCCTTCGACCAAGAAACAATCGATTTGAACGCACATGAGCTTCGTGAGAACGGAGTTATCATTGCAGATGCGAAAGTAAATCCTGTTGTTCCAGAAGGTGTTAAGGCTCGTTTGTTTCCTGTTCCGATTACGGCGATTGCGGAAGAGCTCGGAACATCCTTATTTAAAAACATGGCTGCTTCCGGCGCATCCTGGGCACTGCTCGGTTTGCCGCTTGAAGTGTTTAATAAAGCAGTAGAAGAAGAATTCGGACGCAAGGGCGCTGCCGTCGTTGAGAAGAACATTGAAGCGGTTCGTAAGGCTGCTGAGTTCGTACTTGAGCTGACAGGCGGTCCGCTGCAGGAGTTCGCTCTGGAGCCTGCGGACGGTAGAACCAAGCTGTTCATGATCGGTAACGATGCAATCGGTCTGGGTGCTGTAGCCGCAGGCTGCCGTTTCATGCCTGCTTACCCGATTACGCCGGCTTCCGAGGTTATGGAATACCTGATCAAGACGCTGCCGAAATTCGGCGGTACAGTAATTCAAACGGAAGACGAGATTGCAGCGGTTACCATGGCGATCGGCGCTAACTTCGGCGGCGTTCGTACCTTGACGGCTTCCGCAGGTCCTGGTCTTTCCCTGATGATGGAAGCGATCGGCCTAGCCGGTATGACGGAAACTCCTGTCGTTATCGTTGATACGCAGCGCGGCGGTCCAAGTACAGGTCTTCCGACGAAGCAAGAGCAATCCGACGTGCTTGCCATGATCTACGGTACGCATGGTGAAATTCCTAAGATCGTTCTTTCCCCGTCCACGATTGAAGAGTGCTTCTACGATACGATCGAAGCGTTCAACCTGGCTGAGGAATACCAAGTGCCTGTTATTCTGCTGACGGACCTGCAGCTTTCCTTGGGTAAGCAAACGTCCGAACTGCTCGATTACAGCAAAATCGAAATCAAGCGCGGCAAGCTGCAGCAAGGCGAGCTGCCGGCTCTGGAAGCTAACAAGCTGTTCAAGCGTTACGAGTTCACCAATGACGGTGTTTCTCCGCGTGTGGTACCAGGGCAAAAGAACGGTATTCACCATGTTACGGGCGTTGAGCACGACCAAGAAGGACGTCCTTCCGAAAGTCCGATCAACCGTAAGCGCATGATGGATAAGCGGATGGATAAGCTCAATCACGTGAAGGTAACCAATGCCATTAAGGTTGATGCTCCGCATGAGCAACCGGATCTTCTGGTCATCGGCATGGGCTCAACAGGCGGTACGATTGACGAAGCTCGTCGCCGTTTGGCTAACGACGGCATCAAGTCGAACCATATTACCGTTCGTTTGCTGCATCCGTTCCCGGCTGCTGAGCTGAAGCCTTACCTTGAGAAGGCGAAGAAGGTCGTTGTTATTGAGAACAACGCTACCGGACAGCTTTCCAACCTGATCAAACTGAACGCGGGCTATGCGGACAAAATCCATAACCTGCTCAAATACGATGGTAATCCTTTCTTGCCGGCTGAAATCACTAAATACTGTCAGGAGTTGAACCTTGTATGGCAACGTTAAAAGATTTCCGCAACAACATTAAGCCGAACTGGTGCCCTGGGTGCGGAGACTTCTCCGTCCAGGCTGCCATTCAAAGAGCCGCAGCTAACGTTGGCCTTGAGCCTGAGCAGCTGGCTGTTGTATCCGGTATCGGATGCTCCGGCCGGATCTCCGGTTATATTAACGCATATGGCTTCCACGGGGTACACGGACGTTCCCTGCCTATCGCCCAAGGCTTGAAAATGGCGAACCGCGAGCTGACCGTGCTTGCTGCAGGAGGAGATGGTGACGGCTTCGCGATCGGTATGGGTCATACGGTTCATGCGATCCGACGTAACATCGACATTACTTATATCGTAATGGATAACCAAATCTACGGCTTGACGAAGGGTCAAACCTCGCCGCGAAGTGCAGAAGGCTTTAAGACAAAGTCGACACCATCCGGTTCGATTGAATCCGCATTGTCTCCACTTGAGGTAGCTCTAGCCGCAGGTGCGACTTTCATTGCCCAATCGTTCTCGAGCAACCTTAAGCAATTGACTTCTCTGATCGAGCAAGGTATGCAGCATAAGGGCTTCTCGTTTATCAACGTTTTCAGCCCATGCGTAACCTTCAACAAAGTCAACACGTACGAGTGGTTTAAAGAAAATATCGTAGATCTGGAAGAAACACCGGATTACGATCCGTCCAACCGCGTGATGGCCATGAACAAAATCATGGAAACCAACTCTTTGGTTACAGGCCTCATCTATCAAGATAAGAGCAAAAAGAGCTACGAAGACATGGTTGCAGGGTTTAAGGAAGAGGGCCTTGTGAACGCGAACCTGAAGCTGAGTGAGCAAGAGTTTGAAAAATTGGTGTCCGAATTTAAATAATTGTATGAATATTGTAGAAGCATGCGGCTCGTCCGCATGCTTTTTTGGTGCATACTGGGGTATACTGTTATCAGAATAGGATAGGAGCGTGAATACATATGAAACAAGTTCCCGTTGGCGTATCGGCAAGACATATTCATTTATCGAAGGAGCACATTCAAGCGTTATTCGGTGAAGGTTACGAGCTGAAGGTGTTGAAAGAGCTGTCCCAGCCGGGGCAATTCGCGGCGGAGGAGACAGTTGCCGTAGTGGGGCCTAAAGGTCGATTCGATAAGGTTCGTATTCTGGGTCCGGCTCGCGGCATGACACAGCTGGAGGTATCGCGAACGGACGCGTTCTCTCTGGGACTCAATCCTCCTGTACGGGAATCGGGTAATATCGCTGGAACACCGGGGATCAAGGTTGTGGGACCTGCCGGGGAAGTGGACATTCCGGAAGGCGTGATCGTAGCTGCGCGTCATATCCATTTCCACACGGACGATGCGGCGAAATGGGGCATTGCTGATAAACAGAAGCTTACGGTTCGCCTGGAGGGGGAACGAGGGCTGATTCTGGAGAATGTCGTAGCCCGTGTATCCGACCAATATGCGCTTGATATGCACATTGACACGGATGAAGCTAATGCGGCAGGCGCAAAAACAGGCGATATGGCCACCATTTTGTCGTAGAGGCAGACAATTCTTTTGAAATGGACCCTGCAAGCGTGGTAGAATAGAGAGTATGATTGTTTGCGGGAATTCGCCATTTCAGGAGGAGTTTGATTCATGACGACTAAGAAATCTGACAAAGATTATTCTATATATTTTCAGCCGCCGTCCTTGACCGATGCGAAGAAGCGCGGCAGGGAAGATATTCAGGTGCATTACGACTTCGCGATCCCGGAGGAGCTGCAGCAGCTAGGGAAGGACAAATACTACCTTATCCAAACGTACGGCTGTCAGATGAACGAGCATGACACCGAGACGATTATGGGCCTGCTGGAGCAAATGGGCTATCAACCGACAGAGGACCGCCGTCAAGCGGACATCATTTTGCTTAACACGTGTGCCGTGAGAGAGAATGCAGAGGATAAGGTGTTCGGTGAGCTGGGACACTTGAAGCACCTGAAAATCGAGAAGCCATCGCTCTTGCTCGGTGTCTGTGGCTGTATGTCGCAGGAGGAAGCGGTAGTCAACCGGATTCTTCAGAAGCATCCGTTCGTGGATATGATTTTCGGAACGCACAATATTCACCGTTTGCCGCATCTGATCAAGGAAGCGATTTTCAGCAAGGAAATGGTCATCGAGGTGTGGTCCAAGGAAGGCGACATCATTGAGAACTTGCCTAAGAAGCGCGAAGGCGTAAAGGCATGGGTTAACATCATGTACGGCTGCGACAAGTTCTGTACGTACTGTATTGTGCCTTACACGCGCGGGAAGGAGCGAAGCCGCCGTCCGGAGGATGTCATTGCCGAAGTGCGCGAGCTGGCCCGTCAAGGCTTTAAGGAGATTATGCTGCTCGGCCAGAATGTGAACGCCTACGGCAAGGATTTCGAGGATATCAACTACCGCTTCGGTGATTTGATGGATGATATCAGCAAAATCGATATTCCGCGGATTCGTTTTACAACCTCGCATCCTCGCGATTTTGACGATCATTTGATCGAGGTACTTGCCAAGAAGGGCAATCTCGTAGAACAGATTCACCTGCCGGTACAGTCAGGCAGCAATGAAATTTTGAAGAAGATGACTCGAAAGTATACTCGTGAGCAGTACTTGGAGCTAGTCGGCAAAATCAGAAGGGCCATTCCGGATGTCGTGCTGACGACCGATATTATCGTCGGTTTCCCGGGCGAAACGGACGAGCAGTTTGAGGATACGATCAAGCTTGTCCGCGAAGTGGAGTTCGACAGTGCCTTTACGTTTATTTATTCTCCAAGAGAGGGTACTCCTGCGGCAGCGATGGAGGACAATGTGCCTGCCGAGGTGAAGAAGCAGCGGCTGTACCGTTTGAATGAAGTGCTGAATGAGTACAGTAAGCGCGGCAATGACCGATTGCTCGGACAAACCGTAGAAGTACTGGTTGACGGTGAGAGCAAAAACAATCCGAACGTGCTTGCGGGACGCACACGGACGAACAAGCTGGTGCATTTCGAGGGTCCGAAGGACCTGATCGGCAAATTTGTGAATGTGCATATTACGGGCACACAGACGTTCTATATTAAAGGCGACTGGGTACGCGAGCAAGCGGTAGCCCAGTAGTTTAATTCATGGGAGTAAGGGGCGTGAGAGGTAATGGGAGAGCATCATCATGATCATGATCATTCCAAGCCAGGCTGTGAGACGGTGGAAACCTTCACCAATACGGAAATGATTTTGCGCGAGGATATTTTAGCCAAAGCGAAAGAGCTGGCCGAGCTGCTGTCCACCTCGAACGAGGTGCAGTTCTATCAGAAGGCGGAGAAGCAAATCGCGAACAATGACCACATCCAGACGCTGATTAGCGCGATCAAGAAGAAGCAGAAGGAAATTGTCGCGTTCGAGACGTTCGAGAATCAGAAGATGGTAGATAAGATTGAAGGAGAAATCGAGCAGCTGCAGGATGAGCTGGATGCGATTCCGATCGTCAGCGAATTCAAGCAAACGCAGGAGGACATCAACTATCTTCTGCAGCTGGTGATGACTGTCATTCGCGATACGATTTCCGAAAGAATTAACGTGGAAGAAGGCAAAGAAGAAGTTCGTTCAGGCTGCAGCGAATAGAGCTGCTCAGGACCGGTCAGTTGCACCTTAAGGGTGAGGCTGACCGGTTTTTTTTTCGTTAACATTCCGGTTTGATGGATAAGATGTCCTTGTCGCGGCAAACTAGAAAGAAAAGGAGGAATGCGACAATGGACAAGGAAGAAATCCGCGAGCTTGAACCCAAATTTACAGGCAATCAGAGGCACCTGACCGAAGGTGAGGCGGAGGCGATCAAGCATGATCCTGCCAATCAGATCGAGGATGATGATTTTGATCCTGCCGCAGCCTTTGGTTTTTTCAAGAACAGAGGTACTTTGTAAAGGGTTTGTTCAGCCACTGCTCACGAGATTAGGGCAGTGGCTTTTCATTCCCCTGGTACTTAAGTGGATTGTTGATTTTGCACCTCAAGGAACGTATCCAATGCATCGTCGAGCAAGCGTTCCCGGTTCGCATCCTCATTCACATCGGTATCGACTTCGATTTCCTTCGAAAGGATACCGTATATATCGTTTTCCATTTCATACTTGTTAGGTGTCATGATACTTCATCACACTCCTTCATTACCGGTTCGACTTCCAACAGCTTCAGCAACCTCCGCTTCAATCCACTCCAACGTTTCTTTGGAGCCGTCCCATACCAGTTGAGTCAGGATAGCCTCAAATGCTTTGGCTGTTAGTGCTGAGGCCAGCATCGGTTCTACAGTGGTAACGGTGACATGTATTCCTTCATTATAGGTAATGTTTAATCGATGAATCAGCTCCATGCAGCTCACAACCTTTCCATTCGATAGTATGGCATTTTAATGGGAGGCTAATCCCACATGAAGAGATATGTTGTAAAAAGAGGGAACAGAGTTAACATAACATATAATATGTAAACAATGATCTCCATGAGAAATTAACCATCAGATTACAATATTCCTGTTTATATAATAAAAAACCACAAAAATCATACAAAAACTAACATATAATGGAATATGTTATTGATTTATTGTTGACTGATAGATACCGCTCGTAATAAGATAACATTAATGCTTTAAAGCATTTTCACTGTACACTACATGGGAGGGTCACACATTGCGCATGAAATCTACGAAACTATTATCGCTTCTAGTAGCGGTACCCCTGATCTTTGCAGCAGGCTGCGGCTCCAAGGCACCGGAATCGAGCGGTTCTGCGGCTGGCGGAGGGACTTCCGGCACACCGAAGAAGGTTGTCAAAATCGGCATTAGCCAAATTGTTGAGCATCCATCGCTTAACGCCACGAGAGAAGGCTTCTTGGCTGCATTGAAGGACGAAGGCTTTATCGATAAGGATAACCTGCAGGTCGATTACCAGAATGCTCAGGGAGATCCGACCAATAACCTGACCATTGGGCAAAAATTTGCTTCAGATAAGAAAGATCTGGTTTTGGCCATTGCCACACCGTCCGCACAAGCGGTGGTACAGAATGTAAAGGATACGCCAGTGGTGTTCGCGGCCATCACGGATCCGGTAGGAGCCAAGCTGGTGAAATCGCTTGATAATCCAGGGGCTAACGTAACCGGAGCAGCAGATACTCATCCTGACGCGGTGCCGAAGCTGATGGATTTCATCGCCTCCGAGTTCCCGAAAGTGAAGAATGTAGGAATTGTCGTGAATGAAGGTGAGCCTAACGCAGCGGTGATGCTGAAGACGGCGGAAACGGCTCTTGCTAAGCATAATATCAAGCTGGTGAAAGCGAATGCAACGAACAGCTCTGAGGTTAAACAAGCAGCCGAATCGCTTGTCGGTCGTGTAGACGCGTTCTATATCACCTTGGATAACACGGTTGTGGCGGCAGTAGATACGATCATCAAAATTGCCAACGAAAAGAAAATTCCATTCTTCTCAAGCGACCGCGACACGGTTGAGAAAGGTGCTCTCGCAACTTACGGCTTCAAGTATTACGATCACGGTTATCAAGCGGGCAAAATGGCTGCCGACATTCTGAAGAATGGGAAGAAGCCTGCCGACATGAAGGTAAGCTATCCGGACAAGCTCGACCTTATCATCAACTCGGATGCCGCTGCCAAGCAAGGTGTCACGATTACGGATTCCATGAAGAAGAAAATGCAGGATCCGAAGAACCTGCTTACTGGTCCTACCAAATAATTTTGCTAGAGTGACCTTTGCCTTTGGGAGGTCACTCTTCATTTCTTAGGAGGGTAACACAAGATGTTAGATGCCACGATTGGCTCCCTTGAGCTTGGATTGCTATATGCGATCATGGCACTTGGTGTATATATAACGTTTCGTATTCTAGACTTCCCGGATTTGACCGTTGACGGCAGCTTCACCACGGGTGGTGCCATTGCGGCAGTAATGATTACGGGAGGCTCTTCTCCCTTGCTGGCAACCGCTGCGGCCTTCTGCGGAGGAATCATTGCCGGAGCTTGTACAGGCCTGCTGCATACGAAGGGGAAAATCAATGCGCTTTTGTCCGGTATTCTTATGATGATTGCGCTCTACTCGATTAATCTGAGGATTATGGGGAAAAAGTCCAATATCTCCATGCTGGGCGTGGATACGCTGCTCTCCGACGCCAATGTGCTGCTGGTGATGCCCATTATCGTCCTGGTTGTGAAGCTTGGACTCGATTGGTTCTTCCGTACGGATCTTGGCTTGGCTTTGCGTGCAACGGGCGATAACCAGCGAATGATCCGCAGCTTTGGGGTGAATACGGATTCGACCATCATCGTCGGCGTCAGTCTTTCCAACGGCCTGGTCGCGATGTCAGGTGCGCTTATTGCACAGTATTCCGCTTTTGCCGAAATTACGATGGGTGTAGGGATGATTGTGATTGGACTTGCTTCCGTTATCATCGGTGAAGCGATTTTCGGTGCAAGAACAATTGTTCGGGCTACGCTTGCCGTTATTTTCGGAGCGATTATTTACCGACTGGTGGTTGCCGTGGCGCTTCGCGTCGGCTTGGAAGCTACGGATATGAAGCTGATGACGGCTCTCATCGTTATTGTCGCTCTGATGCTGCCGATGATCAACAAATCGTATAAGCAAAAGGCGCTTGTCCGCAAGCGTATGTCTCTCCTGCAGCAACCCGGCACAGATACTACCGTAGATGGGGGGACGAAATAATGCTGGAGCTGTCCAATATTTCAAAGCTTTTTTATCCCGGTACTCCTGATGAGAAGGTTGCACTGTCCGGTATTCAGCTTCACCTGAAGGAAGCCGATTTTGTAACCGTCATCGGAAGCAACGGTGCGGGTAAATCGACACTGATGAACATCATCTCCGGCGTCATGAGGCCGGATGCCGGGCAAGTTCGCATTGCCGGCAATGCGGTAGAAGCACTGCCGGAGCACCGCCGCAGTCAATGGATCGGTCGAGTGTTTCAGGATCCGATGGCAGGAACGGCTCCTACAATGACGATTATGGAAAATATGGCGATCGCGTATGCCCGTAACAAAAGCCGAGGGCTCAGCATCGGAGTTTCCAGCCGTAAGAAGGCTATGTTCCGAGAGCAGCTTAGCCGACTGGGATTGGGGCTGGAGGATCGAATCGGTGCCAAGGTTGGACTTCTATCCGGCGGCGAGCGGCAAGCTCTTAGTCTTCTGATGGCGACGTTCACGGAGCCGCGGATTCTGCTGCTGGATGAGCATACAGCGGCGTTGGACCCGGCTCGTGCGGAGCTGATCACGAGGCTGACGAAGCAAATCGTCCAAGAATTGAAGCTGACTACACTCATGGTCACTCATAACATGGAACAAGCGATTCGGTTAGGGAATCGGCTCATTATGATGGATAAGGGCCGCATTATTCTGGACGTGCCTGAACAGGACAAAATGGGCTTAACCGTTGAGCGGCTGCTGCATGAATTCGAGCGCATTCGCGGCGAGAAATTCGCGGATGATCGGGTCGTGCTTGGAGGGTAATATGGAAACGAATCAAACAAAAGCGGGCATCGGCTATGCTGTGCTCGCTTATCTTATTTGGGGGCTGCTGCCCTTATACTGGAAGCTCTTTGCATCCATGTCCTCTTGGGAGGTTCTGGCACACAGAGTATTATGGTCTTTCGTATTTGTTGCTTTGGTCGTCACGGTCATGAGGCGATGGGGAGAATTGAAGGCAATGTTCGCAAGCCGAAAGGTGGTGCTTGTCGTATGCGCCAGCTCCCTTCTCATCAGCTGCAATTGGCTGATCTTCATCTGGGCGGTCAACAATGACCACGTGATTGAGAGCAGCTTAGGCTATTATATGAACCCGCTCTTCAATGTTTTGATGGGGGTGCTGTTCCTGAAGGAACGTCCCCGTTTCGGACAATGGCTGGCGATTGCTCTGGCCTTTGCCGGGGTTGCCTACTTGACATTTATTTATGGGAAGTTTCCGTGGATTTCCTTGACGCTCGCATTGACCTTTGGTCTATACGGGTTAACTAAGAAAAAGCTTCCCCTTGACTCGATGCTCGGTCTTGTCGGTGAAACGGTGCTTGTCCTTCCGGTCGGCTTGCTGTACCTGGGCTATATTTACATTACGGGAGCAAGCACGGTCGGTACTTTGCCGCTTTCCTCCTTGATGGCGCTGCTGCTGGCTGGAGCGGCTACAGCGGTTCCGCTTTGGGCTTTTGCTCAAGCAACCAAGAGAATGTCTCTTTCGACGCTTGGCTTCCTGCAGTATATCGGACCGACCATCACCTTGTTTTTAGGCGTTGTCGTCTTTAAGGAAGCCTTCTCGCAGGCTCACATGGTCAGCTTTGCATTGATCTGGAGCGCACTCGTGTTATACACCGTAGCCTCGAATCGCAAATCCGCCGCCGTTTCCACTCCTAAGGCCGCGGCATAACCACTGACGCTGATCTACAGCCCCTGAGGCTGTTGGTCAGCGTCTTTTTGTGTTACGATGGTGGGACGGAATATTGGTAAACGGAGTGAGTACGAACATGCTGTCATTACCTATAGATGAAGTGCTGCCGCAAGTGAAAGAAGCTCTCTTGAACCGTACGAGCGCTGTGCTCATTGCCGAGCCTGGGGCCGGGAAAACGACACAAGTGCCGTTGTCGCTCCTTGAGGAACCGTGGCTCCGGGGAAAACGCATCATCATGCTTGAGCCACGTCGTCTGGCCGCTCGTGCGGCGGCGCGTTACATGGCGGCAAAGCGGAAGGAGCAGGTGGGAGAAACCGTAGGGTATCGCGTACGCCTCGATACGAAGATTAGCAAGCATACGAGAATCGAAGTGGTGACCGAAGGGGTCTTAACCCGCATGCTGCAAAATGATCCTGCCTTGGAGGGCGTAGGACTAGTCATATTCGATGAATTTCATGAGCGCAGCCTGCACGCGGATCTCGGTTTGGCCTTTGTCCTGCAGGCACAGGCATTGCTTAGGGAGGATCTGAGGATCCTGGTCATGTCAGCCACAATGCAAGCTGAGCCGGTCGCTTCCTTGCTGGGTGATGCCCCCATTCTTTCTAGTAAGGGCAGGATGTACCCGGTGGTGACGCACTATTTGTCGGCACGAACAGAAGAGAGGCTGGAGGTGCGCGTGGCGGATGCCGTACAGCGAGCGTTAGCGAACGAAGACGGAGACATTATGGTGTTCCTGCCGGGCTCCGGTGAAATCCGAAGAACGGAAAACCAGCTTCGGGAGCGGAGACTTGGGGAACATGTGCGGATTGCGCCTTTATACGGCCTTCTGCCACAGGAGCAGCAAGAGCGCGCGATTGCGCCAAGTATTCCGGGTGAACGTAAAATCGTATTGGCAACCCCCATTGCGGAAACCAGTTTAACGGTAGAAGGGATTAAGGTTGTTATCGATTCCGGCTTGATGCGGGTGTCGCGATTCTCACCGAGAACAGGAATGAGCCGGCTGGATACCGTGCCTGTCTCCAAAGCATCCGCGGACCAACGGCGAGGCCGTGCAGGACGCTTAGGCCCGGGGGTATGCTACCGGCTGTGGACACAGCAAGAGCAGGATCATTTAGCGGAGCGAAGCACACCGGAGATCCAAGACGCGGACTTGACACCGCTGCTTTTGGAATTGGCCGCATGGGGCATCACCGAGCCTTCCGAGCTCGATTGGCTGGAAGCGCCCCCTGCACCGGCAGTGAACCAAGCGAGAGAGTTGTTAACCTTGCTTGGTGCAATTCGTGAAAATGGAACGATAACCGATATGGGGAAACGAATGGTCGGGCTTGCGGCGCATCCGCGTTTGGCACATATGATGCTAAAGGGGCAGGAGCGGGGGCTTGCCAATCTTGCTTGTGACCTAGCGGCTGTCCTGAGCGATCGGGATATGTTTGGAAGCGGTCTGTCGGGAAATGCGGACCTTAGGCTGCGCGTAGAAGCTTTACGAGGGAGCGGTCCTCACCTGCGAAGCGCAGATGCTTCCGCCCGTGAAAGAATGCTGGCGGAAGCACGGGCATGGAAGAGAGAGCTTGGGAGCAGCGGTCAGGACGAGGATCACATCGATCACTGCGGGGTGTTATTAGCCTATGCTTACCCCGACCGGATTGCCCAGCGGAGGGAAACGGGCAAGTTTCTGCTCAGCAATGGAAGAGGAGCTGCTTTCGCTCAGCTTCAGCCTTTGTCCCAGGCTTCTTATCTTGTCGCCGCTCAACTTGATGATCAAGGGGCCGACAGCCGCATTCTTCTGGCTGCGCCCGTCCAGCTGAAGGAGCTGCAGGAGAATGTATCCGAATGGATTCAGCGTGAGGAGCTTGTCAGCTGGGATTCCTCTACGGGCTCCGTTCGAGCGGTCCAAAGGGAAAAGCTCGGCTCGCTGATCCTTCGAGAAGGAAGCTTGCCTCAAGCTGATCCGGACCGCGTGGCCTCAGCATTAGTAGAGGGTATCGCCCTGGAGGGACTGGAGCTGCTTCCATGGAACCGGGCATCCAGACAGCTTCAGCAGCGAATCCGCTTTCTACACCGATTCGATTCTGGCAGCTGGCCGGACGTCCGTGATGAAGCGCTGCTGGGGTCGCTGGAGGAGTGGCTGAAGCCGCATATTTTGGGCTTGAAGAATCGTGCTCAGCTCGAGCGTCTTAAGCTTACTGAAATACTTGAATCCATGCTTACATGGGAGCAGCGGCGCCAACTGGATTCGGAAGCGCCTACACATGTCACCGTTCCAAGCGGCTCCAGGATTGCCGTTGATTACAGCCAGGTCGAGCAGCCGGTGGTTTCCGTCAAGCTTCAGGAGGTTTTCGGATGGAAAGATACCCCCCGTTTGGCACGCGGGCGAGTGCCGGTGTTATTGCATCTGTTATCACCCGCACAACGCCCGGTTCAAGTTACTAAAGATTTAGCGAGCTTTTGGTCCAGTACCTATTTCGATGTGAAGAAGGACTTGAAGGGAAGATATCCGAAGCATTATTGGCCCGATGATCCGCTTACGGCCTTACCTACCAATCGAGTTCGTCCTAAGGTGTAAAGGACCATCAAGATGATACTTTTCCTTGATATGGATACAATAATAAAAAAGACACAATGGAAGGGTGGCGAAACGCCGTGGATCAACGCAGTCTGGAGGAGCAGCTGGCACATACGCTGCAGGAGGGCGAAATGGAGCGGGTGAATACGCAGGAGGCTGCACGCAAGCGTCTGCCTAGACGCACAGAGGTGCGCATTCAAGCAGAAATCGATCCCGTTGTTGAAGAAACGAAGCAATATCGAAAAATGGCTCAAGAGGTTGACTCTAGATATGCCAAGTATGATGAAATGATAAAAGATAACGAGTGAATTTTAATTACTGATATTAGTTATTAACCACATTAATTAAATTAACAACTGCAAGAGTGCGCTGGAAAAGTTCTGCTGCACTCTTTTTTATTCACGAATATGGTTGACTCTTTTGTTGAGAAGGATTATCATTGTCATGAATGTAGTGTGATGGTGGTGATAAAATGACCTTGTCATCAGAGAACAAGGAGCAATTGCGGTCAACCTTTCGAATTTTACTTACAGAAGCCCCATCCTCGTCTGAGCATGCAAGCTTACTTGCTCCGGGCGTATTAGAAGAGCTATTGCAAGCTTTTGCTGAGCAGGCTGCCGCACCCTGCGGCAAGGTTACCGGCTCGCTATGGGTGAAACGGTATTGCTCCTTGATCGCCGGGGCTTTCTATGCGTTTTCCCGTTGGGATGCGCTGTTGAACTTATCTTTTACTCATGTCAGCGTTAGCCTGAACGGATCCGGTCTACAGTTTACGCTGGCCGATGGTTGCCTGCCATATGAAGGTTCGCATGAAGAGAAGCGGGATTATTTTATACGGCATGTTTTTTACGAGCATACCGAGCCGTTGTTTGCACGAGTATCGGAACTCATGGGAATCGATCGTCCAACCTTATGGGCCACCTTGTCCTACTTACTGGCTTATTATATGGAAGCGCCTAGCTACAGGGAAGAAGACCCCGAGCTTCAAGCACGAATTCAAGACGATTATCTGTTCATAGCGGAGAAGGTAGAGGAAATTTCCGTCGATTTTCGGGCGGTTCCGTCACCCATCGACGCCAATGAAAGGATCCTAATCCGATCCAAATGCTGCTGGAGCTTCTGCCTGCCGGGGGAAGACCGGTATTGCTACACATGCCCTAGAATTACCGATGAGCGAAGAATGGAAAAGTACGTAGCGGTTCATGGAGAGGCTGCCGCGACAAAATAATAGCCTGACAGCTCGCCGGCCGCAGGCTACTTCAACAGGATGCTCAAATATATCCTGCCCATTCGATATGAACATGGTCTTCCTCTTCTTCAGCTACGTCCATAACATCTTCTTGCCCTTCCGGCTCCTCCGGCAGGGTTTCTTCATTTTCCATGGACTCTTAACCTCCTTTATCAAGACTTGATAGAGGTATTATTTAACTTATGCCGATTTTTTATGTGTTTCCACTCGAGCTTTGGTCCGTGCTTCAATCCAAGCCGTCATTCCAATCAAGCTGATCATGGCTATGACGACGAATACGGGAAATCCGCTCCCGGTATAATGACCTATTTCCATCATAATTCCCATAAGTGCTGATGGCAGCAGCGGTTCCCCGTAAGCTTCCCACCAATCCAGCGTAAAGCTCTCCAAGTAGAAAAACCAAATCATCGACAACGCTGATATTGCCCAGCCGCCCGTATAAATCCAAACGGCTAGAACCGGGTTATTAGAAGCAATGAGCGGTACAAGGGTAATGACGAAAATACCGGCTACGATCATGACCCAGAAGTTAGCTTTCGTTCGGCCGATCCCGGCGAGAATATTGCCTCCCAGTCTGCTGACGGAGGAGAAGAATACACCAAGTGCCAAGAGCCGGATATAGATGGCCGATTCACCGGTTGCATATTCCGCGCCGAACAGAAATCCGTTTATTTGATCGGGGTACATACAGATCAACAACGTCAGCGGGTATAAAATAATATTGTTATAACGAATACAGAGCGTCCCCCTGCGCTTGCTCTCCTGGAGATTTTGCGAGCTTTCCGCAACGAAGGGAAAGGTGACGATCATAAACGCCCAGGTTACGATTCCGATAAACCCCGTAATTCTAGAGGCATTAGCCAGGTGACCGACGGCAACAACCGATGTCGAACCGATCATCATCACCAGAAACGGCTGCTGGAACGCTTTCGCAATGTTTCCCGCCCATAGAGGTACGCCGTATTTCATCATCTCCCTCAGCTCGGAAAGGGGCAGCGGGCCAAACCATCGGGGCCGATGGACCGCATGGACTCTCCAGCTGGTGATCATGGCTGTCAGGACGGCGCCGATCCCCATCCAGAAGGAAATCCCCCAGAGCACATCATGATCCCCGAATAGCGGCCAAAGGACTCCGGCAATCGTACCGAGTGTGGAGAAGGTAGTCATAATAACCATAAAAACCGCTTGCGTAGCAAAGTTTCGGTTACCGGAGAACGAGGATACCCCCATATTGACTATGGAGTTAAATATAAACATGATGGACCCAAGCACAAGAGCTGTCTGTAGGGCAGGGAGCCGATACACGCTAGCCAGCAAAGGGGAAAGGGCAGCCACAATAAAACTGATTACGATGCCAAAGAAGGTACTTCCCGCCAAGGCATAACGAAATTTATTTTGTACGGCTTCCTGCGTATTTGTCGAAAAGGTATACACCAAGGCAGAGTTAAACCCGACATTAAGGAATAGAGCGATCATGCCGAATATTTGCAGGAGCAGGTTTACCTCCCCGAATTGAACCGGATCGTTGACCATCCTGGCAATGATAATACTGCCTACGGTTTGGAGCAATTGATTGATGAATAAACCAATGACAATGATGGATACATTGCGAAGTAAAAATCGTTGATGCTCGTTGAAATGAAGCCATAATTTTTGCATTCGTGCGGCCACCTTCTTGTTGAATCGATTCTCGGCTGATTGACTGAAGCACCGGAGCTTGTTTATGATGATTTATCGTACCAGACGGATGATCAGGTGACAATGATCATATTTTGCGCTTGCCCATGGAAAAAAGCTTACCGTGATGTCTGAACACAGACAACGATAAGCTTTTACCTTTAGGGGAGTAGACCTATTTGAAATTCATTACCTTGTAAGCTCTTTTCTCCAAAAATCAATTACCGAATGGTTCGGTAAATGCACGGAAGCCCAAATATTACGACGTTGAAAGCCCATGCCTTCCATAAAATGTACCGTTGTTCCCACATCGGCATTATCGACCCTCAGTTCCATGGAAACTGCATGGCTCATTATAAATGTTAATTGTTTCAATTGATCAGGTTCCATTTCAGAATGAACCATGTGCAATCACTCCTTGCCTTGAGATAAAGCCGTTGAAAGAAATGATTCCCTTATAATCCGAAACTGATTCTTTCAATGAAATACCAATAAGCACTTAGACCAATGAGTCAAAGTGCTTATTTTGTGAAAAGATATATATGAACGGGTTACACATAGAAGGTATGGTTGCCTATGGTAACCGTTGGTTTCGCATTTTTATTAGGATGGCGCTCTGCAATGTCCATATTGGCAAAATAAAGCGCCCCATCCGTGGGATCGTTGCCGTTAATGGCTTCTTTGGCCGCGTCATATGCGGAATCAACGGGCTGCTTGTCAATCTCCCCATTGCGGACAGGCTGAAACTGTCCTTTTGCATAAATCACATCGTAAATAGAGCTTCCAAAGTTGTTTTCTACTCTGTTTAAAACAACGGCCGCTACAGCGACTTGTCCTTGATACGGTTCGCCTTTGGCTTCCGCACTGACAATTCTCGCGAGCAAATCAATTTCTTCATCCGAAATTCCAGCATTTTCAGACGTAGCGGCAGGCGCCAGTGTTGCCGGTTCAGGCTCGGGCTGCTTAGTAGAAGCTTCCATTGCCTTGAAGGCTGTAGCTTCTGAGCCTAGCTGATCCATGATCACTTGCGTATCGCTTTCCGTTTGAATAGCTTCAACACTTACCGTAGAAGGTGATGGCTGAATCGTATTCTCATACCCTGTAGAATTTGCTTTATTCGCAACTACAAGGGCGTTGGAAAGGATGAAGGCAAGCAGGGATGTTACTACTGCTGCTTTTCTCACTTTCTCACCGTCCTATTCGTTTTGAAAAAACCTTCTCATAGAGTAGGATTTACTTTTCATCGAAATATTATAGCTGAACCACGGACGGTTTGCCATATGGAAAAAATGGAAACGTGCACTGCGAAGCAATTCAAAACGTGTATATTTTTATTATTATTTATAGATTTCCCTCATTTATTTTACGACTCTCCAACGGTAGTATGTGGTTACAACTTAATTGCATATATAACCTAATGGGAGTGAAATGAATGGCAGAACGAACATGGATGACCGAAAAAAAGCGAACGAATTCAAAAGGCACCCGAAGCTTTAGCAGATTTAAAGAACCCCTATGGGGCTATGTGTTTATCTCTCCATGGTTGATAGGTTTATTTTTACTAACCGTCGGGCCGATGTCCCAATCCTTTTATTTATCGTTAACGGAATACAATTTGCTGGAGCTGCCGGTTTGGGTCGGGCTTGAGAATTACAAGGAAATTTTGATGGAGGACCAAGTGTTTCGCAAGGCGCTTCAAGTCACGCTCACCTATGTGGTGCTGTCGGTGCCTTTAAAGCTGTTTTTCGCATTAATGGTAGCCATGCTTTTATTTAAAGGCATTCGCGGCATGTCCCTGTTTCGAGCTATATTCTACTTGCCTTCCCTTGTCGGAGGTAGTGTGGCCATTGCAGCAATATGGAGAAACCTGTTCGGCATGGATGGCTTTCTTAACAAATTCATCGGTATGTTTGGGCTCGAGGGGCTGGACTGGATCAATACTCCAGGGACAGCATTATACACTTTAGTGGCGCTGGCCGTATGGCAGTTCGGTTCCTCCATGGTGATCTTCTTAGCCGGCTTAAAGCAAATTCCACGCGATCTTTATGAGTCGGCTTCCGTCGACGGAGCATCGAAATTTCGTTCGTTCTTCTCCATTACACTGCCGATGCTGACGCCGATTATTTTGTTCAACCTTGTTATGCAAATGATCGGAAGCTTTCAGATGTTTACTCAAGCGTTCGTAGTTACGAAGGGCGGTCCTATTAATTCTACGCTGGTATATGCTCTGTATTTGTACCAAAAAGCATTTGCTTACTTTACGATGGGCTACGCCAGCGCACTTGCATGGGTGCTGCTCTTGATTATCGGTCTATTTACAGCACTGGTGTTCTGGTCGTCCAAAAGGTGGGTTCACTATGAAAACTGAAGTAACGAGCGGGGTGGCTGAACTATGAGACAAACGAGACTAATTCATTACAGTTCCTTGATTATCGTCAGTATCATTATGATTTACCCCATTTTCTGGTTAATTAGTAACGCTCTGAAATCCAATGAAGAAATTCCGAAATCCAACCTCATTCCGTCAAAATTTCGTTGGGAAAACTTCTCGGACGGGTGGGTTGCCATCCCAGATTTCAGCTTCGCGCACTTCTTTTATAACTCCCTGTTCATTGCTGTACTTTCTGTAATCGGAACCATCTTATCGAGCGCATTCGTTGCGTTTGGTTTTGCCAGGCTTAGCTTCCCTTTGAAGAGCATGTGGTTTGGCATCTTGATGCTGACGTTGATGCTGCCGACTCAGGTAACGTTAGTACCACAGTATATTTTGTTTAAATACTTCGGATGGGTAGGGACCACGCTTCCCCTGATTATTCCGCATTATCTCGCAGTAAGCCCGTTCTTTGTATTCTTAATGATTCAATTTATCCGCGGCATCCCGAAGGATCTTGATGAATCCGCGAAGATCGACGGGTGCAGCACGCTTGGCATTGCTTTTAGAATTGTACTTCCCTTGTGCACACCGGCCTTTATTACGACGGCTATCTTCAGCTTCATATGGACCTGGGACGACTTTCTCGGACAAATGATCTATTTAACGGATACGGAAAAATATACGGTCCCACTGGCGTTGCGTTTATTCCTAGATAATACGTCCGTGGTGACTTGGGGGCCAATGTATGCCATGTCCCTGCTGTCAGTGCTTCCTTGCTTCATCATTTTCCTAGTCGCACAAAAATACTTTGTGGAAGGAATCAGTACGACGGGCATTAAAGGGTGATGGTTTACAAGCTTGTTGAAAGGTCTTATGCTAAAGGGAATATGCTGACAACAGGCGGTAGTTCCGAATGAAAAATCCATTTAAAACGTTTTCATTTCAAGTAACCTTTTTTACTTCTTTTATCATTCTATCCGCGTTATTACTATCCGTTCTCGGGATTACAAGCTATTACATTACGAATCAGGAGGTCGTTCAGCAGACGATCTCTTCGAGAAAGCTTTTGCTGGGCGAGATTAACAAGCAGCTCGATTATCAGCTCCAATCGGTCGAATACGATTCCTTAGTTTTGGCCAGCAATCCCAAGCTAATCAACTACCTGCAGCTTAACGAAAATTCGTTCGAGCGGATCGGCCAAAACTCGGACATGATCGATTTGCTCAGCCGGCAAAGTTATGTGAAGGAAGGAATTCAATCCGTTCAGTTGTATGCCAAAGATTCGTCCGTGAACATTCATGTTGCCTCAAGCGGCGTGTACGACTACCGAATTTTGCAGAACAGCTCCTGGTTTCATCAAATTAAAGACGCTGATTATTGCTGGATCGGCATTCATGAGCTCGAGGTGCCCAGCTATCCGGTGGATGAACGAATGGTCGTAAGCTTTGCAAGAAAGGTTCTTTCGACCTCGGGTAAGGAAGTAGGCGTGCTTGTAATCAATATGAAAGCTTCTTTTATTCAAAAGCTGACCGCCAGCAGTGCCTCAGAGGCGATGCGCTTCCTTTTGGACACGAATCACAGGCTGATTGTCCAATTCGACGGGATTCAACGTCCTTCCATTCCTTATGAAAACATAAAAGCTGCGATAACAGCCATTCTTGACGAAACCGGTTCCTCTGACGAGCAGGCTGCAATCACTCATTTACTAGATGAGAAGAGTTTGGTCATATGGAATAAACAGCAAAGAACGTCTTGGGTTACTATGGATATTATTCGATGGGAAGACATTACGAGAGGCAGTCGCCGAATCGAGAAAGTAATCATAGCTGCAGCTGCTTTATGCATTCTGATTGCGGTGATCATGGCTTATTTCTTATCCAAACAATTCGCTGCTCCAATTCGCAAGCTGATTCAGAGCATGAAATTGCTGAAGCTCGGCAGATGGGATGTACTCATCAAGAATGAATACCACAATGAGTTCGGCCATTTGAACGAGAACTTTAACCAGATGGCCGTGCGCATTGATCAATTGATTGTCCAGGTGAACGAGCAGAACCGCCGGAAACGTGAAGCGGAAATTCAAGTATTGCAAGAGCAAATCAACCCTCATTTTATATATAACACCTTGGATATCATGAACTGGCATGCGATTGAATCGGGTGCCCACGGGGTCAGTCATATGCTTTCTTTGCTTGGCAAAATGCTGCGAATCGGCCTTTCCAGCGGTGCCTCCTTTATCAATGTGCAACGGGAGATGGAGCATCTGCATTGTTACGCTGAGCTGCAAAAAATTCGGTATCAGCAGCAAATCCAATTTATCATATCCGTTCCCGAAACGTTACATCATTATTATATTCCTAAGCTGATCATACAACCGTTTGTGGAGAACTCGCTCCTTCATGGACTGCATTCGAGCGACAGCGGCATGATTCGAATTTCCGGATCGGAAGACGAGAATAGCTTGTATTTTGTAATCGAAGATGACGGAGAAGGAATGGACGTGGAAGCGGCGCTGCATCGAGAACACAACGGGATTCGTAATGTGCATGAACGAATTCAACTTTATTTTGGTGAAAAGTATGGTGTGGAAATCTCAAGCAAGCTGAATCATGGAACCAAAGTCACCGTATCGCTGCCGAAGGTATTATCGGAGCCAGAAAATCAACCGGAGGGGAATACCCATGATGAAAGCCGTTATTATTGATGACGATATGACTACGATTCAGGGATTGACCCGCTCCGTAAGATGGAGCGACTTTGGAATCCAGGTGGTAGGAAACGCCAAGAACGGGAAGGACGGCCTAGAGCAAATTCGGCTGCATCGACCTGATATAATATTAACCGATATCTTTATGCCCGTGATGGATGGCATCGAAATGCTTAAGGCTGTCCGAGAAGAAGGTAATCACGCGGAAGTGATTATCTTAAGCGGTTATGAGGATTTTAAATATGCACAATCCGCTGTGAAGCTCAAGGTGAACGATTATTTATCCAAGCCGGCTACGCTGGAAGAGATCGAACGTGTGTTAAAGGAAACGGTGGACAAACTCAATCTGAAGGAGCAATCAGATAAGGTTGATAAAGAACTTAGGGAGCTGTTGGAATACAACCTGCCTACGACTAGACAGCAGCTGTTGAAGGGCCTGCTAGAGCCTGAGTTTTGCCACTCGGCGTTTTTCCGTAAAGTGTCAGATTATTTGGAAATGGACTTTACAAATCAATGCTTTACCGTTGTGCTGATCGAATTTTTCATCAACCGAGAACGCACCTCCTACAAGCCGAGCGAATTGTCACTGTTTGCCTATGCCGTCAAAAATATCGTGGATGAGCTGTCGCAAAATAAAAAAGGGGTCTATGTGGCGGACATACAGCGAAATGTTATTACCGTGATCGTTTCGACGCCTGCGCACATGAAAAATGAGTATGCAAAGCGCTGCGCTATACAAGCGGCTATGGAGTTTCTGGAACACATCCAATCGTATTTAAAGCTGAAGGTATGGGCATCGGTCGGCATGGTCGCTGATGACGTCAAGGATATTCCCAAGTCCTATTCGGCCGCTGTCGATTTGCTTGCTGAACGGGTAAGGGTATCGGACAAGCAGCTGATCACGGGAGAGGATGTACTGGAAAAAGGGAAGGCTGCTTCACGACGCCCGATGGAATGCTATCAAGCCATTGCCGACGCTGTCATTCTGGGGCAGGAAGACCTGGTGGAAGAGAGAATCAACGAATTGACGAAAGCGCTTCATCATGAGCCTGCCCCCAGCATTAACGTACTTAGGGAATTTGCTATTGATATCGTAGGGATTATTGCTCTCGGATTGCACGACCACGGCCTGCAAATCGAAGACATTCACTCTGAATTTAATGTATATAGAGAGCTCGAGCGGCTTTATAGTATTCAGGATTTTGCAGCATGGCTGCGGGAGCTTCTCATTCCAATCAGCGAGGTCATGAACCGAAGGGGATCCCAGAAGCATAGGAAAACCATTGATTTCATTATGCGTTATGTGCAAGAGCACTACGCTGAAGAAATTACGCTGGACGTCATAGCCGAGAAGGTGTACTTGACGCGTAATTACTTGAGCCAAATCTTCAAGCAGGAAACCGGGGAGAACTATAACAATTACTTGACGCGGATCCGTATGGATAAAGCCAAGGAGCTAATGCTGTCTGGAAACTATAAAATATTTGAAATCTCCCAAATGGTCGGGTATAAGAACAATGCTTATTTCAGTCAGCTCTTCAAAAAGCATACAGGGCTGAATCCTTCCGAATTCAACAATTAAGAGCGTATATTCTTAGTATATTTTATAGATTTCTCTTATTTTGATACAAATCCGAAAATCCTATAATGACATTGTAAGAAAGTAAAAAACAAGGGGTGTATCGACTATGGCAAGGCATCATTTTACGGGCCGCAGATTTTTAACCTCGGTTCTCACTTTGACCCTACTTGGAGGAATTGCAGCCGGTTGTGTTCCTACGGAGAAGAAAACGACCGGACAATCGGCTTCAGGTACAAACGACAAGCAGGCCAAGAGCTCCCAAAACGTGGAGCTGCGTTTCGCGTGGTGGGGCAGTCAGGGGAGACATGACCGAACGTTGAAGGTAATCGAGAAGTTTCAACAGCTTCATCCGAACATCAAAATCAAGCCGGAGTATTCGGCGTTCGACGGCTATTGGGAAAAGCTGTCCACTCAGGTGGCAGGCAGCAACACGCCTGACATTATGCAGATGAGTATTCTGTATATCAAGGAGTACTCGGATCGAGGGGTACTCGGCGATCTCACGCCTTATACCGGCAAGGAAATTCAAGTAGCGGAGCTGAATGCGGATGTTCTAAAAAATCAGGGAACGGTAGGCGGCAAGCTAACCGGATTGCCCGTCTCCGATAACGCGGCTGTCCTGATCTACAATAAGGAGATGTACAAACAGGCTGGAGTAGAGCCGCCCAAGCTGGATATGACCTGGAAAGACTATTTCGATAAAGCGAGAGAAATGAAAGCGAAGCTAGGCGATAAAGTATACGGTGCGTTCGACATGTCAACCTCGATGGAAGCCTATATGTATTATTTGTTCTCGACCGGGGACACGCTCTACAAGAACAACCGGATCGGCTATAACGATCAAAGCTTCAAGAATTGGCTTAAGATGTGGGACGACGCCCGTAAGGAAGGAATCATACCGCCGGCGACCGTGACGGCTTCGTTCCTGCCTATTGGCAATGCAGACCCTAATAAGGATGCTTTGATGAAAGGCAACGTGCCGATAATGGGACCACAGTTCACGGCCACGTTCCCTGCATACGAGAACATAATGAAAGACAAGATCGACATGGTACCTATTCCCAGGGATCAGAAAACGGGAAGTGCCATCCTTCCTGCGATGTTTCTTTCTACGTCGGCACAAACGAAACATCCGAAGGAAGCGGCAATGTTTCTTGACTTCTTCCTGAATTCTAAGGAAGCGGCGGACATTTTGGAAATGGAGAGAGGGCTGCCGGAAAACAAGAAGATTCTGGAATATCTTACTCCCAAATTCACCGATCGCGACAAGAAGATGGTTGCCATGCTGCAGCATATCACTAGCATCCAGCCGTCCATGTATGATGGCGGACCGAAGGGCACAGGAGAAGTGTCGAAGCTGTTCGAGCAAACGGTACAAAAACAACAGTTCGGTAAATTGACAATTGATGAAGCGGTCGCGGAATTCCGCAAGGAAGCTGATAAAGTATTCGAAAAGAACAACAATTGAGGGTATAGCTTGACTACAGAGGGCCGCTTTTGAGCGGGCTTCTGCATTTTGTACCCGAGTACAGAAAGGAATGAAGCATTGTGAGCACAGGCAAGTTTTCCATTATCGGTTGTCAGCATGTACATATTGGCATATTCATCGGGGAAATGTTAGAGCTTGGCTATAGCTGTAGCGGCATTTATGAAAAGGAAAACCATGAGTTAGCCCGCAGCATCGCTGATAAATTCGGCATCCCCTTAGTGGAGGATAAAGAAGCATTGCTGGATAAAAGCGTTACTATCGTTGGCTGCGCCTCGATTAACGAAGAGAAAATCGACGTGATCGAATTGTGCGAAAGCCGTGGTAAGCACGTTATGATCGATAAACCAGCGGTAACCAGCGCTGACGGGCTTGAACGGCTGAAGGCCGTTATTGAGAGAGAACGCATTCAAATCGGCATGCTGCTTACAGAGCGGTTTCATCCCGCCGTTTACACCTTGAAGCAGCATATCGACCAAGGCCTCCTAGGTGATATTGTTTCAGTCGGTATGCGCAAGCCTCACCGATTGGATGCGGAGAAGCGCCCGGAATGGTTTTTTTCCAAGCTGCGATCCGGTGGTATTTTGATCGATCTGCTCGTTCACGATTTCGATCTGCTTCGTTGGTTTACCGGCAAAGAAATCACAACGATGGGCGGTTATATCGGGAAGACGCTCTTACCTGAGCACCCAACCTTCTATAATTCGGTGAGTGTCCAAGTCGTTATGCAAGACTGCATCGTTGGCCAGCTTTATGCCGACTGGCATACGCCGAACGGAAGCTGGACGTGGGGAGACGGGCGCATTTTTGTGACAGGCACGGAAGGCTTTGCCGAGCTGCGTCTCGCCGGCGATCCGTTGGTTCGAGAGGAAGCCCTGATGATTCAAGTAACCCATAAGGAACCGACGGCGTTCGTTCCGTTGCAGCAGCCTCCTTGGACCATAACGGAGGATTTCATTCGACGGATAGAAGGCAGCACATCGATTTTAAGCCATCAAGACATTGTAAAAGCCTGCGAGGCCACCATCGCTGCGGACGCACTTGTAACCTGCTTGCACATGAACGAAAAGGAGCAACAGCAATGAGTGAAAACAAAAAAACCAAATTTGCCATTGTCGGTTGCGGCGTGATTGCAGAAGTGCATGCCAATGCCATTCGCGAGGTAGTGGAGGCCGAACTGGTCGCCGTTTACGACAAGGACTCTGTTAAGGGGAGGAGCTTTGCCGACAAGCATGGCGCCAAGCCATATGTGCAGCTGGAGGAAATGCTCAGGAATGAAGAGATCGAAGTGGTATGCATTTGCACGCCAAGCGCTCTTCACCCTGAACAAACGATACTGGCAGCCCAAGCAGGCAAGCATGTGGTCGTCGAGAAGCCGATGGCGATTCAGCTCGCTGACGTTCATCGAATGATTCGCGAGTGCAGGGAAAAGGGCGTGCTGCTGTCTACCATTTTTCCTCGCCGCATGTCGCCGGCTGCACAGTTTGCCAAAAACTTTATCGAAAGCGGCGGATTGGGGAAACTGAGCCTGTGCGACGCATATGTGAAAATCTATCGCAGCCAGCAGTACTATGACAGTGCCGGCTGGAGAGGGACATGGGAAATGGACGGCGGCGGAGCCATGATGAATCAAGGCATTCACACCGTTGACCTGCTGCAGTGGCTCGCAGGCCCTGTTACATCGTTGTACGGCCGGACCAAGACGCTGCTCAGAACGATCGAAGTGGAAGATACCGCCGTATCCTTACTCACCTTTCGGAACGGGGCGATGGGGGTGATGGAGATCACGACGACCGTGCAGCCGGACCTTGGTCAACGTTTAGAAATCCATGGGGAAAAGGGTACATTGATTATCAAAGAAGACGATATCGAGCTCCTGAGGGTGAATGGGGAAGAGGTGCGGATTCCCGCATTCGAGCCCTTCAGCGTGATTCCTGATGGACATCGCATGCAGCTGCGGGACATGGCTCTTGCCGTGAAGCAGAAGCGTACACCGATCGTGTCAGGCGAAGAAGGAATTCATTCACTTGAAATCATCCTCGGAACGTACGAATCTTCGAGGCTTCAAAGCGAAGTCATTCTAGGAAGCGGGAGCCTATGAAGCTGCGGGGCAAACGATATGATACTTATGAACCGGTTGAAGTGGACATCTGTGACGGGTTGGTCACTTCCATCAAGCGAATGGAGGGGGAGGCTGCAGGGCTGCCTTGGCTCTCGCCCGGTTGGATCGACCTTCAGGTGAATGGGTTTAGCGGGTTTGACTTTAACGGTGAGACCACCTCAGTAATTGATGTAGCGGGAGTCACGGATGCCTTGCTGACGAAAGGGGTGACCGGTTATTTACCGACCGTCATAACGGGCAGCTATGAGCGAATTAGGCAGGCGATGGTTGCGATCTCCGATGCCTGCGGTCTGTACCCCCATGTGAATCGGTCAGTGCTTGGTATTCACTTGGAAGGTCCGTATATTTCAGCCGAAGACGGTCCGCGCGGGGCGCATGATATAGCGTACGTAAGGGATCCGGATTGGAAGGAGTTTATCGAATGGCAGGAGGCATCGGGGAACCGCATTCGGCTTGTGACAGTAGCTCCGGAAAGAAGGGGGGCCATTTCCTTTATCAAGAAGCTGAAGCAGGTTGGTGTTGCAGTGAGCATAGGCCATACTAACGCCAATCCAGTTGAGATAGAGCTGGCAGTTGAAGCAGGTGCAACCTTGTCTACACATCTCGGCAACGCGGCGCATCCGTTTCTTCCAAGACATCCCAATTACATTTGGGATCAATTGGCGGAAGACCGGCTGTGCGCCACCTTTATCGCAGACGGACATCACTTGCGTGCGCCGGTATTAAAAGCCATGTTAAGAGCTAAGCGCGACAAGTTTATTTTGGTCAGCGACAGTGTCAAATTCGGAGGAATGCAGCCAGGACGGTATTCCAGTGTGATTGGAAGCATGGTCGAGCTTCATCCTGACGGTAAGCTTACGCCGGTTGAGAATCCATTGATTCTGGCAGGCTCGGCGCAAGCATTGGATGTGGGCGTCGCTAACGCCGTATGCTTGGCCGGGATTACGTTGACGGAGGCGGTGGAGGCTGTTACGGCACGCCCGGCTCAGGCGCTCGGTTTACCGGAAACGTGTTGGCTCCAACAGGGGAATATGGCGAATTTCACCTTGTTTAAGAGCCCTGACGAAGCGGGGACTCTGCAAGTAGTAACGACGGTAATTGGTGAAAGATCATTGGGAGGAGAAGGGACGATATGACTATATTCATAGCACCTGATAAAAAATGGACGGTTGACAAGCTGCAAGTCCAAGTCTACCCTGGACGTAGCGAGCTTGGTATATCCGCTGCCCAAGAGGCAGCGGAGGCTATCCGTGAACGATTACGAGAGCAGGATCGAGTACGTATCGTGTTTGCAGCGGCTCCATCACAAAATGAATTTCTCGAGCAGCTGTGCCGTGAGGAAGGGATTGACTGGAGCCGAATTACGGCGTTTCATATGGACGAATACATTGGCTTGCGGAAAGGTGCGGCACAGCGATTCTCCGAATTTCTAAGGAGAAATATCTTCGATAAGGTATGTCCGGGCACAGTACATCTGATCGACGGCTGTGAAGATGTAGAAGCGGAATGCCGTAGATATGAGGAGCTGATTCAGGAAGCACCAATTGATATCGTTTGTCTCGGTATTGGGGAGAATGGACACATCGCCTTCAATGACCCTCCCGTTGCTGATTTCGCAGACCAGGAGATGATCAAGCCGGTTCCGCTTGAGGAAGCGTGCCGACTACAGCAAGTGAACGACGGGTGCTTCCCGGATTTGAGTTCGGTGCCGACACACGCCATTACGCTGACGATCCCGGCGCTAATGTCCGGTAAAAGGCTGTTCTGCATGGTGCCAGGTCCAACCAAGCGTCAAGCAGTACGCAATACGCTAACTCAACCTGTATCGACTGCGTGTCCGGCTACGGTTCTTCGCAGCCATCCCAATTGTACGTTATATGTGGACGTTGAGTCTTACGACGACGGAGAACTGGTATAAAAAGAAAAAAGCCCCCCTAAAAGTAGTTATTTCTTTGGGGGGGGAAGTGTTTCAGGGGTATAAATGGAACCTTGTATTTGTGTCCTATAATATATATTATGTAACCTAATTGAGAAGTCAGGCGTACCCATAAGAAATACCTGACATGTCCGATAAGATTCATTATTAGGACCCATTAGCTGCTAAGGTGACAATAATATCGTGGTTCTGTCCCCGTAATCCCGGATCCCGTTCCTGTAAGCCATTGGAACGGTTCTGTAATATCGGCTGCGTCCTCATAATCTAAATTTTTGGATCCACGCCCCTTGGGAAAATACCCAGCCTGTAAGAGATCCAAGTAGTAAAAACAAACCTTACAGGCTGAGCGAGATGAAGCTAAACGAGTGAAGTAAACTCATAGAACAACCCAAACTAGAAAAAGTTATTTTTACATTGCTAAGTTTCCTGTGCTTATGTATACAATAATACATTAATTCCCTGACATTAGTCTGTCAGGGAATTAATGTTCTCATAATAACAATTATATGTCTTAGAGGATATGTATTTATGTATCAAGCATATTTAGTAGATTTATTATTAATCTTTGATTGTTAAGTGGATCTATAAATCCCCCGTTATAGCGAGATACCGTTCCCATTTACTTGAATTTAAATGACCAGTTAAAGTGAAATATTTCAATAAATTCGATGATATTGTTTTATATATTCAGCAACTTTATATAATTCTGGATGTAAGGATGCTTTCGATATTCCGAAACGTGATAGTTGATCTATTATCTCTCGTTTACTATTTCCATCAACAATAATTCTATAAGATAACTCTGCTTCCCGATCGTGGTATGTCTTTTCTATTTTTATCTCATGATTTTCTAATCCAAAAATAATAAATGCTCCGCTTTGCCTGATTATCCGAGCATTTGTCTTCCGGGGAGTAAAATAATAGTTAATCAATAAATCAGATGGCTGAATTATATTTTCAAAAGCTGTCGTCACTATTTTCTGGATCCTGATCTATTTTCCCTTTAGCCTCAGCTGCAAGTTTTGAAATGGATTCTTTCTCATGATTATCAAATCTCGGTAAACTTGACAATATTGATACGCAATCACTGTCAAATTGCTTGATACTTGACTTATCAGTCTTAATTACAAAAACTACTCCATCTCGATCATTGTGATTTTCACATGCGAAGTATAAGGCTACCAAAGCATTACTTGTTACATCCAGTAGTCTTGTAGGAACACCATAATGTTGCATCTTAGAAAGAATCTCATTATGAAACTTACAATTATCAAATTCGTGAGAGCATTCGATCATTACTTCTGAATATATCTCATGTTCTCTCAAACGAAAGTTTTCTCTAAGAACTGAGGGGACAAGTTTATATTCTATGTCACTTTGTCCTCTGTAAAAAATATTGCCCGCCATCTTTTCATTTAATCTTGGAAGTTGCGAAAAAAAGGTTTCCACACTGTTAACTTTGTTATTCATAATTACCCTCCGGTATAAAATTATCCTACTTTAAGTTTAACTTTTCGTTATCAGGATTGTCTTTTGACATGCGTATAAAATTTTGCTTGTAAAGTGACAAATACTGAATTAATTCAATTTGTATGTTAAATATTCAACAGAAAGACTTAAAATCCTCCAAAATATAACAAAAACCTCCCAAGATATTCTCAGGAGATACTACCAAAGTCACATAATAGTGATTATGTTCTACTTGTGAATGTGCCTCCTTGGCTAAATCTCTTTGTGATCTAATTTTTAGTTTAACGAGAAACATTTTTTACCCCAGCCGGACCTATACTTATACTTATCTCTGATGTCAAAGTTTCAAAATATGAAAAAGAAAAATGCGCATACACTTGGTACTTGTTAGCCAAGTGTATACGCATTTTGTTGCGTATTACTCACTAATATTTCTAACCGCTTGCAACGAGATGAGCTGCAACAATTCATGCATAAATTCTTTAGAAGCATCCTTTATGTTTAAATTAATTATATCCCCATTATTTAAGTGAACAATGATTACTTCCGGCTCTCTAGAATGTATCTGTTCTGAAGTCGACATCCCATCTGTAACGTTCGATTCAATTTCAATTGTATTATGCAGAGGCTCCGACATGGGCGCAGGAACCGGGATATCATGAACCGCTATGTCCGTACCCGATTTGCTCGCTTCATCAGTCTCCTCATAGTCCGCTGCATCCTCCTGAATCGCTTCAAGCGGCTTCGCTGCCGGTACGTTCTCGCATACTGCCTTTTTCGACGGGACGGTATCTTGCGGTGTAGGGTCGATCAAGTAGAGTTTCGCGTATTCGCTCAAACATTCGGCAAAATATGTACGATACGGAGCGATGACCTGATTGGCAACGGACTCCAAGCTTGACCCGCCGCTATTTTTCAAATCCTCCAAAACACGGGGACTTCGGAGCTCCTGATACAGACGCTCAAGCGCCATAACCGATTGCTCCCATTGCCATTTCCAGAGGTGATAATATATTCTCTCCACTACTTGTTTCAGTAAGGTGCCGTCATAAATAAAGTCAATTTCTCTACCAATTATTTTTTTAACTGTGTCTTGATATGAATAAACATCCGAAGCTGCACCGCTCCAAGCGGATCTAATATACTTGCCCCGGCGGTGAGTCTCATTCATCAGCTGTGTAGACAAGGATACAAGCTTGACCCTGGTTTTGTCCGAATGATGCGCAGGGTTATCCATTTCAAAGGACCTACTAAAAGGCTTCCGAAGCTGCACAGCCGGCGAAAGAGCAAGCTTCACTCCATCGGCCTCCAGCATTTCCTTCATTTCGTCATGAAAGCTTTCTACATACAGTTCAAGCTTTTTTACAGTAGTTTTGAGTAAATGAGGATTGGCCAACAAATTGGAATGCTGCTTATCCAAGTACTTCGTAATCTCTTTCTTAATTGCGGTGAAGTCCATCAGCACCACCTACACAATCCAAACAATAACGTTTTGACGCTGTTGCTCGGCCCTTTCCAGAAAAAAAGCTGCTTTTTCCATAACGCTGCCCTTCGCCTGCGCGCTCATCAACCCGGCCAAGACGCTTTCCAGCCTCGAGAACGGAATGCAATTGCTGCGGAGAAGCTGCCCGATCTCTTCGTTTTCTATTTTAGAGACCGTGGCTTCCCACTCTTCGATCTGACCATCATTAATAAAGCCCAGCAGTACACCGGAAGCCGTCAGCTCTGCTTGAATGGTATTTTTAAGCTCCGTTCGCTTCGTCAGCGCAATCATCCGCTGCTCCTTCTCGAGTCTCGGATGAAACAACTGCTTTGTAAGCTCGCTATACTGCTTAAGCTTGTCCTCCAACGCAGTGAAGGTTTCCGAGCTTACGCCATAGTATGTTTGTCTCATGCCTTCCCCTCCCCGCTAGATCTTGAGTGAGCCCAGCAACCCTGCTTGCAGCTCGGTCGATGATATATCGGCAACGTAGATATGGCCACCCTTCTCTGCCAGCTGCTTTTCAAACTGGGCTCGCACATCGGTGCTTAGCTCCAAGTAGTCATTCGTTACTACTACCAGTGAATTGTCCCCATGACCCTCTACTTGTCTCAGGATATGGCCCATTTCATTACGGATGTAGTCGGAGGAGCCGCACTTCGCTTCGATGTAGAGGTCCTCTCCTTGCCCTATCTCCAGGTCCCCGATTCTAATATCCTCAAGCGCTCCGCGCATCACGATATCCGGCTTCGTAGCGCCAAACTCCGTTTGGACTACCTGCTGCTCAGCATCGGCCGTTTCGAACTGGTCCATCAGCGAATGCTTCAGCTCCTGCTCGAAGATGGTCCCCTTGTACCGGTCAAGCGTTTCGAACGCCCGCTGGTACTCCAGCTCTGAGGGATTACCCGAGAGCACCTCTTCCTGCCGCGACAGCACAGCGTCTACTTTCTCATTTCCTTCACGTATCCGATTAATGTAATCGGTATCTGCAAATTCCTTCGTGCGCTCATTAAGTCCAGTATCATCGGTCATATACGGAGCTGCCTCGTTCGGTGCCTCAAGGTCGGAATCTGTGTTGTCCTTAAGCTTCTCCTTGGACTCGATCGTATCCTCGGTGGTGATAGCCTCTTTATATTCATCCAATGAATCCATCGATTCCATGGGGAGCTTCTCAATGGACTGCTTTACAGTCTCGGCGGCTGCACCTGCTTTTTTTACTCCTTCGGCAATAAACTCAAACATCGCTGTCACCACCTAGCTTTTGTTTATTAAGCTCTAACAGCAAATATTCTTTCTTATATGTCTCATAATCCTTCGATACCAGCTCAAGACAGGATTCCACGTACCGTTCCACAAAAATTTGCTTGTTGATCTTTTTCGTCATCTTAGCGTTCTTTTTAATCGTATAGTACAGGCCATGCTGAATAAAGGTGAAGACAAAGTGCTCGACGTCGATATTCAAGTCGAAACCGTACTCGCCGGCAAGACGAAGCACCTCCTCCTTCGCATTGCCATAATTACGCTGAAGATGGATCAGGCTGTCGTCGATCAATAGACGATAAAATCTGCTTACCGCAGCAATCAGCTCACTGTAGGTATTCACATTTTGCAATATGATCTCCGCAAGCGGATGTATGGGTTCCTTGTTGATGCCTAACGTGTCGTTCGATACATAGTCGTCGTTTATCATACGATCATTGACATAACCCAGATGTGCTTTGCCATGATGCATTTGCAGATGAGACGGAGTATCCATTCCATCCGAATAGATCAAGGCCGACCCATTCGTCAATTTACTGATGAAAGTCGTCTTTTCCATCGGCAGCGCCAGTGAATTCGCAACATACTCCGCATCATCCTTGGAAACGATCCGGTGAATAATTTTGGTATTCGTATTTTTCAGTACATCCGGTGCGAGCTTCGTAGGAACCTGATCTACAATGATCATTCCTTCGCCGTACGCTCGAATCTCAGACAAAATATGACTTAAGCTTTCAACGGCCTTCCCCTTGATATTGACTTCCTCTTGACTGCCCTGCTGATTCACGTTGGCAAAGATGCGATGGGCCTCCTCAAACACCAGCAAGTGTTTGAGCTCTCCTGAGAAGGGAAGCTGCTGCACCTTAAGATATTCATAGATAAATACGGAGATGAGTCCGATCACCAACGACTTCTCGTCATCGTCCGCCACAGCCTCCAGCTCCAGTACGGTGGGATACCGAAGCAGCTCCTGGATATCCATCGTATCCACCGTGTTGAGCATCCAGCCCTTGCCCCCGGTCATCAGACTTTTGATACGCGTGAGAAGCGCAGCGCGAATGTTCTGCATCTGCTCCTGTGCATAACCGAGCTCCCTGGTATAGGAATCAATCTCATGATATAAATCCTCTACCGTGGGAAAATATTTATGGTACAGCTGCGGATCGCTCTGATATATATTGCGGGAAGCGCTAAGGCTCCACCCTTTTTTCATATAAACATTCGTGATGCATTGCTCCAATATATTCGGCATGGAGGCGTACATCGTGAAGGAAGCATTGAAGATGACCTTCAGATTGTCGATATGCTGCTGAATATGTACACTGGGCGGAAAATAAAACGGATTGATCCGCAGCGGGCTGACCGACTCATTGCCAAGCGTATACACTCGAAGGTCAGGAAACGATGCTTTAAGCATCCGATACTCTTTCTTGGCCGGCTCAATAATAAGGAACGGTACATTTACGCTTTGTAAGATGGTAAAGACGGTGTTGGTCTTGCCGCTGCCTGTAATTCCAGCCACAAGCATATGTCTGACAAGCTGCTCCCGATCCATGGAGAACGTTGTCGCGGTAAGCTTGTCGCCGTCATACACCCTACCAAGAACGATACCCGATCGGGGTGGAGGATTCTGACCGAACCGGGGCGATTGGGTAAGCTCGTAGCCGTGAATTTCTTCCTTCGGCAAATCCCAAGCATATGCCAGCTCCTCCCCAGTCAAGAAGCTGAACTCCCGGAAATCTTCGCTGCTTAGACGGAAGCCGTGTTGAATCGAAGCCTTGTCCTGCCAACTGATCGTCTCATATGATCTGCTAAGCTTCAGCAGCTGATATGGCTCTACCGCGCCGGGACTATAAGGGGAACGGTAGACTTCGGCCATGGCTGTCAGGTCGGCACTGTCGTGAGCGTAGAGGGAGATCGATGTCTTCCATAACCCGGAGGACAGCGCAGCATTCATCCGTTCCGCATGTGTCTCGAGCAAGCGGTCGAATTGAACCGCCTCGTGCTCCGCATATTGTATATTGGTCGTGATAGTTTCCGTCATTCCTCTTGAATCCGAGCTGGTACTTGTTGTTCCTTCACTCAGCGTACTCCCTGAATTGACGAGAATCAGATTGCCTCCGCTGTTGCTCGCATCCGTCATCGTTTCTCCATGACTTGAGGAATACGTCTCAGATTCCGCCCTACTCTCGGACCTGCTTAAGCTTAAGCGCTTGGAATTGGTCGTTCTTAGCTCGGTTATGTGCTGCAGCTGCTGAAACACGGCAGCCCTGTGGACAGGCCTGGCGACAATCTCCAGCATTGCGTCTTTCCCTTGAATCATGCGAAGAAACGGCTCGATATATTGAAAGCGGGCTGATTCATTCTTAACAGGAATACCGGTGACGAGGAGCTGCTCGGCGAACTCCTCATGCGCGGGCCGCAGCGCAGCCTCTTCATATTGCACCGACTGAAAAAAAGCGCTGAAGCGATCCGCTATGGAACTGCCGCTTCTAATCTTTTCTCCTATAAATATCGAGATCGTCCGATTGGAACGATCGCTGCGAATTCTCAGCACAAGCGGGGATTGCTTATCCGAGCAAGAAGCGATGAATTGCTGAATCCGCTCATGAACGAAGCTCTGTAGCTGCTCCTTACTCAACTCGTCCGTCACGGTGATTCTATGGATTCGGTAGAACCGATAGCTTTCCATCGGCACAGATGGATGGCTGAAGCGGCTTTCCTGCAAATGAGCCTTAAGCCGCTTCCATTCACTGATTTGCTCCATACGGCAGATGCAACTCTCTTCCTACGTTATGATTTATCCAACCGACAGGCATACTTCTTCCAGCTGCTTTAAATAATGAAGGAAGTGAGTCCTCACCGCTTCCTTGCGCTTCCTAATGACTGTTTCTACTTTGCGATGGCTTAGCTTACGTTGGGCTGCAGCAGCTGTTGCCGTCGAGCCTGAGCGGGTGCCGGACGGCGAATACATCGTTTGCGGCCTCCGGTTCGAGCTGGTTAGCAGCTGACCCGCCAGCGCTCCACCTATTCCGGTGAGCAGCACGACCGGGACACTCTTCGTGAACAGCATGCCCAGACCCAAGCCTACGACGGCCCCGGCCGCGGGCCCGATAAGCCGCTGCGGCTGAGCCTGTTTGGGAGGAACGGCAGGACGGCTTTCGGTCACGAAAGCTTCCTCCATGCATTCCTCCATATTCAGTCTGAACTCCGGAACGGCCATTCGCTCATGAACTTGATCGATTGCTTTCAACACACGCTGCTTATCCTGCTCCGACATGCTCTTATACGCCGGCAGGCCATACAGCTCGGTCTTCAGCTCCTCCTTAATCGCATCTGCGTACACCGACAGTTTGCGGGGCTCTAAGCTCAGGCTTTTGTGCAGTACGCTCCAGTCATTCATCATCGTGCTGTCCTTGATAAGCTTCGCATAAAGCTTATCTAGATATTGATTGATAGACTCGATCTTGTCCGGAAAATTCATGCTTGTCCTCCTCTGTGAGCTCCGACATTCTCTGCTCGAAGCGATGACTGATTTCGTCCAGCTTCTTCATATTCTTCTGTTTCTGAAGCACAGATGATTTCTTCTCGTCCTCGTTTTTGTCCATCTCTTTCTTCAGGTTAGACAATACCGTTTGCTTTATTTTAACTACGTTAGTAATGACCTTCCCTACCTCTTTGTTGATATCGTTGGCAATGTCTGTCGTCATGTCAACAATAGGCTCACAGATGAGGGCTTCGCTTTCCAAGAGCTTGCTGCGCATTGTTTCCGTCAAGTCATCCATCATTCCGTCCAGCTCACGCTTAAAGCGATAGATATCAAATTTCTCCTCATAATCGGCCGCGCCGAACAGACCCTTGAACCAATTCCATACCCCCTTGACCTTCACCATGGAAGTGGAGGCGTCATAAGCGGATTGCACCTTGTCCTGGCAGTCTTTCGCGATGGAGACGAGGATGTCCGAAAATTCCCGTTCAATCTTATTCATTGTTTCCCCGACAAGGTTTTCGACATTCAGGTTGCCGATTCGATCCATCTTAGTGCCTAAGTTTTTCATTTCAGCCTCTTCAAGCTTCTCTGTCACCTGATCCAGCTGCTGTTGGATATCGCCGATTAGCGTGGAGATAATCGACTTGATCGTTAAGAAGGATTTGCGCACCATCTCCTTCACCTTTAGGACGAGGTACTCCTCCGCATCAAGAATCACCGACTGCACGACCTCTTCGGCGTTGTAACGATCAATCCCCTGCTTGGCCTTAGACCACCGCTTGAAAAGCTCTCTTTCGATATCCTTCGCTACATCGATTAAATAGCCGCTGATTTCCTCCGAGATCTCATCCCCTAGGCTTTGGCCGGAAATGCCCCCGCGAATTCTTTTGGAGACAAGTCCTTGAATGCTTTGGAGCGTCTCCACCTTAAGAGAATCGATCTCGGCGCGCAGTCTGTCAATTTTCTCTATGTACACCGTTTTATCCTGCTGCAGCGATGCCTGAATTTCGTGCACCTCAAACTTCAGCTTGTTTAAGCTGTCCGACAATATCGAGCGAACCGTAGAGATGACATTTGTTAACAAATATTTGTTTTTACTTTGCAAATATTCGCCTAGGGATGCTTCCAATTGCTTGATTTTACTGAAGCTGATGATATTTCCAACGTGCTGCTCCGTAATTTGCCTGCCGGCAATCGTGTACTCCGGGTCGCTTGGGTCTGCAATCTTAATTTTCTTATCCTTCTGAATATCAATGATCGAAAGATCTCCGCTTTGCAGCTGCTTACCCTTCATTCCGAAATAAGCGGAGACTTCATGTATATTGGGCTGTCTAAGGATGCCGGAAAGCACTTCCTCAAGCTCATGACGGGCCTTTGCGATATCCTCCGCATCGAACACATCGATTTTATTAATGACGAAGAAAATGTGTCGTCCGTCTTCCTCCAGGCTGGAGTTTTTAGCCGATTGCACATAGTTTCTAATTTTTTCGGTGAAATGCTCCTCACCCACGCTATTCGGATCGATCATGAAGATGACCGCATTGACTTGAGGGAGAATGTTATTGGTGATGGCCTCGTGCTTCTCGTGTCTGGAAAATAAACCTGGCGTATCCACGATCTCCACGTTATCCTTGCATATTTCAAGCGGGCAGTAGACCACGACCTGTTTGATTCTTTCCTCGTTGGTCTCGTCCCGGACGGTCGTAATTTTGCTCAGCATCGCCTTACAGGTCTCGTAAGTAAGCGGCTGACCGAGCTCGTCCGTTTCGATCGTTTCCACCTGCGTATGTTGAAAATAGGCGATCTCGATTTTAATTTGCTGCGCGTAGCTGATTTTTGTAATAACCGAAGTTTCTGCGCGAATATCCATACTTAGCAGGTCCTTGCCGATAATCGAATTGATGAACGTCGACTTACCCGCACTGAATGGAGCGACCAATGCGATTTTAAAATCACCTTTCTCGAGACGGACGAGCTCATCTTCGAGCATGGAGTTGCTTATAATGTAGGGATCAATCGCGTCGCATTTTTCGAGCTCCTTAGTAAATTGTAACAAATATTTTTTCGTTTCCGCATATCTTTCCAGCAAGCTATTCACTCCCAGTGTTGTAGTAATTGAGGAAATCCGGACTGGTCAAGCAGTAACTCGGGCAACTGAGCTCCCTGCTTCTGTTTGGAGACAGGGAATTCCATGGAGTCCATTAAAACCAGCTCGGGGTTAGCGATGATGTCCTCATATGATACTTTCTGCTTGTTCCATTGCTCATACTGCTCATAGTAATAAGCGGATACGAAATATACCGGATCCCCCGTTAAGCCGCGTAAGCCCGTCAGCAGCTCCTCCTGAAGCTTGGTCCGGCCGCAGCCGAAATACATGAAGGAGTCGAATTTGTTTATTACGATGATCGTTCTCAGTCCGGCATAAGTTGAGCCGATTTGCTCCAAATATTCGGTGCACTGACGGAGTTCAGGAGGAAGCACAAGGATGAGTCCGTCATAATAGCTGCTTGCCGAGGTCGGATCCGATGTGTCATCTGCAAAATGGATGCTGTCCGCCAACTCACTATGGGACTGCAGCAAGGAGGCAAGCAGGCTTTTCCCCGCACGAGAGGGACCGGTGATAAGCCAGTTCTGCTTAGCGGTATCGATACCTGCGCTATACAGCCCTTTGCCGAATTGCTCGATGAGGGCATAAAGCTGGTCTAGCTTGCTAAGCGTCAGCAGCTCCTGAATATGTTCACTCATAAGTTGACGGCCCGTCAAAACCTCCGAATCGGATAGAGGAATGAGCACATCACGATTATGTCTCAGATCCTCCAATGTAATGTCGCCCTTCTCGTATTGCTCATGCAGCATCGCATAATAGGTCGAGACAGTATAAACCGCAGGGTTGGAAATGAAATTCCGTATGGATGCCTTCAGCTCGAGAACCACCTTCACAAGTTCCCGTTCCTCTAGCCGGTAGCAATCGTCGATCGCGAAGAATAATGTCTTGGCGTTCCTTCGGACCTTCAGCACTTCCTGAATCGCCTCGACAAAGAAGACGTTGCCGATCTGTGTCGGAGTCAGCAGAAAAAGCACCATATCGTAATCAGGCAGCGTTCTCACATCGCATTCTGACATGGTAACCGCTGTTCTGTAACGCAGCTTAGGCCTTAAGATGTTCAGTACGTCCAGTTGTTTCTTGCTCTCGACCACCCAGATGGCGTTAGCTTGAAGCACGGGCGATTTCACCTCTTCCTTGGATAAACTGCTCCAATCGCTCGATTTGGCTAAACTTTAGAAGATCCTTTGCATGGTACTGCTCAAGCGCGCGTCCCGATATAATATCATCCTCATCGATCACATACACTCCATGTGATTTCCGAACCTCGGACAGTTCCATCCTTCCTTCCAGCAGCATTTTGCCGATGAGCCCGAAATAGCCGGAAACGAAAAATATGCGATCCTCCATATGGGAGGGATCCATCGTTTTCAATACGATTTCCAGCTCGTTCTTGATCACATCATAATCGTCTACGTATAGATCAAGCTTGGAAAGGATGAAGCCGTACCGCTTCTTCAAGCCGTCGCTTTGGATCGCACTGAGAAATTCCTTAATTTGACGGGAAAAGTTCGCTTCCCCGATATGGCCCGGATTGATTAAGAAAAAGACAAGATCGCTGATGCGGAAAGCGTCTAGAGCCTTCTCATTATGATCGCTATGTCTTGAATTCAAGCCGGGTGCATCAATCAGGGAAATGCAGGGCAGCCGGCCAAGCGTATGGCAAATTTGTACCTCCTGCGGAATCTCTCCGCCGCGTACGCTGGTTAGACCGGCCAGTTTCTCCTTCAATTCCTCGTATGTATCGAATGTATACCGTTCAATCCGATTCTCGTTGTATTTAACGTAGAGTCGATTGATATCGGCGCTAACCACCTTGGTAACGATGGCCGTTTCCGCGCGAATGTCCATTTTTAGCAGTTTCTCGCCGAGAAGACTGTTAATCAGCGTTGATTTCCCGTAGGAAAACGGGCTGATGAAGGTCACTTTATAATGCTCATCCGACATGCCGTACAGTGCTTTCATGATCTCAGCATTGCTGACCGACGGCTTTCGGTAAAGCTCAACTAGCCGCTTCAGCGCTTGTATCTCCTCTCCAACCCGCTCATTTACCGTTTGTACATTGCCTTTCGAATCTACAAGCTTCATGCGAACCGTTGTCTCCCCCAGATCCATGAGCTCTAGCAGATGAAAATCAACGCGAAGCTGCACTATTCTTTTGAGCTTATCGTACAGATGCGGATTCACTTTACCGGATTGAACCAAGGTTACAGCTATAACGGTAGATAGGGCGTCGCGGACGTCCTTATCCCATGGCTCGGACAGCTTATTTCTTGTTCTGCAGTGGCTTAATTGGGTCGTATGACCCGGTATACTCCGCTTGACGCAAGGGAGTAACCATGGGAGCTGCGAGTCAATTTGAACGTTATAATCCTTTGCCGCGAAAGCATTCGCAATATGTCGCTGCAGCGCCCGCAGGTACGCGTCGGTGGTGTCAGGCCCCTCTTCATCAAATATGTTGCGGATTGACATGGGGTACAGATCTAGCGCCTTGCTCACTTGATTGCCAACAAGCATTTCGGCAGCTCCATCAAAATAATAAGGAGATAAGGAGTGGTTGCCCTGACTGTCTTTGAAAAGGACATCATGCCCTGTGAATAACAACGTTGGTTTCATGCGTGATGTACTCCTTAGACAAAGTATCCGAGGATTATGAGTAGAATTAACGCGATCATCCATTTGCGCTGGCTTTTCCTTAGCAGCTTCGTTTGTTCGTCCGCCCGGCTCTTTGCTGCGTTTTCGTATAACCCAAGCTGCGCCATCGTTTGGTTCATTAACCCCGCTAGCTTTGCCTGCTGCTCTGTTGTCTTCTTGCCATGGGATTCGATGGAGGCATGCAAACGCGAAATTACTTCATTGTGCTTCTTCATGCTGTCAGTCAAGACGAGCTCGATGCCTTGCTTTAGCTGTTCCTCTTGTTTGGTCAATTGATTTTCTATCGATTGGCATTTCTCTATCAACTGTTTACTGGCCTCTAATAGGGACTCATGATATTTGAAGGCTTGTTTATTGGAGTTGTTCTCCACTCTGGCCATCTCGGACAGAGCAGCCTTCTCCAGCAATTGGAGTTGCTTAGACAAGTCCTTCCCTTCGGCAGTCAGCCTTTCAATTGAATCATTGTAGATTTGCTGGAGCTTCTCCATCAGTTCTTGTGTCATTGCCGTTGAGTTCTGAGCGCAAAAAAGAACATCCTGCATATTCGAGTTAAGCAAAATATTGATTTCGTGAAAGCGACCTACTGTTTTCTCTAATTCTGTTTGCGGATCTGCATCCTTCACTGCTGTCTCTAACACAGTCATCGTCCAACCTCACATTTTGAATTTATTTCGTATATAGCAGACACGATAATTTTCAAGAAATTGTGTCGCTCTATAGTACAAATTTCCTAGTAAAGCTAATTATAATATATACGACACAAATTGAACAATCTAAATTTGACATTTTTCGCGTAATATCAATCGGTTAGATCGTCCGAAGGAGCTATTAAATTAAGTAAAACATATTATTTTGACAGTATATTGTCACAGAATATATGTTCTGGGTAGTAGAATAAATAGAAGCTCCGGCCTGTTTGGCTTCCAACAGGATCAGGTTTGTTGTGAAATAAGACCCCCAGACCAATCTGGGAGTCTTATTCACAGGTTCATTAATGTCAGCGTGTTTCCTTCGATATCATTTGAATTACATGTCCACTCAACTAGGTAGATCTCATCCAAATTTCTAACAGCAGCGGGTGGCAAAGGTCGAAGTGAATCAAGCTCTAACTTTAGTTTATCGATTTTCTCGAAATTCTTTATTCCTCATCCCCTGACCATAGTGTTACCACTATAACACAATTTGGAACAAGCTGAAGTCAAGAAACTGTATGTCAGTGTTTTGATTTTTCGATCCATCATAAGCCAATGATCGGGTTCATTCGTATAAAAATGTTTCTTCCTGTTTCCATGTTCATCACATATGTTTTCGAACTTCTCACCGGATGCCGATTCGCGAATACGTTTGCCATCCATTATATAATAAATGGAGCCCTGGCCTTTTGGGCTTCAGCTTGAGGAGATTGTCCTGCCCTCTCCAAAATGATTTTTAGCTCTTCAATGCTCGGGTACGTAACGATCGCCTCTAGAAGTTTCTGCGATTCGTGATGATAATCTTGTCGCACTCCCAAGCTATTATCCCATTTTTGAACACGGAACATTACGATCCCTCGGATGAATTCATTTGTATAAAGTATCAACATTTAATTGTAATAAGTCAAAGCCAATCTTGGATTAATGTGAATACCAATCAACAATAACCTCCAAGGACGTATCATTGAAGGTTTTGGAGTAACTTCAACAACGTTTGTCGTCTCAGCAATCTTATTTTCATATATTTCTGATTTTTCTTCTTGTGGTTCATATTTTGATAATTGTAATTTTAGCAGTTGATTTTCTTGCTTAAGGGCTTCTATTTCATTTAGCGCCTTTTCAAGTTGATGTTGTAGTTCAATCATCTAACTCCTCCGTAATGTAAACAAAATGTAATGTAATTTTTTTACATACGTTTCAAAGCAAAAAGCCGTTAACTTCTCAAAGTTACGGCTCGAGCAAACATTTATATTTTAATTAAAGAAATTTCGAGTTCATTTTGAATAAAATTCATATCCGTATCTCTTGATACTAAGATAAGTTCATGAACACTAGCTGTTGCGATAATAAGGGCGTCTGGAGTTTTTAACTTTCTACCCTTGCTGTTCTGGTCCCTGCGGATGGAACCAGCTAATCTCGCTACTTCAGAAGAAACTTCTAAACATCTTTTCGTTGAAAAGAGCTTTTCTGCTCGAAGTTGTTCTTCCGGCCTAAGCCCGGCAAAAACTTCACATACTGTAATTGTCGAGAAGTAAATTGGGGTTTTATCTCGGGAGGTTTGCTTAGCAAACTCGATAACTTTTTCATCGTTTATAAGTATTGCAATTGCAATATTTGTATCTAATAAATATCCCCTACTCATGTATCCCATTCCTCACGCGACCTGCTTACTTGGTCAAGGAGCTCCTTGCCCCTTTCAGGAGAAAGTGTACCAGCTGCCTCAAGTAAGTCGTCTATGGAGTAGTCCTCATCTTGGGTTTCAACCGTTTGCTTCTCAAGATCAAACAATACCCGAGTATGTTGTATATTTAATTTTTCAAGAATAGATTTAATGGCAATAGTTGTTTGTTGATCGATTTTTTTGGGGATCATGTGTATCCCTCCGAATAAGTGCTTTTTTTATTAATTATAACATACTTCTTGGTTTTTCAATAACTGTACCTATTTCGTATAAATGATTTTTCTGTGCCCTCGGACAGTCTGGGGTCTGCTTCGACGTCTCCCTCACAGTTTCATTTAACCGAGGAAATATATCTCTGTAAACTATCCTCAACACATTCTGTAATCAAGTTAATGAATGGATTCAAATGATCTTGTACACTGGCTTCTTCAAATGTTTCGTAATACTTTATACGAATTCCGTTCTCAGCTTTGACAATTGCTGGAGGGTATCCGAAGCACATTAATAGTAAGTTCATTAATAATCGAGCAGTTCGTCCGTTACCATCTGTGAAAGGGTGAATATAGACAAACTGGAAATGGAGCCGCGCCGCTAGTTCAACGGGATGTAAAATATTCTTATTAAGTTGATACCATTGGATCAATTGTTCCATTTTCTCAGGAACTATAGCAAAGTTAGGTGGAGTGTGTTGTGAACCTGAAATTCCAATATTGATCATTCGATAACGGCCTGCATTTTCGTTATCAATATTTTTTAGGACGAGTTGGTGTATGGACTTAATGACGTATTCAGATAATTCAATGTTTCGGTCAATGATATCCTTAACGTAATGAATAGCCTCTGCGTGATTGATAACTTCAAAATGCTCCCGTAGCTTTTTGCCACCTATGGTTAGTCCATCTTCTAAGACCACTTTTGTTTCTAGTAAGGTCAGCGTGTTTCCTTCAATTGCATTTGAATTGTATGTCCACTCAACGAGGTAGATCTCATCCAAATTTCTCACAGCGGCGGGTGGCAGAGGTCGAAGTGAATCAAGCTCTAACTTTAGTTTATCGATCTTCTCGAAATTCATTATTCTTCATCCCCTGACCATAGTGTTACCATTATAACACAATTTGGAACAAGCTAGAGTCAAGAAATTGTATGTCAGAATCATCTAATAGGCCGGATTGATAACCAATAATCGTCCAGTCATTCGTACAATAATGTTTCTTCCCTGTTTCCAGATTCATCATAAGTGATTTCGAACTTCTCACCAGATGCCGATTCATGTATACCTTTGCCATCCAGCATATAATAAATGGAAGCCCCAGCCTTTTTGGCTTCAGCCCGAGCAGATTCTCCTGCCCTCTCCAAAATGATCTTTAGCTCTTCAATGCTCGGGTAAATTACGATCGCCTCAAGAAGTTCAACCTGACTAAATCACCGCTATCAAACTAGATTACCATACTTCATGACCCTTTTTTACCCAATAGGTATCCACGTTTTGAACTCGGAACATGACGATCCCACCGATGAATTCATATATACAAAGTATCAACATTTCATTGTAAAAAGTCAAAGCCAACAAGGGATTAATGTGAATACCAGTTGGTAACAATAACCTCCAAGGACGCATCCCATAACTCCCGGGGACGGCACGATAATTATGTCACCGTCACGATAACTTGCAAAAGTCCAAAACAGAATATATATTATGTAACCTAATTATAAAGTCAGGTATATATCAGCCTTTAGCCTGGTCTCGAGCGCTTCCACAGCGGAATAGGCTTTATAAATCGTCAGCTCCAAGTTCGTACAAGCCGTCTACGATGATCGGCTCGTCGTCAATGATGGCTCGCCTCCTTTCAGCGGAATCGTCATAGTAACCTTGAGCCCGCCGAGCTCGCTCCTCGCCAAGCGGAGCCCCCCCGCCACGAATACCGCGAAAAGAAGGTAAGGAATGCCTACCATAAGGTAAATGGTTACCAAATCTTTCAGCTTGAATAATGTAATGGTTGACCGCTTTGAATGAGTAGGTGCTCTTTCAGCTCTCGCATAGATTTCAGTCATTGATTCCTTCACCTCCGGAAATCGTTTACATTTCCATCATAAGGGAAGGCAGATACCTTTACAATGAAGTGAAATTTTGAAATGGTGTTGTAAATTTCTGTTTTTTTATTTCATCCCGTTCACCTGTTTCATTAACCATAGCAATGGTTGGTGCACTAATGATTCGACAAAAAAGGTACAGCCTCCATTTAGAGACTGTACCTTTTGCTCCACGCACTATTTGCTTTCGCAATCGATCATGACATGGATTGTATCTCCCTTGTGCTCGTTGCGTAATTGGAAAGCGCGATCTACCTCGGCCAGCGGCACGATATGTGTGATCATCTCTTCCGTGTTAACGAGACCGTCAAGCACAAGTCTCAGTCCTTCCTCGAAATAACGACGATTATCGATATCTCTTTTCGGTTCCGTTGACAGGATATCTAGCCGTTTCTTATGTACTTTAAAAAAGTCAACTGGCTTATGGCAGGTGCCAATGCAGCCGTACATGACAATTCTGCCGTTCTGAGCCGCCGCATGAATGGCATCCACCATTCCTGCCCCTTCAAGTAAGCAAGGGATCACTACATCAAAGCCGTCAGGAAAATCCTTGCCTACGATGTCCATGGTATTGACGTGCTCATGCGGGATTTTATAGGTATGCGTCGCTCCGTATTTGCGTGCCAGAGCCAATTTCTCATCAAATAGATCGGTGACGACCAGATTACGGGGGCTGAACAAGCTGATCACCTGTGTCATGACCAGACCGCTGACTCCCTGCCCGGTGATAAGGACATTCTTATGCGGTGAAATGTCACCAAGCTCCGCTGCGTGAAGAATTCCCGGAAGCACCTCAATGAGTGAGCCTTCGATGAGCGGCAGGTCTTTAGGAAGCACTTTGACGGAGAAGGGGCTGCAGCACACATACTCGGCAAAAGCGCCCCATACATATCGCAATGCGACATGATCTCCCTCTTTTACCCCGATCACATTCGGTCCGACCTTGTCGATGATACCGGCGACCTCGTGGCCGAGACGGGTTGGATACGTAATAAACTCCGGCTCCCGCGCGCCTCGAAACACCTCAACGTCGCTCCCGCATATTCCCACCCATTTGACCTTGACCCGAACCTCGCCTTCCTTTGGCTCGGGAATCAAAGCACGTTTTACGCTGATTTCTCCAATCGCGTCCATTACAGCGCACATTTGGGTTCCGGGTCCATCGTAATCAACCAATTCCATTGGCGGAACTGACATTTTCCTTACCATTAAGCCATTACCTCCCACATTCTCTCGGTTACCTCATAGCCTTGGCTGTTCTTGCCTTCCATGCTGCGGATGATATCTCCCACGACGGCTTCCATCAGAGCCAGATGGCCTTGAACGGATGCTCCCGCAATATGAGGAGTCAGCAGTACGTTAGGCAAGGATCGGATCGGACTATCTGCAGGTAACGGCTCCGTCTCGAAAACATCCAGCGCCGCTAAGAATCGGCCGGTTTGTAACTGCTCCAAGAAGGCTTCCGCATCCATAACACTCGACCTGGAGGAATTAATTACAACGGCGCCGTCGGGAATCAAAGACAGCAGCTCTCGTGTCAGCATTCGTTCCGTTGCGGGCAGCTTCGGAGCGTGAAGAGATATTATCGGACATTGCATTACTTCCTCAAGTGTTGCGCGCTTCACTTGAAGCCTGGCTGCCGCTTCCTCTGTGAGGAAAGGATCATAAAGCAGGACGTTCACCTGGAACGGAGCCAAAAGCTTGAGGAAAGCGCGTGCCGTCGAGCTGGCGGATACGATCCCGACGGTGCTTCCAGCGAGCTCTCTGCCCTTCCATCCCTGCGGTCTCCACTCGCCTTCCCTTATGGAGCGGTCGAGGCTGCTCATATGACGTAACGAGGCGAGCAGTGCACCGAGACAATATTCGCCTACGCTTGATGCGATACGAGGCGCTGCCGAGAATACTCTAACGCCCCGTTCAAAGATTTGCTTCGGCACCAGATGCTTCACGGTTCCCGCCGCATGTCCTACGGCTCGCAGCTTCACGGCCTTCTCCAGAATTTCATCTGTAATCCCCGGAGAGCCCCAGCTTGTGATGACCACCTCGGCATCAACGATCAGCCCTGCGAGCTCCTCTTTCGTATAATCCCGACCGGTTTCATTCCACGTTGTTTCAAAATAGTCATTGAGCTGCTTCCGGCATAGGTCGGAGCAAACCTCATCCAGGCGGGACTTTGGGGAAAGCACTAAAGCTTTAGGCTTCATCAGTTGATTCCTCCCGATCATCATGAATGGAAACGACTTTACCAGTACGCATCGACTCGAAGCAGCCGTCGATGACACGCATCACTCTCAGGATTTCCCGGCCGGATGCCAGCGGTTCGCGGCCCTCCCTAATCGCGCCTGCGAACTCTTCAAGCTGCCAAGTGAAATTGCTGTTCGATCTTTCACAAGCGGCGACCTTCTCGCCATTCAGCTCCAGCTCGTATTCATCCTTCAGATGCAGCATGCCGTTCTGCCCGATCAGATAGCGGTCATAGATGCTGTTTTGCGTGGACCAGATCCGTTTCCCTGTCAAGCCTTCCTCGTCCGTGGGACGGCTGCCCGCGTTAAAGGATAGTAAGATATTGGCCATTCGGCCTTGACCGAAGCTCAAAGAGATAGCCACCTCGTCTTCTCCGCTCCAGTTCGGATTATTCGAATGTCCCTGGGCATAAACGGAAACGGGTGTTCGGTTATATGCCCAAAGGATATAATCCAGGATATGGCTTCCCCACAGAGGAATAATGAAGCCGCCGATCTTCGTTTCGTCCTTCCACCAGTCTGCAGCCGGTTGATCCATGTGAGCCAACAGCAGTGCGTTGATATTGATCAGGTCACCGATTTCCTTAGAACGAATGCGGCGGACAGAGTCCATCACAGGCTGGAAGAAACGGCGGCTTTGTCCTACCATCAGCGCAGCCCCGTTCTGCTCCGCTGTGGTGACCATAACCCTTGCTTCCTGTAGGTTCATGGCCATCGGCTTCTCGACAAGCACGTGCTTTCCATGCTGTAAGGCACGAACGGTATAATTTGCATGCAAATCGTGAGGAAGCAGCAGCAGGAAGGCATCGATATCACGATCCTGAAGCGCCTCCTCATAGGATGTATAAGTTGCAACGCCTTCCCATTGAGCGGCCTCTTTCTTCAGCTTCTCCGCATCACGCGACACGAGGGCTCTGAGCTCGATCTTATTGCTCAGCTCTCGGATCGCGGGTAAGTGGGATTTGGAAACACGTCCTAACCCGACAACAGCCAATCGCAGCTTCCGGTACATCGTGATCCCCCCATCTTAGGTCATAATAGCCAGCTGCTCCCGCTTCACTTCGAAGGCAAGGGACTCACCCGCATAGAAGCGCCTGATTTCTTCTACCATCAGCTTTCCGATGCGGAGACGAGAGTCCGGATTCACCCCGGCGAGATGCGGTCTTGCGATCACATTATCCAGCTGCCTGAATTCGCTGTCGACAGCAAGCGGCTCCACCGTGAATACGTCCAGGCCTGCCTTGAAGCGCTTCGTTCGCAGCTCGCTAAGCAGCGCGTCTTCGTCGATCAGATCGCCCCGAGCCGTATTAATCAGCATGGCGCCATCACGGATCAGCGATAGCTCCGCCTTTCCAATCATATGGTACGTTTCCGGCACCTTCGGCGCATGAAGCGAGACAATATCGGATTGTGACAGCAGCTCGTGGAGTGGACAAAGCTTAACGCTCAGATCTGCAGCCATCTCCTCTGCAAAGAAAGGATCGTAGCCAAGCATCTTCACGCCGAATGGCCGCAGCAGCTTAATCACCTCACGCGCCACCATGCCGAGCCCGACCAAGCCGACCGTTTTTCCCCGCAGCTCATAGGTTTCCATCGACGCTATTTTGGCATTACCGCCGCTGGACATGATTTGATGGACAGGAAGAATGTTATGACCGAGTGCCAGAATAAGCGCCAGCACCGATTCACTGACGGATACGGCAATGGCATAGTTGCTGTTCAGCACACGGATGCCTTTCTCAAAGACCATCGTGGTCGGCAGCACCGGTCGAATCGATCCGGCCATGTGCGCTACCAGCTCCAGCCGGTTCGCCTGCTCCAGAATCTCATCATCCAGAGGACAGGTTCTCCACGTCGTGATGACGACATGCGCCTCCTTCACTTTCTCCGCAAGCTCTTCTTTGCTAAAGGGCCGGTCGTAAGGGTTCCATTCCACATGACCCAGCGTCTGCAGTGCCGTCTTGGTTTCCTCCGTAAGAAAAGCACTGAGCTGATGATTGGGAATCTGAACCAAAATATTACGCACAAGGTTCCATCTCCTTCGGTTGGAATCATACAGGGGGTAGACCTAAAGCAGGCATCTACCCCATTCACTCTGCTAGGTACCGGATCTATTTTTTCAGCTTAGCATCATAAGCCTTCTGATAAATTTCGAGATATTTTTTGATGTTCATTTTATCCAGGGTGCTGACATAATTGTTCCATTCCTTGTCGATATCGGCGTCTCCTGTCACAAAGCGGGCTATCATCGTTTTTACGTAATCGTTGATCGTTTTATCCAGCTCGGCGAGTACCTGCGAATCGCTTGGCGGGAAGAAGAGCGGAGGCACGAGCGTCTTGATGCCCGGAATAAACGGCTCGTAGTTCTTCTTTGTAATCTCGTAGTACATCTTCTCCTTATCCGGCAGCTTCAGTACCGCCTGACCGGCATACCAATCCTTATCCGTCCGGTAATTCAGGCCGTATTGCGCCCAGCCTTCATTCTGCACCCGGCCGAATGGAATGAGCAGACGGTACTTTGCAGGCTGTCCGTCCCTTCCCAGGTCTCCCGGCTGTGGCTTAGACCAGGCGGAGTTTTCCACCCCGAAGTTGGAGTAGAGGTTGGCTTCGAACTCGTACATCGTATCGGCCCAGCGCATCGTAACTTCCGGATATTTATTGGCGTTCGTCATAATAAAGTTACCCGTACGGATCTTATCATACGGATTCCAGAACGAAGTCTGCTTGCCGGAAGGCCCCTTGAGCGGCGCGATAGGCTGGTATTCCAGCCATCTTCCGCTCGGTCCCTCAACGATCGTAATCGTGGAGGGCGAATGCGCAGGCATGGCGCCGGCGATGGCGATATCGGGATTCTCGGCGATTTTTTTCAGACCCGCGTCGTCCTGAGTAAAAGATTGAGGGGCAATGAGACCTTCCTTATAAAGCTTATTTAAGTACTTCAAGCCCTCCTTCCATTCAGGCTTGTTATATACAACATCAATTTTGTCGTTGTTGACAATCATTCGTTTCATACCGTCATCATAAATGAAAGAGTTCATAATGAACGGGTCGATCAATGTTCTTGATCCGGTAGCACCGACGAGAGGAATCTCATCCGCCTTCCCGTTGCCGTTCGGATCCTTCTCTTTGAACGCCTTCAGCATCTGGTAGTATTCATCCAGTGTGGTAGGCTCCTTCAACCCGAGCTTATCGAGCCATGGCTTATAAACATACATCTTGAAGTTCATCGAGCAGTGGTAGCACTCGTTGACGTACGGCAAGCTGTAGATTTTATTGCCGGGAGCTGTAATGGCATCCTTAACTTCGGGCATTTCCTGGAATATTTTTTTCGTATTCGGTCCATATTTGTCAATCAGCTCGGTAAAGGATACAAATACACCCTGTTCACCGTAAACCATCTGCTGTTCGGGCGAGATCCCCATGTTCATGATGACATCCGGCAGGTCTCCGCTGGAGAGAGCCAGGTTCAGCTGCTCCAAATAGTTCTTCTCATCCGTAACAATCCATTCCACCTGTACGTTGGTTTTATTCTCAAGCCATTTGGTATAGCCGTTCGTGTTGAAATTTTCCACCAGACTATTGCCTCGGACAAGCACCTTCAGTTTCACTTTCTCGTTCACAATGGGATATTGGCCGGGCGGATTCACTTTGGTTGCATTCGGAGTTTCTTTGCTCTCTCCTTCCTTGGCCGTTTCACCGGGATCCGACGAGCAAGCCGACAGCAAAAGCGAGAAACAGAAGACAATGGTCCATACCAATGCCAGCCTTTTGCGCATGTCTTAACCTCCCCTGAGATAATTTCCACGACATGACCCTTGCTCTAGCCTTTAATCGAACCGATCATCACTCCTTTCACAAAATGCTTTTGCACAAACGGATAAATGATCAATACCGGGACAGTGGCGACAACAATTAGCGAGTATTTAAGCAGATCCGCCAAGCCTTGTCTTGCAACGAGATCCTCTTCACTCATCACCATGCTGGGATCGATCTGATTTTGGATGAGGATACTGCGCAGCACCAGCTGCAGCGGATATAAATCCCGATCCTTCAAATATAACAGGGCGCTGAAATATGAATTCCAATGATTGACGGCGTAAAACAGGGAAATGACGGCCACGATCGGACCGGAGAGCGGCAGAACGATTCGCGTCAGGAACTGCCAGTCGGTTGAACCGTCCACCTGGGCGGCCTCCAGCATTTCATTCGGAATATTCGTCTGGAAGTACGTTCTTGTGATAATCACATTAAACACACTAAGAGCCGACGGTATAATCATTGCCCATCTCGTATCGAGCAGACCTAAATCCTTAACTAGCATATAATTGGGGATCAGTCCGCCGGAGAACATGATCGTGAAGACAAAGATGAACATGATCAGGTTTCTTCCGATAAAATCTTTCCGGGCCAGCGGGTAGGCTGCCATCAGAGTCAATACGACGTTGACGATGGTTCCTACCACAGTGTAAAACAGCGAGTTGGCAAATCCGCTCCATATGGCCTTATTACTAAATACAGCCTCGTACCCTTTAAGGCCCGGTTCTACCGGCCACAGCCATACCCTTCCGGAAATGACCGCCTCCGTTGAGCTGAAGGACGCACTGATAATATAGATAAGCGGATATAGGACAGCAATAAAAAAAAGCGATAACATCACATAGTTGACGATGTTGAAAATTTTGTCGCCGGTAGCTTCTCTTATGTTAGGACTCATAGGGGGTCCTCCTACCACAGACTGCTTTGGCCGATTTTTTTGGCAAGTCTATTCACGGAAATCAATAGGATCAGATTAATGACGTTCTTAAAGAGCCCGATGGCGGACGAATACGAGAAATTGACTATGTTAGAGGCCAAACCGACCTTATAAACGTAAGTATCCACGATTTCAGACGTTCTTAAATTGAGCGGGTTCTGCATGAGGAATGCTTTCTCAAAGCCGATCTCAAGCATACGTCCTACATCCAGAATAAGCAGGATAATGGCGATGGGAAGAATCCCCGGAAGGTCGATATGCCACATTCTTCGAAGCTTTGATGCCCCGTCTACGACGGCAGCCTCATGAAGTGAAGGATCGATGCTGGCGAGGGCAGCCAAATAAATAATGCAGCTGAAGCCAACATTCTGCCAGACTCCTGACCATACATAAATACTGCGGAAGTAGGAGGCCTCCCCCATCCAGTTGATCGGATCCATCCCGAACCATTTTACGATTTCATTAATAATGCCGATTCTCGGATCAAGCACTTGAAAGATGATGCCGACCATGACAACCACAGAAATAAAATGCGGTGCATAAGTCACCATTTGAACCGTCTTCTTAAATTTTTCATGCATCACATAATTCAAGCTCAGGGCAAGCAGGATCGGAAACGGAAAGCCCGCAGCCAGCTGGTAAAAGCTTAGAGCCATCGTATTCCACATAATGTTCCAGAACTCGTAGGATTCAAAGAAGCGGACAAAATGATCGAAGCCGACCCAACTGCTCCCCCAGATCCCTTTGTTTGCGACAAAGTTCTTGAACGCAATTTGAGCACCGTACATCGGAAAGTATTTAAATATGATGATATAAGCGAACGGAAGCAACATAAGTAAATACAACTGCCAAACCTTCCGCATGCCCCGTAGCAGCTGTTTGGATTTGCTGAGACGAATCGAGGAGGAGCTTTGCTTCGCACTTGCCGTTTCCACTTTAACCACCTCCTACGGTAATAGAACTATGCGTTTTATCTTCCGGCAAGCATCGCTTGGGCAAGAATCGTTTCGGCCACTTCCATGGTCTTCAGTGCATCCCCAAAGTGGGAGGAAGGCAGCGTGCCTGACTTCAGGCAGCGGATAAATTCCTGGTGCTTCGCCAAGAAACCGCCGTATTGAAACAGCTCCTGGCCTCCCGCCACTTCACGGGCATCGTATTCAATCCCTTTGGTATCGCCGTCTGCATAAAGATAGCCCTTTGTTTCGTGTTCGGCTTCTGCGCAAATGTTAGGGGCATGCATTTCCACTGAAAAAATACGGCGGCCACTGGACCAGCTGTTAATTAAATAGCCCATAGAGCCGTTATCAAAGTGAAGTGTGGCCGAAATGAAATTGATATCCGGCACCTGCACCCTTTGTGTCATACTTTCTACCTTGACAACTTCTCCGCCGCACATCCAGCGCAGCGTATCGATGGAATGCACCGTGTCATCCATCATCCTGTCCCTGGCCCTTAGAAACGGCTCAATCTCCGATTTGTAGAACCGGCACACCGCATGGGTGATAGGCCCCCGCTTCAAGCATTCCTCGCGGAGCTTCGTGACCATCGGAGAGCTCCGACGTTGAAAGCTTACTTGAGTAATGCACCCGTTTTTTTCAGCTATATAAGCTAAGGCCCGTGCTTGGTGAATCGTAATCCCCAAGGGCTTCTCGATATATAAGTTTAAGCCTTGTTCGAGGCACCAAAGCCATATGTCATACATCATGTGCGGTTGACCGATGGCATAGACCGCGTCGGGTTTGACTTCCTCGATCATCTGTTGGTAGTCGGTATAACGATTGGCGATGCCATACTGGTCAGCCGTTTGCTTTAGTGCCACCGGACTCAGATCACAAATTCCGGCAATTTCAACGTCCTCTATGGCAGCTAGGGACGGGTAATGAACTGAATTCGCCATACGGCCGGCACCGATGATTGCTATTCTGATTTTATTGGACATGGTGGTACCTCCCTTATTCGAATAGTGACTTTGCATAAACGATGTCTTCCCGAATCAAACGATCAACGTCATGCTCGTTCGTGTATTCCGCCGTTAAACAGATCACTCCGTTATAATCACGCTGCTTCAGATAGTTCGCCACTCGTGGCCAGGATGCGAGTCCTTGACGTCCCGATGTGAAATACCGCTTCCACTCGGCGTTCTGCGCTTCAGGCCCGTTCAGTCTGTTGTAGTACGCGTTTTTCAAATTCACCATAGCTAAATACGGCCATACGATATCTAAGCCGAACTCCGGCTGTTGGCCCGCAAGAGCATCATGTGCGGAATCCCAGATCGCTCCGACACATTCCGGCGCAAGCCCGTCAAGCAGATGCAGCAGTCCCATCGAATCGGTCACATGGTTTCCGTAATGCTGCTGCGAGCCGACCTTTACTCCATATTTTTGACATAAAGGGATTAATGCTTCCAGCTTCTCTCGCTCGCGCTTCTCCGATTCCATGTACCCTAATTCATGTGAAATGGATGGCATGATTCGGATCATGGGAATTCCCGCCTCTGCACATCCGGCAAATACCCGCTCATCCGTACTGCTCGCGATACTAAATATGCGCAGACCGTGATCAGCGAATTGTTTGGCCAGCTCCGGAAGCTGATGCGCATTGGAGGGCTCAAGCTGATAGCCGTCACGAAGCGGGAACTCAACGCCGTCGAAGCCCAAATCCTTTACAAACTTGCCTAGCTCCCAAACGGATAATGATTTCCAAGGCTTAGTGAATACAGAGAAAGTAATCGGTTGATTCGCCATGATCAGCACATCCTTTTTATATTATTGTAAAACCAGGTGATTAAAGCGTTTACAAAAGGGCCTGCAGCTTTTCGATTCAGCTTTGTGGAACTGACCCTGTACTTAGCGTATACGGTTATGGTTCCTATTCTCGTAATAATCGGGACTGACGCCCAGTTTATCCAATACCGGCTTGCTGATCCGGTTTAGCCGCTCCAATACGGCGGGACTTAGGTCAAGGGCTGCAGCCCGGGAGTTAAGCTCCAGCTGCTCTACATTGCGGGAGCCTACGATGCTTGTAGTAATCGAACTATTGGCTATAGACCACGCCAAACAAAGCACGCTCATATGAACATCCAGCTCGTTAGCGATTTCGTACACTTCCTTCAGCAGCGCATTAATCTCCGCTTCGGCCCCTTCTTCCCCATGACGGGTTCCATGCCCTTTGCTGTGATGAAAGTGCCTCGATCTGGCCTGCATCGGCTTCACATCGGATAAATCGGCATATTTGCCAGTTAATACTCCTTGCTGAAGAGGCATATAACCGATAACGCCTATTTGATGCTGCTCACAATAGGGTAAGATCGTATCCTCAATGGCACGCGAGATCAGATTATACGGGAGTTCGTTTGCTATAACCTTCACGCCGGTCGCACGGACCTCCTCCATCTGCTCTACGCCGTGATTACTGATGCCGATATATCGGATTTTCCCTTCCTTTTGCAGTTCCTGCAGCGTATGAAACACCTCATGAACCGTTGGGGGATTGGCGATTAATTCGGCGTTGCCTGTAAAATGCTTAATCGATAACGGGGAGATCGGCCAATGAAGCATATACAAATCGATGTAATCGGTCTGCAAGCGCTTAAGGCTATCCTCGCAGCCTTTACGCAGCAAATCGGGTCTTGCATTTGCCGTATTGATTTTGCTGCCAATCACAGCATGGTGCCGCCGCCCTTTGAGTGAGATCCCCAAGGCAATCTCACTATTTCCCTCATTATAAACCTCCGCCGTATCAAAATAATTCATACCGATATCAAGCGCACAGTGTACAACTTCATTTACATCCTTTTGGCTTTGCTCACCCCAATAGGCTCCGCCGCCAAATTGCCAGCAGCCCATGCCGAGTATACTAAGATGCAGGTCTGACGCTCCGAGCCTCCGCTTTTTCACTTTCTCCCCTCCCCTTCGGACATATTCCGGACCACGCCCTTTTTCAGTATCAGATTTCCCTTAAAGGCTTGGTCGCTTGTGGCAATGACGGCGAAAGCCTCCTTGGCCCTATTGTAAAATTCGAATCTTTCTACATATTCGAAATCGACAAAATCGGCGTGACCGGTTTGAAGCATCGTTCGGTATTGCTCCCATATTCCCGGAGGATGCTCAGTGTCTCTTAGCGACATAACCGCAGCAGGGCGTTCCACGGCATAATCCAACGGAAAATAAGGTATGATTGCTTCAAGCAGATCCTTAATCACATGCCCGTCACAACGAATGAGTCGTTTGGACAAAGAGGCGGCCGGGAAGTTGCCGTCGGCCAGAACGATTTCATCTCCATGCCCCATCTCCATTAACACCTGCATCAGCTGCGGTGAAATGATAGGCGGTATCCCTCTTAGCATTCATCCATTCCTCCCGAATGTTTCTGAATCATCAAGACTGGTTAATGAGTACCACCACCAGTTTTGTAAGGATTTAAATTATTTACTTCTATCCTATGGTGATCCTGTGTATTTATGTTATGGGAATCCTAATTCTTATTTCTAAATGTAAACAAACTCACTGTAGGGTGTTGATTATGAGCCAAATCGAGCTAAAAGACCAGAAGGGCAGCAAGCTAGCCATACTGCAAGCTTTACGGGTTCACGGAAGTATGTCGCGGATCGATTTAACAAGATTGACAGGACTAAGCCGTGCTACGATCTCCATCTCGATTGGAGAGCTGATGGAGAATGGGCTGGTATACGAAACCGAGAACCGTCTGGTTACCAAGGGCCGACCGGCCACCACACTGGAGCTGGTACCTCATTCCAGAGTGATACTCGGGGCCGACCTGGATCATAAAGCATGGACCCTCGGAGCCTTTGATTTACTTGGCAATGCGGTCAAAGTGATGAAAATACCCATCCATTCCTTTGAACCCGAGCACGCATTCAGTACCCTCTCGAAAGAAATCACTTCGTTCTCGAAGAGTCTGGATGTCTCGTCGGTTCCCTTAGTAGGCTTGGGGGTCCCGGGGCTCATTGACTGGAAGCACAGGGCTATTCGGAGCGCCGCGGATTTGGGGTGGCAGCATGTCGAGGTGGCGGAGCTAATGGAGAAAGCAATCGGGTGGCCGACGGTTGTCGTTAACCGTCATCGGGCCCGTGGCCTGGCCGAATGTCGTTACGGCGCCGGTCAGCCGTTTCGTAACATGATCTACATTGGGGTGGGGATGGGGATAGCCGCCGGTTTTTTTATCGATCGCCAGCTGATGTCGGGGTCCATGGGCGGAGCCGGAGAGATCGGGCATATAACGATAGAACCGGAAGGTCCTCTATGTCCATGCGGAAATCAAGGCTGTCTTCAGGTGTTGTCGGCAGGCCCTGCGATTGAGCAGGAGTTCCGAAAACTGGTACGCACATACGAGCATACCTCCCCCTTTGCCGATGAATCGATGGATTTGCAATTTTTGAAAGCACATGATGTGTGTGAATTAGCTGAGGCGGGAGACGATATGGCTGCTATGGTAGTGAAAAAAGCCGCCTCCTATCTTGGGATTGCAATGGCGAATATGTTGAATACGTTTAACCCGGAGGCGATTATTTTAGGAGGTACCATACCCAATGCCAGCAGGCTGTTTGTCGATACCGCAACCAAAACGATGCGGCAGCGGGCCATGCGTCCTCTCTCCGCGGACACCATTGTGACTACCTCGCAGTATATGGACATTGGAGGCGCTTTGGGGGCTGCGAATTTTGCCTTCGATAAGAATATCTCTCTTTCCTTCTTTAACTGAATGCAAAACAGACCCGAAATCTCATACGAGTTCGGGTCTGTGACAAGGCCACACGGCTAATTAATCCAAGTTAAAGCCTAAGCACCATCAAATCCTCATCATAATACTGTCCATTGTATTTCAAGGCACGTCTTTCCACGCCATATGTCTCGAAGCCCAGGGATTCATATAACCGTTTAGCAGGATGATTGTCCGATACAACGGTCAAGTTCATTTGCTCCAGTCCATCATATGCTTTTACTTGGCTAAGTAATTCCAACAGCAGCCTTCGTCCCAGCCCCTTTCCGCGGCATTCGTGTAAAACATAAAACCCGAAAATGTTTCCTTTATGTGCCATCTTAAGGCTGGTCTCACGAACGAAGGTTACTATACCTCCAAGAGATCCACGGTCATCGAAAGCCCCTAAAACAAACTTATACTGCGTCGGTCTTATGCGTTCCTTAACCATTTCCATGGAAAACTGAGCTTCCTTCTCATACAATGATCCGAATGCCTCGGGGCTTCGTTTCAGCGCAGTCAAACGTATTTGCTGGTACAATGGAGCATCCGATTCGTTCAATACTCGAATATGCATGGTTCCACCTCCGGCTTCAGTAGTACTCTTTCAGCTTCAAAGTGATTTCCATCAGATTACCATACCCAGCTCACTTTTGAGAATCTTTTTTACTATTCATCTGAACGGCTTAGTAAAGTTCGTCCGCCGATGGCAACGATCATGACGCATCCCATAAAACAAAAAAGCCGCGAATTTCGCGGCATTTAACGATGACCTACAGCTGAAAGTGGAATGGCATAGAAAATCGAAGCAATCAACTAAATAAATTACTATTTGCCTGTATTTCCAATCAAACCGGCGATCGCAGTCTGTAAATTGATTTTTGCAGCAGCCACTTCCTCTAATCCGGAATTCGGATTGTGCAGCACCGCTTTGGCTGTTTGCAGCGCCGTATGGAATGGCTTCCAGCTTTCCTTGGTGTACTGCTTGTGATCTTTATCTTGATTGGCATCGTATAACTGCTGGAGCTTTTCTTTGTTTACTTCCACTTTGTTGACACCCATGATGACATCCAACCCGTCCAAGGTAAACGTACCGCCTTTTACCACCACTTTGGCCGTATGATTGGCGGATCTCAACCCACGGAGGCTATACGATGTCTGCCTGTCTCCCTTGGCGTAAATTCTATAATTCTCATGAATCGGGATACCGTCGATATACACGTCGATCAAGGCATCCGGCGTCGCTCCGAACAAATTGAAGCCCGACCCCTCGAATTTGAAAATCAAGCTGCTGCTGGAGCTGATCGGCTTAGGGGTACTATAAATATTAACTCCACGGTAATCCATATAATCCTCTTGCCTCACGTTGGCTCCCAGAGAAACCTTCAATGTATGCTGCTTCTCCTCCAAGCCCCGCACCGAGTACATCACACCGTCGGAATTCACGTTATAATTCCCGACCTCTACGCCATCAAGCTCAAAGCGATATTTTGATTTGACGGAGGTTCCGGCAAAGTAATCCAGTCCCGTACCGGTAAAGACAATGTACAAGTAAGGATCATCGTTAAAGTGCGCCCATGCGTTCGTGTCGTTGGACCCCCAGACGTTGCCGTTGTTCCGATAAGCATAAACGATATTCGTTACGCTATCTCCCGGGACGGCGGCCGCATAAACTGCTTGAGCTACACTGCCCGCTTGAGCGTCTGTAAGCTTCACAATATCCTTCGGAGCCAACTTCTGTACTGCCATAACGGGGTCCGTCGTTTCGATCTCCGCTTTGGTAAAGCTGGCATATTTTTCTCTTGTCACTACCTTGAGGGTGTGTACCTTATCCTCCAGATCCTTTGCCGACCAGACCACTTGATGAATTTCGCTGTTATTCACATAACTCGCTTCACCGGCTAATTGACCGTCCAAGTAAACATCCGCCTTACCGTTGGACGGGTTAGTCACGCCGAATAGTCTGATTTCGGTGCCCTTAAAAGTAATTTCAAATGAAGTGCCCGCGGATCCCCACGCATTGGTGCTGTTGGACGACCAGCTGCCGGTAAACAATACTTTGTTTAAGGTCCCCGGTACCCTGGTCGTATCCCTGAAGCCTACCGTCACTCCGTTCCAGACAGGAACATCCGTAGGTGCCGTCATTTGTGTACGGTTGAAGTGCGCATAGCCTGCTTGCGTATAGTTCCACTTGCCGACATACGCGAGAGGATTCCAGCGGTCGATATGCTGTAAAGCTTGCTCTTCCGTATCGAATTTCTTCCCTTGCGCACTATCATATTTAACCGAATCGTAGGCGTAGCCTTTGATCGGCTCCACGCGCAGGTTGTCTATCAGCGTTTCGTAATAGCCGGACCCTAACGCGATTCTTCCCGCCATCACAGCGGAATCGGCGTCCGTATATGATGCAAGCTTTACACCGTCGAGATACAGCGTAAATACATTTTCCTTCGCCTCGAAGGCCAGGTTATGCCAAATCTTGTTGTTGAAGCCTTCGATCGTCCCGCTTGCTACGACCTTATCCAGCTTCAGTATTTCGTAGCTTCCGTCGGAGAACACTCGTGCATTATATGGCGCATGGGAATCCGCTCCGCCTGCTTTCACCTGTCGTACCCCAAGCAAGGCATAATTTTTTCTGCCCTCTACTTCAGGGGTGTGGGTGTCCAACAGAAAATCATAGGACGCTTTGTAGTTTGCCCAGCGATGATCACCCAACGTTGCGGTCGGGTTGCCGTTCGAAGCCGATCCGTCTCTTCCGCCCCATACAGCCCAATCCGCGCCGATAATGTCAGGGGTGATTTTCTGCTGAAGCATATTACCGTGAGCTCCAGCATCCGGTATGTCCAGATCCGTACGAAGCGAGCTTCCTGCGGCCACCGGCTTCGTAGCTTTTCTCACGACCTCGAAAGCGGCCGTCTGGTCTGTGGTATAACGCGGCGTACCGCTTCGGCGGCCGATGTAATCCCTGCCTTTTGCATCAACAGGATATGTTTTGTATTCAAAATCGTCCTTGTAAGGCAATCCCAGGATCGTATCCTTCGATAAATCGACCGGCTGCGACGCATATCCGAAGCCCGGCACTTCCGATTCTTTATCTAACGTAGTGATCGTCACGATGGAATACGGCTTCACTTCAACCTCATACACACCATTGTTCGGCGTGATCTTACCGATCCGCTTCAACCAGTTTGCGTCGTAGCTTTGACCTGCGTCTGCGCCGCGAGTTTCCCATACGTAAACCGGTGCGTTTTCTTTCCCGCTCAAATGCTTCGCTTGGATCTGATATTTGCGCGTGTTCCTGGTGTTATTTGCAAAAACCGTTGTATAATCGTCCGTTGAGGGATCCTTCAAGGTCATGTAATTATGAGTGCTTGTGTCGACATCCACGCCTCCGTCGAAGAAAGCGCCGTCACTGAAGGTCGCATCCTGAACATACATCCATCGTTCATTCTCCGGAGTCGTGTGATCATCGTGGCCGACGAAGTTCATGACATGACGGACTCCTTGCAGACCGCCGTCTACCTCGTAAAAGCCGGACCACGGATCATATGCGCTGATCAGATGCTTAGGATTATAGGCTGAGCCTTCATAAAAGGCCGCGACGGAAGGCTGAAAATCAAACGAAACCGCTCTCAGCGGATTTCTTCCCGCACCTGTCCATGTATAAACGGAAATGATCCGCGAGGTAACATCGACGATGCCTGCCTTTCCTCCAAGCCCGCTATACTGAGGCTCCATATTTTGACGATAGCGGGCGTTGATCATCGGCGCAATGCCTTCCGAAACCCATATCTCCTTCGGCTTCTTGCCGTCGGCGATCAGCTTGTTCTGCAATTGGGTTAGTTCGTTGGAGCCGGTCAAGCCGTAATGGGAGCTGATCACATCGATTTCATCGATCAAATCCGGATGCTCGAGCAGGGTGCGGCTAATGGTAGATGTATCGCGATAGCCGTCAGCGGCGACAAGCTTGATATGCTTGTAGTCCGATTCATAGTTGGGCTCCTGCTTAATGGTTGCAGTGAAATATTTTAGCCACTCCAATTCGTTCTTGCCGTTATTGTTCTGCGCTCTCTCATTCTGAGAGATTCCGACATAATCCAGTTTAAAGCCGTACTCGCGATATACGGCATCGATCGTTTGCTTATACCATTGATACCGGTTCTCGTATTCCTTGTTCGCAGCGCCGTTCCATGTCCAGCGTGGCTCTCCCCAACGCAATATTTCAGTTGTAATATCCGGGTTAATGGATTTGGCATCCGCCGCGAATTGAAACCCTGCTCCTCGAAGCACATCCGCCGGCTCGTCTGCATAACGCATGGTGGCCGGCTCGGTTCCTGATGAGGAATTCACGTCGGCGCCCAGCTCCACCTTGACATGCGTAAGTCCTGCCCCGGTTTTTGGATTAAAGAGCTTGTTCATGATTTCCCAATAGGCTTCGGGATGCTCTTCCTTGTAATCCAGCATCAGCCGGGACGTATTATTCGCCGTTACTGTTCCGAATCCCTTAAACCGGTTATGCGGATCTACATTTCTTCCGTCAATGGTGATCGTCTTAAAGATCTCCTCCGTCTGCGCTTCTCCGGGGGCTGCGAAGACAACCGACCCGAACAGCATGGAGGTGATGCATAAGTAGTTGATCAACTTTTTCATTTTTTTCCTTTGGGGTGCCATGATTCAACCTTCCTCTCGATCAGATTTCAACGTTTCATTCGTTCAAACCGCGATGAAGCGCATTCATTTTCTTCCGTGAAGGTATTTTCTGTACAACCCTCCCTGATTACTATATTTTAGTTAATATTTGGAACTTCCCTTATTGTTTCATAAACGCTTTCGTTTACCATGCCGCTATTTTGACCGTTTCCCACGTTTTTTTTACATTTATAAAAGAGAGCTCAATAGACCAACGTCTGGAGCCCCCCTTGTGCAAAAAAACTCCCTTAGGGGGAGTACAGAATAAAGCGACCTCCCTCATTTTCTTGAGTGCTTGAGGTCGGAGAATCCCGAGACATTCGTGCCTACGCCGGATCGGCAGGCGCATTACGATATTTGCTCGCTTGTTCGTAGGCGTAGGCAAGTCGGAAAAGCAAGGGCTCGCTGTAGGCGGTTCCAACGAAAGTGATTCCTTGCGGCCCTTTAGTCGTATAGCCGCCTTCGGCGATGATGCCTGTCTCTGCGTACCCGCCAGGCACGGTAATAGCAGGATAACCCGCGCGCGCGGACAAATCTAGCCCTTCCTCGTTGCCAAGGAACAGCAGCGCGTCTAGCTGATATTCGCTGATAGCGTGATCAATGCCCTGATTCCGGGACAGCTCACGGTTAAGGCGCAAACTCTCAGTATATACCGATTCAGTTAATGTTCCACTTGTTTCATTCGACCAGATCAACGTGTCTTGACCATATTTCAGCGCGACGTCGTGATTCGCCTCGTTATAGGCGATGAGCTCATCTAACGATCGAACGGATGCGCCTTGGCCTGCTTTAAACAGATAATTGTTCAGCCCTTTTTTGAACTCGAACCGCATCACATCCCAGTCCCACTTCGCACTCTCGCAAGGCAACGCTACCGGGTCGACGACTATAGCCCCGCATTCTTTGAACAAAGCGATCGCCCTCTCGATAATCTTTACCCGGGCTTCGTCCAATCCTCGATAATAATGCCGCGGAACGCCAATTCTTGCGCCTTGCAAACCATTCGCGTCCAAGAAATTCGTATAATCCGTATATGCTATTCTGCCATTCTCTTGCATAGCCGAATCTTCCGGATCCGCCGCCGTCATGGCGCCGAGCAAGATCGCAGCATCCCTGACCGTACGCGTCATCGGACCGGCCGAATCCTGGCTATGTGTAATCGGGATAATTCCAGAACGGCTTACGAGCCCGATTGTCGGCTTTAGGCCGACGATCCCGTTTTGCGAGGATGGGCTGATGATGGAACCGGAAGTTTCCGTGCCAATGGCTGCGGTACATAAATTCGCGGTAACCGCCACTCCAGAGCCCGAGCTCGAGCCGCCCACGAACAGCTCACCGGGACCGTAAGGATTAAGCGTTAGGCCACCCCTGGAGCTATACCCTGCCCACATCGTGCTTGACATAAAATTAGCCCACTCCGTCATGTTAGCTTTGCCGAGGAATACAGTTCCCGCAACCCTTAATTGCGCGGCCACAGCCGAATCCCTCTCAGCGAAATGTTCCGCAAGAGCTACCGAACCGGCACTAGTATGCATGCGGTCGCCTGTATCGATATTGTCCTTGAGCAAGATCGGGATGCCGTGAAGCGGTCCGCGAGCTCCGCGTTCCCGCCGCTCCTCGTCAAGCGCCATTGCGACCGCTATAGCGTCCGTGTTGACTTCCAGCACCGCTTTCAGCTTCGGGTTGAGTCGTTCGATCCGTTCCAAATACCAGCGAACGCAAGCCTCCGACGATAACGCACCCGATTCCATTGCCATCTGCAACGAAACGATGTCCGCCTCTATTAATCTTTCATTTATCGTTCTATCCATTTAGAGAGTCGCTCCCTTTTAGCAGTATTAAGCTCTCAGCATTATTCTAACCGAATCCGGCTCAGATCGGCCAATAAATAACGACTATATTTGAACTCTACTGCCCTTACAAAAAATGGGGGCAGCTGCCGGCGGCAACCGGCTCCCGGGAAGCAAAACGAAGAAGTCCATGATAACCATGGACTTCTCCGGTAACCCAATGATTTATTTTTTTAATTTTTCTTCAATCGCTTTATTCGCTTTCTCCTCCGCTTCACGTAAGGCCGTATTCACATCTTTGCCGGCTGCCAATTCTTTGGCCGCAGCATCGATGGCTGAACGGACTAAGACGTCATATTCAGTAAGGGGGTCGTTAATTTTGCGTGGCTTTGACTTAAAGATACCGGCAATGTTCTTGCCTTTGAGATACGGTACATTTGCGCCATATTGTGCTTGGAAGTCCCCTGTGGTCACTACGGAAATTTTCCCGCTTTTGCTCATTTCTTTTTGCACCTCATCGGAGGTTAAGATCGACATCACTTCAAAAGCCTCATTCTTATATTTGCTTTGCTTATTCAGCATGATCGTATGCGGGGTAATGACACGGCCTGTACCGATGGCCTCAGCGTAGTTGGGAAGCGAGACAAAATCCCATGGAATATTATTTGCGATGCTCGGATCAAGACTCGCTATCAAATCGGGAACCCATTGGGTAAACATGGCTACGTTCCCGTCCTTAAAAAATTCATTCGATCCATAAGTGATTTTTTTATCCTCTCCCAGGAAACCGGGAACATCGATAATCTCTTTCATCGTGGTGAAAGCTTTTCTCCAATTATCGTTATTAATGGACGCTTTGTTGGTAGCCGGATTAACGTAAGGCAAAGAAAGTCCATAACCTAAACGGGAAATCGAATCACCGCTCAGTCCAATGTATCGGACCCCGTTATCTGTTCTGGTTATCTTGCGAGCTAACTGGATGATCTCATCCCAGTTCATGCCGTCTTTCGGATACGGGACAGCGAATTTATCAAAGATATTTTTATTATAAAGAAGAGCAGCGATGTTTTGCGCGACCGGTAAAGCGTACATGGCCCCTTTTCCACCGCTGTACACTTTAATGGAGTCTATGGCGGCAGGGTCGAAACGGTTCAAGTCGAAGTTGTTGCTTTTAATCAAAGCGTTCAAATCCTCCGGTACATCAAGGTCTCGCCATAGAGGAGTATTAGCGTCTGTCGTATAGATCAAATCCGGGACGATGCCTGCAGCCACTAAATCTTCTGGATTTTGGCCGGTCCCTTTACGTACAATTTTAAAAGAAATATTAGGATATTTTTTTTGTACGGGCTGGACTATAAATTTGTCAATATCATCATTGCTCATCGCCGCGTGCTGGTAGAGAGTAAGAGTAATCGGTTCGTTTGAAATTTTCGGTGGAGCACTTCCTTTGTCAGCACTCCCCGTGTCAACCTGTGTGCTTGTTCCTTGGCTGCAGCCTGCAACTGCTGTGATCAATACAATGGAAGATACAAGGTTAATCCATTTCATCTTTTTTTACCCCCCCGAATATGTGTTTGAAAACGCTATCATTTATGTTAAATTATAGGTGATAGTCGGTTTATTGTAACTGGACAATATTCAGATAAAATCGTTCAATCTTAACATTTATTATTGGCGTGTCGTACCCGAAAGTCGTCCAATATTATAACAGGAACAGGTGATTATTTATGCTGCCGTTAACATTGGCCAATAATTCAATCCCCACTCCTCTGCCTCCGGTCTACGTTTATTGTATTGGCTGTCATGAACAAAAACCGATTTACAGGCCCAAAGGGTTTCCTGTATATCAAATATTATTTACGCGCAAAGGGTACGGAAGCTTCCGCATATTCGGAGACGAGGTGCTGTCCATGACGCCGGGTACGGTACTGCTTCTTGGAGAGGGTGTTCCGCACGAATATTATCCGAGCAGCAAAGACAACGGATGGGAGCTCGGGTTCATCGGCTTTCAGGGGGAAGCGGCGAGCAGTATCGCCGCACTTGCGGGCTTGGGCAAGCTTAGGACGATCAACGAGGAACGTATGAACTTGTGGGAGGATCTTGTTCGGTTGTGGCATATCATCAACAGCGATGAACCGGACGGCTTATGGAAAGCTTCGAGCTATTTGTATAACATCCTGATCACATTACAGAAGGAGTGCTCGTATGAGGAACGGCAGCCCGCCGCCCATTCGCAAGACCGTTCGAACAAAGGGCTTCAAATCGCCACTCGATTTCTTCAGGAGCATTATAATGAGAACATTCGTCTCTCTAATGTGGCCCGTGCGATCGGCTACTCGTCGCAGCATTTTTACAGGCTGTTCGTTAACGCATATGGGATGACACCGGGGCGTTATTTGCAGATGATTCGCCTTAGGCGGTCGCTTCAACTTTTTCAACACTATCCGGGTATTTCTGTTGATGAGGTTGCTGTGCAGGTAGGTATGGAAACAAGTTATTTCATAAAGATGTTCAAAAAAATTTACGGTACCACTCCGAAACAATACGTAAAAAAGTATATGGCGGAATCCACTGAAGTCACAGAACTCTAGCAAAAAACGAGTCAAAAAGGGGCGGAATAGCTTCCCCCCTTTATGAATATTAATATTTCAGCTTAAGGTAATCAAAATCTGCTTCAGTGGTTACCCATATGACGGGAACGACCAACCGCTTCAGCGCTGACAGGCTAAAGGATCCGGAAACAAACCAAGGAGAGAACAAGGTGCTTTTCTGCTTTATTAGAAGTCGTGTTGGTTAATCGTTCAAAATTACAGGGACTCGCTGAATGTGAGGGTCGGTAAAGATGTCGAATTCATCCCGGCTTGTACTGGAAAATTCGGATACAATGGCACCGGTATCCGCTGCTTGAAACCAGTGAAGAGTTCCCGGTTGAATGGTGTATTGCTGGCCCGGCAGCAGCTCGATTTCATGAAACACGGTATAATATGGTTCGCTCTGAGCGGGAATATTCGCTTGTATTGGCTTCGTCGCTTCCCCTTCCACATAGAGAAGTACTTTTCCCCAGCGGCAACGGAAGGTTTCCATTTTGCCGGGGTCATTCCCTACCGGCGGATGGAGATGCTCCGGACAGGTTTGCCCCGGAAATAATACTAGATCCTTCGCGCAATAACGGTCGTTATTTATATATGTAATCAATTCCAATCCTTGTTGCGGCAGATCGTTAAGCCCGAAGCATGCGACCTCGATTTGCTTTTGCTCCTCTGGCGTCAGTACAATTCCTGCTGCACGTAACAGCTCTACGGTCCGCAGCTGAGCTGCGACGACTTCACTTTTTTTAAGCGCCACTAGGTATCACCTTCCTATTAGAATGAGCTATTTGAAGCTAATATCCAGCCTTGCGATCAACAAGATTCAACAAGCACATGATCCGGGTCAAAGTCGCCTGATCGGCATAATGCAACCTTCGTTTGCTTCATTCTCCAAGCCTCTTTTCGATAATTATTTAAACCGGTAGGCACGAGGCTCACGAAACCAGAAGCTGCCGTCCTGGGAAAAATCCTTATAAGGATTCGGACAAATCTGATCGATCAGCTTCAGCTCCTCATCCCCCAGCTTCACTTCAAGCGCCCCCAGATTATCCTGGAGCTGCCGGTCATTTCGAACTCCTATGACAGGGATCACGTCTTTTCTGCGCAGCAGCCATGCCAAAGCAAGCTGTCCCAGCTTGATTCCCATTGCATCTGCCAGTTGTGCGAGTCGTTCAACCGTTTCGAACTTGGCACGGTTTTCCGGTAAATCCGGGTTCATGCGCTCTCCGCGTGAATCTGCAGGCAGCGGCTGCCCGGCCCGATACTTGCCGGAAAGCCAGCCCCCGGCGAGCGGTGAGTAAGCCAGTGTTGCGAGCCCGTGTCTTTCGCAAGCGGGCAGTATTTCCTGATCAATATATCGGTTAAATAAATTATATGACGGTTGATTCGTAATGAACCGTTCCAGGTTCATTTTCTCGCTTACCCATAACGATTCCACAATTCGCCAGGCCTCGAAGTTCGAACACCCGATGTACCGCACCTTTCCCTGCGTAACAAGATCGTCAAGTGCACGAAGCGTCTCATCCAAAGGGGTATACGGATCGGGACGGTGCACCTGATACAAGTCTATGTAATCGGTATTCAATCTCTTCAGGCTCGCTTCAACCTGCTTCATAATGCGGTAGCGGCTGGCACCTTCGCCATTGGGTCCCTCTTCTGTTCGCACTTTAAACTTCGTGGCGACAATAACGCGATCCCTTCGGCCCTTGAGAACTTTGCCGATAATTTCCTCGCTGGTACCCCGGCCATACGTATCCGCCGTATCCAGGAAATTAATCCCGGCATCCAGCACACGCTCAATAACGGCTAACGAGCTAGCTTCATCCATTTCCCAATCGCCATAAGTCATCGTTCCCAAGCAAAATCGCGAAACCTGCAGCCCGCTTCTTCCCAAATAGACGTAATCCATAAGCCCTCCCACATTCAGTCGTAGTTTGGCAAGCAATTCGCCATACTAATCATAGGCTTATTTTTTATAGGATTCAATAAAAAAAGAAGCAAATGCGGATTCCGCATAAATGGAACCCGCACTTTGCTTTAAAAAACCGCATCCATTAGACTTACTAATTATTTCCCATTTTGAGCCTTGTAATTTTTTACATACTCGTCTTGAACTGCCTGACCGCCCTGACTCATGTACTGTTGAACCAATGTTTTGTACAGGCTATCCACTTCAGCTGGCTTAGCAACAATTAGCTTTGCAAGCATTTGAGCTGAAAGATTTTTAAGCTCTGTGTTGTTCTTTGCATCAGCCGCATTCGGCAACGAATAGAAGTATGTCGTGTAATAGTCCACCATACCTACCTTTAAAGCGTTCTCTACCTCTTTTTCATATCCAGGGTAACCTGCAGAAATGGCTGCATTATTCTTCTGCTGATCACCAAGCTCGATACCGTTTGTAAGGATGTCATAGTCTAGGTTGTTAGCAACCGTCATCATCTTATCACCGGAATTTGTTGTTCCTGTCTGTTTGGGAACACCATTAACCATGTTGTAATCGACACCTTCCTGACCGTTCTGGAGGAAGAGGGTTACCTTGGGATCAGCCATCCAGTTAAGGTATTGTATCGCAAGGTCAACGTTCTTACTTGATTTAGGAATAATGATATACATACCATTGGGGCTGTACCCGTTCTTAGGATGTTTGCCTGCATCATTCTGCCATGGATCGATAGGAATAAGCTGAGCACCAGGGACGTTCTTTGTAAGGTTGGCCAAGGTTCCGGGAGCTGTCCTATACGGACCGTCCCAGTTCGTCTGGAATGCTCCGACTTTGCCATTGGAAATATCTGCGTCGAGCAATTTTCCATCCTTGTCCGTTGCGAAATTCGGGCTGATCAACCCTGCATTATACATCTTGTTCATATACTGAACCGCTTTATCAAACCCCGGCATATTCCAGTTCGCCAGCCAGCTAGGCTGCGGCTGAAGTGTAGCAAACTGTTCTTCAGTAAGGTTGGACGGTCTAAAGGCTTCCGGTATATAGCCAAGCCCGGGATTTAAAGGCTGCAGGGAATAACCATAAGGAATGACTCCGCTTACATTTCCAGGGTTCTTCTCTTTGAATGCAACCATGGTGTTATAGAACTGCTCTGGCGTAGTTGGAACAGGAAGACCCAGTTTATCAAGCCAGTCTTTACGGATAAACGTATTCGAACCTGCGAGAACCGTTCTCTTGCCCGGTATAGCATATTGCTTGCCGTTAAATTTACCATACTTTAATACCTCATCGCCAAGATACTTTGTAAGCGTTGGTCCATGCTGCTTGAGAACGGAATCAAGCTCTGCCAATCCACCCTGCTGTACATAATTATAAACAAGACCCGTGTTGTAGGTGAAGGAAATGTCAGGTGCCTGGCCGGCTGCCATCAATACGTTTAACTTGTCTACCTCCTGGGCTCTAGGTACGGAAACAAAGTTGACTGTAGCATTAAACTGCTTACCGAAATTATCGTTGATATACTTTGTCCAGAAGTTATTATTCAAATCCGGCTGTCCGGGTTTGCCTCTGTCGAAAACTTCGACCGTTAATGTTCGATGTTCTTTTGTAGCACCTGCTGTACCACTTGGTGTGTTGCTTGGCGAATTACTCGTACAGGCAGCCAATGTAGATGCAAGGGTTAGCGCTGCCAAAGAAACATGGATAGATCTTTTTGCCTTTGACTTCAAAGGAACCACTCCTTTTATAAAGTTAATATTTGAAAATTGCATATCAGCCTTTAACGGCACCGATCATAATGCCGGACACAAAGTATTTCTGGAGCCACGGGTACACTAGTAGAATCGGAACGGTGCCAAACATAATACTTGCCGCTTTCAATGCCTCTGAAGGCAGATTCACATTGATATTCTCTCCAGACATTTGCTGAGAAATATTGATAACATTATAGAGCTTAAGCTGAATCGTATACAGGTCCTGATCTGTAATGTAGAAAAGAGCATCCTGAAAATAATTCCATCTGAATACGGCATACAGTAAACTGACTGTGGCAAGTGCCGGCTTGGAAAGAGGCAGTACAATCTTAAGCAAAATCTGCAGCTCGTTGCATCCGTCGAGGTGTGCAGCTTCCTCCAGGCTCTCCGGAAGGCTCTGGAAGAACGATTTTAATATGATCATATAGTAAACGCTCATCATACCCGGAAGAACCAGTGCCATTGGAGTGTTCAAAAGACTGAGGTTCTTTATATTCAGATAATCCGGAATCAATCCTCCGCTAAAATACATGGTAAACAACATGATGAGCAGTAAACCATTTCTACCCTTAAGTCTTTTTTTGGTCAGCGGATACGCCGCCAATATGGTAACGGTTAATGCAAGAAGCACAAACACAGCCGTCAGGATCACCGTATAGAACAAGGAGTACAGCATGCCGGCATCCCCGAATACCACTTTATAGGCTTCTATATTAAAGTCTATGGGATAGATGGTAACGGCATGGGATATAATCGCCCTATTGGAGCTAAGCGATTGCGAAAGAATATAGAGAAAAGGAACCAGGCATATAAAAACCGCAATTAATACAATAAATGCCGCCGTATAATCAATGAGTTTATTTTTTACATTTTGCGACATACCGGCACCTCCTTACCATATTCCGTCTTCGCCTAATTTGCGGGAAATGAAATTGGAAGTTAACAGGAAGACTAAACAAATTACAGACTGGAACAGACCTACAGCCGCACCAACCGAAAAGTTCGCGGATTGAATACCTACACGATAAACATAGGTACTGATAACATCACCAAAATCCATGACAAGGTTATTTTGAATGTTGAATGGACGGTCGAAGTTAATAGCCATAATATTACCGAGCTGTAGGATCAGAAGGATCACAATGGTCGGTCTGATGCCCGGTAATGTAATATGCCAAATCTTCCTGAATCTTCCGGCTCCATCCGCTTCAGCAGCTTCATACAGCTGCTTGTCGATTCCCGTCATTGCAGCAAGATACAAAATGGTCCCCCATCCTGCGTTCTGCCATACTCCAATAAGAGAATACGTTGCAACCCATGCGTATTTGTTCGTGAGGAACGGTAACGGTTCACCACCCATATTAGTAATTAAGGAGTTTACCATCCCTGTGGGAGAGAGCAGCTGAGCAACCATTCCGCCGATAATAACCCAGGAAAGGAAATGCGGCAGATACAATATGGTCTGACTTACCTTTTTGAATTTATTCCATACCAGCTCATTAATTAAAATTGCCAAAAGGATCGGCGCTGGAAACCCAACGAGCAAATCCAAACCGTTAAGCACCAAAGTGTTTCTAACAACCTGATAAAATTGTGGAGATGAAAAAATTTGCTCGAATGTCGCAAAATGATTCCACGGACTCATGCTGACGCCCTGAAAAATGTTGTAATCCTTAAAAGCAATCTGTATGCCATACATAGGGGCATATTTAAATGTGACTATATAGGCAACAGGGATAATCAACATCAGGTAAAGGATGTAATCCGCTTTTATATAGTAAAACAATCCTTTCTTTTTTTTCAGTGAAATTAGTGCGCTTTCCTTCTTATCCGGGGCAAGACTGCTATTTATTGCTCTCATAAGCTACAACCTCCAAGCGCCTTCAATCAATCTGGCATCGCGCTGCGCCGTCAGGCAAAGCTCAGCCGCTTTAAAGGCATGCTCCTGCGTCATCGCGATCTCCGTGCGGTTCAGGCAGTCCATAATCAGCTCCCCGAAAAACGGATATCCTATCTTCCCGCTTACGTTGAAATAATGCTCGCCCTCATGATTAACGAGGTACACGTGCCCGCCGCCTTTTTCTCTGGCTATATCCACGTATTTGCGCAATTCAATATATCCGTCGGTTCCAAGAATAATGGTACGGCCGTCCCCCCATGTGCTGAGGCCGTTCGGGGTAAACCAATCGACACGGAAGTATCCCGTGGAACCGTTGTCGCCCACCAGGTTGCAATCGCCGAAATCCTCAAACGTCGGAAATTGCTTGTGGTTATAATTAGCCACCTGGCTGTTCACTACTTTCGCGTCCTTGGAACCTGTGTAGAACAAAAATTGCTCGCATTGATGGCTGCCGATATCGCAAAGTATGCCGCCGAATTGCTCGCGGTTGAAAAACCAACCCGGTCTGGACGGCACGTTGATCCGGTGCGGACCATATCCGCTCACCTGCAGTACGCGACCGATCGCGCCCCGCTCGATCAATTGTCCGGCATAAACCGCGCTCTCTACATGTACTCGCTCACTGTAATAAACCGCGTACTTCAAGCCGGTCTCCGCAGCTTTTTGCCGGGCCTGTTCCAGCTGCGCGAGCGTTGTAAACGGCGCTTTATCCGTAAAGTAATCCTTTCCATGCGACATGACGCGCATGCCCAGGTCACAACGTTCCGATGTGATGGCCGCGCCGGCAACCAGCCTCACATCCGGATCCTGAAGCACCTCCTGTTCGGATCTTGCCGCCTTGATCTCAGGATACGTTTCAAGGAATTTGTTCACCTTGGCGGGGTCCGGGTCGTACACCCATTTCAACTGTCCCCCGGCTTCGATGAGCCCGTTGCACATTCCGTAAATGTGCCCGTGATCGAGACCGACCGCCGCAAACGAAAAATCACCCTTTTCGCAAACCGGGGCCGGCTTTCCTTGAGGTGCGTAATTCATACCGTCTTGTGCTTGCATAGCCTTCATCTCCTGTTTGGTGTTATTTCTTATAATCGCTGCCAAGCGTAATCTCGTTCTTCAAGAACGAAACTACCGACGAGGTCTTCTCGTAAAAATGCGGAGCGTTCGCGAGCAGGCTGTCTCTCGAATAGAACAGGCTGTCCTTGGTTAGAGGGAGGCTTACACTCTTGCCTGTAGCCGCCGCTTCGTAGATGGCCGTGATCAGCTCTAACGTTTTGCATCCTTCTCCGCCGTCAATGAGCACGTTCAGCGAGTCGTTTTCAATTGCCTTCATCACATCGTCGATTTGTCCGGCGTGCCCTGAATACGGAAGATCCGCCATGCTATTGTACGTGGTCTCGAGCTCCTCCTCGAGCGCACTGTTCCGGATCGGGAATCCGTTTTCCTTGGAGGTGGATGCATAAACCTTCCAGGGGGCGGAAATCCTTGCCTTCTCCCCTTGGAATATAAGCTGCTGCTCCTCTCCGTGATGCACGACAGAGCTTGTAATTTGCGCCAGGCTTCCGTTTCCGTAAGAAAGAATGGCTATGGAAATGTCCTCGACTTCCGCGTTATCATGCGACGTATTGCTCATCACTGCATGGACTTTGTCCGGCATCCCCATCATCCACTGCAGCATGTCAATATGATGAACGGCGTGGTTTAGCGTACAGCCGCCGCCTTCCTTTTCCCAAGTGCCCCTCCACCACAGATCGTAATAGCAGTGCCCTCTCCACCAGTAGGAATCGACCTGTGCATGTACGATTTTGCCCAGCTTTCCGGTGTCGAGCGTGTGCTTTAGCTTCATGATCGGATCCCTGAACCGATTTTGCCCGACTACGGACAAAATGCGTTTCGACTCTGAAGCCGCCTCCAGCATCCGGTCGCATTCCTCCAAGGAAGAAGACATCGGCTTCTCTACCAATACATGCATTCCCGCGCGCAACAAGTCGATTGCGATTTGAGCATGCGTATACGGAGGGGTGCAGACCGACACCAGATCGATATCGCTGTCCAGCAGCTCGCGGTAGTCTTGTTCGACCCGGCAGTCGAGCTGAAATTTCTCTTTATACCGGACGGCCTTTTCCTCGTAAATGTCGCATAACGCAACGATTTGACATCTTCCCCTAAACGAGGTCACATAGGCCTCCAGATGCGAGTTTGCAATACCGCCGGTACCGATAACAGCCACTTTCAACATCGTCTTTCACTTCCTTAGATTTATTTAAAAAATTTGGCATACTTCTGTGTTAAATTTTCCTTTTCAATCATTACCAGTTCCAAATGATCCTTTAGCATTTTTTCCGCTTGGTCGGGATCCTTCTCCTTGATGGCGCGAACAATTCCATGATGCTGGGCAAGGATGATTTGCCAATCGGAATCGGAAGCAAGCCGTAAAAAACGGATGCGGTTGTCATGCGTTGCCATTTGCTGAATTAGTCTCCACGTACGGGCCCGGCCGCAGCCGATCATAATCGACTTGTGAAACTCTTCATCGAGCTCAAACAGCCGCACGTAATTCTTTTCGGACTCGCACAATTCCTGCAGCGAAACAAGATTCTGCAGGTGAAGCACCTGTTCCTTGCCGAGCAGCTCACATGCTTCCCGAACAACGGCGGACTCCAATGTTTTTCTGACAAACCGTGATTCTTCCGCATGCTGCAAATCGATAAGCGATATGATGGAGCCCTTCTGAGGGGTGGTCGCGATCAATTCCTCCTGAGTGAGTTTAACCAACGCTTCTCGAATCGGCGTCCTGCTTACTTGGAGCATTTCGACCAGTTCTTTCTCCGAGATAAACCGCCCCGGATCGAGTCTTAGCTCCATAATGTTTTTTTTCAAGGTATCGTAAACGAAATCCCGAATGAGTCCTCTTTTGTCTCTTAAAGCGTTAATCTGAATACTCATAAGACCCTCCCGCCATCGGAAAACGAGCCGCATTCATCCTACAAGCGCTTACAAAAAAATCGGGAAGATAAGTTACCCTACTGTACCGGCTTGAGGGGAGTGAATCGGATAGCTTTAGTTTGCTTAACCCGCCTTCCTCTTTGCATGGATTCATTCATTCCAGCCACCCTACTTTGAGGATTCATTTTGTGCTGCCTTTGGCTGTTGATAATACTAACATACCACCACTACAACGGTGTTGACGATGCGCTAATCGTGAAAAACATTTACCCATTTCTTGCATTTCCTTCCACATGAAAGCGCTGTATAATGAATATAGGAATAGAATGGATGAACAAGGGGGACGTATACTATGTCTGAAATGATCGCCGATTCGGTTGAACTGGGCAGGCTTCCCGACGTTCGAATGTCTCTTCATCTGATGGGACTGCATGTTCGCGAGGTGGGTTCCCGGTGGACCTATCCATCCCATGAACACCCTATGTACGAGCTTCATTGGATGATCGAAGGAGACATGCAGATGGTCGTCGAAGGCCAGATTTACGATCAAAAAAAGGGAGACCTGCTTTTCATACGTCCGGGAATCACCCATTCGTGCAAGTCGGCAGGCTCAAATGGCTTCACTTATTTTTGCGTTCATTTCAGCGTAGCCGATCCCGCTTTCTCCAAGGAGCTGGAGCGTCATCAAGCCGTTTGCTACGAAGCTTCCTCTCCCCTCGTCAAGGAATTGGCCCCCGTCCTTGCGGACTTATTCAATCTTGCAACCGGAAACAGAAGTCTTTCCCTTTCCGCCGCAAAAAGCATGAAGGTGTACGCAGCCGTGTTTGAGCTTCTGAGAACGTTGGTGGAGCAGCTGTCCCAAACCAACAGCGTCGTGCTTACAAAAAAGGAGTTAATGGCCGGCCGCATCGCCCAATATATTGAGGATTCGATCCGCAGCAACCTGCTTCATGGCCAAATGGAAGACAGTGAAAGAACCTTCGTCCAAGATATAGCCGAATCCTTAAAATTGAGTCCGTCCCAGGTGAATCGGATATTTCAACACGTTTACCGGAAAGCTCCCCGCCAATATATGTCGGAAATTTTATTAGGCGAAGCTCAGCGCCTATTGCTTCAGACGGACCTGCCTATAGATCATATAGCCATGATGCTTGGATATAAAACAAGCGCCCACTTCAGCCGCCAATTTAAGCGCTGGACCGCTATGACCCCAAGCGGGTACAGAAGCAGCGCAGAGCGTTAACGACCGGCTAAGCGTACATGGCCCCTTTTCCACCGCTGTACACTTTAATGGGGTCTATACATCCGGGTCGAAACATTCACAACTCTCCCATCTATACAAAGCTTGTTGAAATAGATAAAATCAAACGAAGGGGGGGTGTTACAAATCGATTTAGAAGGATTCCTAAATATGGGTATGCTGGTGCTGGCATTAATCATATCCATAGGTTTTGTATTATTTAAAGTTAAGAAAATCCCAAAACGATCCGCTTTAATACTGCAATCGCTTGGATTGGGAGTTATTGTGTTTGCAGCCGCATCCTTAGTATCGCTTTTCATATTCACCGATGCATTAAATTTAGTTATGGTGTGGATTATGTACGCTTTAGCTTACATAGTAAGCAGTTTGATTAACGTTGGGATCATTGTCTTTAAGACACGTTAAACGGAATCGGAACGTCTGTTCGTCATCGTCACAGAAGAGGACCGCTTCTCCCCTGCACGCCGTCAGGATGAAGCGGTCCTCTGTTATTATTGTTTTAACAAAGCATTTACCTTACTGTTAAGTGTGCTTATGGCAGTAGGAGTAATATGCTCGCCCATGGCTTGGTTGTTCAAATGTCGGAGGAAATCCTCCATATGCTTTCGAGCCTTATCCAAATCGCCTTTGATCTGCTGGTGCTCAGCTTGCTCCAGCTGGTTACTGAGCTGCGCGGCCAATGGACCGCGAAGTTCGCCGGACGCGATGAAACGATTCGTCCAGAACTGAATGACCGATAAGTTGACTTTGGTTTGAACGGTCATGGCTGGACTTGGCTCCGAATAAGCTCCCGTCCGGTCATTGGCAACAATGAAAAAGGTGTATTCGGTATCAGGCACCAAATTCGTCATCTTGTAGACGGCTCCGGCTACCGTTGCATTGGGCATACCGTTCATGTAAACATCGTAGGTGACGGAGCGAGTCCCTCCGATACGGATCGGATCCCAAGCTAGAGTAATACTCGTATCCGTTACCTCGGCAGCTCTCAAATTCTGCGGAGCGGGAAGCATGTTAGCGGTGGTGAAGGACCACAAATCGGAGATACTGTGCCCGCCGTATGCATCCTGGGCCGCCGCATACCAGAAGTAAATTTGCTTTGGATCCAGGTCATTCCAGCGTACTTCCGCCGTTTGACCGCTGCTTACGCTCTGTGGGCTGCCGATTAGCTCCTTAGAATACACTTTGACTTCGATGGAATCGGTGGCCACCCTTTTGACCTGCGGTGTCAGATCAACGCTCAAGTTGAATTCATCCTTGTTCGGATATTGAACCGGATCGTAATAATTGTAATCGTCCTTATACGGCGAATATGTCTTTACTTCGACGGTACCGGTGCCGGGATCAAACGTAAACAGCTTCATATAGCCGTCCCCGCCCTCGCCAAGCTCTTGATAGTCGGAAAGAATCTGGTAAACCGTCCGTTCGGGTGTACCGTCGCCATTGTCATCCACCTTCACGGTATTAAGCGCAGAACCGGTATAGTGTCCGCTGATCACCATAAATACGTTAGGATTCCGCTTCACCACTTGATCAAACAGCATTTGCCCCGTTGCGGAAATTTGTCCGTTTGCAAGTACGTAGTCGTGAAAGCCCAGAATCGCCTTGCGGTCCGAATGCTCCGACAGCACCTTATTCAGCCACTCGATTTCCTCAGAACCGATTCCCCAGCCCATATATGCCATGATATAATCAACGCCGCCCGCTGAAATCAAATCATAATGGCCTCGATTATCTTTATATGACTCCCCGTAAAACGGTTTGTCCTCGAACCGGCTTGCTCCGAAATATTTGGAATACATGGTATAGTCATTCGTAGGAGAAACATCATGGTTTCCGGCAATAACTCCATACGGAATGCCTGCGTCTTCGAGCACCTTCATGGTTCGGTCTGCATTTGCCCATTGATAATCCTGGTGATAATTCTCAACGAGGTCGCCGGTATGAAAAACGTATTTCACTTGGTTTTCTTCGGCATGATCACGGATCCAATTTACTTGAGAATCGAAGATGTGGGAAAAGGTTTGTGAATAAAATTGAGTATCCGGAAGCCAGACAAATGAGTATTTTTCGGAACCGCCGTTATCCAGCTGATCCTGAACGATAAATTGCGCCGTACGATCCTTAACATACTCCTGCGCCGTTACCGTGCCCATAAGCACGAAGCTTTCTTCTGAGATCGATGTGCGTGAGTCGAGGGCAATCCAACGGCTTTTGGAATAATTCCAAGCATATAAAGTAACTTTGCGTCCGGGCAGGGAACGACCTTCCCAAGCAAGCTGGACCTTATCCTCCTGCGAGTAATGTCCTTCCAGTTTCACTTCATACCTAAGGTATGGAAACTTCATTGTCGAATCGTTAGTCAGAAAGGACCCGTCAGCTGACTTAACCGACGTCAGCTCTTCTTCAGTTAACCGGCGCTCACCGGGAATATATAATCCTACGGGTGGCTCCGTATCCGATGCCCCGGAGAAGACAGTTACATTCTCCTGTACATCCGCTCCATATCGGTACCCTCGGAAGAATGACACCTGAAGCGGGTCTTCCGTAGGGTCCTTAACCTTCACTTGCAAGGCAGCGTTTAATCTGATATCTTCGGCTCCGTTCGCTGGAGATACTGCCTCAGGAAGGTAAGGATGCTCCTCCACACTCGAGAAACGTACCGTTTTTTCACTCCTATTCCCCTGTTGATCGTGCGCCGTTATGGTTAAGGTATGAGAGCCTGGCGTCAGCTCGGCGGATGACGTCTGATACGGCAATGAGATCTTTTGTCCGTCTAAAGTAATCTCTGAGCTGCGAACCCCGGAAACCTCATCGGTTATGGTTCCGTTAATTACGATCGAGCCCTTGTACGATTTACCTTCTATTAACGAGGTCTGGATGATTGGCCCGTGGTTATCGACCCAAACGGCAGCTTCCGCCGTTAATCCATCCGACGCCGTTACGGTTACACGGTGCGGTCCGTCGGAAAATGAAGTTGTATCCCACTTGTATACAGCAGAGCGGGCCTGTTCTTTGGAGATGGTGAAGGTGAAATCCACGACCGGAAGAAATCTTCCATTATCCCCCATGTCCAGAACCGTAGATGGATTGCTGTATTTCGGATCTCTCAGCATCGTACCGTCAGCCAGCAGCAGCCTCACGTTACGCACATCGAAATCGTCCAAATTCTCCTTAGAGGTGCCGTCATACGGCGCTGTAAAGGAACCGGCAACGAGGGATATCCGATTCGCACCTTCGATGATTCCATCCACGGGAACCATTACTGTTTTATAACCGCTAACACCGTAATCAAATTGATGAACGACGGTATCATTGTGTTTCACCACATTCTTATAATTTTTGTCTGCTCCGTTGGCATCGAAGGCAAAGTAGGCTTTATGCTCCAAACCTCTTCGCACGGGAGCCATCTCATTGCCGTCAATCGTAATCCTCAGGGAATCCGGCTCGGAGCGGCTATCCGTACCTTTCACCCACTCCATTCCTGTTATGTACCGATTTTCCTTCAGATTGACTCTGGGGCTGACAGAACTGTTCTCAATATTTGTCGTAAATTGTTCACTGGTCGTTTCGTTAAATCCGTCTGAAGCCGTAAAGTAATATTCAATCGATTTACTGCCCAAGATCTGCAAGCCGTCAAGGGTATGCCGATAAACGGATCCCAAACCCTGTCCCTTCAGCTGAACCTTCGTAAATGCGTTCTGCCGGTCCGTTTTGTAGTGAAGGCTGACGGTTTTGAGCAAGGAGCTGTCCTCCGCTTTTACAGCGAACTCAACGGGGGAAGCAGGCTCTGCCTCCGATCCGGTTTGATTGATCAACAAGGGAGGTGTCGTATCCTCAGGCAGCTCTTGCAAGGAGGCCGGCACCTGTCCGGAATCGACCGTCCCCGGTGTCGCCCGAACGGTTCTGGAGCTGATTTTTACCATTTGGTTCGTGCCATCCTCCGGATATCGATACACCACACCCAAATCGCTCTGGGTATCGTCCACCCCGAGGTTATAGGCTGCACTGACGATTTCATGACCCGTATTCGTTGCTACTACAATCCAACGGGTTCGACCGCTATGCATGCCTGCGCTTATTCGCACGACATCCCGGTTCAGCACCAGATTGCTTCCATAATGCGCATTGAAGTCATCTATCGTGACGTTTGCATTATTTGCATTTTTCAGCCAAAATAAAAGCGTTTTCCCCGGCTCCAGGATGACGCTTTCCGGTTCATGGTTCCAAATCGCATCGCTTTCATTACCGTTCGGATATCGGTAAATGATTTTATAATCCTTCAGATCCATGGGACGGTTCGAATTATTGTAGATTTCTATGTATTCATAAGCATCGTCAGAGCCGCTGCTTCCCTGGATGTCTACAGAATCAGGTAGTATTTCCGTAATCAATACAGGTGGCGGACTAAGTCCTGCGTCTGTACCGGCGGCAATGATTCGATCATCTGCAGAAACGGAAATGCCGCCTGCCGGAGCGATCGAGGCTAACAAAAGAGAAAGGGTGAAAAAAACGGTACGGCATCGATGCCATCTTTGGCCACAAAACATATGTTCCCTCCATTCACTTGTGTGTGATAAAGCGGTTAAGTTCGTCCCCGCTGATTCATTCCAAATACGTTATTTGTTCTGTTGAATATATTGGTTGGCCTTTTCTTCTGCAACTCTAAGCACCGTATTCATATCCTGTTTCTCAAAGGCCATCGTTTTTGCCGCTTCGTTCAAAAATGGATAAAGCTTAACGTCATATTTTGTTGCTTTTGGCAGCGGAGCCGGCTTAACGGAGAATATGTTTTGCAGGTTTTTGCCATCATACAGCTTCGTATCTACGGATACCTCTTTCTTTAAGGACGGGTCCTTGAGCACGGTAATGCGAGTACCTTTGTTCATTGCCTTTTGCGCCTCATCGCTAATCAACGTTTTTAAGACAGCATAAGCAGCCTTTTTATTTTTACTGTTTGGGGTCACCATGGCCAGATGGAAATCAATTTCCCTGCCGTACCCGGGTTTTTCGTCGAAAGAAGGGAACGATACAAGATCCCAGTTAAAGTTTTTGCCGGTTTCTTTTAATTGGGGAAGGCGGGCGGTAATAGCAGAATGCCAGTACGGGAACATCGCCGTCTTTTGATCTTTCAGGAAATAGTCGATCCCATAAGTGTATTTCTTCATCGGTTCGACAGTGCCCGGGATCTGATAATTTTGCTCATAAATCCCGAATACCCGTTTATAAGCGTCAGTATGAATAACGGATTTTTCCTGCTTTTCGTCAACGACTCCAAGGCCGTAAGCTCGCGTTAATAACGTCGGATTCTGCAGATCGATACCGATGTATTGTGTCCCTTGATCTATTCGGGTAACTTTGCGGGCCAGCTCCATAACTTGACTCCAGGTCATGCCGTCTGTAGGGTAAGGAACCGAAAATTTGTCAAAAATATCTTTATTGTACAGCAGAACGCCATAGTTCATAGCATAGGGAATTCCATAAATTTCACCCTTAGTGCCGAAGCTTTTTATTACATTGATTGTTTCCGGTTCGAATTTATTGAAGTCCACATTATCCTGCTTGACAAAGTCCGTTAAGTCCGAACCTAGGTCCAGTTGAAGCAGGTCGAGTAAATAGTAATTGCTGGTTAAGATAATATCGGGAATTTCACCCGCTGCTATCAGCTTGTCAAAGGTTACGCCCGATCCTGATACCAGCTTCGTTGTAATATTCGGATACTTGGCTTGGACAGGCTTCGTTACAAGTGCGTCAAGCTCTGCTTCGTTTATGACCCCGGCGTTATGTGAATAGATGGTTAATAATGCAGGCTCGTTATTATACGTATCCGGGCTCGCTGTGGGAGTGCTGACGGAATCTTCATTTCCGCATCCGATCAGCGTTACTCCCATGAATAGAGAAATACCCAATAGGGCTGGAACTGCTTTCATTTTTTTCAATATGTAACCTCCCAATAAATTGTTTACTTCAAGAAAAGCTGATCCCATCCTTATCCAGATCCCTGAGCGCCGAGGGAGGCTCGGCGACACGACTCCAGTTCAGCTTTATTATAGTAAGGGGATTCGAGGCTGAACATACAATATTCATTCATAGAGAATACACTTTGTTTCACGTTAAAACCCCTAAAGAGTAACGCTCTTTATCCCCATCAATTCTCCAACCTTCCGGAACAGCGACGCGTTGTGACCGATTGACATTGCGCAGTGGTGGGTGGGTGCTTCCATAAACCATTGCTCCATAAATTCGTCCGGATGCTTGCGGAATTTGACCGGCGTCTGCGTATTGCCGATTCGCATGATAGGTCCGATCGTTGACTCGCCTTCGCTAATGATCAGCTTGAGCTTGCCGTCTCCCGTCTGCGTAACATTCAGCGTAGTCACCGGCCCCGACTTCACCTTGGCCTCGACGGAAACACCCGTTCCCTGCTTCCCATGATAAAGACCCATTCCACGGAGGAGCGGCTTTCCATCGGAAATAGCGATATGGAACGGACCGTCATGCCCGAGTAATATCGTCTCGTCCACATAATCTACGACGACAATCTCCGAGAAGCTCCCTCCTGTCCCAACAATATCGCATATTTTCATCGCCACTGCGGTCTTAAGGTCTCCCTCGCCGGAGCACGGGATGCCTCGGGCGGTCAGCAGAGAATGTCCGACAATAAATCCGCCCTGCAATTTCTCGTATTCCCCGCCCGGCGCTCCATGATAGTAGTAGCTCAACGCGTCAAGATTGAACTCCCGGACAAGCTTCTCCTGCGCCGCGGCCACTCTGCACGACCACTCCATCTGCTCTTCCGTCGGCTTCTTAGCAATCGGATCGCTGGGGGAATCGCCGCTGATTTCAAACATGCGATGAACTTCATCCAATTTAGCCGCGACTTCCGATGGTGTCACTTCTTGCAGCAGCCGATTCAGATCGCACATTTCCAGAACCTCGACATGCAGCCCCGTCTGTGCTTGAATCATGGTAAAATCGCTGTACATGTCCAGCATCCCGCTATATGTGTTGCCTAGGAATCCAAAGCGGCTATGCTGAAGCGTCCGGGGAACCGATGCGGCCCGTACCCATTCTTCAATTTCCCTCCATGCACGGATCGCCTCTTTTCGCTCGCAGGTCGTTTCGTTGGTTAACGAAACCGCAGGCGTATAGTCCAAGCCCAATAGACCGTTAACAACTCGGAACGGAATACCGGCTCGGTTAAAGGAGTTTGCAAATTCGGGAACAGGACAGGCGCCGCAATGCGCAAGCCACTCACCGGTAGTCGTATGATTATAATTGATACGTTCCGTCGGCTGCAGATTCAAAAAAACGACCGGCGCTTTGTTGATCTGATGAAGCGGCAGCACGGTCGAGCTTGTGGAGTACGTCGCAGCATGACACAAAACCAGGTCGACATTCCGCTCGTTAAACCACTCCCCTGCCTTCCGGCCTTCACCTTCGGTATCTACAAGACCGTAGTTGTATACTTCGGCCCAAGCCGAAACTTGTCGCTCGATGAAGGCGCCATATTCGATCAACCGTTCGCGAAGACCGGGGAATTGGTCCCAGTACGCACGTAGTCCTACCGAATATAATCCGATCCGCGCTTTCTTCACGGGCTTTATGGGATTGCCAATCATATGCAGCATCCTCCTCATTTCCTTATCACCAAAAATCAAGACAACCTATCGACAAACCACAAAGCTGCAATCACGAAAATGCTAGCCGAGGCTCCGCGAAAAACGAACGTGTAATAACGTTCCTTCTTCTGCAGCATGATTAAGATCGGAAGTACCAACGCAACGCATGCAAGCTGCCCCAGCTCTATGCCGACATTAAACGAGACCAGGGAAGTGATGAAATATTTCTGGTCAAAACCGATATCGGAGATAGCCGTCGCAAAGCCGATACCATGAATCAAGCCGAAGAGAAACGTTATCATCCAGCGCCATCCTGGTGGAGTGACAAAAAAGTTCTCAATCGCGACATAACAGATGGTGAGCGCGATTCCAGCCTCAATCCAATTCGGATTCGCGGGTATCCAGCCTATGGCGGCCAGAGTGAGTGTTATGCTATGGGCTACGGTGAAGGCGGTAACAATTTTTAATACTTCGGCAAACTTTTTGGAGACAATAATCAGAGCAAGTAAAAAGAGAAGATGATCGTAACCCGTAATAATATGCTCCAGTCCGAGATCTAAGTAATACAAGATAAGCGACAACACATCCACGATAGCACTCCCCTGACAAAACAAAATTACGGCCGAAACGGTCTTAGCCCTTCATGAGTTTGCGGCCGATTAACGGGTACAATAGCCGTTTGCAGCAGATATAACGATCCGGCCATCGCTAATCCGATTCCCATGTGGAAGAGTAGGACGCCGATCGTCCGAAAGCCCGGGACAATCCCCAAGCCGACGCCCGAAGGGGACATAACGGCCCCGTGAATAACCCCGACCGCGAGCAATAGCGGCAGTATCCAGCCGAACGCCTTATCTTTTAACCACCCAAACACGCCGGCAAATACAAACACCGAGCAAAGAAAATAAACCGAAACTTCTGGAACGAACATCAGTTTTTCATGAAATACTGCAGCCCCGGCCGCATGTGAAAGCGTGAAGAACATCAATTTTTCGGTTGCTTGCCGAAACCGGCGCTCCGTCAGGCACAAGCTCAGAACCAGCAGCCACAGCATTCCGGGTTTTAACATAAATTGCGCCCCGAGGATCACGCTGTATACGATCAGTGAAGTGTGAACAGTCGGCTGGCTGCCCGGTGCAAAGCGATACGTATCAGTATCCTTATCAACTACTTGATGACCGATCAAGCTTCCTTCCTTGAACATTTGGATATAGTTCTGATGATACGGATCGGCATCGTCAATGACGATACGATACCGGATCATGAGCTCCGTAATGGGAATATCCGAGAAGAAGCGGAAATGAAAGCGCACGACAGGATCTTCCTTTTTTTCCTGAATGGTTGCAACCGCATCTTCCATACTGAATCGAAGCTTCGAGAGACCCGAATACAGCTGCAGATGCTCCTTCATATAATTCTCGAGCTCATCGCGTTTTGCAGAAAGCTCCTGATCCGAAATGGTCCCATTCCGGTCCAGATCATAGGCGCTAAGGACCGGATGCGGCAATATCAGTTCATAATCCACTTCTCTTTCGCCGATGTGGACGTATGAATAACCGCTATTTAGATTATGAGCCCATGCTTTCTGAGCCATTGGCAGCATGGAGATAAACAGTACGGCAGTGAACAGCGCAAGGGTTCGCATCTTCATAGGTCACTTCGCCTTCACCTTCCATTCCCAATCCTTCTCGGTTATCACCTTCAAATCTTTACCGTCGGAAGTAATGAGAATATTTCCATGCAGGCCTGTTGCGTAAACCTTTGACCCTAAGCTTTCGTATCGCTTCATGACATCCCGGCTTTGAAAAATGTTCGCGCTCATGACCGCGACCTTTGGTGAAACCGCATTGATGAAGGTGATGGACGAGGAGGTCGCGGCACCGTGGTGAGGGGCGTGCACAAAGTCCGCATCCAATTCTTTCAGATACTTTTCGGAAAGCGTGAACTCTGTCGCCTGGTAAATATCACCTGGAAATAGGAACGAGGTATCCTTGTAGGTCACCTTGAGCACCATCGAATATTGATTGATTTCGTTCGCATCGAAGGTTTTCACCGCACCGGGAAGAACGCCTTTGGTCGGGCTGAATACTTCCACCTTCACCTCATTTCCCAAGGAGAAAGACGATCCCTCCTCCAGCAGCTCCGTCTTTATTTTTTTCTCAGCAAGTATGGACGTTACATTGACGTACTGGGACGAGCTTACGTGAGGTAGGTTAATCATATAAAATATTTTTGCCGTTACATTCCTCAAAATAGAGGAATAACCTCCGATATGGTCCGCATGGGGATGTGTATTTACTGCCGCATCAATCGAATCGATCCCCAATTTTTTGATATATTCCATCAATTTAGGGCTGGCTTCCTGTATCCCGGAATCGATCATCATCGTTTTCCCGTCGGGCGTTTCAATCAGGATCGCGTCTCCCGACTTCACGTCAGAGGGCAAATCAAAATATCTCACAGAAAAGGTCCCCTTTGTTCTGCTTTTATCGAGAACCTCTTCCGTACGCAGAACGGCTTTTTCCCCGCCCCCTTCCCCGGTTGGTTTGACAGAGGCTGCCTCCTGTAATATCGCCGTCTGCTCCGGTTCAACCTTCACATAAGCAGCCAGCGCAAGCAGCCCGCCAACAAGGATCACACTAAGAAGCTTAAGCATCCGTCTCCAGTTAAAGGAAGACATGTCCTCTTCCTCCCTTTGGAGCGACCGCATGAATTTTCATATGACATTTCCTACTTTCAAAGTGAGTACTTATTCCTTGACACTTCCCAGCACGATCCCCTTCATGAAGTATCTTTGCAGGAACGGATAAACCAACAGGATCGGAAGAGCTCCGAGGAAAATTTGCGCTGCTCTGGTCGTCCTCGGATTTACGTTCTCCAATTGTCTGATGGCGTCGTCAGAGCCGAGAACTGTCAAATCCTGCTCGATAATGATGGTGCGTAAATACGTTTGCAGCGGATAATTTGCCGGCGTATTCATATAGATCATCCCGTCGAACCATGCGTTCCAATGGCCGACTGTCGCGAAAAGGCCGATCGTCGCCAACGCAGGCAGGGATAGCGGTAAGTAGATTTGAAACAGCGTGACCCAATGCCCCGCCCCATCCATATGTGAAGCTTCTTCCAGCTCTTTAGGTATTCCGCGAAAGAAATTTAGCAGCAAGACGACATGGAAAACCGGAACGGCCCCCGGTATCACAAGCGCCCATATACTATTTAACAGATTCGTTTCCTTGACGATCATATAATTCGGTATTAACCCGCCGTTAAACAGCATCGTAAATACGACAAACCACGCAAAGAAGGTGCGCATCGGGAATGCCTTGACCTCTTTGGAAAGTGGATAGGCCAGTAGGATGGTCAGCAGCAAATTAAGAGCTACCCCGAATATCAGCCGCTGTAATGTAACACCGATGGATTTCAAAAATTCCGGTTTGCTAAGCACAAATGCGTAGGCATCCGTCGTAAAGTTTACCGGCCATAGTCCCACAAGTCCGGCTTCCACTTCAATACTCGAGCTGAGCGACATCGCTAATACATGAATAAGCGGGAATATGCATAGCAGGGACAAGACGATCAGAAACGAATAATTGCAAATACTAAATACTCTCATCGAGAATGAGGAGTCGTTGACCAAGCGGATCTCTCCCCTTTAAAAAATTCTGTAGTTAGCGAAACGGTAGGCCAATACATAGGATACGGCGATAAGGATGAAACCGATAACCGATTTGAATAACCCGATGGCAGTAGCCAAAGAATACTTCGCCTGAACAATCCCCATCCGGTATACGAGGGTATCGATAATATCCCCGGTTTCATATACGGATTGATTGTATAAATTAAATACTTGATCGAATCCCGCACTGAGAATGTGACCCAAGCTTAATGTGGCGACAAGGACGATGACCGGTCGCATGCCGGGCAGCGTAATATGCCAGGTCTGCCGCAAGCGGGACGCACCGTCGACAACCGCCGCTTCGTAGAGATTCGGATTGATGCTGGTAAGCGCTGCCAAATAAACAATGGTACTAAAGCCAAAATCCTTCCAGAGATCGGTCACTACTAAGACATAAGGGAAAATTTCCGCATTGCCCAGAAAGAAAATCGGCTCCAATCCGAGCGATTTGAGAATTTGGTTGACAATCCCCTTCGAAGGAGACAGGATGTCGATCAGAATCCCGCCCAGAATGATCCATGATAAAAAGTGCGGCAAATATACAAGTGTTTGTATGCTTCGTTTGACGAAGCCGATTCTAACTTCATTCAAAAGAAGCGCGATAAGAATTGGAAAAACTTGCCCCGCAATCACCTTCATAACAGAGATATACAGTGTATTCCATATGACCTGATAAATGTTGGGGAGCTTCATGATATAGATGAAATTATCGAAGCCAACCCATTCCGATCTAAAAAAACCGAGAACAGGCTTGAAATTTTGAAAGGCCATCACAAAACCGAACATAGGCAAGTATTGATAGATGATGAGAACTAGGATGCCGGGAATCAGCATCAAATATAAGGGCCATTGCGCTTGCATGAATTTTGCCGATGTCGGCCGCGATGGAATCCGGTTCTTTTTCGTTGCAAGTCTCATGCTTCATCGCTCCAGTGTAAAAAGGGTAACCGGAGGGAACTCAGGTGCGCTCCCCCCGGACATCTCTTGCTCTGCTATTATTTCTTGTTTTTAGCGTACCACTCGTTGACTTCATTTGTAATCGATTCTCCGCCGAGCTTATTCCAATCCGCTACGAATTTATCAAAGTTATCGATTGAATCCCCTAGGATAATTTTGGTAAACGTCTCATTAGCCAAATCGCTCATCGGACCGCTTTTTTCAACCATATTATCCGTAGGCAATCCATAGAATTCATCGATTTGCAGCAGCTTTTCATTCACATATTTATCCACTAACGACAAGGAGCCCTCCGGGCCGAAAATTTTTGAATATTTCCACATCGCCGCGGTACCGGCCTCATACTGCTTCATTTGATCGTAATAACCCTTTTGCTCCGGGTTTAACTTGCTCACATCACCGGATTTATACACCTCTTTGATCGTTTTCCAGTTATCCACGTTTTTCGTGACTCCAAAGTTTCTGACAAATGCGTATTTATGTGAAGAATGCGTTCCAACGTATTGGTACTTGTAGTCGGATGTTTTACCGAACGTTTTTTCTATGAAGAAGTTCATGAGCTTGATAAGGGCGGCTGGATGCTTGCTGTCTTTGCTTACGACATAATAATGCGGCGGATTATACGAAATCTGCGGCTTGGCCGGTTTGCTGTCAACGGAGGTAATCGGATAGTAGTGCCATTTGGCATTCGGGTCTTTGTCCAAGGTCTGCTGAAGCGGATTCAACGGATTCGACATGGTCCCGTAGAACAAGCCGACCTTTCCGGCGATAACGTCAGGCCCGATCCCGCTTTTCGTAGTGAATTCTTTATCGATCAAGCCTTCTTTATACAATGCCTGTAATTTTGCGAGTGCCTGCTTGGTTTCCGGCTTGACCAAACCGTTAACAAGCTTGCCCGTACTCGGATCCTTAAACCAGATATTCGGATAGGCATGGTAGCCGTTGAAGAAACCGAGCATACCGCCGCCGCCGCCGAAAATATTTTTGACGAAGCCGAAGCCTTGCGTATCGTCTTTGCCGTTTTTATCCGGATCCTTCGTTTTGAACGCCCGGGCGATATTGATGATATCGTCCATCGTTTTAGGCTCCGGCAGCCCGAGATTGTCTAACCAATCCTTACGAACCCAGAGCATGGTGGCACCGTCAATAGCGGCCGTTACGTAAGGGAGACCGTATAATTTCCCGTTAATCGTTGCGGAATTCAAGCCGATTCCGCCGTCTTCTTTAAATTTCTCATCTGTCAAGGGCACGCTGTGCTTTTTATAAACCTCCGTTAAGTCGGCTAGCATGCCTGCCTCTGCCAGCTCCTTAAGCTGGGATGGCTTTACTCGGAATATATCGGGAAGGTCACCGGAGGTGATGGCAATATTCAGCTTCTCCCAATATTGGGTTGAATCCGTAATCCATTCATTTTTAATCTCAATTCCAAGCTCATCCTTGTAGGCACGGGTATATACATTGTTTTCCATAGAGTCGCCTTCGGGAAACGTTGTATTGGTTTCCTGGTCTCTGACCATCGTAATCGTGACCGGCGGATCGTATTTACCGACCGGTTCGCCTTTGTCCGCTCCTGTTGTCGCTTGAGGCGTTGCCGTTCCCCCTGAATTTCCGCCGCCCCCTGTACAAGCCGAGGTCAGTGCCAGGACCGCCGACGCGCTGAGCAATAAAAATGATTTTGCGTTTACCTGTTTTATAGTAACCACCCTCTCAGATTCATTAATAACTGAATATTCCGATAATTAATCAAGAAAAGAAGTCCTCCGATCCATGAACCTCGATCAGAGAATTCCCGAAGCCGTCCCTCCCTCCCTCTCGTCCCTCTCAGTTTAGTGTGAATATGATAATATTTCCTTTTTTTCCATGTCTTTATTGTATCTGACCGCTTAGGAAGCTTCTAGGGCAATATTTCAACAAACGATGTAATATATCAACTTGTTGTTTGAAGAAATTGAAAAGCTTTTACGCCGCCGTATCCTTGACAATTGGGATACGTAGCAAAACCTGATTTCCTCCTCCGGGTGCCCGGTTAAATACAATGCCGCCCCGCTCCCCGTATTCCAGTCTTAATCTGCGGTGGACATTGACAAGACCTGTCGTTTCGGCATCGATCCATTCGGTGACCTGCAGCTTTCGCTTCAGCTCCTCATATTCGGCGGTAGGCATTTCCTGCCCGTTGTCTTCTATCACAATCACTAAGCATCCGTCCCGATGCTCAAACCGAACCTCAAACTCCCCCCCATCAATCGTATCGCGCAGCCCGTGCTGGTACACATTCTCGATAACCGGCTGCAGAATCAGCTTCGGCACCTCCAAATCAGCGTAAGCTGCCGGTAGCTGTTCAAACCGGGCTGTAATCCGGTCTTCGAATCGGAAGGATTGAATTTCGACGTACGCTTGCGAAAAATCCACTTCTTCCGCCAATCGAATCTTTGCTTTATGAGTGCGGGTAATAAACTGAAAATATCGCCCTAGATAGGACGTGAATCTTGCTATGCTTTCGTTTTCTTCATTTTTTGCCATCCGGTATAAAATAAAAAAGCTATTGTAGAGGAAATGGGGATTGATCTGCGATTGAAGCTGTCTTAATTCAGACAGATTGGCACGATATTTCTGTTCGTACACCTCATGGATCAATTCATTGATCCTGCTGACCATGGAGTTGAATTGGATATACAAGTAACCGAACTCGTCCTGCCGTTTGTGATGAATCGCAACCTTCCAATTGCCGTTTTCCACCTTTTGGAGGGCACGCATGAGTATTCGCATCGGCTTGTGTGTCTGCAAAAAAATCCAATACGCAAACAGGGCAATCAGCAAGAGAGATACCCCGGACAAAACCCAGTACCAAGCCCGGTAAAGCGTCAATGAGCCTACAATTTCCGATTCGGGCATGTACGAAAGCAGCGTTATGCCCGACGCTTGCGATTGCTCGGCCCAAAGCCAATACTTCTTTCCCTGGATTCGCGCTTCCTTTACGAGTGTGGGATTGTCGGGAGATAGGCCGCCAATGAAGTCCCTCATTTCGGACCACGGCAGTGAGCTGACTTCACCCTGTATGGCCCAGGTACCATCGCTATCGATAATCATTGATCCGCCGCTCCCGCCGATCGCAAAGCTGTCAAGCACCTGCTTTATTTGCCTCAGATCAATTTCTACTCCGACAACAAAAATCGGTTCTTGTCCGTGATCCAATACTCTTCCGGAATATACCAAGCTGATAAACAACCGGTTATCCCATAAAACAAAACGGTTTTTGTACTTGTTTCGCAACGACTTTAAAGCAGAGTATTGTTCTTTCGGTATCTCGTCGATGACGGAGGATTCGGAATCGGAAATCCATCGGTTGGATGAGGGCAGATAAACACCGGCGCTGCGGATGTAAGGACTCGTATTGACCATGCGTTCAAGCTGATTATGAATGGCGTAGATGGCCTCGTGGCGCTCGATATCGCTGATGACCTGATCGGAAAAAATCAGCTTGCGCAGCATGCGGTCGTTGATATATTCCTCCTGCATAGCGGTAATGCGCGAAAATTCGTTTTCCAACAACCGGCTGTAGAAGGACACGCGGGATTGAATGGAATCTTCAATTTTTTCCCTGACATTTTTCTCGCCGTATTCGTTCATCTTCAAGCTAATCAAACAAATCGGCGTAATGACTATGACAAACGAAAGGAGCAATTTAGGATAAATGCTTTGCAGCTTTTCCATCCAGTGCATAAGTGATCCCCTCAGCTTTTTTCACTTTGACATCGGTCCCTGAACTCTTGCGGAGTCATGTGCATTTCCTTCTTAAATACCTTGGTGAAATAGTGAGCGGATTCGAATCCGACGCCGACCGCAACTTCGTGAATTTTCAGACGCGGATTCGCCAGCAATTCCGCCGCTTTTTTCAACCGCACCTCTTTTATATAGTCGGAAAGGCGCACGCCGGATATTTGTTTGTACAACCTGGACAAATAGGTCGGATGAAGGTATACGTGATCAGCGAGCTTCTCGAGGGAAAGATCATCTGCAAGATTCCGCTCGATGTATTGATTCAAGGTCGTCAGCACTTGCTGCGTACGGTTCGTTTGTTCGTCCGCTCTCTGTGTAAACAACTGCTCGGAAAGCTTCCGGTAATAAGCCTCCGCTTCTCTCCAGGAAGAGAATGCGCCCCTCTGCAGCAGCGGACTCGTATCGATATTCGCTGAGATACGATCCAATAATCCCCTTTGATTCAAATAGGATAAAAAAAGCGAGGAAAGCGCATACTCGATTTCTACGAGAAAGGGATGTAAAGAAGAAGAGCCTTGCAGTAAACGTGCCGTCTCTTCGATTTCGTCGTACAGCTCAAAAAATTCGTCTTTCTGACCGCTATGCAAAAACAGCTCAAGCTGCTTAACCGCCTTCAGGCGAACCGCAAGATGCTCTCTGGTCAGTCCCTGCGGTATATAAGCAAGTTCATGCGTCTCCTGCTGCGTCCTGTCGGATAGCAGCATTTCCCGACCGTGGCCGAACCCTTGCTGAAAGAGCTGCTCCAAACGTAAATACTGTACCGCCGCAGACTGCCAATCGCTGCTGGTACCGCTAATGGCAATGGAAACGGGGAGCTTCAGCATCACTTTGCAGGTCTCCTGGATATCGGACGACGTCCCGCGGACGAAAGAGTAACATTTCTCCCATTCTTCCTCGCAGATCACTCCTCCGTTACCATTTCCGACCGGCTGAATGAGCCATGCCAGATGGGAGGAGGTGATCGAAAACGCAATGGCGGTCACTTGGCCTTGGCTGAAGTATTCCGAAGAAATATTGGTAATGGCGTACATATACAGCGACCGGTCCGTAGGACGCATATTTTCAGGCCAACGATCAACCCGGCCTAACGCCAAAAGCACCCTCTCGCGAGCCAAAAGCGGTATGTACAGCTCGTCGAACCGGTCCTGCCCCACGGAATTGCCTGAAATATCTCCTTGAAGCAGGCTTGTCAAATAATCCTTCTGCATCATCAGTCTGGAAGCTTCCAGCTGCCGCTTAGCCTTCTGAAGAAGCTGCTCGGATACTCGCTCTTCCTTCAATCGGTCGATCGCTTTGCCGACGGCGGCGAAAATGGGCTCATCGCCTTCTACTTTAAGAATATAATCCAAACCTCCGTCACGCATAGCGGATTGAACGTATTCGAAATCGCTGTAACCTGAAAGAAAGATTACTTTGCAACGAGGCCACACCTCGTGAATTTTTTTCTGCAGCTCAATTCCGTTCATACCCGGCATTTGAATGTCGCTGAGCAAGATGTCGATCTTGATTGCGTTCAGTATACGCAGAGCTTCCACGGATGTGTATGCCCGATAAACGCTTAGCTCTTCCTGCCTCCAATCCAAAAATTGTTCATAAAGTCCGTTAACAATTCTCGGTTCGTCGTCGACAATCAGAAGACTGTACATAGAATCGGTCCCTCCAGTGAATAACGTTAGTCAGTGCATGACGGCCCGTTTACCCGATGCGTTGAATGTCGATCGTGCCCTCGTATCCATCCGGCAGCCGTACGTCCGCGTCTATTCCCTCTGGGAGCCGTACCTGTAGATGAAACATTTCGGATTCGTCAAGCTGCCAGGAAACGTCGATCCGCCCTTCGTTCGGCAGCGGCACGCTTCCCCTCGCCCAGGATAATCCGCAAGGCTCCGGCATTACCGTTACACGGCTCCAGCCCGGACCCGTTTCTCTTATGCCAAGCACATAAGCTCCAAGAAAATAACCCGGAGCGGCCGACCAGGCGTGGCAGTGGCTTCTCGTCAATTCTTTCGGGAGGATCCGGCCGTCCTTCAGCTTAGGATACATTTCCCAACAGGTCGTTGCGCCATACTCGATCATTTGGCCGTATTGATGGCGTATATCGTCAATCATCTGCCTGTGCCGGCCCATTTTGGCCAACGCTTCATAGTAGAAGAACGACATGAACGGGCTGCCGATCGGCACGAAATTTGATGGTGGCGAGATAAGTAAGCTCTCCATCCTTTCCTTCCGCATGCCTGCTCCGATATCGCACAGGTAAGCGACCACCTGTGTTTGCATGCTGAAAATATCCGACGGCCGTCCGTCGGCATGAATGCAGTCCAGGTAGGCCTGTCGTTCCTCTGACCACAAATGCTGATTAATCGCCCTGCACAAAGCCTCTGCGGAAGCCCGATACTTGTCGCTTTCCCCCTTCACACCGGCAATTTCCGCAAGCTCCGCAGCATTCAGAAGCGCACGGACAAAGAACATGTTCTGATGGGTGACCGCTCCCTCGCGAGGCTGATCGATCGGAGCCCAATCGAGGAAGTTCCAGCCGTCCATGAACAGCAGTCCCCGGTCGTCAATTAGCTTTAAGTAATGATCCAGCGTATAAGCGACATGCGGCCATATGGATTCGGCGAATTTCTGATCTCCCGTGCGCGAATAGTACTCCCTGCAAGCATTCACCCAAAAGAAGGTCCAGTTCGGAATCACGCTGTTCCAGCCGCTCGGCACTTGGTCCACGTAAAGAGGGGTTTGCCCACGCGACCCCGGTACCAGCTCCAGGCAATGCTTGACCATTTCTTCGCTTCCAAACAAATAATAAGCGATAAGGGCTTCGTTGCGGCTGTCTCCCACCCAGAACGTCTGCTCATAAGCGGGGCAGTCGACGAACGTATCCTCCATACACAGTCTCGCTGTCGTCCGGCTGATCTCCCAAATATCGTTCAGCAGCGAATCCGAGCATTGGAACTGTCCGATTTCTGCTACGGGATAATGACTTTGCCGCAGCTGCACCCCGTACAGCTTAACCGGCTTCGCAGCACCGCGGACCGTCACCGCCAAATACCTGAAGCCTCGACGTATGTAAGAGGTGTATCGCTGCCGGCCTTGCCGGCAAATGTAGCGAATCGAGTTCTCCAAGTAATTCATGTGCTGGATCCACCCGTCGCGCATATGCTCGTAGCCGTAAAAATCAAGAATCGTGCCCTCATCCGCTTCCACCTCAAATGTAATGTACCCAACCGTTTGACAGCCGAAATCAATAATGATTTCCGTATCCGCCTGTTCAAATATGGGCACGATGCCGGGAATGGAATTGGCCGTCACCACATGCTGTAGCGATTTAGGTACCGGCAACGGTTCGGACTGTTTTTTCATAATGGATAACGACAGAATCGATTCCGGGCTGACAAATCGGCGGGGCACCGTGCGAACCCATGGCTCGAACTCAGTGAGATCAGCCGCTGCAGCGGCTCTACCCACCTTGCGAAATGCCGTGATCTTCTCCAAATCCGACGGCTCCAGCCCGGATAATTCCGCTTTATCGTCCTTGCATGCGTTAATGATCCGATGCTTGGCTCTCGCTTGCTCATCGAACTGATGATCTATGTATTCATAGCTTTCAAAGGGACCGATCGATAGAAAAGGCGAAGCTTCCTCGCCTGCGGGAAAAGGTGCGGCAAGCTCGAAGGGAGCGTTACAATCGATTCCCATAAATAGACCTCTTCCGTGGTCATTCCCCGACAGCTCGACCAGCAGCAAATTGTCCCCTTCCCGTAATTCCGTGTCCAAATATCTTTCGTTCTTTTCTCCCCGCATGCTTGCCTTCGAATGTCTTACGCCGTTTACAATGATACCGCCAAACAGCGGCGGAGCGTAGGTAATCCCGATGACGGCCTTGGCGGCCGAAGCTGTCCGGATGACCGTTGCGACATAGCCGGCGTACACGTAGGCGTTCGCATCGTCGTCGCAGCCGGGTATCATTTGACTGCGCAGCTCGAGATTTGCCGTCCACGGAACCGGAACGACTTTACTTAACCCTTCCACACGGGAAGGATAAATCGTTTCTTCGGTCAGCGGGAAAATATCTCTCGGCTTCAGCGTTACCCACGGCTCCATACCGACACTTCCCAGGACGGTCGCATAAGGCCAGTCTACATCGGAATAATCGGTATCGATCCAGCGGTCATCCCACCCGTTAGCGTCGATCCGCTCAGCGAACGCATGCTGGCATGACATGCGGGGAGCCCGCGGATCCTGTCCCGGATGCCGGATCGTTCGCCACGCTTGGTCGGTTGTGACGCTGTAAACGTTCTTGTCATCATTCGTCAGATCCAGCTGCACAAGAAGCCCTCCGCGCCCGCGAACGTAGTAGAACGTGGATACTCCGAAATGCTGCACCAGCACAGCCAGCGTGTTTCTCCGGCCCGGCTTGATCAAATGGCCGATATCGTAAGTATCGTAAGACTGCTCGAACGGCCAGCATCTTGCCGGTCCCCGCCCGACCTGCTCACCGTTGATATACAGCGTATAACGGGAATCGGCCGTAATCGATACCTTCCCCAAGCTCCAGCCTTGATCCGGAGCGTCGAACGATCGGCGGAAGCACCTCCATTCGTTCCGCGGGCTTTCTTCCTCCCCACCCCAAATCCACTGTGCATTCCAATGTAACGGAGCAAACTGATTCATTTTCATTTCTCCTTTAGCGGCTTCATGGAATGATTCAAATGCTTCAAAACAAATCCGTCCTCCGAGGTTAGAATGACCGTTACGGCCGCATTATTTTGCCTTAGTCTGCGGTAAGACCGGAACGGCATCTCAAGCATGCCTGCTACGAAGATCCGGATCAGCGTATCATGGGTAACGACTAGAACCGATTCATTCAGGCCTTGGTGCAGCTTTGCTTTTTCCGTAAAAAAATCGAGCACTCTCGCATATACTTGAGCAGCGGTCTCACCCGTTCCTCCTGCTGCTGTGCTGCCCGGGTCCGTCGTCCATGCCTGCCAGCCCGATGCAAACCGCTCTCTGATATCGGCGGCCGCCACCCCTTCCCATTGACCGAAATCGATCTCGATCAGTCGCTCATCCTGTTGTATAGGCAGCCGGCTTCGAATAGCAAGCGGCTCGGCCGTTTGCAGCGTCCGCTTCAGCGGAGAGGAGTAGACGGCTGTGAATCCAAGACCTTCCAGCCCCTCTGCACTCTCTTTAGCTTGCTGCTCACCGCGGGGGGACAGCGGAATATCCGTCCGTCCGCTATAGCGATTCCGGTCGGCGTTCCATAAGGTTTCGCCGTGCCTAAGCAGGTAAAATGCAGCCATCACATCATCCCTCTTTCTGTATGGAAAGTTTTTCAAGTGGACATATGCTCATAGATGAATCATTTGCTCGGATTTATGTTATCATATAGGATTCCGGTTGAAAACCCATTTTCAACCAATTGTTTTAAAGCTTCTATCGAAATTATCTGCCCATCGTTCTCCGGTATCTCCCGGGGGACATGCCCTCGACGCGCTTAAACAGCTTGTTAAAGTAATATTCATCAGGAATGCCCACTGAAGCGGCGATATCCTTTACCGGTGACGTCGTCGCCCTCAGCAGCTCCTTTGCCTTGCCCATACGGACGGCGAGTAAATACTCCGTAATCGTCCGGCCGGTCGCTCCCTTGAACAGGGTGCCGAAGTATTTCAGCGACAGCCCGCTTTGCTCCGCCAATTCCGCATGGGTAATCGTCTCCGCATACCGCTTCTTCATCGTACGTATCGCATCACGCACAAGATCCGAATGAGGATATCCCTTCGGAATCCCCTCGTCGGTCGTCAGTTCCTCGAATGCGAGAGCGATGACTCTCAGGAAGGCGGCCTTCATTTGCAGCTTCGGGCCGAGACCGTCATCTTTGAAATGCTTTACGATTTCACGAAATGCAGCCAGGAATGATAAAGACTCACTAGTACTCAGGTGCGGCGGCCAGTTGAACTCAACAAACTCATCGGCAGGTCGTGATACAAGCGCTTCCGGAGGCGGTATCGTACCGGAAGCTTTCTTCACATGGAGATACACCCCGATAGGTGAAAAATCCGATGCCTGCCCCAGATCCGTCCAGTCAAAATGAACACAAACACTCCGGAACGGCGTATCGTCCACCACCTTCATTGTGTGGGAAACGTGCGGTTTAATGAGGAGTAAGTCCCCCTGCCTAATCACGTACGATTGACCGTCCATCGTGACGAAGGCTTGTCCGGAAATACCGAAAACGAATTCGTGATCATAAATAATTCTATTCAGAAGCAGGTATCCTTTCTTAAGATCAAGCTCATGGGCATACCTAATGTACGGGGATAAATTCCGGTAATGGACAGGATGTACCGAAAACATGACCATTCCTCCATTCTGCATAGGAGAGATATCGATTTAAATAAGTTTTTTCGACCAAATTACAAAAAAACCTTCTCTCCTCCATTTCTCAACGCATACCGTGTGGATACAATGAATCGTAAACCGTACAAGAAGGAGGAAGAATCTCAATGGAAACCATCGCTTCACAATTTAAGAACCCGCCTAAAGATTATTCGCCCGCCCCTATCTGGTGGTGGAGCGGCGACGAGCTGGAGCTGGGCCGCCTGCGCTGGCAAATGGATCGATTTAAAGAAGGCGGCGTCTATAATCTGGTTGTTTTGAATCTTGCGCCGACCGGACCCATGTACGGCTCCGACGCCGACCGCCCTCGTTTTCTCTCCGAGGAATGGTGGAGTATTTTTGACGGCGTTTGTGAATATGCAGCCGAAATCGGCATTCGGATCTGGTTTTACGATCAGATCGGCTTTTCCGGAGCAAACCTTCAAGGTGAGCTGGTGCGTGAGAATAGTGACTATGGCGGACAATACATCGAGTGCGTTGTTGCAGAAGGAACGGGCTATCTGGAGGCTGTTTGTCCTTCGGGTGGTATACCGCTGACAGCATCAGCTATCGCAATGGATGAAGAAGGCAAGCCGATAGGCCCGTTGGTGCCGGTACCGCTTGAAGGCGGCCGTGCCGCGATCGAGCTGACAGACCGGCACCGGCTGCGTCTGGTCTATGCGATTCAACGCAATTTCAACTATTTCTCATCCGAAGCCTGCAGCCGGCTGCTGGACATGGTACACAATGAATTTGAGCGGCGGCTTGGCCAATGGTTCGGCAGCGTTATCGTCGGTTCGTTTCAAGACGAGCTGCCGAACTTGCCCACATGGGGGACGACTTTCATCGAAGAGTTTCATGCACGTAAGGGCTATGACTTGCTTTCTAAAGTTGCCTACCTGTGGGAAGGCGATCATGACGAAGCGCAGCAGGTTCGTATGGACTATCAGGAGGTTCGTGCGGAACTTGCGGAAGAAGCGTTTTTTATCCCCTTCTTCGAATGGCATGAACGGAACGGCCTGACCTGCGGCTTTGATCAGCAAGGACCTGCCCGGGAAGGCGATGGTCCGGGAGCCGTCCGCAGCTATGCGGATTACTTGCGGGTCCATCGTTGGTACGGCGCACCCGGCAGCGATCATCATGGTGAAACCAAGATCCACAGCTCACTGGCGCATGTAAACAGCCGTGAACGGGTTTGGATCGAAGTATTTCACAGCAGCGGCTGGGGCGGAACACTGGAGGAGACCTACGATTGGCTGATCCCATGGATTCGCGCAGGCGGAAACCTGTACAATCCTCACGCCGCTTATTACAGCACGCGAGGCGGCTGGTATGAATGGGCTCCGCCATCCACATGCTGGCGTCAGCCCTATTGGCGGCATTATTCACAATTTGCGAACAGCGTGAGCCGGTTATGCTATCTGCTTACACGCGGAAGCCATGTATGCGATATCGGACTCCTGTTCCCGACAGCAACGGTTCAAGCCAACCAAACCCTCCAAGGGCCGCTTGAACCGGCTTTACTCGCGAGGGATTGTTATCGTGCCCTGGTCGGTAAAATGTACTGGAACATGCCGAAAACAGGTGCTTTGGACGGCGACTGCCGGGATTTTGACGTACTGAGCGATGAAGCCATAGCGGAAGCCGACGTTAAAGACGGCCGCATGTATATCCGGGACGAAAGCTATCGTGCGGTTCTCCTTCCGGCTTGCTCTGTCATACGGGAGCGAACGGCTGAGATGCTGGTTCGTTTCGTGGAAAACGGAGGACTGCTGATCGCGGTCGGCGTCACTCCCCGCCCTCTTGCTTCGAACGGCGAATGGTCGGCTAAGCTCGCGGCTCTTTTTGAAAGCGGTCATGCGAAATTCATCGCTTCGGCCGACGAGCTTCCGCAGGCACTATCCGGCTTGCCGAAGGAAATCGATGCTGCCGTACCGACGCTTCACCGGCGTATCGGTGACTATGACGTCCTGTTCATGCCCTCTGTATTTCCTATGGCCACGGAACATGGTCCTTTTACGGTGTGGCAATATCCGAACTATCAATTTTCGTCTGACCGTTATATTCGAGAATCCCATGTAACAGTTCGGGGGGATGTGTTTGAGGCCGAGCTATGGGATCCTTTAACCGGAGAGCGTCATACCGCGGAGGTTTCGAAAGACGGCGAAGGCCGCAGCGTGATTACCGTACCTTTCGATAAAGGCCCTGCCGCCGTGCTTGTATGGCGGAGAGCAGATGGGCAGAATGAGGTTTCTCCACGGAAGCCGGCTGGCGGGCTTGATGCCAAATACGAGGTGCTGGCTGAGATCGGCAAGAACTGGTCCGTGGAGCTGGTACCGACGATCGAAAACAAGTTCGGAGACTTTGACAAACCGAATTGCACTGGATCGCCTCCCGTCTCAACCTGGTATTTCGAGCATCGAAGAGAAGCAGACGGTACGGACGGCTTATCCGCCGGGTGGCACCAAACCGGGAGTGATACCGACGGTTGGGCGCGCGTTCAGGCGACCTACGGGGTTTATGCGCAATGGGCGGGTCCTCTGCCGGAGAACGAATTGCCCGTTCCCTCTGATAACGCAGCCTCGCTCGCCGCAGAATTGGAATGGAAGCCATCGGAGTACTCCCTTACCCGAGGCATCTCGCATGACAAGATTCATGTCCGTACACTCGGTCCGAAGGCACACGTACCAAGCGAATTCCTGGCTTTCGGTGTGGTGGATACCGGGGAAGCGGTACTCGTCCGTACCGGTGTCTGGTCGGGTGAAGAGCAGGAGCTGAACCTGGCCATCGGTGCCGGTGCAGACAAGCGGATCTGGATCAACGGCCGGGAAGCTACAACAACAGACCGAGGCTATCTAGCCTTTTTCAAAGTCCGTCTTCAAGAAGGAATCAACACGCTTGACATTCGGCTGACCGCCAGAATCAAACTGGAGCTTCGCGCTTATTGGGCATTCGTAGGTAACGTGGAGCGTTTCTCCCGCCCCGAGTGGCTGCAGGTTCCGGCACCCTATGTCAAGGATGACCTTGTAAGATTCATCGGCAAGATTAACCTTCCGTTCTCCCCAGTGAAGGGAACGATCCAAATGGCGGCAGATACGACCGCAAGTCTCTCCGTGAACGGAACCGTCGTCGGACGACAGGGAGGCTTTGATCCTTATGCGAAGGGAAGACGCGTTCTTCCTTATACCGTTTCCTCATTCCGTCAAGGAGAGAATACGTTAGAGGTCGTCATGGAGGATATCGGTAAAGCATCGGGCATACTCATCGACGGCATGGCGGAATCGGAGGATGGACACACCTTCACCTTTACGTCGGGAACCGACTGGGTTATTCGCCGTAAAGAGTCAGAACGGCAGGCAGAGCTATGGCAGGACTGGAAAATCAACGACCTGTCCATACAGGAACCGGCGTACCACGAGCTATCGCGCAGGCCGCATCCGCTTCCAGGTGCCGAATGGCTGGAGGATAGAACGGCGGATGGAACCGTCGTCGAGCTCGAGGTTGACTGCAGCTTTGGGGACGGCGAGGTGGAATGGCTCCGTTGGGTGCTTCCGCCGGGTGCAAGTCACGCTGCCATTCCTGTGGATGGAGAGGCACGTCTCTGGGTTGACGGTGTCGAGGTATCTTTCACAGGTGCGGGCGAATCCGTGCCGCTTCCGAATCCGCAAGGCGTCAAGAGAACCGCTGTGCTTCGCGTTGTCCCGAATCGCGGCAAAAACGGCGGAGCCTTGCTTCGCGGACCAGTTACCTATCGAATGGAAGCGGGCATCATGGAGCTCGGAGATTGGACGATTCAGGGCTTGGAAACCTACTCCGGCGGTATACGGTATGAAACTTTCGTGACCATCGATAAGACGCCGGAAGGTACGCTGCTGCTCGACCTTGGCGAAATCAGGGGAACAGCCGAGGTTCGCGTGAACGGCCATGATGCCGGGGTATGCATTTGGTCTCCTTACCGGTTGGATATCACATCGTTCTTGTCGGTCGGAAGCAATCGGATTGAAGTTACAGTTTTCAATACAATAGCGAACTATTTGCATGGGGTCAGCCCAACGCATTACATTGTAGAAGGACAGCTCCGGTCGGGGATGTTCGGACCGGTACAGCTAATATCTCTAACAAACCCTCACTCTTGAACCTGGCGGCTGGTGATATATTCTCACGAAGGTTAACGGTATAAACGAATTTCCTTAACGCAAATCGGGGAGCACTAGCTTGGTCTATCTGCTCCCCTTGTCAATTCACTAACCTTTTTATTAAATGTGGTTAATAATTAATATAATTTAATAGTTCAATTCGTTTTTACATCGATTTGTCTAGCCCTGATGTCCTCTTTCAGAGAGCTCCTCCTTTGTTTATTTATTGCCTTCCAATAAAATCATCGCCTCGATATCCTTGTTGGCTTTCTCCTCCGCCTCCCGCAGCGCCGTATTGACATCCTTCTGCCCGGTAACGCTGTTGCGGAACGCGCCTGCCAGCGGAGCAACCACCTTTAGGTTGTATTTGGTGTATGGGGTCGGCGACGCATATTGCTGTGGTATGAGACCGGCCTTGTTCTTGCCGTTCAGGTCGGTCGTCGCTGTTCCGAAGGCGTCCCGAATCTCCTTGCTCTTAAGCACCGAAGGGCTGCCGATCCTGCTCCGCTCCAGCTGTACGGCATCCGAGGTCAGCTCCGCCATCGCGAGAAATGCCTCGTCCCTGTGTTTGCTGTTTCTGGATAAAGCATAATAGACGACGTCCGGCTGCGGACCGATACCCGGCTTTTCTTTAAAGGTCGGAAAGGAAACAACATCCCAGTTGACGTCCAGCTTCTGGAAGTCCTTCGGGTAGTCGGAATTCATCTGTACGAGCATGGCGAGCGATTTCTCCTTAAAGAACATGTCGTATTGTTTGGCGTCCTGCGTCAGCGCGGAGGTAGGCTGCCAGCCTGCAATGCCGTAGAAGCGGGAGAAATTGTCGACATACGATTTCCAAGCATCATTGTTGACCGTCGATTTTCGCGTCGCCGGATCGAGCAAAGGATGGGACAGCTGGTTAAGCTGCAGAAGCTGGCCAAGCGTCCGGATGCCAAAGCCTCGGTACTGTACCCCGCTATCCTCTCGCGTCAGCTGCTTAGCAGTATCGTAAATCTCATCCCATGTCATCCCGTCCTTTAAATACGGTATACCGAAGCGATCGAAGATATCCTTGTTATAGAACAGCCCCAAGGTGTTGGTCCTAAACGGCAGTCCTGGGAGCTTACCCTCCCCAACCTTACGCAGCCCATCGATGATCGAAGGCTCGAAACGGTTAAGATCGAAATTATACTTTTTGACCAAGTCGGTAATGTCTCCATCCAGCTCGACCTCTTTGATCTGCAGAAAGCTGGGATTAATCGTTATGAACACATCGATATGTTCGCCCGCCGCAATGAGATCCTGCAATGTCGATCCTTTGGTATTTTGGATAAACTTGAAGGAAAAGTTCGGGTATTTCTTCTGGACGAGGCTCCCGTGCTCCTTCATAAACTGATCCATGTTCGAATCGGCATACATGTAGTAGAACGTCAGCTCCACCGGCGCCTTCGTTACCTCGGGCGGCTTCTCCTGTGATTTGGGCTGCTGATCCTCCGGCCTCGATGCACTCGGTGCACTGCTGCACGCCACAGTCAATGCCGTTGCCAAGCTAACCGCCATACAAGCTATTGCCATGTTCCGTTTCATAGGCATCCCCCTTATTCCTGCGGGAACCTCCGGTGTCAAGCGGCGGGACTGATAATATGCCATACCGGGTGCGAGATTCTCCTCCGCTTTCTCCGATGTTCCGGCGTTATGGTGCTTCGACTAAACCATTTGGTTGATGAGGGCTCCGAGACCCTCGATTTCCACAGTAACGATGTCTCCGCGCCGTAACCATCGCTGCTCGGATTCCGGGGAGCCTAGCACGACACCCTCCGGGGTTCCCGTTAGAATCACATCTCCAGGGTTCAATGTCATATATATTGAGACGTAACTGATAATCTCAGATGTGCTAAAGATCATATCGGCGGTGTTGGAGCTTTGCCGAATCTCCCCGTTGACCTTGCAGGTAATGGACAGATGGTCGGGATCGCTTACCTCATCCGAAGTGACAAGGTAAGGCCCCAGTGGGCAAAAGCCGTCACACGATTTACCGAGAAGCCACTGAGTGGACCGGAACTGTAGGTCCCTTGCGGAAAGGTCATTCGCATTACAGTATCCGAGTACATATTCCAAAGCGTCATCAACGGAAACATTCCGTGCTTCCACGCCGATGATCATAGCCAGCTCCGCCTCGTAATCCATCTGACGGACATCCTGCCCTATCGCAACCGGCTGTAGGTGTCAGTTTAACGCGTTGTTATATTTGCTGAAAAGCACCGGCGTCTCGGGAATCGGCATCTTCGACTCGACCGCATGCTTTCGGTAGTTCAATCCGACACAAATGATTTTACCCGGATTGGGAACGCAGGGGCCGAAGCGGAGCTCCTTCTCGTCCAGCCATGCCCAGCTGCTTCCCTCAGCCTCCAGCAACAGCGCCTCAAGCCGATGCAAACCCTCCCTGCCATGTTCCATAAGCGCTTCAATGGAACAATAATACCCAAATAGCGGAAGGATACCTCTATCCGATTTTACTCCCATAACCAACCGGTCGTTACTCCAAAAGTGAACCAGCTTCAAGCAAAAACACCCTTTCCTTAGTCACTATCGCTTAAGCTCTGCAAGAACGGCATCAACCGCTGCAATGGTCTCATCCACATCGTTCTCCGTATGCACGGCAGATACGTACCAGAGACCGTTCGGGCGTACGAGGACGCCATGGTACAGCATAAGCTCGGCGAACCGGGTATACTTGGCAGCATCTCTTTGATTGAAGGCTTCAAAGTCCTCTACCTCAGTCTCATCGGTAAACATCATATGGAATACAGGCCCGGCATGATTGATGAGTCCCGGTATTCCGTGCGTTTGCAGTGCGGATCGAATGCCTGTAACCAATCGGTCTGCCATGATCTCCATTTGCCTGTAGGCGGCACCGTCGTCCTTGGCTAATGCTTCAATGGTGGCTAGAGCAGCACCCACCGCCGCTCCATTGCCGTTCAGTGTTCCAAGATGGCTGACGGTACCGTCCTCAATCAGCTTCATGATGTCCCGGCGCCCGCAAACTGCACTGATGGCCATCCCTCCCCCCAACGCCTTGCCGACCGTAACGAGATCCGGCTGCAGGCCGAACTTCCCATGAGCGCCGCTCAGCCCGAGGCGAAAGCCTGTGATCACTTCGTCGAGGATCATGACAATGCCGAGCTCCGTAGTTAAGCTGCGCATCAGCTCTAAGTAGCCCGGCTTCGGCACGATGCAGCCGGAGTTGCACATGATCGGCTCGGAGATGACCGCGGCGATCTCCTTCCCTTGTGCCCGGAGCGTCTGCTCTAGTAGGTGCGGATCGTTCCAGGGCAACAGTATGATATCCTCCAGGCTGTTACCGCTCTGCCCTCCCGTACCCGGCACAATCCGCTTTGTCGTGCTGCCGGAAGCTTTGGAGGACCGCCGCATATCCGCGCTGGGGAAGGATGTAAAGACAGCGTCCGACCAGCCGTGATAATGTCCGTGAAAGCGCACAATCTTAGCGCGACCAGTATGCGCGCGGGCGAGCCTAAGCGCCAGCATGACCGCTTCCGTGCCGGAGCCGCTGAACGCCACCTGGTCGGCGCAGGGCAGCAGCCCGGTTAAACGGCGCGCCAGCCGGATCTCCCCCGCATGCTGCAGACCGAAGGTCGCGCTCTTCCGCAAGGCCTCCAGCACCCCTTCCGTGAGGGAAGGGTGTGCATGGCCCAGAATCATCGGCCCGTAGCCGAGCAAGTAATCAATATACTCGTTGCCGTCAATGTCCCATATCCGGGGGCCGCTGCCATACTCCGCGTACAAGGGAGTCGGCTTCATGGCCGATCGAAGGGAGCTGGCCACACCTCCGGCCAAATCGTGCTGTGCTTCTTGGTATTTCTGCTTCGAAAGCTCGAAGGAAGCCATGGGAATCTCTCCGTTTCCTAATTATTTCGTGGCGGCCGCGATATCCGCGTTCGCCTTGTCTTCCGCGGCACGCAGGGCATCCTCAATCGTTGCCGTACGTAGGATAACCTTAGTGAAGGCCTCGGACAACGGGGCCGTTACCTTCGGCGTATTTTTCGTGTAGGTCGTTGGCGCGGCGTTCTGCTCCGGCAGCATGTGGCGGGCGTTGCGCGTTTTCAAATCCGCATTCTCAGACCCGTAGGTCGCGCGGATCGACAGATCCTTAAGAACCGTCGGTACCCCCGATTTGCCAAGCCGCGCCTGCACCTCATCCGAGGCCATATGGGCAATGGCGGCAAACGCAGCATTCGGGTGTTTGCTATTCGCCGAGATGGCATAATATACGGGATCCGGCTGCGAGCCTACGCCCGGCAGACCTTCAAAGGCAGGGAACGGAGCCACATCCCAGTTTAAGCCTGGGGCACTGGCCGCTCTCGGATAGTCCGAGTTCATGGCAATCAGCATGCCGAGTGTCCGCTGCTTTTGGAATAAGTCGATCTGTGCCGCTGATCCCAGGAGCGATGAGGAGGCGTTATACCCGGGCAATTGGAAAAAAGGCGTCATCTGTGCGAAATATTGCTTCCATGCTTCCGTATGAATCGTTGCACGACCAGACGGAGCATCCAGCAGCGGCAGAGATTGCTGGTTCAGCTGCAGCACACTTCCTATGGTTCGTGTCCCGAGACCTCTGTATTGAACGCCGTTCTCATTTCGCGTCAGCTGGCGGGCCGCCTCCATGACTTCGTTCCAGGTCCAGCCCTCCCGAGGATAAGGTACGCCGAACTTATCGAACAGCGACTTATTATAAAACAGAGCAAGGGAATTCACGCGGAACGGGAGTCCGGGCAGCTTCCCTTCCCCCATCGTCTTTAACGATTCAATAACGGACGGATTGAACCGGCTCAAGTCATAGTGATGACGATCGATCAAATCCGTAATGTCCCGGCCAAGACCCTTATCCTTGATGGCAGCCATGCCGGAGTTGTTTGTAATAAACACATCAATCGAATCGTCGGAAGCCGCGATATCATCGAGTGTGGAGCCCGGCTCATTTTGCAAATACTTGAACGTAATATTCGGGTACTTCTCTTTCATATAATTGCCGTGGCCTGCCATGAAGCTTTCAAAGGTCGTACCTGAAAACATGTAATAGAAGGTTAACCGGACAGGCTCGTCAGGGGAATCCTTCACCCGGTCCCAATCCGCGTCCTCCAGCTCAGGGAATACCTTCATCTCCGTCCCGTTGGACACCACGAGAATGTTCCCGTTGTCCATGGTCGTATACATCTCGATGCCCTTCTCCTTCAGCTGGTTCTGCAGCTTTATATTCGTATAGTGGTTGGAGCTCGCTACAATCACCTTAGGAGCTACGGTCTCTACCCACTCCATTGAGGTGGAGGTGACCATCCCATGATGACCCGCATGGAGAAAATCAGCCTTCAAGCGGCTTCCGTAATGGCCGATCAGCTCCCGCTCTTTTTCCATGTAGGTGTCTGCAGGGAAAAGAAAGGTTTGATTCTTATAGGTCAGCTTCAGCACCATGGAGTGGTTATTGACTGGAATGTGGTCTGGGTTCGGCAGTGAATTCGGCAGCGCGCCCTTTGGCGGATTAATGACCTCAACCCGTACATCCGCGCCTAACTGAAATTCGAACCCATCCTCGACGAAGGTGTCCGGAATCTGTTTGTCCTGAATGATTTTAACAAAATTCTTATAGTAATCCCCCCATTTATCGGGAAGGACGTTAAGCCGGTACACCTGCTTTACCTGCTTCTTAGCCGCAACCTCGGTAAAGCCGCCTACATGGTCGATGTGAGGGTGTGTATTCACGGCAGCGTCAATGACGTTCACGTTGAGGGCATCCAGATAACGAAGCAGCTGTTCCTTGGTCTCGGGGATCCCGGCGTCAATCAGCATCGTCTTGTTGTCGGGGGTTTGAACCAGAATGGCATCGCCTGACTGCTTGTTATGTACCAGGTTTAAATAACGGATTCTCAGCTGCCCGTTATATTGATTCGGGATGAACAAATTACGGCCTTGCAGCTCAGGTGCTGTTCCGGACGGCTGAGACGGTGCTGCGGAAAAAGCAGGCGCCGCCACCAGCATACAAACAAACCACAGCATCAGGAGGGTAAATCGCTTGGTACCTGTTCTTCTCCTCATCTTCCGACACACCTCGTTTCGTTTGATAGGCTCCTCAAGAGCCAATGGACTAATGCATCATCCAGCCGCCGTCCACGTTGAGTGTTTGTCCCGAAATAAAGTCGCTGTCCCGGGACGCGAGAAATACGAACGCTCCTTCGACATCCGCTGCCGTTTCCCGTCTGGAGAAGCACTGCGCCTTAGCAAGAAACTCTCCGCTTTCGCGGATGGTCGCCTCGCTCACCTTCTCGTATTCCGTTTCCGTCAGCACGGCTCCCGGCGTAATGCAATTAACAGTAATGCTGTGTTCGCCTACCTCGCGCGCCAGCGCACGGGTGAAGCCGATGATCGCCCCTTTCGAGGTGACGTAATGAAGGAACTGCTTCTGGCCTGTGAAGAAGGTTACCGAAGACACGTTAATGATTTTGCCGTACCCCTGGCGTTTCATGTAGGGAAATACGGCTTTGGCGCACAGAAATTGAGAACGAACGTTCACGCCCATCAGAGCATCCCATTCCTCCGCCGTAATTTCGTACCAGGTCCTGCGCGGATCCATAGCGGCATTATTGACCAATATATCCACGGTACCGAAGCGGTCCGCTGCCGCCTTAACCATCGCCTCCACCTCGGCTTCCTTGGATACATCCGCTCCGAAGGCGAAGGCCGTTCCGCCGGATGCCGTAATCTCCTCTACTACTTGGTCTGCCAGCTCCGGATGGGAGCGGTAGTTGACAACAACATTGGCGCCTTCCTGCGCGTAACGCTTCGCTACCGCTGCGCCGATCGACCGTGAAGAGCCGGTAATAACAGCTGTTTTTCCTTGCAGCTTCATTCGTTGCTTCCCCCTGATCTGCAAGATCCGCCTTGAAGAGCGGGTCTTGCCAGTTTGGTATACTGTCCGAGAATCCCCGTGTGACGGAACGACGGCGGAGCCCATGCTGAGAGCCGATCGGAGATCACTCTTAACATCTCCCCCTTTGTGCGTTCTTCCCCGCGGATGCCAACGATATCAATCGAGCGGTTATGAATATCGATGCGGATGAGGTCACCGTCTTCTACAATGGCGATGGGCCCCCCTTCGATCGCCTCCGGTCCGAGATAGCCGACACAGGGTCCGCGGGTAGCGCCGGAAAACCTGCCGTCGGTAATGAGCGAGGTGGTGTGCGAAAGGACGGGGTCCGAGGCAATCAGCTCCGACATGAAGAACATTTCCGGCATGCCTACCGCCTTCGGCCCTTGATAACGGATGATCACGACGTCACCCGGTTGAATTCGCTTTTCCTTCAAAGCATCCACCGCCTCGCGCTCGCTATCGAACACCCGGGCCGGGCCTTGATGAAGCTGCATCGAATCCACCACGGCGAATTTCTTGATGGTTGCTCCCTCCGGTGCGAGGTTGCCGTGCAGCACCGCGAGCGAACCTTCGGTCTTCAGAGGCTTTTTCATGGAATAGATCAAGTCGCGACGGTTCAGCTTATAGTTGGCGAGGAACATTTCGGCGAAATTCCTCATTTCATTACGGCGGTACTGCTCCAAATTCTCGCGTAAGGTACTGCCCGTCACCGTCATGACATCCAGGTGAAGCAAGTCGCGCAGCTCCTCCATCACAGCCGGAACCCCGCCCGCGTACCAGAACAGCTCTGTCGGATAATGGCCTGCGGTCTTCGTATCGACCAGAACCGGAACGGTCCGGTGCAGCTCGTCGAAGCGGGAAGCCTCGAGTTCAATGCCTGCTTCCCGCGCAATGGCGATTAAGTGCATCACCGCGTTGAGCGAACCGCCGATGGCCGAGTGCACCATGATAGCGTTCTCGAACGCCTCGCGGGTGAGAATATCCGACGGGCGAATGTTCTGCTCCGCCAGCACCATGATCTGCTGCCCGGCTGCACGTGAGGCTCTTCGAATCTCCGCGTTGACTGCGGGGATGAGCGCCGTCCAAGGCAGCGCCAGTCCGAGCGCTTCCGCCATCACCTGCATGGTGGCGGCGGTGCCCATATACTGGCAGGCGCCGCAGGTCGGGCAGCAGGCGCGCTGGAAGGCAAGGAATTCTTCCTTGGTCATTCGGTTCTTCTCGACCTCCACGCTCATATGCCATAGCTCCTCGTTGCTTCGCAAGCAAGGACCTGCGCTCATCGCGCCGCCCGGTACGTGAATCGCCGGAATGTTGAGCCGGGCAATCGCCATCAGGTGAGCCGGTACAGCCTTATCTCCTGCGGAGCTAAGCACCATCGCGTCGAAGGGAGTGGCCAAGGCATGGATTTCCACCATATTCGCAATCATGTCCCTCGAAGGAAGAGAGTAATGCATGCCGCCGTGCGCTTGTGCTACACCGTCGCAAATATCCGTCGTGGTGTAAAGTGCGGGCTTACCGCCGCTTTGGAATACCCCCTTCTCGATCTCGGAAACGAGCTCCCCCAGATGATAGGAGCTCGGGTGGCTTGCGCCGTGAGTGCTTTCCACCAATACCTGCACCTTGTCGAGATCCTCCACCGTCCAATCCATTGACATGCGAAGTGCATCGCCCTCAAAGCTGATTTTGCGCACCTTCTGGCTGTTTCTCTCTACATTTCCGCTTGGAGCAGAGCCGTCCGCCTCCCGGTCATGACAAACCATCGATATCGTCCTCTCTTTGTGTGCTTTTGGTTCCGTACAGCGGATGTTCCTTCCAATCGGTTACTTCATCCAGCGGATAGAACGGACGCACCAGCTTCCGGAATGCCAAAGCCATCAGGTTGGCCTGGCTATAGCCCGGAGAATCGAGCATATAAATGTGCGGTGTTAGTTTACCGTATTCCGCACGGAACTGGTTGGCGGACTTGACCTGCACAAGCTCCGCCTCGGAGGGCTCAAGACCCATGCTCCGGTACATCGCAGGGTCTCCCGAGAAGGTGGCACGCTCTGTGATCAGCACGGAAATCCACCCGATGTCAAATACGACACAGCGTCCCATAAAGGCCTCCGTGTTTTTGGCGTAACCGTTCTTCAGATAAAAACGCCCGTCTCCGATTCGTCTCACAAGTCCACTCACCTCAATAGGCCTGAACAGCGGTTGGGGAAGGCTCTCATGCAAGGAGCCACCGAGCGAGAGTACCGTTTCCTGCCCTACGCCTGCGGTTATGGCTTTATGTACCGCCGGGGCGTCGACCAAGGTTACCAGACAACGGTGCGTCAGCTGAACCTGCTGCTCCAGCAGCTCCTTCAGCACCGCATTGCTGTCACCTAGAGAGCCGGCGCTGGGGCTGTCCGCCGAATCGGAGATGACAATGGGACCTTCATCACGTCGATGCTCTCTTAACTTACCTATCACTTGACGAACGGTAAACAGCTCGATTCCGAACGCTTCCCGCTTCTCCCAGAAGAGCCCGGCAAGCCGTTCTGCCTCCCGAACGGCCTCCTGCTCCTTCCCGGCATGGCCGACGACCACAACGGAGCTGCCCATTTCATCGATATCCAGCCACGGCTGTACGGGAAAGAGGGAAGTGACCAGTACATCTCCCTTCTCCTCTCCGGCTCTCGCCTCTTCCCACAGCTCAGCGAAGGGACCATGGGTCGATTGGCTGTTCTCTGCAGGCACGATCATCGGAAGCTTCACCAGCTTCACTACCGGCTGCACCTCCCCGCGGATGGCAGCAAACAGCAACGATGCCGCACGGCTGCCGGTCTCGGCGAAATCGATATGCGGATAGGTACGGAAGCCGATGAGGCCGTTCACCTGCCGAGCCATGCGCTCCGTCAGGTTTGCGTGCAGGTCCAGCGAAATGACGAGCGGCAGATCGGGACCTACACAATCCCTGATGACTGTAAGGAGCTCTCCTTCTGTGTCGTCACAGTCCTCGGCAACCATAGCTCCGTGCAGGGCGAAATAGACCCCATCGAAGCCTCCCTCCCGTTGAAGGGCAGCCTGGAGCAGTGTTCGTAGTTTTATTTTCAATTCACGGAAGGACTCTGCTGCGAGCATCCCTGAGGATACTGCGTTCGCCGATAACACGGGGACAACAGCAACCCCCTCTTCCTCCGCCTTGCGCATAAAGCCCCACAGCTCGTTCTGCGTCTGTATCGAACGAACCTCTTCCCCCGTGACCCAATGATGCTGATAAAAGTCCTGCAGACTGCTTCGAGATGGACTGAACGTATTGCTCTCTTGAATTAAGCTTCCTATCAGTACCCTCATTTCGTCACCTTCCGCTACGCCTGAACCGGCGTCCATTCCAGCAGCGTTACACTATAAGACGGCAGAAACCATTCGAAGGCCGCTCCGTCCACCAAACGCTCCTCCCGCAGATCCAACCGGTGATGATCGTCGACCGTATAGATACGAACCAAATATGGTCCCGGTGCTCCCGTCAATTCTATGCTGTGGAGACGGGCACTGCCGCCGTAGCTTGTAATAAGCGCGGCTCCCCCGCCGGCTTCGTTGAGTCCGGCAACACAGGTGACATGAGAAGCCTTCTCTCCAACGGCAGCCGTTACTCTAGCTGGATGCTGTGTCATTCGCTGAAAGGCCTTGAATGAATAATACGTTTTCTGCGGAACACCGTGATAATCGAAGAGTCCGCAGAATAATGCGGTCGGCTGACCGTCGTAATAATTGGCCGCATCCACGGGGCAATCCTGAAGCAGCGTCAGCACGGTCGATACGAAAGCCGCACCGTGGGCGTTCTTCTGCCGGTCGAAGTTGCTTTTGCGTACGTACTCGTTGCCCCGATGCCATATCTTCGTAAAATCGGTTTCCAGATAGTTCCATTCATTCAGGTGACTTTCCGTCTCCATGTACCCATGCCGGTCCAGCTCGGCCCGCACGTGATAGGCATGCTCTACGATCTTGCGCGGATCGCCGGTGTAGGTGTGCCAAGTGAAGAAATCGATGGGCAGGCTGCGTTCCCGGCAATAAGCCAAAAACTCCGTGAGAAACGGCAACGTCGGTCTAGCGGCGGCGTAACCTCCTACCTTCAATGCAGGATTATAAGCTTTAATCGCCGTGACCGTGGCTTCATAAAGCCGGTATAGCTGAAGCGGGGTCCCCGACCACATCCGTTCCCCCAGGTCCGGCTCATTCCACACCTCCCAATAATCAATGCCGTATTGGTAGCCGTCAGCCCAGCCCTCGTTGTAATGGCGGATGATATTGACGCAGATCTCAGCCCATTTTTGATAATCCTCAGGAGGATGCACGTAGTACTTTTTTTTCGTGTGTTCTATGCTTTCGCCAAGACGGTAAACGATCTTCGCCCCTGTGTCCAGAATCGTCTTCAGGTACTCGTCCGTACGGGAGAAATCATAGTTCTCGGGGTCGGAAGGATCTTTGCTGAAGTCCGGAAATATCGTATGAATATCGACCTCCCAGGCATGCGGCCAGTTGGGATCATGGATGCGCACTAAGGGAATTTCCGCTTCTTGATAATAGTGGGATACGTCAATCAGCGATCCGTAACAAACCGGACCGTTGTTCACTCCATGCAGCGCCTTCAATGTACCTGCGGGTTGATCGAGCTGAATTTGAATGTCTCGCATGCTTCAATAGCCTCCCGATTCATAAGTTTACTGCTGCCGAATGCTGTGATGATCGCGGTACTCCTGAGGAGTCATGCCGAATTCCTTTTTGAACACTTTGATAAAATACGGCGTATTCAAATAACCTACGGCAGTGGTTACCTCGTATATTTTCGAATCGCTGCGCTTTAAAAGGTGAACGGCTTTCTCCATCCGAACCCGGTGCAAGTACTCCTTGATGCCCTCGCCGGTTTCCAGCTTAAACACCTTGGATAAGTAGACAGGATGAAGGTTCACTTGATCGGCAAGAACATGGAGCGATACATCCTCTGACAAATGCTCATGGATGTAAGCCTTAACCTGCTCGATCACCATCGCTCGGGAGCTGTGCAACTCCTCCGAATTCTCAATAGACAGCTTCCGGCATAGGTCTATCGCCCATTCCATCATCCGGTCGACGGAAAGCAGGGTGCCAAGCTCCGGGACGGATTCGGTTACTCCTATCCGTTCGAGCAGCCGGCTAAGGGTTTCACCGTTGGCGTGTGCATACCGATAGCAGGCCGATACGAGGGTATGGTACCATTCGGCCAGCAATTCGGGCGAATCATCCCAGTTCTCTTCGAGCTCCGCTGCAATGTTCTCGATCTTGCGAACGGCCTCCTCCCACATGCCCGCTTCGAACAAATGGCTGAGCGTCGGCGCTTCGTGAAGCGTTTTCAATGCAGCCACCTTTTGGCCGGAATCCGGATCGTTTACCGTCATAAGCAGGCCAACGTCTTTGCCGATTCTACGCCTCATCGTCTTGACAGCAGACTGATAACCGGCCTGCACAGCATCCGGGTAGCTTACCGGATTTCCGATCACAACGGATATGTCACCCTTAAGATACCTCATCACATGATGCTGCAGCTGGCTGCACATACGCGGAAGCAGCTGGAGTTCTTCCTCCGATTCCGCATTCTCCTTCCCTTTCAGCGCAAGGACCAGGTATTCATGACGGTCCCGGCAGGTCCACAGCTCCAAGTAAGGCCCCATCAATTCTTCGGCCATATTAAGCACGGAAAATTCCATGAGCATTCGGTCTCTTTGGTTGTAGCGTGAGAAGCGCCCTTCGAGCCGGATCAATACCAAGCTTATCAAGTCCTCCGGCATAAACGGAATCCCAAGCAAGGCAAGGTGATCCTCCGCCTCCAGTCGTCCTTCCTCCACCAGCTTGCTCAGTACCTCCGATTTCAGTGCAGGCTGATGCTCTCTGAGGATCTCTGCCGCGAGCTGGAAGGAAGCGGCCTCCGCTACTTCCGCCTCCAGCTGCTGTATGATTCTGCGGATCGATTCGATCAGCTGGCTGTCACTCACGGGCTTAAGTAAATAATCGGCCGCTCCGAGCTGCAAGGCGCGTTTGGCGTAATCGAACTCGGCATAACCGGTTAACAGAATGAACTGCGTGCTGCGCGTAAATTTGGCGCTCTGCTCCATCAGTTGGATACCGTCCATACCAGGCATACGAATATCCGTGATGACGATATCGACGACATGATTCTTAATCAGCTCCAAGGCTTCCCGGCCGGAATAGGCGCACATGACCTCGGCGACACCAAGCTCCTGCCATGGGAGCGTATGCGCTATCGTATCGACTACCGACGGCTCATCATCCACAATCAACAGCTGATACATGCTCATCCCCCCTCCCCGTCCGAAGAACAATGGTTGATGTTATGCCACCCTCAGGATTACCGAAAAAGAACAGACCGGTCCCTTCACCGAACATCAGCTTCACCCGCTGATTCACATTCCATAGGCCAAAGCCGAAGCGTCCTTCCTCTTCGCTTTCTTTGCGGTCCATGGCCAGCTGCATCGCTGCCAGCTTCTCAGGAGCCATGCCGATTCCGTTATCCGTAACGATGAGACGGCAATCCCCGTTATCGCGGAGCTCTCCTACAATCTTGACCATTCCCCTGCCCTCCTTAGGCTCGATGCCATGAAGAATGGCATTTTCAACGAGCGGCTGGAGCATAAGACGGGGGACCACAATACCCCTCATCGCTTCCGGTACTTGAATGTCGTAAGCAATGCGCTGCATTCGCAGATTTTGAATCTCCAGGTAGTTGGTAATCAGAGACAGCTCTTCCTCCAAGGTGGCCGACTGGTTGCCGAGCCGTGTCGTATATCGGAAGTAATCGCCAAGATTCAGCGACATGGCCTCAATGGAGTCCACATCCCCCATACGTGCCATATTTTTAATAAAGAACAGGCAGTTATACAGAAAATGCGGATTGATCTGCGACTGCAGCTGCTTCAGCACCGCTTCCTTGGATCGCAGCTTCTCGGCGACCACCTTCTCCAGCAAATCTTGAATTTGCGCTGTCATTTCATTGAACCGAGTTATGAGGAAGGAGAATTCCGTCCCGCCGGTAAGCTCTATCCTAGAGGAATAATCCCCCTTCCTGATCCGCTGCACATGACGAACGAGCGCCCGTATGGGTACCTGAACGTTGCGGTATAACACATACGATGCGATCACACTGAGCAGCAGCAGCAGCAGCGTCGAGCCGTAGAACAAATTGCGCGTCTTCGTTACAGGCGTCAGAATGTCCTCCAAGGGAACGGAGTCTACCAGGTACCAGCCCAGATTATTCAGCTTTAGATAGCTGACCAGAGACTTACGGCCGTTCATCTCCACGGTAAAATGAAGCCTGGACTGTTCCAGGGTCTGCGAATGGAGATAGTTGATTAAGTCGGCTGAGCCGGCCTGATTCACCGTTCGGTTAGCGAGCACCCCGTGCTTCGGATGATACAGGAACGGATCGCCCTGTCCGTCCGCCTTATATTGATCGAGCATATCCTTCAAGTACGAGGGCGAAAAGGATGTTTTGACAATCAGCTTCGCCGCCTCCGGATGCTCGAATGCCGTAATAGGATGAACGGCAAACCAAACGAACTGAGGGTTCACCGTTTTCCCGTTATCGACGGTCGCGTAGCTCCAGCCTCTGGCAATATCGTTAATGAGCAGCTGCTCCTTCAGATCCACCGAGGCGCTGGAGGTTGAGATGATATCCTTCGTGAGCCTGGAATACACGGTGATGTCCGTCAGCCATCCGCTGATGCCGGACTGCAGGGTAATATTATCGAGAATCATGCGCAGCAGTCTTTCCCGGTCGTAGTACGACTCGGATTGGTGTCGGTATTCCAGCTCCCGGATCGCGGCATCATTGGACATGGCAATGGAATTCATCGAAAGCTGGTCGATTTTCTGCTCCATTTGCTGGTGAAGAAACCGAAGCTTGTTCAGGTTGTTTTTTTTCATTTCGTCCTCAACGACATGAACGGCCGTTTGATTGGAAATGGCAAACAGGAGCACCACGGGGATCAATATGCTTAAAATCATGACTACCGCTTTGGTGAATATCGTTACCTTTCGATCCATTGCCGGTTCACCGTTCCCCTCATATGTTGACATTGTTTTACTAATGCCTTTCTCTATGAGGCGGTCAATTCCTTCTTTGCCATGGGGTTACTTTTTGCTTACGCTCTTATACCAGTCGTTGACTTCCTTGGTAATGGCGTCGCCCCCTTGGGATTTCCAGGTCTGGATGAATTTATCGTAGGCTTCTACGGGTTCATCACCGAACACGATCTTACTGAACGTTTCCATCTCCAGCTTATTTAAGAAGTCTCCCTTATCCGTCATCGTTGCCGTAGCCCCGCCGGTATAAGCGTTCATGACGCGGTTCGCCCGCTGGTTCCAAACGTTGCTGGAAGATTGCAGCTCGATAGGCGGCGCCAGTTGGGACCAGTAACGCTCGTATGGCGTTGTCGGCTTATTGCCGCTCTTTGCCAAATTAACTAAGGCGGTAATGTTCTGGGACGGAATTCGCGGACCTTGCGTCATTAGCAGGCTGTAGAAAAATACGCGTACGCCGCCGCCTGGAATTTTGGTCAGGTCCGTGGTAACCTTACCGTCCACCACATCCCAGTCGTAGCCCTTTGCCCAGCCGTTCTCAAACTCGCTGCCTGCCTTCGGATCGGCCAAATTGTCAAAAAGGAAATTGCCGTAGGTGAAGAAGGCTTCCGGGTTTTTCATTTCTTTATTGATAAAAATGGCACCTGCATACGGATGGGTTGCAAAATGCATGCCCTTGCCGCTGGAACCGACCGGCAGTGTATAGGTGGCCAGCTCTGCCGTAGGGTTGTTCTTCGTCAAGTCGCCCATCGGCCATGCTTCGGACCAATAGGGACCTGTGAAGCTGCCCGCCCGGCCTGCCGAGACGAAAGAGCCTGCTTTGGCCTCATCCCACACGGGGGCTTCCTTCGGTATATAGCCCTTGGCTACCCAGCTCTTGAGCTTCGCAAGAGCTTCCTTCACGCCCGGCTGCACAGAGCCGTAGGCGAGGGTGCCGTCCGGCTGCTTCTGCCAGATCCCGGGGATCGCGCCGTACGCTCCGAAGAGCCAGCTGACACCGAAGTGATTGGCGAATGCCTTCTTAAAGCCTACAGACAAGCCGAAGGTGTTCTTCTGCCCGTCCCCGTCCGGGTCCTGATTCGTGAAGGCGTCCAGTATTTTTTCGTACTCATCGATGGTTTTGGGCTGGGTCAGATTCAGCTTCTTCATCCAATCCCCGCGAACCCACATTACCGGATCATTGTTGTAATCGTAGTCCAAGGCCGGGATGCCATACCGTTTGCCTTCTCTCGAGTATTCGAACCAGACGGTAGGATCCTCGGCCATCGCCTTCTTCCATGTCTCCCCCGCATACTTGTCGAAAAGTGCGCCCGCATCCTGGAACCGTCCCGATTCGATGAGAAGGCGGGCCATCTCGCCGCTGGCATGGACGATATCCGGCATGGGCTCATTGGCGGATAAAGCCAGCTTCAGCTTGGTATCGTAGGCGTTATTCGTATTCACGACCGACCATAAGCTCTTGATTTCGATTCCCAGCTTCTCCTTCGCCCACCGGGTGTGCACGTTATCGTCGATGCTCTCCCCGTTCTTGAAGGTGGCTGGGCCCGGTACTCCCCTCACCGTAGTAATGGTAACGGGCGGATCAAATTTGCCGTTTACCTGCTTGAGCGGAGCCGTTTCCGGCTTATCGCTTGCCGTACTGCCGCCTCCGCTGCCGGACGAGCAGCCGATGGCCGAGCCGGCCAAGACCGTGCTAAGTAAGGTCAACATGATTTTCTTTGTAGTTAGAAGCAACGTGCGTTCCCCCTTAACCTTTCGAATTTGTCTTCCTAATGAAATCATAAAGGACTACCGCTTTGCGTGGAAATAACACATTATAAAGACGAGATGTTCTTTTTTTAACATGGCGGCATTTCTTTCACAATGCCTTTACAAAACAATATCAGGTGTTAAGAAAACGGTATATAGCTGTCCTAGGGGCTATGCTAGAATGTGGTTACAAGCGCTAATACGTCCCTAAAGAGGTGAAAGAATGAACATGACAACACATCCGGAGGCGACGCCACGTCCGGCCGGCGGGCCGCCGCTGCTCCGCAGATTTTACAAAACCTGGGCCTTTCATCTTATGCTGCTGCCTGGTGTAATCCTTGCCTTTTTGTTCCATTACCTTCCTATGTTCGGTGTGATAATCGCCTTTCAGGATTACAAGCCTTATTTGGGCATTACCGGCTCCGAATGGGTGGGACTCAAGCATTTCACCGCCATTTTCGAGCGAATCGATAGTCTTCAGGTGATTTGGAACACGCTGCTTATTGCGTCCTTAAAGATAGTTTTTATGATCGTTGTTCCCGTCGTATTTGCCCTATTGTTAAACGAAGTACGCAAAATGGCATTCAAACGCGTCGTACAAACGCTGGTTTACCTCCCCCATTTCCTCTCCTGGGTTATTCTAGGGGCTATCTTGACGGACCTGCTGTCCCCTGAAGGAGGGCTGGTCAACCGGGTTCTCCAGAGCTGGTTCGGGCTTCCGCCGATCTTTTTTCTAGGGGATGGGAACTGGTTCCGGTTTACCGTCGTGACCAGTGAGATCTGGAAGGAGTTCGGCTTTAGCACGATTATTTATCTGGCGGCACTGGCAGGCATCAATCCCGATCTGTACGAAGCTGCTGAGGTGGATGGCGCTTCACGATGGCAGCAGACCTTCCATATTACCATTCCAAGTCTCATCCCTATTATGACAGTCTGTGCTACTTTATCGCTGAGCAGTATCCTTAGCGCCGGCTTCGATCAAATTTATAACCTGTATAACCCGTTGGTTTATGACAAAGGCGACATTATCGATACGTACGTATACCGTGTCGGGATTCTCAGCCAAAAGCTCAGCTTCGCTACCGCCATTGGTTTATTCAAATCTATCGTCAGCTGTATCTTGATTCTTTCGGTGTACCGGATTGCGCTGAAGACAGCCAATTACCGAATCTTCTAAGGGGGGGTAAGCTTGTATCATAAAACGCTGCCATATCGGATTTTTACATGGTTCAATTATATTTTCCTGGCCGTAATTGCTTTTCTTTGCATACTTCCCCTCATTCACACGTTAGCGGTTTCTCTCAGCGGCCGTGCGCCTGCCAATGCCAATCTCGTAGGCCTGCTTCCGATCGACTTCACCTTGGACGCCTACAGGAAAACACTAAGCAACCAAAACTTTCTCCATTCTCTATGGGTATCCGTGCAGCGAACGGTGGTCGGAACCGTCATCACCATGATCGTCACCTTTCTCACCGCGTATCCTTTATCCAAGGACTCCTCGGTGCTGCGGAGCCGTACGGGCTACTCTTGGTTTTTCGTCGTTACGTTGTTGTTCGGCGGAGGCTTGGTGCCGACGTATATCGTCATTCAGAAGCTGGGCCTGATGAACTCCTTGTGGGCGCTCATACTGCCCGGTGCCATCGATGTGTGGCTGATCGTGCTGCTGCTCAATTTCTTCCGCAACATTCCGCTAGCCTTGGAGGAGGCGGCTCTGATCGACGGGGCCGGGCAGTTTAAGATCCTTACGCTCATCTATCTGCCGATGTCTCTGCCGGCCGTTGCCACATTGTCCCTCTTCAAGATGGTTGGACATTGGAACGCCTGGTTTGACGGACTCATTTACTTGAAGAGCATCGAGGACTATCCCCTGGCCACGTTCCTTCAAACCATTCTGATCCAGATCGATTCCACTCAGCTCTCGACCCTTGGCCGGGAGATGGAGAACATCTCCAACAATACAGTGAAGGCAGCACAGATTTTCATCGGAGCTTTGCCGATCCTCCTGGTGTATCCGTTCCTGCAGAAGTACTTTGTGAAGGGCATGGTAGTAGGGTCGGTTAAGGAATAGCATATACGACACAAACGCAACGATACAAAAAGGAAGCCCCAATTCGAGTGGAGCTTCCTTTTTGTTGATTTCATTAATTCAGATACTTAGGCTTCTCTTAATGCGTAGTCAACAGCAGACTCAGCATGAATTCTTGTTGTATCATAAATCGGGATACTGCAATGATGCTGTGATATAAGCAGCGTTATTTCTGTACATCCAAGAATAATGGCTTCTGCTCCCTGACGGCTAAGATTGTTAATGATCTTTATGTAGGATTGCCTAGACTCTTCGTTAATGATTCCAAGACAAAGCTCTTGGTAGATGATGTCATGAATCACCATTCTTTCGGTTTCATCCGGAACAATAACTTCGAGTCCAAACTTTTCAACGAGTCTACCTTTGTAAAAATCTTGTTCCATAGTAAAAGCAGTCCCCAATAAAGCGACCTTCTTCAATCCATCCTTTACAATTGCATGTGCAGTCGAATCAGCAATATGAAGCAAAGGGATAGAAACCGATTCTTCTACTTCTTTTGCCATCTTGTGCATCGTATTCGTACATATGACTAGTAAATCGGCTCCACCGGCTTCTAGTTTTTGCGCCGAATCGATCATTATTTTTGTGGCATCATCCCATTTCCCTTGATGTTGAAGCGTTTTGATTTCATGGAAATCCACCGAATACATGAGGCTCTTTGCCGAATGATGCCCTCCTAGCTTTTCCTTTACACGTTGATTGATGATTTGGTAATAGAGCAAGGATGACTCCCAGCTCATTCCGCCGATAAGACCTATTGTCTTCATAGGTTTAGCACCCCTACTATTTTTTCATCCTACATTATAGCAGAAGTTAACACCTTACATGCTTGCGTTTAAAGCCAAGCTTCCCTCTATATACCGTCTTTTGAATATTATCGAGAGCGTTTAACAGCTTGCTTTTTCCCGTATCGCTTTTGACTTCTACCGGGCACACTGCCTTGGCGGTTGCGACCGCCTTATCATGGAGCGGTACATAGGACGTCGCGACGGTGTACAGAAAATTACTCATTGAATATTTCGTTCGCTCGGGGGCAGTGTGAATCGTATGTTCCACTTGTTCAAGCATCCTGGTAAGTTTGCTTTCCGAGAATTCGCTATCCGGACGACTCCCGAGCAGCCAGCAATAACAACTCCAGCCTGCCGACATTCTCAAATCTTCGCCACTTGCAATCCACTTATCGGCAACATCTTGCGCAATATCCGCTTCCGACAAAGTGACCGCCACTACAAAATCGGACAGCATGTAAAAATAGGCCGAATCCAACCAACGGTCATAATCCGCTTCCGTCATTGAGTTTGGTTCAGCTATGATTCCGGCAAAATACATTGCGTCGTAATTCCCCGTGGCATAAAGCTGCTCCGCCAAAGGTTGATTGAGCTTGGTTTTCTTGAAGATCGCCTTCATGTCACCCGTTGCCACTCCAAAAAGCGGCTCGCGCGCGCCATTGGATAGGTACATTTTCTTGAGTCGTTCTTTACCGAGAGCCTCAAGCTCCTGCATAACCGTCTCAAAATTCATCGTTTTCCACTTCCTTCGTTTGGTGGGGTCGTCATAAAGTGATTATACCATTTTTTGAAGGCGGAAAAGTTGTTACGCTCATATGGGTCTGCAAGGAGATCGGCAAAGGTTTTGCACTAATTATAAGCTTGTCAGCGAAAAGCCGCGGTAATGCGTATGGCTTCCCTCTGCGTTCGAAAACCCGATCATCCCGGTCAGATACGGATGGTTGTTATCCATATATTCCATTAACGTTACCCCATTGACGGAGATTTCAAAACGATTGCCCACGGCCTTCACCGTAACGGTCGCCGCCTGCCCCAGCTGCCATCCAAAGTCGACCTCCCTCAACGTGCTGTAGCCGTTGTCGTTCTTGAGCAGCGCCAGCTTGCCGCCGGGAGCGAAACCGACCGCATACGAACGGATCCCACCCTGAACACGGAAATTGATTCGGTGATGATCGCCGAGCTTCGGCACCATGACCGCTTCAAACGTATAATCATCCCAATCCAGGCATCCCGTATAGCTCTCCGCACTTTCTCCGAAGTAGCTTCCGCTCAGCTCTCCGTCCTCAAGCGTCCATATACCTCGCAAATAGCTCAGCTGGCTCACTTCAAGATGGAGCCCGTTCCACTTCTCCATTCGCTCCTTGGCAAAATCGATCTGATAGCTTGGTTTGCCGCCGAATTCAAAGTCGTCGAGGAAGCAAACGAGACTCGGGCCATGAGCTCCTTTACCGTCCATCGGAACGAGCTCGATGCCTGCCTGCTCCAGACAGCAGCCGCTCATGCGGGGAATTTGATATTGCAGCTGTGTCCACTCGTTATGGATCAACGGAACGGCTTCACCGTAATGATAGGCGCCGCTGTTCCCGTCTTTTACATATAAACGGACTTTCACACGCCGAATGCCGTTACCAGGGAGCATCACCTTCGCCTCGATATGCTGCCCCGGATACAGTATTGGAGAGAAGCTTGGGTCATAACGGCTGTCGTTAAAATCGCTCGGACGATAGTACGTTTGATGAAACACGCGATACGCGTTACCTCCCTGCACCTTATCGAAGAGCACCTTTAAGGAACGGCTTCCCGAAGCGGCTGCTTCAGCCGTATTACGAATCGTGCCCGTAACATGAAGCGGGTCATTATGCTCCAAACGGAACGCATGCGTGGAGCCGGGATATTCAAAATGAAATTTCAATCCGCTTTTCTTGAGTATGGGCGCCCATTTCTCAGGAATCTGCTCGCCTGCCAGCTTGTAGCCAAGACGTGCGATGTAGGAAGCGCACCACGGTATGTCAAGAATGTTCAAGGAACCGATGACGCTGGAGCAGCACAGAAAATCGTTGATCGGCTTCCGCCACTTCTCGTCAATGCCTGCAAGCCCGTTTCTTACCCCAACGATAGTCGCTACATTGGCAACGTTGCAGTCCGTATCCCAGCCGCACATGTTGCATATGTTGATCGTCCTGCTGAAATCACCCTCCCCATACATGAGCGATAAGATCATAACGGCTGAATTCGGGATAATGTGGCATTGCCCCGGATATTTATCGTAGCCAAAGTTTGCTTTTACATAGTGAAATGCGTCGCGCCAATTGTCCGGGTGCGCTTTATAGTAAGCGATTACATTCCTCGTAACACGCGTGTATTCGCAATCCTCGGGAATCACGGCCAGCCCGCGCTCGATAATTTGCACGATATCCGTTTCTACGAAGGCAGCGGCGATGCACGCGGCAACAAACATGCCGCCGTATTTCCCGTTTCCGTCATGCGAAACGGAAGCGATTTTCTCAGCCAGATGCGCGGCCAGCTCCGGATTGCCGGGAGCCACAAGTCCCCACACGTCGATAAAGATTTGACCGCCGATCTGCTCGGCTACCGCAAGCCCGTTCTGCTCGATCGAGCCGGAGCGGGGCGCCATAATACCGTTTTTCAAATTTAAGTAGGCTGTATGCTCTGTAGACTTCCCATAGCCCCCCCACCAGTAAAAGCCATGGCCGTCCGGCGCATAGTTCAACCAGGTAAGTCCCATTTGCTCAGCGGTGATCTCGGGTCCGCATACATAATCCTCCAGCGCTCTCAGGAAAAAAAGCGGGCCGTTCGTATCGTCGTCGGCGGCAAAATTTTTAAATTCGTGCAGATATTCGGTTACTTCACCAAACGTTCGTTCAATTCGCTCATAAGTCCAATTCTCAATATTTCCTCCGTGCCTGACGCCGATCACCTTGGCCAGCCAGCCGGCGTACACTTTTTCTACATAATCCTGTTGAATCGTCATAAGTCCTACCACCCTCGCTCATCCGTAGGTTCTTTTTGTTAAAATATAGGGAACAAAATAATCATTATGGAACCGGTTTTATTTTTCGCAAAAGAGTGCCGATGGTCTGCCTCCCCATTCATCCATGATTAAGGCAGCCATCAACTGCTCAATTCTGCTTCACCGTCGATTCCCTCACGATCAAACGCGGCTCCAAGAGCACCTTTTGGAAAGGCAGCTCGACTTCGCGATCGATTCGATTCAGCAGCATTTCAACTGCAATCCGCCCCATTTCCGTTACTAAATTCGAAACGGATGTCAATTGGGGCCGTACCAGCGTACACCATGGAATATTATCGATTCCTAATACAGCTATATCCTCCGGTACCCTTACGCCCTGCTCGGTAAATTCTTGAAGGAGTCCGATTGCAACCAGGTCATTGGCCGCGAAAACCGCATCGGGCAGCTCCTCTAGTTTACAGAAATACCGCGCCGCTTCTATTCCTGTTTCCAGAGCTAGTCTCTCTCCAGTGAACACGAGCGAAGAATCGAGCGGTATTGCGTGGGAGGCAAGGGATTTCTCGTAAGCGGCATACCGCCCCCCGCGATGCAATGTCGAAGGACCGCCGGCATAAGCAATACGCCTTCTGCCGATACGGATCAGATGCTCCATTGCCAGGTATCCTTCCGATCTGCTGAGTCCTACGGTGTCGGCTTGAATGTCCTCACCGTAACTGCCGATCAAGCTGACCGGAATGGACGATTGTTTGACGGCGGAAGGCAGTGTCTTCGGGTGGCTGATGGAGAGCAGGACGATACCGTCAACGTGCATATCGTTCGCCTCCTTAATAACCGCCAGTTCCTCGGAAGGGTTACCGTAATGGTTGATCAATACAAGCCTGTAATCGTTTTGTTTGGCCACCTGCTCCGCAGCCCAGGCAAGCTCCGGGTAGTAGGGATTTCGGATATCGTCGATGGCCAATGCGATCTGTCTGCGCAGCTTGGTTTTCAAGCTCCGAGCCATAAGATTAGGTGTAAAGCCAAGCTCCTGTATAATCCGATTTACCTTGAGCTTAGTAACCGGCTTTACCCCCGGCGCATTGTTAATAATTCTTGAAACAGTAGACTTGGCGACTCCCGCCTTTTTAGCTACATCATCAATGGTTACTTTCGTCCGTTTCTCCTGCATCTCCGCTTTCTCCGTTAGCCAGTTTCATAAAATGCTCTACCTCATCGCGTGTCGGAATGGAAGACTGGGCCCCCTTCCGCGTGACGGCAATGGCAGCAGCTGCAGATGCATATTGCAGGGCTTCTTCAACTTGTTTACCGGCGCATAGCTCAGCGGCATAACAGCCTATGAACGTGTCTCCGGCTGAAGTAGTATCCACTGCTTTAACCTTCCGTGCCGGCGTATAGACGCTCGCCCCATTGGAATTCATGTATAGAGAGCCCAATGCTCCCATGGTTACAATGATTTCTCCGACTCCTCCATCAAGCAATTGGCGTGCGGCCAATTCGGCATCGTTCTTACCGCCGATTGCCCTGCCTGTAATATACTCGGTTTCGGATTCATTAAGAATCAGTGTGTCAATAAGCGGCAGCTCATCCTTCGGAATCTTGACGGCCGGGGCAGGGTTAAATATGACACTCATTCCGCAGGATCTGGCTCGACGAATGACACTTTCATTTGTTGCCCAGGGAATTTCATTTTGCAATACCAAAATGCCCCCGGTATCTTTCCCGGCTTCAAGTCTCGCATCATCCGGCATCAGCTTTCCGTTGGCCCCTTCTGCGAGTACAATAATATTCTGACCGGAAGCTTCCACCATAATATAGGCCATCCCGGAAGTGCCGGGTTTCCTTGTCACCATCGATGTATCAACACCGTGGCCTTGCAATGACCGGATAAGATCCTGGCCGTAAGGGTCTGATCCTACAGCCCCGATTATCGTCACATCGCCGCCGGAAAGGGCAGCGGCAACTGCTTGGTTGGCACCCTTGCCTCCATAATGTATCTCTGTGCTTTCGCTTTTAATTGTTTCACCCGGCACGGGATACTGCTTAATTCTGCTTACAATATCCACATTAATACTGCCGACTACTACGATTCTGTTCATTTCGTACCGCCCATCGCATCAATTTTGGAACCGATTCCAAAATTATTATTGCACAACTTCGTGCTGCTCGTCAATTTACATTGTTTCAAAAATATCGACCGACAGCCGCATAAGTCAATGCATCCATCCGGTAGCCGGCAGCTTCATGCGCCATTGATTTTGTCGTACCTCCCAAGAAATTCGCGGGAGATTCCATGAGGTTACTCTTTAATAATAATTCGCAAGTATGCCTCTTGGCTTAATCGGCAGCCCTGCCTTATGCAAATGCGACGTATCCCCCAGCCCGATGCAGCGGGGAACCGCCCACTCGTCCGAGCGCCGGTCCATGAGAATTGTGGTAACCGAGCTTGGAGCCAGCCAGAACGCTGACCATGCAAGCGAGGTAGGCAGCTGCAACAGATGGGCAAGCCATGTTAGACCGAGTCCGCCATGACAAAAAACGGCAACCTGTTCCTCGTTCGGTCGAACGCAGCGATACCTGCCTCCTTCCCGTTCATAACCGAGAGAGCTCAGGAACGCATCCGAACTCTCTTGAATTTCTTTCACTTTGGCTTGTAACCGCCCATCGGAAAGAAAAGGATTTTCGTGCCAATTATGATGTCCCGGGAAAGGCTCCTTCTCCAGGATCACTTCTCCCGGCAGCTCGAACGGGCTCATGCTTCCCCATTCACCGACAGTTACATTCATTCCATTTATCTCTTGCATCCAGTCCACAATAATCGCTTGCATGCGCAGCCGGTCCGTAGTGTACTGCATCGTGTGGATCGCCCGACCCATAGGTGAGCAATAAATTCGGTCAAGCCCGTGCTCCATCAATCTGTCTGCCAGCGCCTGCGCTTCCAAATGGCCGTCCGGCGTTATCGTCCCTCGTTCATAATCCGGGTCGGCATGACGAATGATATACAACCGCATGACATCTCTCCTTGTATTCGGGGCACATATTAGCCCACCGGCTATTCTTTGACGGATCCAAGCATAATGCCATGGATAAAATACTTTTGCAAAAATGGGTATACGACTAAAATGGGTACCATCGACACGACGATTTTGGCTGCATTGAGTGTTTTATCAGACACCTTCAAGAGCAGTTCAGCTTGCGTCGAATCGAGCTCTACAATGTTCAAATTAATAACTAGCTGCTGAATGTAGGTTTGCAGCGGGTAGTTCTCCGCACTGCGCATAAAGATCATGCCGTCGAAAAACGCATTCCAATGCCCTACAACGCTGAATAACGTTACCGTCGCGAGTGCCGGCAGCGAAAGCGGGACAAAAACTTTGATCATCATATACCAAGGCCCAGCCCCGTCGATATAGCCTGCATCGCTAAGCTCCTTCGGCATATTACGAAAGAAATTCATCAACAAAATCACATTAAACACGGGGACGGCCCCCGGGAGAACCAATGCCCAGATCGTGTTAAATAAACCTAGTCCCTTCACCGTCAAGTAGAGTGGGATAATGCCGCCGCTAAACAGCATCGTGAAGAGCATGAACCACATGTAGATGTTCCGGTATGGGAACTCCTTGACGCTTCTCGATAGCGGATATGCCATCATGATGGTAAGGACAAGGTTGATCGTACCTCCAAGTAATACTCTCTTGACCGAGACGAGGAAGGAATTGACGAAATGAGGCTCTTCCATAATCCGCTTATACGATTCAAAATTAAAGCCCACTGGCCATAGCTTAACAAACCCGCCAGCCGCCGCTGCATTATCGCTGAATGAAACGGAGATCGTATGAAGCACAGGACCGATAGAAACGAGAGATATCAACAGCATTAGAAGCAATAAAACAGCTTCGGCCGCTCGGGCCGGTAACGTTTTGTTCCGAACCATTCTTATTCACCTGCTTTGTTAGAAAATACGGTAGTTTGCATATTTATAAGCAACCTTATAGGAGATGATGATCAGGATAAATCCGATAACGGATTTCATTAGACCTACGGCCGTAGCAAACCCGTATTGCGCCTGCACGAGTCCCACTCTGTACACATAAGTATCGATAATATCTCCGGATTCATAGACTAAGGGATTGTACAAATTGAATATTTGATCGAAGCCTGCATTCAGAATGTTTCCGATGCTTAGTGTAGCCAGCAAAACAACGGTCGGAAGCAAGCTCGGCAAAGTGATGTAGATCAGCTGCTGAAATCTCGAAGCTCCATCCATCTCGGCCGCTTCATACAGAGCAGGGTTGATTCCGGCAAGAGCCGCTAAATAAATAATGGCGGCGAAGCCGAATTCCTTCCAAATATCGCTGGAAACGATGATGGCCGGAAACCATTGGTTGCTGGCCAAAAACATGACGGGCTCATATCCGAAGGCTTTCATGATTTGATTGACAATCCCGTTGAGCGACAGCATATCAATGACGACACCGGCCAGGATCACCCAAGACAAGAAGTGAGGCAAATAAACAATCGTTTGCACCCATCTTTTAAAGGCTATGAATCGAACCTCATTCAAAAGGATAGCAAAAATCAAGGGAACGATGAGGTGCGCAATGATTTTGCCTACGGAGATAAACACAGTGTTGTAGAAGATCTGACCGCTATCCTTAATTTGAAACATGTATTCGAAATTCTCCAGACCTATCCATGGAGAGTTCCATATGCCAAGTCCGATTTTAAAATGCTGAAACGCAATCACGATCCCAAACATCGGAACCAAATGAAATACGATGAGAAACAGAATCCCCGGCAAGAGCATCAGATGGTAGTGCTTGTAATAAGACTTAATATTCATGGATGACTCACCTCTAACGCTAAGGAATGAAGAAAGCACCGCCAATAGCGATATGGGGTGCTTTCTTGGATTGGGCTTACTCTACTTTTTGGCCTTGTTTATTTCGTCGGTGATTTCCTTCGTAATTTCATCGCCGCCTTGCGCTTTCCAGTCCGTTACGAATTGGTCGAACGATTCAAGCGGCTGCTGGCCCATTACGATTTTGAAGAAGGTCTCTTTCTCCAGCTTCTGGAGGTTCGCCCATTTCCGCTCCATCGTCTTGGTGACAGCCGTATATTCACTAAACATTTGATTCATTTTCGTCTTGAGTAAGTCAGCCGGTACTGTATAGCCGTAATATCCCGACCAGTCCTTTAGGTCAGCCTTCGGATTTTGCTTATCCCGCATCGCTTTATCGTACATTTCCTTCATTTCGGGATTCAGCGCCTCCGGCTTGACTTCTCCGCTCATCGCCTTTTTCAGCGTATCCGACTTCCTCTCAACGGCATCGGCATAATCATAGGTGGCATTGCCGATCGGCCAATATTCCGCACTAACCGTGAAATCAAGCTTCAAGGCATCCGGGTCAACCTTGCGCTGAGCTGCAATGAACGTATTCGCATAGATCATGGCTGCTTCGGGGTGCTTCATTCCTTTTTTCACTACAATAAAACGATTGCTAACGGGGATCATCATATTGTTAACGACTCCCTTGGCATCCGGAATCAGATAGGGAACGTAATCTACCTTGGGATTGTTTTTCATTGCGTCCGCTATCAGCCCGCCGGACCACCAAGGTCCGAAGAACATGCCCGCTCTTCCGCTCACGACAACCTGATTCGGGTCCTTCAGCAAGGCGAATTCCTTGTCGATCAGCCCGGCGGCATACATCTCCCGCAGCTTGCCCAGCGCTTGCTTGGTTTCAGGAAGAATCGAAGCATAAACGATTTTGCCTGAGCTATCCTTGATCCAGTTGGAAGGATAGGCTCCGAATGCCTGGAAGAAGCCCTTAAAATCGATTCTCTGAGCCTTTCCCGGTACGCTTAGCGAGCTTTCAGAACCGGCCAAACCTACAGTATCCGCTTTACCGTTGCCGTCAGGATCCTTCTCGACGAAGGCTTTGGCGATCGCAATGACATCGTCGACCGTTTTGGGCGGCTGAAGCCCGAGCTTGTCAAGCCAATCCTTACGTACCCACAATAGGCTCGCAGCATCGGCTTGTACGCTTATGTTCGGAATCCCCATCAGCTTTCCTTTATAGGTGGCTTTTTCCAGCGCTTTGTTATTCGTGGAGGCATACAATTCCTTCGTAAGAGGGGAAGCATACCTTTCGTACACCTTCGTTAAGTCTTCAATCTGACCCGCTTCAGCCAGCGCCAAAAACATCTGTTCGTCAACAAGCATCATATCAGGAAGATCATTGCTCGCTACGGCCAGCTTCATCTTTTGATCATAATCCGGCCCGGAGGCGTACCAGAGAATTTTGAAATTGATATTCGTTTTTTGCGAAATATATTTCATATACTGATTGCTCTCTACGGTGTCTCCGGCAGGCAGCTTGGCACCGGCACTTACACTCTTGAAGGTGGTTACTTCAACGGGGCTAGGCATTTTGAACGGATCAACTTTCGCATTCGGGTCGGCAGCGGCCGGTTCTTTGACCGTGTTACCCGCACCTTCCTGGTTTCCTGAGCACGCAGCCATCAACAAAGCCAGCGTCGTCAAAGTTACTAACGCTTGTTTCTTCATACGTCCCCTCCTCGTTTCTTTCGTACACCTTTATGATAATCGTTCTCCGGATGGTTGTGGGTAGAATCGGTCCTGCGATTAGAGCATAAATCATCTCATGTTTCGGCATAGAGACCCATTTTAGACGAAAGTGAACTTTATTGTAGACGATTTGTGACCTTCCCTTCCCGCTTACGAAACTCACTGGGAAGCATACCGGTCATTTCACGGAAGACTCTGCCGAAATATTTCTCGTTCGGATAACCCGAATGCGAAGCAATCCAACCGATAGTCCTGCCCGTATTGACCAGTAGTTCCTTTGCCCGCTCTATGCGCACCTCACGAATGAAGTCATTGAACGTTTTCCCTGCGATATCCCGAAAACAGCGGCTGAAGTAGCTTCGGCTCATGTTCACACGTTTCGCCACATCGGGAAGATGAAGGTCCTGCTGCAGCTCTTGATGAATGATTTGAACCGCCTTGAGTATACTGGCCTTCACCTCGGGAGAGTACGCACCCGACTCCTCCAGCTCATACCCGTTCGCTGCCGCTAGGAGAACCGGCTCTACCGCCTTAGGATGGTTTTCCCCTATTTTATGTACGATTCTCTGAAGAACCTGGTCCATTTTCTCATGCTCAAGCTCCACCTTCGTGATATAATCAATCGCCCCAAGGCGAAGTGCTTCCTGAATCAGTTCGAAATCTTGATGAAATGTCAATACTACCATATGGACATTGGGGTAACGCTGCTTCACATTCCTCATTAGATCGATCCCTGACATGACCGGCATGGCTAAATCCGTAATGAGCAAATCCACCTCGTGACTATCCATGAATTCCAGTGCCTTCCTGCCATTGCCGGCTTCACCGACAACCTCCAGCCCGTGTTCTGCCCACGGCATCATCAAAATAAAACCTTTGCGGACCAAATGATCATCATCGACAACCAACACCTTGATCAATCAACATCCCTCCGTTCGTGAAATCGGCAGGCGAAGCGAAATCGTCGTCCCGGATCCCACCTGGCTGCTGATACGGAAGCTGGCGGCCGTGCCGAATTGGAACTTCACCATTCGGTAAACATACTTGAGCCCTATGCCCATGCCGACCTGCTTCCGTTCCCCTGTGTCTTCGCTCATGATACGTTCCATCTCTTCCTCGGTCATACCGTCTCCGTTATCCCTCACCTCAATCATGACATGCGTTTCGCCGTCTTCCTTTACACTGACTTCGATCACCCCTTTGTCCTCTAACCCGTGATAAAGCGCATTCTCCACGAGAGGCTGAAGAATGAATCGGGGGATCGGTAGACTAAGCGCCTTAGGATCCGCTTGAAGTCTCACGTCAAACTCAAAGTGATAACGAATCCCCTGAAGCTCGACATAATGCTTCAAGGCTTCGATTTCATCGCTTATTTTGGCCGGCCCCCCTTTGCCTAGGTTGTAGTAGAGCACTTTATTCAGCGTGGAAACCAATCGATCAATTTCTTTTTGCCCGTTGGCTCTGGCAAGCCATCGAATGGTATCAAGCGTATTATGAATAAAATGAGGGTTAATTTGCGTCATTAGCTTCTCCACCTCCAGAAGCGCCTTGCTTTTCTCCTTTTGCTCCACCTCATCGATTAATTCGTAAATACGTCTCCTCATATCGGCGAACTCTCTATAAATTACGCTAAACTCTGTAATAGGAGATTGTCTTGCTGAAATGGCCTCATGCTGATATTTCATATGGCGGATATCAAGATGCAGCATCCGAAGAGGACGGTAAACCATTCGCCAAATGAGCCATCCCAGAAATCCGCTGACGGCAATCGTCAAAGCCGCGAAAAAAGCGAATTGTCTCATCCAACGGTTCACTTCAAGAAGATAGACGGATTTGGGAATCGCCGCTACGACCTTCCATGCTTGGTTGCTCGTTTCCTCGAACAAAAAATATTTACTGTGAATCGATGGGTTCGACTTGTCAAGGGCATGTACCATGCCTAAGGGGAAGTCATCGGTGTTCTCACTGTATACGACCTTCCCGCCGGGCTCAATAATTAGATGAACCAGTTCACCTCCGAATTGTTCCGTATCCTTTATGATGTTTTCAGCCCACTTAAAATTCGTTTCTATATACACGTACACATCGTCCCTCGAAGGCAGCTCCACCTTTCGAAATACAGACAGCACTTGATTGCCGTCAATGGGATTCAGTGACAAATGCGGCCCGAAATAAGAAATTTTATCGAATTGAATCAGGATGGGGAGCTTCTTGATGTCAATGTCCTCACGCACATTATAATTAGCGAACAGCGTTTGATTATCCTCCGCAAAATAATAATACATCAGCCCTAGTGTGGGATTCGTAAAATGAATAAGGCCAAGCGCGCTCCGAATTTCGTCTTGAAGTGTTTTCTTTTCGTAGATGTCAGCCGACAAGTAGCTTTCCACACTTTTCCCCACTCGGCCATCAAAGGCAAGCTGCTGGGAAGCATGATTTAATTGACTCAAGGTTTCCTCCAATGAAAGCTTGACCTGATGCAGCTTACTCTTGACCCCTCCCTCCGCTTTATTCTGCAGAATCTCCGTCATAGAGAAATAGGATATGCTGCCAATGAGGACCAAGGGGGTGATCGAGCTGATAAATAAAATCAAAATCAAGCGAAACTTTAAAGAATACGTAGCAGCCGACATTGGAATTCTCCCTTTCATTATTTATAAAGCGCTTTCATAGGGTGATTTATCCAATTATACCATGGGTTAACGAATGATTCACTCGGCTCTATACGGATCTAAATAAAAGAACAGCCGCTATATCCCCAAGGATAGAGCGGCTGTCCTCCGTTTAGCTATGAATGAGTAAAGGAACAACTTTTCCTTCGTTGACGTTGATTAACCCGAAATCGGTAATTTTAAGCGCCGGGCTGACAGGTAAGGAATGCGTGCTGATCGACATAATGGGATTGTAGTGTTTATAGCCTAACGATTTCATCGCTGTTATCAGCTGATCTGTTTCTTCAGCCAGCTTCTCCAGCGGGGCGTCGGATAAGATTCCTCCTATGGGGAGCCTGAGGCTGGCCAATAGTTGTCCATCCTCCACAACGCAAAAGCCGCCCTGCCCTTTAATGACCTCGTTGGCTGCAAGCATCATATCCGCTGCATTATGACCTATGACAAGCAGGTTGTGATTATCGTGAGAGTAGGTGGTGGCAATCGCGCCGCGCAGAATCGTGTCGCCCCCGATAAGGCCGTAGGCGCGGCTGCCGCCTTTGCCGTAACGCTCAAACGTAGCGATGAGCCCGAAGCCGCTCTCCTCCCAGCGTATCCGCCCTTCCCGGACTTCCGCTTCGCCGATATGCTCCTCGGTAAACGTAGAGCCGTCTTTGACCATCATGACCCGGCAGGCATAACGCCCGTCTTCGAGGTCGGCCGGTACCGTGAAGTCTTCCTCACGCAGCTCCGACAGCTTGACACTGCGGTAAAAATGCGGCGGAAACGGATACGTGTCCGCTTTAACCGGATAAGGCTCATTCGAGTCGTAAACACGCCGGCCGCACTTGAATACCTGCTCGATGGTCAGCTCTTCAAGATTCGATAAAAGCACGAAATCCGCAATTTTTCCCGGTGCAATGACTCCCCGGTCATACATTCTCATCCGCCGGGATGGTGTATAGGTGCTGGCGTAAATTGCTTTTTCCGGTGTCATCCCCATTCCGATCGCCTTGCGAACGATGTGGTTCAAATGCCCGCGGCGCTGGAACGAATCCGGCATGACGTCGTCGGTTACAAAGCAGAAGTGCTCGGCTACATCTTGCTTGATCAGATAGTCCATCACTTCGGCCGTCATCGATTTTTCCTGTATTTCAAGGAACATACCTGCCGCGATTCGGGCTTCCATTCCCTCAATCGTTTGATGCGTATGATCGGAATCGACGCCACTGTAAATGATCCGATGAAGATCCAGGTCTAACAGCTTCGGGCAATGGCCTTCGATGATAAGATGCGGATAATGCTTGCGAATATGCTGTAAAATGCGGTTTGTTTTACAGTCCGGGTCCGTAATGACGTCGACGTAATTCATGATCTCGCCCAAACAAATGATGCTTTCCGTTCGAAGGAGCTCGTCCATATCCTCGATTTCTATCGAGCCGCCGGTCGTTTCCATTGAGGTCGCCGGCACCGAGCTTGGGAGCGCGTAGAACATATCCGCAACACATTCCTTGCTCGCCGCAATGATCTGCTTTACACCCTCCAAACCGAACACGTTCGCAATTTCGTGAGGCTCCGGTACAATAGTGGTCACACCGTTTTTGATCAACCCGTGCGAGAACGTTTCCGGCGTCACCATCGTGCTTTCGATATGCAAATGAATGTCGATCAAACCGGGGATCATCCAGCGGCCGCCCGCGTCTATCCGTTGTTTTGCCTCGAAGCCGTCTGAACCCCTAGGACCGATATATACAAATTTCCCGTCTACAACTGCCGCATTGCCGAGAATAAATTTTTTGAAATAGCTGTTATAGATGTTAGCATTGTCTATCCATAAATCTACGCGCATGATGTCTGCACCTCCAGGTCCCCTATTCCACTAATACGAGCTTTTCCATTGGCATGAGCAGCCGGACTTCTTGACCGCTCGCATAAGGATGTTCCATTTCTTTGTTTACGGTAAAATCGCCAAGCCCCGTTTCGACGACATACTGGTAGCTTCTTCCAAGGAAGGTGCTTACCTTCACACGGCCTGTCAGACGGTTGGCGCCTTCCTCTATCTCCGAAACGGACCCGAGCACCACATCGTCAGGCCGAATGGCACCTTTCATCCCGCTTTGCTCCCCTCTACCCGGCCCCTTAGCCGCGAGGAACGTGAAGTCCTTAGCCCTTAACGTGATCTGCTCGCCATGGTCATGCCGTTCATCAAAGGAAATAAAGTTCGTAAATCCGATAAAGCGTGCAACAAATTCCGTTTTCGGATATTTATATGCGACGGAAGGCTTATCCAGCTGTTCAATGATCCCTTTGTTCATAATCGCGACCTGATCGGAGATCGAGAAGCATTCTTCCTGATCGTGCGATACGTAAACAGTCGTAATGCCAAGCTCCTGTTGGATGCGGCGAATCTCGACCCGCATATTCACGCGCAGATTCGCGTCCAAATTGCTGAGCGGCTCGTCAAACAGCAGCAAATCCGGCTCGATGACAAGTGCCCGGGCTATCGCCACCCGCTGTCTTTGACCGCCGGAAAGCTCTTTCGGCAGCCGTTTCTCGAAGCCTGACAAGCTGACCGTTTCGAGGATGCGGGTTACCCTCCGCTCCAATTCGGCCCCGCTTACTTTACGCAGTCGGAGGCCGAACGCGACATTGTCAAATACGTTCAAGTGCGGAAATAAAGCGTAGCTTTGAAAAACAAAACCGAAATTGCGTTTGTTGACCGGTACACGCGTATAGTCCTTTCCGTTTAAGCTGAATTTCCCGTCCTTCGCCTCCAAAAAACCGGCGATCAGGCGCAGCGTGGTCGTTTTCCCGCAGCCGCTCGGACCGAGCAGCGAAATCAGATTTCCTTTTTCCACTTGAAGGTTAAAGTCTTTCAAAATATATTGCTGGCCGTAAGCGACCGATACATTTTCCAAAGAAAGCAATGCCATGGACGAAGGCCTCCATTATCGTTTAGTAAAATAGGACAGTCCCATCAGCCGTTCGATCATAAACATAAGCACTGCCGTAAACAGCATCAGCAGAACGGAAATGGCGGCGATCGTCGGGTCGAAATGGTTTTCCACATACGTAAGCATTTGGATCGGCAGCGTACTAACGCCCGGTCCCGTCATAAATACGGAGATGTCGACATTATTGAACGATTCCAGAAAAGCGATAAGCACGGCCGCAATAATACCGGATTTTATATTCGGCAGCACCACCTTGAAAAAGGTTGCCAATCGCCCGGCACCCAGGCTCAAAGCCGCTTCCTCCACGGCAAAATCGAAATTGGCGAGGCTGGACGCGATGACCCGGATGATAAAAGGCAGCATAATGATGGTATGTCCGAATAACAGCGCCGCATAAATCGGCAGATGATAAACGGCGATCAAATACTTAAGCATGGTAAACCCGAGAACAATACCCGGGATCAGCACCGGCGAAATAAAAATGGCGTTAAGCGCATCCTTGCCTTTAAAACTAAAGCGGCTTAAAGCGTAGGCTGCGGGCATACCCAAGAGCAGCGCGAGCACATTTCCCGCGAAGGAAACAAGTATGGAGGTGTAGAACGTTTTTAAGAACATTTCCTCTTCAAGTATGTTACTGTACCATTTCAGAGAGAATCCTTGCGGAGGAAATTTAAGCACGGTACCCGGTTCGAACGAAGCTGCGGCAATAATGAGCAGCGGACCAAGCAAAAATACATATACCAGCAGAGTAAACAGGCCCAGCCCTCGATTTTTTTCCTGCATCCCTTCTACCCCTTCGGATTTACTTTATTGGCGAGTGCGTTCATCAGTCCGATGACGACGAAAGTGATTACGATCATGATCGTTGCGATCACGGATGCCAAATGCCAGTCGTTCAGCGTGATGGCGTTCTGATAAAGAAACGTGGAAATGACTCTTTGTTTGCCCCCGAGAAGTGCAGGCGTTGTATATGCGGTCAAGCTTCCGACGAACACCAGGATGCTCCCGATAATCAAGCCCGGCACGCTAAGCGGCACGACGACCCTCATAAACGCCCGAAAGCGGCTAGCTCCGAGACTCTCCGCCGCTTTCATCAAATCGGGATCGATATTCTCCATGACCCCAACCAAGGTGATGATAATGAGCGGGAGAAACAAGTGAATCAATCCGATCATCATAGCCGTCGGCGTGTATAAAATATCGAGCGGCTCGGTTACGATTCCCAGCGCAACAAGCGTGTTGTTGAGCAGTCCTTTTTTGCCGAGGATGATCATCCAGCTAAAGGAGCGAACGACGGAGCTGGTCAGCAGCGGGAAAATCGCCAGCGCCAGCAGCAGCGCCTTTTGCCTTGGAGGCCGCCGCGAAATATAGTAAGAGACCGGGAAGCCAAGCAATATACAGATCACCGTAGTAACGAGGCTGACCCGCAGTGTCGTCCCTAATATTTTGAGAAAATAAGGGTCTTGAAAAAAATGCGAATAGCCGCCGAAGGACAGCCTGCCTTCCGGGAAAAATGTCGAGCCGATCGTCAATAGAATCGGAACGAGCATGAATGCCGCCAAAAACAACAGTCCCGGCAGCAGTAATAACGATAGATACGCTTTCTTCATGTTTGATTCTCCTGTTCGTCGGTTCGCTGCTCCCTTAGCGTGCGGATAAACAATTTGAGAAACGCGTCCACCGCCACATCGGTGCATACATTTACATTCGGCTCCTTAAGCAGACGGTTCTGGAAATCGCAAACGGTTTGTCCGTCGCACAGGTCGCTTCTTGTCTCCACATCGACATAATAGCGCTTCGTCGTCACAAGCTCCGGGTTCAGCGCCACGGCTACCGCTAACGGGTCATGCATAGCACAGGCTCTTACCCCGTTTCTATCATAATAACGCTGAAGATAATCAGCCGTGCTTTCCCATACATATCGCCCGATGTCCGTCTCGCCCAGTTCACGGATGTGCTCCTCGGTCAGGAGCGCTTTGCGTGTTACATCCAAGCCTACCAGCGTTAACGAGGGGAAGCCTGCTTGAAGCACGAGCTTGGCCGCCTCCGGGTCGACGAACATATTGTATTCCGCGGTAGGCGTAATATTGCCGAAGCCCAGGACGACGCCTCCCATCACGATAACTTCCTTCACGTCCCTCACAAGCTCGGGATATTTCATCAAGGCCAATGCCAGATTCGTTAACGGACCCGTCATAACCAACGTCATTTCGCCGGGGTTACTCCGCACCTGGTCGACCAGGAAATCGGCTGCATGTCCTTCACTAGGCTTTTTATGCAGCTGCATGTCCCGGAGGGCTCCGCCGAGACCGTCCTTTCCGTGGACCCGATGCTCATAATGAACCGGGCGCAATAACGGCTTGTTAGCTCCCTGAATCACCGGTATGTTTTCCGCCCCGAGGAGCTGCAATATTTTGCATGTATTCACTGTAGCTTGCTCGAGAGAAACGTTCCCGTTTACCGTCGTAATCCCGTGAAGGTCGAATTGCCCGCTTCGGACGGCGAGCATAATGCCAAGTGCGTCATCCACCCCGGTATCTACATCGAGAATGACTTTCTTCTTCATCACACGTGCTCCTTCCACGGGTTAAATAAAACAAGGGTACATGCAGTAGTCATATACCCTTGTCCAATCCTATTTACTGAGCAACTTGCTTGTTGAAGCGGTCGATCCAGCCTTTCAAGTTCGCATTCACAAATTTCATATCCAGCTTGCGCAGCTTGGTTACCGTTTCGGCACCGTAGGTGATGCCCTTCGTATCGTCTCCCGTAAGCTGCAGCTTCGTGTTGACCGGCGAATCGATTTTTGCCTTAGCAAGCTTCTCCTGTACTTCCTTACTTAAGTGGTAGTTAATGAAATCCTCGGCAAGCTGCTTGTTTTTGCTGCCTTTTACGATATTGACCGTATTCAAGACAGCGTATCCGCCTTCCTTAGGCGTGATGAACTTCGTTTCCGGCACGGAAGCGCGAAGATCCTTCACGTACATTTCCATGATCGGTCCCGCAGCGATTTCACCCTGGGCAAACATATTCACAAACTCCGAGGTTTGTCCGTAATACTTCACGACGCTTTTGTTCAGCTCCGTCAGCTTGGCAAACGCCTGATCTTCATTGAACTGCGCGCTCCCTGCTACGACGGACGCGGCATCGACAACCATCGGACCGGCCGTTCCCGTAATGTTAGGCATGGTCAGCTTCTTGGCAAGCTCCGGACTCCATAAGTCGCTCCATGAGGTGATCTCTTTTCCCCCTAGTGCTTTGGGATTGTACGCAATGCCGAGCTGGCCGACCGTATACGCCGGGCCGTAGTCTTCACCAAGCGGCGCCTTGGCCATATCGTAAATGTCATTGAGGTTCGTAAGGCGGCTGCGATCAATCTTTTCGAACATGCCGGCTTCGATACCTTGCTGGGCATAATAATCGGATAAATAAATAAGGTCCACGTTAGAAGTGCCTTGGCGAACTTTGTTCAGGCGATCGGCGTTGTTGCCTTTGTCCAAAACGATCTTGACATTATGAGACTTTTCAAATGGGGCATATACTTCATTTTTGAAGAAATCGTCGGAAAAGCCCCATGTGGAAATGACCAGCTGAGTCGGCTCGCCGCTTTTGGCAGCTCCCGCATTGGTTCCTGCGTTCGTACCGCCCCCTGCTTGATCTTTAGCGGCCCCGCAGCCCGTCAAGGCCAGTCCAACGATCGTTAAAGAAATAAGGCTTCGAGTCATATGCTTTTTCATCATTTTTTCCTCCCATTTTCATTTCTACATGTTTTTGTCCGCAAACCCTTGCCTATTTTTACAAGTATGGTTCCCGAGAGCCAACGATGCTAGTCATGCTCTGCCCTGAAAATCCCCCAAAAAAAAGAAAAGTACCCTTGGAAGAAGAAAAAACATTCTCACAAGAGCACTTTTCATCGTAAACGAAGCCAAGTGACATCTAAATTGTAAACGGGGCGGGAAACACTTAAGATAGATCAAAAGAGAATCACCGCAGGCTTTGTATTCAGTTTTCCTTAACAATTATGTTCGTAATGGACCATTGAGTATGCGGATCATAGTCTCGCAGTACTGCTTCAATCGTCAGTCCAAACTCCTGCTCCAGCTTCTCCCGGATCCGCTTCTTGTATATCGAGGACATGTAAAAATCAACCTCGTGCTTTAACAAAGGAGCTTCCCCTTCCAAGGCGGTGGAGCGCGGTGACTTACGGTGCTTGGCATAAAGGGTGATGATGTTATCCTCCAGCGAAGCTTTCAATGAAGTAGTACCAAACCCGAATAGCTCCTTAGAAATTTCATTGTAAAGGTGACACAGCTTCTTCTTGTATTCATTGGTGTCGATTGGGGGCATGGGATCACCTTCTAGCACGATTATTGACCCATAACTCAGAACTTAATCATTATATTACATAGGGTTTCGGATTAAATCAAGTTAATTGTTCGGGTTTCCTATCGAAAAAATCATTTACTATACGAATATTTCATAAAACTTCGAAGTTTTCCGAATACTATAGCCTGACCCCCCTCCCTTTCTATGGAAACTTACGCTTATTTTTGCTTCGCCGCTTCAATATCCTTCACCGCGGACTCCACTGCCTTACGGAGAGCGGTATTCACATCGCTTGCGCCCTGTGCGTATTCTCTAAACGCAGTAGTCAAATGCTTTTCCGCTAGATCGTCATAAATCGTCTTGGGCGCTATGGCTGCTGGTTTTACGGGATAAAAACCCTTCAAGTTTTTCCCCTTTAACGTCGCTATGTCTGCACCGAACGACTCCATTATGTTTGAACTGTTCTTCACGATCGGCATGCCTAGGGCGTCTTTGGCGAATTTGGTTTGCATCTCATCGGATGTCAAATAAGCCAATATTTCAAACGCGACATCTTTGTTTTTGCTGGTGCTCGATACGCTTGCGAAGGTAGGATACATCTGGGAGCCGACTCCGGGAGCCTCCTTAAACGATGGTAATTGCACAGCCTCCAAATTCAAATCAGCCGGTGCGCTCACCATCGTGCTGTTGAAGTAGGCATACATCGCTAGTGTACGCTCCTTAAGGAACATGTCGGCCTCTTTACCGTATTTTTCCTTCGGCAGCTCGGAGCCGGGCATGTTATAAAACCGTGCAAAGTTTTCGACCACCTGCTTAAACTTTTCCGACCCTGTCAGAGGCTGTTGTGTCTTTGGGTCGACGAAGGAGAGCGCCAATTGATTCGTACGCATCATATGGCCCACTGAGGTTAAGAAGCCGTAGTATTTCGTTCCCCCGTCCGTGCGGGAAAGCTTTTTGGACAATTCATAAATATCGTCCCAAGTCATTCCTTCGGTAGGATAAGGTACACCGAATCTATCAAATATATCCTTGTTGTACATCAAAGTGTGTGCAGTCGTGAAGATCGGGAGAAAGGTAACCTTGCCGTTCCCGAACTGTTTGACGAAGTCAAAGGTCGTTGTTTCCAAGCGGTTCGTATCATAATTATGCTTCTTGATCAATTCGTCGAGATCAGTAGATAAATTTAGGTTGTGGAACTGCGGTACAAACCCGATGGAAAGGATGACGATATCCAGCGGCTGACCGGAGGCGATTACCTCATTCACGCTTGTTCCGGTACCGAACGGAATAAACTTCGGTGTCACGAAAGGAAACTTCTCCTTGATCTTCTTCCCCATGAGATCCATAAATTGCTCTTCCGTCGTTCCGGTATTCGGCCGATAAAAAGTGATTTCAACAGGCTCCCGGTTCGTATTCTGTTCTTTGATCCGGCTCGGGGCCGTCTCATTGGAGCCTCCCGTCCCGGTGCATGCGGAAGCCGTCAATAAAGAAGCAGTTAGAAACGATGATATCAGTAAGCGCTTACACATTTTCAAAATTCATTCCCCCTTGGATTCATTAACAGCCTCCCGTCTGCCATAGTCCGGCGTCCAACCGTTCGGATACCGCTAAACTGTTACTTGCTAGAATAGAGATTATGACAGGGAATGGGTGGACTATTTGCTATAACTATATGAAATTTATATCTGAAATTGTGCCGCTGCATTATTTAAAAATGTTGCTCTGTTAAGACTTGCATCATGAAAGCGGTTAAAATTGGGAATTCCGGCAGGATCGTATGGAGTTTTTGCTTTCAGCACTGTCTTGAAGCGCAAATTTTTGATACAATACACTAAAATAACTCACACAAGGGGAATTTACATGAATTATGTCAGTACTCGGGGACAAGTATCCCCTATCGGCTTCATCGACGCCATTTTGATGGGACTCGCCGACGATGGCGGCTTGCTCGTCCCGGAACGAATTCCGCAAGTATCGGAAGACACCCTGAAGCAATGGCAAAAGCTCACTTACCAGGAGCTGGCTTTGGAGGTATTCTCCTTATATGTGAATGATGAAATTCCACGGGCGGACCTGAAAAAGCTGGTCGACGACAGCTATTCGACATTCCGTCACGAGGCTGTAACACCGGTCCTCCGTCTCCATGAAGGCCGATATGTATTGGAGCTGTTTCACGGACCGACCTTCGCCTTCAAGGATATCGCTCTGCAATTCCTTGGTAATCTGTACTCCTATGTCTCCCGTAAAACGAATTCCATCATTCACATTCTTGGTGCAACGTCAGGGGACACAGGTGCTTCCGCGATCGAAGGCGTACGGGGCAAGGAAGGCATCCGCATCTGTATTCTGCATCCGCACCAGAAGGTGAGCAAGGTTCAAGAGCTTCAGATGACTACAGTCGATGACGCTAACGTATTGAATTTATCTGTAGAAGGTACCTTCGATGACTGTCAGCGCATCATTAAGGAACTGTTCGCAGACGTTGAATTCAAGCATCGCTATCATCTCCGCGCAATCAATTCCATCAATATCGCCCGGATTCTCGCGCAAACCGTATACTATTTCTACGCGTATTTCCAGTTGGCGAACCAAGGGATTGCGGGAAAAATCAATTTCAGCGTGCCGACAGGCAACTTCGGCGATATTTTTGCCGGTTATTTGGCTAAAAAGATGGGCCTTCCCATCGATCAATTGATTCTTGCGACGAATGAGAACAATATCCTTGCCCGTTTTGTGAAGGATGGCGTCTATCAGCCCGGCGAGTTCCGCGGAACGCACAGTCCGTCCATGGATATTCAAGTAGCAAGCAACTTCGAACGTTATCTGTTCTACTTGTACGGGGAGAACAGCGAAACGGTGACCGGGCTCATGGCTCAGTTCAAAGCCGAAGGACGCATCGACATCACCGGCGACGCGCTTAAGCAAGTGCAAGCCGATTTCGGTGCTCACAGCGTGGGTAATGAAGAGTGTCTTAACACCATAAGCGAATATCATGAAAAACACGGATACCTGCTCGATCCCCACACGGCGTGCGGAGCTGCCGCGGCAGACAAGCTTACGCCGCCGGGCGAAGTAACGGTAGTCCTGTCAACCGCCCATCCGGCGAAGTTCGACGAAGCCATTCGTCTGCGCAATATTACTCAAACCTATCCGAGTCAAATCCAAGCTCTCTTCGGCATGCAGCAATTCCAAAAGGTTGTCGGCGGAACCAATGAAGAGATTAAGAAGGAACTTGTGACATTCTTTTAAATCAATCTGCAGCTCAAACAGGACCTGGTCAGCGGCCAGGTCCTCTTTCTATGAAAGCTCATGAAGCAAAAAAAGCCCAAGAATCCTCAGGCTTTTTCCTCTGCTCTATTGCCGCTTAAATACCAAGCTCAGCTGTAATGTAACGTTATTCTCCGTATCCAGCATAACCGTATGAGGGTTTTTCATCCCGAAGTCAGCAAAAGTGACGACGGTTTTCCCTTGCATTTTCAGCAGTCCTTGGTCGTATACAGCTTCGTTCTGGAAGGTAACCTCCTTCGAAATCCCCTTGACGTCCAGTGTTCCCGTCATCGTGAACGGCACTTTCACGCCTTCTTGCCAGGCCGTCGGCAGCTTATCGAACGATTTTACCGTGAATTTCGCCTCGGGGAATTTCTCTACTTGCAAATAGTCATTCCCTTTAATGTGATTATCCCGTTGTCCGTTCCCCGAACTAAGCTTGGTAAGGTCGACATTGGCGGTCCCTGCCGTTTTGCTGACGTCGCTGGAATCTAACTGCCAATTTCCATGAACCGCATTAATTGCAAAGTTAACCGTCTCTTTGGAGGTAGTGACGGAGAAATATACCTCTGACTCCGGTTGAATCGTCCACTGGCCGTTCAGCTGCTGAGCCGCCCCATTCCCCGCTTGTACTGGAGCTGCACTGCTGCTGGAGACCACTTCCTTAACTTCTACATGATTCCCGGCATAATAATCGTAAGCGCCGTACCCACCCGCTAATAACGCTACAACAACACCTGAAAATAACATCTGTTTCTTCATTTTTCTATTCCTCCTATTATCCGAATCACACTACATAACGTAGTGTTTAAGTGTAAAAAAATTTATCTGCCCAGCAGGACAAATAAACCGGTCAAAAAAATAATGACCAAGTAGGATAACAACTGATGATGCCATGGTAAGTGGAATTTCAGTTCCGCTTCAGGGTCGATCATGTGTTTGATCCGATAGTTAACCGACGTATCGGCGAATGCAGAGTGGGCAGCCTGTATCGATGCTTGATTCCGCTTCATTAGCTTTAACAGTGCGCTGCCTAAGTCTGTCTCCGCTCCTTTGACTTGGATCGCAAATTTATCGGCTAGCACCTCTAGAGTTATTTTGTAATACCGGTGCCACCAGGAAAGGATCGGGATAAACCATAACGAAGAAGAAAACCACAATGTCAGGAAGCTTTTGAACGGATGCCTCTTCGTCAAATGATACTGCTCATGCAGCAATACGGCTTCAAGCTCAGCTTCATTTATTAATTGAATTAACCCGGCGGAAATGACGATTTGAGGACGAACAAAGCCCATAGTCATCGCAACCGCTTCAGAATGGTCTGTAACAATGATACTTCCTTGGTTTAGCCGGTATCGTTCCGTAACCTTCTGTGTAAGCTCTTCATTCCGACTACGCTCCAGCCTAACAACCGCCCGCCTAACCAAGTAAGCTTGCTTGACGGCTAGCCAGCAGCAATGCAGTAAGGTACAAATGACCAAAGCATTCATTAGATAGACTGCAAAGGAAAGTCCTAATGACTGGATCCAGCTGCTGCAGATTTCGAAAATATTAAACCCCGGCGACCAGTGAAAGGTGAGATGGGATGCATGCATGATCATTTGAAAGAAAATGAAGCCGGACAAAAGCACCGTTGACCAGAAAATCGTTTTCGAACGACGTTCCCACATAACGTTATTTTTCCTTTTTCATCGCTTTAATTTTTTGTTCCAGCTGCTCAAGAAGGTCAGGATCCGCTTCCTCCAAGGCATCAATCATATGATTCACAACCAGGGGGCCGAAATCTTCAATCAGCTCATGCGTGATTTCCTTCGACTGTTCTTCGAGAAACAGCTCCTTCGATTGCGTCGGACTATACAGCGACGTACGCCCCGATACCTTCTTGGATAAAATGCCCTTCTCTACCAGCCGGTTCATCACCGTCATCACGGTATTGAAATTGATTGATTTCTCCTGGTCCAGCTTTTCCTGAACCGCTTTAATCGATTGCCCCGGCGTTTCCCATAGAATTTCCAGGATACGTGCTTCTAACGGTCCAAAAAATCGGTTCAGTCCCCTTTCATGAAATTTGAAGTTGTTGATCTTCATCTGCGCTCACCTCACACTACATATTGTAGTGCATGAAATTGCTGTCGTCAACCTGTGCATGATTATAGGCGACAAAGCTGAAAATAACCTGAAATTTGGATTAATTTAACATGAAGACTGAAATCTGGTATTCGACATAATTTGATGTTATTAATGTTTAATATCATTAATATTTTACTGTAATTAGAACATTTTCCCGAAATACACCCAAAAAAATACAAAGAAGCACGAATATTTTTACAGGATTTGTCGAAGAAAGAGGGATAACGTCATGACAAATTATAAGCATTACCTGCGAAATCGCATTGATAAAATGAGAAGCTCCGCATCTGAGCTTCTACTGTCACGCTATGAAGAGAATCAAGCTGTGATTGAACTGGAGCCCGCTTTGTATGAAAGCTTGAAAACCTCGGCGGAGGAACAAGATACCACGGTACAAGGACTCGTGAACTACATTATTGAGCAGCACTTGGCCCACCGTCAAACCGGCTCGGCCCGTCAAGTAACCACGGAGCAAAAGGAGAACAATCCACTCCTCTTATTGGATGGCCTATGTGGAAAATAACCGGAGGTGTAAGTGCGATGGCTGAGTTTGAATCCTATCCCCAATCTGTATTCATTGATGAAACCGCGTTTACCGCGTTTATGAATCCGTCCAATCCTCAATACATGAAAGCCAAATCCTTGTTTATTGACCTGGATGATCTTGACCGGCATTTTGTCACGACGAACTATATTTTATTTGATGTCCATGAATGGCTGCGTAATGAATTTGGTTACGCGGAGGCTGAATATTTTCTCAATACGGTAGATAAGGCGTCCGGACTTGGGAAGTTAACGGTCATTTCAGGTAACCCGGAGCTGGAGCTGGAGTCGCGGCGTTTGCTGATAGAACGACCCGATCTGAAATATTCGTTAAGTGAAGCGTTAACGGCTATTGTCATGTCGACCTACCGGATCCGTCATATGTTCACTTTTAATGCCCATCATTCCGTATTATCGAAGCTGGACAAAAAAATCAAGGTCATCCCCACCTTGTGGTAACACCCTCCGCAATATATCCGGGGGAAAAGAAAAAACCACATTCATGTGGTTTTTTCTTCACTCCCAAGGGTATTTCGTCAGCAAAAAGTCCGCAAATTTCTTGCTTTCTTCTCTACGGATTTTGCGCATTTCAGCCCGCTGCTGAGCCGTCTCGAACAGCTTCTTCTCTTCTTCCGTTTCCGGAATAATCCGCGGGACAGGGATCGGTTGATTATTGTCATCCAATCCGACAAAGGTCAAAAAGGAGGTTGCGGCGATATCTCTTTTGCCTGTATACAGATTTTCCGTCATGACCTTCACAAAAACCTCCATAGAGGTTCTGCCTGTCCAGGTAACGAACGACTCCAAAGAAACGCTGTCCGTAGGCCTGATCGGCTTCAGAAAGTCTACCGAATCCGTTGAGGCCGTTACGGCGGTTCCACGGCATAGCTTGGAGGCGGAGATCGAAGCGATATCGTCGATCAGAGACATCAGCTTTCCGCCGAACAAGGTGTTGTGATTATTAACATCAAGGGGAAACACCCGAGAGATTTTCATAACTCTAGTTTCGTTTACATACTTTTGACTCAATCGACTTCACACACCTTCATCAGGATGTGTCTAATGTTCCCAGCTCCAATTTGAATTATTCCCGGATTATACAAAAATCCCCTGACTTGGGTAAGCCGGGGGATCCATGTTATATCTATGTTTGAACGGTGATGTTCCAGTCCTCCGTCCTCTTACGGACAAGCTGCGCAATCCGCTCCTTCATCGAATATTTGATGACCCGTGAGCCTTTAAAGGATATTTTCAGCTCCAGCTCAGGGTCGTTTAACCGCTCTTGGATAGCCTTAGCTACGGATTCTCTTAGCTCCGGATGTCGGTCTGCAATGCGTAACAAAGCCATCACCGAATATGAGAAGTATTGAAAATAGAGCTCCTGCGGGTCGGAAATAAACTCCCAATTTCTTTCCTCCGTCTGCATCTGCGGCAATGTAGAAGCATCCTGAATAAGGTCCAGCAGCTCGGGCACGATTTCTTTATCCCGAAGCTTCCCGAGAAGATAGACGGCTGCATAGCCGCGTGCCTGATTATATTTACGGCTCGTGTAAGGAACGAACATATCCCGCTCCTTTACCATGCTTCGTAGAACAGGCATCGCTTCAGTATAGCCAAGTAAGCCGAGCGTCATTGCGCTATGTCTAGCGAGATGCAACCCTTCGGCATTTGCCATCCAATCAAGAAGCCGGGGAACAAGCCTGTCGCCTAAGCGCTTTGCCGACCAGATCGCAATACCCGGCTTGGTGCTTGCCAAACCCGCTTTAATCTCCTCGGGATTTGTCAGCCACTTGCAAGCAAGGAAGTCGTTGTTCGTGCGGACGGAGCTATCTTTGAACTCTACCCCTTTATCCTTTTCGAAGCAGCCGGTTTCCTCCAGCAGAGTCCTGAGCTCCTCATAAGGCACATTTTTCAGGGTGCAGTCTTTGGTAATACTTAAGAAAGCCATATCTGCCGCCGCTTCCCCGCTTTTTTGCATGTCCCGCTTCATACGGATACACCCTGCCAAATCATGATCCAATGACAGACTTCGTCCGGCAATCAGGAGCCCCTCCGTATCTCGGGGAATATGAGTCCCCATCGGAATCGGAAGCCGGAAATTTAATCCCCATAGACTCGAAACCACTGACCAATCCTGCTGAGCTTCACTTTCAAGAGCAATATCCTTGCTATGATTATCCAGATTCGAATATGCGTAAAAAATCGGCTTCGCCGTATAACGGTCTTCGATAAAATCCCTAAAGGTTACGGTCTCTTCGCCTACGATGAGACGGCCTTCCCGCAGACCCAGCTGCGGAACGATTTTGAGCAGCCTCGCCTCTTCTTGATATACGGGCTTCAAATGCGTTTCCAATAATGACGATTGAACAATGGCACGAGATAAGCCTACCGGATCTGCAGCATCAACATAGCCTGAATCCGTATAGTAGTGTTGAACCTTGTTCTCCCTGAGCAGCTGTACGACGTTGGAGAAAGGCTGCACCTGTCCGTCTGCCGAACGGCCTCGACGCACCTCACATCCTGCCAAGGCGCAAACCTCGGCTTCCCCGGTCGCATCTATAATGACCTTGCTTCCGGTGCTCCGAATCCCTTCGGGACCTATCCAGCGTAATCCTTTGACCTGCCTTCCTTCCATAAACACACCAAGTACGGTCGAATCATAGAAATAAACGGCCCCCGCCTCCGCTGCCGACCTTTCCAGGACGATACTCTTGGCATTGGCGTTGACTCCCCCGGCCTTCTGGAATAGGGCAGCCTCCAGCTCAGCCGTCTCTTGATCCACCTTTTCATAAATACCGCCACGCGTTCCAAAATAATAACCCGTCACGCCGCCAAGCGTACCGGCACCGCCCATTCCATGCATTTGCTCAATACCCAGCACCTTCAGTCCAAGCTGTGCAGCGCGAATAGCTGCAATGGAGCCGGCAGTCCCAAGCCCAACTACAATGACGTCATACATTTCATCAAAAGCAGGCTCAGCGGATTGCTGTACAACCTCGTCATCCCATCGTTCGGAAAGAATCAATTGGACGGCACCTCCAATGAGTACTGGATACCCGCTTCGAATGCAGCGATCGGATCCGTATACCTGCATGACGGATGCCAGTGCCAGTCCGGCTCCAGCTCCTCGTCGGTCATTGTAAGGTCGACATCGAATGCATCGCCGATGGTCGCCAGTCTCCAAGGCTGCAAAGCTGCAGGTCTGGCCGCCCAGTTAGCGAGTACTCTCGCTCTCGCAGCGGACCAATCGTCCTTAGGCCCGATCGGAAAGCTAACGACCCATTCCGAGGGGAATCGGCCTTGGTGAAAGGAGAACCCTTCCACCTGAGGCGGGATTTCCTCCCCTCCTTCCGGACCGACAACAACGGCATTCAGCCGTTGGCTGCGCACCTTCCCGGCAGCTCTGACAGGAGCCGAATCACAAAGGCTGGTAGTGTCGATAATTCGATCCGCTCGTACCTTGGACAATCCTGCTCCATTCATTAGAACGACCTCAAATCTGCCGCTTGCGAGCGCAGTTACTTCAATAATTCTTGTTAGAAACAAAACCTCCAGCTTCTGCTTAGAAATTAGTTGATGCAGAACAGGAACGAAGGCCGGCCAGTGGATCCCTCCGGCTTCGCTGAGCATATTCCTCTGAAGGGCTTCTTGCCTAAGCTCTGATGCATGCGGCGATACGATGTGGTCCAGCTCTACCTTACCCTCACGGTAGGACGAGGTAAACTCTGAGCCCACCGCCCCTGTTTTTTCGAGAACGAGCGATTGCTCCCTTAAGGCGCATGCTGCCCCGAGACCGGTGAAGGTGGCACCAACCACTAACACGGAATACCGCTTTGCTTGCTTCATATGCCTCTCTCCTCTCCTATCTATATCACCACTACCTAACCGCCCCTGTATTGACGGGGGGCCATGCCGGTAACCTTGGTAAATACGCGGGTAAAATACAAGGGATCGCTATACCCGACATCCTTGGCGATTTCGCTGATGGGCTTGGAGGTGCCGGTTAGCATGGACTTTGCCTGATCCATTCGGACCTTCTCGACGAACTGTAACGGACTGATCCCGATGACCTTCTTAAACATGGCCGAATAATGGCTGACTGATAAATCCGCATGCTCCGCTAACGTCTCCCGTTGAAGCGGTTCGGCATAATGCTGCCGGATATAGCGGACGGAGCTTTCCATTTTGCGATAGGAGCTGTCCTGCAGCGTCCTCTCCGTTATCACAACATTGGACAATTCGTTGAGCAGCTGGAACAGCCCGAGCTTGGTCTGCCACTCATAACCGGCTGCTTTGACATGCCAGCACTCGTACATCGTCCGTATGTCTTCATGCACCGGATGGCCGCGTAGAGCCAGCAGCCTCTGGAACGGAAGAGGAGTGTCCGTGAACGATGCCTGATAATCACCGCCTTCCCATTGAATCCGCAGCTGATGGAAGTGAACTCCAAAATACTGCAGCGGCTGCTCCTGCGAGCTTTTCAAGTCCATTCGCCTTCCGGGATTCACATGAAACACGCACCCGGAACCCAGCTCATAGACGTCGCCGTCTAATTCCAACACCCCTTCTCCCGCATAGATAAACGCCAAATTGTAGAGGCTTGTCGTCGGACGCACCACGCGATATTTGTGCAATTCCCAGTACGAGGCGGGACGGTGCACAACATCGAGAATTTTCGGATAAAATTGATGGAGAAATTCCTTTTCGATAACCGTTCCCCCTCCTATCTGCTGATGGAACTGTTATTTGTTTTTGGCGGTTACAATCGCCTGATTGATCTTTTCATCCGCCTGCCGCAACGCTGTATTGATATCCGTGCCGTTTTTGATCATTGTGAAAAATTCCGTCTGCAGTATGCTGGAGGCATTCACCAACGGAGCAAGATTGGCATTGGCCGGAGGCGCAGCAGCAAATTTGTTATAGAAAATCGATTTGAAATGTTTGTCTTTAAACAGCCTGTGGTCGCTGCCAAGACTGGCGTGAATCTTCTCGTCCTTCAGAACGGTAGGTCGCCCCTCCTTGCTCGCTTGCAGCTGAACCTCATCGGACAGCAGCTCCGCCGCGACCTGGAACGCTTGCTCCGCCTTCTTATTTGCATTGCTTACGAAATAATAAATTCCGTTCGCCTGATAGCCCATGCCCTGGGCATCCGGAAATGTAGGGGCGGCAACGATATCCCAATTCAGCTCCGGATCGCTTTCGAATCGGCCGAAGCCCGACATCGGAGAAAGCACCATAGCCACATTCTTATCCTTATGGAACGAAGTGAGCTCCTTATCCGGCGTAATATCCCCCTCAGGCTTATTTCCAGGAATATCGTAAATGGCTTTGTAGGTCTGGAACAGCTTCTGAAAGCCCGGCACATTCACAGAGCTTTTGTCCTCCTTCGGATCCAGCAGCGGAAGCGACAATTGATTCTCCAGCAGCATATTGGATAAGAACATGGAGAGCCCGCGGTATTGCATACCGCCCTCATTGCGCGTCAAGCTCGCTGCAAGCCGGGTTACTTCCTCCCAAGTCATGCCGTCTTTAGGAAAGGGGACTCCAAAACGGTTAAATATATCCTTGTTGTAGAACATGACGACGGTGTTCGTGTACTTGGGCAGGCCATAAATACCGCCTTTGGACGTTGCGTTCTTCAGGGATTCAATCAAGCTGGGCTCGATTCGGTTCATATCATAATTATATTTCTTAATGAGATCGGTCAGATCGTACTCCAAGCTGCGTGGCATTAATGCGGTATGCAGACCGGCCAGCGAAGTGATCGTAATGTCGGGGGCGGTGCCGGCAACCATTAACTTTTCAATGTTGGTATCCTTGCCTTCGATGATATAATTCAGCTTATAATGAGGATATTTGGCTCGAATCGGCGCCGCCATCGTTCGCTCAAACTCTTCTTGCGTTATCGAAGCGACTCTCGACAAAACCAGCAGCTCAGCCGCCTCCAGCTTCGCATCGCTCACACGTACCGGTTGGCCCTCTTGCTTAGGACTATCCGTTGATGCGCCTCCGCCGGTGCATGCGGACAATGCTACGATGGATATTGCCGCAAAACAAGCGATGCCTCTTTTGTTTATACCCTTCATCGAAAAACCCCCTACTATGGATTCACCAACGTTGTAACCCCTTTCACATTTCATTATAAATCAAAGACTTTTGTAGTAAATGGAAAATCGATTTATCCAATATGGATAATAAGCTGATGAGCAGCTTTTGTGCATTTTACAAACAAGCCACAAAGAAAAGTCCCTCGCAGTTTCCGAAGGACTCGTGAACTAGTTTCTAGTCAATCTCATAAACCATACATTCATAAGGGCTCAATGACAAGCTTCCGTCCTCGCCAGGAATTGTCACATCGCCATTGCCGATGACATATTGGATTTCCTTGTAATGCAATTCATCCTTCACGTCGATCGTTTCCGTCTGATCGAAAAAATTACAAATCACTACTAACGTCTTATCCATGTGTGATCTTTTGTAAATATACAACCGCGGATGAGACGCAAATAATAAATCGTAGCTTCCATAAACGATGACGTCGCTGTACTCGCTGTCCTTGCGAAGCCCGATCAGACGCTTGTAATAGTAAAATAGGGAGTCGGGATCCGCAATGGCTGTCTTCACATTGATATGTTTATAATTCGGATTCACTTTAAGCCACGGTGAGGATTGGGAAAAGCCCGCATGCTCTCCGTCATCCCACTGCATGGGAGTTCTCGCATTGTCGCGGCCCTTCGCCCAAATTTTTTGCATCAGCTCTTCATGAGTATGGCCTTTTTGCAGATTCTCCTTATACATATTCAGTAATTCGATATCGTTGTAGTCCTCGATCGATTCGAATTTGACGTTCGTCATGCCAATCTCTTCTCCCTGGTAAATATAAGGAGTGCCCTGCATCAGATGAAGGCAGGTTGCGAGCATTTTCGCGCTTTTCACTCGGTACTTTCCGTCATTGCCAAAGCGTGACACGGCGCGGGGTTGATCATGATTGGACCAATATAAGCTGTTCCATCCGATCCCATGCAGCCCCTTCTGCCACCTGCTCATAATTTCCTTGAATTCCAAAAATCGAAAGGGGCTGACCTCCCATTTGCCGGCTGGATAAGGACCCGCATCCACAGCCATGTGGTCAAATTGAAATACCATATCGAGCTCCTTCCGTGAAGGCTCGGTATACAGTCTGGCATTCTCAATCGTAACACCGCTTGTTTCACCGACGGTTACGATATCATACGGCTCATACACCTGGTGAATTTCCTTCATGAACTCGTGGATGCGGGGGCCGTCCAAATAGTATCTTCTTCCGAGCGCATAGCTTCCTTCCTCCACATCCGGCACATCCGGGAAATCCTGATGTTTCGACAGCTTACTAATCACATCAAAGCGGAAACCCTTGACCCCTTTTTCCGCCCAATACCGGATCACCCGGTAAATCTCCTCGCGCATCTGCTGATTTTCCCAATTCAAGTCAGGCTGCTGCTTTGAGTACAGATGAAGATAATATTCACCGGTCAACGAATCGAATTCCCATGCCGAACCGCTAAAGTAGGAAGCCCAATTATTAGGCTCCCTGCCCTGCTTCGGCTCCCGCCATATGTACCAATCCCGCTTCGGGTTATCCTTGCCGCTTCTGGATACGATAAACCACGGATGCTCGTCCGAGGTATGATTGATAACAAGATCCATCATAATCTTGATGCCGCGGCGATCCGCTTCCCCGATTAATTGCTCGAACTGTTCATTCGTCCCGAACTCAGGAGCGATTTCGTAGTAATCGGATATGTCGTAACCATTATCGGCCATGGGAGAGCGGTTCACAGGACATATCCAAATGATATCGATACCTAGCGCCTGCAGGTAATCCAATTTATCGGTAATTCCCTGGATATCGCCTGTACCGTCGTTGTTGGCATCATAGAAGCTTTTGGGATAAATTTGATAGACAACAGACTTATGCCACCATTTCGGATCCATAGGTTCTCCATTCCTTTTTAGCAAATGTTAGGTTAGATTCCCTATATCTTGTATCATTTTCAGCAGGATCATACCTGACTGCTGGTGTTGATACAACGAAAAAGCCCGCTATAAACATAGCAGGCCGAAATACTTAGATGTATCCCTTGTCATGGCTGAGATAACTGTTGCTACGAAGTTTATTGCTTCCGCTTTTTATGCGCGAGAATGCGCTCCATCTCATCCGGGCTGCCTACGACCGGAGCATGGCCTGTGGCGTACTCCAGCATGTCCCAGGAAAGGCGGGAAGCAATGACACTATCCCGAGGCGTCGGGAAGCCGACGTTCTCCTTCGTATCGAGTGACTGAGCGAACTCGGAGCAGAGTACGTCGATATTTTTGCCGCCGTAAGGTCCGACCTTTCTGTCGGTTCGGTTCACACCGAAATATTCAACCGTTGCGTTGGTGAAATCATGAGACATCCGGACCAAGCCTAACGTGCCCAGCAGCTCGATGCCGGAATTGTTCGTCTTGGTTTGGGCCATTTGTCCGTAGGTGAAGCCTTGCGTGATGTCAAAGACGATTCCGTTGTGAAAGCTGCCGTGCACATGAACCCACCAAGGCTCCTTCCAGCCCCAAGTCCTGACACCCTGTGCATCCCAGCGGTTGATCTCGCTGCCTGCGTACCAGCGGGCCACATCAATATAATGCATGCCGCAGGTATGGAACGGCGCCCCCTCGACCTCGAGCAGTTGACTCTCGGTCGGCATATCTCCCGGAGTCTGGTGGGAAATACGGATGACGGACAGCTGTCCGATTTCGCCGCTGCGGATAAAGTCCTGTATCTCCCGATGGTACCAGGCGCTGCGATTGAATAAGTTGACGGCGACCATGAGTCCGCTTTGCTCGATTTCCTCAAGAAGCTTCTCTTCCTCCTGAATACTCATTCCAAGAGGCTTCTCGGCAATGATATGCTTCCGCGCGGCGATCGCCTGACGGATCAGGTCCGGTCTGGTGTCCGCGTAAGTAAAGATTCCGACGACCTCAATTTCCGGATCGAGGAAAATATCGTCCGGGCGGTGGGATGTTGTTACTCCCGGAAGCATACTGCTTGCCAACGCGAGAGATTCCGGGTTCACGTCACAAACCGTCACTACTTCATATTTCGGATTGCCGGCCAAATGCTTCAAATAAGAGCGGCCCATTTTGCCAAGACCGATAAGACCTATTTTGTATACTTTCATACGTCTACCTCCGGATTCCATCCGTCTTGACCGGCCAGTATATCGCGTACTGCATAGGCGCCGGCCTTCTCGGGAGTTAATTGATGTGACCAGTTCACTCTTGCATCAGTAGTGGCACCCGGTCCGGTATTGTTATACTCGCAGTAACGGGTGGTCTGTTCGCTTTCCAGCTTGTTCCAATTGTGCCAGCCTTCCGGATGAATATGCTCCCCCATCCAGCAATTGATAAAAGCGGTCTTCGCATGGATCCGCCAAGGTCGGCCCAGGTAAACCGAATGCTTTGGCGCATCCCCCGTCAGCTTGCACTGATGGAACACATAACCGTAGGAAAGGTGCTCCGGTGTGGATGCCGCAGTGATGTATCCCTGAATGGCGTGGTCGGCTGAACGTTTCTTGGAAAAAATTTCACATTGCTCAAATACTGCTATAGCGGAGCCGAAAATGAAATCGACATCCCCTTCGATATAGCAATTTTTGTAGTACTGTCGTCCGTACACGCGAGGCGCTCCCTCCTTGGGTCCGCCGAAGGTGGAACGATCCATCGGTTGCTCGGGAAGCGGTCCTGTAAATAAAGTATCCTGATGACCTAGCAGCCGGCAGCCGTCGAATACAATCCGATCCCCGTCAACATAAGCGGCTACGGCTTGACCTACGAGGTCCCCGCTTCCTGACGTATTGGCGATGGTCAGATTTTTCGCGGTGAAATCATTCGCCCCGATCAATACAGAGTACGAGTTGAAGGTATTGTAGAGCTCACCGCTCGGGTAGACCTTCTTCGCATAATCGTCAAAGGCAATGACGGTTGACTCTGCGCTTTCGCCAAGAAGCGTAATCCATGGCTTTTCGATGTGCAGCTTCTCTCGATACTCCCCGTTTTTAATATAAATCAGGATCGGCTCCTTCGAATGGTCCGGGGAATGATCGATAGCCTCCTGAATTCGGGTATAATCTCCTGTTCCGTCTTGCGCCACAATGATTTGCATATGATGCCTCTCCTCCATATACAGAAGACTGTCAGACAAGTATGTCTATGGTCTTTCCTGCTGATTACTTCTTAGCCGCTTGGTACGATAAGGTAAATTCCTTCAAGATTTCATTGCCGCCTTCCGCCTTCCAGCGTTCCACTTCTTTACGAAAGCCTGCTTCGTCCATGCGACCCAGGATGAACATGTACGTGGCGTCCTTGATCCATTCCTGCAGACGAGCGCCCTTCTCGATATACGTTTTGGAATCGAGTGACAACGTTGGGTCTTGGATAAGGTATTTACCGTTATCGATTGTCAATTCCTCCGCCTTCTGCTTCACTGGAAGCTCATGATAGAACACCAGGCTGCTGATTGTGCTCGGCCCCCCGATCTGCAGGGATTGATATGGCTTGACTTCCTTGTCCGTCAGCTTCACATCCTGAACCGGCGCCACCTTGCCGTCCTTCATCGTATAGTGCTCGCCCTCCAGACCGCTGTAGATCAGCAGCCCGAGCTCGGGGGTCATCAGCTTGTCGAAAAAGGACAGCAAGCTTCTCAGCTCCGCCTCCGTTTTGACTGCCGATTTCGGGAACAGCACGGCATTGCCGAAGCCTGGTACCCCCCAGATGCCGTAGCCCTTCGGTCCGCCTTGAATAACATTTTGCACGTCCAATTCGATTCTCGGGTTAACCTCCGTCATCTTCTTATGCAGGCTGACCACGTCGCCCATCGAACCGATGTACATGCCGGCTTTGCCGGAAATCAACAGGTTTTGCTGATCGTTCTTGGAGGTGACAGGGAAATCCTGGTTCATTAAGCCCTCTTGATGCAGCTTTTTGAAAAATTTCATCGTTTCCATATAGGAGGGATCCATAAAATCGGCAACGATGCTGCCGCCGCTTACCGCAAATTGATTCGGCGTACCGAACCAGGACGCTACCGTTTTGAAAGCGCCGTAGACAAGATCGTTCCGATCGGCAAGCCCGATGGTGTCTTGGAGGCCGTTTTGATCCGGGTCCTTCTCCTTAAAGGCCTTAAGCATATTATACACGTCGTTAATCGTCTGGGGAGCCGTCAGGCCGAGTCGGTCAGCCCAGTCCTTCCGGTAAATAATACCCGAGCGAGCTGTCGGCGTTTCCTTATAAAGCGCGTAGATTTTGCCGTCAACAGCTGTATTGGACAACACCTGGGGATCCAGCCTTTGGAGATTCGGATAATCCTTTAGATAAGGCCCGATTTCCCAGAATTGATCATTTCGTATGGCATCCTTGAACAGAAGCAGCGAGGTCTGATTTTTCAGAAAGGCTGCTTTAGGAAGCGTACCTGTGGCAAATGCGGCATTCAGCTTCTCTTCATAGCTGTCGTCCGGCACCCACTGAATTTCCAGCCTTGTCCCCGTTTTCTCTTCAAGCAGCTTTTCGATGCGATCGGACGGCACTTCGGTAGTAAACAAATTCGCCATCATAGTAATGACCGGGGTATCTGCCGGAACGCTTACCGCAGCGTTTTTACCTTGACAGCCAGCAGCAAGGAAAGCCATAAGCACAGCGCCCGCGATGATCCTTACCGCTTTCTTTTTCCGACTCATCGGTTATAGCCCCCCACTCTCCTCGATTTACAAAGTTGAGGATAAACCAATATCAGGCATTTGTATATAATCCGATGATTGGTTGAATGCCGGGCTTTACAGAGAAAAGGGCCTACGGCAATGGCACCGAATAGGATGATTATCGGTGTTATCGCTGTAAACCCTTCCTTAATGAGGATAATAATCAGGGAATTGATTTCCTACAGCTTGACTTCATTCCATGTTTTGGTGAAGAAATCAAGTGAAGCAGGAAGGTGCTCTTCCGTGACGCCTTCCAGTGTAATATCGATATGAGGCTTGTACTGGCGGACCAGCTGGAGGAACAACGGGTAGTTGAGCAACCCGGTTCCGAGGCCTGTATATTCGAACCGGCCCTTCTCGTTTTCCTTGATATCTTTGGCATGAATTAATACGGTACGGGCGGCAAGCGCCTCGAACGCTTCCTTCATTACCTCGTCCTGCCTTACAATATTGTCCGTATCCATAAGGTTACACGGATCGATCAATACGCCCAGGTTCGGAGACGGAACCTCTTCCAGCATACGCAGCATGCCTTCCGTAGAATGAATGACCAGCGACGTCGCCGGCTCGATGGCCGCAATCACCCCGTATTTCTCCGCTTGCTCCGCAAGCTCCTCTACGGTTTCCCGCAGAATCGTCCAGGCTTTCTCCTTATAGTCGTTCGGGTAGTCCTTCAGGTATGTATCCAATCGGCCCGTCTCCGTAGCAACCAGTGATGTGCCAAAATCGCGGGCATAGCGAAGGTGCTCCTTAAAGCGGTCGATTTCGTACCGGCGTTCCGCCTTATCCGGGTTGATCGGATTAATGTAACAGCCCAGAACAGCCACCCGGACCCCATGCTTGCCGAATGTCTCCGCAACATGATTGGCGTAGCCGGGGCTTAGCTTGCCAAGACCGCTGTCCATATCGGCGATTGCCTTCGCTAAAGCCAGCTGAATCGAACGAAACCCGAAAGAGCCGACCTTTGCGGCCATTTGCTCCAAGGGAAGCTTGCCAAAATCATGAGCGCGAATTCCTAATTTCAAAGTCATGCGAATGTCCTCCTAATCTATAATGAAGCTCCTATACTATTTCGTCCCCGGGCAAGTAATTTCCTATCAGCTCGAGGCAAATAATCACATTCAGCGACCACTGTGCCGCGGTATTCGTCGACATCCAAGGAATTTCGCGGACCGGAGTGGCATATTCCCAAGGGTCCGGCGTTTTCGTTTCCATAGGAAACTTCAGCTGCCAATGCGTATTTTCCCCGAGCAGCAGCTGCCATGCCAAGTCCGCAAGCTCCTTATCCTGTTTCTTGGCAGCCGCGAATGCGACGAGCGGGCTCGAGAGCATAGGGATGCCCCAGTCCTTCCCTACAATCTCGCCATCGGTCCGGCGGGCCTTCTCCTCCTTCGGGAGATTATAAAATTCCCCGAACTCGACCACCATGTCCTCCCACTCCGGATCCTTGAGAAGATGAACCAATTCCATCCATACCTGGGCGCCGCCCATGCTCATCATCAATTGATGTCCTGAATTCTCGTTGCCCATGAAGAGCAGGTCGCCGGTTTTGGCGTTATAGCCGAAGGTCGGTCCGGTCAGAAGCCGATACGGCATGGACTTCAGGCATTCGATCCCTTTTACCATTTTATCACGGTAACGGGTATCCTCATAGCGCTCCCATCGCGTGGACCAATTGGAGCAGAACGCCGCCCAGTCAGGACCGGAACGAACGTGAGTCGGAAATTCATCCTTCGGAAAATAATAGCGCATCGGATCCAGATGCTCCACCGAGTAATCGGCGTCCTTCACCTCGTCCATCACATCACCGATCCGTTCGTCAGCCGTCAAATAATAGTACATCCGGTGCAGTCCGGCCATGGCAATCCGGGCCTCCTTGCAGCCGCAGCCCCAATGCAGGACATTATGTCTGGAGCCAAGACCGGCATATTCACCGGCATGATATATGTCCGTTTCACTTGTATGGCGCGTCATCGCTTCCGCTAAACGGAAGAAGTCCTCCTTGCCCGTACGAAGGAATACATACCAAAGCCAATAATTCGTGGCCAGCTCCGTATTCTGCCAAGCGCAGCCGCCGATATCGTATTTCCAGGTGTGCCGCACAGGATCGTAGCTGTGCATCACATCCCCGTAGTCCCAGAAGCCGTACCAGCCGCGCCGTTCTACCTCATCTTGGTAGAAGCGGACGACCTCCTCCAGCCCCTCCTCCAAATACGCTTTAAGCGGTGTACTGCGATCCGGCAGGCTCCATGGACCGAACACATAGGTGCTTTGATAGCGCTCCGGCGGACAAACGAGCAGCGAGGGAGATTCGTTTTCCTCCACGATTGATTCGAGCATCTTCGGCTCCGGGGTACTCTCGAAGCACCAAAGGGAAAGCTCATTGGTATTGCCGACACCGTACGGCGTGCTCCGCATTTCGTGAGCGCCCTCATAAGCTGACTCCACGTGCGTTTCCGTGTCATAGTGCCGCAAGTCCATCGCATCGGCGTCCGGTGACCACAGCCAAGCCGTGAGCTCCGCCTCGTCCTTCGACAGGTGGAAAGCTTCCAAGGACGAAGGGTATTTTCTCCAGAAGTGGCGCATCGTTACGGCCATCCCTCCGCTTTCGCTTCCCACGTAGCCAAGGCCGCCGGCCCTGCGCCCGTTCACCGCCTTGATCCAGCTGCAGCCCTCCTTCGTCCGCTTGGAGACCGCATAGGAATCCGCCGACAGCTGGGTCAGCTTGAATCCGTCCCATACCGCCGAATCGTCCAAAATGCCCAGAAATTTGGCATCTTCGTCGCTATCGAAGGAAACAGGAATGCCTCTCATTTGCTGTTTGTAGAGCTCCTCCACCTTCTCGCTCAGCCGCCAGTTCATAAGTCCCTTCGGTGATTCGATAAAAAAGCCCGTATCGCCGGCAAACCGGACATACCGGTTATACAACGGTCCTTTCATCGGCACTCGAAAGGCAAGGCCAAGTCCTTTCACATAATCTTGATGCGGATTCCCGTCATAAACAAAGGTATGGACGATTTTGATTTCAGGATGGTTCGCAAACAAATAGAAGCGCAGCGTGAACGGCAGCCATTCCCGCGTTCCCCCGGATAATCGATGGCGTCCGCTAACCTTCACGACCGCACGAATCGGTCCGTCCTGTTCCACTTCAACGGAAGCCAGACTGCTTTGAAACGGGATGCTCTTCCGCACTTCGAAGCCCTCCGTTTCGCTGCGATCCTCCCGAAAGCCGACCAGTCGGCCGCCGGAGCAAATGACCCGCCCCCCCATCACAATGTCGCGAATCAGCTCCGTACCTTTTTTTTGAAAACGGCACACCATACTTCCTGTATCAACTTCGATATATTCGGGATGATCGACCGTTCTCAATCGTTGCTCCGCTATTGCAGGTTTCCCTTTGGTAAGGGTATAGTTCTCGGCACCCTGTCCCTCCAGTACGGCGGCATGGGCTGACCACTTAATACTGCCGTCGGGCCAGTAAGCGGTTGGCCAGCTTTGAACGGGTATGGAGGCACCGCTGCTCGGATTATGTAAAGATAATTCCTCTTCTCTGCGTAACGAACCTTCCGCCCAAGGGACACCCCAAGTAGCCGCCGCGGACAAAGCCGGACGCTTCAACCAGTGCATCGGAACCGCTTCCTTAGAACTCATATGCCTTTCCTCCTATAGAACCCATCTTGGTTGACAACTTTGATTGAAATCACCTACCAATATAGTGACGTGCCGCCTTTCCGTCAATTGCACATTTTTGATCGGTACTTATTGGGGAGTAAAATCCGTTGGTTTGCACTTTTTTGTACGGATAGATGCCAATTATGAGCTGACAATGCATAGCGGATTTTTTTGATTTTGACCTGACAGTTTCCAATCAAATATGTCCGATTGAACAACGCCTTACCGGAAGAGTATGTTGAATGCAAGTACTTTCATTACTTTCAAGGAGGATTACAATGAAACAGAGAAACCAATGGGCGGTCCCCATCACCTTGCTTACGGCATTCACACTTATCGCGGGAGGCTGCAGCACCGCCGCACCGGGTCAAGGCAACACCGGCGAGGGCAAAGCAGCGGAAGCGAAAAAAAACTCGGAGCCGGCTGAGCTTGTGTTTTATTCCACGAGCCGGGATTCGGAGGAAAATTTCAACGAACGATTCGGCAATGCGATTCGCCAAAAATTCCCCCATTATACTATTAAGTACATTCAACGGGTTCCGAACAGTACGGATTTGCAGCAGCTCTTAACGTCCGGGGCGCAAATCGATATCCAATGGGACTCCATTGCATCGTTCACCGGCTCGGTGCTGGACAGCGGAACGGCTTTTGATATGAAGGATTTAATCAAGCAGCATAATATCGATCTCAGCCGGTTCGAGCCGAGCATCATCAGCGCGCTGGAGAAGATGTCCGGAGGAGGGCTTTACGGCTTGCCGCTATATAACGACCGGATGGCGTTATATTACAACAAAGATATCTTCGATAAATTCGGCGTGCCTTATCCTAAGGACGGCATGACCTGGGACGAGGTCATCGAGCTGTCCAATCAAATAACCCAAGAGGATGCGGGTGTCATCTATACCGGCTTGGCCGCCTCCATCAATCATGTATTTCTGGCCAACCCCTTCTCCTTGCCGCTTGTAGACAGTGCGACGAATAAAGCTACGATCAATAACGATACATGGAAAAAAATCGTAGATACGATGCTCGTCCGCCCTGCCGCAAGTCAAGCCTATAAGAAGAAGATCGAGCAGCTGAAAGGAAAGCTGCCGGATTCGAATACCTTCGTCAAGGAGAAAACCTTGGCCATGTATACGGCCTCACCTCTGCTGCCGGTCGTATTCAGCCAGGACATGGCTTCGTTTAACTGGGATGTCGTAACGTTCCCTGCGTTCAAGGAGCTTCCGGGGGTGGGCGCCCAAGCTTACCCGGGCATTATTTCCGTCACAAAGATGTCCAAGAACAAGGATGCGGCGATGGAGGTTATCAAATTCCTGACCTCGGACGAATATCAGACGGAAGCCTCGAAGAAAGGAAATATGACGGTGTTAAAGAACGAAGCCATTCAAAAAACGCTCGGTCAGGATACGCCGTACAAGGATAGAAACTTCAATGCTTTCTTCTCCAAGTTCCCGGCCATGGCTGAGAAAACAGTAAGTGAAAGCAAAGCTGCCGTCTTGGGGAAATATACGAAGGATGTTGTGAAGGTCATCAACGGCGAGATGGATATCAACACCATGCTGCGTACCGCAGAAGAGGAATCGAACAAGGCGCTGCAATCCGCCGCGGCGAAATAAGGCTGTTATGAGGCAAGCTGCACAAGCAGATCCGATATCTGTTTGTGAGGCTTGCCTTTTTTGTATTTGTCTGTAAGAATAAGGAATAGGTTTTATTTCATTTTGAATATCTTGTTATTATTTTGTTTCGTTCAGGGAGGAGCTTATGATTCCTAGCATGAAGCGGCTGTATATGCCGTTGAAATCGCTTTCGTTCTTCCAAAAGGGACATCATTTCAAGAAAAGCCTGCTGATCATCTTACTCGTCAGCACGCTTCCCGGCATCGCTGTCGCTTCTATCGTCTATTGGCTTGTAGGCGGCCGCGTAGAGCGGGAGCTCTATGAGCTTCATACCGCCCAAATCGCACGAAGAATCCAAGTACTGAACGATCAATTTACTCATTTGGAGCACTCGATGGTTCATTGGACGTTTGATCCGATGTTCCAATCGGCTTTGAATCACAAGGATTTTGTTAAGGGCTTTCAAGAAACGTGGAATATTTCAAAAAGCCTGATGGTTCTGCAGGGCTCTCACCCGCTTGCTTCCAAGATCGAGCTGTTTATCGACGGCCCCCAGCCGACGTTATTCAAACCGGATTATATTCCGATGTCGGAGGAAGCCGCACTGGCGAACTATCGGACGCTCTCGAATCAGAAGGACAAGGTATTCTGGTCCAATTGGTCTTCGGACTTAAATGGCTCCGAGCCGAAGCAGGTGACCTTAGTTCATAAAATTGCGTCGAATCAATCCCAGCAAAAAGGCACGCTCCTGGTACAGCTGGATAAGGATAAGATAACGGATTTGCTCAAAACGATGACTCCTTATCAGAACGGTCTTTCCCTCCTATTGCAGGAGGACGGAACTCCGTTGGTTTCCAGCGGAGAACCCCCTGCCTTATCCGGCATATCTCAGGCGATTACGGAGAAGCTCATATCACTGTCTTCAGAGCGGGACATGGAAGCGGGCTCCTTCCTCCTCGATTGGAATGATAACCGCTACACCGTAACCTTTGGAAAATATCCCAAGCTCAATACAAATTGGTATTATGTGACCGCAGCTCCGCTCCATGTCATCACGGATACGGTAATCTTCGTGTCCAAACTGCTGCTGTTCCTGGGCTGCGCCGTGCTGATTGTCGCTTTCGCACTGTCATGGCATGCTTCCAAACGGCTTTACGTCCCTCTGGATAAACTGGTTCGTCTGCTCTCCGGCGAGAAGCGCTCCCTCCCTAGGGACGAGGATGAATTCCAATTGATTGAAGAGCAATGGAAACATGTAACCTCTAAAACCTCGGAGCTTCAAACCAAGCTGGAGGAACAGCTGCCTGTGACGCGCAAAGGCTTTATGCTGCAGCTGGTGCTTGGCTACCTCAGCTCCTATACCGATAGCGAGCTGGTGAAACGAATGGAGCATTATGGCTGGACGATAACGAACCGCAGAATTCAAGTGATCTATATCCAGCTGACCGGCCTTGCAAACGTGAAAGATCGTTTTGCCAATGGAGATGAGTCTCTCCTTTCTTTTGCCGCAGCCAATATAATTGAGGAAACAACGGCGAAGTATACGGACCAGTTTGAGGCGATAGATTTTCAGGATGTCACCGTCGGACTGCTTCTCTTCCCTGCCCAAGTGCTCTCATCCGATCAGCTTCAAGCACTGATCCAAGATTTCACCAAAGCCGTCAATCGCATCCTCAAGCTTCAGATTACGGCGGCCGTTGGTCGCCCTACCCTCTCCCCCTCGCGGATTCCTTCCATTGTTGAGGACGCGAGACGCACGCTTCGATACCGAAGCTACGAGGCCGAGAACCAAATCCTTGAGATCGGCCCCTGGCATGAAACGCACGAGGACAAGGAAATCCGGTATCCGTTTCATCTGGAGAAGGAAATCATCCAATCCCTCCGCAGAGGGCGCGAGCTGGAAACGATGCAGTGGATCGAGGCGTTTCTAACAGAGCTTACGGCCAATGGCGAGATGAAAGACATCGATGTGCAGCAGGGCATGCTTCAGCTTCTTGGCAGCCTTCAGCATGCCACGATGTATGCGGGGTTCAGCCTAAAGCGCCCGGGTAAGGGAACAAACCATTTTGAACAGCTGGCGCAGATCCGGGAGCCGGAGAGGATGGTGGAATACTTGCGCGATATGATCGTCTTCCCCTATCTCGAGGGAATGAAGGACCGTGCCAATGATCAAGCCAAGCTGTTGGTGCACAGAACCAAGGACTATTTGTCGCTGCACTATGCTGATTTCGATCTTTCTCTGGAACGTTGTGCCGACCAGTTTGGAACCAATCCTTATTTTCTAAGCAGAGCCTTTAAGCAAATTACAGGACAGAACTTTATCGATTATGTAACGGAGCTGCGAATCTCAAACGCCAAGGATTTATTACTGAATACGGATTTGAAGGTACAAGAAGTTGCGGAGCGGTCCGGTTACCAGCAAAGCTATTTCAACCGCATATTCAAAAAGCTGGAGGGGGTAACTCCCACCCAGTTCAGAGAGGCCTATCAGGACCGCTATGAAGGCACCATGGGGGTGAAACCGTAAATGGCCAAGCGTCACCCGGCGCTGTATTCTTATACGGCCGGCATGCTCCTGCTCCTTACGGGTGTGATGACCGGCTGCTCCGGTCTGGAGACGAAGGGGATTGCCGCTCTTTCTGCCGACAGGATCCACGATGCCGCAGCACAGGCAAAGCTCAAGATTCGTTTCATGGTCCCTACCGGGCGCAGCAATTACCCGAGCGCGGACTCTCCCGTCATTCAGGAGCTCGAGCGGCGTACGAATGTCGATCTGGAGCTCGAATTCGTACCGGATCCAATCTATGACGATAAGGTTAGCATCAAACTGGAATCGCACAGTAAGCCGACCGTCATGGTCATGAAGGAGAAATCCGCCGCTTTCATCAAGGCTGCCGAGGCGGGCTTGTTCTGGGAGCTGGGGCCTTACCTGTCGGAGTTCCCGCATCTGCGTCAGTCGAACCGCACAGTACTGGACAATCTTTCGGTGAATGGCCGAATCTATTCCATCTATCGTTCCAGACCGATGGGACGTTACGGAATCGCCTTTCGAAAGGATTGGCTTGACAAGGTGGGCCTGCCGAGACCGACGACCGTAGAGGATTTTTACCGGATGCTCCATGCTTTTACATATCAAGATCCGGATGGGAACGGCGTCGACGACACCTACGGCATGGTGATCACCAAGTATTTCGGTCCCTTTGACATCATGGGCACCTGGCTGGGAGTTCCTAATAAATGGGGAGTCGATCCGCAGGGCCGTCTCATCCCCGCTCATCTCACGGAAGAGTACATGGAGGCTCTAAGGTTTTTTAAGAGGCTGTACGACGAGAAGCTGATCAACCCTGATTTCGCAGTGATGGATTCCAGCCGCTGGAATCTCCCTGTCATACAGGGCAAGGCCGGTGCTGTCATTGATGTATTGGAGCGGGCGGGACAAATCGAAACGGGGATTCGCAAGAAGGATCCTAAAGCCGACGTAATGGATGCGATTTCCGGAGCTGCCGGACCCAAGGGCCTGCGCCTCCTTCCTACGTCAGGCTATAACGGGATGCTTGTCATTCCGAAGTCCTCGGTGTCGTCCGAAGCGGAGCTTCGCAAGGTTCTCGGCTTCCTGGACCGGCTGAATGAGCCGGAGCTGCAGAGCCTGCTGACGAACGGATTGGAGGGCCGGCATTACGAGCTTGAGGGCGGGTATGTAAAGTCGACCAAAAATAATAGCGAGATCTTCGGATTGAATCAGATGCTGATGTATATTCCTGAGGAGCGATACCACTCCCCGCAGCCGACCCGGCTAAGGCAAACGTTCCCTGCCCTGATGCAGTCCAGCGAGAAGCACTTCGTGCTCAATCCTGCGGAGCCCTTTTCTTCAGAAACGTATGGTTCGCAGGGCGAGAAGCTGGATGGGATCGTCAAGGAGGCGCTCGTCAGGTTCATCTACGGAGAAATTGATGAAGCCGGGCATCGTGCGGCCATGGACAGATGGAATCAAAGCGGCGGGAGCGATTATATCCGGGAAATCAATGAGCAATACTCGGCTTGGCAGCAGAGAAAACTTCCCTGATATGGCTTGCTAAACAGGAATGCACCCCTTATCTTCGAATCGGACTCCGCTTGGGGCCGATAAGGATAAGGGGTGCATTTTGTATCGTATAGATCCGTCTATCGGGTTACATAAATCGATGGCTTCGGGGGCTGCTTCATCCCGTGCCCCAGAAAGAAGCTGGGATGCGGCGGCTGATTGTAGGCGACGTTCTGCCATGCTACGCTGAGCCGGTATACAGGGTCATGCATTAAGGTATGGATCCGGTGCTCCGTCACATCTGCGGTCGAGTAGATTCGTAAGGCAGTGCTGTCCTCTGTACGCCAGATGACCTCCTCTCTCCAGTCCCCGAACAGATCCGCTTGAAGACAAGGGTTTCCCTTCGTCCAGTTGTTGGAGCGGGTTCCCTCGAAGGTGATTAGGTTCACAAGCCGCTCATTCATGTAGTCCCACTTATCGATCCGGCCTACGCCGATCCCTGTCCCCGGATCAAAGTCGTGATCCAGAAGCTCACGAAGCAAATCCCCGTCCCACCATATCGCAAAATTAAAGGATTGCGGGGTGCGGTCCGATATCTTCTCCCCGGAGACGCTGTGCAGCCCGAAGCCGCCGGTTTTCCAGTTGTCCGACGCCCAAACCTCCGCTCCGTCATAACGCGGGTCAATATCCGCCGCCATCCCCCTGCCGATATCGCTGGCCGAAGGCAGCCCCCAGAGAATTTCTCCCGTCCGGGCGTCATGGACCTCGATGCCATGCTCCGAAGGATTCTCATGAACCTGGAACACTTCCAGCCCTTGCCGGTTCGGGTTCAAGCTGCTTACATGCATGGCATCGCCATGTCCGAGCCCTGTCGTATAAAGTCCCGTCCCGTCATGATCGATTACACAGGAGCCGTAGATGATCTCGTCCTTGCCGTCCTCATCGACATCGGCGACGGCTACGCTATGGTTGCCTTGTCCTGCATAGCCTTCATTTCCGGGCTCATGGCTGTCAAAGGTCCATACCTTCGTCAGCTCTCCGCCTCTCCAATTGTACGCCGCCAACACCGCTCTTGTGTAATATCCGCGGCACATGACCAGGCTTGGGCGTTCTCCGTCCAAATAAGCGACACAGGCAAGAAACCGGTCGACGCGATTTCCTTTGCTATCGCCCCAATCGGCGACATTTCCCCGAGGAGGCTCATAGAACGTTGTTGCCAGCGCCCTGCCCGTCTCTCCGCCGAATACGGTCAGGTACTCGGGGCCTTCAAGGATAAAGCCCCGCTCATTGCGGTAATCCGCCTCGGGGTCTCCGATGACGTTTCCTTCGCCGTCGATCGTGCCGTCCGCCGTTTTACAAGCGATTTCCGCCTTGCCGTCACCATCCAAATCATAAACTAGGAACTGTGTATAATGTGCCCCTGCGCGAATGTTTCTCCCCAGATCGATTCTCCACAGGAAACGTCCGTCCAGCTTATAGGCGTCCAAATATACATTTCCGGTGTAGCCGGAATGAGCATTATCATGTGAGTTCGAAGGGTCCCATTTGAGGATGATTTCATATTCGCCGTCCCCGTCGACATCCCCTACACTTGCATCATTCGCGCTGTACGTATAGGCGACGCCATCCGGTGAAATACCTCCTTCGGGCTTCTGGAGCGGGATTGTCGTGTAATTCGTATCCCACACCCCTACCGTTTCGGAAGGAGGCTGCTCGACGCCGCCAACCACCGCGCGAACCGTGTATTTGGAATCGGGCTGTCCTTCCGTATCCATATAATTGGTGCTAGTGGTAATAGGCTCGGAATTCACCCTTACCCCATCCCGATACAGATGAAATCCGATGTCCTCCGGCTCAGTTCCGAGCAGCCGCCATCCGACATATACTCCTGCATCCGCCTTCATCGCTACCAAACCGCGCCCGATCCGCTCCATTTGCCGTGGCTTGTGTACTACGTCCATTCCGAGCCCCTCCTCTTTACATTAACTAATCTCATGCTGAAGCTCAGCAATAAATTCGATATACGGCTCCCGCTTCGGTTAAAAATGAAATTTGCAGCGGGCCTGCTTCTTCCCAAGCAACCGGTTCGCCATCCGTTGTGACTTTGATGACCGTATGCTTCGTTCTAACGATACAGCGTCCGCCCGAACCCGACCGAATGGATGCTTCCCGCAATCGGCCTGCATCCCAGGACAGGTCGACCTCAAAGTTACCTCGTGCCCGCAATCCCTTAACGGATCCCTTCTTCCATTCTTCCGGCAGCGCGGGCAGCAGACTGATCTCTCCGGCATGGCTTTGCAGCAGCATCTCCGCGATTCCGGCTGCACCTCCGAAGTTCCCGTCGATCTGGAAAGGCGGATGTGCATCGAACAGATTCGGATAGGTGGATTTTTGCAATAGCGTCTTCACGTATTGATAGGCGTTAGCGGCATCCTCGAGCCGTGCGAAGACGTTGATGATCCAGGCGCAGCTCCAGCCGGTGTGCCCGCCGCCGTGCTCCAGTCTTCTCGCCAGCGATATGCGGGCCGCTTCGCTAAGCTCCGCATCTCGGCGAAGCTGTATTTCGTCACCGGGGTACAGCCCGTATAGATGGGAAATGTGGCGATGCCCCGGCTCTGCCTCCTCAAAGTCCAGGTACCACTCCTGCAGCTGGCCGTGCTTCCCGATCTTAAACGGGTACAGCCTCTCGCTCGCCTTTCTTAGCTGCTCCCGGAGCTCTGCGTCTTCCCCCACGATGTCGATTGCCTTTATACAGTTCGCAAACAAGTCCCGGATCAACGACATGTCCATTGTGGAGGCCATACTGATCGAGGCCTCTTGGCCGTTATCCGCAATAAATTTATTTTCCGGAGAGGCGGACGGACTTGTTACGAGGTACCCGGTGGCGTCCTCAACTAGCCAATCCAGGCAGAATAGCGCCGCTTCTTTCATGATCGGATAAGCTTGATTCCTTAGGAAATCCTCGTCGAGGCCAAATGCATAGTGCTCCCAAAGATGACGGCAGAGCCACGCCCCGGCCATCGGCCAGAACGCCCATTTGGGGTCGCCTCCTTCTTCCCCGACCGGGTTGCTGAGCCGCCAAAGATCCGCGTTATGGTTAGCCGTCCAGCCGCGGCAGCCGAAGCTCGTTGCCGCCGTCTTGCGACCTGATTGGCTTAGCTCGCGAATCATCGTAAATAAAGGCTCATGACATTCGCTTAGGTTACCGGTTTCGGCAAGCCAGTAATTCATCTCCGTATTGATATTGGTCGTATAGTTGGAGCTCCAGGGCGGCCGAAGCTGCCGATTCCAGATGCCCTGCAGATTGGCCGGCTGCGTACCCTCCCGGGAGGAGGCAATCAGCAAATATCGGCCGAACTGGTAGAAAAGCGCTGCCAGCTGGGGGTCATCCGAGCCATGGCGAAATCGGTCCAACCGTTCGTTGGTCGGCAGATGGGCAGCCTCTGTGATGCCGAGATCAAGCTCTACCCGGTCGAATAACGACCGGTGCTCCTCTTGATGCCTAAGGTACAGCTCGGAATAGGTCATAGAGAGAGCGCGTTGTAACCTTTCCATACACTGGGCTCTTAGCCGATCATGTCGGTCCTCCGCCGTCAAATCGGGATACGATGTAGCCGCCGTTATAATCAATAGCGCGGAGCTCGTATCGTGTATCTCAACATGAGTTGCGTCATTCGTTACAACCGCTCCCTGCTCAATATGTACATACAAATGAAGCTCAAGCTCCACACTGGGCCGATTCTCATAGCGAACAGGATTCTCGATATGCCGGCGATAGTTCGGCTCCACATGGGTCGGGCATTTGGCCTTCAGTACGAGATGACGATCGGAAAGACGTTCGATGCTGTGCTCAAGCTGCGAATCGAGCGAGGCTGAGAATCGAAGCGTCGGTTCGCTGCAGGAAAGCCTTACGGCCAAAAGCTGCTCCGGCGCGCTGGCGAATACCTCCCGACCGTACTTCCGCCCTGCTTGCTCATATTCCACTTGGGCTGTGGCATTTCGCAAATCGAGCTTCCGCCTATAGGATGTGACGGCTTCCGTTCCATGGAAGTCGATATGCAAATCCCCCAAGGGCAGAAATGATTGCGTATACGGTCCCTGCACCTCCTGCGCGATGATTTTCTCCGCTTCCACGAATTGCTTCTCGGCGATAAGCTTCCTTACCCGATCCAAACCGGCAAACGGACGGTCCATCTCCTCCCTACCCGGAGGACCGGACCATACCGTATCCTCGTTCAATTGGATGAGCTCCTTTTGCGTACCCCCGAACATCATACCGCCCAGCCGTCCGTTTCCTATAGGAAGAGCTTCCTCCCATACTTCAGCCGGCTTGTTATACCAAAGCAGCAGCTCCTGTTGGTTCATATTAAATGGATGGCTCCTTTCTTTTGTTCCATTGAATCAGTTATAAGAATATATTAAAGTAAAACTAGCATACACACAGCCCTTGATAACCTTTGTTTCTCTACCATCGTAAGGCGTTTCCATGGCGTTATCAATCCGAAATATTTCGTATTCTATTGATTTTTGAAACGATAAGGAGAACGCGATGAGGCAATTTATTGTTCCTGTCATAACGAACCGGTCGCTGCTGCCTGTGTATTTATATAGCGTCGGGGGAATGGAGAACCAAATCCCGATCCATCGCCAGCACGGCTATACGGAGTTTATATGGCTTCATACGATTCAAGGGAAAGGCCGGCTGCTGCTGGACGCAGCGGAATATGTGCTGGAACCGAATATGGGGATGCTGATCTACCCCGGAGTCGCGCACAAATACCATTCGCTCGAGGAGCCATGGGAAACCCACTGGATCGCCTTTCACGGTTTCGGGATACGGCCGCTGCTGCAAAAGCTTCTCATGACGAAATCCAAGGTATACCGTTTGCAAAACGCACAGCTTCTGGAAAGGCACATTCATGACATTTTTACCGCCGCCTGCAGCAAGCATCACGATATCGGCTTGAACACCACCGGGAAGCTGTACAACTTTCTCCTGGATTTGCCGAGCTGCGTCGTGGATGAGCGAACTCCCGCCAATACGGCAGCCTACAGTCTCTTGAATCAAGTGCAGGAGTATATGGAGCAGCATTACGACAGGAATATCTCTCTGAGCGAGATGGCCGGCGCCGCAGGGATTTCTCATCAGTACTTATGCCGGATTTTTAAACAGACGATGCAAATGACCCCGACCGCCTACCTGACCAAGCTTCGCTTGCAGAAAGCGAAGGAGCTTCTGCTTGAGAGGGACGTCACCATTACGCAGGCCGGCAGGAGCGTAGGGTTCTGGGATACCAGCTATTTTTGCGCCGTCTTCAAACAGCACGAAGGGATCACCCCCTTGGACTACAAACGAAATTACCGCTAGATAAAAAAGCTCCCCGAGTCACGATGGCTCGGGGACAAGCTGACTAAGGCTACTTTTTCTTAAACTTTGCATCGTAGGCTTGCTGATAAATATCCAAATAACGCTTCAGATTCATATTCTCCAGATTCTTTATATATCCGTCCCAGCCCTTGTCGAGATCAACATCTCCTGTCACGAAGCGGGCAATCATTTCTTTCACATGATCATTGATCACCTTATCGAGATCCGCCAGCTCGGAGGCCTGATCAGAGGTAAAGAACAGGGGCGGCAGCACTTGATCAAGCGATACCTTGTAGGGCTCCATCTTTTCCTTCGTCTCCTTGTACAGCGTTGGCTCCAGAGGCTGGTCGGGGCTCGCCACCTCCCCTAAGCGGAAGTCGCTCGTGCGGTAGCTCGGTCCGGTCTGGCTCCAATGGACATTCTGGATCTGTCCCCAACCGACGAGCTGCTTCCAAAGCGCCGGCTTGCCGTTAATGCCGATTTCGTTTTTCTCCGCCATCCGCACCTCTTGCCCGATCCTGCCGTGGATGGAACGCAAGGTTACTTCTTGATTGTACATATAGTCTGCCAACCGGAAGGCAGCCTCCGGATGTTTCGCCGACTTGGTGATCACGTACTGGCCGTTGCTTACGGCGTAGGGATTGTAAGCGGCGAGCCGCACCCCCTTCGGTCCTTTCAGCGGCGGTACGGCGACATATTCCAGCCATCGACCGCTCTTGCCGTTCAGCGTAGCCAGCGTTCCCATATTATGACCGGACGAAGCCCCCAGAATCGGTACCTCGCTCTCCCCCATCTGCTTTAGCTGATTGGCGTCCTGTGTGAACGAGAGCGGACTGATAAGGCCTTCCGCATACAAGCTTCGGAGGTATTTCAGGCCCTCCTTGAACTCCGGCTTATTAAAGGACACATCTACCTTGCCGTTATTCAGCAATAGCCTCTTATCCGCCGGGTTATAAATGAAGGAATTCATGAGGAAGGAATCGACCCCGTCGCGGAAATTAATCGGATTACCGGCCATCGGGATTTCGTCGGCCTTGCCGTTGCCGTTCGGATCCTTCGTTTTGAACGCCTTCAGCACCTCGCGGAATTCCTCCGTCGTTGTCGGCATGGCGAGCCCAAGCTTATCGAGCCAAGGCTTGTAGATCCACATTCTCTGGGACAGGAAGCAATGGTAGCATTCGTTGACCTGAGGCAGCGCATAAATATTGCCGTCCGGGGCTGTAATCAAATCCTTAGCGCTCGGCGTTTCCTGGAACATCCGCTTCGTCTCGACGCCGTATTCCTCAATCAGCTTGTTCAGCGGGAGAAAGACGCCTTGGGTGCCGAAGATCATCATCTGTGTCGGGGACACGCCGAAGCCCATGATCACATCGGGATATTCCCCGCTGGAGAGCACCAGGTTCAGCTTTTCCGTCGCCGACTTCTCGGGGGCAACCTCCCAGTCAATGTGGATGTTTGTTTTTTCCTCCAGCCATTTCGTAAATTCGTTCGTTGCAAAGTCCTCTACCGAGCTGTTGCCTCGTACAAGTACTTTGAGCGTGACCTTCTCATTCACAATGGGCAGCTGACCTGGCGGAGTGATCGCCGTTTTTCCTTTCGCATCGCCCGAATCGCCCCCTTGGCCCGAATCCGATGAACAACCGCTAAGCACCGTGACAACGGCAAATACAAGGGCAACCAAAAGCACAGACCACTTTTTCAATGGAACCCCTCCTTAGGACCTTTTCAGCCATTACCCCTTTAGAGAACCGATCATAATGCCTTTGACAAAATATTTCTGGACGAACGGATACACGACAAGCAACGGCAGTGTGGCAACGACAATGAGAGAGTATTTCAGCAGCTCCCGCAAGCCTTCCTTTCTCGCAGCTTCCTGCACATCGGTGAGCATCGTCAGATCGACGTCATTTTGCACAAGAATATCCCGAAGGACGAGCTGAAGCGGGTACAGGTTTTGATTTTTCAAATAGATGAACGCGTTAAAGAAGGAATTCCAATGGCCCACTGCGTAGAAAAGGGTAATTACGGCGATGATCGGTCCCGAAAGCGGAATGACGATCCTCCACACAAAACCGAAATCGCTGCAGCCGTCCAGCTGTGCGGCCTCGAGCAGCTCGTCGGGAATCGTCGTTTGAAAATAAGTCCGGGTAATGATCATATTCCAGACGGCGAGCGCCCCGGGAAGAAGCATCGCCCAAGTGGTGTTGAGCAGCCCGAGATCCTTCACGATCATGTAAGTAGGAATCAAGCCGCCCGAGAACATCATGGTGAAGACGAAGTAAAACATGAAAGCGTTTTTCCCGTAAAAATCTTTCCGTGCCAGCGGATAGGCCGCAAGAATCGTCATGACGACATTGATCAGGGTACCGACCACCGTATAATACAGTGAATTCCGAAAGCCGATCCAGATGAGCTTGTGCTTGAATACTGCAGTGTAGCCGTCCAAGCTTGGATTTACGGGCCATAGCCACACCTCGCCTGCAATGACGGCCTGCGAATCGCTGATTGAAGCGCTTGCAATATAGATTAGCGGATACAGGATGGTAATGAGAAATAAGGACAGCACCGTATAATTGATGATCGAAAACAATCGGTCCCCGGCAGACTCTCGGAGGTTCTCCATTTCTGTCCCTCCTCTCTTTACCATAGGCTGTTTTGCTTCGTTTTCTGAGCAATCTTATTGACGAGAATCAGAAGAATCAAATTGATGACCGATTTGAACAAACCGATGGCGGAGGAATACGAATAATTCATCGCTTGGGAAGCGAGCCCCACCTTATACACGTAAGTATCAATGACCTCGGACGTGCGGAGGTTAAGCGGATTTTGCATAAGCAGCACCTTCTCAAATCCGACGTCCAGCACGTGGCCGGTGTTCATAATCAGCATGATGATGGCGATCGGCATGATTCCCGGCAGATCGATGTGCCACATTCTGCGAAGCTTGCTTGCTCCGTCCACCACCGCCGTTTCATGAAGCGCCGGATCGATGCTCGAGAGGGCTGCGAGATAGATGATGCAGGAGAAGCCGACGCTTTGCCAGATGCCGGACCATACATAAATGGATTTAAAGTACTCGGGTACGCCCATAAAATTGATCGCTTCAAAGCCCAGAGCCTTCAGAATCATATTGACAATGCCGTTTCTCGGATCCAGCAGCTCGAGAATAATGCCCACCATGACGACAACCGAAATGAAGTGCGGCGCGTAGGTGATCATCTGGACCGATTTTTTAAACAGCCGGTTTTTCACATAGTTAAGACTTAACGCAAGAATGATGGGAAACGGAAACCCGGCCAGCAGGCTGTAAAAGCTCAAAACCAGCGTATTCTGCATGAGCCGCCAAAATTCATAAGAATGAAAAAATCGGATGAAATGCCGAAACCCCACCCAGTCGCTGCCCCAAATTCCTTTGGTGACGACATAATTTTTAAATGCGATTTGAGCCCCGTACATCGGGATGTACTTGAAGAGGAAAATATAAATCACCGGGAGGGCTATCAGTACGTACAGCTGCCAAACCTTACTCATTTTCTTAAGCGGCGATGCCTTCCTTAGCCTTACTTGATCCGTCGAGGATAGCATGGCTTCCTTGTTCGCTGCTTCCAGAGCGATCACCTCATTTTGTTTCCAGAATACTGCAAGCGTGTCCCATTTCAATTCTCGCGATAGCCTCCTGTTAGCTTAGTAAACGCTCGCATGAAGATCTTACATGACATGGATCCTTCACTGCTCTTTATGGGAGACAACAAACACTATCGTACACGATACATTAATATTCCCAAACCTTGGGAATCAGAACGAATTTTGTTCTGAATTTTCAGTTTATTTTACAAAACCACTCGCCTTCCTAGTAAGCTTCCCTGAACTTCTCATATATTGCCCTTGGCTTCTCTATCTTGTCCTTTCTTGCGAATGATGGATTTTTTAACCCGTTTCACTAATAATAGTAGGTGTTCAACAACATGACTCAGGGAAAGGTAGAGATCGTATGAAAGCTTCAGTACATGAACAATGGCAGCAATCCATACAAGATATGCCCCCGGTCGTCGTACCGCAGTTTCCGGACCGGGATTTCCTCGTTACCGATTACGGTGCGGTCGGGGACGGAATATTCCACAATTCATCCGCATTTTCCCAGGCGATCGAGGCCTGCTCCGCTTCCGGCGGCGGCAGAGTCGTCATTCCAGCCGGTATTTGGCTTACCGGTCCTATCCATCTAAAAAGCAATGTGAATCTCCATGCGGAAGCCGGTGCCCTCGTCATCTTCAGCTCGAACTTCAACGACTATCCGTTGATCTACTCGACGTATGAGGGCTTGCGTACGGTTCGCTGTACCTCCCCGCTGACAGCCGAGAACGCGGAGAACATCGCAATTACAGGAAGCGGCGTTTTTGACGGCTCAGGCGATGCGTGGCGCCCGGTGAAAAAATGGAAGATGACGGATCGCCAGTGGAGCAAGCTCGTTCAGTCAGGCGGTGTGGTGGATCACGGCAAGGAAGAGATCTGGTGGCCGACGGAGAAAGCCCTTCAGGCACAAGCTCTTGTCAAGGAGCTGCTGGCATCCGAGGCGACGGATATCGAGCTGTTCACTCCTGCAAGAGATTACCTTCGACCTGTTCTCCTTAGCTTTCGACAGTGCCGAAACGTATTACTGGAGGGGCCGACGTTTCAAAATTCACCCAGCTGGAACCTCCACCCTTGGCTGTGCGAGCACGTAACCGTCCGGAACGTGACCGTAAGAAATCCGTGGTACGCGCAAAACGGAGACGGTATTGATGTGGAATCGTGCCGCTATGTACAAATCCTGGATTCCCATTTTGACGTCGGGGATGATGCGATTTGCATGAAATCCGGTAAGAATGAGGACGGCCGCCGCCTGGGCAAGCCCTGCGAATATGTCTTCATCTCGAATTGCACGGTGTATCACGGTCATGGCGGATTTGTGATCGGGAGCGAAATGTCCGGCGGCGTGAAGCATGTGTGGGTTACGGATTGTACCTTTATCGGTACGGATGTAGGCTTGCGGTTCAAAAGCACACGCGGCCGCGGCGGAGAAGTCGAGCATATCCATATTCGTAACGTGCGGATGAAGGACATTGCCGGGGAGGCTATTACCTTCAACATGTATTATGAGGTGAAGGATCCTTCAGGAGAAGACGCCGTTCCGGTTAGCGAGGAGACGCCTAGGTTCCGGGACATCCATATTTACGATTCCCTCTGTGTCGGGGCGGGAAAAGCCGTCTTGTTCAAGGGCTTGCCGGAAATGCCGATCGAGCGCATTGAAATCGATGGGCTGACCGTCACTGCTAACGAAGGTGTCGAGTGCTCCTATGCACGGGATATTCATTTCCGAAACGTCTCGATACAGCCCAAGCTTGGCCCTGTATACCGCATTCAGAGCAGTGATGCGATTACGCTGGATGGAAAGCCCATTACGGACTAGAGTGAAAAAAATGGAAAAACCGCAAGCCTTTCCCCTTCTGGGGAGGTAGCTGCGGTTTCTTTTTGTTTACATATTATTTATTATGTTAACAAACAATCGAATTATTTTGAAATGTCTCCGGCTTCATTCGCTTGCATCGTATTCTTTCCGATATTCGGAAGGGCTTGTCCGCTCAATTGAATGCCATAACCTTCGTTTTGTTTCAGCACGTTGTAATGAATAACAGGCTTGGCTCGTTCATCCGCGTGAATGCCGCTGTTTCCATTTTTTGTTAATATGTTCCTCTCCAGCCGCGGTTTACTCAATCCGGTGACATATATACCGTCCAGCCCATTCTGGTAGCAGTCGTTCTCCACGGCGGAGCCTGCAGCCTCATCCGTGAAGGCGATCCCGTCGCCCCGGTTGTGATAGCACTCATTTTTGTTCAGCTCAGGACTGGATTGAAAAGCAACCTGGATCCCCTGCTCGTTGGTCATGCACCGATTCTGATGAGCCCTGCACTTTCCGCTGCTGCTGATGAGAATGCCTGCAAACTTATTATCATTGCACGTATTGCTATACACCTCAGCTTCCGATTGCTCGATAACAGCAATGCCCCCCTCACCGTTGTGCCTGCAAGCATTCGCAACAACGCGCCCTGACGATAGCTGTCCGAAGCCGATACCGTACAGCTCATTGTTATTAGCCATACACTCTGATATGGTGCCATGTGCCTCATTTCCTAAGCCTATTCCCGTCTTGTTGCCGTTGCACTCGTTACGCAGCGCTGTTACACTGCTCTGACCGCCGCAGAAAATTCCCCCGGTTCTGTTGTTATTACAGCGGTTGTCTTCAAGCGTAGCTTCTACCTGTTTCCAAAGAATGATACCAAAGAAGTTATCGCTGCATTCATTGGACTTGGCTGTTAGGACTATATTATCATGCACGGTCATACCGCCGTCGTGGTTGTGGTTACATTTGTTTTCTTCCGCCGCATGTTGGCCTGTGCCCGTGAAGTACATGCCATGCAGCATATTATGGCTGCAATCGTTACCGGCCAACAGCGTCGGTCCGTCGGCCTGATGGCAGATCCCCGCCTCTCCGTTCCATGTGCAGATATTCCTTTCAACAATAAGCGAGCTTTTGGTTTCATAGCTGATACCAGTAGACAGATTGCTTGTGCAAACATTAGCAGCAATATAACCGCTGGACGAATCCAACAAGCTGATGCCACGAATGTTCATCGAGCAGCTGTTACCAAGCGCGGTGATAAAAGCCTTCCCGCGTCCTTGAATGCCATCCTCTTCATTATGATTGAATTCATTCTCTTTGATAGTAAGCTCCGTTTCGTCGCTTCCGGCGATTCCCACTTCGTTGCACCACAAGCGGTTCCCTTCGAAATATCCCTTGGCTTGCCCATCCAAGTAGACGCCTATTCCACTATGCGTGATCTCGGAGTTTGTTACTTTTAGAGTCGTGTGATCCCCTGCATAAAGCGCAGTATAGGGATGGTCCCAAAAACGGCTGGATTGTACGGTGACCTTACTTGAAGAAAGCATGCTGCAACCGGCGCTGTTGCCGTGAAAATGACAATCGATTATGCTGCCGGCGGAAGAGTCTCTCCAGGCAAGAGCCGCCCCTCTTTCCTCCGTATCCGTCGGATGCTCCACGGTTCTTGCACCGGTGAAACCGCAGTTTTGGAAGTGGGCTTCTCCGCTATCGATCCGGGCAATGGTTCCAACGGTATTACACAAGTCTAAAGAGATGCCTTCGATGTACCACTTATGATTCCCGTCCAGCTTAAGCAGGGTCTCAATAGCTCCTTGAATAACGGTAGCTTGTTTTCCGGCACCTCGTATACGAATCGGTTTGTCTAATACCAAAGTTTGCGTTAGTATGTAAGTCCCTTTCTCCAAAACAAGCTCCTCTCCCGGCTGCAATGCTGCGATCAAAGCCGGCAGATCGAGTTCAGCAATTCGGTTCTTGCCCGACTGGATTGCCTCAAATTGTCCGACTTCTGCCGCAGCCGCTGTTTCTGCCGCCCCATGGTACACCTCAGCCGGTTCGGAGAGAAGTAGCTGCTCCAGCTCTTGCAATCGGGCTAAAGAATAGTTTAAGGACGCTGCTGTACTGTCGCGATCAGCTAGCCCTACTTCTCTCTCAAGCGAAGTAACAATGGCGGCAAGCTCGCCTCCTACTAACATCTCGGTTTTCGGCTTCGCCGCTACCGTCCAATACAACTGCGAAGCCGTAGCTTTTGCTTTCGCCTCAGCCTCCCCCTGATGATTCAGCAGCTTGTCCAGTTCATCCAGTGTAGCTTGGATGTGTTTAACCGCAAGCTGCGAAAGCTCATAGGCTTCTTGCTCGTTACGCTCCAGACGGGCAAGAAATAATTGGTGCCGCGAGAGCAGCTGCTCCTTCTCCGAATTCAGCTCATTCGCCCGCTCATCAAGCAGCTTCGCACGGGCATCAAGCCGTTTGCTGATACCGTCGAAATCAAAAATGGGCCGTCCTCCAAACATCCCGGATTTGTTGTACTCCGCATACTCCTTCTCCAGCTGCACATGTTCCTTGTTATGGTGCTCAATGGCTTGCTGATTCGCTTCATAGGCTTGATCGAGCAGCTTCCGCTCCCTGCCCAGCTCCTCTTGGACACCGATCATCATGTTCACCTGTTGATTTAGCTTGTCCTGCTCTTGAATCAGCTCCGGCAGCGGATAGTTGGATTTCAACCGATAGAAGGCGCTTTCGGGATCGAAGCCCGACCATATGCTGAGCAGCTCGGCTACTTTCTTGCGGTTACCCGCCGCTGCTTCCATCGCTTTTTCTTGGTCCCTTACGAACGCATCCGCCTGCGAGAATTGAGCGTGCTCTGCAAGCACTTGCTCATGCAGCCCGGTCACAATCTCCCGGAGACAGGATAACAGGCGAACCCCTTTCTTCATCGCCGCCTTATCGTATAGTTCCTCCTGCAGCACCTGCTCCAGCTGCGGCCATCGGCTTTCTGCGAGGAGCATCGCGTCATTGTTCGTCCTGGCTTCCGCTGCTTGGAGGGCGGAAACGCCCACTAAGCGGCACACATGATCTCCCAGTCGGCGATGCACCTGCCTCAGGAAGGCATCCAAGTCGCCCTCCTCAGGATCGTGTTCATCAATGCGGTTCACAACACCGATCGGCTTCCATGCTCCCCTGAGTCTGCCCAGCGTTAAAACTTCCATCTTCGTTGCCGCATGCCCATAGGAGAACAGCCATAACACCTGATCCGCTCGGTCGATAAAGTACTCTGTCGCCCTCGTGTGGTGTTGGATGTCGGAATTGAGTCCCGGAGTATCAACAATGGTAACCTTCTTAAGCAGCTCGACCGGAAGTCGAACCTCCAGATAATCTAATTCGCTCCTCAAGCGAGCTCCTTCCGCGTCCCCTTCCGCTGAAAGGGAGTGCAGACTCTCGTACGGAAAGCGCTGCTCCGTGCGGTCTAGCAGGTGGGCGACAACCTCGGGCTGCTCCCCGTAGCTAAGCATCGTCACAGCGGCAGTTGCCGGCGTGACCTCCACCTTCAGGCAGTCCTCCATGCAGAGAAGCTGATTGATAAAGCTGGATTTACCGGTCTTGAATTGTCCCATAATGACTAGGAGCAACGGCTTGGCTGCATCCTGTGCAAGCTTTTCCAGCTTTTGCTTGTGCTCCTGCAGCTCTGGATAAGGCTCCAGGAGGGAAGCCATCCGTTCCGCCGCTGTACCTACCATGACGTCAGCAGGCAGCAAGTATGCTTTCTCGGGTATGGCGGGGTACGATGGCGTCTTTATGGCGCTCAGCTCAGATGCGGACATTCTCGTTATCTTCTGTACAAGTGATGCTGTCGACAAAGCCCCCTGTTCTAGCTTACTGAAATCAGAGCTTCCTTCTATCAAAGCTTCGTAAGGTTTTCCCTTGGAGTCAGAACGACTTAGCCGGGACCACAGTAAGCCAAGACCTGCAATCAAGGCAACGATCAGCACGGTAATGCCAAAGAGAGGCAGCATCATAGGCTGTACCCCCATGTGATAAGATCCTCTCTTGCTTGGATCAACCGCTGCTGTTCATGCTCCTTTTCCTCCTGGGCGCGCATGACTCCCGCGATATCCTGATCAATCCTCATTCGATGCATGCGCACGATCTCCATATAACGTGAATCGGCGGCTTTCCGGATGGAAGCCGCATTCTGAAGCAGCCACTGCTCGACGCTTCGCCCGAACTCCTCCATGACCTGATCCAGTACCGCATCCAGCTCCGGCAGCAATTTTTCCTTTGCTTTCTTCAATTGATCCTGCATCATGTGCTTCTGGATAAAAGGATATCCGGCCATTCCCACCAAGGGCAGAAGCAAAGGTCCGCCGAGTAGCATTGCCAGCATGCCTGCGCCGCCTGCTAACAGGCCCGCCATTATAGGCGTATTGGAAAGGTCTGCTGCGGTGATTGAAACATTTCCCTCCGGGGAATCGATTTCATCTGAACGCTGCTTGACTTCCAGCGATCGAAGCGAAGTATTGAACTCCGTTGCAAGAGCCGTGGCCAGCTCCTGCTCCAACATTTGAAGCAGCTTTAGTATGGAAGGAGTATGCTGCTCGATCCACTGCTTGAATCGACGCTTGACCTGCATAGGGATTTGCGTTTCTACAAATTCCTTTAACTGGGGCCCCATATACTGCTGGACGGTAAACTGCATATCCTCCTTCAACTGCTCTTCAAAGTGCCGCAGCGATTTGCGGACGATCGCCAGCATTTCGGTTTCCCGGTCCCTCGCATAGTCCTCCATTTGGACACGGATCGCACCATGACGACGAATCAATCCCTCCACGCCCTCCAGCTTCAGGGCCAGCTCTGCACTGGATTCGTTCAATTGTGCCAAGCGCCCCTCCAGTTCCCTCCCGATAGAACCGTTTAGAGCTTTCAAACGGCTGCGGAAGCGGGTCAGCTTCGTCTCACCCCGGGAGCCGTGCTGAATGAGCCCCTCTACTGCCTCGAGCACAGCGGTAAAACCGGACTGCTGAAGCTTGTCGAAGTCCTTCGTCACTCTGGCGTCGAGTGCATCCGTCGCGCTGAAAGGAAGCACCTTCGGCTTCTGGCCTCCAAGTACCCCCGCCAGACGTCTTTTTATATTCTCCAGATGTCCTTCTGCCTCCTCTTGGTCCACTTGGTCATAGAAGTTGGCAATAAAAATCATACGATCCAGTCCTTCGGACAAGAGAGTATCTGTAAGAAAATCCTTTTCCGAGCGTTTCACCGGCGATACTGCATCCAGTAAAAAAATACATACATCCGCCTTAGGTATGAACTGATAGGTAACCTCTGCCCTTTGCCGGTTCAGATCGTCCACACCCGGCGTATCGACAAGTACGACGTTCGGCTGAAGCAGCGGCGCCGGCATGGTTATTTTCAAATATCGAACCTCTTCCGGGTTCGCCGCTCCATCTACGGAATACTTACGCAAAGCCTCTGCAGACAGCTCCTCGCGCTCGACGGATCCGTCCTGCTTGTAGACGGCGAGCCCCGACTGCTCCCCGTAGTGAATCGCATTTATGGTAGCCGTTGTCGGGGTCACATCCACCGGAAGCAGTTCTTCGCCAAGCAGGGCGTTAACGAAGGTCGATTTCCCTCTTTTGAATTCGCCTAACACCACTACCGTACAGAAATCGTCATAAAGCTCCGATCGAAGCTCCTCCAATTGGGTAAGGAAAACCGAATCAGGGAGAAGCTCGCTTACAGCCGTCCGTACCCTGTTCAGCCTCTCAAGCAATTGCTCCTTATCCATATCGTAATTGCTCATCACTGGGTGCCTCCTCCTAAAGTATGCGCACGCTGCCTCCCCGTCAGTTCTTCGGCAAGAGGGGCTAAGCCTGCAATAATATCGTTCAATTGCTTCTCAAGACGGTGTAGGAACAATTTTCTTTGCTCAATCTGCGACGCTTCTGAATTCCTCTCCGCCAGCACCCTCTGCAGCTGCTGTTCAATGGAGCCGAGCTTTCGACGAATTTCTGTTTCAAAGTGTCCTATAGTATCGTCAACCATACGGCTCCACTGCCTGTCGAAATCAGTACACATCCCCGGAATCACATCCCGGTACCGCCGCTCCACTTGTACGCGAATTTCAGCCAGTGCACGTTCCCGGACCTTTCCGTCAAAATAAGAATACAAGAACTTACCCCCAAAGAAGAGGGCCGGTATGGCAAGCGGCAGGGCGACATGAAGTCCGATTACCACGCCAAGCAGTCCCAGCGATCCGAGCCCTGTCTTCACAATGACCTCGTCCTCGTCGTAATATACGCTATATTCCTCGTCTTGCCCTGATTCGTCTCCGGTGCGGGGCAGCAGCGATTTTACAATGGTGCGGTCAATGGCCTCCCATTCCTGCTCCAATCGGCGGTTCGCCCGGTTCACCTCTTCTTCGAGAAGGGCATGCTGCTCAGTACGAATGCGCTCTTGCAGCTTCGTTTGTACGGGGGCCACAGCCGCTTCAATCGTGCGTGCCAATTCCTCCTTTTGGAGCGGACCCGTGTAGAAGGATACGGCCTGAACAGCGGTTGTCGCGACTTGATGCAGGCCCGACTCCCATTGCGAACGAAGCTGCAAGCCGCCGCTTGTGAGCGCTGTCCGCAACCGCTGTACAGTTTCCATTGCAGCTCGGCTCACCCGGTTGAGCTCCTCCTGTACTTTGGCCGTCCGGGTTTCCAGCTCTATGAGATTCATGCCAATGGTGGAAAGCGGAAGCCGGATTGCATTTCTTTTCAGCTCATCTGCTATACGCATCGCACGTTCGAGCGGCTTCGCCAGCTTAGCTCCTCCCCGTTCCTCACTTAGAAAGGCTCCGAGAGCCGCCTCGAATTCCAAGTAACCCGTTTGCTCCATTGGTACGATCTCCCCCTTAACCGCTTCGCCCAGAGCGTGCCTGCGTGCGGCCAACGCTTGCTTGGCGGATAAGAGGAACACCTTCGCATTCTTTGTGATCGGAGCAAGATGCTCCTGTATGTAGTCCATTACCTTTCTTTGTGAAGCTTCCGTTTTCAATACATCCTTGAAATTGACGACAAAGAAAAGCTTTTGAATGTCTGCCTTCAGTAACCTGTCCTTCAAAAAACTCATTTCCGTTTCCGTCAGCTGTTGCCTTCCGGATAATACGATGATCGCAGCATCGGCACTTGGGATAAAATTATAGGTAATCTCCTCCCGTGCCGCATCCAGATCATTCGTTCCCGGAGTATCTATGAGCTCAACCCCGCCTTGGCATATCGCCGTCGGATATCCGATTTCAGCGTGAGCAATCTCGCCAAGCTGCTCCATCCTCCGCTCCCGCTCCAACACTGCACCGGAATCATCTGTATCCGGTTCAACCGGTGCAACGATGTTTTGAAATTGCTCTTCCGTTATCTTCTCACTAGGTCTGCCGTCACGGTAATGGAGACAGTAGTACGGTTCGGCTGCGAACTTCAGCTTGCTTAATACTGTTGTTGTCGGACTCGGCGAAGATGGGAGCAGGCGCCTGCCGAGAAGGCCATTGACAAAGGTAGATTTCCCCCTGGAAAACTCACCGACGACAACGAGTTTAAACACCTCGTCAGCTAGTTCCCGTTTCGTCGATTCAAGCGTGTGCCCCGCCGATTCGACACCAAGCTGCTTCGCTGCCTCCTGTATTCGCTCCAGTGCACCCATAATTTTCCGGCTTCGCGTGCGATACCATGTTAAATCAATTCCCGTCATGTTAGTAACAAGCTCCTTTCTCACAACAAATAGGGAAGAAAAAAGAGACCCGCACATCCTAGTTGCAGGCCCCTTCCGGGATCAGGATTAATTAAATGTTAGCGGCGGCATTGTATATTCTTGGATGTGAGCAAGCGGATTGGCATGCTGTAATACACTCTGAAAGGATACGTCATAATGGCTTAGATAAGTAAGCGGGTCCCCTGTCGCCACTTCACCGGTAAACGGATTCACATTCCCGGGATAGGAATAATTGTTAAACGGATTATGATCGGGATGTGATCGCACATGAGCCTTCACATAAGTTCCGTCCGTGCGGAAGTAATCATCGACGAACACAGGATTATCCGAACGTCCTAGTCCGTAGGTCTTATCAAAGGCATCATATTGCTGATCGTGATTTCCCGTATAATGACTAAAGTGATTCGAATCCATACGACACACCTCAATGCATTTATTTGGTAAATTTTTAGTCAATAATATGATTATACTCTCTTCCTGTTGTGGAATCTACAAAAATATTCATTTTTCATCCATAGGGTCCTAGGACGAAGAGACTACTTATCCGCATTTCTTCTCTTTAAGCTCCAGGCTTCCATCGAAGCTCATTAATTGCCGCTGTAATTCTCTCGTAAGCACGCAAAACTCCTGTTGGAGCTGAATAAGCTCTTGAATGATCAGGGGCAGGTTATTTCCCTTCGTCGCTTCCCAGCTGATTTCTTGTATTTGAGTGATCATCCCGAACAATTTGTCCTCCAGCAAGTAACACTGTCCCTCAATCAATAGCTCAATACTATTTTCATAATTCAACTTTGCCAAATCAACTTCCTGTCCGTTCATGGCTGTCCGCTCCTTATCTATGCTCATGATGAATAATTTACAATCGTTCATTATTGGAGTAAAAAAAATTTAAACTCGTACGCTCCAGAAAAAATACATCTGAATGAACTGGGTTGTCAGCTTGACGATATCATCAGGATGTTCATGTCGGCGAATGATATCCATCACTCCCTCAAGAAAGCTGACCGCCATAGGTCTTGCCATCATCTGGTCAAACACTGGGGCTCCCGTTTCTTTATTCAGAACGCCGATATGTCTTGCTATATCCTCACTTAGAATTACCGTAATTTCTTCCTTCGCACCGGCGAACGTGGTTCCTTTACTGCCGTCGAGTAGGATGATCAATTCATCCCGGTAATGCTGCAATAGCTGCGGCAAACGTCCCAGCAGTATCTGCCCTACCTCAGCTGGAGTTAACGTGGCATTCGCATTCATTCGAAAAAGGTCTTTGATGACATGATAAGCCGGTACAACCAGTTGCTTGTACAGCTCCTCTTTGCTGCTAAAATACCGGTAAATGTTAGGTGCCGTAATGCCCGCTTCCTTCGATATACTCCTCATGGTCGTTGCTTCATAGCCATAGAGCGAAAACTGTCGCAAGGCAACCTTCAATAGAAGCTCTTTCAATTCCTTCTTTAAATACTGCATAGACACCTGCCAATTTGAGGGATAGAAGTATAGCCATTTTACCACCCCTCTCAAAAATTAACAACAGTTAATTTATCTGTCCCCGCTCCATTATTTGGTTCTTACCGAAGCAGACATGAATTCCGATAAATATGGTTGTATACCCAGAACCAAGGGAGGAGTCCGAGACATCATGAAAAGGAAAAAGACCAACAAGAATTGGATTTCCCTAGCGCTCGCCGCGGCGCTCACAGCCTCAGCCTTCGGTCCCGTTTATGCCGCGGAGCCAACCTATCAAGTAAAAGCGGGCGACGTGCTTTGGAAAATTGCTGCAGCACACAACGTAACCATTGCTCAGCTTAAGCAGTGGAACGGATTAACGGGCGACATGATCTACGTAGGCCAAACGCTGCGCCTTACAGCTCCGGAGATCCGCTATACCGTGAAAGCAGGCGACTCTTTATATTTAATCGCGCAGACATACCAGGTGCTTGTAGCGGATATCAAGCTGCGCAATCAGCTCACCTCCGATAACCTCCAGACAGGAACGGTGCTGTCTATCCCAGCCCAAAAAGGCTCTTATGCCACTCATACGGTCATTGCTGGGGACTCTCTATTTATCGTTGCAAGGGATTATGGTCTAACCATTGCCGAACTCAAGAGCTTTAATCAGCTAACCTCCGATGTCATTTATGTTGGACAAGTCCTGAAGCTCACAGCGTCAAGTAACAATATGACTATGAAGGCAGCAGAATCCGGACCTTCCGCCCCTGCCTTTCTTAAGGATGCTCAGTTCCCCTTAAGGTCAAGTACCTATGAGCCCTTCACCGACACGTGGGCGGAGTCGCGATCCTATGGCGGCGACCGCACGCATGAGGGAACGGATATCCTGGCTGCTGAAGGAACGCCGATCTACTCGGCGACGGATGGCGTTGTTATCAATTACGGCTGGAATACGCTTGGCGGCTGGAGGCTGACCGTACGTACAAGCGAGGGATATATTCTGTACTATGCTCATATGAGCAAATATGCTCAAGGCATGAGTAAAGGCGCAACCGTAACAAAGGGGCAGCTGATCGGTTATGTAGGCAGCACCGGCTACGGTCCGGAAGGAACCTCGGGCACCTTCGTCTCTCATCTTCATTTCGGCATGTACGATGCCAATTGGGTCGCTATGAATCCTTACGCTCATCTGAAATATTGGGAATACGTCATGAGGAAGTAAAAAAAATCGCCTTTGCAAGTGCTTTAAGCGCTTGTAAGGCGATTCTTTTTTTCATAATCGTATGTATGATTACTGCTTTCCGCGATCGTTTCCGTTCTCCTTTTCCTTCAACTGACCAGGTGCTTTTTCCTTGCCGTTCGCGTGATTCTCGTTCTTCTCTTTTGGTTGTTGCTTCATTTGCTGCTTAGGGTGTTCTGCATCTGTATCGGTCTCGTTTTCTTTTACCTTGAGCGACTTTGCTTTAAGCTCCTGCTCCGTTTCTATCACAACAGCAGCAGATGTCGTAATGGATGCTGCTGTGACTGCAGAGGTAACCTGTGCGGCTTCAGGTACCGTTTCCCCTATCGTTTCTTCTGCTTTCGCAGGCTCCTTTGCCGGCTTCTGCTCCGATTTCGCCAGTTTTTTCTCCATGTGCTCGAAAGACTTCTCAATATTGCGAAGCAGCGCCAGCTGTGCCTTCGGATTTCCAACCTTCTCTAGAGCCGCCGTTAGCGCAACAATATTTTGCTTCATATTCGCCTTCACAGCCTCTGCCGCTTCCTCGGTTGCTTCTGCTTTCGTTGCCGCCTTCACAGCCGCAGCTGCTTCTGCTGCAGCTTCCGAATCGGCGTCTTCCTTTTCTACGGTATTCACAGTGGCCGGCTGAATAGCTTCAGCTGCTTTCTTAGTTTCGGATTTCGCAGACACCTTCTCTAGCGCCAGCTGTTGCGTCTCAAGGGAGAGCTGAAGCGTTTGCGCCGCTGCATCCTCCTTGCCTGCTGCCAATAACGCGTTCGCCTCCGCCAGCCGTTCATGAGCATACCCCGAGAGCAGCTTGGCCTCCTCGATCTCACCCGACGCAATCGCCAAGCGGATGCTTTCATAAATCGCTTTGATAAAATAAAAGAAATCTCCCGGCACCAATGCCGGCTTTGCTGTTGCAAGGGTCGCAGCTTCCTGTTCTGTAGAAACAGCTGCGGAAGGAATCTGCTGATTCGTCTTATCCACAGGATCCTGCGAGGCGTGGGCGCTGCCTATACCCGCGCTAAATGCCATAGAGGCAATTAAAATACTTTTGACTAAGAGCTTGTTCATGTTGGTTCCGTCCTTTTCTTTAGGTGATGTTCCGGATGCATCGGATACTAAGTAATATACGGAGCGGTCCAGCCTTTTCAGGGGGGAGGGACAAAAATACCCCGAAGCCAAATTGGCTGCGGGGCTTTCATCCTACTCTTCAAAATCTACATTATGGAATACCTGCTGCACATCCTCGAGGTCTTCAAGCGTATCGATCAGCTTCTCGAATGGAGGCATCGCCTCTGCCGGCAAGGTAATATAATTCTGCGGGAGCATGGTAATCTCCGCTACGGTAAACTCGGTAATGCCCGCGCTTTTCAAGGCTTCCTGGACAGCGTGGAATTGGTCGGGCTCTGCATACACGATGACCGCCTCGTCCTCCTCAAGAATGTCGCGAACCTCTACATCCGCCTCCATGAGCAGCTCCAGCACTTCATCCACCGATTTGCCTTCCAGACCGATGACTGCCGTTGCGTCGAACATATAGGCTACCGACCCGCTCACACCCATGCTGCCGCCGTTTTTCGTGAAGGCCGCGCGTACATCCGACGCCGTCCGATTCACGTTGTTCGTAAGCGCATTGACAATGATCATCGAACCGTTCGGTCCGAAGCCTTCATAACGAAGCTCGCTGTAGTTTTCGTCGCCGCTGCCTTTGGCCTTCTCCAGCGCACGGTCTATAATCGCTCTTGGCACGTTGTACGTTTTAGCCCGCTCGAGCACGACCTTTAATGCGCGGTTGGATTCCGGATCCGGCTCCCCCTGCTTGGCCGCCACGTAGATCTCGATGCCGAACTTTGCGTATATGCGACTTGTGTTGGCATCCTTCGACGCCTTTTTTTCTTTAATGTTGTTCCACTTACGGCCCATATTGTTCCCGCTCACTTTCTCGTAGTATATCTTCTGCTCTCGTTCCAAACACCCTTACCATTATATCTCGTTACGATGTGCTTGGACAAGCCTTGCTCCATCAAAAAAAGCGCACCCCTCAGGCGAGCGCCGGTGGAAGGGTGCGTTTCTCAGCTTTCATTATTCAGCTTTCGCTTGCTTCTGCTGCTTTTTCTCTTGTACCTTTGCAAGAACTTCTGTCTTCAGCTGCTCCTTGGATTTGCCCGTCGCGTCCAAACCGAACTTCTTGGCTGCCTTGGTCAGGCGATTCATTGTCTGCTGTTCGTGCTTCGCCTTTTCTTTGGCTTTCACCGCTTCCTTCAGCTGTTGCTTCGTCAAACCGGCCGTTTCCACGCCAAGCCTTTTAGCCATATCGGTTAGCTTCACAAGCTCTTTTTGCTTTCTTTGCTGTTTAGCTTCCTTCTGCTTCGCCTTCAGCTCCTTCTTCAGCTGCTTGGGCGTTTTATCTGTGGTGTCGATACCGCGCTTTTGCGCCAGCTCGATGAGCTTGGGCGCTTTTACGACATTTTTACCCACAGCAGGGACAGCTTGAGTTTCAGCGAACACGGGAGCCGCAGTAAGCAGCATAGCGGAAACGATTCCGGCACTTATCCATTTTTTAACCATAGCTTCTACCTCCATCATATCTTTCTCTACATACAGTTGGTACTTCTATACTGTACACAACCAATATGACCGGATTATGACTTCAGAGGAAGCATGACCAGAAATTGCGTTCCTTTGCCTAGAGTAGAATGAACCTGAATCGCACCGCCATGCGCTTCTATAATATGCTTGGAAATGGTAAGCCCGAGTCCGGCCCCTTGCCCGGCTCTGCTCTCATCCGCTTTGTAAAAGCGTTGAAACAGCCTTTCCAGCTTTTCTTCCTCAATACCGCGACCGCGGTCCCACACGGTAATGACTACCGTTTCGTGGCTGACTTCCAGCCTCAAGCCTACAGCGGTTCCCTCGCTATTGTGCATTATTGCATTATGCAGCAAATTCAGTAGGACCTGCTTGATTCTCGCCGCATCAGCTTCGATGACAATATCGCAGGGTATTTCGGTTTCAAGCTTGATCTTATGCTCAGCGGCCTTCACCTTCATTTGCTCTGCCGTTTGCAGCAGCAGCTTCGATAAAGACATTCGCTCCTTATTCATAACCACCTGCTTTTCTTCGAAAAGTGATAATTCAAGCAGGTCCTGAACAAGGACACCGAGTCGTTTGGTTTCGTCGAGTGAAATTTGTAAAAAGCTTCTGCGGTCCTCGGGATCAACAATCTCATCAAGAATGCCCTGCAGCGACGCGCGAATCGTAGTCAAAGGAGTGCGAAGCTCATGAGAGATTTCGCTAATCAACTGCCTTCTTCCAAGCTCTATGGTTTCCAGCCTTGCCGCCATGTCGTTCATGCTTTCCGAGAGCTGAGCAATTTCATCACGCCCCTCCACCTTCATGCGATGCTGAAATTCGCCGCGAGCCATGCAAAGAGCAATCTCCTTCATCTCGGCAAGGGGACGCACGAACCTGCGGGATGCCACATACAGCGCGGCAACCACCATACAACCGACGATGAGTGTAGTGTAGAAAATTTTAACATAAATTTGCTCCACAAGCGCTTGGATGTTCTGTACCGGCGTATAAAGAAAGATGGCTCCATGCCTTTGGTTATACATGAAGGGTATGCCTACGACCAGCATCTCGGTCTGATCATTCGTGCGAAAGGAGCTTCGGACGAGTTGATGTTCCCCATCGAATACCCGTTGAACCCATTCCTTGACCTCCGGCTTTTCTCCGATGGACAGCAGTTCATCCATGTTTCCTTTGAAATTTTTCCCTGTAATTGAAATTCGCACATGAGAGCTTCGTTCTAGAAGATTCACTTGCTTTAAAAATTCCTTCTGTGTCAATACGCCATCCATGTATTCAAGACTAATTTGACGGACCTGGTTCGCGATGGAGGACAGTCCGGCTTCCGCCTCCCGGTAGGTTTGCTCTCTCAAGGCGGCGCCGATAATAATAGCTATCAGCAGCAGACTGATCAGAGCGACGGAAACGTAGGTAAGGAGCCACTTTTTAAATACGGAGTTCAGCATCACCGGCTCACCCGAAACTTATATCCTACGCCTCTAACCGTGTCGAGCGACCAGGCCGTAGAGTCATCTTGATTGAGCGCTTCCCGAATCCTTTTGATATAGGCGTCGACGATCCGATCTTCTCCCTCGAAATCCCAGCCCCATACATGCTCAATCAGTTCAGTCCGCGTAAACACCCGGTTCGGGTGCTCCGCCATGAAGCGCAGCAGCTCGAATTCCTTTCGCCTCAGCGGTACAGGCCGATCCTCGCAGAACACTTCATAGGAAAGCTTATCGATTCGTAACGAATCGTATTGGAGAATCTGCTTACCTGATGACTTAAGCTTGTCTATTTCACCGATGCCTTCCGTCCTTCTCAGCACTGTCTCGATCCTGGCGATCAGCTCGTTCGGATCAAACGGCTTTACCATGTAATCGTCGGCTCCCATGCGAAGACCGCCGATTTTGTCTTGCGTCTCTCCCCTTGCCGTCAGCATAATGATAGGGACATTCGATGTTTCCCTGAGCCTCTGGCATACGGTCCACCCGTCCATTCCCGGAAGCATCAGATCCAGCACGATCAGGCTATACGTCGTTGCCGCGGCTTCCTTAAGTGCGTCAGTGCCGCTGTGTACGGTCGTCACCTCATAGCCGTTTTTCTGCAAATACAGCTTTGTAATAGCACATATATTTCGGTCATCATCAACGACCAATATGGATTTTCCCACGCCCGTTCCCTCCTGCAAAGCTTGCTTATCTTCATGCTAAGGGCAAATGATATATCCGTCAATGGGACGCACACCGTGTGTTGCTTCCATCATATGCTATGGATAACGCTGCTTGTAAGGGAGAAAACGACAATGAAATTGTTTCTGGATGACCGAAGGCCCTGCCCAAGGGGATTTAAGGTAGCTAGATCGGCTTCCGTCTGCATCAGGCTTTTGCGCAAGCACCGGATCCATGTACTCTCGCTTGACTATAATCTCGGACCCGGGAGGTCGAAAGGATTGGAGGTGGCACGTTATATCGTACAAAGCCGGCGGTTCCCCAAACACATCATACTCCATACCGCCGATCGGCAGGGACGTCTCACCATGCTGAAGCTTCTGAGCAGGAATAAACCGGCTGGAGTGAGTATCGGGTTGAAGCCCTATCGATCTTGAGAAAAGGGTACCTCCCAGCTTAACACCGCTTCAAGCATCGATAGCAAGTGCTCCGCTCTATGCAGCTCCGGCTTCGCTTTCAGCTTCCGAACCTCATCCTGCACATACTCAATGTAGCCGGCGCGAAGCCGATCCATCTGCTCTTCGGTCAATAAATACAAATAGGGCACGACATACTCATAGGAAAGATAGCTTTCTTTCTCCTCAAAGAACGTAAAGGGTGAGCTCTGATACCATTGTCTGGCGAAGGCTCGAAGCTCCTCCGCGATATCTTCTTGGCCTCCAGCCATAGCAAGCAGCCGATCAGCCGCAAGCAGCCCGCGATAACCGATTACGTCCCCCTTCGGCATGGTGAAGGGCAGCTCGTAGTACCGGAGCAGCAGCTCCAGCAGCTCTAAGTAAGCTTCCGCGTGCATTCGTTCGGAGTTCAGCTGGATCCGTATCGCAGTATGGGCAATTCCTTGGAGCAGCTGTAGCGCTTCAGAAGATTCTTTTTTGCCGGCCGACCCGGTAAAAAACAATTCCTGCTTTCCCGCACGGATTTCCGCCCGATCAATCGCATCATGAAGCTCGTCCTCGAAGCGCTCCTTGCTGTACCTGGCCCACTGCCCCATGTGATCGGCAAGCTCCGCCCGGATGCCGAATTCTCTGCGCAGCAGACTTCCAAGTCGAATTCCTCCGCTTCCGCTAACTATATGGAGGATATCATAGAGGAAACCCTCCAGGTGCTTGACACGCTTCACTGCAAGGATGACTTCCTCCGGGAGAATATAGGTTTTCGCCGCCTCTTTTTCCTTGAGCTCACGGACAAGCCGCTTCAGGTCCATCAACAGTTCCTCTTGCATTATTACTCCCCCTCTCAGTTTAGCTTATTATTCCAATTCCGCGGTAAATTAAAAAGCTGCATCCGAAACCAACGTAAACGTCAGAACGGATGCAGCTTATCATATGACCGGTTAAGGCTGTGCCTTGGCTCCCCAATGAAATGGCACGGTGTCAAAAAACAGGTTGGGATTCACAGGAACATTATGTGCCCAGAATGTAAAATGAAGATGAGGCCCCGTAGAAAATCCCGTCGATCCGACGAGACCGATGATATCACCTCGCTCTACACGGTCGCCAGTCTTGACTCGCAGCTCCGATAAATGGGCATATTGCGAAAACAATCCCATCCCGTGGTCAATATAAATGGAGTTTCCAGTCAAGTACAGGTTGTCCGCAAGTGCTACTACACCGTCATTGGTTGCCTGAACGGGCGTTCCCTGCTTCGCCGCAAGATCCAGTGCAAGGTGAGAGCCACTCAGCTTCCCATTCACGTACCTTGTATGCCCGAAGGGGGTGGTAAGCCTTCCTTCTACCGGGATGACGAAGGGACGGTTAAACAAAAATTCCGGCTCGGATTGGCTGCGTGCGGCATCGATCTTCACTTGGTCCGCTTGAATACGCTTTGTATCCTGCCGCATGCTCTCCAGCTGTTCAGATACCTGCAGATGCTGTGTCGGGAAGCTTTTGGCAGCAATCTTTAAGCTCTGGTCGCCGATGCGGTATTCCCCAGGCTTGACTCCGGCGCCAATAGGGAGATACGTAAAATAACCGGCTCCGAAAGGCTGCAACGGATAGGTCTTTCCTTGCCATTCGACATTTCCCGGCTTCGCATGGCGAACAAGGATGACATCCCCGGGAGATGCTGTGTCAGGCAGCAGCCGCCATTCGGTTCGGGCGACTTGCTTAACCTGCTCTAGAGAAGCATACAGCGGAGCTTCCCTTTTCCACTGCTCCCGCAGCTGCTTCTCTTGACGAATTGCCTCTCTGATCCCGGCGGTTGGTTCGGTTTCCCATGTCTTACCGCCGTCCGACGTATAAAATAGCTTGCCGCCCAGCTCACCTTCCTGTTCCACAATCGCCCAACCGATTTGCTCCGTATAAAACTGGGATTGTTTGACCGGAAATTCTTTTGTTTGATAAGTAAGCACCGTCAGTATCTTCGCGGGCGGATCCCACAGCGGCGGCGCCGCTGAATCAAGCTCGGTCGATCCGCCAGAGGGGACGGCATCCGTACGCTGCCATGTGATCCCGCCGTCGGCTGTCATCTCCAATCCATCCGCATACCGTATCCAGCCACGGTCCAAGTCCAGCATGCGAAATTCGGCTGCCATCCTGTATTGCGGTACCTTTGGTACAGCATCTTTCACAGCTTGTGGAAAAGTTTGCGCCATATACACCCCTGCGCCGCCCCCCAGAAGCGCTCCTGTCAAAGCGATAATGAGCCATTTCGGGTTCTTTTTGCGACGAGTTATCATTTGCATCCAACCCCTGTTCGTCCATTTCTCTACCTATTCATCAAATTATATCACCCTGACCCTATAAAAAATAGAATAGCCCCCAAGCATGTCCCATTCAGGACGATACTCAGTGGCTATCCGTTCGTATAAACCGGTCCATCCTTTCATTCACCTGTTCATATTGCTCATGTTGAACCCAATGAGTAGCTTCCAAATATACCAGCTGCCCATTCTCGCATCTCTCCTTGCTTAACTTGGCCAGCACCGGGTCCAGAAAGGAATCGTATTTTCCCCATAGGATTAATGTGGGAACGCGAATGTTTCTCCCGTCCCTAATAGAAGGTAGAGATCTTCTTACCAGCGCACGGTACCAGTTGAGCATAGAGCGATAGGCTCCTGGCCGGGACCAAGCTTTCTGGTAAACTTTCAAGTCATCCGCTGTGAATGTGCCTTCCCGGCTTGATTTTTGCATCATCGTCTTCAGGAGGGACCATCTCTTCCATCGGGACAAGCACTCCGGAAGCCACGGCAGTTGAAAAAACAAAATATACAAGCTTTTTGCCATTTGTTTCGGGTGGGTAAGCAGATGCCTTATCATCACGGACGGCTCGGGTGCATTAAGAATAATAAGACGGTCCAGCACCTCGGGCGCGACCGCCGCTACATGCCATGCAACGATGCCTCCCCAGTCATGACCTGCTACAATTGCTTTCGATTTCCCGGAAGCCCTAATGCACTCCACCACATCCTGAGCCAGCTCGTTCAAACGATAAGAGCCAAGCTCCTTAGGCTTCTCGCTTTCATTATAGCCGCGCTGATCGATGGCCCATACCCTGTATCCTTTACCGGCCAAGTAAGGCAGCTGATATCTCCAGCCGAACCAGCTTTCGGGGAAGCCATGCAGGAGGATGATTAAAGGTCCTTCTTCAGGTCCTGCTTGTACGATATGTAAACGGACGCCATTTACATCTAGAAACGTAGGTTCCAATTGATTCTGGTTCATTAATATATCCATGGCGCCTTATTTAAATTGTTTATTTTCAAGCATTAGGATCCGCTCATCCGAACGCCTGGCCGCGTCCTTGGTATGGTGGACTAGACGGATGATATCTTGATAGGCTTGCTTGATCCCCTTCACGAGGAGCGGGACGCCGATCCAATCGATTTTTAGCCAGCGAGAGGTCAGTCCGCCGAACGTAAGTGCCAGCGGAACCGTCGGCGATGTGTTGGACAGGATGATTTTATCGTTCAGCGCCCCTTCCTTCTCAAGCATCAGCAGCAGATGGTAGATCCCCGGCACGAGAATTTTGGACCTGCCCCTTCCCATCGTGTATACCTTATTTCCGTCTTCATCCGTCCCATGAAAAAATAGCTTCCCCCGGTCCGAGTACACCAGCTCGTTGAAGTTATGGGCCGTTAAAATCTCCTGCCGCGTAGGTTCACGGTCCTGGGGCAATTTTTTCAAATGATATGTTGCTGCCATGACAGTAGAGTGGGTTCCGCCAAAGTCGTTATAAATATAGATCATGGTGACTCCTTTCTTATTCGCAGCGCGCAGCTGTGCCGATCCGGATGTATCTTTCTGCCATAGTGTTACCTTCCGCACCCTTCTATTATCCATCCGCCTCATCCAGCTCCGGTTCCATGAAGGTAAAGGTCGCATCCTCCTCGCTGATCATTGAGTTCTCAATGAGATGCTCTCGGATATCCTTCGTGCTGCTTGGAAGCGGCCAACCCTCTTCAATCAACCGCTGCTCGGCCCAGAACAACACGATAGCCCTTATTTCCTTTTTGATCTCTTTCTCGGAAACAAGAAGAATAGAGTCTCTCAAGATGGCTTTCAGGTTTATTTTGATTTCGGTTTGAAATCGAATGCCCATAGAATCACTCTTCCTATGCTGTATAATTCAGCATATGTACTTCTTGGATCAGTGTTCCTGAAAAACAAAAACACCTAGTTCCTACCTTTACAGGTACATGAACTAGGTGTAAATGCTTAAATGCTACGGAGAGAGAGGGATTCGAACCCTCGCACCGCTTACGCAGTCTAACCCCTTAGCAGAGGGTCCCCTTGAGCCGCTTGGGTATCTCTCCAAATTGGATGCAGTTCGTTGCACCCTAAAAACTGGATTCGAAACCTCAGCAAATGTCATATGCTTTATAGGATAAGCCCTCGACCGATTAGTATTCGTCAGCTCCACACGTTGCCGCGCTTCCACCCCGAACCTATCAACCTCGTCGTCTACAAGGGGTCTTACATACTGGGAAATCTCATCTTGAGGGGGGCTTCACGCTTAGATGCTTTCAGCGCTTATCCCTTCCGTACTTGGCTATCCAGCCGTGCCTCTGGCGAGACAACTGGTACACCAGCGGTACGTCCATCCCGGTCCTCTCGTACTAAGGACAGCTCCTCTCAAATTTCCTACGCCCGCGACAGATAGGGACCGAACTGTCTCACGACGTTCTGAACCCAGCTCGCGTACCGCTTTAATGGGCGAACAGCCCAACCCTTGGGACCTACTTCAGCCCCAGGATGCGATGAGCCGACATCGAGGTGCCAAACCTCCCCGTCGATGTGGACTCTTGGGGGAGATAAGCCTGTTATCCCCAGGGTAGCTTTTATCCGTTGAGCGATGGCCCTTCCATTCGGTACCACCGGATCACTAAGCCCGACTTTCGTCCCTGCTCGACCTGTACGTCTCGCAGTCAAGCTCCCTTATGCCTTTGCACTCTTCGAATGATTTCCAACCATTCTGAGGGAACCTTGGGGCGCCTCCGTTACTCTTTAGGAGGCGACCGCCCCAGTCAAACTGCCTACCTGACACTGTCCCCACACCAGCTAATGGTGCCAGGTTAGAACTCCGATACGATCAGGGTGGTATCCCAACGGCGCCTCCACCGAAGCTGGCGCTCCGGCTTCCTAGGCTCCCACCTATCCTGTACAGATCGTACCAAAGTCCAATATCAAGCTGCAGTAAAGCTCCATGGGGTCTTTCCGTCTTGTCGCGGGTAACCTGCATCTTCACAGGTATTAAAATTTCACCGGATCTCTCGTCGAGACAGCGCCCAAGTCGTTACGCCATTCGTGCGGGTCAGAATTTACCTGACAAGGAATTTCGCTACCTTAGGACCGTTATAGTTACGGCCGCCGTTTACTGGGGCTTCGGTTCACAGCTTCGGGTTTAACCCCTAACCGCTCCCCTTAACCTTCCAGCACCGGGCAGGCGTCAGCCCGTATACTTCGCCTTGCGGCTTCGCACAGACCTGTGTTTTTGCTAAACAGTCGCTTGGGCCTTTTCACTGCGGCCCCCTCGGGCTATTCACCCTACCGAGGCACCCCTTCTCCCGAAGTTACGGGGTCATTTTGCCGAGTTCCTTAACGAGAGTTCTTCCGAGCGCCTTAGCATGCTCTGCTCGCCTACCTGTGTCGGTTTGCGGTACGGGCACCTTCTCCCTGGCTAGAGGCTTTTCTTGGCAGCTTGAACTCATGACCTTCGCTACTTGAATTTCGCTCCCCATCACAGCCCAGCCTTTCGGTTAGCGGATTTGCCTACTAACCAGCCTCGCTGCTTGGACGGACATCCATCAGTCCGCGTCACTATCCTTCTGCGTCACCCCATCGCTCATAACGGTTCACGGTGGTACAGGAATTTCAACCTGTTGTCCTTCGACTACGCCTTTCGGCCTCGCCTTAGGTCCCGACTTACCCTGAGCGGACGAACCTTCCTCAGGAACCCTTAGGCTTACGGCGGACAAGATTCTCACTTGTCTTTTCGTTACTCATACCGGCATTCTCACTTGTAACCGCTCCAGCTGTCCTCACGATCAACCTTCACTGCTGTTACAACGCTCCCCTACTGCCCATAATTGGACTCATAGCTTCGGTGGTGTGTTTAGCCCCGTTACATTTTCGGCGCAGAGTCACTCGACCAGTGAGCTATTACGCACTCTTTCAATGGTGGCTGCTTCTAAGCCAACATCCTGGTTGTCTTTGCAACTCCACATCCTTTCCCACTTAACACACACTTGGGGACCTTAGCTGATGATCTGGGCTGTTTCCCTCTTGACAATGGATCTTAGCACTCACTGTCTGACTCCCGGGTTAAAGTCTGCGGCATTCAGAGTTTGACTGGACTTGGTAACCCTTGGCGGGCCCCGCACCCAATCAGTGCTTTACCTCCGCGACTCATCACCCGAGGCTAGCCCTAAAGCTATTTCGGGGAGAACCAGCTATCTCCGAGTTCGATTGGAATTTCTCCGCTACCCCCACCTCATCCCCGAATTTTTCAACATTCGTGGGTTCGGGCCTCCAGTGCGTGTTACCGCACCTTCACCCTGGACAGGGGTAGATCACACGGTTTCGGGTCTACGTCTACGTACTTATTCGCCCTATTCAGACTCGCTTTCGCTGCGGCTCCGGCTTCTCACCTTAACCTTGCGCGTAAACGTAACTCGCCGGTTCATTCTACAAAAGGCACGCCATCACTCATTAACGAGCTCTGACTTCTTGTAAGCACACGGTTTCAGGTTCTTTTTCACTCCGCTCCCGCGGTTCTTTTCACCTTTCCCTCACGGTACTGCTTCACTATCGGTCACCAGGGAGTATTTAGCCTTGGCAGATGGTCCTGCCGGATTCCGACGGGGTTTCACGTGTCCCGCCGTACTCAGGATCCGTCTAGAGTCTCGGTTGCTTTCGGTTACGGGGCTGTTACCCACTTTGGCCGGCCTTTCCAGACCTGTTCGCCTACCAACCTGCACTCACATTGACGTCCTACAACCCCAAGGGGCAAGCCCCTTGGTTTGGGCTGTTCCGCTTTCGCTCGCCGCTACTGACGGAATCACTTTTGTTTTCTTTTCCTGAGGGTACTTAGATGTTTCAGTTCCCCTCGTCTGCCTCCTACACAGCTATGTATTCACTGTGTGGTACGTGAGTATTACCTCACGCGGGTTCCCCCATTCGGACATCCCCGGATCAAAGCCTGCTTACGGCTCCCCGAGGCATTTCGTCGTTCGCCACGTCCTTCTTCGGCTCCTGGTGCCTAGGCATCCTCCGTGTGCTCTTATTAGCTTAACCAATCGTTCGAATGATCTTGGTTCTCCGTTCCGTTGTGCTACGCACAAAGTCACTCCAAACTCAAGACATTCTCACTAGCAGCTAAAAGATTGTTCATCTCGCATTCGCTCGATAAACCATCGTATAGATGTTTCGACATTTTGCTTTGTTTCGATATCCAGTTTTCAAGGAACAAGGATTGTTCTTCGTTGCTCGCATTACCGCGGCAGGAAGGTTATCTTAGCACACTCGCAATCTTCGATGCAAGCATCAAGATTTACCAGAGGTGCTCACACAATAACGGACTTTGAGACCGTTATTTGCGCTTTTGGAATCGGTCAGAGGCAGATAACGGACTTTCGAACCGTTATTTTCTGCTGTAACGCGATTGTGGAGCGGTTTTGCCTTATTTTCGCCGAAATAGCGGTCTGAAAAACCGTTATTCCAGCTTCTCGCTGTTGTTTCATCAAAATAACGCCCTAAAAGTCCGTTATTCCTTCAGCCTTCAGCGAAGCAAAACATCCTATGTACAGAAAGGCATTGCACCTTTCAAAACTGAACAACGAGGAGAGTGAGTTCGCTGCAACTGTTACATCGTGGAACGATGTCAGTTGTCAGCTATTATGTCCGATGGCCTGCAGCCATCATGGACTCCATAGAAAGGAGGTGATCCAGCCGCACCTTCCGATACGGCTACCTTGTTACGACTTCACCCCAATCATCTACCCCACCTTCGGCGGCTGGCTCCCAATCCGGGGTCCCCGAAAAGTACTCGGATTACGCTGCGAAGCATAATCTTCACTTTTAGGGGCGGCTCAGGTTACCCCACCGACTTCGGGTGTTGTAAACTCTCGTGGTGTGACGGGCGGTGTGTACAAGACCCGGGAACGTATTCACCGCGGCATGCTGATCCGCGATTACTAGCAATTCCGACTTCATGCAGGCGAGTTGCAGCCTGCAATCCGAACTGAGACCGGCTTCTAAGGATTCGCTCCGGATCGCTCCTTCGCTGCCCGTTGTACCGGCCATTGTAGTACGTGTGTAGCCCAGGTCATAAGGGGCATGATGATTTGACGTCATCCCCACCTTCCTCCGGTTTGTCACCGGCAGTCACTTCAGAGTGCCCAACTCAATGCTGGCAACTGAAATCAAGGGTTGCGCTCGTTGCGGGACTTAACCCAACATCTCACGACACGAGCTGACGACAACCATGCACCACCTGTCTCCTCTGTCCCGAAGGCCTGCCCTATCTCTAGGACATTCAGAGGGATGTCAAGACCTGGTAAGGTTCTTCGCGTTGCTTCGAATTAAACCACATACTCCACTGCTTGTGCGGGTCCCCGTCAATTCCTTTGAGTTTCACTCTTGCGAGCGTACTCCCCAGGCGGAGTGCTTACTGTGTTTACTTCGGCACCAAGGGTATCGAAACCCCTAACACCTAGCACTCATCGTTTACGGCGTGGACTACCAGGGTATCTAATCCTGTTTGCTCCCCACGCTTTCGCGCCTCAGCGTCAGTTACAGTCCAGAAAGTCGCCTTCGCCACTGGTGTTCCTCCACATCTCTACGCATTTCACCGCTACACGTGGAATTCCACTTTCCTCTCCTGCACTCAAGTCTCCCAGTTTTCAGTGCGAACCAGGGTTGAGCCCTGGGCTTAAACACCAAACTTAAAAGACCGCCTGCGCGCGCTTTACGCCCAATAATTCCGGACAACGCTTGCCCCCTACGTATTACCGCGGCTGCTGGCACGTAGTTAGCCGGGGCTTTCTTCTCAGGTACCGTCATTTCCAGGGCAGTTACTCCCCGGAACGTTCTTCCCTGGCAACAGAGCTTTACGATCCGAAAACCTTCATCACTCACGCGGCGTTGCTCCGTCAGACTTTCGTCCATTGCGGAAGATTCCCTACTGCTGCCTCCCGTAGGAGTCTGGGCCGTGTCTCAGTCCCAGTGTGGCCGATCACCCTCTCAGGTCGGCTACGCATCGTCGCCTTGGTGAGCCGTTACCTCACCAACTAGCTAATGCGCCGCAGGCCCATCTGTAAGCCACAGCCCTCGAATAAATTCGGAACCGTGTTTCCAAGCCCCTCCATGCGAAGAAGCCATCTATCCGGTCTTAGCTACCGTTTCCGGTAGTTATCCCAGTCTTACAGGCAGGTTGCCTACGTGTTACTCACCCGTCCGCCGCTAGGGTCCGAAGACCCTCGCTCGACTTGCATGTATTAGGCACGCCGCCAGCGTTCGTCCTGAGCCAGGATCAAACTCTCCAATAAAGTAAAGTTCGACTTGCTCATTCAAAGCTAGCACGAATCCGAAGATTCGTTTTATTTTCACTCTCTCGTTGTTCAGTTTTCAAAGGGCAATTTCACTGCTTATCCATACTTCAAGCGGCAGGAGTAACAATATATCACGTTGCCTTTGTCGAATCAACCGCCATTTTCTGACAACCAATCCTCCAACGCTTCAACCGCTCTCGCGGCCGGAGTAACAATATATCACGAGGCCGTACCCTATGCAACCGCCAAATCTACCCAATTATTAATCACATTAACTATTAAAAACACAAAAAAACTCCGCGCAGCACCCGATCCACCAAGGCGCTGACGCGGAGTTCGATTACATCCCGACGCCATTTTCCGTCGATACCGACCTCACTCGATTTAAAACAAATAACAAACAGCCTACCGCCGCGCAGCCTGCTGCAAACAGCAGCAGCAATTCGAACGATACCGTACCTCCGATCGATGTGCTTAACAACGGCCCGATGGTCCCCCGAATCCCGAACAGCATTAAGTGCAAGCCAAAGACGACGGCTTCCCGACCCGGAGCTAATCGAAATACGTAAGCCATACACCCGATATCCCAAATGGCGTCACCGAAGCCTTGTAATCCACCTGCGGCTATGACCGCCGGGTAAGTTCCGCCGAGCCCGTATAACAGCGGCACTAAAGCGTAAGCAAACGTACCGAAACACATGGCGACCCGAGGCGAATAACGATCGATCACCCAGCCCATAATGAAGTAAGACAAGAGCAAACAGGTGAAGTAAGACATGCGGATGTATCCGATTTCCAAATTGCTTAACCCTAGATGGCTGACCTGGATGATGGAATACAGCGGACTTGCGAGCATATTGCCGAAGCCTGAAATCGTGGTTGCGGTTAAAAACAAGAGCAACCCCCGATTGCCCTTTAGAATATGCCATTGATCTGCAAAGGAAACCCTCTTCTTCCGATCTGCGACCTTATCTACAAGAGAGGGAATCTCCCGAATCCGGAGAAAAGCAAGCACGGAAATAAAACCGCTGACCGCCGCAGCCATCAAGGGCCCCGAGCCGCCGGAAGAGTCAATCCATTGACCGATCACATAAGCAAGAGGAATCATCAGGAGTCCCATGGCTACCCGCACATTTCCCATCAACCGACCGCGAAGCTCAGCAGGATAAATGCGAGTCATAAGCGAGGCATAGGCCGGAGCTTGGATGCCCATCAGGAGATGAAAGAATAGCGCAAACCCTACGAAAACCCAAGAGTTATAAAACAGAACAGGAATAATGATCAGTGAACGCCCGATTAGATTCGGCCAGAAAAAATACCATTTCGGAGCACCCTGCTGAATAAAGCCTGACCACAAGGGCGAAAATGTCAGTCCGATCGCAGGAGCTGCCGCCAGCAGACCCACCTGAAAATCCGACGCCCCCTGCTGAATGGCCAGCGGAATATAGAACTGGTTGAACACCACATTAAACAAACTAAACAAAGAAGCCGCGGCAAAATCCCATCGGAAATTATGCCACGCCTCCCTGCCCATTCGCATCCCCATAAATGACACTTGTCCGCCGCTGTCCATATTCCAGGTCTCCCGTTCGGTATGCTGCAAACCGATGTTTATACCGGCTGAAGCTTCACTTTGCGTCCGTATTTTTGTTTAAAATATTTAATAAACAGCACTTTCACCATTTGGAGTTCCTGCTCGGTTAAATGCATGATCCTCGAATAGGCCTGCGTTTGCCCGTTAGAGACAAATTCCTCCCAACGAAGCACATGCCCCTCGGCCGCCGCTTTATCCAGCGACATCAAAATCCATTTTTTAATTCCGCCGGTTACCAGCTTCATCGGATCAGGTCGATAATAATGAGAGTGCTGCACGATCTCAGGCTTAAGCTTAAGAAGCTGAACTGCATTCAAGGCATCGTCCAACGCAGAGTGATGCTGTCCGAGCGAAGGAAGCTCATGTGTAGCGAGCGCCTGCTGCAGCCCTCCCTCGAACGGCTTGGACATGTCCACAAGACGCTGCGTCAGCCAATCATTATCGATTTCATTGACCCGGCAATCCACGAATAGACTGAAGAAGTCGCTGCAGCCCCAGGCAAAAACAATAAATTCCTCACCGCAGAAGCTGCGAAACCTCTCAATCACTTGTGTAAATGGCTCCGCTTCTTTCAAGGTCTTCTCCTGAATCCCGCAAAATTCGAGTGCAAATCGATTAATCGGATACTTCGGCTTAATATAGCTTTGAAACATATCTATGATTTCGAGCTTCTCATTCAGCTTCACTGCGCCAAGCTCGATGATTTCCATGGGATAAATATCGTAATGTCTGCGACCGTTGAATTCCAAATCAATCACAATGTAATTCATGTCGGTCCCCCTTTCTCCGAGAGACGTATCGCCTATCATACAACAAAGACCATGGCCTGGCATACTTACCGGACATGGTCTCATCTTATTAATCACACTACCATTCTCCTGCCCCAAAATCAAGCCCCAAAGCTTGGGCAATATTTCCGCTTCGCCATCTCTCATTTCCCGGGGAAGCGCAGGAATCGCGGTTTTTCCGTTTTACTTGACAGCAAGCTTGACAAAATGTAGGAATTCGTCTAAATGCTGCGGATGACAGGCAAGCAAATATGGCTCCTGTATCATGCCTTGGAACGGGTTTCCTTGAAAATCTACAACGATCCCGCCGGATTCCTGGACCATCAGCAGCCCGGAATACAGATCGTCTCCTTCGGAATTATAAACGATGATTCCATTCAGGTCCCCCTTGGCCAGCATGCACCATTGCAGGGTTGGCGCCCAAAGCCTCATCATTCTTTTAAAATGGACGTCCACTTGTCTGCGCAGGGAGACTGCCTTGGCATCATTCTGCACGGCATGTCCCTGAATCCAGCCCACGGTCCCCTTACGCAGCTCCGGCCGGCTCCGTACGGTCATCCGGACATCATTGCAAAAGGCTCCCATCCCTTTCCCGGTGACATACATCCGATCGACCATCGGCTCGTAGATCAAGGCAAACACAGGTTCGCGCTTGTACACCAATGTGACGGAAACCGAGAACACCGGGAGCCCGATGACGTAATTATTCGTTCCGTCCAGCGGATCAATGAGCCACAGCCAATCGCTGGCGGGCCCACGGTCGCCGGCCTCTTCACTGTGAATGTGATGATCCGGGAACGCTTGCTCTATCGCCTGCAGCATGATTTCTTCCGCCAGGTGATCCACTTCCGTGACCACATCGCCATGAGCATCCTTCTCCGATAAACGGTAAGAGCCGTTGAATCTCGATTTAATCAAAGCTCCGGCTTCCCTTGCCGCCTTCATCGCCACCACTTTCGCTTTCTCAACAACCTGCTCCAATAACAACATCCGTCAGCTCCTCTCTCCATCCAAATTATGTATTGGGAATAAGTAAAAAGCAAGCACTCCTACTAAGAGAGCTTGCTTCTTCTTGAATATACTTACTAGACCTGAGACATTCCGCTCAGCAAACGGCCGATTTCCCGTTCCAGATCCGCAGGTTCCCTCGTATAATTATACAGCCCGAGAAACGTGCGGGTAGCTTCGACATCCGACCCGATCAGCCGGTTGACGGCAGCCTCTTCGGCAGACACCGGTACGTTCTTCGTAAGCTGACAGCCCATATGAAAGCGCGACATCAGCTTCGTTTCCATCTCCGCTTGATACGCTTGACTCATAACATCCCAGCTGGTGCTCCAATTCTCCCTGCCGGTTTGTGTCAAAATCCGAGTTAACGTACGGCTGCCGTATATTGCGTCATGAATCCCTTGCCCGACAGCGGGATCCTTGAAGGTGAGCGCATCCCCAAGCAGCGCCCAGCCTCGCCCCATCCCTTGATACCAGTCGTTATCATAGCCGTGCAAGCCTTTGATCTGTTCAACGAAACGGACTTCCGACAATCGCGCCGGCAAGCTGGTGTGCGGGAACCCTTCGGCAACGATCTGCCGGAAGCTTAGCTCCGCATCGGACTTGAACCGATCCAGCCAAGCCTGGGAAGTCAAAGGAAACATCACCCCTACGACAAACAGATCGTCGCTAGTGGGAAACGCGATAAAGAGCTTGTCATCCCACTTGTAGAACTCTACATGCCGTTCCCCCTCCTGCTTATAACCGGCAACATATCCGACGTACGAAGCAAAATCCGTTGGGATAGCCAGCTTACGCTCACTCGCTGCCAGCTGGCGAATCGCGGACAACCGGCCGTCGCAACCGACCACCAGCTTAGCCCTGAAGGTTTCCGGACGTCCGTCCCGGTGCCTGCCGATGATGCCGCGCACCTCGTCTCCTTCCGTTACCAGGTCGGTAACTCGAAAGCCTTCGATGCCCGTTACACCGGGCTGCGACTTGGCATGCTCCAGCAGAATGTGATCCAGATACGTACGTCTTATGCACAAGCAGCGGGACTCCCCGTCGATCTCAGGGATCACCCCGTCAATGACCGAGGGACCGAATTCCACTCGTGCCCGGCGATACGTCGGCGTATTCGTCTTTAATAGTCGATCCAGTACGCCCATTTCTCGCAGCATGGTCACGGTATTGTTAAACATATTATGCGTCGAAAGCGTATCGCTAGGAAACGTGCTGCGATCAACCAACAATACCTCATAGCCTTCCTTGGACAGCTCATACGCAAGCGAAGAGCCGGCAACACGGGAACCGACAACGACCACATCATAACTTGAACCTCTCATCTTAAGCCTCCCATTCACCATGAATATATCCAATCATATCCAGGGAAGGGTCACGTGACCAGTAACGGCGGTCATGAATGCTGTCACGTAGAAGCTGTAGATACATTTCAACTGCTTTACTTATAGCTCCATACACATTCCTCCGGTGGCTTTTCCGGCAAAAATTGCTTAAACTCCGTCATCCCCAGCTGATGCCTGTCATTCCGGTCCCGATAAGTAATCCTGCAGCACATCCGCGGCTCCAACCAATGGACTCCGTTTTCCTTTCGGGTGGGAAGTCCTGCCGCCATCGTTAGGAATCGTTCTTTGTCCTCTGCCGAAATGCCTCTCTCTACCGTAGCGACCGGTTTGTTGCGAACCGTCCGGAAATGTACGCCTACAATCAGAGCAAACCGCGGCTCCTCCCTATATCCGAGCACAAGCGTATCCAGGCTTCGCTCATGCTTGAATTTCAACCAGTCGGCGGATACTACACCCGGATGATACAAGGAATGCTTCTTCTTGGCCACAAGACCCTCCAGGCCTTGATCCCTCGTTAGCCGACTCATGGCTGTGCCCTGCCCCTCCACGAACATCGTCGCTACAAGAGCGGGACAAAGCTCTATGACTCGGGATAACCTCTGTTTTCGCTCTATGAGAGAACAATGCATCAGCGATTCCTCATTCAGCCTCAATAGGTCAAACGCAACGAAAGTAACCGGATGGGTTCGTACCGCTTGGGAGACCTTCATCGGCAGCCGAAGCCGCATCCGGTAGGCCATATCATCGAATACCGGCCTTCCTTCCTGCAAGCAGATGGCTTCACAGTCAAGTACTGCCTCGTTAGCCTTAATGCAGCTTACGGCCGCATGGAGCTCAGGCAGCTTCTCCGTTACATTCTCGCCCGAACGTGTATACGCCTCAAGCCGTTGTCCTCTCTTATGAAGCTGCAGGCGATATCCGTCCCATTTGGGCTCGAACAAATAGTCATCGTCATCGAAAACCTCTTCCCCCTGGCTCACTATCATGGGTTGGATAAATTTCACCGTACCGCTCGCCTCCGAATGTCCTTTAAGATTCAGATGAAAAGAAAACAGCCTTATCATCTGCATGACAAGGCTGTCTCCTCATTACTTACACGGTTTCCCGTTAATATAGTACTTATCTTCATCGTAGGTGATGAAGGCGACCTCCATGTCGGCAACGCCCAGCGACTGCACATGCTTCGTAACAGCCGCGGCAAAGCGATCCCGGATTTCCTTTCCCCGCTCGAACCATGCTACCTCAACGAAAGGAAAGGAGGCTACTTCCTCTCCCTCGAATAGGGAAACCGTGTTCAGGCATTCCAGCATGAAATTGTCGGTACCGCACTGACAAATTTCGGCAAGCTCCCGAATCAACGGCCCGGAAATCCTCCGAGTGTCCTCCACACTTATACCTCTTACCAGCAGCTGCGGCATCGCGGCTCTCCCTTCTATGCCTAGCCGTTCTGCACGGCACTTTGGCTTCTGGCGGCTTCGATGCTCGCGTAGAAATCCGGACTGGCCGATAGCAGCCAATTGCGGTGCTGCGCACTCACTTCGGTGAGCTCCGGCTCGCCGTACGGCCATTCGATGCTGAAGCCCTTCGCATAATCCTTCATCAGCATCAGGAAAGCTGCGGCCCACTCGCGATTGCCCGTTACCGTAGGCACTAACGGATAGTACTGGTCATAGGCCGAGCGGATCAGCATATGCGCCACTTCCTGCAGAATTCCCGGGATATCCGCTTCATTCACCTTTGATTCCAGCTCTTCCGGCAGTGTCGCTTCATCCGTCGATGCATGTGCTTCATATTCCTCCTGCGTCACAAAGCCCTGCTGCTTAGCCATCCACAGCTTCATCCGGTCGAGCGCCGGCTTAAACGCCTGTGGAACCGAAACGGTAAGCTCAGGCTTCGGCTCATTCAGATCGATGACGAATGACTCGCCGAATTTCGAGATGCGGGCGTTGCCGCGGATGCCGAGCCATCGCATAGCCAAGAGGGAATGCGTTCTTACCTTCGGATCGATCTCTTCATTGCGGGCGACGCGCCGAAGCAGCTTTTCGCTCCTCGGATCGGGCAGCATGCAGAGGAAACGCACACCGTGAAGCGCATTCTCAGGGTCTTCCGTCCAAGCCTTCAGATGGTTAAAAATCTTATCGATATCCTCATCAAGCAGCCAATCCAGCTCTACACGGCGGGCAGCGAATTCCTTCAGCCCCACCATGCCCTGCTGATCCAGCGCTTCCTGGCCGTGCTTTTCAATAAGATCAAGGTATGCCTTCTCCAGATCATCGGCCATTTCCGTCAGCATGCTCTTATCCTGCTCATTCACACCTTGGAAAGCCACTACGGCACGAAGCCATTCATACAGCACCTTCGGGTTGTTCTGCCAAATCATAATGGCAAAGGTGACCATATCCTTGTCATAGTCCTGCTGCTCCTGCAGTCCATAGCGAGCGAGCATCGTCATGGAGTCTTGCTCCTTACGCATCAGGCTGAGGGACAGCACGATGCCATTCCAGGGGCTCCCGTTCGGATTGCCCTCCAGAATCGCTCGATAAAAGCAGTACGCAGCCGCTCCGTACGAATCGTTCTGCAATAGATGACGCCCGTGACTTCCAAAATCCACATTTTGACTCATCGTCTACTCGCCCCTCATCATGTATGTATATAGGACAAGTATACATTACTCGGGCAAAGGAAAACATCCCTAATTATTTTGTTATTAAAAAATCGTATTCGTCTCGTTCAAGCTTCGTTCCGGAAACCGTGACAAGCAGAGGGTTAAAGCCGTCCAACCCCCCGATAAAATGGTATTCCTCATGCTTGCGATGCCTTGCATAGACGGAGGAATGGGTTAGGAACGCCATCTCGAATTGACGATCGGTTACAAGTCGGCTAAAGCTCATGTGATCACCTCAGGCAGTCTTCTTTTTCTTAAACAGATACGACATGGCATTGATCTCCCCGCCCACAATAATGATCAGAGCGCAAAGATAGAACCAGGTCAGCAGTGCGATAACCCCGCCCAAGCCCCCGTAGGTCGCGCTATAATTACCCCAATGGTTCACATAGAAGGAAAAGCCCTCCGAAATTAGCTGCCAGCCCATGGCGGAGAAGACGGCACCCGGGAGCACATCCTTGCAGCCTAAGCAAGTATTGGGAGCGATATAGTAGATCCCCAGGAAGACGAGGAACAGGATGATTAGGTTGATAAACCAGCGCAGCACGTTCCACAGCTTGACTTGGTCCATAGATAGGGACAAATACTCGTGCGACAGGTCGCCGAGGAAGTGACCGAACACACTGAGCAGCAGTGCGGAAGCGACCACAACCAGCATGCCGATCGTCAGCATGATGGAGAGAAACCGCGAATGGATAAAGCTTCTGCGCTCAGGCAAGCCATAAGCCTTGTTCACCGCATAGACGATGGCGTTCATCGCGGCGCTTGCACTGACAAGAGAGAGGATCAAACCGAACGACAGCGTCCCGCCTCTTTGCACATCCAGTACGCTGCTTAAGTGCTCCTCCACCCCGGAGGCTACCCCTTGAGGGATGTATTCCCGCGCCAGCCCAAGCACATCTTCAGTGGTAATCGGCAGATATCCTAACAGGCTGACAATAAACAACAGAAACGGAAATAGTGAAAGCAAAAAATAATACGCGCACTGCGCAGCCAGTCCGAATACGTCGTCCTGATCCAGCTGTTTAGCGAGCTCCCGCAAGAAAGAAGCGCCCATGAAGTTACCTCCCTTGTGGCTGTACCTATTGTTTTTCCCAAAATTATAGAACTCATAACCTGATTTCCAGCGAAAAAAAAGAAATCCTAGACCGGCGGGTCTAGGATGGATTCGCGGCAAGCTGCCGGGAGGCCGCTTCTACCAAGGCATCAAACAGTTCATCATCTTCCTCAAGAGCATCTTCCACCTGCTCGATAAGCTCTTCACTCCCCGACTCCTTGGCGAAGCTCAGGCTGTAGCTCCAGTCCTTCCGGCTCTTGCTGTGCAGTGTGATTTCATAAGGCTTCGGATGCTGGTCGAATTGAAATACGACGTTTCCGATATACCCGTCTTCTTTGGAATGTGTCATACGAGCTTCCACAATGGTAATTTCATTCATCGTTCGAATTGGACTCCTTTTTCTTAACGCCTGCGTTCGGCTGTTTATTTCTATTATAGATTACAAGGTTTATTTTTCAATATGCCTCTTCGATTCCGTAACCAGGTCCTGTTCTTGAACCGTTCGGAGGATGTGCTCTAAATTGCTTCTGCCTTCCGCATCAACATATGGATCCGCGCTGCGAAAGTAATCCGGATGACCTCCCTGCAAGCGTAAAGGTACGATGCGGTCGGGAGCATATTTATATGGATTCCAAACCGGGACTCCGCTTCGGCTTCGTTCCCAGCCTCCCCAAGTGCCTATTCGGGTAATCGGATCCGTGCGTCGTCCCTTCCCATTCACTGCGTACATATACATGGTGGAGGAAGCCTCTAAGGACGGAGGAATCGCGCAGCGGGGCGAGCCGATCTGAATGATTCGTTCGACTGGCAAGCCATGCTCCCGAAGCAGAAGCTCGCCTGCTTGCACACCGGCAACACCGCCGCCGCTGTGACCCACGAGCCAAATAGCTCCCCCTTGGTAAGCTTCGAGAATACCGCTAACGGACCGCCTTCCTCCAAGCCAAGCCGGCTTAACGCTGCGTACGAAGGGCAGCATGTCCTTCCGGATCTCGTGCAGCTGACGATAAAGCGAAGTGTACCAATCTCCGTACGGAAAGAGAAGCTGCGTCATCACATGAAACCCTTTTGCTTCATACATTTGCGACAGCTTCTCCGCGAACTCCTTCATAAAGGTCGGTGCCGTTGCCACTCCCGCCAGGAAGCTAACGTGCAGCATACGGCTAGGAGTCGTGCTTGAAGGACTGGGCATGAATGATCCTCTCCATAATGCTCGGATGGGAAGAAGTGAACAGCTTGACCAAGAACGGCGGATTCACTTCGCTTAACGAGGAGGAGGCCAGCTTCTGATACATGCTTACCGCGCCATCCGTACTCCCGATCAGCTCGAAGGCGTATTGATCGGCAGCCTGCTCGGCGTTGCGCGATACCGCATTGGAGACGGGGCTTGCGACAAACGCTAAGAGTGACATCAGCAGCAGGATCAACGGAAGCGCAGCAGGCTCATTCGGCCTGCCGACTCCCCACCCTCTCCCCCATCGTGCAATGGCATATCGAAGGATGATGCTGCCTGCCCACAGTACGACGAATGTGGATGCAATGGCTCCGAAGGCGCTCCATTCCAGATGGTGCATCACGTAATGCCCCATTTCATGAGCCATGATAAGGAGTATTTCCGGCTCCTCCATACGCTTCAGCGTCGTATCCCACAGGACGATCCGCAGACTTCCCCCAATCCCGTTCACATAGGCATTCATGGCATTCGTCTTTTCCGACATCATGACCTCATAGACCTGATCGGCGGGAATTTCGGCCTTAGCGGCCAGGCTTAATATTTTCTGTTCGAGCACCGGGTCCGATAGTCTTGAGAACGGGTTGTACAGAGGATCAATGATGACGGGCTGAATATACATCATAAACAAGCTGAAGGGAACGGAAAGCAGCCACAGACGAAGCCACCAGCGTCCTCCCTTGCCTATAATCCAAAAGGCAACGGCGGCAACAAGCACCATCAGCACGTAATTGACCCCGAAGGAAATCAGTTTGTCTTTGACCCAGCTGGGGATCGACTGTGTTGAAATCCCGTAATATCGGGCCAAGGAAAAGCTGGTGATCCGAAGCGGAAGAAACCACAAAAAGACGGCGCCTTGAAGCAGAAGTACGAAAACAGGCAGTCGGAGAAAAGCAATCGGGACGGATTGAGAGAGTCGATCCTGCCACTTCCGAGCCCAGCCGGTCGTCAGAAGGATGAGGTAAAGGCCCCATTCCCAAGGGTAGCTGAGAAAAAATAAGCCGTTACGCAGGGCGGAATAAACAACGCTTTGCTCCCATTGCTGCGGGGAGAGGAAGGTTGCCGGATCTGCCGCCGTCCCCTTATAGGCTTCCGGGATCGTATGGCCTGAGGTAAACCAAAGATACACGATAATGAGCAGCATGAATACGGATAACGAGTAAAAGTACGTCCGAATGAAGGATCTTTTGCTAAGCTCGGCCATAGGTACCTCCTGATGTGACGGGTTATTCCTATCATACAATCTCTATTCCTTTGTTTACAAATTCATTTCCTTTTGGCAAAAAAGAAAAGACCGGATTGCCCGGTCTTTCCTCCTTATTTCGCCCCGCCACCGCCGCCGCTCTTACCTCCACCGGAGCCGCCTTGCCCCATTCCGGATTGCTCCTTATCTTTCCCGGAGCCTTCTTTGTCACTGCCGCCCCCGCCGCCGGAGCTTTGCTGGTCGCCTTGGCCTCCGCCGCCATCGTTCTGCTCCTGATCTCCGCCTCCTTGGTCACTGCCCGTCTGTTTGGCTTGACTTTGGCCGCCTTGACCTTGACCTTGAGACTGACCCTTCTGGTTATTTCCTCCACAGGCACTTAAGCTCCATACTAACGCTGCCGCTAAGAAAAACAATGCTGCCTTTTTCAATATACTTCCTCCATCGTAAGTGTAATTTTCTGTAAATCAAAACTAGTGTGAAGCTTTTGCTATTTTATTATTCATGGATGGCCCCGAATCATCCGTGTTTCTAAATGAATTGAATAAATCGGTTACTCCCTGTACACAGTAAAATATAGTTACAATGGATTCTACCAACCAGGAGGTACTCACCATGTTTCCGCAAAATCAAAACTCTTCCTATCAGCAATTTCTTGAGCAGCAGCAGCAGAGACAAATGGAACAAGCCCGTCAAGCCCAGCAGGCAATCGCCATGAACGGACTCAGCAACTTCACCCAGCAGGTTCGCGATGTACAGCAGCAGTTCATCCAAGTGCAACAGGATTTGCAGCAGGCGCAGTCTCAAGTTCAGACACAAATGGAGGCCCAGCAGCGACGCATCATGGAAATTCAACAGCGCTTGCAGCAGAGCATTCAGCAAATGGACGTACTGGTACAAGCATCCCAATACCAAGCGGCTCCTACGACCAATCAAAGACTTATGTAGACAAAAAAAGAGGCAGCGATCGTCATGCGAACGCTGCCTCTTGAGTTATTGCCGAATCAAGTCCATAGTCCTTGGCGATCATCCTCTTGGATGGCGCCATGCTCATCGATATCCGCTTCCACCCCGTGTTTATCATCTCTTCGAAGCCCAAGGCGTTCATGCGGCTGCACGTCTTCCCGCTCTCGGTTTCCCTTCGTCTCATCCATAGAGCCCATATCTTTGTCCCTCCTTATCGAGGGATAGCATATCCTATCCGAAGTCAACTCATACGCCTAATGGCATTCCTGCAAATAATCGCGAATCACCTGCAAGGCATCCATCAGCTCAAGGAGTTCCTCCTTCGTGGACTGCTTCAGGCATTGGGTTACCTCTTCCATGATCAAGGAGCTAACAGCTTCCTCCTGATAGACATCCTTCTGTACTGCTTCTGCACTTGACGCCATAGCTCCTCCACTCCATTCCATTCTACTCTATTTATTTAATACATGCTCGAATGCATCCTGGATTCTTTGTTTATCGAACGGCTTCACAATAAAGTCTGCAGCTCCAGCTGCAATCGCTTGCACCAGTAAAGACTGCTGACCCATGGCTGAGACCATAATGACCTTAGCCCTGGGATCCAAGGAAAGGATCTCCTTCAGCGCAGTAACGCCGTCCATTTCCGGCATAGTGATATCCATCGTGACCAAATCCGGGCAAAACTCTTCATACCTTTGAACGGCCTCGCTTCCGTTGGAAGCCTCGGCGACTACCTCATACTCAGAATCCTGCGAAATCATGTTTTTTATGATCATTCGCATGAACATCGAGTCATCGACGATCATAATCCGTTTGACCTTACGTCGCTTGGTTACGAAGGCTGGCAACACAAATACCCCCCTTTCCTATGCATGCCTAAAGGGAGGTACACTCATACTGACCCCATTCCTTCGGCAGCTGGCTGACATGGTTGTTCACTGTAGTCCCTTTAGCTTTGCGTCGCTGGCTTTCGCCAGTTTTGCCATTTATCGAGAATGCCATATGTAGTTAATCCAAGTTAATTATACCATGACCTGCTGCCAAAATCGACATGATTTTCCCTACGCTATTGGACCTAATCGTCCTCCCGAGAGTGTAAGGAATCCCTTGAAATAGCTCACTGCCCGCGGACTCCGTGCTGTAAATGCCTGAGAATAAGCTCATAGTAGCTACGGTCATGTGGGACCAAATCCCCCGCTGAAATGCTTCGTTCTACGGGAATCAGGCGGCCCTGCTTCAGCTCCACGCCCGATGCGCGTATGGAAGTCGCTGCTCCTGAGAAAAGCAGCTCCAGTCGGCTCAAAGGAATCTCGAACAGCCCTGTGACCTCTTCGGCTTGCAACCGGTAGTCTGAAAGAGGCTGGTCACAGCGGTACAGGAATACATTACAAAATTCGCAGTCGCGTCTTCCGTCCGCAAGCACCTTATTGCTAGAATACATCCCGCAGAACGTCAAGTCCGCATAATCGACAATAAGTCCCAGCTCCTCCTCCAATTCACGGGTGCCGTCTTCCACGCGCTCTCCTGCCGACAAATGCCCGGCACACGAAATGTCCAGCCTGCCTGGAAACGTATCCTTTTGCGGATGCCTTAGCTGAAACAATAATACCGGCCCCTCATCCCTGACGGTCCAAATCCAGCATTGAAAGGTTTGGTGCCATAATCCCTTTTGGTGCACCTCGGTCCGGCCGGCCGTTCCGATCCGCATCCCGTTGTGATCAAATATATCAAATAGCTCTTCGTGTCCCGGCATAGGAGCCTCCCTGCTTTGATCTATTGTATAGTAAAAACAGTTATAGTATTATAGGCGCAGCGAGTTATGTTATGAATGAGGAGTAGATTACCCGTGAGTGTACATGAAGCAATAACTTCCCATGTGAAGAAGCAAAATTCCCATCTTGAGCAATTTCTTAAGCTGGAAGCGAAGCGCGAGGAAGCCATCGATCAAGCTGTAGCTGCCTGTGCGGCTGGCCAAGCTTTTACGGTAGACCGGATTAACTATTGGACCGCACAAATCAATGCACATGCGATGAAGGGCATTTCCCCCACGCGTTCGCAGGTCACCGTCCAAATGGTCTGCGACTACGTATCCAAGAAATCCCAATAAGCGCCGGACTTGGAGGAGAAAAGCCAGCAGGACGGATGAACATATCATCTGCCGGCTGGCTTTCTTCGTGTCGTTATAACGACTTCCACTCCTCAAAGGAAATGCCCTCTTCTACCGCAAATACAAAATCGTCGATATCATAGATTTGGGCGGCAATTTCCGATTCGATGGCCTTCTCAAGAAACTCAACCTGATCGGTTAGAATAGGTGCCTTCTCCTTCATGGCACAGAGGATGATTTCGGTTTCAATCGGATCGAAACCTTCACCGAATTGAGCGTCCTCGAAGGAATTCATGACGGTGAAGGTGACCCTATCGTTGATCGGCATCGGAGGACTGATCCTCCAAGGCACGGCCAGAGCCCGCTCGATTTTTTTGCGATTAAACGGGTCCTCAAAAAAGGCAATCAGCTCTTGAATCTTCACCCGTACATGAGCCTCATCAGCCGGGTCGGGCATTATGGGCTCCGGACTGTCCTTCAGCTCATAAAGCTCCCTTATCGTGGAATAAGGAATAATATAATCAACCGGCTGACTTGGCAGCATCAATTCCCCATAGATGGCCGTCAAAACCGCTTCGATGACAAACCGCTTGCTCATCTTACGCTTCTTCCCCCTCCTGCTGCAATACTCTAAGATTATCATAACAGACAAGCGAATCCTTGACAAAATATAAACGCCTTCCGGGTAACGAATTATACTCCTTGCTTAACCGCTTCAACCAAATTCTCTTGATTTTTTTACCGAAGGTTGATATTTTAGTAAGGCTCTGCAACTTTACTTTTCTCTGGAGACCTGACATTACATGAATCGATTGCAACTTGTTCGTTCCCAGCTGTGGTTACTTATCCTGATTGGTATCATCGCCATCTCCTTCTCCTCCATCTTTATCCGCTGGTCGGAGGCCCCTGTATCAATCATTGCGATGTACCGTCTGTTCCTAACAGCACTCCTGCTTCTGCCTCTGTTACCGAAGCATTGGCCGGATGTTAAGAGACTCAGCCTGAAGGACTGGCATCTTTTGTTCTGGTCCGGGCTTACTCTGGGACTTCATTTCTTACTATGGATGGGCTCCCTGCGTTATACAACAGTAGCAAGCTCGACCGCTATCATGTCATTGGAGCCGCTGCTCGTCATGCTGGGCTCATTCCTGCTGTTCGGCCACCGCACGAAGGCTTCGGCTATCCTGGGGATGACCATCGCCATGATCGGAGCATTGCTGATCGGCTGGGGGGATTGGGGGCTGGAGGGCAGCGCTCTGTACGGCGACGTCCTATCCTTCTTAGGCACCGCTGCCGTTGCCGTTCACATGCTGGTGGGCAAAACGCTGCGCGAGCACATCTCCGCATTCGTATACAGCTTCTTTGTTTTTGTCCTGGCCGCCGTCGTCCTTGCATTCTATAATGCAGCAGCAGGTTACTCTTTTAGTGCCTATCCTCCAAAAGAATGGGGCTTATTCTTACTGCTTGCCGTCGTCCCCACCCTATTCGGTCATTACTTGTTCAATTGGTTGTTGAAATATATGAGTGCCACCTCAGTCTCGATGAGCGTTCTCGGAGAACCGGTCGGTGCGACACTGCTCGCTTTTCTTCTGCTTGGCGAACCTGTTACTTGGCTCCAGGCAGCAGCAGGCAGTCTGTTGATCTTCGGAGTTTGGCTGTTTCTTACCGTGAATGAGAAAGCAAAGAACCCATTCGAATAAGGAATGGGTTCTTCTTTTTAAGAGAACGTCATCAAGATGCCGCCTTCCCCCGCATACGTTCCGATCACGGGACCCATCTCGGAAAAGACAACCTCCTGAAATGCATATTCGTTCACAACACGCTTCATAAACTCTATGGCCCTCTCATTACAATTGCTGTGGGCGATACCCAAAATAAGGCTGCCGGTATTTCCCTTTACCTCTTCCAGCTTTTCCATCAGCCTCCCTACTGCTTTGGGAGTTCCGCGAACCTTATCGATGACCTCAACCGCCCCCGCTTCGCTCGCTTGCATAACGAGCTTTATGTTCAATACGGAAGCAATGGCGCCTTTCGCACGATCCAAGCGCCCTCCCTTGATCACGTTCTCTAAGGTGTCCAGGCTGAAATAGGTTTTAGCCCGCTCAATGACCTTACTCAATCGATCAGCCAGTTCATCAAGGCTGGTAGCCGCCTCTCTCTCTCTTGCTGCTCTATACACCAGCAAGCCTAAACCTAAGGATGCCGTCTTCGAATCCAGTACCCTGCAGCTGCCCCTATAGCCGGACGCTTGCAGCATATCCGCTGCCAGCAGCGCATGCTGATAGGTGCTGCTTAGATTTGATGAGATCGTAATGACCAGCATATCCTCGTCCTTATGCTCTTCCATGATTTGAAGAAAATCATACGGGGAAGGACTTGCGGTTTGGGGCAGCATGGAATGGGTTTTCATCTCCTGATAAAAGGCGGCATTACCGCGTTCCAGGTCAAAGCTCTTGCCTTCAAAGCTGACATGCAGCGGGACGATCCGGACTCCCCACTGCTGCACGATGTCGACCGGCAAATCTGCGCTGCCGTCAGTAATAATGGTAATTGGCATAGCCACACCTAATTTCTGTATATTCTATCGATGATAGGCACAATCGTAATAAGGTTAATAAATTCAACATACTTCGACAAATTCCTGCTATTTCTGCTATTTTCCAATGTAATTTAGCTAGTGCTTTTCGACAGGAAACTTGTTATACTAGAGCAGTTCTCTTCGTACAAGAGACTCTACCCGCGGTAAAGGAGAAAGGGGAAGCATGGCAGTGATAGTTGTCGGAGGCATGATCGGCCTGGGGAAGACTTCAGTGGCAACATTGCTCGGGAAGTCACTCGGCTCTGACGTTTTTTTCGAGAGTGTGGATGAAAATCCGATATTACCGTTATTTTATACCTCCACACCGGAGGAGATTGAACGGAAGCGGTATCCGTTTCTTCTGCAATTATATTTCCTGGATACACGGTTTAAGGCGATCAAGCAAGCGTTGACGCAAAGGAAGAATGTCCTGGACCGAAGCATTTATGAGGATTGGTATTTCGCGAAGGTGAATCGCGAGCTCGGACGCATCAGCGATTTGGAGTTCTCCATCTATGAGAACCTGGCCGGAAACATGATGCAGGAACTGGAGGAGCTGCCGAAGAAGTCACCGGATCTCATGGTATATTTAAAAGGGTCGTTTGAGACCGTTTTACATAGAATCGGGCTGCGTGGCCGTGATTTTGAACAGGATCCTGCCCTGATAGAATATTACCGCACCCTATGGTCCGGTTATGACGACTGGGTCATGAATTATTATAATGCCTCTCAGGTGTTGATTGTCGATATGGATGTGACGGATGTCGTCGGACGACCTGGGGATGCCGAGCGCCTTGTGCAAGATGTGAAGCGGCAGTTGGAAGCATTGCAGTAAACAATGAAAAGAATGATTAGCGTGTGAATCGGCATCAGCGTTCGCACGCTAATTTTTTATGCGATCATATTTGTTTACGGTCATTCCGCTGATCATCACATTGTGTTTAAATTTGATATTATTAATAATTTTATTAATCAATATTAGGTGAGGGGTACAATAAACAAAAAAAGCGTGCGAAAAATGATCATAATTCACACGCTTCTTATGAATGTGGATTGCCTTTATTGGCGAAGCTTCTTACTGCCCTATTCCTTGTTCCTCACCGTTCAACATTGTCCGCTCCGCCGAATTCCGTAATACAAGAAACGATTTTCTGCAGGCGCAAAAACTCGTTTTTCTTCAGATCCACACGGAAGTACGCAAACATATAGGCGGCATGCAGGAACGGCATTCCAGGGTAACATACGATATCCTGATTGGTGAAAGGGTTATCGATGATGATTTGCCATTCCCCTTCACGCTCTGCAGCGGGAATGTCCTTCAATACCTTCGCTTTGGTCGTGATGATCGTTTCGTATTCGTTCCATACAACCTGCCACACCGGGCTGAAGTTCGCCGGAACCGGAAAAGCGGATTTCGCATAGCTTAACAGCTTCAGCATGCGGTCGGTTTCCTCTTCCTCGAACGATTTCAGCTTCTCTGTAAAGCCCTCCAGAAACAAACGAAAGCCGGTAAAGCCTTTCGCTTTTATTTCCTCCGCGAATGCGGCGAGCGATTGTTCGGAATCAATTTGTTCAAATACCTCAAAAGGATTTGTTATTTTCATGCTTGGCCCCAATCCCCTATCCATTCGTCGTTACGGTTACAACGCCTTCCTTATCCATAAAGAGTCTTCGGGAAGGATCGTTTTTAAGCTTGACATTGAATATTTTCAGGCGGTTCTCGTCTACCTTCAGTATGTGCCAAAATGGTACGTCGGTAACACCAACCGAGCTTAAAAAGGTTTCCCGCTCCGCTTCCGCCTCTTCCTCATCATCCCACCATTTGGTCCCGTAATAATCAAGATTATAGCCGTTGCGTAAGATGCCGGTCGCGATTTGACCGCTCTGCGCATGTCGAAGCACATAGGGCATTGCCGTTCACCCCTCCGGATAAAATGAAAGGCGCAAGCTCCAATGAGTTTGCGCCTTATGATATTACAAGTACGGATTCTCGTGCTTCGCTTTCAGACGCTGCCAACGACGCTCGATTTCATCCTCAAAGCCCTTAAGTGCTTCCGCATATTCAGGCTTCGTCAGGTGCTTTGTTTTGCCCATGTTTTTCAGCCAATCGGAGACAGGAACACGCTTGTTCTTCTCTTCCGGATTGTAAGTGATCGTTGTTACCCCGTTCTCGATCTCATAGAGAGGGAAGAAGCAGGAATTCACCGCTTGGTCGATCAGCGTTTGGCCGATTTGCTCTTCGGAGAGCCAGTTCAGCGGACAGGTGATCAAGATTTTACCGTACACAAGACCTTCGTTTTGTGCGTAGTATTGCGCTTTCGCCGCTTTCTTGACCAAGTCCTGCGGACTAGCCTCGGAGCCTGTGAATACATAAGGAATGTTGGTTGCCGCCATAATTTGCGGAGTATCCTTATGGTGGAACAGCTTACCGCCTTGATGCTTGCCGACGTTGGACGTAGATGTCCGGTGGCCGATCGGCGTCGAGTAGGACAGCTGTGCTCCTGTATTCATATAACCCTCGTTATCGTACTCGAGGATGATCATCTTGTGGTTACGCAGAGCTGCACCGATCGCCGGACCCATACCGATGTCCATACCGCCGTCACCAGTGATCATAACGAAAGTAAAGTCAGCCGGCAGGTTGTACTGGTCAAGCTCGCCGCGACGCTTGCGCTCCCAGAACATTTCTACCACACCGGAAAGGGTGGCTGCACCGCTCTGGAACAGGTTGTGAATATAGGTTGCCTTGTGGGAAGAGTAAGGATATCCCGTAGTAACAACCATCGCGCAGCCTGTGTGGAACAACGCAACGATGTCGCCTTCGATTCCTTTGAAGAACAGCTCGAGACCGGAGAAAATACCGCAGCCTGGGCATGCGCCGTGACCCGGAGCAAGACGCTTCGGCTTCTTCGTGAGAGCACGAAGCGGCGGAATCTTCACCTTCAGCTGACCTGTAGTCTCATCCTTGTCTACTGTGATCAGGCCTGTGTTAAGTTCTTCATATTTCATCGGCTCGAGCACGCGCTGAGGCTTCTTGTTCGGATCCCCTGCCGTGTGGCCATAATAATCAAACGGAACTTCTACAGTCCCCTTCTCCATGGCGTCGATCGCCATTTGGAAGAAGGCATGACCGTCTTCGGCGTAGAAATCTTTGCCGCCGAGACCGTAGATACGGCTGATGACTTTTGTTGTTGTGTTGCCTTCTGTGAACAATGCGGCCTTGATCTCAAGCGTCATATTACCGCCGTAAGCGCCATAGGAATCGGCACGGTCACCTACCGTGATAACCTTAACATTCTTCAGTGCTTCTGCGATTTGCTTCGCCGGGAACGGACGAATCATATTAGGCGCGATGGAGCCTGCCTTGATTCCCTTCTCGCGCAGCTGGTCCACTACGTCCTTAACGATCTCCGAAGCGGAGTTCATCAGGAACACGGCTACCTCTGCGTCTTCCATACGATACAAGTCGAGAATCGGATACTCACGGCCTGTCAGTTCCTTGTATTCCTTCTGGATGCGGTCGAACACTTCACCTGCGCGGTACATCGCTTCCGACTGCTGATAACAGTTGTTGATGTAGTCCGGCTCGTTCATGTAAGGACCAACGGTAATCGGGTTGTTGCGGTCCAGAACGTGCGGGAAGTTTTTCGGCGCCTCGCCGATGAACGCATGAACGTCCGATTTGTGAGCGAACGTTTGTACGCGGCGTTTTTGGTGAGACGTGAAGTAACCGTCGGATGCCACAATAACCGGCAAACGTACTTCAGGATCTTCCGCCAGCTTGATCGCCATAATGTTCATGTCGTACACCGCTTGCGGGTCACGGCTCATCAGAATCGGCCAGCCGGTGTTCAGCGCATAGTACAGGTCGGAGTGGTCGCCATGGATGTTGAGCGGTCCGGATACGGAACGGCACACCAGGTTAAGAACCATCGGGAAACGCGTACCGGATTGAACCGGCATTTGCTCCAGCATGTACAGATAACCGTTCGCGCTTGTCGCGTTGAATACGCGGCCGCCCGCTGTGGAAGCACCGTAGCAAATACCCGCCGAGCCGTGCTCGCCGTCTGCCGGAATCAGCTTGATATCATGCTGGCCGTTGGCCTTCATGAGGTCAAGGAACTGTGCAACCTCCGTCGAAGGAGATATCGGGAAATACCCCATTACGTGATAGTTAATCTGGTGAGCGGCGTAAGCGGCCATCTCGTTACCGGATTCGTATACCATCCGCTGCTCGACTTTGCCTTGACTGACTTCTTTATTAATCTCGATCGCCATCGATGAAATTCACCTCTCCCTTAATTGAAGATCGAACAATTAGTTTGCTGCGAGGTTGAAGCGGTGAGGTACGCGATGCTCCTCGTGATAGCCCTCGGTTTCCCTTGCGGAGGAAAGCGCTTCTGTAGGACAAGCAACAACGCACTTCAAGCAGCCCTTGCAATATTGATAGTCAATTCCCTGCAGGAACATCTGCGGACGTCCCTTCTTATCCGGCTGTTCGTCCCATACGAAGCAGAAATCCGGGCAAGCGGTATCGCAGGCCGCGCAGTGAATACATTTTTCATCGTCAAAGTGGGGCATCATCCCGCTGCGGGAGATACTCAGATCTTTCAGAATGCTGTTCCCCGGGTTCGAAACCATACCGCCGATCGGCTGAGTTTCATACCCGTATACCGGAATATCCCAGCGCTTAGGAAGCGGCATCTCTACACCCTCAGGAAGCTCGAAGGTTTGGAACTTCACTTCGTCGTAGCCACGTTGGAACGTGCGCAGCGCAGGCTCGACGGCTTGAGGATACTTCTTCTCCAAAGATTTACGAATAATGCCCTTCATGTGCTCGAAATCCAAGAAGTCGCACAGACGGAACAAAGCACCCAGCATCGCCATGTTTACGCGGTTTTTCTCTTCAAGCGAAATTCCTGTTGCGTCAATAACGGCCAGTGTGCCGCCTTGCAGCTTCAGCTTCTCCTTCAACTCCTCCGGAGATTTCGCCGAGTTCACCAGCACCATGCTGTCCTCATAAATACCGCTTACGACATTGACGGTTTTCGACAGATTCTCATGGAAAATACCGACCACATGCGGACGCTCTACCGGTGTGGTATCGCGAATGTTTGTGTCGATATCGCAAAAACGGATATGCGCCTTAACCGGCGAGCCCTTCTTCTCCGATCCGTAGGAAGAAAAGCTTACTCCGTTGAAGCCGCTTCCAACCACTCCGGCTTCGGCCAGCATCTTGCCTGCAAGATTCGCGCCGAGACCTCCAATGGATTCGAGCCGAATTTCAAAGAAGCCGAGGTCGTTCATCTTCGGAAGAACCCTCATTTGTTCCACTCCCCTCTAATATTTACAAAACGAAAATATTCCCTCAAAAGTAGTATAACAGCTTCTTTCTCTGTCGCATAGAGAAATCTGTTAAAAAACGCGAATACTAGAGCAAACGTCAGGTGGACAAACTCCCATTGATGTCCAATAACCCGCTTAACGGCGCGGTTTCATCGGTTTAGGATAAAAGTGAAATTTTCTTCCTTCCCTCGCGGTTGGCAGGGGGCGGCTGGGGTGAGATGAGGAAGAAACAGGATACCCGAATTCAATGATACAGTTTCTACGAGCAACAAAAAACGATACCCCGTTCGCAGAGAATCTGCACGATGATTTACAGCATTCCGGTTTGATATTTATTCTCAATGCCGGGCAGCCTCATCGACACGATCGTCCCCTGGCCGGCCTCGCTTTGCACGGAAAGACCGTAGCTTTCTCCGAATACCATCTGAATGCGCCGATGCACGTTCATCATGCCGATCCCCCCCACCCCGCTGTTTCCCTCACCGCTCTCCCCGAGACGATTTTCGAGCAGACGCCCGCGGACCCGTCCCAGCTGCTCGGCCGTCATCCCGATCCCGTTATCCTCCACGTGAATCCATAGTTCCTCCCCACGCAGTTCTCCACCGATGACAAGCTGCGGCGCCTTATCCTTCATCCTGTGGAACGCATGCTGGAACACATTCTCCACAAGAGGCTGCAGCGTCAGACGAACCATGTGGTGCAGCAGCAAGGATGGATCGATCCGAACCTCGATTTCGAAGGGCTTCCCTGTCCGATATTGAAGGATCAGCAAGTAATACCGCACGTGATTCAGCTCATTGGCTACCGTAATGGCATCCAGATCCGTCTGGACGGCGTATCGCAGCATAAAGGTCAACGCCTCGGTCATATCCGAAATTTCATCGGCCCCATGATCCAGCGCATAGCTGTTCAGTGCGGCCAGGGTGTTATACAGGAAATGAGGATTGATCTGAAGCTGCAGCGCCTGATATTCCGCCTTCTGCCGTTCGAGCGTCTCCTTCTGCCGATGAAGCTCTGCGGCATACACACGCTGGATCATTTCGGACAGACGCTCGACCATGAGGTTGTAGCTGCAAGCGAGCTCCGAAATTTCATCCCCTGTATTTTTGATTGCAACGGGCCGAAAATCCCCTTCCGCCGTATGCCGCATGCTTCGCCTCAGTATATCGATCGGGCGGGTAATCGATCTGGAGAACAGCAGCGCAAGCCACAGCGTAAGGAGCAGCGTGCCCGCCCCTACAGCAAGCAAAGATGTACGGATACTGACGACAGGGTCGTTCATCCATTCCTTGGACACCGCAAGAAACAATCCCCAACGGGGCAGCGGTGATTCTCTGTAGAGCACAATCTGCCTCTGCTCGTCCCAAGTCATTTCGGTGATGGACGCCCCCTGCAGAGCCTTTGCGGTGAGCATCTCGTAGGCTTGACCGATCAGCTCGCTTCGGGGATGATAAATGAGCTTGCCCTCTTGGTCGGCAATGAAAAAATAACCTCCCTCCCCCTTGTTCATCCGATCCCACAGGGAGGAGAGCTTGGCCGTATCGAACTCAATGGCGAAGACGCCCCTTCTCTCGAAATCCGTCGTTCCTCTCACCTTGCGGGCTACCGTAATCTGGGATCGATCCGAGGTCAGCAAGCTGGAAGGGAGCACAGCGATATTGCCGTCCGTCGGGATATCCGAAATTTTCGTCCTGATCTCCTCCGTCAGCATCGATTCCCGGAACTGCTCCGTTCCCCGATCCAGGTAGATCATCTCTCCTCTGCTGCTGATCAGGTAGATCCGATTAATATCGGGATAATAATCCAGCAGCGATTTAAACACCGTATCCCGGATGAGCAAATAGTACTCGAATTGCTCATATCGGGTAAGCCGCTCGATATCCATAAACCTTCGTACGTCAGGGTCGGCGGCGATATGCTTGCTCGCCTCATCATAAGAGGCCAGCATCGTATCTGTCTGCGCCCCGATCGTTTCCACGATTTGCTCCATATATTTTTCAACCTGCGTCTCCAGCTTGCTCGAGGAATAGTAGTAAGCAAACCAGCCGATTAGCAGCAGCGTAAGGAGGATAACGGAGAAAAACATCGCATAGGTGCGCACGAACAAGCTAAGCTTCAGCATCAATCGATCCCCAGCTGCCTGCGATATTCCGAGGGGAGAATACCGGTATGCTTTTTGAAGGTGCGGGTAAAATGCGGATGATCGACATAGCCCACCTCGGTGGAAATATCGGTAATCCGGTAATGGGGTATTTCCAGAAGCCGCTTCGCCTTCTCCACGCGCAGCCGAATCCGGTACTGAATGAACGTTTCCCCCGTAACCCTCTTGAACAGCACGCTGAAGTACGTCGGAGACAGCCCGATATGCTGTGCGGTTTCCTCAAGTGAAATTTCTTCCGCCAGGTTCTCCTCCATGAATTTCATCGCCTCCTCCACCGGGTTCTTAAAGTCGCCGCGCCGTCGCTGGAGTATGAAATCGACGATCCTGCGGATTTCGGCTTCGAACTGCTCGAGCAAGGTAGCCTGGTTCCCATGTGAGAGCGATATCCGATCGTCGAATACAAACACATTCCGGCTGTTCAAGCCGCGGATAAGCCAGTTCAGGCAATGCCGAAGCGTAGCTTCCTTATCGGAGCCGTGAGCCCAGCCCCTTGCTGAATTGTACTCGAATGCTCTCAGCAATCGGCAGATCTCTTCATCATCCGCAGTCCAGACGGCCTGCTCCAGCTGCGTGATCCATTCCTTCACCTCCACCATCAGCTGGAACGGATCCTGCAGGTTCGCCTTGTACGCCGCCAGCTTGTCGAGCAATTGGCGCAGCTGATCTCTAGCAACAGGTTTCAATAAATATTCCTTTACTCCATAAGACATGCACCTTCGTGCATAATGGAAATCACCGTATCCCGAAACGACGACCAGCTGGACGTTCCATTGCTTTTCCGCGATCGTCCTGCAGAGCTCAATTCCGTCCATATTCGGCATCCGGATATCCGTCATGACCACATCGGGGAGCTTCTCCTCCATCAGCTGAATCGCGTGAAGGCCGTCATCCGCCGTTCGGATCGATCCGACGCAGGAATGCACACTCCAAAGCAGCTTAACCAATCCCCGGCGCACAACGTCTTCGTCATCGACGACCAGAACATCCAACACCGCATTCCCTCCTATCGGTCCTTGCGTGATCCCGCTCACTCTTCTCTAACGTAAAGGAAAAATGACGCCTTCCCCCCTGCGGTACCTTTCATTAGCTTCCTCCAAGATGGCTTGCCCGCCGTTTTTCTTCCATTCTTCTATGACCCGAGGCCAGCTGTCGACCGGCTGATCCCCATATATGATTTTGACGATCGGCTTCAGAATATCCTTGGAAATCGCAGCTCGTGAGCCCACTCTGGCGTCAGGGTATTTCATATTGGCGTTTAACTCCGGCAAAAATTCGACGGTATCCCGTCCTTCCTTGCTAAGCACATGCTCCGTTGCTTCGATCAGCTTCTTGCCGGTGCCGCTTCGTTCCACTAAACCCTTCACATACGTAAAATCCCGCACCATCCAGAGCCATTCCGTTCGAAACCGTTCTTCGTTCAGCTGCTCCTCCGATTGGGGCGTATGATAATGAAGCACTCCATCCTTCATCGTATAATCCTCCCCTTCCACCCCGAATGTGAAGAAGGTTTGGGCTTCCTCCGTAGCCATCCAGTCGAAAAAACGAATGATTCTCGCAGGATCTTCCGCATTTTTATTCACGTAATATCCCCGAATAACAGGGTTAACGAGAGAGTTCCCGCCCTTCCCGTCGGGTCCGGTCGGAGACGGTACGATCGCAAGCTCCGCGTCAGGGATCTTTAACCGGATTCTGTCCGTGAAGGACAGCAGCGTATTGGCATTGGCTTGAAAAATGGCGGAATTCCCCGAAATGATGTTATTGGCGTAGTCGTTGCCGGACAATAGCGCAAAATCAGGATGAATTAGCCCCTCCTCATACATCGTTCGATACATTTGAAGCGCTTTCGTCATATTGTCCACGTCGAAGAAATTAGGCACGACCTGATCGTTTTCTATTTTCCAATAACCGGGAAACACATTGTACGCATGAAAAAATATATCGGAGTATTCGAAATTGACCCTCCCTCCGAACGGATAGGGAACGCCCAATTTCTTCATTGCTCGCATGACCTCCAGATACTCCTCTACCGTTCTCGGCTGAGGAAGACCGGTCTGCTTCAGCAAATCCATTCTCATAAACGTGGCACGCCGCCCTGTATTGGACATCCAAGCCGGAAGAGCGTAGATCTTCCCTTCATGCCTAACCATATCCCATGCTTCCTCGGGAACCAGCTTTAGCAGGTTCGGTGCATGCTCCTTCAGCAAATCGTCTAATGGGAGGAACACACCGGCCTCCACGGCGCCGATCATCTCCCGCTGATACGGCTGGCCGCCTTGGATCACGTCGGGAAGGTTGTTTAGAGCAAACATCTGTGCCAATTTGGCATTGTATTGATTTTGCGGGTAAACCTTAAAGTTCAAGGTGACATTGGTCAATTCGTTCAGCTTGCGTACAAGCCTCGTTTCATTAATATTGTTAGCGGTTTCAACATAAGGCAGAAGCGCTGACCTTACTGCAATGCGAATCTCATAGGGCTTTGGCTTCAATGGGTCCGTCTGCTCGCGTGGATTAACAGATTCCGAATTTCCTTCGTATATACCGCTGCATGCCGGTACAAGTCCCACGAGAGCGGTAAGCATCACAAACGTCGACATAGCCTTTTGCATCAAGCGTCTTCCCCTCCTATCTGGCTCAAAAGACGTATCGTGGAAAGCGGGTTACCCTTCATTATATCGAAACGGGATCCGGGGCAAGCAGGGACTGCCTTTAGGTAAGCTGTGTTTTTTTCTAGGCTTCACGAAAAAAATGCTCAGGACCGTGATAGACACGAACCCGAGCACTTCTTGATATCATCTGAAACGAACTTACTATTTATTAGCCGCTTCTATAGCTTTGTCCAGTCTTTCCGAAGCTTCGCGAAGCGCATTGTTCACGTCCTTGCCGTTGATCCAATCGGTGAGTGCCGTCAAGAGCTCCTTGTCTGCGGCCGCTTGATGCACGGTTTTCACCGTCGGAGCGGCGAATTTTTCGGGAAGCAGCGATTTGACGTTCTTTCCTTTCAAATAGGGAACCTCGCTGGCAAAAAGCGCCTCCAGCTTGCTCTTATCCTTCAGAATGGACGGTGAGCCTCGTTTCACGAAAAATTCCTGGAACTCATTTGAAGTAACATAATCCAGTACTTGGAAGGCGGCGTCCTTATTTTTGCTGCCTGCGGATATATAGAAGTAGTTCGGATAGGACTGGGGACCGACACCCAGTAGCTCCTTATGATAAGGAAGCTGAATCACATCCCAGTTGACCTGGTCCTTAAAGGTGCTGGAGGTCGTACTGAGCGCAGCATACATGGCCAGGGACTTATCCTTATAGAATAAATCCTGCTGCTCCGCCATTGTATACTTCTGCGGATTCGGCAGCCCGTTGCCGGGGATGGTATAAAACCTTGACAGATTCGAAAACGCCTTCGTAAAGGGCTCCGAAGTGAACAACGATTTGTTCGTTTTAGGGTCGACGTGCGAAGCGGAAAGCTGATTCAGAAGCATCAGATGCTGGAAAGACATCAGAAATCCCTTGTACTGCTTGCCTTCCTCCTGGCGTGTCATGCGCCGGGCCAGATCGTAAAGCTCATCCCAGGTCATCCCTTCCTTCGGATAAGAGACGCCGAACCGATCGAACAAGTCCTTGTTATAGAACAGCGCCGCCGAAGTCGTATTCGCCGGTAGTCCATAGATCCCGCCGTTTGCCAATTGACGCTGGATTTCCACGGTCGATGGCTCCAGCCTGTCGAGCTTGTAGTCGTATTTTTTGATCAACTCGCTAATGTCGTATTGCATGTCGAAAGCAAGCAGGAAGGTGGAGGTCAACCCGATCGAGCTGATCAGAATATCGATTGTCTGGCCAGAGGTGATCGCCGCCTGCAGGTCCTTGTTGCCCGAGGTCTGCGGAATAAATTTCAGCTTGTAATTCGGAAACTTCTTTTGAATCAGGTTTCCGTAATTTTCCATGAACGTTTCTTCCGTCCAGCCGTTAATTCCGGTATAAAAGACGAGCTCCGTCGGCGTTTCACTGACCTTCTTGGCGAGAGCCGCTCCCCCTTCCTCTCCTCCCTTCGCGGTGGAGTCGGGGGGTACAGCCCCCCCTCCGCTTTGACATGCAGCCAGCCAGGTAGTAAGTAAAGATACGACAATGATTTTTGACAGCTTACCCCTCATCATGTAGAACCCTCCTATAGAACCATGTCTTGATAACATGCTCACTATATCATGATGAAAGCGCCCTCATTGTGCGTATCTTAAGGTGTGCTTTGGTTAACTTCCGCTTCTGAAGGAAAGAACACCCAGCATACGGCTCAGCATCACTGCACCTTGAGCACGGGTTGCTGTGCCGTCCGGTTCAAAGGCTCCCGGTGCTACGCCTTGAAGTATGCCCTGCGCGACCAGCTCACCGATCGCCTCCCTTGCCCAGTCCTGCATTAGGCTTGCATCATCGTAAGCTTCGTTCACGGCTTTTGCCGCCTTAGTCTCGAACCCGGCTGTCTTCATCGCACGATAGCCGATAACGGCCATTTCTTGCCTCGAGATGATTTCATTAGGCCGGAAGGATTCGTCCTCATAGCCTTGTATCAGCCCCGCCTTTACCGCGGCATTCACCGTCCGGGCATACCAGTCCTGCGGTTTCACATCCCGGAATTCAATGGATGCCTTGTCGGCTTCAGGCAGCCCCAGTGCGCGAATCATCATGGCGGCGAACTCTGCCCGGGTTACCGCGCGATCCGGCGAATACAGCCCTTCACTCGCTCCACGAATAATGCGCCGGTTGGCCATACGTTCAATTGGCTCTTTAGCCCAGTGCGATTGAATATCCTGGAAGCTGACTTGACTCTCCATCGCCAAGTAAGTGCTGTTTGTCAGGCTGAAGATCGTAACGGTTGCACCTTGCAGAGTAAAGGGAACCGGTTCGTATTGCAGCTGTCCATTGCTATCTGCTTTGAACCGAACGACGGCCAGCTGATTAGGGTTCACCTCTCGTTCCAGCTTCATTGTTCTTGGCACATACTGAGTGAACTCACTGATAACCGACGAGCGGTTGTCTACTGTCACAACGGTTACCGTGTAATCAAGTGCGCCGAGAGCCTTCTGTCCCTCTTGGACCGCCCGTGTGACTGCTTCCGGGTTTTTCATGATCTTGATGATCAGTTGGAGGTCATCCGGGGCCGCGGCCACTTCTGAGGCCCATTCGGACAGCATCGTCTGCTGCAAGGGTAGCTCATAAGTGCCGAGCTTTGTCTCTACCGAAAGCACCATCCTCTTGTCGGCATTTGACAGCTTCCGAAGTGCCGTACCGCTCAGCGATACGGACGCTTCATCCGGCATCGCCGCGGTTTCGAGGGTTAGTTTAGGCCGGCCTTGGGATTCCTCTTTCAGCAGTCGTTCTGCTCCCTTTTCGTCAATGTCAAGCGTTACTGTTCTTTTCCCGTCCGACGTCGTTTCCTTCACGGGCCATTTCTCTTGGCCAACCGGACCGGCAATTGGGGGTGCGGCAGGGGCTGGTCCTGTAACGGTCCCGCTATCCTGAACCTGAGCCTGATCTTGATTCGTATCCGTGCCCGTGTCTGAGCCGGAATCCGTGCTAGGATCCGTGTTTGTGGCGGTTGCGCGGTGGATGTTCACTGTGTAGGTCTTGCTAGCACCGCTCTCAGCAAATACTCGAATCGTGACATTCGTTTCGCCTATGCTCAAATTCGTCAAACGGTAGATGCCGGTCGGCACCTCCGATCCGCTGATCTGGAGCTTCGCATGCGGATCCGAAGCGGCAGCGCTGAGTTCCAGGCTCGTTACGGTATGCTCCACATTTACGGTATAATCGGTATGATCCGCCGCAAACGCAGGAGTCAGCGTACCGCCGATAACGGAAAGCAGTCCTAAATCGGCATTCGCGGAAGCCTCTTCAACCCTAACCATAACGCCATCCGCCGCCTGGTAATTCGCGCCCAGGTTATTCAACAGATTGCCTCTCAACACAATATCCGTTCCGGCTTTCAAATAAATGCCGTTCGTATTGCCCTGAATCGTATTGCGAACGATCTGTACGTTAACCGGATCGCCCTCGCCGATATTTCCCGCATTCGTATCCCCGTTGTCATGCTCAAGAACAATGCCCCAGTAGTCCTTAGCCGTATTATTGCGAATCTCATTCTCCCGGATGACGGTTCCCGGTCCATTCCTGACCACGATGCCGGCGGCGCCGTCGACATTCGTCGTATTCTCGATCACGTTGCGTTCAATAAGCGTGTCAGGCGTACCGAGAATGACGATAATGCCTTCCCGGCTGTTGCGTATGATATTATCGTGAATATAATTGCCATGGCCTGTTTTGCTGTGATTGCTTGGCGCCGTGCCTCCGGTATTGCCGAGGCCGATGCCTCCGCCGGTAGTGACATCCGTAATGACATTGCCATAAATGTCGTTCAAATATTCCAGCTCTCCATGAAGGTCGATCGCATCCAGACGGGTTTGATCAAAGCGGTTGTTACGCACCACATTATTGTGAGCCACGAACTGAATGAGAACCCCGTGTCTCAAATAAGGTCCCTCGAAGGAGGAATTCTCCACAACATTCCAGAGGGTATCGTTAGGATAGCCGAGCCGGTTGATCTTCGCCATGCCTTGAATCGATACCCCGTAGCCGGCGCCACCGCCTCCCACATCCGTTGCATTGCGGAACGTACTGCTGCGCACAACAACATCGCGGCTGTTATCAATGCGGACGCCCATCCGGCTGTATTTTTCCACGGTGACGTGATCGATCGTAATGTTGTAGGACGGATCATCTCCGAAGCTCGCGATCGTGATTTGACTATCAGGTCCTCCGGCCGAAGGGTTGTTCGTCCGGTGATCGGTCGAATAGACGCCGTCCCATGTTGAAGTCAACGTAAGATGCGAGATGACCAGATCATGCTGACGGGCCGATTTGATCGCGGTGCTGTTCTTTACATTATTGAGCGAGGTTTTCAATATCGTACCGGCTTCGCTCTCTCCCCGCAGGTTGACGCCCGTCTTGACAACCAGATTCGTACCGCTTTCCGTCGTACTGAACAGATTGTAGGTTCCGTTCGGCAGAAACACTTCGTCCCCTTCCTGCGCCGCTTGGATGGCGGCCTGGATAGCCGGGCGATCGTCGGTTTGGTTATCGCCGGGATCCGCACCGAAATCAAGCACATTCAACGTGCGTCCCGTTGTCATATGAGGAGGATGAACCGGGCGATCGGTCCCGTCTGCCAGCTTCATCCCAGGCCGCGTGAACGGAGTCGTATCTCCGGGCGGACCGGGCTCGATGGTGGGGACGATTGCCACAGGCATATCCCCACCTGAGAACGGCGGATACAGCTGCACCTCTGTTAAGCTGACGAATTGCGAACCGTCCGAATTGCCGTATCCGGTTACGCGGACATATCTTGCTTCTGTATTCAGACGGAAGGCTTGAGGCTGTATGCTTTTTCCGCTGCTGAAGCCGCGGTAACGCGGGATCCACGTCAATCCGTCCGTTGACGTTTCGATCGCCAGCTCCGTTGATCGAAGATCTCCCTTATAGAAGGAAATACCTGCATAGCCAATCGGAACTACGGAGCCCAGGTCAAGCTCGATCCACTGTCCCGCTCCCGCTGCCGACCATCGGGTATATAAATTGTGATCGATGGCGTTCGCTTCGATATTTCCGTCGCTTCCGCTTGCCGTTACATTCGACACGGGAAGCGGCCGGATCGGCTGCAACAAGGTGGCCTTAGTAAGCGACAGCGCCGCACTCCGGTTGCCCGCAACATCCACTGCCTCCACCGTGAAAGTATAAGTCGTCCCCAGCGAGAGGCCTTCCGCCTTATAGCTCGTTCCTTGGACGGTCCTCAGCAGCTCCCCGTTACGATAAACACGGTAATGTGAAACATTGCTGTTATCCGTCGCCGCAGGCCAGCTTAAGTCCACAAATTCCGTACCTATATTTGCAGCCGATAGACTTCCTTCAGCCGGCCACGCAGGGGCTTCAACATCATTCGAATAATCGAGGATCTGCTGAACGACCATCTTAGGCTTCGGATTGCTGCTGCTGGTGGATTCCTTCGTATAAATATTTACGGATACGCCGGTGCTAGCTGCATCTCCCAGCAGGAAGGCGACCTCCCCCTGTCCCAAGCGGCTCCTTACATACGTCGTGACATCCACCTCGTACAGCTTCGTAGTGCTCGAATTCACCGTAAACTTGCCAAGCAGCGCACTCGGATTCAAGCTCTTGACGGGAGCGTTGTTCCAGGTCAGGGTGCTTTCCGACCAAGTCGTATCCTCCAACCCGTATAACGACAGCTCCACATCGGTGCCCGAGCTTCCCTTTTTGGCGGAAACGTACACCTTATAGTGATAGCTTGGATCCGGCGCAGCAGACACATCATATTTGAAATACACATACTTCTTATTGGTGGCTCCGGCCGAAATACTGAACAGTCCTACGCTGGAGCCTGTTTTCTCGTTAAAGTTCGTACCCGAATTCGCGGAGGTGCTATCGATCGCCGCGTCTCCGGTCGGAGTCAGACTGGCGATCTCCGTAACGACTACCTTGGTAGGATCCGGAGGCGGCACTGTCACGGTGACCGGCGCTTCAGCGTACACCTGCTCCGAAACACTAGCGCGAATGATCGCCGTGCCTGCAGACACTCCGCTCACTTGTGCCGCGGCAGCACCTGTTGAAGTAACCGATGCAATCTGAGAGCTGCTTGTTGTCCACGACAAAGCCGGGATCTCCGCACCCGTTCCGCCTATAGAAGCCGTCAACGTGCCGGTCCCGCCCTTTTCAAGTGTCAGGGTCGTTGGACTCAGACTCACCGTAATAGGGGATTCCGGATGAGGGTTCGTTGTACCGGGCTTATAGATGATCGGCTCCGCAACCGTTCGATTTTTCACATGCTGATCTAAAAATGCCCATGCCTCCGCATCGGCAATATCTTTTGCCTCGCCGACAAAGCCGTGTCCTTGACCGTCCACGAGCTTGAAATCAACGACTGGCACCCCGGCTGCCGTCAACTGGGAGGCCAATACCTCACTGTTCTGATACGGAACCGTGAGGTCCGCCTTGCCGTGCCGTATCCAGATCGGAGGATCATCCGGGGAGGCGTAGGTTCCCGGCATCGCCAGCCTTGCCTCGTTCGGGACTGTGAACGCCTTTTTCCCGCCTAACAGCGCCGTTACCGAGCTGTAATTATTGGCGAATTCCGTGGTAAAATCAGCCGGCCCGAACCAATCTACTACGGCCTGAACGCGGGTAGAATAATCAGGATAGCCTCCCGTCCCTTCCAGATCAGGCACCTGAACGGTATTCCCGTTATCCAGCATAATATGCTCGGTCGACAACAAATCGGATGTCGTTCCCAACAGCGCAGCCAAGTGCCCTCCCGCCGAGGAGCCGATCACGCCGATCCGGCTCGGATCGATATGATACTGCGCCGCATTCGCCCGCAAATAGCGAATCGCCAGCTTCACGTCCTGAATTTGTGCGGGATACGGCGCTTCCGGCGTCAGCCGGTAATCAAGCGACACCCCAATGTAGCCTCGCTTGAGGACGTAGCTGCTGATGCTTGACAGAGCTTGCTTACGGTCGCCATGATTCCAGCCGCCCCCATGGATATATACCGCAACCGGCATAGGAGCATCCGGTGCGGTCTCAGGAACCGCGATAGAAGTATACAGCTTCCGGTTGCCGGCCATTCCGATCTCAACATCCTCATACATTCTCACCCCGGCCGGAGGGACAAACGGAGGCGTTTCTACCGGTTCCGGCATCGGAACCGGCGTAGGCGCCGGGTTAGTGCCCGGAATCCGCTGTCCCGAAATGACTACATTGTCCATATACATATTAGCCGACATCGCCTCTCCCACTCTAAAACGGATTTTCACATTGGCATTATTGTTGGCAGTGGCGCCGAGCGTCCATTCCTTGCGGGTATTCGGCTGCGATGCGGTTCCTGCAGGCAGCTTCAACTCCTCAAGCGTCGTCCATGCAGCACCGCCGTCGGAGGACCATTCCACCACCATACTTCCAGCAGAATAGGAGGAAACTCTTGTGTAATAGCTCAGCTTAATGCTGCCGTAGCCGGTCAGATTTAAAGGCAGCGCCAGCGAATCCTTGCTGTCGATCTTGACCATATTCGGAACCGATGGAGCGGTCGAAGAAGCGGAGGTTTTGGCCGCGCTGCCGCTTGCACCCTCTTGAAGCCAAGGAAGTGGAACATTCACTCCGCCGGTTGATCCGAAGTTATCCGGATCATCGAACAGCTCACTGTAAATTTCCATCTCCGGTCCCTCCGGGCTCTGTTGGGGATCCGTCGGTACGGCAGCCTTTGCCTCGCCTGTGACGACAACCTCGTCCAGGTATAAGGCCATAGCGCCGGTATTTTGAGTCACGAAGCGAATACGCAGATCCGTTAGATCGTCAGCCGATGAAGGCAGCGAATATTCCTTCATCGTGAAGGACCCGCGGGCAGAAGTAAGAACCTCGAGCGTTTCCCACTCTGTTCCTCCATTAACGGAGTACTGTACGGAGAAAGGTCCTGTATAACCTGTACCCGTTTTGTAGTAATAGCTAAAGGAAATGTTCTCGTAGCCCTTTGTATTGATCGACGTGCTTAAGGCATCTGAATTGTCGAACTTAGCGCTTTGCAACCCGGTGTATTTCGTGGTTGATGCCGTTACTTTGCTGTCCCCTCCTTCCTGTGTCCATAGATCGAAGCTTTCAAAGCCATCGCTAAACAGCGTTGTGCTCGCTCCCCGTACCGTCGGCGTCATGGGGACAATCCCCGAGACGGACAGTAAAAAGCATAAAAAAATAAGTAAAACCCTTTTTTGAATTGCTGAACCTGCACTCAACCTTGATCTCTCCTTCCGCAGCCCCTAACAAGAATGTAAACGCTTCCCAAAAACTATAGCATTCAGAAGTCTGCATCGTGAGGAATCTCTTTGTAACGTATTGTGTTTTCTTCAGACGGCAACAAAAAAACCTGATTCCGCGGCACGCTTGTGTGCCGGAATCAGGCCGATGTGTCAATGATATGGGCAAGCTTAGTGCTGTTTGTTCGGCAGCTTCGCCTCAGGATGATTTTTTTGTCCTTGCGAACGCTTGTTTTTCTCCTGCTTTGCTTGCGTTTCATGCACCTTTTGCACGAAGCCGGCGGTGTCCATTGTGTTATCCGTCATGGATCTGCCCTCCTTCCTTTGCGGTTCAGTAACCGTGAGATCAGAAGTAGTTTGCCCATGAATTGCTTTTATTAACAGGAACGGGACGTAGCTACAGGAAGCAGCCCCAAGCACCCGCGGTATAACGCGAACAAGCCGAGATACGCGGCGGAAAGCAGAAACAACGGGTTATAAAAGATTTTATGAACCTCCGTCATCATGACCGTATCCTTACTAAGAATCTGCAGCAATACATCCGCTGTCAAAACTCCGGCGATCCACCCGCTTACTAATGCGGTGACATGGTAACAGATACGCATCCATTTCCAGATTCGGGCGGTCCATACCATCAATAACGGGATAAGCAGCGCAGCTGCACCGATGATCCAAATCATGCACATTCCTCCTCCCCTCAGCCTTCCCATTGGGGAGGAGAGGCAAACCTAACAGGAATCAGGTTTCATCGTACCGGATGCGGCTTCTTTTGCTGCCTAGCCGATGCCGGGCTGTTTCTTCTCCAATAGGCCGTCAAGACTGCAGCCGCTATACCGATACCCCCGGCAAAATAAAAGCCTCCGGCCAGTCCCGCCCATTCGTTCAATGCCCCGGCAATGAACGGCCCTGCGAACATCCCTACAGCATATACCGCTTGATAGAAGCCCATGGCAGTCGCTCGCTTCGATTCGGAAATGTTCGCAATGGAAAGCCCCAGGAGCAGCGGGAAGTGCAGCCCTTGGAAGAAGCCGTTGAACGCTTGCGTAAGGAGCAGCCAACCGAAATCATCCACGAGCACCGTGGACGCAGAGAGGGCGGCACTGACGACAAAGCCCGACACAATGAGGTTCCATTCCCCTACCCGCGGCGCCCAATATCGTCCTGAGCAGAAGGAGCTAAGCGCATGGGGAATCATGAAGGCCAGCACGAGCAGCGTCAAATCCTTTTCCGTTGCGCCTAACACTAGAGCATACGACGGTGTAAAGCCGAACATGGTGATGAACAAGACGCTGTGAGCCAGGATGGACAGTGTGGACACCTTCCACAGCATCGTATCTCTCATGACAGGCGCGAGATCCTTCAGCTGCATAGGGGCCCGGTCAGCCGGCTGATGCGTTTCTCGAAGCAGTAAAGCAAGCAGCGTTCCCGCCAGCCCTAAGATTGTGCCCGTCCAGAAGGTGGCATTCCAGCCCTTCCATTCGACGAGGAAACCGCTGATGCTCATACCGGCCAGCTGTCCGGCTACAATTAGTAAGCTGATTGCCCCCATGGCGCTCGACATCTGGTCCCTGCGGTACATCCCCGCATACATCACGGTGAACGCTGACCAGGTAGACGCCCCGATCCCCGATACGATTCTCCCCGCCAGAGGCCAGCCGATTTGTTCACCCCAGGCGAAGCAAACGCAGCTTAGCGTAATGCTGATCATGCCAAGTAAAATATACGGCTTGCGGCGCTTCAAGCGGTCTGAGGCAATACCGAGCGGAAGCCGAAGCAAAATTTGAATAAAACCGTAGCTTCCCAAAACAATGCCGATCATGCTGTAAGAAGTCCCTATCGATTCCAAGTAAGGCGTCAGTACGGGAACATATACGTACAATGCGGCCCAGTAAAGCAGCGTTACAAGAACAAAAATGAAATGATTTCGACGATCCGGAGCAGGCTGCTGCTCATTCATGCGGTTGTCTCCTCTCCTTGGCGACAAAGCAAACGCTTCAAGCAAGTTCACATAACTATTGTTATGTAAAGTTAAGAATGAAAAAGCGCTGCCTCCTCAGAGCTGAAGAGACAGACGCCTTCTGCGGCTTATAAACTCATTTCCAAAATCGCTTTGACATCATGCTCCTGCAGCGGCTTAAACGAGCCGACCGGACCGAAATGCACTGTCTCCTTGGCCATGCGATCCAGCTGCGAAGCATCAATATTCAAATCCGTCAGACGGGCGGGCGCTCCGATGCGCGTGAAATAGTCCCGCGTGGCCTGGATGCCGGCCAGCGCCACCTCATCGTCCGTTTTGCCCGAAGGATCAACATCCCATACTCGAACAGCGTATTGAACGAAACGGTCAAGGCGTTCCTTATACACGTACTTCATCCAATTCGGGAACAAGATGGAAAGTCCCGCCGCGTGAGCAATGTCGTAGATGGCGCTTACCTCATGCTCAATCATATGGGTAGCCCAATCGTTCTGCATCCCCACGCTGATCATGCCGCCATTCAAGGCGTAAGTTCCGCAGAGCATAATATTAGCGCGTGCTGCATAATTTTCCGGTTCGTTCAGGGCAATTTCCCCATTTTCGATGACGGTTCGCAGAATCGATTCACAAAGTCTCTCCTGCAGCGGCGTATCTGTTGTTTGGCTGAAATACTGCTCAAATACGTGCGACATCATGTCCACGATTCCGTTGACCGTTTGATCCTTAGGCACTGTGTAGGTAAGCGTAGGATCAAGAATGGAAAATTTAGGGTAGGCATGAATGCTGCCGAACGACTTCTTAAGATTCTCTTCCCAGTTCGTAATGACGGCGTTGCCGTTCATCTCAGAGCCAGTGGCCGATAAGGTAAGCACGGTCCCGAGCGGCAGCGCGGATTGGATCTGCGCCTTACGGATTAAGAAATCCCACACATCGCCCTCATAGGGTACACCGACCGCAATCGCCTTCGAAGCGTCGATAACGCTGCCGCCGCCAACGGCCAGAATGAACTCCACGCCGTGCTCGCGGCAAAGCTGAATCCCCTTCCGAACCGTTGAAACCCGCGGGTTCGGTTCCACACCGGGAAGCTCGACATACTCGGCTCCCGCATTGCGCAGCTGCTCCGTCACCCGGTCGTAGAGCCCCGTCCGTTTGATGCTTCCCCCGCCGTATACCAGCAGTACTTTTTTGCCGTAGGCCGCCGCTTGAGCTCCTAACTGATCGAGCATCCCCTCGCCGAATAACAGCTGCGTCGGGTTATAGAAACGAAATGAATTCATTGTGCTTTAGCCTCCTGTCCGAAAGTTAGCATTACCTAAACACCCAATTTATAGTATAACCTCTTCGCGCCCGGTTTCAATGACTGAAAAAAGGTTGAGAAGCTTACCTCGGCGTAAGTACCCTAGTCCAAAAAGAAAAAGGCCCTACGGCCTTTTCCATCGGTAAGCTCACTGGAGCTTGTATACTCTGGCTTCGTAAGGCTGCATTGCTATGGAAGCCGCCAGCGGTTGTGCATTGCTGTCCGCGTCAGCGTAATTCCCGAGCAGCAGCTGTGCCGAATGTTTGGAAAGCGACTCCGGCAAGCGAACGGTAGTAACATGCTCGGAGAAGCTGCAGACGACCAGCAATACTTCCTGCTCCAGTCTACGGACGTACGCATAAATGCGTTCATCCTCGGGCAGGAGCAGCTCATACGTACCATACACCGATACCGGCTGCTCCTGACGAAGCTTAATCAATTGCTTATAATAGGATAGCACGGAATCGGGCCGGTTCAGCTCCCGCTCTACGTTAATTTCCGTATAGTTGGGATTAACGGCCATCCAAGGTGATCCTGTCGTAAACCCGGCATTCGCTTGATCGTTCCATTGCATCGGAGTACGGCTGTTATCCCGTCCTTGACGGTAGACGGCTTTCAGCACCTCCTGCTCCGTTCGTCCGGCGGCCGTTAGTTCCCGATACAAATTTTTAATCTCGACATCCCGATACTCATCGATACTCAAGAATTGTACGTTGGTCATGCCGATCTCTTGTCCCTGATAAATATAAGGTGTTCCTTTCATCAGCATATAACAGGTCGCCAGCATTTTGGCGGAGGCCTCCCGGTAAGCTTCGCTGTCATTGCCGAAGCGGGAAACCGAGCGCGGCACATCATGATTTTCAAGGAACAAGGCATTCCATCCTCGGTTCTCCAGTCCTTCCTGCCATTCAGTCAGAATCCGCTTCAGATCGGTAAGCTTCCAATTCGGGTTGTCATCCCACTTGCCTCCCGGCCCATGATCGACCGACATATGCTCAAACTGGAAAATCATATTGAATACACCGTTATTCTCGCCGACGAACTCCTCCGCCTGATCGATCTCTACACCGTTCGCTTCTCCGACGGTCATCATGTCATATTTGGCAAAGGTGTGATCCCGAAGCTCGCGCAGCCAATCCAAAATCCCTTCTCTATTGCGATGCCCTTCCCAAGAAGGAACGTATTTCTTGTTATCCGGGTTCGGAAGGTCCGGCAGACCGGCAATTTTCTTGATATGGGTAATCGCGTCGACACGGAACCCGTCAATTCCTTTATCCAGCCACCAGTTGATCATATCGTACAGCTCTTGCCTTACCTTTTCGTTCTCCCAATTCAGGTCCGGCTGGCGTGTAGAGAACAGGTGCATGTAATATTCGCCCGTAGTCTCATCCCATTGCCAGGCCGATCCGCCAAAGATGGATTCCCAGTTATTCGGCGGACTTCCGTCGCTTTTCCCTTCGCGCCAAATGTAATAATCACGCTTTGGATTTTTCAAGGAGGAACGGGATTCGATAAACCACGGATGCTCATCCGAGGTATGGTTGATGACGAGATCCATTATGATTTTCAGGCCTCGCTGATGCGCTTCCTTCAGCAGCTCATCAAACTCCGCCATGGTGCCGAATTCATCCATAATATCGCGATAGTCACTAATATCGTAACCGTTATCGTCGTTGGGGGACTTGTATATCGGACAAATCCAGATGACATCGATGCCCAGCTCCTTCAAATAATCAAGCTTGGAGCGAATGCCTGCCAAATCGCCGATCCCGTCTCCGTTTGCGTCCATGAAGCTGCGCGGGTAAATTTGATAAACCACGCTCTCTTTCCACCATTTGCGGTTCATATAGCCGTAGGTCTCCTTTGGTATGGTAAGGTTGTTGGCGTTATCGTACCCGAAATAAAGGCAAGCTAACACCTACGGCATTGACCAAAATGGTGTCGGATGTTGTTATTTTCATAAGCAAACATGATTTTAATTGATGCAAATCTTGTCGAAATTAGTTATGATGGGTAAGGCAATTTTAACCATGGTACTCAATTAAAGGAGCGTGTATGAATGAAGCAACGGGAAATTCAAGTTTACGAAAGGCCGCCGCTACTACAGAGCCTGCCGCTCAGCTTTCAGCATTTGTTTGCGATGTTCGGCTCCACTGTGCTGGTTCCATTCCTGTTCAAGGTGGATCCGGCAACCATTCTGCTGATGAACGGGATCGGTACTCTGTTTTACTTGCTGCTGTGCAAAGGAAAAATACCGGCCTACCTGGGCTCCAGCTTTGCGTTTCTCTCCCCGGTATTCGCCGTTTTCGCTTCGAATCAGCCCTATGAAGCGGCGCTTGGAGGCTTCATCGTAGCCGGGATCATCTTCATCCTGGTAGCCCTCATTATCCAAGCGACGGGCACCGGATGGCTGGATATCGTCTTTCCTCCGGCAGCGATGGGCGCGATTGTAGCCGTTATCGGTCTGGAGCTGGTGCCGGTAGCGGCCGAAATGGCAGGATATATTAAACCGGCCGGTGCCGCGGCGGACTGGAAGGTGAACCCGCAGGCGGTCATCATCTCATCGGTAACGCTGCTTATTACCATGCTCGGTAACGTCTTGTTTCGCGGCTTTCTAAAGATCATCCCGATCTTGATCGGTATCCTCTGCGGGTATTTGCTCGCCTACCTGCTGGGACAAGTAAACTTCGGAAGCATTACCGAAGCGCCGATGTTCTCGACTCCTACCTTCTACACGCCGCAGTTCAGTCTATCGGCCATTACGATCATCGCGCCCGCTGCCCTTGTCGTCATCGCCGAGCACATCGGACACTTGATCGTCACCGGCAACATCGTCGGTAAAGATTTATCCAAGGATCCGGGGCTGCATCGGTCCCTGCTTGGAAACGGGATTTCCACCGTCGTTTCCGGCTTCGCCGGCTCAACGCCGAATACGACTTACGGGGAAAATATCGGTGTCATGGCGATCAGCAAGGTATACTCCGTTTGGGTTATCGGAGGGGCGGCCGTCATTGCGATCGTTCTGTCATTCTTCGGCAAGCTGGCTGCTGTGATCTCCACTATACCGACGCCGGTGATGGGCGGCGTTTCCTTGCTGTTATTCGGTGTCATCGCCGCCTCCGGCATTCGCATGCTTGTGGAAACGAAGGTGGATTACTCCAAAGCAACGAATTTGATTCTCACTACCGTTGTGCTGGTTATCGGGCTCAGCGGAGCCACAGTGACCATCGGCAGTTTCTCGTTGAAAGGCATGGCACTCGCAACAGTGCTCGCCATCCTTCTCAGTCTCTTCTTGAAAGCCATGGAGAAGCTCGGTTTACTGAACGAATAGAATGGCAAAAAAGACATGCTCCCCATCAAGGAATTCCTTACGGGATGCATGTCTTTTTCTATGATATCGCGTCTAACCCGCCATATCGGGAGATAGCAAGCAAAAGGTCCTGAAGTATCGGCAGTACGAATTGAACCGAACCTAGTGTAAAAATACCGCTGCGGTTATGAACCTCAGCTTCCCTTACATACACACGGTAATGCTGCATACCGGTATGAAAATTCACCATCTCATCTCCGGAAGCCCGGCGGTTATGGAACGTGACCGGTCTGGAGCCGATCGGCTGCTCAAACGGTGTAATGCTGATAATATCCTCGAGACGGATATGATAATTGACATGGGGCTTCTGAAATACCAGCTCCTTCGTAGAAACGGTAAGCCCGAAATCATGCTTTTTGTGCGAATGCTTCAGATCCCCATCCAGCGTTTTAATCGAAATGAAATTGTCGTTCACGTTCTCTCCTCCTCCCTTAGTGACCCACAAAGCGGCTTTCCTTGGAACGGCCAAAACGTGCTAACAGTGTACCATACATCCGTTTAGTTGTGCCATACCTTGGCCATGAAAAAAGAGACCGGAGCTTGTCAGGAACCGGCCTCTTCCACTACATAGATCTATAATAATGACTCTGCTCCATCCACATAAATTTCGGTACCCGTAATATGGCTCGACGCATTGGAGGCCAAATAGGCGACAAGATCGGCTACCTGCTCCGGCTTCCCAGGTCCATGCTCAAGCGGCTGGCTGCCCTCAGGATATTGGATCGGAATTTTGATCTTATCAAGCTCCGGCGTCGGGTGGGTGCTTTCCCCGATGTTCGTTTGGATGGCGCCCGGGCAGATCACATTCACGCGGATGTGATACCGGGCAAGCTCAAGGGCAGCCATCTTCGCAAAAGCGACCTGTCCCGCCTTCGACGAGCTGTATGCCGCCATCCCGAAGCTAGTAAATCCGGCTGCCGTTGATCGAGCTGGTAATGATGATGCTGCCTCCCTGCTTCTTCATGTGGGGAATCGCAAATTTAACCGTATGGAACGTGCCTGTCAGATTCGTGGTAAGCGTCTTGTCCCAATCCTCCGGCTTCATGTCCTCAATAGGAGCGACAACACCGTTAATACCCGCATTGGCGAACACGATGTCAATGCGTCCCCATTGCTTCACTGCAGCCTCAATGGCTTGCTGCACGCGCTTCGCATCCGCAATATCGACATCCTCGGCCAACACTTGCCCTCCGAACGACTCGATCTCCCGCTGCACCTGTTCGCACCGCTCATCCTTCAGGTCGGCCAAGACGACCTTAACGCCCTGCTTAGCCAAAGCAATCGCAGCGCCCCGTCCAATACCGGATGCCGCACCGGTCACAAAGGCGATTTTGTCCTGAAGATCCGGTAATACGATGCGCTGCTTCTCCATAGTCAACGTTGTCATGTTCCCTGCCTGCCTTTCATGCTATATTTTGTCTAGCCAAAGAAAGATGGCTTTATTTTTCCTCCTCCGGTACAAAATATGTGATGAACCCCGTCTCGCTCGTTTTCCGAGTGGGATTATGCTACAATACCGAAATTAGGTCTTATTTTTCGACACAGGAGGCTTTATTGCATTTATGTTGATTATCGGAATTGCCGGAGGTACCGGCTCGGGCAAAACAACGGTGGCGCGTTCAGTGATCGACCGGATGGGGGCGGATAAGGTCACGTTCATCTCCCAGGATAACTATTACAAGGATCATTCCCATCTAAGCTTCGAGCAAAGGGAGACGATCAACTACGATCACCCGCTAGCCTTCGACAACGAGCTTCTCTTCATCCATCTGAAGCAGCTGAAGCAGAGCGATACGGTCCATGCACCGGTCTATGACTTCTCCAAGCATGCTCGTTCCGCTAACGAATCCGTGGAGCTGCTGCCCAATAAAATTATTATTATCGAAGGTTTGCATGTGCTGTCGGACGAAAATTTGCGCAGCATTTTGGATATCAAGGTGTTCGTCGACACCGATCCCGACGTTCGTATTTTGCGCCGGGTGCTCCGTGATATCAATGAACGCGGCCGGTCGATCCAATCGATTTACGATCAATACTTGTCTACGGTCAAGCCGATGCATGAAGCGTTCATTGAGCCCTCGAAAAAATATGCCGACCTGATCATCCCGGAAGGCGGGCATAACGAAGTCGGCATCCAGCTGCTTACCATCTTGACGGAAAAGTATTTAATGGCATAAATGATTAACGACAGAAAACACCTGCAAACCGCTCAAAACGAGCGATTGCAGGTGTTTTTCGTTGACACATTATGACGGGTTTTTCGGTGTCTCCAGGGCCGTAGCCGCTTCCGCTTTCGCTTGCGCCGGCGCCTGAGCAACCGAATGCGCTGCCCCGACGCGGCTTGTAAGACCCTTAACCAGCTGCTCCACGTCGATTCCGCTTACGCTCTTCAGCATCTCCGGAGCCGTCGCCATGAGCGAGGTGACATAGTTGCTGACCCGTGCCGCTCCTTCGCCATGTCCCGTATCGACGACGGTCAGCTTGTCGATGGCCTTGATCGGCTCCGCCACGCGTCCGGCGAGCTCAGGCAGCATCTTCACGATGATGTCCAGCACCGCCGCTTCGCCGAACTTCTCGAACGCCTCGGCCAGCTTCTGCTTCGCCTCGGCCTCCGCCAAGCCTCGCAGCCGGATGACCTCGGCCTCCGCGGTACCCTTCGCACGCTCCGCGTCGGCTTCGGCAAGACCCGCAAGCCGCTTCTGCTCCGCCTGCGCTCTGGCTTCCGCTTCTATGCGGTACTGCAGCGCGTCCGCTTCACGCAGCTTCTTCGCCTTGTCGGCTTCGGCTGCCTGCTCTACCGCATACCGGTCCGCATCGGCCTTCTTCTTGACCTCCGCGTCATACTGCTTCTCCCGGCGCAGGATTTCCTTCGCCTCAAGATCGATTTCGCGCTCCTTACGTACGAGCTCGACGCGCATTTGCTCCTCGACTACCGTCTGCTTCGAGCGGGCTTCCTGCACGTGGTAGGCTTGGTCGGCTTCCGCCTTGGCCATGTCCTGCTCCCGTTTGAAGGAAGCAACCTTCAGCTGGTTCTCCTTCGATGCTTCAGCGATGTTCGTATCGCGCAGCAGCTCCGCCTTCTGCCCTTCCTCTTCCGCCCGCGCCTTCTGAATTCTCGCATCCCGGACGGCTTCCGCCTCTGCGATTTCCGCATCGCGCTTCACGGCTGCGATTCTCGGCTTACCGAGAGCATCTAGATAGCCGTGCTTGTCTCGAAGGTCCTTAATCGTGAAGGAGACGATCTGCAGCCCCATTTTCTTCAGATCCTTGGCGGCGACGCCCTGGACCTCCTGAGCAAATTTATCGCGGTTACGATAAACCTCCTCTACGGTCATCGAACCGAGGATCGCCCGCAGATGTCCCTCGAGCACCTCCTGCGCTTCGCCCTTCAAGGCTTCCGTAGGCTTGCCCATAAATTGCTCCGCCGCCGTGGCAACATCCTCTACCGCGCCGCCGATCTTAATAATTGCTACCCCATCAGCCATTACCGGTACGCCTTGCTCCGTATATACCTCCGGAGTAGAGACGTCCAGCTTGTGCGATAACAGCGACAGAAACTCCGCCTGCTGGAATACGGGAAGGATGAAGGATCCTCCGCCTCGCACAATTTTGATTTTCCGGCCGGTTTCATCCGTCAGCACATTGCTGCTGCCGAGGAACGACCCCGTTACGATCATCGCTTCATCCGGACTTACGGTTTTGTAACGCGCCCAGAAGGCCAAACCGAGAACTACAATGACACCCACTACCAGAATCGGGACTACGAATGCATCAGGCATGTACGCAAAACTCCTTTACAATGTGTTATCATCCAAGCGGGAAACCAGTAAGGTACGATCCTTCACTTCAACCGTAACCACTCTGGCTCCCGCCTCGATTGCGTTCCCGTCGAAGCTGGCCGCTATCTGGTTGGTAACCCCGCCTCCTGCTCGCAGCATGACCTCGCCGTATCCTCTTGCCGGAATCGGCACGGTGACCTCACTGATCCTTCCGACCAAATCCTCCATGGAGAAGGCAATGGAGCTCTCGCTGTTACGCATGGGCTTGACGTACAGGAAATAGACGGCCATAGCCGATAGAACCGCCATCAGGAAGGAAAGGATCAGAATCGCGGCCGTTCCGATAGACGTATACTTCGTCAACAGAATTCCTGCCCCGCCCAGAACGGACATACTGCTGAAAAGCACCATCGGCTGCAGCTTATCCAGCAGGTCGCCGGAAAGAAAATCCAAAGTTCCGTCCAGCACCCCGCTCAGCAGATCTCCAAAAACGACCGTCACCAAGGCGAAAAGTACACCGGTTATCAAAAGCCCCCAGTACAGCTCCAGCATCCAACGACCCTCCTTACGTCGTATTCATATAACATACTAAGTAATACGTAACGAACCGTCAGGAAGTTGCGTAAAAAACAAAATGACCAAGGCGCCGAAGCGCCTTGGTCATTTTTACTCAGTAAGTACGATTAGAATTTGTTACCTGCCAGTTGTTGTTCAGCGATTTGCACCAAACGGCGGGTAATATGTCCCCCGATTGCACCGGTATCACGAGTAGCCATGTACCCGTAGTACCCGTCTTGCGGGATTTGGATGCCCAGCTCTTGAGCTACTTCATATTTCAATTGTTCCAAAGCTTGATTTGCCTGAGGTACTACAAGTACGTTGCTGCTGCGAGATTGTCCGTTTGCCATTGTTTATACCTCCTGTAAATCGTTTTTTGTTGTTACATCCTCTATTATGGCGCGAAAAGGCTGACACTATCCAAAGTTTAGATAGTAACTTTTTCCATGAAATTAAGGACTTGTCCGTTTCTTCATCACGGTATGAACAAACAGCGCGATCGGATGCTGTACCAGCACAGCCAGCATAATCGGCACCGCGACCTTGGGGGAAAAATACAGCTGGGCGATGACCATGCCCGCCGTATAATTGCGAATCCCGCCGCTGTAAGTAAAGGCAATCTCCGAGGAGGTAACGAGTCTCATCCACGCCATCGTAACCCAGCTTCCGATATAGCCGAGCACGATTAATCCGGCAACCGCCATGATCAGCGAAACGATCTCTTTCGTAAATCCCCCCATGGAGGAAGCCATCGCTGCAGCGTTCAGCATCACGATAATGTACAGGGTGACCTTGGAGGACAACGACATCACCACCCTGATCTTTTGCCGGCTCTTCAGCTTTCGGATCGCCGCTCCGACGGCAATGCCGACAAGACAAGGAATGACCACAAGCCTGACGACCCCCCAAATAAGCGGGATCGTGTCCATGCGGACGGATTCGCCCAGCAGACTGATCAGAGTAAATGGAATGAGAAGCGGACTGAGCAAGGCATCAATGGTCACCATGGAAATGGCAATCCCGACATTCCCCTTGCTTAAGCTGACCCAAACGATCGAAGTTACTCCAATGGGCATGATCATGGCTAACAGGATTCCCAGCTGAAACTCACCCGAGCCCTCATAGAACATCGTTAACAGTTTAAAGGTAAGCACGGGCAGCACGATATGGAACATCAGCAGCAGCGTAATCATGGGCAGCGGACGACGCCATACCTCCATGAACTGATCCTTCGTAACATTCATGGAGGAGACGAAGGTCAAAAACATAAACAAATAAGGTACATAAGATATATAGTCTCGAAGCGTCTCCTCCATGGTGTACCCGAGCCACAACAGGATCGGCAGCAAAATAATAATCCAACGTTCCAATGTTCGATTCAAGAGTGATAGCAGCGTTTCGCTCATAGTGCTCCCCCGGACCTGAATATGGCTTCTGTTCCCCCTGCGCCGCTTGTCCTTCACTCATCTGTATGCGTGAGCTCGTCTTTTCAATACACCAAATCAGCAAGTTTCTTCCCTCAAGTTGATCGCAGTGCAATCATCTGATAGACCGGCCGCGAATCTCCTTTCAATTGCACTTCCTTCAGCTTCATCTGGGAGGAGCCGTCCCCGTCCAAAAAGATGCCGTCGATCAGCCGCCCGGGCATGATCGTCTCCAGGATGGCCGTACGGAACTGCTCCGCCGTGCACGGCTTGTCCGATACAATCAACCATAGCTGCTGCTGAGCGTCGTAGACCGCGCCCGATCGAAGGCGCGGCTCCTCCATGAGCGGCATATCCTCCTTGCGGGCCTGCTCCGCCCAACGTCCCGGATCGGACAGCGACATGCTGACTCCGCCTTGAGCCCAGTAATGCTGCTTGTCCGTCACCTGCAGCTCGTCGGCAGCAAGGACCACCTGCGTAGAAAATCGCCTCGCCGCTGCGTCCCAGACAAGCGTTCCCTTCGGGTGATCGATATTGTGCCAGCCTGAGCCATAGTCCTCGGCCTGACCTTTGACCGGCAAGTTGTTCATTACGGCTATGCTGAGCAGATATCCTTGCCAGAAGAAGCCCCCATTGATCCCGTAATCCGATTCCTTCGTAACATTGCCGGAGATAGCCTTCAAGGTCACAGCATCCGGCGAGGTTCGGACGGCATGCAGCTTCACGCCGTTACCGGCCTTGGTTTCATAATAGCTGTACAACAAGGGCTCGGGGAGCGGCTCACGCGCAGGCAAGCCGAAGCCTAACACAGCAAGCAGATTTCCTGCGAGGAAACCTATGAAATACAATTGCAGGCGTTTCCAGTTGACAGCGCGAGCCTTGCCGTGCGTGAGCACCCTGCTCATCATCTCTCAAAGCACCTCTTTCATTCGCCGATAGTTTACCATTCTATGTTTCTATTCTACGAAACATAACGCTATGATATGTCACTTGCCAGCCGTGAACCCGAGACAATTGTGCTGTTCCTGCAAATCCGTTACTATAGTATGGAAAGCTGCTAACTTTCTACTACTAGGAAAGCGTGGTGCGTTTATGGAAGACGTTATCATCATCGGGGCGGGCCCCTGCGGACTATCGGCCGGCTTGGAGCTCCGGAAGACGGGGATCGATCCGCTAATCATAGAGAAGGAATGCGTCGTCCATTCCATTTACTTATACCCGACCTATATGCAGTTCTTCAGTACTCCGGAGCTGCTGGAAATCGGCGGTTATCCGTTCTCGACCCCGCATGAGAAGCCCTATCGGATCGAGGCGTTGCATTATTACCGCACGGTTGCCGAGAGAAGCAAGCTGCGAATCGAATCCTATCGGACGGTGACCGCCATTGAGAAAAAGCCGGACGGCCATTTCGAGCTGACCGTTGCTAACCGGAGCGGGGAACGCTATACGGCTGAGGCCAAGCACGTGATTGTGGCCACGGGCTATTTCGACCATCCGAATCTGCTGGGGATTCCCGGCGAAGAGCTTCCCAAGGTGACGCATTATTACCGGGAAGCACATCCGTATACAGGAATGAAGGTGGCTGTTATCGGGGGAAGTAACTCCGCCATTGATGCGGCGATGGATCTTATGAAGGCCGGCGCCGACGTAACGGTCGTCTATCGTGGCGAAGGCTATTCCGGAGTTATCAAGCCATGGGTTTTACCGATCTTCGAAAGCATGGTGAACAAAGGACGCATTCGTATGCTGTTCCGATCCCAAGTCATTCGCATCGAGGAAACTACCATAACCATCACGCAAGAGGGCGCCGAGCGTACGCTGGATAATGATTTTGTGCTGGCCCTTACGGGCTTTCGCCCCGACAGGAAGCTGATTACTGCGGCTGGCGCCGAACTGAACGAGAACGGCGAATCCCCGATCTTTCATCCCGAAACGATGGAAACAACCGTTCCCGGTCTTTATATTGCCGGAGTTGCCGCCTCTGGCAAGAACGCCAATGAAGTGTTCATCGAGACAGGCCGTCTGCATGGCGGAATGATTGCCCGTGACATCGAGCGGAAACAAAAACGGTCGTCCTGAGCTTCTCAGGCGACCGTTTCTTGCTACTATGATGTTATCTAAAAAATAAGATCCTTTTCCCTCTGCGTCAATCGTCTTCCGGCGATATCCACTACCAGCTTGCCTCCGGACAAGCCCCAAATACGGCTCCCGTACTTCTCCGCCAGCTCCACTTGGTGCAAACTGCAGAGCACAATCATCTTCTCTTTCTCACATAGCCGCTTTAAGTCTTCCAATACCCGGCTGGCCGCTTCCGGATCCAAGCCGGACACCGGCTCGTCCGCAAAGATGACGCGTGCCCCCTTGATCAGCGCCTTGCAAACCGCCACCCGCTGCTTCTCCCCGCCGCTCAGCTTCTCAACCGGTTCATGCGCTTTATCGAGAAGTCCCACTCGGTCCAAATAATCCATGGCTTCCATGTGATCGTCCTCCGATACACTGTTGGTAAGAAAGCGCCACCATGACTTTTTGAACAGAAGAGCGCTCAGCACATTCTTCAATGCGGATTTTTTCGGATTCAGCGCCGGCTTTTCTTCGAGGAAAAACCATTCCTTGCGCAGCTGAAGCTTCTCCCATGTTCCGATCTTGGAGATGTCCTTGCCGTCATAAATATACTGGCCTTCATCCCATTTTTCTTTCAGCGATAAGCATTTGAAGAAAGTGGTCTTACCGCTTCCGCTGGATCCGAGAAGCGCGACCAGCTCCCCTTCATCCGCCTGAAAGCTGATTTTATCAAGAATCAAATGATTGGGAGGATAGCTCTTGCTTAAATTGCGTACGATGATCATTCGTCCGATGTCTCCTTTATCCCGGCATTCTATGGTACTACTATAACATGACGGCCCACATAAAAACCACAGCCGGGGCACAACCTATGTTGTGTTTCCCATTATATCGAATTGGTAAGGAGTGATTCCTCATGAAGCATCAACTGGTCAAAATGGTATGTGAACGAGCGAATATTTCGGAAGGTCAGGCTAATGAAGCGATCGAAACGGTGATCGGCTACTTTAAAACCCGCATCCCGGCTGAATTTGCCGATGAGCTGGGCAACCTGGCAGCCGGTCACAATCAAGACAACGCGGACCCGAACCAATAATAATCAAGTTCAGCAGCCCCGGCCCTAAAGCCGGGGTTTTTGCCCAAACAAAAAAGCCGCCATAATGATGACGGCCAAGAAATCCGAAATGCTATTGAGGGTTAGTTTCCTTCGGCACCTCATTCAGGCTAGGCGGGCGTTTCGCCACCTTATCCGCATGCATAATGGCCTCCGGCTCCGTAAACTTATGCTCTTTAAAGTTCGGATTGTTCGGATGATTTGCTTTTTCGCTGTCCATTCTCGTCACCTCCACTGCAGTTACTTTGTCTCCTTAGCCGTCACATTATGCTCCTTTCGACCGTTTGTCATAAAATATTTAAATTTTATCGACACGTTTTTACAACTTTCCCGGCGGACAAGCCTTATAATAGCTCCTTAGCGGAACTTATTTGGGCATGAATCGGGGTTGAACAGTTGAAATGGATGAATTGAAATTAAAGCAGGATCTGGAACGCATGCAGTTTCAGCTGTATCACTTGGTCGAACAAAAGGGCAGCTTCGTTGATCCCAAGGTTGTAGAGCTCAGCCAAAAAATCGACCGATTGGTACTCACGATGCAGCAGCTCAGGATGAAAAATAAGGCCAAATAGCTACGAGACCCTAAAAGTACGAACCGTACAAAATTAGGCGTCTCTTTTTTTCTTTTCGGCTTGATAAATGTAACATGATATGTTATATTAAAACCAAGGAAAATCAAGGGTTTCAGCAATGTAAACACTTACTTAAATAGCAGCTTTCACACTATTGGTCGACTAGGCAGAACATCACAAAGGAGCGATGAGCCATGAGTCAACACGCTGAGCAGCCGCAAGAAAAGAAAATCTCCGTCGAGCTTACCTTGAATGAGGCGCTGGCCTTAACCGGTGTCCGTTTCCGTGAGAATCATCAACTGGAAGTTGAAGCGGTGCAGAAGATTAAGCGCCAATTGGAGGAGCAAATTCTTGATCCTCGAAGAAACCTGCAATAACACATGACCATAACCCGCCGAGCCTAAACGGTGATGAAGACTCCTGCAAGCGATAGCTGCGGAGTCTTCTTTGTATTTACCCGGCCGATTTCATATAATGAAAGCTATAGATTCCGAAAGGAGCGCATAACTCTGCCATGAAACAACAGATCGCCCGTACCATTGATACCTATGCGGATTCCTTGATTGAGCTGTCCCGCTATATCGGGAATCATCCGGAGCTGGGACATGAAGAATTTCAAGCCTGTGCCCGTTTGACGGAGGCGTTACGGCAGCACGGCTTCCAGGTACAGAACCCTTACCATGGGCTCCCTACAGCTTTTCTAGGAGAGTATCAGTCTCCCAAACCGGGCCCGATTCTCGCTTTCCTATGTGAATATGACGCTCTGCCGGAGCTCGGCCATGCCTGCGGTCACCACTTGATCTGTACGATGGGCCTTGCTGCGGCCATTGGGCTGAAGTCTGTTATTGACGAGCTCGGCGGCACCATTCGCGTCTACGGCACGCCTGCGGAGGAAACCAAAGGGGCGAAAGTGACCATGGCGGCGGAAGGCCTGTTTGATGATGTAGATGTTGCTCTGATGGCTCACCCCTTCTATACATACGAGCGTTCCGGGCAATCCCTGGCGATGGATGCGGTGCAGTTCGAATACTTCGGCAAGGCTGCTCACGCTGCCGCAAGCCCTTATGAAGGCGTCAATGCCCTGGATGCCGTCCTCCTGCTGTTTCAATCGATCGGTGCCTTGCGGCAGCAGCTCAGGAGCCATGCCCGCCTTCACGGGATTATCAACGACGGGGGAAAAGCACCGAACATTATTCCCGATTATGCATCCGCTCAATTTTATATCCGTTCGGCCAATCGCCCTTATACGGATGAAGTTGTGCAGAAGGTGCTGCGCTGTGCGGAAGGGGCTGCGCTTCAAACGGGCTGCCGGCTGGAATGGTCTCATTATGAATACTCCTATGACGAGTTGATTACGAACGAGACACTGTCGGAGCTTTTTACCAAAAATTTGGTGGAGCTGGGCATCCGGGAAGAGGAAATCGAGTACGGTAAAGATCACGGCTCACTAGACCTCGGCAATGTGTCGCGCCACTGCCCTGCCATTCATCCTTATATCAAGGTGATAGATGAGAAGCATCTGCTGCATACGAAGGAATTCCGGGACTTGGCGATGCAGGACCGAGCCTTCGAAGGGATGCTGCTTGGAGCCAAGTCTCTCGCCTTTACAGCATACGATGCGGCCGCCAATCCGGACGTGCTGCGCGCAATCAAGGAAGAATTCGTGCGGAGTCTTAACCAAGACGCTTAAAAACGAAAAGAGACCCTGCTGCACCGCACTGATCTCGTGCGGTGTAAACAGGGTCTTTTTTTCTGAATCGTTATAGAACCTTGCGTAAAAATTCTTGAGTTCTCGGGTGCTGAGGATTGGCAAATACGTTCTCAGGCTTCCCCTGCTCGACGATGTTGCCTCCGTCCATGAAGATGAGTCGGCTCCCCACTTCCTTGGCGAAGCCCATCTCGTGAGTGACGACAACCATTGTCATCCCCTCCGCCGCGAGCTCCTTCATGACGTCAAGCACTTCTCCTACCATCTCCGGGTCGAGCGCTGACGTCGGCTCGTCGAAGAGCATCACATCCGGAGACATGGCTAACGCCCGCGCAATGGCGATTCGCTGCTTTTGTCCGCCGGACAGCTGCCCCGGGTAGCTCTTCGCCTTGTCGCTAAGCCCGATCCGCTTCAGCAGGTTCATGGCGATCCCGTTGGCTTCCGACTCGCTCAGCTTCTTCAGCTTGCGGGGGGCGAGCGTAATATTGTCCAGCACAGTCATGTGCGGGAACAGGTTAAACTGCTGAAATACCATCCCCATCCGCATCCGCAGCTGATTAATATTTTGCTTGCCCTTGAGCAGGGAGACTCCGTCAAATACGATATCGCCCCCTGTCGGCTGCTCAAGCAAATTCAAGCAGCGTAGGAATGTGCTTTTCCCTGAGCCGCTCGGACCGATAACGACCACAACCTCGCCCTTCCGGATTTCAATATCCACCCCGGTCAGCACATGATTGCTCCCAAACGATTTATGCAGCCCCGTCACGTTAATCACTGGTCTTCATCCTCCTTTCGGCGACCCCAAGCAGCTTCGACAGCGTTAAGGTCATGATGAGATAAATGACGGCGGCAACGATCAGCGGCTCAAAAGGCTGTGCCGTGTTGCCCCGTACCGTATCGGCGCTATACATCAGCTCGCTGATTCCGATAACCGATACGATGGACGATTCCTTAATAATGACGATAAATTCATTCCCTAGTGCAGGCAGCACATTGCGGAAAGCCTGCGGCCAAATGATGAAGCGCATGGCCATGCTTTGAGGCATACCCAGCGAACGCGCCGCTTCCATTTGTCCTTTATCAATGGCTTGAATCCCCGCACGGAACGTTTCGGCTACATAAGCGGCGCTGTTGATCGATAAGGCTACCACCCCTGCCATAAAATCGGGGAAGGAGCTGCTGATCGCCGGAATTTCCGGGAATTGAATGCCCAGTTTCGGCAGACCGTAATAAATGATATACAGCTGCACCAGCAGCGGCGTGCCCCGGATGACCTCAATATACGCAACGGCAATGTAGCGAAGGACGGAAAAACGGGACATTCTCATCATCGCCACAACCATTCCGAGTACAACCCCAAAAAGCACGGTAAGAATCGATAAGATTAATGTGGCTTTAGCCCCGTTAAGGAAAAACATGTAGTACTTGTCCATAAAATCAAAATTCAACCTAACTCCACCACCTTTGCCAAGTAGGATTTGTTTATAACCAACAAAAACCCGACGGACAGGTCCGCACAGGTTTTTGTCAAGAAGCGGCTATGAATCTCCAGATATTATTCCACCATATCGTTGGCTTCAGCAACAAGCTTATCGATGGTTTTATCCTTCATCAGACGATCCAGCGTTTTATTCATGGCCTCAACGAGCTCAGGCGCTCCTTTTTTCAAAGCAATCGCGGAGCCGCTGTCTTCCGTATTCAGCTTGATGCTTTCCGCTACCATCAGATCCTTATTTTTGGCCAAATAAGCCGTTGCCACCGGCAGCTCTACAACAAGTGCATCGACCTTCTTGTTTTTCAGCTCCAGCATCAAATCGGAAATTTTACCAAGCGGCTTCACTTCCGAATTAGGCATTTGTTCCTTTACGATTTTTTCTTGTGTTGCACCCTTCTGTGCCCCCACCTTTTTCCCTTTCAGGTCATCGATGGATTTGAATTTATCTTTATCTTCCGCACGGATAACAACCGTCTGGACAGCCGTATAATAAACCTTGGTAAAGTCAACACTCTTCTTACGCTCTTCTGTCGGCGTCATGCCGGAAATGACGAAATCTACATTGCCTGCTTCCAGCGCTGCGAGCAAGCCGTCGAATTTCATATCCTTCATTTCAAGCTCAACACCGAGGTCCTTAGCAATCGCCCTCGCAATTTCAATATCAAAGCCGACAATTTCGTCCTTTTTGTTGACTTCCTTATGGAATTCGTAAGGAGGGTAATCGGCGCTAGTGCCTACAACAATTTTACCGGCCTTTTTAATTTGATCCAGCTTCGTTTCCTTTTGCGCAGCCGGGGCAGCAGATCCGTTCGCCGGCTGAGCTGCGGGAGCTGCCTTCTGTCCGCAAGCAACGATAACCAGTGTCATACATAGAAACAAAAACAAAAGTGCTTTCTTTTTAGTCATTGGTCAATTCCCCTTTCTGAGTAACTTCAACATTATATAATATGGCACTTCGTTTGACAATAACTTCTGCCATTCGACAAGTTTGTTGGTGATAGGTTCAATCCACGTTCATGTCATTATTTACCATATGGTTTACAGTTACCGGACATGCCGGACATCTCGACAATACCAAAATGAAGGGTGGTCCGTTTCATGGAAGCCAAGAAAACATGGGATTTGGTTGCCGTCTCCTCCATTCCCTTGATCATGACACTAGGGAATTCAATGTTGATTCCGATTCTTCCATCCATATCCAGGGAGCTGCACATTACGTCTTTTCAAGTCAGTATGATCATTACCGTATATTCCGTGATCGCCATTCTGCTGATTCCGATTGCCGGCTTCTTGTCGGACCGGTTCGGCCGCAAAATCGTCATTGTTCCCAGTCTTATATTGGCCGGGATTGGCGGCTTGATTTGCGGGCTGGCCGCTTGGTGGATGAACGACGGGGCCGCATATTGGACGATTTTGGCTGGCCGTTTTCTTCAAGGTATCGGGGCTGCAGGAGCTTTCCCTATCGTGCTGCCTCTTGTTGGAGATATGTTCAAGAATGAAAAAGAGGTCAGCCATGCGCTGGGACTGGTGGAAACCTCGAATACGTTCGGTAAGGTTCTTAGCCCTGTTCTCGGGTCCCTCCTGGCACTATGGATCTGGTACATTCCGTTTCTGGCCATACCTGTGCTATGTCTGATTTCCGTCCTGCTCGTTGCCTTTTTGGTCAAAACGCCAAAGAAGGAGGATAACGAAGAGAAGAAGGAATCGGTTCAAGAATTTCTACATTCATTGAAAGAGATCGCAAGGGAGAAAGGCCGTTGGCTTGCCGGCGTATTCGCGATCGGGGCGATTTGCATGTTCGTCCTGTTTGGAATCTTGTTTCAAATTTCCAATGTACTTGAAGAGCAGTATCAAATCGACGGGATTTGGAAAGGCGGCTTGCTGGCCGTCCCCCTTTCGCTCCTATGTCTTTCTTCTTATATAACGGGAAAGTGGATCGGGGAAAATAAAAAACGAATGAAATGGGTTACCGTGCTCGGCATGCTGCTGCTATCGGGAGCGCTCGTTTGTACGGCACTATTCGGGATCAGCATATTATGGCTGCAATTTGTATGGATCGGACTGGCTGGGATCGGTATTGGGGTTGCCCTTCCTTGTCTGGATGCCTTTATTACAGAGGGGATCAGTAAAAAAGAACGAGGGACGGTAAGCTCGGTGTACAGCAGCATGCGGTTCATCGGGGTTGCCGCCGGTCCGCCCGCCGTATCTTTGTTGGTTGTGCTTGGCCACTCTATGCTGTACTTCATCCTTACGGGTGTGAGCGTAGTCGGTGCTCTTCTTGCGTTATTCGCAATTCGACCGAAGTCCGCAGGACCGACGGATTCAAATAACGAAGAAGAAACCTTGCATGAAAAGAAAGTGCATCGGGGAAAAATACCTGCGGTGTGAGTGCTTCAAAAGAAAGGCGGCGAACGGAAGTGCAGCAATCAAATGACAAAGTGAAAGCGGAAAAAATGGCGGGACAAAGAGCCAGCTGGGAGCTTCCCGACGATGTGCCGTTCGAGGCCGTTCATCAGGCTTCCGCCGGTAATTCGGAAGCTCCGGGACTGGACCGGCAAGCAGGCATTCCGGCAAATTATGAAAGCAGTCATGTAAGCTACCAGGATGAAAACCATTTTGAGGTTAAGCCGGAGCCGGGTCGGCTCGGTTAATTTGGAAAGCGAGGTGAAATCGTATGAGCAACGAGCAGCAATTCCAAGAGTTGAATGAGGTGGACGCAAGTATCCGAAATGATGTTCCGAACGTCAACGTAAATACGGGATCCGGAAACAAGGAGAAAACCGTAGTTAACGCCAAAGAGAACACACATTTGGATAATTCGCATATTTCCGTAAATCAAGAGTAAGCAAAAGGCTGACCTTGCAGTGATAAGTCACTAAGGGTCAGCCTCATTTTCTTATCGGGAGCTTTGTACAAAGTCGTACAGCTGCTTGGTTAAGCCCCCCTTCCCGAATTTCAAATAACGTCCATTCCCCCGTTCCTGCAAATGCGGTGAGGACAGGAAGGCAGCAATGGTTTGTCTTCTTTGCACAACCTCCCGGATGCCGAAGCGGTATAACCATTCATCCATCGTGTTATAGATACCCCGGTTCAAGCCATAAACCTCGAAGCAATGGGTAACGAATTGATAATCCGGCAAATGCCATAGCTCTTCATGTGCCTGCAGCTGTGTCCGTGTGATCAATGGAATCATCTCCTTCTATCGAATAAGTGCGATCCAAGATCTGCTTCTCACAGTAAGAAGCCGCTAGTCCCTTCTCGCAGTATGGCAGGCGAAATCGGCATATTTGCTGCTTTGCTCCCCTGCAATCGCAAGTTCAGCTTCTTTTGTACCGGTGAATCCCTCTCTTGCTTTCACTTCCTGCAAATATTCCTGTAAGGCTGCCTTGATCCGCTGTACCAGCTCCTCATCGAGCTCGAACTTATCGTTATCTACACGCTGTACCTGCGAATCAAGGGCATAAACTCCGTTCCATTGGTACCGGGCACCAAGAGCGGATAGCACCGGCTTAAGCGTGCGGTCGATTGCTACCAAATGGGCTTCCATGCCGCCTATGGCAACCGGAAGAATCGTTTTCCCTTCCAGGCTCTTTGGCGGAACGAGTTCCAAATACGTTTTGAGCACTCCGGTATAGGTGGCCTTGTAGTTCGGCGTTGCTATGACTAATGCATCCGCATGCTCCACAATCCGGTTCGCGGCAAGAATGGCCGGGCTGTCGAGCTTGGTAAACATCAGGTCCTCCGCAGGCAGCTGTCTCACATGCACCCACTCGATCTCGTGACCATTCGAGGCAACGACCTCCGATACCAGTTCCAATACACCGTTCAAGCGAGACGTTTCCGAAGGGCTCCCCGAAATCATCGCAACCTTTGCCAAAGTGATACCTCTCCTTTATTGTGATTTGAAGAAAAAGAGACCTCCCTTACCCGCGGGATCAGTTCCGATGTTGGCCCTGCTCACAAGGTAAAGGAAGTCTCCGGTGATCCGGTAGACTGCGATTGTACTATGGATGGGTACGCTGCTGCTTCGTTTCCGTTACATTACGTACCACTGTGTTCTGGCGAGCCTGATGCTCACTGTCAAACCGCTTGCGCTCCGTGCGCTCGATTTGTACGATTCTGCCGTCATGAACGATAATTTGTACGGTTCCATACTCCAAACCGTTAACACTTTGCAGGATGCGCTTGCTCCATACCTCATCAATATCAAGCGGCTTTGCCATACGTGAACACCCTCCCGGTTGTATATTTCACTTATTTCCCATGCGTTTACTTGGTTTTTAATGTTTAAAAATAACGCCCTTGGCTTAAATGATCCAGTCGTTCCATTCCTTCTTGCGCCGCTCCAACGAGAGCAGCCAATCCTTCGTTGTCCGGAAGAGCTCTTCCTTCGCTCTCGCCGTTGAATAAGTATGGTTCGCCTGAAAGATGATCTCTTTATCGCAGGTCCCTTGAGATCTCATCCAGAACAGCTTCTGGTATAAGAAGCAATAATCCACCGGGATCGTCTCGTCGCTTGTGCCGTGCACTAGCAGCACGTCGCCGCTGCACTTGCGCGTCTGCTCAAGAGGCTGGTGCTTGGATAACGACTCGAAGAAGTCCGGTGTCAATTGATACCCTAAGTAGTCGGCCGAGCCGTGCTGAATGGCCTCGTCATACACTTCGCGGGTGGTAATGTTCACGATATCCGTAAATGGATGGGCTACCGCTGACCAAAGAACCAGTGTTTTCACGCGCTTGTCACGCGCCGCTGTCAGAATCGCGACTGCACCTCCTAGACTATGTCCGAGAAGAATGATCCGCTGCGGGTCGACGCAATCCATGTCATAGGCGTAATCGATGACATACCGGGTTTGATCGATCAGCTGATCCAAGCCTCCCGAGCCGTAGTCTCCCGTGCTCTCTCCGCAGCCTCCGTAATCGAACCGCAGCACCATATAGCCGGCGCGGCTGAACTCTCTGGCGGCGTTCACGAACAGCCGGTCCACCCCGACGCGGCTGCCCACGAAGCCGTGGGCGATAATAATGACCGGGTACCGCCCGTTATTCGGCGACGCCTGATCTTCCGTCACCCCGGCGGAAGGATAATGAAGAGTTGCCGCCAGATCTGCTCCTCCGCTTCGAATCGTGATGTGATGCTCCATAGACAACTCTTCCTTTCCCTCATTTTAGATATGAACAGGCAGCGGATCAATCTTCAAGCTATTCTCTAGTGTCGTGCTGCTCGTTTCATTAAATAAATACAATCGATGAATGAGAACATGTACCTGCTCGCCGGGTTCGATTAACGGCAGCTCCAAGGAGCGATAAGCGAACAGGCGGTCTCTGCCCAATTCTACCTCAATCTGCCAATGATTCCCGCGGAAAAAGGTATTTTTCACTACGCCGGTTTCCGCAGCGGACGGGAAAGAAATCTCGTTCCCCTGCCCGATTTCAATAAACTCCGGCCTAATGATCGCTCTTCCATTCTCAAAATCCCCCGCTTCAAACCCCTTCAAATGAGAAATATTGCTCAACTGGGTCGACTCGCCGATGAAGCTTGCTACAAAAGGCGTGCTAGGCTTCTGATAAATATCGATCGGGGAGCCTTGCTGCTCAAGACGGCCTTGATGAATAATCATGATCTGGTCCGCTACCTCAACGGCTTCCTCCTGATCATGTGTAACGAAGATCGTTGTGATGCCTACACGGTCAATCATGTCCTTGAGCCAAGTTCGGAGCTCCTTGCGCACCTTGGCGTCGATAGCGGCGAACGGTTCATCGAGCAGCAGCAGCTGCGGCTCCGGAGCAATCGCTCGAGCGAATGCGACCCTCTGGCGCTGCCCTCCGGACAGCTGGTGAGGCAGACGCTTCTCCAGCCCCTTGAGGCCGGTCAGCTCGATAAGCTCCGTAACGCGGTCTTTGATTTGCTGCTTGCTGCGCTTCTGTACGGTTAGCCCGAATGCGATATTATCAAACACGCTCATATGCCGAAATAACGCATAGTTCTGAAATACAAACCCGATACCTCTCTCCCGGGGGGGCTTGTTGTTCACCTTCTCGCCGTGAAACAGAATGTCACCGCCGTCCGGTTCCTCCAGGCCTGCCAGCATACGGAGAATCGTCGTTTTGCCGCCGCCGCTGGGTCCGAGCAGACCGATCAGCTTGCCTTTCTCAATCTGAAAGCTGACATCCTTCGTCGCTTGGAAGCTGCCAAAGCTTTTGGTCAAGTGTTTGGCCACGATATGCATATCTCTTTATTCCCCTTTCCTGCTCAGCTGCGATTGGTGTCTCCACTCGATGAAGCTCTTGACTGCCAGAGTAATGACAGCCAGCAGGACTAATAGAGACGCCATCGCGAACGAACCTGCAAAGTTATACTCGTTGTACAATATTTGAATGTGCAGCGGCATCGTATTGGTTGAACCCCGAATATGGCCCGAAACGACGGAAACCGCTCCGAACTCTCCCATGGCTCTGGCATTACACAAGATGACGCCATAGAGCAAGCCCCATTTGATGTTAGGAAGCGTAACCTTCCAGAAGATCCGCCAGCCGCTGGCGCCGAGCGTGACAGCCGCCTCCTCCTCTTGGACGCCTTGCGCCTGCATCAAAGGAATTAATTCGCGTGCAACAAACGGGAAAGTGACGAATACAGTCGCCAGCACAATGCCGGGCAGGGCGAAAATGATTTTGATATCGTGCGCCTGAAGCCAGGGTCCGAACCAGCCTTTAGCCCCAAATAATAGGACATAAATCAAGCCTGAAATGACCGGAGAAACCGCGAAAGGCAGATCAATTAACGTGATGAGTAAATTTTTTCCCTTGAACTTAAATTTCGTGATGGCCCACGCCGCTGCCAGACCGAAGAGCAGATTGGCCGGCACCGCGATAGCTGCAACCGTTAAAGTGAGCTTTATCGCCGCTGCCGCATCCGAATCGACAAGGGCAGCCAAATATACCTCGTACCCTTTGCGGAAGGCTTCGACGAAAACGGAAACAAGCGGGAGGATCAGCAGAAACCCGAGAAATAATCCCGCTATGGTGATCAGCAGCCATTTGACAAGCGCCGGCTCCGTGATGTGTTTCGGTCGTTCGGCCAGTGAAGAGCCTTTCTTGACTGTCGTTGCAACATACCCTGCCATGATGATCCCCCCTACGCCTGCGTTGCATGGCGATTCGTGCGCCATTGCAGATAATTGATGACAAGCAGCATAAGGAAGGAGATCGTCAGCATGACCAGTGCAATTGCCGTAGCACCTGTGTAATCGTATTGCTCCAGCTTTGTCATAATCATCAACGGTGCGATCTCGGTCTTCATCGGCATATTGCCGGAAATAAATACGACCGATCCGTATTCCCCGACGGCTCTGGCGAAAGCAAGAGTGAAGCCGGTTAACAGAGGCGGAAGCAGCTCCGGGAAAATCACCTTGCGGAACGTGTTCCAGCGTCCTGCGCCTAAGCTCACGGCGGCCTCCTCCACTTCCTTCTCCAGCTCTTCAATCACCGGCTGGAGCGTGCGTACTACAAACGGGATCCCGATAAACGTTAACGCCAATGTAATGCCAAGAGGGGTAAAAGCAATTTTAATTCCATGCGGCTCCAGCAGGCTGCCTACCCACCCGTTCTGAGAGTAAATGGTCGTTAAGGCAATCCCCGCTACCGCCGTAGGCAGTGCAAAGGGTAAATCCACGAGTGCGTCTACGATGCGTTTGCCGGGAAAGCTGTAGCGGACAAGCACCCATGCCACAATGAAACCGAAGACGGTATTTATGAGTGCGGCTCCTATGGAAGCCCCGAAGCTTATTTTATAGGATGAAATGACACGCGGATCGAGTATGGTGTTCCAAAAGGCGGACCACGTCATGCCCGACGTTTTGATAAAAATGGCGGACAATGGAAAAAGGACTATCAAACTTAAATACATGACAGTAAAACCCATCGACAATCCGAATCCGGGTAGAATACTGCGCTCTTTCCAAGCTTTACCCATTGCTCATTCTCTCCTAGACGTTCGGAGATCCCGGGTCGGCCGGAATCTCCTCACTCAGATGATAGTTAAGGCTTATAAATTTGGTCGAACACACCGCCGTCGCTGAAATGCGTTTTTTGTGTTTTTTGCCATCCGCCAAACGGCTCGTCGTCGATCTTAAACAAATTCAGCTTAGGGAATTGAGTTTCGTATTTTTTCGCTACCGACTCCAGCCGCGGACGGTAGTAGTTTTTCGCCGCAATATTTTGGCCTTCCTCGCTGTACAGGTATTCCAGGTATCCTTGGGCTACCTCGCGGGTGCCTTTCTTATCTACAATTTTATCGACTACAGCTACCGGAGGCTCAGCAAGAACACTGACGGAAGGCACGACAATCTCGAATTTGTCTTTGCCGAATTCATTAATCGACAGGAACGCTTCATTCTCCCAAGCGATCAGTACATCGCCGATCCCGCGCTGCACGAAGGTGGTTGTAGAGTCCCGGGCACCGGAGTCCAGCACAGGTACGTTCTTAAAGAGCTGCTGCACGAATTCTTTCGCTTTCGCATCATCCTTGTTGTTCTTCTGCCAAGCGTAGCCCCAAGCCGCAACATAGTTCCAGCGGGCGCCGCCTGAAGTTTTCGGGTTAGGAGTAATCACCTGCACCCCCGGCTTCACCAGATCATCCCAATCCTTGATTCCCTTCGGGTTGCCTTTCTTGACGAGGAACACGATGGTCGATGTGTATGGCGAGCTGTTATCCTTCAGCTTCTTCTGCCAATCCTTCTGCAGTACCCCTGCGTCGGCAATGGCGTCAATATCATAAGATAGCGCCAAGGTTACTACATCAGCCTCCAGCCCGTCGATGACGGAGCGTCCTTGCTTGCCGGAGCCGCCGTGCGATTGCTTGAAGGTTACGGTTTGATTGTTTTTGCTTTTCCAGTGAGCGGCGAACGCTTTGTTAAATTCCTGGTAAAGTTCACGAGTCGGGTCGTACGATACGTTGAGCAGTTCTACGGAAGGCTTCGCCGCTGCGGTCGATTTGTTGTCGGTCGGTGCCGGTGCCGAACCGTTGTTCGCGGCCGAACCGCCGCAAGCGGTCAGTCCCACCAAAGATAATGTTAATGCGCCGAATAGAGTCCATTTCTTGAATGCTTGAAACCCCGCTGCTTGAATACCCATCTTTTTCTCTCCCCTTAGTTAACCTAAATTTGAATAATCGATAAGGTTTGCTTATAAATCGTTGTTGCCGCTCCGATTATTAAATAACTTTTCACATTGGTCTAGTTGGTTTTAGATCAACAAAGCACTCTCGGTACTCACATTCCGGCGGTCCGGTCACATTCATTTAATTCCGATGCGTTTACTTTGTTTTATGTCAGTATATTAGCATCGTTAGGCAAATGGTGTCAATTGTTTTTTTGGAAAAAAATGCTCGGTATGAAAAAAAACCTTCCCTGCTGGGAAGGCGCTTGATATTAAGGCGTTGGCGGTGTGCATTCGCTGCAGTAACCGAAAATTTCAAAGCGATGATTTTGAATCTGAAAATCCGAAGGGAGATCCGGGATATGCTTCATCGGACAAAATTCGAACGTAACGGTCTTCTCGCAGCCGAGACAGATCATATGATGATGATGGTGCGACAAACATCTCGCACGGAACTTCAGTCCCTCGTTCAAATAAAATTGTTCCAGCACACCCATTTCGCTTAGCAGCCGAAGGTTACGGTAGACCGTATCGAAGCTGACGCCCGGATATTTTACCTTCATGAAGTCATATACATCCTTGGGCGACAAGTATCCGGCCGATTCGGCAAACAGCTTGGCCAAGCTTTTGCGCTGATCCGTAATTCTCCAGCCCTTAGCGGCCATCGCTTGTAACATATCTTGAACCGTTTCTTCTATGTCATGCTCGTGCTTCGCCATAAGTACCCCATCTCTTTCACGATTTTGTTACAGCTTGGACAGCTCGGCAACCAGCTGCTCTTTATTGAAATGCTCGCCGATGAACACCGCAACGCTCGGGAGCTCCTCTTTCGGTGTAATTTTCAAAAAGTCCATCTCGCGATAGGCATATTGGAACATGAACGGGCTTACCGTATCCGTAAAGCGAAGAATGCCCTTGGCCCGATAAATTTCGTGAGGCAATCGTCCGATCAGCTCTTCAAACCGCTCGCTGTCAATCGGATGGTCAAAATAATGAGTATATACCATCACGTGCTCATGGGAATGATGGGCAGCCGTATGAGAGTGATGCCCGTGATGGCTCGGATTGCCGCAGCTGCAGGCTTCTCCCTCGGCATGGCGATGTGTCTTGGACACGGAACCCTCCAGCTGTTGAAATAAGGAAAGGTCAATCTCTGCTTTGACCGTCACCTCAATAGGCGCCACTGGATTCAGCTCGCGGAGCTGCTTTTCCACAGACTGCAATGTATCGTGCTCGACAAGATCACTTTTGTTCAAGATCAAATGGGTTGCACAGCGGATCTGATCCTGCATAAGACGGAAGGTTTTGCCGGTGGATCGTTCGGCCCGCTCGGCGAATTGCGCAGCATCGACTACGGTGATCACCGATTTCAATTCCAGCTGGGTTAGCAACGAGGCATCCGTAACCCCATCGAGAATCTCGATCGGATTCGCAGCGCCAGTGCATTCTACGAAAACAACGTCCGGCTTGTGCTCCTCGATGAGCTCCTTCAGCTCCAGTCCAAGATCGCCGCGAATCGTGCAGCAGATACAGCCGCCCAGCATCTCGGTCATCGGCACCTCGTCCCCGACGAGCATACCGTCCAAATTCACGTCGCCCAGCTCATTCATCAATACCGCAGGCTTCAAGTCTTGCAGCTTATAATAATCCAGCGCCCGGGTAAGCAAGGTCGTCTTGCCGCTTCCCAGGAATCCGCTTAAAATATGAACGGGAACTGCCTTGGTCATCGTAACTGCACCGCTTTCTTTTGACAAGGTAAGGATCGTATCCTTCCATTTTATCATGACTGTATAGAACTGTCACATCCCGATCTGCTTCTAATTTCATTGAAATCGACATAGATGCTAGTAATACGGCTTACGAGAACGGAGGCTTGATGTTTGATGGCATGGAAGGAGGAACCGCGTTGTGAACCGACGATTCAATTCGATCCCGCCTTCTCCTATTACCAAGGCAGATCCGCGCAAAGCGTAGCGGCCGAGCTGGAGCTCGCCGGGTACCGGACGGTACGGTATTTTGTGACGAAAGAGACGACGGTGGACGGTCGACTGCTCGATGCCTTCCATCGACGGGGGATGAAGGTGTGGGCTACGGTGCTTGGGAACGGAGCTTACACAACCGAGCATCTTCCCAAGGGCTGGGAGTCATGGCAGATGACGCTTTTGAAGCCGGTGAACGATGGTTTTTACCGTTTCTCTCATTTCAGCAGATCTTATGTGGAGTGGAAAAAAACAGTGCTCCATCGTATGGTACGAGAGTATGCGTTTGACGGACTGGAAATCGCCGAACCGTATTTCCCGGAGTGGAACGGATTCTCCAGCGGGGTATACGGGGACATCGGCCCTTGGGCCATTGCGGCCTTCCGCGCCTATTCCGGCTCCGAGCCGCCCGATTTCGTGAACAGACTTTCTCCCAGGTATTACAAGAAAGATCCGACCTTATACCAGCAATGGATCGCCTTTCGCGTACGTGCCGTCAATCATTTCCTGGATGAGCTGATCAACGCGCCCGGCGGCGTTCGCAGCGGACGGCCGGGCATCCGAATCGCGACTTGGTCTTTGGCGGTTGATGCGGGGCGCGACCCCGTCGCGGCCGTGAAAGAAATGCAGGGAGTCGATGCCGCGGAGATGATCTCTGTTGTCCGGCCGGATCTGCACGTGCTGCAAACGCATTGGCCCGATTGGATGCGTTCACGGCTGCCGGCCGATTATGTGAAGCGATATCGCCCGTTTGTCGAGCAAATTCGCAGGCTTCACAAGGAGATCCCGATCGGCGTGCAGACCGATATCGGTTCCTTGAAGCCGATGAGACGAAGCAATGAGTGGCTGCGCCGGTTTGCTGAAGCTTCCTGCGAAGAAGGCTATCGCTTCTGGACAGCCTATGAATACCACATCGGACTATCCATGTATGAGGATCCGCCGCTGCCGCTTCGTGCCTCCCGCAGAGGCCGCAGCCGTGTTACGATCGAATGCAGCAAAAGAATTGCTGTCGATACCAATAAGGTGAAAATTTCCATAATTACGGAGGAGGAGGAAACTACGGAAGGAATGGCCGAGGTGGAGAAAGTGGACGGGAACCGGCTTGAGCTGCTCTGCGAGAGCTTTCCTGCCTCCCGTTTTAAGCTGCAGGTACAGGGAGTTCGGGATACGCCGGAGCATTGGCTGCTTAAGGGCTATCCGGCTCATGAGATCCCCGGCTTTGTGACAGTTATCATCCCTTCGGTGTGATATTGATCAATGGTCATCCCCCTAATGTCGGCGTACAATGGAGGGAAATGCTGCATGGGGGCCTGTATATTCGGGTCGGCAATGGGTAAACCTACCACCAGCTATTCCGCTTAATCGACCTAGGGGGATGATGATGAATGGACCGTGCTTGGAAGGAAGAACGCGCAAACGCCATCAGCCATGGAATTGGAGCTGTGCTGAGTGTTGCCGCGCTGATTGCGCTGCTTATCAGCTCGCTGCACATCGGTGATCTGTGGAGGATTGTCAGCAGTACCATCTTCGGGGTTACTTTGATTTTGCTATATGTCTCCTCTACCCTGCTGCACAGCGCGCGAACCGACAAGTGGATCGATCTGTTTGAAATTATGGATCATGCAGCGATCTATCTGCTTATAGCAGGTACCTATACTCCGTTCTTGCTAGTTACTCTGCACGGCACACTAGGCTGGAGTTTATTCGGTGTGATTTGGGGACTTGCGCTCATTGGGGTCATCTTTAAGCTATTTTATGTCAAAAGGTTTCCTGTGCTTTCCACCTTGTTTTACATAGCGATGGGCTGGATGATTCTCTTTGCCATACGTCCGCTCTATGAGGAGCTTCCGGAGGGCGGTCTGTTCTGGCTCGTCATGGGAGGAGTACTCTATACGTTCGGAACCCTATTCTACTTATGGAGGCGTGTCCCCTACCATCACGCCATCTGGCATACGTTCGTTTTAGCTGGCAGCGTCTGTCATTTCGTCACTATATTTTTCTATGTTATACCAAAATAAGTAAAACAATCGCCCATTTTCATAGAATTGAAGAGTTTAGATGTACCCATGAGCCTGCCCTCTCATAGTATGCATGGAGCATGCTGCTATGAAGGAGTGTTGAATGATGCTGAACGCGAAACAGCGTGTGAAAGTCATCGAGCGCGGTTATGGTCGCAAAACCGTCGGTCCGCGTTATGTGTATCGTTATGTGTCCGCCGCCGTGCGCCGCAAGCATCCGGTTTCCGTTATTCGTCTTGGCGATGTAATGGCGAAGCTGCTGGCCCGCCGCAATGTACGGTCGCTATATTACGTATCCCGATTTCTCGGCGTTAAGCTCCCTCCCTCGAAGAAGCTCCAGCGCGACCTCGAGCAGGCCGTCAAAGGGGCGAATATAGTTGGGGTCTCCCATTATAAAGTGAGCATTACTTATTTACGTGCCTTTATGGCACGCTCCGGCTGGAAGCCGCCGCGGATCGCCGATTCCTTCCTCAATGATCAGCTGTATGAAAAAGGTTACCTGCACCGCCTGATTCGGGAGAATCGCGTAGCTCTGGTAGGCCGGGCTTCTCCGGATGCCGCGAGACAGCTGAAGCGTCGCGGGCTGAAGGTTGTCCTAACCGTGGGCATGGACGGGTATGGGGAGGTAAACTCCGTCATACGGAAGCTGAAGCGGAACAAGTCCCGAATCGATCTGGTGCTGGTCGGGGCGAGTGTCCCCGGACGCATCCTGTGCACGAAGCTAAAGCAGCAGGCCGGACTGTCCGCTATAGAGATCGGCCATATGATGGACGCCCTGTCCAAGCCCGGCGACTGGGCCAAACCGGGCAGCCGCAAGCGGTTCAAGCACCGCTGGATGCGCAAGCTGAGTAAATAAGGAAAAGCGGACGAATCGCGTCATTGCGATTCGTCCGCTTTTTTTGATCGCCCTGGGGAGACCTGGGCGCTAAATATGGAGGAATTCCCGCGTAGTTCGCGGGATATCCTTATCGGCGTCGCAGCCGCTTAAACTGATAATACAGGAAGCAGCCTACACAAAATCCGCAAAGCGCGATAAACGCTGCCAAGGCCACCATCCCCGCGGCAACATAGCCCCAAACGCTGCTTTCCTCGTACCAGAAGCAAACATTGGCGATAGTAAGTAGTATTACCGCGATCGCCCCGTTAAAGCGCTGAAGCTCTCGCGCTTCTGTCGGCGCACCGGCAATACGGTTGCGCAGGAAGGGAGCCGCCAATTGCACGATCAAGTTGCTGCGGATTCCCTGCCATAAACTGATAAGCTGGATAGCCCAAAGCGCGAGGATCAAGACAGGCTGCTGTAAAGCTATCGCAAGGAGGATGATAATGACCATACCGGCCTGATTGGCGCGAACATAAGGAAGCGGAATTTCCGTCGGCTGTAATTTCATTTCAGCAGCTACCTCCTTCAATTTAAGTTGATACAGGCTCCAATGTCAGCTTCCCGGTGCTGGGATCGCTAAGCACAATACGTGCGTCCACCGCCTGACCGTCTGCATTCGTCAGCCGCATGGAGGCCGTTCGGCCGTGCTCCAGCAGGTAGCGGACAGCCGTCACCGTTAAGGATGCGCCAAAGCTGTCCTTCCAGATGACGAAGCCGCAGCCGCTCTTATACTCGCTGCAGCCATAGCCCCGCTTGCCGGTGATGATGCGCCCGCGGCAGCCCGGCCTAGGGCACGCGCCGAGAGGCTCCAGCGCCGGCGGCGCAGCCTGCACCGCCGCTGCAGCAGCCGCCTCCGCCGCGCCGCCCGCGGCCTCGCGCTTTGCTTCGGCGCTTGCCCGCTTGCGCTTGGGCGGCGCTTCCGCCGCTGCGCTCTCGGTCGCCGCTGCGGCTGCCCGCTTGCCGCCGGCGCTCCGCTTCGAGCGGCCCTCCGGCGCCGGCGGCGCCTCGAACGCGGTCTTCGCCGCGCGCGACTGCACCCGCACCTTCTCTACGATCAGGGCGGCGAACTTCTTGACGTTCAGCATGAACGTCTCATCCGAGGCCGCGCCGCGGGCGATCTCGTTCAAGCGGCGCTCCCAGTGCCCGGTCATCTCCGGCGAGGTCAGCAGCTCGACGCCGGCGCCGCGGATCAGCTCCACGGCCGTACGGCCCTTCTGCGTGATCGCGATCCGCTTGCCCTGCATGACGACGTAGCCGACCTGCTTCAGCCGCTCGATGATCGAAGCCCGCGTCGCCGGAGTGCCGAGCCCGGAATCCTTCATCGCGTCGCGCAGCTCCTCGTCCTCGATCTGCTTGCCCGCGCTCTCCATCGCCTTCAGCAGCGTGCCTTCCGTGTACGGCTTCGGCGGCTGCGTCTCCTTCTCTTTAGCGGTGCTTTCCTTACAGAGCACGCCCTGTGAAGCATCCAGCGAGAACGGCGTCTGAATCTCCTCCTCCGCGGAGTCGTCCTCATCGTCCTTCTCCGCCTTCGCTTTGCTCTTGGTCGCCTTCTCCTTCTGCTGGTCGGCATAGATGACCTTCCAGCCCAAAGACAGCAGCTGCTTCACCGTGCTCTTGAAGCGCTCGCCTTCAGCCTCAGTCAATACAGTGTGTACCTTATACTGCGCCGCCGGGTAAAAGTGCGACAAGAACCGCCGCACGATCAAATCATACAGCTTTTGCTCCTCGGGACTCAGGCCGCCCGCCACTTTATGCGTCGGCAGAATGGCATGGTGATCCTCGACCTTGGCGGGGTTGCAGACCGCCTTATTGCCTTTGTGTACCAGCTTTTTGTCGGCCTGCCGCACAAGCTCCGCATATCCCGTCTTCCCCAGCTGATCCAAAGCACGGTGCATTTCCGGGATGTTCTGCTCATTCACATAGTTGGAGTTCGTTCTCGGGTAGCTGATGACCTTGTGCTTCTCATATAAAGCTTGGGCCAAATCCAGTGTTTTCTTCGCGGAATACCCGAACTTGGCATTCGCCTCCCGCTGCAGCAGCGTCAAGTCATAGAGCTTGAACGGATACTCCTTCGTATCCTTTACCTCATAGCTCTCGATACACCCCGGCTTCCCGGAAACCTTCGCCGCTATCGCTTTAGCCTTCTCCGCGTCGTTCAGCCGATCGCCCTGCCACATCCCGCGATAAAGCGTATCCCCTTGGCTGAACCACGCCTCCACCTCGTAGTATTTCGCAGAGTCGAAAGCTTCAATCTCCCGCTGCCGGTCATACAGCAAAGCAAGCACAGGCGTTTGCACCCGTCCGACGGACAGAAGCTCATTATGCTTGGTCGTAAAAGCCCTCGACCCGTTCATCCCGATCAGCCAATCCGCTTCACTGCGAACTCTTGCCGCCCGCGTCAGATTGTCAAAGTCCGAGCCTTCCCGCAGCTCAGCGAAGCCCTTGCGGATCGTTTCCGGCGTCAGATCGGAAATCCACAGCCGCTTCACCGGCTGGCGAAGCTTCAAGTACCGCTGAATGAGCGCAAAAATATGCTGCCCCTCGCGCCCGGCATCGCAGGCGTTAATCAAAGCCGAGCTCCGGCCCGCCAGCTCCCCGATCACCTTCAGCTGATCCTTGGTCCTCGCATTCGGGATCAGCTTAAACTCCGTGGGCACAATCGGCAAATCGCCGAAGCTCCATTTTTTATACTTGGGGTCATATGCGTCCGGCTCGGCAAGACCGATCAGATGCCCGATCGCCCATGTGATGATATAGGACTCCCCTTCGATATACGTCCGATGGTTCTTGGCACGGGGCTCGATCGCCGCAGCGATGTTGCGTCCCATGTCCGGCTTTTCGGCAATAACTAACGTTTTCATCCGTTCCTTCTCTCCCGCAAACTACGTTTCATATAGGATCTTCCCGGTATCGGTCAAATCATAGCCCTGTACGGACCGAAGCTCCCTTTGGCAATCCTCCTGAAGCAGTACGCCGCGAACCAGCTCGATCAGCTCGCGCCCGGTCTCCGTCTTCATTACAACCAGATCGTATCGCTCCTTGATAAGCGGGACGAAATCAACGCCCACGAGCGCGGCGGCCTTCTCCATTCCTACCCCGACATCGGCACGGCCTGTAGCGACCTGGCCGGCAACGCCGAGATGGTTCGTCTCTTCCGATTCATAACCGAGCACATCGGAAGCAGGGATGCCATGCAGCCGAAACTGCTCGTCCAGCAATACGCGGGCACCGGAGCCCTTTTCCCGGTTCACGATCCGAAGCCCTTGACGCCCGAGATCCTTCCATGAGCGTACGCCTTTGGGGTTGCCCTTGGCTACATACAGCCCGGCATAACGCGAAAGCATATGAATCACCGCGTAAGAATGCCCTACCAGCAGTCTCCGTACATAGGGAAGGTTATACTCCCCGGTATCGCCGTCCAGCAGATGGCAGCTTACAATATCGGCCTGTCCCTGATATAAGGAGATCAAGCTATCCATGCTGCTCGCATAGGACCGCAGCGGCCTAAACCGCCGGTCCTTCTTCTCGATTTGACGGCATAACAAATCCAGGCTCATGTCCTGTCCGGTAATGACGATCGATCTGGTGCTTTGCTCCTGCTGTACGGAAGCAGGGATTCCCGCACTCCGTCCTCCCTTGGCCCGTGCCTTATAGGCCTCCAAATCGACGGCATCCACCCGCATTTGGCGTCCTACGCGATAAGCGGGCAGCTCGCCTCGTTTAATCAGATCGTACACCGTCAGCTTGGAGATGCGAAGCAGCTTCGCCAGCTCCTCCGTCGTGTATGACTCCCCTTGGCTCAAGTTCGATACCTTCTTTCTCTCGGGTCAAAGCTTGCTAAGCTATTATAGCATAATCTGTTTTCGCTGGCAGAGTAGCGTTTTTTGGAGTATTGTCCTATTTGATTATATCTAAATATAACTAATTATAATTAAATATATCCTACCATACTCATTCTGTGGTAAAATAACCCTTATTCCATTGCTGGAGGAACCTATCATGCGTCGCAGAAACATGCTTTTTTCCATTATTCTCAGCTTATCCGCACTGGTCTCCGCCTGTGCACCTTCTGCCTCCGGAACGCCCGTGCAGCTTACCGTTTCTGCCGCCGCCAGCTTGACGGACAGCCTGCAGGAAATTCAAAAGCTGTATGAAGCCGAGAACCCATCGGTCAAGCTCACGTTCAATTTCGGCTCCTCCGGGGCTTTACAGAAACAGATAGAGCAGGGCGCTCCTGCAGACCTGTTTCTTTCCGCCGGCTCGAAGCAGCTGAAGGAGCTGGTTGATCGGCAGTTCATCGAGCCTGCGAAGCAGAAACATTTGCTCTCGAACGAGCTGGTCCTTATCGTACCGGCTGCGAAGACGAGCCCATCGCTAACCGGCTTGCAGGACCTAACGAACCCTTCCGTCACCAAGTTTTCCATTGCTGACCCGGAAACCGTCCCTGCAGGCAGCTATGCCAAGGAATCGTTGTCTTACTATCAGCTCTGGACGGCTGTTCAGTCGAAGCTCGTACCCGCCAAAGATGTACGCCAAGTATTGACTTACGTCGAATCCGGCAATGTGGATGCCGGCATTGTCTACAAAACGGACGCCCTTACCACTAACAAGGTGAAGACGGCCTTTACCGTCAGCTCACAAAGCCATAGGCCCATCGAATATCCCGCCGGGATCGTCAAAGCGACGAAGCATCCGAAGGAAGCGGAAAGCTTTTATCAATTTTTACAGGAGAAGCGGTCGGAGGACATTTTCGTGAAATACGGCTTTTCGATCCCTGCCCGCCCATAATCTGATGTCATCATTAACCTGGAACGATTGGTTGTCCCCAGTCTGGCTGTCCGTTAAAATATCCGCCGTCGCTTCCCTTCTCGTGTTCCTTCTAGGCGTCCTGGCCGCTTGGGGAATGACCCGATCCCGTTTACGGGGGAAGTCGCTCCTGGATACGCTCTTCTTGCTCCCCTTGGTGCTTCCTCCGACGGTGGTCGGGTTTCTTCTGCTGCTTCTTGTGGGACGGCAGAGCATAATCGGCCGGTTCGCGGAATGGGCGCTGGGTCATACGCTAGTGTTCACCTGGTGGGCCGCCGTCATCGCCGCCGTGGTCATGTCTTTTCCTTTAGTATATCAAACGGCCAAAACCGGCTTCGCCTCCGTGGATCAAGAGCTGGAAGCCTCTGCGCGATCGATCGGCGCGAACGAATGGCAGGTGCTCCGCTATATTACTCTTCCTTTATGCAAAAACGCCCTGGCCTCCGCCTTCCTGATGGGCTTCGCCCGAAGCCTGGGTGAATTCGGCGCAACGTTTATGGTCGCCGGAAGCATCCCCGGCCAGACCCAAACCATGCCGACCGCCATTTATCAAGCCGTCGAATCCGGGCAGCTTCCCCCTGCCGCCTACTGGACCGTCGCGATTATGGCGCTCTCTTTTTTCATGCTGAGAGCAGTGGGAAAAACTCAGAAGGAGCCTTCGTAAGAAAACGATTGCATGAGCGCGCAAAGTTATGCTATAGTATATCTCCTGTCTAAATTGGGTAATATTCCCTACGAACGGAGGTATAAGCTTGGAAGCGGACACTCGAACAACCTTTGATCAAGAGTACGAACGGCTTACACAAACAATTCAGGAGATGGAGCAGCAGCTCGCTTATCTCGAGAACATCCCGGTATACACCGGTCATGACGCAACGGAGCAGGTGCTGGAGTCGATTCGCGAGAACAAGCGGTATCACTTGAAGCACGCAAAGCCGGAGCCTTATTTCGGAAGGCTGGACTTTCAGGAGGAGGGCAAACCGGAGCCGACCCCTCTCTACATCGGTAAATTCGGTGTGGAGAAGGCCGACAGCCCGGAGCTCATGGTCGTCGATTGGCGCGCTCCGGTGGCGAGCTTATTTTATTCCTTCACCGGAGGGTTGGAGAAGGCCGGCTATGAGTCGCCCGAGGGTGTGATCGAGGGGCTTGTCTATTTGAAGCGCAACCTCGTGATCCGCAAGCAGCTGCTGCAGCGTGTCGTCGATACGTTCGATCGTGCGGGGGATGCGATGGCGGTAACGGACGAATTTCTGCTGTACCGTCTCGGAGAGAACAAGGACAATCGGCTGCGGGACATTGTGTCAACCATCCAGGCCGAGCAGGACCAGATCATTCGTGCCGGCAAAAATCATTCCCTTGTCATTCAAGGAGTCGCGGGAAGCGGAAAAACAACCGTCGCCCTGCACCGGCTTGCCTTCCTTCTTTATCAGTACCGCGATCAGGTGAAGGCGGAGAACATGATAATATTCGCCCCGAACCGAATGTTCCTCGATTACATTTCCGGCGTTCTGCCGGAGCTGGGTGTCGGCCATATTCGGCAAACGACCTTTACCGATTGGGCGCTGGAGCTTCTTGAGCATGAGGTCAAGCTGGCCGATCCGGGGCAGCGGCTTCGCCACTGGCTCGATTCGGGCACGAACCGCCCACCTATGGATGATACGGCACCGGGCCGCTTTAAGGGCTCGGTTCATTTTATGGCTTGGCTTGATGAGGTGCTTGCTGCCTATGAGCTACGGGCTGTTCCGACTGCCGACTTCGAGCCGTGGGAGGGTGTACGACTTACCGCCGCTACGATTCGAGAGTGGTATTACACGGAGTATAAGCATGAACCGTTGATGAAGCGCCGCGACCGGGTATTGGCGCGCGTCAAGCGTTGGCTTGAGATGGGGCTGGATAAGCTTCGCGGCTCCCATTTGGCCAAGGAATATAAGAAAAAATCCTCCGCCAAGCTCAGGGAATACGGCAAAAGCTGGACGGAGTATACGCCGGTTACGTTTTACAAAGAGCTGTTTGACGGCAAGGCTGGTTTCCTAACGTCCGAGCTTACAGCACGTATTCCGGAAGCAATTCGTGAAGAATCCGCGGCCAACTTGAAAAAGAAGCAGGTTCAGCCAGAGGATCTGGCTCCTCTCATGTATATACGCCAGCGGTTTCACGGGATCGGCAGCGATCAGCGCTTTGATCACACGGTCATTGATGAGGCGCAGGACTTCTCTCCTTTCCAAATCTCCCTGCTGTCGCGGCATACGAAGAACGGCTCATTTTCCATACTCGGCGATTTGTCGCAAGGGATTCACGCTTATCAGGGCATCCATGATTGGCAGGAGTTTCTCTCCTTGTTTCCTGCTGAGCAAGCGGCGTACTTCACGTTAAACCGCAGCTACCGCTCCACGATGGAGATCATCTATTTCGCCAATGAGGTGCTGCGAAACGGCATGGCGGAGCCACCTGCGTTAGCCGTGCCTGTGTTTCGGAGCGGCGAGCCGGTGGCGATGGTCCAAGCGGACGGCAAGGAGCTGCTGCTCCAGCTGAAAAGCAAGGTGGAAGCGCACCGGCAGGCAAGTGAAACCGGCACCTTGGCGATCCTCGCCCGCAGCGAAGCACGCTGCCGAGAGCTGCATAAGCAGCTTGAAAAGTTCGGCATCGCGACGAACCTCATCCTGCCCGGTCAGCAGCAGTATGAAGGCGGCGTATCCGTGCTGCCGGTGTATATGTCCAAGGGCTTGGAATTCGATTCCGTCCTGCTGGTGGATGTGGACACGGAGAATTATCCTGCAGAGCCGGTGGACGCCAAGCTGCTGTATGTCGGCTGCACCCGGGCGCTGCATGAGCTTACGCTCTACTACGCCGGGGAGCCTTCCCCTCTCATTGCCGCTATTGATGGCGATTTTGTAAGAAGATAGTATGATAAAAAGGGCTGAGCCGCGGCATTTCGTCGCGGTTCAGCCCTTATTTTGTTACGTACCGGCGTAATGTAACGCCCCGGTGTGCCCCTGCATGCCGTGTTGAGCGGCTAATAGGACGTGTGAGCGCCCAATAATGGCAGAAATGCGATTGCAAGCAGCGAGAGTGCGTATAAACGCGGAAATAGTGGCGAAAGTGCCACTGTATACCGTGCTGAGCGGCTGATGGGACGCGTGAGCGCATAGTAATGGCAGAAATGCGATTGCAAGCAGCGAGAGTGCATGGAATCGCGGAAATAGTGGCGAAAGTGCCACTGCATGGCGTGTTGAGCGGCTGATGGGACGCGTGAGCGCACTATAATGGCAGAATCCACTGCCGTTACCCTAACTCCATATCATGCGTAGCTCCCGCATAACGATCTCCCGCCGTAAAGCCCAGCCGCTCATAGAAGGCAGCCGCAGCCTTCGTATCGGTCCGAAGAACCAGCACACGGTAATGCGCACCTGCTTCCCTCCGGACCTCCTCCATCAGCATTCGACCGACACCCTGACGGCGGTAGGCCGGAAGAACATACATTCTCCTAACGCGTCCGATTCCGGATTGCGCAGAGTAAGGGTCTGCATTTAATCCGCACACTCCGACCGGTTGATCGCCCGCGTAAGCGGCAAACAACGCCTCCCCTGGACCGTCAAACCGGTTTAAACCGCTGACCAGCTCATCCGCAAGCCTCTGAATATGCCGGTAGCCCTCGGAGGTACTTGCACGCACAAGATGCTGCAGCTCGAATGAATCCGAAGCAGCGCCCACCCTTACTACCTGAATCCCGTTCATCCCAGAAGGCCGCGCAATTCCGATACTACATTCGGCGGAGTTTCTCCATTCAGGGCGGCAACCATGTTCTTTGCAGCCACCATGGCCATATCCGCACGAGTTTTCGAAGTTGCCGAGCCAATGTGTGGAAGTGTGACGACATTCGGCATCGACAGTAACGGGTTATCCGGACTTGGCGGCTCCGGATCGAAGACGTCGAGACCCGCTCCGCGAATCGTTCCCGTCTGCAGCGCCTCGATCAACGCTTTTTCGTCCACGGTTTGGCCGCGGGAAGCATTGATGAAGAACGCTGTAGGCTTCATCAGCTCAAAATGCTCCTTACGGATAAAATGTACTGTCTCCGGTGTGAGCGGCGTCATCAGCACGACGAAATCGGATTCCTTCAGGAGGTCCTCCAAGGAACGATATTGGGCTCCGTAGCGGGTTTCCGCCTCCTGCTGACGGCTGCGGTTGTGGTAAAGAAGCTTCATGTCAAAACCATGTACGGCCCTCTTGGCGATCGCTTCGCCAATGCGGCCCATCCCTATAATTCCTATAGTTGCATGATGGACATCCAGCCCGAACAAGGATTCCTCATTCAGCCCGATGCCACGCTGCCACTTACCGTCCTTGACGAATCGATCCAGTTCGGCAATCCGGCGCGCAGAAGATAAAATCAAAGCCATTACCAGATCGGCTACCGTGTTATCCAACACATACGGTGTATGGGTCCCGATTACCCCGCGCTCCTTCATCGCTTCAATGTCGAAGTTGTTATAACCGACGGAAATGTTGCTTACCACCTTCAGCTTCGGCGCGCGGTTCAAAAGCTCTCGATCAATCGGTCCGCCCGACGTGATCAGTCCATCCACATCGCCAAGCTGCTCCAGCAATCCTGCCCGGGATGCAGCCCCGCTGCCGTCCCACATCCGGCATTCCAGGTGCTGCTCAAGGTAAGCCAGCACCTCTTGCGGAATTTGCCTGGAGATATATATTTTTTTCTTTACCTGACTCATCCTGACAACCTCCGATTTCCGCTTTAGTTACGAGCAAGCGCCTCTGTCGGCAGCACTTCATTCAAGCTTCCGGAACGGTAACCCTTCAGATCAAGCGTAACGTAGGCATATCCGATTTCCTTCAGCTTCGCATGGATTGTTTCCGCAACGGCTACAACCTCCGCGATTTCCTGAGCGGGCACCTCAATACGCGCAAGGTTCTCATGCTGTCTTACCCGGACCTGGCGGAAGCCAAGCTGGATTAGGAAATCCTCCGCCTGATCGATCATCGACAACTTCAGAGCCGTAATCTGCTCTCCGTACGGAATTCGTGAGGAAAGGCAGGCAAAGCTCGGCTTATCCCAAGTGCGAAGACCGAACTGTCTGGACAAATGGCGAATTTCCGATTTCTTGATACCCGCCTCAAGCAGAGGAGCCCGAACCCCTTGCTCGTGAGCAGCCTGAAGACCGGGGCGGTGGTCTCCCAGATCATCAGCGATGGCACCGAAGATGACATGCTGGTAACCTCGCTCCTTAGCGATCGGAATCAAATGATCGAAAAGCGAGTTTTTGCAAAAATAACACCGGTTCGTCGGATTTTCCGCATAGCCCGGAATATTCAGCTCGCTCGTATGAATGACTTCATGATTCGCCCCGAGCTCCGCCGCAAGCGTAATGGCCTCATGCTTCTCGCGTTCGGGATACGTCTCGGAATCCGCTGTAATCGCCAGCACACGGTCCTTCCCCAAAAACTCCAGCGCCGCCTTCAGCAGGAATGCGCTATCCACACCTCCCGAAAAAGCTACCACCACGCGATCCATCGAACGAAGGATCTCTCCGAGCCTTTCGTATTTCTGTTCTATCTTCATATCCATGACTTCCATGGCTTTCCCTCCCGGTCATCGAGCAATATCATTACGCACACGTTTGCATAAAAATAAATTGGTACTGATGACTATTATAGTCTCTTTTGTCTCATAGAAAAAGGTGTCTTGCCAACTTTCAGCAAAACACCCTCGCATACGAAGCTCTTTTTTTATACCAAAACGGGACGGCTCGCCTGAAGCAGCATCTCAAATTCCTTGACTGGCAGCGGCTTGCTGAAGAAATAACCCTGCGCTTTCCCGCATTGCTGTTCTTTAAGAAAAAGCAAATCCTCCGCCGTTTCCACGCCCTCCGCAACGACCTCCAGCTTCAGGTGCCGGGCCATGGCAATGATGGTCGCTACAATGGCCGCACTGTCTCTGTCGCTTGCAATGTCGCGGATGAACGACTGATCGATCTTCAGCTTATGGATCGGAATTTTCTTTAAATAATGGAGCGAGCTGTACCCTGTCCCGAAGTCATCCATGGAAATCCGGATCCCGAGCTGCTTAAGCTCCTCCAGCTTTCGGATGACGCGATTCATATCCTCCATAGCCATGCTTTCCGTAATTTCGAGCTCCAGGCAAGCCGGATCCATCCCGGTCTCCCTTACAATCCGATAAATATCGCCGATCAAATTCATTTTTCGGAACTGCCGGATCGAAAGGTTCACGGACACCGTAAGCTTGCCGTAGCCCATATCCTGCCATCGTTTGGTCTGTTCGCAGGCCTCGCGCAGCACCCATTCGCCGATTGGAATGATCAGCCCGGTCTCCTCGGCGGCCGGAATGAATTCCCCGGGTGTAACCAATCCTCTTTCCGGATGCCTCCAGCGTACAAGCGCCTCCATTCCGGTCAACCGGTTCGTATGAATCTCATACTGAGGCTGGTAATATACCTCAAACTCCCCCCTGTCCAGCGCTTTGCGAAGATCATTCTCCAAGGCCAGCCGGTCCGCCGCCCGATGCCTTCCTTCCGTTCCCTGCACGACGTCCCACGCACATTCAACCGATCGGGTCATCGCCGCATTCCTTAACAGTCCCGTCATGTCCTCACCGTCACGCGGGTATTGGGCGGAGCCCATCCGAACTTGCAGGTAGATAGCCTCGCCATGTACCTGATATGGCCGGGTCAGCCGCTCATAGATCGAATCCAGCTTCTCTACAGCTCTAAGCGCCTCCTCCGGCGTCGCATACAGCATGGCGAATTCATTGCTCCCCATCCGGCTCACGTGCTCATCGTCTGAAAGGTAGCCTTCCAGCCGTTCACTGACCATCTTGATCAACAAATCCCCGGCATTATGACCTAATGAGTCCGTAATAATTTGAAACCGGTCCAGCTGGATCAATACAACCGAAAACGGCTTTCGGCTCGAGGCAAAGGCCGCGATTCGGCGCGTCAGCTCAATCTGAAACATCGTCCGGTTCGATAAGCCTGTCAAGGTGTCATGATACGCAATATGATGGATCATTTGAGAGGCGAGCTTCAATTCCGTCATATCCTTCATCACGATGTACACCAAACGGCCTGCATCGTGAGTCCATGGGATGATCCGCAGCTCAAAAAACTGCATATGGCCGTCCGCATGCCTGAACTGCGCCTGCTGGGTTGAAGCCTGTCCCTGCATGGCCTCGTGAAACCCTTTGGAAAATGCACATATATGTTCAGGCTCAAGGAACGACACAAATGTTTTGTGAAGCAGCGAAGTCTGACGGTACCCAGTCACTCCCGGAACCGCCGGGTTAACCGTTTGAATACATCCTTTCGAATCCAACAGCAGCATGGCATCCGTGCTCATAGCAAACAAAGGCTGCTCCGCCGCTGACGTTAAGACTTCCGCGAATCGCATGATGTCCACTCTCTCCTCAAGCCGTCAGTACGTGACGATCTTCTGCATCTTTCAACATTTTACCATAGATGCTTTCCGGGAAATGTTGAGTTTTCATGAAGACAAACAAAAACCGCCTCCCGGACGAAGCCGGAAAGCGGAAGCGTTTAGCCTAGCAGCTGCTCAATATCCTCTTGAATGGCGGCTGGCTCGGTACGCGCACTGTACTGCTTGACCACCCGGCCGTTCGGGTCGACCAAAAATTTAACAAAGTTCCATTCGATATCCCCCGTATGATAGGGAGCCGGCACATGGTCTACAAGATAACGATACAGCGGATGGGCGTTGTCCCCTTTTACATCGATTTTGGCGAATAGAGGGAAGGTAATGTTGTATCTCGTCTCGCAAAAGGCTTTGATCTCTTCCTCCGTACCGGGCTCCTGTCCGGCAAACTGATTGCAGGGAAAGCCAAGCACCGTGAAGCCGCGATCTTGATATGCCTCCTGAAGCTTCTGCAAGCCCTCGTAATGGGGAGTAAGACCGCATGCGCTTGCTGTATTCACAATAAGCAGCACCTTGCCTTTGTAGGCTTCAAGAGTCGTTTCATTGCCGTCGATCGTTGTGACCGGGATCGAATAAATGGACATTACTGCACTTCCTTTTCCCCAGAATAAAATCATACCTTCCTGTATTGTACCAAATATGCAGCTGGAAACAAACGCCATCGTCGATTAGAGAAATGACAATGGTTTTGGTACAATAGTAGGGATCGTTTGCCATATCATTTTTGGATGATGGAGGTCGTTATGATTACTGATATGCAGTCCGTTAGGGAAAAAATAGATCAAGCCGTCTCGCTTCTCGAAAGCCGTTTTCTCGAGAGGGAGGAGCTCATTCGCCTGCTGTTTCTGGGGATCATGAGCGGTGAGAATGCGCTGCTCGTCGGACCTCCGGGCACGGCAAAATCGCAGCTGGCCCGTGCTGTCGCCCAGCTGTTCGGGAGCGGAACGTGGTTTGATTATTTGCTGACACGTTTCACGACGCCGGACGAAATGTTCGGTCCCGTCTCTCTGCAAAAACTTAAGCAGGACCAATATGTACGCCAAACCGAAGGGTATTTGCCTACGGCTGATTTCGCATTTCTCGATGAAATCTTCAAAGCGAACAGCGCCATTCTGAATGCCCTTCTGTCGATATTGAACGAGCGCGTGTTTTTCAACGGTCAGCAGAAGGTGGAGGTTCCCCTTCTTTTCCTGATGGCGGCTTCCAATGAGCTTCCGGAGGAAAACGACCAGCTGGCCGCACTCTATGACCGGTTTCTTCTCCGTTATGAGGTGAATCCGCTGAAGCAAATGTCTAGCTACGAGCTCATGTTTCAGCTGCCCACAGATCCGCTTCCCGCCCTGTTGTCCATTCGGGAGGTGGAGTCTGTGAGGCGCGCGGCGGAAACCGTGCGTATTCCAGAAAGTCTGATTTACATGCTCTACCAGCTCAAGACCGAGATGGAGTCAAAGGAATTCGTTCTTTCCGATCGCCGCTGGCGCAAAATCGGGCAAGTATGGAAAACATCCGCCGCCATGAACGGCCGCGATGAGGTCAATGTGTGGGATACGGTATACACTCCGCATATGCTATGGGATTTGCCGGAGGATCTGCATCTGCTGCAGGACATGTTCCAGAAAGTATTCCAGGACGCGCTCAAAAAGGAAACCGAACGCGAGCTGCCGCTCCGCAAATACGAGCAGGTCGCCAAGCAGTGGTCCGGTCAGGAGGATGCGCTGCATTCGTTTCAATTCAAGAAAGAGCTGTCGCGGCTTAGTAAAGAGGAACAGGAGCGGATGCGCCTGAATCTTGAGGAGTGCCGCATCGAGCTTGAGGAAACGGCCAAGGAGCTGCGCGGGAAGCTTGTGCAGTGGGTCCAGCGGGAGAAGGATTTACCCGGCTACATTCGGAATCGCAATTTCTTGCTGCTGAATACCGCGCAGTATGCCGTCAAGTATACCCACCTTCGTATTCAGGGGGAACGGATTTTGCAGACGCTGCAGGGGCTGTATCGGACATTGTACGACCGCGAGATCCCGGGGGTTACCTATGACTACACGCTATAGCATGCAGGCCATGCGCCTGTCTTGCTAGTTATGGAAATTCGCCCGCGGGCACGTAAGGAGGCTGTGGCACCATGATCATTCGCTGCGCGCGTGTGGATCGTTATGTATTCGACGGTTACGTTCACTCCTCTCGTACAGCTCAAGAATGGATTCGGGAAGCCGAAGCAAAGACACCGTGGTTCTCCATCGAGCTGTTCGCCGATTTCTATATGTGCTTTTATTTGCCGCAGCCGGTGACGGACCGTTCTCAGGAAGCCCCTCCCTTCCACCGCTGGCTTGTTGGGGAGCTTCGGAGGCAGTTTTTTTATAGCACGCTTCATCCACGGACCCGAGGTGAAGTGAATGCCTCCTTCAAGACGGCACTGAAGGCGCTGATGTGGCTGACCGACAGCTTTGCGGAAGAAGTATCGAAGCGAAAGAAGGAAGAAAAGCAGCTGGTGACCATCGGCCTCAGCGAGAAAAACAAGCAGCAAGGTCAGGATCAAGCCTTGGTCAGCGAGCATTTATCGGAGAAGCAGATCGAGCAGCTGCGCCTTGTCGGTTACACTCTTCAGCAGGGGAAACGAAATGTTGAGGAGAAGCAAGCGGCTCTGGATAGCCGGCCTCTGGTTGAGACTGAGGTCCGACGGCTGAAGGAGCAGGTCCGCTCGCTGCAGGAGGAGATGCGGACGGAGTTTCAGCGCCGCGACAAGCTCAAAGCGAAGGTGACGAAGCTGGAAAGCGAATTGACCCAGCGCGAGAAGCAGCTCGAACGCATGAAGAAGCGCGAGGATGAGCAGCTTCGCCAGCTGGAGGAGCAGCTCGGCGCCTGGCTGAATCGGGCGCTGCGGGAATCGCTCAGCCGCGAGGAAACGGAGAGCCTGGACGTGTATGAGCTGCTGCAGGCCAGCCAGCGCGTGGCGAATCGACGCTGGGGCAGCGACCTCGGCCGGCTGCATCGCCAGGAATTCGCGGCGTATTTGCAGTGGCTGGACAAGCTGAAGCGTCATCCCGAGCTCGTGGCCTTCATGCAGGAGATCGGGCGCAATCTTCAGCATCTGAAGGCACGCCGGAGGAAGCTGAAGACGCCGCGCATCCCCGAGAGCTATGACGACTTGCGGCAATCCGGGGATATTTCGCACATGCTTCCTAGTGAAGCCATTCTGCTCGCGGATTCGGATTTCGAGGCTTATTTCACCGTCAAATGGCTGGAACGCAAGCTGCTGACCTACAACATTTCCGGCTGGACGGAAGAACCCCAGCGGGGTCCGGTCATTTGCATGCTCGACACCTCGCATTCCATGCGGGGCGCCAAGCTTCGTCTCGCCCAAGTGTTCATCGCCACGTTCGCGGCCTTCAGCCTGCTGGAACGGCGCGATTTCGTGCTGCTCCTGTTCGGCGCCCGCGGCGAGCTCATCGAGCGCCAGCTGTACTGGCGCAAGCCCGATTGGCCCGCCTTCTATGCCTTGTCGCAGCTCGCCTTCGGCGGCGGCACTCACTTCGATGCCCCGCTGAAGCGCGGCATCGAGCTCGTGTCCGCCGAGGCTCGCTACCATGACGCCGATTTCGTCATGGTTACCGACGGCGTCGGCGCGGTGTCTCCCGCCGTCCGCCAGCAGCTGGCCGAGCTCGGCCAGTCGAAGCAGGTGCGCCTGCACTCGCTCATTGTCGGCACGGCGCGGCAGCACCTCGCGCAGCGCTATGACCTCCTTGGCGTTTCCCACGAGGTGCGCTTCGCCGCCACCTGGGAAACACAGGAGGAAGCGAAGGAGGAGCTCCTGCTCGATGTGATGAGCCGGCGTCGTTAAACCAAACAGCCCCATCCCTATTGAGCTATAGGGAGGGGCTGGTTTTGTTTTTTCTGTATAGCTAGGGACCTATCGGCACGAGGCCGTAGTGGCATTTCTGCCCTTGCTGGCACCGGTTTCCGCTCAAGCCCACCCTGCAATCGCACTTTTGCCACTATTCACGCCGCTTCCACCAGATTCGCGCCAACCGGTACCGATTAGCGGCACTTCTGCCACTACAGACGCCCGTTTCCGCTCTAACCCACCCTGTAATCGCACTTCTGCCACTATTCACGCCGCTTCCACCAGATTCGCGCCAACCGCTACCGATTAATGGCACTTCTGCCACTGTAGACGCCCGTTTCCTCTCAAACCCACCTACTATCGCACATTTGCCACTATTCACGCCGCTTCCACCAGATTCGCGCCAACCGGTACCGATTAGTGGCACTTTCGCCATTGCAGACGCCCGTTTCCTCTCAAACCCGCCCTGCAATCGCACTTTTGCCACTATTTCATGCCGTTTCCTCTGGCGCAATCCTAGAACGGCACCGCGGCCAGCTCCCGCTCTTCTTCCCGCACCTTCTCCTGCAGGCGCCGTACGAGCGAGTCCAGCGATTCCGGCAAGAGCAGCTCCACGGGCGAGATGCCTTTATCAAACTCGAGCGCCTCCCCCTCAAGCACGACCACATAGCGGTCGCCCAGCTTGGCGATATGCAGCCGGTCGCCGAAGTCGGCCAGCAGCGCCTTCACGAACATGCTGCCGATCCGCAGCTTCAGGTCGATATCCGGCTTCTGCTCGATCATGATCGAAGCAGCCTCCATGACCTGCTCCGGCTCCCACTTCTCCTGCAGCTCGCGCTTCTCGCTATGCGCCCAGAGCTCCACCGCTTCCAGCTCGCGCTCCTTTTCCTCCGCATTATCGCTATGCTCGTAAGACTGTTCAATATACTGATGCACGAACTCCACAACCTGATCCGTCATCAGCTGCGGAACCGATTTTTCATACTCGACAAACTTTAAGAAATCTTCGAAGTACCGGGCATGCGACGACTGATGAATTTTCAGCTCCCAAGCCTCCAGCATGCCGGGCTCCGGCATATGAGGATACATGATGGACTTCATATTTTTGGCGCTGATAGCCATTTCCACTTTATTCAACAGACTGCGTTCATCCGTAATCCGCGCAATCTTCTGCTCAAAATCACATTTCATCACGAACAGGAAGGGCTCGTCAAAATACTGATTCAGCTTCGCACGCCCGATGAACATCGCGCCGCCGCGAATCGCGCTGGCATCCATATACGTGCTGACCAGCTCCTCCGCATGCCCGATATATTGCTCCCGAGTTTCGGCCGCGCGCAGTCTGGCAAACAAATTATAATTCGGGTTACTATCCAGATCATAGCCCGGCTCTGCAATGAAGCGGCCGATTTTGGTTGGCACCTGCTCGGCGGACGGATTCCTTTCCGCCTTCCGCTTGGCGATCTTCGAGAGCTCCCCATCCAAGAAGTCGCTCAGTTCACTTTCGGCATAATCCTCGCCGTCCAGCGTCTGAAAGTGCTTATATCGCTTTCCGCCCTGCCCGTCTTCCCCATCCACCTGAATTACGAAAAAGGATATCATATCCACATCAAACTTCATCGCTCTATGTCTCCTTCATCTGTTTACGTCCCGTGATACAGCTTCGCCCCCCCGCAGGAGAACGAACTCTAGTATACTATAGGAACATGAAAGATTCATAGGCATATTTTAGCCTTCGGCGATGTCCGCCCACAGTTCTCCGGCCACTTCTATCAGCATAGGAATAACGGCTTCGTTCGCTCCCGATACGTAAATATCTCCTTGGTAATGCCGGAACGGAATCTCGATATCGCCATGCCTCCACATGAAAAAATCTCCCTCGATGGACATCGTGGCGGCACCTCGCACGGTAAACACCGGCGTATAATAAAAATCGGATCTCGAAGCAAAATATGACTTCGCCTCTTCCAAAGCGATCTCGCGCGGAAAGCTCCCCGATTCCTGAAATTCTCTTGTAATTCGATAACGTTTGCTCATTGGTTTGCCTCCCTCGGTCAAATCAAGACTTCAACGATTGATAGACCGTCGTAGTGTACTTTGTAATAGCGTCATCGTAACCCGGGTACGAATATCCGTGGCGTGCCGCAACGATTTTTGAATATTTTCTAAATAAAACATAACATGTATATAACGAGTGCCACATTGCATCATAGCCATTGCCGGAATAAGTAGACAGCAGCGTCTCCCAATCTTCCTTCGGTAAATATCGGTCAATAAACTTATAATTCTTCCCTAAGCTAAAGGAATAGCCGTGCTCCGTTCCGATCCACCATGCCATCATTCGCAAAGGTTAGGACGAGCAATTTCATGCAAATGATCAACCGCAAATAAGATTTCCTCTCTCGCAAGCCCTTTGACGACATAGGTGGATACCATCCAAAATTCATTACAGCAATCATCAAAACTTCGTGCCGTCGGCTGCTGAATCCAATAACAGCGATCATTCGGAAGCACTTCGTGGGTAACGAGTGCATCCTTATCCAGCAGCACCTCAACCAGCCCGTCGCTTGCCGCAAAATAATCCTGAACCTCTGCAACCGGGATCAGCGTCAAATCTACCTTCGTGCCATCCTCAAATAGGATGAGATAGGAAAACCAGCTGCCTAATTCCGAAGGAAAAAGCTCCATATCCTCCGGCTTTTGCATCATCAGACGGTTCCCGAATCTATCGAGCCACTCATCATTCTCCTTGAAAGAGTCTAAATCAGTAACGAAATAGGAGATATCATAATCCTGGAAGCGGTCGGGAGCAATTGTACGGTTCGCCCGCGATCCTTCCAGCGTTACCAAGCGGATTCTATCCTCGTTTCCGGCAAAATCCAGAAGCATGCTCATCATCTCTTGCTCGCTTCTCATAAATACCCCTTTCCCGTCCTCCCTATACAGAACAACACCCCGCATTCTTCACCAATGCGGGGTGCAGCCTTCCTACTGGATGACGCCGCAGGCAATGCGGGCGCCGGAATTGCCCGACGGATCGGTCTTGTAATCGTCTTCCTTCTCGTGAATAACGAGAGATGTTCCGCCTTCCTTCAGCAGCGAGTTCGGTTTACCCTTGGCTAAAGTAACAAGAGTTGTAGTAAACTCCAATGCCGCTTTACCATCCGCGCCAACCTCGAGGTTCGGCAGATCACCGGCATGAGGGCCCGCCGGATTCTCCGTGCCGTGCTTCTTGCCGGCCGGGTTAAAATGATCTCCCGCCGTTTTGAATTCAGGCGGCTCGCATTTGCCCACTTGATGGAAGTGAAGCCCGTGCTTGCCCGGAGTTAGAGAGGACGCTTCTACCTTTACCTTCACACCGGCAGCCGTCTCCGTCAGCTCAGCCTTCCCGATGACCTGCCCCTTGGCATTCATCATGTTTACCATAATCGAGCCCGTTGAGGCTTCACTCATCGTGGGAACACTTTGATCCTTAGTCGTCGTGTTCGTTTGGATGTGGTTGCTGTGATCCATTTCCGCACCCGGCGCATTCTTATAAGTCGAGTTGCCGAAGCAGCCGCCGACCCCGGCGAGAAGTGCCGCGCACAATCCTGCCTTCCATAACCAGCCTTTCATACCGTCAACCTCCCTTTGATATCTAACAGCATGGTAAGTCTTTCGAAACTACACCACCCATTGTTACCAAAGGAAGGAAGATTAAACGTGAAACGGATTTTTCCATTCCATCAACATTGCATAGTTAAGAGACTCCTCGTCCTCCAAATAATCGCTTACCAGCTTGACGGGAGTCCGGCCGCAGTGAAGCAGGAACGTCATGACCGGGTCCTTGAGCTCCCCTTGCATAACCGCATTCACATAAGCCTCCGGAGACATCTCTCCTGCGTGCTTATGGTACCCCGGAAGCCGGCCTCCTCCGAGAAGCCGCTCCAGCTTCAGCTGAACCACCGTCTCATACATGGACTGCATCAGACATTGGCCGAGGCCCAGCTTGCGGTAGGCAGGCGATACGCTGATATCGACGATATACAGCGTATTCCCGTCCGGTTGGTGATTGCGGATGTACCCTCCGTCCGTGATTTCCTCCCATGTATGATCGGCGTGGGAGGGATCGAAATGAACCCGCAGCCCGGTCATCGAAGCAACCGGACGACCTTCCATCTCCACGCAGAGCGCTCCCTCCGGAAACAGGCGGACGTGGTTCGTGAGCTGCTCCTCATTCCACCAAAGCTCGGAAGGAAACGGCGGAGGAAAACATTCTCTCTGAATCTGTATGAGGCCATGGAAATCCTCCTGCGTGTAGGAACGAATCACGGCAGGCACAGGCCGCTCCTTATCAAAGACATAGAGCGATTTACGGTAACGGGACATACGCGCCTCCTCCTTAGCTCCAATCCGTATACAGATCGACTCGGCGATCCCTCCAGGTGGTAACGGATCCCTTCTCTCGCACCTGATGCAGCAGCGTCAGGTCCAGATCGCCCGTGATGATCATATCGTCATTGATCTCTCCGGCCGTCATAATCCCGCCCGGCGGGAACGGCACGTCGTTCGGAGTTATTATGGCAGCCTGGCCATAGTTCCCTCTCATAAAATCAACCGTCGGCAAAGAGCCTACGGTACCCGTAGTCACCACATAGACCTGATTTTCTATCGTACGCGCGTGACATGTATAACGCACCCGGTGAAATCCATGCCGATCATCCGTACAGGAAGGACAGAAGATGACGTCCGCACCGCGGGCACGAGCCATACGGACGATCTCGGGGAACTCGATATCGTAACAAATGAGAATGGCGATGCGGCCCTTGTCCGTGTCGAACACTTGAAGCTTATCTCCCGCAGCCATGCTCCACTCCTTGACCTCCGTCGGGGTAATGTGAAGCTTCCGCTGCTCCGCGATACGGCCGTCCGGATAGAAAAGGAAGGCAGTATTGTAGAGGCGTCCGTTTTCTTCGATGATATGGGTGCCTCCTATGATATGGGTCTTGGTTTCTGCCGCAAGACTTGTAAAAAGCTGTATATACCGTAAAGTAAAGCTCGGAAGCTCCTCAATCGACAATGCTTCGCCCCCGCCGTCCCCGCGTCCGATGGACATCAGCTGTGTAGTGAACAGCTCGGGAAACAGAATGAAGTCCGATTCGAACTCCGCAGCGGATTTCACATAGTGCGTAACCTGTTGCGCAAACTCCTCGAAGCTTCTGATCGTATGCAAATGATATTGAACCGCGGATACCCGCATTTTCATGAAAGCCACTCCTTTAATCCATTTCTTTTCCAAATCCGTTTACAGTGTGTAACATTATACCATTCCTTCCTATAAGAAAAAAGCTAGCCCCTTGAAATAGGAGACTAGCTTCGTTTTTATTTTCAGTACATCGCGTTCGGCTTATCCTGCAATTGGCTCCGAACCTGCAGGAAGCTGAAGAAGGCTGTCGCTGCTTGAGCGCGTGTAACCTGTCCCGCCGGCTTAAATTGTCCGTTATCGAGCGACATGATCGACAGCTTCGTAATCAGAGCGATCTCACCCGGATTCTTGATACCGTCCAGATCGGAAGCTTCGGAAGCGAACATTCCCTCGATTTGGGCCAGCTTCTGGTAGCCGAGGGCGCGTACGAGCAGGCTTGCCAGCTCGCTGCGTGTCAATACTTCATCCGGCTTGAACTCACCAGAGGTACGATCAATCAGACCGCGGTCTATGGCATTCTCAATATAGGCAAAATATTTATTATCCTTCGCGACGTCGCTGAAGCTGGCCGTACGCTCGGCATACATCGCCATAGGGAAGTAAGGATATCCTCCATTTACGGCAGCGAGCAGCATTTTGACCATTTCACCGCGAGTGATGCCTTCATCCGGCTTCACCATGCCGTCCTCTACATCCAGAGCTTGATAATCGATCATCAGGGAAAGGGCGGCTTCCGCCCAATGGCCTTTAATATCGGCAGGCGGTGCGGACGGCGGCTTTACGACGCTTCTGTCTTCCCGATTTTTCCATTCGCCCGTTTGGGCGTCAAGTACTGCCGGCTGCAGGAATTGATATTTCGGAACCAGCTGGTACACAAGTCTTGCTTCCTGTTTTTTTCCATTCTCGCTCGGCTTGACAACGCCGGAAGCGACAAGCAAGTTATACTTTTCCATCGGGATGGGCTGGCCGCCGTCGATGTAAGAATTCATCATGTATTGAAGCTCGACATGGTATTGATCCAACAGCTTAGCCGTAGCTTCGGCGGAAGTGATTACTTTCGGCTGGCTGGACGGATAATCGATTCTCATGATGTTCGAATAAAACTGCTTGATCTCCCCGGTTTGCAGGTCCAAACGAAGATGAGCGGAATCATATTCCGTATTCACGCCCCCGACAATCCGTTTAAAATTGAACGCGTAGCCGTCTGTGTAGGCAATCTTCTCTTGAAGTGCATCCTGCTCGGGAGCCGGCTCAAGGAAGAGCTCATGGGCATAGGCCGGCAGTAAAGTCTTCATGTGCTGAATGGCTTTTTCCTTGAGCTGGTCATAGCTTAGCTTATTTTTCCCTTCCTGCTTCGAGTCCGACGCCATAATGCGGTAATCGTACTTGGAGTATTGAAGGATTGCGCCTGTATTGCTGTCCACGGTAGCATGCAGGTTGCGGCCGCCTTGGTCGGAGCCATCCTCAGCCAAAGACCAGCGAAGCTCCCATTGAACGCTGGACTTTCCTGTCCACGGGTCAACGTTCTCTCGATAAGAAGCATCCTCCAGCTTGGCATCCTTCGGAACACCGATCAACGACTGCACACGCTCTACAGCCTGCTCCTTCGTCAGCTTGAGGCCTTCCTTCACTTCCTCCTTCAGAGGCTGCTCACTAACCGGCACCCACTTTGCGTCCGGATTTTGCTTTCTTCCATCCAGCGTAAGAATGTCCCCTTTTTCTGCGTCAAGCAGGAAGGGCTTCATACGGTAAGTAAGCAGCGGATCGGCCTTGCCAAAGCCGTTGCCGGGAAGCACGTACACCAGCTCCAGGTCCGACTTCGTTTGGAACGCTTCCTCCGCTTGCTGCTGACTGATTGGCTTCTCTACGTTCTTAAACAGAATAGCCGGATCCCATTGCTTATTGTAAGACAACACCTTGCCGTCGCCGTTTACACTTATCATAATAAAATTTTGCGGGAAAACAACACCGTTAACGACCCTAACGAACTTTATGGAATGCTCAATTCGGCCGGTAAGCGGCTGCCGTGTCGGATAATCCTTGGCATCGTAATATTGAAGCTGATCCTTCAGCTCCGGGCTCAGCTTAGCTACGCTGTCCAAGGCGATCTGCTTGGCCTTCTCCAGGTCTACCTTCGGCGGATAACTGACAGCCTTGTCGCCTTCATCCTGATACGAATAGAAGGAGTTCAGCTTGCCTGTATCCGAGTCGATGGAGACGGACACGCTTCCGTAATGCCTTCTCTGGTCCTGCTTTGTGAATTGGATATTCCACGCACCGGTTTGCCCCGATAGTAGCTGCATATTCTGGTAGCTTACACCCTGCAGAGTATAGTCCGAAGGCACTTCAACATATTGTTTGGCAAGCTCGATTGCTTTTTCGCGGGTAATCTTCGTATCCACAGGCGCTTCCGTAGAACCGCTGCCCATCATGGCTTCCGCCTTCCCCATAACCGCCGGCCCATTCATGGGAATGGATTCACCCATCGGTGTCATCGCACCGGCAACCGGAACGGAGCTGAACAGCATCGCGGCGCTAACCCCAACAAATCCAAGCTTGGACAATCTTTTCACGTGAACGCTTCCCCCTCAAAGTAAAAATCATAATTGATTTCGTATCCTTTGACGGAGACGGATTACCAAATGTTTCATCAAAACCGGTTTTAGAGGTAAATTTTTTTCAGCTGCATTGGAGCGGGCTAAATCCGGTTGTTTTTAGGTCGTGTTCACTCCTATTCACTGCATTGTAGATGCCCGAGGCACCAGCTCGGCATCCACCGTGAGTGACTGCCGCGGCTTTCCTTCAAGCTCATCAAGCAGCATCTGAGCCGCAGATTCAGCCAATGACCGGCGCGGATAATGGAGCACCGTTAGAGGAGGATCCGTCTGCGAGGACATGAGAATATCCTCACAGCCGGCAACGGCAAGCTGGGAAGGAACCTTCAAGCCATGCTCTCTGCAGGCGGACAAGCACCCTGCCGCCATAAGATCGCTCGCGCAAACCAAAGCCGTGAAGGACCAGGAATTTGACGCCAGCGTCCTATTCAGCGTTTGAGCGGCTTGCTCGAATCGACCGCCGCCATCGAGCAGATCCTCCGCATGCCATGACAGTCCTTCCAAACGAATCGCTTCGATAAAGGCTTGCGCTCTAACTGTATAATGAGTGGCGGCCTGCCCGCCTCCCATAAACCCGATCCGCCGGTGGCCCTGTTCCTGCATATGGAGAACCAGCTTCCTCATGGCATGGCTCCAATTGATGTCGACATAAGGAATATTTCCTTGTTCCGACAGAGGCTGCATGACGGACACCACCGGCAGCCCCATTGACTTGAACTGCTCCACGGTTTCGGACTGCAAGGATTGGCCGAGCAGCAATATGCCGTCCACGCGCCCCATAAACAAGCTCTTCAGCTCAGGCTCCTCCAAAGTGGTGTACGTCTGGAAAAACACGAAATAGCCCCGGGCACGGAAATAATGCTCGATCGTGAGCAGCAGACCGGCTTCAAATGCGTTGCCGAGATAATTGACCAATACGGCGATTTGATTCGACCGTTTGGTCTTTAGCCCCCGTGCCAGCTGGTTGGGCTGATATCCCAGCTCCTTCACTGCCTTTAGAACCCTTTGTCTTGTTTCTTCCTTCACGATGCTGCGATTATTGAGTACATAAGAGACGACCGCAACGGATACTCCCGCGCGGTCGGCAACTTCCTTTCTGCTTGCCATAATAAGCTCACCCTGCTACCAGATTGGATTCTATATTCCGTAGGTACGGCCGCCGTTGACAGAGAGACACTGACCCGTGATGAACCTCGACTCATCCGAGGCGAGAAACACAACCGCATTCGCAATATCCAAGGGTTCCCCCATCCTTCCGAGAGGCACGGCCGATTGATAGCCCGAAGTATCGGCGCCTTCATGGCGTTCCACCGGTATCCAGCCCGGAGCAATAAGATTGACGCGAATCCCGTGCGGTCCCAGCTCACTGGCCCAGGATCTCGTCATGCCGATCATCGCCGCCTTAGCCGTAACATAGCTGGAGAAACGGGCATTGCCGATCTGAACGACCTCACTGCCGATATGAATCAAGCTTCCCGAGCCGTTGCTCTTCATTCCGGGAAGCACCTCCTTCGTCAGCAGGAGAGGCGCTTTCACGAAAAATTCCAGCTGATCCAAGTACGTCTGCCAAGTGCTCTCCTCCAAGGGGAGCATAGGCTGCGGACCTGTTGCATTGTTAACCAGAACGTCAATGCTGCGCCCGTAATGGCCTTCTACACGATGAACGAGCTCGGACACCTCCTGCTCCCGGGTAATGTCCGCTTGAAAAGCGGTCGCATTCCCGCCGGCAGAGGTGATCATACGTATCGTTTCCTCCGCATTCGCCGCGTTGTTGGCATAATTAACGGCCACACTGGCTCCGGCCTCCGCCAACGACGCCGCGATATGCCTGCCGAGCCCCCTGGATCCTCCGGTTACCAAGGCCAGCTTGCCTGCCAATCTTTGCTTGCTTCCCATAAGGAGCCTCCTTATTCGTATACGCTTTCTCCGGTATTCTGTCGATTTAGCTCCTTTAATGGTACCATAGTTTCCGATGGAACGTAATATTTGAAAGGATTCTCATCGATGACCCCGAGCAGCTGCTTCCGGTATGGCGAAGCGTTCTGCAGTAGCTTTTCGGAGGCGGTACGATAATCGATCGGACGCATCCAAATCGGACTGTAGCCCAGGAACAGCTGGCGGCGTGTATAGTCCGAATGGTTCGGCGCGCCGGCGTGCCACAAATTTTGCGGAAAAATGAACACGTCTCCGGGCTCCCCGCACACCTGCACTTCACCCTCTACCATACCGCGCACATCCTGCGTCTCCGGGTGGAACGGCTTGTTATGAGAGCCGGGAATGATCTTCGTATTCCCGCGGTTCGGCTGCGACATATCGCTTAAGATGTAGCAGGTTTTGATATAGTAAGTAGAGGTGATGCCGTTCTGCTTGGGAAACTGAGGATGCGGTCCGTCCTGATGCCAGTTGATGAAGCTCTGGGTTGCCGTTTTCTCATCGTTTGGATTCGGCTTACGAATCGTCAGATGCGAGATATGCAGCTGAATGTTGTAGCCCAGCAGCTGGACCATGAGCGGAAGCAGAGTCGGCTCATCAATCAACGAAGCGATCTCTTCATGACGCTCCACACTGTTATATATGTTATACGCTAGTGACTCCGGCTCCTGTGCAATAATCTCATCGATGGCATTGTTCAAACGCTGTACCTTCTCTTGAGACAGTACGCCCCGTAAAATCAAATAACCGTCCTGTTGAAACTGTTTCGTTAATTCAGGAATATTCAGGCTTGTTTGCGGCATGCTTCATCTCTCCCTTTGAAAATATTACTCGAGTAAATTTACTCGTGTAAATTGTTGCTCGTTGTTATTATACAATATTTTCTTTTTTCTGAGAAGGGATCATTGTTATCCATTGGCAGCATCCGGAGGAGGGTTACCGCCCTCCCCCTAGCCTGCGTTTATTTCACATAGCCGAGCTCTTTGATTCTCTTCTCCGCTGCATCCAAATACGCTTTGTAATTCATGGAGCCTTCCAGTGTTTTCACGAAGCTGTCATACTCGCCCAGCGGGCGCTTGCCATATACGAACTTGGACAGCTCTTCCTCGATATAGCGATTTGCATCCGCCGCATTATAACCGTTCGGGTAATCGATGAAGCCGTTCAGCGCTTCAATCCGTGGCTGCTTGCTGGCAAACTCCATGAACTTGGCTTGCGGAGCGAACTTCACTGTCAAGTATTCCATCTCCGGCCGGCCGGTGAACTGGTACAGCCAGAAGTAGCCGCCTTCCTTGCCCATAAGCTCCGTAGGCACCACCTTCGAGCCATCGAGGTTATAATGCTTGCCCTTCACGCCGTATTGCACTAGGAGAGACCCATCCTTGGAAGAAACGTAGTTGAGCAGATCAAACACCTTTTGCAGCTTCTCGGGCTGCTTCTCCAGCGCCTTCGGGATCGCATACATGCCTGCGGACTTTCCGATGTCCCAAGCTCCGGCGAATTGACCGCCCGGTCCTTTAAGGGCATCTACCTGTACCCAATTGGCATTCGGATTCACTGCTTTAATCTGTTCTACGAACTGCTCCTTCGTTACGTTCGGCCAGTCGATGTAGATGATGCCCGCCTGACCTTTAATGGCCTTCTGCTGGTGCTGCAAGCCCGAATTTGCCATCAGCTCCGGATCAACTGCACCTGCCGCAACCATTTTCTGAATGAAGCCGAGCGCATCCTTCATGCCGGAATCATAAAGCCCGTTAACAAGCTTGTTGTTCTTCACATAAAAGCTCGGTACCCCATCCGTATGCCCTACGCCATAGGCGCCGAACACAGGCTCGAATGCCCCCAGCTTGCCGCCGGTCAGCCCGAACGTATCCTTCTTCCCGTTGCCGTCAGGGTCCTGCTCCGTGAACGCCTTGGCAACAGCCAGCAGCTCGTCGGGGGTCGTAGGTATTTTTAAATTCAGCTTATCCAGCCAGTCCTTTCGGACCCAGTACGTATTATACGGAACCTGAGGCGTCTTCGCGATAGCGAACGTTTTCCCGTTCAGCGCTCCCTTCTTTAAGCTGTCCTTGCCGATAAAGTCCTGCACCGGCTTCAGCTTATCGAGATACGGCGTCAAATCCAGCAGCAGGCCCTGCTCCGAGAATTGCTTCAGCTGCTGACGGTCCACTGCGAACAAATCCGGAAAATTCGCCGATGCCATGCGTACGTTCAGCTGGTTTTTGTAGTCATCCCCGGAAGCATAAACCGTCAGGTTGATTTCCGTCTTCAGCGCTTTGTCCAGCTCTTGTTTAATAATATCCTGATCGGGTGACGGCAGACCGCTGCCGGTTTCAATGATGTCCAGCTTGACCGGCTTATCCGATGCAGGCGCCGAAGCTGACCCGCCAGCCGGTTTATCCGATGGAGCCGTGGCTCCACCGCAGCCCGCAATCAGCGTCCCTCCGGCAAAGGTCATGGCTAACAATACCGGCACGTAAGCTCTCTTTTTCATAGATACCCCTTCTTTCCTCTAAATGAATTTCATATATCGACACCGACCTCAGGAGCCGCCCGGCTGCAGTCCGTAAGCCCCTGCTTCCGGAATCAACCTTTCACAGAGCCAAGCAGCATCCCTTTGGTGAAGTGCTTCTGGATGAATGGGTATACGAGGATGATCGGCAGACTGGCCGAGACTACGGCAGCCATCTGCATCGTTTCGGTAGGCAGCATGTTCTCGGCGTTCTCGAGCGGCTGCTGCGTCATCATAAGAATCTCGCGGATGACCACCTGAAGCGGAAACAAGGTGCGGTCGGTTACATACATAATCGCCTGAAAAAATTCATTCCAATGACCGACCATGTAGAACAAGCCGATGGTCAGCATAGACGGAACGGAGAGGGGCAGCACAATTTGCAGCAGGATGCGGAATTCCTTCGCCCCGTCCATGCGAGCGGATTCGAACAGCTCCTCGGGCAAGTTTTCGAAGAAGCTTTTCATAATGAGGACATTGAAGCTCCAGATGGCATTCGGCAAGATCATGGACCAGACGGAGTCCACCAGGCCCAAGGACTTGACAATCAGATAGGTCGGGATAATGCCTCCGCTAAAGAGCATCGTAAAGACGACCATCAGCAGAAATAGGCTGCGACCAGGCAAATTGCGCCGGCTGAGCGGATAGGCCATTAACGCAGTCAGCACCAAATTCACGATCGTACCCACTACCGTAATGAAAATGGTAATCCAAAACGCTCGAGTAATACCCGTTTCGGTAAACAGCTTATGGTAAGCTGTGAACGTAATCGACTTCGGTACCAGGATGAAGCCGCCGTTCTTAAGCACCTCGGAGAATGGGGTTATCGATACGGACACCACGTACATCAGCGGGAAAATGGCGGCCAGTGCGGCAATTCCGAGAATGACAACGACGACAAGGTTGACGATGCGGTCCTCCCAGCCTCTTACCATATGCCCTCACCCCATTTCTTGGAGAGATGGTTTGAGCCGAGCACAAGCACAAGCCCGATCACCGACTTAAACAAACCTACGGCGGAGCCCAAGCTGAAGTTCAGCTGCTGAAGCCCGGTTCGGAACACCCACGTATCCAGAATGTCGGCAACCTGATACACCTGAATGTTATACAAAATGTAAATTTGGTCGAAGCCGGCATCCATAATGTGGCCAAGCTTCAAGATCAGAAGCAACACGATAACGTTGCGAATTCCCGGAAGGGTAATATGCCAGATCATCCGCAGACGGCTGGCTCCGTCGACTCTCGCCGCTTCGTACAGGGTCGGGTCGATGGCCGTCATGGCTGCCAGGTAAATAATCGCCCCCCACCCAAGATCCTTCCAGATCTCTGAGCCGACGAGGATGGCCCGGAAATAATCGATAGAGGTCAAAAATCCGATTGATTGCCCCCCCGCCTCCTCCATCCAGCGGTTTACCAAACCGGAGCTTTGCGACAGCAGTGCAATCAGAATTCCGTAAATGATGACCCAGGACAAGAAGTGAGGCATATACGTTAAGGTTTGCACTAAGGTTTTAAACCAGCGCATCCGGCACTCATTCAGCAGGAGAGCCATCACGATAGGCGGCGCCATCCCGAAGATCAGCTTATAAATGCTGATTACAAAAGTATTGACCATCAGCTGACCGAAATAGGGAGATTGGAAAAAAATCTGAAAATGCTTGTACCAAGGGTCCGCCCAAGGGCTCTTCATGATGCCCTCCAGCATCTGGTAATCCTTGAACGCGATAATCACGCCGTACATCGGCACATATCGGAATAAGATGTAATAAAGAACACCGGGCAGCAGCATGAGATAAAATGCGCGAAACGCCCAAACCTGCTTTGTCGTCAGCTTCCATTTGTTCACTTTCAGCTTCGTTGCTGCCGCCGGCGAAGTCGTTGCCTGCTCCATAGGACCACCTCTTTTTTATACTGATTTAGATTTGCTCACCGGTTGATATCAGTATAGCAAGCGCTTTCTTTATCAGATATACAGTGATCCTGCGAAAATGTCCGAATTATTGTAAACGCTTCAATTGGGCTTTTCTGTATACTGTATTGCAGGAAGCTCAATCCGGATGAGGGTACCGATTACAGGCAGGCTGAAGATAGAGAGCCCGTATTCTTGGCCGAAATGGAGCCTGATCCGCTCATGCACGTTCATGATTCCGATGCCCGTAAACCGCTCCTTGCTTGGTGCCTTACGCCGTTCTGCGAACACATCCTGGAGCTGACCCGAATCCATGCCGAGCCCATTGTCGCGTACGGTAAGGATCAGCCTGCCTCGGACCAGCTTGGCCCGGATCTTTATGGCGCCGCCCTGCTTCCTAGGAGCGAGGCCGTGAAAAATCGCGTTCTCTACGAGCGGCTGCAGGGTAAGCTTAAGAATCGTACAGCTTCTTGCTTCCCGGTCGGCCTCAATGGTCATGTCGAATTTATCCCCATATCGAACCTGCTGGATGTAGGCATACATGCGAAGTCCCTCCAGCTCCTCCTCCAGCGTAACGAATTCCGTACTTTTGTCGAAGCTGAACGAGAGCAGCCCTACCAGCGACTTGATCGTCTCCCGAACGGCATCAATCTTATGCTGCTTCGCCAAGCTGCTGATGCAGGCCAGCGTATTATAGAGAAAATGCGGAGCAATTTGACTCTGCAGCATCTTCAACTCAAACTGTTTCTTTCGTCGCTCCGCTTCCTTCGTCTCTTGGAGCAAGTGATGAATCCGTTCCATCATGGCGTTATAGCTTCGCGTTAACCGGCCGATCTCGTCATTGCCGATCACGGCGATACTCGGCAGCACCTCCATATCCCGAACCCGGTCCATCTTTGCGACCAGCGTACGTACGGGATGCGTCACATAGCGGCTCATCATATAGGTGCTGACCAGAACGATTAGAATCCAGAACACCGCTGCCGTATTGAAGTTTTGATACAGACTGCGAATATTTTGATAGAAGTAGCCGTCCTCGTAAAAGGCTATAAAATACCAGCCTAGCTTGTTCATACCCGATTTGACCGCGACCAGCTGACCTTGCGGCCCTTTCAGCTCGGATACGCCGATGGGCAAATCCGCCGCCTCGTTAACGAAGCCCGTGTTCAGCTCCGGCGGAAACACGCTGGTGTTGTATGGAAGCAGCCGGTAAAAATGCAAAGGCAGCGCCGAATCGAAGGAATGCACCACATTTCGCTTATTCGTAAGGATGGCAAACGTCTGATTTTTCGTGTTCATGAATTGCGCCAGCATGTTGGTCAGCTGAACTAGGTCGATTTCCACGACGGCCATGCCCAGAAACTCCTCCGTATCGGCTGACGTTATGGGAAGAATGAACGCAACCGTTTTCCCGGACATCGGCGATTGATAGGGCTCGGTAATGAACATGCCGTAGGTCGTTTTCGCTTTTTCCAGCAGCTGTTGAATATGAGGGTTACCGATAATATCGAAGGTAGTTTGGGAGCTGACCATGACCTGACCGTCGGCACGGACGAGGTACAACGTTTTGTACAAAGTGCTGTTCTTAGCAGCATACTCGCGCAGTACCTTCGAGGCCTCGCTCTCCTCTCCTTCCTTAAGCAGATCGTCTCTGGTGGAGATCAGCAGAAGCAAATTCTGAACGTTATCCAAATAGGCATTCATGTATAAGTTGGTCCGGTCAATGATGACCTGAGAATCGGTAAGCACCTGCTTGCGAAAGAGAGCCTCCGCATCCCTCAGGTTCATCCAGGCGAGACCCCCGAACAACAGAAGCGTACCCATCGATAAAAAAAGAAAATGTTTGGCAACCATGCTGCGGCCGCCAAACCAGTCCAGTACTTTTCTCATATACGATCAGCCCTTTTTAAATTCTGTGGGTGCAACCCCGGTCCAGCTGCGGAACAATTGAGAGAAATAACGGTAGCTCGGTATCCCCACCCGTTCGGCTACCTCATAGATTTTAAGCGTTGTGTTTTGCAATAGCTGGACGGCCCTTTCCATTCGCTGCCGGGTCACGTAATCGTTGAACGACTCTCCCGTCTCTTCCCGAAACAGTCTGCTTAAATAATAAGAGCTGAGTCCCACCTCCTCCGCGACCGTAGTCAGCGTCAGCGGCTCCGCGAGCCGGGCTGCAATGATCTCTTGCGCTTGAAGCACTTCTCTTCTTATTTTCTTTCTGGATTGGGGTGAAACGGCAAGAAGCTCCCGGAGTTCTGCTGCAAGCTCCTCCCTGCTTGTAACCGGACCCGTAGCGTCAATACTGCAGCGAAGTGGGCTGCTTATGTCGTCAATGCAGCTGTGTTGTATGGTTTGAAGGAAATCGTTTAGGTACTTATCGGTTGACGCCGGCTCTCCCGGGAACCGGAGGAGCAGAACAAACATTTGCTCGCTTAAGGGTATATATATGAACGATTTGTCGGAACGGCCTTCCCATTCCTCCAGCCGTTGAAGCAGAGACTGGGTTTCGGCGCCTCCCGCCATGGGGGTTAATCGAACAGGATAACAGGGGAACAAGCTTAGCAGCGCCTCCTCTAACTCTTGGTGCCCCGGACTCAGCTCGGCCTCCCCCTTAAGCAGCGGACCTATCCTAAGGATAAGCTCCTGCCGCAGCCGTCCTCTCTCACTACGAAGATGATCTCTCTCCCGCTGGATCGCTTCCCTTGCTTTTCTTACGGCGTACTCCATCTCCTTCTCCTCAAAGGAAAGCTTAATCACATAGCTTAGCGCCCCCAGCCTAAGAGCTTCGCGTGCATAGGCGAACTCGCTGTGGCAAGTCAGAAGCACGAATTGCGTCAGCTGCTGCCGCTGTCTTACCCGTCGAAACAGCTCCAGACCGTCCATGACGGGCATGGTAATATCCGTTACCACAAGATCCGGCTCCAATCGACGGCACAGCTCGAGAGCCTCCTCCCCATTCTCGGCCTCCCCGACGAGCACCGCCCCGAACGCTTCCCAGGGAAGCGAGCGCAGCTCCTGCCGAAGCGGCAGCTCGTCATCTACAATCAGTACTCGAATCGGCTCCATCCTGTGCATCCCCTCTCAAAATGCAATCGCTTACAGTTCAGCATAGCAAATGTCAGGACGTTTTTTTATACATGAATGCAGTAATAATGTTCAAAAATCGCAACAAGCGCGAATAACTAAGACAGGTTCTGTCACCCTTATCTGATATCCTTTCCTTGTAAACGATCATATCACACGGGAGGCTAACCATGAAACCAGCTTTACAACACCAATCCACGATCTATGTTATCGGAATCCGAGAGGAGCACGTCATGTCCGAAGAAGGCGGCATTCCGACGATCCTCTCGCAATGGGGCCGCTTTATGGCAAGAGTACATGAAATTCCAAACCGTGATGAAGCTACGCTCGGCATTTGTCTCGGCATGCCTCAGGAAGGTCCATTCGACTACGTGACGGGAGCAGTCCTACGGAATTCAAAGGCGTCAATTCCCTTGGGCATGGAGCTTGTGCGTCTTGAGCCGGCGGAATACGCCGTATTCACTCACCAGGGACCGATTGCAGCCCTTCACGAAACCTACATCGCGATTGAGCAATGGCTAAAGGAAAATGGCGGGTATCGTAGGGCTGCCGCACCGGAATTTGAGCTGTATGATCATCGCTATATTTCTCCGGACAGCCCGGACAGTGCGTTTGATATTTATGTGCCGGTGGCTCAGCTGGAAGGCTTGGAAGCATGATAAGCCTCAAACAGCTTGACCGCCGCTTGTCTAAGCTGTTCCCGCAACTCCTGCGGCTCCCGGATGACGGCATCGGCACCCATGCTTAAAAAATACTCCGTATAATAATCAAAATCATCCTGTTTGATGTGCAGACGTAAGGTTCCGGTGCCGTCATCATTCACCTGAAGCTCGTCGTGGAAGATGCCTTCCCATTGACAGCGGCGTACTCCCTCTGTCGTTAGCTCGGCAATGAGCGGCATCCGTTCAGGGTCGGAGGCGTATACGGCCGAGACAGGTTGACCTTGCGGTAGAAGCCACATCTGCAGCGGGTAGCCGCTTACATCGACTGTCTTGGCTCCTTCCTCCATTTGTTCCGCTTGGAGCACGCGATCGACGCGAAACAATAAATACTTCTCTCGATGGAAGCAATAAGCCGGGCAGTACCAGTAGCCGTTCTGCGAGTATACGCCAATAGGTTGTATGGTCCGGGATTTGGCTCCTTCTCTTGAATCATACAAGACTCGTACCGGCCTCATCTGCAAAGAGGCATCCAGCAGCAATCTCAAATGCGGTGAAGGCGCCTTCCGCTTGGGAGACCAGAAGATCACGCGCTGCTTCATTTTGTCGATCGTACGTTTCGTATCGTCAGGTAAGTAGTAGTAAAACTTATTTAATGCGGTAACGGCTTCCTCATCGAAGGGCAGCGACCCGTAATGCTGCAGTGACTGGTACGCGAAAAAAATCGCGACAGCCTCCTGCTCCGAGAAGACGATCGGCGGCAACAGACGCTCGTTCAGCAGCCGGTACCCGCCGTTCGGTCCATATTCGGCGTAGAGAGGCAATCCTAGCTCCTCCAGCGCCTGCAGATCGCGCATTATCGTCCTGTTTGAGACGGAGAATTCCTCCGCGAGCTCCCTTACCGTAAACTTCCTCCGCTTATTGACAGCGATCATCAGCTCAATCAGCCGCTTGGACTTGGACATTCCTTTCGCTCCTCAAACATGCTATTTGGATAGTTTATAGTATAGCATGGCACTATGACAATTTCTGTCATAGATGAGCTCCCTAATAAAAATACCCCTGCCTGATACGTGATCCGTACCATAACAGGGGTAGCAACCTATTCTACGTGCTCCAGCCAGTGCAGCTCCTCCGGAGTTAAGCGTATACGAGAGCCTTCGATGCAGGAGTCCAACTCCTCCTTCGATTGTGCTCCGACCAATGCGCAGGTAGGAAACGGCTGATTAATGACATAGGCCAGCGCAATCTGGATCGGGGTTACGTTCTTCTCCTTGGCCAGCTGCTCAGCACGACGCAGCCGTTCCCAATTGGCATCGTTATAGAAGACACGTACCATATCCGCGTTGTCAAGCACGTCCGGGCTGAAGCGACCTGTGAAGAACCCTCTTGCTTGAGAAGACCAGGAAAGTAGCGGCATCTGATGCCTCTCATGCCAAGCGCAGTCCTCCGCATCTACGGAAACGCAGCCAGCCCAGAACGGCTCTTTCGGCTTGGCCAGACTCAAGTTCGGACTGCTGAAGCTGAAGCCGACAAGCCCGTTTGCCGCTGCATACTCGTTGGCCTCCTGCAGTCTAGCTGTGGACCAATTCGAGCCCCCGATGGCACGAATCCGGCCAGCAGCGATATGCTCATTCAGTGCATCGATGATGTGACTCACAGGGACATTCGGATCATCGCGATGCAGTGCGTACAGGTCGACATAATCCGTTCGGAGCCGCTCCAGACTGATCTGAAGCTCTTCCGCGATTACATCCCGGTTTACTCGAGGGCCTTGCTTGTTGGGGTGAGCCCCCTTGGTCCAGACGACTACCTGCTCCCGGTTGCCCCGCTCTTCCATCCACCGGCCGATGGTGGCTTCGCTCTCTCCCCCGCAATAACCAAAGGCGGTATCAATCGTGGTGCCGCCGGATGCGAGGAGATTATCCAGTACATCGCACACTTTATCATACACTTCGTGTCTAAAGAAATCCGATCCTTGAATCAGACGGGAAATCGGCTTATGGACTCCAGGAAGCTGAATCGTTTCCATTACGGGTTCCTCCCTTTTTTGGACTACAGCGTTACGCGAATGCGTTCCCGCGCGGACTGCAACGTTGCATCAATGACCTTCATGTTCGCTACGGCATCGGAAGGAGCAAAGGCAAGAGGCTCTCCATGAAGAATACTGCGTCCAATCGCGTCCGCCTGCAGCGCATACTGATTCACATAGGGCACCTCTACCTCTCTTCGCTCACCTTTTACCGTGACAAAGAAATGATCCTTCGCATCCCCCCTCGTGACGAAGGCAGACGGCACCTCAATCATTCCGTCCGTACCTACGACCTCAAGCGTATTTCTGCCCGCTGCCCACATGCCGCAGTCGAATGTCAGAGCCACATGATCGCTAAACTCCACGAGCCCGGATGTCATCATGTCCACATGGTCGTGCTCCGGCGAGAAGAAGGCATGCGCTGTTACAGCCTCCGGCTCGCGCTCAAGCAGCAATCGCGCGGCGCTTAACGGGTAGCAGCCTACATCGTATACCGAGCCGCCGCCCCAAGCCTGCTTATAGCGAACGTTATTTGTCGCTTTTGCATTATTAAAGGTAAACGTACCGTGGATGCCGCGAATCGCGCCAATCTCTCCGGATTGAATGATGTCGCGAATCATGGCATAGCGGGGATGATAGCGGTACATGAACGCCTCCGCCAGGACGACTCCTGCCTTAGCACAAGCATCCGCCATCTCTTGCGCTTCCTCTGCATTCAGGGCAATCGGCTTTTCGCATAACACATGCTTTCCGGCTTCCGCCGCGCGGATCGTCCATTCCTTATGTAAATGGTTCGGCAATGGGATATAGACGGCATCAATGCTGTCGTCTTCCAGCAGCGCCTCATAGCTGCCATAAGCCGTCGGAATACCTAGCTTGTCTGCCGTTTCCCGGGCATTGCTAAGTTCTCGGCTTGCGATAGCTGCGACTTCGCCCGTTTCCGATTGCTGAATCCCCGGAATCACCGCACGCTTTGCAATTCCGGCGCAGCCGATGACGCCCCATCGCACCTTTTTCGAACTCATATCAGCATCTCTCCTTGAAGGAAAATTAATACGATATTGCCATTATACTTATGCCAATTTAAAATGAAAATATAAGCTTTTTGCAGATAGATACAATTATATTGTCATTATGGGAGTGGAGTCTTTTGAAAAGACAGCGTTTTCTTCCCACCATTGCGGAGCAGCCGTTTTTCATCCTGCCGGAATCCGTCGGTTGGTACTGGGACGACCCGGAGCATACGGTGGATCGACGTGAAAATTCATGGAATACCTTCAGCATCCATTACATCGTCAGCGGGAAAGGGTACCTTGAAACGGTTCAGGAAACGTACCTGCTTGAGCGGGGCGACGCCTTCTTGTATTTCCCCCTGCAAAGACAGCGCTATTACAGCGACCAGGAAGATCCCTGGAGCGTTTTATGGATTCATTTTTACGGTACGGCCATCAACGAATTCCTGATTGAACGCGGCTTTCACCGTTCCCATCTGTGGACGCTCCGGCAAACCAAGCCGCTGGAGCAAGCCTTCGAGGAGCTTCTCACCGAGCTGGAAAAGGAAGAGTTTTACCATCTGTCCCGCATGTCCACATTAACCTATGCCATTCTAGCCGAGTTCGTAAACCAGGCGGTTCCCCAATCCGCCGTGAAGCTGCCGGAATCTACGGATCGTATTCTACAGCTTCTGCCCCGCATGCAAAATGAAGCCTGCAAGCCGTTCGATCTCCCTTACTGGGCGCAGCAGGCGGAGGTGAGCACCTTTTATTTTTGCAAGCTGTTTAAGAAGGCGACCCAAATGACTCCCATGGAGTTCATTACGTTATGCCGCTTGCAGAAAGCGAAGCAATGGCTGCTCGAGAAGAAGGAATGGACGATCCGCGAGATCGCCATGGAAGCGGGTTACCCCAGCATCAGCTATTTTAACAAACGGTTTTTGGAGCAAGAAAGCATGACCCCGTCGGAATATCGGCAGCTGTACTGGAAACAGTAGGCCTTCCTCTGGATTTGACGCAGGCGCATGATGGTTGTACGATGAATGGAATGCTGAGTGAAAGAGAAGGAGAAGGTATGAAATCATTAGTTCTTGCGGAAAAACCGAGCGTTGCCAAAGAAATTGCCCGCGTGCTCGGCTGCAATCAGAAGCATAAGCACTATATGGAAGGACCGAAGCATGTCGTCACCTGGGCGCTAGGGCACCTTGTAACCCTAGCGGAGCCGGAGGATTACGACGTGAAGTTCAAAACCTGGGATCTCGAGGATCTACCTCTGCTTCCGGGCCGGATGAAGCTTAAGCTGATCCGGGAAACGACGCCGCAGTTCAAAGCGATACAAGGACTTGCCGCACGTCCCGACCTCGATCAGATCATTATCGCTACCGATGCCGGCCGTGAAGGAGAATTGGTGGCCCGGTGGATTATGGAGATGATCCGGTGGAAAAAGCCTTACAGCCGTTTGTGGATTTCCTCCCAAACCGATAAGGCGATCCGCGAGGGGTTCGCTTCGCTTAAGCCAGGCACTGCCTACGATCCATTGTACCGCTCCGCCGTGTGCCGTGCGGAGGCCGACTGGCTGATCGGACTCAATATTACCCGAGCTTTGACCTGTAAGCACAATGCGCAGCTCTCGGCCGGACGGGTTCAGACGCCTACCCTGTCCATCCTGATGGAGCGGGAACGGCAGATCAAGTCGTTTCAGTCAAAGGACTATTGGATGCTGCGGGCGCAGCTTGGATCGTTTCAGGCCATGTGGCGTGGCAAGGAAGCCCAGGACGGCCGTTTGTTTGATAAGGCGGAGGCAGACCGGCTGCTCGAGAAGCTGAACCGGGTCGGACAAGCCAAAGTAACGAAGCTGCAGGTAGCGGAAAAAAGTGAGCCGCATCCGCTCGCCTATGATCTTACGGAGCTTCAGCGAGATGCGAACAAGCGTTACGGCTTTACGGCGAAGCAAACCTCGAATGTGCTGCAGCGCCTATACGAACAGCATAAGCTGGTTACGTATCCGCGAACGGATTCGCGTTATTTGTCAACGGATATGGTTCCGACGCTTGCGGGAAGAATCGAAGCCTTGCATGTGCCCGCGTATGCCGGATGGGTCAAGCCGCTTCTGCGGAAACCGCTGCCGATCACGAAGCGTATCGCGGATGACAGCAAGGTTACCGACCATCACGCGATCATTCCGACGGAGGAACGCCCTCATCTGCAAGCCTTATCGGCCGACGAGCGCCGCCTGTACGACTTGATCGTGAAACGGTTCCTCTCGCTCTTCTACCCTGTCTTCCGTTATGACGAAACCTCGGTTACGCTCGACATCGGCGGCGAGAGCTTCTATGCGAAGGGGCGAATCGTCAAGGACGAGGGCTGGAAAAGCGTATACGGCGTGGACGCCTCCGCCATGAGCCTTGATGAGGAGGAGGAGCAGCGTCAGGAAGAAGAGAACGGCCCACGTCAGACTCTCCCTCCGCTTTCCGTCGGCACGGAGCTGAAGGAAGTGCGCTTAGGACTGCAGAAGCTGGCGACGAAGCCGCCGGGTCGATACACGGAAGCCTCCTTGCTTACCGTGATGGAGAAGCATGGCCTCGGCACGCCGGCTACCCGGGCGGACATTATCGAGAAGCTGCTCTCTTCCGATACGATCGAGCGCAAAATGAATGTGCTCCAGCCTACAGGCAAGGGAGCACAGCTGATCGAGCTGGTCGTTCCGGAGCTTAGGTCGCCGGAGCTGACGGCCGAATGGGAGCAGGAGCTCGAGCGCATTGCCAAGGGACGCGGCGACGCCAAATCGTTCATGGACCGGATTCGCTCCATGACGGAGCAGATCGTCAAAGAAGTGAAGACCAGCGCGGCCGAATATAAGCCGCATAATCTGACGAGCTCCCGCTGTCCCGATTGCAGCAGCCCTCTTCAGGAGATCAAGAGCAAGCGAGGAAAGCTGCTCGTCTGCAGCAGCAAGGAATGCGAATATAAACGCGCGGCGGAGCCGCAGCTTTCGAATAAGCGCTGTCCGCAGTGCCGTAAGAAAATGGAGATTCATACCGGAAAAGCAGGCAAGTACGCACAATGCCGTCCGTGCAATGTCGTTGAAATGCTCGGAGAGAAAAGCAGCGGCGGAGGCAAAGCCGCCAAACGGCAGCAGGCCCAGCTCGCCCGTCAGTTCAGCGATAATGTGGAGCTGACCAGCAGCCTTGGGGATGCGCTGAAAGCGGCCTTGCAAGGCAAAAAAGAAGATTGAGGGCTTGGTCCCCCAATCTTCTTTTTTAGCAAAACATCCCGCATAGGAGGAATCGTCATGCCCTATATTAACCTTCAAATCACGAAAGGCGCTACCCGAGAGCAAAAAGCCCAAATCGTACAACAGTTTACGGAAACATTAGTAACGGTTCTCGGCAAAAAGCCGGAGCATACCCATATCGTCATTCAAGAAATCGATGAAGAAAACTGGGGCTTTGCCGGTATGCTAACCGATAATTACCGTAAAAGGGAAGGTTGAAGCCTTCCCTACCCTAACAAGGGGAACTGCCCGCGAACCTGCTCGTCAAAAAACCGCCGCAGCTGCTCCTTCTCCCCTTCCGTGAACTGAAATTCACAATCGCGGCCTTCGTCCTGAGGCACGATTTGTACCACATCTCCCCGCCGGGTGCATATGATCAATGCGGATAAGTCCTCCACATCCTCCGGCTGCTTGCCGTCCGCCAGGGCAAACGAGATTTCCACATCCACCCACTGCTCATCTCTTGGCTCCACACGCGCCTTCAAGCGCTCAAAAATAAGCTCCTCGACAACTGGGTCGCCATAACGAATCATTTTCTAACCCCTCCGAACCATAATCACTTTCTTACCAAATCTTCTAGCGCCATCTCCAGAGTCGGATAGCGGTATTCAAACCCGTGTTCCAATGCGGCCTTCGGCAGCACGCGTTGTCCCTCCAGGAGCAGCGTCGACAGCTCGCCGAACAGCAGCTTCATGGCAAATGCCGGGACGGGAAAGACATAAGGCCTCCCCATGACTCTTGCCAGCGTCCTCCCGAATTCATCGTTCGTTACCGGCTGAGGAGCCGTTGCATTGACCGGCCCCTCCAAGCTGTCCTGACGAATGCAGTAATCGATCAACCGGCAAATATCGGTTACATGGATCCAGGAGAGCACCTGCCTGCCGCTTCCGATTCGTCCTCCCACACCAAGCTTGAATGGCATTGCCATTTTGGGAAAGGCCCCCCCATCGTTCCCCAGAACAATGCCCACACGCAGAAGCACGATGCGTCTCGCCGGGATCTGCTCGGCAGCAATCTCCCATTGATCCACTACGCCGGAAAGAAAATCGATGATCCGGGGCTCACTTTCTTCGGAGAATGTTGCTGTCTCCGACACACCGTAGATCGAGATGCCGGAGGCGTTGACCAGCACAGGCTTCTGGCGAAGCTGGTCGACCGCAAGGCCGATTCTTCGGGCCGCATCCAGACGCGAATGCATAATTCGTTCCTTCGCCTCATCCGTCCAGCGTTGATTGATGGATTCCCCGGCCAAGTTGACAATGGCATCCGTTCCCTCCAGAAGCTGCGGCTCACGCTCCAGCTCCGACCAAGTCAACACGGGAACCTTCGACGGGCCTGCCGTTTGCTTTGTCCGCGAAATCAGGACGACGTCGGCCTTTTGATCGAGCAAATACTTCACCAAATGCTGTCCGACAAAACCGGTACCTCCGCTGATGGCCACCTTCACAAGCATTCCCCCACTTCAGGAAATCACTTCATGTAACTATTATAGCGCATGAGCCATAGGAACAAAAAATCCGCATAACAGCATGAAAGCTGCATGCGGACTTGCTTAGCAATCCGTTAGGGCCCATTGCCGCTCCAGAAACTGCAGCGCCTCAGGCAGATGGCCGCCGAAATAATCCCAGGTATGCTCCCCTTCAAATTCCATATATTCGAACGGGTATTGCAGTGCCTCCAGAACATACTGGAACCCTACATTCATAGGGTATAAATAATCGTTTTTGCCGCAGTTGAAATGCAGCGCCGGCCGGTTCGGCAAGCTTACGGCACGCTCCGCCAGCACGTGCAGATCGTATTCCTTCGCGTAAACGCCGTGGACCGGACCGATCATACGTCCCGCATCCGAACGGTGAAATTCCGGAGCAAGGAACTTCGAAGAAATCATCGCTCCCGCGATGCTTGCCGCCGCTCCGAACAGCTCCGGATGGCGGAGCGCCAGCATGAAGGCGCCATAGCCTCCCATGGACAGACCGCAAACATAGCGCTGCGAGGCTTCCGCGACCGTACGGAATTGGTCATCCACCAATGGGATGACATCCTCGATCAGGTAATCCTCAAACCGACCCGTGCCGTCATACCAATTGAGGTAGAATGTGCCTGTGCCGTAGCCTCCGTCACTCGGCATCACTACGATGCATTCCCGCAGCTGCCCCTCTCCGATCATCCGGTCCAGCGTTTCCTGAGCCTTGCCGTTCTGGAGCCAGCTCCACTCCGAGCCGTGCAGGCCATGGAGCAAATAAATGACGGGATAGCGTCGATCAAGACTTGCTGCATAGCTTGGCGGCAAGTAGACGTTACACGTTTTACGAGCATAAAGCGCGCCGGAGAAAAAAGGTACGGTCTGAACGCTCATCGTCGACATCTCTCCTCTCCCATGAGGTAGATCTTAATCCAGAACCGCAGTCATATGTGCCTTGGTGATCGACCAATGGGACGTGTTCCAGATGGTTTCTTTATTTTTAATATATAAAATTTGCGGCGATGCATGCTTCACACCGGTATCCTCCGCAATTTGATTCGATACCGGACGCGATTCAATGACCTTCACAAGGAAGTAATCCACGCTCTCGTTCGGCGATTTGCCCAAATAGTTCTCATATTCCTCCAGCGCGTTGAAGCTTACAGGACACGCCGTGCTGTGCTTTAAAATAACAAAGGGCTTCTCGGAGGATCCCTCAAGCAGCTGTTCCCATTCCACGTTCGTTGTAATTTCCTTCCATTGGATCATATCGATCACCCTCCTGGTCACGTTATACGCCGGCCGTCGACGATTTATCATCATAATAATAATGCTCGGCTTCGATTGTATTACCCAAGGTCAGCACCCCGTAGGAATATCGGGGCTGTCTCCTCTTGTCTGTGGGCGATCCGGGATTAAAGAGCAGGATACCCGCGCGGTTCTCCAGATACGGTATGTGAGAATGGCCGAAAACAATCACGTCTGCCGCCTCGGATCGAAAAGACGCAAACGCTTGATCCGGCGTAGAACGGCCCCCGTCACCGTGAACGATACCGATGCGGTAACCGGCAAAGGTCAGCAGCTTCTTCCGTCCCAAGCGGGCGGCCAGCTTCTCACCGTCGTTGTTGCCCGCCACCCCGTCCACGGGAGCGATCGCGGCGAACAGCTCTATCACCGATTCATCCATCCAATCGCCGGCATGCAGGATGGCGTCGACTCCGCGTAATCCTGCCACGAGCGCATCCGGCAAAGCCTTCGCCCTGCCGTACATATGCGTATCCGAGACGATTCCCAGCTTCATTGCCGCCACCTCCAGCCCAGTGCAATTGTTGTACTATTTTACCATAGTTTCGGTGAAAAAGAAAAAGCACCCTGCGGGGTGCCCTTCATGACAACAGGCATCAGTCCATAATGGTGAACCAATCGATCGCTTTGCTTGCGAGCAGCTTCTTCTTGCCGTCCAGCTCGTGATATACGTTGATTTTATACTGCTTCAACTGACTGACGCGATAGATCAGATTATTGTCCTGCTTGACCATTTTGTACTCGTATTCTCCAACCGTCATCTTGCGGTCCTTATCCTCCGGAGCCGTCTCCAGATAAAATGACTCGCTTATGGAAACCTGTCCTTTGTTATCCTCGAATTCAATGATCAGCTTGCTGCCGTCCGTATTCTTCTCGAAGTAGTAATCCCGTTCCAGCAAGTACCTGAATTGTACCTTAAGCTCTTTGCTGTCGAGCCAAGTGGTCAGATTGCTCAGCGTTAGCGTATAAGGGTAAAATTGGATTGCCTTCAATGAGTCCTTTGGACCGTCCGGTTCCTGGGGTAATGCCATTTCCACCGCATTCAGATAGAGCTCCGGCTTCTCCTCCGTACCGCTCCAATGCTGATCCGTCACCGATTCGCCGATCAAGAGACTTAGGTTCGTCGTATCCATATCCCTAGGAACCACTGCCGTAAATCCCACCAGAGCATGGCCGCTCGGATTCAGCTTTTGCTTCACCTCTTTGACCTTCGTGGGGAAGAGCTGATCGCTTGGCGTCTTTAAGAAAGCGGTAAGCTTAGGTACAGGCGCAGCGCGCTTCTCCATATTTTCGGCATCCACCTGAACCTCGACCAGCTTGGAATTGGAGTTGACGTAGGTATTGACATGATAGGGCGCATACCGGGCTTGCCTTCCTGAGCCGAGAATCGGCTGCTTGACGCCCAGCGGAATTTGCTGGATCGCCTGTCCTTCTATAGGCAGGAGGAATCGTCCGATTTCTTGAGAAACCGCGCTGTCTCCAGACTCTTGAAGTACCAGCTGAGCCGTGCTGAACGGATAGGTATAAGGAATTTTGGCGACCATTTGCATGTGCACCTGCTTCTCCGCAGGTACGCCGAGGGCACGGTCAACCATAACCGCCTTGGCCTCTACCTTCACCCCGTTGTCCAAGAGAAAATAGGGCTTGATCGCCGGGAACGGTAAGGCTTCTCCTTCATGATGGGAGAGGGCTACCTCCGCGCTCAAGATATCGACATCCTCCCAAGGCAAGCGCTGCAGCTTCTCCACCTGGAAGAAATACGTTCCCGTCAAATTCGTGTAAGTGACCGGATCACCCAGCGCGGCTGTTTGCTCTTGAGCGTCGGGTACGAATAATGCCGCCACCGGAACGTTAAGCTTCTGCTCGGACGTAATCGCCGTTGGCTGCTGAATCAGAAGCTCCAGGCCGCCCTGCATAGCGTCCGCCGGCAGCATGGCTCCCTTCAGCTGCAGCTGGACCGGCACATGAGGGGTCAGCAGCTGTTTGTCGGACGGAATGACCGGCTCGAGCGGATACAACAGCCCCGATGGCGTCTTGAGCGAGAACTGAAGCCCCGGCAGCTTCAAGCCCACCTGCCCCCGGTTAGTCAGCTTCAGCGTCATGACACCGGAAGCGTACTGCTCCCTGGGCTGTAGATGCCACCGCGTGACCTCAGCGTCTACGGCAAAGCTGCCGAACGCCAAGGTACGCGAAGCGGCGGATTCGGTTAGAATCGGCTGCGCCTCCTCCGGAAAAGAGATCATGCCAACCGTGTCCTCCAGCGACTTGCTGGCATAGTTCCAGCGGGTCACGCGGAATCCCAGCTCGCTTAATGCGGTCCCTTCGTTCACAGGGGCGTAAAAAGAGAAATCGACCCGTTGCCCGGCGGGAATCTCCTTCTTCGCTTTATCCTGAGGAATCAGCTGCGCCTCGAACTGCAGTCCAGCTGCAGTCTCCGGCCGCACCCAGTAGTCCAGGAACGACAAAGCCCGACGTGAGCCGCTATTATCCACGGTGATCGTAAAAAACAGCATATTCCCGTTTTCTGTCGGTACGATGACGGCATTCTTCAGCTCAAAGGCAGCTCCGGCCCCGACCGCCAATGCAGGCAGACGGGCTGCCTCCTCCAGCTGATCCCGCTGATACGCCGCTGCCTCCGCTTGCAGCGGCAGGGCTGTCCAGCTACTTCCGGCGGCAGCTGCAATGAGTATGGAGAACACCGCCTTCGTCCATGTCCTATTTCGCTTCACTTTCCCTTCTCCTCCTTCACATCCGGAGGTACCAAGACGATCCGGCCGCCCTCCAGCTCCACTCTCACTTTGTTTGACTCCTTCAGCCCGATGGATTGAAGCAGGTCGGCAGGAATTTGCAGCCGTCCCGCCCTGTCGATCACGGCATACTCCACATGAGTATCCTCCCCGTTATCGGCGGACGCGCCGGCTTCCAGCTCAGCCAGCTCGTCGGCATAAGATCTTCGGCGGATGATCTCCGACGAGGTTTTGCCGTCCCGAATCGCTACGACACGGTCCACCTTCTTGGCTAGCAAGGGGTCGTGGGTAACGATGACAACGGTAAGCCCCATGCTTCGATTCAGCTCGCGGAACAGATCCAGAATCTGATTGGCCATTCGGGTATCGACGGAGCCCGTCGGCTCATCCGCCAGCAGCAGCTTCGGCTGATTGGCGAGCGCAATGGCAATCGCTACCCGCTGCTGCTCGCCTCCTGACAGCTGATTCAGCTTATTCCCCCGCCGGTGGCTTAGACCGACCGCCTCCAGCAGCTCCAACGCGCGTTCCCGTTTCCGTCTGCCCTTCAGCAGGACGGGAAGCTCGACATTCTCCTGAGCCGTCAAATAGGGGATCAAATTTCGGGCATTGTTCTGCCATACGAACCCCACCGTCTCCCGCTTATATTTCACCAGATCCTTCTCGGTGAATTTCAGCAAATCCTTTCCGTCCACCGTCAGCTGTCCTGCCGACGGGCGGTCGAGCCCGCCCAGCATATTCAATAACGTCGACTTGCCGCTTCCGCTATTGCCGATAATCGCCATCAGCTCGCCGGGCTCAACGTGCAGATCCAGCCCTTGGAGGGCTACGACCTCGAGATCCGCCACCTTATAAATTTTGACCAGATTGTCACAGTGGATCATGAATGGAAGCCCTCCTTCTAATCCTCACCGAGTTTAACGGCTTGATGGATTTTAATTCGCGACAGCATGGATCCAAGGATTGTCAAGCCGATCGCCAGCATCATCACAACAATAATCAGCAGCTGCAGCTGATCCTGCGGATCAAAGGTCACCTCGAACGGCGGCACCTGGGCCGAGGATTGCAGCGAGAGCTGAAACATCGGGACGAACAAGCGGCCCGTTACAATACCGAGCATGACCCCGATGCCAAGCGCCGCTCCGGAGGTCATCAGCTGCTCGCCGACCAGCATGACCATCAGCTGCCGGAACGAAATCCCCATCGCCCGAAGGATGCCGAGCTGAAGGACGCGTGAGGACAACGACAGGATCCAATACAGCAAGAAGCCGCAGAAGCTGATAATGATGGAGATGAGAAAGCCCAGTGTCATAACGCCGTTAATGGCCAATTGAAACGGATCATTCTTAGCCAGTATCAGCTGCTGCCTGGCATCCGTCAGCTGCTCGACCGGTATGCTCTTCTGCTCCAAGGCATCATACAAGGTCTGGCTTGAGCTGCCTTCCTTCATCTTGAGCCATACCTCATAAGGCTCAAGCGCCATATTGTTCTGAATATACGAAAGATGGCCGACAATCAGCATCGGATACTGCACCTTCGCATTTTTGTTATTGCCGGTAGTCGTGGCGGACGGCCGAGAACCGAATGCAGGGTTCGGATTCCACGACGGCCAGTAATCGACAATGCCGTATACGGTAAAGTTCGCGGCCTCCACGCCTCCCCAGCCCGCCGAGATACGATCTCCCGGCTTCAGGTTGTGGGTTTCCGCCATCGTTCTGGAAATCAACACTGCCGAAGGCTCTGCTGCAAGAACATTCAAGTAGTCGTAGAAATGATGCTCAAGCAGCCCGTCCCGCAGCCAGGACGTCCGTCCGAAATCGTCGGTATCTATGCCCATAAGCAGCGCGGTGCCCCGATCCTTGCCGACGGTAAAGGCGACGTCCTTTTTCTGGAACACCTTCGCCGCATGCTCCACTCCCGGAAGCTGTGTCAGAGGAAGGAAGGGCGGTTCTGAGAACTGCACTTTTTTCTTCACGACCGGCTCAGCCGGGGCAGCCTCCTCTTCCTCGGACGCTTCTCCGCCGCTTATCGGCTCCGGAGGGGCATCATTCTCCCACTTGATCTTGAGCGTGATATCCGCTCCCGTCTTGTACATTATCTTCTCGCTTGCATTTTTGTTGATGGTGCGCGCCGCACTGGCGCTGAACATGCCCGTTGCAAGCGTTACGCTAAGGAATACCATAATGGCCTGGTATTGTGTGCTTGACCGCCCTACCTGAAGCAAGGTTGAATAGAGGGACGGCGGCCACCATTTCCGGCCGACGGTGTAGATCGCCTGAATCAACAATGGATAAATGCGAAGCATCAGGAATGAGCTGCCGAGAATGAACAAGGCCGGTACCAGAAACAGCAGCGGGTCCATCTGAAGATCCGCGGCATCGAGTCCAAGCGCTTTCATGTCGGCCATACGCCGCTGAAACGTGATGAGACCGTAGATCGACACACCGACGAGAATCAGGTCCACCAAATATTTATGCCAGAAGGACAGCTTCTGTCCTCTCGCCATTTGCTGCTTATGTCCCACAATGGTTGCTCTCGTGGCGAACAGCACCGGCAGAATCGTCATCAGTACGGAGACCGCTACCGCTATGAAGCCGTATTGAAACGCCTCTCCGCTCAGCTTCACCTGCAGCGCCGCCCGCTGTACAAACTCCAGAAATCCGTTGGACGCTCCCAGCACCTTGGTCAGCATGAGTCCAAGGTAAGGGCCAATGGCCAACGCTACGGCACCGAGCAGCAGCCCTTCCAACAAATAACCGATGACGATCTGTACACGACTGGCTCCCCGGCTGCGCAGTACGGCAATTTCCGTCTTCTGCCGTTCCGTGATCAGGTTGGATACCATGAACAAGTAATACCCCAGCATGATCATAACGGGGACGTTGAGCGACCAGAGCATCATCCGCAGCTTCTCTTCCTTGGCATAATAGCCCTGTAGCGTGGTAAGCGCAGGCGCCTTCATGGACGTACCGTTGCTGAAACGATTTATCAAAAATGCTTCCGTCCGGTTGTACACCTGGATAAACCGGGTAATGGATTCCAGCGTCATCCGGCTGTAGTCCGCCGCAGCATACCAGATGCTGGAACGCACAGGGAGTATTTTGTCCTCCGTAAAATGCTTCTCGAACGTTTCGAAGGGAACCAGGAAGCTGCTTTTGTAAGAGGAAAGCACGTTATACCAATACAGGTCGTCAAAGGACTTGCGATCGACGACGCCGACAATGCGAAATTTTAATGCAGCCGGTGCGGACGAATCCTCAATGACAAATTCATTGCCCACGACGGCCTTCAAACCCGTCAAGCTTTCCTCAACGACCAGCACCTCATAGACTCCATCCACCGGCTCCGGCTTCGGCCAAGCGCCGTCCTTCAAAACAGTGTGCTTCTCCATTTCGCTCAGCGCCACCACATCGACGACACGCTGAACGGAAGGGTCCAATCTTGTCGGATCGGCGGGCGCCAGCTTATACCGGTCTGTGGAGCGCTCAATCACATAGCTGATGATCGGCAGATCAAAGCCCGGCAGCGCGCTCTCGCGCATATATCGGTCCGTTTCCTTGATTCGTTCAAGTCCCTGCTCTAACGTCATTTCCCCGGTCAAATAGGCTGATGACCAAAATACGCCGGGGTAAACCTGCTGCATTTCCTGCTGCAGCTCCAAATCCTTAATCAGCATTCGCTGCAAAATAGCGCTCGTATAGATGGGCATACTGCTGGCCAGCCCGACAGAGATGACGAGCCCGAGCAGGAGACTGAGCTCCAGCCATTTATTTTTGGCCATTTTGCGCACGATCATGATCAGTAACGCCACGAAGTGTCACCTCAATTGTTCAGAATTACCTTTTGGCCTTCCTTCAGCCCTTTGCGGATTTCCACTTCTGTGGACGATACGATCCCTTTCTCCACATCGATCTCCTTGCGGCTCTCCCCCTCAAGCACCTGTACGTAATCGCGTCCCATATAGGAGCGCAAGCCGACCTTAGGGATGATCAGCACGTCCGATCGCTGCTCCGTGACGATAGTGAAATCCGCATTGTTGCCGATCTGCACCTCGCTTGGAAGCCCGTTTACGGTAAGGACGACGGTCTTCGCATTTTTATCGGAGATCGCCTTAATATCCGACTGCGGTGCCGTAGCGGGAATTTGCACGACCTTCCCTTCGTATTCCTTCGATTTGAACTTTACAGTAGCGGGCATGCCGACCTGGATTCCCGTCAAATCGTTCATATTTGAAAATTCATAGGCCAGCTTCATCTTCGTCGGGTCAGCAACCGTGATAAGCTGTTTATATGCCGTTACGGCATCGCCCTGCTTAATAGGGTCTATGTACGTAACAATTCCGTCAACCTTGGAGACGAGCTTCGTTTTCTCCAGCTGCTTTTTTAAAGAGTCCAGACCGAGCTGCTCCTTCTCTACGTCCAGCACCTTAAGCCGAATGGCCATCGCGTCGCCGCGCTTCTCTTCTTTCGCCTGCTCCAACGCGATTTGGGCCTTTTCCAAATTAATTTCCTGCTGCCTTACCCGGTTCAGCAGGTCGCCCTTGTCCAGCTCAGCTACGACATCCCCCGCCTTCACCGTGCTGCCGAGACTGACATGCATGGCGGCCAGCCGCCCCCCCGACTCTGAAAACGATAAATACTCCAGCCGATCCGAGGCAAAGGTCGCCACGCCGCTGACCTGCTTCTTAATACTGCCTCGCTTCACCTCATACAGCTCGAAATTTTCCTTGACCGGCTTTACCAAGGGCGGCTTTAGCGCCTGCTCCTCCTTCGGCAGCAAACCGCAGCCGGTGAGCGCTATCGACACCAGCAAAGGAACTGCGATCTTCAGACGGCCTGCCCGCAGCCTCTTATTCTTCCACAATGTGTCCATCCTCCAATGCGTACACCTGATCCACAATCTCCATGATCGCCGGATCGTGCGTAGTCAGTATGATCGTCATCCCTTCCTGATGCACCAAATCCTTGAACACCTTCATGACCTGCAGCCCCATCTTGCTGTCAAGCTCTGCCGTCGGCTCATCCGCGAGCAGCAAGGAGGGCCTGTGAGCAATAGCTCTAGCAATTGCCACGCGCTGCTGCTCTCCTCCGGACATTTCGTAAGGCCGGTGCTTCATCCGGGCCTTTAAGCCTACGAATTCAAGCGCCTGCTCAGCATATTCTCTGCGCTTGCCGCTCGCGATGCCGGCAATGCGAAGTCCAAACTCCACATTCTCGTAGGCCGACATGAAGGGAACCAGCGCAAACGATTGAAATATGAGTCCGAGCTGTGTGCGACGAAATTCGTTCCGCTTCTTATCCGGCCAACCTGACATTTCCTGCCCACGGTAGTAGATCGCCCCTTCCGTAGGGCGGTCAAGAGCTCCGAGCATGTTAAGCAGCGTGGTTTTGCCGGAGCCGGAGCGTCCCCTCAGCGCCACCAACCGGCCGGGGGCGATGCACAGATTGGCACCGCGGAGTGCATGCACGGCGGAGGAGCCTTTGCCGAAGGTGCGCGTAACATGGGCAGCTTCAATAATGGGCTCTTGCGCCGCTGCCGGGTATGAATAATCCATAGAAGCCTGATCCTCCCCATTTATACATGTAAGCGTTATCTTACTTTACTGTAAACTTTTTCCGAAACAAAAAACAGACACCAATTTGTTGGAAAAGGTGTCTGTTTGTTGGACATCGTCCCTACTCTAGGCCCGGTCTGCGTACTCCTTCGGGCTGCAGCCGGTGTAACGTTTAAACGTCTTCGTAAAGGCCTTGGCATCGGAGAAGCCGACCGCCTCGGCGATTTCGTACACTTTGCCGCTCCCCGCCTCCAGCATCCGCTTCGCCGCCTCCATGCGAATCCGGGTTAACGCCTCCGATAACGGCTCTCCTGTCTCCTTGCTGTAGAGATCGCTTAAATAGCTGCGGCTAAGCCGTACATGCTCGGCAATATCGGAGGTGCTGATCGGCAGGTGGAAATGCGCCAGCATGTAGTCCGTCGCTTTCCGGATAAACGGATTTCGCTGTCCGCTCCCGCTCCCATCGAGGGCTGAGCTGCGCATCAATAAGGAGAGCTCCTCTTCGAACCACGCCATCACGCCGGCAAGATGCAGAAATGCCTCCCCTAAGGCCAACTGGTTCAGCTCTTCAAACTCCGGAGTCTCTCTACGGGTCATCGCTGCCGCCAAAGCCGCCGTCTCCTTCAGAAAGGCAACGGCTCGCCGCGGCATCGGCCGCTCCGCCTGAAGCTTGCGGCTAAGCTCTCCCGTCCAATGCGTCACCGCCTCCTGATTATTACCTGCTACGGCACGGAGCAGATTATGCCGCTCCTCCATCGGCAGAGATGCTTCCGTCCGCTCATCCGCGGAGAAATTAATTCCGTAAAACCGGCTTCGGTGTATCTGCAGATGCCGACGATACGCAAGAATGAGCTCCCGCAGCGTCGCAATGCCTCCCACCGAGCTGATCTCACACTCCTTAGCGGCAAGACCCCAGCACTCCCTTGCATAAGTCAGGAACAAGCCTTCCGGAGCTTCTGAATGACTGGTACATAACACCAATACCTCCCGCTCTCCGAGAGGGCACCATACCTCCGCCTCCGGCCATGCACGTTCCGTCCCAAGCTGATCGTCTCCTGCATGACGCAAAAGCATGGAAGCATAGGCAGGAGCCGACTGGGCGGGGAAAAGCGCCGATTGAAGCTCCGCCATAGCTTCTTGAGAAGCACTGCCTTCCAGACAAGGTCTAAGTAATAGACCGAGCTGTACCGCCCGGGTGCGTTCACTGCTTTCACGCCACAGCTCGCGCTCAAGCCTTCCCCGGCGCTTTTCCAGCAGCGCCTCTTTCGCCTCCAGCAGCACCTTCATCAAGGACTCGGGCTCCATGGTCGGCTTTAGAATGTAATCGTGTGCGCCCAGCTTCATTGCCTGCTTGACATAATGAAAGTCATCAAGACAGCTGAGCACCACCATCGCTCCGTCAAACCGCTCCTCCTGGAGCTGCTTGATCAGCTCAAGGCCGTCCATCCGCGGCATCAAAATATCGGTGACGACAATATCCACGCCGTCTTCCTTCACCGCTTTGAGCGCTTCCGCGCCATCCTCCGCTTCACCGTGCCAGGAGAAGCCATGGGCTTCCCAATCCATCATTGTCTTTAGCACCTGCCGGATGATGGGCTCATCGTCGACAATCAATACGTTCATGCGTGCTACCCTCCGCTATGATGTACGGGAAGCGTTAAACGCACAAGCGTTCCCTCCCCCGGCTTACCGAATAAATGCATATGGTACCCGTTGCCATAGTACAGCTTGATTTTCTCACGAATATGCTGTAGTCCGATGCCGCTCATTCGCTCGCGGACCCCGCTTGCGGCCCTGCCTCCCGCCGCTTCCTCCTGCCTGGGCTCGTTCAAGCCGATCCCGTTATCCTCCACCTCGCAGATCAGCAGGTCCCTCTCCGGCTCCACCCACACCCGAATGGAGATGAGGCCGTCCTTCTTCGCCGGCTCAATCCCGTGCACAATCGCATTCTCCACTAGAGGCTGAAGCAGCATGCAGGGCAGAAGACAGTCGCTCGATAGAGGATCTACCTCGATACTCAGCTTGATCTTTTCCCCATAACGAAAGGTTTGTATATGCATATAATCACGGAGCAGCTCGACCTCTTCCCGAACCGTGATGAAATCGCCCTTCTTGCCGAGGCTTGCCTGCAGCAAGCGAACGAGTGCCGTTACGACTTCGCCGATTTGCGGCGTGCGGTGCATTTTGGCAACCCATTTTATCGTATTTAACGTATTGTATAAAAAATGCGGATTCAGCTGATATTTCAGCGCCTCCATCTCCGCTTCCTTCTTTAAGCCTTCCTCGCGCTTAACCTGCTTGATCAGCTCCTCCAAACGGTTCAGCATCTGATTGTAGCCTTCGCCGAGCTCGTTCAGCTCGCCGGCCTGTCTTCCGATCCAATAGGCCTTCAGATCTCCGAGTTCAGCCCGTTTCATGAGAATACGCAATCGCTCCAGCGGTCCGGCAAACCGCTTTTTATACAAAAACCAGCTTATTAAGAGCAGCAGCATGAAACCCGCAGCGTAAATCGTCAGAGTCATATAGAGGAGCTTCCGTTCGTAAAAAGAAAACTGCGTAACCGCTTCCACTCTAGTGTACCATGCCACCTGCGGAACATCGAGCCTTTCGCGAAAGGCATACCTGCTTCCTTCCTGTACCAAACCCGTATCATAGTCGGCTGGAGTGATGATGCGGGAGCCGATATCCTCCCGGTCCTCCGGATGACGGGAAAACAACAGCGTTCCCTTCTCATCATATAACAGCAGACTGGAAATCGCCGGACCCTCGAAGATGTCCTGCAGCAGCTTCCTCGTGTTCACCGAGAGCAGCAGCACCCCCTTCACCACGCCGGAGCCGCGATCCCACACCGGTGTTGCATGAATGAGCTCCGCCGCGCGGCTTTGCTCCCCTGGCTGCTGCACGGCTGGAAACAGAAGTCGCTCGTTTCTCGTCATCGCGGGAAGCGGTTGTGAGCTTAGCTGGACTCCTCCGGGATCAATGGGAGTACAGAAGACTCCGCTGTCTTGTGCCCGAATCAAGCAAAGCTCGTTCACATAACTGACGTCGCCTGCATAGCTGCGCAGCAAGGCGTCCAGTAGCTCCCTCGCCGGCTTGTCCTCCGTACTGCCGCCGCTCAGGGTAAAGCGCTGAACCGCCGTCTCGCCTGCGAGATGACGGGCTAGGAGATCCAGCTCGCCTACCTTTTGCTCAATACGTGCATTGGTTTGCTTCTGCCAGGATTGAAGACTTTGCCGAGTATCCTGCAAGTGAGTCGACCTCATCAGCAGGTAGACGGCGCCGGTCGAAACGGTTAGGAGCAGGAGAAATGAAAGTCCGAGATATAGTAATAAGCGATACAATGGCTCTCTCTCCCTGACCTCGAACGGTAGTATAGAAGAAAACCCGCGAGGCTTAGCAGCGCCTGCGGGTTTCCGTTGTTCCTTACGGTGTTCCGGTTAAGCTCAGCGCCTGATCCGAGATCGGCACAACGAATTTCGACATGCAATTGCACAGGAAATCCTTGCGGCAGATCGGGCAAGGCTCTTTCTCCATACGGTTAATGTGCGTTACTCTTGGCGGCTGTCCTTCCGAGCCGATTTCAAAAGTAAGACGGCAGACGGTACGGTCTTTTAATTCGGCAACAACCTCGAACAATCCGTTTTTCGGATTATGACTCACAATTTTGGCATCGACGACTTGTGGATTATATGCCATCTAACAGCACCTCTTTCGAATAATTGCCCGCAAGAACCTGCAGGGAAAGGTTGTAACTGAATGATAGCCTTTTTTATCTGTCTCCGTCAAGCAAGTTGCCGAGTCCGCCCAGAATACTGCCCTCTTCCTTGCGGCCGCCCGGTCCTGCAGCGCTCAGCACGCGATCTGCCAGCCTGCTGAAGGGAAGCGATTGAATCCATACCCGACCGGGTCCGCGTAGCGTAGCGAAGAAGAGTCCTTCGCCTCCGAACAGCGCGGTTTTGACGCCCTTTACGAATTCGATATCGTAATCGACCTCTTGGGTCATCGCTACCAAGCAGCCTGTATCCACCCGGATCATTTCCCCAGGCTTCAGAACGCGCTCACAGATTGTACCTCCGGCATGCACGAACGCAAGACCGTCGCCTTCGATTTTCTGCATGATGAAGCCTTCTCCGCCGAAGAAGCCCGCACCGAGCTTGCGCTGGAAGTCAATGCCGATCGATACGCCTTTTGCTGCGCAAAGAAAGGAATCCTTCTGACAGATCAGCTTACCTCCAAGCACGGATAAATCCATAGGCAGGATTCGTCCCGGATAAGGTGAAGCAAAGTTTACCCGTTCCTTACCGGAACCGCGATTGGTAAAGATGGTCATGAACAGGCTTTCCCCTGTAAGCAGCCGCTTGCCGGCACCAAACAGCTTGCCCATGAGTCCCTTGCCTTGATCGCTGCCGTCGCCAAAGATCGTCTCCATCTGGATGCTCTGGTCCATCATCATCATGCTGCCCGCTTCCGCAATGACGCTCTCGCCCGGATCGAGCTCGATCTCCACATATTGCATCTCCGAACCATTAATTTGATAATCGATTTCATGTGCGTTCATTATCGGATGCTTCCTCTCCCCTTAATATTCGATATGAAGCAGGCCGGCCGCTTCCTTAGCCAACCGCCGAGCTTCATCTACCGTCTCGCCCGAGCTGAGCGCAACGGCCATCCGGCGGCCCACCTTCGTCTCCGGCTTCCCGAAAACACGAACCTGTGTGTTAGGAAGCGCAAGCGCCTTTTCCACTCCGCCGATCCGGAATTGCTGAGCTTCCCGGTCCGCCTTCAGCGTGAAGGATGCCCCCGGGGTCAGTAATCGAATGGACGGGATTGGGAATCCTAAAATGGCACGCACATGAAGCGCAAACTCCGATAAGTCCTGTGACGCCATCGTCACCATTCCCGTGTCATGAGGCCGAGGGCTGACTTCGCTGAAATATACCTTGTCAGGCGCCAAGAAGAGCTCCACACCATAAATGCCTGCGCCTCCCAGCGCATCGGTAATCGTCTTGGCGATATGCTGCGCTTCGGCAATTTGTGCTTCACTCATTTCGTGAGGCTGCCACGATTCGATGTAATCGCCGTCCTTCTGAATATGGCCGATCGGAGCACAATACGATGTACCGGACACGGAACGGACGGTAAGCAGAGTAATTTCGGAATCGAATCGAATGAATTCTTCTACGATAACACGAGCCTTCTTTGCCCGTCCGCCCTCCATGGCCAGGTTCCAGGAGGTCTCCACATCCTCCGGAGTACGGCATACGCTCTGTCCTTTCCCCGAAGAACTCATGATCGGTTTAATGACGCAGGGCGTGCCGATCTCCGCAACCGCTGCCCTCAGCTCCTCCAAACTGTCAGCGAACGCATAGCGCGCCGTGGGCAAGCCCAGCGTTTCCGAGGCAAGGCGGCGGATGCCTTCGCGGTCCATCGTCAGCCTTGCTGCCTGCGCCGTCGGTACGACGCGGTATCCTTCCGCCTCGAGCTCCACCAGCGTAGGCGTTGCAATCGCCTCGATTTCCGGCACGATTAAATCCGGCTTTTCCTTCTCAATGAGCTCGCGAAGAGCCGCGCCGTCAAGCATATTAATAACATAAGAACGATGCGCCACCTGCATGGCGGGAGCGTTCGCATAGCGGTCTACGGCGATTGTCTCTACGCCCAGGCGCTGCGCCTCGAGTATGACCTCCTTGCCCAGCTCGCCTGAGCCGAGTAACATCATTGTTTTTGCTTGTCCCGAGTAGGGAGATCCATACATAAGGAAATCCTCCAAATCCATAGTAATGATAGCTAGCCATTTGATCCTGCTTTCCAAGGGTGTCTAAGGTTGTTATACTGTAATCCGACAATTATTTCAACCAAAACCTTCCTCTTTGCCCGGATTACCTTGGGAAGAAACAAAAAGCTAACATAGATCATTAAAATATGATAAAATATAGGGAGAAAAAAGAGGTGATACCCATGGCAGAACAACCGCACCATCACCAAATGTGCCCGAAGTTCGAAGCCGCTTTCGAAATATTAGGCAAGCGCTGGACCGGTCTGATCATCCGTGCCCTGCTGGAGGGCCCTCGGCGGTTTAAAGATATTTCCGAGATGATCCCCGGCATGAGCGATCGAATGCTTGCGGAGCGATTCAAAGAGTTGGAAGCGTATGGACTGATCAGCAGACACGTATACCCCGAAACGCCGGTACGAATTGAATATGAGCTAACGGAGAAAGGCAAGGCTCTCCAGCCTGTAATGGAAGCTGTACAGCAATGGGGAGAATCGTGGGTTCAAAGATAATGAGGCAAGCAGTACCCGCACATGGATAGCCGCGCCATGGATACACTTATTCATAGTGTACTGGTTCGGCTATCGTCGTTACCGGGTAATAATACATACGTTCACCGCAGGTAGGGCATTTCATCCTTGAACCTTGACGTTCCATGTCATTCAACATGAGTGCAAAAGAAAAAGACGACTCATGATTAATCGTCTGAATGACATCCTTATGGTATACATAATCGCATTCCCGGCTACTGCAGCAGGCTCTTACTTTATAACAGCTGTTCATAGGAAGCATGCACTCCTGTCCGGCATCATTGGGACGGGGCTTCAAAACCGTAAACCGTCCTGCCCACTAGGTATGCCCGGACTGCCGCTGTTTTATTCACAAGCAATCAGATGTCATGCATTTCTATTTTAGCTTGCACAACGTGAAGCGGCTTTACGTTCTTCCTTCTGCCGTTTCATCGCTAGAAGAATAAGCTCGTCGAGCTCCATGCTCTTCCGGACAACCTCAGGATCGACCAAGGAGCAGCCTTTACCGTTAACAAGCTGATCCAGTTCATCTACGCAGGACTGAATGTGCTGCTGCAATTGGGGGGTTATGTGCTTCATATAAATTCCTCCTGTGGTCGGTACCGGGTTACGCTTGTCCTGCCCGATCTCTTATGATGCTTTCATTATGAAGGATAATCTTTTAATAACATTCAGCCGCTTATTGGATTTTCGTTAAATTTTTTGCGACGGTCCTAACATTTCCCTAACAATTGAGGTGGTCTTGGTGTCTAAAGTGCTGCTGATTGAGGATGATCAGAGTGTTGTCGATTTAATTTCCATATATTTGTCGGAAGAGCAATTTTTGGTTTTCAGTGCGGCCGACGGACAACAGGGCAAACGATTGTTTCAGGAGCTCCAGCCGGATGTGGTTATCCTCGATATCATGCTTCCGGATGCCAATGGGATTGATCTATGCAAGGAATTTCGATTGGTTTCAGAGGTGCCGATCATGATCGTTTCCGCCAAAAATGAAGTATCCGAGAGGGTAAACGCCCTCATGGTCGGAGCGGACGATTATTTATGCAAGCCGTTTAGCATGCGCGAGCTGGCAGCCAGGACGACCGCTCTTCTCCGTCGTTCTTCGATGAGACAGCCGTACGGCGGACAAGCCGCGGAGACTCCCGAGAAAGCAAAGGATATTATGCTGGACCTGGAGAAGCGTTGTATTTACGTTCACGGCAAGCCGGTGGAAACGACATTCTCCGAGTTCGAAATTATGAAAAGCTTCTGGATCCATCCAGGCAAGGTTTACTCCCGTGAGGAGCTATTGAACAATATCCGAGGCATCGATTCCTTCGTTACGGAGCGCTCGGTTGACGTGCATATTACGAACCTCCGAAAAAAAATGGAAGCCGACCCGAAGGAGCCTAAACATATCAAAACCGTTTGGGGCGTCGGTTATAAATTTGAGGTATAAGCTATCGGAAGAGATGAAAACTCCCTCAGCCCCTATGTGAAGTACATGCAGGGCCAAGGGAGTTTTTTTTAACGTTCAGGAAAAGCGTATTGAACCATCGTATTAAACTCATTCACATAGTTCTGGAACGTGCCGCGTTCTTGCTCTTCCTTTGCGTAAAAACGGAGGCGCTGAACAAAGTTAGCATTGGAGGTCGCAAACACACGCTGGCGATCGGGCATTGCCTTAAGCACCTCCATTTTGATGCGATCCTGCAGCGAATAGGTCATCCCGTTCGGGTCATACCAATTGATCTTCTGCGTACCCAGCGCCCCATCCGCACCAAAGAGACTGACGCCTCCTTTATCCGTTACCTGATAGGACATAAGCTCGGGGTTGGCCTGCTGGTCCGGGTTTTGACCGTCCAATACCGCCGCCACATACGCATTGGTCTCGGTTAGCAATACGATCGTGGATTGAATCCCGGGCAATTGGTTCAACCGTGCCGCCAATTGGGGATCAAAGCGTAATTTCTTCGTCAAATGGACGTTATTATAGTCGAGTGCGGCCCAGCCGCGGTATTCCTCGCCCTGCCCTCTTTGCTGATCCTTGACCCACTTTTCTTTCACGCCCAGTGAATTATCTTCGTTATTTCGGCTATCTCGGTCATAGAGCGCATGAGTGCGCCGATCCTCCGTTCCTCCCCCGGGACTTGTGTCCCCCGGTTGGCTGTGACCGCAAGCAGTGACAGCCGCTACACATCCTGCGATGACGCTCAGCCTTATCCAACGCCATGCTCCATTCGTTTGGTTCATGCTGCAAGTTCCTCCTGTCTGCTTATGGAACATCTCTTCATTAGGATGAATCACCGGCGAAGAAATCATGCGGACCCTTAACAAAAAAGGGTTTGCCTTCGGCCCAACGGCCAAAAGACAAACCCATAGATTGCAAAGTCTTATTCTTTCTTGGGAGGATCAAACGATTCCAGCAGCTTGCGCAGCGCTTCCTCCGACCGTTCGCCGGATTGCTTGAACCGCTGCAGCTCTTCGACGATCGAACGCCCCACCATTTCACTCTCGTCTTGGTCGTTTACATAGGTAGGGTCGAACCAGACGTAGTCTCCCTCCGGACCGTTGCGCAGAAAAGCATGATCCCAGAAGTCGGGATATGAGTACGACTGCTCTCCGAACATCATACCGAGCACGGCATCGCTGTCCAAAGGCATCAGGTGGTGGAACACTTCCTCCTCCCCTGCGCCCGGTCCAATAGCTGCCAGATTTCTGTGAACATAGGCGTAATGCAAATAATGCTCGCCGGTATCGGAATCTTTCGATATTTCATAAAGCTCCAGCTCGTCCTGACGAAGCTCATGAACGGTGGATATCCTCTGCTGAAGCAGCTCTGACGGCACTCGTGTCATTTCCTTAAACGAATCGCTCATTGTCGCATTGAGCCTCCTGTCGGGACTTAGTTTCTCTTAGGTGTCGGCTCCTCATGCAGCCGCAAGGTGCGCCGCGGCAAACGCCACTTGAAATACACGGACATGAGCCGGAGAATGACGATGAGAGCGAACAGGCCGAGCAAGGGCCAGGACCCCTGAAACCATCCCAGCCCGATAACAAGACCTGCCAGCATACCCCAAACCGCATAAATTTCATCCCGAAGCACCAGCGGTTTGCGTCCGGCCAGCACATCGCGAATGATACCTCCGCCGATTCCTGTCATCATGGCCGCAACAATAACAGCGCTCAGAGGCACATTCATCTGTGTTGCATAAAGCGCCCCTTGGATGGAAAAGGCGGATAATCCTATCGCGTCGAAGATAATCTCCCACGACTTCCACCTTCGAATCCAGTTCACGGGAAAAATAAAAACAATAAAAGCGGCAATCAGCGCCGTCTTGAGATAAAAGCCTTGGTTCCACAAGGTAGGGACAGGGATCCCGATCAATACATTACGGACGACCCCGCCGCCAAAGGCGGTGACAAAGCCTAATACAAAGACGCCGAGAATATCGTATTCTTCCTCCATCGCCACAACGGCACCGGAGGTTGCAAATGCAATCGTTCCGATAATGCTGAAAATCTGTAAATTTAATTCTAGCATGCTGTCCATGATGTTATGCTTACAAGCTCCAATCCAGCTTTACGACCTCGCCGCTGCGAGAGGACTCGTAGATGGCTTCCAGGACAAGACTGTTGGTCAGTCCCGACATGGCCGAAGTGATCGGTTCCTTTCCTTCCTTAATGCACTCGATAAAATGCCGGCTTAACCGTTGACGCGCTCCTTCATCGTTCGCCGGTGTTGTAAGCTCGACATCCGCCGTCCGGTCGAAGAGCTCGGTATGCAGCTTGCCTTTACCTCCCGATAAAGATGCACCGCCGTCGGAGCCCATCAGATAGATGTAGGGCCCATTATCAACAAAGCTGGTATGTGCCGCCCAGCTTACATCCAGCGACAAGGTGCTGCCGTCTTCCATTTTGATCAAGGCGGTTGCCAAATCTTCTACATCGTAGGATCCATTCCAATCCGGCTTGCCCCATGTGCCAATCCCTTTTTTCTTCGGTCCGAACTCTGCGTAGGTCGTACCAAACACGGACACCGGCTTCGGGCTTCCCATGAGATGTAAAGAGAGGTCCAGCATATGTACGCCGATATCAATGAGAGGCCCTCCGCCCGCTTTGTCCATCTGGGTAAACCACGTTCCCCAGCCTGGAATCCCCTTGCGGCGAAGCCAGCCGGTCTTCACGTTATAGATTTTGCCGAGGGCCCCCTTCTCTACCTGTTCCTTCACCTGCAGATTCAGAGGCTCCCAGCGCATCTGATGAGCCATCATCAGCACCTTGTTCGACTCCCGGTGAGCTCTAACGATCGCTTTGGCTGAAGCCGCATTAACCGCCATCGGCTTCTCCAGCAGCACATGTTTGCCGGCCTGCAGCGCGGCGATGGAGATCGGTGCATGCATTTCATTCGGAACGCAGACGATTACGGCATCGATTTCAGCATCGGCCAGTAACGCTTCATAGCTTGAATAGACCTTCGGAATGCCATATTCCTTCGCGCGCTGCTCGGCCAGCGGGGCGTAAGCGTCCGTTACTGCGGCAATAGCTGCATCATTCAGCTTGATGAACTCTTTCATGTGCACGTTTCCAATATTGCCGGCCCCGATGACGCCGATCTGAAGCTTGTCGTTTGCACTCATTTTCCTTCTCTCCTTGTACGATAAAAGTTGATAATCGCTATGTAAGTAAACTGTACCTACTATACCATAATTTCCCGAAGTTCGTTATCAAAAAAAGCGACATCCGCAGGGAAATTTGTCTTTCCCCCTTCATGTCGCTTTCCTTTCCTACTAAGGTTTACAGAAGGCCCATATCCTTCGCCTTCTGTGCGGCTTCCTTGCTGCTTTTGCCGCCGAGCTTTTTTAATATATTCCCTACATGCACCTTGATGGTACGAATGGATACGACGAACGTATCGGCAATCTGGGTTTGCGTATGTCCCTTCTCGATCAGATCCAGCACCTGCAGCTCCGTCGGCGTCAACAAATTGCGCAGCTCCTTCACTCTAACCTCGTGCTCAAGCTGCTTCAGCCGGCGAAACTCTTCCCTCATCTGGGCCGCGACACTCGGATGAATGGCGCTACGGTTGACGTAAGCGCTTCGAATGACGTCCGGGATTTCCGTATAATTGGACTTGACCATATAATCGACCGCACCGGCTTTAAACGCCTCAAAAATAAATTCCTTTTCCTCCATAGAGGACAGCATCACGACGCGGGCTCCGCTGCACTTTACGATTTCGGCCGCCGCCCATAGCCCTTCGGGACTATCGGACATCATGATATCCATCAGCACGACGTCGGCATCAAGCTTCTCGAGCAGCTCTACCGCGGCTTCGCCGGAGGACGCATGGCCAATGATCTCTATATCCGGCTGCTTGTTCAAATAGCTCTGCAGCCCCCGCAGCCAATCCATGTCATCCTCCACAATGACAACACGTATTTTTGTGTTTGCTGTGTTTGGTTCCATACTAGACCGACTCCCTCCTTGTTATCGGAGCTTTTTTCTTGGGAAATTGCAGAAATACGCTAGTGCCTCGCCCCGGCACACTATGAATGCTCATCGAGCCTTTATGCTTCTGCACAATATTATAACAGTAGGATAAGCCTAAACCGAAGTTCATTTTTTTTCCGGTTTTCGTTGTATAGAACGGATCGAATACCCGTTTTTGCTGCCTTTTATCCATTCCAGTGCCGGTGTCTTTGATTTCCATTACGATGTTACGCTTGGTTTCAGTCAATCGCAGCGTGAGAACTCCTCCTTGGGGCATCGCCTCAAGCGCGTTTGTTATCACATTCGTTACGACCTCCGTAAGCTGCGCCCTGTCTCCCCAGAGCGTCCCCTGATACAGCAGCTGCTCTATCACTTCGACTCTCGCCAGGCCGGGGGCCAGCATACGGACACACTGCTGCAGCAGCTCCGCCGGACGCAGCTCCTCCGTCACCAGCTCTACCTCCTGAGTTTGGCCTTGAATCCTGTAAATCATATCATAGATATGCTGAGAGGCATTCATGATCACTTGGATATCTGCAACCAGGGCCTCCTTGTCGATAGGGCCCTCCTCCTGCACATCCGACTGGATCTTTTCTCCGAATAGCCGGATTTTGCCCACGTCATTTTTGATGGCATGATTCAAAATGGAGGTTCCTGATGTGATCGCACGGAGCGTATAATCCAGCTTTTGATTTTGAATCGAAATTTGCAGACCCAAGAAGCCGTAGCGAAAGCTGGAAACAAGGATGACGGCGAGTGTAAAGGCGATAACGTAAGCATTGTAGCGCCACCATTCGTACAAGCCAAAGAAGAGCGGAAGCAAGTATAAGGTAAATAGAGCAAAAAATAAAGTTGGCGCTGCAGCGGTCGTCACGAGCATCCGGCTTCGCCGGAGGAAGGAATTGCGCTCCCTCCATGCGGAGATAAACAAAAGTGCGATTCCGCCTAAAATATAAGGTGTCGCCCAGAAGGCGACATAGCCGTAAGGGATCGGATCCGCAGGCTTAGTTTCCATAAACAGGGAGATGAGCACCGGAACCAGCAGGATCCAAGGAGCCCATCGCTTGCCTCTCCAAAAAGGATAAGACGGATGATAAACCAGAGTAAACATGAGAAAGGTATAAGGCAATCCGTAATAACATACCAGTGAGCTTATATATTCCGCGTGAAGAAGGAAATTACTGACGGAATCGGTCAACCAACCGCGAAGCAGGAAGTGAGGTCTCACATTGTCAGCGATGACTGCCGACAGCCCCCCGGAGCCGCCGGTAAACGCAATGCTGCTCACCCAGCGGGTCGTAGCCCGCTTCGGGTCGGTAACGAGCAGTAAGAAGCCGATCGTCCAAAGACCGACCAGTACAAAAAGCATCGGGCCTCATCCTTTACAGCTTATATTCTTGCTGAAGCTGCTCCAGCTCCTCGCGGCAGCGCTGTGCGAAACGAATAGCCCGGTCCAGCTGCTGCAGCTCCTGCGCAAGCGCTCGGCTCAGGGATTCGGCATACTCGGGAACAAAGCCTTCATATGGACGAATGGTTTGAACCGGCATAAGAGCGATTTCCTGGTAAGCCAAGGCACGTCTCTGATGGAAGAAGGGTACGTCCGGGTCCATCGGATTATGGAGATCCCCCTGCGTCGGATGTTTGACTACCGCCAATATTTTCACGGCAGCCTTCATGGGAGATGATTGCTCGACGATTTCCCCGATATATTGTCCGGTTTTATACGAAGCCGTCACAAGGGATCCGATCGGATATACAGCCATATTGTCGTTCATGTTCGCTTCACAGGCTCCTCTCTTTACGCGAATCATTATAGGTTTGTTACTTCGTCTTCTTGAATAAAGCGGTACAGCTCATCAACCGCTTGCATGCGATAACGCTTCACTGGCGGCTGACCCCTCTGAACTTTCACTATACAGGGAACGCTTTCGATTTTCCACTCCTGCGTCATCCTAGGACTGAAGTTAATATTGCAGCGACCGATGTCCTGGGTCGGGTCCATCGCCTGGACAATCTCCAGCATGCGGTTTGCCACCTTGCACGTCCCGCACATGGGTGTATAGAAGAGCACATGCCACGTTCGCAGCGGTGCCGGATTGCCTAGAAGCCGATTCAAGAGATCCGATTCCGTCCATTCCGAAAGGCTCATGCGGATACCTCATTTCTCTTTCGATTGCGTATTGCTTCCGGCGTCATAAATCAATACAATAAGAGCATAGACAAGCAAGGTAGGTGTATTGAGAATGACGGAAAATCATGAGAATCAAGAGCAGCAGGCCGGGTCCGAGCCCAAAAAGGTCAGCTTGGCCGACGCGATTAAGAACAAGCTTGCTCAGAAGAAACAAGCCCAGCAAAGCGGCGGCGGACAGCAGCTGCGCGGCGGCAACAGCGCTGTGATGCGCAGCCAGAACAACAAGAAGCCGAACAATCAGCGTAGACGTACCGGCGGAAGCTAAGACAAGTACAAAGCTTGAAGAAAAGAAGGATGAGCGCACGTCCCCTTAAGGGTACGGTTAGCGGCTCATCCTTTTTCTCATGCAAGCTTATGCGTACAACGCCTCGCGCTGCTTCTTTATTTCTTCACTTTCGAGGTACTCGTCATAAGTGATGATCTTATCGATGATGCCGTTCGGCGTAATCTCGATGATCCGGTTCGCGATCGTTTGCACGAACTGATGGTCATGCGATACGAACAGCAACGTACCGTCGAAATCGATCAAGCCGTTGTTTAGCGCCGTGATCGATTCCAGATCCAAGTGGTTCGTCGGCTCGTCAAGCAGCAGCACATTGGCGCCGCTCATCATCATTTTGGAGAGCATGCAGCGAACCTTTTCTCCCCCGGACAGAACACTGGCTTTCTTGAGCGCTTCTTCTCCGGAGAACAGCATCCGTCCAAGGAAGCCGCGCAAATACGACTCATCCTGTTCCTTGGAATATTGTCTCAGCCAATCAACCAGATTCAGGTCCGAGTTAAAGTACTGGGAGTTTTCCTTCGGGAAATACGCTTGCGTAGTCGTAACCCCCCAAGTATATTCGCCCGAGTCAGCTTCCAGCTCGCCCATCAGCACTTGGAACAAGGTCGTCTTTGCCAGCTCATTCGGCCCGACCAGAGCAATCTTGTCGCCCTTGTTTACAGTGAAGCTGATGTTGTTCAGCACCAGCTCGCCGTCAATCGACTTGGAAAGGCGGTCTACGGTCAGCAGCTGCTTGCCTGCTTCCCGCTCCGGCTGGAACTTGATGAACGGATATTTCCGTGTGGAAGGCTTGATATCCTCCAGCGTCAGCTTCTCGAGCTGCTTCTTCCGGGAGGTTGCCTGCTTGGATTTAGAAGCGTTCGCGCTAAAGCGGCGGATAAATTCCTCCAGCTCCTTGCGTTTCTCTTCTACCTTCTTATTGGATTCGCGGGTCAGCTGCAGCGCCAATTGGCTGGACTGGTACCAGAAGTCGTAGTTACCGACATACATCTGGATTTTACCGAAGTCGATGTCCGCGATGTGTGTACATACTTGATTCAAGAAATGGCGATCGTGAGATACCACGATAACGGTTCCTTCAAATTTCGCAAGGAAATTTTCCAGCCAGTTGATGGATTCGATGTTCAAATGGTTCGTCGGCTCGTCAAGCAGCAGAATGTTCGGGTTGCCGAACAACGCTTGAGCTAAGAGCACGCGTACCTTTTGGCTGCCGTCAAGGTCCTTCATCTTCAGATCGTGCAAGTCCTTGGGAATGCCGAGTCCGATCAACAGCTCAGCCGCATCGGATTCCGCCTGCCAGCCGTCCAGCTCCTGGAATTCGCCTTCCAGCTCCGCGGCCTTCATGCCGTCCTCTTCGGAGAAATCCGGCTTCGCGTACAGCGCATCCTTCTCCTCCATGATTTGGAACAGACGCGCGTGGCCTTTGATAACGGTCTTAAGCACCTCCACCTCATCGTACTCGAAATGGTTCTGCTTCAGAACAGCCATCCGCTCGCCCGGATTGATGCTGACTTCTCCTTTGTTCGGCTCCATCTCCCCGGACAAAATTTTGAGAAAGGTCGATTTGCCCGCCCCGTTCGCGCCGATCAAGCCGTAGCAGTTGCCCGGAGTAAACTTGATGTTCACATCTTCAAACAACGCCCGCTTGCCGTATCGCAGGGTAACACCCGTTACTGTAATCATATTTGATAACCCACTTTCTATCCATATCCCGTTGTTTAGTTCTTCCAAACGTATATTATAGCATACTTTAGGGCAGCTTCCCAAACCTCGGCAAAATTATTTGTTTTGCGCAATCTGCTCCACCAGCTCCGAAAGCTCCGCCCAGCGGTCCATCGCCTGCTCCAGCTGTGCCGAAACCTCCTGCTCCTCCCGGTACAAGGTCTGGACCTTGCCGAAGTCACTGCCCGCATTCTCTATGCCGTTTTTGATCTGCTCCAGCTTCGCTTCCAAGCCGGCGATCTTCCCTTCGATTTCATCCCATTCCTTCTGATCTTTGAAGGACAGCTTCTTCGGCCGACTGGATTCGCGTCGCTCAGAGGCCTCTTCCTGCTTGCCTGGAGCCGGCTGCTGCTGCGCAGCCTTCCGCCGTTCCTGTTCTTCCGCCTGTTTCTCGAGCTGCTGAGCTTCCATATATTCCGTATAGTTTCCGTGATAACGACGAATGCGGCCGTCTCCTTCGAATACGAATAGATGATCCGCCGTACGATCGAGGAAATACCGGTCATGGGAAACGGTGATAACGGCTCCGGGGAAATCGTCCAAATATTCCTCCAGAATGGTCAATGTCTGAATGTCAAGATCGTTGGTCGGCTCGTCAAGCAGCAGCACGTTCGGCTCGCCCATCAGCGTCCGCAGGAGATACAGCCTTCGCTTCTCGCCACCCGACAGCTTGCCGATCGGCGTCCACTGCAGCGACGGGGAGAAGAGGAAGCGCTCCAGCATTTGCGCAGCGGTAATGGACTCGCCGTTCGCCGTTCGGATGACCTCGGCCGCTTCCTTAATATACTCGATGACGCGCTGCTTCTCGTCCATCTCCACATTCTCTTGCGTATAATACGATAGCTTGACCGTAGTGCCTACTTCCATCGTGCCGCCGTCCGGCTGCATTCGTCCGGCTAGCAGATTCAGGAATGTCGACTTCCCCGTTCCGTTCGGTCCGATAATGCCGATTCGGTCTTCCGGCATGACAATATAACTGAAGTCCCGGACAAGCTGCCGGGAGCCGAAGCTTTTGCTGATGTGATCGAGCTCGATCACCTTCTTGCCGAGCCGGCTTGCCCCGAGCGCCATATCCAGCTTCTCACCAGGACCGTCCACCTTGCGGTCCCTCAGCTCGACGACGCGGTCGATCCTTGCCTTCTGCTTCGTCGTCCGCGCCTTGGCGCCGCGGCGCAGCCAGGCAAGCTCCCGGCGCAGCAGATTCTGACGCTTATCCTCCTCCGCAGCCTCCCGCTCAAGACGGTCCGCCTTTTTCTCCAGGAAGGCCGCATAGTTGCCCTCATAGCTGTACAGCTTGCCCCGGTCGAGCTCGAAGATGCGGTTCGTTACTCTGTCCAGAAAATATCGGTCGTGGGTAACGAGCAGCAGCGCTCCCTTCCATTTGCTAAGGAAATCCTCCAGCCACTCCACCGTTTCGTGATCGATATGGTTCGTCGGCTCGTCCAGGATCAGCAGGTCGGCCGGCTGGATAAGTACACGGGCCATAGCTACCCGCTTGCGCTGCCCGCCCGACAATTGACCTACCTTTTGGGAAAAGTCTGTAATGCCCAGCTTCGTCAAAACGGTCTTTGCGACAGTACCGGCTTCCCAAGCATTGAGGTTGTCCATTTGCTGCTGGACTCTGAACAGCTTGGACTGCAGCTTTTCATCCTCCGGCTTCAGCTGCAGCTCGGCAAGTGCCCATTCGTACTCTCTCAGTGCCTGCATGAGCGGCGTATCCCCATGAAACACTTGTTCTAGCACGGTAGACTCTTGATCAAAATCAGGCTGCTGTGGAAGATATTCCACCCGAAAATGATTCGAGTGGATCAGCTTCCCCTTCTCAATCGAATCCAGCCCGGCTATCACCTTAAGTAAGGACGATTTACCCGTCCCGTTCACACCAACCAAACCGATGCGTTCCTTCTCGTTAATTTGGAAATGGATGTTGTCGAACAACACCTTTTCGCCATAGCTTTTATATAAATTTTCTACCGTAACGATGTTCAACGTTCATTACACTCCTTTCAGTCACACCTTGAAGCTGTTCGATTAGATCTTGTATGGCTCCGCGGGCTCTGTTACATAGGCTGCAAGCAAAGCAATCGTATTCATGATGCCCTCCTCATGGGTACGCTCCATGGCATGAGAGGCATGAACTCCGGGACCGATCAAAGCCGCCCGGATGTTGCTTCCCCCGCGAAGCGCCGCAGAGGCGTCGGAGCCGTATTGCGGATATATATCGACGGCATAGCTCAGACCGTCGCGCTTAGCCAGCTCGATCAGCTTCGAAGTCATTGCGTAATCGTAGGGACCCGAGGAATCCTTAGCGCAAATGGACACATCGTATTCGGTACAAGTGAGATCCGCACCCATCGCGCCCATATCGATTGCGATCATTTCTTCGATTTCATGAGGTATCCAAGCTGCTCCATGTCCTACTTCTTCATAGGTGCTGATTAGCAGCTGAAGCGAATATGCGGGCTTTATATCTTCTCGTTGGAATAGCTCCAGCAGACCGAAAAGAGCGGCAACTCCCGCTTTATCGTCCAAATGGCGGGATTTGATGTACCCATTCGGTTTAAATTGGGTACGCGGATCGAAGGAGATGATGTCTCCGACATTGATTCCAAGCGCTTTCACCTCGGCCGCCGAGGTCACCCGTTCGTCCAGACGGATCTCCATGGCTTCCTCATCCCTCTTGAAATCCCTGGCGTCAGGAAATACATGCACTGACGGCTTGGTCGTCATGATGGTCCCGTCGTACGTATGCCCGTTCCGGGTATGCACGATACAATACTCGTTCTCCACGGAGCCCATCATGTATCCGCCGATCAAGGTGAACCGGATTCTTCCGTCCGGCTTGATCGAGCGGACCATCGCCCCCAGCGTGTCGACATGAGCGGATAACCCGATCGCTCGGGAATCCTGCTGCCCCGGTACCGTGATGATGCCGTTGCCCTTTGGCGTAAACGTCATTGGGTACCCCAGCTTGGCGGCTTCTTCTTTCAGCATAGACATGATCTGTCTGCAGTAACCGCTAGGGCTTGGTGTATTCAGCAGCTGCGCAAGAAGCTGCCGTACGTAGGGCTTGTTGATTCGGTCTTGAAACGCTCTCATTTGGATCATCCTTTCCGGCTGGATTCCACCTGTTCCAGCATTTGCATAGTCGACATTTTTCGTGTAAGCTACTTGTGATTAAGTTCTAGGAGGATGAGTCCTGTGTCTGAAACAACATTGCCGCCAAAAACATGCTCGATCGAGCGTATGATTACTGTTGATGCCGACATCCAAAAGGTACTGAGCGGCGAGAAAACCGCTACACGCAGAAACGGCCGTTATGCCGATATCGGCGAAATTATGGAGCTTCAAGGAAAGAAATTCGAGGTTACCAGCGTGTATCAGCAATCCCTGGGCGAGCTTAACGATGAGAACATTAAATCCGAAGGCTACAGCTCCCTCGAAGAGTACAAAAACTATATCTTATCGATGCATGCCGGCATGCCTTGGATGCCGCAGATGAAGGTTTGGGTTCACGAATTCCGCGCGATCTAACATGACACAAAAAACAGTGTAGTTGCCAGCGCCGCTACACTGTTTTTTTCTATCCACTTCTCCGGAGGCAATTGTAACCATGACAATGATCTACTCCCTGCTCGTCTTCATTCATGTATTAAGCGCTCTTGCAGCCGTAGGGCCGTTCCTTGTGCTGATCCCCATGCTTCGCAAGCTGCGAACGGCGGACGATACCCAGCTGCCGATTTATTTGGACTCGTTTCAATATGTCGTCAGACTGTCCAAGCATACCGGACATGTCCTCGTCTTCTCCGGTTTGCTGCTTATGTGGATCGGTCAATGGCCTTGGACGACACCGTGGATCTTCGGAACGTTCGTCGTCCTATTCGCTTCCCTGTTCTTTCTTGCTCGGGCCTTCTCACCCACGCTGCGGCGGCTCCGCGAGCCGGATCACGACCGTAGTGCTCTTGTAGTCAAGCTAAGCCGTTCGATGTACATTTATTTGTTCGTCCTTTTCATCATGCTTTGGCTTATGATCATGAAGCCGCTCCTGTAGGAGCGGCTTTCTTATTGGGCGTGGCAGCCTGGCTATCCAATAGTAACGTAAATGAAATTCTATTATATCACTTTCGAAGGTAGACCGGAATAAGCTCCAATAACTTTTTCACTTGACGGTGGACGTTCATCAAACGGCGTGTCCAGCGTACCCAATCCGTACAGGTCCGTGTCATAGGGCTGATGAGCATAAGGCTGATGTTGTCCTCCGCTTGTCTGTCCAGTGCCTTATCTAGCAGCTCATCCGCAAGCTCTTGAAGATCACGGTCCGGTTCCCTTGCAGACTTCAGCAGCTCCGACAGCTTCAAATCGGTGAAGCGGTCGTGGAAGCCGTCGCTGCTGAACAAAAAGACGGAGCGCGGGGTGTACATTCCGCGGCGGATATAAACACTAGGCTCCACACGCACGCCAAGCGTCTGAACCAGCACGTGTCTTTTGGGATGCGTACGTGCTTGACTGCGGGTCATTCTCCCTCTTCGCATCTGCTCCGATACCCATGAATGATCCTTCGTCAGCCGCTTAAGTCCTCCGCGCCAAGGAATATAATAAATGCGGCAATCCCCAACATGCGCAATAAGAAAGGTTTCGTCCATCAAAAATAGCACGGTTAACGTAGTCCCGAGCGTTGTTCCCGTCTCCGTTCCCCGTTCAAGCAGCAGCCGATGAATTGCCCGGAACAGTCCCTGCAGGGATGACTCCACCCGCTCTATCGGGTGCTTGTCCTCCAGAAGCTGCGGAAGCCGCTCATCCAGCCATTGCTTCACGGCCAGCATGGCCGTTTCACTGGCTGTCCTGCCATCCCCTACGCCGCCGATGCCATCCGCGAGGGCAGCGGCGGCATAAGGCATGCCGGCAGCCGTAGTACCCATCCGCAGCAAGGAGCGGTCCTCATTCGTCGTGCGGAACCAGCCGGAATGAGTGGCCGCTCCATATTGCCAGTGAACCGCAATTTTGGTTTTCACGTGTTAAGACCCCATTCGAAACGTAAAATCAGTTCGTATGATCTTAACTATATCACCATCCTGCAAAGAATACACCCTGTATGGCACCAAAGCTGTGCCATTCAGCATCGTTCCGTTGCGGGATCCCAAGTCCTTCACCGCGTATACGCCGTTCTCGCGGATGATTTCCGCATGGATTCGAGACACCCCCTTGTCCTCATGCACAAAGTCTACCTCGACACCGGCGCGACCGATGACGAAATTTGATTTTCGAAGCTCCACCTGCTCTTGCTTCCCGTTCTTTATGTATTCCAACCGAGGGTACAAGCTCTCTACTATTATGTCGGACGGGGATAACAATACGGTGGCTTGGGAATGCGCCAGCAGCACGGTATGCTGAGAGCTGTCCGGAGCGCCATCCTGAGCCAAGGGGATCGATGGCGTGTGACCTATTGCTGCAGCTTTTGAGTGTGAATCGTCGAAGAAAAAGGGCTCGAACGGCTCATCCGGCAACGTCGATACGGCAGAGGAGGAGAGTTTTTTGAATAGAACATACGCCAATCCTACACAAATCAGGCTTATACCTGAGCATAGATACAGGTAAAGCTCCGTCGGATTCTCGGCATACAAGCGCCAGATGAGTGCAAGGAGCAATACAAACATGGCTGCGGTAAGCCATTGTCTTTTAATCTTATTCTTTGAATCGTCCGCACGCTCCTCTTGCAGAAACGATTCTGCTGTCACCGCGCCCATAGGTGAAGCCGTTATAGGTGTTTGGCGGTGCAGCTCCTCTTCATACATAGGCTGCGGAGAGGTGAATGTCCGGGGCTTTGGGTTGGGATTTACAATGTTGTGCGGTTCCTCCAGTTGGGCAATATGCTTGTGCAGCAATTTCTTCAATTCCGATACCGAAAACGATTCCTCCTGCAAATAGCTCATAAGCTCTTGAAATCCGCTGCCCGTAAGCTCCTTCACCCTGTAAACAAGGCGAGAAGCCAGATGCTGCAAATCGGATGAAATCGAGCCTTTATTTTCAAGCTGCTCCTTGGGGATATAGGTCAAATAAAGATCATCCAGCCCGTGCCCGCAAAAAATGTAGTCCTCCTTTAAGATATATCTTCCCGGCTGAAGCATGCAGGCTCTGCTGTCGTCCAGCACCTCAGCGAGTGTATAAAGCACTTGATAAAATTGCTTTAAGGTTAAGCTCTCCTGCCTCAACCATGCGGACAGCATCCTCTTGCCCTCGATCGAATAATACAGATGAATGTTTCCGTCTCTGGAGTCAAGCTGGAGCGGCAATAGCCTCGGAAGCCGATTCCATGTGAGCATTTTGACTTGAAACGAATTCAGCTGCTCTTGTACTAACCCGTCCCGATCGGATAAGACCATAAATTGTCCGTGTTCGTTGGTAAAATCAACCTGCAAGCCGTACAGCTGCTCCTTCACGCATGAGCCTCCTCATCCTGTCATATGAAAATATAGACCTATTGACGCGGGCAGCACCGCCCACATAAACGGAAACCGCAGATACCCATCAGCACGGACCACGCCTCTGAGCTCCTCCCTGTCATGCAAAACGCCGATGCGAAACATGGAAAACAGAAGCCGCTGACCACGAACAACCAGTTCCTTCCTCCATAGGAGAATAAGCAGCGCTACTATACCTGCAGCCATCAGTGATGCAAAAACGAGCTGCAGCGTCACCTCCGTCCCAATCAGCGCGCCGAGTGCGGCAAACAGCTTGACATCGCCTGCCCCCACCGCGCGGCTCATATACAGCATGAGCATGGGAACAAACCCGGCGGCGGCGCCAAGCAAGGAAAACAACAACCCGTTAGACCCGCTAAGGTAAAGATGCACCAGCAGCCCAAAGACGAAACATGTCACCGTGAGTCCATTCGATATTTTACGGGTACGGATATCGCTGTAAAAGGCAATTAAGATGAGGGCCCCAGCCACGCCATAAGCGATCATCCGGCACCTCCGATCCAAGCTCGTTCCATGGCTTGTTTTTTCAATAAGATCGTCTTGCGGTAAAAGGGAATGTGCAAAGTAAGCTCGTATTGCGCTTCGATCACCAGATAGGCCTCCCCCATATTCTCAAAGCTTGGAAAAACCAGCTTCGTTACCTTCAGTTTCTCGCGCCGGAGTCTGCGATCGTCGGCAAAGGACGCCACAATGGGAGTCGCTGCGTCCCGAAGTCCCTCGTTGACGCGGTCTTTCACTGTTTGAGCTGCGTCCTGCCCTAGGGCTTCCAGCTTCTCTCTCCGGTCCTTCTCCCACTTGACCGCCATGAGCAATGGCTCAGGGATCCACTGGGCATAGTCCTCCGCAAATGCCTCCGCATCGGTCACCGTTTGTCTCGCAGTCTGCACCTGCGAGACGATCTGCTCCAGCCATACACCGGCGGCGCTCTGCTGCCATCGGGCTTGCCCCTGCAAATATAGGTGGCGAACCGGATACATATTGGAGGCGATGACCTTGGAGGTTTCCGACACGGCGGATTGAAGCGCCATTTCCGCCAATGAAATTTGAATGAAGGATACAAGCAGCATGATTAAGGTCAGAAAGAAGGGCATCACCAGCGCCGCCTCTACGACCATGCTTCCCTCCTCCGCTTGCCGCTTTTGCATACGCTTTTCCCCTTAGTAAGTAAAATCAGCTGTGCTGGTTAGCTTACAGCGGTTCCTATCCATATCGCAGCCCGAGAACCCTGTCCGTGAGATCAGCTTCATGACTTCCGGTAAAAACCATAAGCGGATGGATGTCGTTGCTCTTCCGGATAAGTACGTTGCAGCCTTCGAAAGATCCTGCCCCGTATTGAGTTGAACCAGCGCCTGCAGCCTGGATAGCATCACCTTGTCCTTGCTGTGGAGCAGCAAAAACAATCTCAAGTAGTCCTTGTAGCTGAGTGTAATAGCTCCGCTGAGCTTACGTGACAAGGGAACCTCCTCCCCTTGGAGAAGCTTAAACATATCCTGCTGTGCTCGGACGGCTCCTTCAGCCAAGGCGGCTAGAAAAACCAACAGCGGGGATCCGGCCGCCAATGCTTCATTACGCGGCTCCAGCAGCGCTTCTGTGGTGCCGATCGCCAGGCGTATCGCGAACATCTCTGCATAGGCCATCGTATAATTCGACGCACAGGAGCCGCCTCCATAGAGCAAATATTCCAGCTCCTGATTGGCGAGCACGTGCTGCTCAGGAGCTGACAGCTCCTTGGATATCTTCACCTTCCCCTGAGTATCCTTCTCTAGTCCCAGGGTGCGGTAGCTGAATTTGCTGACGGCAAATTCATCGATATAAAACTCATCGCGCACGTCAGTAAAAAATTCCTCCAGGCCGGTAAACAGCTTCAACGCTCCCAAGCCGGCTCGGTCCGGATGGCTTAGCTCTACCTCGGGCACCGGCTGCAAAGCGCCCGATGCGGCATTAAGAGCCAAATAGGCTTGGTAATAGCCCTTTGTCCCGCGACTCGGATCGCCCTGAAGCTCCTGATAGCTGGATCCGTAGGGATCGACGCTGTCCGTTAAGCTGCAAACGCCCATGCTTCGTTTCACTTGATCCAGCACCGCTTGCGTTTGTCTCCGCTGCTCCCGTTTGGCGCTTTGATTCGCAGAGCTTCTTGACGCCCGCTCGTTCTCCTTGACCTGCTCCCTTGTGTAAACCTCGTGCAGCTTCAGTCGAAACGACTCCAGCGCCGAATCGGTAGAGCTGTACTTTGCTTGCGTAAACATGAGTCCGTCCCCGATTTGCACCTCCAAACCGGAGAATAAGGCAACTGCTGCTCCTACATCGGTTTCATACATCTCAAGCTCGGAGCGTTCTACAAGCATGATGCTCTGAAATGCCGCATTCGACGGATACGATGAGCCCGCAGCAGTTCCTTGAATGCGCCGCAGCTCGGTATTCAACTGATCGTTAGCCTGCTTAGCCCGCCCCATAGCTTCTTTGAACGCTTCGTGCAGTCCCGCAAGATCCTTCTGATCTTGAGCCGCCTTTAGCTTCAGCATGGCCAGCAGCTTCGCATATTGGAGCAAATCGCTCAGAAGCTGCTCATACTGCGATACCAGCTGCGTTGCTTCCGAAAGCTGCTGCATAAGCGCGTTTTTAGACTCATTCAGGGCAATGATGGACTGAACGGCCGCAGGACCCGCTTGGGCAAGCGACATCAGTGACAGATCGATGCCCCGAATTTGCTCCTGCAGTGCAGACACCTGCTGCTTAGCGGTTTGTAGAGTGGCGCGAACGTCCTCGATCGTATGAATCCCGATTCGCCCGCTGAGCTCATTCAAATCCCTAAGCTGAGTTTTATAAAAAGGATGCATGTCCGACGATTTATGCTGCAGCTGCTCCAGCACTTCCCAAGCGGAAGACAGCTCCTGGTCCCTTTCCTCCAGCAGCTTTTCGATCTTGGCAGCATTCTCTCCGAAGCCGGACGCTTGATTCAGCTGAACGGGCAAGCTTGATTTTTTGAATTTATCGCTTATTTCCAGCGTGTATATCATGGGCGCACGATATTTCATTTCCTCAAGAATTTGCCGCTTCAGAACCTGATGATTGGCAAGCGAGTATACCGGCGTCGTCTTCGCCGTCCCCTCCTCCAGCCTATGGTCGATAAAACGGAAGCGGCTGGAGTCGACGGCATCCGATAGATTGGCGCTTACTACACGCGGAAAAATTACCGCTTCCCCCTCCTCCTCCGAAGGTAGTCCGTACAGACCGTAGCTTTGAAGCTGAGGCGAGAAGGCGGACATGGACGATCGCAATCCCGCCTTTACCGCCTGTTCTCCCTCCTTTGCCGCCGTCTTGTACCTTATGACGTCAATCAGGACGCCGCAGAAGAGCAAAATCGGCACAATGATCAGAACCAAATAAACCGAAACCGAGCCTTGCTGCCCTTTCCAGAAGCGCTGCACACTACGGAGCAAATACAGCCCCCCTTCATTCATGAATCATGACTACAATGCCTTGTCTTTCCAGTTGTTGCTTTAGTCCCTGGGAAAGCTTCACCTTCTGCTGCTTCGACAGCTTGAAAAAATGCCAAACGACTCCCTGAACCTGTTGACCGCTCTTCAAAAGCTCCACATCCTTGGGCATCTGGCTCTGCCTCAGCTGCGCCTCGTTGAAGGTGTAAAACGCTTGATGAGCAACCCTCTGCGCATCGAGCGCATCCACCTCCCGCTTGGTGGTCGGATTCACCTGAAGCGTCGTCGCTTGACCCCCAACCAACGTTCTAAGATGTGCTGCCGCTTGGGCATGGCTTGTTATTCGCACCGGCTCGTCGGGCACCGATTTAGGATCCGTCATCAGCTGTAGTGCCCGCCTCGGCTTCATTTTTCCTTGTATCTCCTGGACGAATGTCCGCGTTAGGTCAACCAGCCGGATCGTCTCCACGGGATCGATCACATAGGAGGTGGCCAGTGCCTCCAACTGCCGCGGCGGTCCGGCCAAGGGGGCATGGAAGCCGGAACGGAGCACAGCCTGGGCCGAGCGGAGCAGTCCCAGGTTCCGGTAAGACAATTCCCCGGACCAATGGCCCTCCAGACTATCGGCCGTTTTCAACAGCTTCCCTTTCGGCTCTTGACCGATGCCTTGTTCCACTGAAGAAGGGAGCGCTATTTTTACCGCTCCTGTCGGCAGCAGAAACTGAAATAAATTCAACACATTGTCCTGGGTAAGACGCCAGTAGAGGCTATCATGCTGACCTGCCGCGACACTTCCCGTTGCAAGCTCCTTTCTGCTGTTATCCCAGGCATAAGCCGTACGCTCAGCCGCGAGCTCCGCCCTTTGCTGCAGGGCTGCCTGCTTGTATACGAAAAGCGAGAGCAGCAGCAGCGTACAAGAAGACAACAGGATGACGGGGAGAACAAGAGAGGCCTCCAGCGTGATACTCCCTTTGACCTCGCGCCACAGACGCATTTACGGTGTTGTGCCAGGGCTGATCGACGTAGCGTCCGTGCCGACCGTACCGGTTTGATTCGTCACTTGCGCGTCCGCCGAATCAAACAATGCCTTCACCCATTTCATGATCCATTTTCTAAACGCGATCGCTATAATCAGTAGAACAGCTACGATAAGTAATATTTCTAACGTGCCTAATCCGTCTTCTTCCTTCCAAAACCTTTTCCAGCTTAATTGCATCCACTGCATTTGTATTCCTCCTCTAAGGACTAGTCAAATTCATCATCAGCATAGCGGGCGCGGCCACAACCACCATCACCATGAAAAAAATCAAAACCATCGGAAACACCATCTTCGACGAGGCTTCCTCCCCAAGCGTCTTTGCGACCGCCTTGCGCTTCTCCCAAAGGGTAACGGAAAGCTCGCGCAGCGACATGACCAGATCGTCGCCGCCCCGTTTATAATTCAAGAGCAGCGTCGTCGTAAACAGAGAAACCTCCTGCAGTCCGCACCGCTTACTGAAGTCCTCCATGCCTTTGGCAAAGGAACCGTTCATTCGAAGCACCTGCACTACGGGAAGCAGCTCCTGCAGGAGCGGATCCTTGTCCTGCTGCCTACCCTCCACAATGCGGATGAGCGCCTGGGGCACGGTTTCTCCTGCTCCTGTCAGCAGCATCAATTGATTCAGCAGCTCCGGCAGAGAAATCAGAATATCGAGCTTTCTTCGTTTCAGCTCCCGGCTGCACTGCTGGTACTGTACGATCGGGAGCAGTAAGCTGAGCAGGGCTCCGTAAGCCAACAGCTCGTAATTATCGGCAGCTGCAGCAAGCAGCGTAGCGGCCATAACCCCAATGGTCATCCCCTCGGCCGATTTGGCCAAAAACCAGCGTGTTTGCGCTGGCGCAGCCTTAGCACCGTTAAGACCTACCATGATCTGGTGTACGCGTCCCACCTGCTCCGGAAGCCGGTCTCCAGGACGAATCAGGTCAAGCAGCCATAAGCCGATCGGCGCGAGCCAAATCCGGTTCGGATGCGGAGGATGGTCACGTATCCACCCGGTGTAGCGTTTCGAAGCAGCTGCGTAGACGACCGCAGCTCCCGCAACCTGTACAGCGAACAAAAGATACATCATCATGCCATTCACACCCTAATGTCCATAATTTTGTTCGTAAGAACGAAGCAGGCTGCGAAGACGAGCAGAGCAAACGACATGATCAGCCTACCGGTCACACCGCTGTACATGGGCTCCATGTAATCCGGCGTCGTCATCCCCAGCACGGCGATCATAACTACAGGGGCCAGCGAGAGCACCCTTGACTCAAATCTTTTCTGGGACAGCAGCACTTGGATATCCTGTTGGATGGCGAGCTTGTCCTGGATAATGCTTGAGGTGCGGCGCATGACCTGGCCGAGGTTGCCTCCTGTCCGTTTGCAGGTAATGAACACCTCCGTGAACTGCCGGATATCGTCAAGCTGCGCCCGTTCGCTGAAGCTCGCCAAGGCACGCTCAATCGTTTCCCCGTTCTCCATCCGGCGCAGGATGATCTCCAGCTCCCGAATGATTATCGCTTCCGTACCGGTATAGAGCAGCCTCAAATCGGTCAGTGCTTCGGCAAAAGCGGATTCGATGGATTTGCCCGCACCAAGCGAGGAGGATAAGGAAGCCATGAGCTGCTGGAATTGCAGCTGCAGCTGCGCCCTGCGGTTCTTGAGCAGCTGTCTGCGTCTCCACTCCGGAAAAAGCGAGCCCGCCGCAATGAACAGCAGAACCATCCAGATGCTTTTGTAGAAAATCCAGGCCGTAACTCCCATGCACGCCCACCCGATTAACATTGATAGGAAACGCTGCCGGGTGGACAAAGCGTACTGTCGATAGTCGGGCAGCGAGCCTCTTGCTGCCGCATCGGCTGCCGGTTTCGCGGAAGCTCGAGCTGGAAGCTGCAAGCTCATGATAGACCTCCTTCCTCTGGAAGCTGCAGGCCGGCCATCACCAGCTTATCCGTGTGAAATAGCTTCTGACCGGTACACTGCAGCTCTCCCTGAACTCGTCCATCCACTGCTGCGCCTGATTCAACGAATCGATACAGAGGGCGAAGCACAATCGCTCCCTGGTTTAGACCGATAACCTCACTGATTTCGGTCACACGTCGCGATTTATCACGGAGCCTTGACAGGTGGACCATGATGTCTAATGCGGAGGCAATCTGACTTCGAACGACCTCAATCGGCAGAGGTGCTCCGCTCAGCACCATCGATTCCAAACGGCTGAGCATATCTGCAGTAGAGTTCGAGTGGCCCGTCGACAACGAGCCGTCATGCCCCGTATTCATAGCCTGCAGCATATCCAGCGCCTCGGCCCCCCGGACTTCCCCGACAATGATTCGATTCGGCCTCATCCGCAGCGAGGAACGAATCAGTTCTCGGATCGAGATTTCGCCCCGGCCCTCCGTATTGGCATTCCGAGTCTCGAGACTGACCAGGTTCGGTATGCCCGTAATTTGCAGCTCAGCCGAATCCTCAATCGTAATAATTCGCTCATCTGAAGGGATGCATTGGGAAAGCGCGCCGAGAAAGGTCGTTTTTCCCGAGCCGGTTCCCCCGCTTATAAATACGTTGTATTTGGCCCGAACAAGGGTGCTTAGCAGCTGGGCCGCTTCCTCGGAAAGCGCGTCCTTGCGGATCAAATCCTCCAGCGTCAACGGCTTTTCCGGAAATTTACGGATCGTCATGGCAGGGCCCTTGAGAGCGATCGGCGGAAGCACGATATTCACGCGGGAACCGTCCGCCAGACGGGCATCCACAATGGGAGTAGACTCATTCACAACCCGGTTTACCTTAGCCACGATGGATTGAATGACATCCTCCAGCTTCTCTCTGCTCTCGAAACGGAGGGAGGTTTCCATGACATGCCCGGCACGTTCGATAAAGATTCGGTCATGGGCATTGATCATAATCTCGGTCACGGTCTTGTCCTCCACCAGCGGCTGCAGTACATCAAGCCCGCGAAAGGAGTGAAACAGCTCCCGCACGCCCTGCACCTTTTCACCCGCGGTTAAGAAGCTTAGCCTGGAGTAAGCGAACACCTCCTGCTCGATCCGTCCCAGCAGCTGCTCATCCGTCAATGACTGCCCGAGATCCAGCTGCTCCTGGATTCTGGCCTTCAGCTCTTGCTTCGTTTCCATTGACCACATACGACTTGACCATTCCCTCCTTCCGTGAAACAATTCGTCCCCATGCTTCCGCCAAGGCAACGGAAAACAACTCCTCCACCCGATCAACCGACTTCCATTCGGGAATATAGGGGAGCTCTCCCCTAAGGCGAAAGCCTTGGACCGAGCCAACGTTCAAAACAACACCCCTGCTCTTATTGAGTACAAAGATGACGTCTTCCCCTAGCGAAGCTCCTTCCCGTATGCCAAGCTGCGCTCCCATGCGTTCGAGGCAGAGCGCAGCCTTGTCCAAATGCACCACATCGTCCAGCAAAAGCCAATACAAGGCATCGCATCTTCGTATTGCTTCCAGGTTCGAGGGGTGGAAGGAAGAGTCCAAATCGAGAACAATGCGATCATATCCCCCTAAAATCGCTAACGATTCCAGCAGTACGCTTACATCCTCCGCTTGCCATTCCAACAGCTCCCTCCAGCTTGAAGAAGGGATGAGATAATCGTACCTGCCTCGCGGATGTCTGCGTTTCACCTGCTCCAGCTTAGCAGGCACCTGCTTAGGCTGGGCTCTGATGTAGTAGAGCAGCTCGGCAAAGGGATCCTCTCCCGACAGGCCTCCGGCAAGCATCTCTTGGGGATACCAAGCATAGGAGGGCTGCTGCTCCAGGGACACGCACATAACCTTCTCCCCTTGCTGCACCCAATGCCTTGCCAGATGGGAAGCCGCGACCGTCTTGCCGGTGCCGCCGACAGCCGAGTACAATCCGATGATTTGGGAAGCTCTTTGGCCATGCAAGGGTGCAGCCTCGCATAATTCGTTGTAATGTCCGCTTACCGTGGACAACATCTGATCCAGGGGCTGGTATTTGAATAGAACCGGGTATTCCACAATTCCGCCGCTGCCATTCGCCTCACTAAGCACCATCATGCTTCCTGCCCTTAGTTCAAATACATGATCTGGAAGGGGCAGGAAGGCTTCGTGGACCAGCAGCAGGAACGGTTCCCTTTCCCGCGCGACATAGTGCATCGCCGACTCCCTGGAAGTAAATCGCTGCACGGCAAACCTTTCACTGTAATCGGTTGTTCGGATGAACACCGCCAGCATATCGCTAAAATATGCGTCCTCATCCAGCAGCACGAGCTTCAGCTTCGTCATACTCCACCTCCTCCCGTCAATGATCGCCCAAACACAAAAAAAGCACGCGCTGTAAAAAGAACAATGGTTCTTCAAACAGCGGTGCTTCCGCTAATGTAGTATGGGATTTATTAGTATTATAGCAAAATCTTCGGAAGAATCAACCCTTATGGAAAAAATCTCCTTGCTCCGGCAAACTCGGCTGCGTAGGCAGGTGTGTTCATTGGAATGATTTCGAGCGGGCGCTCCGTCTTCGGAGAATGAATCATCATACCCTCTCCGATGTACATCGCCACATGGTGTACCTTCCCTTTTCCTCTGTCATAAGCATAAAAGAGCAGATCCCCCGGGAGCAGCTCGCTGCTTGGAATTTGCTCCCCCGCCTTAGCCTGGTCCTTCGCATCCCGCGGGATGGCAATTCCTATAGAGCGATACAGCGAATAGGTAAAGCCCGAGCAATCAAAGCCAAAGCCTGAAGCTCCGCTCCAAATATAAGGCAATCCAAGGAAGGACTGAGCTGTCTCTACCAGCTTTTCCCTTGAGGCTTCGATGTCGGTTTCCATCAAGACGGACGCCTTTTCTACATAACGCGTTCCTTGCGGAGCATCAACGACCAGCCAGGTCTCCTCTTCCCCGAGAACCGGGAGCAGGGTGTTAAAGCTGATTTCAACGGATGGACTGGACGGATCCGGCGCCTCGTGAAGAAAAGCGGTAGGCAGGGATACCACTGCTTTCGGACATGCTTCGTATGAAAACTCGACATCAGCCAGCTGGGATTTCGGCATCCAGCCTGGGTAGCCCTCTTCCCGTTTCGGCGTATTTTGCTCAGGAATGGAAATTTTTACCCACTCATCACCTTCCTCCAAAACAAGAACATTCGTTCCAAGAAGAGCCTGTGTTTCCAGCTTACCGACAAACCACAGCTTCTCCTTCGTGCTCAGCGGCTCCAGCCAGTCCCTTAAGAGCACGGGATTCTGCAGGGAAAGCTCGTCCTTCGGTCGAGCGACGCCCGGTTCGGCCCAGAGAGTTGCCACGGATACCGCAATCTGTTTCATCCCCGTTTCGTGAACCGAAGGTCGGCGGCAATCGATAATTACCGTTGCTTGCGGTGGCGCAAGCATTTCCGGAATCGGCTCCGGCACAGCCAAGCTTTCCTCGGCAGCCGCCGTTGCAACAAGGTAATCAACGCCCAGATTGGTTTCCTTCGCCGGCAAAAAAACAGCAGCCATCCCTAAGATGAGCAGGAACAGAACGAACGGTACTAGCAGCCGGCGCAGCAGCATCACTTACCCCTGAGCCTGAAATGCTTGCTTATTTCGCTCGATCTGCTGAACATGACGGTCTACATGACCGCTAAATTGCTGAACCAGATCCTTGAGCGTCAGCTTCCCCGTCACATTGTGAACCCCGGTGCGGCTCCAGTCCTCCTCCTTCAGCTGCTTCAGCACAGGAATCATACTTAAGCGGAATACTTGAAACAGCTGCAACGATAGATTCAAGTCCATGCCCTCGTAATTTAAACGCACTGCCCAAGCGTCAGGATCGAATTTGAACAGCAACGGATTGTCCTCAGAGATGACCTTCTTCATTCGGTAAATGGCGTTGATCTCCGCATCACATAGGTGAAGCACCACTTCCTTGATGCTCCATTTGTCCGGCGCAGGCTTGAAATTCAGCAGCTCCTCGCCGACCCCCTCCAGAGCTGCTGATAAACGGGTATAGCCTTCTCCATAATGACGAATTAACTCTTCCATCGGAACCTCTCCCCTACTTCTTCGTATATGCACAGAGCTCCCAGACCCATTTGGGTTTACCGTAGCGGTGAAGCACTTGCTCCTCCATCCGGCTTACCTGCCAGTCTTGAAACAGCTCTTCGAGCGTAGCGCCGTCGAAGAATCGCTTGCGCTGACCCTCCCATAAAAAATAACCCGGCTCCAGCAGCTCACCCTGTCCCGCGCCGTATTCCACATCCTTCGTAGAGTTCACCCTGCACAGTAATACCCCACGGGGCTTAAGCACACGGCGTATCTCACTGACAATCTGCTTTGTCTGCTCCCAAGGAAAGTAATGCAGGCTTAGATCAGCTATCGCCAGCTGAGCCGATTCGTCGGGAAAAGGCAGCGGTTCCCTCAAATCCAGCAGCAGTGTATCCACAGCCGGAACGATCGTGCGAACACAGCGCAGCGCCTCTTCCGAAAAGTCACATGCGATAACAGGAAAGCCTCTCTCACTCAAGTACAGCGTGTTATTCCCTGCACCGCAGCCCAAATCCAAAACAGGCGTCGTTCGGGTATGCTCCAGCTCGCCGCTGTACTTATCCAGCCATGAATCATAGGCCGCTGCGCGAACGCTGCTGCGAACATAAATGTCGTTCCAAAATTGCTTATCCGGTCGATGCTCCCTATTCACCTGGGGATCCCTACCCATTCTTCACGAGAAAGAGCGTCAGCTCCTCGCGATTGTGGAACAGCTGCTTCGCCTTCTGGAGCGACAGCTGCGGTTCGAAGTCTTCCGTCGCCTCACGCAGCGACTGCAGCGCCTTACCGTGCATCAGCTTAAGCGTAATAATCGCCGTCCCGCCCGGCTTGAGCGAATAAAGCAGGCCTTGGATCAGCTTCATCATCTGACGCGGACTCCAGCTCATGTCGCACACGAGTAAATCGAACGAGTCCGGCTTCAGCTTAACATCGCCTGCGTTTTTCTGATAATACGTCAGCTTCGGATGCTTTAGAACGCCCGGATCCAGCTTTGCCGGGTCAATTGCGGTAACGTCGAGCCCTCTTTCGAGCAGGAGAGAGGTCCAGCCGCCGGGCGCTGCTCCTACATCAAGTGCGGCGCGATATTGGGTAAAATCAAGCCCGAACGTCTGCTCCGCCTCCAGCAGCTTAAACTTGGCGCGAGATACCTGCCCTTCCTCCTTGCGATACCGAACGGCTCCCCCCGGCCAATCGGACAAGTTATCGGAAGGCCGCGAGATGCCCCAGTAGATCAAGTCCTCCGTAAGAAAAAGCGAGATAATCCATTCCGCTTCCCTAACGACGGGAACGATCCCAGGCTTCACCGTCAGCACCTCGTCCAAGGCGTGCTTCACCGACGAGGGCGAAACCCCGGGTGCCGCGTGCTCCGTTTTTCGGACTTGAACGGCCACCCGCTCTCCTCCCGCTGCGATAGCCGAGTGCCGCACCAGCTTTTCCCGAAGCGCCTCTACCAAGCTTTCCAAGCTCCCGTTCCACGCTTCTTGCCCGTTTACGGGGTGCAGATGTCTTAAGAATACAGGCTCGCTTTCCGTCACGACCCGTACCGTTTCTTCCCAGGAAGCCTCCTCAAGCCGTGCCAGAAATACCTCTCCGGGGACGAGCCATTGGTACTTCACCGCTCCTCCGAACAAACGGCGAATTTCCTCTTGAGCCTGTTGAGCAAAGCCGTGATTTGATGTGCCTATGAATACAGCTCCGTTTTCGCTCATTACAGCACCTTAATCCAAGGGCGCTCTCGGAACCATTCCAGCTGGATCGGCACCTGATACGCCTTTACTAAATTTTCCTCCGTAAGCACCTGCTGCTTCTCTCCTTGCGCAATCACTTGCCCGTCGCTCAGGAGCATCACATGAGTGAACATCGGCACTATCTCTTCAATATGATGCGTCACGTACACTACGGTCAGCTGCTGCCTGCCCAGCTCGTTAATATCCTGCAGCAGACGCTCTCTTTCGAACAAGTCCAACCCTGCACACGGCTCGTCCATGATGAGAATCGACGGGTCCGTCATCAAAGCGCGCGCCAAAAGCACCTTCTTCCGCTCTCCCTGCGATAAGGAGATAAGCGGCTGGCCGGCGAGGTGGCGGATCCGAACCCGCTCCAGCATCGTCAGCGCCTTTTCCTTCACCTCTTCCGGAATTTCCTCATAGAAACGCAGGAAGCTGTACTCTCCTGTAGCAACCACTTCCCAGACCGAATCCGACGGTCCAAGCTTCTCAAACAGCGATTGGCTGACGTAGCCGATCCGCTTGCGCACCTCGCGCACGTCGCACTGGCCAAAAATATTGCCCAGTACCTCCACGCGTCCGCGGCTTGGAAATTGATACCCGGTAATCAATTCAAGAATCGTTGTTTTCCCGGAGCCGTTCTTCCCAAGAATGACCCAATGCTCTCCAGGCTTCACGTTCCATTCCACTTCGGATAAAATGCTGCGGTTTTCACGAATAAACGAAATTTGCGATAAGGACACAACTTGCGACATTAGCTACCACTACCTATTCCATGTATTTGGCTATTTCCATGATTAATTCCACGGGCATCGGCCCGTTCGTCAGCTCCACCTGCGGAGGCTTGTTCATATAGAGAGCTTCAAACATTCGAAGCCTGCCGCTCACACTCGAGGTATGTAAATAGATGCGTCTCGGATAACGTCCGGAAGCGATCAGTCTGCGGACAACGTCCATCCCGGTCTCCTGTCCCCAGCCGAGATCATAGTCCAAGGACAAGATATCGACCTCGCATTCCTGAAGCAGTAAGGTACACTCTTCTGCATTCGTAGCAAGGGTAAAACCTTGGGGACAAGGACGGTAATCGTCCAAATAGACATGAATCATATTCCGGCCAGCTCCTTCACATAGCTTATTTCTCCGGCATGCGTGCCGCCTTCCGGAACGGATGTTTCGAGCACCATAGGCAGCCTGGCGACATGAGCGGAACGAAGCATGGTACGAAACCGCTGCACCCCGATCTCCCCTCGGCCGATCATGGCATGCCTGTCTTTGCCTGCGCCGTTCGGATAGACGGAGTCGTTCAGATGGATCGCCCGAAGCTGCTGCATATAGCCAAGAGATACCGCCTGCTGCTCGAGCCGCTGCCAGCCGTCCGGTGCATCGGACCATAACCCGGCAGCGAACGCATGGCACGTATCCAGACAGAACCCGACCTGCTCCGGCCTTACGCACAAACTGCGAATCTGAACCAGCTCCTCCAGCGTCGTCCCCATTCTGGAGCCTTCTCCCGCTTGGTTCTCGATGAGCAGCAGAGCCTGACCCGCATATCCATCCAGCACCTCATTGATACATTGTATAATATTTTTATAGCCTTGTAACGGGTCTGCCCCCTTATATTTGCCAAAATGCACCACAATCCCTAGAGAGCCGCATGCGTCGGCTATCTCCAGATCGTTTTTCAGCGAGGCAACGGTTGCCTGCCGGAGCGGTCCCTCGTCTGCGGCAAGATTGGTCGGGTAAGGCGTATGGGCGATGGACGCCAAGCCGTGCTCTTTGCAAAAATCCGAACATTTACGGGCATCGTGCTCGTTGAAGGACTTTACGGTAAGGCTGCGGGGATTTTTCGGAAAATACTGAAATGCGGTGGCCCCAATAGCCACCGCCGTACGAGCCGCCTCATAATAACCGTGCCGAATGCTGATATGACAGCCGATCTTCATAGAGTACTCCCTCCCCCCGTCAATGCTGGCAATTCGTACAGCAGTACGATTTCTTGGAGGAGACATCCTGGCGAACGATCGGATGGCCGCAGCGGACGCAGGGCTCATCTTCCCGATCATACACCCGGCATAGGCTGTCAAAGCCTCCGGTCAGCCGATCGCCTTCAAACAACGGCATATCCATGTAACCGCCATGGCCGGTAGCTTCCCGCAGCACCTGATGTATGGAAGCGAACAGCCTGCCGCTCTCCTCTTCGGTAAGTGCTGCAGTCCGTCTTGCCGGCAGCAGTCCTGCACTGAAGCAGATTTCGTCGGAATAACAGTTCCCAATGCCCGATAGGAAGCTTTGGTCCACCAAATTGCTCTTGAGCGTTCCCTTACGGCTGCGCAGCAGCTTTGTGAAGCGCTCCACCGTCAGTGCGGGATCGAAGGGCTCAGGTCCCAGCTTGGACAGCAGCTCCCTTACCGCATGCTCTTCGTGCAGGTGCAAATAACCAAGGCGCAAGCCGATAAAGAACAAATGCTCTTCTCCAAAGCTTAACCGTACCTGTACGGAACGTTCCGGCTTCTCCTCAAGCCTGCCGAAGAACATGGAACCGCCCAGCATCAGATGCAGAAGAAGCACATACCTGTTCGTCAGATGAAACAGCAAATGCTTGGCTCTCCGCTCGATGAAACGGATCGATTGCCCCGTTACAAGCCGATGAAAGTCGGCAGGGTTCACATTGATGGACTTCTCCCGCTCCACCTCCGTGCCGGTAATCGTTCTGCCTGCGATACGTCCGCTCAGCAGGCTGCGATAGTTCTCCATCTCCGGAAGCTCCGGCATGGGCGTTCCTCCTCCATTATCTAAGTAGAAATGCAGCTTATATAAAAAAGCAAAGTCATTTCCACTGGATTCCCATAATGAGGCGGTTTTATACGTCTATTCGATGGTGAAGCTCAGCTGCTCATCAGAAGACGCCTTGCGCAGCAGGTTGCGTGACGTCAGTGACGGCGGCTGCTTATCCGTAACAGAAGCACGGTTCTTCCTGGGGCCATTCCGGCCCAAGCCGGCAAGCTGCTTTCGCTTCAATCGCTCAAGACGCTTCTCCAGGTCTGCCGATTCATCCTTGGTTTCCTGCGAGGCCCGGCGCCCCGCCGACGGACCTTTGCCCCGTGTCGAGCGCTTCAAGGTGCTCCGCTGCCATACCTTATTCAAAGCCTGCTCGGCGTAGTCAATTGCACTTTCATAACATTTTTCCTTATGCTCGTAATACATCGCAAGCTCGACATACGGCTCCAAGGAACAGGTCGGCTTCTCTCCCTTGAGCGCAATGTACCGCTTCCACAAGCGGCAGGCCAGCGCGTACCGTTCCCGCCCCTTGTAATACTGGGCGAGTGGCAGCAGGCACCCTGTATCCTCCGCTACGAGTTCATCCTCCTCGCCGTCTCCTGCTTCCGTCTCAAGCAGCTCATAGGCCATCAGGTCAAGCACCTGCTCCGCACGCTCGGACAAACCGTTCTTGTCCAGCCAGAGCCCGAAGCGGTAAACCTCCTCGAACCCATAGGAACGAAGCTCGTGCAGAGGGACACGCCCCTGCAGCAGGTTGACAAAGTGAATGGCCAAGCCCGCCAGCGACAGCAAATCCAGCTCATTGTGCACGAACACCCCTTGCAGCACGGCAGGATCTCGCTCCGCCAAATAACGAAAATACAGCTCCGGCGCCAGCGAACCCGGCACATCGTCCTCTCGAAATACCTGAAGCCTCGCTTCCTCTACCTTCCCGAGCCGGCAGGAGGGCAGCGTATTCCTCCACAAGCTGCGTGACGGATAGAGAAAGTCCAAATGCTCCAGCGGCTCATGCTCCGCCTTCAGCCGGTTCATTACATAACGATTCTTAATAATCGGCCAGTCGAACGTCTTCCCGTTGTAGGAAACGAGATACGGATGCTTGGCCAGCTTCTGCTGCAAATAGCAAAGCATGGCATGCTCTTCACCCGGATGGCGGATCAGCATCTGTTCTACCTGAAAGCCGATGTCAGTGTAATATCCGATCCCGATCATGAAAGGCACATTCCCTGCACCCAAGCCTAAGCCTGTCGTTTCCGTGTCCAAAAACAGCAGCTGATCGTGCCTGATTCCGTTCGTCTCCACAGCTTGCCTAACCTCACTATCGGACATCAGCAGCTTTAAAAGGCCGGCTTGTCCGCGGAGATCGTCAATTTCGTATCGGCCGTGCCGCTTACCCGCTTCATAGACTACACGGCGAAGCACGAAGGAGCCCCACTCGGACTCGTACAGCTCCCCTTGGATGACATCCCACTCCGACGCCGTTACCCGCTCATCAGCTTGAGGCGACTCCTTTCCCGAGGGAGCACCCGAAGCGCCTGCAGCCTCCGGCTTCTTATGCCGCAGCAGCCGTTCCCGAAGCGAGCTCATCGCGCTCCCTCCGCCTTCTGCAGCAGCGCAAGGGCCAGCTGCTTTCCGGTCAGCCCGACCTCTTCGATCGGACCGACACACGCCGGACACCCGCTCAAACAGCCGCAGGAGGAAATCAAACGCTTCGCTTCTTTCAGCAACTCCCCATGCACCTCGTAAAGCCGCTCGCTTAAGCCGACGCCGCCCGGGTAGCGGTCATAAAAGAAGATCGTCGGTTTTTTGTTATGAACCGCCTTGACCTGAGGCACCACGCGAATATCGTGCGGATCGCACATCAAATAAATCGGGGCAATATGTACCAGCACGTTCGACAAGCCCAGCAAGCCGAATTGCATGTCGTTGTTCGTCATGCCCTCCGCCGCTTCGTCCGAGAATGTGAACCAATAGGAGCTCGTATGCAGCTCCTCCTCCGGCAAATGGATCGGGCCGGAACCTATGTTTTCATGCGTTCTCAACTTGATTTTCTTAAAAATCGTCGCCTTCGCATTGACCGTCACTTCGCCGAATTGCCGCTGCAGCCCGAAATCCATCGATTCCCGGTGCACATGCAGCACCTTCAGCTGCACCGCCAAATTCGCATCCGTGAAATAATCGACGCTCACCTCACGGATGTAGGCCTTCTTCTCCTCATAGTCGAGCTTCTCCACCTGGAACTGGACCCCTTCATGGATGTAGATCGCTTCCTCGTGCACCATCGTCAAGGCGCTGAAGCGGTCCACTTCGCCGATTACGCGGGCTCCGTTCGTCATATCAATGATGATGATATTTTCCTGGGCAGCCGAACGAAGAGAAATGTCATGCGCAGGGAACGATTGCTCCATCCAATACCAGCGGTTCTTCACGCGGTGCAGAATATGCTCCTCCGTCAGAAACTCCAGAATATCCTTGAGCGCTTCGTCTCCGAACTTCTCCCCTTCCTCAAAGGGCAGCTCGTAGGCAGCGCATTTCACATGGTCAACCAGGATGATCAGGTTATCCGGATGAATTAAAGCCTGCTCCGGCGGCCGCTCGAAGAAAAAGCGAGGGTTCTGGATGATATGCTGGTCCAGCGGGTTGCTGCTCGCCACCATGAAGGTGATGGAGCTCTCTTGGCGCCGCCCCGCGCGGCCCGACTGCTGCCACGTGCTTGCGATCGTTCCCGGATACCCGTTCAGCACGCAAGCCTGCAGCTGACCGATATCGATGCCGAGCTCCAGCGCATTCGTGCTGACGACGCCGCGAATCTCGCCGCTGCGCAGTCCCTTCTCGATCTCCCTCCGCAGCTTCGGCAAATAGCCTCCTCGATAGCCGCGGATGGACTTGGTGCCCAGCTCGTGTGCAATCAGCTCCTGCAGGTAGGTCAGCAGGATCTCCACGCGCACCCGGCTGCGTGCAAAGACGATCGTCTGCACTCCCTGCTTCAGCAGCATCCCGGCGATGCGCCGGGTTTCGAGCACGCTGCTCTTGCGAATGCCCAGCTGCTTATTCACCACAGGCGGATTATAGAACACAAAGTGCTTCTCCCCCGCTGGAGCGCCGTTGCGGTCGACAAGCGCCACCGGCTCTCCGATAAGCCGCTCCGCGTGCTCCTTCGGATTGTCGATCGTGGCGGAAGCGCAAATAAACTGCGGATTGGAGCCGTAAAACCGGCAAATCCGCTTCAGCCGCCGAATGACGTTCGCTACATGGCTGCCGAACACGCCGCGGTACGAATGCACTTCGTCGATGACGATGAACTTAATATTTTCAAACAGCTTGACCCATTTCGTGTGATGGGGAAGAATAGCGGAATGCAGCATGTCGGGGTTCGTTACAACGATATGGCCGGCGTTGCGGATGGCCTGCCGAACCGTCGGCGGGGTATCGCCGTCATAGGTATGCGTCTTGATATCGACTTCCATCTTGTTCACGATTTCGTGAAGCTCCGCCACCTGATCCTGCGCCAGCGCCTTCGTAGGAAACAAATAGAGCGCCCGCGCGCTCTCGTTGTTCAATATGCCCTGCAGCACCGGCAGGTTGTAGCACAGCGTCTTGCCGGAGGCGGTCGGCGTTACGGTTACGACGTGCCTGTCGGCCGCCACTTCGCGGAACGACGCGGCCTGATGCGTGTATAAGCGATGGATGCCCTTGGACGCCAGCCCCTCCCGAAGCAGCGGGTGCAGCCCTTCGGGAAAGTCGTCATACTGTCCCTCCCGCGGAGGAATCGTATGCCAGTGGGTCACCTGCTCCATCAGCTCGGGGGTGTTGCGGATCAGTTCGATCATTTCATCTATAGAAGAAACCTTACCCGTTAAACGGTTCATGGTATCATACACCTCTCGGAATCACGATACCCTCATTATATCGAATGCATGTTCGCGGTTCAATGCATATTTTCCCTTTGCCTTTCCATAAATTCTGCCAGCAGGCGTGCGCCCTGCATGACAATCGGCACGCCTCCGCCCGGATGGATCGATGCACCTACCGCGAACAGTCGTTTAATTCCATAAGGCTGCAACTGGGGCCGGAACACTCCGGATTGCCGCAGCGTAGGCGCCAAGCCGAAGCTTCCGCCTTGATATAAGCCCTCCTGCTTCGCCTCGTGCGGAGTTCTTACCTTGCGCCACTCTACAGCCTCCCGCAAGCCGGGAAAACCGCGCCGTTCAAGCTCCTCCAGTATCTTGTCGGCAAATGCCTCCCGCATTGTCTCCCAAGCCCCCCCGTCGCCAGACGGCACAGGGACAAGTACATACAGGACCCCTTTGCCCGGTGGAGCCAGGGAGCTGTCGATCAGCGAAGGATGAAAGGTGTAAAGGCACGGATCCTCTGGAACGATTTTCGATACAAACACATCCTTCAGCATCTCGGCAAACCGGTCCTTAAAGAAAAATTGGTGTACGGAAGCCTGCTCGTAGACACGGTTCAGACCTAAATACATCAGAAAGCACCCGGAGGACGGCTCATACGCTTTGGCCTTCCCCCAACCTCTCCCTCTCTGCTCGCCAAGCAATGCACGGGTCATGGGAAAATCACCGTTCAGCACCACCTGATCAAATGCCCACGACACGCCCTTAGTGCGAATTCCGTAACACTCGCCGTCCCTGACGAGCACCTGCTCCACAGCGGTATTGAGCCTCACCTCCACACCCCGTTCCTCCAGCAGCTGCGCCAGCTTCCCGATCATACCCGCATAGCCGCCCTTCACATACCATATCCCGTGCGCATGCTCGGAAAAGGGAATCAAGGAATATAACGCGGGAGTAGCTTCCGGATTTCCTCCGATGTATAACGTTTGGAACGAGTAAGCCTCCCGCAGCCGGGATGCGTGGAAAAATCGCGCGACATCCTGCCGTACCGAGGAATAAGCCTTCAGCTTCACCAGCGACCTTACGTTGCCGGGAGTCCAGAAATCGCGCTTCTTTACGAAATCCTTGCTCAAGAACTGCTTATATCCCATATTGAAACGCTCCTGCATCACTTCCATGTAGTTCAGGAAGGAACCGCCTTCCCCTGGAAACATTCGTTCGATTTCATCCGCCATCCGGCGTTTGTCTGTCCACTTTGTGAGCGTCCGTCCGTCCTCGAATTGAATGCGGTAGAGCGGGTCTACCTGCTGAAACTCGAAAAGGTTCGGGTCTACGCCTGCGGCTTGCAAAGCTCCGCGGATCATCCCGGGCAGTAGCACAATGGTCGGTCCCTGATCGATCTTAAAACCTTTCTCCGACTCATAGGCCATCCGTCCTCCAAGTCGTGAGCCCTTTTCCAACACGGTCACCTTATGGCCCCGGTACGAGAGCAGCAAAGCCGCGGTCAAACCCCCGATCCCGCCGCCGACGATGGCAATTTTACGAGATTCCCGCTTCACCATCATAGACCGCCACCTCCGACCGATTGCAGTTCTTCTTGCGATACGCCATGCTTCTTAAGAAGGCCCCGAACCGTAATGCGTGCCGATTCCATAATGGTGGGCAGGCCGCTGCCGGGATGCGTTCCACCGCCGACAAGCCAGCAGTTGTCCAGCTCCTCGAACCGGTTATGGGGACGTAAGTACATCATTTGCGTCAAATGGTGTGCGAGATTAAAGGTCGCCCCTTCAAACACATGATGCTTTTCCTCCCAGTCAAAAGGAGTAATCATATGTTCTACTTCAATGTGCTCCTCCAAATCGGCAAATCCGCCCTCCGTCATGACCTTCTCCAGCACGCGTTTGCGAAAGCCCTCCTTTACCAGTTCCCAAGGAATCCCGCTTTGATTGTTAGGGACTGGGGCGAGCACGTAGATCGCAGACTTCCCTTCCGGAGCCAGTGTCGGGTCTGTGACGGAGCCGTTCTGCACATAAACCGACGGATCGGCGGAGAGGACCTTGGTTTTGGCGATCTCTTCGACATTTTGCTTATAATCCTTGGCAAACAGAATGGTATGATGCGGCAAATCGTAGGTCCGCTTCACGCCAAGGTACAGCATGAAGGTAGAGCAGGAGTAATTCTTCTTTCTCAGCCTCGCTTCCGTGTACTTGCCCGCGGCGGCCGGATCCACCAGCGTGGACATGGCGTTCGCAAAATCCGCATTAACTATGACTTCATTGGCGTACCGATTCTCCCCTTCCTCCGTTTCAATTCCTATCACACCGCCTCCAGCCGTAATCAACCGCTTCACTCCCGTACCAAGATGAATGCTTCCCCCATATTCGCGAACGACATTTCCCATGGCCTCCGTGATTCGATGCAAGCCGCCGATCGGATGATAAATCCCATAAGCATGCTCGATATAAGAAAGAATGGAGAACGCTCCCGGACATTCCCAAGGTGACATCCCCAAATATTTGGCCTGAAAGGTAAACGCTAGCCGCAGCCGCTCGTCGTCAAAATAATCCGAGAGACACTTATACAGGCTTTGGGTCAAGGTCAGCTTAGGAAGTGCCTTCAGAAACCTCGGATGCAAATAATCGATCAGGGAATCATGCTTATTTTGCAAAATCGGAAGAAGCGCTTCCAGCTTACGGGACTCTTGCTGCAGGAAGCGTTCATAGCCCTCCTCATTCCCTGGAAACATCCTTGTAATTTCCCGTATCATTTGTACAGGTTCCTTATATACATAGAAGGGAGCCCCTTCAAATACAAGCCGATAGAAGGGTTCAATCGGCACCAGCTTGACGTAATCGTGAACGGAGCGTCCCGACTCCCGAAAGAGCTCCTCCAGAATATGGGGCATATTTAAAAAGGTCGGACCACGGTCGAAACGATATTCGCCCAGCTGCAGGCCGGAGGTTCTTCCGCCCAAGTAGTGCATTTTCTCGAACACATCGACCTCGTAGCCTTTCGAGGCCAGCAGCATGGCCGCCGAAAGCCCGCCAGGTCCCGCACCGACGATAATGACCTTGCGCTTGTTCATGTTCGCCATCTCCCGGATAGTCATTTATTTTGTATGGACTTTGTCAAACTTAATTGTATAATGTTAGTATAACGTTATACACGTTATTTGGGAAGTATTCCTTTCCTGTGTACAAAGTTTGTATAATATTAAATGACTCCATACCGGCACTGCCGGAATCTATCACGAGGTGATGGTCATGAAAAGTACGTTAACGGATGCTTACGCAGTCTGCGAGGAGGTTGTGAAGAAGCATTCCTCCAGCTTTTACCGGGCATTCTCCGTGCTTCCCGTGGATAAGCGCAATGCGGTATGGGCGATTTATGCGTTTTGCCGTACCGTGGACAATATCGTCGACGAGCAGCCTGTGCAGGCTGTCCCTTTGTTGAATGAATTTGAAATATCCTTTGACCGCATGCTGTCAGGCAGACCCGATCCGCACCCGCATTGGCTGGCTTTACGGGATGTGTTCGACCGGTATCCGATGGATGCCGCCCCCTTCTGGGATATGGTCCTCGGCCAGCGCCTGGACCTTAAGAAATTTCGTTATCAGACTCAGGCGGAGCTGGAGCATTACTGCTATCTGGTAGCCGGGACGGTAGGGCTGATGCTGCTGCCGGTGCTCTCACCCGTACATTCCGATGACATGAAGCGCAAGGCTGTCAAGCTCGGCGTCGCCATGCAAATTACGAATATTCTTCGTGATGTGGCGGAAGATTACGAGCGCGGCCGGGTTTACTTGCCTGAGGATGTCATGAGCCGGTATGGTTACAGCGAGCAGGATATCGCCGCCGGAAGCAGTGCCCGGGGCTGGGCGCCGCTGTTCCGTCATTTGGCCGAATGGGCCGAGGAGTGTTATAGCGAAGGCATATCGGCACAGCTTCACTACCCGCGGGACAGCCGACTGGCTCTGGCCTCCGCTGCCTTGATCTACCGTCAGATTCTGGTCGAGAGCCGCTTGCGTCATGGCGACGTCTTCTCCTCCCGTGTCCGAGTATCCAACATGAAGAAGGTGACCCTGATGATTTCTTTATTGGCCAAACGCAGTACATGGAGCAAATCGAGCATTGAACTGGAGACGCAAGGGCGATTTACATGCTGAGGTCCTGGTCGAACGGTATCACGGTCCTTTATGTGCTGTGGTTTCTTTGCGGATACATCCTCGTTGCCGGGGACCTGCTGCCTGCTTGGCTGGAGTGGGCCAACAGCTTTTATTTGATTCTGGGAGGCGTTACTGCCGGTACTTGGTATATTGGCAGGTACGGGGTCCGGCAGGCGCTGATTCTCATCGTTGTTTGTGCCAGTATATCCTATACGGCCGAATGGATCGGCGTCCATACGGGACGCTGGTTCGGCTCCTACAGCTACGGCCCCTCCTTTGCTCCGCTGGTATTCGGCGTGCCGCTGGCGATCCCGTTCGCATGGATCATGCTTCTTGTCATCGCCAAGGCATTTGCTCCGGTAAAGGCAGGCCGCAAGCTGTGGAAGGGACTTACGGTCCAGCAGGCATTGTCCCCGGAGAAAGAAAGCTTGCTCCGCAGCCGCAGACGGGCACGGCGCCGCCACTTCTGGCTTCCGGCCGTTTGGGCTGCCATCATGGTGACCTCCATGGATCTCCTGCTGGACCCGGTGGCAAGTCAGAAAAGGTACTGGAGCTGGGCGGCTCCCGACCACGGCACTCCCACACTGCCGGATTTTTACTCGGTGCCCTTAAGCAACTTTGTCTGCTGGTTAGTTACAGCTCTACTCATTATTAATATCGTTAATTATTTGCATGATGAATATTTTGACCGGGAAGCCGGGCGCTCCTCAACCTATGGCCCTTTTATCCCGTGGCTGCTGCTGTTGACTTTGGAGTCGCTCTTCCTGACACTGGCCCTTCGTTCGGGCTTGTGGTGGGCAGCCGGTGCGAATGTCGCTCTCCTGTCGATTCTGTTTCTTTGGAAGCGCAAGGAGGAGGCCGCATGATCACACCTGCCAAGAATGCCCGCTTCGAAGCCTTATTCGAGCTTTACAACCGCAGGCTGCTTCGGCGCTTCTTTCACAAAATCCATGTCCGGAGCAGCTTGGCCATTGATCCGCTCCGTCCTACCGTGTATGTTGCTAACCACTGCAGCTGGTGGGACGGCTTGCTTGCTTTCCAAGTGAATCGAGGCTTGCTGCTTCAGGACGCTCACGTCATGATGAGTGAAGAGGGCTTACGCCGATTCCGCTTTTTTCGCCGGCTGGGCGCCTTCTCAATTCATCCGGATTCGTTACGTGAAACAAGACAAGCATTGGAGCTCAGCGTCAGACTGCTCTCCCGTCCGAGAACCTCGCTTTGGCTGTTCCCGCAAGGGAAAATTCGGCATCAGGACATCCGGCCGCTCGATTGCCGCCCCGGCATCGGATTCCTGCTTGATCGGTTGCCTGAGGTACAGACCGTGTCTGTTTCGCTCTATTACAGCTTCCTGGAGGACCAGAGGCCGGAAGCCTTTGTTTGTCTGGGGGATCCCCTGCCGAATTGGATCAGCAACAAGCTCAGTCGCGCAGATAAGCTAGCGTTTATCGAGGAGAATCTCACCAGGCAGCTGAATGAGCTGCGGTCGGGTGTCATTCAGGGCGAGGCTGCAGGATACACCTCCTTGCTGACGGGCCGCGCTTCTACCTCGGAGCGATTTGTCCGCTTTTTCCGCAGAGCCTAACAAAGGAGTTTACACAATGATCATCGTACTGGCTGCTATTCTTGCCGGGGTCTCTATCCTGCTTACACTGTGGGTTGCCTGGAATCTGCGCGGTTGGCCGCGTCCTGCAGTACAAGGGACCGGCGAGCCGCTTCCCCATGTCTCGGTTCTCGTTCCGGCACGTAACGAACAGGCCAATATCACGCGCTGCTTGGAAAGCCTGCTTCGGCAGGAGTACCCTTCCTATGAGGTCATCTGTCTCGATGATCAATCGGAGGACGCCACTCCCACAATACTCCAGGAGCTAACCTTGCGGTTTCCCAAGCTGCGGATCCTGCACGGAAGCCCTCTTCCCGAAGGCTGGGTTGGTAAATGTTATGCTTGCCACCAACTGGCGGAGGCGGCGCAAGGAGAATGGCTGCTGTTCACGGATGCCGATACCGTTCACTCTCCGTTGATGCTCTCCTCGTTGGTTCGGACAGGCATGGTGCGAAAGGCCGGGCTTGTCACAGGCTTTCCTCGAATCATCTCAAGCCATGCGTTCGGGTGGCTGGTACTGCCGATGCTGCATTTCGTAATCGCATTGCATTTGCCGCTGCGCCTCGTGGAGCGCTCCTCAGACCCCCGCTTCGTTGCCGCTCATGGGGCATATATGCTGTATCGCCGTAAGGCCTACGAGCTGATCGGAGGGCATGCCGCACACCGCAGCTCGCTCATCGAGGACATGGACATGGCCAGAACGGTGAAGGCAGCCGGAAGCAAGGTTAGCCTTATCGATGTAACCGGTCTGGTCGGCTGCGAGATGTATGATACGCCCTCTGGGGTATGGCAGGGCTTTGCCAAAAACATGTTTACCGGGCTGGGACGCTCCTCCGTACTGTTGTTCGCCCTGCTGTTATTTTATCTGCTGATCTATGTATCACCTCTGCTTCTTTTGCCTGGAGCGCTGTACAAGGGACACATCATGCTTGCGGCATTGAGTGCAGTCGCGCTAACCGCGGGAGTACTGCAAAAGCTCATCGTCGACCGGCGCTTCGGGGTACCCATGGGCTGGTGCCTGCTGCTCCCCGTAAGCTTTATTTCAATCATTGCGCTTGCGCTTCGTTCCTGGTATTTGTCCGTTCGAAAGCTTGGTTATCATTGGAAAGGGAGAAGATATTCCTCATGAGTGCTACTGGGAAAGGCATCATTATCGGAGGCGGCATCGGCGGTCTGGTTACTTCCATCCTGCTCGCTTCCCGCGGCTTCGACATTACGCTGCTGGAAAAAAACGAGACGCTGGGAGGAAAGCTTCAGCAGGTGAAGCTTGGAGCGTATGCATTTGATTTCGGACCCTCGACGCTGACGATGCCTTGGATATTCGAAAAGGTGTTCGAGGCGGCCGGCGAGCCTCTGGATCCGGAGCTGCACTTCCTGAAGCTGGACGTGAACAGCCGCAATCACTTCGAGGATGGCAGCGTCATCGATCTGTCCACCGATCCGGACCGAATGCAGGAGCAGCTCTCCTCCTTCTCCGCGGACGATCGGAAAGGCTTTCAACGTTATCTGCAAGAGGTGAAACGGATCTATACGATCGCAGAGGAGCAGTTTTTCAGCCGCAGCTTTGCAGGGTGGCAGGATTACGTCTCCCCGAGGCTGGGAGTGTCCCTGCTATCCGTACATCCCTTTACGGCGATGGATGCGTTCCACCGCCGCTTCTTTCAGGATCCGCGTCTTCTTGCAATGATGAACCGCTACGCAACATATGTAGGCTCCTCACCCGGTCAAACCCCCGCAACCCTCTCTATGATTGCTTATCTCGAGCTGATCCGAGGGGTCTATTATTTGAGGGGAGGTAATTACAAGCTCATTGAGGCGCTGGAGCGGCTGGCCCGCAAAGCAGGCGTGTCGATCCGCAAGGGAGCTGTAACAGAGCGAATAGAGCATAAGCGTGGGGCTGTACTAGGGGTTCAAGCAGCCGGGATGCGGCTCGAGGCGGATTTCGTCGTCTCCAATGTTGACGTTCACACAACGCAAAAGCTACTATACGATCAGCCGCAGCAAAGCCGCGCTTCGCTGTCCAGCTCGGGATTCCTCTGTCTGCTGGGCCTAAAGAAGCCGATGACTGGTCTTCACCACCATAACTTATTTTTCCCGAAGGATTACGGGTCGGAATTTGCAGACATGTTCGACGCTGGCTGCTGGCCCTCCTCCCCGGCGCTGTATGTGTGTAATTCTTCTTATAGTGAGCCTGAACGAGGGGGACATAATGGAGCGGGAAGCAATCTCTATGTGCTGATCAATGTTCCGGCGCTGGCCAAGACGCCTTCCACACCTCTCAGGCAGCTGTCAGTGCAGGAAATCCGCGCCTACCGGGCGTTCATCCTCAATCGGCTTGCCGACCGCCTGAAGCTGGACACAATAGAGCCGCTTATTGAGGAAGAGGCAATTTACACGCCTCAGTCCATTGCCGATCAGACCGGTGCCTTCGCCGGCGCGTTATACGGTAACGCTTCACATGGCTGGGGGCCGACCTTCTTCCGCCCTTCCCTTGCCGACCGCAAGGTGCAAGGCTTGTATTATGTTGGAGGCACGACGCATCCCGGCGGCGGCACCCCTATGGTGACCCTTAGCGGCATCCAAGCGGCGGAGCTCATTTCCGCTCGACATAGAAAGAAGACCCGAACGGCGTTGTAACGCCGAATCGGGTCTTTTTAACAGAAATAACGTCGAAGTGCCGACCATTCGCCGCCGAATAGGCGGAAGACTGTCGTATCCTGCGCTTTCCCGGGAAAGTACCCACGGTTTACAGCAGGTCGGAGGAATCATCGTAATCGTATCGAAACCCGTCTTCCCTTGCACTGTCTTCATGGCCAACCGATGCAGTGAGCGCGCTCGTTGCATTCGCCTGCAGTTTGGCGAGCACCTCGCGAAATTGATGAGCCTTCGACTCGTTTCCCTGCACCTTCATTGCCAATTGCAGAGCTTGTTCAATCACAGCGATATCCTGACTCGTAAAGTCCATGACGCAGTACCTCCCTGGTTCGATATCGTGATGGGTTTTTCACCCAATCTATTATCTCCGTTTGCGTACCCGTTATACATGCAATTACGAGATATTCGACGATTTATACAGCGAAATGCGTTCCCCGAAGGAATCGATGTCCGGTACGAGCAGCTGCTTCTTGAAATACACATTCGTATTTAGCTAGACAAAGGGCGGATCCCAAGCTTTTTTCCGCCAGCCAACTCGCTGATGCACCACGTTCAGATCACGATCCAGCTGAACATCAACCCCGAACGGAAGCTTGTGATTATACCAGAAGCGGACGTCTCTCCATTCCACGATGTAGCCATCCTGCTTCTCGGTCCACTTCACATATACACGCTGGGCAAAATGTAAAAACGCCCTCACCCCATCGGTTCCAAGCGTAGCCGTGACGATCGCGTTGTCCTCGTCCTTACGATATACATCCATTACGACAATCCTTCGCCCTTGAATGATCCCCGTATAAAAGCAGTGCTTTGTCTCAAGCACAAACTGCCATCGGAACCAATGCATGCTGGGCACCACATGACAAACGCCGTCCGGGCTCAGCTCCTGTCTCACGCGCCCTATGAGCTGACTATGCTGAAGCGTCCGAATCCCGATATAGAGGAAGGTCATCGCATAGATCGTCAGGAACATCTCGCCGGGATTGCTGTCCGTCGCAACCCAAGCCACTAAGCCCGCCGCATGCAGCGCAAACAAAAAGGGCTCGAACAAAGCCAATACATCCAAATGATGCCACCGCTTGGAAAACGGACGAAAGCACTGCACGCCATACGCATTAAACCAGTCCAGGAAAACATGGAACCCGACGGCCGCGAAGCACCATCCATAGAGCAGCAGCCAATGCTCCATGACACCGAACAGCCACGCAATCGGCAAGGATAAAAGTAAGGGCCACGCCAACAGCGCGGGAAGGGAATGCGTAACCCCCCGGTGTACTCGAATGTAGGCAGCATACCCCTTCCATCTCGCAATCGTGTCCAAATCAGGAGCATGTGACCCCGCTAATGCTGCAACGAGTATCGCTTGAGCGACCTCGGGCTCTGCCGCTGCGACCGGATGAAGCATCGCTAAACCGGCTAGTGTAGCTCCGAACAACAAATGGCTCCCCGTATCCATGCCAGTCACCTCCGTTACGCCGTATGAGCCGAACTCTCCTTAGCAGCATCGGCCATCTCCGGCTCCTGTTCCTCCTCCCAGCGCTCCTGGGCATTAAACCAGTAAAACCATTCCTCCGGGCGTTCCCGAATCACCCGCTCCATGAAGCGGTTCAAAACCTTCGTCGCATCCGACCTTGTCGCTTTTGAGTAGGACGCATAGAGATGAAGTGCAGGCTCGAACCGCAGCCTGTGTGTAAAGCCTTGTTCCCGCCAGCCGTAGAAGGGAATCACCGGCGCCAGCTGATCGATCGACAGCGTTGCAGCCCCATCCGGTGTGCGTGTTACCCGACCGAAGAAGCGGGACCGGGGAAACGACGGTCTCCAGAAATCACCGAGGAGAAACACGACCCCTCCTGCCTGAAGATGCCTGCGCAGCTTGCGAAACAGCTCCAGCGGAGGCGTTTCATCATAATCTAAGCCGGTACAGCCCATGGCCTGAAACGTAAGATACAACGGTCGCAGCTCAGGACTTCCCGATGTAACGACGGTGAGACAGGAATAGTTCTGACACAAATACCAGTAGTAATAGAAAAAGTTGCCGACATGCGGCGTATAGACAATAGCCCCCCGCCCACGCCGCAATGCCTCCGACAAATGCTCCTCCCCTTCTACCTGAAACCGCCGCGCGGCGCTCTCCTCCAACCCAAATGATTCCATAAGCAGCTCGTAAAGCGTTATTACGATATTTTCAAAGTACCGGTATCGATATCGCTGCAGCTCGCGTGGTGTCCGTCCGGGAAGCAAATCGGACATGTTGGATAGAACCGTTCGCTTTATGTTTTTGCCTGCTAAGCCATACAGCATAAAGGCCGATGCCCTGCACAGGAACAGCAGGAAGCTGCTCGGAAGCCGTCTGCTCAGAGCAGCCAGCTGCCTTCGTTTCCGCTCATTCCCCGTTACCTTACCGATCCATTCGTACAAACACCATCACCTTACCTGTTCAGGAAGTGCTTTTTATATCGTCTTGTCACGCGATCCCTTTCTAGAATGATGAAAAAATCGACCGTATCAAAAATAGCGTCGTGAGCCGGATCTCCCCCGATCTCCGCGCCAAGCCACTGGTAGCCCTTCATCAGCGGCGGCAGCCGGCGGAAAATCTCCTTCTCCGATTGTTCGGTCTCCATCATGCCCAGTCCTTGAATCCGGTGAGTCTCCAGCGGCCGGATACCGTAGCGGTCCGTGATGACCCCCTTCTTCCTGAGCATCGTATAGATGGGGTTCAGCTCCTCCAGCTTATGCAGGTGTACGCTGGCGCAGCCGATTAAATATTGATAGTTATGCTCGGTGATATAAGAGGCAATGCCTTCCCACAGCAGCTGAATCGCCCGGCCGCCGCGATAAGCCGGATCGATGCAGCTTCGGCCCAGCTCCAAGGCATGGCGTTTGTAGTCGCCGAAGGAGCTGAGGTCAAATTCCGTCTCCGAGTAGAATCCGATATTCCGGATGGCCCGTTCACCGGGAAGCAGCCGGTAAGTCCCGACGACCGTGTCCGTCTGCACATCCTTAACGATCAGATGATCGCAATAAACGTCGTATTCATCCCGCTCTAGTCCTGATTCCGTGCGCATCAGCATGTTTTTTTCTTCTTCCACGAACACTTGATACCGGAGCCGCAATGCCTGCTCCACTTCCTGATCATTTGCCGCCAGGGCTACGGTAAGATAGGATAGCGGCGCGGTAAGACTGCCAGCGGATTCAATCATCAATAGGCACCCTCTTTCTGAGGCTTGGATGGATGAAGATGTTATCCAGCTAAGCGTAGCAAACGAATATTAAGCGAACGTTTTCGGATTTTTAAGCTTTTGTAAGGATGGAAAAAATAGGAGAATGCAAAAAAGCTGCTCGTCAGAGCAGCTCCTTCCACATTTTAATGAAGCCAAGCATATAAAGGAATAAATAGGAACGAGGTCAAAATCGCCGTTACCCCCATGGCAAAGCCGCTGACACTTCCCTGCAGCTCGGAGTCTCGGATGACCCGGGCCGTGCCGATGCCATGAGCCGAGGTGCCGATAGCCGTGCCGAGAGCAATATCGTCCCGAACGCCTGCCGCGCGCAACAGACCCGGTCCGAACATACTGCCGATAAGACCCGTCAGCACCGTAAGAACAGCCGTCAACTCCGGGATCCCTCCGGCTTGTCGTGAAATTTCCAGTGCAATGGGAGAGGTTACCGACTTCGGCATCATTGTGATGAGAAGCTCCATCGAGCCGCCAAGGCTCCACACAAGTCCGGCCGAAAGCAGCAAAGCGCTAAGCGTGCCTACCGTAATACCGGTTACGATGGAGGCGAAGCTGCTGCGGATTTTACTAGCGTTTTTATAAAGTGGAACACCTAAGGCAACGGTCGCAGGTCCCAGGAAAAAAGTGATATAATCGCCGCCACGGCGGTAAGATTCATACGGTATTTTTGATAGAAGTAATACCACGATGATTACGGCTGAGCAAAGAAACAGCGGATGCAGATTTCGGTATTTGTTATGTACCGATAGGGATAAAGCATAGACGATGACCGTCAGTGAGACGCCGAACAGCGGTGTATTTGAAAGCTCAGCCAGCATCATGCTGCTTCTCCTTCCCGCGAAGCCGAGTCAGCTTAACGGTCCACCCGGTGATAAGCAGAACGCCAATCGTGCTACCGAACAAACTGATTAGAATGACCACGGCCTGCTCGCCGATTAGAGGAAAAAACACCATCGTCCCCATGAGGTGCACCCCCTATAATAGACATTGGAAAAACCCCTGGTTAATCCGATGAATTATAGGGGGTGCATTTTTTCATGGCGATTAAAGGACAAAAGTTCAAATCATACTCAGATGAAATGAAAAAAGAGGCGGTTCGCCTACACGTTGAGGAGAAATGGAGCTACCGGCAGATCACCGAGCACTTCGGAATCCAAGACAAGGATAGAGTCAAGAGGTGGATGCGTAAATTTAGAGAGGCTGGAGAGTTTGGGCTGTTGGATCAACGAGGACGGCGAGAGGAATACATAGATCAGGATCGTCACATGAAGCAGCTTAAGCGGGAGAATGAAGTCCTAAAAAAGTGTTTGAAAATCTGGAAGCAGGAGGTGTGCAAGGAAAGTATCGCATCATTGAATCGGCCGCAGAGCAATATCCAATAACGGAACTCTGCAGCATATTGGGCGTATCCAGAAGTGGATATTATCGCTTTCTGAGCAAACAAGGTGTGGACAAAGACCAAGAGACGAAAGAACGAATCAAGGCCATTTATGAGCAGCGAAATGGAACCTATGGATACCGGAGGATTGTGATGGAGCTGGAACGACAATTTGATGAGAAGGCCAACCACAAGAGGGTGCTTCGGTTGATGCAAGTGCTAGGATTAAAGGCAGTCATCCGAAGAAGACGCAACTATCGTAGTACATACCAGGCGGCGGAAGCTGCCGGCCGGGTTGCAGAGAACTTGCTGCAGCGTGACTTTAAGGCAGACAAGCCAAATCAGAAGTGGGTAACGGATGTGACACAGTATCGTGTTGGGGATGAGAGGCTATACTTGTCGGCCATCAAGGACTTGTGCAGCAACGATATCGTTGCATATCACATAAGCAAGCGTAACGACAATGAATTGGTCCTAGAAACGTTTAAAGCCGCGTTCGAAACGCAAAAAGACGTGACTGATAAGATAGCCGGATTGATCGTTCACAGCGACCAAGGCTTCCAGTACACGTCTCATGCTTACCATGACATGCTGCCTACGGTTGGCGCCCAAATCAGCATGTCCCGACGCGGCAATTGTTTAGACAACGCCGCCATGGAGAGCTTCTTCTCGCATCTCAAAGCGGAAGCGCTCTATCCCTATGATATCCGTTCTTTGGACGAGGCACAACGGAGAATAGAGGAATTTATACATTTTTATAATCATGAGAGAATACAGAAAAAACTAAACAAGCTGACACCGTTGGAGTTCCGGCGCCAGCTTGCATCCTAGGGCTTTTTTTAATGTCTACAAAATTGGGGCTAGACCACCACGACGAAGGGGGTAAAAAATAAAAGCATATGCTGTATCAAAAACTGTGCCGATTGCTCCACCCATTCGAGCTTCACAATGCCTGCAAATAAACTTAAGGTAAACAACAGGAGTCCGATCACATTGGCCGGCAGCGGGAGCTGAAGTGCCCCTTGAAGCCAAGTTCCTAGCAAATAATAACCAAGTAAAATAGCAAAGCCTTGCACGCTGTACAAGTCCCCTTCCTGCAACTTACTGTGCATATAGACCCTAACGAAGTGGCATCGTAATGGTGGCGCCGATGCGCCGAGCAACCACCATTTCGAAGGAGTTGATCGCAACATGGCCAAGCCGGATAACCGTGCCGACAATGTAGAGCATCTGCAAAGCAATATTAACCATACCATCGCCAACCTGGAGGAAGCGGAAGAGTATCTTGCCGAGCATGCGGACGAGATTACGCCTCAAGACAAGGAGCAAATCCTTGAGAAGAATGCCCGCCGCCGCGAGAGCTTAAGCTCTTTCCGTTCCGAAATTAGGGATGAGGCGCTTAATCAACGAAATCAATAAGTTTTTGCTTTATCGGAGACCTCCGTTCCCTTCAAGGGACGGGGGCTCCATCTCCATTACAAGGATGCATCCCGCTTGACAGCTGGAATCTCGAATCGAAAATGATCGTGCGCCAAATAGGTGCTCTCATGAATCTCTTTGGCCTCCTGCACAAGCAGCTCCGCCTCCGCTCCTTGATATCTGGAACTGATATGAGTCAGTATCAAGTGCTTGGCGCCTGCCTCATGGGCCGTTCTAGCCGCATCCATCGCAGTGGAATGATCGTAATCGATGGCCAGCTGCTTCTTATGTTCCGCAAATGTCGCCTCATGCACCAAAACATCCGCCCCTCTCGCCAGCTCTAGACTGCCAGGACAAGGCTGTGTATCGCCCAGAATCGTCACGACCCGGCCGGCGCTTGAAGGACCTACGAAGTCCGCTGCCTTCAGCACCGTTCCGTCGTCCAGTGCCACATCTTCTCCCCGTTTGATCCTGCCGAACAAGGGACCTGATGCCAGGCCAAGCTCCTTCAGCTTTTGTACCTGCAGCTGGCCTTTTTGAGGCTTCTCGACGATTCGATAACCGTAGCTCTCCACCCGATGAACAAGCGGGGCGATATGTACCTCGAAGCCTGCGTCCTCGAACAACAAGCCCTGCCGGTCCTTCTCCAGTTCAATGATGTTAAGCTCATAGATCAAGTGCGACTGACTGATCTGCAGTACCAGCTCGATGAAGGCTTTAATCCCCTTAGGACCATAAATAGTGAAGGGCTGCTCTCCTCCAAGGTAGGAACGGCTCGACAGAAGACCCGGTAATCCGTAGAGATGATCTCCGTGAAGATGCGTGATGAACAGCTTCTCCAGCTTGCTCATTTTGACCGGAGACCGCAAAATCTGATGCTGCGAGCCTTCCCCGCAGTCAAACATCCAGTAAGAATTCCGCTCGGCCAGCAGATTCAACATAACCGAGGTCACGTTGCGTTCCTTAGAGGGCATTCCCGCCCCTGTGCCGAGAAAATAAAGCTCCAAACCGACCGACTCCGTTTCATGATGAATTTCGTATGGATAAAGGAAAGAGTGAGGCAGCTCATGCCCCACCCTTTATAGTATGCCTAACTTTTTTCCACATTAAAATATCTTGCCTGCGGATGAGCAAAAACGATGGCCGATACGGAAGCTTCCGGCTCCATCATGCTGCCTTCGGTCAGCTCCACTCCAATATCCTCCGGATTCAGAAGAGCGAACAGCTGCTTCTGATCGTCCAGATCCGGACACGCCGGATAACCGAACGAGAACCGCTGGCCGCGGTACTTCGCCCCGAAGCGCTCCTGCATTGTCATATCGGCCGGATCCGGGAAGCCCCATACGTCGCGCATCATCTGGTGAACACGCTCTGCGAAAGCTTCTGCGGTTTCAAGGGCGGTCGCCTGCAGCACGTGAGAGCGGAGATAATCTCCCTTATCTCTCATGATCGTAGCACGATCGCTAACGCCATGACCTGCCGTCACGACCAGGAAGCCTACATAGTCCATTTCTCCGCTGTCCACAGACTTCAGATAATCGGCCAAGCAGAGGAACGGCTCTGTTCCTTGCCGCGGGAACGTGAATTTCTGCAGCACCTTCGTATGATCCTGAGGATCATAGACAAGCACCTCGTTGCCGTTCGACTGAGCAGGGAAGAAGCGGTACATGGCATGAGCTTTGATGACGCCTTCGCGCTGCGCCTCCTCCAGAATTTGATCCACCGTTTCCTTCAGCTGCACCGCCTTCGAATCCTTGTCCTCCAGCAGCTTCTCTACCTTGCCCTTCAGACCCAAATGGTGACCCAGCAGCATCTGCATGTTGATGTATGGGATCAAATGGCTGATCGGATAATCACGCAGCACGTGACGCTTCAGGTCCGGCGGCACCTGTACCGGTACCGTGTGGTCCACGTCGGAGCTCTTCACCCTGGTCAGCGCCGGCATCTGATCTTCCTTGCGTCCGGCTTCCTTAACATCCGAGTCCACGCTCTCCCGAAGCTGCTGAATCAGCACTTTACGCTGCTCCGGATCGCTCAGCTTGTTGGCGATATCCAGTCCGTCCATTGCGTCCTTAGCATATACAACGATTCCATCGTACTCAGGGGCGATCCGCGTTTTCGTAAACTTTCTGGTCAAGGCCGCGCCGCCGACCAGAATCGGCACATCGATGCCGGCATTCTTCAAGTCTTGCGCCGTTACGACCATTTGCTGCGCGGATTTCACGAGAAGACCTGATAAACCGATCGCATCCGGCTTTTCCTTCCGGTATGCTTCGATCAACTGCTCCGGCGGCACCTTGATGCCAAGATTTATAATGTGATAGCCATTGTTGGACAAAATAATCTCAACAAGATTTTTTCCGATGTCGTGCACGTCGCCCTTGACCGTTGCCAGAATGATTTTCCCTTTCACGGCGGACTCATTCTTCTCCATAAACTGCTCAAGGAACGCTACGGAAGCTTTCATGACCTCGGCGCTTTGGAGCACCTCGGCAACGATCAGCTCGTTGTTATTGAACAAACGGCCAACCTCTTCCATTCCCCTCATGAGCGGACCGTTGATGACTTCCAGCGGCGAATATTTCTTAAGCGCCTCCTCCAGATCCGGAATGAGACCCTCCTTCGTACCTTCAATGACATAGGAGCCGAGTCGCTCCTCCAGAGACAGGTTCGAAATTTTCTCTTTCTTCTCTACGTTCTTCTCACGGAAATGCGCGACGAAGGCTGCAAGCGTCTCATCCGTAGTGTTGAAAATGAGGTTCTCTGCCAGCTGTCTTTCCTCTTCCGGTATGGAAGCATAACGCTCCAGCGCTTCCGTGTTCACAATCGCATAGTCCAATCCGGCCTTGGTACAGTGGTACAAGTAAACGGCGTTGAGCACCTCGCGGCCGGCCGGCGGAAGACCGAAGGAAATGTTACTTAAGCCGAGGATCGTCTTACATGCCGGATATTTTTCCTTGATCATCCGGATCCCCTCGATCGTTTCCACAGCGGAACCGATATATTGCGGGTCACCCGAGCCGATCGGGAACATGTTCGGGTCGAAAATAATGTCCTCTGCCTTCATTCCATACTTCCCTGTCAGCAGGTCGTAGGCGCGCGTTGCGACCTCCAGCTTGGCCTGGCGGGAAACGGCCTGCCCCCGCTCATCGATCAGGATCATGACGACAGCGGCGCCGTATTTATGAATCAACGGAACGATGCTTTCGAATTTCGTTTCGCCATCCTCAAGGTTGATTGAGTTAATGATGGCCTTCCCTTGCGAATATTTCAATCCCAGCTCGATGATATGGTCGTAAGTGGAGTCAATCATGAGTGGGACCTTTACCTTCTTGACGACCTGCGAAAGGAATTGCTCCATCGCATAGGCTTCATCGATATCCGTATCCTGGAGGTTGATGTCAACGACCTGAGCGCCGTTCTTTACCTGAGCACGGGCGATTTCGGAGCCTTCCTCGAATTTGCCTTCCTTGATCAGACGCTTGAACTTCCGGGAGCCGGAAACGTTCGTACGTTCACCGACCATAACGGGACGGTTGGCATCCTCGATGTAAATGGTCTCAATCCCGGAAACCGCCGGAGGGTGCGTACCCTTCTGCTCTCTAGGCTTGTAGTTCTTCAATGTCTCTGCCATAGCCTGAATATGAGCAGGCGTCGTTCCGCAGCAGCCCCCGGCAATGTTGATCCAGCCCTGCTCCGCAAAGCCAGCCAGCTTCTTCGCAAGCGAATCGGGGGACTCGTGATATTGTCCGTTCTCATCCGGCAGCCCCGCGTTCGGGTAACAGCTCACAGCCGTTCCTGCAATGTCGGATAACGTACGGATATGATCGCGCATGAATTCCGGGCCTGTTGCACAGTTCAAGCCGATGGAGATCGGGTTCAGGTGTTCCAGAGAAATGTAAAAGGATTCAATGTTCTGGCCCGCCAGCGTGGTTCCCATCGGCTCAATAGTACCGGAGATCATAATCGGCAGCGTACGGCCGAGCGTTTCGAACGCCTTGCGAATCCCGATGCTGCCTGCCTTTACGTTCAGCGTGTCTTGGGAGGTCTCAAGCAGCAGCGCATCCACGTCCGATTCGATCAAGGCTAAAGCCTGCTCATAATAGCTGTCCACCAGTTCTTCGAACGTCACGCCGCCGGTAACGGATAACGTCTTTGTCGTAGGCCCCATGGCGCCCGCGACATAACGAGGCCACTCCGGTGTGCTATATTTCTTGGCCGCTTCCACCGCCAGTTTCGCTGCGATCAGGTTCAGCTCTCTGGCACGGTCCTGCAGATCATATTCAGCCAAGACCACACTAGTGGAGCCGAACGTATTCGTCTCTATAATATCAGCGCCCGCCGCAAAATACGCCTCATGAATTTTCGAGATGACATCCGGGCGAGTAATACATAAGTATTCGTTACAGCCTTCCAGGTCCTCTCCGCCAAAATCTTCTGCGGTCAGGTTTTCCTGTTGGATCATGGTTCCCATCGCACCGTCAAGAATGAGAATCTTCTTCTTAAGCTGATCTTGCAAACTAACCTTAGTCATTGCCAAACCCCTTTCAAATGCCGCCCTCAATCAACAAAAAGTGACTTCTAATTTAACCCATAGTGTAACAGAAATGTGACATGATGAAAAGCGACAAATCATGTGATGGTCTTGATTCTTTATATATCCGATCGGTTTGGTCGTATTAACACTATCGACAGATGCCCCTCCTTCCACTATAATACTGTTTAGTAGGAATTGAATACCAAGGGGAAAGAGGGATCCGTATGGCAGAAATTCGTATCCGCAGCACCAATGAACGCATCACCGGCGAAGAGCAGGTGAAGGCCTTTTTGAATAAACAAGAAGTACTTTACGAGCACTGGAATGAGAAGAAGCTGCCGGCCGAGCTGCAAGAGAAGTTTGTTTTGTCCGATGAGGAGAAGGCACAAATCCTGTCTACCTTCGACGAAGAAATTCGCGACCTGGCCAGCCGCCGCGGCTACCGCACCTGGGATATCGTGGCATTGTCGGACGCGACTCCGAATCTGGATGAGCTGCTGAAGAAATTCGAGCAGGTTCATACGCATACGGAGGATGAAGTTCGTGCTATTACTGCCGGCAAAGGCATCTTTATTATTAAAGGCACCGATGATGTCGGCTACTTCGATGTTGAGCTGACGGCAGGAGACGTGATTTCCGTTCCGGAGCATAAGCCTCATTTCTTCACTCTTATGGAAAATCGCCAGATTGTAGCCGTTCGACTCTTCATTGAGACAGAAGGCTGGATCGCTCATCCGTTTGAAGATCCTGCTTTCCAACAGGCATAAGCCTCTTCATGACCATAATGAAAGCCCGTCACCGATTCATTCGGCCGACGGGCTTTGTTTATTGAATAAATGAATTATAGCGAATCAATAACACCTTGAATGTCACGCAAGCTGGTAATTTCGAAAGCCGGAGCGATCTCGTCCCCGCGGGTCAGACCGTGACGGTTGATCCACATGTTGCGCATACCGACCTTGTTCGAGCCCAAAATATCCGTAGTCAGCTTATCTCCGATCATAACGCCTTCCTCTGCGGAGATGTTCAGCAGCTTCATCGCATGATGAAAAATGCCTTCAGCCGGCTTGCCTTCCCCAAATTCACCGGAGATCACGATATGGTCGAAGTAAGGAGCCAGCTCGGGTACGCCGGCCAGCTTCTCCTTCTGCAGATCGGGAGAGCCGTTCGTTAGGAGCAGCAGCTGGTATTTGGATTTTAATTGATCCAGCACCTCGAAGGTTTCCTCATAAACGATCGGACGGCTGCGTCTCTCAGCCGGGAACAGCTCCGCTAATCGGGCACCCAGCTCCGCATCTTCTATCCCTAACGCCTTCAGTCCTCTTGTCCAGGACTGCTTGCGGTATTCCGGGGCCAGCGCCTCCAGCTTGCGGAACTCTTCCTGCTCGCCCTGACTGAACCGTGCCCACAATCCTTCGAACGGATTGATCCCGATCATCTTGGTGAACGGAAACGTTTCGTAGGACTCATACAATGCCCTGGCTTCACTTCTAACCGCTTCCTCAAGATGAGCAGGCTCAATGGCATAATGCTTGGCCGCCTCCTCGCACGTTGCTGCGAACGCTTCCTTCACGCTGCGCTCATCCCACAGCAGCGTGTCATCCAGATCAAACAAAACCGCTTTAATAGCCATTTTCCTTGTCTCCCCCAAAACCCATAAATATGTTTACTTGTCTAGGCCTCATTCTTAACCGGAATCGAATGACGGCCGGCAAACTCCTTCAAGCCTTCCTGCATGGAAGCGATGGAGAAGCGGTGAAACATTCGGGTGAACACCCAACGGGTGTTTTTGCCCTTGAAGCCGATAGTAACACTATCCTTATGAAACACAAACTCGCTAATGTCATCATGCTTGAAGGTACGATCTCCGCCAAACCGGCGGGAAGTAATCGAATCCTTCCCTACCTTCAAATAAGGACGACGCAGCCAGAAAATAAACAAGCCGAGGAAAATGTAGCTGCCCCCGGTGATCCAGTACAGGTTATCGTCCTGCCTGGTTTCACGGAAAATAATGAAGCAAAAAATCCCTGTCAGCACGAGCAGGATTGGCAAAAACCAGCTTCTTCCCCGATAAACCGTAGACTCCTCCGTTGTTGTCGCAGCGGTTATTTGTTGTTTCCCGTACTTCTGCCGATGCTTGTTCGCCATCTTACGATTGCGTCGGACCATGCGTTCCCAGTTACGCGCCATTTCCAATACCCCTTATTGTCCGTTTACCCTATTTTTTCTCTTCCTCATCGTCGACAAACTTAATGTTATCCAGCTGGGATCGTAACGAAGATTTGAACGCGTCGATATATTTCCTTCTTAGCTCGTTACGCTCTACCACTTCCTCATCGGTGAGTCCGTCCGCCTTCGCTTTGCGGGCCAGCTCATTAATCCGCTTGACGTTCGCATCGTGTTCGCTTTCGTGTTCGCTCATGACTACCCTCCAAGTTATGACTTGTCCAATGGTGATGAAGGAAACCTGCATTTACCTCATCGTCCCTTAATACTTTGACACTAAGGGGTAGGATTGTCAAGTGACGAGAGGGGAATGATCGAGAATACCAAGCATAGAAAAAAGGCGCTGCTTCGGATTCGACAGCACCTTCATCTTATAGTAAGACCCGCGTATTATCACAACTAAAAATTGTAATGGTCATAGCTAAACCCACTCACGGAAGCAACAGCTTCTGCCCTACTTTAACATTGCTGTTCTTCAGCCCGTTCATCTTCCTCAGCTCATGCACATAATCACGAACATCCGTTCCCTTCGTTGCGTGTTCAGTAGCGATCGACCATAGCGTCTCCCCCTGGTCCACGATAACCACTGCCTGCTCGGGCTCACTTTCAGTCGCAGCATAAGCGTCCTGGTCGCCGAACAGCGAAGCACCGAAGGCTCCGAAAGATAAGAAAAGCAATAAGGCCGTCACGGTAAAGATCACACGAGCGTTTAAGCCGTTGTTCTTCTTCTTGCTATGTAGCTGCTTGGACTCGTCAGCAGAATTGTATCTATGAATAAGTGTAGGATTTTGAATCATTAGTAATCGCCCCCCCAAACATTTGTTCTGTTCATAATATAACACGAACAAATGTTTGTGTCAACGATTTTTCGAACTCATGTTTGTACGAACTCCGGTTCTGTGTTATACTCCAAGTAATGATTACCAAAATTGGAGTTGATACGAATGAGCAAGATTTCCAACCGCCAACAGGCGATTTTGGATTTCATTAAGAATGAAGTTCGGGACAAGGGGTATCCCCCTTCGGTTAGAGAGATCGGCGAAGCGGTCGGACTCGCTTCCAGCTCCACGGTACACGGACATCTGGAGCGTTTGGAGAAGAAGGGGTTAATTCGCCGCGACCCTACCAAGCCGCGGGCCATCGAGATTTTGGACGGTACGGAGAATGACGGCGCTTATTCGGTGTCCGTTGCCCGCGTGCCATTAATCGGACGAGTTACGGCAGGCGTCCCGATCACCGCTACGGAGAACATTGAGGATTACTTCCCTCTGCCAAGCCACTTCGTTGGCGACAATAAGGTTTTTATGCTGAGCGTCATCGGGGATAGCATGATTGAAGCCGGCATTCACAACGGGGACTATGTCATCGTCCGCCAGCAGCAGACCGCGAATAACGGAGAGATCGTGGTGGCTATGACAGAGGAAGACGAGGCGACTGTAAAAACCTTCTATAAGGAAAAGGATCACATTCGTCTTCAGCCGGAGAATCCCGCACTGGAGCCGATCCGCTTGAAGCACGTGACCATTCTCGGCAAAGTCATCGGCCTCTTTAGAGATATTCATTAAACTCACAAACGCTCCAATCTACTTCACGGTAGAAGGAGCGTTTTTTATTGGCAACTGAAAGACTCTCCCGAAATCTGCAATAGTACAACTTTGAAGCCTTCAAAATCGTCACTTAAGACGTATTTCTGCGAATAAGCACCAATATACGGGGTGAATTGCTATCAGCAGCCTCTTTCCCCATACATTTTTGTATAATCGCACAAATGCACCAATGCCCCCCTTTCGCAATCCATTTGTTGTGCATTTGCAGAAATCGGGCAAAAAAGAAAAAGACCCGGATGAGATCACAAAAGGATCTCATTCGGGTCTCACTAGCTTAATATAAGGTCAAATACTGCTCGCGTTCCCATGCGTGAACCTGCGTGCGGTAGATATCCCACTCGATTTCCTTCAGCTCAACGAAATGAGCCAGTGCATGATCGCCCAATGCATCGCAGATGACGTCATCGCGCAGCAGCTCGTCGATCGCTTGCTTCAGATTCACCGGCAAGCTCGGAATCCCCTGCTCTTCGCGCTCCTCTTCCGTCATCACGTAGATGTTACGGTCGGTTGGAGGCGGCAGCTGGGTCTTGTTCTTGATACCGTCCAGGCCGGCCTTCAGCATAACCGCCAGCGCCAAGTAAGGATTCGCTGCCGGATCCGGGTTACGCACTTCTACGCGTGTACTCACGCCGCGGGATGCCGGAATCCGGATCATCGGGCTGCGGTTGCTCGCCGACCAAGCTACGTAGCAAGGTGCCTCATAGCCTGGTACCAAACGCTTATACGAGTTAACGGTAGGGTTCGTGATCGCAGCGAACGCGCGCGCGTGCTTCAAGATACCTGCCATATATTGTCTGGCCGTAGCGCTCAGACCCAGCTTGTCGCTCTCGTCATAGAACGCGTTCTCGCTGCCGCGGAACAAAGACTGGTGACAGTGCATGCCGGAGCCGTTCACACCGAACAATGGCTTTGGCATGAAAGTGGCATGCAGCCCATGCTGACGGGCTACGGTTTTCACTACAAGCTTGAACGTTTGAATCTGGTCAGCGGCCTTCAAGGCATCCGCATATTTGAAATCGATTTCGTGCTGACCCGGAGCAACCTCATGGTGAGAAGCTTCGATTTCGAAGCCCATTTCCTCCAGCGTGAGAACGATCTCGCGGCGGCAATTTTCGCCAAGGTCTGTAGGAGCAAGGTCAAAATAACCGCCTTGATCGTTCAGCTCCATGGTCGGGTTGCCCTTCTCATCGGTCTTGAACAGGAAAAATTCCGGCTCCGGACCTACGTTCATCGCTGTATAGCCCATCTCTTCGGCTTCCTTCAGCGCCGCCTTCAGAATGCCGCGAGGGTCTCCCGGGAACGGACGGCCGTCCGGCAAATAAACGTCACAAATCAAACGGGCAACGCGATCTTCCGTAACCCAAGGGAACACAACCCAAGTATTTAAATCAGGGTATAAGTACATGTCGGATTCTTCAATACGAACGTAGCCTTCGATCGAGGAGCCGTCGAACATCATTTTGTTGTCGAGAGCCTTCTCCAGCTGACTTAACGGGATTTCCACGTTCTTGATGGTGCCCAGCAGGTCGGTAAACTGCAAGCGAATAAATCTTACATTCTCTTCCTTGGCAATACGCAGAATATCTTCTTTCGTATACTTCTTGTCTGGCACTGGAATCTCTCCTCCTTAGACTATGTACAAAGGTAACGGAGCACTTCAGGAGCCTGCCTGTGCCTGCCGCCCTCTGTACTCCGGTAAAACCTACTTCTTGTAAAAGCGTGACATTTGTCCCTCAATCAAGGACACCTGACCCGGGCGTCTGGCCCCGAGCAGCTCTTGCTTCAGCATTCTACGCAGCTGCGTATCGCTTAATTCACGACGCTTCGACTCCGATTGCTCCGTCAAAACCGTAGCTTCCTCGGAATCCTTGTTCACCGGCAGAAGCACCTGCTTGATCCCGGCAATATTGACGCCCTTCTCAATCAGATCCTTAATCTCCAGCAAGCGTTCCACATCGTTAAAGGAATATAAGCGCTGGTTGCCTCCCGTACGCGCCGGGATCACTAACTCATGCTGCTCGTAGTAACGTATTTGTCTGGCGGTCAAATCCGTCAGCTTCATGACGATGCCTATCGGAAAAAGCGCCATATTACGGCGTATCTCATCACTCATGACTTATCACTCCTGTGCAGTCTGAACCTTACCCTTATTGTAACCTTACAGGAAAAACATGTCAAGTCATGTCAGGTTTGTGCGAGATGTTTGCACATATAGGTTTTCATCTCAGAATACAAAGACTACAAATTCAGCAATCCCCGATCCACCATGTTCTGGATAGCTGTAAGCACTCCGAGCTTACAGTGGGAGAACGTGAGCCCACCTTGCATGTAGGCGATATACGGCTCACGTATCGGCGCATCCGCAGACAGCTCCAGGCTTCCTCCCTGTATGAATGTGCCGGCGGCCATGATCACCGGATGCTCGTAGCCCGGCATATCCCACGGCTCGGGAACGACATGCGAATCTACCGCAGCGGCCTGCTGAATCCCTTGGACGAATGCAATCAGATGCTCGGCGCCGGTAAACCGGATGGCCTGGATCAGATCCGTCCTCGGATCGTCCCAGCGCGGGTGCGTTACAAAGCCGATTTCCTCGAAGAGCGAAGCGGCGAAGACCGAGCCCTTCACTGCTTGTCCGACAAGGTGAGGGGCCAAGAACAGGCCTTGGTAAATGGCCCGCGTCGTGCCGAGCATAGCCCCGACCTCCCCGCCAATGCCGGGAGCCGTAAGCCGGTAGGAAGCCAATTCAACGTATTTGCCTTTTCCCGCAACATAACCGCCGGTAGGTGCCAAGCCTCCGCCGGGATTCTTGATCAAGGAGCCGGCCATCAGATCGACGCCAACCTCGGTCGGTTCCATCCGCTCCGTGAACTCACCGTAGCAGTTATCCAGGAAGACGATGATATCCGGCTTGATTTCCTTGACGAACCGCACCATGTCACCGATCTGCTCTACGGTGAAGGACGGCCTCCACGAATAGCCGCGGGATCGCTGAATCCCGACCACTTTCGTGTTGGGGCCGATTCGCCGGGACACCTCCTCGAAATTGACGGAGCCGTCTTCCAGCAGCTCCACTTCCCCGTAGCCGATCCCCCAGTCCTGAAGGGAGCCTTTCCCGTCTCCGGGCTCGCCGATCACCTTATGAAGCGTGTCGTACGGACGCCCGGTCATCATCAGCAGCTCGTCACCCGGCCGCAGCACACCGAACAGCGCCGTGCCGATCGTATGCGTGCCCGACACAAAATGCGGCCGCACTAGGGCGGCCTCAGCTCCAAACACATCCGCATACACGAGATCGAGCACCTCTCGCCCGCGATCGTTATATCCGTATCCGGTCGATCCGGCAAAATGATAATCGCTTACCTTATGCTTCTGGAAGGCCTTGATGACCTTCCAGCTGTTATGGTCAACAACCCGGTCGATTTCCTGAAGCTTCCCCATAGCCTTCCGCTCAGCCTGCTCCATCAGGCTGAGCACCCGTTCGTTAAACATGGTCCGTTGTCTCTCCTCCGCTTTCTCCCTGAAGCCGCTGCGCCATATCGTAAGCCGCCAGCATATAGCCGATCTTATCGAATTCCTTGTTGTTTACCCTTACCTTGAACAGCATATCGTCGCCGTCCACGTCGTTCTCCAGCACCTCGCCCACCCGGTACACAAGGGAGATCACATCGCCTTTGTCCGCCGGGATGCGGTATGTTATATCCCCGCCGGTAAGCTTGGCTTCGATCGCCTCCATCACCCGCGCAAGATCGTCCTCTTGATATGCGGATATACGCAAAAACTCGCCTTCTGTGGTCAGCAGCTCCCGTTGAGCCTGTGTGCACAAATCCAGCTTGTTAAAAATCGTAATCCGTTCCTTCCCATGTGCGCCAAGCTCCTCCAAAACTTGATCCACTACTTGCATTTGGATCGCCATCATAGGAGAGGAGCTGTCCACGACATGAAGGATCAAGTCCGCCTCATTCGCCTCCTCCAGCGTGGCGCGGAAGGCGGCAACCAGATCATGCGGCAGGTTCTGGATAAAGCCGACCGTATCCGTCAGCACGACCTCTTTACCGCTTGGCAGCTTCAAGGCGCGGGAGGTCGGATCCAGCGTGGCGAACAGCTGGTTCTCTACATAGACATCCGCGTTGGTCATCTGACGGAGCATGGTGGATTTTCCCGCGTTCGTATAGCCGACCAGGGCGATTTGAAATACGCCCGTTTTCTTGCGCCGCTCTCTATGTAAATTGCGGTGGCGCACCACCTCCGACAGCTGGCGCTTCAGCTCGCTGATCCGGTCGCGGATATGCCGGCGGTCGGTCTCCAGCTTGGATTCCCCCGGTCCCCGCGTCCCGATGCCGCCCCCGAGCCGCGACAAGTTGCTGCCTTGACCGGACAGCCGCGGCAGCAAATAGCTGAGCTGTGCCAGCTCCACCTGAATGATCCCTTCTCGGGTTTTCGCCCGCTGTGCGAAAATGTCGAGGATCAGCTGCGTGCGGTCAATAATTTTGACATCCAGCGCTTCCTCCAGGTTGCGCACTTGAGCTCCGGACAGCTCCTGATCGAAGATGGCCGTATTGGCCCCCTGCTCATCGATCCGCTGCTTCAGCTCCTGCACCTTCCCCTTGCCGATCAGCCAGCGGAAATCTTCTTTTTCCTTATTCTGGGTCATCGTCTCCAGCACCTCAACGCCTGCCGTTTCCGACAAGGCGATCAGCTCCTGCAGCGAGTATTCCGGATCATACTCATCCTGACGCTTCAGCTCTTGGGTAACCAGACTGACGAGAATAGCCCGCGGCTTTATCAGCGTCGTTACATCATGTGTATTGGATCTCATGGATAACTTATCGTCTCCTTCTGCCTTCGTGCGGGCATGCGTTTCTTCCGCAGCCGCACCGCATGAGTTCTCATCACGCATAGCTACTGCCGACTTCCTGATTCAGGAAACGACAAGTAGGAACGTTCACGTTCATTGTAAACGTCCCCTCTCTTAATTACAATGCACAGTTCATGTAGGATCCATTCTTTCCTGGCGCCCGAATCCGAATTACTTGCGAAGGTTACGCAATTCAAGTCATGTTTCTTGAGAGGTGAGGCATAAAAATATACATATCGGGGGTGGAGTGGAGATGGATGAAGATACGCGTCAAATAGTAACCCGGGACAGACAAATCAATGTTACCTTTAAGACAGCCACGGATCCGAAGCCCAAATCGAAAGAGAACCCGGTGGAATTGAAGCAGCATTTCGAGGCCTTCTCAGACATCTTCAAGGAGCTTGACGAGATGATCGGACTGGAGGAAGTCAAGGAGCTGGTTTTCCAGATATACGCAATGCTTCAAATAAAGCAATTCCGGGTGGAAGCCGGCCTGCAGGCGGGCTCCCATGTATACCATATGATTTTTAAAGGCAATCCGGGAACCGGCAAAACCACCGTCGCAAGAATTATTGCAAAGCTTTTTAAGGCAATGGGAGTGCTTTCCAAGGGACACCTGATTGAGGTGGAGCGTGCGGATCTGGTCGGCGAATATATCGGCCATACGGCTCTGAAAACCCGCGAGATGGTGAAGAAAGCTTTGGGCGGCATTTTATTTATCGATGAAGCCTACAGTCTGGCACGCGGCGGGGAGAAGGATTTCGGCAAGGAATGCATCGACTGCCTGGTCAAGGCGATGGAGGATCACAAGAACGACTTCATCCTCATCCTGGCCGGCTATCCCGATGAGATAGACAATTTCCTGCTCACCAATCCCGGCTTGCCTTCCCGCTTTCCGATTCAAGTGGATTTCCCCGACTACACCGTGAGCCAGCTAATCAAGATCGCGGAGAAAATGGCGGCTGAGCGCGAGTACACCATACTCCCCGAATCGATTAAAAAGATCACCGAGCATTTGGCCGTCGTCAAGTATGGCGACCTCAATTTCAGCAATGCAAGATACGTCCGCAATCTGATTGAGAAGGCCATTCGCTTCCAGGCCGTGAGGTTGCTCAGAAAGCGGTCCCTCAAGCCCACGAAGCAAGACTTGATTAATTTGATCGCGGATGATTTCGTCATTCACGAGGAGCCTCAACAGGCGAAGCCGAATGTCATTTACTGACTGCTCACAGCAAAAAAGACAGGGGTGCTGGGTAACAATACCTGCCCCTGTCTTCTTTCATTGTCCGATTAAACGGCGTTCAACGCCTTCGGCCGATCCTCCAGCGATCCGAGAACGTCATCCAAGCTCTGGTCGGCCATGGAGCCCATCCTCAGATCATGAACCCCGAATGGCAATTGCGAGGTGACTTCATTCGGCACAATCACGCAATACATCCCTGCCCTTTTGGCCGCGAGCGACCCGTTGGGCGAATCCTCGAAGGCAACGGCTGCTTCCGGCGGTACCCCCAGGCTCTCCAGTGCTTTCACATACAAAGCGGGGTCCGGCTTCACCCGCTCCACGTCCTCCGAGGTGCGGATCACGTCGAAATACGACAGCAGTCCGTACTGCTCCAAATACCCCGTCACCCAAGCCCGCTTGGAGCTGGAAGCCAATCCGATCCGAAGTCCGAGCTCCTTCGCCCGCTGCAGATACGACCTTACTCCCGGCCTGACGTCGGCAGCTTGCATTTTCGCATCATATTTGGCCTTGCGAAGCAGCCGCAGCTGATCTTTGTCAACCGGCCGCCCCAAGCAGGTCTCCAGATGCCCATAAGGGTCGAACCCTCCTTGCGTGCCGATGCACGCGCCCCATACCTCCAGAGTCAATTCCGTTCCATGCTCCGTAAACAGCTCTTGAAACGAATGAAATTCCGGCGTCTCCGTATCGAGCACCAGTCCGTCAAAATCAAAGACGATCGCTTGAATCATGGCTGCCTCCCCAGAAAAAGACCATGTCCTTAATAGACACGGTCCGGATGTACGTTATAAGTTCAAATACCGTTCGAAGACAGAGCCGAAATCCTTCACGTGATACTGCTTTCGGGTCTCGGTCAGCCATGTGAAGGCGGCTTCGTTCAAGCCCTTGAACTGCTCCACCAGGTTCGCCTGCTCGTTCGAAACCCGGCTCATAACGGTAGACGCCAAGTTCACGCTTTCCCGCGCATATTGCAGCATCGTGTCGTTATCGTGAGTCATCTCGGAAATTTTCACCAATGCTTTATACAGATCCTTAAGCTCCTCGATATGCTTCTTATGTACGTCGATCGAGTAAGGAATCGAGCCCATGGTGAATTTAATCTCCACATCCAGATCGACCGTACCGGCCGTCTCCAGCGATACATTCGAAATCCGATGCGTGCTGTAAGGATAACGCTGCAGCGTGCGCTTCTTGCTGACCGCGCTGGTTCCGTCGAGATGGATCAAGGCCAGATTCGTAAAGCAATATTCATCCGTCTTCGATTTGATCAAGAAATAAATTTTCTCCTGATCCTCATGCAGGACGTAATCGTCCGAGTCCACCTTGTCGTAATTTTCCGGCTTAATGACCGCCCCCACATCACTGAGGCCGAGCAAATCCGCCGCGACTTTACCGAACATACCATCATTCCCCTCTCCAGCTTAAATGGACGTACAGCAATAGTATACTGCATTTCAGATTTCTGGAAAATAGAGCCACTTGAGCAATAAGTACACGCACAGCACATTGAGAATAAAAAGAAACGGAACGCCGACCGTAAACGATTCGTGCTTCGTCTTGTGCCGCCACAGCTGCATGCCGATCCATACCCCGGCAGCCCCTCCCGCAAGGGCAATGAAAAACAGCCTTTTTTCGGGGACTCGGCGATTTTTGCGCTTCGCCTTGCGCTTATCCGCTCCCATGATAAGAAGTCCGAAGAGATTGATCAACAGCAAATATAAAGCTATGACTTTCATTGGATGGTGTCCCCCTCCTTCCTTTACCCGATGATCAGCTCTTCCTTCGGATAATGATAACGATCCTTCGACACCTTCGTACGGAAAAAGAACAACAGGCACAAGATGCCGATACGGCCGATAAACATCAGCAAGATAAGGATCATTTTGCCCGTACCTGTCAAGCTGCCTGTAATTCCTGTGGAAAGGCCGGAGGTACCGAAGGCGGAACATACTTCAAAGATGATTTTGTTCAGTGCGAAGTGCTGTCTTTCCACGGCATCGAGGAACATTGTAGCTCCGATCACGATCATGACCGCTGTCGAGAATACGACAAAGCTTTTCGTAATGTCCTCCTGCCTTATCGTCCGTCGGAACACTCGAACATCCGTTCTCCCAACCGCGTAGGTCGCCAAAGTGAGCATGATGACCGCAAGCGTGGTTGTCCGGATGCCGCCTCCCACACTGGACGGGCTGGCACCGATGAACATCAGGATCGACAGCAGGAACTGGGTCGGTGTCGTAAAATCAGCCACATCCATCGTGGCCAATCCACCGCTTCGCGTTGATATGGAATTGAACAGGGAATAGAAAAATTTCTCATGCCACGACATATTTTGGAAATACACACTGCTCTCCACGATCCAAATCCCGGTTGTGCCGAGGATCATCAGCAAGACGAAGGTCGTTACGGTCAGCTTCGTAAATAAGGAAAACTTGAACTGCTTGTCTCGTCCGAACAGCTTCTCCCTCACCTCAATCAACACGGGGAATCCGATCGCTCCCAGTACCAGCAGCACCATCGTAACGAACTGAACGAAGTAGTCGCCGGAAAAGGAATACATCGAGTTGCCGAACAAGTCAAGACCCGCATTCGTATAGGCCGATATGGAATGGAACAGCCCGTGGTAAAACGCCTTTACCCAATCGTCGTAATAGCCCGCCGCCATGAAATAGGTTCCGAACACAAGAGCGCCGACGAGCTCAAAGATCAAGGCGAGCACAAGAATGGACCGCATTAGATGGACCAGTCCGGAAAGCTGTGTGCGATTTTGGTCCAACATGATGAGCCTGCGGTAGGAAAGCGAAATATTTTGCCCGAGCAGGATCCAAATAAACGTGCCTAACGCCATAATGCCGATCCCGCCGAAATGGATCATACCCATGATCATGACGATCCCGAAGGTGCTGAAGGTTTGCGGTACGCTGACGGTCGTAAGACCGGTAACACTGACGGCGCTTGTCGCGGTAAAAAGCGCATCGAACGGATGCAGCCGTACACCCGGCTGCTGGCTGATGGGCAGCAGGAGGAGTCCTGTAGAAACGACAATAGTAACTAAATACGAAAGAACAATGAATTGTGCGGGTGTAATTTGTTTGAACTTCTGAAAGAAAGGACGACGCAATGGCTTAACCTCCGGTTGTTTATCCAATTATTATAGGGAAAACTATCCGCCGAGTCTAGGCAAATCAAGGACAGCCGATTCTCACACACAAATTTTGGAGTGAAATGCTGTGAATTCGGTCAAACTACGGTTTGCACAGTTGAATCCGGGAGGCTGCTTATGCTTTGGCTAACTTATGCGATATTATCTGCCGTTACGGCAGCGATGGTCAGTATTTTCGGTAAAATCGGGCTGGAATCCGTCGACTCCAACACGGCAACGGCGGTACGTGCCGCAATTATGTGTTTATTTATCCTCGGGGTCGTTGCTCTTCAAGGGAACCTCGGGAAAATACCGGAGCTGATCGGCGATAGAAAGGCACTGTTTTACGTGACTTTAAGCGGCATCGCCGGAGCAACCTCGTGGATATTTTATTTCCTTGCGATCAAATACGGCAAAGTATCCCAGGTCGCTCCCGTAGACAAGCTCAGCGTAGTGCTGACTACCATTGCGGCGATTCTTTTTCTCGGGGAGAAGATCAGTCTGATGAACGGAATCGGGGTTTTTATGATTGCGGTGGGTGTAGTGATCGTCGCTTTGAGCTAACGAGCTTTCGTTAGCCCATGAACGTTTAGAAATGAATGACCGTGAGCCATACATACAATCCGATTAAAGTGATCAGCAGCGTAGGAACTGTGAGGATTACACCGATTTTGAAATAATAGCCCCAGCCGATCTTTACATCCTTTCGGGAAAGCACATGAAGCCAGAGCAAGGTGGCGAGCGACCCGATCGGCGTGATCTTCGGACCGAGATCCGATCCGATAACATTGGCATAAATTAATGCTTCACGTATAGCCCCTTCCGTCTGAGTACCCTGGATGGCAAGCGCATCGATCATCACCGTAGGCAGGTTGTTCATAACGGAGGACAAGATGGCGGCAAGAAACCCCATTCCAACGGAGGCCGCCAGCAGTCCATGATCCGCAACATACTGGATGACGGAGCCGAGCATGTCCGTTAAGCCGGCATTCCGGAGACCGTAAACCACAACGTACATTCCGATGGAAAAGAAGACGATAGCCCATGGCGCTTCCTTGATCAGCCGGGTCGTTTGAATTGCGGGACTTTTCCGTGCGGCTAAAAGAAAGCAAAGTGCCGCCACGCCTGCGATAATCGACACGGGAATCCCCATCCACTCGCTTAGGAAATAGGCCGCCAGCAGCACGATGAGAATGACCCAGGAGAGCTGAAACAATCTCATGTCCTTGATAGCCTCGCTTGGCTTTTTTAAGGTGGAGACATCGTAGCCTTGTGGAATGCTTTTACGGAAATATAGATACAAAACTAGCAAACTGGCGCCGATAGAAAAGAAGTTCGGCACTACCATGCGGCTCGCATATTCCGCGAAACCGACCCCGAAATAATCCGCAGATACAATGTTGACCAAATTGCTGATGACAAGCGGCACGGAAGCCGTGTCCGCAATAAAACCGCTGGCCATAACAAATGGCAGGATCATCTTCTCCTGAAAGCTTAAGGCTCGAACCATAGCCAGAACGATCGGGGTCATAATAAGCGCAGCGCCGTCGTTGGCGAATAAGCCGGAAACCGCCGCCCCCAGCAGGATGATGTAGACGAACATCCGGGTTCCGTTGCCGCGCGCCAGCCGGGCCATATGCAAGGCCGACCATTCAAAAAATCCTATTTCATCGAGCACCAAGGAAATAAAAATAATTCCGACAAACGCCAGGGTGGCGTTCCACACGATTCCCGTAACGGCAGCAACATCGGACAAGGTGACTACACCAAACAATAACGCCAGAACGGCTCCCCCGGATGCGGACCATCCTATGCCGAGCCCTTTAGGCTGCCAAATGACGAGCACCAATGTAAGAACAAAAATAATAATGGCTACATATGTCATGCTTTCTCCCAGCCTCTTCTCTATCATCATTCCTTATTGTTAAGTCGTTTCGACCATGGATTATCATAATAGAATCCTATTTTGATGTAAAGCGCAGAAAAAGAGCCAACGTCGCAGAACGTCGGCTCTTGGTTAGGAGGAAGCAAGCTTTTTACGGTACACCATTTTGGAGATCGACACGCTAATTTCGTATAACAAGAACAGCGGTATAATAACGAGAATGTCGGACATCGGATCCGGCGGAGTGATTGTTATCGCCGTAACGGCTAAACCGAAGTAGGATAGCTTTCGGGCTTTCGCCAGCCTGGCTGGAGTTAGAACTCCGATTTGGGTCAGGAACATAACGATCACCGGCATCTCGAAAAGCAGGCCGAAGGGCACCGTCATATTGATCATGAACGAAAAATATTTTTCCGCAGTGTACATCGTCTCGAAGTCCACCGCCAGCGTCTCCAAAAAGGTGTAAACCATCGGATAAATAACAAAGTACCCGAAGCATATGCCTGCAAGAAACAAGACCGCAAGCGCCGGGATAAACGACATGGTCGCCTTGTACTCCGACGGACGAAGCGCAGGCTTCACGAAGAGCCACGCCTGCCAGGCCAGCACAGGCATCGTCACCGCAACGGCGAATACGCCGGAAAGCATGAAGTATACCCAGATCACATCGGAAGGCGCCAGGATCGCAAGCTTGCCCTGTACATCGCGGACGAGCCAGGTATACAGCTCCTTCACAAAGACGAAGCCGAGACAGAACGAGCTCAGAAAAGCGGTGAGCGTAATGATGATCCGCTTGCGCAGCTCCGTCAGGTGGGCTACGAAGGACACTTCTTGTTGAATTGGCATCATAACGGGACCGTCACAGCCTTTACCTTAATTTTTGTCAGCTGCCGCTGCAACGGTAGGCTTGAGCTCCTCGCCCTTCTTCTCTTCGCCCTTCTCTTCTTTATCGCCGTTCAGCAGCTCACGGGTACCGTTTTTGAATTCACTTAAGGTGCGGCCGAAGGCACGACCCAGCTCCGGCAGCTTCGAGGGTCCGAAAATAATCAGTGCGATGATCAGGATCAGAATGAGTCCGCCGACTCCGATATTACCGAATGGCATGATGGTTTTCCCCTTTTATCGTCAGATATGACGGAGCCGGCTCTATAGAATTGCTACAGAACCAGCCCCCGCTCTTGGTTTGCCTATATTCGTTGTAGAAGGTTTAGCCGAGCTTAAAGCCCTTTATCGCTACGACACCGCAGCGAGGAATTTTGTCGCCGTCACGATGAGGCCACAGGCTGGTAGGCTTGCTGACCTCCGTGGTGTTCTCCCCAGGATGCTGAACGGAAAGGAACAGCGTTTGCTCATTCGGTGTAAAGAACGGCCCCGTCAGCTCGGAATCGATAGGAGCCGAAGCGAACTGCAAAGCGATGCCTTTGCTCGGCCCGTGAGTAGGAATGACGAACAAACCGTTGTTTTTGAAGGGAGTGTGCACACCCTTATGCATGCTGCTGGTCGAAATATCCGTTACGACCCATAGGTTGCCGTTGGAATCGAAGGCAAGATTGTCCGGGGAGCTGAAGCCGGATTGACGGCCGCCCGCAGCGAAAATTTCGAAATCGAATTCCGTTGCGCCCAAGTCGTTGTCCTTTTCAAAAATGCGTGTAATGTGTCCGTGAATATTGCCATGATTATCGTTATTCGTATGGCAAATGAATACCGTGTTGTCAAACGGTGAAATTTCGATATCCTCCGGACGGTCCGTAGGCGTTCCTCCAAGAATTAAAGCCGCCTCATGGCAGTTGGTGACGACATCGCCTTGGTTTTGGAACTTCTTGAGCAGCTCTTCGCGAGTGCCCTTGACGCCGGTCGGTGCTTTGAAGCTTTCGTTGGCGAGCGCTTTGCTGACGGCTTCATAAGTCAAGGCAACCCATTTACCGGACTTCAGGTTCGCAACGTAGAGCGTCCCTTCTGTCAGCAGATCTGCATTTTTACGGCCGAATTCCGCTACATACTTGTTCTTGGACACGAACTTGTATACGCAGGCATCCTTCTTGTCATCGCCCATGTACACCACAACGCGGTTATCCTTCGTAAGACCCATGCACGTATTCTCATGGTTGAAGCGCCCCAGGGCCGTATGCTTCTTCAGGTAGCTTCCGTCGAACGGGTCAATCTCGACAACCCATCCGTAGTGAGTCAGCGGCAAGCCGGCAGCCGTTGCCGTCTCGCTGAAGTTTTCCTCGCAGGAGAGGACGGTGTTCCACAGGGTGATACCGCCGGAGCAGTTGGCGAAGGTGCCTTGTGCCGTGGTCGCGTTGTTCAGCGCCGACGTTCCCGCAGCAGGACCTGTCAATTCGAATTTGGAGAAGCCGTTAATGCGGCGGGCATGCTTCGACTTCGTGTCCATTCTCCAAGTGCCCTTCTCGTCCTGGGCTACTTCGATAACGGACATGCCTTGGTAATACAAATCCTTTTCGACCTGCTCCTTGGTCATTTTCCCGTCCTTAACAGGACCTACGGAGAACAGGTTCGTATATTCATGGTTGTTCACCAGCAATCCATGGGAGTTCGACCCATCGATCGGGAAGAAGGCATTGTAATCGGAGCCGGTGCCGAATCGTTCGCCCGCTTCGTTAATAATGTCATCGAAAGCCGCTACCACGTCATAGGAATATCCGTTCGGAAGGATCAGGTGGTCCTCCTTGGACGCTGCGATAGGTTCAAAATAACCGCTCACCTTATTTGTTTTAAAGCCAAACAAGTGGTCTGCCGTGGCGGATGCAGCCGAAGCTTTCCCATCCAACACGCCAAGTCCTGCAGAAGCTGCGGCAAGCGCTGCAGCGCCGGTACCGAGATAAGATAAAAACGTGCGGCGATCGATCTGTTTGTCCATGAATTCGTACAACTCCCCATACATTTGTTTGGTGTGATGTTGCTATAGACAAGCATACGGGGTGAGTATCAAGCAAGTGTTAATTGCATATGAAGTATTTGTAAAGATTGTACAATCCTGCTAACCTCTGGTGCTGACTTGAGGCGGGTAAAGCCTAAAGAAAAGGCCCCTCTGAGCAGAGGAGCCTTGAGCATGACTAACAAACATAGGAATCGGCGAGACTGCGAAGCAGGAGCTCCTTACGCAGCTGATCGGCCGAGGCCGGCGAAGAAAGATCGGACTTCATCAGCTCGATCCGCTTCGGTCTGCCGGCGGACACATGGAAAAAATTATCGCTTAAGCGGGCGTCCAGCTGAGTAAAATCCAGCTCCACGAACAGAGCAAGTGACTCGGCATGAAGCGTAAGGATGAACCGGTCCTCCGCTTCTTCGATGTCGCAGACTAGCTTTGGCTCCGGCGACAGCCGGAAATGCTTCGGTCGAACAAAGAGCACCCAGCCTTCGCTCACTTCTTGCCCCCCTTGGCGAAGGGCGTATTCCAAATACAGCTCATCTTCCCGGCCTTGCACGCTTTCGGAGAAATCCAGATCTGCGACCAGCTGTGCCGACATTGCTCCAGACAATACATTCAAACTGCCTTCCTCAACGATGCGGCCTCCGGCTTCTCTCAGTTTCCATACGACCGTACCGGCTTCCCCGTTTAACGTATCGTTCGTCACGACCAGCTTCACCTGAGCCCCCGTCTCCTCCGCGGATAGGAGAAGCGGCGCATAGAACCGCTTGGCGGCATAATGCAGCGCCTTCCAGCGCCCGTAGTAATCGACGCTTGACCAGGAGGCTACCGGCCAGCAGTCGTTCAACTGCCAATACACGGAGCCCATGCAGCGACCCCTGTTCCTGCGCCAGTGCTCAACTCCGTAGCGCATCGCCTCCGCCTGCAGCAGCTGGGATACATAGAGCAGCGATGAAAAGTCCTTCGGGTACAGGAAGTTTTCGCTGATCCCGAACAATATTTTTCCGTTGCCGCCGGCGTTCTTCTGATGGCTTTCCATCACCGGAGTGAAGATGTTGCGGTCGCCCGGCTCCGTAAAGGCAGCTACGGTCTTCTGCGAAGGGAACGATTGAAAGCCGAATTCCGAGCAGAAGCGGAAGTAATGCTTCCGATACTCCGTGAACGGCTTGCCCCCGTGCCATACTTCCCAGTAATGGACATCCCCCCGGTCCGGTGCGTTCGGATCATCGAACCCGCCGCCGGAGGAAGGAGAGGCCTTCCAGTAGAACGTTTCGGGGTCGTGTGCCTTGGTCACCTCGGGAATCAAAATTTCAAACTGCTTGATATAGTCGGTCCTCAGCTTCTCCCGTTTCGGGAACCCCCATGACATCCAGGCCCACTCCATCTCGTTATTTCCGCACCACAGACCAAGGCAAGCATGATGACGAATCCGCCTTACATTATCGGCGACCTCGGCCTTGATTTCGGCCGTGAAGGCTTCAGTCATTTCGTACTCGGCACAGGCGAACAAATGATCCTGCCACACAATCAATCCGTATTGATCGCACAGCTCGAAGAAATCATCATCCGGATAAAAACCTCCGCCCCAGACGCGAATACAGTTGAAATTCGCCTTCACGCAATCGCGGATCAGCTGCTCCGTACGCTTACGGCTCAGTCGTTCGTGAATATTATCCTCCGGGATATAGTTCGCTCCCATAGTGAAGATTGAGATGCCGTTGACTTCGAATTCGAAGGATTCCCCCCAGGCGTCGGGCTCCTGCCTCACCGTAAGCGTGCGCAGGCCTAGCTTATACGAATGCTCGTGAACGGCAGCTCCTTCGCTAATCAGCTGAAGCTTCAGCTCATACAAGGGCTGCTTTCCGAGCCCGTTAGGCCACCAGAGCTCCGGCTCGCTCACACTCAGCGGGATCCTCTCCGATGTCTCCAATACGCTGATCCCGGCGGCGGCGGCCACGGTGCCGTCAGGTGCCAGAAGAACGGCATTCAGCTGCAGCTCGGTGCTCGTGAAGGATTCTGTCCGCACCTGCACATCGAGTGTTACGGTGCCGTCTTCCGCATGCTTTTGAACGACATACACATCCTCTATGCGACCGACCTGGTGTGCTTCTATGTAAATGTTTCGCCAAATGCCGCTGTCCGGCACCTTCGGACCCCAGTCCCAGCCGAACATATGATGCGCCTTCCGCAGATGCGGGTAGCCCTGAACCACATAGTCGTCATTGGCCGCCCAGAGGTATCTCTCCTTTTGCTTATTGACCACATAATGGACCGGTGAGCGGAACGTTACCTGCAGCTTGTTACGGCCGGCGACCGCCTTCCCCTTAAGATCCAAGCGGTACGTTCTATGCATATTCCACGTTTGGGCAAGCTTCCTCCCGTTCAGACAAAGCTCTGCAATCGTATCCAAGCCTTCGCAGACGAGCTCCAACCGTGCCGCCTCAAGCTGCGCGGCATCCAGCTCAAACTCTCTCTCGTACTCATAATCCTTAAGGAAGATGTCGAACACCTCATACTGCCTGTCGCGGTAATACGGATCCTCTATCCTTCCGGCCCTTAACAAGTCGGACGCCACCGAGCCCGGGACTTTGGCGGGAATCCATTCCTCTTCGCCCACCGGACGCATATTCCATGCTCCGTTAAGATCGATTGTTTGCCTCATTTCATTCACGCTCCCTTTCCTCCTATGCTAAAATAAGAGCGCGCACCATTGATCTCATTTCGTACACAATATATCTCATTTTGTAAAGGAAGTTGTCTCATGACGTATCCGCAGACGTTTGACGCCTCCATTTATCCCGTGCTGGGCTCCTCAACACCGCTCGTGGTAACTCGTAATGTCATTCATCATCATTTTCCATCGCATCGGCATGATGTGATGGAGTTTTCTTTAGTGGTCGGCGGAGAAGGAACCGAGTGGATCAACGGGATTCCCCACCGGATGTTGCCCGGTACGGCAACGTTCATTATGCCTTATCAATTCCACGAAATTTCAAGCACCGGATCCGAACCGCTTACCCTGCTGAATTGTATGTTCGGACTGGAGCTGCTGTTGTCTTCCCCCTCCTCCGAGCAGCGGCAGCTCGTAAGCGACCTCATGTCAACGGATTCCGCCGAGCCCTATGTCCTCAGCTTGTCGAAGACAGAATCGCAGACGGTGGAGACGCTTTTTACCGAGCTGCTTCGGGAGTTCAGAGGGACGAGCAAATATCGGCAATCCATGCTGAAGCTGAAGCTGACGGAGATTGTCATCCACCTGGAACGGTTCAGATCAAGAACGGCACTTGGACAAAAGGGGACATCCTCCGCTCATGATTCTCTCGCCCAGCGGCTCCTGGTGTATCTTCACCAAAGCTTCCGGGAGGAGCTGAGTCTGGAACGGCTGGCGGAGCAATTTCATGTGAGCCGGACCTACCTCAGCACGATCCTTCGGCAAACGACAGGGAAAACCTTCGTCGAGCTGCTTCACGAGATCCGGCTGCGGCATGCCAGCTCTCTCTTGCTCTCGTCCGACCTCGCCATTGCCGATGTGACGATGGAAGCCGGCTTTCAATCCGTCAAAACGTTCCACCGGGTGTTCAAGCAATACAAGGGCATGACGCCGAAGGCTTACCGCGAAACCTTTCGGCATGGCGGAGCGGGGCAGCCCGGATGATTTCCGTCCTGAAGTAGCATCCTAAAGGGGAAGTGGAAAATGAAGGAGGCAGCACAAATGGCTACCACAACAGAAACCAAGCAAACCTTCCCCCCGCAGCACCAGAATCATCAGCCGGGGATTGAAACCGAGATGAATCCGCGGCCCGTATTCGAAAGCGGCACTTATAAAGCAGCCGGTAAGCTCAAGGACAAGGTGGCGATTATCACCGGAGGAGACAGCGGGATTGGGCGTGCCATCGCCGTCACTTATGCGAAGGAAGGCGCCGATGTGGCGATTGTGTATTTGAACGAGCATAGCGATGCCGAGGAGACGAAGCGACAAGTTGAGGAGGAGGGCCGCCGCTGCATCCGGCTCGGCGGAGACATCGGGTCCGAGGCGTACTGCAAGCAGGTTATCGATGAAGTGATGAAGCAATTCGGCAAAATCGACATCCTGATCAACAATGCGGCCGAGCAGCATCCGCAGAAAAGCATTGAAGATATTACGGCCGAGCAGCTGGAGAAAACCTTCCGCACGAACATCTTCTCGATGTTCTACCTGGTGAAGGCTGCCCTGCCGCATATGAAATCCGGCAGCACGATCATCAACACAGCTTCCATCACAGCATATGAGGGCAATGAACAGCTGCTGGATTACTCAGCCACCAAGGGGGCCATCGTCACCTTCACAAGGTCGCTCTCCCAGCAGCTGATCGGCCGCGGCATCCGCGTCAACGGCGTCGCACCGGGACCGATCTGGACGCCTCTGATTCCGTCGACCTTTACGAAGGAGCAGGTCGCGAAGTTTGGGGCGAACGTGCCGATGAAACGGGCCGGCCAGCCGGAGGAGCTGGCGCCGAGCTACGTGTTTCTCGCCAGCGAGGATTCCTCCTACGTGGCGGGGCAAATTCTTCATGTCAACGGCGGCGTCATTGTGAACGGATAGACGGATATAATACAACACCCAAGTTTCACGGGATCTCCCGGGTCGCTTGGGTGTTGTTGTTTGCCTAGTTAGCTTGAAGGGCTGATGCCGAAGCTCAGCTGCAGCTTGTCCCACTGCCATTTCGTGAGCGCCAGCGTCTCCCTCCCCTTATGCCAGGCCATCATCAGCACCTTCGAATCCATAGGCGAGGCTGTCGGCTCCTGCATGCCGATGAATTTGGCGATATCCAGCGCCCGAACGGCATGATAGCGGTGCGTAATGATCACGGAGCTGGTCCAGCCCTTTTCCTCCATTAGCTGCTGGCTAAAAACTAAATTTTCATAAGTGCTGGTTGCTTTATTCTCCAAAACAATCGCAGCGGCAGGAATCCCTTGCTTGACCAAATAATTGCGCATCCCCTCCGCTTCCGTAAGCTTGGAGTCCCTGCGATCGTAGCCGCCGCTGACAATAATATGTCGAATCTTCTTCGTCTGATACAGCTCTACGGCCCGATCCAGCCGTTCCCGGAGCGCCGGGCTCGGCACCTCCTGCCAAAGCGCAGCCCCAAGGACAATGCCAACCTCCTTAGGCGAAGCCATCTCCTCAGGCAGCGCCCACATGCGCCAAAATATCGAACCGACCCACACCACGCATACGGCGGTTATCAGGAGTGCTGCCTGGAAGACCCGTTTGAAAAACCCGACTGAAGACCTTTTATTTCTCGCGATCCGTGTGCCCCGCTTGGTCCGCGGCGTTCGGCGCTTCATCATCGTGTTCATACCCATACCTTCATTCGGTCCGCGAGCGTGCCGGTGAACAGCTCCAGCTCCGTGCCGTCCGGATCGAGGAAATTGACGCTGTCTCCCCCGCCCCGATGCAGCGGCCCCCTGACGATACTTACTTGGCTGGCCTTAAGCCTGGCGACCGCCTCCGGGAAATCCGCCGCATCGATATGGAAGGCCACATGGTCGACACCCGTCCTCTGCTGATCGGAGCTCCCATGTACCTTTTCGATCAAGCAGATCCAAGCGTTCCCCCACTCCAGATAAGCATCCGTCCTGCCCAGATGAACCGGTCGCATACCAAGAATACCCTGATAAAAATGAAGTGCCTGCTGCAGATTTGATACGCGTATCGTCACATGATTAAACCCTGTCACCTTCATGGCATATCACCTTCCTTCTTGCTGTGCATGGACGAGGAATTGCTCCACTTTATGAAATAATTGCTGTGCTTCCGGGTCCGTACATACCATATGCTTCGATTGCTCCAGAAGGTAAAGCTCCCTCTCTCCCCGGATTCGCCGGTAGATGTAATGTGCGCTTCGCGGATGAACGATATGATCCTGCTTGCCTTGGACGATCAGCGTCGGAACGGTCACCCTGCGAAGCTCCTGCTGCTTCACGAGCCGGACCAGCTTCATGAACTGAACCGCAGCCTTGAAGGGGGTCCGCCTTACTCTGCCGAGCTGCTCCCAATCCTTGATTCGGATCCGGTAAGCCATATCCCGAGCCAGTCGTACCGGACTGACATAAATCGCCGCGGCGCTCAGCAGCACCAGGCGACGAACCGGATAACGATTTGCGAGATACATGGAGAGCAGGCCACCCATGGAAAATCCGACCAGATCGATTTCGCCATGCTCCCTCGTCAATCGCTCTGTCAGCTCGGCGGCACTGTCCAACCAGTGATGAAACGGAATCTGTCCGATGGCGCTGAATTCATCGCCATGCCCCGGCAAGGTAGGGACATGGCAGACGTATCCCAGCCCTTCCAAGTGCTCGGCGAGCGGCAGTACCTCGTAGGGCCCGCCCGTAAAGCCGTGAAGCAATAAACAATGACGCTCAGCCATTCTCGGTGAAACCCCTCTCTAACGATGTCTCGTACAGCTGATCGGCTAACTCCAACATGCGTACTCCCATATGCAGCTTCTCGCGCCAAGTCTGGGGAATCGCCTCATACCCATAATACGCGCCGGCAAGCTGTCCGTAGATGGCTCCCGTGGTATCAGCATCATCTCCCAGATTAACGGCGAGCAAGGCTCCCTCCTCGAAGGTAGCGCTGTGGTAAAATGCCCACAAGGCAGCCTCCAGCGACTCCACTACATAGCCGGTGCCGCGAATTTCGGGAGGCTGCTTTCTCTTGAAGGAGCCTAACGCAACCTCTTCGATCTCAGGCACCAGAGGATGCTGCGTCCAGCCCCCCTCCACAGGAGAAAACTTGGCTGAAAGCAGCTGCTCCTTGTCCTCGCCTGCGAGCGCACCGACCAGAAGACCGCCGAAATATCGGCAGCCATCCACTGCCAGCACCGAGCCGTGCGTAGTCAAGGAGCTGTCCCCAGAACGGACGATGGCTTCTTGCGGCTGAACTGCATAATACATCGGCACCGGAGCGAGCCGCATCAACGAGCCGTTGCCGGCTGACATGCGATGCAGCGAACCGCTAAAGGGAATCCCCGTCTGCTCGAAACGTTCCAACGCTTGCCGTACCGTATTGCCGATGTCGAAGCAAATGCCGGTGCTGCTCAGGTATCCCTCGCGGTACCACCGGACATATCGGCGCATCTGATCGAGAGGATGAAACATGCCGCACTCGAGCAGGCTCTCCGCCAGACAAAGCGCCATGGAGGTATCATCGGTCCACTCGCCCGGCTCTAGACCAAAGGGTCCCCCGCCTATCAGATCCGTAAGGGGCTCGAAGGTGCCCGGAGACTTGAATTCCAGCGTTGTGCCCAAAGCGTCGCCTGCCGCTAACCCGAGCAAGCAGCCCCGGTAACGATTCCTTCTTTGCAGATCCATGTCCATCTCTCCTTTGTTTGACGAAATTGAGCAGGATTTTGTTCCCTATGTACCGCTTAAAGCTGCTGAGAAAAAAACAGCGTGGAATCCACGCTGCTTCGTCGGTTACTTCTCTGTGATTTGTACGGATTGGATGGTCACCTTTTCCGTTGGTGTGCTCATTTCGCCTCGCGAGTTTTTCGATACTGGCGTTTCGGCGATTTTTTTGACTACATCCATGCCTTCCGTGATTTTCCCGAAAATCGTGTAGTTGGGATTGTTGTTCAAGCTTTTGCTGTCTTCACCCGTACAGATGAAGAACTGGCTTCCATTCGTATTCGGGCCGGCGTTCGCCATTGCGACAATGCCAGGCTCGTATTTGTAAGGCGTCTTCAGCTCATCCTCGAACCGGTAGCCCGGACCGCCACCGCCTGTGCCCGTCGGGTCGCCCGTCTGCACCATGAACGTCTTCATAATCCGGTGGAAGGTAACGTTATTATAGAAGCCTTCCTTCGACAGGAACACGAAGTTGTTCACCGTCTTAGGCGCTTCCTTCGCGAACAGCTCGATCGTGAACGTGCCTTTGCTCGTCGTTACCGTGGCGGTATATTTTTTGTTCTGATCGATCTTCATTTCAGGCGCCTTCGCCCACTGCTTCGCCGTTTGCGACTCCTGATTGGCCGGCGCCGGCTGTGCCGGCTGTGACGCATTCGTCTGTCCGCCGGACGAAGTATTCCCCTGCTGGCCCGCGGCCGCCCCACTATCCTGTGCAGGCTTCGTACCGCAGCCGGTCATCAGTGCAGCGAACAATGCAGCAATTGCTAGAATGTTGGTCGTCTTACGAATCATAACAGCGTTCATCACTCCGAATTCATCTCCATCATGTCGTCATCTAAGGGAAGGGATAACCTTTCCAGCTACCCCTTATTATACTACGAATATCCGAAAAAATGAAAATCGCCACAAACTTTCCCGGCTTAACGCGTGCCGGCTGCCGGTAACGTGACCGGCTCCTTCTGCGTCGTCGTCGTACCGCCCGGCTGGGTCGTCGGCGTCGGCTTCGGTGCTCCGGTATTCGGAGCCGTTCCTGTGGTCGGAGCTGTCATGCCGGTGCCTGTAGACGGCTGCGTCGTTGCTGGCGGCTGCGTACCGCCTGTGCCACCCGTGCCGCCTGTACCGGTGCCCGGGGCTGGTGTCGTACCAGTCCCCGGTGCAGTGCCTGTTCCGGTTCCGGTTCCGGCGCCTGTTCCGGTTCCAGGCTCCGTGCCCGGACGAGTCGTATTTCCGCCCGGTCCCGTACCTCCGGCTCCCGTACCGGTTCCCCCGTTAGCTCCACCCGGCTGGGTACCCCCGTTAGGGTTCCCCTGCCCCGGCTGACCCGGCTGACCCGGCTGACCCGGCACCTGAGGAGTTGCTCCCGCATCCGCAGGAATTTGAACCTCAGCGATATTCGATTTGGCTCCTGCGACATTGCTTTCCTGATTCAGCGGAACTACGACGAAGTGATACGTAGCCCCAGGCTTTGTCGGTGTCATATCATTGATCGTTGTCGATGCGGAGGTCATGAACGGCTCAGCAGGGAATTCCTTCTCCTGTGCCTCCTTGCGGAACAGCTGGTAGACGACCTTGTCGCCGACAGAAGACCAGCTGAGCACCATCGTTTTCTTCTCCTGATTGTACTCCGCCTTGAGATCCCCGATGGTCTTCGGAGGCGCCCCGAGCTCCTCCACACCGTCCGGCTTCGTAAACTTGGTCGCAGGCCGCTTGGCCAGCGCCTTCTGCATCACTTCCTTGAAGATAACGGCAGGACCGGCACTGGACATGGATACGTAATGCTTCGTATCCGTTTTGTCGAAGCCGAGCCATACGGCGGCGGTCCACTCCGGAGTATAACCGGCAAACCAAAGGTCGCGGTTGAACTTCTCAAGACCCTTCAGATCCAGCTGCGTCGTACCCGTCTTGCCGGCTACCGGACGCTCAAACTTCGCTGCGGAGCCCGTACCGCCATTCACAACGCCCTCCAACATTTGGGTCATGTACCAGGCTGTCTTGCTGCTCATCACCGACTTGCGCTCCGGCTTGGCGGAAGCAACCACAGAGCCTTGATCGTCTTCAATCTTAAGGATGGAGAAGGCCGTATTCATAAAGCCGTTATTCGGGAACGCGCTGTACGCCTGCGCCATCTGCAGCGGGGTAACCCCTCTGGTCAAGCCGCCGAGGGCGATGGCGAGATTCCGGTCCTTTTGCGGATCCAACTCGATGCCCATTTTCTTAACGAACTCCACACCCTTCATTGGTCCTAACTCGTTCAGGGTCCATACCGCGGCCGAGTTCACCGAGCGCTTGATCGCGTCGAACATATCGACTTCGCCCTTATATACGCCGTCGTAGTTACGCGGCGAATAATTGCCGTAGGACATCTCTTCGTCCTTCAATCTGGAATAAGGAGTGAATTTCCCCGACTCCAGCGCCGGCGCAAAGACGACCAACGGCTTGAAGGAGGAGCCCGGCTGACGCGCAGCTCTCGGATCGGCCGCCCGGTTCAAGCCTCTTGGGACATAGTCCCGGCCGCCGACCATCGCGACAATCCCGCCGTCCTTATTGTTGACGATCACCATAGAGCCCTGCATCTTCTGCTCGGGACCCGGCTTCTGGAAAAACTTATCTTGCGCGAACGTTTGCTCCATAATCTTCTGAGCATTGGCATCCATGGTCGTGTAAATCTTATAGCCGCTTCGAAGCAGAGCATCCTCTTCGATGCCATAACGTTCTTGTGCTTCATCTACCACATAATCGAGAAAGGCCTGATAGTCCTTCTTATCTGTGCTTGGAAGGGGCGTATAGTCTACGGCAGCCGCCTCGTTTTTCTCCGCTTCCGTAATATATCCCTGGTCATACATTAGCTTCAGGACGACGGCCCGCCGCTCCTTCGATTTCTCCGGATTGGCAATCGGATTGTAAGTGCTCGGCGCCTTCGGCATCGCCGCCAGCGTAGCGATCTGCCACAGCTCCAGCTTCTTCAGATCGGACACGCCGAAGTATTTTTTTGACGCCGCTTTGACACCGTACGCCTTTTGACCGAAGAAAATCCGGTTTAAATATTTTTCCAAAATTTCGTCCTTCGAGAACTCCTGCTCCAGCGCTACTGCAATCGACATCTCCGTTGCTTTGCGGAAGAAGGTTTTGTCCGCATTCAGGAAGACGTTTTTCGCCAGCTGCTGGGTGATCGTGCTTCCCCCCTCCACCATGCTTCGGGCTACGACGTCCTTAACGAGCGCACGTCCGATCCCGAAAAAGTCGACGCCGGCATGCTCCCCGAAGCGCTTATCCTCCGTGGCAATGAACGCCTGCTTCATCCGTTCTGGAATTTCCGCGCTCGTGACGACCTCCCGGTTCTCACGGTAAAGCACGGCAACCTCATTGTTGTTCACGTCGTATACATGAGAGGCTTCATCCATATCCAGCTTATCGATGTTTTCCTTAAGAATTTTATGACCGTTGATGATGACAAAAATATACACACCCATCGCGCATACGGCAGCCATCACGGCAGCGACGAACGTCCAGCCGAACAGCTTGGCTGCGCTAAACCCTTTTTTCTTCTTTTTTTTCGGTTGTGCCGGTTTCTTGGCCGGCGGTTTTTTCCCCGGTTGTTCCGTCATGGAGCTCCCTCTCCTTACATCTGTCTTCTACAGGGTGCTTACCCCTGATTTCTGTGGGTTAAACAAAGAACAACCCTAGATGGCTAAGGTTGCTCTTTAGGGATTGTATTGAATTAGACGATAGGACAGAACAAAAAGTTGCTTGCGGCCTGAGCCCAATCGATCTGCCGTTAACGGACGAGCTGCATTACTCCGCGCTTTCCTGAGGCATTAAGGAAACGGCACGCTGCGGCGTAAAGGTGGAAATCGCGTGCTTGTACACCATCTGCTGACGGCCTTCGCTGTCGATGATGATCGTGAAGTTATCGAATGCCCGGATAACACCGCGGATTTGAAACCCATTGGTCAAATAAACGGTTACGGGAATATTATCCTTGCGAAGCTGGTTCAAAAAAGTGTCCTGAATATTAATCGACTTGTTCATGAATGGGCCCCCTCCAAATAGTTAACGGTCATAGGTCAGCTTTCCAGCTATTATAGCATGGATCTGCTGCAAATGGGCAGAAAAATTTGCCAAATCGCTCACATCTACCCAGTAGATATCCTTCATGTGGCGGAACCAAGACAGCTGCCGCTTGGCGAACCTTCTCGTATCCCGCTTCAGCAGCTCGACCGCTTCCTCCAATGTACAGCGTCCTTCGAGGTATGTAATGATTTCCTTGTAGCCGAGTCCCTGCATAGAGATCAGCTCCTTACCGTACCCCTGCTCCAGGAGCCGGCGAACCTCATCGACCAGCCCTTGCTCCAGCATCAGATCGATGCGTTCTTCAATACGTTTATATAGTAAAGCTCTATCCATTGTCAACCCGACGATACACAATTCGTAAGGCGATTCCTTTTTCTGTACCCTCAGCCGATCGGACAACCGTTCCCCGGTCAGGTGGAAAATTTCCAGCGCACGAATGATTCTCCGCCTGTCGTTCGGATGCAGCCGGGAGGCTGTTTCCGGGTCGACCTCCTGAAGTCGCTCATGAAGCGCTTCATCCCCATGCTCCGTCGCGTACGCTTCTTGCGCCGCGCGATAAGCTTCATCGGAGCCTGCCTCGCTGAACTGAAAGTTGTAGCAGACCGATTCCACGTAGAGGCCTGTTCCGCCCACGATAAAGGGCAAGCGGCCGCGGTGATGGATCTCTTCGATAAGCGCACGGGCCCTCTCTTGAAACTCCGCGACCGAGAAAGGATGATCCGGATCGTGAATATCAATGAGATGATGCGGCACCGTCGCCAGCTCCTCCGGGCTGGCCTTGGCTGTCCCAATGTCCATGCCGCGATATACCTGCATGGAATCCCCCGAGATAATCTCGGCTTGTAGATCCTTGGCCAAGGCGAGACTGAGCTTCGTCTTGCCGACCGCCGTCGGACCTACCAGAACGAGCAAGCGCGGCTTGTTCTGCCCCTGCGGGCCGGCATAGGCTGCTTCCGTTAACATCTGATCACTCCATAAGCTAGTTTCGAGCCGGAGCGCTGCACCTCCGTGAACCCAAGCCGCCCGAATTCCTCACTGTCGCGGTGCTCCTTTAGCACAACGGCCTTTGTCGACACGCGAACGGCTTGCCGGATGGCTTCGGCGGATAGCGCCCGCTCATCGGCAATGCCCCGGATCGCACGGATCGAGGCCGATTCCGTGATCGGCTTCCGGAACATCGGATCGAAGTAGACGATCTCTGCGGATTGATCCGGCTGACGCAGCAGGAACGACAAATGATCCTCATACAGCACTTGAATGCGGCGCATCGCCTCATTCAGTCCGGGCACATCGGAATCGTACGTCTGCAGCCCCTGCTTCAGCAGAAAACCGGGCATACGGGCGCTCTCCAGCGCGGTTACCTTGCCGTCGCTGCCCGCCGCGAAAGAGAAAACGATCGCATCGGAGCCAAGCCCTGCCGTGCAGTCGATCACGCGGTCCCCCGGCCGTATGCCGGCAAGCTCCAAAAGCGGATCGCTCTCGCCGTTGTTCAGACGCTTAATGCGCACCGCTGCCGTGCTGGGATGAAAGAACAGCGGCTGCCGCTGTTCATGATGATACTCGATTCGTTCCTTGGACACAAGGAGGATGTCCTCGTCACCGAACCGGTGACGCAGCATGGCGAACGTCATCTGACGCCTCGCCACCGCCCGACCGCCCAACTCCCGGGCCAGACGCTGTGCCTCCGCGAGCTGCTCCGGGTTCGGATCATAGGAGGTCGTTACTAACATTACATCACCCTTTTGAACATTTTCTCCAGCTCGTAGGTAGAAAAGCTGACAACGATCGGTCTGCCGTGCGGACACGTATAAGGATTACGGCAGCCTGCAAGACGATCAAGCAGCGCTTCTATTTCAAGATGACTCAAATTTTGATTGGCCTTAATTGACGCCTTGCAGGAGCACATGATCGCCGCTTTCTCGCGTAGCTTGCCCACATCGACCTGCTTCTTCTCTTGGAGCAGCCACTCGATCATCTCCTCCACGATGGCCTGCTCCTCCCCTTGCGGGAACCAATGCGGGTAAGCCCGCACCAGGAACGAGCTGCCGCCGAAGGGCTCTAAATACAGCCCCGCCTGCTCAAGCTGAGGCAGCTTGTCCGTCAGCCGGGCGGCTTCGATAGAGGTGAACTCCAATGTAATCGGAACGAGCAGCTCCTGGCTTGCCTCTACGGGCTTCCCGAACAGCTCGTAATAATGCTCGTAGTTGATCCGTTCATGCGCGGCGTGCTGGTCAACCAGGAACAATCCCTCTTCGTTCTGGGCGACGATATACGTGCCGTGCATCTGTCCGATCGGATACAGCTTCGGGAACGCCGGCAGCGCAGGCGGCTCCTGCGCAGCGGGAGGCGGCGTCAGCGAGCGCGCGACGCCTCAGGCGCGGCCGCGCTCTCGCGGGCGCCAGGCGCGGGCCAGCGCGTCGCGCGCCGCCTCGCGGCGGGCGGCCTGCACAGGCTCGCCGCGCCGCGGGCGTCGCTCCACGCGCCGCGCTCCGCCGATGGCGGCTCCGGCAGCGGTGCGGCCGCATAGCTCGCCGCTGTCTCGCGCGCCGTGTAGCCGCCCATGCCTGCGCCTGCGCCTGTGCCTGCGTTCGTGCCCGCACCGGCGCCAGTGCCGCTCACCGGCTCGGCCGCCGGCCGGCTCAGCTCGAGCTGCCCCTGCACGACCGCCTCGCGCACCGGCTTCGCCCCCGCCGGGATCAGCCGCTGCCGCCCCAGCACCTCTCGCACCTGCTGCTCGAGGAAGTGCATCAGCTCGGCTTCCTTGCCGAAGCGAACCTCCAGCTTCGCCGGATGCACATTGACATCGACCAGCGTGGGGTCCATCTGGATATGCACCGCGCCCAGCGGGAAGCGATTGATCGGCAGCAGCGTGTGATAGCCCTGCAGCATCGCTTGAATGAGCAGGAAGTTGCGGATGTAGCGTCCGTTGACGACTGTGCTCAGTCCGTTACGATTGGCACGCGTCATCTCCGGCTTCGCAATATAGCCGTCGATCTTATAATCCAAAGATTCCCCGCGGATCGGAAGCATCATTTTGGCCACAGCCGTGCCGTACACCGCTGCAATTACCTGCAGCAAGTCTCCATTACCCAGCGTCTGGATCAGCGTATGCCCGTTGTGCTTCAGCGTGAAGGCGATCCCCGGATGAGCCAACGCCAGACGGTAGATGTAATCGGTGACATGACCGAGCTCCGTCTGGATGGTCTTCATATACTTTAACCTTGCCGGCGTGTTATAAAACAGCTCCCGTACCGCAATATCCGTTCCGCGCGGCGCAGCCGTTTCTTCCTTGACCTTTACGCTGCCGCCTTCGATCACAAAACGCGTCCCGAGTCCAGTCGTATCCGGACTGGTTACGCACTCTACCTTCGCTACCGCGGCGATACTGGGCAGAGCCTCCCCGCGAAAGCCGAGCGTGCGGATAGCGAACAGATCCTGCGCGCTGATGATTTTGCTTGTCGCATGACGGAAAAAAGCCGTCTCGCAATCCACGCTGTCCATCCCCGAGCCGTTGTCCGCTACGCGGATCAGCTGGAGGCCGCCTTCCTCGATCGTCACATCGATCCGGGTACCGCCTGCGTCCACCGCATTCTCGACCAGCTCCTTGACAACGGAGGAGGGCCGTTCGACAACCTCTCCCGCGGCAATCTGGTTGGCAATATGCTCATCCAAAATGTTAATTTTACCCATAACGCTTACTCCTTAGACGTGCTGAATTTCACCGTAGAGCCTTCTTCGCTCCATTGAAACGAAGGAAATGCCTCCGCAAAGCGGCGGACGTCGATGAAGCTCGTACCCTCCCGCAAAATCCAATCCTCCCCGGACGGAGAGTAGCGGAGAGAGCCGTCCGCCGTAGTAATCTCCACAGCACTGCGCTCTTGATCCCAGGATACTTTGCCGCCCAGAACGGCAGCCAATACGCGCGACGGTACATAGATGCCTCCCTGCTCACGCAGCACTGGGAACCAGTCATTCACCTTCACACCGTTCATGTATACATTCTCACGGGTTTTCGACACTTCCAAACGAGGAACGCCCGCCATCCGCAGTGCCGTGATCATTTGCGGAACACTGCCCTCTACCTCTTGATCCGGCTGGAGACCGACCTTGTTCACCTTTCGCAGGTTCGGCGTTAAATATTCCTCCACCGTTACCTTCAGGGCACCGCCGGATTGCAAATCAAATACCGTCTGCACGCTGCCTTTTCCATAGGTCTTCTTGCCGATAACGGTAGCGGCGTGATAATCCTGCAGAGCGCCGGTCAGCACCTCCGAAGCGCTCGCACTATACTCATTCACCAGGAAAAACACCGGAAACGGCTGCTTCTGTCCATTGCTGAATTCAACCTTTTCGTCGATATTGTCCCGGTCGCGGGTATGGATCAGTACCCCCTTCTCCACGAACAGCTTGGCCATTTGAACAGCGGTATCCAGCAGCCCGCCGCCGTTATTGCGAAGATCGACGATTAAACCGGTCAGCCCGCTGCCCTTGCTTTTCAGCTCCTTAAGATGCTTCTCCATCAGCTCATCCGCGTCGCTGGAAAACGTAGAAACGCTCAAGTAACCTACACCAGGAGCGAACCAGCCGCTTGAAACCGGAGGAATATGGATCTGCTTTCTCGTCAGCTGCAGCTTCAGCTCCTGGCCGTTCCTTAGAACGGTTACGTTCACCTTCGTATTCTCCGGTCCGAGAATCAGCCTCATCGCTTCCTCCGTCGTTTTACCCACAAGAGACTGGTCCTCTACGCGAACAATGATATCCCCGGATTTCATCCCTGCCTTAAGGGCCGGAGAGTCCTCAAACAAGTCCTCTATATAAATACCCGCAGGGTCTTCACTAATCCTAACCCCGATGCCGACATAGTTGTTCTCCACCGAGTTTTCAAAGCCCTTCAGCTCTTCCGGAGTAAAATATTGCGTGTAGGGGTCATCCAAAGCTTGAATCATTTCTTCAATGCTTTTCCCTGCCAATACATTCGCAGCCGGTGCGCTCACATGCGCTTGCTCCAGAAGCAGCTTGACCTCATTCATACGATCCGTGTTGGCATCCGCAGCCCATAGGGCCATCGGGGAGGACAAAAGCAGCGAAGCGGATAAGAGCATAGCGGCGGAACGGCGCCATAGGGTGCGGTTGGTTAGCTTTTTCATACGGATCATCCTTTTCTTTCTTTTTAAGGCAGCATTTTTTTGATGTCGTGCAAAAAGTTCATCGCCATCATCGGTGTCATATTCATCAGGTCTGCCGAGCGCAGCTGGTCCAGAAGCTGCTCCGTTTTCGCGTCGGGCTTTTTCCTGTTCTTCTCGTGGACCGTCGGAGAAGGCTGTTCTTCCGTAAACAAGCTGAGCTGCTCTACCGGGCCCTTCGTTTCCGTTTCTGGCTCCGGCTTCGGCTCTGCAGCCACTGCAGTCTCCGCATCCGCCAGCTTGAGCTCGCTTCGCGTCTCGAAGGCGCTGAGCAGCTCATAGGAGCGGTCGATGATGCTGCCGGGCAGACCCGCTATCTGAGCGCAATAGATGCCGTAGCTTGTGCTGGCCGCGCCGCGAATCAGCTTCCGCAGGAAGGTGACCTGCTGGCCGCTCTCCTTTACCGCCATGCAGTAATTGCGAAGGCCGGACAAGCTCTCCTCGAGATGCGCCAATTCGTGAAAATGCGTCGAGACCAGCGTCTTGCATCCGACGTGATCGTGCAAATATTCGATAACCGCCTGCGCGATCGCCATTCCCTCTCCGGTCGAGGTTCCGCGTCCCAGCTCGTCGATAATGACCAGGCTGTTTGTCGTGGCCTTTTCCGTCATCACCTGGATGTCCATCATCTCGACCATGAATGTGCTTTGGCCGCCGATCAAATCATCTGCGGCGCCGATGCGCGTAAAAATGCGATCGATCACCGGCATTCTCGCTCTCTTGGCGGGCACGAAGCAGCCGATTTGAGCCATGAGACACAAAATCGCTACCTGTCTCATGTAGGTGCTCTTCCCGGCCATGTTCGGACCGGTAATCAGCAGCATAGTGCCCTCATCCGTCGAAATGCGCGTATCATTGGAGATAAATACCCCATCCTCCAATACCGCTTCTACGACCGGGTGGCGTCCTTCTTCTATCATCAGCTCGTAGAAGTCGCCTACCTCGGGCCGAACAAACCGGTTCGATGCGCTCACCTGCGCCAGCGATTGGTATACATCCGCGGTAGCGATCAGCTCGGCGAGCTGCTGCAATCGGGAAATATGCTGCGTCAGCTTGTCCCTCAGCGCCGCAAACAGCTCATATTCGAGATCCACCATGCTCTCCTGAGCGTCGAGAATGAGCGCCTCCTTCTCCTTCAGCTCCGGCGTGACGAAGCGCTCCGCATTCGCCAAGGTTTGCTTACGCTCATAACGCCCCTCCTCAAGAGAGGAAAGATTCGCCTTGCTCACCTCGATAAAATAACCGAACACCTTATTGAAGCCGATCTTCAGCGACTTGATGCCGGTCCGCTCGCGCTCCTGACGCTCGAGCTCGGCAAGCCACTGCTTGCCGTTCGTGCTCGCCTCGCGCAGCTGATCAAGCCGCTCGCTGCAGCCCTCGCGGATCATGCCGCCGTCCCGTACGGAGACGGGCGGCTCGTCTACGATGGTGCTCTCGATCCACTCGAGCAGGTCCCGGCACGGGTCGATCCGTGCCGCCAGCCTGGAGAGCGTCTGCGAGCCGCTCTCTTCAAGCAGCTGCCGCAGCAGCGGTACCTGCTGCAGCGACTGCTTCAGCGCGACCAGGTCGCGGGCATTGGCGCTGCCGTAGGCAATGCGCCCCGTAAGCCGCTCCAGGTCGTACACCTCGCGCAGCGCTTGCTTCAGCTCCTCGCGCACGATCAGCTGGTTGTACAGCCGCTCCACGGCTTCCAGCCGATCTTGAATGAAGCCGGTGTTCATCAGCGGCTTCTCGATCCAACGGCGAAGCAGCCGTCCGCCCATAGCCGTCACCGTTTTGTCCAGCAGCCACAGCAGCGAGCCCTTCTTAGAACGGTCGCGGACCGTCTCCACGAGCTCCAAGTTCCGCCGTGTGAACGGGTCCATAATCATAAATTGGCTCGGCTCGTATACACGGATGTGCTTGATATGGGACAACGAGCGCTTCTGCGTTTCCTGCAGGTAACCCATCAAGACCGCTACCGTTTCGCGACCCCCTGCGGGCAGCTTGACCAGCTCGGAGGTGTTGAAGTGGTCCTCCGGAGAGAAGCCACCCTCCTGCACCGCTTCCCGATGCGTCATTACCGTGGTCTTCAGCCAAGCAGCGGTTCCGCTGCGAATCTGCTCGAGCAAGGAAGCATGGCCTAGCAGCTCGGACGGACTATATACGTTCAGCTCATCCAGCAGCAGCTCGAAGGAGCCATCCAGTCGTGTAACGTACATTTCTCCTGTGGAGATGTCGCACGCCGCTAAGCCGTAAGCTCCGTCCTTCGTGGTCACCGCCGCGATATAGTTATTGCTTGTTTCGCTTAACGAACGGGAATCCATAACGGTCCCCGGAGTAACGATGCGCACGATTTCGCGGCGCACGACGCCCTTCGCTTCCGAAGGGTCTTCCACCTGCTCGCAAATCGCAACTTTATATCCTTTTTCTACTAGGCGGGCTATGTAATTTTCTGCGGAATGATAGGGAACGCCGCACATCGGAATGCGCTCATCCCCGCCGGCGCCGCGTCCGGTCAGCGTAATTTCCAGCTCGCGCGAAGCCTGCACCGCATCTTCGAAAAACATTTCATAGAAATCGCCGAGGCGAAAAAATAAAAACGCGTCAGGCACCTCCGCCTTCACGGCGAGGTACTGCTCGATCATCGGCGTATATTGTGCCATACCCGTTTCATCCTCCAAGATTCGTGCTATCCGCCCGCGAGACCGGAACACCAGTTCCCGATTCTGCGGGCGTCTCTTTCATTATAGCACGAATTGATAGAGTGCACTCGTTTTTACCGATAGGGTGAGATTTTCCATTTGGGCCGGATATCCTGCTGCTCATCCCAGGCGCGCATTTGCAGCATCATCCGGCGAAGCGGCAGCAGATAAGCTTCCAGCTCCGCATAGCCCTTCAGCCTCTCCAGATCCCGCCAGAGCGAAACAATGAGCGGACGAATCCGCTGCTTATCGCCGCGATAATAAGCCTTTTGTACCTCCGGGTCGGTGAGGGGTCTGAGCTTCAGCTCGCGATAGTGCTGAGCCGTCAGCTTAGCCAAAGCCAGTACGCCCTTCGCTACCGTAGGTGATACTAGCCAGCTCGGAAGGACACGATATTCGAAGCCGCCGTGCCGCTGCCTGCGAAAATCGCCCAAAAAGCCGTAAGCCGGCTTGCGCCGCGTCGTCGTCGCGTCCTCTAGCAGTGTCATCGGAAGCGCAACGTAATTGTCAAGCACCCTTAAGAGCGAGCAGTTCAGGCTGACTCCGCTGAAATGAATATGCCCCCCCAAAGGCAAACCCCGCACCGGCATGCCGCCGGCAATCCATGTCAGCCCTTTATCCGTGATCCGCCTTGCCGCCAGCTGCATCGTTTTGTGCAGATTGCCCACCAGCTGTTTTACATCCGTGCTGGGCCGAGGCCGCAGCTCGGCGAGCGGATAAATTTTGCGGCGGCTTCGCAGGACGATGGAATCACAGCCGAACGCTCCCTCCTTAGGGGCATACTGCGAGGCGAAGGTGACTTTGCCCCTGGTATTCCTGAGCAGAAACTCCGGATCCGCGCCCAGCATGACCTCGCCAGGCTCTCCCCGCCGCGCTTCCTCCTCTGCTAGCTCACGGTCCAGCTGCGCCATGGCCGCTGCGAACAGCTCCGCCAATCTTGGCGTGAGCCGGGGAACCGCCTCCACTCCCAATATGGCTGCACCGGCACCAGGCCGAATGCCGATATGTACTACGCCATAATCGAGCCCCAAGGCATAAATGGCCTTGATCGCTTCTTTTACCGCCCGCATGGTATGGTAATTGGTTTGCTCCAATCCGATTTCCGAGAACTCCTTACTCCCTTTATTCGAAGCTGTAACCCCTTTGGGAGCCTTACCGGCGTAAAACACTTGATTTCTTCTATAAAAAAGGGTCAGCGCTTTTAAATGAAATACCGGAACCAAATACTCATGCGACCACCGGTTCTCGCCGGGCTCCCCCCAGGAAGGCTCCATACCGTGCAGCGTCAATATTTCCTTCACCCGCTGCCGATTGCCTGCAAGCAGTATGCTCTTGATCGGTTGAAGTACGCCATCGTCCCCGCGGTCCGGATGATAGGCGCCCCAATGAATGAGAAGCCAGTCCTTCTCATTCCCCTCCGGGGCCTTCGTCCCGTGCGGGATCGTTAATTTTTGAAGCAGCTGGTGAGCCGCCGGCTCGCCGGAATGCAGCAGATAAGCACGCATACCGACACCTCCTTTCTTGCGGCGTTTGCCTATTTTTACCTATTAACCTTCCGACAACAAAAAAGAGGGCTAACGCCCTCTGCCGAAATCTGCTGCTGCGGCATATACTGCTAACAAACAACAGATACCGTGGCCTAACTTAATTCACGTCGTCGTCAAGCAAATCCGGATCGAGATCCTCGAAGTCACCCTCGTCGGCATCGTCGAAATCGATCCCTTTGTCCTCCAGGTCGTCACCGCCGTAAGGGGATACGACGACATATACCTTCGTCTCAGCGATCATTTCCACCTTGTACTCACGCTCTACGCGAATGAGCACGCTGTCTCCCGTAGAGGAAATGCTGGCTTCTACGCAGTTTGGCTCTTGAGTGGATACCGCAGACACCTCAGCGGTTGTCGGCTTATGCTTCTTATCAAGATAAGTAAGCGGAACGACCTCTACATAAGAAATCGTTTCTTTCGCAACATCCGTTTTGGTATTTCTGTCATAGGAATACCAAATGTTGATGTCGTAAGTACCCACCACCTCTACATGATCCCCCGACTTCACCGCATCATATTGGTTGTTGATAATCCAAGCACCCAAAATACTCGTCGGAGCATGAGGCGGAGTGACCGAGTTGGTTACCTGAGAAAATTTGCGTCCTTTGCCGCAGACAGCCTTCGTATAGATCTCTCTGACTTGCAGGTCTTTATCTAATGACATCCTTTCTACCTCCTCCATACAATCATTCATTACATGTGTATGCAGGACATTCGTCTAGGGTGACAAAAACTTTTACATTTTATATCGTTTCTTTTGAAAATTTCTTTTTTTCTCGTTTGGCGATAGATAAATAATGCTTCAACTCCATCAACAGCTGCAGCAGCGCAGAACGTACTTCGAACTCCTCCCGTGTGGCCGGAAGCGCCGTTTGCTTGAACCTGCTCTCCAATTGGAGCAGCAGCTGTTCGGCTCTGCCTGTGTAATAATCCACGAATACGTCCTTCGAAAGCTCCTCAAAAACATTCGCCAACAGCTCTCCGTGCGAAAGCGTCTGATAGACCTGAGCGACCAAAGGAATCATCCGGTCGACCGATTCCATTTGCTGTTTGCGCATACTTATGTAGGTTGACCAGGAATCGGTTTCCCCGAACCACAGCGTGTTTTCGTTTGAACGTTGGGCGGCTTTCCAACCGTCCTCCAAAAGGTCATGTGCGAGCAGCAGCTCGTTTCCGTCCCAGATGTGCGCCGTATTCCTTAGATGTCCCGCAATCTCCGTGAAAATTCGTGAAAAGCAGTATTCCAACCGCTCCTTCAGCCCGGCGAGACGCTTTTCCTCCTTAGGCATATAGCTAATATTAATCAGCGTTGCCGTACCGAGACCCACCAGGAGCAGGCAAACCTCGTTCAGGATCAGGTGAGGATCCACACTTTCCGCGGCGAACAGATGAAACATGACTACCGAGCCGGTAACCGCGCCCTCCCTTAATTCCAACCGGCTCAGGATGGGAAATAAAATAAGAAGAAAGAGCCCGATGACCCACACCTGAAACCCAAACACGTAAAATAATAATGCGGCTATCAGCAAGCCTAGAATCGAGGCCGCTAAGCGCTGAAGCGAGGTGCGCAAGCCTCTTCGTTTCGTCACATCCACACCCAGGATTGCCAGGAGACCGGATGAGAGCGGCGAATGAAGACCCAATGCTTGTGAGATGAGAATGGATATAACGACAGCCAGTGCCGTTTTGATGACTCGGAAGCCCATAGATGTCCCCCTTGCTGCGGCAAGTACGTAAAATAAGGTATGTATATTGTACCTATTGTAATCAGAATTGTTTCTTAACGCTATAGTTTGTAGAGTATGTTGCTCTAACGTCCCGCCTTCCTTTTTAACCACTATCCCCTTTGATCAGGAAGATTAGCCGGGAGCAAATGCCGAAAATTTGCCCTTCTTCCTGCTGTTTACTGCACGGCCTGTCAGTTATCTTGTGGGTATTTCATTACAACTCAGTATTCCGTGAAGGGGTCTATCCCCTCTATTCAGGAATGAAAAATACTTTTTGAATTTGGAAAATTTGTCTTGTAACAGGAACATATGTTCTGTATAATTAAGTTAATTGAACCATTAGCAACGGGAGCGGATTCGATATGAAGCAAGAGCAAACCGAAAACCTTCAGCAGCTTCTTGAACATTTTGAAAATACGACTTCCAGCTCGGAGCTTTTATTTCAGCTCAAATGGCCCGGGGGCTTCGTCTGCCCCCGCTGCGATCATCGATTCGCTTATACCATCTCCACCAGAAAGCATCCGCTCTTTGAATGCGCACACTGCAAATATCAAGCCTCCCTTACCGTAAATACGATTTTTGAAGGCAGTTCAACGGACTTATCCAAATGGTTTGTTGCCTTATATTTATTTTCTACCGATGAAGGTACTACCGCCGTTCGACTTCAGCGTACTATTCATGTTACCTACAAGACAGCTTGGTTAATGCTTCACAAAATACGTTTTGCTGCAGGCCATAAGGATGCTCAGCAACTATTATCCGGTGTTGTGCGTATAGGGGCTGCCTTCTATGGGCGTTCGTTCCATTCTTCCTACGAAGGACATCCCGAGGAGCACCCTATTCTCATCGGAAGCGGCACTTCATCGCAATCTCCCCATGAGCCTGGCTATATTAAAATGCGGGTAGTATCCAAAGAACATATGCACCACCGCAGAATTCTCCGTTCAGGCACTCAGGCCTTTTTGAAAAAAGAAGTCGCTCCCGCTACAGAGGAAATTCGTACGGTCACCGAGCGCTACAGCGAGCACCGATTTGTCCATCTGATCAAACACGTCGGTCACGCAAGCAAGTGGATCAACCGAACCTTTCATGGTCTCGGGCGCAAGCATCTGCAAGCTTATTTAAACGAGTTCTGCTATCGCCTTAACTTCGAGAACACTTCAACTCAAGAGGAAAACCTGATGAGTAATTTGCTGCGCTTGTGCTTTCATTCCCCTAGGATTACCTATGCTTCCCTGACAAAGCGCAGCTAGAGGTTATCCTCTCTGCCATGCCATCGTGTGATTGGTCTAGAGGTGGTTTCCTCATTCACCTAAAAGTCATTTTATGGTAATGAAGCATTTGTTGTTTCCATCATTCGCACAGCAGCGATCATTCCTGAACAATGGGGATGAGACCACTGTCGGCTTAGTTTCAGCGTTTCCCTGAAGCAAAGGGATATTGAGACAGACTTCCGAGAGTCCGAGAAGCGGGGGTTTAGGGCCAACAGCAGCAAAAAGACATCCCAGTCCGCAGTCATATTCTATCCTGAAAAAAGGGGATAATGACCGGAAGGGAAGCTCAGACCCACATAGCTTTCGTGCCATCCATTTCTTTACATACAAAAAGGCCTCCAATGAGGCCTGCAAATCAGCTCACAGCTTACTTTTTATACTGCTTAAGCACCTCCTGAAGCTTCATGGCGAGGCTTAAATTACCGCCGATTTTGAGCGAACCGGATAGGAAGGCTTTCATCGCGTTAAGCTCGCTGTTTAGCAGCTTCATAAGATTGGCCGTCGTCAGGGTTAAGGTGCAATCCGCCAAATACGGCGTGCCCTCCACCACTTCCACTGTGCCCGATCGAAAACGTACCTGTAATATTTCCGCATCCAGCTCCAGCTGGTAAACGGATTGCAGCGGACGAATCGGATCGGGATTCTCATTCATTCGATCGGCAAGCTGCTGTAATCGCTCCTTCACGTCCATCTTCTACACTCCCTTCTGAGGTGGGATCACCCGAAATGTACCCGTACCGAACGCACAACGTTTCCCTTCTTCGTCATACACAAAGCCTTGTGCCGTGATGAGCTTGCGGGAGCTGTGAATGAGCCCGGCCGTCACCTTCAAGGCTCCTTTGTCCGCAGGGGCCAAGTAGTGGATGTTGAGGTTGGTTGTCACTACTCGATCTTCAGGCCTCGCAATCATTGCGGCAAGGCCCATAGTAGAGTCGAGCAGTGCGGCATGCACGCCTCCATGCAATATCCCCAAGTGATTCAGGTGATGCCTTCGAATCTCTACCCGGATGATGATTTCCTTGGGGGATACGGTTACAATTTCAGCCCCGATATGCTCCCAAAACGTTCCTTGGGCCGATTCTTTTAATTTCTGGAGAAAATCGGAATTTACACTTTCCATAAGCATGGTCCTCCAGGATTCGTTTGCCCTACCCTACCCTATCCTATCCTAAGCGTTCCGTTCCGTTTGCTACTCCTGCTGCTACTCGGCTTCCTCCTCCAGCAGCTTTCTGCGCAGGATCTTGCCAACGATCGTTTTCGGAAGACTTTCCCGGAATTCAAACAGCTTCGGCACCTTGTAGGCGGCCAATCTTTCCTTGCACCAGGCCTGCAGCTCGGCTCCGTCGGCTTCCGAACCTTTTTTCAAAACAATGTAGGCTTTGACGGTTTCCCCGCGATACGGGTCGGCTACTCCCGCCACCACCGCTTCAACGACATCAGGGTGCTCATATAGCACCTCTTCCACTTCTCGAGGATAGATGTTATAGCCTCCTGCTATGATGAGGTCCTTCCTCCGATCCAGGATGTAGAAGAAGCCCTCTTCGTCCATTCGCGCCATGTCGCCGGTATAAAGCCAGCCGTCCTTCAGCACCTTGGCGGTTTCCTCCGGCCGATTCCAGTACCCCTTCATGATCTGCGGTCCGCGTACGATCAGCTCTCCGATCTCGCCAATGGGCAGCTCCTTTCCCGTCTCGATGTCGACGACACGGCACTCCGTATCCGGGAAGGGAATCCCGATGGAGCCGACCTTTCGTTTTTCCCAAATGTTGTTCGCATGAGTTACGGGAGAAGCTTCGGTCAGTCCATACCCTTCAATAAGCTTCCCTCCAGTTGCCTTCTCAAAGGATTCCTGCACCTCATAGGGTAGTGAAGCCGCACCGCTAATGCAAAAATCGATGGACGATAAATCAAATTGCTTAATCTTCGGGTGCTGGAGCAGGGAAATGTACATGGTCGGAGCACCGGGGAAGATGGTGGGCTGCTCCTGATGGATCGCCTCAAGCACTTGAGTAGGCTCGAAGCGAGGAATGAGCAGCAGGGTTCCGGCCAAGTACACGGATTGATTCAAGAGCACCGTTAAGCCGAACACATGGAAAAATGGGAGCGCCGCCAAGTATCGTTCATAAGCAACCTGAGACCGATAGGCCCATAAGCGGCTCTGGATGGTATTCGCTATCAAATTATAGTGAGTCAGCATGACACCCTTGGCTACACCTGTGGTTCCTCCTGTATATTGAATGAGGGCCAGATCTTGCTCCGCGTTGACTACAGCTAGAGTCGGTGTTGTGTCAGCCTGGTGCAGCAGCTTCATAAAGGACAGCACCTGTTCACTGTACAAAACCTTTCGTTTCAGGCCGTCCTTCTTGGCTTTGATCGGATAGAGGATGTTTTTCGGAAACGGGAGGTAATCTTTGATGGAGGTAACGACCGTATATTGGACTCCGGTTGCAGGGACCGCTTTCATGACCCGGCTAAACAAAATGTCCAGAGTAACGAGCAGCTTTGCTCCGGAGTCATTAAGCTGATATTCCAGCTCGCGCGGCATATATAAGGGATTGGTCATTACAACGATGCCGCCCATGAGCAAGGTGCCGAAATAAGCGATAACGGCCTGGGGACAATTGGGCAGCATGATCGCTACCCTATCCCCTTTGCGAAGGCCCAATCGGGTCAATGCATTGGCAAAGCGATAGGCTGCGTTCAGCAGCTGACGATACGTAATGTTTTTGCCTAGGAAATGGAGTGCGGTATGACCCGGGTATAAGGAAGAGGTCTGAATAAGAAAGGATGCCAAATTATGCTTCGGGTATGGGTAGGTCGCAGGCACTTCGACTGGGTAATGTCGTAGCCATGGCTTTGTTGACATATCTACCACCCCTTATGATGTTCATGCTGATAATCACACGGTATATTGCTCTGTTTCAATGACACGTGCGGCAATTCTTCGTTTCAAGGAAAGGGTATTAACCGGGGATTTGCGTGCGAGCTTCTTCAGAATGGAGAGCTGCGTTCGCAGCATATCTCCTTCCTCCATGGCCGCCAAAGATTCCTTCGCCAGCCCTTCGATACAGTCAAACGTCTCCTGTACGAAAACGATCGTCATCTCGATTGCGTTACGGGATTTCTCCTCTCCGCGCTTATCGATCAGCTTCTTCGTGCGAAGCAGCGCGCTTTCCATCGCATAGACACCGATCATCATGTCAGCCAAATGACTGAGCAGCTCCTGTTCCTGCTCCAGCTTCAGCTGATATTTCTGGACGGCTTGTGCGCCGATCATCAGGAATATTTTTTTGGCCATCCCGATCAAATGGGCTTCTTGCTCCAGAGTACCCTCGAATCCTTGGGCCGGAACAAGTGACAGGAGATCGGACTGAAGCGCCATAGCCTTCTGCATCAGCGGCAGCTCTCCTTTCATGGCCCGCTTGATGAGCGTCCCCGGGATCAGCAGCCGGTTGATTTCATTCGTCCCTTCGAAAATGCGGTTGATTCTGGAATCGCGATAGATTCGTTCGATACGGTACTCCTGAATAAAACCATAGCCTCCGTGAATCTGCACGCCTTCGTCCGCTACGAAATCGAGCGTTTCCGACCCAAACACTTTGTTGATGGAGCATTCCAACGCATATTCGGCAATCGCCTTGGCGGATTGGGTTCCAACATCCGGACTGGCATAATCGACCTCTGCCAATCCTTCCTCGAACAATCCGGCTGTACGGTACACCATGCTCTCCAGCACGTAGGTGCGAAGGTTCATTTCAGCCAGCTTTTTGCCGATCAGCGGAAAGGAGGAGATTTTTCGTCCGAATTGGGTCCTTTGATTCGCATACACCGCGGAATAGCCGATCGCATCCTTGGCCGCCCCAAGACAACCTGCGGCGAGCTTGAAGCGCCCGATGTTCAGGATGTTAAAGGCGATCAGGTGTCCCTTGCCAACCTCCCACAGCAGATTGCTTACAGGCACCTTCACATCCTCAAGAATGAGCGGGCGGGTGGAAGAGCCCTTGATGCCCATCTTCTTCTCCTCCGGTCCGACACTCACACCCTCCATGGTCCGCTCCACGATAAAGGTGCTGAAATCCGTCCCATTCACCTTGGCATATACGATGAACACGTCGGCAAAGCCCGCATTCGTGATGTACTGCTTGGTGCCGTTCAATATATAGTATTCACCATCCTCGGATAAGGTGGCAGTTGTTTTGGCTCCAAGTGCATCCGATCCGGAAGAAGGCTCCGTCAGGCAGTATGCGGCAATCTTCTCCCCTGCAGCAAGCTGAGGCAGGTATTTGTTCTTCTGTGCCTCCGAGCCGAAGTATACGATCGGAAGGGTCCCGATACCTACATGTGCTCCGATGGACAGAGCGAAAGAGGAAGCTTTGGTCAGCTTTTCTCCTATGAGGGTGGAGCTGATTTTGTCTAGGCCGATTCCTCCGTACGCTTCCGGGACATCCGCTCCCAGCAGTCCAAGCTCCCCTGCTTTGCGCAACAGTGTAACGGTAAGCTCGTAGTTCAGCTTCTCGAGCTCCTCGTCATGCGGAGCTACATCGCCGGCCACAAAGTCCTCCGTCGTTTGAGCGATCATTCGATGCTCTTCGGTAAAATCCTCCGGGGTCACAATTCGGTTATGATCGATATCGTCGATAATAAAGCTTCCGCCGATGGTTTTCTCCATTCACTCATCTCTCCCTTGCTCCAAGTTTACGGATGCACCTCAAATACCCCTGCTGCCCCCATTCCGCCTCCGATGCACATCGAGACGACTCCAATGCCGCCTCCCCTCCTCCGCAGTTCATGCAGCAGCGTAGCTGTGAGTTTCGTTCCTGTGCAGCCCAGCGGGTGACCGAGCGCAATGGCCCCCCCGTTCACATTCACCTTCTCCTCATCCAGCTTCAGCTCGCGGATGACCTGCAGGCACTGGGAAGCGAATGCCTCGTTAATCTCAAACAAATCCACGTCGTTTATCGTAAGACCGGCCATTCTCAGCGCCTTAGGTATGGCTTCTATCGGACCAACGCCCATAATCTCCGGCTCCACCCCGGCTAAGGCAAACGCTCGGAACGTCGCTATCGGCCGCAGGCCGAGCGCCTCTGCGCGTTCTTTGCTCATGAGAACGGCGGCTGCCGCACCGTCGCTCATCTGCGATGCATTGCCGGCGGTAACGGTGCCTCCCAGCTTGAAGGCGGGCTTCAGCTTCGCAAGCACCTCCGTCGTCGTATCAGCCCGGACGCCTTCGTCCGTATCGAAGAGGAACGACTTGGCCAGGACCTTACTGCCTTCTTCCACCTGCTTCCACTCGACCTGGAGGGGCACGATTTCGTCCTTAAATTTACCCTCGCGCAGCGCTGCTGCCGCTTTTTCGTGAGAGCGGGCGGCGAAACGGTCTTGCTCCTCCCGGCTCACCCCGAAGCGCTCCGCCACATGCTCCGCAGTATGCCCCATGCCGATATATACCTCCGGCATCCGTTCCACAATCCTCGGATTCGGCGACAGCTTGAAGCCGGTCATCGGTACATGGCTCATGCTCTCCACCCCGCCGGCGATGACCACATCCGCTGCTCCCAGCATGATCCGTTCCGCCGCGAAGGCGATCGACTGGAGGCCGGATGAGCAAAACCGGTTGACGGTGAGCGCCGGCACCGTCACCGGGAAGCCCGCATACAGCGACATGATGCGGGCAAAATTCAAGCCCTGCTCGCCTTCCGGCATGGCACAGCCGATGATGATGTCCTCCACATCCTCCTTGCGCAGACCCGGCGTCCGCTCCACCACCGCCTCGAGGACCGCCTTGCCCATATCCTCCGCTCTCGTTTGGGCCAGGCTGCCCTTCTTGGCCTTGCCGACCGCCGTACGGGCTATCGATACGATGACAGCTTCTCTCATTGGGTTCTTCACCTCTTCCGTGTTCTTTAGTTGCGAAGCGCTTTGCCCTTGGACAACATATGCTGCATCCGCTGCTGCGTCTTCGGTTCACCGCACAGGCTCAGGAACGCCTCCCGCTCCAGATCGAGCAGGTACTGCTCCGTCACAAGCGACCCAGCGGGTACGTCTCCACCGGCAAGCACATGCGCCAGCTTCGACGCGATCTTCACATCGTGCTCGCTAATATAACCGCTCTCTCTCATCGCGAAGGCGCCAAGCTTCAGTATCGCCTTGCCCTCAGCCCCGGCCACGCGAATCTGCTCCTCACGAATCGGCTCGTAGCCGCCCTTCGCGAGCGCCAGGACGGACTTCTTCGCCTCATGGATCAAATGCTCCTGGTTGACCACGATACGGTCCGTCGGCTTTAACAACCCGAGACGCTGCGCATCGTGTCCGCTAGTCGATACCTTCGCCATGCCGATCGTCTCGAACGCCTGGTTCAGGTACGGCTGCAGCTCCGCCTCCGGGTGGGAGGCCATGCGGCTTACCCGCAGCGCCATCTCCTTGCTGCCCCCTCCCGCAGGAATCAAGCCGACGCCGACCTCGACCAGTCCGTAATAGGTTTCCGCAGAGGCTACGACCTGATCTGCAGGCATGCATACCTCCACACCGCCTCCCAATGTCATGCGATGCGGCGCTGCCACGACAGGCTTATCGAATTTCTTGAGCCGGTACATGGTGTTCTGAAACAGCCGGATAATGCCGTCGATTTCATCCCATTCCTCATCCTGCGCCTCCATCAGCAGGATCATCAGATTAGCGCCGACACAGAAGTTTCGTCCCTGATTGGCGATCACCAAACCCTCGTAATTGCGGCGCACCTCCTCCATGCTTTTCTGTATCATCATCAGGATATCCGCGCCGATCGCATTGTTCGGTGAATGAAATTCCAGACAGGCTGCACCATCCCCGATATCGATTAAGCTCGCGCCGCTGTTCGACAGAATGACCTTGTTCTGCTGCTTCAGCCGTTTCAGTGAAATCTCCTCCGGCGGCGTATCCTGCGGCTCATACCGGCCTCCCGACATATAAAACGGCGCGCCGTCCCGCTCCCGATAGAAAGAGGTGTTTCCCTCCGCAATCCATTCCTTTACCCATGCCGGTACGAGCAGCCCATCCGCTTCCATGCGCTCCGCCGTACGGACAAGACCAAGGGCGTCCCACGTCTCGAACGGGCCGAGCTCCCAGTTAAAGCCCCATTTCATGGCATCGTCGATGTCACGAATGGAATCGGCGATCTCACCGTATTTGGCGGCGGAATAAACGAGTACCTTGCTCAGGATGCGCCACGCCAGCTCCGAATACCGATCCTGTCCGCCAATCAAGGCCTTCGTCTTAGCCTGTGCTCCCTTCGCCAGCTTAGCAGCCTCCAGTGAGGCGGAAGCCGGCTTTTTTTGCGGAACATAGTTCATGGTCTTTAAATCCAAAGACAGGATCACGCTGGCGCCGCCTTCTCCCTTTTGCTTCAAGTAAAAGCCTTGGCCGGACTTCTCGCCTAACCAGCCGCGTTCCACCATCGTCCTAAGCATGTCGGGAACGGCAAATACCGCCTTCTCCGCTTCATCCTGTACATTAACGTACACGTTATTGGCTACATGAACGAAGGTATCGAGCCCTACCAAGTCCAGCGTCCGGAAGGTGGCACTCTTCGGCCGGCCCAGCGCCGGTCCCGTCACTGCGTCCACCTCTTCCACGGTATAGCCGTGCTCCACCATCTCCTGCAGGGTAACGAGCAGACCGTAGGTACCGACCCGGTTAGCGATGAAGTTCGGTGTATCCTTGGCGGTTACGACGCCTTTGCCAAGTCGCTTTTCGCAAAATCTGCGCATTCCTTCCACTATGGCGGGATCCGTCCGCTGTCCAGGGATGACCTCGAGCAGCTTCATGTAACGGGGCGGATTAAAGAAGTGAGTACCCAAGAAATGGGACTGCATAGCATCGCTTAGGTGGGAAGACATCGCGTTGATGGAAATACCCGACGTGTTCGAGCTCACAACCGTGCCCGGCTTCCAATGCGCTTCGATTCGGCTCAACAGCTCCCGCTTTACTTCCAGCTGCTCCACGATCACCTCGATCACCCAATCCACCTCGGCAATTTGCGGCAGATGATCCTCCAAATTTCCCGGGGTGATCCTCTCGGCAAAGGCATCATCATAAAGCGGGGCGGGCTTAGTCTTCTTCAGGCGGCCGATCGCCTGAGCCGCAAGGCGATTGCGGACGGCAGGATGCTCCAACGTGAGTCCTTTTGCCTTCTCCTCCGAAGTGAGCGACCCCGGAACGATATCCAGCAAAAGGCAAGGAATGCCAACGTTAGCCAAGTGGGCGGCAATGCCGGACCCCATCACTCCGGAGCCGATGACGGCTGCTTTACGGATTTCTCTCATGACGCAAATCCCTCCATATGCTATAGGAATGAGTGCTGCGCTAGTTAACCGTTACCGAATATGGATTGCTCGAGCAGCTCTGCAATGTCTCGTGCCTTTACCTCATTCTCCACTTCCTTCAGCTTGGTACCGTCCTCCAGCATGGTCAGACAGTAAGGACATGCGCTGCTGATGACGGTCGGCTTCACTTCCAGCGCCTGTTCGGTCCTGGCGAGGTTGACCCGCTTGCCTGACGTTTCCTCCATCCACATCATTCCGCCTCCGGCTCCGCAGCACATCCCGTTCTCGCGGGAGCGCTCCAGCTCTACCAGCTCCACGCCGGGGATCGCTCTGAGCATCTCGCGCGGTTGTTCGTACACTCCGTTATAGCGGCCCAGGTAGCATGAGTCGTGATAAGTGATGCGCTCCCTAACCTCATGCCGGGGTTTCAGCCGTCCGGTTCGTACCAGCTCTGAGAGCAGCTCGGAATGATGCAAAACGTCGACCCCTTCCATCCCAAAGTCAGGATATTCATTCTTCAGTGTATTGTAGGTATGCGGGCAGGCCGTGACAATTTTACGAACGCCATACTTTTCGAAAGTTGCGATATTCTCCGCGCAAAGCTGCTGGAACAGCATTTCATTGCCCATACGCCGTGGGGTATCGCCGGAATTACGCTCCTCATTGCCCAAAATGGCGAAGGAAACGCCGGCCTCATGCAGCAGCCTGACGAGCGCCCGGGATACCTTGCGGCTTCGCAGATCATAGGAGCCCATCGAGCCTACAAAAAACAAATACTCAAAGTCAGGCCGCTCCTTTACCGTAGGCACCGGGATCCCCTCCATATCCGCCGTCCACTTGCTTCGGTCATTGCGGCTTATCCCCCAAGGGTTGCCTTGACGCTCGATGTTTTGCATCGCCCGCTGTCCTTCATGGGGCATGCTTCCCTGCATCAGCACGAGATGCCTGCGCAGGTCGATGATTTTATCCACATGCTCGTTGCCTACAGGACATTGGTCCTCACAATTGCGGCACGTCGTGCAGGACCAAATTTCCTCCTCCGTCATCACGTCTCCGATCAGCTCCGTTTCCGTAGCCGGCTTTTCCTGCTTCATCGTCCAGGAGTGCTGCTGCCACTGCAGCGTCGGCCGTATATCGGTTTTCCCTGATACGGAGTCCCAGTCCAGCGCCTTGGGGATCATGGCATGCGCACCGGCACCTCCAAATACAGCTTCCGGCACCCAAGGGGAATTCGATGTGACGGCGGCCCCCTTTTCCACCAAGTGATCTCTCAGCTTGACGATCAGATGCATGGGTGACAGCGCTTTGCCTGTATTCGAGGCGGGGCACACATTCGTACAACGGCCGCATTCGACGCAGGCGTAGAAATCCAGCATTTGCTTTTGCGTAAAATCCTCGATCCTGCCTACACCGAACGATTCGGCTTCCTCATTCTCAAGATCAAGCTTCTGAAGACGGCCGGCCGGTTCATCTCTTCGTAACCAAAGATTGACAGGTGCCGTGATGATGTGAAAATGCTTCGATTGGGGAACGTACACTAGGAAGGACAGAAGAATGAGCAGGTGAAGCCACCAGAAGATATAAAAGGCAGCTTGCGCCGCTTGAGCGGATAGTTCGGGAAGTGCGGATGCGATGAGGGAGGAAATCGGTGCGTATTCACTGGGAGGGTATGCAAGCCATATGCGTTCAAAGGCGAGCGAGAAGAGAACGGACAGCATTAGGGAAAAAATAAACCAAACCACCAGGCTCGGCTTCCAGCCGCGCTTTAATCGGGGAAGCTTCTCCACGTACCTGCGGAAAACGGCGTACCCCATGGCAGCCAGCACCAGCAGTACAGTGAGCTCCTGAAGCAGGCTGAACCCGTCGTACCATGGAATTGGCAGCGATCTTCCCATACTCAAGCCCTTGTAGATCAAATCCAGCGCTCCGAGCTGCAGCAGGATGAAGCCGTAAAAAATGATGATATGCATGATCCCGCTTCGCCAATCCTTCATCAGCCTCGTCTGCCCGAATACTTCGGTCAGGTAAGTACCGAGCCTCTTCCGAATTTGCCGTCTAAAATCGACAGGCTGGCCCAGCTTCATGTATTGGTACCGATGGGAAACGGCTTTGTAAAATAAATACACGCCATATCCGGTCACGCCCAAAAACAAGATCAGGTTCACCGTCTGCCACATGCTCTCATCCGTCCTTTCGGTTGATGTCGGTAGGTTGCGGCGTTGAAGCGTATTCACTTGGAAGCGGTTAAATGTTTCCCCTTTGTAACAGTGTATGTGCTAAAGTCGTTGACAATATGCAACTTTTTTCTTACGATAAATAAAAAATGAATGATCATTCATTCAGTTATTCCGAATCATACCATCCGAGGTGCCGAATGACAAGTAAGAAAAAGGAAAAATATCAGCTGATCGTCGAAGCCGCCTTGAAGGTGATCGCAGAGCACGGCTATCATAACGCCCAGGTCTCCCGCATTGCCAAAGAAGCCGGTGTCGCAGACGGGACGATCTACCTGTATTTTAAGAACAAAGAAGATATTCTGATCTCCGTCTTCCGGGAAAAGCTTGGCGAGCTGATCGGCCGCTTCCACAGCAGCATCAGCGAGTCCCCTACCGCCGAGGAAGCGATTCGGCGTATGTGCCGAATTCACTATTCGGAGCTCGAGAATAACGTCCCCTTAGCCTATGTTACCCAGATTGAACTGAGGCAAAGCAACCTGGAGCTGCGTCACGCTATCGGCGATGTGGTAAAAACGTACATTCATCTCATCGAGCAGGTGCTGCGAAGAGGCGTAGAGGAAGGCTCGTTCCGACCGGATCTCGACGTGAAGCTGACACGGCTGCTGCTATTCGGCGCCATGGACGAGGCTGTCACCTCCTGGCTGATCTCCGGGAGGAAATATTCGTTGTCGGATCAGGTCGAAGGTACGGTGGAATTTTTTCTGAGAGGTCTGAAAGCGTAGGTTCCCGATATGTATGTAGGGAGAGGAGCGATGCCAAATGAACATTTATGTGCTCATGAAGCAAACGTTTGATACCGAGGAAAAAGTAATTCTTCTTGATGGTGCCGTCTCCGAAGACGGTGTGAAATTCGTCATCAACCCGTATGACGAATACGCGGTAGAGGAAGCTATCCGTGTCAAGGAGCAGCACGGCGGCAAAGTGACTGTCGTGTCCGTCGGACCGGAACGCACGGCGGAGGCGCTTCGCACGGCGCTGGCCATGGGAGCCGATGAGGCCGTGCTCATCACGGACGAACGGCTCAGCGCCGATGAGCACGCGGTGGCCAAGGTGCTGGCCGCTTACCTTTCGCAGGAGGAGGGGCTGGATCTGCTGCTCGGCGGCAGCTTTTCCGTCGATCACGGCGCCGGTCAGGTCGCCATCCGTACGGCCCACCTGCTCGGCATTCCCCATGCCGCCTCCGTCACAAAGCTCGATATCGACGGGAATACGGCGACGGTCGAGCGGGATGCCGAAGGCGACACCGAAACGCTTGAGGTGACTCTCCCCGCCCTATTCACCGCACAACAAGGCTTGAACGATCCCCGCTATCCATCGCTGCCCGGCATTATGAAAGCGAAGAAAAAACCGTTCCTTCGTCTCTCCCTTGACGACCTCAGTCTATCCGAAGATGATGTTGCCCCTCGAACCCGACAACGGACTCTCTCCCTTCCACCCGCCCGCAAAGCCGGTCAGCTGCTTCAGGGCGAGCCCAAGCACCAGGCCGCAACGCTCGTTCAGTTACTCCGCACGGAAGCGAAAGTACTGTAAAGGAGGATTCCATCGCATGAGCCCATCGTATTGGATCGTTGCAGAAGCCCGAGGCGGCAAGCTCCGCCAAGTCACGCTGGAAATTATCCAGGCGGCGCGAGCGGCCAAAGAGGACGGAGACCGCGTAGAGGCTATCCTGATCGGTCATCAGCTTGCCAAGCTGGTGGAAGAGCTTCAGAGCTATGGTTTGGACCGAATTTATGCAGCGGATGCGGAATCGCTCGCGCACTACAATCCGGAAACGTATTACCCGGTCATCGCGAGCCTGCTGGCCGGTGCGTCGGAGCCGCCTCGCGCCGTCTTCTTCCCGCACACGGCAACCGGTCGGGACCTTGCGCCTAAGGTAGCCGCACAGCTCGGAGCAGGCCAAATTTCCGACGTCATTGCGCTGGAGAAGTCCGCAGGCAGCGGAGAGCTGCTGTTTACGCGTCCGCTGTACGCCGGCAAAGCCTTCGAGCAGAAGGCGTTCCTGCCGGATGCGCGGCCGATGGTCGTTACCTTCCGGCCGAACAATCTTCCCGCGGCGGAAGCGGCCGCAGAAGCAAGTGCATCGGCCGATGTAGTGAACATCGCCGTAGCTCCCTCCCCCGACCTCCGAACCGTGGTCAAGGATGTGGTGCGCAAAGCCACCGGCAAGGTCGATCTCACCGAGGCGAGAATCGTCGTCTCCGGCGGCCGCGGCGTCAAGAGCGCAGACGGCTTCCAGGTGCTGGACCGGCTCGCCGAGGTGCTGGGAGCGGCGGTCGGCGCTTCCCGCGGCGCCTGCGACGCCGGGTACTGCGACTACGCGCTGCAGATCGGGCAGACCGGCAAGGTCGTGACGCCGGAGGTGTATATCGCCTGCGGCATCAGCGGCGCGATCCAGCATCTGGCCGGGATGAGCCAGTCCCGCATCATCATCGCCATCAATAAGGACCCCGAGGCGCCGATCTTCAAGCTCGCCGATTACGGGATTGTCGGGGACTTGTTCGAGATCGTTCCGCTCCTGACGGAGGAATTCAAGAAAGCGCTTAGCTGACGAACCGATTCCATATCGCCTCCAGCATCGGTATTCGGTATAATGAATCTACTGAAGTGTTGGAGGTTTTTCTCATGAGCAAACTCGTTTTCTTTCTCGGCCCGGCCGGGGCGGGCAAAACCACGCTGGCCAAAGCGGTAGCGGCGAAGCGGCACGCCGGCTTCTTCGATATGGATACGCTGCTTAGACCTGCCGCCGTAGCACTGATGACCCAAGCGGGACTTGATCCGGATGACAGGGATTCGCAGCAATATAAAATCCGATGCCGTGACGTGGGCTACCGGATCACCATGGACGCAGCTCTCGAGAACCTGCAGCTCGGCAACGATGCCTTTGTCGTAGGCCCCTTCACGAAGGAAACCGCGGACCCTGGCTGGCTGCGGCAAGAGCTCGCCCGAATCGCAGACACGGCTTCCGAAGAAGTGGAGGTAAAGGTCGTGTACGTGTACTTGAAGGACATCGATCTATACAGGCTTCGAATTCAAGAGCGCGGTCTGTCTATCGACGCATGGAAGCTGGAGCATTGGGAGGAATTCAGCCAATCGCTCGCCGTGCGAACCATTGCTTGGCCGCTCCCGGGCGATGCGATCCTCTATTACGATAATGCGGTGCGGCTGTCGCACGAAGTGACGGGCAGCATTGAAAGGTTTATTTACGGGGAAACACGGGGAAATACAGCTCAATAAACAGCAAAAGGGGCTTAACCCATAAGCGGGTCAGCCCCTTCCTTTTCCTTACGAACCAATCGTAAAGTAATTGACCGAACGAAGGAATCTTCTTTCGTTATGCTTGTCCTTCCTAACGGTAGCTTCCGTATCCGAATAGCTGATCATGACGCCTGGGCCGTAAATTTTCTCATTGTTCCGGGCATATACGATAATAGGCGTTTGGTTGCGGATCGCATCTTCGAACTGTTTATCGGTCATTAATTTTTCCAAGGAAATCGGTCCCTTCAGTAAAGAATGAAAGCCGCATCGGCTATAGGTCACCCTTAATAATGCCATGCTTTCCGTCCGAATGCAAATCCGGTGATGCAAAGAGCCCTCTTTGCGGATAGACAAAGAGGGCCAATAAGCCGGCTAATCGGCCCCGGTTCCTCCGCCGTCCCCTGAGCCGCTATCGCTGGAACCCCCGCTGTAGCCGGAGTCGCCGGATCCGCTTCCCCCCGTGGAGCTGCCTGCAGCCTTGGCCGGAGCAAGCTCTGCCATCGTGCTCTGCACATATACCACTCCCTGCATTACCCCCGGCTTCAGCCATATGGAATTCGTGCTTACTCCCGCTTCCTTCATTCGCTGCAGCACCTTCCGCACATAGGGCATTCCTGCCTCCAGCAGCACTGCGTAGTGCGCCAGCCTTTCCCAGCGATCAACGTCGACATCTGCGTAGGGAGCCCCCTTCTTCAGCTGCCTTCGCCAAGCAAGAATGGAGCTCCGGTACGCCGCAGCTTCCCGCGACATGGCGGTACGGGGAAGGATAGGTATGAGAATAATCGATAAGATGGCGATCATCGAATACCCGGAGGTATAAGTATCCTCAGCGAGCTGGGCCGCAATGATGAAGCCGAAGACATAATACCCAATGATATATCGCTTCTTCTCCGCCTTCCAAACGGCGATCAGTAGTCCGAGGCACAGCAAGCCGAGGGCGATCCACCAATCGGACCAGGGCGCTGCATCCATTATGTACAGAGTAAGAATTAACACCGCATGGAAAATCATCGTTCCGATAAGGAACGGTTTACGAAGCCGGTTCTCTTGAAAGAAAGCGTCCAATCCCTGCTGCTCCTTCTCCAGCTCCACCCACTCCTCGAACCTCCTGCGAAATCCGCTCATGCGATTGCGGTAATGATGAACCCGCTTCCGCTTGCTCCGTTCCGTCTTTGTAGGCCCCGCCGCGGAATCCATCGTGAAGCTGCGTCCTTCCTCACTTCTTGCGCGAAACAACCATCGAAGCAGCAACCTGTCGGATTCCTTGCCCTGCAAGGACCCAGCATTTCCCGGATAAAGAAATCGCAGCACCCGATGAGGAGCCCCGGCTTCCGCACGAAGCCGATTTTCCGCCTCGGTCTCCGATACACGGAGCATGCCCCTTTGCACCATGGAAAATAATCCCGCCACATAATCTCCCGGCTTGAGCCGCCCCTTGCGATACAGGTATACAATCCAGACGGGCTCCGCTTCTTCAAGCTCCTCGAATGACTTCTTATGCCGGCTCCAACGTGCAGTCCATTGCGGCAGACGAAAACCGTACCACAGGATTAGCAGGGCTGCGATGAGAAGTACAATCTTCAGCATTCTCTTCCCTGCGGGAAGCAGCTGGTCCCGATTCGCGACCCGAGCCGCCTGATTTTTCTCCGATTCCAGAATCCGCTCAACGTCCATAGCTTTGCTTTTCGTCGGTGACTCCGCCAGCGAATCCGCCGGAAACAGAATACGCAGCTCGGCATCCCCGAATTCGGATAACTTTTCATTCTCGTACCGGACAGCGCCGTTCTTCCATTGAACCGTTCCACCTGTCCTGTCGTGCAAAAACGCATGCACATTTCCGTCTCCTGCCGGCTTAGGCAGCGTCAGCTCCATTCGGACCTGGTGCAAATCCGTTTCATTGTTATTGAAAAATTTCCAGTGCAGCTCTCCCGTCTTCACATATTTGGAAGCAGCCTGATCCACCCGGTATCGGTAGTATACCTGCTTCTTTTCATCCTTGGAGGGAAAATCCACATAAAACGTATCGTTGCCCGAATCGAAACGCGTCTGCAGCTGCTTTAACCCCTCGTGAGAGAACGTTCCCAGCTTCCCCCCCAACGGAGGTACGTATGCCTCGAAAAATTCCACTCCATTATGCTCACCCAGCTCCACAGCGCGCTTCGTATGCTCATATGTTCCGGAGAAGGAGTAGGTAAACAGCTCCTCTACGTACAAGTCGCCGTCGGGCAGCACCTGGGCTTTCACATTTACTTCATCAATCGAATAGTCCCGCTCACCTTCTTCACAGCCTGCCACAATCCAAAGCACGAATAACAGAAAAAGGGCAGCCCATTTTCTCATCACAATCACCTGCCTCCGATAATGATCCCAAACCTTTTATTAACCCATGGAAAAAGTTATGAAACAAAAAAACACCCTATCCCCTTCCATCAAACGATGGACACTGTTCAGGGACGGGTGAAGGCTATCCGGTTAATTGTTACTTACCAGCTTGCTCTCGAGGTAAGCCACCGCTTGGTACATCAAGGCTGCGGCAATGGCGATAATGAACAAGCTGCCGATGACCAGCGTAAAGTTAAACACCTGGAAACCGTAGATGATCAGGTAGCCGAGTCCTTGCTTCGATACGAGAAACTCCCCCACGATCACGCCTACCCAGGAAAGTCCGACATTTACCTTTAAGGTGGAAACGATGGTCGGATAGGAGGCCGGCAGCACCGCTTTGCGGAAAACGGTGGAGCGGTCCCCGCCGAATATGCGAATCACCTTGATATAGTTCGGATCGACCTCACGGAAGCTGTTGTACACGACTAGGATCGTGATGATCACCGTAAGGGATAACGTGGTGGCGATGATAGATAACACGCCGGGTCCCAATGCCACGATAAAGAGTGGTCCGAGCGCCACCTTGGGGAGGCTGTTCAGCACGACGATATAAGGATCGAGCACGCGGGAGAGAAACGGTGAAAACCAGATCAGCGCCGCGACGGCCGTTCCCAGCAGCGTCCCCAGCAGGAAGCCGACAACGGTTTCCCACAGCGTAACCTGAACATGAATCAGCAGCGTATTATCGTTGAGCTTCGTCCACAGCAGCCCAAGCACCCGCGTCGGCGAGCTGAAAAGCAGTCCGTCGATCCATTTCAACCGGGCCGCCACTTCCCATAGGGAGAAGAACGCAATGAGAACGAAGAGCTGGGTTGTGCGGACGTAAAGCGTTTGGATGCGCTCCTTGCTCCGATACTTGCGCAGCACCTCGTTTGTCAGCTGCTCCGACGACCCGCCACCGGCGGCCACGCTTCCTTCGAATTCCAGCTCCTTCGTTCGAGGCTTCATCATATCTCGGCTCCTCCCTTCGCATCCATCTGCTCAAACTGCCCCCATAGCTGCCGGAACAGCTGATGAAAGCCCTCCGCCTCCCTTGCAGCGAGCGGAGGCGTCTCCCGGATCGCCGTCGGAACGTCTACTACGGTCCGAATGCGTCCCGGCCGCGGCTCCAGCACTACCACCCGATCGCTCATCGCCAGCGCCTCGGAAATATCGTGCGTCACCAGAATCGCCGTTTTGCCTCGGGAACGCAATGTCTCCGCTACCAGCTCCTCCAGCTGAAGCTTCGTCTGGTAATCGAGAGCGGAGAACGGCTCATCCAGCAGCAGAAGCTCCGGCTCCGTAGCCAGTGTCCGCACCAGGGCTACCCGCTGCCGCATCCCGCCGGAGAGCTGCTGCGGATACTTGCCCGCAACATCCGCCAGCCCCATCTCCGCCAGAAGCTCCATGGCGTACGCTTTGGTCTGCGCGTTCAGCTTGCCCATCAGCTCCAAACCGATCAGCGCGTTCTCTCCGATCGTTCGCCACGGGAACAAATAGTCCTGCTGCAGCATATAGCCTACCTTCGCCGAAGGCTTTTGAATCACCTCGCCCGCCACCTTTACCGTTCCGGCCGAAGGCAGCAGCAAACCGCTGATGAGCGACAGCAAAGTAGTTTTGCCGCAGCCGCTCGGGCCGATCAGGCTGACAAATTCGCCATGCCTCACCTGAAGCTGGATTTGCTCCAAGGCGAGTGTCGCTCCCCTTTTCCCAACATACACGTGAGATACGTGATCCAGCTCAACCGCATGCACCATATCGCTCTCACTCCTTTATCTTGAATTTCCGAAGGCCTTGACGCGAATGGGGCGCCCCGCTCTCACGACAGCACCCCACAACGCATCCCATGCGGTTTATTTCACCGTTTGCTTCGCCTTCTCCGCAAACTGGTTGTTTACCAGTGTCTTATGGTCCACCTTGGACTTCAGCTCGCCTGCAGCCTCCATGACATTTTGCAGGTTGTTCCACTCCTGCTCATCGACAATACCGTCCGTAGCGAAGGAGCCTTGATCCTTATAGCGTTTCACCACGCCCTTGATGATCTCCTTATCCGTATCGGTAAAATAGGAGGCTATCGCTTCGGTAATCTCATCGACACTCGCGGTCTGCACCCAGTTTTGAGCCTTCTGCACCGCGTTCGTGAACTTTTGCACCGTTGCCGCATTTTTGTCCATGTAGCTTTTCTTCGCCATGAATACGGTATAAGGCAGCTTGCCGCTCTCAACCCCGAAGGAAGCAATCACGTAGCCCTTGCCCTGCTTCTCAAACATCGTCGCCTGCGGCTCGAACAGCTGCACGTACTCCCCTGTGCCCGAAGCGAAAGCCGTTGGAATATTGGCGAAATCGACGTTCTGAATCAAATTCAAATCCTTCTGCGGATTGATTCCGTATTTCTTGAGCGTGAACTCGCCGGCCATTTGCGGCATACCGCCTTTACGCTGACCAAGGAAGGTGCTGCCCTTCAGCTGGTTCCAGTCAAACTTCCCCTGGATCGGCTTACGCGCTACGAGGAACGTACCGTCCGTCTGTGTCAGCTGCGCAAAGTTGATGACGGGATCGTCACTTCCCTGCTGATGTACATAGATGGACGTCTCCGAGCCGACCAGCGCGACATCAATGCCGCCCGATAGCAGAGTCGTCATCGTTTTGTCCCCGCCGAAGGTAGTGGTCAGCTCAACGTCGAGCCCTTCTTCCTTGAAAAATCCTTTGCTGATGGCCACATACTGAGGTGTATAGAAAATGGAGCGTGTCACCTCGCCGATTCGTACTTTGGTCGATTCTTGTCCTGAATTGCCCGTTCCGCAGCCGGTCAACACTACAGCAGCCGTTACAATGGCCGCTACCGCCCCGGTGAACCACCGTCCAGCCCTTTTGTTGTTCATGGCAAGCCCTCCATGCGTTTGTAAGATTGTGGGATATCTTATGCACGCGCCCAGAAAAAGGTGCAAGGTGCGGCGAATCGGCAACATAAGAGACTAAGGTTTCGTTAGGAAGGTAAATAAAGTTCGAGGGGGAATCTTCATGCGGATAAGAAATACAGGCGCCGTCCTCGCCTTCGTGCTGCTTCTGGCCGCTTGCACCGGCCCGTTCGCCAAACCGGCCGTCTCCTATAAGGAAAGGCAGCTGCTCGCTTCCGCGCTCGAGCCGCCTATTGTGCAAGCCTCCAACAGCTTCGGGCTGCGCCTTCATAAGCAGCTGTCCGAATCGAAGCCGGGAACCAATGTGATCCTGTCTCCCGTCAGTCTTTCTACAGCGATGGCGATGACTTATAACGGCAGCAAGGGCGAGACGAAGGCTGCGATGGCCGCCGCTCTCGGCTGGCAGGATCTTCCGCTGGAACAGCTGAACGGGGAATACAAGAAGCTGGGGGCGCTTCTCCGGGAGCCCGGCTCAAAGGTGAAGCTGAACACGGCGAACTCGCTGTGGCTGAACAATAAGTGGAAGTTTCACGACAGCTTTCTCGACACGGTTCGAAGCAGCTACGAGGCGGAATTGCGGAGCCTTGATTTGCAGGGGAAGAAAGCTGTCGGAACGATCAATGACTGGGTGAGCAAGAAAACAAACCATCGCATCCCCTCTCTTCTGACGAATCCGCTTCCGCCGGAAGCAGTTTTGGTGCTGGTCAATGCGATCTCCTTCCAGGGTGGCTGGAAGCATGAATTCGATCCTTCGCTGACAAGGGAAGGTGTGTTCAAGCTGGCGGGGGGAGGCACGAAGAAGGTACCCCTGATGTCGCTCGGACAGCAGCTGGAATACTTGGAAACCGATGAAGCGGAGGCGGTACGCCTGCCTTATGGGGACGGTCAAATGGCAATGCTGCTTATCGTTCCTAAAGAGGGGATAAGATTAGACGCGGTTCAAGCGAAGCTGTGGCAGGACCCGACGCCGTGGCAGCAGCGTTATCCCGCGATTCCGGGAGATTTGCGTCTGCCGAAGTTTAAGGCGGAGTACGGGGCCGAGCTTCGAGAGGAGCTGGAAGCCATGGGCATGAAGCTGCCTTTTGACCGGACGAAGGCCGATTTCTCCGCCATGGCTCCATCGCCTCCGAATTTGTTCATCGGACAGATTGTGCATAAGACCTTCCTGGAGGTAAACGAGAAAGGAACTGAGGCCGCCGCGGCAACCGCCGTGCTCATGGAGGCGGGAAGCGCCCCTCCGAAGCAGCGGTTCTCGCTGACTGTCGACCGCCCGTTCTTCTTCGCGATCGAGGATCGGCAGACCGGAGCCTGGCTGTTCATGGGCTCGATCTACGAGCCGATGCCATGATCCAAACGCCCCTTCCAGCCGGAGGGAATATCCTTGGGCCGGAAGGGGCGTCTTCTTTTTTACAGCTTATAAATGTCGGCGTATTTCTTCTTCAGATACTCCACCAGGTAATCCGGGTTCAGCTCTTCTCCCGTCACCCGCTTCACGATCTCGTTCGGCGTCTGCGCCTTACCATATCGATATATTTGCTCGGTCAGCCACTCCTTGATCGGAATGAGATTGCCCTCTTCGACCAATGCGTCGATATTCAGTGACTTCTCCATGGTCCGCGTGAACTGCGCCGCATACATATTGCCTAGCGCATACGATGGGAAATACCCGAACGCACCGCCGGACCAATGCACATCCTGCAATACGCCTTCGCCGTTATTCGACGGCACGACGCCCAAGTATTCCCGGTACTTGGCATTCCATACCTCCGGCAGATCGGCCACCTTCACCTCGCCGCTGAACAGCGCCTTCTCGATCTCATAACGAACCATGATGTGCAGGTTATACGTAAGCTCGTCAGCCTCAATCCGAATTAAGGACGGCTTCACCTCGTTCGTTGCACGGTAGAAATCCTCGACGGCCACCTGATCGAATTGTCCCGGGTAGTTTCTCTGCAGATCGCCGTAATAACGTCTCCAGAACGGACGGCTGCGGCCGATCACATTTTCCCAGAAGCGGGATTGGGACTCGTGGATTCCCATGGAGGTGCCTGTGCAGAGCGGTGTTCCAAGCAGCTCCTTGGAGATATTCTGTTCATACAGCGCATGGCCGCCTTCATGGATCGTACCGAACAACGCACTGTTCACATCATCCGGCAGATAGCGGGTTGTGATGCGAACATCTCCCGGGTTCAGGCCGGTCGCGAACGGATGCACCGTCTCGTCCAACCGTCCCGCATCGAAATCGTAGCCCATTTGCTCCAATATGTATAAGCTGAATTTCTTTTGCTTTTCCTTCTCGAATGTTTGTCTAAGGAAGTCCGTTTTCGGGGCATGAGGCGATGCCTGAATGGCTGCAAGCAGCGGAACCACCTGTTCCCTCAGTGCACCGAATACTTGGTCCAGCTTTTGCACGGTCATCCCCGGCTCATACATATCAAGAAGTGTATTGTATTTATGTCCTTCATAGCCCCAAAGCTCAATGAATTCCAGATTGGTCTGTACGATCCGCTCCAGATAAGGCTGAAACATCGCATAATCCGATGCATGCTTCGCCTCTTCCCACACGGATTCCGCCTGGGAGGTCAAAACGACATACTCCTGATATTTGGCAGGAGGAATTTTTTTGCTGCGATCGTAATCCTTCTTGCACTCGCGAACGATGCGGCGGTCGAGATCGCTTAAACGATCATTGGCTTCCGGTGTGATAAAATAATCCAGATACGCTCCCATTTCATCGGATACCGACATCCGGAACAGCTCGCCGGAGAGAACGCCCACGGTTTCCGAGCGGGATTCCAAGCCTTTCTTCGGGGCGCCCGTCCGCATATCCCAATAAATGAGTCCGACGGCTTCCTCGTAGCTTTTCATTTTCTTCAAATAGTCCCGAAATGCAGCGAGCTTGCTTTCATGGGTTTCAGTGGTCAACGGTCATTCCCCTTTCCTCAATTTCCTTACCTCTTGATCATACTTTCTCTTGAAATGAGAAGCAAATCCGGCTACAGTAATAATAGACAAAGGAGTGGTTGAAGATGAGAATCAATTTCACAGAGCAAGCGGCTGCACGAATCAGCGGCTTCCTGAGTCTTACGGAAAGCGGCGTGCTGAAGCTCGCTTACGATTCGGAGGGCTGCGGCTGCGCGGTCAGCGGCGTACCTACCTTATGGCTGGTCGACGAGCCCGGGCCGAATGATTTTCGCTTGGAGAATGAGGATTTCGAGCTTTGGATGGATCGCAAGCATGAGGTGTTCTTCGAGGAGCTCATGACGGTGGACCTGCAGCCGAACGGCATTGCCTTCGTGCTGAAGAGCACCGGCCAGATCTATACGGCCAGCATGAAGCTGATTGACAAGCGAAGCCATGTAACGGCGTAGCTTGATCATATAAGAAATAAAAGAAAAATCACGGATCAGGAATATTCACTAGGAGAGGGCGTGTTAGTTATGTCTTTATTAAACGAAATTATCCAGCACAACGAGCAATTCGTGGAGTCGAAGCAATACGAGGAGTTTATTACAACGAAATTTCCTGACAAGCGGATGGTTATCGTCACTTGTATGGATACCCGGCTCACAGAGCTGCTGCCGCGGGCCATGAACCTGCGCAACGGCGACGCGAAGATCATTAAAAACGCCGGCGCGCTCGTCACTCACCCTTTCGGCTCTATCATGCGGAGCATCATTGTCGCTGTGTACGAGCTGGGGGCGCAAGAGGTTTTCGTCGTAGGGCACTATGAATGCGGTATGACGGGAATGGAGCCTAAGCAGGTGCTTGAAAAAGCGCAAAGCCGCGGCGTATCCCCCGAAATGATCGATACGCTGAAGAGCGCCGGGGTCGATCTGAATAAGTTTCTCACCGGCTTCGATTACGTCCATGACGGCGTCGTAAGCAGTGTGCAGATGATCCGTAAGCACCCTCTGCTGCCTAAGAATCTACCGGTCCACGGCATGATCATCCATCCGGAAACAGGCCGCCTTGATTTGATTGACAGCGGGTATGAAGTGTAATCCTTGAAGTAAGGGGGTGTCCCATAAGTAGAATTCTACTTGAGGGAACACCCCGTTTGCTTATGTGGAACTAAATTTCGCTTGAAATAGTGGAAGGATGAGCCTATCCGCCGAATTTGGAGCTCCTTTGGCTCCCACTGCCGCTTTCTTGAGTAAATTATGGGCAAGACTAAGCAGAACTACCTCGATGTTGACTTTAGGCAGACCTCTAAGAAGAAACCTACGGAATTCTCGATTCCCCTTTACTTGGCCAAAGACGCTTTCCACCTCGACCATTCTTCGCACGGATAGATCTCGTCCTGCTTCGCTCCAGAGTCTCTAATGTGCTTCCTGGCGAAAGCCGAAGAAAGAGCCGGTCCATCTCATAGGCAATAAAAGTAACCCGACGACGTGTACCATCGCAGGTTACATGTTTTTCATCCAGTTCCAGTGGCAAACTTCCATTTTACCAAAATTGAGCGATCTTTTCTTATTTACTTACCCCAAAAGGGCTGGCCCAGTTCCTTGAAAATAGGACTCATCTGCGAGTCAGTGGGAAAATAGCTTCAGCGCGAGTTTTGGATTGCCGTCATTTCCATAAAATCTAATCTATTGACGGCGACCAAGTGTTTGAGCTTAGGCTGAAGGTATTTTCCCACGACCAACGATAAGATGGTCATATTTTCACGGACTTATGGGACAGCCCCTTTTTTTACATGCAGCTGCGGATCCACACCGTCATTTCCCCCGGCTGCCGGTTGCCCCATAGGTAATAGGGCACCGCCTTCAGAGTCATCGGCTCCGGTGCCGGCAGCCTTGCAGCCGGACGATAGGCTGCCTCATCTTCCTCCCAGGAGAATCGCTCCCCTACGAAGCCTTTCGCTGTAATGACAACCGCCCCGCCCAGCATTTCCGGCTCGAACGAGGCCTGCAAATCCTCCCTCAGATCAATGCATAAATTTGAAAGCAGAGGTCCATTGTCCGCTTCCTCCAGACAATACACGAGGGGCCCCCGTTCGATGGCCGCCTTGCCCGCATTGGCCCGGATCTCCGGCCGGGACTCGATGAACTGTGACAGCAGGGCCGGCATCCATTCCACGATATCCCCTGCCGCCCAGCTTCTGCTCACAACAGCGTAGCCCTCCTCCGTATTATAGGACGTGACTACTCCATTGATGTGCAGCTCTGCTTGCCCGTTGCACCATGAAGGAACTCGCAGAGCGAGAGTGAAGGCATCGTCCGGCACAGCCGTCATCTCGAACCTTACGTAGCCTTCCCAAGGAAGCCGGGAATGCTGTTCCAGCTCCACTTGGCCCGCCGCCAGCTGAAGCTTCGCGGAGCTTCCGATGAATAGATGTGTATACACCTTGTTCTCGTCCTTGGACGCCGTGTAAATATAGTCGTTCAAGGAGGTCAGCAGCCGGGCTACATTCGGCGGACAGCAGGAGCAGCCGAACCACTTCTGTCTTACCGGCTTGACGTGCCTCTTCCCCGGATTATGCAGAGAAGCCTGCGGCCAAACCTCCAGGGGATTCACATAGAAGTAATGCTTGCCGTCTCGCGACATGCTTCCCAGGACATTATTGTACAGGGCCCGCTCCATCACATCGGCGTAATCGCTCTTGGCTTCCAGCTCCAGCATACGTCTGGCGAAAAAAATCAAGCCGATGGAAGCGCACGTCTCGGCATAAACCGTATCGTTCGGAAGATCATAGTCGAAAGAGAAGGCTTCTCCGTGATGGGTTGACCCGATGCCGCCAGTGATATACATCTGCTTCCGGGTCATATTGTTCCATAGGCGACGACAAGCCTCTGCCAGCCCCTTGTCACCCGTCAGTCCGGCAAGATCCGCCATCGCGGTATACATATACACAGCCCGCACGGCATGCCCTACGGCCACCTCCTGCTCGCGAACCGGCAGATGCGCCTGATTGTAGGCCAGGCTTTGGGCGGAAGGTATCGGCACCGCCTTCTTGGCCCAATGGCTGTACCCGCCTCGCCGCTTGCACTCCTCAACGAAAAAATGCGGCTCCCGCCCGCGCTCATCAATAAAAAACTGCGCCAGCTCCAAGTATCTCCGCTCCCTCGTCACCCGGTACAGCTTGACCAGCGCCAATTCGATCTCCTGATGTCCGTCATACCCCCGGATTTGACCCGGCTCCTTGCCAAATACGGTATCGATATGGTCCGCAAGCTTGCATACGACCTCAAGCAGCCGTCGTTTCCCCGTAGCCTCGTAATAAGCAACCGCTGCCTCTATCATATGGCCGGCACAGTATAGCTCGTGCGCTTCGTGCAGATTCGTCCACGCATTGTCTTTTTCCTTTATTGTAAAATACGTGTTCAAATAGCCGTTTTCTTGCTGTGCTTTGGCGATCAACTCAATGACGCCGTCAGCGATGTTTTCCAGCTCGGAGTCCGGATGGGCAGCCAGCGAGTAACCGACCGCCTCAAGCCATTTGGCCACGTCGCTGTCCTGAAACACCATTCCCCCGAATTCCCCCTCCTCCAGTCCGGCGGCAATTCGAAAATTTCGAATCGCGTAGCTCGGCTCCGCATCGGGGATCCGGTCATTGAGCGCCTCCCATTGATATGGTAGGACCGTTTTGCGAACCAGCTCCGCATAAGAATTCCAAAACGGATCCCGAATATGTACCTGCCCCATTTTCCGTCCCTCCATTTATATACGATTTGAATATTACACTTCTTCAGTTTATTCTGGAATGTAAAGCTGCACTACGAATAAATCGAACCCAATTTTTATAAAATATCACACTGCAATCGGGAGGCTTCTATTTATGACTGAAACCGGCATTATCTCGTTGGAGCTTCCCCCGCTTCCCTATTACATAACAACCGGTCATACGACACTGCAGCCGGGGGAGCAGCATCCGAACCGCAGGAATATCGGAATTTTTGACCTGCTGTGGGTAACACAGGGAACGCTTTTTTTGGGGGAAGAGGATCAACAATGGGAGGTAACCGTCGGCCAAACGCTGCTGCTGCTTCCCGAACCGTATCATTATGCTGTCAAGCCTTGTGATACGGAGACACGCTTTTATTGGATTCATTTTGACTATAGCGGGAGGTGGGAGCATTCGGTCGAAAGCGGGGGAGGTCTCCCCTATCCCATTAGGCACGCTTGGAAAAATCCGTATTCGCTGCGATTGAAGCAGTACGCCTCACCGTTCGAATTCCCGCTGGCGGAGCGGCACCTGCGAACCTTGCTTCTGTCAACGGACAGGCGCCGCTCCGAGTCTTTTTGGCATGAGCAGCAGCTGTTCATGGAGCTGCTTCGCTTGGTTGAGGAAGGGTACCATGGAGAAGTCGCCTCCCCCGCCCTACGGCTCGCAGAAAGGACGGAGGCTTACCTACGCCAGCATTATCAAGAGGAGCTAACCTATGAGACTCTAGCCGAGGCTCTTCATTATCATTCGAATTATATCGTGAGATGTATGAAAGAAACGTACGGCTGTACGCCGATGGAATATTTGCATGAGTACCGGCTGGAGCAGGCCAAGCTGCTGCTTATAAAGACGAACTGGCCTGTCGCGCGAATTGCCGAGCAGTGCGGCTTCCAGTATGCGCCCTACTTCTCCAGCTGCTTCAAGCAATATGCAGGCGTGTCGCCTCTACGGTTTCGCAAGCAGTATATCCCGTAACACGAATAAAAGACCGTCCCCTCCATAGGAAGGTACGGTCTCCTCAAGCTACTGTAAATAAATCAAAAACGTCCGGATGTCGTACGGCTTGATGTCGAAGGTCAGCTCCTGCCCCGCTACACGCACTCCCTCCGCTCGTTCGAGCAGATCGCACTCCTGCCAGCCGGAAACCGGCAGACCCGCTTTCATCGTCACCTGTCCCCTGCGTCCGGTGTACTCGTGCAAACGGACGACGATCGCGTCCTCATCCTCCGACTTCTTTACCGCGTCCACCACGACATGATCAGCCGTTAGCTGCAGCAGCGAGAAGGCTCCAAGCTCGGGCTGAGCTAACGAATAGCTTAGCGGTTGATTCAAGTCCCATGCCTCACGCACCGTATTTCCCTTTACCCAGTCACCCTCGTGAGGAAGGAGCGCATAGGTGAACTCATGCAGTCCTTGATCGGCTGTAGCATCAGGGACCATGGCCGATTTGATCAAGGTGAGGCGCATGACATTGTCCTTGATATCGTAGCCGTACTTGCAATCGTTCAGCAGGCTGACTCCGTAGCCACGCTCGGATAGATCGGCCCATTGGTGGCCTACCGTTTCGAAGCGGGCATAATCCCAGCTCGTGTTCCAGTGCGTCGGCCGCTTCACGTTGCCGAACTGAATGTCGTAGGTCGCTTCCACCGCGCGAGCCTCAATGGGGAAAGCCACCTTTAGCAGCTGACGCCGCTCCTGCCAATCCACCCTGGTCACGAAGTCCATACGACGGCTGCCGCTATATACGATGAGATTCTGTTCCAGAGTGGAATCCATGTACTTCCAGCGGAACCGGATCACGGCACGCAGCGGCCCTTCCTCCAGCAGTGACGCGCCCTCGAACAGCGTCACTTCCCGCATTTTCTCCTGATAGTAAATATCGATGTCCCACGCTTCATGTCGGCTCTTCGGCTTATCCTCGAAAACCTGAAAGACGTTGCCGCGGGATTGCGGGGCAAGTACCGAACGGCCTGCTTGGCGGTCATAGATTCGAGTGAGCTGGCCCGAATCATTCCATTCCAGCTCGTAATAAGGCGTATGGATGCCCGTTTCACTCCAAACAAAAGGGGAAGCAGCCGCGACGCTGCTATCGGCTGGCGTATAGCGCAGAAGCGAATACCCGAGCGACGGAAGGCCTTTGGCCTCGATAAGCCAATCTCCTCCTGCCGTCCGCTGTGCTAGCAGCTGTTCGCCTTCCTGGCTTGTCCACTTCCCGGACGCCTCCGCCGCATCTCCGCTCACTTGGACCAAGCCGCTCCGTTCCCAGCCGGCGCTGTTCAGCACGGTTACGCCAAGCCCTGTGGAGCTCCCCCGGGAGGCTGCCAATCCTTCGGCCGCCTGTTTCCATGCGTTGTCCGTCAGGCGTTTCGCTTCCGCATACTCTTCGCGGCTGTCCTCATACACCTCGCGGATCGACGAGCCCGGGATAATATCGTGAAATTGATTGCGAAGCACAAGGATCCAAGCGTCGTACAATGCCTGCCCCGGGTACTGCTTCCAGCTGCCTGATTGAACGGCGGATAAGACATTCATCCACTCCGCTTCACGGAGCGCCAGCTCCAGTTTGCGATTCGACCGCTTCGTCTCGGCCTGGCTCGTATACGTCCCCCGGTGCAGCTCCAAATAGAGCTCTCCGTCCCAGGTATGTACATATTCCTTCGTCTGCTCCACACGTTCCTTCAGCTCATCGAAATACGTGTCCGCTCGCCCGGTCGTCACCTGCGGCAAACCCGGCATTTCCGCCAATCGTCGGCGCATTTCGAGCATATCCCGGTTCACCCCGCCCCCACCGTCGCCATAGCCATACGACAGCAGCAGCTTCTGATTGAGCGCCTTATCCCGATAAGCGTTCCAGATCCCCTGAATCGAGAACGGCGTTATGCCGCCGTTATACGTGTAATAAAAGGCTCCCTCCCGGCCTCCCGGGTCCGGTGTCGTAATAAAATGAGTCAATATGTCCGTTCCGTCGATTCCCCGCCAGTAAAACGTATCATGCGGCATCCGGTTATATTGATTCCAGCTGATTTTGGTTGTCATGAACGCCTCTATGCCGGCTTTCCGTAAAATTTGCGGCAGAGCCCAGCTGTAACCGAATACGTCCGGCAGCCACAAATATTTGCATTCCACACCGAACTCCTCGCGGAAGAAACGGGTACCGTACAGAAGCTGCCGCACCAGCGATTCACCTGACGTCAGATTGCAGTCCGCTTCGAGCCACATGGCGCCGCCCGCCTCCCACCGTCCTTCCTGCACCCTCATCTTGATCTGAGTATAGAGCTCGGGGTAATCGGACTTCACATACGCATATAGCTGCGGCATCGTCTGGAGAAACACATACTCCGGGTATCGCTCCATTAGGCGAAGCACAGTAGAGAAGGAGCGTGCGGCCTTCTCCCTTGTATGCGTCAACCTCCATAGCCATGCCACATCAATATGCGTATGGCCGATGCACTGCACCTCAACGGGGTGCCTTTTCGGCAGAGCAGCCAGTGCCGTGCGCAGCTGTTCTCGTGCGGTCGATACCGATTCATAGAAGCCCGCCGAACCGGGGCGGGACCAATCGATCAGCCGGAAAGCCTGATCAAGGACCGACAGCAGTTCATGGCGCTCCGCCTGGCTATCGCCAAGCTGCTTCGCCGTATCGAGTGCGGCACGGCCCGTATAGTAGAGATCATCGGCCGCTTCGTCCAGCCAAACCAGCTCCGCACGCTTCAGCTGATGCTCCATGACGGCTGCGGGTTGATACCCGCCCATCCCCGACCAAAGCCGAAGCCGGAAGCGAGCCTGCCTCCCGATGAGCTCTTCCGGGAGGAACACCTCGCCGTGATTCGTATCCACCCCTTGATAAAGCTGCCCGTTCAGAAACAATAACGACTCAAAGCCGCTGTTGCTCCCGCCACCCGTGGTGCCCAAATCGAATCTGGCCAGTACGGTGCGTCCAGTCCAGCCGGAAGGAACGAATGCGTCCGCGGCCAGCCAGCGGTATATATCGCGGCCCTTCCATCGGGCTCCGAGCTTAACCGCCGACCAGTCTCCCTCCTCGGTCGGATAGCTGCCGTTGGCTCCCTCATCGTCCCTTTTCATTCGCAAATTCTCTAGCGGAACTGCATCCCGGTATCGGTACGGCTGCAATTCTACGATTCTTGCTTCGAGCTTCTCAATCGTCCAAAACATGCCGACACTCTCCTTCTAATAGTTACTCTGGAACCGGAATGCCGAATTCCGGCGTCTCAACGAATGCCTCCATCCGAGCTATTGCGCTCGGCATGCCGATTCGAATTCCTTGCTTTATCGTCTATATAATCAAGTCAAATACAGGTACTATTGCTGTAAAATAATACCACCCATCTACTTACTTGTAAATCCACGAATCCGTTCGCTGCGGGCATCGATTCGGGTCACGATTCGTTAGGCAGCCGCCAGGATAGCAGAAAGGCAGTGACATCGGAGCTAAGCCCGAATCACTGCCTTATCTTTTTCCTTTGGTATGGTAGGGAACGCCACGGTAAATTCCGTTCCTTTCCCTATCTCACTCTCGACGGAGATCGTGCCCTTCATGCCTCCGACCAGATGCTTCACAATAGTCAATCCGAGCCCGGTCCCATCCGATCGGGAGACGCGGGAATGCTCCGCCTTGTAGAACCGGTCCCAAATGCGGTGCAGCTCCTCCTCGCTCATCCCCACCCCGGTATCGCGTACTTTGAGCAGCGCCGTATGACCGTCGTCCGAGGTCAGCTCCACTTGAATCCGCCCCCCTGCCGGGGTGAATTGAACCGCATTATACAGCAAATTTTGCAGGATCTGGGCAAACCGGTCCGGATCCAGTTCCGCCGAGAGCGGCTCCCGCCCTTCGGACGGCAGCGTAGTCACCAGCTGCAGGCCCTTATCGGCAATCGGCTTGTTCATGAGTTCCAGCACCTCGCTGACCTTCTCCTTCAGCACCACAGGTCGAGTACGAAACACATCGATGCCGTTCTGGATTCGCGCCAGATCGAGCAGATCGCTCACCAGCCGCTGCAGCCGCTGCACCTCATGCTCGCAGATTTCAAGATAATGCGAGTACTTGTCCTCAGGGATGACGCGATCCTTCATGGCCAGAATAAGTCCGCGCAGCGTCGTTAGCGGAGACCTCAGCTCATGCGACACATTCGTCAGAAACTCCTGTCTTGTCCCTTCCCATTCCTCGAGCTGATCGATCATAAAATTGAAGCTTCTCGCCAGCTCTCCTACCTCATCATCCGTCGAGATAGGGACCCGGGTAGTGAACTCCCCTCCGGCTACCTCCAGCGCGGCTTTATTCATCTGCTGCAGCGGACCTGTCAGCTTGCGGGACAGCACGTACAGAATCAGGCCTACCGCCACTAAGGAAAACAGGAGCGGAGACAATATGTTCCACCTCACCGCTTTGATCGCCTCATTGATCTCATAAGCGGGTACCTGCAGCATGATGACAATCGGTTGTCCTTGGTGCTGGGCAGGCGCATAATAGGTAAGCAAGCCTTCCTTGCTGCCGCTTCCAAAAGGATATTGATCCGCCACAAAGGCCGTGTGCCCCTTCAGCCCGTCCAAAAGCAGCGGCTCCATCGCCTTTGGAATGGCTGTACCCTCCTTCTCCGAGGAGCCGTACAGCAGCGTTCCCTTCGTATCCACCAACCAGGCGGTGCCGTTAATGCCGCGGGCAATGATGCGCATTCCAAAGCGAAGCTCCTTCGCGGTTACGCTCCCATCCTGCACCGAGGCAAGCAATCGGCCTACCTCAGCGGCTCTGGCCGTCAGCATCGCTTTTTTATCCTTATAAAAGAAATCCGTAAAGTAATCATTCCAGAAAAAAGCCAGCCCGGCAAAGAACAACACGCAGGTGGCGAGAAAGGAGAGAAACATCTTGATATACAAACTGCCCAACAAACGCTTGACCATAGCTGCTCCCCCTAGCTCACCTCAAAGGAATAACCGATGCCCCACAGCGTCTGAATCGTCCAGCCCGGCTGCGTACCGAGCTTTTTGCGCAAGTTTTTGACGTGAGCGTCCACCGTCCTCGTCCCCCCGCTGAAGTCGAAGCTCCACACGTAGCCGAGCAGATCCTCCCGCGTGTATACACGGCCGGGGCTTAACGCCAGAAAATGCAGCAGCTCGATTTCCTTCGGGGTTAAATCGACCTTCGTCCCGTCCACGGTGACTTTATACTGCCCCGGGTCAATCACGAGGTTATGGATTCGCAGCAGCTTGCTCATCTTATCCTGCTCGGTCTTGACCGCTGCCGCCTGGCTGACCTGGGTCCGCCGCAGCACCGCTTTAATCCGGGCTACCAGCTCATTAGGGTCGAACGGCTTCACGATGTAATCGTCCACTCCCAAATGGAAGCCGCGAAGCTTATCGATTGATTCTCCTTTGGCGGTTAGAAAAATGATCGGCGTTCCGTTCAGCGGCGGCACCAGCTCTCTAATTTGACCGCACAGCTCGAAGCCCGACAAATCCGGCAGCATAATATCCAGCAGCACCAGATCCGGGCGCTCCGATTGAACGACTTCGAGCACCTGCCCTCCGCGATACAGAATCATCGGCTCGTATCCAGCATGCTCAAGGTAGAGCCGGATGACCTCCACAATGTTCGGTTCGTCGTCGACGATTAAAATTTTGGCCTGCTTCGCTGCATGCTCTCCTTGCATCCTACTCATCTCTCTTTATCTTAATCTGTTGTTTCCGCTGCTTCTGCCGTTCCCGCTCCCGAATCACCTCGCTGCGGTCTCTCAGCGTATGCTTGTTCAGCAGATACCGGTCTCCCAAATCGCTTGGCTGTCGCCAAGTCTTCCCGCGCCCGGAGGCAATCCTGCTGCACCGCTCTGTCAGTTCGGCGTCCGACAAACAGAGGTCCAAATCCGTGTAAGGCAGCTCAGGTGAAGTCTCGAGTTCCTCCAGCCGTTGCTTAAGACGGGCTTGAAGCTGTTCACCGTTGATCCCCAATTGCTCCACGAGCGGGTTATGTAAACCGCGTATGGCCTGCTTCAGCATTTTGACGGCGCCGTTCCTATTGCCTCTCCGCTGATGGTAAAGCGCAACCGCCACTTGAATAAGTCCGACATAGATGCCGCTGAGCGGGTCGCCCGGATGCTCCTTCCAATATTCCTCCAGCACCTCATGGCATTCAAAATAATCGCGATCTCCGTGAAAATAAACCAAATAATCGATATAGGCCGACGGATAATTGGTCATAGCTCCCCCACTCGCTCATTTCTAGTAAGCTTTTTTTATCTATTGTAACAAGTTCGATTAAAATCTGAAACCATCGTCAAACCTATTCGTATAAATGAATGTTACCACAAACATAAACATACGGAGGAATTGATTTTTATGTGGAAGAAAATTTCTATGCTTTGCTTGGCGGTCATGATTGCATTCTCCTTCTCGGCGCCTGGCGTTGTAGATGCCGCCAAGTACAAATCCTCGCGGAAGAGCGTTTCACCGGGGGCCACGAATCAGACACCAGCCAATAACTCCGGGGTCACCAAAACGGATCCGGCTGCAGCGACCAAAGCACCTGCAACCACGAATTCCGTTCAGCAAAAGCGCGGATTTTTCAGCGGCGGCGGCCTGATGAAGGGTCTGATGATCGGCGGTCTGGCAGGTCTTCTGTTCGGAGGCTTGTTCGGCGGCATGGGCTTCCTCGGCGATATGCTTGGCATGATGGTCAACGTCCTTGCATTGGTCGTACTGTTCGTTGTCATCCGTAAGATTTATGTTCATTTCCGCGACAAGAAAAAAGTAAATGAACAGCCTCGCAACTATTAATCCTGAAGGTCGAATGAGGATAAGAAGATATGATGAGACTAAGCGAGCAAGATATCATCGATGCCATCTGCATCCATATGGCGTCGCGCAAGCAGATTAAGCCCGAGCAGGTAGAGGTCGAGCTGATGTGGGATGAAGATCACGGCTTCTCCGCCGAGGTATTCGCCGAAGGCCGCAGCCAAATCCTGATCGCGGCGAACATTCTGGAATCGATTGAGCGCTACCTGCTGGACTACCGCAACGTTCGCGTCTTCCGCGATCAGATCCGCCTCGGCCTTGAGGATGAGATTTACGCGGATATTGTGTAATATTTGTTTTTCCTTCTACCCCTTCACGAGATGTTTCGTGAAGGGGTTTTTCATTTCCGCCGGTCCGGGGAGGACCGCCGAGAGGCAAATGGGAGTCGCGTTAGTTTTATTAACCATCCTGTCCACCTGGATATTGATAATCGAGGATGGTTCATAAGATGTTTGAGCGTAAAGCACTCCCCCCATTTGCTTCGCAGGCGGCATCCCCCATGACCCGGTTACAAGCTTCTCCTCTTCATGAAAAATCTCCCATGCAACCTTTCGACTCTTTCTGCGTTTAATAGAGTAGATTGCTAGAAAGAGGCTGATGCATGTTGAGACGCAAGACTGTGATAGGCTTATCCGTTTTGGCGCTGCTCTTCTCCGCCGCCCTTCCGGTCCAAGCCGCCGATAAGACGACCAAATATCGCGTCTATCAGGACGATAAGCTCTTGCAAGAGCTTTCCGACTACAAAGCCGCGGAAGCGTATGCAAGACAGTTTGCCGGCAGCCACGTCGAAGAGATCGGCACTCGCAAGTGGTTGTGGAACAATTACCCGAGGTACAAGGTGTATCAGAACGGCTACAGCTCCGCCTCATGGGAATTCGCTTCTCTCGATCAGGCGATCCGGGAAGCTCAGCGCTGGGGTCATGCCAGCGTCAGAGATTTGCAGGACGGCGGCTGGGTATGGAACAACTACCCGAAGTACCGTGTATATCAAGGCGAGATTTCGTTAGACTCGTGGGAATTCCCTACACTGCAGCAAGCGACGGCAGAAGCGGCCAAATGGGCCAACTCCCATATTATCGACCTATCCACACATCGCTGGGTTTGGGATAACATTTCGTCCAACCGGAAAGAAGAAATTCGCAGCACCGGCTCTCCAGTCTATCAAGTTTACCAAGGAAACTACACGCAAGCCGATTGGAAGTTCGCCCTGCTGGAGGATGCAATCAACGAATCGTTGCGCTGGGGCAATTCCACCGTGGTCAATCTGGAGAAGAACAAGCAGATCGTCTTTTCCAATCTGAAAAAATACAAGGTGTACCAGTACGATCATTACTTAGAGGAATTCCTCGATATCGGCGACGCCATTGCTTATGCCAAGCAATACGATCATACGAAAATTGTGAATCATGAGCTGCCCGAGTACTTACAACGCACCATATGGAATAATTATCCGTACTACCAGGTATACCAAAATTCCAGTCTCATCGGCGATGCTTCCACCATACAAGGAGCCCTTAGCTATGCGATGCAATACTCCAATGCTTCGGTCCGTTTATATGATGACAAGCTGAAGATTTGGGACAACTTCCGTAAGCTTCAGTATTGGGGCTGGAACGGCAGCTCCAGTGACAGCACCATTCGCAGCCATGTAAAAAATACGGTAGGCATGGACGTAGATTCGCCTACCTACTTCCAGCTCGCGGATGCAGACGGCAACCTGACGGACACTTCTAACAAAGAAACTGTCACGTGGCTCAAAAGTCAAGGAATTACCGTTTATCCGTTGGTAGCGAATCAGTTCGATTCCGCATTGACAACACAATTCCTTGCGAACCCTGCGGCCCAATCCAAGTTTATTAAAGCGCTTGTGGATCGAACCGTAGCGATCGGCGCCGACGGCATCAATATCGATTTCGAAAGCTTGAACGGCAAGGACCGCACACGTTTTACCCAGTTCGTCAGCGACTTAACGGCCGCGGCTCACGAGAAGCGACTTGTCGTTTCGATTGATCTGCCCCGCGGCAGTGTGAAATGGAATGCGCAGACGGCCTTTGATCATGAGAAGCTTGCCGGCATTGTCGATTACATCATTACCATGACGTACGATCAGCACTGGAAGGGAAGCACCGAGCCCGGCTCTGTGGCCGGATTGCAATGGGTAGACGAAGGCGTGAAGGAATTTCTTTCCTACGGCATCCCTAGGGATAAGCTGATCATGGGCGTTCCGTATTATGTTAGAGAATGGACGGTTTCTCCTGCGGGTGAGCTGCTGGGCAACCGGGCCCTGCTGATGAAGGACTTGGATGCACTCATCTCGGCCAAGAATGCTTCCCTCACATGGGACAGCCGCTTCAATCAATACAAGGTGGAATATCGCGAGGACGGCAATACCCGGGTGTTCTGGATGGAGAACAACGACAGCATGAAGGCCCGCATCGAGATTGCCAAGAAGTATGACCTGGCTGGCGTAGCCGCGTGGAGGCTCGGATATGAAACCGCCGATTTGTGGAAGATGATGCTTCAGGAAAAATAGGAACAATCAAGCCCCGTGCCTCCTCACTTCTGAGTGGTCCGGGGCTTTTGTCATGCTCCGTGAGCAGGCGATTCCTCCGATGAGACCACGCGGTGCCCGCCGAATTCATTCCTCATGGCCGCCACAACCTTACCGGAAAAAGTATCCTCCTGCTGCGAACGGAAACGCATCATTAGGGATAACGCGATAACGGGCGCTGCCGTTCCGTATTCCAGCGCCGTTTCCACCGTCCACTGGCCTTCCCCTGAGGCTTGAACGATACCTTTCAGGCTGTCCAGCTCCGGATCCTTGGAGAAGGCATGCTCCGTCAGCTCCATGAGCCAAGAGCGAATGACGGAGCCGTGATTCCAAACCCGGGCCACCTGCTCATAGTCAAACGCAAACGGACTGCTATGCAGGATTTCGAAGCCTTCCGCTATGGCCTGCATCATACCGTATTCAATTCCGTTATGAATCATTTTCAGAAAGTGGCCGCTCCCGCAGGGTCCTGCATACAGGTAGCCTCGATTGACAGAGATATCTTGAAAAATCGGTTCCACCCGATCGAAAACCTCTTTATCTCCGCCAATCATGGTGCAGACTCCGTTCCTTGCGCCTTCTATGCCTCCGCTCGTTCCCACATCGACCAAATAGACACCCCGCTCCCGCAGCTCAGCCGCTCTTCGGATAGAATCCTTATAATGCGAGTTCCCTCCGTCAATCACCATGTCCCCTTCGGAGAGCAGCGGTACCAGCTCGCGGAGTACGCTTTCCGTCAGTTCACCTGCAGGAACCATGAGCCAGATGACCCTAGGCGGGGTAAGCTTCAGCACCAGCTCCTCGACGGATCCGGTTCCAATCCCTCCTGCTTGAATCGAACGCTGTACCGCCTTTGCATTGACATCGTAAACAACCGTTTCATATCCATGGTCGAGTAAATTCAGGGACAGATTATAGCCCATCTTCCCTAAGCCGATTAAGCCGATTTGCATAGTCGATATCCTCCACGGAATTGTTAGGAAGCCAAGCTGATCTTCTCGTTTCTAGGTTTTGTCATTCCGCAGCTTTTTATGAAAATGCAAAAAGCGCCGATATCGAATCGACGCAGACTTGTAAGACTATGAGGCTTTCATTCGATCGACGATCCCAGCAAAAGCTCCTCCAGCTCCTCCACTGTTCCAACCGGCGATTGACAGGCGAAATTTTCGCATACGTACGCTGTCGCACGCCCACCTAGAGGCAGCTTATCCGCAACTAGCGGAATGAGCTCGCTTACCTGCGCTCCGGCTTCCCCCTTCGGATGCAGCATTAGCAGTGCTTCCGGAATAAACATCCGCTGCACCGCACTGATCATCTCTTGGGTATCCTCCGAGCCCGGGTCGCCGGCAATGACAATTTCAGCCGGAGCCGTCAAGGAGAAATCAAGCGCCGTCAAATACAAGGCGTGTCCCGAAGGATATCGCTGAGCCGATCCCGCAAACGCGTTAAGCTGCTCTTCTGCCTTCTGCGCAAGCTTCGCATTGTAGGTGTAGCGTGACAGCTTGAGCAAATTCAGCGCCGCAGCCGAATTTCCTGACGGCATCGCTCCATCGTAAATTTCCTTCGGTCGAGTAAACAACTGCTCACCATCTTGACCATAGAAGTAGAATCCTCCATGCTCCTCATCCCAGAACAGGCGAAGCATGTCTTCATTCAGCTGTACCGCCTGCTTCAGCAGCTTGATGTCGAAGGTTGCTTCATATAGCTCAATAAGTCCCCATATGAGAAAAGCATAATCATCCGCATAAGCCAAGTACGCAGCTTCTCCGTCCCGGTATCGGGCAAGCAGCCGGCCGTCCTCCCTGCGCAGCTTGGTTAGAATAAAGTCCGCCGCTTTGCGGGCGGCCGCGGCATATTCCGGCTTCTGCAGCGCTTTAGCCGCCTTGGCGAGGGCCATGATCATTAACCCATTCCATGAGGTAAGAATTTTATCATCCTTATGCGGGTGAACCCGTTTTTCTCTGTGAGCGAACAGCTTTTGCCTTGCCGATTCGATTCTGACTTGTAGATCACCGAGCTCCAGCTGCTTCAGCCGCGCCGAGTCCTCTAGAGCACGCTCGATAAGATTGGGGATGCTGTTCCCCTCAAAATTCCCCTCTTCCGTAATGTGGAATACTTCGCAGAACAGCTCTCCTTCCTCTTCGCCAAGCACCTGCATGACCTCCGAAGGCTTCCAGACGTAAAATTTGCCTTCCACGCCTTCCGAATCGGCGTCCTCCGCGGAATAAAAGCCCCCTTCCGCAGCCGTCATATCTCGAAGCACATAAGAGATGGTCTGCTCGGCGACGTCCGCATACCGCTGCTTTCCCGTGGCCTGGTAAGCTTCTATGTAAGTCATCGTCAGCAGCGCATTGTCATAAAGCATCTTTTCAAAATGAGGCACCAGCCACTGCCGATCTGTGGAATATCGGGCAAAACCGAAGCCAATGTGATCATACATGCCGCCGCGATGCATTGCATCGAGCGTTTTCTCTACCATCTCCAGCGCCTTCGCTACCCCGGTCCTGCGCCAATATCTCAGCAAGAAAGAAAGGTTATGCGAGGCCGGAAACTTCGGAGCATCGCCAAAGCCGCCGTAGGTACGATCGTACAGCTTCTCATAGATGCGAAAGGCTTGCTCCAGCAGCCCCTTCGACAGCTCCCCCTCGAGGTTACCGAGAAGCCGCTTTTGCGTTTCCTCCACCACTTGATCGCCGATCAGCAGAACCCGCTCCGGATTGTCCCGCCACTTCCCCGCAATTTGCGGCAATATCTCCATCAGTCCCGCACGGCCCAGTTTGCGTCCCTTCGGAAAATACGTGCCCGCGAAGAACGGCTTCTTCTCCGGCGTCATAATAATCGTGAGCGGCCAGCCTCCCTGACCTGTCATCGCTTGACAAACGGACATATACAAATGGTCGACGTCCGGCCGTTCCTCCCGGTCCACCTTGATCGACACGTAATCCTTGTTCAACAACGCTGCAACCTCTTCATCCTCGAAGGATTCCCGTTCCATGACGTGGCACCAATGGCAAGTGGAGTACCCGATGGAAAGGAAGATCGGCTTGTTCTCACGCTTAGCCGTTTCGAAAGCCTCCTCCGACCAAGGGAACCAATCGACCGGATTGTTTGCGTGCTGAAGCAAGTACGGTGATTTTTCCTTGGCTAAGCGATTAGGTTTGCTGTTCATAGTCATAGGAGCACCACCTCCTTTTGGGTTTATTTTTATATTGTGCTTAGCATAGCACAAAATGCCATTCTTTTAACCTCTAGGATCTTCCGATTTGTCGTGTTGCTGTATCGAGGAATTGTTTAACCATGGTTGAATGATCATCCGTTCGCCAAGCGATACTCATTTCTGCACGCGGGGCCCCTTCCTCGATGGTTATATATGCGACGTCCCGCGCATGTAAATTCTCTGTTGATTTAGGCACAATGCTTATGCCGAGACCGGGAGCAACCAACCCAACAACTGTCTGTATTTCTTTCACGTCTTGACGGACAATTGGGCTGAAACCAGCATTACGACACTTGGAGAGGATATCGTCATACCAACTCGGCCAAACCTCCCTCTCCACTAGTATGAATCGTTCTGTGCTTAGATCGCTCATCGATATGGAAATACTGTTCAATATACTACTTGGCAAATGACGATTGGAGCTGCGGGGTTATTATTGTGTGCTCTTTTCAATGGGATTCATGTCGCTTATTTATATTCTCTTTTCAGGCATTGTCGCTTCTGCATTGGCGTTTGTGATGTGGAATCATATTCTAAGTCGTACCGAAGCCAGTAAAAGCATCCATTTCTTTGTTGCTTGTACCGGTTGTTGGCGTCTCGGGACCGTCAACAAACGATACCGAGGGCTTTTGTGTGGGAAGGAGTTTCGAAAGCTCGTTCATATTTTATCTGTTTTGGATGCCAACATGATCCCTCATGAAATCCGTCAGGGTCTTAAGCAAACCTTCTGGATTTGCCAGCATCGGCAGGTGGCCGGTTTCCATGCTCCTTATTTCTTGTGGCGCCAGATTGGAGATCATTTGATTCTGTAACGACAAGCTTAATTGCTTATCCTTGGACAGCTTAACATATAACCTCGGGACGTTTGGAAGAGACGCTTTCACTCGCTCCGTATACACGTGAATTGACTCGGGAATAAATTGGCGGACAATTTGATCCGTCAGCTCCGCCGGCAGATCGTTGCAAAGACCATCCCGAATAGCGAAGTCAGGCGGTTTCGTCCCAAGCAGCCGCATCATGGCAGAAGCGAACATTCTTTGAGTAAATGGAAAGGCGGACAAAAAGGAGCCTCCTTTCGGGGGAATAACAGCTCCAACGGCTATGAATCCCCTCAGTCTGTCGTTCAATTCCGATGCCAGCTGTAGTCCGAGAACGCCTCCGAGCGAATGAGCCACAATGACAAAGCTCGTTACCCCCCATTCCTCCACTTGCTTCTTCATAATCGAAATATAATCATCAAAGAAGAAGTTTTTTCTTGATCGAATCGAGTCTTTTCCGGTAGAAGCGTCAATAATCAAAAAGGGGTAATCCATGGCTTCCGCTACCTTATGCCATATCCATGGCTTCAAGCCCGCTCCCGCAATAAAAACAATTCCAACTTTATCTTCTTTTCCCGCTTTCCCATCCATTTTCATTCCCCCGATTCCTTTAACTGTCCAACAAGGCGACTATATCATATAAATATGACAGTTTATGTCTTATTTTTGTGGTATTATCAAATTAATCATGGATGTGTGGAGGGATTCGATGCAGAAGTCACAGCGATTGATCCTGATGATGATGAGAATTAATGCCAAAAAGTCATTTACTGTAAAGGAACTGGCGGATGAGTTTGGCCTCTCAACTCGAACCATCGCAAGAGACTTGCAAGAATTAGGGGAGCTCGGGGTTCCGATTTATTCCATCCAAGGTCGAGGCGGAGGATATCGGTTACTCCATGAAAGGCTTCTACCCCCGATCAGCTTCACTGAGAGTGAAGCTGTCGCCATTTTTTTTGCGTGCCGATCGCTGAAGTTTATCAGTGCGCTTCCTTTCGATGAAGGTGGGGATTCGGCACTTGACAAGTTCTATCATCATTTACCCGCCGATACAAAAAAACATATCGATCGCTTAGAGAATAGAATCATGATATGGAGTCCTTATCGATGGATGTCACCAGAAATACTTCAAACCTTGCTGAGTGCCATTATGATGCAGAAGGTAGTTTCGATCGAATATAAATCGAGTACCGGCGTCACCCGAAGGAATATACAGCCGATTGGTATTTACGCCAGCTCCGGGTTTTGGTACTGTCCCTCCTTTTGCTTTCTGAAGGAAGATATCCGGCAATTCAGGGCCGATCGGATCTTGTCCGCTTCGTTCGACGAATCGGTTTCATGGAGGGAGGATATTAATCAATTGACATTACTGGACAAGCCGACAAAAACCCATCTGGAACAAACAGAGCTTCGATTTACTCTTACGATGAAGGGGGTATGGATATTGGAATCAGACCCTCGTTTCGCTCCTTTCATCCGACGTAATGAGGACGGAAGCGGTCACGCTGTTTTGCATGTTGCAGAAGAGGATCTGCAATTTTATGTGGATCAGCTTTGGAAAATGGCCGAGGATGCACAAATTGTAGGACCTGATGAAGCTATTTTGCTCATGAAACAAAAGGTAGAAGCCGTTCAAAACTTATATACATGAAAAAAAATTGTCTCGCCTCTCCACTCCCGCCAAACTTTTGCTTAAATTCCATCTGGAATTCTCCGATAATACACCTGAAGATACGTCAGAATACATAGTAACTGGGGAGTGGACTTGATGAAATTCGCTGCCTGCTTACTGATAGGGCTCCTGATCTGGTGCAATACACTAACATCAGCTTGGGCAACGTCACTTGAATACAACGCTGCTTCCAATAAACAAGACTTGCAGCAATGGCATCCAAGAGAAGACGGGAGCGTTTCCTTGAGTGGACCTTGGGAGCTGTATTGGAACCGGCTTTTTGAGCCCGGTGATTTCGCCGAGGGGGCGCCCGGGAACGCGTTAACCGTTACCATACCCGCCCAATGGAAGTCTTATGAGAACAATGGACAAGCCTTATCCAATGAAGGCTATGCGACATACCGGATGCAATTCGTCGTATCCAGCGAGGTGGCAGGACAGCCGCTCGGTCTGTATTTTAATAACGTCGCCACAGCCTACCGTTTCTGGATCAACGGCGAGCGGGTGGACGGCAACGGGACGGTCGGCACCGATGCCAAGCACATGGTTCCGAGAAGCTACCCGAAGGTATACTTCTTTCAACCTCGACCCGGAGACAACGAAATCATAATCCAGGTGTCTAACTTTGCTCAGCGTACGGGAGGCATTTGGGAGAGCATCGAATTGGGTGATGCTGAGGACATTGCGTCGCTGCAAAGAAACCGGGTCATGCTCTGGACCTTTGTGACCGGGTGCTTGCTGCTCATGACCGTCTTCTCTGCCTTCCTCTTCCTATTCCGCAGGCAGGAGCGTGCCGCCTTGTGGTTTGGACTTATATGTCTGGCCATCTGCATAAGGTCTTCTCTGCTTGGAGAATCGTTCGTGTATGTGTTGTTCCCGGGGCTGTCTTGGGAATGGGGAGTGAAGCTGGAATACCTGTCGGAAATCGTCACCATTATCAGCTTAGCTGTATTTGTGAATAAGCAGTATCCACAGGATGCGGTCCCTCGCATCTTTCTTCCATTTGTCGTAGCCCTGACCGGGTTTGGGGCCTTTGTGCTCGCAACGCCCGCTAAAGTATATACACAGCTCATGGTTCCCTACGTCATCGTGCTGCTGTTCCCTGTATTTCTTTACGTTATGTATGTCTACATTCGCGCTGCGTTTCGACGAAGAATCGGATCGTGGGCCAACATGCTGGGCTTTCTCGTATTCTTTCTCACCGTGATCCATGAGGTATTGTATTATACCGGTTACATATCGTACGGGGGACTCGTGTCGTTCGGTCTGCTGTTCTTCCTCTTGACTCAGCTGCTTAATTTATCTCTGCTGTTCACAAGGGCTGTCACTCAGTCCGAAATGCTCTCGATGGAGCTGAACCAAGTGATTGCATCGCAGGAAGAGACGATTCGGCAGCGAACCTCCTCCCTTCAGGCACTCAATTTGCAGCTGGAGCAGGGAAATCTGGAATTAAGCCGCATCGAGCAAGCACGCAGCAAGCTGCTGGCCGAGGTTCATCATGACTTATCGACACCGATCACAGCTATCAAAGGTTTTTCCAAGGCTATCAGTACGGAGGTCATTGCAGCGGAAGAAGCGCCGGCGTATGCCGGACGCATCTATGAGCGGAGTCTGCTGCTGGAACAGCTGATTGATAATGTTGTCGAGCTGAGCCAGTTGAAATTAGGGGAAACACCTTTTCAGCTGGATGAAGTGCCGCTGCTGCCCTTTCTTCGCCAATTATGTAAAAGATATGCTGCCGATACAATGGTAAAGGGGATCACTCTGACATGGGAAGAACACGATCTAACGCTTCCCATGGAGCGAGAGCTCCTCGTTGCTTTGGATCGGTTCCGGTTCGAGCGGGTTTTTGCCAATCTCATTTCCAACGCGGTAAAATACACCCCGAATGACGGACATATTCGGGTTTGGATCGATTTTCGGATACCGGAGGGTTCTGATCACGGGCATGTTACGATCCATGTGAAGGATTCCGGTATTGGTATCCCGGAAGGTGAACTCGAGCATATCTTCAAGCGCCGCTACCGGATTCCCGGCATCTGGCAGTCCACGACAGGAAGCGGCCTGGGGCTGGCCATCTGCACGGAGATCATAGCACGCCATCAAGGCGAAATCGGCGTCAGGAGCCATCCCGGCCAAGGAAGCGACTTCTTTATTTCCCTTCCGGCTAAGCTTGGAGATTCCTCAGCCAACACGGGGAGAAATACCGAAGGAGGATAACATGACCACGAGTATTCTGCTAATTGAAGACGACCCGGACATCTGCGAGCTAGTCGCCATCTATATGCGGAAGGAAGGGTATCACGTGGATATTGCCCTAAGTGGGGAGCAAGGGCTGGAGCTGTTTCAACGATCGGCGTACGACTTGATGATATCGGACATCATGCTGCCCGGAATGGACGGAATGAAGCTGGTTGAACTGGTTCGCAGCCGCTCGGATCTTCCCATTATCTTCATTACCAGTAAAAAGGAGCCGCAAGACATCATAGCGGGATTACACGTCGGCGGAGATGATTATGTAACGAAGCCGTTTGAGCCGGAGGTGCTCGTTGCAAGGGTTCATGCCGCTCTCCGACGCTATCGTTCTGCCGACCAGAAGCCCCCTGTCGGGAACAGCTCGGATGTATGGACGGATGGATGGCTTACCGTGCATAAGCAGCAGTTGAAGGTGCTTGTGAATGGTAAGCCGATCACACTGCCTGCCAAGGAGCTTCAGCTACTTCTTCTTCTATTGGAGCATCCGAAACAGGTCTTTAGTGTAAGCAGGCTCTACGAGAGGATCTGGAGCTTGAACGGAATGAGCGACGAACGGACCGTCATGGTCCATATCCACCATCTTCGCCGAAAAATCGAAAAGGACCCGGCAAGCCCCCAATATATTTTGACAATACGCGGCTTTGGTTACAAATTCGGCAGTGAATCTTAAGAAAGAGTAAAAGGGTCTGTCCCATAAGTCCGTGAAAATATGACCATCTTATCGTTGGTCGTGGGAAAATACCTTCAGCCTAAGCTCAACCACTTGGTTGCCGTCAATAGATTAGATGTTATGGAAATGACGGCAATCCAAAACTCGCGCTGAAGCTATTTTCCCACTGACTCGCAGATGAGTCCTATTTTCAAGGAACTGGGCCAGCCCCTTTTGGGGTAAGTAAATAAGAAAAGATCGCTCAATTTTGGTAAAATGGAAGTTTGCCGCTGGAACTGGATGAAAAACAAGTAACCTGCGATGGTACACGTCGTCGGGTTACTTTTATTGCCTATGAGATGGACCGGCTCTTTCTTCCGCCTTCGCTAGGAGAGCTGATTCCGGCTAACCATGTGGTCCGCATTGTCAATGAAGCCATTGAACGGTTGGACGACAAGCTGTTCATAGAGCACTCTCCTTGCGGAGGTCAAAGCAACTACCATCAACGGATAAGCATCAAGCGAAACTACAGGACAAAATTTAAGACCTACTTCAAGAAATGGATCAGATAGAACATGCTGATGCAGCCGAGTATGGCACGAGCGAGATGAATGAGGAAACCGAGATCACATCAGAGAGGTTAAAGAGGGTGGTAAATCGGTTAGGAGAAGAGTTAACGAATAACCCCAAAGATAAGCCGCTGAAAAAAGCTGTGAAAAAGATACGTAAAGACTACCTCCCCCTACGAACATCAGCGGCGTTTTTTTGGTGATCGCAATAGTTTCAGCAAGACGGATACGGATGCTACCTTCATGCGGATGAAAGAGGGTCACATGCGAAAGGTAGCGGCAGTGGGAGCCAAAGGAGCTCCAAATTCGGCGGGATAGGCTTCCTCCTTCCACTATATCAAGCGAAATTTAGTTCCACATAAGCAAACGGGGTGTTCCCTCAAGTAGAATTTCTACTTTTGGGACACCCCCTCTTTTCTGCTGCAATATCACGGACGAATAGCTACCTTTTTTACAATAGGTCTGGTACTCATGTGAAAGTCTCCGCCCTTAACGTCCTTCAGCTGCTCCTCGGAAACCTCCTGCGACAAATCCTTAAGCTCGACGGATTCCTTCTCATTCAGCTTCTTCTCATTATTCTCTGTCATCGTCATAACCTCCATTTTCATGATGGCATCATTATATTCCCTCTAGTTTAAGTTTGGTTTAAGTCATAAAAAATAAAAGAATCGCTATAAATCCGTACTGCATGCTAGAATAATTGCAAGAGCTGATAACGAGAGGAATGTAACTTTGGACACGGCAAACACGTTTGCACTACGCATCAATCACAGAGCAATGACCCTGAAGCAGCTGCTTCAAAGGCTGCTGGTTGACGCCTCTCTGGCGGCGGTCAGCCGCTGCAAGGAGGACTTGACGATGGAATGCTGGGCCGATACGCTTGGCCTTACCGCCGACACCGCCGCCCTGCAATCCGCGGTCAACCGGTTCCGCCGCGACAACGGGTTATTTACGACCGCTCAGACAGGTGAATGGCTGGAGCGCCGGTCGATGTCGCTGGATGACCTTGTCGCATTGCAAAAGCCGCAGGTGCTTAGAGCAGCTTTAGCCCGGCACACCATATCCGATGAAGACATTCATCGGCATTTCCTAGAAAATGCAAGCCGGTATGATCTCGCCGAGATTTCTATCATTGTAACGAGTGAACATGGCGTTGCACAGGAACTGCTGTTTCGGGTGGAGGAGGGCTCCGACTTTCATGCGCTGGCGCGCGAGTATTCCATGGATGATACAACGGCCAAAGCCGGTGGATATATGGGATTTGTCGGCCGCGAGGATGTCGAGCCGGAAACAGCGGCGGCCGTTTTTAACACAGAGCCGGGCTCCGTACTAGGTCCGTTCGAACGGAAACGCGGGCACATCGTTCTGCTGGTTGAAGAGCTTTATCCGGCCGAGCTGAACGAGGCTCTCAAAGAAAAAATCAGAGAAGAGCTGTTTCTATATAAGCTGGAAGCGTATCAGCGTACACTCGAAATACATGAAGATCTATGGAGCTTAGGTGAGGGATGAAGCTTGTGAACGGAAACGGCCTACATTATTTGCATCACATTCCCCTATTCGATGTATTTACTACAGAAGAGAAGCTGCTTCTTGCCGAGCAGTTTGAGCTGCAGACGTTTTCCATGGGGCAAATGATAATCGACCAAGCTAGTCCCGCGGATTCCTTTTATATCATCGTGAGCGGCAAAGCTAGAAAAATAGGATTCTCCGCTGCAGGGCGGGAAACGAATCTCGGTTTGCTGCTGCCAGGGGAGCATTTCGGTGAGCACAGCCTGCTGGACGGAGAATCGGCCCCGCCTATTACGATCCGTGCATCCACGGCACTGGAAGTACTGCGCCTCGGCCGCCGTCAGTTTCAAGACATGGTTGCCCAGCACCCTGCCATAGATAATTATTTCAGGCAGTTTATTTCCTCGGATGTCATCCGTACATTTTTGAAAAACAACACGGTGCTTACCCATGTCGACCATGCCGCACTACGTTCGCTGCTCGACCTGCTGGAGGTTCGCATTTACGAGCCCGGCTCTTGTCTCGTTAGCGAGGGAGAGGTCGGCGACGCATTTTATATCGTCAAGACCGGCTCCGCGCTTGTGGAGAAAGGGACTGAGGCTGCGATAGTCAACCGGCTTTATCCCGGGGATTTTTTTGGCGAATTGGCGCTGCTTACCGGAGAACCGCGCAAGGCGACGATTCGTGCCGCAGAGACCGTGACCGCCTTTCGTCTGTCCAAAACGGATTTCGATGAGCTGATCCAGAAGTATCCCGTCATCCTGGAATCGATCCGCCGGATCTCCGCCCACTATACTGCCCAAGCGATGGTGATGGTTGAAGCCCCCGAGGAGGCTGAGCCGGCAGCTGCACTGCAGAGTGATTTTCATCCTTCCGACGAATCGGCGCCACCCATCTCGCGTACCGCTAAGCTTTGGAATTCTTGGAATGCTTGGAAATGGCGGCGCCAATTCCCTGTGCTCATGCAGCAGAGCGAGATGGATTGCGGTCCCACATGTTTAACGATGATTTCCCGGTATTACGGATTGAACGCCAGCGTAAACCGGATGCGAGAACGCTGCAATGTAGGAGCCGAAGGAACCTCCATGCTCGGGCTGATCGAAACCCTTGAGTCTCTCGGATTCTCGGCCAAAGGGCTGAATACGGCGAGCAGCCTCCTGAACGAGCTGCCGACGCCTTTCATCGCGCATTGGAACGGCAATCACTACATTGTCGTGTACGAGGTCGGAAAGGATGGGGTCATTGTCGCGGACCCGGCACTCGGGTATATCGATACCGTCTCGTTCGATACTTTTCGTAATCATTGGTCCGGTTATGTTATCACCATGCAGCCCGCCGGTCCTCTTGCTCCGCTGAATGACAGGGAAGTACTGTGGAAAAGGTATCTAGACTATATTCAGCCTTCCAAGAAGCTGCTCTTGTCCGCTTTAGGCTTATCCGTCATGATCGAGCTGGTCTTTCTTATTTTTCCGGTAATGACACAACAAATTTTCGACCGTGTATTGGACACGGCGAATTGGTCTCTGCTCCATATTCTTGTCGTCGCCATGCTTGCGCTAGTCTGCTTCAATACCGCTAGTATCGCCATTCGGCAGAAGCTGATCGGACGTCTTGCCCAAGCGATCGATCACTCCATGCTGGACAGCTTCTATCGTCAGCTGTTTCGCCTGCCCTATTCGTACTTTACAAAACGAACGTCAGGGGACATCCTGACACGAGTCTACGAGAACGAAAAGATACGCAGATTAATGACCGACAGTGCCATAGAGCTGCTGCTTGATATTTTGACCCTGCTTGTTTATGGAGGACTGATGGCTTATTACCATCTAGGTCTTGCTCTCATCTCCTTCGCTCTTATGCCGCTATATATCGGCCTCTATGCCTACCTGCTGCCAAAGATGCGCCGCAATGTTCGTAAACAGCTCATTGCCGAGGGAGAATCCCAGACGCAGATCGTCGAGGCAGTTCAAGCCATCGCGACCGTTAAAGGCTTATCTATGGAGCGTGCCATCCGTGGCAAGCTGCTAAGCAAGCTAAGCCGATTACTGGCGCTGCGGCTGGAGGGCAATCGGCTTGAGGCTGCCGCCAAGGCTGCGGCATCGGGCTTGCGATCCATAAGCCAGGTGGCCTTGCTGTATTTTGGCTCCAACTTCGTTCTGGAGGGGCAGCTGAGCGTTGGTGAGCTTGTTGCTTACACCGTGCTCTTCACTTCTTTTTTGTTCGCACTGGAAATGATCTCGCAGCGAAGCGGAGAGCTCTCCGAGGCACGCATTTCCATGGAGCGGCTCAACGATGTATATGAATCTACTCCGGAGCACCCTGAGCCGGGTAACATGCGAATGCTTCCGTCCATTCAAGGCCATATCCTATTTGAGAAGGTTTCGTTCCAATATTACCGCGGAGGGAAGATGATCCTACAAAATCTGGACCTGGAGCTGAAACCGGGGCAAACGGTAGCTCTAGTCGGACGAAGCGGCTCGGGCAAATCGACCATAGCCAATTTGCTGCTCAAGCTTCTCGAGCCGTCAAGCGGAGCCATATATATTGACGGCTACCCCCTGCGGGAGGTGCATGCTGCCTCGATTCGCAAACAGGTCGGCGTCGTGCAGCAGGAGACGATGCTGTTCCGAGGCTCGGTTCGCGACAATATCGGTTTGAGCAGCGAGAACGTCACCATGGAGGAGATCGAGCGTGCAGCCAGGCTGGCCGGTGCCCATGAGTTTATCGAAGCGCTACCGCTCGGCTACGATACGATGATTGGCGAGGGCGGTATCCGGCTGTCCGGAGGACAGCGCCAGCGGATTGTCATAGCGCGTGCGCTCATTAACAACCCGCGGATCCTTATCTTCGATGAAGCGACAAGCGCCCTGGATACCGAATCGGAGCGAATCATCCAGTCCAATATGGGCGAGATGCTGCAAGGAAGAACGACGCTGATTATCGCGCACCGGCTCAGCACGATACGCCACGCGGATCTAATTGTCGTGCTGGACCAAGGCGCCGTTGTTGAGAGCGGAACGCATGATCAGCTTCTTCAGCAGAAGGGCATCTATCATTACCTGCTCCAGCAGCAGTCCTTATAATTTGATCGAGCTGATGAATACCCTCCTTCTTTTCTCTGCAGCCACCTCACCAATACATCCTCCCGCATGTTTAACATAACGGAGGACGTACATCGTTTATAATTGATCAATCAATCACAATTATTCCTTCTGTGCCTGCATTAGCGTACGAATCGTTTCCGTAATCCCCTCTTGAAAGCCAGTTGACGATATCGGACCGATCTGACGTTGGTACTTCTCTCCGCTCAGAATCAACGGCTCTTCCGTTAAATATAACATCTCCACAATTTCCTTCATTACCGGTATAAATAGTCCGATTAATGACAAGCTTACTCTGCCAAGCGAAATGACGGGTTTGCTTTTCCCGCTGGCCGCTTTCGCGATGCGAACAATGTCATGGCCAGAGATGATCCCTGTTCCCGGAATGTTCCAATTTTGTCCATAAGCACTGTCTCGCCCGGCAAGTTCGACGATCATCTTCGCGGCGTCGGGCAAGTATACATACTCCCTGGGGATGTGCATGTTCCCGATAAAAAAAGCCATTTTACCGGCTGCAATGGCCTCAAGAGTCGAACCGAGATAGGAAGCTTCATTGGCAGTAGGGCCATAATAATCAGGCAGTCGGACAATCAAACGCTGCACATTATCCCAGCGGTGACTAAATATCATTTGTTCGAATGCCAGTCGTGTTTTTCCTTTTTTGGTATGCGGCTGCTTCGGATGTTCCTCGGTTACTCTTTCCATCCTCTTTCTCCCGTAGGGATAGATTCCGTCAACGGCAACTACTTTCAAGCCCCTCTGTTTGGCCGCTTCCATAACCGCCTCTCCCAAAGGGATCAGCTTACTGACCATTTCATGGTAAGGCACGTTCGCGCAATGAAACAACACTTCCGCTCCTTCCGATGCCGAGAAAATGTCTTCTGACCGAAAAGCGTCGCCGACGTAGAGTGTCAAATGCTTAGGATTTCCAAGCCGCATGGCAAGCTGTTCGAGCTTCGCCTTAGAACGGCCGAAAATGACTGTGTCCACTCCCCGTTTGATCAGTTCCTCTGTAATTACCGAACCCGTTCCACCTGTAGCGCCCAACACCAATGCTTTTTTCAATGATCTCATCCCCATTTCATTTCAGTAAGTGATTAATCAATCAATTATTAATGCTATTATATGGCATAGTAAGTGATTGGTCAATAACTATTCTGCAAAAAAAAGAGACGCACTTTCATGCATCTCTCTTGGAATCTCTTATTCCGTCAATGCCGCCGGAACGATCTGCTTACGGTGATGCAAAACATAGTACAATGCCGCGGAGCAAGCAACGACCAATCCTGCTACAAAATACATCGTATGATAATTGGTACGGTCAGCCACAACTCCCAGCACGTAAGAGCCAAGTCCATATCCGAGGTCGAACAGCAGGAAATACGTTCCTGTAGCCAGTCCTCTTCGATGGAGCGGTGCGGCTTGGATCGCTATCGTTTGAAAGCTCGGGAGCAGCGCACCGAAGCCCAGTCCCAGCATAGCGGCAGCTGTGAAGAAGATAGCGGCGGAATTAGCGAAGCTCAAGGTGATCATCCCCGCAGTAAACAGCAATACTCCCGGGTACACCAGCGTATTTGGTCCGGAGCGGTCGAACCATTTGCCGGTGAACGGTCTGGAAATGACGATCATCGCCGCGAACACCATAAAGAAATAGCTGGCGTGCTTCCCTAGCCCGATGGCCTTAGCATAGACAGATAAGAACGTAGTAATGGCCCCGTACGAAAATGCGAGAAAACTGCCCGTCACCGAGATCGGCAGCGCTTTAGGCTCAATATACCCTCTCCAGCCCTTCACCGTCGGCTGCGCTGTCCTCACTGATCTGGCTTTATGGGGAATTCGTATCATCACCCCGCAGCTCAAGGCCATAAGCCCAAAGGCTATGCATACGATAAACAGTACCCAATGGCTCGAGTAAGTAATGATCGTTAAGCCTAAGAAGGGTCCCACAACCATGGCCAGGCTCATAAACAAGCTGAAATAGCCAACCCCTTCGCCCTTGCGGTTCTCGGGTACAAGCTCGACGGCAATGGCACCGGTAGCAGTCGCCGCAATTCCGAACGAAATGCCGTGTATAAACCGAAGCAGCAGGAGAGGCAAGTAGCCTTCCGTGTACATATATGCTGCGGTACAAGCCGAAAACAGCAGCAATCCGAATAAGAGAATCCATCTAGGCTGATATTGATCAAGCCACTTGCCGGTCAGCGGGCGCAAAATGACTGTCGAAATAATAAATGAAGTCATGATTAAACCGACCTGCTGCTGTCCTCCGTGCAGTGTTTCGGTTACAAAGACAGGGAGCGTCACAGCAAGAATATAAAACGTCATAAACAAAAAAAAGCTGCTGAAGCAAACAGCAACAAAATTACGATTCCATAGCTTTGGTTCACCTGCGGTATTCACTCTGTTTCCTCCCGTTCTCGGATGTCTTGGTTCGTATTTTGGGTCATTTGGATCAATAACTCCCGCAGGATGTGAATCTGCTCCTCAGTAAAACCTCGCATAACGGAGGAAATGACTCGCTGCTCAATCGGAACAAGCGTCTGGTCAAGCCCCCTGCCTTTGTCTGTAATGTACGTAAGAAAGGAACGCCGGTCCGACGCATTCGCTCTCCGTTCAATCAGACCTTTGCGCTGAAGATGATCCAGTATTCTGGTAATATTCGTCTGATCCTTCTCCGTTCGGCGGGCAAGCTCCTTCTGGCTGATTCCATCCTGCTCGGCTAGCCGATGAAGGACGGTCCATTGCTCGGTTGTAATATCATAAGCCTGAAAATGCAGGGTCAACAGCTGGCTCATTCTCCTTCCAGCATGATTGATAAGAAACCCGAACGAATCCTCCAGCTTCAAAGAAATGACCTCCCGAACCTAATTAATTGCTATAGCAATTATATACCCAGCATCTATTGTTGTCAAAGAATTTGATTCTCCCGCTCTACCATCTTCTAGTATTCCCAATGTCAGCTGAGATGTCTCCTGATGATACCCTCTTTCCTTAGGAAAAAACAATTCAACTGCGGTCTTTCCTGTAATGTGGAGGTGATCCGCAAAAAAGCCGCTCTCATGAAAGAGCGGCTAGAAAGATTCAGCTTGTTTTTCGGTAAAGATCCAAAAGTTCCGCGATGGGAATGCCGTCGATTCGAAGTCCCTCCAGCTTGCAGCCCGTAATGTTGACATCGCTTAAATCGCAGTTTTCAAACACAGCTGTACTAAGATCACTGTCACGGAACACGACCGGCTCTACATTCACCCAGCCTTTCGTACCAGGCTCCCCCTCCAATCGGCTCTCTGCAGCATCCGGTCGCCTGATATCCTCGAACAAGGTGCCTCCCATCTGAATACTGCGAACATGCACGCCTGCAAAATATATATGCTCCAAGCTGGCATGGACAAAATTCACATGTTTCAGCTGCGTGTCCCTCATATCCATTCCATAAAGCTTCGCTCCCTGGAAGCTTACCATACGAATATGTTCCCCGCGAAGATCCTGCAGAGCATGACCTCCCTTCTCATCAACGACAATCTTCTCCGTCAATCGAGCATCCCGAATCCTCTTGCGTACAGGGAAATGAAGCTCGAACACGGATGCTTCATCGTCTGCGCCGACAAACCGGTGATCGTGAAGTTCATATTCGTAATCGTCGATAGCGTCATAATCCGCCTGCCGCGGCATCCAGTAGCCGTGGAAATAGTCCCACACTCGTCCGAATCCGCTTGCCTTGCCGCGGTAAGTAATGACAACCGAATCGTGATCCGGTATCGTCCTCTCCACCATGCCTTCGGGAATAGGCTCCTTCGAATCAGGCATAATCTCCACACCTGCTAAGTAACGGAAATTTTGACCGGGACCGAACGGCGGCTCATAAAGATAAAGTCCGATAGTAGCGTAAGGCTTCTTGCGGTCTTTCGTTTCGGAAAGCCTTGGCATGACCTCTTGCCAGAAATGTGGAATCGCAACCGCAGGATTTATCTCCTTCTGGTTCACGTCCATTTCAAGCCCGACAAGTCTTCGACCGGCGCTCCCTCTGCGTACTTCCACCCCGATGATTTCGGGATAAGCCGGCGGCAGTAAGCTTGTTTTTCCCTCAGCGTGAAGCGGCGCGTAAATTTCATAATCAAAATGATCGATGACATCGGCAGGAATGTCAAACGGGTTGACCGGCTGCAGGGGATTTTTCTCATAGCTGAAGGAGCCCTCACTAATGTCCCGATCGTAGCTTGAGTCACGAAACCATTGAGCTAAGGAGCCGTAAGCAGCTTCCATCTGTGAGTGATCTCCTTGGACTATAAGCTTTGCGAAGCGCTTCGGAGGAATCGTTATCGTTTCTACCCCCGCAGGCAAGCCATCCAAGCGATCCACCGTCATACCCACCCACAATGTCGTTACCTCTGTTGCCCATTGCCATTCCGGGACAAACACATACCCATGCTCCCGATCCGTAACGGCCGGGTTGCCTTCTAGCAGGACCGAGATCTCCTTCCACGCTTCCCTTACCCACTTCCCATCTCTTGGAATCCTCAGCACCGCTGCCTTCAGCTCCGGTCGTTCAATGATCTCAATCTTCATACTTCACCTCAAAAATGGGAATGTTTGGTATCATTGTTCCTATACATTCTCCATTTACTAGTGATTTCCTCCTTGCTGCTATGAGGATATCGAAAGGTCAAGCAATGACATACCCATAAACGAACAATAGCGCCGGGCAGCCTCCTCCATATCGTTCCTTCTGTTACCCATAGGCAGGAACAGGTCGATTTCCATATGTATGCCCTTGCTTTTCAACGTACGCTTCCATATACCGCTGACTTGCCCATCGATAACAATTGTCGGCATAAACACACCATTATTGCCAGGCACCACACGCGGTGCAAACTCCGCCTCCAAGACGACATCGCGTTCCTTATAACCCAGGACATATTCATCAAATCCAGGGAGAAGGTGAACGGACGTCACTTGTCCTTCGCGCCCGGCAAATCCATCCGCCCTAACCCAATAAACGCGATCTTCCATCTCCAGTGATTCTAATGAAAATGAAACGGCTTCCAAGCCCTTCCTCGCATCCGATAAGGTAATCCCAGCCCACCAGGCAAAATCCTGCACCGTTGCGGGACCGTGTCCATAGAAATAGCGTTCCGCCAGCAGGGCAAGCGCTTCTTCTCTCGAAAGGTCCCTACTCCTCGGTACCCATTCCTCCAACAAAACGAATGTTTGCTGCTTGCCTTCCTTGGGTCCCATGCAAATAAGTCCGCTCTGCGCGAAATACCATAACAGATGATAACCCCGTTGATGGCTTGTGCCGATCCCAGAATTTTCAAGCAGCTCCATTAACGCATCCCTGGTTAGGCGTTGGTTTCCTTGCAGCGCGTGGACTATAATATCCCTGCTGCGTTCCACCATTTCCTTCGTGAGCCCCAGCTGCTCATGCCTTTTCTGTTCTCTAGCCTGCAGCCGCGGAGCGACCAGCTTTAGCATCCATCGGACATCATCGGAGGATACCATATGTATCGTACCTCGCAGCAGCCATGTCAGGACCATCTTGCCCTCCGCAATGGCTTGCTCCACCTCGGTAACGGATGCGGACTGCAAACGAGATCCTACGGCCCAGAGTACCTGGTGGTAATCCTGTGCCTGCAATGCTCCCATATACTGAACAACCTGCTCCGGCTTCCCGAAAAAATCACTTGCTATCCTTTGATGCAGCAGCCTTTGTCTTGCGATGTAATGCTTCGTCATAGTGATGGACATGAACAACCCTCATATTCAAATAAAAATGAAGTAATATGAATAATCAGCTTTATCTGTTAAAAGTATATACGAAAATGGCAATCGTTACTAACGAATCAATACATCAATAAAATGATAACCAGAGCTAACAGAAACATGTCCATGAGTCCTAAGCTGGCAAACGTAACCCATACGGAAACCCTTGGAGAACGGAACGTTTCTTGATTAATTCCTTTCTGCTTGACCATATAATCCCTGGTGGCACATGCCATAATGATAGCCCCAAAAAGAACCGCCCCCACCCCTATTATGGCTGCGATCCAGCGCCCGATATGCTCGAAGGACGTCGCTCGGAAGACCACACCGGCCGCTAGAAAGCCTAGCCCAACGATAGCAATGCCGGTACGCACCCAAGCCAAGTAGGTTCGTTCGTTGGCAAGATGCTGTTGAATATATCGGGAGTCCGCTGTTTTGTTATCATCCAAAAGGGATCCCTCCAATCAGCGTAATGAGACATTCGTTATTATTCCTTGATTAAACGTTTGTAACCGACACACTTGCATTTATCCTTTTTTTGTAGTAAGATATAGTTAATTATTCAAATGGAAACCAATTCACATATTGAAAAAGGTCTCATTTTTATGATGGTACTTTTTTCAATGTGTGAATTTTTTTGTTTTTAAGGAAAATGAACATGTTAAAAAAAATTATTTGGAGGTAATCACACTATGCAAACAGGTACAGTGAAATGGTTTAACGCAGAGAAAGGCTTTGGCTTCATCGAAAGCGAAGGCGGCGGCGACGTGTTCGTACACTTCAGCGCCATTCAGGAAGAAGGCTTCAAGTCTTTGGATGAAGGTCAACGCGTACAATTCAATGTAGTTCAAGGCAATCGTGGACCACAAGCCGAGAACGTAACGAAAATTTACTAAGCTGGAAACGAAAGCTGCTCCTGAACAACCTTCGGGAGCAGCTTTTTTTCATATCAAACCATTGGGGGGATTTACAATGTATTTAAACTTTCGCAACAAGCATATCGAGGAACTCCCGAAAGAAGATACGGCAGTATGGTCCTGCACCAAGGAAGATTGCAAAGGCTGGATGCGTGATAATTTTGCCTTCGCACGAGAGCCGATTTGTGGTATCTGTGCATCCCCGATGACGAGCGAGATGAAAATGCTGCCTTTGCTGATCAATTCAAACAACGATTTGAAGGCGATCAAGAGAGGCGTGGAGATTACGAAAACAGGTTTATCCACTTCCCCGGTTCTCTAATAAGCCATAACAAAAAAGACCACCCTTACCGGCGCTCCTCGCTCGGCGGATGGTCTTTACCTTCTACTTGAATCCGAACCTCAAATTCCAACAACTAACCACTTACACAAACCTTAACTGCAAACCTTGAAACACCTAAAACAACGAAAGCCCTGCCTCTCTTCCATCCTTGCGGCTCCGAAGACCGCGCCAGTGAGAATCGGGTTGATCCAAAACAAAAACAGATAAGTCTAAGCTATATGTGATACGGCTGGACACCCAGCGTATGCTTTTCAAGTAGATATTTCATTATATCACGAATGAAAAATAATAGCAATAGTTCATCTTATAAACATAATCACTGCGCTCCGGGCATACATATAATTTTGTGTCCAAAAAAAGCAAGTCCTTACGAATGAAAGGATCGGTGAAGAAGTTTTATGTGGGAAAGCGTATTGAAAAAGCAGCAATTGGAAATTCATGTTAATTCGAATGACAAATCGATTCGGTTCCAGGTTGCCTCCTCCGACTCGGAAGGGAACCCGGTTCAGCTGGAGCTCAATCAATCCGAGCTGTTCGAGCTGATGCACACCTTTTTGCATATTAACCGATCGTTTAATAAAGAGACCATGTATTATGAAGAGGTCGGCTGACGCCCCCTTCTGCTTTGCCTGCAACCGTCAGGGAATTCCCTGACGGCCTCAGCCGAGGCTTTCCCGCTCAAGGGTCTTCAATGAAAGCGGCGGCTCCATGTATCATCCCCTTCTATTCTGCGGCTTCCCATTCAATCTGGAGGCTGCGGGCAGCCCATTCCCTTACCAGAATCTCGATGGCGCCCTCCTTCTCTTCCTCCGTAAGCTCCTCCATTTTATAATCGTCAATTTCGATGGTTGCTTCCTTCAATAACTCGCCGTGCACGGACAGGCGGATGTTTACTTTCATGATGCCGTCTTCCTCCTCTGAATGGGGAAAACCAATACCCGTAGGAGGATATTGGTTTCCCGCTAACTGTGTTATGTTGTCAGCTGCTCATATAATCCCGCATATTGCTGAGCCGACTTGCGCCAGCTGAAATCTTTTTTCTTCATATTCGCAAGCAAGCTTGACCAAGCGTCCGGCTGCTTGTACAGCTGAATGGCGCGCTCTATCGTGAACAGCATATCATGGGCGTTATAATGGGCGAAGCTGAAGCCGGTCCCCTCTCCGGTTACCTCATTGTAAGGCTGTACCGTATCCTTCAAGCCGCCCGTTTCCCGGACAATGGGGACGGTGCGGTAACGCATCGCGATCAGCTGTCCGATGCCGCAAGGCTCGAACAGCGACGGCATAAGGAACAGATCGGAGCCGGCATAAATTTGTCTCGCCAGGGCCTCATCGAACAAGATGTTTGCTGACAGCTTGTCCGGGTATTCGGAAGCGGCCCAGCGGAACAGCTGCTCGAAGCGCGCTTCTCCCGTCCCGAGAATGACGAACTGGGCATCCAGGCTGAGCAGCTCGGCGATCACGCGGTCGATCAAATCGAGCCCTTTCTGATCGACAAGCCTCGTTACGAGGGAGATCACGGGCGTTTCCTTCGATATCGGCAAACCGAGCCGCTCCTGAAGCTTCAGCTTATTCTGCAGCTTCTTGGAGAGGGAATCCCGATAGTTCACCTCAATCCTGGGATCTGTCATCGGATCGAATTCATCATAATCGATGCCGTTAATAATACCGCTCAGACGATAGCTTTGGCTGCGCAGTAGGCTGTCCAAATTTTCCCCGTAATAAGGTGTTTGGATTTCCTCCGCATAGGTAGGACTCACCGTAGTTATGAGATCGGAATACAGCAAGCCCCCCTTCAGGAAGCTGGCGCCCCCATGCTGCTCCAAGGCATAGCCGTGCAAATGCTCGTCCCCTAACGAGAAATAGTCCTTGAACTGCTCCTTGCCGAAAACGCCTTGATACTTCAAATTATGTACGGTCATGATCGTCTTTACGTGCTGGAATGCCGTCTGGTGGCTAAAATGCGCTTTATACAGTACGGGGATCATGCCAGCCTGCCAATCGTGGCAGTGGATGACATCCGGCATATAATCGATGTGCAGCAGCGAATCGAGTACGGCCCGGCAGTAGAAGGCGAATCGCTCCGCGTCGTCCCCGTACCCGTAACAGCCCTTGCGGCGGAAATAAAATTCATTGTCGAGGAAATAAAAGGTGATGCCTTCCCATTCCAACCGGAATACCCCGCAATACAGCGAGCGCCAGCCCATCTGCACTTGGAAGGAGGTGACTGGCTCCATCAACTCCACAAGCCGTTCCGGGATGTCTTCGTACTTCGGAAGCATGACGCGCACATCCAGCCCCTGCTTCACCAGCTCTTTCGGGAGCGAGCCGATAACATCGGCAAGTCCTCCCGTTTTCACAAAAGGTACTGCTTCTGACGCGGCAAATAACACTTTCATGGCTTCCTACCACTCCTTTATATTTGTACGCGGCGCGGAAAAAACAAGGTGTCTCCTGCTGCCGAACCGGCTGTCTCACTCGGATAGAGACACCCTTTACGCCGTGCCGATTTCTAAATGACCTTGGTCTTGGAAGCGATAAACGGTGCTTGCTTGTCACCCGTGAGCACTCGCCCTCTGCTGATGAACACGTCTTTATCCAGGATGGCATTCTCGATGATGACATTTTCTTCGATTTCACAGTTTTGCAGGATGATGCTGTTTTTGACATAGGCGCCCTTGCGTATTTTCACTCCACGGAACAGGATGCTGTTCTCGACCTTGCCCTCGATGACGCATCCGTTGGCGATAAGAGAATTCCTCGCGTTCGCATTCTCCGAGTACCGTGCCGGAGGCTCATCCTTGACCTTGGTATAGATCAAATTTTTCTGGAAGAACAGCTCCCGCCAAATCTTAGGATTCAGCAGCTGCATGCTGTGTTTGTAATAGCTTTGAATCGTATTTACAATGCCAGTATGGCCTTGATGGAGATAGCCGTAAACGCTGAGCCTGTCGATATTCTTCATAATGCCGTCACGCACCAGGTGATCGTAGCCCTGTGCCAGGCAGGACTCCACCATATCGAGCAGCAGCTCCTTGCTCATGACGTACATTTCCAGCGAAATGTTGTCCGTGCGCAGTCGTCCGGTTTGATCCTCGATTACCGTCACTAGGCCGTCATCCTTGACTGCCATCCGGCGAAATTTCGCGTATTCCTCCTCGTCCGCTTTCTTGTAGACGACGGTGACATCCGCATTTTTCTCCAGATGATAATCCAGCACCGCATTGTAATCGATATTGCAAATCATATGGCTGCGGGAGATCACTACATACTCTTCGCGGCCGCGATAGAAGTAATCCCGATGGCTGTAGAATTGGAACAAATCGCCGCGGGCCATTCCCGTCGTCTCATGCAGCACTGCAGGAAGCAGGAACAAGCCGCCGCGCTTACGGTCGAGGTCCCATTCCTTCCCGGACCCTAAGTGGTCCATGAGCGAACGATATTTATGTTGAGTGAAAACCGCCACATTCTCGATACCGGAATTCACCATATTCGACAAAGCAAAATCGACCAAACGATAGCGGGAGCCGAACGGCACCGAGGCTACACATCGGGAATAAGTCAGTTCTTCCAATTCATCCGGCTCGTTCACCAGATTGATAACTCCCATTAGTCGCTTCATAAAGCACTCACCCTTTCGTGGACGCGGTCGCCGCTGAGATATGCTCGTTATTGCCGATCAGGACAATATCCTGATTTCCATCCGGTTCGCCGATGACACATCCGTCTTCCACGACCGTCCCTTCGCCGATGATGGCTTTATAAATTTGTACGTTCTCCCCGATCACGACACCCGGCATAATTACGGAATCCTTGATCAGGCTCCCCTCGCCTACCTGAACGCCATAGAATAAGACCGAATGATCAACGGTGCCGGAAACCCAGCAGCCTTCGTTGATCAGAGAACGCTTGATTTGAGCGGTTGGAGCGATATACTGCCCCGGCTGGCAAGGATTGACGGAATAGATGCGCCATTCCTTATCGTTCAGGTTAAACTCCGGCTGCTCCTCCAGAAGATCCATATTGGCATCCCATAAGCTCTGGATCGTACCGACATCCTTCCAATAGCCCTCGAACGGATAAGCATACATGCCCTTATCTTCTCTGAGCATCCGCGGAATGAGATCCTTGCCGAAATCCTTGCTGGAATCCGGATCCGCTTCATCCTTGGTCAAGTATTCCTTCAGCATGTGCCAGTTGAATATATAAATCCCCATGGAGGCCAGATTGCTCTTAGGCTCCTTCGGCTTCTCTGCAAATTCAGTGATCCGGTTCTCATCGTCGATGCTCATGATGCCGAAGCGGCTTGCTTCGTCCCATTTTACCTCGATTACGGCAATGGTGGCATCCGCACCCTTACTTTTATGAAAGTCCAGCATCAGATCATAATCCATTTTATAAATATGGTCACCGGAGATGACCAGCACGTATTCCGGGTCAAACTGCTCAATAAATGAGATGTTGCGATAGATCGCATTGGCGGTACCCTTGTACCAGTCGCCGCCGCTCTGCTCCATGAACGGTGGAAGCACGGAGACACCGCCGTTCTTTCGGTCCAGATCCCACGGGGTTCCGATACCGATATAATTATTCAATACAAGCGGCTGATATTGCGTCAATACACCTACGGTGTCAATGCCTGAGTTCGTGCAGTTGCTAAGGGTAAAATCAATGATTCGATACTTGCCCCCAAAATGGACGGCCGGCTTCGCCAGCTTGCTCGTTAGAGCCCCCAATCTTCGGCCTTCGCCGCCTGCTAGAAGCATCGCTACACATTCTTTACTGCGCATCGGCACTACCTCTCTCTCTTCTGGTTATTCGGCTTTTTTTCGGGGTCTTCCCCGTTTGGCAGTGCTGGTCACGGATTCTCTTACCAGCTTTACCGGCTTGATCAGCACGGCAGCCAGCGGTGGTACGGCGATCGTCAGACTATACGGTTGGTTGTGCCACGGGACGGGCTCTGTTCCCAGCATGCCGCTGTTTAGCTTGCCGGAGCCGCCGTATTGGCCTGCATCGCTGTTAAAGCGCTCGACGTATTGGCCTTGTACAGGCACGCCGATACGATATTCCGAATGGTAAACAGGAGTGAAGTTGCACAGGATGATAAGGAAATCGTCAGAATCTTGTGATTTTCTCATGAAGGTGGTGATGCTCTGCTTGTTATCGTGCGGGTCGATCCAAGTAAAGCCGTCAGGTGAGTGGTCGAGCTGCCATAAGGCTTTCTCTTGCAAGTACATGTGGTTCAAATCGTGGACGTAGCGCTGCATGCTTCGATGACTGTCAAAGTCAAGCATTTCCCAATCAAGATCTTCAAGATCTTTCCATTCGTCAAATTGCCCGAACTCGCCGCCCATGAAAAGCAGCTTTTTCCCGGGATGCCCCATCATATAACCGTAGAGCGTCCGCAGATTGGCGAACTTTTGCCAGTAGTCACCCGGCATTTTATTAAGGAGCGATTTCTTGCCGTGCACTACCTCATCATGCGATAAGGGTAACACGTAATTCTCGGAGTACGTATACATGAAACTGAACGTAAGCAAATTGTGACTGCCCGGGCGGAAATACGGATCGGTCTCCATATACTTCAGCATATCGTTCATCCAGCCCATGTTCCATTTGTAGTTAAAACCAAGGCCTCCCTCATGGACCGGCGAGGTTACCAGGGGCCATGCCGTGGAATCCTCAGCCATCATCAGCGCATGCGGGAAATAACCGTAGACGGTCATATTCAGCTTCTTGATAAATTCAATGGCCTCGAGGTTGCTGTCGCCCCCCAGCCGGTTCGTGATCCACTCCTCCCGGGGCTTGCCGTAATTGAGATAGAGGATGCTGGCGACGGCATCAACGCGTAATCCGTCAATGTGGAACACTTCCATCCAGAACACGGCGTTGGAAATCAGGAAGCTGACAACCTCCGGTTTGGAAAAATCAAAGGAGAGCGTTCCCCAATCCTTCTTCTCCGCCCGAATCGGATCCTTGTATTCGTACAAGGGCTCCCCGTCGAACTGGCGCAAGCCGTGCTCATCCTTTACAAAATGTCCCGGCACCCAGTCCATGATGACGCCGAGTCCTTCCTGATGGCATCGGTCTACGAAATACATGAAGTCCTTCGGTGACCCGAAACGGCTCGTCACGGAAAAATAGCCTGTTGCCTGGTACCCCCAGGAACGGTCGTACGGATGCTCGGCCAGCGGCATAAGCTCGATATGGGTATAGCCCATATCCTTGACGTACCGAACCAGTTCATCCGCGAGCTCCCTATACGTATAGTAGGCACCGTCCGGCCTCTTCTTCCAAGTCCCCAGATGCACCTCATAAATATTGAGAGGCTCGTTATAGACCGATTGCCTCTGCTTGTTCTCCTGCCAGGCTTGATCCTCCCAATCATATCCCTCCAAGGAATATACGCGGGACGCCGTTCCCGGCTTCAGCTCGGAATGAAAGGCGTAAGGGTCGGCCTTATACAGTGTCGTTCCGGAGGATGTCACAATTTCGTACTTGTAGTATTCTCCCTCCCGAACATGCGGGACAAAAAGCGACCAGACGCCCCAGGTACTGATCTTCTCCATACGGTGGCGGGTGCCGTCCCAGCAATTGAAATCTCCTACGACTCGAATGTCTCTTGCATGCGGTGCCCATACGGCGAATCGGACGCCCTTAACGCCTTCCGATTCCATGATATGCGCCCCGAGCATGCGGTAGCTTTGAAACAGGCTTCCCTCGTGGAACAAATACAAGTCTTCCGGACCGGGGATCAAGCTTTTCACGTTTCGTGTCATCCCCCTTTACTTCAATTTTTCGGGCTCTACATAAAAACATACTACACGCAGATGAGAAATCCTTTCTGACCCTCCAAATTTTCGGTAAATCTTTGAAAACAAATTGTGCGTTTTCACAAAAAAGGATTTCCCCCTCGCATGTGGAATACTTCTACATACTCTGTCGAAAGGTTGGATAGGAATGATGAAGGATAAGTTTCATGGGCTTGTGCTGGGGTTAACCTTAGGGCTTGCCATCAGCGGCTCCGTTGCCTACGCGAGTGGGACACAGATTGAAGTATATTTCCAAAACCTCAAATATATGTTTGACGGAATTGAGAAAAAACCGACGGCCGACCAAGGCGCGGGCTTCATTTATAATGGCACCACATACGTGCCTCTGCGCTTCGTAAGTGAAGCTCTCGGCAAGGATGTGGCTTGGGACGGCGACACGGAAACCATTTACGTCGGGAAGAAAATCAATCCCGCTTCCGTTGCCGCTGAATATGAAGGCGGTCAGGTGACGATGGGAGAGCTGCTGAAATTTTTGAAATTCCGCAGCCTTCTGAATCCGCAGAACGTACAGTATGAAGAGGATCCGCAGTATCGAGAGTACATGCTGAATCAGTTGGTTGGATACACGATTTTGCATGGCAGAGCGAATGACACTGTGAAGGCTCAGCTGCCGGAAGCGGTCAGCAAGCAGCTGGAGCAAACGAAGCAAAGCTTGGTAGCCGCCGCTCCGGGCAAGGATTTCGCCGGGCTGCTGACGAAGAACGGACTGACGGACGAGGATTTCAACCGGTATATGGAACTGCTGATCGCTTCGGATAAAACGATGCTGTCGGAGCTTGCAGCAACCTCCAAAGGAATTCAGAAGGCTTCCGTCCGCCATATTCTGATCGGCTTCCAGGACGAGCAAGGCAAGGAACGCACGAAGGAAGAAGCCTCCAAGAAGGCGCAGGAAATTCTTGCGAAGCTGAAGGCCGGTCAAGATTTCGCCGCGCTTGCCAAGCAGTACTCCGAGGACCCGGGCTCGAAGGACAACGGCGGCTTGTACGCCAATGCCGATGTCAACAATTGGGTAGAGCCGTTCAAGAAGGCTTCTGTTGAACTGGAGCTGAACAAGATCAGCGAACTGGTCGAAACGGACTACGGCTACCACATCATCCGGGTGGAGAACCGCTCCGTGACGCCGTTTGACAAGCTGGACACGTACGAGCAGCATCAGCTCCTTAACGATGCCTTTGAGCATTTTATGCAGGTGGAAGTGCCGGCGAAGATGAAGGCAACTCATTTGGAATAAGCGACTGGAGACCAAGCCGTGGGCTTGGTCTTTGTTTTTACCGTACACCTTTGCAGCATTCTGGCATCCCTTGGGCAAGTAGTGTAAAATGTTGAAGATAATACGTGTATCCACAGATGAAGGAAGGTTCGGAGCCCTATGTTTGCAGCTCAAGATTGGAAGGATTATGAATTGATTGATACCGGCGGCGGAGAGAAGCTCGAGCGCTGGGGGAACGTGGTATTGCGCCGTCCCGACCCGCTGGTCATTTGGCCGCTGGTAAAGGAAACGAACGCGTGGCGCCAAGCCGATGCACATTACCATCGGAGTTCAAGCGGCGGGGGCAACTGGGAGTATAAGAAAAAAATTCCCGAGCGTTGGACAATTTCGTACCGGGACTTAAAGTTTCATATTAAGCCGACCGGCTTTAAGCATACGGGGCTGTTTCCCGAGCAGGCGATCAACTGGCAGTGGATGATGGACAAGATAGCAAATTCCGGCCGCCGGATTCGGGTGCTGAATCTGTTTGCCTATACAGGCGGCGCATCCGTAGCCTGTGCGTCCGCCGGGGCGGAGGTATGCCACGTCGACGCTTCGAAGGGCGTCGTTACTTGGGCGAAAGAAAACCTGCAGCTGTCGGGCCTCGGCGACCGCCCCGTCCGTTTCATTACAGACGATGTGTTCAAGTTCGTACAGCGGGAGCAGCGCCGCGGCAGCAAGTATGATGCGATTATTATGGACCCTCCTTCCTACGGAAGAGGCCCGAACGGAGAAACCTGGAAGCTGGAGACGGATTTGTATCCGTTCGTGGAGTCCTGCGCGAGCATTCTTACGGATAACCCCCTGTTCTTCCTGATCAACTCTTATACGACAGGAATTTCTTCTACGGTATTGAAAAATATTTTGACCATCTCGCTTGGCTCGAAATTCGGCGGCTCCATCACCCACGGTGAGATCGGCCTGCCGATTACCGAATCCAAGCTCGCGCTGCCGTGCGGCATTCTGGGCCGTTGGGAGGCGTAGCCGATGGCTGGAGGCAGCAAGCCGGACATTCCGGTGCTGTATGAGGACAACCACGTCATCGTGGTGGTCAAGCCGCCGAATGTGCCTACGCAGGAGGATCATTCCCGTGATCCTGACCTGCTGACGCTGATTAAGGCGGATCTGAAGCAGCGGCATCAGAAGCCGGGCAACGTTTATCTCGGTCTGGTGCACCGACTGGACCGCCCCGTCGGGGGCGTCATGGTGTTCGCCAAGACCTCGAAGGCGGCGTCCCGGCTGTCGGATGCCGTGCGCACGCGCACGATCCGCAAGGAATACACGGCCGTCGTAAACGGCCGGCCGAAAGAGCCGCAGGGGTCGCTTCGCCACCACCTGCTGAAGGATGAGCGCACGAACACGGTGTCCGTCGTGCCGGCAGGCAAGCCGGGCGCCAAGGAGGCGCTGCTCGATTACCGCGTGCTGGGCAGCCTCGAAGGGCTGTCGCTCGTGCAAATCGAGCTGCATACCGGGCGCCCGCACCAAATCCGCGTGCAGTTTGCCGCGATCGGCTGCCCCCTCGTCGGGGACCAGCGCTATGGCGCGCACCTGACGAAGCCCGGGCAGCAGATCGCGCTGTGGTCCACGCAGCTCAGCTTCGAGCATCCGACCACGAAGGAGCAGCTTCGCTTCACCTCGGAGCCGCCCCGCAGCTTTCCCTGGTTGCTGTGGGAAAAGGCTTGATCCATAAACAGAGCGGCTGTCCTCTTTGGCGGGGATCAGCCGCTTTTCCAATGAAAGCCGCCAAACCATGCCTCTCTTGCCTTCAAAGCGCTCCAACATACTTTTCCCGCAAGGACCTCCCTGCCTAGCTCCGTTAGCGAAATGACATGCTCCCTAAACGTCGGCTCTGCTCGAAGAAAGCTTGGAAATCCCTCTTCTCCTTGGATACGCACTAGCGCATAAGGCCCCTCCGACATTTGCGCCAGATGATACCAGTACTCCAAATCGCCCATTCCCAGCAGGCTCAAACGACCACCCACCTGATGAAACAAGAGGTGAGGCGACGTGATCCCTTCCTCCAGCAATTCCAGTGTGGTCCGCTCAATCGACCCTAAGCCGCTCGGATCCGAAGGAATGCGAGACAAATGCGCCTCAAAGGCCGCCCTGGCAAAAGGAAGCGCCGAGGTATCCTCTTGAAGGAATACGATGTGCCTATCCAATCGACCGGAGGAATAAGAACTCCAAAACCTCTTGGCCGCCTCAAATTCCGGCTCCCCTACAGCCTGCCTTATCCCGAACAAAGCGATGAGCTGCTCCGATGTCAGCTGCCCTAGTCCTCGAAAATCCTCAATGCCTGGATAGCCTCCGATGCATACCAAACTCAAGCTAGTGTCTCCATGAGACTGTCGTGCAAACCAACGAAGCAAATAGCATAGCATTGTTTGATCAAAGAGATCATGTTCGAACCACAATACGATCTCGTTATACTTCCTGAACTCCTTGAGAGCCTGCTCCTGCGTCTCACAAAACGCAATATAGTCGGAGCTCGGCAATCCGATACCCTTTTCCAAAAACGCTGCTCTTACAGACCGGTTGCCTTCCTCCTCCATATCTTTGAAGATCGGTCCGAACGGATACACTTCCCGCCAAACGAGGATGTCCCCTTGGGCGCCGCCTTGCCTTAAGCGCTCTCCTACCGTATCGCCATTCACAATATGCAGCACGAATCCCCCTCCTCGCTTTATCCGCACATAAAAAAAGGCCATCCCCTTAGAAATAAGGAACAGCCGTTTGTATACATCACACCGACACGCTCGTCGGCTTTTCCGCGTTTGTCACCTTGCCCAGCAAATACACCAGCAGCTGCTGATTATGCGACGAAATACGGCTGAGGTACGACTGCAGGAATTGCTCGCGCACCTGCATCCCCCGTTCGCATTCCGATTGCCCTTTCTCCGTGACCAGCACCCAGACGATGCGCCGGTCCTTCTCATCCCGCTCCCGGATAATCAATCCGCTTTTTTCCATCCGGTCTAACAACGTCGTGATCGCTGCAGGCGTCGTCGCCAAATATTCGATGAAATCCGACGGCTTCATTCGTTCCTGGCCCGAATACATCAGCAGCTCCAGTACGGTCAGCTGACCTTCCGTAAGGGTTGGCGCCAGCTCCGCCTCCATATGCGTACGCAAGTCCTTGGACAATTTCCACCACAGCCTGGCAAAATCTTGGGTTACCATGCGAATCACTCCTGTAAACCGATTTCTTTATCCTAATTATACCACTAGGCGACAGGGAAAGAAAGGTTAATCACCTAAATAGTTTAGGACATAAATCGATAAAAACAGGTACCAGACGAGCCTATTCTACATATGCTGCAAGCAGGAGCGTCGCCTGTAGGCAAAGCTTGTCAAACGGTGGAAGGAGCGTGATTCCCTATGGAAGACTGGAAACAGCGGCTCGGTGAAGCGGCATTGCAGCGAGGTGTAATCAAAGACCCACAATGGCTCGAACGTCTGGACGATTCGATGCCAGTGTGGGCCGTGCTTCAGATGATGCTGGAGCTGCTCGATCGGCTCGAGCCAGAGGAGTACATGAGCTACGACTGAGCAGCCGCGGTAACGAGCTTCAGCACATCTACTACGGTTTCATTTTTATTTAGTGCAATGAGCTGCTTACCGGTAGACTTCCGATCCTCGATCGGCGCCTGCTCGGTCGAGAAGGCTGCCTTCTCGCCGGTGCTAAGCACCGCAGTAAGCTCAAAGGGCTCCGTTACGGTAAAGGCTCGAACCAAGGCATCTCCGTTCGGCTTCACTCGTTTGCCTTCTTTGAATTCGAAGGTTTGCAAGCCTTTGCCGCCACGACCTTGCACCATGTAATCGAATACTAGCGTACGCTTCACATAGCCCAGGTCGGACACTACCACCAGCTCTCCCTCATCGCCCGAGAGCCAATCTGCGCTGACCACTTCGTCCTTCTCCTGAAGCGCAATTCCGCGAACCCCTGCAGCTGCGCGTCCCATCGGGTTGACCTCCGCTTCCTTGAAGCGAATGCTCATGCCAAGCTTCGTCACCAGCAGCAGGTCTTTATCTCCGGTGCTCAGCTTTACGTCCAGTATCGCATCGTTGTCAGCTACCTTAGCCGCAACAATGCCGCTGGAGCGGTTTGTGAAGTATTCCTTCAGCTCCGTCCGCTTCACTTGGCCCTTACGGGTAACGAACACCAGCGATTTCCCCGGTTCTTCGAAATCCTTCACCGCAATGACCGAAACGATCCTATCGTCCTTCGGGATCGGAATTACGTTCACGATAGCCGTTCCGTTCTCTTTCCATTTGTACTCCGGTACTTGATGGACAGGCAGTAAATAACACTGGCCCTTTTGTGTGAAAATCAGGAGATTCTCCAGCGTGTTCACATCCAGCAGGTAACGAAGGTAATCGCCTTCCTTCAGCCCCGTCTTATCGATCTCGCCGCCGGAACGGGCGAACGACAGATAGCCTGTCCGCTTAATATAGCCCTCATTCGTCAAAGTCACATACACGTCCTCGGCAGTGACCATCACTTCAAGGCCTACCTTCAGCTCCTCCACCTCGTCCTGGATCTCGGAGCGGCGGGCTACGGCGTATTTATCGCGAATGACGCTCATTTCTTCCTTGATGACCGCCAGAAGCTTCTTCTCGCTGCCCAGAATCCCCTGCAGGTAAGCAATCGTCTTCTGAACTTCCTTCAGTTCCTTCTCGAGCGAATGAATCTCCAGATTGGTCAAGCGATACAGCTGCAAGGTCAGAATCGCGTCCGCTTGACGCTCGGTGAAGCCGTATTCCGCAACCAAATTGTTTTGGGCGTCCTGTCGGTTCTTCGAGCGCTTGATCGTCGCAATCACATCATCCAGAATGTTCAGCGCTTTCACTAATCCCTCGAGGACGTGAGCGCGATCCTCCGCCTTCTCCAGCTCGTACTGCGAGCGGTGGGTCACTACTTCCTTCTGATGCCCGATATAGGCTTCCAGCATGTCCTTCACGCCAAGCTGCTTCGGCGTTTTGTTCACAATGGCTACCATGTTGAAGTTATACGTGACCTGCAGGTCCGTCTTCTTAAACAGATACGCCAAAATTCCCTGCGCATCCGCTTCCTTCTTCAGCTCCACGACAATACGCAAGCCTTCGCGCCCACTCTCGTCCCGAACCTCGGCGATGCCTTCGATCTTCTTCTCAAGCCGAATGTTCTCCATGGCCGTGACGAGCCTTGATTTGACGACCTGATAAGGAATCTCGGTAATGACGATCTGCTGCTTGCCGCCGCGCATATCCTCGATGGCGGTGCGGGCACGCAGATAGATCCGTCCGCGGCCTGTGCGGAACGCTTCCTTGATCCCCTCGGAGCCCATAATGATGCCCCCTGTCGGAAAATCCGGCCCCTTCATGATCGTCATGATTTCCTCGAGCGTCAGCTCCTTGTTGTCGATCAGGGCGATGCACGCATCCACAACCTCCCGCAGGTTATGAGGAGGTATTTCCGTAGCGAAGCCGGACGAAATGCCGCTGACGCCGTTCACCAGCAGATTCGGGTAACGCGAGGGCAGGACGACAGGCTCCTTCGTCGTATTGTCGAAATTGTCCTTGAACAGCACGGTCCGCTTCTCGATATCGCGAAGCAGCTCCAATGCAATTTCGGATAAACGAGCTTCGGTGTAACGCATCGCCGCTGCCGGGTCATCGTCCAGCGAGCCCCAGTTCCCGTGGCCGTCGATAAGAACGTGCCCCATCTTCCAAGGCTGTGCCATCCGCACCATGCCCTCATATATGGACGAATCGCCGTGCGGGTGGTAGTTACCCATCACGTCACCGACGGTCTTAGCCGACTTGCGATACGGCTTGTCCGGCGTATTGCCTGCATCATACATCGCATACAGGATCCGCCGCTGTACGGGCTTTAGGCCGTCCCTAACGTCGGGTATGGCGCGGTCTTGAATAATATATTTGGAATACCGGCCGAACCGGTCGCCTACAACCTCTTCCAGGTAGGCCGGTAAAAAATTTTCGAGTGTGCTCACGTCTTAGAACGCTCCCTTACTCATTACTCTACATACTCGGTAAAATCAACATTCTCAATGATCCAGCGCTTGCGCGGGTCGACCTTATCGCCCATCAAGGTGGAAACGCGACGCTCCGCCTTGGCGGCATCGTCGATCTTCACCTGCAGCAGCGTCCGAGTCGTAGGATCCATCGTCGTCTCCCACAGCTGATCCGGGTTCATCTCGCCAAGTCCCTTATACCGCTGAAGCTCTACATTTTTGCCGAGCTCCTTGGTTAACGCAGCCAGCTGCTCATCGGTCCACGCATACCGGACTGCCGAGTTTTTGCCCGCCTTCTTCGTTACCTTGTATAGCGGCGGCTGGGCGATGTACACCTTCCCTGCATCAATTAACGGCTTCATGTAACGGTAGAAGAAGGTTAGCAGAAGCACTTGAATGTGCGCACCGTCCGTATCGGCATCCGTCATAATGATGATTTTGGCATAATTGCTTTCCGATTCGTCAAATTCCGGACCGACGCCCGCTCCGATCGCAGCAATGATCGCCTTGTATTCCTCGTTCTTCATAATGTCAAGGAGCTTGGCCTTCTCGGGATTCATCGGCTTGCCCTTCAGCGGCAAAATCGCCTGATGGCGGGAATCCCGACCTTGCTTCGCGGAGCCGCCTGCCGAGTCGCCTTCTACGATAAACAGCTCATTCTTGGTATAATCCTTCGACTGCGCCGGTGTCAGCTTGCCGCCAAGATTCGAGCTCTCGCTCTTGCCCTTCTTGCCGCTGCGGATTTCCTCCCGCGCCTTCCGTGCCGCTTCCCGCGCTCTCGCGGACTGAATGGCCTTCTTCATGATCATCTGCGCCGTCTGCGGATTCTCCTCCAGGAAGACGGCCATCTTGTCCGACACCACGGCATCGACCGCGCTGCGCGCCGACGCACTGCCGAGCTGGTCCTTCGTCTGTCCGACGAATTCGACCTCGCCCATCTTGATGTTGATGACAACCATCATCCCCTCGCGCAGATCCTGTCCGTCGAGGTTCTTCTCCTTCTCCTTCAGAATCCCCGTCTTGCGCGCGTAGTCGTTCATTACCCGCGTATAGGCCGTCTTGAAGCCGGTCTCGTGCGTCCCCCCGCCGCGTGTCGGAATCGAGTTGACGAAGGAAGCAAGCGTTTCCGTATAACCGTCGTTATACTGCAGCGCCACCTCCACTTCAATCTCATCCTTCTCCGACACGAAGTGGATCACATCGTGCAGCACCGTCTTATCCTCGTTCAGGAACTGGACGAATTGGCTTGCCCCGCCTTCATACTGAAACTCCTCCTGCTTGTCCGTACGAAGGTCCGTAATCGTCACCTTCAGGCCGGAGTTGAGGAATGCAATTTCCTGTAATCGCTCGGCAAGCGTGTCATAGTTGATTGTCGTTCCTGCCTGGAACACCCGCTTATCCGGCTTGAAGGTAACCTTCGTCCCGGATTTGCGCGTGTTGCCCAGAACCTCCAGGTCCGTAACGGGCTCCCCTACATGCTCTTTGCCCTGATCATCGACCCAATATTCAAACCGCTGGCGGTGAACCTTGCCTTCACGATAAATCTCCACCTCAAGCCATTCGGACAACGCATTCGTGACCGAAGCCCCTACCCCGTGCAAACCACCGGATTTCTTGTAGCCTCCGCCCCCGAATTTTCCCCCGGCGTGAAGAATCGTAAATACCACCTGCGGTGTCGGAATGCCCGTTTTGTGCATGCCAGTAGGAATACCGCGGCCGTTGTCCTGTACCGTGACCGAATTGTCTTTATGAATTGTGACATCGATCTGCGAGCAGAATTTGGCCAAATGCTCATCTACCGCATTATCGACGATTTCCCACACCAAATGGTGCAAACCGGAGGAGCTGGTGCTGCCGATGTACATCCCCGGACGCTTTCGAACGGCCACTAGGCCCTCCAGCACCTGGATATCATCTGCACCATAGTCGACCGGCTTTTCTGCGGTTTTTGCAAACAAATCAAGTTGTTCCGCCATCGCAGCCTCCCCAAACAGTAAGTCATCTCCGTTGCAACTGTTACAGCGTGGAATCACGAGATCCGTTGTCAGTCCATCCACTTGCAACCGAACATGTCAGTTGTCAACAGTTTTTACAGCTAATCTGCATTATAACATTTGATCCGCTTAGTTCAACACATCTTTTTTCGTAAAGACAGTAAAAGAGACAATGACCGACAGCAATCCCCACACGGTAAGCACCGTTAAGGAGAAGGGCAGGCTCATGCCTTTGATCGGCGGCAAGGCGCCGCTTAAGTAGTCGGTGAGCTTCAAATTGACCATAAACAAATATTTCGCCGTCTCCCAGGACGAGACCATGCTGGTCAAAATCGTACCCGAGATGAGCACCGCGAGCATGATCCCCATGCCTGCCGCCGTACTTCGAACAAGAACGGACACCATTAAGGTAATAATGCCCACAATCAGCGCGGTATACCAAACCAGCCCGAATTCCATCAGCAGATAGAACCATTGATCGACCGCCCGGACATAGGAGAAATCGACCTCCGTCCCATTCACCTGAAAGCCCATAAATACCGGCATATCCCAGCCGCCATATCCAAAGACAACGCCGGAAATCCCATAAGCAATGAGACCTGTGGCTATCACCGTAAAGGAAACGAACAAAACCAGCGTGATGTACTTACTCAGTAAAATTTTGGAGCGCTGCACGGGTCTTGTTAATAAAAGCTTGATCGTACCGGTCGTATGCTCGCCGGAGACGAGGTCTGCGGCAATCACCATAACCATAAGAGGGATAAAAAGGCCGATCGCATTTTTAACGAATTCTCTTGTAAAGGTTACCCCGTTCGGACTGGACGGATTCACATCTTTATCCAAATAGTATTGCGCCTGCTTAATCTCGACACGACGCCACTGCTTCCATTCCTCCGGCATGCGGCCGCTGGAGAGGCTTCGCTGATAATCCGTAATTTTTTGTCTAAGCTCAACACGCCAATCCGTCGTGCCGAACTGCTTGCGGGCATTATCGGCGACCTTCATTTGCGCATAAGTAAACATTGGGATAATGGCCGCCAGTATTAATAAGACTACCAGCAATCGCTTTTTCTTGACGATCTTGATGCATTCGTTCACGACAAGCGGATACAAGCTAACCAATGCGCTCCCCCTCCGTCAGCTGCAGGAATAAATCCTCTAAGGTCGGATTTTTCGTTTCAATGCCGTACAGCTCGATTCCGGCTTCGATCATTCGTTTGGTAACCTCAGGAACGTCCTCCGGGCTTACCTCCGTCGTTATCGCAGAATCGGCATGATCGTCCGGCTGCGGGGCGTTCAGCACCTTCACATTCGGAAAAAAAGACAGCACCTGCAAGGCTGCTTCCTTCGGCGATGCCTTCCAGAGCACCCGGCTGACGGACCGGTCGACCAGCGCGGATACCTCGCCGACCTGAATGACCTCGCCCTGGCTGATGATGGCGACCCGGTCGCACATTTGCTGAATTTCACTTAGCAAATGACTGGATACGAACAAGCTGAGACCGCCATCCGCCAGCTTGCGAATAAATTCACGCAGCTCCTTAATCCCTTGCGGATCCAGTCCGTTCGTCGGCTCGTCCAATATGAGCAGCTTGGGGTTGTTCAGCAGAGCTTGCGCGATCCCGAGACGCTGACGCATGCCAAGGGAGTAGGTCTTGACCACATCGTGGATGCGTTTGTCCATGCCTACGATCTCCACGACTTCATGAATGCGTTTCTCGTTCACGCCCGGCAGCATACGGGCGAAGTGTTCCAGGTTTTCCCAGCCGGTAAGATAGGAATACAGCTCCGGATTCTCTACGATACATCCGACATACTGGAGCGCCTGGTTATGCTGCTTATGTACGTCGTAGCCGCAAATTTGAATCGTGCCCTCCGTCGGCCGTATGAGGTCGACGAGCATACGTATCGTCGTCGTTTTTCCGGAGCCGTTCGGCCCCAGAAAGCCGAAAATTTCCCCCGCATACACCTCGAAGCTGATCCCTTTAATAATTTCCCGATTTTTGATGCGCTTCTTCACCCGGTCGACGGATAAAACCACCTCTGGCATAAAGCTCTGCCTCCCCTCTACTTCAATATGTCGGCAATACGCCCGGCGATCCGCTCGTAGCCGTCCTGATTGGGATGAAAATGATCGGTATATAAATATTTATTGAGATTCAATTCGAACAAATCGAACGTCGGTACTACCGTGATATTCGGGTATTTATTCGCAATCTCAAAAGCAGCCGTATTCCAGCGCTGTACGAGCGGCGAGCCTTCCCGCTTCGGGTCGAGATCGAGGAACGGATGATACAAGCCGACATACATAATTTTGGCCTTCGGGGCCGCTTTGGCCACTCGATCCATCACCTGCTCCAGCCGCTTGACCGCCTCCGGCAGCCGCTGCGCCGCAGCCTGCGGATTGAAGCCTTCTCCCGTCTGCGGATTCGTGAACAGATCTTGTCCCCCCTCGAACAGATCGTTGCCCCCGATGGTAAACAGCACCAAATCCGCCTCCGACAACGATTTATCGATATCCTTCTTCGCGTCCCAATCCTTCAGTAAATCATACGTACGAAACCCCGGGATCGCGAAATTATTATAAACGAATACAGGCTTACCCAGCTGCTCCTGAAGCTTCTCCTTCACCTGCCCTACGTAACCTCTGCCGGACAAGTCTCCGGTCCCTGCACTGAGAGAGTCCCCTAAGGCGACGATACGAATTTGCCGCTTCGCAGCCCAATTTTCTTCTACGGGCTTAGCTGCCGCTCCTCCGGGAACCGAGGTTTCCGTACCGGTGATGGGTGCAGGAAACATGATTTCCTTGATTGCATAACCGAAGCCGACCGCGCAGACGACGGTTGAGACCAATACGGCAGCTCCTGTCACGCGCCATAGTCTTTTTGCCGAGTTCATGCGTTACGTAGCTCCCCCCGTGGTAAATTGCAAGTTACTTTCCTTTTTAGAGTAGCGGTTTACGAGGGGATTTGCAAATAGGGCTGTTGTGGGGTTAAAGAATTAGACAGCTTCACTTTATCGCAGGAAATATCCTCAGCCTCAACTCAAACATCTTGTTTGCCGTCATTTGATTAGAATGTTATGGTGTAGACGGCAAGCCACAACTCGCGGCTGAAGATATTTTCCCGCTAATCCGAAGATGTCACTTTCTAAACCATCAAAACAGCCCCATCGGAAATGGGGGAGAGAATAGGAAAAACCGTCCGGTTTCGGACGGTTCTTGGAAGATCTATTCGTGCTGCATGGGATCGGAGATAAAGAGCTCCTCCCTATAGCTTTTCTCTCCCGGATCTACTCTTGCTTATATATCCATGGATTCCTTTGGAGTATTGGGACATTTCTGCAAATAGACAGCTTTTTTCCTTGATTTGTGTCCGATGCAAGAGGATTTCTGCGTATGTACAACATTCCAAGACCATTTGTCTCGGTTCAAAGCCATTGTGTACTTTTAAAGATGCTGATTCTCACAAATCTCGTTCTTAAACTCAATTAGTATCGTGGATTTTTGCACTATAGCAGCATTGCAGCCCTGGATGGTCACCTGACGGAATGAGTACGTTTAACCACACACAACGAAGCTTATGCTCCGCCGCATCCGACACAACGGAGCAACCTTTACCCAAAGCGGGGAGGACCCAGATGTAACGATACCTTTTTGAAATCGAGGAATGTCGATGAGGGCAGCCGGACTTTGAGGCCGAGGAGCTATTTTCGAAACATGAGCGGCTAGCTGCTACAACAGGGACCATATGTCGTGTGATTCCATGCCTAAATACCAGAAGGCTGCGCCGCCGAGCTGGTATTTCTCCACAAGCTGGAGCCGCTGCTCCAAGGAGGCTTTGTCCTCCACCCATAGCTGGTGCCGCTGACTGCCTACCGTATATTCTGCGTAATGCTGCTTCGCTTTGGAAAGCCATCGGAGTGACAAATTCCTGCGTTCCGCTTCGTTTCGAGCCTGAGTCATGGACAGCTGCTCACTGGTCAAGGTTTCCTTTTCCGAATCGGAGGTCCACTTTCTCGTAAAGAGAGGAATGCCCAGCAAAATCTTATGTGCCGGCGCTTCCTTCAGCAGCAGCTTGATTCCTTCCTCCACCCAGGGATAAGAAGCGGCGGGGCCGGCCTTGCTTCCTCCCGGCCAGTGCTCCTCATAACCCATCAGGATAAGATAATCGGCTGCTTTAGCCAACTCCCTGCGGTCGTAGGAGCCCGAATGCGGATCAGGGTTATGCCGCGTGAGACCGACCGTTGTGGTTTTTCCAAGCGGATGCAAGGACTCCCTAAGCGCCGAAACCGTCTCTGTCAAGTGCGTTTTATTCCGCGGATTGATATTTTCGAAATTCACATTGATCCCATCCAGCTGATAAACCGAACACAGCTCGACCAATGCTTTCACCAGCTCTTCGCGCTTGGAGGCATCGCTCAAAATCATATCCGTCAGCTCCGGATCGAACCGGTTGCCCAGCATCGCCCAAACCTTTTTGCCATGCTCACGGCACCAGGCAACGAACTTCGCATCCACCGTTTGAGTCACATAGGGGGCCTCCTGCTGCAGCACCATCCACCGGGGGGATACGATATCGACGGGTGCCGCACGCTCCGTACGCTCCATATAATCCGTTGTGGTGCCGAACGCATGCCAGCCGACGATCAGACGCTCGCGATGCTCCCGTATGATATGCTTTTTCCGAACCCAACCGACCCTGCTTCCCCCCAAACGGATTTTATAATAATATTGGCTTTCGGATAAAATGGGGGCCTGTTCCTCCCGTAAAAGGGAGGCCAACACCTTGGATTTGACAGTTGGAAGGGAATAGGCGTACGTCTTTTCACAGTTAACGATGCCCACTGACAGCTTTTTACTCAACATCGCTCCTCGCCTCCGCTGCACAGCTTTCGCTAGATGCTTAAATATTTCATCGGATTTTCCTGCTGTCCGTCGCGCATCACCTCAAAGTGCAGATGCACGCCGGTAGAGTTTCCGGTGCTCCCCATGATGCCGATTTTTTCCCCTTTTTCGACGGGATGCCCTTCGCGAACCTCAATCTTGCTCAAATGTCCATACAGAGTTTCATATCCGTTCTGATGATCGATGATGATCGTATTCCCGTAACCGGACTTCACGCCGGCGAATACCACCTTCCCATGATCTGCGGCCAAAATGGTTTTTTTATCGGATACCAGATCCATCCCGGAATGCTTTCTCCCCCAGCGCTGCCCGTATTCACTGGTAACTCGGGGAGATAACACCGGAAGGGAGAAGCGTCCGGTGCCGACACCCGGAACAACCTTCGTTCCCTGCTTCACTACCGTTTGCACAGGCGGCTCAAGCTCCTGCTCTTCCGTAACGACCTCCTCCACCAAATTGCCATTGATCCGCGTGGTTTGGTAGGTCTTCAGCTTGGCGCCGGGCTTGCCCTGTGAAACGATCTGAATGATCCCCTGCTTCAGATTGTCGTCCTTCTCATATACAATCCCGCTAGGAACCGTTACCTTTTCTTTACGGGATTCCATCGTTTTCACGGCAAGCAGCGGCTGACGAACCGTAATATTCAGCTCCTGGCCGATCTTGATAAAATCGCCCTTCAGCTCCGGATTATTCGCGTAAATTTGAGATTGCGGAATGTTGAACTTTTTCGCGATTTTCGAAATGGCATCGCCCTTCTCCACCTTATAGCTGACCGGCTGGACCTCACCTGCGGCAATGGTTTCCCGGATGCGTTCCGTCGGTGTAATCCGATCGGGAGTTACCGGCGTATCGATGAGCTCGACCTTCTGAACGAAATCGGCGTATGTTTCCATGTGGGCGCTCACCGGTTCCACCGTGTCAGCCGATAAAGCGGTCACCTTCTTGGTTTTGCCTACGAAGGGCTGCTTCAGCTCTGCCAGCAGCGCTTCGGCGGTGCTCCGGTCCTTGAGAAACCCCAGCGATTTACCGTCCACCCGAAGCTCCGTGGCCAGCACGCCAAAAACGATGCGGCTGCCCAACTCGGAAAGCACGACATCGATGGCGTTTTCTTGGGAAAAGCTTTCATTTAGTTCAAATCGTAAGCGGTCCAGATTCGAGGTCACCTGGACATTGGTAAGTCCCCACGACTCCAGAAACGCCTGACGCTGCTTTTCTTCCCATTGTTTTATCTCCTCCGGATTGGATACGGTTCCAAGCGGCTGGTCGTCCAAATACACGTCGTAGCGCTCCTCCACATGGGCTTTGACATACCAACGCCCGGTCAGCATGGTGCTGAGGATAACAACTAAGGCAATCAACCATTGAACGGCTTCCAGGATCCATTTCAAGCTTCCTTTACGCATTATCAACGTCTACTTACCTCCCGGTTGTTATGAATTGGCGAACCTTCGCCTATTTCTTTCATTCTATGCGGACCCTTCCGAAAAAAGCCGAGAAAAAGAGAAAAAACCTCCCGCTCCCCCTTTCGAGAGGGGGAACAAGAGGCTGTTGCGGTTAAGAAAACGAACGCTTCCGACCGTGCGCAGCGGGATTATACCACTTCCCGGAGGAAACGATATTGGGCTTGGATGAGCCCGTGATAGATCCCTTTATGAGCCATAAGCTGCTCGTGATTGCCCTGCTCCATAATATTCCCGTGATCAAGCACGAGAATATGATCGGCATGGCGAATCGTAGATAACCGGTGAGCGATGATAAAGGTAGTACGACCGGCCATCAGCGTCTTCAGCGCCTCCTGAATTTTCAGCTCGGTCTCCGTGTCGATGCTGGCCGTAGCTTCATCCAGAATGAGGATGCGAGGATCCGCGAGCAGAGCCCGCGCGAAGGAGATCAGCTGCCGCTGTCCCATGGAAAGCACGTTGCCTCGCTCTTGAACCTCGGTATCGTAGCCGTGCGGAAGAGCGGCGATAAAATCATGCGCCCGTACCGCCTTGGCTGCCGCTTCGATCTCCGCATCGGTAGCATCGAGACGGCCGAAGCGAATGTTATCCCGAATCGTCCCGGAGAAGATGAATGTGTCCTGCAGAACAATGCCGACCTGAGAGCGCAGGCTCTGGATCGTAACATCCCGGATATCATGCCCGTCGATCAGGATCGACCCGTTCGTAACGTCATAGAAACGGCAAAGCAGGTTGATGATGGTGCTTTTTCCGGAGCCTGTGTGTCCGACAAGTGCAATCGACTGGCCTGCCTTGACATCCAAATCGATTCGCTTCAATGCATGACGACCCGGCTCATACTCAAATTCAACGGCGTCAAACCGGATGTTGCCTTGGATCGCAGGGAGCGTCTTAGCGTTCTCATGCTCCGCCACCGTCGGCTGTTCATCGATGAATTCGAAAATCCGCTCCGAGGAAGCCATCGCAATGAGCATTTGGGAATACATCTGGCCCAACCGGTTGATCGGCTCCCAGAAGTGGCCGATATACGTAGCGAACATAACCAGCGTACCGACGGTAATTTGCTCCTGTTGAATCAAATAAGCGCCGAGCCAGAACAAGATGCAATAACCGATCGCTCCCGTCACCTCGATCAGCGGGTTGAAGCTCTGGTTCAAGGTCGAAGCGCGATTCCATATACGGTGATTGTCCTTGTTCATTTCGTCGAAGTAAGCGATGTTTTCCTTCTCTTGCGTGTAAGCCTGCGTCACCTTAATGCCCTGAATGCACTCGTTCAAGTGGGCGTTGATACGGGACTGCTTCGTCTGAACGACCTGCCAGGAGCGGCGAATATGTACTCTCAGCTTGGTGGAGATTACGAACATGATCGGCACTGTGATGATGATCGCAGCCCCCAGCTTCGCATTGTACACGAGCAAAATCGCAACGATCCCAACAAGCTGCACGCAGTCGATCATTAGGTTGACCGCCCCGTTAGCCAGCAGGTCCTGCAAAGAGTTTACGTAGTTTGTAATCCTTACCAGAATCGAGCCGGCCGGACGCTTATCGAAAAATTTAAAGGATAACTGCTGAATGTGGCTGAACAAATCATGCCGTAAATCATAAATGACGCGCTGCCCGATCATATTCGTATACCGGATCCGGAAGCTGTTGGCAAACCATTGGATCAAATAGAGAGTCAGCATGCCCCCGACACAGTAAAACAGCAGCTTCTGATCCCCGTCGCCGGTCAAAGCGTTGTCGATCGCATAAGCGATCAACAGCGGATTCAGCAGCTTCGTGAGCGCTCCCACACACATCATCGTGACAATGACAGAAATAATTTGTTTGGCATACGGCTTCATATAAACGCTGAGGCGTTTCACTTGTCCCCAGTCAAAGCCTTTATCCAGCTCTTCGTCATCCTGGTAAACGAACCGTTGATTTAGCTCCGTCTGTTGCTTGGCATTCTTACTCAATGCACGAACCCCCTGACCTTCTGCTGCGCAGCTGCCGCCGCTTCCTGTTCGCCTTGCTCTTGCACCGCCATGGACACGCGGCCGGGCGGCTCCGTCGCTGCGCTGTCTTCCACTTCATCCGGATGGTCGGCGAACTGAATTTTGTACGTCTCCAGATAAGGTCCCTCTTGCTTCATCAGCTGATCATGGGTGCCGCGCTGCACTATCTTTCCTTCCTCCAGCACAATAATTTCATCCGCATGCTTCAGCGAGGAAATCCGGTGAGCGATAATGAAGGTCGTTCTGCCCTCCATGACCTCTTGGAAACCCCTCTGAATCTCATGCTCGGTTTCCATATCGACTGCACTTGTAGCGTCATCCAGAATTAAAATTTTCGGATTCTTCAGAATGGCTCTTGCAATCGCAATCCGCTGCTTCTGACCGCCGGACAGTCCGAGACCTCGTTCCCCAACGATCGTATCATAGCCAAGAGGCAGCTCCATAATGAAATCATGTGCCTTGGCCAGCTTCGCAGCCCGAATAATCTCGTCCATGGAGGCTTCCTTCACGCCGTAGGCAATATTGTTGCGGATGGTCGAGGAGAATAGGAACGTCTCCTGGAAAACAACGGCCATTTGCTCGCGCAGGCTCTCCAGAGTGACATCGCGAATATCTACACCGTCCAGCGAGATCCGGCCTTCCTTCACGTTATACGCACGCAGCAGCAGCTGAATCACAGTGGATTTTCCCGAACCGGTACCGCCGAGCAAGCCGATCACGGAGCCCGCAGGAGCGTCCAGCTCAAAGCTTTGGAGGGCAGGCTGCTTCTCCGGATAGGCGAAGGTTACCCCTTCAAATTTCACATGCCCTTTCACCCGGTCCGTTGTCAGCTTGATGGCGTTTTCTTTATCCTTCACGTGAACGTATTGATGAAGAATTTCGAGCAGCCGTTCCCCTGCCGCCTTGGATTGGGTGAAGTTGTTAATATGAAAGCCGATTTGCCACAATGGTCCGATGATGTACCAGATAAGGCTGAAGAAGGCAACGAGCTCTCCAAGCGATATCGAGCCTTGAATGACCATGTAACCTCCGACTCCGAGGAGGATGACCACACTGAGATTGGCAAACAGCTCCATCACCGGAAAATAGGTCGCCCATATTCCCGCGGTCGATACGTTATTCACTCGATAATCCTCGTTGCGTTCCGAGAATTTGTCGATTTCGTGCGGCTCGCGCGCAAACGATTTCACGGTTCTCACTCCCGTGATATTCTCCTGCACCGAGGTGGTCATCGAGCTCATCGATTTGCGAATCGAACGAAAGGCCGGATGAATTTTTCCTTCAAAACGGATGGCCGTAAATACCAGAAACGGCATGGAAGCCATAGTAAGCAGCGTCAATTTCCAGTCGATCGTCATCATCATGATGGTCCCGAAGGTGAACATCATGAAAACGTTTAGAATTTGCACCGAGCCGAAGCCTACAAAATCACGGACCGCCTGCAAATCCGCCGTCAAACGGGACATCAAATCGCCTGTACGCGCCTTGTCGTAGTATTGGAACGACAAATATTGAAGTTTATGGTAGGTTGCTTTCCGCAGGTTAAAGGCAACCTGATTGCCGAGCCGGCCGCTGGAGGCGCCATGAAGAAACTGAAACGTTGCTTTCACGGCCATAACGCCTACGACGAGCAGGGCGAGCATCGGCACGGATTGAAACTGTGATTTCATGATCACTTCATCGATCAAATAGCGCAGCAGGTTCGGATACACCAAACCTAGTGCCGTTGCCGCCATCAAGCTGAAGAAGGAGGCGAAGAAAAACTTTTTTTCGTTCCAATAATACTCTCGCAGCTGTTTAAAAACTTCCAACGCATGACCCTCCCCTATGCAGCTCCACCTATGTCCGCGGCAAAGCCGGCTGCGTCCATTCCTGGTCTTGAGTCCGGTAAACGGAGCTCTTCGGCGCAGCTTCCTCATTCATAATTAAAACGCTTTAATCCTTGAAAAACCAATACATCCTAAGCTGTGATTCACCTCACTTAAGAAAGCGCTTTGCTTGAATTGAAGTCTATCACCATACGTAGAGTGCGGCAACAGTGCGGGTTCCCGTAAACTTGCTTATCGTGGGGAATTTCTCCATTTGCTCACATTATGGGGATACAATCCACTTATTTCATGCATATAGTGCCAATTCCCCTTGATGTAAGCCTTTTCACAAATATCTTGTAAAACGGGCTGTCCCCAAAGGAACAGCCCGGTGTATTGCGCTTAGGATTCGATAAGATCGTGAAGACGGCTTTGCTTGCTCTGGAGCGACGGCAGGTCGATCGGCTGCTCCAAGGCCGCTAGCAGTCCGTCTGCATGCTCCTGCAGCGCTTCCGTGAGGAAGCTGCTGCGAGAACGATAGGCCGCTTCCAGCTGGTCCTGATAAGCTCGGACGAGCTGGGCTGCTTGGGCCTCGGCAAACTCACTCATCGGTCTTACCAGCTTAGCCTCCAGCTCTTTACGCAGGCTTTGCCGTCCGTCCCCCTCGAAGAACTGCTTCGGATTTTTATAGAAGCTCTGCAGCCATTTCACCGTAACTTCATCCGCCTGCAGCGATGCCTTCAGCTCGGGTGTCTCCAGCTTCAAGGCAGGCTGCGAAGTCGGGTCGAACGAGTTGATCCGCGTCCGAATGGCTGCTGTCCATTCTTGGACAGCCAAATCCATCAGCTTGTTAATTTTGTTCTCGATCCGCAGGGTTGTGGCGAGTACCTCCTGGGACAAATCGAAGGTAATCATTCGCTTGAGCTCCTCCCATGCTCCCTGCAGCAATGCTTTGGCGTCCTTGCCCTCCTCACGGAAGACCGCCGGATTAAAGGAGTGCCCGAAAAATTCGCCGAACCGGTACGACGTCCGCTGCCTTACGTAATAGAGAAGCTCCTCGATCTCCTTCGTCAGCTCCCTTCGCTCCGCGGACGGATCCGAGCCCTGAAGGGACGATAAGGACAGCTGAACGTCGGCGCGAAGCTGCTCCGCTTCACGGCGCCGCTCCGATTCATCCGATTGCGCGCTGGCGATCCACCGCTTGAGCACCTCCATGGCACGGCGCATATCGGCTTCGCCTGCCTTGATGACCAGCTCGGTCAGCTCCTCGAACGTAAACCGAATAAACTCCTGTTCGAATTGCGTAATCCCGGATTGGGCGGTGAGTGTCTCGTTTTGCTCGACCTTCCCTTCCAGCGCGTAATAGCTCGATAACGGATAAATTCTCGGCTTGCGGATGCCGTGCTGCACGAGGTTGCTCTCGACATGAGCTACGACACCGCTTAACTCCTCCGCCGAGGAAGCCAAATCCGCCGCGTTGACGATAAAGAACATTTTATCCAGCTCGAAGCTGTCCTTCACCCGGCCGAGCTGCAGCAGAAATTCCCGATCCGCATGGGAAAAGGCATGATTATAATAAGTCACGAATAAAATGGCGTCGGCATTTTTGATGTATTCAAACGCAACCCCGGTATGACGCGCATTGATGGAATCCGCTCCCGGCGTATCGACCAGGACCACCCCTTGCTCGGTCAGCGGGTTCATGTAGTACAGCTCAATCAGCTCGACGAAGCATGACTTGGCTTCCTCGGCAGCGTATTCCCGGAACTGCTCCAGCGTAGCTTTCCGCTCTTGCCCCAAATACGCCGATTGCTCGGACCAGCCCTTCTCCACGGCCTTCAGGAAGGAATAGTGCGGCTTGCCCTTGCCCGGAATCTGGTCTGCCCGGAGACCGCCGATTACCCGGAGGGCGTCTGTCATATCGGAAGCAGGAAAGCCCAGCACCTCCAGCGAGTACAGCACGTCGGAAGCGAGCCGTTCGGCGCTCTTCATCCGCACCTTCGCCGTGCCGTGAGGCCAGCCGGCCTCGGGCTCCGGCGGCATGATTTTGTTGATCGCCGCGGTCGTCGGGTTCGGCGACACCGGCAGGATGCGTTCGCCGATCAGCGCATTGGCGAACGACGATTTGCCGGCGCTGAAGGCGCCGAAGAGCGCGATCGTGAAGCGGCTCTGCCCGAGGCGCTCCGCCTTCTCCCGCAGGGAGCGGCGGAGCGACGCGAGCGGCGCCACGCCCGCGAGCTCCTGCGCGGCGGCGTCCAGCCGCGCGGCGGCTTCGCGCAAGCGGCGGCGATGCTCGCCCCCGGCGAGCGTCGCCGCGCCCCCGCGGCGGGCGGCTTCGCCGGCAGGCCCTGCGGCCGCCGGCGCAATCCAGGCGAGCCCCGCGGCGGGCTCGCCGGCCGGGGCCGCGCCGCCGCGCGCGGCTGGGGCGTTCGCCGCCTCCGCAGGGGCGGCGGCCGGGTCCGGCGCGCCGGCGCAGGCGCGGCCAGCGCGGCGAGCGGCGTCGCCAGGGAAGCCGCATAGGCGGCTTCCTCGGCGGCTAGCCGCTCGAGCTGGCGCAGGCCGCTGAGGCGCTCCTGCGGCGCGGCCAGCCGCTGCAGCTCCGCGCGCCGCGGGGCGAGCGCCTCGGCCAGCTGCACGGCCAGCGCCTCCAGCACAGCGAATGCTTCCTTGCGGTACTGGCCCTTCACCTCAGCCGAGAGCTGCTTGGAGAAGGTAAGCGTGTACTCGTTGCCGAAGACGGCGCCTTCATTCACCAGGGATGCCATCCAATCGGCCGTGACGTTTACATGGATCGATTCCGCTGCCGAGATCAGCTCCGCCGAGGGCAGGCCGCTGCCCTCGAAGCCCGCTTTGACGGTCTGCTGAACATGACGGGCCACCTGCGTTTCCACTTGGGTGGCAAAGTCCTTATGGAACTCCTCTAACCGGCGTTCCACCTCCTTCGCCGTCTTGGCGGCGCCGGCGAACCAGCCTACCTTAAAGCCGGGCTTGCGGCTTTGCAAATATTCGTGCGCGAGGTCGCGCGTTACGGCCGGGATGACGTTGGCGTTGTCGAGCACCGCCGTCACGTCCTTGCGCAGCGCTGCCTCCCGCTCCTGCGGCAGCGCCTCCAGCCGCTTCAGCTCGGCACTCGCTTCCGCGTAGAGCCTTTGCGCCTCCTCGAGCCCCTCGTCGGCGTCCAGCTTCGCGCGCAGCGCTTCCTTGGCCGGCTCGTTACGCTCAGCCATCTTCGCCGCATGCGCCGCAGCAAGGGCCTTCGCCGACTTCTCCAGGCTGAGCCGCATCAGCGGCTCCCGCAGCGAGATCAGCCGGCTCAACAGCCAGTCCAGCTTGACCCACTCGCTGTGAGGGTGGTCCGGCTCCTTCACCGAGGTGTAGAGAATGCCGTCCGGCTGAACCCCCCAGCTCGCGAACGCCTCGCGAACCCCTGCCTGATACGCCGCGAAAGGAAGCTCCGCTTCCCTGTGCTTGTCGATCATATTAATGATCAGATAGAGCGGCTTGCCCCACTCCTTCATCTTTTTCGTAAAGGACAGATTGATCTCCGATTGCACATGGTTATAATCCATCACATAAAAGACGACGTCCGCCAAATGCAAGGCCGATTCCGTCGCCAAATGGTGCGCATCGTCCGTCGAGTCGATCCCCGGAGTGTCCAGCAGCGCTGCGTGCTCCCCGAGAAACGGAATCGGGTAACGAATCTCGACCGTTTCGATCGCCTCTCCGTTCCGGCAATGCTCGGCCAATCCCTCAAGCGGGACGCGCTCCACGCGTTCCTTGGAGCCTGCTTCATCCCTATACACCACATGGGCTCCGGCTTCCCCGCAAGCAATGCGTACGATATTAGCGCTTGTCGGTATCGGACTCGACGGCAGCAGCGGATGCCCGCACAGCCGATTGATCAAGCTTGACTTCCCCGCCGAGAAGTGTCCGCAGAATGCGATAAACAGCCTTTCGCTTTCCGCCTTCTCCAGCAGCTGTTTAACTTTCTTGGCATGCTCCCGATCCGAGGCCTGCTCTACCTGTGTCAGCAGTCCTTTGACGGTCTGCTGCATCAAATCCCCTGTTGTCATCACGCTGTTCATAGCTCCCCTACTCCCACTCCACTTTTCATTTCTCTCTTGTTCCCCGCAAACAAACAAAAAAACCGAATCGCTTCGGTTTTTAGTGTACCATATTTTCCGTTTCCGGGATAAAAATTTCAAATAAATCGCGATGCTGAAGAATCGTAATATCTTTATCGCGCACCTTCATCACGACGACCTCAGGACGGGTTTTCATCCGGTCGAGGTAATGTTCCGGTACGCTGCCCGAATCCGATACCATAACGCCTTCCACTTGCTTCTCTTCGTTTTCCTCTAATGGAGTGCTGAGCACCTTTTCATAAATGTCGGAAAATACTTCAAAATCCTTCGTATACACAGAAATGCATTTCATACGATTCAATCCCTTCGATTTCAAGCTTTGGCGGACTTCTCCTTGATCGCCTTTGTTCTAGGTTTCCTGCTTACGGCGGTTTTCATACGTTTTTTTCCATCTCGGCAATAATCAAGTAGTGAGCACGCTTCACAGTTCGGATTTTGCGCTTTGCAATGATATCTACCGAAGAAGATTAACCGATGATGCGTATCTGTCCACTCCTCACGGGGGACCTTCTTCATCAGCTTCTTCTCGACCTCTAATACCGAATCGTCCGGACCCGCTAGTCCTAATCGCTTGGATACCCGTTCCACGTGCGTATCCACGGCGATAGCCGGAACGCCGAAGGCGTTGGAAACGACGACGTTGGCCGTCTTGCGTCCTACCCCGGGCAGCTCCACGAGCTGTTCGTGCTCCCGAGGCACCTCACCGCCATGCTTGTCCAGCAATAGCGCACAAAGCGCCTGAATATTTTTGGCTTTGTTGCGATACAGACCGATGCGGCGAATATCCTGCTCCAGCTCCTCAAGCGGCACAGCCAGGTAATCCTCCGGACGCTTGTATTTCTGAAAGAGCGTAGCCGTCACCTTGTTGACCGTCTCATCGGTGCATTGCGCCGAGAGCAGTACGGCAATCGTTAATTCAAACGGATTGGCGTGATTCAGCTCGCAGTGGGCATCGGGGAACATTTCCGCAATCGTGTCGAGTATATGGCGCACCTTTGCATTCATGGCCCTAACGCCCCTTCCTCTGACGGTATAGTAACAGTTTACTCAATCCTGCCGGACGAATCAATGACCGATGCTGACAAATTACGAACTTTTTCCGAAAAAAAAAGAAAATCCGTCTTCGCAGCCCTATGCCGCATTAGACGGATTTTCCATAAAAAAGGTTACACAATAAGGCCGATTATTTCTCAATTTCCACAATTTTGTTATCAATTAAATAGATCGTCACTTCTTCGTTCTCCATAAAGGCATTGGCGGCCACCTGCTGCGTTCCCTTGTGCAAATACGCTTTAGAAAAGAAGTTAAAGGAATTTTGGGTAACGCCGTTAGCAGGCTTAAGGAACAAGGTATTCAGCACGACATCATAGGACTGAATGGTGCGTTTCATCGCCGTCGCAACATAAATCGTCACCTTGTCATTCGCATCTTTGGCAATTTCCACACGATCGTTAACCTTAATATTCGTAAGAGCCGCCGTGGTTGTGCCGTTTTGCTTAATGATATACTGCTGGCCTACAGGAACGACTTGCACGCCGTTCGCGAAGTCCTGCACGGTAATCGTACCGGCTGCCGCATCCACCGCCGTCACTTTGCCTCGCGTCGTCGACATGAGCACGACCTTATCCAGCTTCGAGCCGTCATAGGAAACCTTCACATACTCATCAACCGCAATATCCGAGAATGCATGGGTGGCTTTCCCCGGATTGACGATCTTGTCGTCCGTATCGACCACAACGATATGGCTCGCACCGGTTTCGTCCTTCACCGTAACTTGCCGCGAAGAAGCGTTTGTCATAATCGTCTTATAGACGCCTACCCGCTTGACCGCAATAGCCGTCACGTAGTCCTGTCCATAGCTGAGCGTTGCCTTGACGTTGTCTCCCACCTTCAAATCGGCCAGCGTGCCGTTCGCTTTGCTTTGCGAGTCTACAGCAATACTGTAGTTCGTCTTCATCACGATGCTTTGTCCGCTTGCCGTGCGAATCGTAATTTCTCCCTGCGTTGCGGAAGTAGCCCCGGCGTTAATCAAAGATACGGTTCCCTCCAAGGCCAACGTGTACTGGATGGATACGACCTTATCCTTGGAAACCTTCAGATCCACACGCTTGCCCTTCGTGAACATCGATTGGAAGTTGCTTAACGGCAGAGTGGATTCTCCGTATTTGATGATGGTGGAATCCGTTAACCGGTAAGCGGCAATGGATCCGTTGTCGGTAGAAATCATCAGTGCTTTCGTATCCGGGTCGTAGCTCAGGATGGAGGCGAACACATAAGGAGCCACCGAACGGCTGGTCACGGTTGCCTTTACTACCTTATTATTCAAAATATCCAGCCGCAGATCGTCATTCACTTCGATGTCGTAGAAGCTTGGGTTCGTCAGTCCTTCGATCTCCACTATCGCGTTATCGGCAAGATAGTACGATCCCAGCTTCGAAGAGCTGTCCGTTACCGTCAGGATGCGGCTGTCATGGTTAATGCTCACCAGCTTGCCCTGGGTGCTGACCGTAACATCGGCCTGCTTGCGAACGGTGACGGAAGCGAGTTCATTGGCCTTCACGTCATAGGATACGAAATCGCCCACCCGCAGCTTGGACAGCTCTGCAGCCGAACCGTCCGGAAGTGTTACGAACACTCTAGCCGATATCGGATACGTTTCGTTCTGATTTCCCGTCGCTTCCAGGAACGTGATTTGGTTTTGCTCACGGTTGACGGAGACTACGGTTCCTTCCGCCACCTTGCTCACCGGAGCCTGCTTCACTACAACCTGCGTAATTTTCGTGCTCTTGACAAGCGGATTTCGCTTTAACTCGACAATGCTGCCAGGCACAATGGAGCCGAGACTCAAGCCGCGGCCTTCCGCATCGGTAACCGTTACCTTGCCGTCCAGCTCAAATAAATTTTTCCCGTTCGCCTGCTGAAGCGACAGTACCATCTGGTTGACGAACACCTCATTCAGCGTACCCTCGAAAACCTCAAGCTTCTCTTGATCGTTCGTCTGCTCTATGTATAAAGCATTATTGCCATACGAAACTACGTACACTTCATTCGTAATTTTCAGATTCGTCGAAGGAATGCGGCTGTCGTCCTTGCCGCTGTAGAAAACGGTATCCGCCGACAGGCTGAAATCGTACTGTTCCCCGATCGCATTTTGCACCACCAGCTTGTTGTCGGTTCGCTCCATGACATAACCGATCGTGACACGCTCCGAGCGCGTCGTCATATGCGCATCCGCCCGGCTGAGGAAGGTTGCCATCTGAGCCCGCGTCACTTTGCCCTTCGGCTGGAAGCTGTTATCCTCAAAGCCCTGGACGATCTTTAGCGAGGCGGCGGCGTTAATGTATCCCCCTCCCCACGAGGAGAAGTCTTGTCCGTCCGAGAAGCTCGTCTGAGCCGAGCTCAGCTGATTCGCCAGAGCCTGTTTCCCGATGGCACGAATAACGAGCTTGGCCACCCATTCCCGTGTCGCTTCTCTGGAGCCCCATGCCGTTTTGGTTGTCGTCCCTTGCGTCTCTTCCTGAACGGTGATCAAGCCTTTGTCAAAAGCGTAAGCTACATAAGGCTTAAAGAAATCATCTACGGCAAAAGGAAGCACCGTCTCCGTGCGGCTCCGCTTCACTTCATTTTCGAGTCCCATCATCCGAATCGCCATGACAATAACTTCCTGCTGCGAAACGGAGTTTTCCGGACGGAATTCATTACGCTCATAGCCCTGAATGATTCCGAGCGAAGCGAGCTTTGTAACGTGCTTAATGGCCCAGTGCTGTGCGGTTACATCGGAGAAGCTAAGTACCAGTCCGGCGGCCGCAGCCGCCGATGGTGTAGTGCTCGATGGAATTATCGTATCGGCATAGGCCGTACTGCTCATTAACAAGGAAACCGCCAGTACCGTGGCGGATAATTTTCGCAGCTGCTTATTTCGTCTTCTTTTCATAATGCGATTGCTCCTCTCAAAATCTGCCGGTGCCTCTGCTTAGTGCTTGCTTGAAAGCTACTTCCTCTTGATAGGGTGAGGCAGGTCCATATGCCCCATAAGGCTCTCCACCTGCTTGCCGTCCACCAGTACATCCACAGCTTGAATTTCCTGGAATTGGAACACCGTTTGACCCAGTGCATCCAGCAGCAGCTTCTCCCCTCCGGAACCCAGTCTGCCTTCCGGCTGGATGGTAATGTCTACGTTCAACTGACCGTTTTTGAGCGACACGGATTTGAATTCAATCCCCTTAAATAGAGGAGTCAGCTTGCTGTCCTCACTAACACGCAGAGCTTGAAGCGCCGCAGCATACTTATCCGAATCCTGCTTATAGGAAATGGTTACATCACGCTCCAGAAGCTTCTCCATCTCGGAATCCCCATAGTAAGCTTTAATCTTCAGCTGTTTCTCCTGCGGGGTTTGCGGGGCTGCCGGCGCCTGCTGAGCGGGCGGTTTGGCATTCTCCTGCGTTTGGGAGGGAGCAGCCGTACCTGCATTGCCCTGAACCTGGGCAGGCTGCTTCGTTTGGCCGCATCCGGCTGCCAGAAGCAGAGCGACGACAGCAACGGTAGTTGTCTTAATCCATTTGGTTTTAGCCATCCTTCACTCACTCCTCTGTCATTTTAGATGTAATTGTTCCTTGATCCCAGCCACAATAGCAGCGGCAACCGTTTGCTGGAAGTCCTCCTGAAACATCGTCGATTCTTCCGTTCGATTGGATAAAAACCCAATCTCCAGCAGTACCGAAGGCATCTCTGTATTTCTAATGACATGGAAATTGCCCTGCTTCACCTTGCGGTCCGGAAAGCCTGTAGCTTCCAGCACATGCTTATGCATGATTTCGGCAAAATCCAGGCTTTGCTCCGTATAGTAATACGTTTCGGTGCCGCGAATCGTTTCCTTTGTAGTAGAATTTGCATGGACAGAGACAAACACATCCGCCTTCTGCTCGTTGGCGATAGCGACTCTCTCGGCCAGCTCCAGAAACGTATCGTCAGAGCGGGTCAGCTTCACTTCAATCTGCGGCTCCTTGGCCAGAAGCTCAGCGACCTTAATACTCACCGGTAGAACGAAGTCCTTTTCCCTTCTCTTGGTAGCCTGAGAAATGGCTCCCGTGTCTTTACCGCCGTGACCTGCATCAATCACCACAAGCGCCTTGGTTTTAACCGGGATCAGCTTCCAGGCATACTCGCCTGCGGCAGGCTTATCGATAGGCTTCCAATCTACCTTTTTCGATAAATCTACTACTATTCTAACGATTGAAGACTCTTTTGCAAATAGCAAATAACGAACTTGCGAGACGGAGTCGGCTTTGACGTCGATCTTCCCTTCTCCATTTGCGGCTGTCTTCATCGTCTCCTTATCGAGCACCGTACCGGGCATGTCGATGATCAATTGATTCGTTTCCGCCTTCATAGTTACATTCGGCTTCACCGTGCCGCCTGCAGTATTGATGGAGAGCTTGTCCCCGGTAACGGCAACAGCTTTAATGATGACCGGCTCATCCTTCTTGCCGGGCACTGCCACATCAGGCTTGGTGGGAGCTGTAACGGAAGGCTTGGCCGTCTCTCCCGCAGGTACCTTATCCGGGCTGCTCGGAATGAAGGCCGGTACATCGGCAGGCTTCTCGACAGGCTTGCCTGAAGGTTTGTCCTGGGAGCCTGCGCTTGCCTGTGGCTTGTCCGTGTCTGTCTGTGCTACATCCGTGCCCTCGGATTGAAAAAGAAATACAGAGCGGGTCAGCTCATCCCAGGTCACCTTGACGCCAAGCTGCTCACTAACGAAGCGGAGCGGCAAGAGCGTATTCCCTTCTACAATGACCGGCGCCGACTCAAGACGAAGCACGCTGCCGTTCACTACGGCATCCGCCTTATCTATGGTCAGCTGGATTTGGGTATCCTCCTTACTCACTCCAACCTTCCGCTGCTTGCCGTCCCAGGTCACATTCGCACCGACCGACTCTGCGATGACGCGGATCGGCACCATCGTATTATCCTTTATGATCCTCGGCGGGACTTCACTCACAAGCGCCTTTCCGTTTAGAAACAATTGAATCTGAGCTTCCGCGGCGGAGGCTTGACCCGCGATCAGTAAGGATAATGTAATCAGCAACGAACACCAATAAGCTACAAATCTCATCATGCACCTCGTTCATTATGTATTGGAATGGATATGTCATTTATGTAAACGTTTGTAACTTGGTTTCTCTATTACACGAATTCTATCATTTTGTGCCGAAATCTACCAATATATTAGACTTGTTTTTTGTAGAAAAGTTGCACCTAATAAAAAAGAAAAGCCATGAAGCGCTCCTTGCGCCTCATGGCTTAATTAGATCTAGGCAATATGCTTGCTGTCCGTCTGTTCCCTTAGAAGCTGACGGAACTGCTCGCCGGTTAACGTCTCCTCGCGGATCAAAATATCCAGCGATTGCTCGAATACTTGACGGTATTGCTCCAGCATTTCTCTTGTAGAAGCGGTCAGCTCCTCTAGAATCGAAGCATTTTCTTTCATCAGCTCTTCCTTCGTCACCATATCTCTGTCGATAATGCCAAGCTTGGTAAGCCCGGAATCCATCATCGTCCGCACCATATTCAGCGACTGCTCGAAGTCGTTGCGCGAACCGGTGCTACGGCCGCCGTAGAACATTTCTTCCGCAACGGCTCCTCCCAGGGCAACCATAATTTGCTGTTCGATTTGCTCTTTCGTGTACAGGTATTGATCCTGCTGCGGATTATGACGCACATAACCAAGCGCCTTTCCCCGCGGGCTTAGGGCAACCTGTGACACCGATCCAGGCTTCAACATCTCGGCCGCGATCGCATGACCCAGCTCGTGAATGGCCACGCGCTCACGCTCTTCCTGGGTCGATTCACGGTCGGTCTTCTCGCCCATCATTACCTTGTCCACCGCCAGTGACAAGTGCTTCTGCGTGATCAGCTCGCTATTCTCGCGCATCGCGTAGATCGCCGCTTCGTTCATGACGCTCTCCAGCTGGGCACCGGAAAAATGGAACGTCTCCTGAGCGATCATTTCCAAATTTACATCTTCCGCGAGCGGTTTATTTTTGGAGTGAATGTTCAGAATATGCATACGTCCTTTTTTGTCGGGCAAATCCACTTCAATATGTCTGTCGAAGCGTCCTGGACGAAGCAAAGCGCTGTCCAGCATTTCTTTACGGTTCGTAGCGGCCATGATCAACACGCGCGGATTTTCGCTCGTATGAATACCGTCCATTTCCGTAAGAAGCTGGTTCAAGGTCTGATCGTATTCACGCTGCTGGCCTCCGGCCCGCTGACCGCCAATCACATCAATTTCGTCAATGAAAACAATCGCACTTTCTTTGTTTTCCTTAATTGCCTTCGCACGTGCTTCCTTAAATAAATCGCGGACTCGGCTCGCGCCTACACCGACGTACATCTCGACGAATTCGGAACCGGAAGCCGCCAGGAACACAGAATTCGTGTAATGCGCTGCAGCTTTGGCCATCAACGTCTTCCCCGTCCCCGGAGGTCCAGTAAGCAAGATCCCCTTCATAGGACGAATTCCGAGCTTCTTGATGTCCTCAGCCCGGATGAGGAAATCGAGCGCCTCTTGAAGCTCCCGCTTCGCCCTGTCCTGACCGCCGATATCCTCGAACGTCAGGAAGCTGGGCTGCTTGCTGCGGGTTTTCCGTTCCGAGCCGACATTCATCCCGCTGCGTGCGCGGTTCATATAGAGAAACGTACCTAAAATCGCAGACATAAATACAAGGGGAATGACATTCACCCCAAGGAATACAAGAAACAAAATCAAAACCGGTATCGATCCCAGTAAAATTTCTTTACCATATTTACTCATTCGGCCACACCCCCATTTTTGCCGGTGTCCGAGGAAGCATGATATGTTTGCTGGATTCACCGTCTTTCAATGTGACATATACATACTTGTCATCCATCTCCGTAGAGACGGTCAGTCCATCCCCGGACGACTCCGCTTTTGCTTGCAGCGATTTCGGAATATTCGCATATTGCTTCGTTTCCATGGCCTGCGCAACCTCAAACAAGGCCGAGGACCACCATTGCTCCAGCCGCGGCGAAGAATCGCCGGCAATTGTGACGAGCAGCTGCTTATCTCCAATGACGGATGCCCCCTGCTTCTGAATCTGTTGATATACATCACGCAGACTCGTATCGGAAGCCAGCTTCAGCTCCAATTCCGCCTTCGTTCCGCTCAAGTTCATTTGGACAAGCTCCACTCCCGGAATGCTGGTAACCACATTTTGCAGCGGGTTCTCCATGGCAACACTTTGATATGCGAAATATCCGCCGAACAATACGCTGGCTGACACGACAACACTCAATATAACAGGTAAGAGACGTAACTTCATAAGCTAACGTCCCCCTTTCTACGAATATATTTTAGATAAACATCTTTATACGCAACAAAAAATGCTATACTCAGAGTATAGCACATGATCTATCACATATGCGGATGTAATGTGTGGAAGCTTGCCCAGCCTCATTCCTTTGCCCGCGCGGATACGCTGAAGCGATCGATGGACTTATTGTCCGCATCATATACGTTAAATTCAGCTTTTCCTGCACCAATGTCAACCACCATATAATGATACACCGGGTTCGGCCCGGCAATCACATTTTTCTTATCTTTTACCGTTGAATAAAGCGGTGCTCCCGCTCCTCCTACCGTCAGCTGATAAATGGAATGCTTGAACTGCTGGTTAAAGGAGCCGTCTACCGTCCGCCGATTGTAATTGTGCTCATGACCGACCATAGCCGCCGTAACCTGATAGCGGTCAAGCAAGCCCCACAAAGCATCGCGCCGATCGGGATCCGCATCTAGAGATTTTCCGAAATGGGCACTGGCAGGGTAGGCCGGAACGTGAAATATTACGAAATCATAGGATTTGTCGCTTGTTTGAAGACGATCGTCCAAGTAAGCCAGCTGCTTGTCATCAATAATATACTGCTTTTTCTCATTCGTCCGATTGGAATTGAGCACAATGAAACGTGCATCCTGGTAGTCAAATGAATACACCGATTTCCGATAGCCTTCCAGCTGTTCGTTAGGCAAATAAGCGAAGTGCTTACTGAATAATTCTTCGTCATCATCATGATTGCCTAAGGTAGGGTAATACAAATGGACCGGATAATAATCATCGACGATATTCTTCCATTCTGCGAGCTCCGTATCCACGTTGCTCCCTTTGATTTGATCTCCGGTAAACAATATAAACGAAGGCTGAGGCTGAAGCGTCTTGAGCTGCTGCAGCAGCCGGCGCAGTGTAGCTTCATTAATAGCATCGCCGATGCCGCCGCGGCTGTCCCCCATCACAATAAAGCGAAAAGGCTGCTTGTTTGAAGCTCGCGGCTTTTGCTCATCAAGCTGAGCTTTATCCGGAGGCAATGCCTCATTCCCTTTCGGTGGCATCGCTTTATCAGGCAGGACGGCAGGTGAAAGCTCTCTCCCCTGCTGACAGCCTAACAATAACAGCAAACTGATGACAGCAACAACAGCGTGACGCTTCACCCCCCATTCCCTCCCTTATTGGATATTGAGCCTCCATGTATCGATCAGAGAACCATCCGTGAACTTATAGTACGTATAATAGTGCTTTTCCTTCTCTCCCTCAGGCTCGCGTTTGTAGAACACTTCCCACACCGGCTGTCCGTCCAGAATACCCGGTTGAATACGCAGGATTTCGGCATCCGGCTGCTGGGAAAGCAGCCCTTGCTTCGCCTGCTCCGACGTGATACCGGAGGAAGCCATTTCGGTACGGATATCGGTTTCCGATACCCAGACGATAACGGGCTGCCCGATTTTGTCCTTTCCTTGTATCACCGTATAAATTTGGTCTCCGACAAACCGTTCTACTTTGTCAGCTTGTGCAAGAATCGTTTTCTCATAAGCTTGTTGAACGGCTGTCCGCTGGACCGACCATTCCGGCTCCATAATGCCGGTGAACATTTTTGCACTTAAAAATATGCCAAGCGAGGCCGCGACCACTATCAATGCGATCCACTTCCAACGTTTTGCAATCAACTTGCTTACCTCCTCCGGCCGCCGTTCGTTCGGCTTACGAGGAAGCTCCCGTCAACCGCTCAAAGCAGCGCTGTGCTTCAAACAAAACCTTTTCCTCATCAATCGTCAAGCATTCGCCCTTGCGCATAATTTGCTTGCCGTCCACCCACACATCAGTTACATCTTTGCCGCTGCCTGCGTACACGACATGAGAAATGTAATTCGTCCTTGGATAATAATGAGCCTGCTCGATATCTACGGCGATCATGTCCGCTTTCATGCCGGGCTGCAGCGCCCCTACATCGTTCAACCAGATCGAACGTGCACCATCAAGCGTGCCCATGCGCAGTGCGGCGGAAGCAGGCACTGCAACCGGATCACCTGTGACTCCCTTATGCAGAAGAGCAGCCAAGCGAATTTCCTCGAACATATCCAGGTTATTATTGCTCGCCGAGCTGTCCGTGCCCAGGGACACCAGCACTCCTGCGCGCTGCAGCTCCGGTACACGGGCAATGCCGCTGGCCAGCTTCAGGTTGCTGTTAGGATTGTGGGACACTCTCACATCGTATTTGGCCAAAACATTGATTTCTTCATCGGTCAAATGTACGCCGTGGGCTACCAGAGTCGGCCTAGTGAATACTCCCAGCTTTTCGAGATGGGCTACCGGCCGTAGTCCGTACTGATCCACATTCCCCTGCACTTCCCTTGCTGTTTCGGACATATGCGTATGGATCGGAAGATTAAGCTCGTGAGCAGCAGCTACGATACGCTCAATGTAATCGGGAGGGCACGTATATGGCGCATGAGGCGACATCATGGTCGTGATACGTCCTCCTGCCAGTCCGTTCCAATCTTTGGCGAACTGTACCGCTTCCTTTAGCTTGGCGTCCTGCACTTCAGGAGGACACAGCCCGATGACGCCGCGGGTGAGGACAGCCCTCATTCCCGTTTCTTCAACGCTCTTCGCGACTTCATTCATATGGTCGTACATGTCTACGAAGGTGGTAGTGCCGCTTTTTACCATTTCAAGGATGGACAGCATTGTGCCGGTTCGTACGTCATGCGCCGTGAATTGTCCCTCCATCGGCCACATCTTTTCTTCCAGCCATACTTGCAGAGCCATATCATCACCATATCCTCTAAGCAAAGACATGGCGGCATGGCAATGGGTATTCACCAGGCCCGGCAGGAACAGTTTCCCCTTTCCGTCTATCACGTGGTCGTATGTATTTATCGGTTCAGGGGCATTCGTTCCGATGTAAGAGATCCGATTGTCTTCCATTATTAGGCATCCTTGGAGAATCGGTGTCTCTTCATTCATAGTAATAAAGGTTCCATTGGTAATGATCGTTTTTGCCATTGGTATCTATCCTTCCCCTTGCTTTTGAGCATATCGATTTCACTGTACAACTTTACAGGGGCAAAATCAACTTATTACAAACTTTCGAATAATGATTCTCTTTTCATGCACATATCATATTTTGGATAAACTAAGATTGCATTGCCCCTTCCACCTATGTTATTTTTAATTTTGTGTAAATTTGAGGATTCTTGTCTACATAACTCGAACGATATTGTTAAGCTTTTGTTAATCAATATATATTTCCATCCCTAAGGAGGATTTTCATCCCATGCTTTTCACCAAAAAGAACGACACGGATTTCCTGCTTCTTCTCATCAAAGCGGCAGAGAACACGCTTCACGCAGCTCAAATGTTCCGCACAGCAGTTATGGGCAACGAGTCCCCCGCAACGTACTACCCGCAATTGCGTGATCTTGAGCATCAGGGCGATGAAATTACGCACACCATCTTCAAGGGTCTGAACAAGGTTTTCATAACTCCGCTCGACCGTGAGGATATCCTTGAGCTTACCTCCAAGGTAGACGATGTGCTTGACGGCATCGAGGCAACTATTGCCCGTTTCGATTATATGGACCTGCATGTTTCCGATAAATATATGCAGGAGTTTTCTGCTGTCATCGTTGCCAGCTGCCAGCACATCCTGGATGCCTTTAAGCTCCTTGCGAAGAAGAAATATATGCAAATTACGGAGCACACCGTCAAGATCAACAGCTTGGAGAACGAAGGGGACCGCCTTATGCGGGAGGGTATTCGCGACATCTTCAAAAACCCGACGGATCCTTATCATGATTTCAAATTGAAAGAGCTGTATGAGCGCCTGGAGCAAACAACCGATGCTTGCGAGGACGTCGCCAATATTCTGGATAGCGTCGTACTCCGTTATTCCTAAGCTCAAGCCGCGGGAATGCGCTACAGTAAAAGTAGGAGGAAATCATGTTAACCTTAATTATCGTTATCGTTGCCCTTGCCCTGCTCTTTGACTTCATCAACGGGTTTCACGATACGGCCAATGCCATTGCTACGTCCATCTCAACCCGGGCGTTATCTCCCCGATTCGCTGTCATTTACGCTGCCGTCCTAAACTTTGTCGGCGCCATTTATTCATCGGAGGTTGCGAAAACCGTAGGCGGTAAAATTGCCAACCCGGCTACGATCGAAAATGGAGTTTATATCGTTATCGCCGCTCTGCTTTCCGCGATTATATGGAATCTGCTCACTTGGTACTATGGGATTCCTTCCTCTTCGTCACATACCTTAATCGGCTCCCTGGCAGGTGCGGTCATCTCCGGCGCCGGAATGCAGTCGGTCAACTGGGCAGGCTTTAAGGAGATCATCGTGATCTTGATCCTGTCCCCGATCGTGGCTTTTGCTACAGGATTTATCATTATGTGGATCATTAAGAGAATTGTACTTGTATCCGGTAATAATTCCAGATCCAAGCTCAATCGAACCTTTCGGTTCTTCCAAATCCTTTCCGCCGGACTTCTCTCCTTCTCCCATGGCGGGAATGACGCACAGAAGGCAATGGGTATCATCGTATTCGGTTTAGTCGCGCTGCAATACCAAAGCTCGCTGGATGTGCCTTTGTGGGTTAAGCTTGCCGCCGCGACCGCGATGGGGCTTGGGACCTCCATCGGCGGCTGGAGAATTATCAAAACGATGAGCCGTAAGCTGTTAAAGATCGAACCGATCAACGGCTTTGCTTCCGATTTGAACTCATCGATTGTGATCCAGACTTCTACGGCCATGGGAATGCCGCTTTCTACGACTCATGTTATTTCCTCCTCCATTATCGGCTCTGGAGCCGTCTTGAGGTTCCATGACGTGAAGTGGGCAACCGTAACACGAATGGTCATGACATGGATCATTACGATCCCGATTAGTATGATTCTCGCCTTCCTGTTGTACAAAGTTGTTTTCGTCTTTTCGTAATAAGACAAGCCCGGCCACTCTTAAGTGACCGGGCTTTTGCATTCCCATCTTATTTATCTGCTTCATCCTCCAAATAGTAAGCCAAGCTTTGCAGCTCCGTTGTGAAATCCGCATGATGGACACGAACGTCGGCGGGAACCTTGATGATAATCGGAGCAAAGTTCAGAATCGCCTCTACCCCGGCCTCAACAAACTGGTTCGCCACCTGTTGTGCCTCAACGGCCGGAACAGTGATGATCCCTATACGAATGCGGTGAGCCTCAACTGTTGTCTTCAGCTCTTTCATAGGCTTCACCTTCAGGTTGTTTATGGATTCCCCAACCTTCGAATCATGCGCGTCAAACACCGCTACAATTTTCATATTGTCTTTCAAGTAGGCATTATAATTGCAGAGGGCTCTCCCCAGGTTTCCCGCTCCTACAAGCCCTACGGGGATAACTTTATCCAACTTCAGAATTTGTCGAATTTTTTCAATGAGGTAATCGACGTCGTAACCGATCCCTTTTTTTCCGAACTCACCGAAATAGGCAAGATCCTTCCGGATTTGCGCAGGATTTAAGTCAAGCTTTTGTCCCAGATCCTGCGAGGATACCGTTTGAACATGATTTTTGCTTAATTCATTTAGAAATCGTAAATAGATCGGCAGCCGACGTACGACCGCTTCCGAAATTTTCGGTGTTTTCATTGTTCCTTCTCACCCATCCACTGCTTAATTCTCGGTACGAGCTGACTGGTGTTCATATGCTCTATTTTGGGGCCCGGCAGTGAATATAAAAAATATTTGCCGTAGTTCGTATCGATCACGCGGGTATCATACACCAGCACGATGCCGCGGTCGGAGGCCGTTCGAACCAACCGGCCGAAGCCCTGCTTGAAGCGAATGACCGCTTGCGGTACGGAAAGCTTCATAAACGGGTTTTGGCCAAGCTTCTTGAGGTTTTCCGTTTTCGCTTCCACCAGCGGATGATTCGGAGGCTGAAAGGGAAGCCTGACAATGGCCAGGCAGCTTAACGCATTCCCCGGAATGTCAACCCCTTCCCAGAAGCTGCTGGTGCCGAGCAATACGCTTGCGGGGTGATTTTGGAACATCCGTGTCAGCTTGCTTCGGTTGCTGCTGTCTACGCCTTGTCCCAGCACCTGAATGCCGAAGGGAGAAAGCATATCCTTAAGTCCGGCGTGAGCTGCCTTCAGCATCCGGTTGGAGGTAAACAGCACCAGCATGCGTCCCTTGGTCTCAAGTGCGACCTCCGCAAGGGATAAAATCAGCTTGTCCACAAACTCCTTCTCCCCAACGTTGCCCCGAATACTTGGAAAATCCCGCGGAATAACCACCAGGGCTTGCTCACGGTAATTAAACGGAGACGGCAGCTGTACGGTCACCAGCTTATTGTCGTCCTGAGTCTGCAGTCCAAGCTGCTCGCAGGTATAGTCAAAGGACTTACCGACGGAGAGCGTTGCTGAGGTCATCACAACACTTTCCTTTGCATCGAAGAAGTACTGCTTCAGCAGACTGCTGACATCCATCGGCACGCTGCTCAGCTGAAGCGAACGCGCTTTATTATAATGACCCGCTTCGAGCCAGTATACATAATTCTCATCTGCCATGGTCATGAAAAAGTGCAGCGCATCTTTGTGTCGAAGCAGCTGTTTCACGGTTCCGCTTAAGTCCGTCACAAGGCTTGCGGCGTCATACTCATCCTGCAGCTCCTTAACCTCCGTAAGTAGACGATCCAGCTTCTTGTTCACCTCAGTAAAATGAAGCTGCATATTCTCTTCCATAACCATCAGCTTATCCCAGCCGTTCGGCAAGCTGTCCTTTCTCAGCCGAAGCACCATCGTATTGCCTTCGGTTTGCGAAGCATCGCTTCGGGACGCCAGCAGCTGATAAAGAACCTCGGTCAGCTCATCCCACTGCTCCTTCAAAGCGATAAGCCTCGGAACGATTTCCTCTATCATCGAGCACCATTTCTGCGTAATATCCTTCTCGAATCGGGCCAGCTTCTGCTTGAGCAGGGAGAGCTGTCCTGTACGCGCATCCTTATAGAGCCATAGCAGCGTACCGGAGAGCCCATGATAATGAAGCTCAATTCCTAAATGCTTGCTGGCCACTTCCTCAAAGTGATGCGCTTCATCGATGACCAAATGCTTATACCCCGGCAGCACGCGGTTTTCCGCCACAACATCCGTAAATAATAAGGAATGATTCGTGATAACGACATCCGCATTGTTGGCTTCGTGCCTTGCCCGATGATAGAAGCATTTTTTAAACCACGGACATGCGCGGTTCAAACAAGACTCAGCGTCGCTGGAGACCGAATACCAAAACTGCTGGCCCTTGCCTGAGAAATGAAGCTCTTCGTCATCCCCGTGTTTCGTCTCTCCGAGCCACACAATCATTTGCGCCGCGGTAACGCGGTCCTCGCGGCCGTTCTCGAAGTCCAGCGTATTGACCTTCGCCTCGAATTTGCGGGAGCAAAGATAATGACTCCGTCCCTTAAGAATTCCCGCCTTGAATGGAACGGGAAAAAGCTCCTTGAGCAGAGGGATATCCCTCTCACGCAGCTGTTCCTGCAAATTGATCGTGTGGGTGGATACGACAACCTTTTTCTCATTTTTCAGCCCGTAATAGAGGGAGGGAATCAGGTAGCCGAGTGATTTCCCCGTACCCGTACCCGCTTCAATCATGAGGTGTTGTTCCTTCTGGAACGCGCTTTCCACATTGTTCAGCATCTGCACCTGGGACTCCCGTTCCTCATAGGCGCCGAAGCTTTGCTGCATTAAGGCCTTCAACTGAGTGTAGAAGGCTCCGAAGTCATCCGGCATCCGTTTGATTTCCTGAGGATCCCTTTCCTCCTCCTCTTCACCCCAATCGCTTACATTCAAGGCGAACTGCCTGAAGTAGCGGTCTTCATGAGGATCGGAGCCGGCAGAGGCGTGCATTTCTTTGTAAGTGCGCAGCTCGTGAATTAACCAACCGAGATCGCCAACCTGATCCTCAAGAACCATCTCCAGCCGCTGTAGTGTCAGCAGGGGAAGCGATTGCAGCCGTTCCATGCAGCGAAGCCAAATTAAGGCAGTCACCTCGGCATCGCTATCGGCCTGATGCGGCCGTTCATGAACGATGTCGAAGGCTTGGCATACCATGCTCAGCTGCAGACTGGACAAACCGGGATACAGCATACGAAGGGTATCCATCGTATCCAGCACTCGTCCGTCGAAAGGATAATACCCCTCTTCATCGAGAGCCCTCTGGAGAAAGCTAAGATCGAAACCGACATTATGTCCTACCAGGACGCTATCCTGCAGCAGAGGAACCATCTCGGCAATTACGGAATCGATCGAAGGCGCATCCTTTACCATTTCGTCATCTATGCCGGTTAAGGCTGTAATTGAAGAAGGTATACTTATCCCTGGATGGACCAGTGAAGTATACCTGTCCGAAATCTCTAAATCGTTAACAATGCACAGACCTACTTGAATAATGCGATCGGAAGACGTGCTTCCCGTTGTCTCAAAATCCAATACGGCGAATTTCATTGCTGTATGGTCAATCCCTTCATTTCCACTCTCTATTCCTATAGAATATCAGTTCGGAGCGGAAAAGGGAATAGTTATCTTCTGCCTACGAATGCCGGCCGGATTGGAAGGTAAACTGAAGTCCGCCTTTCTTTTCCTTGCACATCCCGAGCTCGATCAATGGTTCGACGCTGGAAGGGTCGGTCCGGTAAGCCAAATTGAAAAACTCGCAGGCTTTCTCCAAATTCTGATTTTGCGCCTGAATACAACCCATGGCATTGAAGGAAATGGCCTTCATCTGTAAATTCTCGGTAAGCTGAGACAGAAACTGAAATTGGCTGTAGCTTTCCTGTGCATCGCCCTTCTTTAAATAGGACATAGCCAAATAAATACGCCCTAGGGTAAAATTCGGCTCATTCTGTATGAGCGCCTCAAATTCCTGAATGGCCTCTTCAAACATGCTCAGCTTATAGAAGCCTTGACCCCGAATGAACAGATCCGATCGTTTTCCCGCTATTTCGGGGTCAAACGGATCCGCGCCTAAGGCTGCCGGCCCCGATAAACTGATGCTGTTGGCATTCATAAACTGCCCCATTTTCTCCTCAAGCAGCAGCCACTCTTCGATACAATCGTCGCTCATCGCCTTTAGTGCGCGCAACTTTTCATGAAGCTCACGTTTCTTGGAACCGGAAGCGGAAGGGTACTGCGACATCACTTCGTCCAACATGTCATTCATGGAAGCAAAAAGATGTTTGAACATGTTTGCATCCCACCTTGAGCCTCTGAATTGTATCTACATTGTGCGTAAACCGGCTCATTTTCATTCCTTGTTACAGAATGGTGGAATGAATTTCTTCCTTTAGTACACTGACTACTTTATTATTCTCACCCATGATGGCTATGTGAGGTGTATGCTTGCGTGCCTCTTCCTCGGTCATCATGACATACGATAAAATGATAACTGTATCGCCGGGATGGACAAGCCGTGCAGCGGCTCCGTTCAGACAAATGACGCCGGTTCCCCGGGGACCCGGAATAATATAAGTTTCAAAACGGGCACCGTTGTTATTATTGACAATCTGAACCTTCTCGTTAGGAAGCATATCCACCAGATCCAGAAGATCCTGATCGATGGTAATACTGCCGACATAATTCAGATTGGCTTCCGTGACGGTGGCGCGGTGGATTTTGGATTTTAGCATTGTACGAAACAAGGCAATCGCCTCCTGAAGTATTAGGATATGCGGATAATGGTGTTATCAATTAATCGGGTTTTCCCGAACTTTACGGCAAGGGCCAGGATGACCCGGTCCACTTGCTTCAGGCTTTCGACGGGCTCCAAGGATGGGTAAGCCAGCAGCTCGGCATAGTCGATCACGGCCAGCGGCGCCGTCTCGATATGGCTGCGAACCGCATTCACCACTTGGGATGGGGTTACCGAAGATGCAGAGCTCCCGCCTAACAGCTCTTCTGCCATGCGAAGCGACTGGGACAGCACCAATGCTTGCTTTCGTTCCTCTTCGTTCAAATACACGTTCCGGGAGCTTAAAGCAAGACCGTCCGCTTCCCGAAGCGTCGGCCGCGGCACGATGGTTACCGGCATGTTCAGATCATGAACCATTTGCTCGATCACTGCCACCTGCTGAGCATCCTTCATCCCGAAATACGCCAAATCCGGCTGGACGATATTGAACAGCTTCGTAACAACGGTCGCGACTCCGTCAAAATGTCCCGGTCTTGAGGCTCCGCAAAGCCGCTCCGTAACCCCTTCTACCGTCACCTTGGTTTTGGTCGGCTTCGGGTACATCTCCTGCACCTGAGGGAAAAATACGATATCCGCTCCGGCATCCTTTGCAACGGCCAGGTCTCTCTCTTCATCCCGCGGGTACTTGTCAAAGTCCTCATTCGGTCCGAACTGCAGCGGATTGACGAAGATGCTAAGCACTACAAGATCACACTGGGCTCTTGCAGCTTCCAGCAAGGAGGCGTGACCTTGATGGAGATAACCCATGGTAGGCACAAAGCCTATTGTTGCTCCCGCTTTCGCGGCCCTTAGTGTTCGAATGGACTCTCGAAGCTCTTGTATAGCACGAATGACCTGCATGAATTATGTTCCCCCTACTCTTTCCGTTCGTTTCCGTATAAAGCTCCAGCGAGTTCCGCATCGGCATGGAAGGAGTGCTCCGGTGCAGGGAATTTCCGCTGCTTCACGTCTTGCACATATTGGTTGATTCCGCTGCGAACGATTTCTCCCACGTTGGCATACGTTTTGACGAATCGTTTCGGATGAATTTCTGCGGCGTAGCCGAGCACATCATGGAACACAAGCACTTGTCCGTCGCATCCGGCTCCCGCCCCGATCCCTATTGTGGGGATGGTCAGCCGTTTCGTTACCAGCTCGGCGATTTCATCCGTTACCAGCTCCAGCACGATAGAGAAAGCGCCTGCTTCCTCAATGGCAAGAGCATCCTCCAGCAGCTGGTTCGCTTGCGCCGAGTTTTTGCCCTGAACCTTATACCCGCCGATCTGGTGAATGGACTGCGGCGTAAGGCCAATATGGCCCATCACCGGGATCCCCGCTTGAACCAGCGCTTTGACGGCAGGAATGATTTCGCGCCCGCCTTCCAGCTTCACCGCTTTAGCTAAACCCTCCTGCATGATTCTGCCAGCATGCTGAAGCGTTCGATCGATGCTCCCGTGGTAAGTCATAAAGGGCATATCCGTTACGACGAAGGTGGATTTCACAGCCCGTGTAACCGCCCTTGAATGGTAAATCATATCTTCTACGGTCACCGGAATCGTCGAGTCATAGCCGAGCACCACGTTCCCCAGGGAATCCCCCACCAGAATGACGTCCACCCCTGCTTGCTCCGCCAATTGGGCGGAAGGATAATCATAAGCCGTGATGACACTGATCGGCTGTCCGTCCTGCTTCATCTTCTTCAGCTTCGAAGTTGTTATGGGCTTGCGTGTTTCCATCCGTTCACCTGCTTCCTCTATGGTATCCATAGTATTTCTATACAGCAAAAAAACCTTCCGGCCATCTCCAAAAAGAGGCGAAAAGGTTCACATGTACGCAGTCTCATATGATCCTTCTGTCTCGGTCCGAATGGCTCAGAGCAGAATCCGACATATTTCAAAACGAAAGCTATGAAGTTGTGTAACTCCAGTATTGCGAGGTCAAACTGTTATGCCGCGTGCCGTTCCTCAAAAGGATACAGCCGCCGCATACACAGATTATACCAGAATCCGAAGAGTACGTCATCTGAATTCGACATCACCCGAGTAAATTTTGGTCAATGTCCCGTCCGCATGCCTTACCGCTAGAGCGCCTGAATCGTCCATGCTCTCGGCTATGCCTTCAATGACTCCCTGGGGCGTCTGGGAACGGACGGGCCGATGAAGCGAAACATTGAGCGCCTCCCACAGCAGCTTGATCGGAGCGAAGCCTTCCGTCAAGTAGAGCTCGTACAACTGTTCCAGCTCCAGAAGGAACCGGCACAGGAGCTCGGTGCGGTCCAGCGGTTTGCCTAATTCCATCGCCAAGGAGGTTGCGACCTCACGAATGTCCGGGGGAAAATCGTCGGCAACCAGATTGGCGCTGATCCCCACACCGGCTATCACATGCTTCAGCCTTTCATCCTCCGCGCTGGACTCAAGCAAGATCCCGCAAATTTTCTTGCCGTTAATGAGAAGATCGTTCGGCCATTTAATGCCTACGGGAAGCTCCGTGAACGCCCGAATCGCCCTGCATAAGGCAACGGCTACCAAGAGCGTCAACTGGGGAGTGAATTGCAGAGGAATAGCCGGCCTGAGAATGATACTGACCCATATCCCCTTGCCCTGCGGAGAATGCCATTTGCGCCCCATGCGTCCTCGGCCGGCGGTTTGCTTATCCGCGAGAACAATCGTCCCCTCGGCCGCCCCTTCGTTCACCAGCTGGTGAGCAACGTTTTGCGTGGAGTCCACCGATTCGTAGAATTTGATGCTTCGGCCAAGCCGCTTGGTAGCCAGCTTTGTCAGTAAATCCGTCAGCTCGAGCTTGTCCGGCTTCGTCTTTAGCCGGTACCCTTTGCGGGATGCCGCTTCAAACTGATAGCCCTGCTCGCGAAGCTTCTCGATTTGCTTCCAAACAGCCGTCCTGCTTATGCCCAGCTTGCTGCTCAGCTCTTCGCCGGAAAGAAAAGCGCCGTTTGCGTCCTCAAACAGCTCCATTAGATCTTTCATGTCTGTATCACCTGTACCTTGCTGTAGACCGCCTTTGCCTCCTTCAAGAGCGCATCACGCTCGTTCGAGAGTCGGCCCAGGGCCGCTTGCTGCAGCAGCTGCAAAAGCACCTTGCCAACCCATGGACCTGCCTTCATGTCAAAAGCGCCTACTAAATCTTTCCCCGAGATCTCCAATTGCTTCATTTCCGTTACCGGCATCTCGTCAAGCCAGACCGTCACTTCATCCAATTCCTTAGTGATGATGGCGGCTAGTCCTCGGACGGCTGCCATACCTGCATGAAGCACGCTTAGCTTCCAAGCTTCAGACTCGTCCGTTTGTGCTGCACGCAGCTCCTCGAGCGTTTCCTGAGCAAGCAGAATCCTGCTTACGGCTTCAATCCTTTGATTGGAGAACGTCAGCACGTGAAGGTCCTCCTTCGCTTCCGCCGAGCTTGCGCCTATTCGCATGTACAAACAAGCCCACCTCTGCTCCGAAGCAAGCCCCTCAAGCAGCGGCAGGTCCTGTTCAAATTTGTCCAAATCTGCAAGCAACAGCTTTTCTTTCACAAAAGACAAGGCGCGGCTCTCGATCAGCAAGCGAAGCGCCGTCTGCGGATTTCGCCCTTCCATCATCCGCTCCAGCTCGGCTCTTACACGCTCTAATGCAATATGCTTCAGAAGCGGAACCTGTGCCAGCAATCCGGCCCACGTAGTCTCTTCAATGGTCAAGTCATACTCCGAGGCAAAGCGCAGGCAGCGAAAAATCCGGAGAGCGTCTTCTCCGAATCGCTCCACCGGATTCCCTACACAGCGCAGCACGCCTCGCTCAAGGTCCTGCCGTCCACCGAAAGGATCCACAAGCTCACCGGCCCGATTGATCGCCATGGCGTTCATCGTAAAATCGCGCCGCTGCAAGTCCTCCAGCAAATTATCGATATATTCCACCTCCGTCGGACGACGGAAAGCTTCATACTCCGCTTCCCTGCGGAAGGTCGTGACCTCATAAGGCTCTTTGTCGATCATCACCGTAACCGTTCCATGCTGAAGCCCCGTTGGAATGGTCCGCTCAAACAGCTTCTGCACCTGCTCCGGACGGGCCGAGGTGGCGATGTCATAATCCTTCACCGGACGCTGAAGCTGTTTGTCACGAACACAGCCGCCCACCAGATAGGCTTCGTAGCCTCTATCCGTGAGCGTTTCTACAATCTTCATCGCTCCTTGCTCCAGCGGTCCGGACCGGGAAGCGACATCCTTATCATTCATCATGCACTCTTCCTTTATTGTTAACAGTTCATCGGCTTTAACCGCAAATCCTCCGGCATGCTGCGCTGCAGCACGCGATAGTATATCTCTTCATATTGTCTTGTTATGATATCGTTACAGAATGTGAAGCGAGCTCTATGCAGACAGGCTTCTCTGATCCTATCGTAATTAGCCTGGTCGGACAGCAATATCTTGGCGTATTCCGCCATTTGCTCCACATCCCCGATCTCCGCCAAATATCCGGTTTCCCCGTGCGTAATCAGCTCCGGAATCCCCCCGGCATTCGATGCGATGGTCGGTACGCCGCAGGCCATTGCCTCCAAGGCTACCAGACCGAAGCTTTCTTTCTCCGATGGCAGCAGCATAACGTCCGCCAGCGAGAGAAGCTGCGCCACGTCGTCCTGTTTCCCGCAGAACGTTACCCGGTCAAGGAGTCCCCGCTCCTTCACCTTGCATAACACCTTGGACAGCTCCGGACCTTCTCCGACAAAGAGGAGTCTTGCCGGAATGTCTTTTTGCACGCGATCGAACACTTCGACGACGTCGGTCACTCGCTTCACCGGTCGGAAGTTCGAGATATGAATAAGTATTTTTTCATCAGGCTGCGCGAATTCCTTCCTAAGCGCCGCAACCTCCCGAGGATAATACACCCTTTTATCGACAAAGTTATAACCCAAATCAATCGGCTTATCTATAGCCAGCAGCTCACGTGTCTCTTTAATGAGATCCTGCGAAACCGCCGTAACCGCGTCACTCTCATTGATGGCAAAGCGGATGAGATCGCTTAAGGACTCATCGTGCGCCAACACCGTGATATCCGTTCCGTGGAGCGTTGTCACAACCTTCAGGTTGCTTCCTACCATCTGCTTGGCAATCAGCGCGCATACCGCATGAGGAATCGCATAGTGCACATGCAGCAAATCCAACTCCTCCAGCTTAGCGACCTGCGCCAGCTTACTGGCGAGCGAAAGATCGTATGGCGGATATTTGAACACGTAATAATCGTTGACTTCCACTTCGTGATAAAAAATATTTTTATCGAACTTACCAAGCCGAAACGGCATGCTGTGCGTAATAAAATGAACCTCGTGCCCCTTCTCGGCTAGCAGCTTGCCGAGCTCGGTGGCTACAACCCCGGAGCCGCCGAGCGTAGGGTAACAGGTGATCCCGATTTTCAAACGATCCTTAGGCTTACTCATGGTTTGGCCTCCCCCATTCGCCGATGTCAGAATCGATCGACTACGTATGGTGCTTTACATACAAAACCCTCTGCATAAGGAAACAAGCGCTTCTGACCCAGCAATCGGTCTCGCGCTTCCACACGTTCAAGGTAGCCCTGATTCAGCGGCGTATTGACGTAATCGTTTCCGGACTTTGCAGCATCAAACTGTGTGCGGTACGCTTTCAGCGCCGCTGTTTTCCGATCATAAACAGCCGTCACATCTACTATAACATCCGGTTCATATACATCATTGATGAAATAATAATACGTCTCTTCTACGGTATGCGCGGGCAGCTCCGGTTTATAACGACGAAGCTTCGCATTGAACACCGCTTCCTGAACGAGCTTGCTGCATGCGATATGATCCGGATGTCGATCCTCCCAATAAGGAGCGAACACGAGACGCGGCCGCCATTTGCGAATTTCTGCGACAATCCGTTCAATCGGCTCCGGTGTAAGGAACAAGCCGCGGTCCGGCAGCTTCAGATTGCTTCGCATAACCAGTCCAAGCTCCCTGGCAGCCTCTTGAGCCTCCATTTGCCTGCTTTCTACAGTACCGTTTGACGACATTTCCGCCAAGGTAAGGTCGCAGATACCCAACTTCAGCCCCGCCCCGGTATGCTTGGCAATCGTTCCGCCCATCCCGATCTCCGCATCATCCGGATGCGCCCCGAAAATAAGAATATCTAGGGTTTCCATTATTCTATGGCCCCCGGCTTATATTTATGGACAAGCTCTCTCCAGGCAAAATCTCCGCGGTCCAACGCTTTGACTAGAATCTCGGCGGTGGCAATATTCGTAGCACAAGGAATGCCCTGAACGTCGCAAAGACGCAGCAGTGCAATGATATCCGGTTCGTGCGGCTGTGCCATAAGCGGATCCCTCAGGAAGATGATCAAATCCATCTCATTGGTCGCTACCAAAGCGCCGATCTGCTGATCTCCGCCAAGAGGACCGGACATGAATCGATGCACATTCAGCTTTGTGCTTTCCATGATCCGTGTACCTGTCGTTCCCGTGGCATAGAGCTGGTGATGCTCAAACACCGTTTCATAGGCAATAACGAAATTGACCATTTCTTCTTTTTTACGATCGTGTGCGATTAATGCTATCTTCATCCCCATTACCTTCGCCTCCTGCACAGCGAGGACAAGCTTCCGGCACGATACCGGAACGCTTGGTCCTCCATCCTCTACTCTATAAAATGTTCAAAGCCGTATACCATACCGGTGTATTCCATAACCTTCTGTACTCCAACTTTAACGCCCGGCATATAGCCCGCACGGTCGTAGGAATCATGGCGAATCTTCAAGGTTTGGCCAAAGGCGCCGAAGACGACCTCCTGCTGGGCAAATACTCCGGGCAAACGGACACTATGTATTCGGAACCCGTTATAATAGCCTCCCCTTGCACCTTCCAGCGTTTCATGCTCCTGCGGATTGCCCTGACGCAGCTCCTCGCGCGCCTCCGATATCAGCTCCGCCGTCTTGATAGCGGTACCGCTAGGCGCATCCAGCTTCTGGTCCCCGTGGTACTCGATAATTTCGAGATGCGGAAAATGCTTGGCCGCCTGCTGAGCAAACCTCATCATCAGAATCGCGCCGATGGAGAAGTTAGGTGCAATCAGCCCCCCGATGCCCTGTTCCTTACATTGCTTGTCCAGCTCCTCGATATCCTGGGGCGTAAAGCCCGTCGTCCCGAGTACGGGACGAACCTTGTGCTTTATCGCCAGGCGGGCGTTGGACAATACGGTCTGCGGCGTCGTGAAGTCAACCAGAACGTCAGGCTTCGATTCCACCAGGGCTCCTTCCAGGTCGCTGCTTATTAGGACACCGCAAGGGTCCAGCCCGACCATTCGTCCGGCATCCAGCTCTAGGCTCTGGGACCGTCCGACAGCCGCCACCAATTGTAATTCCGGATCATTTAGAGCAAGCTTGACAACCTCTCGGCCCATACGGCCGGTTGCGCCTGCTACTGCTACTTTGATTGGACTCATGCGCTTAACCAGTTCCTTTCCGATTACGATTGCTTGGGATATATAGGTTCAATATACTGCTTCCACTTACTCTGATACTCGGCCAATAACCGATTGCCAAGACTATGCTGCGGATCCAGCTTCAATACTTCCTTGATCGCCTGGATCGCATCGCTGAATTCCTGCTGCTGCGCCTTCGCAATACCAAGCAGCAGAAATGCCTCTAACGCAAGAGGATCCAGCTTAATGGCTTCCTGCAGCAATGCGACAGCCATCCAATGTCCGTTTTCCGATTCCTCCAGCAGCTTCTCAGCCTGTCGAACACGCTCCCTCGCCTGCAGCTGCTGATAATGAAACTGATAGTGCTCATCCTGCGGCTCCAGCTCCATTGCACGTCCCGCGTGGTGAATGGCACGCTCCAGCTTATTGCTTCTAGCATAGGTTATAGATAGTTTATAATGATAAACTGCATTGCTCGGGTCTAATTGAATCGCTTGCTCGAACCAGGCGATGGCTTGCTCGAAATCGTGCATAAGGATGGATGCATACGCTTTTCTGATCGCTTCTTCTCCATTCATAAAACCATCACCTCCTTGGTCCTTTCCCTTAGGGAAAGCTTCACTCGGAAGCATAACCTGAAAAAGGGTGATGGTACAGCATATGAAGGAGACTAGCTGTCGGTGTTAATTTTCGTCCATCTGTCGGCATCCCGGGTGCGGAATTTATGCATGACCTTGTCATGTGCCTCCGTTAAATCGATGCCCAGCGAATTCGCAAAGCACATCGTAATGAACAAAATGTCTCCGAGCTCCAGCTCGATGGAATTGTCAGCCTCAGTAGGCTTCTTTGGCTTCTCGCCGAATTGGTGATTCACCTCGCGGGCCAGCTCGCCGACTTCCTCCGTCATTCGGGCCAGCATCGTCATCGGACGGAAATAACCTTCCTTGAACTGAGATATGTATTGATCTACCTCCGCCTGGAGGTCCTTTAACGAACGATCATTCATTAGGGATACAACACCCACCTACTTGAAGAAAATAAGTTTCTACACCATGTTAACGCAAAACGAGGGGAAAAGACAAATTTTTTTTGACGTGACTTGGCAAACTAACCATGCCGACAATAGATACGTTTGGGGGAAAGGCTCATGAGTCAGGAATCGCTGCAGTCAAAAATTAAAAATATTTTGCCCATTTTGCTCGGATCGGCTATTTATGCCTTTGGACTTCATTACTTTGTCATTTCCAATGAGCTCATGGAAGGCGGTATAACAGGGATTGCACTTTTGCTAAATTATATTTTCCACCTTCCTCCTTCGGCTACAACCTTAGTAATGAACGTACCGTTATTTATTCTCGGCTGGAAAATCCTTGGAAGAAGCTCCTTGCTGTATACAATCGTCGGCACGCTGGCGGTATCCTTCTTCTTGTGGGTAATGGAGGTTTCCATTCATAAAGGCTGGATCGTTCCGTTTCGTACGGAAACGGATTACTTTCTGGCAACAGCCTATGCAGGGTTTACTTTGGGGATCGGGCTTGGGATTGTTTTTCGGTACGGGGGCACTACGGGCGGGTCTGATATTATTGCCCGCATCGGCAACAAGCTGATGGGCTGGAGCATGGGCCAAGTGATTCTTGCTTTCGATGCGCTGGTTATCGGGGCCTCGTTCTTTTTCATTCCGAAGGAAAAAATACTGTATACCTTCGTTGCCGTCTTTATTACGACCAAAATGATCGATATTATCATCGAAGGAGCTTACGCAGCAAGGGCGTTCTCCATCATCACCGACCACGCGGACCGTGTTGCCGAAACGATACATAAGGAGCTGGGCCGAGGAGCCACGCTGTTACCCGTCATCGGCGCCTATTCGAAGCAATCCAAACATCTTGTATACTGCGTGATTTCCCGTAATGAAATGAAAAGGCTTAAAGACCTCATCCAGTCGATCGATCCTCGTGCCTTCATCATCATCGATGAAGTTCACGACGTCGTGGGTGAGGGCTTTAAGCCCGAGTAATCGGTTCAGCCTTCTTCCGGCTTTCGGACGGTTACCAGACCATCATCCTTCTTGGAAAGGCGCCAGCCTGCAAAAATGAGCGCTGCCAGAATGACAGACCCGATTGTCAGCGTCCAAAGAATCGGGTTCTGCGGCTCCGCCATCGGCAAGTAGGCGGTAGCCTCCTTTTTCATGAAAAGCTTGTCTAGTGACTGACGTACCTGAGGAAGGATCTGCAGCATCTGCGTATACGGATCCTGAGCCGACAGGATCTGCTGCTTCATGAAGACGGTAAGAGAGTCCAGCTTCTCCACATCGGACGGATTCCGGCTAATCAAGAGGCTTGGGTGTATAATCCCATAATGCTGCTCCCAATTCCGATACACCTTTTGCAGCTCCGTCTTCTGCTGATTTTTCGCTGCCGACTCGAGACCTTCCACATCCTCCAGCAGCAGCTTATAATACTGAAGCCACATCGGATTGTTCGTGTGAGTTAAGGCATCGGTAGCCAAACGAATCTTGGCGGTAGACACCTGTCCCTCTTCTTGACTGAACTGAGCCGCGTTAAAAACCTTTTTGGCCTCCGTAACCGTTTCGGTTAAAGCATTGATCCCTTCTAACGAAGTGATCCCCTCAAACCGAATTTGCGTTACTTGATCGCTAAGCTGCTGAAGAACGACCTTGCCGCCGGCCACATCCCCCTGCATTACTTTTTTGTACATTTCATCCGCCGTTTGATTCAGCAGCTCGACGCGCTGCAGCTGCTCCTGACTAGGCTTCGGAGCAGCCTCCCCTTCCGACCTCACGGCTTGACCGCATCCGATCAATACCTGAGAAGCCAAAGCCAATACAGCGATTAGGCCCGTCCACTTTCTCCTCATCGCAAAAAACATCGGACATCCCCTCCTAACTTCATCCTATGGGGGGATGTCCGACTTTAGACCGACTTTCTACTAGCTGCTGCGCTCTTTTCTCGCCAAATCCACAGAAGCACCGCTAGGATAACACAAGCAACCGTTAAGCCGATCGAGAAAGCGGCAATCTTGCTGAGATCATCCTCAAGCACATCAGGCAGCCAAGGGTAAATTCCGATTCCGTAATCCATATAATCGTTGCTGAACGTCCAAACCGCAACCAACAGGATGGCCGGCCAGCGATATTGGAAGAACCGCCAATACAGCAGCGCTTCGGCCGCCATACCCAGATGGGATATAGAAAGCATCCAATCCTGCCAGCCCAGCGGATCTCCCTGAGAAGCTCCCCAGAAGATCATGGCTACCGCCCATACGCCATACTTAATGGAAGTCACGACGGCAAACGCCTCAACAAAGCTTCGCAGCCCGCTTCCTCTCTTGACCTCGAAGGGGTTTTCGTTTTCCCTCGATCCGGAAATAAGCAAATAAAAAAGAAACCATGTAAAGAACAAGCTTGCTGTCGGACTATCCGGGACGAACGGCAGCAGCCATGCCGGGTAAAATTCGATCGTGAATTTCAGCTGGTTTCCATACCATATGTACCCGTACGCGGTTCCTAGCAGATTGGTCCAAAAGAGTCCCCAGAGCATCCATCTGCTTCCTAAAAACTCTTTTGAGAAAAAGTATGACAAGCTCCATTGCGACAAGGGGGTTCCTCCCGTAGCTTCATTTAAAAAAACCTGACCGCAGGGTTAGCGATCAGGTTTGGTGTTTTATTTCTTTTGACGAGCGAGCCAGTCGGCCAGCTTATCCATATCGGCATCGGTTAAGCCGCCTTTGATATTCGCATCATATTGGGCTGTCATATTGCCTACACCCTGTTTCATGATGTTCAAGATCGCAGCTTTGTCATGCTTGTCGCCTACGCCGCGAAGCGCCGGAACTCCATTGGAAGGCATTCCCTTCAATTCGCCGCCGTGACATGCTACGCAAGTTGATTTTTTGTAAATTTCAGCAGCAGGATCATCCGCTGCAACAATGGAAGCAGCCGCTTGCTTCTTCGGTGCGCCGCCTTCACTGCCGCCTTGACCTTTTGCTGCATGCGCCTCTTGCTCACGCTTAATGTGCTCTGGGATGATGTTTTTATCTTTCAGCTCGTGCTGATAGTGAGACCAAGAAACAATGGTCAAGTAACCTGCAGCAACCAAGCTAAGCAGCATAAGAGCAGAAGCGATCGGACGACGATAGAAACGTCGTTCTTTCCCCGTATCCAGGAAAGGAGCCAAAAGCAAAGCTCCAAAGGCGATACCAGGAATAGCAACCGTACCAAAAATCAAGTAGCCCTCTGAAGTATACGGGTACTTCAGAAGCTGGTACATAAACAGGAAGTACCAGTCCGGCATTGGAATAAATGCCGTATTCGTCGGATCCGCCGGATAACCTAGCGGCGCTGCTTCGGACATGGTCAATACTAGAATACCGACCAGCACGACGACAGCTACCATCCATTCCTTCAGAAGGAAGTTCGGAATGAAGACTTCCGATTTTCCGGGATATGCGGAGAAATCAGGTTGCACCGGGCGCGACGTTTTGACACGCACGCGGGAATCTCCAACATAAACAATTTTTTCGTCAGATTTAGGACCGTGAGCCACGATTTGCCCCTCCTTTTCGTTTTCTCGAATCGAAAACTTACATTGTCAAGATCGGTTTGATTATAGAGGACCGGAAATCCCTTGCTTGCGGATCATGAAGAAGTGTCCGGCGAGCAGCGCCAGCAAAGCGCCAGGCAAGAAGAACACGTGCAAAGCAAAGAATCTCGTTAACGTTTGGGCCCCGACAATCTCGCCGCCTTGCAGGAAGGATTTGGCATATGGTCCAATCAGCGGTGCGGATTCTACAATCTTGAGCGTAACGCTGGTGGCAAAATAGGCTTTGTTATCCCATGGAAGCAGGTAGCCTGTCAAACCAAGACCCAGCATGACGAAGAAAATCAGCATTCCAACAACCCAGTTCATTTCACGAGGCGCTTTATAAGAGCCTGTGAAGAAAACCCGAAGGGTATGTAAGAACATCATAACAATAACCAAGCTCGCTCCCCAGTGGTGCATACCGCGTACAATGACGCCGAATGCTACCTTGTGCTGCAGGTAGTCGACACTTGCGTATGCGTTAATAATATCCGGCACATAGTACATCGTCAAAAACATACCGGACAAAATCTGAATAACTGTGATGAAGAATGTCAATCCGCCAAAGCAATAAACGAAAGCGGAGAAGTGATGCGCCGGGTTAACGTGCTCCGGAACCTCATGGTCCGCTACGTCTCTCCACATCGGCGTGATATCAAGACGTTCATCGATCCAGTTATAGACGTTTTTAAACATCTGATGTTACGCCTCCTTATTTGTGCCTCTTGTTCGGCCCCAATTGACCGACGTAGACGAAGCCGCCTTCCACTTTCACTTCGTACTCGTCAAGCGAAACCGGAGCTACTGCAAGAGTCTTGCCTTCAGCGGTATAATGCGCGCCGTGACAAGGGCAATAGTACTGATCCTTGAATTCCGGATTTCCGTTCCAGTTAACAGTACAGCCAAGATGCTTACATGTTGGATTCAAAGCGAAGATTTTGCCGTCCGCGCCTTTGGAAATCCAAGCTTCAAGCTCAGGATCGCTCTCATACCATCCATCCACTTGATGAATCTTGAATTTGAAAGATTTCGGCTCCGCTGTGACCTTTGACTCCTCCACAACCTTCACCCATGCTGCAGCTGTCTTCGGCTGAAGGACAGGATCTACTGCAAATCGAAGCATTGGGACTAACATACCGGCTCCCATGAAGGCACCGGCTCCGCCAAGGGTATAGGAAAGAAACTGCCGCCTGGACATCTCGCGACGTTTCACCGGCTTCTGACCCTGATGCTGCGAATCTTGATTCGTGTGATCGTTCATTCTCGTTCTACCCCCTTTTGCAACATATATCAGTCGTTCGACATAACTTTACATCATATACTTAGGACATTACTAATAATAGCTTACGACACCTGGTGCGTCAAGGATTGGGAATAGCCTCTGCCCACCATTACCGCAAGCTCGAAGACTACTTTTAACGAAATTGTCACAACTGTCCTGCTCACAGAAAATGCCTGTTTGCTTACATAGAATTAACAATATTCCCACGAAACATACATGAGACGTTTAGGATTGTTTTCCCGCCCATAGACCCGTTACTTCGTCCATCAGCCTGCGCTTCGTATCCTGGGGAGCTGTTCCAAGCTCCTCGGGCGTTACGCGAAGAAGAAGATCGCGATTTCCCCTCAAGAGCGGGAGCTCCTCCTCCGACTTGGCGGTAACGGCGATCACATATCGAAAGCCGGAGCTCCGCAGCTTGTCGCACAGCCTGCCGAGCAGCAGTTCCCCCGCCTCGCCTTCGGGCAAATAATGAAGGGCCGGATACGTGACCACCCTCCCTTTAAACGGCTGCTCCAGCCCGTCAAGTACGTCTCTGAGCTCCTCCAAGGCCCGCGTAGCTTCCCACGGCTTCTCCGCTCCGGTCATACCCGTGATAGGCAGCAAGCAAGTGTCCAGAAAGGGGGCCAGCTCGTCCCAGCCTTGCTCTTCAATATCACTGAATTTCATAGTATCTTCTGCTCCTTCCTATATACCTGCTATACATTAGTCCCCTCTACTTTAGCACACAAAGAAAGACATATGAATCCGCTTCATATGTCTTCAAGAAAACGCCTATTTTATATAACACCTATTGAGGTCCCAGGGAGCGCAGTGACTTCAGCTCAGTAGTGTAGGCAAGAAACGCAGACTCGTCTCCCTTTGCTAACGCTTGATCGATTTCCTTGTACAAATATTGCTCCTTATGCCTTCGCAGCGCCTCATCGAGCACCATTTCCGCAAACAAGCTCAGCATCACGTCGTTAGATACGTTCATTTTGCCCATGAATCCTACCTCCAACCGGGTCAAGAATACGAACTCATATAATGTTACTTGATACAGCTAGCCAGTCTGTTTAAGCTTGCCGATTCCCGCCCTGCTCCCGGTACTCTATTCCGCGAAGCACGTAGCCGTCAGTCGTCCGTTTCATCCGCTCCAGGTCGGATTCTTTCAACTCGCGTACGACGGCGGCCGGTGAGCCTAAGCTTAATGTACGGGAGGGGATCGTCTTGTTTTCCGTCACAAGCGAACCGGCACCTACTAAAGCATATTCACCGATAGTGGCGCCGTTAAGGATAATCGCCCCCATCCCGATTAATGTGCCTTTACCTATAAGGCAGCCATGAATGATGGCGCCGTGCCCGACGGAAACATCCTCTTCGACTATCAGGGGTTGATCCGTGTTCACATGACCTACGCAGCCATCCTGAATATTGCTTCGCCGGCCGATTCGAATCGGAGCGAGATCTCCGCGCAGTACCGTGTTGAACCAAATGCTCGCGCCTTCTTCAATCGTCACATCCCCGATGATCTGAACTCCGGGGGCGAGATAAACCGACGGATGGATCTTAGGGAAGATCCCATTATAGCTGTGCAGCATGACGAACACTCCTTCGACTCCAAGTTTTGGAGTGATTGTAGCAGGCTGTCTTACGGGTTGTCAAAGGGGATCACAATCTTGTCCTCGTCCGGAACATAGATGCCTGCAATCAAACTGGAGCCGAGCTTCGTCACCTGGACGACCCTGCCTGCAGCTTCATCCTCTCCGATCCTGACGAGTCCCAAATGCATCATCATTTGCAAAATTCTTTGCTCCAATATGGAGTCTGGGCTGTCATAATAGAACGGACGAATGAGCGGGCCGATCGCTTCCTTTAACGACGAGGCCGTTACCCATGTGCGGGAGGCCAGCTTATCCAGCCATTGTACCAATGATTGCAAGTTGGGGATGGCGCCTTTATACAGCCTCAACCAGAAGCGGTACACTTGAAGCAGATCTTCCTTTTGCCGTTCGTCCACTCTCGCCTTTCCGAGCTCCGTTAACGCCAGCACCTGATTATGCTCGGTAATCAAATCGTTGTAATAGCAAAAGTCGTAAATGAAGGAAAAGCGATTCGGGTAATCCCGAAACATTCTTCCGTATCCAAATCTCCAGGCGGTTTTGGGGACCAGCTCTTCCCGAACGGACAACGTCTCCAGAATTTGCTGAAGATTCCGCTTGTACATCACATTCTCTGCCGTAAGCATCACTTCCTGATTGCGCAGGAAGCGAAGGAAGTTTCCGATATCCTCGACAATCAGCTGCTGCTCATCCCGATAAACCGCAGGCTCTTCCGTCTCGATCAGACGCTGTTGAAATTGCTTTGCTAAAGCCGAAACGAACCTTTTCTTTAAATCGGCCGGGACCTCGAACAAATATCTCGTTTGTTGGGAATACCCGTTAAACAGCCAGCCGCGCTGCTTAAACCTGCTAATCATGTCCCTTGGGTTCCATGGTTCTCCAGATTCATCTTTGACAAACCGGCTTTGCTGGACCCGCGCGATAAGTTCCTCCAGGCTGAAAGCGCCGCGTGGGTCGAAGATCAGGGAATTCAAAAATCGGATATCCTCCATGGTCAAATCATCCACCTGCCGCTCGAATACGTCCTTCCGGCATACGGTCGATAAGATGGATTGGATCAGCTCATTTTTGGAATGTCCGTTGCATTCGCACTCATACGTTCTTGCGATACGGCTCAAGTCATGGATATCGGCATAGCTGAGCATATCGGCTAAATTCATGGCGTTCTCCTTTCTTGAAAGGTTGTTCTTACTACCCATTATGGGAAAATGTTCCGGTTTTAAACGGTATTTCACGAGAAAATGAAAAAAACGTCTGTGCCGGATTTCCGGGTAACAGACGTTTACAAAGCGAAATTTATGTGCTTAGTTCATTTAAATGCAAGGTACAGTTAAGCAAATGAATATCCCATTGCTTCTCGTTGCGATGGAGAACCGTTAGGGAAGTATTGTTCAGATGCTCCTCCAGGGGACCCTGCAGGATACGGGTAATCACCGGTACAATGTATCCCCCATGGCTGACAATCAGCAGTTTTTTGCCTGGATGGACCTGCTCTGTTTCGCTAACGAACGAATCCCATCGCTGCAGCAGGGAATCATCGCTTTCCAGACCGAGCTCGTGCTCCCGCTCGCGCCAGTCTTCTCCCCATTTGGCTATCCTGTCCTGAACCGTAGTCCCTTCCAGCTGACCGAAGGCTCGTTCCCGAAGACGGGCGTCAACGCCTAATAAAGGAACGCCTGTGATCTTCTCAATCGTTAGCGCGGTTTCATGGGCTCGCATCAAATCGCTGGCAATGATCCCATCCCACGCTTCGTACTTCAACCGATTCGCAAGCAGCTTGGCTTGAACCCTGCCCACCTCGGCCAGCGGCGTGTCCATTTGTCCCTGCATTCTGCCTTCCAAATTCCATTCCGTTGTACCGTGACGAATCAATCCGAGCTGAATCATGGACTTTGCTCCTATTCTTAAAGGATAAGTAGGCTAAAAAAAGAAAAACCCCTCCGCAAGGGGTCAACCGCCCATCGTTACGAGCGTGTTCGCGAAAGCCAGTTCATAATGAGCAAGGTGCAGGTTAGACCGAGCAGCGACAAAAACATCATGTAATCCTTCACGGTCTGAATAGGTCCTACTTTATACATAAACGGCTCGTTGAAACCCTTGAGACTGGCCACCGCCGTCGGCATGGAGTGCACATTCATCGAATCCCCGCTGCTTCCAGCGATCACGACAGGCTCCCCAAGCCGTCCGAAGACGGACGATTGCTGGCTTGCTACGGTATCCGACGAAAAGCCTCCGGCTGCCGAAAAAACAAACGTAAAAATGAACAAGGTCAGGCAGAAGGCAACGACCGCAGTAACGTTTCTGCGCATTTTGTAGGAGAAATGGTACAGCTTGTCGCCTACCGGAACTCTCCAGGACTCGTCTTGATAAATACGCTTCATCACGCTCTCTGAAATGACCGGCGCTTGACGCTCTGTTCCCATCGTTTCCGTTACCGATTTGATCAGATCCTCGCTTTCCCGCCACATTTCGAATTCCTCGGCACATTGTGCACAATGCTTGATGTGCTCGTCCACGGCCTGCCGCTTCAGATCACGCTCATTCAAATCCCAATATTCGGCGAACAATTCTTGAATATCCTCGCATTTCATCTCCGGTTCATCCCCTCGTACTCCTCCAAGATCGGTTCCACAAAGTACGGCTCAAGCTGCAGCTTTACACTGGCTCTGGCTCGAAACAATAACGATTTGACCGAACTTACGGTTTGCCCTAATATATTCGCGATTTCCTGATAATCGAGCTGGTCGTATTCACGCAGAATCAACGCGGATCTTTGCTTCTCGGGCAAATTGTTGATCGCATCCCTGACCATTAACACCTTCTCGTTGCGAAGCACGGTTTGCTCCGGCAGCGTATCTAACGATGTTTGCGGCGTATGGCCGCTTTCCTCCAAGGAAACCTTAATGCTCCTATGCTTGCGCAGCTCGCTTAACACCGTATTGCGCGCAATGGTGTACAGCCAAGTCGAGAACGTCGCTTCCACCTCTCGAAACGAATGAAGACTGCGATACGCCTTGTAGAAGGTCTCGTTGCAGAGGTCTTCGGCCAGCGACTCCATCTGCGAGCTTTTCAGCATGTGATATATAAAAGCCAATATTTTGCGTTCATATCGGCGCATCAATTCGTCGTAGAGCTGAACGTTGCCGTCCTTGATCTCTCTGATCAACTGGGAATCGGTCATTACTTGCGACCCTCCTTGTGATTCCTGCTTACTCCCAGTGACGTTACTAATTTTACTGTTAGGGGAGTAGAAAAGTTGCGGTATCATTTTAAAAAATATTTAGAATAAATGGACTCTAGTGTAAGATTCGTTGCACATAGTCAAAAATCCTGCTTTTCCGACATCTTTCAGAGAAATTACCAAAAAAAGGTGTGCAATCCTACTAGAGGATGCTCATGAGAAGGAACAGATGCCCCCCCTATATATGTAATGCGAGAGAGTAAACAACTATCACAAAAAAAAGACCACCTGAATTTCAGGTGGTTGCACATAGTGCCATTATTCGGATAGGAGTGGAGAGAAACCATACTGTACTTTTATTATATGTATCCGTTTACAATCTGTCAATGGTTTTTTTGAAAACGGTTACCTATAAATTTAAAAAAAAGATTACACGTGAACCGTGTAATCCTTCTTCAGCAGCTCGAGCGCTTTGTCCATGTGCTCTTCTTCCCCAAAAGAAAGACGGAGCACTCCCGGCACATCTTCCCTGCTTTCAATAATTTGAATATTGCTCAGATTGACCTTGTGGTTGCCCAGGAGCATCGTAATTTGACCGATGACCCCCGGATGGTCCGGTACATCCACATAAATATCGTAGAAGGAATGGATAACGCCTTTACGCCGCTCCGGCAAGTTATTCCGGAAGCTTCCCGCCAGACGGAACTCCTCCTGAATCGCTTCACCGTTCTCCGTCTGAATCAACTCGATAAATCGAGCAATCTCCAGATTCCAATCGGAGAGCAGCTTTAACATCACATCTTTATTATTGATCAGGATGTCACGCCAGATGATCGGATCGCTGGAGGCGATGCGGGTAATATCCCGGAAGCCGCCTGCGGCGAGCAGCTGATACAGATCGTTCGAGCGGTTGTAATTGGCGATTTGGTTCACCAAGGCAACGGCAATGACGTGGGGCAAATGGCTGATGGCCCCGACAATCGTATCATGTGATTTCGCGTCGAGCTTAACGATATGCGCCTTCGTCCAGCTGAGAAGCTCCACCAGCCGATCATACGCCTCCGCCGGTGTATTTTCTTCCGGTGTCAGAACATAGAAGGCGTTCTCGAACAGAAGTGAGGTGGCCGCCTCCACTCCCGACTTTTCCTTGCCCGCCATCGGATGTCCGCCGATAAAATGCACGTCTCTCAGCTCTAATCCTGCCGCGTACGCAGCTACGGATGCTTTCGTGCTGCCTACATCGGTAATGATGCAGCCGGGCTTCAGGGGCAGCCGGGTCAGCTTTTGCAAATACTCCTCCAGGTTCCCTACCGGCACACAGACAAAAAGAAAGTCCGCATCGGCTGCGGCTTCCTCCAACGAGGTGGTGGCATAATCCACCACTCCCCGCTTCATATATTTTTCTACGGACGCAGGATTGTTCGAATGGCCGACGACCGTCACCCCCGGCTTCCCTTTGAAGCACAAGGCGAGCGAGCCTCCGATCAAGCCTACGCCGAATATCGCAATTTTGGTCATGAGGACACGGCCACTTCACTCAGCACTTCGCTAAGCGCGGACAGGAACTTCTCGTTCTGCTCCTCGCTGCCGACCGTAACGCGGATTTTTGTCGGATAGCCCCAGCCTGCATCGTGTCGGATAATAATCCCTTTACGCAGTAACGCCTCGAAAACTGCCTTACCGGAGCGCTTTACGTCCACCATGATGAAGTTGCCGTGAGCATCGAAGTAGTCAAGCCCCATCTCATCGAACCGGGCGGTAATTTGCTTAATGCCCTTGGCGTTCGCTTCGCGGCACTTCTCGATAAATTGGGAGTCCTGGATAGAAGCCAATGCCGCCTTCTGTGCAAAGCTGGTCGTATTGAACGGCTCGCGAACCTGATTGACGGAGCGAATCACATCCGGATGCCCGATGCCATAACCGATCCGCAGTGATGCCAGACCGAAAATTTTGGAGAAGGTGCGCAGCACGATAATGTTGTCGTACTCCTTGAGCATGGCAATACTGTCGGGATACTGGCCGCTTACATTGTACTCGGCATAGGCCTCATCGAGGACTACCAGTACATGCTTCGGCACCGCATCCAGAAACTTGCGAACTTCCTGCTCGGTGTTCATGGTGCCTGTCGGATTGTTCGGGTTGCAAAGCCATATCACCTTCGTCCGATCCGTAACTTTCGACAGCATCGCATCAAGATCGTGCTTGCCGTTCGCGTCAACCGGAACCTCAATGATGACAGCTCCTTCGATTTCCGCATTGTGTTTATACTGAGGGAATGTCGGAGTAGCCGTAATCGTTTCATTGCCCGGCTCCAGATAAGCGCGGGCGATCATTAGAATAATTTCGTCCGACCCTGCACCGAAAATGATTTGATTGTTTTGCACGCCAAAGTGCGCGGCAAGCGCCGTTGTCAGCTCAACAGCCCCGCCGTCCGGATAAATGCTTGCTTGGTCGACCATCGCCACGATGGCCTCCTTCGCCTTCGGCGAGCTGCCGAACGGATTCTCGTTGGAGGCAAGCTTAATAACTTCCGTCAATCCAAGCTCCCGCTTGACTTCATCCATCGGCTTGCCCGGTTGATAAACCGGTAAATGAACAATATTTTTCTTAGGCTGCATAGCCGGTCACCTCTCTACGTATAGGAAAATGGAAAAGTGCTATTACTCTCCCACTAATTCTCTCACAAAATTGCGAATTTGCAAGAGTCCCTGCGACTTTGTTTGCTCCGAAGCAAGGAGCGGAAGCACTTCCTCCACTTGTCGGACCAGCGCGCTGCCCACAACGATGCCGTCACAGGTCTCTGTAAACCGAAGGACCTGCTCCCGATTCGAAATCCCGAAACCGATGGCGATCGGCAGATCCGTTGCATTTTTTACCGTCTTCAGGAACTCATCCACCCCGCTGTGGAATTCGCTTCTTGTCCCCGTAACCCCCAGGGAAGAGACACAATACACGAAGCCCGACGCACGGGAGACGATCCGCTGAATTCGCTCGTTAGAGGTAGGAGCTACAAGCGGAATCAGATGAAGCCCATGCTTCTCTGCCAGCTCGCGAACCTCCTGGTCCTCCTCCATTGGCAGGTCGGGAATGATGAGTCCGCTGATTTCATTTTCCTTTAGGATAGGGAAAATACGATCAAGCCCCATTTGCAGCACCGGATTGTAATAGGTGAACAGGACAAAAGGCAGCTCGCAGCCTTCCTCTCTTGCCTGCTTCGCCGCATGAATCACATCTAGGATGGAGATCCGGTTCGATTTCAAAGCACGGCCGGAGGAACGCTGGATCACCGGACCGTCGGCAAGCGGGTCGGAATACGGAACTCCAAGCTCTACAATGCTGGCTCCGCCCTTCTCCAGCTCCTTGATAATATCGATGGATGTGCGAACGTCGGGATCACCAATGGTCAAAAAGGGAATGAATGCCGTTTGCCGCTTCTCCCGCAGCTCGGCGAATTTTTGATCAATGCGATTCATTCGAATTCCCCCCCAAATATTTCATGATTGCCTCGACGTCTTTATCTCCGCGGCCCGAAAGGCTGACTACAATGATCTCATCCTTATTCATCGTAGGAGCAAGCTTCAGCGTTTGAGCGATTGCGTGAGCGCTCTCGAGTGCCGGAATGATGCCTTCCGTGCGGCTGAGCAGCTGCAGTGCATCCAATGCTTCCTTATCGGTAATCGGTACGTATTCTGCACGGCCTGTATCCTTCAGATACGAGTGCTCCGGTCCGACGCCGGGATAATCCAGCCCGGCCGAGATCGAATGAGCCTCTTGTACTTGTCCGTACTCATCCTGCAGCAGGTAGCTCATCGAGCCTTGGAATACCCCGTGGCTTCCCTTGGTCATCGTGGCGGCATGCTCTTCCGTTTCCACACCTTTACCTGCCGCCTCAACACCGATCAAACGCACCTTCTCGTCATTCACGAACGGATAAAACATACCGATCGCGTTCGAGCCTCCGCCAATCGCCGCTACAACGGCATGAGGCAGCCGGCCCTCCAGCTCCAAAATTTGCTTGCGGGATTCGTCGCCGATAATGCGCTGGAAGTCGCGAACCATCATCGGGTAAGGGTGCGGACCTGTAGCCGAGCCCAAAATATAGTACGTGTCTTCCACATGGCTGACCCAGTAGCGGAGCGTTTCGTTACATGCATCCTTAAGCGTCCGGGTGCCGGAGGTTACGGGCACTACCTCGGTGCCGAGCAGGTTCATCCGGAACACATTGAGCTGCTGGCGCTTTGTGTCCTCCTCGCCCATGAATACCTTGCATTCAAAGCCCAGCAGAGCTGCGACCGTTGCGGTAGCTACACCGTGCTGTCCTGCGCCGGTTTCCGCGATGATTTTTTTCTTCCCCATCCACTTGGCGAGCAAGCCTTGACCTAGTGCGTTATTGATTTTGTGTGCGCCGGTGTGGTTGAGGTCCTCGCGCTTCAAATAAATTTTCGCTCCGCCCAAATGCTCGGTTAAACGTCCTGCGTAATAGAGAGACGTCGGTCTTCCGGAGTAACGGTGCAGCCAGTAATGGAGCTCCTGCTGGAATCTTTCGTCCTTCAAATATTTTTTATATGCCTCTTCCAGCTCGATCAATGCGTTCATAAGCGTCTCGGGAACATAACGTCCGCCGAACTTCCCGAATCGTCCTTGCTCATCCGGTCCGTTAAACATTGGCCTTCACCCTTTCTACGAAACTGCGAATTTTATGAATATCTTTGGTTCCGTCCGTCTCCACTCCGCTTGAAACATCAACCCCGTCAGGACCATACGTATGCAGCAGGTCCTGCACATTCTCCGGATGAAGTCCCCCTGCAACCAGCAGCGGAATCCCCGCTTCCCGGCACCATGCCTGATAAGGCGGTATCGAATCCCACGCAAAGGTTTTCCCTGAGCCTCCGCCATATACCGGATCCAACGTATCCAGCAGCACTCCGTCAATATAGGGCTGAAACGGTTCGAGCTGAGCGCTCACCTGCTCCTTCGTTAGGGAGGACTCCGATTGGCCGGCAAGCGACCAAACCTTCAGCACTTTCGCGCCGGGGAAAGCTTCCTTCACCGCACGGCAAAACTCCGGACTTTCCTGCCCGTGCAGCTGAATGATATCCAAAGGGGCAGCCGTCATAATCGCTTGAAGCTCCTCTATCGCCGGGTTCACGAACACCCCCACCGCCTCAGGCTTTCCGGATTTCCCCGTCTCCCGTAGTACACGTAGAAGCTCCGACGCTTGCTCCACTGATACCTGGCGCTTGCTTCGGGCAAAGAGGAACCCGATATGGTCGACGGGAAGCGAAGCGACCGATCGTACCATATCGGCCGTCTGCAGCCCGCATATTTTCACACTTGGCATGATGTGGCTACTCCTTTACAGCGTCCGTGCGGCTGCCCAAGAGATCGTTTACCGCCTCGGTTACATCCGGCTGACGCATGAAATGCTCGCCCACCAGAACGGCTTGAGCTCCGATGGATTGCAAATAACCGATCTCCTCAGCCTTGGAGATGCCGCTTTCGCTCACTACAGTCACGCCCTTCGGAATATGGCGGGTAAGCTCCTCGGTCGTTTTGAGATCCGTCACGAATGTCTTCAGGTTCCGGTTGTTAATGCCGACGAGTGTCGGATGGAGCTCCAGCACCCTATCCAATTCTTCCTTGTCGTGTACCTCGATCAATGTATCCAGACCGATGGAGGAAGCAATTTGGCTGAACTCCTTCATCTGAGCGGTAGTGAGGATCGCTGCGATAAGCAGAATGGCATCCGCGCCGATGACGCGCGCTTCATAAATCTGATGCGCATCAATCGTAAAATCCTTCCGAAGCAGCGGGAGTCCGACGGATTTTCGGACCTGGGTCAAATAATCGTTGCTGCCCTGAAAGTACTGTACATCGGTCAGAACGGAAATGCAGTCCGCCCCTGCCGCTTCGTACGCCTTGGCCAGGCCTACCGGCTCAAAATCCTCACGAATCAGTCCCTTGGACGGTGAAGCCTTCTTCACCTCTGCAATCAAACCCATGGGGCGCTTGCGCCCTGCAGTCAAGGCTCTTTCAAAGCCAAGACAGGGGGAAAGCGATGCAATCTGCTTCTCCATCTCCCCGATGGTTACCTTTTCTTTCAGTAGGGCAACCTCCTGCTGCTTCGTTGCTACAATTTTATCAAGAAACATGGCTCATATCTCCTGTACATTGGACTAACTGCTCCAGCTTTTGCAGCGCAAGGCCGCTGTCGATCACCTGCGCCGCTCGCTGTACACCCTCCTGCAACGAGCCGCTAAGCCCCGTCACATAGAAGCATGCGCCCGCGTTAGCAAGCACGACGTCGCGGCAAGCTCCCTTTTCCCCGGCAAAAATGCTGCGGATGATCTGCGCGTTATGGACCGCGTCCCCTCCGACCACTTCCTTCAGGCTGTACGTTTTCAGCCCCAGCTGCTCAGGCGTAATTTCATAGGTTTGAATGTGGCCTTCTTTCAGCTCCGTCACTTGAGTAGGCGCCGAGATACTGATCTCATCCAAGCCGTCTAGACTTGCAACAACCAAAGCCTGCTTTACATTCAACGCCTGCATCACCCATGCCATCGTCTCCGTCTTGCTCCGGTCGAAGATTCCCAGCACCTGGCGATCCGCCCCGGCCGGATTCGTAAGCGGGCCCAGCAAATTAAACACCGTACGCACGCCAAGCTCCCTGCGAGGCACCGCTACGTGCTTCATCGATTGGTGGTACAGCTGAGCGAACATGAAGCAGATGCCTACCTGCTCCAGGCAGCGGGCCGCCTGCTCTTGATTCAGCTGAATGTTCACACCGAGAGCCTCCAGCACGTCCGCGCTGCCGCTGCGGCTCGACATCGCCCGGTTGCCATGCTTCGCAACTCGAATCCCTCCGGCTGCCGCAACGATAGCGGAGGTTGTAGAGATATTGAACGTATCCGCTCCGTCCCCACCGGTACCGCACGTATCCAGAAGGTTGCTTTGCTCCGTCAGTACCCGATTGGACTTGGCGCGCATCGTTTCGGCGAATCCGGTAATTTCCTCTATCGTTTCGCCCTTCATGCGAAGCGCGGTGAGCAATCCGCCGATCTGGGAAGGCGTCGCCCCGCCCTCCATAATGTTCGACATCACCTCACGTGCTTCATCACGCGTCAGGTGCTGCATGCTGACAATTTTTTGAATGGCTTGCTGTACGGTTAACGGTTGTACTACCTGTTCCATTTCCTCGCCCCCCATGTAATGAGTAAATCAATCCTATTGATAATAATCGTGATTGATCAGCGCATAGGCCGGTTTCTTAGGTGTAAATACCGCCTCCGCCATGCGAATCGCCTTCAGCATGCCTTTGGCCTTGTTTACCGTTTCCTGATACTCGTTCTCAGGCACGGAATCCCATACGATCCCCGCACCAGCCTGCACATAGGCTTTTCCGCCTTTGAAAATAATCGTCCGGATCGTAATGCACGTATCGAGGTTGCCGGAGAAGCCAAGATATCCGATTGCCCCGGCATAAGCTCCGCGGGCTTCGTTCTCCAGCTCCGCAATGATTTCCATCGCCCGAAGCTTCGGAGCGCCCGAAACCGTACCCGCCGGCAAACAGGAGATGAACGCATCGAAAAAGTCCTTATCCTTAGCTATCTTGCCTGTTACGTTCGAGACGATGTGCATTACGTGCGAGTATCGCTCGATCTGCATGAACGTATCGCACTTCACCGTACCAAATTCGCTGACGCGCCCGATGTCGTTGCGTCCGAGATCCACCAGCATCAGGTGCTCTGCCCGCTCCTTCTCGTCAGCCAGCAGCTCCTGCTCCAGCGCAAGATCCTCCTCCGTGGTACGGCCGCGCGGACGTGTACCGGCGATCGGTCTTGTCTCTACCTTCTCGTCCTCGACGCGGACAAGCAGCTCCGGGGAAGTACCTACAATGACTTCATCGTCCATCTTCAAGCAGTACATGTAAGGCGAAGGATTGAGCGTGCGAAGAATGCGGTATACTTGCAGGGGCTGCACCTCCGTCTCGATTTCGAAGCGTTGGGATAGCACCACCTGAAAAATGTCGCCGGCGCGAATATATTCTTTGGCTGCATTCACATTGGCGATGAATTGCTCCTTCGTCAGGTTGGATTTCACCTCGCCAAGCTCCACATCATCGGGAACCGGATTGTGGGAGGCGACCGGCAGCGGCTTTTTCAGCCTTTCGATGGTGGCATCGATCTTCGCACATGTGGCTTCATAAGCAGCGAGGATGTCGGCATCCGTCCCTTGCGGTGGGATGTGCACGTTCGCAATCACCTTCAGCTGTTGTTTGAAGTGGTCGAATACGATGACCTGATCGCAGAACATGAATTGGAGGTCATTCATCTGCAGATCATCCTGGCGGTGCTTCGGAAGCTTCTCATAATACTGCAGCAGATCGTAACCGAAGAATCCGACGGCCCCTCCTGTGAAACGAGGCAAATCCGGCAAAGAAGGACTCTTATAATGCCTTAGCAAAGCCTTGAGCACCTCAAGCGGCTTCTCGGAGGACTCCTTCGTCCCTTCCGGTCCTTCCATTCTTGTAACCCCGTTCTTCGTCTCCAGCAGCAGGAAAGGATCCGTACCGATGAAGGAGTAACGAGCCCACTTTACCCCGCCCTCAACGCTCTCCAGCAGAAAAGCTCGTTTTTCCTGATAAAACTGCTGAAACACGCGAATCGGCGTTTCCGTATCCGCCAGCAAATGGCGAACAACCGGGATTAGGTTATACTCTCTGGCCAGGCGAATCACTTCTTTGGCTTCCGGTGTGTACATCGTCATCTCTCCTCTTCTCGTCTCTTCTTTGACTTAGCCTCATATTCGTGAAAAACAAAAAGCCTCTACCGCAAAGTAGAGGCGTTAATTAGCCGATAGGAAATAATGGTTATGAAAGGTATGGTAAAATATGCCGTGAGGGGCTAAAAGGAATACATATAATTGCATAATCCTAACCCTTACACCCTCAAGGAAACCTTCCGATAACGGATCCTAACAATCAAACTCGGCTCAACTCTACTCGTCTTCACTCTTCTCAGCTCGGCTCACTGACTGTGCTCCACAATCAGCAGTTATCTATACTATACTATCTGACTTATGCACTTGTCAATTTCGATAAGTCGGGACGCAGGCGCATCGCATCTTTTAAATACACGTGCTGCATTTCCGCCTGACTCTTCTCCGTGTTCACCATAACCATGAGGCGAATACAGAGCGGGAGACTGCCCTCAACCGGGATTTCCAGCGAGCACATAAGAGGAACAAGATCCCAGCCCGGCATTTGGCGAATGGCCATGGCCGGGAACGTCGCCGTCAGATCCTGAGTAACGGTAACGAAGACACTGGCGATATCCTCCGGAACGATCTCGTTCTCTGCAATAATTTGATGAAGCAGCTCCGTGGTTGCGGATAAAATTTCGTTCTTTTCATTATTCACAACTGTAGTAGCACCGCGAATTCCCCGTACGTACATGTGTCAGTCCTCCCGTTTTAGTTGTTCTACGACCTCGCGAACCCATTGCGCAGGTACGTTCTTGTTGATTTCAACCTTCCCGATGTCGGTTGGAATGATAAACGTCATTTGCCCTTCTTGGAACTTCTTGTCATGCATCATAGCGCGCATGATTTCGTCCGTATCCAGGTGCTCCGGAAGTTTCGTCGGAAGACCGACCGCCTTCAATACGCGTTTGGTTTTCTCGTAAATGTACTCCGGATGGCCCAAGCGAAGGGATAACTTCGCAGAACCTACCATACCGATGGAGATCGCTTCTCCGTGGAGCAGCTCGCCATAGCCGGCAACCGCTTCAAGCGCGTGCCCGATCGTATGCCCCAGGTTGAGAATCGCTCGCAAATCGTTCTCCCGCTCATCCTGGGAAACAACCGCCGCTTTCACGCTGCAGCCCACGTATAAGCCATATTGTAAGGCTTCCGGATCCAAACCGACCAGCTTAAGCGCATTGGCCTCACACCAGTCCGTAAACGAGGCATCCCAGATCAAGCCGTGCTTGACCATCTCCGAAAGCCCGGCGCGAACCTCGCGATCAGGCAGCGTCTGTAAAGTAGCAGTATCATAGAGAACCATCTCCGGCTGATGAAACGCACCGATAATATTTTTGGCGAGCGGATGGTTCACCGCCACCTTACCGCCGACACTGCTGTCATGAGCAAGGATCGTCGTAGGCACCTGAACGAACCGAACTCCGCGCATGTAGGAGGCGGCTACGAAGCCCGCCAAATCACCTACGACACCGCCGCCCAGCGCAACGACCGTCGACTTGCGGTCCAGCCCCGCTTCAAGAGCGACGCCGACGATTTGCTCCAGCACGGACAACGACTTCGACTGTTCCCCAGCTTCGGCTATATAAGTGGCCGTACGGAAGCCGGACTTCTGCAGTCCGGTCTCCACTTTGGACAAGTGATGCGCCGCCACTTGAGCATCCGTTACGATTAATAACGGGGAAGCTTTGCTTATTCCGTGCTTTTCGAAGTACGGCCCGATATTGTCGATGAGACCTTCACCGATATAGATCGGATACGACCGAGCGCCCAGATCAACTGTCAATTCCTTTATCATCAGCGGTTCCCCACCCATCAATAGCTCTTTACTTGCGTCAAGAAGCCCTCATAATTTCTGCGGGTTTCCTCTAAGGAATCGCCGCCGAACTTTTCCATGAACGCGCGGGCAACCTCCCATGCGACCACATTTTCCAAGATAACGCCCGCCGCAGGCACCGCACATGCATCGGAGCGTTCCACTTGTGCCGTGAACTGTTCTTTCGTATCGATATCCACGCTCTGCAGCGCCTTGTACAGCGTGGAGATCGGCTTCATCACCGCGCGGACCACGATAGGCTCCCCTGTCGTCATCCCGCCTTCGAAGCCGCCCGCACGGTTGGATGCGCGATAGAAGCCGCGCTGCTCGTCATGCATAATTTCGTCATGCACCTGGGAGCCCCTGCGCTTGGCCGCTTCGAACCCGATGCCGAACTCCACACCCTTAAACGCTTGAATGGAGAGCACCGCTTGAGCGATCCGGCCGTCCAGCTTGCGGTCCCACTGTACGTGGCTGCCGAGACCTACTGGTACGCCTTCAATGATACATTCGATGACACCGCCAAGCGTATCTCCGTCTTCCTTCGCCGCATCGATCGCTGCAATCATTTTTTCTTCCGCCGCTTTATCGGTTACACGCACCGGAGACTCCTCGGTTACGCGAATCAGCTCATCAATCGGCAGCTCCTTGCGCTCTACCTCTACCTCGCCGATGCGGATTACTTGTCCGGCCACCTTGATGCCGAATTCCTTCAGCAGCTGACGAGCCATTGCCCCGACAGCTACACGCATCGTCGTTTCTCTGGCGCTGGAACGCTCGAGAATGTTGCGCAGGTCGCGCTGGTTATATTTCAAGCCGCCGTTCAAATCGGCATGACCCGGACGCGGACGGTTGACACGGCGCTTCGTTTCGTCGCTGCCCTCGATCGGCTCAATGTTCATGACAGACGTCCAGTGCTTCCAGTCGTTGTTCTCGACAACCAGTGCTATGGGCGCCCCTGTGGTTTTCCCGTGGCGAACGCCGCCGACAATATTCGCCGTATCCTTCTCAATCTGCATGCGCCGGCCGCGGCCATAGCCCTTTTGTCTTCTTGCCAATTGAAAATTGACTTCTTCAAAGTCAATCGAAATATTGCTCGGAAATCCTTCAATAATGGTCGTAAGCTGCGGACCGTGTGTTTCTCCAGCGGTTAAGTATCTCACCAATATGTCCCCTTTCATCCTATCCCGTGTCTTTCCACGTTCCTTCACGCTTTAGCGCTTTTATGTACAACAATGGTAACATTATAGTACAGCAACCCCGGTTTGACAATAAATATACCCGATTTGGGCATAAAAACTCCCTTTTTCTGCTGAAAGCAACAAAAAAAAGCGCTGCCTAAGGCGTTAGCCTTGGACACCGCATAGCCTGCGGCTTGCGCCGCCGCGTGCTTATCCGTTCACCGATTGCTTTTTGAACCCCAAGGGTCTCTCCTGCTTATCCGGCTCGTTCACAAGTCCCAAGATCTGCATGGAGTCAATCCCTAGAATTTGTGCACATTCCTGCATCGTAATAAAACCTCGGCGGTAAGCTGTTATGACCTTTCGTTTATCCATGACGCTCCTCCTGCCTACCTGTAGGCACATCTCAAAAGCTGCTACATAGCCTTAGTATAGGAAGGTCTGGAAAGGTTTATTCAATTACTGGGATATTTTCCTATAGAAGAACGTATCCGCAGGCTCCATTCCGTATTGACCCGGAGAAAATATTTGCTCCGTGCTGCCGACAAATAAGAGTCCTCCCGGCTTCAGGGCGTTCGCAAACTTCTGGTACAGCAGATGCTTAGCCTCTTCCGTGAAATAAATCATAACATTGCGGCAAACGATCAAGTCGAATTGAGTATCGAACGTGTCCGTCAATAAATTTTGCTTCTGGAAACGAATGCTTTTCTTCAAGCTATCCGCAATATGATAGGTCAAGTTTTCTTGACGGTAATACTTCTTAAGATAGCCCGCCGGCACATCGCGAACCGAACGATCCGCATATACGGCTTTTTTCGCTTTCTCCAGCGCCCCTTCATCAATATCCGTAGCCAGCACAAGGCTGTCTTGAAGGGCATTCAGCTCGGATAAAATCATGGCGAGCGTATAGGGCTCTTCCCCTGTCGAGCAAGCCGCACTCCAGCACTTCAGCTTACGGGATTTGCGGAGCATCTCTGGAAGAAACCGCTGCTCAAGCACCTCCCAACGATTGGGATTGCGCCAAAACTCCGACACATTAATCGTCATCCGATCCAGAAATTCATAAAACAGTTCCTTATCCTTGGTCATCGCATCAAAAAACGCGGCAAAGCTGTTATACCCCTTCTTCATCCGGAGCGTCGTCAGACGGCGCTTCATCTGCGCTTCCTTATACTGTGCCAGATCGATGGACGTATAATCCTTCACCTTCTTGATGAACAGAAGAAAATCCTGGTCCTCCATGCTGATCCTCCTGCCTTTAGCCCGTATGGTAGCTCACTAAATCCAAGTTTGAATGGCTCGGCTGTAGTCCAGCAATTCTTCTTTGGCAAAATAGATCGCAATTTCACGTTCGGCGTTCTCCGGGGAATCCGAGCCGTGAATTAAATTAAAGTTCGTATGTACGGCGAAATCACTCCGAATCGTGCCTGGAGCCGCTTCCAGCGCATCGGTTTTTCCGATCATATGCCGCGAAAGGGCGATAACCCTGTCCCCTTGCCATACCATAGCGAACACTGGCCCCGATGTAATGAATTGGACAAGCCGATCGTAGTACGGCCTCCCGTAATGCTCCACATAATGCTGGGCCGCCAGCTCCGGTGTAACCATAATCAGCTTGGCTGCCGCCAGCTGAAAGCCTTTACGCTCGAATCGGCTGACAATCTCACCAATCAGCCCGCGCTGAACGCCATCCGGCTTTACCATTAACAACGTGCGTTCCATGACCCATCCCTCCCAAATGCAATTCTTCTATGTATATGGTTGACGGAAGCCGCTATGCTTCCTGAATTCACTATACCACAGCTTTCCTGGTCTGATAACACATTAATAGGACCGATTGCCTACAAAATGGGCGATGCTGATCAAATCCTTCTTCGCCTGAATATCCGGCAGGCCCTCCAGGGCAGCTATGGCCTTATCAATATACCGCGAAGCTAAGCTCTCTGCACGCGGAATACCGGAGCTGCCCCGAATCAGCTTCAGGAATTGGCTGACATCGCATTGTCCGTCCTCCTGTTGAATCCGGTTCAATTCCCGCAGCAATTCCGGTCTGAGCTCTGGATCCTGGAGAGCATAAATGACAGGAATGGTCACATTCCCCTGTTTGACATCGCTGCCGGGCGGCTTGCCGATTTCCTTCTCGGTTCCGCACAAATCGAGCAGGTCGTCACGAATCTGGAACGCCATGCCGACATTGTATCCGAACGAATACAGCTTACGCGCATGGGCTTCGGAGGCTTCCGCCGCAATCGCTCCAAGCTGACAGCTGATAGCGATCAGCAATGCCGTCTTCCTCTTGATGCGCAGCAAATAATCGCGCACCGACTGCTCCGCATGGAAGAAGAAACGGATTTGCTCCATTTCCCCGATCGACATCTCCACAAGGGCATTGGACATAATTTGATGAATCGCGGGATTAGGCAGCTGGGTTACAATGCTGAGCGCTTTGGCAAATATGTAATCGCCGGTATACATGGCAATCCGGTTATCCCACTTGGACCTGACGGTCAATTGGCCGCGTCTGGTGCTGGCATCGTCAATGACATCGTCATGCACTAGCGAAGCCATATGGATCAGCTCGAGCGGTACGGCCACATGCTTCACACGATTCAGGTCGTAGGTACCGAACTTGGCGCCGAGAAGGACGAACACCGGTCGGATCCGCTTCCCTCCCGCCTTCAGCAGATGAAGCGAAGCCTCCCGCAGCAGAGGATGCTCTACATCAATGCTGCGCTCCAGCTCCTTTTCGATAAAACCGATATCTTTTTTTAGCTTGGCATACAAATCCAACAATTTCATTCCGTCACCTGTACCGTTATTTTATCGTTCCAGATTTGCAGCGGCACATCCCGCTTCAAAAATCCGAGCTCTTTGGCATACTGATAATATAGCTTCAGCCCGTCCTGCTGCGAAGGACCGAAATCATAGCATAAATTCTTGAAATAACCTTCCCAGTAGGTTGGCGTGCCTCCCAGCAGCTTCTGAGCGTCCTGAACAAGCGAAGTCAGATCGGCCAAGGACTTTCTCTTGCTTTCCATAAAGCCGTCAAACACACGTTTCACCAAGTCCGGGAGCTCCCGTACCGTTTGTTTGCGGATGGCGCAAACGGCGAAGGACATCCCGAGTCCCGTCCATTTGGTCCATTCCGTCGCAAGATCCGTAACTAGATAACCTTGCTCCTCCCAGCTTGCACGGATGGCATGATCGCCAATCAGCAGCCCGGCATCGGCCGACTTCATCATCGTTTCCAAATGCGGCGGAGAATCTACATAAGACGGCTGAATCCCATAAAATTTCGTCAAAATGATCTTAAGCAGATTGATCGACGTCGCCGAAGTCGTCGGTAATGCAATGGTTGCGTCCGACAGCTGCTCCAAAGGCACTCTGTGGAACAACAGGATCGACTTCACCTCTCCAAACGCGCTGACGGACATATCCGGAAGCAGCATGTAGTCGTCAAAGTGCTCTCCGTAAGCAAAGGAGGATATGGCGCTGACATCAATCTCCCCTTGAGCCAGCGCTTTATTGAGTCCGGTGGGCACTTGCTGCAGTATTTTTAGCTCGCTGCCGAACGAGGTTACGGGAAAATAATAAAACAGCGGCCATACGTTCGTGAAATCAATCCGCCCGATGCGAATTTCCCGCTGGTTCTTGTTCATATGTCATACCCCATCTTTTAAACAATTGATGATCCAAATCCATGATGTCCAATACTTTGCCGACCAAGAAATCAACGATATCTTGAATCGTTTGCGGATGCTGATAAAAGGCCGGCATAGCGGGCACGAGCTTCACACCCATGCGGGCCAGCTTCAGCATATTTTCCAAGTGAATGGCATGAAGAGGCGTTTCTCTTGGCACGAGAATGAGCGGACGTCCTTCCTTCAGCATGACATCCGCCGTACGTTCAAGCAGGTTGTCCGAGGCTCCGTTCGCTATCGCGGACAGCGTACCCATGGAGCAAGGAATAATCACCATGCCCTTGGTACGGAAGGAGCCGCTTGCCGTACTCGCGCCTACATCCTGAATGGGATGATACTTCAGCTCGCCCGGTAGTCCTTCGAATTCGCGGTACAACGTATCGGCTCTGCGGCTGATGTCCCAGCCGAGCTCCTCCTTCAGCACCCTCCAGCCCGCATCTGTAACGATAAGGTGGATATGCTCCCCTTGTGACAGCAAAAACCGGCACAGCCGAACGCCATATGCCGCTCCGCTGGCGCCGGTCAAGCCGATGACCCATGGTCTCGTCATCCGTGATGCACCACCAAATCAATTAACGTAAAGACGAAGACCACAATGCTGAGAATACTGTTCAAGTGGAAAAAGGCAATATTCACCCTCGTTAGATCCGTTGGCTTTACGATCCAATGCTCGTACATGAGAAGCCCCGTTGCGATGAAAACGCCGATCAAGTACCACCAAGTCAAATCCGTCAAGAAAAAGAGAGCGAAGAAAGCCAAAGCCGTAATCATGTGAAACGTCCTGGCGATCTTGAGCGCCTTCACCGTACCGAAACGGCTTGGAATCGAATGCAAGCCTTCTTTACGGTCAAACTCCTCATCCTGAGTAGCATAAATGATATCAAAGCCGGCCAGCCAAAATACGATTGCGATATAGAATACGACCGCCGGGAAAGAGATTTCATTAGTTACGGCCACCCAGCCGCCCAGCGGGGCCAGCGCAATCGTCATGCCTAATACCAAATGACATGCCCATGTAAAACGTTTGGTATAGGAATAAATCACAAGAAAAAAAACAGCGATCGGCAAAAGCTTCATGGACAACGAGCTTAAATTGGATGTCGCCCAAAACAACAGGAAAAAGGATAAAATAACATACATAATGGCTTCCTTCGAAGAGATTAAGCCCGCGGGAATCGCCCTCAGTGCCGTACGCGGATTTTTCCCATCAATTGTCTTATCAATGATCCGGTTTAGCGCCATGGCTGCTGTTCTCGCTCCTATCATAGCCAGCGTGATCCAGCCGATCTGCGCCCAACTCGGCAGATGTCCCAAGACAACTACAGATCCTAAGAGCGCACCCATAAAGGCAAACGGCAAAGCAAAGATCGTATGCTCAAATTTAATCATTTCCAGGAATATTTTTGTCTTTTTCCAGAGCAAGTGTGATTACAACTCCCTTCATGACATGCTGCCGGTCATGCCTTGGGCTTCTTCCCGATATGAAGCGCCGCAACGCCCCCGGTAAGCGGATAAGCTTCAACTGAGGTAAGTCCGGTGTTCCGGAAGATCTCAGCCAGCTGCTTATGATCCGGGAAGGAAACAAGCGATTCCGGCAACCAACGGTACTGCTCATAGCTCTTTGCGAGCAGCTTGCCCAGCATCGGAAGCACACGTTGGAAATAAAAATAATAGATCCCCTTAAACGGCTGCCATGTCGGCTTCGAAAGCTCCAGTGAAACCACGAGGCCTCCCGGCTTTACCACGCGCTGCATCTCTTTGATGACTTGAACCAGATCCGGCACGTTCCGCAGAGCAAACCCGATGGTCGCATAGTCAAACGTATTGTCCGCGAAAGGTAGCTCCATCGCGTTGCCGCGAATCAGCTTGATCTGCTTGTCCAGATGAAGACGTTTAATTTTGTCTGCCCCGACATCCAGCATGTTTTGGCTAAAATCAAGTCCTACCACATCACCGGTCCCGCTTGCTTCCGCCAAGCTGATCGTCCAGTCACACGTACCGCAGCAAATATCGATGGCCTTGCTCCCCGGCTGAACATTCATCTTCTTCATCGTAAACTTGCGCCAGGCCTTATGGCGGCGAAAGCTGAGAATATCGTTCATCACATCATATTTCGGGGCGATGCTTTCAAAAACAGAATGTACGAATTGTTCCTTGGATTTCGATGCCACGTGATTTCACCTCATACTTCTTCTATAACTCTTGGTGCGTTAAGGTATTTTCTAAGCGGTTCACCGATATTCAGCAGCTCTGCTCCCAGCTTCTCCGATTCCATCCCCTTCAGCTTGTCCTGCAGCTCCGAGAGGCAAGCATCCAGCATATCATAAAGCTGGGAAGAAACTTTGTACTTATGCCATACATAACGCAGCCTCGAATGATCCGGTTCATCGGTTTGAAGCAGCTTGCGGTCGTCCTTCGCGCCTGTCTGCAGAATTAGCCAGTAGCCCCAGCTGTCCCTGAATTCCTCAGCGCTCTCCGATCGGGTAATTTCCTGAATCAGCACCTCGCAACGGGTAAACAGCCGAAGTATTTCCGGCCACAGCCCGCGCAGCCCTTCGTCCAGCAGGACGGAAAACGATAAGAACAGCTGCGACCGAACCTCTACGGTTTGCCTGATGTACTCCTCCGCGGTAAGCTTGAGCTGCTTCATCGTCATATACATGTTCATCTTAAGACGATTCGCCTCACAGATAGCCTGCGACAGCTTCCCGATTAAATCAATATGTCCCGCATGAGACAACAGGTAGTAAAAACGGCTGCTGAAATAATCTCCCGCCAGCACCTTAAGCTGACGTGAGCGGGCAGCCTTCATCTCCTTGGAATCATTGGTGATACTAACCATGTCATGGGTATCAAGCCCCATCTGAACCAAAGAGGTTACGAGTGTGTAAAGCTCGCTGTGTCCGGAAAGCGCACTGTGCCTATTCAAAAAAGCATACAGCAGCCGGGTGCGGAATTCAGGAAACACCGGCAGCTCCGTATGCTTAAGAATCATGTCGTGTTCGAAATATTTCCGGGCTATTTCGGGGATGCGATAAGAGTTCATATGTAAGCCTCCGAACCGTAACATAAATCACGTTCTGACAATCTAAATTATTATAGCATAATCCGATCGTTTTTTCATAATAGACGTTTGGTTTTCATAAAAGTCCTCAGCTTTTTTGTTCGTATCGCTCCTGCCACTTCGGATAATACGTCATCCAGAAATGGGAATCCAAGTACTGCATCAGCTCATACGTGCTGGCCGGACGGGCCTTCGGCTCATTCGGGAGCCATTTCTCCCTGCGGGCATCCGAAGCGACAAGAAGCTGTGTGCCGCCGCTTGCTTGCTCTTTCGAGCCGTCCAGCACCCGGACAAGGACCTGATTGATATTCGTCGAGGACGCGAAAAGATATGTCGGGATTTCGTACAGATCCTTCACGACGTCGGTGTGCTCCGACGATGAGGTTGCCAGCAGATCAACCGAAACAATCGCATGGGTGATCTCAACCCGCCGGACCCGCAAGTGCAGCGGCATCTTGGTAATCACATCCACAATGTTCTCTTCGGACACCGGCTGTGGCTTTTGATGCTGAAATACTCCGCTGGATTCATCCAGCCTGGTTACCCACGATAAGCCTAAGGCTACCAGAACGGAGATCAGCGAGGTAGCCGCTATTTTCGTTAACCATTTCATAAGGACCGTTCCCCCTCGGGCACTTAAACCTATCGCCATGATAGCGATGACTTGGCCAAGAATACCTGTCCTTATCATTGTACAACGAAAAAAAGCAGGCTATGCCTGCGGGAACATGAAAAATTATTCCTCCGTTGTATCAATGATCCCATACTTGGTCATAATTACGGCCTTGCCGCGGATCTTCACTGCCGACGTATGGTCGGTAAACTGGGCAATCATAACCTCGCCCTTATCCAGCTTCTCTGTATGATGAAACTTCGTATCTTGGCCCCGGGTAAGTCCGATCACCTGCACGCCGTTATCCTTTGCCTTTACTACAAAGTAATCATTATGTCCTGATTCCATTGGCTCGTCTCCTCCATACTCATCTCTACTTACACTCTACTATGCCAAAAAAGGCGGTTCAGTGTCAAGAACGGCACAGCTTTCCATAAAAAAAGAAAAAGACACCGCTTTGACGATGTCTTCCTCATGGTCGGAGTAGCGGGATTCGAACCCACGGCCTCACCCACCCCAAGGGTGCGCGCTACCAGACTGCGCCATACCCCGAATCACTGCCATTGGTTAATGCTAGGTTTTATTATAATTGCGTCCCCTGAAGTTGTAAAGTACCTTTCCTGCTTCCCGTCAGGAGAATAAGAAAAAAGGCATATAAAAAGCGCCCGTACCTCTTACTATCGAGATCAAGGACGCTTGTGTAAACAGATGCTATGTACTATTACTGGATTCCATCTTTCAGAGCTTTACCAGGCTTGAATGCCGGAATTTTGCTGGAAGGAATCTCGATTTCTTCACCGGTTTGCGGGTTGCGTCCTTTACGTGCGGAGCGCTCGCGAACCTCAAAGTTACCAAAACCTACGAGTTGAACCTTGTCACCGCTTTGCAAAGCTTCGGAGATCGCGTCAAACACGGCCTCAACTGCTTTGGTTGCGTCCTTCTTGGAAAGCTCGGAAGCTTCAGCAACCTTGTTGATCAAATCCGATTTATTCATGCCATTCACCTCCCCCCAAAGCGATCAAACCTCTTATTCTCTTTGTTCACCGTTTTAAAGAAAAATATACATGTTATGTGATGTACATATCAAGTAAATCAACATTATAGTAATACAGCACTCCCCGATTTTCAAGAGAAAAACAAAAAAATGCACCCTAAAGGGTGCATTTTGGTGTGTTATATTACAATATGATGGCAATTAATCCGCCGGAGCCTTCGTTGATAATGCGACCGAGTGTTTCTTGAAGCTTGTAGCGCGCGTTATCCGGCATCATGGCGAGCTTGCCTTGAATGCCTTCGCGTACGATGGAGTGCAGCGATCGGCCAAAAATATCGGACTCCCAGATCTTGAGCGGGTTGTCCTCGAAATCCTGCATCAGATAGCGGACGAGCTCCTCGCTCTGCTTCTCCGTACCGATGATCGGGGAGAACTCCGACTCCACATCCACCCGGATCATATGAATCGAAGGCGCGGTTGCCTTTAACCGAACTCCGAAGCGGGAACCTTGGCGGATCAGCTCCGGCTCATCCAACGCCATCTCGGCCAATGTCGGCGGTGCGATGCCGTAGCCGGTCGTCTTGACCATTTCCAGCGCCTCGGCGAAATGATCGTACTCGCGCTTCGCATGCGTGAACTCTTGCATCAGCTGCAGCAGATGATCCTTGCCTCGGATTTCCACCCCGACGACTTCCTGAAGGATACGGTCGTACAGTTCATCCGGCGCGTGCAAATCAATCTCCGCTACCCCTTGACCCATATTCATACCGGCTAATGCCGCTTTATCGATAAATTCATATTGCTCGAAGTTGCTGACTACGCGATCTACATCGCGCAATCGGCGAATATCCTGCACCGTTTCGCGAACGGAATTTTCGAAGTGGGAACGAAGCCAGTGATTCTCCTCCAGCACCATGACCCAGCTTGGCAGGTTGACATTGACTTCATGCACAGGGAACTCGTAAAGCACCTCACGGAGCACACCTGTCATGTCGTCTTCGTTCATATTCGCCACGCTTGTAACTACGACCGGGACGTCATGCTTCGCCTGCAGCTCGCTGCGGAGCTCTTGGGCGGCATCCGAGTTCGGCTTCGTGGAGTTCACGATGACGATGAACGGCTTGCCGACTTCTTTTAGCTCAGCGATGATCCGGTCTTCCGCATCTACATAGGAGGCACGCGGAATTTCCGCGACCGATCCGTCTGTCGTAATGACTACCCCTAATGTTGCATGCTCTTGAATGACCTTGCGTGTCCCGATTTCGGCCGCCTCTTGGAACGGAATCGCTTCATCGAACCAAGGCGTGTTGATCATGCGAGGACCGTTCTCGTCTTCAGAGCCCTTTGCCCCTTCAATAACATAGCCTACGCAATCCACCAAGCGTACGTTGACATTCAGTCCTTCAGCCACATGCAGCTGCACTGCATTGTTCGGTACGAATTTCGGCTCCGTTGTCATGATCGTACGTCCTGCGGCGCTTTGCGGCAGCTCGTCGACAGCGCGGGCGCGCTCGGCTTCGTTTTGAATGTTAGGCAAGACGACTGACTCCATAAAGCGCTTAATAAACGTTGATTTTCCCGTACGGACCGCTCCAACGACCCCCAGGTAAATATCCCCGCCAGTACGCTCTGCAATGTCCTTAAAGATATCCACTTTTTCCAATGAGAATCCCTCCTACAGGTTGTTTAAGGCGAAACTCGTACATGCTTTCGGACTAGTACAAATATATGTATGGCTTATGAAAATATGTATTATATTTATCTTTTTAATCACTCCTTGCTGCTGCCCTATCGCATGGTCAAGATAGAGCCTCTTAGGCTTCACCTCTGACAAATATATGTGGGCTTGCTCCCGGATATTCAGGTTGAACGAAAAAAACCTCCACTCCCGAAAAGGGGTGAAGGTTAATATGAAATAACATTTACGCTCCTGTTACCGGTACAGGCTGTCCATTCTGCCATCGGTAAGGAAACGAACGGGCAGGAACATAAAAAGCCTCTTGAACGAGCAGCCCCCGAAGATCCTGATCACCCTTGAGCTGGGCTTGCAGCTGCTTCTTATCAATTAAGCGCATCAGCTCCGGCGCGTAATCAATGGCCACCTGCCCCGAGTCATGAAGCAGCAGAGGAAGCTGAAGCTGGCGTGTATATACACTCGGGACTTCCACTGTTTTCTTGTTCATGAGTTCGAAGTCGATTTTTGAAAAGCCCGGAGCAACCGCGGCTCCTTTCGGCAGCTCGCCGTTATGGCTTCGCTTGTAATCGTCCACTTGCTTCTGAGCCTCGATAACCATCTGGAAAGAGGTAATATCCATCAGCTTTACGGTAGGCTTGGTTTCTACATCGACCAATACGTACATGGCCGTCCCGCCGTTTTCGAACGCATTTCCGGGGATGCTCCCCAAATATCTCCCGTTCAGCTTTTTGAAATCAATAGGGTATTTTTCGTAGAGCGGCGTGGTCTCTTCACTATTTTTGATCGGAAGCACACCGGTCTTCTCTTTGTACTGATCCACCGCATTCTGAACGAGCATAATGCCTTCTCCGCTTGTCAGCTGATTCTCCTTACGCTGCTCGGCAGGGTACATACAGCCGCTTAGCAGAAGCAAAATCAGCAGCAGGGACAGCAATCCCGCTTGGCGCTTCATAGCTCCTCCTCCTTTCGTTGCAGTTCCAGCTGCCGGCGGATCGCCGCCTTCAGAGGATCCTCAGGCACCTCTACCTCAGCCTGCCCCACGATCTTCGTTTGACATGCCAACCGATAGCCTTGATCCGCCAGGCTTCCCAGCTTCAACCGTTCCTTCTGGCTGATAGGGGATAAGCCTTGTCCGTCCCGGGCCACCACCTTGCACATCATGCACGCGGCTTTCCCGCCGCACCGCACACGCAAGGTAACCCTGGCTTTTCCTGCTGCATCCAGCACGGTCGTACCGGGCCGAACTTCAATACGTTTGGCATCAGGCAAAAACGTGATCTGGGCCGCCATTATGCCTCCGCCCCTTCCTGCGCCAAAAGCTGCCGCAGCTTCGCGGCGAGCGGTTCAGCCATACGATTTCTATCGAGCAGAGTATCCAGAAGCTTCTCATGATCCGTGCGATGGACGCTTCGGCAGAACGAAGCAATGGCTTCATACCGGTCGGGACGGTCGCGCAGCACATTGAATATCAGTTCATGCATCAAGGGCATCAGACGAACCTCCAGAGGCGTTTCATCCAGTGTACGAACCACTATCGATTGCGCAGCATGCTCATACAAGAAATGTGCTTCAACGATATACTCGCTATGTAAGGAACGAACCTCAAAGCCCCCGACTAGCTCCACCTTGCATCCGGCAATATCGTAATGACTTAATATCGATCGATAGATTCCCGTTTGACTTGAGACTTGCTGATCCGTCGCATAGGCTCGTAACGCTTGATGCATCGACGCAGCATGCTTCGCGTCCACATACAAATCCAAATCCCGGGGAGCCCGGTTTAATGCAACTCCCTGCAGAAGCAGTCCCGTGCTTCCACCGACAAGCCATGGAATCGAGGCCCCTCCTAAGCTTCTTCCTATAACGGTCAACGCCTCATGAAGAGGATCCGCCGGAGAGATCAACATGACTTCATTTTCCTTGTTACCCATCTAAAACAGCACCTTCTTAAAAATACGGCTTATTGGCTGCAACCAATGTCCCCGCTTGCTTAATTTGCGCCTGGCAGCCGAGGCGGTACCCTTGCTCAAGCTCCTCGGGCTCCAGCCGGTCAAGTTCTTCATCCGTCGGCTTACTAAGAAGCTCTGCCCCTTCAGTTACCACACACCTGCAGCGGGCGCAGGTCCCACGCATACAGGAAAATCCGAAATCCACATTATGCTTCAAGGCATGATCCAGCACGGTTAATCCGGCTTCGGCCTCCACAGTTTTGGTTATTTGCCTTCCCTTGATTGTCAGCATCCGTTATCCAAGCTCCTTGTTATAGTAATGACAGCAGCATATACAGTAAAATCGGAATGAACATCAAAAAGGCTATGATAGATAAAACAGCGCGCAGCGCGCCCGTGGTTTTATTTCTCGCAAAGGTAATGAGAAAAGAGGCAAAAATCATCAGGCCTATGGCAATAAAGGAGGCCCACATTTTATCCAGTGACGACATCATCATAACTCCTATCCGGCAACTTGTTCAAAAAATCCAATCAAAACTGCAAAGATAAGGCAAGTATACCACAAAAAAAGCACAAGCGCGCCTGCCGGCGGCTTATGCCATCAATTCGTAAAACTTATGATTATTACGGGATCCCTTATTTTTTGGTCATCATCTTCATCAGCTGCTCCAGCGTGTTGGGATTGCCCTTGCTGCTCTTGATGGCCTTGATCAAGTCATTGACCGTAGATTCCGATACCGGCACGTTCACCATATTGGATACCTGCTTGATCAGCTGCCGCAATTGCGCCTCGCTTTGCATGGTGGAGGGCTTCACCCCGCTGGCAAGCTTCTGAATATCCTTCTCGGTAACATTTTTACCGGTTTTCTTCTTAACGACGTTCAGTACATCCTTGGATACGTTCTTCCCGCTCATTCCTTCAACCTCCCCCAGGTTCAAGTCAAGCACCTCGTGCGCTTGGTAACTTGATCTGAGGTAGTATATGTGAAGAGCAGGACGTTCGTGTAGGCTCTTGCCCTATCGGAACCAGTTCATTGCACCGCCTCGGGCCACATCCTCCATCTCATGCGTTCGTCCGCGTCCCATCAAATCCTCAACTGCGGTTTTAGGGTCTTTGCCGCTGAACAACACATGATACAGCTCGTTCGTGATCGGCATTGTAATGCCGTGCTGCGCAGACAATGCATAGGCCGCTTGAGTCGTCTTCACCCCTTCAACCACCATCCCCATCTGCTGCAGCACTTCTTCAATCGGTTGGCCCTGCGCGAGCATGTAACCGGCACGCCAGTTTCTGCTATGTTTGCTGTTGCACGTAACGACAAGGTCACCGATTCCGGCAAGTCCTGCGAAAGTAAGCTGATTCGCTCCCATGGCCGTTCCCAAACGGGCGATTTCGGCCAGACCCCGCGTCAGCAGAGCAGCCTTCGCATTATCGCCGAAGCCCAGTCCGTCGGAAAGGCCGGCTCCCAGAGCAATGATGTTTTTCAGCGCTCCGCCGAGTTCAACACCAACAATATCGGGGTTCGTATAGACGCGGAAATAGGAAGTAATCAACAGATCCTGGGCCTGCTCCGCTGCCTCCAGATCATTGGCGGCAACCACTACAGTCGTAGGCTTACGTCCTATGACTTCCTCGGCGTGGCTTGGCCCGGAAAGCACCACGATACGATTCGGATCATAGTTCCGAAGCGATTCGGCAAGCACCGAGCTCATCCGAAGCAAGGTGCCCGTCTCGAAGCCCTTGGTTGCATGGATGACGAGCGTCGACGAATCCAGGAACGGATTCATCTGCGCTGCAACCTCCCTCATAGCGCCTGAAGGTGCCACGATGACAACCGCACTTGCTCCTCGCAGCGCTTCCTCCATCGAATCGGTTGCTCTCAACCCGGGCGAAAGCTCGGCATCTCCTAGAAACCGCCGATTGCGGTGCTCGGTGTTGATCTCATCCACCTGCTGCCGATTTCGCGACCAAAGCACAACCTCATGCTCATTTTCCGTCAAGACGGAGGCGATGGCTGTCCCCCAGCTTCCCGCGACAAGAACGGCAACTTTCGTCGGTTGTGGCATCCTGTGCATCCCCTTCCCGTTCGATACAATTCAATTATGCATTCTTCTTGGCGCCAATCTTGTTTTCCTGCCCCTTCAGAAGCTTCGCGATATTGCTGCGATGACGAATCCAAGCGAATAAAAAAAGCAGCAGACTAAGTCCAAATACGTATACATCATGACCCATGAACCAAATCAACACAGGTAAAAGTGCAGTAAACAATAACGAACCAAGAGAAACATATCGGGTAATAACAATAGAAATAATAGCAACAATCCCGGCTAATAGCGCAGGCAAAAAGCTCAGCGTAGCCATGACGCCGATCGTAGTTGCAATGCCCTTGCCTCCGCGAAAGCCAAAAAAGACCGGCCAGTTATGGCCGACGATAACGCTTACTCCGGAGAGCACGGTGATAACAGCATCTCCGCCGCTCAACCGGCTTCCGATCCATACGGCAGCTACCCCTTTCATTGCATCGAGCAGCAGCACGGCAATAGCCGGACCCTTACCAAGCACTCGCAGAGTATTGGTGGCTCCGGCATTCCCGCTGCCGTGGTTCCGGATGTCGATACCTTTCAGCAGCTTCCCCGCAAGAAAGCTAAAGCTGATCGAGCCTAACAAGTACCCGATCAGCACAGGCAATATAGTACTTACCATGTCGTATCTCTCCCTAATCGTCTTCCGATTTTCTCCGGGTGATGATATGCACCGGTGTTCCTTCAAAGCCAAACGCAGCCCGAATCTTGTTTTCCAGGTAGCGCTCATAGGAGAAGTGCATCAGTTCCGGATCGTTGGCGAATAAGACAATCGTCGGCGGCTTCACGGCCACCTGCGTAGCATAGTTAATGCGCAGACGTTTTCCTTTATCCGTTGGCGGAGGATTAATCGCCACCGCATCGGAAATGACATCGTTAAGAACGTGTGTTTGGATCCGCAGCGCATGCTGCTCCGCCACATGGTTCACGACCGGCAGCAGCTTGTGAAGCTTTTCCTTCGTTTTGGCGGAAAGGTACACCACAGGCGCATAGGTCATGAATAAGAAGTGGTCGCGGATCTTCTGCGTAAACTGATGCATCGTCTTCTCGTCCTTCTCTACGATGTCCCATTTGTTCACAACAAAGACGCAAGCCTTCCCGGCTTCATGTGCGTAACCGGCAACATGCTTATCCTGCTCAATGATTCCTTCTTCGCCGTTGATCAGTACGAGCACCACATCCGCCCGCTCAATCGCCTTCATGGCGCGCATGACGCTGTATTTCTCCGTGTTCTCGTACACCTTGCCCCGCTTGCGCATCCCGGCCGTATCGATAATCACATACTTCTGACCATCCTTCTCGAACGGGGTATCGATAGCGTCACGGGTCGTCCCTGCCACATCGCTTACGATAACGCGCTCTTCCCCAAGAATAGCGTTCGTAAGTGAGGATTTGCCGACGTTAGGACGCCCGATCAGTGCTACCTTGATGACATCCTCGCCGTACTCTTCTTCCTCGGTATCTGGGAAATGCTGCACTACCTCGTCCAGCAAATCGCCGATGCCCGTCGCGTGGGAACCGGATATGCCGATGACCGTACCGAAGCCCAGACTATAAAATTCATAGATATCATCTTGTCGGGCCAGGTTGTCCACTTTATTCGCCGCCACGACAACGGGCTTCTTCGCACGGAAAAGCATTTGCGCCACTTCCGTGTCCGTCGGTGTTACGCCGGCCTTCGCATCTACCATGAAGATGATCACGTCGGCCTCATCAATGGCTAACTCCGCTTGGGCGCGGACGTGCTTCATCATTTGATCCTCGCCGTCAACCTCGATCCCGCCGGTATCGATAATGCTGAATTCATGGTCCAGCCATTCTCCGCGTCCATACAAACGGTCCCGGGTTACGCCCGGTTTATCTTCTACAATGGCGAGCTTGTCTCCGATAATTCGATTAAAGATTGTAGATTTCCCCACATTCGGGCGTCCTACAATCGCAACAATAGGTCTTGCCATAGCTCTCTCATTCCCTTCTTGCAAGCCAACCAAATCTTGCCTGTAAGCTATGATATTATATACTAATTTGCAGCCATAAATCAATCATGCTTGACAATGATCAATGTCCCGTTCTTCAAATCATGTGCGGAAGCGTCCAAAATTTTTTCAAGACTGAAGGCGAGCTTCTGCTGCTCATCCGGGTTGTCCGCGATAAAAATAGGAGCGCCTCCCCCTACTTTGCCTTTGTCACAGGTAACGACAGCCATGATTTTCCCCATCAAGCCCCCGCCTTTCCTGAATTCCGGGATTGGACATGCGCCTCGGACGGCATCCTGACGGCACTTTCCAGCACAGGTGCCCGCAGAATGACTTGCTTTGCCTTCTCCTTGTCCTGCTCCTGCGTGAGTAAAAAAACAGCCAGTCTTCCGTCTTCCATATCCAGCTTCGCCAAAGGAACCAATGAGGGCTCTCCCTCGTCGCGATACACACCCATAATCGTACAAATATCATGAAGTATGGCTTGACGCTGCCCCGGGTTGGCCAAGGTTACACGCGAATTTTTATTCTTCGGAACGACGACAAGCCCTATCGCCTTCCGCTGAATCAGCTTTCGCGTGTCCTCAAGTCCAACGTTCATTATGTAAATATCATCCACAAATAGATCCGGGCCGTCCAGCTTTACCTCTGCAATTTGCACGTCGGCAATATGGGATATACTTTTCCCCGTCTTAAAATAATTGGTGATGAGCATGGCTCCGAGACCCGCGACGATCCCCCAATACCAAGGAAACAGGATGCTGAACAAGGCTGTTGCGAAGGCTGTAAAAATGACCAGGTAATTTCGCCCTTCAAATACCATCGCGATCCCTTCAATATAGGTGGCCCCTCTAGGCACCAGCTCATGGCTGTCGATTTGGGTCAGCGTCTGGCGCTCCATGTTGCGGACATCCCGGAACTGCTGAGCCGCCAAGGAAAGAAACGTGATCGCGGTATAGTTCTTATCCAGCAGAGAGGGAACGGCTACGGCACCGAGCCCCGCCGCGATGAAGCCTAAGGAAAGATGAATGATCTTTCCATGCGGATAGGTCGGATACTGCCGATAATCGGTCCGCAGCATGCTGATTCTCGCCAAAAGACCGAAAATCACTCCTAAAATAATGCCTACGGTATATTTTTGTTCTGCGATCCACTCCAACATAAAGCATCGCCCCTTCGCATTAGTCTCTTCGCTGCTTCACAAGCTCCCATATGCCTTCGGCCGAACGGCGAATTCCGAAGAGAAAACCGCTTAGTACAAGGGAGCTTCCTCTGGCGGCGAACACGGTTGTCCACCACAAATCCTGAAAGGATGTCCCTCCCAAAACAAACGGTGCCTGCTGAAGATGTGAGTAATGAAACATGGTCTCTCCAATGAGCAGCCCCATTGAAACATTAGCCACCTGGACGATCGGATTCCGTATAAGACCAGCAGCAAGGATGCCTATGAATAAGGCCATCGTTACCTGTTGGTTTACGATAATCATCGAAGGGAGCAAGTGTAAGGTTTCCCGCAGGAAGAAGGTTACCGATCCGAGAAGAAGGCTTACGGAAAGCGCGTGAAGTCGGACCATCCACGCCCGCACCTGGTACCAGATTCGTAAGCAGCAGCACAGCAGCAGCGGCACACAAAGAAACACACGGTACGACCCTATAGTTACGGACAACGGTGTCGCAAGCAGCCAGCAAACAAAAAAAAGAAGTAGACTCGGATGAGTAATACCTCTTAAGATGAAATCCTTCCAGCCGCTGGCGAATAAAATGAGCGATATCACAAGTAGCAGTAAAGAGAGATAGCCCGGATTCATTCACACCCACCTAAAGAGTTGCTTTCATTTTCTTTAGTATGGCTTGGGTTATTCTGTTTTACTCTCCATATTCCTCAATGGTGCCTTCTCGCGTAATGCGTTACATCAATTCCTCTAAGTGAACACCAATCAGCTGTTTCCCCCATAATAAGGATCGGCCGAGCTCGCAGATCGCGAATAGAGGAAGCACCAACTGCTGTCATGACCCAGCGAATTTCGTGTTCAATTTCGCGGATTCGCTCGATTAAAGCGTCCGTGCCCTGTGCTCGCAGCACCTTTAATAAAGCGCCTGCCACACCTGCTGCGCTGGCTCCTATAGTCAAAGCCTTGACAATGTGCAGTCCGCTGGTAATGCCGCCGGATGCGATGATTGACATTGCTTCGGATCGGCTGCCGTTTGACTCCATAGCCTCTAATAAAGCCGTGCTCGTCGTGCAGCCCCAATCGTTTAGCCAATCCATCGGGACAGCCCTTCTTGCGTTCTCAATCGCGGCAAAGTTTGTTCCGCCGGATCCGCCGACATCGACGATGCGTACTCCAGCTTGATACAGAAGCTCTACATCCTCCTTCACCATGCCAAAGCCCACTTCCTTAACGATCACCGGAACGCCCACCGCTTCCACTATAGTCGCAATGCGTTCCAAACGTCCGCGAAAATCTCTGTCCCCTTCCGGCATGATGAGCTCCTGCATTACATTCAAGTGAATTTGGAGCGCATCCGCTCTCAGCATGTCCACAGCGCGAAGAGCTTGCTCCAGCGTTGCCTCGCTGCCGAGATTGCCGAAGACCAAGCCGTCAGGATTATGTTCCCGTACCGTTCGGTAGCTGGATTCTACCTCCGGATTTTTGATAGCAGCCATCTGCGAACCTACCGCCATGGCCAGTCCGGTTTCTCTAGCCGCTACAGCCAGCTCTTTGTTGATTTCCTCTGTCTCCTTTGCTCCGCCGGTCATTGCATTAATAATAATCGGCGAACTCATAACGAGCTCGCCGATTCTTGTTTGCAACGATATATGTTCCGTTGAGGTTTCCGGGAGACTGTTCGGCACAAGCTTCAAGTCCTCGAAGCCTTGCTTGCCGCTTTGTCCTAGCGCCAGAGCATGATGCACATGCTCCATCTTTCTTGGAATGCGCACCGATGGTTCCCCTTTTCCCTCAGGCTGTGTTCATTACTTCTTAAACTGACTCAGCTTATCTCCAAAACGCTCGCCGAGCGTCAGGTTCAACCCTTGCGGCTCTTCGATGTGAACCGTTTCCTTGCGAGGCGCGCGCTCAGGACGCTCTCCGCGTTCGCGCTCTTGTCTTGGCTCGCGGGCAGGTGCCTCTTCGGTTTCCTTGATGCTGAGAGAAATACGCTTCTCGTCGGCATTCATATCGAGCACCTTCACCTTTACCTCTTGGCCTTCCTTCAACACCTCATGAGGAGTACCTACATGACGGTGAGCGATCTGGGAAATGTGCACGAGACCTTCGACGCCAGGAGCAACCTCAACGAAAGCACCGAACTGAACAAGGCGCTTCACGGTTCCTGTTACGATGTCGCCGATGTTGATCGAGCTTGCCACCTGCTGCCAAGGACCTGGCTGAGTGGCACGGATGCTCAGGCTGATCCGCTCGTTCTCCGGATCTACTTTAAGCACTTGCACTCTTACCTTGTCGCCTTCCTTCACAACTTCGCCCGGTGTTTCCACATGGTGCCAAGCCATTTCGGAAATATGTACAAGACCGTCTACGCCGCCGATATCGACAAAAGCACCGAACTGCGTCAAGCGTTGTACCGTTCCGTCCAGCTCCTGACCTACGGAAATTTTGGAGAGCACATCTTTCTTCTGAGCATTGAACTCTTCATCCAGAACCTCCTTCTGGGAAAGAATGACCTTGTTCTTCTCGCGATCCATTTCCTTAACGCGCAGACGCAAAGTACGGCCCTTATAATCGCTGAAATCTTCCACGAAAGTGCGCTCAACCATGGAGGCAGGAACGAAGCCGCGCAGTCCGACGTCAACGACGAGACCGCCCTTCACTACCTCAGCAACCTTCGCTTCCAGGATCGTCTTGTTTTCCATATCGGCTGCAAGCTTATCCCAAGACTTCTCGGAATCGATCGCGCGCTTGGACAGAACAAGCTTCTCGTTACGATCATCGATTTGAAGCACCTTTAATTGAACCTCTTGACCCACTTCAACGCTTTCTGCCGCATTGTCAATGGATACGTTCGAAAGCTCACGAACAGGAACAACGCCGTCATATTTGTAGTTGACGTCAACATACGCTTGATCCGCGTCTACCTTGATCACCTTACCGGTAACGATATCGCCTTTCTTGAGGATGTTGACATTCGCCATAGATTCCTCTTGGGACATTTCCGCTTCAGCGGTTTGAACGTTTTTGTTTTCTTCAGACATGGTTAATACCCTCCTTAGCAACCTGACAACATAATGTATTAAAAAGTGGTAGATCTACATTGTTTTTTTAAGTATGCCACATTTGCTCATTTCGATTCGTGTTCTTTTACCATGGATCGAATGGCCGTCATAATTTTGTCTGTGGCCTGCTCCAAGCTGTCGCTTCCGCCTTCTGCAAACTCGCTTAAATCCACGGGAGGACCGTAAATGACCTTCATCGGCCGGAACAGCTTATACCCTCCGACAATCGCGGCAGGAATGACTGTCGCACCGGATTTCAGCGCGAACATCGCCGCGCCCTTCTTCCCCATTCCCCCTTCGTTGCTTCGGGAGCCTTCCGGGAAGATGCCGAGGATGTTGCCATCCTTCAGAAGCTGAAGGGACAGCCTTATCGATTCCTTGCTGACACCTCCGCGCTTGACAGGAAACGCACGGATTCGAGGCAGCACCCAGCCCAGCACGGGAACGTCAAACAGCTCTGCTTTGGCCATGTAGTGTACTTCTCGGGTAAGCGGGCTTCCCAATAGCGGCGGATCGAAATTGCTTGTATGGTTGGCGCAGAGCACCACTCCGCCTTGCCTTGGAATGTTCTCTAAGCCGCTTACTTGTAATCGGTATAACGTGCCGAACATGATGCGAAATAATTGCCGTAAAAAACGATAAAGCATGCTACTTCCCTCCACCGACGCGACTGCGGCATAAGGAAAGGATGCGCTCCACCACTTCCGGAATGGACAAGTCCGAAGTATCAATCAGTACGGCGTCGACGGCTTTGACGAGTGGCGACACCTCACGCTGTTCATCCATTCGGTCTCTTTCCGCGATTTCCTTCTCCAGCTTCTCGATCGAGGCGCCAGGCTGACTATCGCGAATCTCCAGAAAGCGTCGTTCCGCACGAATCCTCACACTTGCCGTCAAAAACACCTTCACTTCCGCATTTGGGAGCACATGGCTTCCGATATCACGGCCGTCCATAACAACACCCTTATGCTTGGCCATGTCCTTCTGCTTCGCGGTAAGAATTTCTCGAATCTCCCCGATCGAAGCGATGCGGGACACATTGCCTGTTACTTCAGCCGAACGAATTTGTCCGGTTACCTCCTCGCCGTTCACATAGACCAGTTGGCCGCGGTCTCCCGGTGCAAGCCGTATGTCCATCCGCCGTGCCGCGGCAATCATCTCCGCCGTTTGATCCGGAGCCAGGCCCTCCTCAATGATTTTCCATGTCACTGCCCTGTACATAGCTCCTGTGTCCACATAGACAAAACCAAGTGCTTCGGCAACGAGACGGGCGATCGTGCTCTTCCCGGCGCCTGCAGGGCCGTCGATTGCGATGTTAAATTTTTCCAAGATGTGGCCTCCTACACGATGATCAAGCGGGTCGGCACCTAAGTGTCCTACAGCCTCGAACGTTGAAAATTATACCATAAGCGCAGGAAGGAATGCAAAACCTGCGTCGGTCCTATTTCCCGTCCGATCCGAGTGCCTTCGACTCGCTGTAAAGCTTGCCCTCCAGCTGCTCCACCTTTACCATAACATACCGGATTTGCGGATGCTGCAGCAGCAGCTGGGAGAGCATGAGCGCACACAAAAGTGCGGACACAAGGATGATCAATACCTTCTCCACTCGCGCGGAGAACCGTATGAACAGATCCTCGTACCCGCTTTTACCTTCTTCTCCAGCCTTATGGTCCTCCATGGAAAACACCCATTCCTAATTTTGGAAGGTAGTGTGTCCTCGTTGGACGAATACTATGCATTATCTTTTGCGGAAATCAAGCTGACGTTCAAAGCAGTACCGGATAATCTTCTGGCGGTCCCGGTCCGTAATGTCGGTAAAGCGCATCATCACCTGGTTTTTACCGCTTTCCAGCTGCTTGATACGAACAATTTCACTCTTGAACGGGACGTGCTCAATCTGTCCGTTCTTAAACGGAATGAGCAACCAGCAGGCTACGAACATGCCCGAAGCAAGCGGAATGTGCCCTTCACTAAGGAATGAAATTCCACCGCCCCCAACATCGTCCGTAAGGGAGACCAACTGGAGCTGCTCCGAATATTTGACTGCTATCTCCAGCTCCGCCGGCACCCGGAGAAAGTTTCTCCGCTGTACCTTCGTAATGGCATCGGGCTCAGGCTTCTTGATATGAACGAGACGGACGACATCATCCGAAAATCCCATAACAGAGGAAGTGAAATAGTTCTTTACGCCTCCGTCCGTAATGAAATAAATCGACATTTCATCGCCTTGGTACAGCCGTTTCAGCTTACCTGTTTTCTCGCTGAGCGGCACTTCCATGCTAATATATGTGTCGGACACATCGGCAATCCGGGATTTGTATACTTCCTTTGCCTCTTCTTCGTCAATGGAATTGACTTGTATGTATAGAATTTGATTCACTTTGGGAAGCAAATCCGGCACCTCCAATTAGTTCAAAAGACTTATGCTTCATTATAGCACGTCGTGTCGATATGGGAAGCATAAATATGCACCCTTTTATTCGGCAAAGAAAAGAAGAGAGCCTTCATCAGGCCCTCTTCTCGTATCAGCCGGATACCTGTTTCTGGGCTTCCGGCAATTGGTCGATTTTCTCCTCTGCTCCCGTTTCCGCATTGACGTAAACCCGGTAGCTGCTTCCGTTCACGCGTCCGATAAACTGATAGCAGTGAACCTCTTCATCAATGTCATTACGGATCAACGCCTGGCTCACGCTTTCCACTTGGAAGCTCGGATTCAACGTTTTCTTTGCTTCTTCGGCCGACAGCTTCGGTGTCTTCAGCTGCCGATCCTTATTTTCAAACACGTAATCCGTTGCTTGCAGGCCGGTAACCTCGCCGTTGTCCAGCGCTACCTTCACGGCTACCTTTTCCAGATAGTTAATCACATCGTTTTTACGCGTCGCGAAAGTAATGTTAGCTACATTCGAATATTCATCGTAGCTGACCGGAGTCATGTCCTTATAGCCGTGCGAGTCCAGGAATTGCGCTGCAATATCTCTAGCTCTGCGCACGTCAACCGTCTTGCTCGGAACATCTCGCGAAGCGGAGAACCATAGAAGCTGTCCTCCCTTTTTGGCAAAATCCATATGAATACCGTCATGGGTGTTATCCTTAGCCGTTGAAACTGAGAAGGATTGATATTCCGTCCCTCCACCGTTCTCAATCACATTCATGCCCGACGTATCGGTAACGCCAAGAAATTGAGCGGCCTTCTGCCGAACCTCTTCCGCCGTCATTTCAGAACCGCTTAGCGTGTTCACATCGTGTTTACGATACATGCTAAGAATGGCGGGGCTCCATTGAAGCTCCCGGTATTCCTGAACGTTCTTCTCTACCGTTTGGAAGCCGTCGATAATCGCATTATCGTAGGGCTCCTTCTGGGTAGCCAGGGCAAGCTCTACGTCCATCCAGCGCAGATTGCTTTGCAGCACCTTGGATTGCAGCCCCCGAAGCTCTTCGGATAATTGACCGGAGTACTCGTAGAGCGAATGGAGGTTTTTCATTTCCTGGTCATCCAAAGGCTGCTTGGACAAGTCCCTTACGGCCGCGCGGTACGAGAAGGTTGCTATGTTCGCCAAAAATTCCTGCGTCTTGTTGAAAGGCATCAGGGTCAACGGCAGCTGCGTAATCTCGCCTTGAGCTTGACTTGTGATCCGCCAGACGTTGATCAGACCTTTCTTGTAAGCGTCGTGCGTGGTGGAGTTAACAGCCAGTGTGTTCCCTAGCTCTGTATGCAGCTTGTCCATATGGAAGGACAAGTCATGGAAGGCACGCTGGTACTGATTTTCCGCCTTGATCAGTACGGAGTTCTTCTCCTGGTGCTCCAGATATCCCCAGATTCCTGTGCCGATGAGCGCGACCAGCAGGAATGGAAACATGACGATGCTTAGCCTTTTGTACATGTTCGTGAAATCTCCCTTCATCAGCAAAACTTGGGCTTAGTTTACGCATGAGGGGGAATTCTTTATACCATTCTACAAAAAAAGCCGGCCACTTGGGCCGGCTTGATTTTATGTCTTACATTTCATTGGTCTCCCAATCAAAATCCTTGTCATTATTACAGATGCATTGCTTAAACCCCGTATCGATTTTCCCCTTCTCCCGCTTCCCCTTCAGGATGAAACGCTCGCCGCAAGCTCTGCAGCGAATGGTAACCTTCACCCGATTGCTGATCATCACCGTTTCCCTCCAACATGTTACTGTCCTTATCCTTCATTATAGACAGCGATGTCAGATTTTAACCTGATCTTCCCGGGTTACCATACGAAGCGGCGATCTTGAATTCGCGCGATTTACCTTCCAGAGGCTTCTAAACCAAAGGAAAGCCATCAATGGGAGCATAAACAAAGCCCAATACGTTTGTACGGAGAGCAAAATAAAATCGAATACCCCGTGCCAAAAGACCGGAATGAAGAAGGATAAAAGCAAGTATTTGCCTGTCTGATTCGTGAACTTCGCTTTGCCCAAATGGTATCCCATGATGACGCCAAACATCGCGTGTCCCGAAACCGGAAGCAGTGCTCTCATCAGTAAGGAAGAGAAAGTGGTTTGCTCCATGAACGCATAAAACACGTTCTCCACCGTAGCAAAGCCGAGCGATACGGTAACGGCATAAACGATTCCGTCGTATGGCTCATCGAAGGATGCATGCTTATAAATCAGCAAGTACAACAGAAGCCATTTAAAAAATTCCTCAAAGCCGGATGAAAGTACAAAGGAATAGAAAAACGGATGGCTTCCCAGCACTTCAAAGAACGTATGCTGAAGCACCATCACGGGAAACACAAGCAGCATCCCGAGGACGAACATCTTGGCGACCAAGGCAATCGGCTCGGTATCGTAGCGGTCCTTTAAATAGAAATAAGACAGCAGAGCGATTCCGGGCGCTACCGCGGCCGTGAGTAATGATAGTACGCTCATCTGTCCCCCTCCTATCCGGGTTTATTCATTGCGAGCAATTCATTTGTCGATATAGGTTCGTTACATACAGCTATTGTGCCTTCGGCCGCTCTTGAAATGGAGTTCAACTTAACTTACCTGTCGGTAAGAACTCCATTTCAAAGGCGGCACGTAAACTCTACGGCACAATACTGTATTCCACTCGCCTATCCATAATGAAAAGCACGAAAGCATAAACCTAGCCGTTATATATTTAGACCCAACCCCTAAATCGGGCGGCCTCCGCCATCTTGCGGACACCGACCATATAGGCGGCCAAGCGCATGTCGACATTTCTTGTCATGTGAACATTATAAACATTCTCGAACCCTTTTTCCATCATTTCTTGCAGCCTGGTATGCACTTCCGCTTCCGTCCAGTAATACCCTTGGTTATTTTGCACCCATTCAAAGTAAGAGACCACTACCCCCCCGGCGCTGGCCAATACGTCGGGAACAAGCAGAATACCCCGTTCCGTCAGCATTCGGGTTGCCTCGAGGGTTGTCGGACCGTTAGCGGCTTCGACGATAATAGGAGCCTTGATTCGGTCGGCATTCTCCGACGTAATCTGATTCTCAATAGCGGCCGGTACCAGAATGTCGCATTCCTGCTCCAGCAGCTCTTGATTGGTAATCGTATTCTTGAACAACTTCGTCACCGTCCCGAAGGAATCCCGGCGATCCAGCAAATATTCAATATCCAGTCCGTTCGGATCGTACAGCGCGCCATAGACATCAGAAATCCCGCAAACCTTCGCTCCCGCATCCTGCATGAATTTCGCCAGATAGCTGCCTGCGTTGCCGAAGCCTTGGATAACAACCCGCGCATCCTTCAGCGGAATCCCCTTTTTCTTTAGGGCCTGATCGATCATGATGGTAACTCCTTTGGCTGTAGCCGTTTCGCGGCCATGAGAGCCCCCAAGCACAATCGGCTTTCCTGTAATGAAGCCCGGTGCGTCAAACTCGCGGATGCGGCTGTATTCATCCATCATCCAAGCCATGATCTGCGAGTTGGTCATGACATCCGGCGCGGGGATATCCTTCGATGGTCCGACAATTTGGCTGATCGCCCGTACATAGCCGCGACTTAGGCGCTCCAGCTCGCGGAAGGACATCTGCCTAGGGTCGCATATAATACCGCCCTTCCCGCCTCCGTAGGGAAGATCCACAATGCCGCATTTCAAGCTCATCCAAATCGATAGCGCTTTGACCTCGTCCTCGTTTACATCCGGGTGAAACCGGACGCCTCCCTTGGTCGGCCCCACCGCATCGTTATGCTGGGCCCGGTAGCCGGTAAAAACGCGAACGGTATCATCATCCATACGGATAGGGATCCGGACCGTTAATACGCGCATCGGCTCCTTCAGCAAATCTATCATCGCCTGGGTATAGCCGAGCTTGGTCAACGCCTGTTCAATGATCAACTGTGTTGAGTGCAGGACATTTAGATTTTCCGTCATCAGAGCACATCCTTTGCTGGGAGGGGTTGGTCTTCTACTAGCTTTTGCTTACTGCTCTCCGGTTATTTCCGTCTCCGACTTCAGCTCTGCAAACAGTGCTTTTTCATCGTAAAATCGTAACGGAATGCATGCCAGCGTTCCATTGCGATGTTTCACTAAATCCAAGGCTGCATTCGGCTCCGTTTCTTGCTTCGTTGCCTCCAGCGCCCTCAAGTGCATGATAACGTCAGCTGAGGCTTCCACTCCATCCGGCAAACGTTCCTCTCCGAGCTCCGCCGGAATGGCGGCGATAACCGACGCTCCATTCTCGCGGGACCATTGCTTGAGCGTATAAGCGAGCAGCGTTTGCCTCTCCTGCCAGCTCCGCGTTGTTCCAAGCAGCTCCGCCGCGGGAATGCGCTGCAAATGATCGATAAACACAACGGGCGTCTTACCTACAAGCACGGCAATTTGTTCGATGGAGGCGAACACTTTATCTAAGGTCGTATCCAGAGAGCATTCCAATGTCCAAAGCATTTTGCTGATGTGAACATAGGTTTTATTCGCTTCATTAATCGCATCCGGCTCCACTTTGCCGCTAAGAACTTTCTGCGGCTCGATGCCGGCTAGGCGGGCAATGCTGCGAGCCCACAGCTCGAAGCCTGTCATATCCCATGATACATAGACAACAGGTGTCTGTTCGCCGGCCATGTGATCAGCGATTTGCTTCATCAGCATGCTTTTACCGGTGGAAGCCCCGCCGACGATGAAATACAAACCCGTGCGAAAGCCGCCGTACAACGTCGCATCCAAGCTCTTGAATCCGCTTGGAATACCCGACACCTGACCACGGTAACGCTTCATATATTCTTCAGTATACACCGTAATATTCTTCACATCGGGAGCGATGGGAACCAGAAACGTTTCCTCCATCGTCTGATTCAACATCTGCATGAAGGTATCCAGCGGATTTTGGACACGAACGAAAAAGTCGTTTACATCGCGAATGCTTTCCGGAAGATTGACAATGTAAGTTTCCTTTGCCGATTCCTGCAGCATCGTTTGTATTCTTACACTTTCCCGCCTGCCTAATTCATCATTCCCCAAACAGATAAATACGCGCTTGTCCTTGAGCCGGTGGGCATGCCATTCCTTGAAGGTAAGCCAGTAAGGCACGCAAACCGCAGGAAGCCTGGATTGGCTTAAGCTTAAGACATCGAAAACCCCGTTGCATAAGATGACATCCTCCGTTTCCTCAAGGATCTCTTCATTGAACATGATGTCCTCCATGCCGAGCAGCGCTTTGTATTTCGGCTCCCGGTGATCGACGGATCGGCCGACCATATCCACCGTTACTCCTTCGGCATTGGTAACAGGTATGATGACGCGATTCTCAAAAAAGTCTCCCAGCTTATTCGGATATACGATAAATCCAATTTTGCCTGGATCAAAGCCGATCCGGTAATTTTCGATCGTTTCTTGCTCAATGCCCCTTTTTTGCAAATAAAAAAACGCTTCGTCGCGAAGCTGTTTCTGGTAATAAGCAACCATTTCCTCTAAATCAAGCGAAGACTTCGCAGCCCCCATATTCATTGCCGACATCCGCTATTCCCCCCAATACATCTCCCAGAACGTCCAACTTCATGGCGATAAAAAAAGCATCCGCAAAAACAAATGTTTTTGAGAATGCTTATTACCCTTATCGCAGCTTGTTCTAAACGTTTATTTGAAGCTTGCGCACAGTACCTTCACTGCGTCGGATGCGATGACGGTTTTCCCGTATTCCTCAAGAACGGCATGCGTAACGGAGGTCGCTTCACCAAACTCCGACAGGATCGCTACTACGCTTTGAAGACGATTCTCATCCATCTCGACTGCATCCAGATGCAAAATCCATTTGTTCTTATAAGAGAACAGCGTTCCCCCATCGATCAACAACGGATTGACCACCTTGGCCATGCGAAGCAAATCTTCAAAATCATGGAACGCATACGTGATCTCGTCGGTTTCATCCATCGTGACTTCGAGCTCGTAAACATCCTCCATCTCATCCTCCAAGGCATCCTCGGCATGAGAGAAGTTCATATTCCCGCGTGTAACGATGACAACCATTCCTTGAGCCGGCATAGCCAATACTTCCACGGCAAGGGGTCCGCTTGCGTCAAAGCCAAGCTCCGTATAGGCTTGGTCCATCATCTCACTGAACAGTTCATGAACCTTGGGAATTTCTCTCCACATATCATCCTTTTGAATGCCTCGTTCCGTTAAGTCATCGAATGTGAGGAAAATCCGTATCTTGTCTTGACTTAAACGCTCCATTTTCATACTGGATTCCTCCCTTACCGACTGTAATAACAGCTTATGAAGTTGAGTCAAAAAGGTGAGCTATGTCTGTTAAAGACCAAAGCAAAATAACCAATGAAACAGCTTGTATTCAATTATATGACTATTATATCACATATTAATCAGAAAAGAACGGGTTTTACCCGGAAAAAACAAAAAGACACAACCGCCCAAAAGAGCGAATGTGCCTTCATGAAATGCAGATGTTATTGAAGCTGGTATGAGGAGGTCGGCTTCTCGCCGTTCTTGCTCAAAATTTCGTCCACCTGCGATTTCAGCTTCGGCTCCTTAGCAACAATATCCTCTACCCGGTCCAAGCCGGCTTCGTCGGACTTACCCGCTTTCATATTGCTTTTGGATGCGGAAGCCGACTTGCTGTTCGTACCGGAAGCCGATGCGGAAGTCGATTTGTTCTCAGGAATAAATTCAATGAACGTTTTCTTCGCTTTGTCTACCGTCTGGTCTACAAGGTCGCTGAAGGAATCGTTCTTGCTGCTGAATGCGGACATCATCATGTTTTTATTTTTGTTGCTCAGATAGATGGTCGCCGCGGCGCCCACTATTCCGCCTAGGAAGAAAGCTCCAAGTCTCATGCCCATCCCTCCGTTGTTTTGAAATGTGTTCCCCCTTATTTTCCACTGCACCTTCCGTAAACATGCATCATAAATAAAGGAAACTGAAGGAGCTGGGAACCGGTTTATGAACCGGATGATGACCGAACGAGCTGCCAGCCCCAGAACAGCATGCCGCAAACGAGCAGAATAAACAGCCACAGCAGCGTCCGATAAAAGATGCGAATCCATCGTTCTCTTTCCGTCGGATGTACCGTTTTGCGCGGCGGAAGGAAGTGGTCGTCCTCTTGCCCTTTCCCTCCGAGCAGCAAATCCCTTTCTTCTTTGCCTACTCCGATGCCGGTTTCCCTTGAAGTCGTTCTTGAACGCATTTATTCCTCTCTCCTGTATCTAAGAATGCAGCCCATCACCAGATCAATGACAAAGTGTGCCAGGATGGGAGTCCAAAGCGAGCCGGTCTGTATATATATCCAGCCAAGTCCGTAGCTGATCCCGAACACCATTCCCGTCATGAGCCAGTGCTGCAAATAACGAACGTGGATCGCCGCGAACAGAATGCTTGTCCAATAAGGTCCCCAGGCCGCTTGTATCGCTCCGCGAAAAAGAAGCTCTTCACAAACGGACACAACAAAAGATATGACTATAATGTGCCAAAGCGGGCGCTCTTTGAACAGCATTTCATTGATGCCGCCGTCATCCGTTACTTCCGGGGGGACCCAGCGGCTGACGAGCAAATCGACAAGGATGACGCCCAGTGCAAATAGAATGCCCCAAAGCGCGATTCTACCCGGATTCATCAAGGAAAACATCATCTGCAGCGAAGGATTTTGGAACCAGAGGATCAACAACCCCAATATCAGAACTGCCGCTTGAGTAAGGTAAAGATTGAGTAAAAGAACGCGGTCATTCAGTTCGTCCAATCGGACTTTTCGGAGCCTAAAACGATCAAAGTTAAATTTTTTCATGGTTTGTTCCTTTTTTCGACATTATCACCTATACTACATATAAGAGTTATAGGTCATATGTAACAAGATTATAAGATAAGGGGTTTGATGTATGGAAAAAAGGCTGACCAAGTCAGACTATTTGTTTGCCGTCACCTTTATTTTTATGCTTGTCGTAGCCCTAGGAGCCTTCTTTTACGGACTTCAGGTCGGGCAAAACCGGGCTACCGCCAAGTATGAAGAATTCATCGCCAAGCAAAATGAGGCAAAGCAAGGCTACACGGCCTACCATCAGCAGTATTTGGTATCCTTCTATCATACCATTTATCAGCCGTACAGGGAATTTCACAAAAAGTGGTTTGAGAAGATGGCGGAGCTCGACACGAACCGTTCGGCGGATGCGTCGCTTATTGTAAAGGATCTGGCCAAGCTGGCGGAAGAAACCTATGCGAAGCTGCAGGAAAAAACGATGCCCGATTCCTCTCCGCTGCTGAAGGAAGCCCATACGAACTACATGAAGGGACTGAAGCTCTTCGGGGAAGGACTTCGTACATACCAGTCTAAGGCCAACGCAACGCCCGGCAAGGAACTAGTCAGCCTCTTGAACCAGGACGCCTACCTCGGTGAAGCTAAAAACTTTGCTCTGAAGGCCGAGAAGGAATATTACGACGCTATCGTCAAATGGAACGAAACCGTGAGCTCCGGCTTTCATCCGATTGATGTAAGCAAGGCTCTGACCGTCAAGGAATGGAGCGGCATCGGACTGAACATGAAAAACGACTATGTCGCGCAGCTCATGGTTCAAACGAAAGCTTACAGGGCGTTTACCCCTCAGGACCTGACCGTCCGGATCGACGAAATGATTGCCTCCGGTCAAGCGGCCAAAATGAATCTTGCCAACGTACAGCAAGTAATGGAGGTTCTGCTCGCGACAGACGCCGTCCGCCCGGGCGACTATCAGCGCGGCGGCAGCAAATGGTACGCCAACGAGACATTACCGCAGCTTCCGTTCTTTACGAACTAACAAAGAAAAACCGTCCGGCTTCAGCAGCCGGACGGTTTTTCTTTGCGCATTAATCGTACTGGAAGCCTTTCAGCTGGGCTAAGGCAGCCATCCCGCCCTCTACATTCGTAACGAGCTCGTAGCCCCGCTGCCGCATAAAATAGCAAACATTGGCGCTGCGAACGCCATGCGCGCAAACCACATAAATCGTCCGATCCTGGGGAAGCTCCGGCAGTCTGGCAGGGATCGTGTTCATCGGCATGAGGACAGCCTCTTCCAAATGATAGTAATCCCATTCCATCGGCTCGCGCACGTCGATGAACAGAGCGTCCTTGAGCCCTTCTTTCTCCAGCTTCTGTAAAAATTCCTCCGGCTCAATACTTGAAAACGGATCCATATTTATCCCCCCTGTGGATTTCGACTATTTACAAGAATAATCAAAACGACACCTATTGACAAGGCTAAAATTCCCATGGTACGCTAGTAAAAAATCTTCATCCCGCTTTAAAGCCTTGACGGAGCAAAGCATGAAACGAATACGTCAGAGAGCCGGTGGACGGTGCGAACCGGTCGCATTCCTTATGCTTAAGCACTCCCGAGTTGCTGCATTGAACCTTAGTAGGTGCAGTCGGTTGGAACCCGTTATCCCTTCCAGGTCAGCTTGACCGACTGAGGCCGCACGTGTGAGCATGCGGTGAATTAGGGTGGTACCACGAGAGTTAACTCTTCGTCCCTTGTATACGCTAGACGTATCGGGATTGGGGAGTTTTTATTTTTTTAGAATACAAAGTGGAGGTTGGAGAGAACATGTTTAAAGTATTGGTTATGGATGGCATCAGCGATATGGGGATTCAATTGCTGTATGATGCACCGGATGTAGAGGTAGAGAAGAAAAACGGATTAAGCGAGGACGAACTCGTTGCCATTATCGACGGCTATGACGCATTGCTCGTTCGCAGTGCGACGAAAGTGACGGAGCGCATCATGAACGCGTCGTCCCGTCTGAAGGTTGTCGGACGCGCGGGTGTAGGCGTAGATAATATTGACCTGGAAGCCGCTACAAAGCGCGGTATTGTCGTTATCAACGCACCTGACGGCAACACCATCGCTACCTGCGAGCTGACCTTCGCGATGATGATGTCCATCGCCCGTTCCATTCCTCAGGCGTACAAGAAAACCGTTAGCGGCGAATGGGACCGCAAAACGTTCGTCGGCGTCGAGCTGCGTAATAAGGTGCTTGGAATTATGGGAATGGGCCGTATCGGAAGCGAAGTTGCCAAGCGCGCCAAGGTATTCGGTATGGAGGTTATGGGGTATGACCCTTTCCTGACGGAAGAGCGCGCCGAGAAGATCGGCATCAAGCTGGCCACCGTGAACGAAATTTGCGCCCAGGCTGACTTCATTACCGTTCACACACCGCTTACGAACGAAACACGCCATATGATCTCCCGTCCGCAATTCGAGATCATGAAGAAAGGCGCCCGCATCATTAACTGTGCACGCGGCGGCATTATCGATGAGATGGCCCTGGTAGAAGCGATTGATTCCGGTATTGTAGCCGGAGCCGCTTTCGACGTATTCGAGCAGGAGCCGCCTCAAGCAGACCATCCGTTCTTGAATAATCCAAAGATTGTGGTAACTCCTCATCTCGGGGCTTCGACAGTGGAAGCGCAAGAGAACGTGGCGATTGACGTTTCCGAAGAAGTGCTTCACATTCTGCGCAGCGAGCCGTTCAAGAATGCGGTCAACATGCCTCCGGTTCCTGCGAACATTTTGAACAAGCTGCAGCCTTACTTCAACCTCGGCGAGAAGATGGGACAATTCCTCGGCCAAGAGATCGAAGGCGCGGTGAATGAAATTACCGTCAGCTACTCCGGCGAGCTTAGCGATGTGGATACGGCGCCGCTCACAAGATATATCGTAAAGGGTGTTCTTGATCATCAGCTCGAAGGCGTCAATCTCGTTAATGCCATGCACTTGGCGAAAACCCGCGGTGTGAACATTGTGACCCAGCAGTCTACTGCATCGAAGACGTTCACAAACCTCGTTTCCGTTACGCTGAAGTCGAAGAACGAGCAGCGCACGCTGGCAGGCACCCTGCTTGCAGGCTACGGCGAGCGCATCGTGCAAATCGATCAATATCCTGTCGATATCGCACCTGCCGGCAACCTGCTGCTCATTTCCCACAACGACCGTCCGGGAATTATCGGTAAGGTAGGTACGCTGCTCGGAAGCAATGATGTCAATATCGCCACCATGCAGGTTGGGCGTAAGGTCGTCGGCGGCTCCGCGATCATGGTGCTCACGACTGACAAGCAAACACCGAAGCCGGTAATCGATCAGCTGACCCAGCTTCCTGAGATCGATCACGTTCGTGAGCTTTCGCTCTAATTCGATTGTTTCACAAGCAACAAGATAAAGCATGTTTTTTCAACAAAAAGAGAGAGCATCCGAGAATTCCCGGATGCTCTCCTTTTGCTTTTATGACAGTCGGAGCGGAAGGGTGATAGAAAATGTCGTCCCTTGTCCGACATGGCTCTTCACTTGTACGGCCCCATGATGCGCTTCTACGATGTTTTTGACGATGGCAAGGCCTAACCCTGTCCCGCCCGAAGCGCCGCGTGTACGAGCTTTATCCGCCTTGTAGAAGCGTTCGAAGATGAACGGCAAATCCTCCGGCGGGATCCCTTGGCCTTGATCGGATATTTCAATCAATGCCGCGTCCTCCACCTTCCACTTCGTGCGTTCAGCGCTAATGCGAATCTGGGCACCGGAAGGCGTATGGCGAAGCGCGTTATCCAACAAGTTCGTCAGCACCTGCTCCAGGCGATCCTCGTCCGCCTGCTCCAGTATCAGCTCGCCTTCAGGCAGATCATGCTGCATGGAAATACCCCGTTCTTTGGAAAGCGCCGCAAACTTGCGATGTATTCGCTTCAGGAAGGGGACTATCTCCAGCTCGCGGAAATGAAGCTCGATATTCCCCGTCTCCATCCTAGCCAGGTCAAGCAAATCCCTGACCAGCCTGCCCATACGGAGCGACTCGTCATAGATCACCTGAGCCAGCTCATTGCGCTCCTCAGGCGAAGCGGCGATATCGTCGAGCAATGCTTCACTGTAGCCCTGCAGCATAGAGAGCGGCGTTCTCAGTTCATGAGATACGTTAGCCACAAAGTCCTTGCGCAGCTTATCCAGGCGATGCTCCTCCGTCACGTCACGAAGAACGGCGACTACTCCTCGTACGACATCTTGAGAATAAAGCGGAGCCATCACGACGGACCATACCTCGTTTTGCACATGAAGCTTAGAGGTCATCTCCTTGGCATGCTGGATTACGGCCTCGAACAGCTGCCTCATCGGCTCCGGTACCGATTCCTTCACAAACATCAGCTCATCCGCATCCGTCCGTTCCGAAGCATCCTCGCCCCAGCCAAGCTCCTTCCAATCATGAATAATTTTTTCCCCTTGAGGGTTCATCAGGATGACATGTCCATCAGCATCAAAGGTGATGACAGCGTCCGCCATGCTTCGCAGAATGCTGGAGAGATGCTCCTTTTCGTGGCTTAACGCCTTAATCGTGTCCGACAGCTCCTCTCCCATGTGGTTGAAGGTTTTGCCGAGCTCGCCGATTTCATCAGAGGACCCGATGGGAACCCGCGTGCCATACTCTCCGTGGGAGATCAGATCGGCAGCCTTTTTCAGCTGCAGCAAGGGCTGTGTTATCTTCGACGACAGGAAGAAGGCAAAGAAGGTGGTCATGGAAAAGCCGATGACTCCAACGACAACGAATAGCTTTTTTACATACGACTGCGTTTCCTCAAAGGACTGCGTCAGCTGATACAAAATCACCGAGCCGGTGATCGATTGATTGACCTCAGAAACAAGCGGTACAGCCACAGCGATATAGTCATCCTTGACCATGGAAAATACCGAGCCTGAAGCTCCGCTAAAAACCTCCTGAAGCTCCTGTTTTGTGAAGAAATCCTGATAATGCAGGTTCCCCTCCCGCACTCCCTCGACGGAAACCGGAGCCTCCTGATAGGCCGAGTTCAGAAGAATAATCGAAGCATCCTGGGCGCTCAGCAGCTCGCCCACCACTTGAATGTAGCGTTGATCCTCCATATGCATTGCTATTCCGCCCGCCACCTTGAGCGCAAGGCGCTGAAGATTCTCCGTCTGGTCCTGTGATTTTGGGAAGGAGGTTTCGATGAACTGGAATAAAAAAAGGCTGAGGATCAACAAAACGACGATAACCATCGTGGTGATTGTCAGCCAAAGCTTACCTACAACACTTTTTAGTAGAAACACGTTATTTCGGCACCTCGAGCTTATAGCCTACGCCCCATACGGTGGTGATCATGGAGGCCGCCTCCGGCGATACCTTGTTCAGCTTCTCGCGCAAACGTTTCACATGCGTATCCACGGTACGCAGATCTCCGAAAAACTCATAGTTCCATACATCCTTCAAAAGCTCTTCGCGAGAGAACACTTTATCCGGCGATACCGCCAAATAATGAAGAAGCTCATACTCCTTCGGTGTCAGCGCCACCTCTTGCCCTCCAGCGGTCACGCGATGAGCGTCATGTTCAATGACCAAATTCGGAAACACGATGTTGTTGCTGGAGTTCACTTCTTTGGACAAATAAGCCGTAACCGAGGAGCGCCGCAGGATAGCCTTCACTCGATAGATTACCTCACGGGGACTAAACGGCTTGACGACATAATCGTCGGCACCCGATTCGAAGCCCTGCACACGGTTCGTTTCCTCTCCCTTTGCGGTAAGCATAATGACCGGGGTGGACTTGAACTGGCGAAGTCTTGCGCACACCTCATTGCCGTCGATCCCCGGCAGCATGACATCCAGCAGGATCAAATCATAATCGGTCTCGACCGCTTTGCGAAGGGCGGTTTCCCCGTCCTCCGCCTCGTCGATCACGTAGTTCTCTTTCTCCAGATACATACGAAGCAAGCGGCGAATGCGCTCCTCATCATCAACAACCAAAATAGTGGCTTTCGTATCTGACATTCGTCCTCAACCCTCTCTAGTAGTTATCCCCAGCGTTTAAGCCCCGGAATAAGAGTGCAAGCCTGCAATGACCAGATTCACGCCCACGAGCGTGAACATCACCACCAGGAAGCCGACCACGGACAGCCAGGCGGATTTCTTTCCCTGCCAGCCGCGGGACAGCCTGAAATGCAAGTAGGCGGCGTAGAACAGCCAAACGATCAGAGCCCATACTTCCTTGGGATCCCAGCCCCAAAAACGTCCCCAGGCCTCGGCAGCCCAGATCATCGCGAAAATCAAAGCGCCAAGCGTAAAGATCGGATACCCGATCGCAATCGCGCGATAGCTGATTTCATCCACATCCTCCGGATCAATGCCCTTCAAGTAAGGCTGAATCGCTTGTCCGAGCGGCTTTCGGATAATCAACCGAAGAATGGCATACAATATCGCCCCGCACAAAACGGACCATATGACGGTATTAAACTTTCTGCCCGCATTGGCACCCTTCATCCAGCTAGGCGATTCGAAGAGCGGCTCCGTCATGCCGAGGAACGGCTTCATTTCTACCGTCTCTCCTTCATGAGGCTTAACGATCGGCGGAAGCACGTAAGTGACATTCTGCTTCACCGTCGTTGGATTGTTGTTCTGATCAACCGCCTCCACGTTGTTGGAGAACACCGCCTTATAGCCCGACGCGTTAAACCCGAAAATGGCGGCCACGAAAGCAATAATCATAATCAGGGAGAAAATCGTAAACTCCACGCCGCGCTGCTCACGGCGGTCGCCCTTGCTTGTTCCCGCAAAATTCACGCTTTGCAGCAAATACATCAAGCCGGCGGCAAAACCTACGGCAAAGAATGCCTCCCCTAATGCTGCCGTCGTAACGTGAATTTTCAGCCAGTAGCTCTGCAGTGCAGGAATCAGCGGCTGAATTTCTTTAGGGAAAACCGAAGCGTAAGCGATAATAATAACCGCCACCGGAACGGCAAATACGCCCAGTACAACGATTCGATATAATAAATATACTATCAGAAAGGCCAGGACAATCATCATGCCGAGGAAGGTCATGAACTCAAACATGTTGCTCGTAGGAATGTGTCCCGCTTCCGCCCATCGAAGGAAGAAAAAGGCCAAATGAGCGGCAAAGCCTGCCGAGGTGAGCCCGAAGGATATCCATCCCCAGCGCTTCGCATAGGCTTCGGGGTCGTCTACCCCAAATTTTCTGCCGGCAATCGCAATGACGAAGCCGACAAAGGCGAAGCAATATACAAAAAAGGAAATCAATAAAAACGAACTGCTGTTCACGCGTTATATCACTCCTTCTTTTCCAGCGACTTGTCATCTACAGGGATGCCGTTCTTCTGAAGCATGGACGCCACTTCCTTGCGAATGCCAAACCAGTTTTTGTTGGTGTGCGCTCCCAGAGAAAGCTTCCCGTTATCAATCCGCAGCCAGACGCGGCGGTGATGCCAGTAGAAGCCCATGATCAAACCAATCATGGAAATGGCGGCACCGATCCAAACGAGCGGCATCGCTTTGTCGATACGAATGTTCAAATAGCTGATCCACTCGGATATCGTAACGTCCTGCATGGAGCCTACGGAAATATCAAGCTTTTGGCCAATGGCTCCATTAATCTCGTCCTGACGGAAATTCTCCTTATCAACTTGCCGCGGGAAGTACAGATAAGGCTCTCCCTGCGCCTGCAGGCCCGGACCTTTGATCGTAAAAATAAAAGCAGGAACCTTAGGCTCATTGGAAAGGGTGATCGGTACCCCCTTGCTGTCGAGCGAGAATTCAGGATAATACCCCCGAAGCTTCAGCTCATAGGGGCCTGCCTGCAATTGCTCGGCCGGCCTATCCATTGAGAGCTCGAAGCTGCCGTATACCTCGCCGGTTTGGCGGTTTTTCAGAGACGGTTTTACGGCCAAAAGCATCGGATTCGACTTGAAGTCGAATTGATAGGCCATCAGCCCCTCATAATTCAAAGGCTTATTCACGATGATATCCTGCCGATGCACCTCGGTTAGTACCGGATCCTTCGTCGGGTCATCGCACTGCGCGGTACATGTATAGAGGACCGCCTTCGTCTCATAAATTTTCGGGACGTCCTGCTTCTTGGCGCGGAATTCCGGCGAAAGCTCCTCGTCACCGTAAAATTCGATGGTAAACTTCTCGTTCTTCAAATAATAGTTCGTCTCAGGAATCTTAACGGCTTGTCCCTCCGGAAAAGCTACATGCTGATCCATGTGCCAGCCGGGGATGCTTCGCATCAACACGGCCATGAGGAAAATGATGAGGCCGATATGGTTAATATAAGGGCCCCAGCGGCTGAAACGGTACTTCTCCGCCAACAATGCGGTTCCGTCCTCACTGAGGTGTACCTTATATCGCTGCTTCGTCAGCGTCTGCGCCGCCTGCTTTACCCACTCCTGCTCCTGCCCCGACTCGACGGGAAGCGCCCCCGTATAAGCTACCTTTTGCCGCAAAATAAAGCTGAGGTGCTTGCGGACCTGCTGCTTATTGAGCGCCCGGTAAAGCGGAAGGACCCGGTCCAGACTGCATACGACCAGCGAGGTGCCGATCATAAACAGCAGCGTAATAAACCACCAGGATTCAAACGTATGGGAGAGCCCGAGCAAGTAGTAGATATATCCGGTGGTGCCGTAGGTTTCCTTGTAATACACTGAAGGATCAATATTAAGAAACGTATTCTCCTGCGGGTAAATCGTACCGAGTGCAGAGCCGATCAAGGTGATGACAATAAGGTAGATGGCAATCTTGACGGAGGAGAAGAAGTTCCAGACCTTGTCGAGAATTCCCGGGTTCTCTCTCTGGGAGCGGCGGGCTACCCCGTCATATTTCATCTCCAGGAGTGCGGTTCCGTTGTCATCGTACAGAGGCTTGCCGCAGGATTCGCATAGTACCGTGCCAACGTGGTTTTGGTGGCCGCATTCGCACTTTGTGTTTTGAATCATGTGACCTCCTGCGTGTTGAAAAATCATAAACCGTTGGATTCGGTTTCTCCCCGGTTAAGACCTTGCCTCAGTCAAACGGTGAGATATGCCCCTCCGGCCGCTCCTTGAAGCCCGTGAATTCTTGATTAGACAAGGAATGTTAATTCACGGGCTTCAAAGGCGGACGTAAATTCCTGCGGGGCATATCTCACCTCATCAACTGGCAAGTAAACCAAGGGCCAAAACCAAATTCCAAAACAATTGATTTTTGCAACACGTAATTATTGTAGAGAAGTAATGGTTTGCTCGATGAAGCTTTCCGTCATTTCGCCGACCTGGATGCGGGCGATGCGGCCGTCAGGGCTAATAAAGAAGGTGGTCGGATAATCCCGTACTCCGAAGCGCTTGCGAATTTCCTCGTTGTCGTCCAGCAGAATCGGGAATTTCACATTGTACTGCTCAACAAACGTCCGAACGGATACGGGCCGTTCGCCGATGTTAAGACCAAGCACTACTACATTCTTGTCCTTCCACTTCGCATATTGGCGATCCAAGGCGGGCATTTCGTTGCGGCATGGCTCGCAGAACGTTCCCCAGAAATTGACCACGACGATTTTGCCTTTGTAGTCCGAAAGCTGATGCTGCTTCCCGTCCAGGCCGACCAGCTTAAATTCAGGCGCCTTCCCTCCCTGAACCGGCTTCTTGTCGGATAAAAACAAATTGTTCCCCAGCGTTAATGCGCCGATAATGACAACAGCGGCAAAAATAACGATTTGCACCCATTTTCTATGTTTTCCCATCTTCACACACCTTCAAACTAATGTGGGTTGGTCCTACCCTCATTATAGCGAAAATTGTCACAGCATTTATTCGCCTTTTTGAATATTATGTGACTTGACATCAGCTTTCCCTGCTTCTTGGGCGCTCTTGATCAAATCCTTGATTTCATCCTTATTCAAGTGACGGTACTTTCCTCGCGGAACGCCGGTCAACGCTAGCGGACCGAACTGAATACGTCGCAATTTGATGACCGGAAAGCCGATCGCTTCAAACATGCGCCGCACCTGACGGTTTCGTCCTTCATAGATCGTAATGCGAACGACAGTTTCCTTTTTGTCCGGATCAATATCGTGATACTCCACCTCCGCCGGCGCCGTCATGCCGTCCTCCAGCTGTACGCCCTCACGGAGCTTGTCCAGCAGCGTACCGTGCGGAGTTCCTTTCACCGTAGCCAAATAGGTTCTGGGAACATGATGCTTCGGATGGGTAAGCAGATGGGCAAAGTCCCCATCGTTCGTCAGCAGCAGCAAGCCCTCCGTGTCGTAATCGAGACGTCCGATGGGGTAGATGCGTTCTTTAATATCCTTGAAAAATTCCGTCACGGTCTTACGGCCCTCGGGATCGGATGCGCTCGTGATGACCCCTTTGGGTTTATTGAATATAACATATACCTTCTTCTGCTGTTTAATCAGCCGCCCGTCTACCTTGATCGTATCTGAGGCCGGATTGACCTTCACGCCCAGCACCGTAACAACCTCGTCATTGACTTGAACCCGTCCGGCCGTAATCAATTCTTCACACTTTCTACGGGAGGCGACTCCCGCTTCAGCCAACACCTTCTGCAATCTTTCCATTAGCCATTTCACCTCAATTTATAATTACCCTAGGCTAATGATAACGATCCTCAGAGGAAATCACAAGTTGGCTCCAGGGAAAAAAAGTGCCGGGACAAGAAATGGTATGCGGAAACAGCTCATTCGGCTTAAATTGAAACGTTTCGGCAAGCCTCATAACAAGCTTATTCAAAAGAAAGAGCTGCTCCTTTTCCTCGCTCGTGAATTCCGAATGAGCCTTGGAGAAATCCCCTTCCAGACAAATATGAATATACAGCGGGTCGGTTTGATCGGAAGAGGGAATGATCGTGCCGTTCTTGGCAATGAAGAAATCATACCCTTTTCCATTAATGGAGTAGCAAGCGGAGTGATGGATAATGATGCCGTAATACTGCACAGTCTCACCTCTTTCGGGCTGGCTGCTACAGTATATGTGCACAGAAAAACGAGGGTGCAGAGGAAGGGCTTGTTTATCCGAAGACAAGGTAACATATGACGATGGAAGCAATAAAACCGACGGCGTCGGAAATCAAACCGACCTTCAAGGCATAGCCTGCCTTGCGGATGCCGATCGCGCCAAAATAAACAGTGATCACATACAGTGTCGTATCTGTGCTGCCCTGTACGGTGGAGGCAATTCGGCCGATCATGGAGTCCGGTCCGAACTGCTGGATCAAATCCGTAGTAAATGCAAGCGACCCGGCCCCTGTAATCGGCCGCAAAAATGCAAGCGGCAGCACCTCGCTGGGGACGCCGATGGCGTCGCAGAAGGGCTTCACCCAACCGATCATCATTTCCATGGCGCCGGACGCACGAAACACGGAAATCGCCACCATCATTCCGACCAGATGCGGGATGATCCGAATGGCCGTATCAAAGCCATCCTTGGCCCCTTCTACGAACGACTCATAGACGGGTACCTTCCGGTAGGTGGCGAATAAGGGAATAAAGACAATGATGACCGGGATCGCCCAGGCGGAGATGACATTAACAATTTCGTACACCTCTGATTCATCCTTTCCCAATATCAATCGGTGTGCTGTGCTTGCGGTACCATTTATCTACCAAAATGGCAGCCAGCGTGGACACAAACGTAGCGAGCAGCGTCGTGCCGACGATCTCGGCAGGACTGGCGGAGTTGAAGCTCATACGGATCGCGATCAGCGTGGTGGGGATCAGCGTGATGCTGGCCGTATTTAATGCGAGCAGCGTGCACATGGCCGGACTGGCGATATCCTTATGCTTGTTCAGCTTCTGAAGCTCCTGCATGGCCTTGATGCCAAGCGGCGTCGCCGCATTGCCGAGACCGAGCACATTCGCGCTCATATTGGACATAATGTAGCCGATGGCCGGATGATCCTTCGGCACGCTGGGAAACAGGAAGCGGACGATCGGACGAAGCAGAATGGCCAGCTTCTCCAGCAGCCCTGCATCCTCTGCGATTCGCATCATGCCGAGCCAGAATACCATAATGCTGATCAAGCCGAAGCAGACAGTGACGCCGCTCTTCGCCCCGTCGAAGACGGCTTCGGTCACCAGCTCGATTTTTCCGTTAAAGGCTGCCACGCCAAACCCCGCCACCATAAAGAACAGCCATATATAGTTAACCATAGATTCCCTCTCTTCCCGCTAAGCGCATCAATTACGACTTAGCTTTGACCGGTGAACAATACGCGAACGAACGATTGCATGAAGTAAAGCCATTTTTGCATCCAGTTCGCTGAGCTATAATCCGTCTCCTGGAAGGAGAAAGCGGAATGCTCCTTCAGCTTAAGCCGCGGACTATCCTTAGCTACCAAAGGGATGGTGCCGACCGGCTTGCCGTTTAAGGAAATATGCAGATGCCCGAGATCTCCCAAGCGGTATTCGGTGGAGGTCGGTTGATGGAGCTCCATCTGCTGCGTAAATCTCGAAGCTTCCGTGCTTTCCGCAGGATAGGCGAACGAAGCGCCGGCTACAAAATCAGTTCCCTCAATGGGCTGCCCTTTCGTTGCAAGCTGCTGCAACGGGTAATTCTTATAGCCGTAATCAAGCAGCTTGGCGTGATCGATCCAGTCGTCCGGATCGTTCAAGGTAACAACTGCAAGCTGCTGCCCTCCCCGTGTGGCGGAGGAAACCAGGCAGCGCTTCGCGAGCTTCGTATACCCTGTCTTGACACCGTCGGAGCCTTCGTAGAGGTTCAGCATCTTATTTTTATTGAGCCATACATAGTCCCACGATTCGTTCGGGTTCGGGACCTTCTTCACCTTCGTTTTGACGATCTCTTGAAAAACCGGATTTTTCAAGGCGTACGCTGTCAGCTTAGCCATATCATTGGCTGTAGAATAGTGACCCTCCTCATCCAAACCCGACGGATTCTTGAAGCTCGAATTGGACATGCCGATCATTTTCGCCTTTTCGTTCATCAGGTAGGCGAAGCCCTCCACGCTGCCCCCTACATGCTCGGCTATCGTTGTCGCCGCATCATTGCCGGAACGCAGCATCATGCCGTATAGCAAATGATGCAGGCTCATTTCCTCATTCAGCTTCAGGTAGATGGAAGAACCCTCCTTCCCGAAGGCGTTCTTGCTAACCTTCGCCATGTCCGACAATTTGCCGTGCTCTATCGCAACAATCGCCGTCATGATCTTCGTCAGGCTGGCGATTCGCATCTGCTTATCGCCTTGACGGCTGTAGATCACTCGGCCCGAGGTCACATCTATCAGCGCGGCAGCCTCTGCGCTTAGTCCGGGAGCCGGCGCGGCTTGTACCCCTTGGGGGAGCAAAAGGCTAGTGAAAATGAGCAAAAACGACAACAACAATAAACATCCTTTATGCATGATGAACCTCCTCCGAGTTATAGGCGCCAAGCTCACGTCGCCGCCACATCTTGTACATGTATATGGCTTATCCATTCGGGATATGTCGGTGCAAGAAAAAACCCTGTGCCTCCCGCAAACGGGTTACACAGGGTAGTATTCGAAGCAGAAACGTTACAGTAAAGCCCGCATCGGCTCGATGCAGGCGGGCTCATCCCATCGAACGCTGCCTACCTTGGCGTCGACTTCATAGCTGCGCATCCGGTCGGAAGCATAGGGTTGTAGAAGAGAAGTCAGCTCCGAAGAAGTTTGGATGTCCCGATCCAGCCAAAGCTTCTCCCCTTCCGGACTAAGAATGACCGGCATACGATGATGAACCTCCGACACCAGCTCATTAGCATTGGTCGTTAAGATAGTGCAGGTATGCAGCTTGCTTCCGTCTGAAGCTGCCCAAGTATCATACAACGCAGCCATTCCAAAGGGCTCGCCCGACCGTAACAGGAATCGGTAAGGCTGCTTTTGTCGTCCGCTTCCCTTCCATTCGTAGAAGCCGTCAGCCGGAATGAGGCAGCGCTTACGCTGAAGCAGCCTTCGAAAAGCAGGCTTCTCGGAGACCGTTTCGGAACGGATGTTCAGCATTTTGGCACCGGCCCTTTCATCCGAAGCCCAGGAGGGAACAAGTCCCCAGCGAAGCTCGCCGATCCGGTTCCATGAAGACTCCCTTCGATCCGTTCCCAGGATGGCAGGAATCCATTGGCCCGGCGCCGCATTATAACGCGGCTGGTACTTGCCTGGTCGGCTGTCCAGTAAAAACCGCAGAATGAGCTCATCCCATGATACCGTAATAGTGAATCTTCCGCACATAAGGCATCCCCCTCCCGAACCGTCGCTTATAATTCATCCGCCTGGCTGACAAACACGGTAAGCTTTACAGCCAAATCCACTTCATACGGCTGCGTTAAAGCTCGTCCCTCAGGGTCCGTCAATACGCGAACGACCGGCCTTTGAGGAACATTCGGGTTGATACGCACAACAACCCCTCGCTCCCCTGTGCTGAGCGTTAGCGTTAATCCAAGAGGATAAACCGCAACGTTGTCCCTGAACATCGAAACCTTCTTGATATCATAAAGCGTTCCGGCTCCGGCAAACAAAACCTCCAACGCCTGATGCGGCAGCATGGCGTGCCGGTAAGGACGGTGTGTCGTCATGGCGTCATAACTATCTATAATGGCAAGCCATTTGGCAAAATCGTGAATCTCCTTGTCCTCAATGCCCCGGGGATACCCGCTTCCGTCCAATCGCTCGTGGTGCTGAAAGGCGCAGTGCGCGGCAAGCAGCGGAACGCCGGGCTCGTCCTTCAAGAGCTTATATCCGATTTCCGCATGCTTCTTAATCTCTTCCATTTGTTCTGGGGTCAGCTTACCGTTCTTCTTCAATAAGTCCTGATTGATTTTGGTCTTGCCGATGTCATGCAGCAGCGCCCCCATGGCCAGTGTCCGCAAATCATCTTTACTGTAGCCGTTCGCCATCCCGAGCATCGTCGCATAAATACAAACGTTAAGGGAGTGCTGATAAAGGTAATTATTCATCACGTTCATATTCATGAGCATGATAAGGGTGCCTTGATGGCTGCTGAGATCATCCATAATCATGCTGATCACATTTCCGAACGCACGGCCAAGCACCGGTCCCTTGGAAAGCTTCGGCTTGCTGCTTGTTTCCATAAAAGCACGGAAATTTGAACGGACCTCTGAAAGCGCTTTAATTCTTGTTTCATCTGAAATCGGGTCCTCTACCACAACGTCGGAGGTCGCTTCATCCTCGATATAGACAAAATCCACGCCATAATGCACGAGGCGATTGATCAAGGCGACATTCAATTCTACATGGCGGTTCAGCAGCACAAGGCCGTCTTCACTGTAAATACATTTCCCCAAACGCATTCCGGGTGCACAGGATCGGGTAGGAATCAATCGCACGCCAACGTACCTCTTTTCATCGGGCTAGTCATAAATTTACTATAGACCAACATGGAAGAAAGAGTCAATGTATTCCTTATCACTCAAAAATATGTAAAGCTGCCCCAAAGGAGCAGCTCGTGTTTTATATCGGTCATTAACCTTTTTCATATGTTCTCTATCTGTCTTGATTATGCCCCATTCGGCCGCGCTCGGCAACCGCATATTGCTGGCAGGTCAAGCAGATTTTGCCTTACACGATGAAGTTCTGATTTTCGATATTCGTTACGTTGGTCGAGCTGGAGCCCGTTGTGCCGGAGGCGGATCCGGTTGTGCCCATTCCTGTAGTAGCGGAAGCGCCGCCCTTCATCATGGTTTGGATTTTATCCACAACCTGAGGAGCCGAATCGATCAGTCGCTCCAGCAAATGCGTTTGATTGTCAAGCGGTACGATCTTTACTCCTGCCTTGCTTACAACCAGGAATGCGATCGGGGTAATGGATACGCCGCCGCCGCTTCCGCCGCCGAACGGCAAGGCTACATTGGCATTGTGAGCATCGGTGATGCGGCTTGTAGCATTTCCTGTCGTTACAACGGTAGTATCATCTGCAGAAACGAATTCGCTGCCTCCGGCGGCAAAGCCGAAGCCTACTTTACTGATCGGCATAATGACGCTGCCGTCCGGTGTTTCTACAGGATCGCCGACGATCGTATTTACGTCGACCATTTCTTTAATGTTTTCCATGGCCGTCTTCATTAAGCCTTGAATCGGATGTTCTGTCGCCATTGCTGTTCCCTCCTAAGACTGAATGTAAAAGACTAAGCAGTTTTAAAATTCCCTACAGAGAGAAAGAGTATTCTCTGTGGTCTTATCATATCGTTGCCAGCGATCGCGTCGGCTATGCATTAGGTCTTATGGAGAGGTCTGGCATGTATTGCCTTTTGAATGACCTGCTGCCATACCTTCATGCCGCCCTTAACTTTAATAACGCGAAGGAGCAAGGATACTAAGCCTACCATAAGATGCCAGTTCCGAAGGTACAGCAAGCCCTTCGCTACCGAAGTAAACTCCGTCTGATTGAAATTTGGAACCACATTCAGCCGCGGCTGCGTCTCCAAGCGTATATATCGGAAGGCAAAGCCGAGGAACGAGCTCTTCAGTCCCCAAACCATACCTGTTGTGACAGCCGTGCTGGGGGCGTCCCCTACTCCTACCTTCGTGGTCCACTGGAAATCCGTACATCGTACATGCGACAGCATGCCGGTCAGCCATCTGTTGAATTGGAACGTGTGACGGAGCAGATCCTTCAAATCCTCGAAGGCGTTCTTAATATTCTCGCCTGTAATGTTCGGCTCCCCTTCGGCAAGCAGACTGCCCTGTGAACGATTGACGGTTTCCAGCTTCATTTCCACCCCTTCCGAGAAGTTTTTGAACTTTACAAAGGGAATATGGAGACGGTATTTAAACAAGCCGAACAATCCCTTCACATCCACAACCGCTTTGTCGTTCTCTCCCTGCCGGGCAGCGGAGAAACGAATCTGCAGGCTGCTTGCCAAAACGATAAAGATGATCAACAGCACCAAAGCTAAGAGGACCCAGAGCCAAAGCATATGTTTTCCTCCTCCTTTAAAAGCAAAAAAACTCCCGATCCACGGAAGCATCAAGCTTCTGTTCTCGAAAGTTAGTATGACCCACAGCTGCCAAAACATGCGTTATTCAGTTGCAGCGGCGGTCGCTGCCGATAACCGTCACGCCGCTGCTTAGTTGTGCTTCAGCTTCAAAAAGAAGAGAACCGTATCCCCGCTGCTCAGAATGGATCCGCTCGGCCTGTTTTGCAGGTGGCGGTTATAAGGGTTCCGAATGCCTGCTGCGTTAGCGTGAAAAAATCGCTTTACACAGTGGAGTTCAGACGGATGTCAACCCCGTAACGTTATAAAATCATTTTACAGCCTCTTATTCATATGATGCGCAGGAAAAATTCCACCTGTAAACACAAAAAATCACCTTACCATTCCTCCATGCGCCTAGCATGAGCTTGTAAGGTGATTTTTTCACTTTGTATGGTTGCGTGCTTGGTTATTCCGGCTCCCCGACCTCCTCGAAGGTGAGCTGCTTCCCATCGAGCTTCTCGAACAAAAGACGGGTCTCCTCTTCCAGGCTGTCGTCACTTTCAAACATCGCGGTCTCCGGTAGATCCTGAATGCTCGGTAAGGCAAAATAATCGAGAAACGCCTTTGTCGTCCCGTAAAGGATCGGTCTTCCCGGTGCATCGGCCCGGTCGACCTCTTGGATCAAATCCTTAGCCACGAGCGTTTGCAGGGCCCTATCCGATTTGACGCCGCGAATTTCTTCGATATCCACCCTTGTTATGGGCTGCTTATAAGCAATGATAGCCAAGGTTTCCAGCGCCGCTTGCGATAAGGAGGAGCGGGATGGGGAATAGGCCAACCGTTCAAAGTAAGGCGCATGCTCAGGCAATGTAGCTAGCTGAAAGGTTCCGGCCATCTCAACAATCTGCATGCCCCGCCCGTCTCGTTTCAAATCGGCTTGGAGCTCATAGACCAAATCTCGGACAAAGGCGGCATCCTGCTCCAGCACCTCGGATAACTGACGGGCGTCAAGACCCTCATCCCCAGCCGCGAACAGTAAGCCTTCAATAATTGATTTCAGCTGTCCAAAATCCATCCGTTGCTCCATCCTCTCTTGCCTGTATCACAATATCGTCAAATAAACGATGCTGATAGCAAACGATCTTCTTCACTTTCATCAACTCCAGCAGCGCGAGGAAGGTAACAACGATCGTATCCTTCGTCGCTTCCTCGTCGATCAGCTTGGAGAATACCACCTTGCCGCCGGTGCGGGTTAACACGTCGAGCACCTCAATCATGCGATCCTTGACCGAAATTTCGTCCTTGCGGATTTTGGCAATCGTATTCCGGCTTTGCATTCGGCGCATGGCTTTATGGAAGGCCCGGACCAAGTCCCCCACATGCAGGCCCTTAACCGGATTTTCTATCGTTGCCGGAACGAACGGCGTCAAATCCTCCGGCTCTCGCGTATAAATCAAGCTGCGTTCCGTCTCCTTGTCCCGGAGATGGTCGGCAATCGCTTTATACTTTCGATACTCGATCAGTTTCGCAACGAGCTCCGCCCGCGGATCGTAATCATCGTCCATCATATAATCATCATACTCAAGCTCAATGACCGGTGGCTTCGGCAGCAGCATTTTGCTTTTGATCGATAACAGCGTGGCCGCCATAACCAGAAATTCGCTGGTTACCTCCAGCTCAAGCTCCTGCATCGCGTCCAGATAAGACATGTATTGATCGGTGATGTCCTTGATCGGAATGTCGTAAATATCAACTTCCGCTTTATCGATCAGATGGAGCAGTAAATCCAGGGGGCCCTCGAACGTTTCCAGCTTCACTGTTACCTTCACCTTGTTCTTTGTTCCCCCTTACTGCCCTTCAGCTTGAAATATTAGGAAAATTGCTTCGTTAAATTAGCCATCTCGATAGCGGTTACCGCCGCTTCCCAGCCTTTGTTGCCGGCCTTGGTTCCGGCACGCTCTACGGCTTGCTCGATGGAATCCGTTGTCAGCACGCCGAAGATGGTCGGTACGCCGGTTTTCAGCGCGATCGCCGCAACGCCCTTCGCCGCCTCATTGCATACATAGTCAAAATGCGGAGTAGATCCGCGGATTACCGCACCCAGCGTGATGACAGCGTCATATTTGCCGCTCTCCGCCATTTTCTGAGCGATCAACGGAAGCTCGAAAGCACCCGGCACCCAAGCAATCTCGACTTCATCCTCTTGCACTCCGTGACGCTTCAACGCGTCTTGCGCTCCGGCAAGCAGCTTGCCGGTAATAAATTCATTAAAACGGCCTACTACGATTCCGTATTTCAATCCTTGCGATACTAAATGTCCCTCGTATACTTTCGCCATGTGTGTCACAACATCCTTTCGACATAGAAATTATTTTTCGTTGGAAAAATCAAGCAGGTGTCCCAGCTTGGCTTGCTTCGTGTGCAAATAGTTCGTATTGTCCTCGTTCGCTTCCATTTGGATCGGAACGCGCTCTACCACTTCGAGACCATAGCCTTCCAGTCCCTTGATTTTACGCGGGTTGTTGGTCAGCAATCGAATTTGTCGAACGCCGACATCCTTGAGGATTTGAGCGCCGATTCCATAGTCGCGCAAATCAGCCGCGAACCCAAGCTTCAAGTTGGCATCTACCGTATCCAGCCCTTCCTCCTGCAGCACATAAGCCTTCAGCTTGTTGATGAGTCCGATGCCTCGGCCCTCCTGGCGCATATAGAGCAGAACGCCGGAGCCCTCCTCGTTGATTTGCTTCAGTGCGGCAGCCAGCTGCGGACCGCAATCGCAGCGGTGCGAGTGGAATACATCGCCGGTCAAGCATTCCGAGTGTACGCGGACAAGCACAGGCTTATCGCTGTCGATTTGACCTTTGACCAAAGCGACATGCTCTTTGTTGTCAATCTGGTTCGTATACGCAATCGCCTGGAAGTCGCCGAAATCGGTTGGCAGCCTTACCTCGACCTCGCGGTTGACCAGCCTTTCCTTTTGATTGCGGTATTGAATCAGATCGGCAATGGTGATGATCTTCAGGTCATGCTGACGGCTGATTTCCATAAGGTCCGGAACCCGCGCCATTTCTCCGTCTTCCTTGATGACCTCGCAGATAACGGCAGCCGGATAGGATCCGCACATTCTCGCCAAATCTACCGCGGCCTCGGTATGCCCCGTCCGTCGGAGTACGCCTCCGTTCTTCGCAATCAGCGGAAAGATATGTCCCGGGCGCCGAAAGTGCTGCGGCTTCGTTTTGGGATCGATCAGCGACTTTATCGTAAGCGAGCGTTCTGCAGCTGAAATCCCTGTCGTCGTCTCGATGTGATCCACGGAAACCGTGAACGCCGTTCCGTGATAATCCGTATTCCGCTGTACCATAGGAGGCAGATCCAGCTCCTGGGCCCGCTCCTGGGTGATAGGGGCACAAACGAGGCCGCGGCCTTCCTTGATCATAAAGTTAATGACCTCCGGCGTCGCTTTCTCCGCCAGAGCCACGAAGTCGCCTTCGTTCTCGCGATCCTCGTCATCCACGACGATGATCACTTTGCCCATCATCAGGTCATAGATCGCTTCTTCTATTGGATGGAATTTAATCGGTTCCGTCATCGCTCCCACACTCCTTTTGACTTACATAAATCCGTGCTCCGCCAGAAACGCTTCCGACAGCTGACTGCCGCCTTTAGGGGCGGTTCGTCCCTGAAGCAGCTTTTCGATATATTTTCCCAACACATCGCACTCCAAATTCACTTCGTCGCCCGCCTTCTTGTATTGAAGCACCGTTTCCGCAAGGGTATGCGGGATGATCGAGACCGTGAACGAGCGCTCGGTGACCTGCACCACCGTTAAGCTGATGCCGTCAATCGTAATGGAGCCGTGGTCGATCACATACCGCAAAATGCCGGGGTCCGCAGGCTCCACTCGAAATACAACCGCATTCTCTTCGGGAACCTTGGACGTAATCGTTCCGGTGGAGTCGACGTGACCTTGCACGATATGTCCGCCGAAACGTCCGTTCGCCGCCATCGCCCGCTCCAGGTTCACCGGCGCTCCGACGGAAAGGCGCTCCAGGTTGGTCCGCCGAAACGTTTCGGGCATGACGTCGACGGAGAACGAGCTGTCATTGAACGCTACGACGGTCAGGCACACGCCATTGACCGAGATGCTGTCCCCCAGCTTGACGTCCTCCAAGATCTTCTTCGCCCCGATCGTCAGGACCATCGCCTGACCTTGCTTGGTAATTCGTTTCATGACGCCCAGCTCTTCAATAATGCCGGTAAACATCGCGTCTCAGTCCTCCTTTCCGTATACCGGATAGCCCGTGATGCAAATGTCATCGTCCATGGTCTGCACCTGCATCCGGTCGAGGGTGATCGCCTCATTCATCTTGGCGAAGCCGGGGAAGTCAAAGTTCCCCGGCGCGGCAGCACCGCCGCCGATAATCTTCGGTGCGTAGAACAGCACCAGCTTGTTGATCAGGCGCTGCTCCAGCATCGCGCCGTTCAGCCTGCCGCCGCCCTCGAGCAGCACGCTGGCGAGCTCCAGCTCGCCGAGCCGCGCCATGGCGGCGCGCAGATCGACTGCCGGCCCCGGGCCGCAGTCGAGCACCGTGACGCCGCGCGCTTCGAGCTCGCGGCGCTTAGGCGCCGGCGCCTGCTCGGTCGTCAGGACGACCGTGGGCGCGGCGCCGTCCCGCACGAGCGCAGCGTCGTGCGGCAGCTTCAGCGTCGAGTCGACGACGACGCGCGTGGGGTGCAGACCCGGCACCGGGAGCCGAGTCGTCAGGGACGGGTCATCGGCAAGCACCGTGCCGATGCCGACCATGATCGCCTGGTGGCGGTGGCGCAGCGTGTGGACGAACGAACGGGACGTTCCGTTCGTGATCCACTTGCTGTCGCCCGTGTGCGCGGCGATCTTGCCGTCCAGCGTGCTGGCGGTCTTTAAGGTGACGAAGGGGCGGCGCGTAAGGATGTAATGGTTGAACACTTCGTTCAACCGGATCGCCTCGCGCTCCAGCACCCCTACCGTCACCTCGAGACCGTGCTCACGCAGCCGCCGGATCCCGCTGCCGGCTACCAGCGGGTTCGGATCGGTGCACGCGACGACGACGCGCTTCACCTTCTCGCTGACGAGCCGATCGCTGCACGGAGGCGTCTTGCCGTGGTGGCTGCAGGGCTCGAGCGTCACATACGCCGTGCTGCCCTCCGCTTCGCTTCCGGCCATGCGCAGCGCCTGGATTTCCGCATGGGCCTCGCCTCTGCGCAGATGCGCGCCCATGCCCACGATGCGGCCGTCCTTCACCAGAACGCAGCCGACGACGGGGTTAATGCCCGTCTGCCCGGTCGCCGCTTCCGCCATCTGAAGGGCAAGTCGCATATAATACTCGTCGTTCAGCAGCTCCAACTGCGTTCCTCCTTTCTCCAGCAACAGTCACGGATAACAAAAAAAGCCCGATCTGGCACAAGGAGTAATGGCACATCTCCTTGGCTAGGGGCTTGGTTCCTTCGGGAATGCGTATGACAATCCATACGGGTACGAAAAACATACGACATCGGCAGCAGCTTATAGCCAGACCGTAGCGGTGACCTGACAGCCCTTAATGCCCATACGGAAAAACCCGTGCCCAAAACAAAAAAAATGGCACTCCCGTAAATTGCGATAAAGAGACAATGGTCTCGCTCCCGGCTCAGCTTCATCTCACAAGGAAACGTCCAAACGTATAGCTTGGTCATCCTGCCCATGTGAAATCCTGCACAACCTGCGTCGATATGTAACTGACTGTCTTCGCACGCTTTCCCCTTCTCCCATCCAGACTATACTGTCGGTCTCGGAATTGCACCGAGTCCACCGGCTGCGCATAAGCGCGGCACGGGTCACGGACTGAATAAGCGCCAACGGGCCGCTTATATCACCGCCGGTAGGGAATTTCACCCTGCCCCGAAGTGGTTGCGAATCTATATGGGAATCGAAGATTCCGCATAATATGGAATAATAACACTGTAAAAATAATATTGCAACATTTTTCTTACTTTTTGTTAGTAACCGGCTTCGGCTAAAAAAAGAAAGCCCTCCTTCCGTGACCGGTCCAAGGGCTCGCCTGACTTTGTTATGGTTGATCATATCCCCTAGCTTTTAGTTTAAGGCCAGCTCTTCCCGGTGCTCATGATCGTGCAGTACATGTAAATGCCTATCCATGGGTTGAATTGTAGCCTCGTTGTCCTTTATATGGAACAAGCTCAACAATTTTTCCCTTTTTTCGTACAAATACTGAACTCCATATAAGAAAAAGGCCTTATAAAAGAAATACAAAAAGAATTGAAATTCATTAAACCAAACTAATTTAAATAGTTTAAATTTTGTAAACAACCTTGTAAGCGGAAATACAAAAATGGCTTGAAATAGAGCATTCAGCGCAATAAACTTTTTAAAATTTCCGTAGGTCCATTTTAATGAAAATAAAGACATGACTAGCATGGGGCCGATGAGAAATGGAAGTTCATTGGAAACGGTAGACTTCGGTTTATTATAAAAAGACCACCATCTGCGTTTTTTACCGATTTGGATATCAAAGCAGGTTAAAAGGATGGTAAAGAGCGTTGCTGGAAAAAACCTTCTCAGGCTCCGTTTTCCTACTAGGGGAAGTGTTAGCCATGATAGTAAGACCATCGCAATATTAAATATCCATTGATTTTTTAACGACATATCTTCTCTTCACTCCTTTGTATCTTAGAATTTACCTGCCTGATTCAAAGTATTCCTTTCTATTTTACGGCCAGTTAAGCTTACTACCAAACCACACACAAAAAAAAGGGACACATCCTGTGTCCCTCATAAAAAATAGGTTCTTACGCTTCGTCCCAAACCTTAACTTCTTTCATCTTGGAGCCCTGCCTTACTTGGTCGATGTGCTCCATCCCTTCGGTCACTTTACCGAATACGGTATGCTGCTTGTCCAAGTGAGGCTGCGGAGCGTAACAGATGTAGAACTGGCTGCCGCCCGTATTGCGTCCGGCATGGGCCATAGCCAGCGTGCCGCGCTCATGCTTGGAGGTGTTCGTCGCTACCTCGCAGTTGATCGTGTAGCCCGGGCCGCCGGTGCCGGTGCCGTGAGGGCAGCCGCCTTGCGCTACGAAGCCCGGAATGACACGATGGAAGGTAAGGCCGTTATAGAAACCCTCGTTCGCCAGCTTTTCGAAGTTAGCGACGGTGTTCGGTGCTTCGTCCGGGAAAAATTCAATGTGAACCTTGTTGCCGTTTTCGAGCTCGATGGTACCTTTTTTCGCCATGGTATTAACTCCTTTAATCCGTGGTATAGTCCATACGTTGCGAGGAACGCAGGTATGTATTTCCTTCCCATTCTACTATGAATCGCCCGGCAAACACAAATTTCCGAGGCATAAGCTAAACTCGCTGCTCTCCGCCAAAAGGTAAAAACCCGAGGCAATGCCTCGGGCTCTCGGTCACTAGCAAGATCGGGTTACCTGCTTCATTCGTTCAGGAATCAAGTCGTTGCCGACGAGATGCTCGTAGGATTCCCGCTTCACGACAACATCCGCTTGCCCGTCCTTGACGAAAACGACGGCCGGACGGCGAATCCGGTTATAATTGCTGGCCATCGCATAATTATAGGCTCCAGTACAGGCAACCGCAAGCAAATCGCCGGTTTGCACCTTCGGAAGCTCCACATCCCAGATGAGCATATCACCGGATTCGCAGCATTTGCCGGCTATCGAGACGACCTCCTCGCAAGAAGCTTCCGCGCGGTTCGCAAGCATCGCTTCATAACGCGCTTCGTAGAGCGCCGGACGCGGGTTATCCGTCATGCCGCCGTCTACAGAGACATATTTGCGAACGCCGGGAATGTCCTTATGCGTTCCCACGGTGTAAAGCGTCGTCCCGGAGTCCCCCACGATGCTGCGGCCCGGTTCTGTCCAAATTTCCGGCAGCGGGTACGCATGCTTGGTGAAGTGCTCCTTGATAGAGCCCGTAATCGCCGCTACATACTCGGCAACCGGCAGGGGGGTATCTCCCTCTACATAACGGATTCCGAAGCCTCCCCCGAGATTGATGACGGAGAAGGTAATGCCGAGCTCATCCCGAACTTTAACGGAGAAGGCAGCCACCTTATCGACCGCGAGTTTGAAGCCCTCGACCTCAAAAATTTGCGAGCCGATATGAGAATGGATGCCTAGCAGCTCCAAATGCGAAAGCCCGTGTGCCGTCTTCACAGCCTCATAAGCCGCTCCGTTGCCCATATCAAAGCCGAATTTGGAGTCGGTCTGCCCTGTCGAAATAAACTCGTGGGTGTGAGCCTCGACCCCTGGCGTCAGTCTAAGGAGCACCTTCACCACAACCCGCTTCTCCGCCGCAATGGCGTTCATCATATGAAGCTCTACCGTGTTGTCGACCACAAAACACCCGATTCCGGCATCAATCGCCATTTCAATCTCTTGGGGCGACTTGTTGTTTCCGTGAAAATGAATTCGTTCTACAGGAAACCCTGCCTGCATGGCGGTATAAAGCTCGCCGTCGGATACCACGTCCAGCGACATGCCCTCCTCTTCCACAATACGGCACATGGCCATTACACAGAACGCCTTGCTGGCATAAGCCACTTGAAATTTCAAACCGGAGGCGCGAAACGCCTCCATATATTCACGGCAGCGCTGCCGGATCAGAGCTTCATCCATAATATATAACGGTGTGCCGAACCTCTCAGCCAGCTCAACCGTGTCGCACCCGCCGATTTCCAGATGCCCGTTCGCGTTAATCGTACTCGTCCCATGTAGGTACATATGCTGTTCTCCTCTTCCCTCAAGACATTACTACTAAAGTACCATATGCCTCGGGAGATGACAACACCAAACCGGTTAGGTTTATTGCGGCTGCCGCGTTCGATCGTAAGGCTTTGTTAAGCTAAGTCTCGTCTTCTCGGACATAAACGGGCGACGGATGACAATATCAAACAGCGCTTTTGCATTAAACGGGATAAACGGCCAAAAATACGGCGAATTATAGGAACGCTGCAGTGTGAGCAGCACCACCCATAGCGTTGAGCCGATGACAAGCCCCGGAACCTTAAATATGGCTGTCGCCACCAGCAGCCCCAGCCGATACAGCCGGTTTGCAAGGCTGAGCTCGTAGCTTGGTGTCGCGAACGTGCCCACCGCGGCAACCGCCAAATACAGGATCACCTCTTTGACGAAAAATCCGGTCTCTACGGCCACATCTCCGATCAGAATGGCAGCTACGAGCCCCATTGCGGTTGCCAGCGGAGAGGGGGTATGCACAGCCGCCATCCGCATCAGGTCAATACCGAACTCCGCAATCAGGAACTGGCCTAACAGCGGGATTTTCGCATCCTTGGTCGGGCCTAGAAATTCAAGCCCAGCCGGCTTCAGCTCGGGAGATGTCACCATCAGCATCCATAACGGCAGCAGGAAGAGCGACATAAGAATACCTGCAAAACGCACCCATCTCAAATAAGTACCGACCATGGGGGTTTGGCGATATTCCTCCGCATGCTGCACATGATGGAAGAAGGACGTCGGCAAAATGATGACGGATGGGGACGTATCGACGAACACGGCGATGTGTCCCTCCAGCAGATGTACCGACAAAACGTCCGGACGCTCGGTGTAGCGAACCATTGGATACGGATTCCAGCTCTTCCCTACGATGGCCTCCTCCAGCTGCTTCTCTGCAAGCGGGATCCCATCTACCTTAATATCATCGATTTTTTTCCGGACCGCCTTGACCAGCTCCATATCGCATACATCCTGTATGTAAGCGATACATACGTTCGTTTTGGTCCGTTCGCCAACCTTGGTCATTTCCAGCTTCAGTCTGGGATCGCGTATTCGCCGGCGGACTAAGGTAACATTCGTCAGGAGCGTTTCCACGAAGCCGTCCCGGGATCCCCGTACGACGCGCTCCAGATCCGGCTCCTCCGTAGAACGGACAGGGAAATTTTTCGCATCCACAAGGAGCGCCTCTGTTTTCCCCTCGAAGAACAGTGCGGTGCCGCCCATTGCGACGTAATCAATCGCCTCGTTAAGGCTGCTTGTTTGGGACACCTGAACATGGGGAATGAGCGCCTGATCGAACAAAGCAAGCACATTGTGGTGATGCTTGATCTCCTGATTCGCGTAGGACAAGCGCTCCAGCACCATGGTCAAGACGTTGTCCTTTGCGAATCCGTTATAATAGAAAATTCCGGTGCGCTGCCCGCCGAATACCATTTCGCGGAACACGACGTCAAAGCTTTTGTTCAGCCCGACCTTCTCCTCTAATTCTCTCTTCAGTATCGCGAAATCCGAATAAATTGCATCCTCCGCTTTCAGCTTCTGCTCCCGTGTCGTTAAAATTTCGTCCGAGCGAGATTCGGGGCTGCTGCCTTGAGCTTCTTTTTTCGGCTTGGCTTCGATCTCTTGCGTAGCGGCTTGCGCTTCATGACCCGTTTCGGTGACTGGCCCTACTATGTTTCCTTCCTTGTCGATCGCAAGCTTCGGCAGCTCCTTATCCTTGGAGCTTTTCACCGGCTTCGCACGCCGAATGATTCTCATGCTGACAACCTTCCTTTCCTTTTATGTCCTTAGGTACCTGTCCTATTTTAAAATGTGCAGCCAATCGATCAGCGATCCGCAGACCTTGCCCAAAATCATCGCCATGAGCAGCCACAGCATGTAAGCGTGCAGCCCTACCCTCTTGGCCAAAATGGGGAGCACATTGATCACCTCGGTTAGCGCGGCGGCGAGCATCCCGACAAAGGCTCCTGCGAATATGCCGAACACTGCGGCGGCCATCGGAAAAAACCGGTACGACCACTGGAAAAAATCCGTTAATGTAAAAAACAGCGAGCCGGCTACCACCGCTCCCTCATAACGACGGATGTGCTTGTAGGAGCCGGTAATTTGTACCAGACGCGGAATGATATCGAGGACGACCAGAAAAGCTACCATCCCGCTTCCCACGGCAATTCCTCCGGCCAGCCCTATAAAAACCACGAGCAGATCGGACAAAAGCTCCATCGCATTCATGGCAACTCCTTCTTCTCGTGAAGCTTCGCATATTCTTCATTGATTACATAATCATTCACGCTCTCCTGGTACATATACATCTCTACCTCGAGGGGACTTGGCTCTTCATTGAATTTTTTCTGGAAAAGATGGTTGAAAAATAAAATCATCCCCAAGCCGATGCCGAAGGAGTACGGAATTTGCAGCAGCAGCGGATATTCCACCTCTCTGCCGGTGAGCAGCGCATAAATCCTGCGATGCACATGGGCCATGCTGACATCGGCATGAAAGTTCATGATCGCCAGACCCGAACCGACAAAAAGAAGGGTCCAAACGAGTACAATGATGATCAGCTTCGGCTTTTTCACTGTTTCCGTCACTTCAACAAGTACATGCGGCTCTCCGAAATGTTCGATTTGCAAATGCGGAAACGCCTGCTTTACCTTTTGTACAATCAGCATCATATCCAGAAGCACGCGGTTGCCTTCCTCCGGCTTCGGCCTGCAAAGCACCAGGTCCTTAAGCTGGGCTTCCTGCTCCGGTTCAGCCAGAAGCTGGGCCACATCCCCTAAGCGAATGACCTCCCCGCGGCGAATTTGCATTTTTTTGCGCAGACGAATGTATAACGTAGGATTGGAAGCGGTCTGCAACGGTAAGTCACTCCCTTCCTGCATTTACCCGTAGTATGGAAGACAATCCAGCAATCTAAACCGGCAGGAGATTGCCAAAAAATTCTCACTTTCCCTTTGCATAAACGGCTCTTTCCCATGGAATAGTAAGGACAAGCACAACATAAACCAAACGATGGAAGGTGACACTCATGGCTAAAGCAGCATTGATCTTGACAATCATCGGTGCCCTCAATTGGCTTCTCGTCGGGTTGTTCGAATGGGATTTGGTCGCTGCCTTGCTTGGCGGTGATTCCCACCGCGAATCCTCGGGACTCAGCCGAATCGTTTATACTTTGGTCGGAATTGCCGGCTTGATCAGCACCCGTTTCCTGGCAGTAGATACAGATCGACGTCGTACGAACGTTTAATGAAATACCGGAGTCTTTCCGCACGAAAAAAAGACCAGACAGCTTATTGAGCTATCTGGTCTTTTATCGATTGCAATATTTTTTTCTCCAAACGTGAAACCTGCACCTGCGATATGCCTAACCGATTGGCTACCTCCGATTGCGTCTGATCCCGGAAATAACGGAGATACACAATCAGCCGCTCCCTCTCGCTCAGCGCACCGATCGCTTCGTTCAGCGCCAGCTTCTCAAACCAGCGGTCTTGGGAGTCGTCGGAGATTTGATCCATCAGCGTAATGGGATCCCCGTCATTCTCAAAGACCGTCTCATGTATGGAAGACAGCGGCTTGTTGGCTTCCTGCGCAAAAACGACGTCCTCGGGAGTAATCTGCAGCTCCTCCGCCACTTCTTTAATCGTCGGCAAACGGCCCAATCTTTTGGAAAGCTCATCCTTCGTCTTCCGTATTTTGTTCGCCGTCTCTTTCAGGGAACGGCTGACCTTAAGGGTCCCGTCATCGCGCAGGAATCGCTGAATTTCCCCGATAATCATCGGCACGGCGTAGGTCGAGAACTTGACATCGTACGAAAGGTCGAACTTATCCACGGATTTGAGCAAGCCGATACAGCCGATCTGGAACAAATCCTCCGCCTCGTAGCCCCGGTTCAAAAAGCGCTGTACAACGGACCAGACGAGGCGTATGTTGGAGTTCACCAGCCGCTCCCGGGCCAGCGCATCCCCGGATTGGCTCAGTGCAATCAAACGCTTGACCTCGGTGTCGTCCAAATAGCTGTGTGAGGCATGCTTTAAGTCTACGTCCATAGCAACAGACCCCATTCCTGATCGGATTTCTCAGGATGGCAATCCCGCTTCGTTACCCATCCTTCTCGGTTTTCCATGCGACATTGCCCTCTAGTTAAACAAAGCTTTTTTCGATTCGATTCGCTTCTTCATCTTGATTCTGGTCCCAACGCCGGGTGCCGTGGTGACCTCCACCTCATCCATAAAATTTTCCATGATGGTGAAGCCCATGCCCGAACGCTCCAGCTCCGGCTTCGACGTGTAGAGCGGCTGCTTGGCCTGCTCCAGGTCCTCAATGCCCAAGCCTTGATCTTCCACGGTAATGTATACCGTATCATGCTCGATTTCGGCCGAGATGGTCACGATCCCGTCAGGACGGTTGTCGTAAGCATGAATAATCGAGTTGGTCACGGCCTCGGATACGACCGTTTTAATATCGGTCAGCTCATCCATCGTAGGGTCAAGCTGCGAAACGAATGCGGCAACGGTTACACGGGCGAACGATTCATTCTCCGAACGGCTCGCGAATTGCAGAGTCATAAAATTCCGCTCACTCATGATACGACCTCCAAACTGGTTAACGCTTGTCTTTCGTTATCCTGGATGGACAAAATTTTAAACAACCCTGACATCTCGAACAATCGATATACGGAAGGGTTTACATCGCATACGACCATTTTCCCGCCTTTGGCGGTAATTTGCTTATAACGTCCAAGAATGACCCCAAGACCGGAGCTATCCATGAATGACAGATGCTTCAGACTAAGGACGATGTGGGTGCAATCGCTGCGCAGCATCGCTTCCTCCATCCGCTGCTTGACGGTTTCGGCGGTATGATGATCAAGCTCACCTTTCAGCCGTACAATCAGTGCTCTTCGGTAATGTTCCAGTTCTATCTGCAGACTCAAGCTGCTCACTCCTTCCCCGTTGCTGCGGTACCGGCGATGATCCGCCCTTCGCAGTCAACCTTGTGCCCATTACTTTCTACGCCGGGATTTCCAAATCCTGCCCCCCGACAAAACTAGAAGAAAAGTGCTACAAAAAGAAGAAAAGCGACAACTTGTGCAGGGAGAAAAGGATACAAAAATCCCCGATGATGCTTTAGAAGCCTTGCCATCAACGGGGATTCTAGGATGCTAATCTAAGAAGAACAGCTTCTTCGTCGTCCGCTTCATGAGCGTCCACCAGCCGGCCTTCTGCACATCAACCGGCGATTCGATCGGGAACTCCTTCAATACTTGATCATCCTTGTACACTACGATCTTGCCAATGATTTGTCCTACCTGGATCGGTGCTTTCAGCTCCGGATCGATTTGAACCTCATGACGGATGCCGCTTGCCGCATCACCCTTTTTCAGCAAAATGCTGTAAGGGTGCTTTGCCGTCAGCTGCAGCATCGGCTGCTCGCCCTTGCTGATCTCGAAATCTCCCAGCACGTCGCCTGTCTTGTAGATCGGATGGTTCGTATATTGGGAGAAAGCATAATCGAACAGCTTGGTTACTTCGGCGTTGCGCGTCTTCGTATCCGGTTCGCCCATCACGACGGAAATGACGCGGAAATGATCCCGCTTGGCCGTGGCCGACAAGCAAAATTTCGCTTCGCTGGTGTACCCCGTCTTCAGGCCGTCTGCCCCTGTGTAGAAGCGAACCAATTTATTCGTATTCACCAGCCAGAACGGCTTGGCGGTATCTTTGCGGAGATAATCCTGATATTGTCCGGTAAACTGGGTAATTTCCTCGTGCTTCAGCAGCTCTTGAGACATGATGGCGATATCATACGCAGAGGATACATGCCCTTCGGCCGGAAGCCCATTGGTGTTCACGAAGTGCGTGTTCTTCATGCCGAGCTCTTTCGCCTTCTCGTTCATCATTTGAACGAAGCCTTGCTCGGAGCCGCCGATCTTCTCAGCCATCGCCACCGAAGCGTCGTTCCCCGAGGCCATCGCGATGCCCTTGAGCATATCGTGAACGGTCATTTCCTCGCCGGGCTCCAGGAAAATCTGAGAGCCTCCCATCGAAGCGGCATATTCACTGGTGCGGACCTTCTCGTCCATCTTGATTTTGCCTTGATCGAGCGCCTCCATGATCAGCAGCATCGTCATGATCTTGGTGATACTGGCAGGCGGCAGCTTCGCGTCCTTGTTCTTCTCGAAAATGACGGTTCCGGTGTCAGCGTCAATAATAACGGCGGAGGTTGCGTTCGGGGCCAAATCGACCGCTTGCGGCTCCGCTTTCTTCTCCTCCGCGAGCGCGGCTGGAATGGCAAGCATCAGCACCAACTGGATAACTAGCGCACATTTCCATACTCTGTTCCACATACCTGTTCTACCCCTCCTGATAATCGCAGCTTCATTCGTAATGATCAAACTGCTAATCATTGTTGACGATTTCCGTGGAAAATATTCCATAGACCGAGGGATTTAGGAAAAACAAAAAAAGCCTTTCCTAAGAAAGGCTGGAGAGGCTTAGTTATTTTCGCTCGACGCCGTGCTTAGTCACCACGGCGTACAGCAGCGGCTGCGCAGCCGGAGGCGTCTCCTGCAGCGTGATCGCCTGCAGCGCCTGCTGTCCGAAGCGCTCGGCAGCACTTGGATCGCTGCTGTTCAGGTGCAGCTCCAGCACCGGCTCACCCGCTGCGACCGGCTGCCCGACCCGTTTCAGCAGCCGAATTCCGACCGCAAGGTCAATGCGGTCCTCCTTCGTTGCTCGGCCGGCGCCGAGCAGCATCGCCGTAACGCCGAGCGCCTCGGCGTCAATGCGCCCCACGTACCCGCCTGCGGCTGCGGGTACGGGGATCACGAACGCCGCCTGCGGCAGGCGTTCGGGCTCGTCTACGACGCGCGCGTCCCCGCCTTGCGCGTCGATGAATTGGCGCAGCTTCGCGAGCGCTGCGCCTCTGTCCAGCAGCTCGCGCACTCGCTGCTGCGCTTCCGTGTACGTGCCGGCCTTGCCGCCCAGCTGCACCATGTGGGCAGCCAGCTCCAGGCACAGCTCGGTCAGCTCCCGCGGACCCCGGCCGCTCAGCGTATCGATTGCCTCGCGTACCTCCAGAGCATTACCGATCGACGGTCCCAGCGGCTCATCCATGTTCGTGATGAGCGCGATCGTCTCCCGTCCGACCTCGGTACCGATCGCAACCATCGCCTGGGCCAGCTCGATCGAAGCGTCAAGCGATTTCATGAAGGCACCCCGGCCGGTTTTCACGTCGAGTACGATCGCATCGGCGCCGGAAGCGATTTTCTTGCTCATGATGGAACTCGCGATGAGCGGAACCGATTCGACCGTAGCCGTTACATCGCGCAGGCCGTACAGCTTTTTATCCGCAGGCGTCATGTTGCCCGATTGTCCTACTACCGCAAGGCCGATATCGCGGACCTGGGAAAGAAACTGCTCCTTCGTCCGCTCCACCTGAAAGCCGGGAATGGCCTCCAGCTTATCGATGGTGCCGCCGGTATGTCCCAGTCCGCGGCCCGACATTTTCGCTACAGGCACTCCGGCCGCAGCCACCAGCGGCGCCAGCACCAGCGTCGTCGTGTCGCCTACGCCGCCGGTCGAGTGCTTATCCACCTTCACCCCGGGAATGGAGCTAAGATCGGCCTGCTCTCCGGAGCGTGCCATGGCCATCGTGAGGTCCGCCGTCTCCCTTGAGGTCATCCCTCGGAAGTATACGGCCATAGCCCACGCCGCCATTTGGTAATCCGGTATCGTTCCCGTCGAATACCCTTCAATGAGGTAATCGATCTCCGACTTCGTCAGCTCTTGCCCGTCCCGTTTCTTATGTATCAAATCCACTGTTCTCATGGCCATCACCTCATGATTATCCGATATATCCCGTATTATATGCCTCTCCCGGCAAAAAGAAAAGGAAGCCCGTCTGCCGCAGCTTCGCCGCAGCCTTCGAACTTCCCTTTTCCTTCGCTCTATTATTGCACGATGAGCTTCGTTACCATTTGAGCATGGCCTGGACCACACGGCAGCGCGCAAATCACTTCGTACGTGCCTGGCTTGTCGAAGGTCACTTCCATCGACTTGGTGTTGTTGTCGAGCTTCACGTTCAAGCCTTTGATTTCAACGGCGTGAAGACCTTCCTTGTTTTGCAGGGAAACGGTCATCTTCTCACCGGCTTTCACTGTGTATTCCGGCTTATCGAATTGGTAGTTCGACGCTACGAATTTCAGCGAAGGACCTGCTTGAGCCTGGTGTGCCGCTTCCTGCTGGCGTACCGAAATGTTCTGGAACAGAACGCCCGTGCCGAGCAGACAAGCAACGATGAATAGTGTAAACATAAGCCACTTTTGCATTGGTATTTCCCCCCTTACTGTTCACCCTGAAGGACGTATAGTCCTATTGTACATAATGAAAATAACTTTACACATGCCTTTTGTTGACGAACGCGTGAACACTTTGTGACAAAAATGTTCACAGAGGCAGCTTCATCCTAGGACATTTTAGCATAGATTTTCTAAAACGACAAAATCGCCGTCCCGCCTCTTCGCCGAAAATGAAAAACCGGCCATTACGGCCGGTCTTTATAAAATCTCTATGTAACTAATCCATACTTTCGGTGCATACATGATCTAATCTTCTTCAATGGCACATTTCTGCAAAAATACAATTTCCCCCCAAGATCTATATCAATATCAAGAAGTTTTCTGCGTTTATACAACATTCCAAGACCTAATTGCCTGTTTTCAGTCATCGTACTCGATCAAAGATGCCTATTCGCACAAATCTCTTACTGTACTTCACTTGCGATCGTCAATTTCTGCACTATAGCAGCTTTTTGCGTCCCTTGCCCGACACGTGACGGCCGGCATGACCGTTCGCAGAAGTGCATTCATGTCTTCTACCGGTCGCGATAATGAAAAACGTTAGCCCTCTGCTTGGCTTCTCTCTCGTTCATTCGTTGGATGTCTTCCGTAATTCTTGCACGGCAATTGGCACAAAGCTGGTGCTGCCGAATACGGCCTCCGCAAGAGCTGCAGGCATAAGTCAAATTCGGATGACTATACAGCGGCAGACGGCTCTCCTTGATAAAAGCGGTAAGCTGCGCTTCCGTAATTCCTGTAGCCTCTATCAGCTCTTCATTGGTAGCCTTACGATGATCCCGCAAATAAGAGTGGCAAGCATTCAACAAGTTGTCATGCGCTGCGGTGCAATCCTTGCACATATTTCTTATATTTTTCTGATACACCTTGCCGCATTTCGGACAGTGGGCTACCATCAGCATACTCAATAGAGGTCACTCCCTCACCTAAAATGTCTCGACATTCGAGGGGACTATAGGATTAGTTCTTTGTGACTAATTATAACATGGACCCTATTTCCAGTATAGATACATAGGCACAGAAAATACTAAATTCGTTTTTAGATTGTATGCACCTCGGAGGTGAATCGAATGGGAGACAAACAGCAGGGTCATGGCAACCAGAACACAACCACCCGCACAGAGGACAAAAGCTCTAAAAAGTCGAAGTAAACTTGAAAAGAAGGGAGCTTGATCCAGGATCACAGCTCCCTCTTCTTCTGCCTTCCATGTCTATAACAAGGAAATATCCCCAATTATTTCTATTCCTTCCGACCGGAAATTATAACTCCCAAAAAGAAAAGGCCGTCTCCCCCGATCATGTTACCCGTCCGGGAGAAATCAGCCTTCTAAGAACTACAAATTCACTTCGGAGACGAAACGTTTCACCAGCTCGATAAACACCGGCTTCGTCCGGTTCGCTACCGCCACCACCTGCTCGTGGGTCAGCGGCTCCAATTCCTCTCCGATCGCCATGTCCGTAATGCAGGATATACCCAGCACTCGCAAGCCGGCGTGACGCGCCGCGATCACCTCTCCGACCGTGGACATCCCTACCGCATCTCCGCCCAGCTTCGCCAGCATGGTGAGCTCTGCGGGAGGCAAGTAGTTCGGGCCGGTAATCCCGCTGTATACTCCCTCCTGCAAGCGAATCGCCTCGCCGCGTTCCTGTCCCATTTGCTCAGCAATCCTTTTGGCAACCGCACGGAACTCCCTGTTATATGCTTCGGACATATCCGGGAAGCGTACGCCCAGCTCAGGGTGATTGGGCCCGATTAGCGGGTTATCTCCCGTCATATTGAGATGATCGGAGATCAGCATCAAGTCTCCTGCCTTGAATGTACGGTTCATCCCCCCGGCCGCATTGGTGATGACAAGCGCCTGTACGCCGAGCTGCTTCATCACATAGATCGGGAAGACGACCTTCTTCATAGAATAGCCCTCATAATAATGGAATCGGCCCTGCATGACGATGACCTGCTTGCCGCCGAGAGCTCCAATCACAAACTGTCCGGCATGTCCTTCCACCGTGGACACCGGGAAGTGAGGCACTTCATCATAAGAAATGACGACGGGGTTCTCAACCTGCTCCGCCAAATCGCCGAGACCGGAGCCTAGCACCATCCCGATCGCCAGCTCTCTTCCTTGCGTCCGCTGACGAATCCAGTCGGAGGCTTCCTTAATTTGCTCTATGTATGTTTTTTCCATCGTATTCGCTCCTTGTATACACTGGCTTTGGAGAATCCCACCGTCACAGCTTCTCTATAATTCCAAGAACGAGCTTTAAAAATTTCGGCTTAACCCGTTCGGTCGTTTCCATTACCTCTTGGTGGGACAAGGGCTGATCCAATATCCCTGCAGCCATGTTGCTGATACAGGAGAAGCCCAGCACCTCGATGCCTGCATGCCTTGCCACAATCACCTCGGGCACCGTCGACATGCCTACCGCGTCGCCGCCCAGGGCGCGCAGCATGCGGATTTCGGCAGGCGTCTCATAGGTAGGACCTAGCAGACCGGTGTAAACTCCTTCCTGAAGCGTCAGGCCTTGGCTCTCGGCGACCTCTCTCGCCGTAACGCTCAGCCGCTTGCTGTACGCCTCCGACATATCCGGAAAACGGACGCCGAGCTCTGCGAAATTCGGACCGATCAACGGATTGCGGAATGTAAAATTGATATGGTCCTTAATCAGCATGAAGTCGCCCACTTCGTAAGAGGTGTTGATACCGCCGGCCGCATTGGTCACGATTAGCTTGCTGACGCCGAGCTGCTTCATGACCCGCACAGGAAACGAGACGGTGTCTCCGTCATAGCCTTCATACTGATGGAACCGGCCCTTCATGAGCAGCACGTGACGGCCCGCAATCGTACCGAGCAGCAGCTCCCCTGCGTGTCCTTCTACGGTAGACACCGGAAAATGCGGAATCCGGTCGTACTCGACCACGACGGCATTTTCAACCAGATCGGCAATGACGCCGAGACCCGAGCCGAGAATCAAGCCGATATCGGGCGTATGCGGATATAACCCTTGAATATAGGCTGCCGCTTCGCTGATTTTTTCAAGATATGTTTTGGTTTGCATTTGCAAGCTCCCCTCCTCTTTCCAACCTATGATTTCAACTCCGCCAAAAAGCTGACGCCGTTCCCGGTACCTGCAACGCCGAAGTTCTCCGCCACGGTCGCTCCTACATCGGCGAACGTCGAACGAATGCCTAGGGAGCTGTTCGCCTGCAGCTTCGGACTGTAGACGAGCAGGGGCACATATTCCCGAGTATGATCCGTCCCCGGATGCACCGGGTCATTGCCGTGGTCGGCTGTCAGGATGAGCAAATCGTCTTCGCCGATCTGTTCCATGATCGCTGGGAGCCATTCATCGAATTCCATTAGAGCCTTCGCGTACCCCTCCGGATCCCGCCGATGTCCGTATAAGGAATCAAAGTCCACGAGATTCGTGAACAGCAATCCTTCGAACCTGCCCTTCAGCTGCTCGATCGTCTTATGAATTCCGTCGAGATTGCTTTTGGTCGGCCATGCTGCCGTTACGCCTTCCCCATCGAAAATATCATTGATTTTCCCGACGGCGATTACGTCCTTGCCGGCCTCCTTCAGCTGATTCATAACGGTAGGCGCCGGAGGCTTCACCGCATAATCGTGACGATTCGGCGTTCTCTTGAAGGCGCCCGGCTGCCCGATATAAGGCCTTGCGATGACTCGGCCTACTACATAAGGCTCCACTAGCGTTAAGCGGCGCGCGATTTCACAAGCACGATAAAGCTCCTCCAGCGGGATAATTTCCTCATGGGCGGCAAGCTGGAACACACTGTCCGCTGAGGTATAGACGATCCAAGCACCGGTCTTCATTTGCTCTTCACCGAGTTCATCCAGAATCTCCGTACCCGAGGCCGGCTTATTGCCGATGACCTTCCTTCCTGTCTCCTGCTCAAACCGGGAAATCAGCTCAGCCGGAAACCCTTCGGGAAATACGTTGAAAGGGACGGTGACTTTGAGACCCATAATTTCCCAATGTCCTGTCATCGTATCCTTCCCGACCGATACCTCGGCCATCTTGCCGTAGTAAGCCAAAGGACTCTCCACCGCTTCCACCCGCTGCAGAGCCGCGATGTTGCCGAGGCCTAACCTTTGCAGATTAGGGAGTGACAACGTCGAAATGGTTTCGGCGATATGACCCAACGTATGAGAGCCGGCATCGCCGAACCGCTCCGCATCCGGCAGCTCTCCGATGCCTACACTATCCAGTACAATGACACCTATGCGTTTAAATTTCATGCGGCACCTCCCTAAAGATCTATACAAACCGATTCATGTAGTAGCATTGCTTCCAACCCTGCTCCCTCGTATTCGACGGAAGCTTATCTTATTATCGCAAAACGCCTCCGCCTTTGCAAAAACGCCCAAACAAAAAACCGCACAGCCGGTCGCTGAACGGTTTCGGGTCACATTTTGGCACGGGGATGGGTACGGTCATACACTTCCTTCATCTTGGAGCGCGTCACATGGGTATAAATCTGGGTCGTCGAAATGTCCGCATGGCCCAGCATCTCCTGAACAGCCCTTAAATCCGCTCCGTTTTCCAGCAAGTGAGTCGCGAAGGAATGCCGCAGCGTGTGCGGGGTAATTTCCTTCAGAATATTCGCTTCCATGGCATAACGCTTAATGATCTTCCAGAAGCCCTGGCGCGTAATTCGCGTACCCAAGTGGTTAATGAACAAGGCTTCCTCCGTCTTGGACTGCTTCAGCAGCTTCGGACGCATGGTTTCGATATAGGCGGTCAAAAAGTGGCTTGCCATCCGGCCGATCGGTACGATCCGTTCTTTCGAGCCTTTGCCGATGCACCGGATGAAGCCCATTCCCAGATTCACACTCTGCAAATCAAGCGAGATCAGCTCCGACACCCGAATGCCTGTCGCGTAAAGCAGCTCCAGCATCGCCTTATCCCGCATTCCGTTCGGCGAGGTCGTTTGGGGTGCCTCCAGCAGCGTCTCGACCTCCTGCACCGTCAGCACCTTCGGCAGCCGCTTCTCCAGCTTCGGCGTCTCCATGTGCAGCGACGGATCGTGGTCCAGCATTCGCTCCCGAACGAGAAACTGATAGAAGGCGCGAATCGAAACCATGCTTCTTGATAATGTAGCCGAGGCACGACCAAGCTGCTTCAGCTTCATCAGATAGTTGGAAATATGAACCTTGGTCGATTCCTTAAGGGAAGTGATACCCGCCTTCTCCAGAAAATTCAAATATTGTGTAATATCCCGTTCATAGGAGAAGAGTGTGTTTTGCGCCAGACCCCGTTCGACGGATAAGTAGTGTATAAAGGTTTGTAATTCGTTCTTCATGCTTGGCTGTTCCCCTTTACGTATGCGGCACCGTGCTCGCCATCGTCCGTGCTTCGACCTGATCCCAGCGAGTCAATGTTAACTATTTACTACAATTCAACACGAACACGCATTTTCCTGCTAGGACAAGCAAGCTTCTTCATTCCCCGATCCAATAAAATAATTTCAACCGCTCACGCATACTTGTGCTTTGCTGGAAGGAGATGTGATCCTCCGGATGAAATACCTTGACGGCACGCCCGAGCGGCTCCCGGTATTTCTGAGTCGGCTCGATCCAATTCGTCACGAGCACCAGGATGTGATATATCACGAAGGTAAACGCAGCAAACACAATGGCAAAGCGCAATCGATTCATCCATTTGCGTAAATGAAAGATCATAGCCTGTACCCTCCTGTTCCTAAGAGTAGACTATGATCCGATCGGGACAAATATGATTAGCTGATGGGAAGTAAAGAGTCTAGTCCCGTGTAAGGCATTCCCACGGCTTCCGCCACCGCGGGATACGTAACGTGCCCTTGATACGTATTGACGCCAAGACGCAAGGAAGGATTGCTGTATAGCGCCCGTGTTACGCCTTTATTAGCCAGCTCCTGCGCGTAGGAGATCGTCACATTCGTCAAGGCGAGCGTGGACGTCCTCGGCACGGCGCCGGGCATATTCGCTACAGCATAGTGGATCACACCGAACTTGACGTAAGTCGGCTCACTGTGAGTCGTTACCTTGTCGACCGTGGCGATCGAGCCCCCCTGATCCACGGCAACGTCAACGATGACGGCACCCGGCTTCATCGTCTTCACCATTTCCTCGGTGACCAGCTTCGGCGCCTTAGCCCCGGGAATCAGTACGGCTCCGATCAGGAGGTCCGCCTTTTGTACCGCTTGGGCAATGTTGTAGGGATTGGACATCAGGGTATGAACCCGTCCGTAGAAGACATCATCCAAATAACGGATGCGCTCCGCATTCCGTTCGATCACGACCACGTTGGCTCCGAGCCCGAACGCCATCTTCGCCGCATTCGTACCTACGATGCCCCCTCCGAGGATAATGACGTCCGCAGGCGGTACGCCGGGTACGCCTCCCAGAAGAATTCCCCTCCCTCCGTAAAACTTCTCGAGAAATTGGGCGCCGACCTGCACCGACATACGCCCGGCTACCTCGCTCATCGGTGTTAGCAGCGGGAGGCTTCCGTTCGGCATTTGAATCGTCTCGTAGGCGATTCCGGTTACCCTGCTCTTGACTAGAGCTTCCGTCAGCTTGGGCTCCGCCGCAAGATGAAGGTACGTAAACAACGTTAAACCTTCCCGGAAATATCCGTATTCCGCAGGCAGCGGCTCCTTTACCTTCATGATCATATCCGCCTGTCCCCATACCTCCGAGGCTTCCTGCAGAATGGTCGCCCCTTCACGTGCATAGTCCCCGTCCGAAAAGCCGCTGCCCGCTCCCGCTCCCGCCTCGATCACTACGGTGTGGCCATCCGCTGTCAGCATGGCCGTTCCCCCCGGGGTCAAGGCTACCCGGTTTTCGTTGTTCTTGATTTCCTTCGGCACTCCGATAATCATAATGGCAGTTTCCTCCTTAGGCATATATCCGTTGTTTCATTTTTGCCAACTTTCCCCGAATCTATTTCCGAATAGCAAAAAAACCTTCTGGCTTATGGAGCAAGTCCCAAGTCGAAGGTTTCCGGTTTAAGCTTTATGTTTATCGCTGCAGCGATGGCAGATGCCCTGGAAGTCTAACCGGTGATCCAGCACCTTAAATCCGAATTCACGTTCCAGGCGTTCCTCCAGCGGACCGAGCCAGTCTTCCATAATCTCATCCACTGCGCCGCATTGTACACAAATTAAATGATGATGGTGGTGATGATTGCTGTCATTGCGAAGGTCGTAGCGCGCTACGCCGTCGCCGAAATTCATCTTCTCCAGCACATGCAGCTCACTTAGCAATTCGAGCGTTCGATATACGGTGGCAAGTCCGATCTCAGGTGCCTTATCCTTCACCAGCATAAAGACATCCTCTGCGCTGAGGTGATCTTCCTCGTTCTCGAGGAGAACCCGGACGGTAGCCTCCCGCTGTGGCGTCAGCTTATAGCCTTGCGATTGCAGCTGCTGTTTAATCTTTTCAATGCGAGATTCCATGCCCCTCTCCCTCCGGGTGCTTACGTTACTATCGAGCAGGCGGCACGAATGGCACTAACAACCCGTGAGTGCCAGCATACCTTGCTTACATTATAGGTGGAGGGGGACGGGAAAGTCAATCAGTTTTCCTAAGCGTGCATCAGCCTGCCAGGCTCATCAGCATCGGCGTTACCCATTTCATCATCAACGGCGACACCTTCGCTTCGAAGTAAGCAACCCCGCAAAGCAGCACCCCGGAAGCAAGAATGGTCCCCGAGAATCGCATAAAGGGCTCATAAACTTTCCCTTGGCGTGCAATGAATCTGCTTTTGACCATATAGATGGAGAAAGCAATGGCCGTCACACTGCAAATGAGCAGCGCCGGGATAATGATCAGGTTCGGAGGCACGACGGATACAAGCGCAAACAGCAGGCCTGTCCAGGATAACTGTCCCACCAGGTAGGATACGGTGAACCCGACGAGCACTCCTTTCAAGAAATCCAAAATCAGAATCAACGGAAGCCCGATCACCGACATGCCCAGAACCCAGATGATGAGAATCCATTTGATATGCATGGCGAAGGTATCCTGGAACGATGCTCTGACATCCGTCCCGATGCTACCCTGCTCCACATTCGTGAAGAAATTGCTTAAATATCTCATAATTTCTTGTTTTTGCTCAAGAGACAGGGCATGAACCATCACGGCACCGAACACGACGCCCGTTACGAAGATCACACCGACAAATAAATAGAACGACATATGCTCCTTCCAGTAGCGCTGCAGCGCTCCATTACGCATCATGCTGCCAAGCCCCCCTTGTCCGATTACTACACCATATGAGAGGCTGTCCCGTTGTATGACGAAAAAAAAGCCTCACCCCCGGCAAATAGCACCGTGGTAAGGCTGAGGATCGGATTAAGCTTTCACCTTGCCGTAGCGGCCGCCGCCGCCCGTTTCCAACTGAAGCGTGCCTTCCCTGGCCGACAAGATATAGCGGGCTATGGATTCGCCTGCCGCCTCCTCCAAGGCTTCATAAGAGGCGCTGTGCAGCAGGTTCATTTCCGTGCCGAAGCGGCTCAGCAGCTTCTCGAACGTCTTCTTGCCAAGGCCGGGAATGTATTCCAGCGGCACTTGATAATGATATGGCGGACGGTAATCCGGCACGAAAGGCTCATTCCGGTCGGCGATGCTGAGAATTCGATCCATCACGCCCCGTACGATTTTCGTGCTGCCGCAGTACAGACACCGCTCCACGGCCGTCTCCGATTCGTCGAGAATGGAGCCGCAGCCGTCGCAGTATGTCCGATGATATTTGCCTAGACGCGGATTCAGCCCATAATTGGCCATCACGCCCCGGCCTTCTTCTCTTGCCAATGCTTTGCGCAGCTCGGTGAAGGTCGGTGCCGCCAATTGGAGAAGATTGTACTCCCGGCCGATCTTAGGAAGCGAATGGGCGTCGGAGTTCGTTAGAAACGTGTACCGATCAAGCTCGCTTACATAACCGGCCATTTCCGAGTCGGCGCTTAGGCCAAGCTCCACTGCCGCGATCCGGTCGAGGTCCAGAAGATGCTCCATTCGGGTCGAGCAGCTCCCATAAACGCTTTTGTGCGGAGTGAAAATATGCGCCGGAATCATGATGCCGCCCCGGTCGATGACTTCCTGCTGAAGCTCTCTTGCAGGGACATAAATTCTCTGTGAGCTAAGCTGAACATTTTTCATATGCTTGCGCAGCCAATCGGTGAAGGACTGCATATCGGCAAGAGAAGGAAAATACGCGTTCAAATGCGCGGTTCCCATTCCCGGGTCCCGAACTTCGATCTCGCAGCCTAGAATGATCGTCGACTGATGGTAGCGGACTCCTCCGCCCTCCAGCTCCTCCATTTCTCCCTTGTCGAGATAATGGAGCATTTCCTCCTGTACACCCGGCGAATGGCAGTCGATGATTCCTACGATATCCATCCCTTTCCGGTCCGCCGCTTCTCTAGCGATGTTATAAAAGGTGAGATTGCTCGCTGCGCTGATTTTTACCGCCAGTCCTGTCTCGGTGCGTCCAATGTGTATGTGCAGGTCTGCGTAATATCGGTTCATCATCAGATCGTTCCCGTCAGCTTATACAGCTGCCATGCATATACCGCCATGATCGTCTTGGCATCGCTGATGCGCTGCTCCCTGATATATTGCTGTGCTTGCTCAAGTGTGATCATCTCACACTCCAAGAACTCGTCCTCATCCGGATTCACCTGTCCCGCCTGCAGATCCTCGGCAAGGTAAAGATGGAGAATCTCGTCAGCGAAGCCGGGGGACGTATAGAACGAGCTGACATGGCGGATGGAGCCTGCCCGGTAGCCGGTCTCCTCCTCCAGCTCCCTCTTGGCTGCTTCTATCGGATCCTCTCCCGCATCGAGCTTGCCGGCCGGGATCTCAACCTGGCTTTTCTCCAGCGGCTTGCGATACTGCTCTACCACGATCATGCGATCCTCTACTAGAGCGATCACAGCCACGGCTCCGGGATGCTTCACGATTTCTCTTGTAGCTGTGCCTCCGTTCGGAAGCTGTACGGTATCTACCTGAAGGGAAATGATTTTCCCCTGAAATATGGGCTCGGTGCTGATCGTCACTTCTTCGAACTTCTTTGGGATCATGGAAGACATCGATGATTTCCCCTCTCTATGAAACCTTCTTTTTTCGTACACCAAATGATTATAGCATAATCCGTCTCGCTGCCGCATAAAGTGTAACAAATCCAATCTAGCAAACTATCAATTATCGGAGGATGATATCGATGAAATCATATACAGCAGTGAATCAAGTTCGTTTGGTAGGAAAAGCATGGGAGATTCGGCGCTATTTACAGATGGCGCTGCAGCGTCTGGAGGGAGACATGCTGCTGACCGATTTTCTCCATGAGCAAATCGGCTATCAGCAGGGAAATAGCCGGCCTCCGATCGGTGCGCAGGCTCTCCCTGCCTTAAGACCGCTTCCGGTTTTCGATAAGGGGAATGTGCTCGAATTCCCGGCTCGAGGCTCCCGTCCCGCCTTGCCTGTCAAGCAATCTGCCGGCCGCGTACTCCCTTTCCAGCGCAAGTAGCCCTTTTCACGCAAACAAAACGCCGGCCTCCGCATCAACGCGAGAGACCGGCGTTCTATGTTATTTTAATGGATTAGCCTTGTGCAACCTGCTGCACGATCGAGAGGACCACTTCGGTCGATTTCACCATATCGCTGATTTTGATCCGCTCCTGCGTCGTATGAATATCGATATACCCAATCGCCAGGTTGACGGTCGGGATGCCGAAGCCATTGAACATATTCGCGTCGCTGCCGCCTCCGGAATGGAAGGTGCGAGGTGTGCAGCCCGCCTTCTCCAAAGCTTGCATGGCAAGCTTAACGACAGGGGCCGTTTCATCGTACATATAAGCCGGGTAAATGACCTCGCTCTTAAACTCCACCTTCGCTCCGGCGTCTGCAGCCGTCTGCTCGCACGCCTGTTTCATGGCTTCCACCTGCGCATACATCTTCTCGTTCACGATGGATCGGGCTTCCGCCTCCAGCGTAACTCGATCGACTACGATGTTCGTAGCGCCCTCGACTCCGCCCGCGAAGCGGCCGATATTCGCCGTCGTTTCGTTGTCCACACGGCCCAGAGGCATCTTGGACACGGCTCGACTAGCGACGGTAATGGCACTGATCCCCGCCTCGGGATTCACTCCCGCGTGGGCCGAACGGCCCCAGAAGGTAATATGGATTTTCGCTTGGGTCGGTGCCGCTACGGCAATGTCACCGATGTCTCCGTTCGAGTCAAGCGCGTAGCCGAAATCGGCGTCCATCCACTTCGGGTCCATCGCTCTGGAGCCCTTAAGCCCGGCTTCTTCTCCCGCTGTGATTACGAACTGAATTTGTCCGTGCGGCAGGTTGTTTTCCTTCAGCACGCGGATCGCTTCCAGCATGGCGGCGATGCCCGCTTTATCATCCGCACCCAGGATGGTGGTGCCGTCACTGCGGATATAACCGTCGTCCCCGATCTGGGGCTTAATGCCGGCGCCTGGCGTAACGGTGTCCATGTGCGAGGTGAAAAACAGCTTCGGTACAGAAACGCCCTCCGTCGCAGGCAGCGTGAAGAACAGATTGTTCGAGCCGTGGCCCGTTCTCTCCGACGAATCATCCTCTTGCACGGTAAGCCCTAAGGAGGTAAACTTTTCTTTCAGAATACGGCTGATTTCCTGCTCCTTCGTCGTCTCGCTGTCGATTTGCACCAATTCCACAAATTCCGCTACCAATCGATTTTGCTGAATCATGTCTTTCCTCCAATGCAACTGTAGGTTAAAATATCATATAGTATTCCCATGAAGAGGAGTTGAAATTGATGCGTCGCAACAAACTGATGTTCAAGGTTGTCATTTATGTCATGATTGCTTCTATGCTTTTGTCCACTCTGGCCTTTACTCTGAACTTATTTTTGTAAGCTCACTCTAGTATAGCTTCGTCTCTTGATTGTATGCCTCAAGATTCTCCTTCACCCGCTGCAGGAATCGGCCGCAGATGACGCCGTCCAGGATCCGGTGATCGAGGGACAAGCACAGGTTGACCATGGATCGCACCGCGATCATGTCTTGAATCACAACCGGTCGTTTTACAATCGACTCGAACGTGAAGTTAACCGCCTGCGGATAATTAATAATCGGATACGAGAGGATCGAGCCGAACGAGCCCGTATTGTTCACCGTAAACGTTCCGCCTTGCATATCCTCCAGCGTCAGCTTGCCGGCACGGCCTCTTCGGGTTAAATCGTCGATTTCCCGGGCCAAACCGGCAATGTTTTTTTGGTCGGCCTTTTTGATAACGGGCGTAACGACCGAATCCTCGGTACCGACAACGAGCGATATGTTGATATCGCGTTTGACGATAATTTTATCGACGGCCCAGACGGAGTTAATGATCGGATAGTCCTTAATCGCATTAACGACCGCTTTAATGACGAAGGCGAGATAGGTCAGGTTGATGCCTTCCTTCCGCAAAAACTCGTCTTTCAGCTTGTTTCGCAGCATAACGAGATTCGTTACATCGACCTCGATCATGGTCCATGCATGCGGAATCTCGGATACGCTCTGGCGCATGCGAGTGGCAATCAGATTGCGGATCGGCGATACGTCCATCAAATACTCGCCTCGGCCCTCGAGAGGCTGCCCCGTTTTCTCCACATTCGGCACCGCCGGAGTTTGCGACATATGCAGTCCTGTGGAGCGGACCGGTACAGGCGGCGTATTCGGAATAAACACACCTGCGTCCGCCGCCGCTTCCGCGGCCGCTGTGTTCACAGCCTCTACGGAGACGCCGGCTGGCTGCTTCGCCGGTCCGGAGGCAACGTAGGCCTCTACGTCCTTACGGGTAATTCTGCCCTCAAAGCCGGTTCCCTGAACTTGATCAAGCGAGATCCCATGCTCCGAAGCCAGCCGCAGCACGGCCGGCGAATATCGCCCGCGCATGCCCCCGCTGTTGCCTACTGCCTCTACCGCGCCTGACGCAGGCGAAATCGCTGCTGCAGCCGCGTTGGAGGCTCCCGCCGCTTGCGGCTCCGCAATAAGGCAGATGGGAGCGCCGACCGCCGCCGTATCCCCATCTTTCACTAATAGCTCGATTAATGTTCCTTCAATCGGCGAAGGCATCTCCACGGTTACCTTGTCCGTTATCAATTCACATAACACATCGTATTGTTCAATATAATCGCCAGGCTGCTTCAACCATTTCCCGATGGTTGCCGACACGAGGCTTTCCGCCAAGTGCGGTACGTTTACCGCAGTCCCTTTACTCATTACCTTCCCCTCCAAGCTAGGCGAAGCCGAGGCTCTTAGAATTGAGCCAGCTTCCGAATGGCATCCTTGATCTTATCCGAGTTTAAAAGGAAAAACTTCTCCATCGGCGGATTCATGCCTACGGCAGGAACATCCGGTCCGCACAGACGCGTAACCGGCGCATCCAGCTCAAAGAAAAGCTCTTCGGAAATAATCGCCGACACCTCGCCGCCAACACCGCCGGTCTTGTTATCCTCATGGACGATCAACACTTTGCCGGTCTTGGCAACAGCCTCCAGAATCGCTTCCTTATCCAGCGGCTGTAATGTACGCAGGTCGAGCACGTGCGTGCTGATGCCTTCCTTCGCCAGCTCATCCGCCGCTTTCAGCGCATACTGCACCGTGATGCCGTAGGAAATGACGGTGACGTCGGTCCCTTCCCGCTTCACCGCGGCTTTCCCGATCGGTACAATGTAATCCTCATCCGGCACTTCTCCCGTAATCCCCAGGTAACACTTCTTATGCTCAAAATACAGGACCGGGTCGGCATCGCGCACAGCTGCCTTCAGCAGACCTTTGGCATCGTAGGGATCTGACGGAGCCACGATTTTCAAGCCTGGAATTCCGAAGAATACCCCCTCAGGACATTGAGAGTGATAAAGTGCTCCGCCGCCGGTCGCTCCATACGGAGCCCGGACGACCACCGGACAGCTCCAATCGTTGTTGGAGCGGTAGCGGATCAGTGCCGCTTCGCTAATAATCTGATTCGTCGCCGGAAAAATAAAATCGGCATACTGCATCTCCGCGATCGGCTTCATGCCGTACATCGCCGCTCCGATGGCAACTCCCGCAATGGCGGATTCGGCAAGCGGGGTATCCATGACACGCTCTTCGCCGAACTGATCCCTCAGTCCTTTTGTAGCATTCATGACACCGCCTTTGCCGACATCCTCTCCAAGCACGAAGACGTTCTCATCGCGCTCCATTTCTTCCTGCATGGCCGTCCGAATCGCTTCCAAATACGTGATAACCGCCACTGCTACCGCCCCCCTTCCTCGGCATATACGTGCTTCAATGTATCTTCAGGCTTTGGAAACGGCGCCTGCTCAGCATAGTTCGTTGCTTCGGTCAGCTCCTGCTTAATCGCCGCAACCAGCTGCGCGTCCTGCTCCTCATCCCAAATGCCGCAATCCAACAAATACTGCCGGTATCGCGGCAAGCCGTCCTTCAAGCGATTTTCCTCTACTTCTTCCTTGGTGCGGTACAGCATATCGTTGTCCGAGGTCGAATGGGGCGAAATACGGTACATTACAGCTTCGATCAGCGTAGGTCCTTCCCCGCGAAGAGCGCGCTCTCTCGCTTCCTTCACTACCCGGTACACCTCAAGCGGGTCGCGTCCGTCCACCTTCACGCCGGGAAAACCGTAGCCTGCTGCGCGTTCTGCGATGCTCCCGGCCATCTGCTTATGTAAAGGCACCGAAATCGCATATTGATTGTTTTCGCACATGAAAATCACAGGAAGCCTGTTCACTCCGGCGAAATTACAGCCCTCGTGAAAATCTCCCTGATTACTCGACCCGTCGCCGAACGTCGCGAAGGAAACGAAGCTCTTGCGCTTCAGCTTCGCGGCAAGGGCAAAGCCCACTGCATGAGGCACCTGCGTTGTGACCGGACTGGAGCCTGTTACGATATTCAGCTTCTTATGGCTGAAATGTCCGGGCATTTGCCGGCCTCCGCTGCTTGGGTCCTCTGCCTTCGCGAAAACTGAAAGCATCAGTTCCTTCAAGGACATCCCTGCGGATAAGACGAAGGCATAATCGCGGTAATAGGGAAGAAAATAATCCGTCCCCCGCTCTAAGGCAAACGCAGCCCCGACTTGCGCCGTTTCCTGTCCGATCCCGGAGACGTGGAAGGCAATTTTTCCCGAGCGCTGCAGAACGAACCCCCGTTCGTCGAACATTCGGGCCTTCAGCATATATGTATACATCTCGATGGCTTGATGGTCGGTAAGCCCAAGCTGTCGATGCTTTGTTAATTGACCGATGGACATGGGGCGAACGCCTCCTTTTTTAATACCTGGTGCTAATACTAAGATACAATTATTATATTATAAACGGAATAGATTATGAAAACAATTTTAAAAGATACGCCCCAAGCTTCTTAAACGTTAGTTTTATAAATTGATGGCTTGTCCGTCCACTGCCAGCATCGCTTCACCAAGAATCTCCGACAGCGTCGGATGAGCATGAATCGTGCGGCCTACCTCCCAAGGCGTTGCATTCAGCAGCTGTGCCAAAGCAGCCTCCGAAATATAATCCGTCACATGTGCCCCTATCATATGCACGCCGAGAATATCATTCGTTTTCCGATCCGCAACGACCTTCACGAAGCCGTCATTGTCTCCCAGAATCATAGCTTTCGCAAGTGCCTTGAATTGAACCTTGCTCGTCTTAATATCAAACCCCTTGTCGAGCGCTTCCTGCTCGGTATAGCCGATACTTGCAATCTCCGGTCTCGTATAAATGCAGCGCGGGATCTGATGTGCGCCATAAGAATGCGGCTGTCGTCCAGCCAAGTGCTCAACCGCTGTAATCCCTTCATGAGCTGCAGCATGAGCGAGCTGCAAGCCTCCGATGCAATCGCCTATCGCATAAATGTGATTCTCTGCGGTCTGCATGTGCTCATTGACCCGAATATAGCCGTTCTCTACGCGTACATCGGTATTATCAAGTGCAATGGAGTCGATATTGGCTTCACGTCCGACGGACAACAGCACCTTCTCTACACGGAGCTCCTGCAAGCCCCGTTTTGTCTCCACTGACAAGACTGCCCCTTCGGAGCTTGTAACCAAGGTTTCCGCCAGCACCTTCGCATTCGTGAGTACACGGACGCCGCGTTTTTTCAATAATCGCTCGAGCTCTCGGGAAATGTCCGCGTCTTCCGTCGGCACCAGCCTTGAAGAGTATTCCGCGACCGTGACCTCTACGCCAAAATCATTCAGCATCGATGCCCACTCCACTCCGATCACGCCTCCGCCGACAATGAGAATGGACTTCGGCAGCTCTTCAAGCTGCAGTGCTTCGTCGCTGGTCAGCACAACGGTGCCGTCCGCCTCGAGACCCGGCAGCTTTCTTGGGCGGGAGCCTGTGGCAATAATCAGATGCTGCGGCACAAGGTTTAATATTTCCTCATCCGGCAGCTCAACGGAAACAGTTCCGCTTCTGGGCGAAAAAATAGACGGCCCAATCAGCCGACCCTTCCCGTGGTAAACATCGATTTTGTTTTTCCTCATCAAATATTGAACGCCGCTGTGGAGCTGTTCCACAATCGCAGCTTTGCGCTTTTGCACTTTGCCGAAATCCAGCTTGGCCGATTCAACCGAAATGCCGAAGGCTTCGCTTTCCTTCATGGCCGCGAACATTTCCGCACTCCGCAGCAACGTTTTGCTGGGGATACACCCGCGATGCAGGCATGTGCCGCCGAGCTTGTCCTGTTCAACGATCGCTACGGTTTTCCCGAGCTGCGCCGCGCGAATCGCGGCCGTGTACCCGCCGGTGCCTCCGCCTAAGACGATGACATCATAAGCCTGTGACATACAGTCATTCCTCCTAAGGACTATGATTCTTTCTATTTTAACCTGATTTCACCGGAGAAATATAGTCTATTTCTTGTCGAATTGCGAAAATCACATGAAAACTTCTTGATTTTATGATAACGTAGGGGAAGAATTTCAAGTAAAGAGGGATGATGATGCAAGCCGTTTTTTACCGTTTTATTGCCATTATGCTGCTCGTCGTTCCGGGCATTACGGCCACCTATGGCTTCTTAGCCATGAAGGACGCCTGGTTCGCGCAGTTTGATACGGGCTCCGTGCTTTGGGGCAAATTTCTGCTCGGCTTCGTCCTGTTCGGCCTAGGTGTCGCTTTCATCGGAGGCTGGACGTTCTTTCGGGACCGCAAGCGCAATTATGTAGCACCCCGCTTTCGGGCCAAACGCAAAAAGGAGTAGCTTGGCTGTGCCGCAAGCAACTCCTTTTTTTTTATGCCCGCCTGCCTACTGTTTAATGGTAGCAAGCCCGTCCAGCGCCTGCTGCACCCGAGTTACGCCTTGAGACAAGGTATGCCCTGAGCCCACTGCCGCGGCAACGGCCGTAGCTTCGGTGATCTCTTGAGCCGTTGCACCCTTGGACAATGCTTCTTGAACATGATAGTACGTGCATACTTCGTTATTGGCGAACAAGCTGATCCCCAGCGCAATTAAGTGCTTTTGCTTCTCCTCGAGCGCGCCGCCGGCAAAACAAGCACCTGTAAAATCATGGTATGTGTTCACCATGGCCGGCATAAGTTCTTTCATGTGGCCTACGCCGATCTTGTAGGAATCAACCTTTTGATGCATCGCTGCTTGATTCATTTAATAAGACCTCCTTACCTTCTCCCATTACCGTTCCCTTACGACAAAGAGCATATACAGCAAACAACAAATTTTACAAAATAACACGTAAGCGGTTACAAATTTCTACAATAACCTAGTTTGTCCTATGTTATAATCAAGCTTATCCTAGCGCAAGGAGTAGATTCAATGCAAAAAACATGTCAAAAAATTGTTCGTGTTCAGGATGGACGGATTACGGAAATTTTTGACGGGTTGGTGGCGCGAAGCTTCTCTGACAATGACAAAGCATTGAAGGATTTGCTGTTGGACGATATCGGACTCGATTTTCAAGGCATTCTGGAAACATACGAAAGGTTATTGCTTGAGTTAGCGCAAACTCATCAAGACAACCTAGAGATGCTTAAGGAATACTTGCCTGAGGGATGGCTGGAATGGGCGGAGGAAACGTATGCCGCGGGGCAGGAGGAGGACAAGCGGCATGAGGTATCCGTGTTGAAGTAACCACTCTATCCTGTTATTGCATTACCGCCTTTGGGATACAATCGACGGATGAACCCATACTAAGGATGTACTTTTAACTTCAGCTGAGTATGGGGGTATGTACTTGTATGATCAACAACCTGGAAAGCAACTATGACTGCTCTAATGCCGGTCAAGATCTGGAACAGCTTCAGCATGAGCTGGCTACCATGCAGGCTACAAGCGTGAATCCTGATAAGGAAACGAAGGATCTGATGAACCGTCTGGAAAATCAAATTCACTTTATTAAAAACAAATGCGATATTCGTCCTTAGCTTCGAATGGATCGCCGCGACTCTCACTTTGGAGGACGCGGCTTTCTTTATTCGGATTATAAAACGCGCTTCGCTTTCACGTAACGCTTGTCCCAATAACTGTTAAAGTCGCTGTAACGGACGCCGCCGGCGCCATACGTATGAAGCAGACGATCATTCCCCGCATAAATCGCTACATGCGTAATTCGATTGGAGGAAGACCCCGCGCTTTTGAAAAATATCAAATCCCCTTTTTTCAAGTTGCGCTTGGCGACCCAATATCCTTTCTGAGCTTGCTCGCGGGAGGAACGGGGCAAATAGACGCCGTTCTTGGCGTAAACGGTCTTCACGAAGCTGGAGCAATCAAACGTACGCGTTTGCCCGTAATCGGCTCCGAATTGGTAACGTGTACCTAGATAGCGCTTTCCGGTAGAGATAATATCATTAGCTTCCGATACAGAATAAGCAGATACCTCCTGAGGAGTCACAGCTGCAGAGAAAAAGGCGGCGGATACCAGAACACTTAAAGCTAGCTTTTTTATCAAGGGTACTCATCCTTTCTGTTGGAATGTGTAACGATGGTAGCACACATCCGCAAAAGGCAAAACCCCACAGCATTTACCAGATTCGTATGAAATCCGTGTTGCCAACATAGCGAACACCTTGAGAACAAAGGATTGAGCGTTATTCCCAGCAGTCCCGGACAAGCGCATTTTTCCCCATAAATTACCTCTATTGTCCTGTAACTTTCCACCAGCAGCTCCATGATGCACCATGATTATCTCCATTTTGTACCTAAACCTGGAGAGCTGGTAACGTGTAAACGCATGCATTTGCAGATTGAAAAACCGGTCGTTGCCCCAATAAAAAATGACCCAACAAACCATATAGGTTCATTGGGTCATTACTTACTCGCTCACTCCTCCTTACCCTTTCACGACACCTTATGCTCAATCCGCAGCTTATCGGCGACCATGGCGATGAATTCGGAATTCGTCGGCTTCGCCTTGCTGATATTGATGGTGTACCCGAACAGGTGGGAGATGCTGTCGATGTTGCCGCGCGTCCATGCGACTTCAATCGCGTGGCGAATGGCACGCTCGACGCGGCTCGGCGTGGTTTTGTACTTTTCGGCAATCGCCGGATACAGCGTCTTCGTGATCGCGCCTAGAATTTCAATATTGTTGTACACCATCGTGATCGCTTCGCGCAAGTATTGATAGCCCTTGATGTGTGCAGGCACGCCGATCTCATGGATGATGGTGGTGATATTCGCATCCAAATTTTTTCCTTTCGGCAGCTGAACGACATTTGTCTTCATCGAGGAAGAGCTGGTCATCATCGGCATGGTGGATTGATTAGGAGCCACCAGCTGACGAATGCGATTTGTCAAAATTTCCATATCGAACGGCTTAAGAATGTAGTACGATGCGCCGAGCTGTACTGCCTTCTGAGTAATGTTCTCCTGACCGAAAGCAGTCAGCATGATGATCTTAGGCTGAGGGTTCAGGTCCATTTCACGGAGCTTCTCAAGCACGCCCAATCCATCTAGATGAGGCATGATAATATCTAAAATCAAAACATCAGGAATCCGCTGGCCCTGTTCAATTAAACGGAGCACATCATTTCCGTTATAAGCAACGCCGGTCACCCGCATATCTTCCTGATCATCAATAAATTCGGATAGGAGGTTTGTAAATTCACGATTATCATCAGCTAACAGAACTTCAATAGTTTGCAACGGTAAGCTCTCCCTTCAAAGTCGACAATTACTTAGCATGTTTTTCCTATAGTATACTTTCGACATGTCTAATACAATTCCTTCTGTCGATAATTATTTTTCTAGATTTTTTTTCAATTATTCGATATAATGAATAATTTACTTCATCTTTATACATTTTTCGACAAAAGCCCCTTTCATCCCCTAAAAAAAGCAAAGAACCAAAGGCATTTAGCTCGCCTTTAGTTCTGATCCTTGCGATGGTCTTAGCATGATGCCGGCATCCTGCAGCATCCATTCGATGAAACAGCCATAGCCGCTTGTCGGGTCATTCACGAATACATGAGTTACCGCGCCGATCACTTTACCGTTTTGAATAATCGGACTGCCGCTCATGCCCTGAACGATTCCGCCCGTTTTATCAAGCAATCGGGGGTCCGTAATTTTAATGACCATCCCTTTGGTCGCGGGGAAATCCTGCTTCGCTACGTGAACAACCTCGATATCGAACTTCTCGACCTTTTGTCCGCCTAGCACCGTGTAAATTTGAGCGGGACCTTCCTTCACCTCTTCAGCAAAGGCTACCGGCAATGCTTGATTCGTTAAGCTGTGATCAGGGGCCCCGTACATTTTACCGAAGATACCGAACTGCGTGTTCTTCTCAATATTCCCAAGCACTTTGCTTTCCTTAGAGAATTGGGCCCGCTTCTCCCCAGGCTCCCCGTTCTGACTCTTGGAGATCGACGTCACATTGGAGTGCACGATTTCCCCACCGCCGACAACAATAGGGGTTTGGGTATCCATATCGGTTATAACGTGCCCTAGAGCGCCGTAAACGCCCTGATCCGGGGCATAAAAGGTCAGCGTGCCGACTCCGGCTGCCGAGTCACGAATATATAGTCCTAGACGGTAAGCTTTGTCCACAACATCATATGCGGGCTGCAACGGAATATCGATGGTTTGCCCATTGCGTTGAACTGTCAACTCGAGCGGCTTCTTCGCTTCGCCGGCCGCCTTCACCAAATCCGCCACTTTACTGACATCGGTAATAGCTTTCCCATTCATCTTTACAATCAAATCGCCAAGCTGGATTTTTGCTTCCTCTCCCGGAGAAATTTTTTTATCCTCCGCAACAGAAACCAAGTGATGACCCACGACAAGCACACCTGCCGACTTCAGCTTCACGCCGATCGTTTGACCTCCGGGAATAACCTTAAGATCGGGAACCACGTTTACCTTGACGGTTTTCAACGGAATTTTACCGAACAACTTCAGCTTCATTTCCGCTTGCCCTGCTTTGTAAGACTCCACCGAAATCGGATGATGTAAATCCACTTGGAATGAGTGCTTAGCCGTGCCGTTGACCTTCAGGATCTCCGGGTGGTTCAGCGTCACCTGTGCACTAACGGGCATGTCCAGTTGCAAATTGGTTTGCTGGCCTGTGAAAAGGCGAATTTCCTCGGGGAATGAGGCAAAACTACGGAAAGGCGAGGATAGGCTACCCAAACAAACGAAGAGGACGAGCATTAATCCAATCAATCTTTTTCTCTGGTTGGAACTCAATTCGCTCACGCTCCCTTGCTTCCTTTGTTTAGCGGCACTTGGGCTGCTGATGTGTGCGCCCGGCCTGGCTGCTTTGGCAGTACCGCCGTTTGTGTACCTTTAAGGTAACCCCTCGCCTTTTGTTTTATAACTTTAAAATGATGCCACGAGATATTATGCCAACTGCCGTTTCTTTTCGTCGGCCAGGTTCAGCATTTCTTTCGCGTGCTCCATGGTTTTGCCCGTGACCTCCACGCCGCCGAGCATCCGGGCCAGCTCACCGATTCGTCCCTGCAGCGGCAGGTCGTCGATTCGGGTAAAGGTCCGGTCTCCATCGGTCATTTTATTAATGTAATAATGCGCGTCGGCCATACAGGCCACTTGAGGAAGATGGGTAATGGAGAACACCTGGCATTCCCTAGAAAGCACCGACAGCTTTTCCGCAATCGCTTGCGCCGCGCGTCCGCTGACCCCCGTATCGACTTCGTCAAAGACCAATACAGGAATTTGATCGACACGGGCAAAAATGGACTTCAACGCTAGCATAACCCTGGAAATCTCACCGCCTGAGGCAATCTTGCTTAACGATCTCAGCGGTTCCCCAGGGTTCGCCGAGATAAGGAATTCGACTTGATCTGCGCCGTCGCGAGTGAACCGCTCCTGGAGCGGTGCAATTTGAACCTTGAACTGCGTGCGCTCCATCTGGAGATCGCGCAGCTCGTTAACAATCTCGTCGGCTAGCTGCAAGGCCACAAGCCCTCTGGCATTCGTCAGCTCGGCGGCAGTAACCTGAAGCCGCTCCCTGGCTTCCTTCTCCTGCTTCTGCAGCTGCTGAAGCTTCTCGTCCTTATTCTCGATTTTGTCGAGCTCCTGCGTAATCTTTTGCAAATAGGCAAGGATGTCGGTGACCGTATCCCCGTATTTTCTTCGCAAGGAAGACAATGTATCCAGACGTCGCTCGATATAATCCAACCGCGACGGATTGAACTCGATATTATCGCGATAATCGCGCACCTGATAAGCGGCATCCTCCAGTTGGTAGAATGCTCCTTGCGCTTGCTCCACCAGCGGCTGCAGCGTATTATCCAATGCGGCGATATCCTGCAGCTTCTGTACAGCTCGGCTTATCGCGTCAAGTCCGACCCCTTTGCCCCCGTACAAAAGCTCATAAGCATCCGCGGCGTTCTGATACAGCTTCTCGGCATTGGAGAGCTTCTTCCGCTCTTCCAATAGTGCTTCATCCTCCCCCGGCTTCAGCTTTGCCGAGCTGATTTCCTCCATCTGGAAGCGATATAAATCCATCATTTGCAGCGATTGCTGACTCGTTTCCTGCAAATCCTTAAGCTCCTTGCGAATTTGCATATACTCGTCATATATCAATTGATAGGCTTGCTTTTTCGGGCGAATCTGCGATTCCCCGAAGGCATCCAGCCAACGTATGTGTTCTTCCACCTTAAATAAGGATTGATGCTCATGCTGACCGTGAATGTTGACTAAATATTCGCCAACTTCCTTCAGCATGGATAAATTCACGAGCTGCCCGTTGATACGGCTCGTGCTTTTTCCTTGCGCCGTTATTTCTCTGCGAATGATAAGATGCTCCTCCGGAGCCGCTTCTATACCCATTCTGCGCAAAACTTCCCTGACCGGGTGTTTGCCGTCCAACTGAAACAGCGCTTCGATTGTAGCCTTGTCGTTACCGTAACGAACCAAATCCGAGGAACTGCGCCCCCCTGCAATCAGGCTTAAGGCATCAATAATGATCGACTTCCCTGCACCCGTCTCCCCCGTCAGGACATGAAAGCCTTGCTTGCAATGCAAATGGACCTCTTCGATTACCGCCAAATTCCGTATGGTCATCTCCAGCAGCATGTTTGATTACACCTCTTAATGAAATCACTCAGCATACTCTTATGAAGATTAGCTAAGCATCCCCAAAATTTGATTCACGACGTGCGTGCTATGCTCCTTGTTGCGGCAGATGATCAAAATCGTATCATCACCGCAAATCGTTCCCATGATCTCATTCCATTCCAGGCTGTCGATCAATGCGCCTATGACATTAGCGGTTCCAGGCAAGCTTTTGAGAACGACCAGATTCTCTGTATAATCAATGTGCATAAAATGGTCGTTCAGCGCCCGCTTGAGCCGCTGCGTCGGGTTATAGCGCTGATCGGCCGGCATAGAATACTTATAGCGTCCGTCTTCAAGAGGGACCTTCACGAGATGCATCTCTTTAATATCACGTGAAATGGTTGCCTGCGTTACATGAAGCCCCGCTGCGCGAAGCTGCTCCACCAGCTCATCCTGCGTTTCGATTTCGTTATTCGTAATGATTTCACGTATCTTTATATGTCGTTGACCTTTCATGCAAAGCCTCCTGCCCTTTACGGGCTTATGATTATAAATCCGTTAGCTCCGTGCGAAACTCGAAAACATCGATTTGCCTTGCGGCCAGCTGTACATAAATGACTCCGTTCATCCTCGGGACAATATACTGATATATGAGCAGGTGCTCTCGTACGGAGCTGCCGGTCATCTCCATCGGCTTTCGCTCCTTGGCTAGCTTTACCACATAATATTGCTCGTCCTTCTCTACAATATAATCCAAAAACAACCGGCTTTGAAGCTCTTCGAACCCGTTGACCTGAATATCAATAGGAATTCGCTTCTTCCCGCAGACGGTTCGGTATCCACGCTCCTCAAGCAATATCGTCGCTTCATCCTCAGGAACTTCCTCTTCCTGGATCAGACCGATCGGTCCTCCTGCCTCAACCGTTTCCTGCATCTTCCTTCTGATGTACAAAATGAGCCAAGCCGCAAGCGCCGCTATGAGCAGAAAAATGACGACCCCGTCTCCATTCTGCATAGAATCACCTCGGATTAGTATTCGCTGACATCACCGGATTCTCCTCTTAAAAACGCCAAAAAACTCATCCGAGGGATGAGTTTTGCAGGTTTTGCGCTTCGCTGACCACTTGCTGTATGAGTCGTTCCTGTTCCTCAGGACCGATTGCCTGCTCCGTATTCGGGTTTACAGAGAAATAAGCCAGAAACTCTACGTTTCCTTCTCCGCCTTTGATCGGAGAGAACGTAAGTCCCTTCAAGGTAAAGCCGGCAGTCGCGGCGAAGGCCAGCGTCGACTCTAACACTTCTCTGTGGGTGGAAGGGTCGCGAACCACGCCGGACTTGCCTACCTTCTCGCGCCCGGCTTCAAACTGCGGTTTAATCAGCGCCACGACCTCTCCTTCCGCTGTAAGCAGTGCTTTCAGCGGAGGAAGAATGAGCTTTAACGAAATAAACGATACGTCGATGGACGCAAACGTAGGGGAAGGTCCCTTAAGATCCTCCGGCGTCATGTAGCGGAAGTTGGTCCGCTCCATGACATGGACTCGGGCGTCATTACGGATCGACCAGTCCAGCTGATTGTATCCGACGTCAATGGCATATACATAGGAAGCCCCGTTCTGAAGCGCGCAATCCGTAAAGCCTCCAGTCGATGCTCCTATATCCAGCATAATAACGCCCTGAAGATCAATTTTGAATTGCTCCAATGCTTTCGCAAGCTTGAGTCCGCCGCGGCTGACGTAGGGGTGTAGCGCCCCCTTCACGATAATGCGGGCGGTTCTTGCGATTCTGGTTCCCGCCTTGTCGATGCGTTCGTCATCCACCAGCACCAGACCTGCCATAATAGCAGCCTTCGCCTTTTCTCTTGTATCAAATAAACCCTGTTCCACCAACAGGACATCAAGCCGTTCTTTATCTGCTGCCATGAATGGAATTGCTCCTACCAGTTATTATGCTGCGGAAATGCCAGTTAGTCGGCTAAGCTCTTTGACGTTTACGGGGTACTAACGACTGAAGCTCCGTGACGAGTCTCTCGGACGTTAGCCCGACCTCTTGCCGCTGCTCCTTCACCGAGCCGTGCTCGACGAAATAATCCGGAATGCCGATGATCTTCACACGCATACCGTATAGGTTCTGGTTGGAATAATACTCGAGCACCGCGCTGCCAAAGCCGCCTTGCTGAGAGCCTTCCTCCAGCGTAATGATCGGCAGATCCTCCTTCGCCAGCTGAAGCAGCATCGCTTCATCCATCGGTTTGATGAACCGTGCGTTAATGACGCGGACCTGCTGGCCTTCCTTGCTCATCAGCTCCGCCGCTTCCAGAGCGACTGGAAGCATCGGTCCCATCGCGAGAATGGCAGCCGCATCACCCTGACGCAGCACCTCCCAGGATCCAATCGGCAGCGGCGTCATCGGTTCGTCCATGGACACCCCTAAGCCATTAATACGCGGATATCTTATCGCAATCGGTCCGTCGTTGTAGTCAACGGCCGTCCTCATCATGTGACGAAGCTCATTCTCGTCCTTAGGCATCATCAGCACCATGTTCGGAATGCTGCGAAGATACGCGATGTCATAGACGCCCTGATGCGTCTCCCCGTCCGGCCCGACGAAGCCGGCACGGTCAATGGCAAAAATTACATTCAGGTTAGCACGGCATATATCGTGTACTACCTGGTCGTAGGCACGCTGCAGGAAGGTCGAATAAACAGCGAATACCGGCTTCATTCCTTCGCTGGCCAGCGCTGCTGAGAATGTAGCCGCGTGCTGCTCCGCGATTCCTACATCGAACATGCGATCGGGGAATTGCTGCGCAAATTTCAGCAGCCCCGAGCCACCCGGCATCGCCGGTGTGATGGCCGTAATCCGAGGATCCTTCTTAGCCAGTTCTATCAGCGTATTACCGAACACCTCGGTATACATCGGAGGTCCTGCCGTCTTCAGCACTTGGCCCGATTCGATCTTGTATGGGCTAATCCCGTGCCAAGTATGCGAATCCTCCTCAGCCGGCGAATAGCCCTTTCCTTTGGTTGTAATGACATGAACCAATACGGGTCCTGTTATGCTGTCCGCCTGACGCAGCGTCTCAAGCATTAACGGAAGATTATGACCGTCTATCGGTCCTAAGTACGTATATCCTAGCTCCTCGAAGAGGACGCCGGAAACGAGCAAATATTTAAGGCTGTCCTTCAGCTTTTCTACCGTCTTGGCCAACGTTCCGCCGATGGCGGGAATCTTCTTGATCAGATGCTCTACTTCTTCCTTCGCCTTGACATAATGCTTATCAGAACGAATTTTTCCTAAATAATTATGCAGAGCCCCTACATTGGGAGCAATGGACATCTCGTTGTCATTCAGGATGACCATCAGGTTGCGCTTCTCGTGTCCGATATGATTAAGTGCCTCCAAGGCCATACCGCCTGTAAGAGCACCGTCACCGATAATCGCCACTACCCTGTTATTGTCACCCTTCAGATCACGGGCCGTAGCCATCCCCATCGCAGCGGACAAGGAGGTGCTGCTGTGTCCCGCCTCCCACACGTCATGCTTGCTCTCGGAGCGCTTTACGAAGCCGCATAGTCCCTTGTATTTGCGAAGCGTATCGAAACGGTCTTTCCGTCCGGTAAGAATCTTATGTACGTAGGATTGATGACCCACGTCAAAAATAAATTTGTCCTGCGGACTGTTAAATAAATAATGCAGGGCGATCGTTAATTCGACTACACCCAGGTTAGGAGCGAGATGTCCGCCGGTGACCGAAAGCTTCTCCACCAAGAACTGTCTGATTTCTGCAGCCAGTTGCTCCAGCTGATCGGGGGAGAAGCGCTTCAGGTCTTCAGGTTGATGTATCAGATCAAGCAGCACTCACGTTTCCTCGCTTTCCATAGGTTGTTGTCGTAAACGATATAAAAATTCTCCCGAACGGTGGGAGAACTTAGGGTGTAAGGAAATGATATTCATTGCGATGTGCAAATCTCCTGTAACTCCAGACTTTCCTCATTATAGCATACGCGGAAGCAACGTCTCAAATCAATCTTAGTACAAAAGTTGTACAAGCAGCCGTTTAGTGATCGCGCCGCATCAAGAAATCGGCGATTTGGAGCAGTCTCTCCGGATGCGGGAAGGACGCCTCGATAATAGCCTGCTTCGCCTGTCTGGTCAACTCTTCGACCTTCGCTTGGGAGGCCTCAATACCAATAAAGAAAGGGTAAGTGACCTTCTGCTGTTTGACATCGCTTTGTACCGGCTTCCCCAGCTTTTGTTCGTCGCCCACTAGATCGAGAATATCATCTTGAATTTGAAAAGCAAGCCCAAGATTCGAGCCGAACCGCTCGAGCGCAGCCAGCTGTTCCTTCGAAGCCGAAGCAATACGCCCGCCCGCCTTCAGCGAGAAGACGATCAGATCACTTGTCTTGTGATAGTGGATGTACTCCAGCTGCTCCAGACTGGTAACGCCCTGCTCTCCCTCCATATCGGCCGCCTGGCCGCCCACCATGCCATGTGCACCAGCGAGACGGGATAGCTCTTCTACGATATCGGCAACGCTCTCCGCCGAAACCCCGTGAGTACGATAGGCTTGAACGATCGAATAAAAGGCATGGGTCAGCAGAGCATCCCCGGCCAGAATGGCCATCGCTTCCCCGTAAACCTTATGGTTCGTAAGCTTGCCGCGGCGGTAATCGTCATTGTCCATTGCCGGAAGGTCATCATGGATCAAGGAATACGTGTGGATCATCTCTACTGCCAATGCGACGGGGAGCGCCGCCTTCTCATCCCCCCCGAGCGCTTTCGCCGCTTCGAGTACCATAACCGGTCTTAGACGCTTGCCTCCTGCGAGCAGAGAGTACATCATAGCTTCTCTTAGAGGAGCCGGTACCTTCCAGTCGCTCGGCAGAGAACCGGCCAGCTCTTTCTCAATCAAGGCTGCCTGCTCCGCCAAATACGTTTGAATCTGTGCCGTTTCCGTGCTCATCGCGCTTCACCCTCTGCCCCGGGCTGGAACGGCTTCTTCACAAGTCCGCCTTCCTGCTCCAGCAGCACTTCAATTTTGCGCTCCACCTGCTCCAGCTTCTGGCCGCACAGCTGGGACAGCTTCATCCCTTCCTGAAACAGCTCAATCGCTTTCTCCAAAGGAACATCTCCGCTTTCCAGCATCGCGACGATGCGTTCCAGCTGATCCATGGCTTCCTCAAAGCTAGGTGTTGTTTCCTGGTTTGTCATTCCTCTTCTCCTCCATCGACCAAACATGGCAGTCAACCCGGCCGTCGATGAGCCGGAGCTTAATTACATCACCGATCTGCACCTGCTCTACCGATTTAATCAACTGCTTTTCCTTCTCATCATATACGAGTCCGTACCCTCGCTGCATAATCTTGAGCGGACTAAGGGCATCCAAATGTCTCATGGCGGAAGCCAGCTCACGCTGCTTTTCCTTATGAACCGCCAGCATGGACTGCCGTAAGCTATGGCCCGCTGCTGCCAATCGTTTACGTGCAAAAAGAACCTGATCTTTAGGATTAAACGCCGCCAGTCTCCGTTCCGTCCGCATCAATTTCTCCTGGGATTTGGCCATACGCGAGGTCATCTTATACTGCAGCTGGTCCTTCAGCCGGTCAAGACGCTGCATTGGCTGAACCAGCAGCTGACGTTTCGGATTCTGAAGATAGGGAGAGCTCTGAAGCCGCTTGAGCTGCTCCTGCCGCTGCTTGAGCTGCTTGCTGAGCCCTCCGTAAAGCTGCTGCTGAATATAGCTTAGCTGCTGCTTCAGCTCCAGCTGATGCGGCACGGCCAATTCCGCAGCAGCCGTAGGCGTGGCCGCGCGTAAATCTGCTACAAAATCAGCGATTGTAAAGTCCGTTTCGTGACCGACAGCGGATATGATCGGTATAGCCGAAGCGTAAATGGCACGGGCCACCGCTTCTTCGTTAAAGGCCCACAGCTCCTCAAGCGACCCGCCGCCGCGGCCGACGATGAGAACGTCGACCTCCTGCCTTGCATTCATCGTTTGAATCGCTTTCACGATGGAAGGAGCTGCTTGCGTACCCTGTACCAGCACAGGGTGCAGCAAAATGGGGACGGAAGGATACCGCCGCTGCAGCGTAATCATAATGTCGCGAACCGCGGCCCCTGTCGGGGAGGTAATGACGCCGATCGCCCGGGGAAACCGCGGCAGCGGCTTCTTGCGCTCCTTGGCGAACAGCCCTTCAGCCTCCAGCTTCTTTTTCAGCTGCTCGAAGGCAAGGTACAAGCTGCCGATCCCGTCCGGCTGCATCTGGGTCACATAGAACTGATAAGCCCCGTCGCGTTCATAGACGGAAATGTTCCCGCAAGCAAGTACCTTGCTGCCTTCCTTGGGAATAAAGCCGAGCCTTTGATTATGCGAAGCAAACATGATGCTCTTGAGCCTGCTGTCGGCATCCTTCAATGTAAAATACATATGCCCGCTGGAGTGGTGCGTGAAGTTCGAAATCTCTCCCCTCACCCACACATCCTGTAGCCGGTTGTTGCTCTCCAGCAGCATTTTGATGAATCGGTTCAGCTCTTTAATAGAGAGAATTTGCCGCTGATCCTTCATGAGTTATCGGCTCACTTGAGCTTCGGCCGTGCGAGCGGCAGACTCCAGCGTATTGCGGAGCAGCATGGTGATCGTCATCGGACCGACGCAGCCCGGTACCGGCGTAATGATACCGGCCGTATCTACCACATCGTCAAAATCGACATCGCCCGCCAGCTTGCCGGTATCCAGACGGTTGATCCCTACGTCAATGACGACAGCGCCTGGTTTCACGTGCTCTTTCTTGATCATCTTCGCTTTGCCGACAGCAGCAACGAGAATATCGGCTTGACGTGTGATCTCTTCCATATTTTCCGTACGGGAATGACAGACCGTTACAGTCGCATTCTCTCTAAGCAGCAGAAGTGCCATCGGCTTGCCTACAATATTGCTTCGTCCGATTACGACGGCGTGTTTGCCGGCGATCTCGACGCCTTCTTTTTTCAGAATTTCGATCACTCCGGCAGGCGTACAAGGAGCCGGCCCTTCTTTGCCGATGACCAAATTCCCTACATTTACCGGATGGAAGCAGTCGACATCCTTCTCGGGAGCAATCCCCTCCACCAGCCGCTCTTCGTTGATATGCTTCGGCAAGGGCGATTGCACCAGAATGCCGTGAATTTTGTCATCCCGGTTCAGCTTCCCGATCAGCTCCATCACTTCCGATTCCGGAGTGGCCTCAGGGAGCTTGTACACCTCGGAATGCATTCCCGCTTCTTCACAGGCCTTCGCTTTGTTACGTACATATACGTGAGAAGCAGGATCGTCTCCGACGATGACGACAGCCAGACCCGGCTGGATTCCCCGCTCCTTCAGCTGCTCCACCTGCTCCTTAATATCAGCCCGGTATGAGCTCACGATTTCCTTTCCGTTGACAACATGTGCAGACATGATATGGCTCCCCCTTTACCCTTATCTCAATAATGTTATGGCTGCTCCGTTACCGGCTTCTCCCGCAGCTTGTCCAGGTCCTTAATCATTTTGCCTAGGACGCCGTTTACGAACTTACCGGATTCCTCCGTACCGAAGTTTTTGGCCATTTCGATGGCTTCGTTCACTACTACCTTAGGCGGGACGTCTTCGCGATACACCATCTCGTATGTAGCCAAGCGCAAAATCTCCCGATCCACCCGGGACAGACGATCCATTTGCCAGCCCTTCAAATAATCGGCCAGCAGCGAGTCGATTTGCTGTTTGTTTTGCACCGTACCCTCCACGAGCTCCGTTACGAACTGAGGGGCAATCTGATCCTTTTCCTTGGTAAGCTGTGCCTCGTCCTCGTTACTCGCTTCTTCGATAACATGCACGATCGCTTCCCGGAGCGGTACTTCGTTCATTTCCATTTGGTACAAGCTTTGCACTGCCAATTCTCTTGCTAATCTACGCCTCATCATAGGCCTCCTCTGTCGCTTAAAGAAAAACACCCTTAGGCGTAACCCAAGGATGTTATCGGAACAATCTCCATCTGTCCATCAGCCAGCGCCAAGTGTCTTCAGCGGGAAACACCGGCTCATTCCGGTCGATCTTTTTCCCTATATAATATCCAGTATATACGATTAGGGCAAAGATTAACATATCCCACAGTCCCCAGACCAAATAAATAAAGCCCAGGATGATGCCGACCAGAAAACCTAGGGTCTTCCCCCGATGATTCTCGAGTAGCCGTTCCCACAATTGCTTCCACATCCCGGGAGCTCACCTCTATTCCACTCGACTCTTGAAGGTTGGTGACGACGGCGCGATATTCGCAATAAACACCGTAACCGAAGCCACAGGAATGCCGGTAATGTCTTCAATGTGCTGCTTCACGTTCGATTGCATCTCTTCCGTAAGCTGCGGTATCGGGCTGTCTCCCTCTACGATTGCGCGAATTTCGAGCTCCAGCCCAGCCTGGTTCACTCTGACACGGGAACGCAGATCCCGAACTCCGCGCGTACGGTTCGCCGCCTTAAGCGACAAATTTTCTACCGTCTCCAGGGAAATCCGGATATCTCCGAATTCGTTGCGCTGATCGATCGAAGGCACCGCCGCTCTTCCCCTGCGAAGGGAGATATACAGGAAACGAATGCTCAGCAAGGCAATAATTACGGTTGCCGAAATGAATACTAGCGCCGTATCTAAATCATAATAGACGTCATGCGCGAAGTTTCCTGCTTGGTTAAACGAAATCAGACCGAAGGCAGCAGTTAGTACTACGAGCGAAACGAGAAGTACAGCGAGGCTGTACAGCACAAGTAATAGTCTGTCCAATACTTTGACCACGGGGCCTGACTCCTTCCGTTATATGGCGGAAACCCCCTGTACTTGAGCAGGGGGTTCCACCTTACGATATGCGGGTCTTTGAACTTGCTTTATTTCACGCGATTCGGGGTCACTTCGATATCTTCCACCGGCTTCTCCGCGCCTTTAAAAATCACATCATGAATATGCACATTCACTTGTACGACGTGAAGCCCTGTCATCGACTCGATGGCGTTCTTCACATTCTGTTGAACCGCACTTGCCACCTCAGGAATACGAGTGCCGAATTCGATAACGACGGACACGTCAATGGAAGCTTCCCGCTGCCCTACCTCGACTCTCACGCCTTTGGACATGTTCTTCCGTCCGAGAAGCTCAGCAATGCCTCCGGCGAATCCGCCGCTCATTCCCGCTACTCCCGGCACCTCAACCGTGGCCATTCCCGCAATGATCTCAATCACCTCTGGAGCGATCTGAATCGTGCCCATCTCGGTCTTCTCATAATCCGCAGCAATGATACTCATGGATTGTGTCCTCCTCCAAGTTTAATGCATGCAGGGCTAGCACTTGCTATCAACAGCAGCTCCAAACTTGTCTTTTTGTCTTATTGTATACTATACCATTCTCGCAAAATTATGACAACGAAATGAGCGGTGTTACGAATTCGGATCGTTTACATCGTGCTCTTCCAGAAATTTGATGTCATGGTCGCCGGCGATAAATTTCTTGTGCTCCAGCAGCTTCATATGGAACGGAATCGTGGAGTGAATCCCTTCAATCGTAAATTCCGCCAAGGCGCGCTTCATCCGGTCAATGGCATCGTCCCGGTCCTTGCCCCATACGATCAGCTTCGCAATCATCGAGTCATAGTGAGGAGAAATCGTATAGCCCGGGTACGCCGCGCTATCCACACGCACCCCAAAGCCGCCCGGCGGCAAATAAAACTGGATCTGCCCGGCAGAAGGCATGAAATTGCGCGTTGCATCCTCTGCGTTGACGCGACACTCGATCGACCAGCCGTTGATGACCACGTCATCTTGCGTGAAGGAGAGCGGCTCCCCTTCGGCAATGCGGATCATTTCCTTGATAATATCGATTCCGGTGATCATCTCGGTGACCGGATGCTCTACCTGGATTCTTGTATTCATTTCCATAAAATAAAACTGCCCGTCCGGTCCCAAAAGGAATTCGAGCGTACCGGCACCGGAATAATCAACGGCCTTCGCTGCGCGAATCGCCGCTTCGCCCATCTGCTCCCGCACCTCCGGCGTCAGCACGGGACACGGAGCTTCCTCTACCAGCTTTTGACGACGGCGCTGCACGGAGCAATCCCGCTCGCCCAGATGCACGACATTGCCGTGCTTATCCGCCAGGATCTGGATCTCAACGTGCTTCATCCCGGTCAAGTACTTCTCTAAATATACGCCCGCATTGCCGAAGGCCTTCTGTGCTTCCTGCTGCGCCTGCGTAATTTGCTGAACCAGCGCTTCTTCGTCCTCGGCGATCCGGATTCCCTTGCCTCCGCCGCCGGCCGTAGCCTTAATGATCAGCGGGTAACCGATCTCCCGGCCGAGACGAATCGCTTCGTCCATGTCCTCGATGAGGCCGTCGGAGCCTGGAATCACCGGTACGTTCGCGTCCTTCATCGTCTGCTTCGCTACGGATTTATCGCCCATCCGGCTGATCGCGTCCGGCGACGGCCCGATGAAGGTAATGTTGCAGCTTTCGCAAATATCGGCAAAATCCGCATTCTCCGCAAGGAAGCCATAGCCCGGATGAATGGCATCCGTCTCGGTAAGCGTAGCCACGCTCATAATATTGGTATAGTTCAAATAGCTGTCCTTGGACAGAGTCGGTCCGATACAATACGCTTCATCAGCCAATCGCACGTGAAGCGAATCCCGGTCAGCCTCGGAATACACCGCTACGGTAGAAATCCCGAGCTCTTTGCAGGCACGAATAATCCGGACGGCAATCTCGCCGCGGTTCGCTATCAATATTTTATGAAACTTCAAGTCGGTATCCTCCTAGTACAAGCTAGACTGTTTTCACAAGGAACAACGGCTGTCCGTATTCCACCAGCTGACCGTTCTCAACCAGCACCTCGACGATTTCGCCTTTTACTTCCGCTTCGATTTCGTTCATCAGCTTCATCGCTTCGATGATACAAACAATCGTCTTCTCCTTCACTTCGCTGCCCTTGGATACGTAGTTGGCTGCGCCAGGGGACGGAGCGGCATAGAAGGTTCCTACCATAGGAGATACGATTTTATGTAAATTGGCGTCAGCTGCCGGCTTCTTGTCCGCTTCCGGAGCAGACGTCGCAGCGGCTTGTACAGCAGCAACAGGCTGCGCAGCTTGGGCAGCGACAGGCGCGTAAGTTTGCTGAACCGGTGCGGAAGCGACGACAACAGATTCGGTTTTATTCGGTTTACGAATGAAAAGGCGCGAGCCTTCGCTTTCGATCTCGAGCTCCTGCAGCGAGGTTTGATCTACTAGTTTAATAAGTTCTTTGATTTCGCTAAGTTTAAACAATACGTTCACTCCTTCGGACGTTGGTGAAACATAAACGACGTTGTTATTATATCATAATCTTGTTTGAAGGGAAGACTTTCTTAGTACTTAGTCATAAAGCGCCGTTTCTCGACAATGGCGGAAGGCAAGGAGCGGAGGAAAAAATACCGCAGATGCTTTGGCATCTGCGGCTTGGTTTCCTTCGGTTTTACGGTACATAGGTGATGGCAATGTTGTCCGGGCCGATCGCCAGCTGCTCCATCGTTTTATCGGCGATGCTCAGCGCTTGGCTCTTCTCCAGCTTCGTCGCTTGAACCGTTACTTTATACTTGCCAGCCTCTTGCGTTACGACGGCTTGCGGGAAATCCTTCAGCAGCGTCTCTTCCAGGTTGGTGAACTTGGCTTCCAGATCCTCAAGCTTGCGCAGATCCTCTTGCGCCTTCGCTGTTGCTTCCGCACTGTTCTTAGCAGGCTCTACAATGATCGCCATCAGCTTCTCGAATTGCTTGGTAAACTCTTCGTTGCGCTTCATTTGGAGATTCACGAAATAGTCGCTGCCGGATTTTGCTTGGGCAGAAGCCTGAACCTGCTGGATGATCTTCGCGTCAGAGCTTGCTTGATTCGAGGAAACCGGCTGAGCCGCGGCTCCGGATTTGCCGTCAGGCTGTGCAGTAGACGGCTGGTCGGTTTTGGTGCTGCTTGCTTTCGGATCTGTCTTCGGATCTGTCTTCGGATCTGTCTTGGCTGCATCGGCTGGCGCTTGCTTCTTATCCTCGGCAGCAGGAGCCGCTTGCGGCGCCGTATTGGTCTTTGGCTCAAGTCCCGTGACGACGACTTCCTTCGATGCGGTGCCCGTTGCGTTAAAGTTCAGATCGTTGACATCCTCCGTGAACAAGTAGTAGGCCGACAGCACGACCATCAAACTTAACATCGATACCAGCCAAACGGTTTGACGCTTTGTATTCATTTCTTATTCCTCCTTAAATTGTCCTTAGGATGATATATGGTTACAAAAGCTTATTGCTTTCTCGGCATAATCGAGATGCGGTGTGCGGGAACGTCCAATCCTCGTTCCACCGCCTCGGATATCATTTTCTTCACCGTCAAATTCTCTGCACCTTTCGCTACAACCAGAACTCCCCGAATCTTCGGTTTGATGGTCTTCACGATCAGCGGCTGTTGACCCCCTGACACTTGGTAGATGACGACCTCGCCCGATCGGGTCACATTCGTGATGTTCCGGGTCGCTCCCTGCTGGTCCCGCTCATTCGTAACCTGCTGATCCTCCTTGGTATTGCGCTCCACATTGATCTCTTCCGTCGATTCGATCGTTACGAGCACCTCGACCTCTCCGACACCAACGATTTTCGTTAAAATTTCCTTTAACTGCTGCTGATACGCCTCTTCGTATTCGCGAAAGGAGGTTTGCTCCTTGCTGCCGCCCAAGCCGAATACCGGCTTGGTTTCCTGCGGCGGGGATGCCCGGCCCTCACCAATGGGATCGACCTCTTTTACCGTGATAAAAGAGTTCAGTATCATAAATGCTGCACCTGCCAGCCCCATAAGAAGCAGCCAGCGAAACGTATTCAACCGCTTCGTTCCGCCCGTACCGCCGCCGAGCCATTTCTCCATCCATTGCCATTTGCCCATCGGTTCACCTCCAGTGTGAAATCTGCCCTACTAGCCTTAGTACTTTGTTTTGGCATCCAGCCAGCTGACCGTGACCTGCTTTTCCTGCAGCTGCCAATTTTGCCTCAGCAGATGAACTACCTGCGTTCGCTTCTGTTCCAGCTCCGGAGCTGATGCCTCCAAAGCCTGCTGCGCCGGAGCCTCCTTCGACTTGGCCGGGAGGGCAGCCCCGGGTTCGATCTGGATCTGCACAGGCTGCACAGGGCGAATCGGCTCTGACGGGACCGCCTTGCCTTCCTTCTTCTGCGGCTTGACCTCGGCATCCAGCGCAACGGCGACATGACCGATCACCTTATTCCCGCTCGCATCCGTCGTGGTTTCCACCTGTACCTGCCCGACTTTGACTCCGAGGTTCTGTTCAATGCTTCGCTTTATCACCTCGGCCGCCTGCTGCTGCACCAGGTGATGGGCCTGCTGCTCCTGCTTTGCGCGAAGCGCCTCCGCTTGCTGCTGTATCGACGGCAGCGATTCCACCTGCCCGGTTACCGGCGAGCTGCCGGCCATTAAGGTGAATGTACTCCTGTTTGACGCATCCTGCTTGAACAGCGCGCCGGCCAGCATTTCTTCTACCTGGTTATTTTTTTGAAACAGGGAGAACAGAGGATGAAGCAACGTCAAAAGAATGAACAAGCCCATGACGGTTTTGACATAACGCTGCATCGTTTGATTCGGAAGCAGCAGATCGATGAAGGTGGCCAGCAGGATGACCAGGATGATTGATTTCAGCCAGCCGCTTAACCAGTCCATGAACTTCTCACCTCCAAGCGCTTTGCGAATGACACGGCGGCTGCGGCGAGCGTCACCTCATCATGACGGATACGTTGCCTGCGGCGATCAGAATCGTAATGGCCAGAAAGAACATCAGCCCGACTACCGCCAGCGCGGCGAACACATAAATCAAGCTTTTTCCTAACGTTTCCAGACAGGAGATCATCGGGTTGTCGCCCAAGGGCTGCATGACGGCTGCTGAAAAGTTATATATGAAGGCTAATGCCAGAATTTTCAAAGCAGGAAAGGCACAGAGCACCAGGATGATGACGACTCCGACGAGCCCCACCGCGTTCTTCACCAGCAAGGAAGCGCCGATAACCGTTTCCGAAGCATCCGAGAACATGCGGCCTACGACCGGAACGAAATTGCCGGCAACATATTTGGCCGTGCGGATCGTAACGCCATCCGTAATCGCCCCCGTCGCACCCTGGACCGAAATGACACCGAGGAAGACGGTAATGAATACCCCCAGGCAGCCGAGAGCTACTGTTCGGAGAAGATTGGCCAGCTGTGTGACCTTGTACTTATCCGACAACGAGCTGACGATATGAAGCACCGCCGAGAAAAACAGCAGAGGAAAAACGATAAAGTAAATGGCGGTTCCCACAGCGTGAATCATGAAGATGATCAGCGGATGAAGCACGGAGACCGAAACGACATTCCCCATCGAGGCCAGCAAGGTGAGCAGCAGGGGGACGACGGCCACCATAAAATGAATCATGTCGGTGATTGCCGTTTTGGCATAACCGATTGCAACACTGAAGCTGTTGATGGCGATGATCATAAGTACCATAAAGGCGATCGCGTAAGCAATTTTACTGACCGCATTTTTCTCGAAAGAGCTCTGGAGCGTCTCCAGCAGCATGCTGAATACCGAAAGGATCACAATAGAGACCAGCAGCTTGCCGTTATGCACCAGCTCATGAAAGAAATAACGGAACAAGCCGGAGAAAAAGGATGTGAAGCTGAGCTCCGCCTTGCCTTGAAGCAGCTGGGTGAAGGTCGGTGCCCGGTTATCGGGAAAGTACCCTCCGTACTGCCCTACCAGCCGGCTCCAGAATTGCTCCACCTGGTCCATCGGCAGCCGTTCCGCTTGCTCGCGGATCAGCTCTTCTACCGGCGTTGCCGCATGAACGGTGCTTGGGCAGCTCCCCGGCTTCCAGCAGCCGAACCCGCCTCCGGTATCCAGCAGCAGCGCTGTTAGAAGTGCGATCCAGATCCATAACGCCGGAACCCGCCTGGGTCGATTCGAGTGTAACAATGGCTGCAGCATGGCTTCATCTCCTAGTTCGCTTGCCGCTCCCTCCGCGCTTAAGCGGGCAGAAGCTTGACTACGGTTTCGATAATGACCGATACGATTGGAATCGCCATCACCATGATGAGAATTTTGCCGGATAGCTCAATTTTGGAGGCAACGGCCTCAAGTCCGGCGTCGCGTACGATCTGTGCGCCGAATTCGGCGATATAAGCAATGCCGATGATTTTCAGCACGGTTTTCAGAAAAACCATATTGACGTCAGCCTTATTCGCCAGTTCCTCCAGCACCTCGATCACCGCTGAGATTTTCCCGATGAGAAACAGGAAGATCGTAATCCCTGTGAAGGCGGTAAGCAGGAAGGCGAACATCGGCTTCTGTTCTTTAATGATTAGCACCAGGATGGCCGTAATGAGGCCGAGGCCTACGATTTGTATGATTTCCATCGGCTCACCTACTGGAATAGAAAGATCGTTTTGATTTCTTTAAACAAGCTGTCCAGAAGACTCACCACCATGAAGAGCACCACGACGAACCCGATGACCGTCACCCAGTGGGCCATGTCTTCCTTTCCCATCTGCTTCAGCACAGTGTGAATCATGGCGATAATGATGCCGATGCCGGCAATCTGAAATATCGCGTTAACATCCACGTTCATTGGCGGCACCTCACCTCAAGCCCTTCAAAAATCTTACATCCCTAGTACATGATGATCACGATGAGCGCACCGAGCAGCACCCCCAGGCTTTTCCACATCCGCTCGTATTTCGCCTGCTCCTCGCGCGCCGTTTCGTTTTCGCCTTGGAGCTGGAGAATGGCGAGCCGCAGATGCTTGACCTGATCGTCCCTGTCGGTTAGCCCTAGTGTCGCTCCCAGCTGGGATACAATTTCGCGCTCGGAAGGCTTCATGGAGGTGTTGCGCCACTGCTGGGTGATGACATGCTGCCAGATGTCCCGGGCACTTCTTCCCGCGGGCTCGCTCAGCTCCTTACCCGCTTGGGCGAATACAGCTCCTACCGGGCCGGGACTGCGTTCGCCGATGGAACGGAGCGCCTCGGAGAGGGGGGTGAAGCCGTAGACGATTTCCGTTTCCAGCCGCTGAAGTCCGCGGATCAGCTCGGCAATATGCGTCGGCCTGCGAGACAGCTGAAGCGCCTGGTACCAGCCGAACAGCGTACCGGCCAGCAGGATCAGCGCTGCACCGAACAGCTTCAGCATAATGACGGCGCCGGCTTGCCTTTCCTCATCAGGGCTTCCCTCCTTTGATCGTGAACGCTCTTTGCTCATCCAATCTCGCGCCGTCTGACTTACAGATGAAGATTCTCGGCCGTTTCTCTCCGGCCCTGCGCTCCAGCACCACAATTCGCTCGAAAATGCCCGCTTCGAGAAGCTCCTTCAAGATCGGCCGGCGCTTCGCATCCGCCAGATCCCGGCCATGCGCCGATGCGATGACACTGATGCCGGCATGGAGCGCCTCGCGAACCGCCGAAGCATCCTCCGGCCGGCCGATCTCGTCGGCTACCAGCACCTCCGGAGACATCGAGCGGATCATCATCATCATCCCTTCCGCCTTAGGGCAGCCGTCGAGCACATCCGTTCGAGGTCCCAAATCGAAGAGCGGAACTCCCTTAACGCAGGCGGCAAGCTCAGATCGTTCATCGACGACGCCCACCTTGAAGCCGCCTCGTGCAGTAGCGTGCCCCTGGCTGAGCAGCCTCGTTATATCCCGAAGCAGCGTCGTTTTTCCTACGCCCGGCGGAGACACGACCAGCGTGTGCCTGACGGAACCGGACAGAGGGTCGATCAGGAAAGGCAGCACCGCTTCCCCTACGCCCTTCCACTCTCGTGCTATGCGGATATTGAAGCCGGTGATTTCCTTAAGATGCTTGACCTTTCCCTGCTCTACCAGGGTTCTCCCGGCCAGTCCCACCCTGTGACCGCCTGAGACGGTGATGAAGCCCCGTTTCAGCTCCTCCTCGAAGGTATAAAGCGAATGCTGTGTGAGCATCTCCAGCAGGGTTCTGCATTCCTCTTGCGAAGGCCGATAAGCTTGTTCCGTCTTTGGGCTCACGCTGCCGTTCCGTTGCACGAAGCCGTAGCCTGCGCCCCGGATCAGCTCCAGCGGCCGCTCCTGCCTTACGCGAATCTCTTGCAACTCTTCCTGCCATTCATTTGGTAGATTTGATAGAATGCGCTGCATAGGGACAGAAAACAGCGGGAGCAAGGATCTCATGCTGAATCGCACCTCCCCGGTCCAGCGTACCTCATGCGTGTCTTGACGCAGACGTCGGCTGACCTGTCCATCTTTTACAACCATATGTATGCCTTGTCTACTGAAATATGCTAATTACTTTTTTAAGATTCCGATAAAAATGCAGCTAACCCCTACCAGAACCCACATCATCTTGCCAAAGGACAGCTTATCTGCAAGGCCCACGAGCCCGATCGTTGTCGTCGCGAGAAGCACCAGCGGTCCCACAAGAGCGAGCCCGGAATTGACCATCAACGCCTTATCGATTTGGTTCAAGCGCAGCATAATCAGTGCGGCGATAATCTCGATCGTTCCGGACATCAGCCTTAGCGACGCCATGCTCAATACGATTTTGTTCAGCATTTCCACTTTCTCCTCCCTTAAAGTCACCCTACATGTCCTTCCCTTCCAATCTATGCAGGCCCGTCTCATTTTAGCCTCATTAGGGCACACACCCATGAAAAAATGCATATGATGACACAGAAATTCCAATTCTCTTTACAGCGAGGCGATAATCATGGAGGTTAGTTCCCCACTGCAGTGGCATCCCCTGCTCAGTGATCCCACGGAGACACGACAAGCGAAGCCCAGGGACAAAGGCATGACGATGGTCATTGACAAGGGGCTTGGGTGGAACGCTTTGGATGACCTGCTTGAAACGGCCGGGGCTCATATCGATATGCTCAAAATCGGTTTTGGCACCTCTCCGCTATATACATTGGAACTGCTGAAGAAAAAAATCGAAAAGGCCAAGGAGCACGACATATTGGTCTATCCGGGCGGAACGTTTCTGGAGGTCGCCATCCGGCAGGGACTGATCGATGCGTATTTCGAAACGATCGCGGCCCTCGGTTTCAATGCGGTGGAGGTATCCGACGGAACCATCGAGATCGATCGCAGCCTTCGCAGCGAGCTGATCGTCCGCGGAAAGGAAGCCGGCTTTACGGTGATCACGGAGTACGGAAAAAAGTGCTGGGGCTCGACGATCGAAATGACGGAGCTTATTGAAACGGTTGTTACCGATTCGGAGCTGGGGGCCAGCCTGATCACGATTGAAGGCAGGGAATCCGGCAAAGGCGTAGGAATTTTTGATGATAACGGGGAATGTAAGGATAAGGATATCGAAATGGTGCTGGAGCAAGTTCCGAGCCGCGATTTGCTGCTATGGGAGGCTCCGCATAAGGACCAGCAGGTGCATTTGCTGAATATGCTCGGAACAGAGATCCACCTTGGGAATATCGCCCCGAGCGACGTCATTTCCTTGGAAGCCCTTCGCCGCGGACTCCGCTCCGACACTCTGCACTTGGGGAAGGAGCGTACGGCTCAGAAAACTCCGGATGCGATATCTCGGGAATCGTAATCCCGATGCGGATCAGAGGCAGGCGGCAATGAAAAGGAGGCGCTCATTTCGTGTACATTCATGTGATTCCCAGCGTCAATGAAGCGCAGGCGGAGGATGTTCAACAGAAGGTTGTCATCGTGATCGATGTACTTAGGGCTACATCTACGATGCTTACGGCCTTAGCGAACGGAGCGAAGGAAATTTACCCCGTCGAGACCGTACAGCAAGCGAAGCAGCTTTATCAGCCTGGCTTTTTGCTGGGAGGAGAACGGCATTGCAAACGAATCCAGGGGTTTGACCTCGGCAACTCTCCGCTCGAATATCAAGACAACCATGTGGCGGGCAAAACATTGGTCATCACGACAACGAACGGTACCCGAGCCATTGAGAAGTCGGCCAAGGCGAGCCATATTCTCATCGGCTCCCTCTTGAATGCCAGGGCTTGTGCGATGAAGGCTGCCGAGCTGGGTAAAGATATCGCGATCGTCTGTTCGGGCACACAGGACGTCTTTTCCTTAGAAGACGGTCTTTGTGCCGGCCTTATAGTGCAGGAGCTCATGGAGCTGGCAGGGGAAGGCGTGCAGGTGAACGATTTTGGACTTAGTATGCTTCATGCATATCGACATGTTCAAGACAATGTACTGGCGGCTCTGCGGCAATGCTCCAACGGCAAAAGACTGATGCAAATCGGGTTTCCCGAGGACGTCGCATACTGCTCCCAAGTAAATACGATGCCGCTGGTTGCCATGGTGCGGCAAGGTAAGCTTCAGCTCGTCTAAGCTCGCGGCCGCAGGGTTCTAAACCAAGCCCCCCTTCATAAACATAGAGTAACCGACGGGTTCGGCAGCGGAGTCTCCTTGATTAAGAAGAAAAAGACCCACATCTCCATGTGGGCCTTGCGAACGCTCGCGGCTTCCCTGCGGCCTTTCACGGCTTCAGGGTAACCGCGACTATGTTTATTGCGCCTGACTTATCGTCTCTCTGATGGTCCGCCTACGAAAGCGGCCTTGTCGGTGTCCAAGCCATACGCCGTATGCAGCGCCTGCACAACCTCGTTCAGGCGATTATTGTCGATAACGCAGGAGGTCTTGATTTCGGAAGTACTGACCATGTTAATGCTGATGCCAAGGTCCGAGATCACCTCGAACATTTTTGCCGCAACACCCGGTGTGCTCACCATGCCCGCGCCTACGATGGAAACCTTCACGAGGTTTTCTTCGGAGGTCACTTCACGGAAGCCAACCGCTCCGCGGATGCCTTCGATCACTTGCAGCGCCTTCTCTTTATCACCGAGGGATACGGTAAAGGAAAAGTCAGCCTGCCCGTCGCGTGTGCCGCTCTGAACGATGATATCCACGTCAATTTGCTCCTTCGCGAGCGCCGTAAATACCTTCGCCAGCTGACCCGGCTTCTCTTCCACTCCCAAAATGCTGATTCTTGCTACGTTCTTATCGTAAGCGATGCCGCGCACCACGATTCCTTGTTCCATGGCTGCTTCCTCCTTCACATTCGTTCCTGGATTATGATTGAAGCTGGATCTGACGACCAGCGGTACATTGTAGTTTTTCGCATATTCCACCGCTCTTGGATGAAGAACAGCCGCGCCAAGATTCGCAAGCTCCAGCATCTCATCGTAGGAAATTTCATTCAGCTTGCGGGCAACCTTCACAACACGCGGATCTGTAGAGTAGACTCCGTCAACATCCGTGAAAATTTCGCAGACATCCGCTTGAATCGCTGCGGCCAAAGCAACGGCCGTTGTATCCGAACCGCCTCGGCCGAGTGTCGTAATTTCCCCTTCCTCGGTCATCCCTTGGAATCCGGCCACAATGACGACATTCCCTGCATCAAGTGCCTTCAGAACACGCTCGGGCTGAATATCGGTAATTCTTGCCTTCCCATGAACCGCTTCGGTATACATACCCGCCTGCCAGCCTGTAAAGGAAACCGCCTTCTGACCCAAGCTCTGGATCGCCATGGAGAGCAATGCAACCGATACCTGCTCGCCTGTGGTCAGCAGCATGTCCATTTCACGCGCTGGAGGAGTAATGGTACAAATCTGCTTGGACAAATCAATCAAATCGTCCGTTGTATCGCCCATGGCGGAAACGACGACTACGCACTTATGGCCTTGTGCGCTAACCTCAGCAATACGGCCGGCCACGCGCTTCATCCGCTCCGCATCTCCTACCGAGCTTCCGCCGAACTTCATAACTATCAGAGACAAGCTGCTCACTCCCTACCGAAACTTTTGCACATCACAATGTATGATTATACCATAAGCCAACCCAACGTTGAAGTAGAAAAATGTCGAAATAAAATCAGCCGATCAACGGCCATCGCCATGGCTCCTGGTTACTGAAGGAAACCGGCTTCGCTTCGCCCTTGAAACGCTCGGAACCCGGGGGCAGCAGCTCCTGGAATGCCTGAATCGTACGTGCATGCGTAATGACCCACACTCTCGCTTTCTCCAAGCCTCCGCACCATTCGAGGAAGCGTTCCGCCTGCTGGGTAAACAGGAGCTTCGGCAGCGTGTGAATTCCCTGAAGCCATAAATAGGTGGGGAGATGAGAGGCCGGCAGGAAGTCGCCGAATTCCTGAACGATCCGTTCCGGCTCCAAGGAATAATCACAGGGGAGCGTGTGAAAATCATAGCGGAACGGATGCTGTCTCGGTCCTGCCAGCGGATGGACAAACCGGGAGCAGCCCGTTCCCTCCGCCCACAGCCGGGCTGTTTGCAGTGTGCGTACGGTCGGTCCCGCGATGACCGTATCCTCCTCCGTAAGCGGATACCTTTTCTTAAGCTCCAGCGCATATTGGAGCCCGCTTTGCGTAAGCTTCGGGTCCTTTACTGCATAATCGGCCGAACTCTGTTTTCGATGCTCCGCTTCCCCATGCCTTACAAATAAGAGCTCCATTCGCCGCCACCTCGCCACTATAAGTGGTAATCATTGTATGCGGCGCTCGCTCGTCTTACGACTCTAGATTGGCAGCAAATCTTGACGCTCCGCCTTCGGCTTGCAATCCCGGCATACGCCCACCACCCTGCCTTCGCCGGCGGAATAAAAGGTCAGGCCGCTTGCCTTTTTCCTGCAATAGGAGCATGCTTGTTTCGTGTGCCTGGTCTTCTTGTATTTCGTTAAAGATGTAACCTTGCTGCCTCTTCGTGCCCGGACCGTCAGCCATCCGATCAGTCCGGCGACCACGACGGCGAGCGCGATGTACCCCAGCCAGTACGAGCTTGAACCCCACATGATTATCCCCCCATTCGGTAGTTAACTTCTGCATAAGCTTCGCATAAAAAATAGTGTTGACTCTGACATTAATGTCAGAGTTTATAATGAATTCATCGAACCGTTACGATAGAGGAGCGCGAAGGATGAAGATTGGTGAGCTATCCCGGTTGACCGGTGTCAGCATTAGATCCATACGTTACTACGAGCAGCAAGGCTTAATTGCTTCCGGACGCTCTGAGAAAGGATATCGCTTGTATCATTCGCTTCATATCGACCAGCTGAATACGATTAAGTTCTATCTTAGCCTTGGTTTGACGACGGAGCAAATTGCAAGCTTCCTACACTGCGTATTGCAAAACAAAGAGGCCTTCTGCAGGCAGGTGCTGCCGATCTACGAGCAGAAGCTGCTGGAGCTTGATACCCGGATCGAGCAGCTTCAGCTAATCCGAAGCAACCTTGCCGAGCGGATTCGATCCATTCGAAACGAGACGGAGGCTGATCGGCATGTCATTGAAGCAAGCGAACGATAGCAATTTCACAGAGCTTACGGGGTCAGGTATCACCCTGGTGGATTTCGGGGCCGCATGGTGTCCCCCCTGTAAGGTTCTGCTTCCTATTCTGGAGGAGCTGGAGCATGAGCTGAGCGAGGCTTCCGGCTTATCCGTACTGAGTCTTGATGTTGAAGAATCGCCCGTGACCTCCTCTGCTTTCGGGGTGATGTCCATGCCGACGGTTATTCTGTTCAAGGACGGTCAACCGATGGAGAAGCTGGTAGGTCTGCGCTCGAAGGAAGCTTACGTAAATATGATCCAAAGGCACCTTGCCTAAGGACCCTGCTCCAAATCAAAGCAAGCATCTCCTCATGTGGACGGAGATGCTTGCTGCTTTGTTTCGTGCGCAACGTGTAATAGCTGATAGAACGTTATGTAGACCACAAAGATCAAAATCCCGAAAAACAGGGTAAACAACAAGGTTTGCACCGAGAGGCTTCGGGCGATCAAACCCATCACCCGGTCTCCGTCCGTGAGGAGATCCCAGCTGTTCAGCCTAGGTACTCTGCCTAGCCAAATACCGTAACCGGACAAGAGGGAGACCGAACCGATCAAAGTCCATGAAGCCCATCGTCTTCCCCTGCGATGAAGGATGGACTGCACTTGATAAAGCGAAAGGAACCCGAGCAGCAATCCGTTCCACGCAAACAACAGGATCAATACGAGATCGATCCAATACCGGATCGAGTAGTCCCCGAAAGCCGTATACATGTTCTTTTTGAGCGTCAAATGGATCAGATCGGTAACAATGTATGGCGAATTCGGAAAAAACAGAAGCCAGCCCGCTCCCAGGCCGACCACCAGCAGCTTACTAAAACCTGAACCGAAGCCGCGGGAATGGATATACATCATAACCGATGCCAACAAGCAGGGGATCCATGCAAGCAGCAAGTTCCATGTCAGGAAATGATAGTACGTTTCTTTGATGACAGAGCTTGTAAGCCAATAAAGAAGTGAGGTCAGCACGGACAACGTGCCGGCAAACACGTACAACTTGCTGTAACGCGAATCTCGCATTCTATTCTCCTACTTGTTATTTTCCAATAGATGACACATCATTTCGATTGCTTCTTCCTCGTCGTTTCCTCTCGTTTGAATACGGACCCGCGTCCCTTGCGGAATCGACAGCAGCATCATGCCCAGAATACTCTTGGCATCGAACTCAAGCCCTTCCTTTTCGAGCTTGAGAACAATATCCGACCGAAATAAATTCGCCTTCTGTGCAACCGTTTGTAAATCTTGCGGATGCAGCACCTGAGTAATGGTTACCTCATGCACTCTCATAGGAATCCCCCGATTCTGTATGACTGACAGCTTCTTGTACTAATCAATGTACTATACAGAACGACAAATGGGAATAGGATGTTTCGGCTATAGCTGCAAATAATACAGCATTTTTCCTTCGCCCTCGTAATAATAATCCGGCATGTGGCACAGCAGGCGAAAGCCCCTCTTTTGGAAAAGCTTCCGTACCGGCTCGTACTCCTTCATATCACAGGTAAACGTTTCGATATACCGTCCGGACATCGAGCGAAGCGTCTCCGTCATTTGATTCATTAATGCCGTAGCTACACCCACATGTCGGCAGCTGCGATGGACAACCAGATAGTCGAGAATGTACCCGCCCGTATGGTGTTCATTCTCCAGGAAACTGATCGTTCCGATCAGCTCTCCCCTATTATCAATAGCCATTAAATAATAGTAGCGATCCTGGGTTAAGCAAAGAAACGGCTTCGTACGAAAATGGTGCAGCTCCCCGGGGGTGTGGTGTACGTCATCAAAGCTGTAGTCGGAAAGCAGAAACTCGGAAACCCGCTTCGCTTCCTCCTCCTTCGTCATCCGTACAATGCGAAACGCTTCCGCAGGCTCAGACGCAGCCATGGCTCCATCGGCATTCATTAGCTCACATTTAAAGTTCCGTTCCATTCGGTTGGCGCTCCATTCTGAAAGAATTCATCACACAAATAGAAATAGAGTCGTGCCGCTTGGTCCCAGCGATTGAGCCGGATGACCTCGAGGAAGGCTTCCCTTGCGTCATAGAAGCGGCCGTTCTGGTACATGGACACCGCAGCTTCGAACAATTCGTGCGTTTCCTTTTTCAGCCTGCGAATTTGCTCCGGATCCCCTTCGTACACATCGTAAAGCTGCAGAGGCTGCTCTTCTCCTTGCAGATGAACGAGTCCTAAGGAGCGGTACAGCCGTCCCCCCGGATTGGACAATCCTTGCAGCAGCTCCTCCGTGATCAGAATGCATACGCCCAGCTTCTCCGTCATTTGCTCCAGCTGGGAAACCAGGCTAACATGCTCCGAAATGACACTGTTTTCCAGCCGCTTCTCCTCCCCGATCACGCCGAGCATAAGAGGGCCTCGGTGAAGAGCAATGCCGATATCAATCGCGACATAGTCCACGCTTTGACGATGCTCGTTGTATTCCTCCAGCGTTCTGCGCATCATTACGGCAGCTCTCAAGGCCTGATCCGCATCGTTAGGGAATAAGGCCAGAATTCCCGCTCCCAAATAACGGCTGACAAAGCCGTCATACTTGCGGATGGCGGGACCGAATCGTTTCAGGAAGGAGTTAATGAAATGAAAATTTTCCGTCGGCGTCAGCTTGCGGGAAAAGCGATAAAAATTCCGCATGTTGGACACCAGAATGGTCATATCCCTTTGAACCTGATCACCCAGCTGTACGTGAACGATGCTTTCCTTACCGATAAAATTCAAAAATTGCTGCGGAACGAACCGGTAGTACGCTTCGCTGAACCTTGTGATTTGAGCGATATAATTGCGAATATGGGCAACCATCGCGTTGAAGCGCTCGCCGAGGTCCGCCAGCTCATCCCGGGTTCGGATATCGACGGACGCGTCCCACTTGCCTCCCGAAATCTCATTTACGCTTCCGCGCATCCGGCGAACCGCGATCGATACCGACAAGGCGATAGCAAGGAACACGATCAGAATAATGAAGGTAATGCCGATCATATACCATAATATTTTGACCATGACCTGCTGGTTATGCTGCTTAACGGCGTTAAAATCCTTCCCTGTTTCGTAAATGCCGACGACCTTGTTAGCCGAGTTGTATATCGGCCCGATGGCATAGAGCCACGAACCGCTGGAATCCTCCACCTTGCCGGTGATGATTCTCCCTTGCTCCAGCACCTGCTTGTTATCGTCGTCGATCGGATACGGGCGGAACATGGTGACACTGTCGTCATCATCCATGATGATGCTTAATTCGCCGTTCTCCTCTCGGTAAATGGTAGTGTAAAGTCCGTCTCGAGGCGCACCTTTGTCCTTGCTGTAAAGAGAGCTGAGGCTTTGACGAATTCGATTGTAATCTTCATTCATGTAATGCTTAGGTGTTGTCAAGCGCTCCAAGAGGTCGCCGCTCACGGCATTTTTCCCGTTCGACGCGAGCAGGGCCAGGTTCTGCCGAATCTCGTCCTCCAGCTTGGTCGAAAGATCGTTGTACACGAGATTGGACAGAATGATCATCGATACCACCACAATCGGTACGAAGGCAAGCAGGAACTTCAGCATTAACGGGACGCGCCGCTGAAGCAGACCGGTGTAGAAGAGCCGCATGAGCAGAAGCAATAGAAGGAGCTCCGCCAATACGAGCAGCCAAGCGCCATATCTGGTCATCCTAGCCGTGGCCGGGAACTTATCCGATGTCAGCTGGTTGACAATCGTCCCGTCCGGAAGCAGCTGCATATATTGGCTTTCCGTCACGACATAAAGACTGCCCTCCGGACTTCCGTAAATATGCTTAAGGGAAGAAAGCTCGCCATACCCTGAAGCTTGAAACGACTTCGCGCTCAGCAACGATTCGACAATATATGGAGAACCGATGTCAATCCGGCTGATTTCATTTAGCAGCTGATCGATAAAAACGAGCCGCCCACGGGCATCCACCTGAAGGCTCAATGGAACGTTCCGGTCGGACCGCGCCACACCGGGAAGCGGATAAATCAGCTTCATTTCATCTGAAGCAAGAAGCTGGTAAATTTCCCCCTGCTTGGTGGAAATGAAGACCCGATCCCCCTCCATTCCTACCACGTCGGCCAGCAAGCGATCCGAAGGCAGCTTGCTCTCCCTTGTTTTCTGAGACGGAGTTCCGTCAGCGGCCGCCCGGTACAGCGTCATTGTTGCGCCGTCCGCATAATAAAAGTACAGTGTATCCCCTTGCGTCATCAGTGCTTTCACTTTGCCGACCCGCATCATTCTTGGGAGCAGCGTAGACTCATACCGATATTCCGCGACGGTGCTCAGCAGCTCTCCGGTTGGACTGTACTTGTGAATTCGTTCTCCTACAACATACAGACCGTTCGAGTCGAGCAGCGTCTGCAGGGCATAGACGTTTCCGCTGCGGTCTGCTGTGACTCCGTCATAATGGATTAGTCCTTCCCCTGCCTTGTTTTCCGTCTTCCGCTTAAAGACGATTTCCCCGTCAGCCGTCATCTTGGTTAAGCTTAGCTTGGAATCGCCGATCAATAGAATGCTCCCTTTGCCGCCCGAGTCCTGAGGTGTCTCTGCAGAAACCTCGGACAAGCCGTCAAACGGCATGGCTTGCACCCATGGAAGCGGTGTAAGCTGGGCCCACGAGCGGTAAATTCCCCAACCGACAAGGATCATGAGAGCCAGTACAGCGAGCAGCGGCCACCGTTTTGTTTTCATTTGTTCAGGGTCCCCTCCCTATCCGTCTAGCCCTTCGATTCTAATAGTCGCCGTGGGTGCATCCCAGCCGACATATAAGCCCAATCCCTCCGCGACAAAACGAAGCGGTACCATCGTGCGCCCTTCGACGAGTCGAGGCGGCGCATCCAGCAGAATTTTGTTACCGTTCAAATAAGCCTCCGGATCGTCCACCCGGCAAAAGAGCACCGTACCTTCTTTGAGAATCGTCACGGTACGATCAAAATCGTTCCATATCACCTTCGAACCGAAGGCTTCCGAGATCGGCCTTATATGAATATAAGCCGACCCGTCAATAAGCACAGGGGGCATCTCGAAGGATAACGACGTCCCCTCTGTGAGAATGCTTTCTACCGGAAGGGGGACCGCCCGGGCGTCGGTGCCGCCGGCTATTTGGCTTGACAGCTCGGCAATTGCCGCAAGCTGTTTAGCCGTATATTGCTCCTTCTGCAGCGCCTGCAGCTGTGGTATCAATTGGGCGGTCACCGCTTCTGCGGCATTGCCGGTCTGCTGCTCCGCCAGATCCAGCTGAAGGAACAGCTGCGCCTTCTCGGCGGCAAGAAGCTGCAGCGTAAGCTGCTTCCAGCTGTCGGCCAGCTCGGCTGGCAGCCCTGCGGGCGGCAGGCCCGTTTCCGCCGGGGCAGCGCCCGGTGGCGCCGGGCCCGGCTCCGCTGCAGCACCGCCGCTCGCGAGAGCTGCGATGGTCTGCAGCTTCGCGAGGGCGGCCTCGAGCGACCGCAGCTGCGCGGCGAGGCCGCTCTCCAGCGCCTTCAGCTGCGCCTCCGCGCGTACCGCCTGCGCCAGCAGCTTCGCCGCGAGCGCGGCGTCGCCCTGCGCGGCGGCCCAGGCGCAGCTGCGCGCGGCGAGCTCGCCTTGAAGCCGCGCCTCGCTGCGCAGCGCGTCGGCCGTCGCCTGCGCGGCGCAAGCTTCGCCGCGCCCGCGCGGCCTGCGGTGCAGCTCCGCGGCGAGCTCGGCGCTGCCGCCGGCCGCCGCGCGGTACGCCATGCCCTCGAGCTCCGCCTGCCTGCTCTGCAGCAGCGCCAGCTCCGCCAGGGCATCCGCGGCGCTCTTCGGCTCGGCCGCCCCGCCTGCGGCAGCCTGCGTCTCAGCGAGCTTCGCCGACAGCTCGGCGACGAGCGCCGCATTGCCGCCGGCCTCCGCCGCCTTCAAAGCCTCCGCCAGCTTCTGCTGCTCCTGGCCAAGCGAGCCCGCGAGGGCGGCGGCCTTCTCCTGAAGGCTGCTCAGAATGGCCGCTGGATCGCCGGCCATGCGGGCCATCAGCTGCTCCGCAAGGAGCTGGTTACCGCCTTCCACAGCCTTAAGGAAAGCCATCTCGGCCTCCAGCTGCTCCTGCTGCATCTGCAGCCGGGTGGACTCGCTCTGCTTGTTGTCCTCTACCGCCTCTTCGTTCTGCTCCTTCAGCTTCTCGATTTCCTTCGTCAGCTGTTCGACACGCTTGGCTGCCTCCGCAGCGGGAAGCAGCCCACGGATGGTTCCTTTCTCGTCGATCCAAACCTCCAGCTTCAGCTTATCGACCGCTGCCGCCTGAAGCGCCTTCTTGCTCTTAGGGTCCATGATGTCCTTCACGCTGCTTGCGGAGCCGAGATCATACCATGTACCGTCCGCCAGCTCGGATTGGTAGAACATCCCTTGGCCGGAATCCGCCATAGAGGCCCGGGCGGCGGCTGTATTATCCTTATTGACGGCGGTCCGGTGAATGAGAAAGTTTCCGATGATCAAGTACCCGGATCCGTTGGCCGCCTCCGGCGGGAGCTTCGCATAGGCGGAGCCTCCCGGCAGAAGCAAGGAGACGGACAGCACGGCAACGATCAGCTTGGATGGGATTGTATTTCCGTGCATAGCCCTACTCCTCTCTTCCGGACGCTTCGATGGTCAGTGTACCCGTGGAGCCGTTCCCTTCCGGGACGACCGACGCCAAAACGGTATTGTCCTTGTACAACTCTATCTTCAACTGACTCATGTCACCGAAGACGGTAGAAATATGCGTTACTTTTCCATCGATGGGCACTTTCAAGCCGACGGGCTTACCATCCCACGTGACTAAGGCGAAGTGGGTGGCGCCGAGCTCCTTCGGGGCTTTGACAGTCAGCTCGGAGGTAATGCCTTCCACTGCCTCCTTCACGCTCCAGCTGCCGACCAGCCGCTTCGCTGCATTCGGGTCTGCCGGAGGCTCGCCCATCGGAGCCAATCCGTCATCAATGTCCTGATACGGGAGCACGCCGGGCTTCAGTGCAGCATCCACGGCACCCGCAGAAGCCAGATTCAGTGCCGACAGGGCGCTTTTGTAGGCATAATAGCCCGTCATGGCCGCTTTGTCCGCATCCTCCGACGCTTGTACCGATTTAGCCAACTCCTCGTCGGTGATCCATTTGACCGCATGCTTCTTGCGAGCTGCCTCCAGCTCCTCCCTTACGCGGTCCGCCTGCTTCAAGGCTTGGGCATACGACTCCTCCGCACCTTTGGCGTCAAGGAACGACTTCTTGATTTTATTTACCAGCTTCCCCCGGGTGTCCCGTTCCTTCAGGCGCGCTTTATCCTGCTCCAGCATGGAAACCGGAAGCGAATAACGGATATCGTCAAAATAACGAAGGCCGTCGTACTCCCCCTGCAGAATGACCTTCGGAATCGGAAGAATAATCGGCAGAAACGGGATCGGAATCAGGAAGATGCCTTCCCATTTGCGCTTGATATCCTCTAAGAGGATGTCATAGTTCGCCATGAATAGCTCATAATCCATCGACGGCGAAGAATACATCGCTTCTATCAACCGCATTTCGTTTTGTCCGAATTTCGAGGCGTAGAGCCGGCGTGTGACGATGACCTTTTCCTCCGCCAGCTTGCGGGCTTCCGTATCCTTATACAGCGTGAAGTCGTTCTTCTCCGCGTGGGAAATAAATCTCCACATTTGTTCCTGTGTCAATACCGCGTAGCTCGGCTCCAGTCCAAGCGAGAAGTCGCTCTCCGGATCGATGCCAAGCTTTTCTCCCAGCTGCAGCTTGGCCGCCTTGAGCGCAAGTCTCGCCAGCTTCAGCTCCGACTCGGCCTTCGCGAAGGCTTCCTTGGCCTTATCGGCCTCCTCTTGCATCTTGACCTTGAAGCGCACCAGCTTCTCCGCATCCTCGGCGGACTTCTTCGCATCGTTCCATTTGCGGAGCACCAAAGCTTCGTACTCCATAGCCTGCATGGCACCCTCGTACAGCTTTTCGATCTCGGCACGCAGCGCCAGCTCCTTGCCGGCCAGCTCCCGCTTCGCTTCGTTCAGCTGCTTACGTGCGGTAGGCACCTTCAGCTTCAGCTCCAGATCCTTCGATAAGCTGTGCGGCTTGGCGAATAAGCTGAAATCCTTTTCCGCCTGATGGTTGACGGCCGCCTGGGCCTGCGACAGCTCAATGACTTTCGCATTCATCTGGATCCGGGCTTCCCCCAGCTCACTCGATTGCTCCGTCGCTTTCGCAACCGCCTCTTCAAGTGTGAGCAATCCAGCACCAAAGGCAGTTTGCGACGGAAGGACGGAGGCACAGAGCACAGCGGCTGCCAGCAGCACCGCCGCAACCCGGTTATGATTCATCACGCTCTCCCCCTTCCGTGTATCGCAGCAGCGTCCTATTATTCGCTAAGGTAAATTTCAGCACGCTGCAGCGTATTTCTCGGTATGAATGTAAAACGGTAAAACTGATCCTCATACAGGAACATCTCGGTCCGCTCCAGCTCGGATACAACCAGCTCCGACCGGACAAGCTTTACCTGGTTCGGATCCTCTTTCTTCAGCTTCTCGTATAGCGCGGTCATGGAAGCCTGCAGCTGCTCGAAAGCCTGGGCCTTCGTCAGAGTAACCGAGCCCACATAAGTAACGGCGGGATCCTGCTCTGAAACCCGCATGACAATTCGCAGCCCATAGTCCCGATAATTCATGATCAGCTCGGGATTTCCGTCGGCACGATCCGCAATGGCGGTATCCTGCGGCTTGCCGAGCAGCTCCTCCAGCTTTGCGCCGGATAAACCGAGAAACCCGCCGTAATGCGGCTGTCCCTGCCTGAAGTACCCTTTGTAAACAGCCTTTCCGTCCGCACCAAGCTCCTCGCCAAGTCCTTCGTAAAGGCCATTGATGAACTTGCCCTTGTACACAGGCAGCCCGGCATCCGAGTAGGCCATGCCGTCGCCATGGTAGACGCCGCCGGCAAAGCCGCCTTCGTATTTCAGCTTGCCGCTTTCGTAGAAGGCTTGTCCGGCCCCGTTATAAGCGCCTCCCATGAATTGCCCTTTGTACTGCGCCGTTCCAGCCGGATAAAAGGCCGTTCCTTCCCCGGAGTACTGTCCGCCGGCAAAGCCGCCCTCGTACACCAGCGCCCCCGCCTCGTTTAACAGCTTGCCCGGACCGTTATATTTGCCCGCCAGGAATTGCCCCTGATATTTCACCGCGCCGCCGGGATAATATTCGATGCCTTCTCCGGCGTATAAGCCTGAGGCAAAATTCCCCTCGTACAGCAGCCTGCCGCCTTCATCGAACGCCTTGCCCTTCCCCGTAGGCTTGCCGGCTTGAAATTCACCCTGATACCGGATGGAACGATTGGGATAAAAAAGCGTGCCCTGTCCGGAATAGAGCCCCTCTGAGAAGCCGCCGCTGTAGAGCAGCACGCCGTCTGCACTGTAATGCTCCCCTTGCTTCAGCTGCCCTTTGTCAAAATCGCCCTGCCGCTCGATCTGCCCGTTTTCAGCGAACAGCTTGCCTTTACCCTGGTAAATTCCTTCCGCCAGCTCGCCTTCGTACCTGAGTACCTTGGCTTCCGTAAATACTTGGGCTTTTCCGGTATAAGTGATCGGCGCGCTTGTCTGCTCGACCAGCTTCGGCGTGAAGTGAAACCATCTGTTCACAAAAGCGGGCGGCTTAATAAAAATGAAGTAGACCAGCGCCAAAATAACCAAAATGCAGATGACGATGAGCTTCTTCTGTATATAGTAATTGCCGATCAGCACGTAGCTTTCTTTCGATATTTGTTTCGCATTTAAAATCTTTTTGAAAAACGCCTTGATCCATTTGACGATCAGCTTAGGAAGCGCTCTTGCCCTCATGATCGGGGCAATAATGCGCTTCTGAATCGGTGTAATAAAAGGCTTGATAATGGCTTCAATCACGTCGGTTCGCTCCTTATCCTAGGGAACCTGAATGGTGGCCTGTCCGGGGTTCAATACTTCAATGACGCCGCCCCAAGCGCACATAAGCTTTGAGTCCTTATTTAACGCGGGAAAATTGCCGATCAGTACGGTCGGCGAGCCCGGAGCCCATGGAGCCGGAGTTACCGGCACACAGGGCATCGGAGTCAGCGCTCCGAAGGCCGCTGCCGTAGCCGAAGCGACCGTCGGGTTCGCCATGGAGCTGCACATGCCGAAGGGCAGTACATTCACCATCGGCTTGCCGTCCATTATCGTAGCTACCGGCATCGAGTGCATCACCCGGTTCGCCGGAAGCACCATCAGGGTGCCGGGAGCATTGCCGAAGCTGCACTTAATATTGGCTCCGCCGCATACCAGTTGTCCCATAGACCGCTTCCCTCCTTTCTAGCTGTCCGTACCGGCCGCCGCTTCCTGCTCGGAGGAATCCAGCAGCTCGTGCGCCGAATCCGATTCGACGTTAGTGTTTTTCCGCACTGCCCACCAGCGCAGCTTTATGGAAGGAATCTCCGGTGCAGGAAGAAGCTTTACACCAATACGAAATGTCCCTTTTTGCGGATAAACCAAGGTCCCGATCGATAGCTTCGGCAAATTCGGCTCAAATTCGCTGTCCTGGAACACGTCCTGAGCACCGTACATGACACATTCGCTCGTTCCAAGCAGCTCCGATACGACGCCTTCCCCCTTGTCGAGCTCAACGCCCACCGTAATCAATACCGGTCCAGACCCTAGTCCATGTTCGATTTCACCGGAGAAGAAGCTTTTGCCCTGACGAAGAAAAGGAATTTTACTATCCTGCTTTCCATCCTGCGATAGAAGCGAAATCTCCGTTACTCCTGTGGCTACCTTTTCCTCAATCGATTGGGATTGCGGAAGACCGAGGGTAAATTCGAACCGGTTCGTCTCCTCCTGGAAGGCCACGGAAAAATGCGGCTTCTCCTCCGAAGGCAGCTGTCTGGTCTCCGCGCTTGCGGAGAAGGCTTTCGATCCGGCTATGCTGCCCCTACGGCGCACAAGCTCGCTAAGCATCGGCGAATTCACCACAAGCTCTCCGAACGGAAGCGGGTCTACCCGTTCGATGACGTAGCTAGGGCCCATTTGGAGAAGGCTGATCTTGGCCAGCACCAAATAGGGATCCGCCGGGGAGCTAAGTACCGTATCCAGCGGTCGATTGATGTATGCTTCCCAAAGACGGGATTCCACGTCGCGGACAATCTCCACCTGGCTTGTGAAGGAATGCGTCAATTGAATGCGCCGGTCACCCACCATCAAGAGAGCGCTGCCCGGCTTGTTCCCAAGCTCGCCGCGCTCCCCGGCCTTCCCCTTCGCCACGGCACGGAAGCTGACGGTGTAGTCGCCCGAACGGCTGTCGGACGGCTCGACGAAGCGCAGCTTTCCGTGCTCCGTTTGGTCCAGAAAGCGGAAGTGATCCCCTAGCGGCTCGTATTCAAAGGTAATGCGCGAGGACTGCAGCGTCTTCTCGACCCGGAGCTCCACCTCGAACGTCTCCCCCTCCGCCACATAACGCGGGACAGACTGAACCACGCGCACCTGCCCGTCATCATGAATCAGCGTCGATTCCTTGCTGAATTGGTTCCAATCGAACTGGGCGGGCTCCGGCGCATCCTCACGAATAAACAGCCGATAGCTCTCGACGACACGGTTATACTCGCTGACTTCCTCTTGACGAACCGAGCTGCTCGTGACCGCGTGAACCGGTTCTTTTCCCTTCTCATCGTAGGCAATGCAGAGGTATACATTCTTGGCATACTCGTTGTTGCTGAAGCCCTCCATCATGGAAAGCTTCAAGGTAACCGGAGAAGCTACAATTACTTCTCGTCCCAGACTGTCCACCGCTACACCGGATTCGACGGATACCGACTTGTCATCCACCGCAATGACCTGCAGACCCGCGATCACCCCGCTCCCGTACAGAAGGCGGTTGAGAAGCCGTCTTTTATCGTTGAAATACTTTTGTTCGGACTCGAAGTCCCGGACCGTCAGCAGCTTGCCGTAAAAATACCGGTTACGTTCGAATGGAAAATACCTTGATTTTTTCATTCTCTACTTCCTCTTTCCCTGGTTTATTCGAGCTCCGAATCAAGACCCAGCCTCGTGTGAATGTCCATACGGCGGTCGCGGTCGACATCAATCAATACGGAATGATGCGGTAACGTGGCTTGCTGGTTCAGTGTTAAGAGCGTAGGCTCCGAAAGCTTCGTATTGATTCCCAGATACGTATGCATATCCATATTCATCCATGGCTGCAGCACAATAAGCTTCGCCTCCGTATAGGCGGGCTTCTGTTCATGAATCAGCTTCTCCAGCAAGTATCGCTGCTTGTCGGTTTGCGCATGCTCCGGCTGCACCATGACGCAAAAGGTGTAGGGATCGTCGCCGTACAGCTCCGCAATACGCTCTCGCTGCTCCGCATTTTCAAGCAAATGACGTATTTGATGATGCTCCACAATAATGGCCTTTTCCCCTGTAAAAATTTCGATGATTCGCTCCAGGGCAGCCCGTGTGCCACGGTACCTGTAGAGAAACGACGCTTCACGCATAAGCAGCTTCAAGGTTTGATCGCTGATATAGTCCTCCGCCGCGAGGCCGAGCCAGCCCGCCAGCCAACGGAGGTACGGTCCGTCCACCGCATCGGGATCAAAATATCGGGAAATCGTAGCAATCCGCTCGTCCGTCTCTTCCATCATGGAAGCGTAGAGAGATAAGTAACGTTCAAGAAAGCTCCGACTCTTCTCATCGTGTTGATACACGGCAGGAAGATAAGACAAGTACGACATCCTCGGGTAATACACTCTCAGTCTCTTGATCGCAGGCGTTCCCTGCTCGCTTCCCACAAACTCCAGCCGAATCCAGAGATAACGGCCTTTAGCGCCGAAAAACAACGCATCCTTCGGATTGTCCATAGGGCCTGACCAGAGGGGCAGGAGCAGCCGCTGCTTCTCTTCCGCCGTTCGGTCCGGGTCGGCAAGCAGCTCGTCGATATCGATGTAGGTCGAGTCTCCGAGCATTACCGTTTTCCGGTCGGAAGCGTACCAGGAAACCCGCAGCTGCATGCCTTCACCGATGGTTGCATCCAGCGAAAGCTTATGCCACTCCAGCTCGTTCTCATAGCTGTCAAGCGATGCCCCTATCCAGGTTCCCGAGTAGAAGCCGGTCCCTGGATGAAGTCGGGTTCGCTGCTGGGAACGGAGGATCAATAGCGACGTTTTGGGTAAATGCAGGGCATACAGGATCCCTTTCTCATCCATGAAAAGCCGGTCACACGCCCCTGGAAACGGGGACAGCCTTTCGAAGGCGGGCAATGCTGCTCCTACAGGGTGCGATCGGCTGTAAAGAAAGCTTTCCCGCTCGGAGCCCGACATGTCATGGTCGGATCCAATCGAACGAGCTGCTGCAAAGAGCTTGCCCTGCCTGTCGGCTGCAATGACCTGAAGCTGATGCTGATCTTGCAGCTTGTATGACTGTTCAATCGGAGCAAGTCCGTCCGCGGGATACTGGTACAGCCTTCCTTCGGAGGGCTGCAGCAGCCACACGGTCCCGTCAGGTGAGGAAGTCATTGAGATTTGTCTTCGCATGAGGTCAAGGAAAGCGGGCCACTCTTCTTCTGACGAGGGCCAGCTCTCCAATCCTTGAATTTTGCCCGGACGAATGTCCCGTTCATCAATCAGCCTGCCGGACCGGTGATAGCGCAGCAGGCGGTATCCGGATTCCCCCTCCAGCGCCGTTAAAACGACAAAGCAGCCTTCCGCATCCGAAACGGCCAGGATAGGATAGATTCGTTTCCCACGGTGCACGGTATGGCTCCAAACAGCCTGGCCATTGGACGCGGAGTACGCCGTAATGGACTCCTCCGCTGCAGCATCAATGATTAACACCAGATCGCCCCAAGCCGTTATTCGGGCACCTGTTGTGTAGATTCCATGATTTCGTGCGATCAGCGGCTCCAGGTGCAGATTGTCCGTATCGAATATCCATAGCGCGGCATCCTCGTCCAGCAAGTACAATCGGCCCTGGCGGCCTAAGGCGACATCGATGATCTCAGGAACCCCTTCCAGCTCCGCCAAGTCCAAATGCTGCGTGACGTTGTATTTCTTCGTCTTCGCGAGACCCATTCCGAGAGCGCTGTCGATGTCGATATTGTCCGTAATCCCTTGCTGCCAATCGGACGGTTTATTCAGCGAGAAAAACCGAAAAGGCTCCATCATGCGCGAGATCCTCCTTTCTGTTTCGCACTACTGCCTGTTTTCAAACTTATAGCTCCGCCGCACTAATCAATTCAATATCATGCTCCCCGGAGCACACCAGCCCATTCGGGGGCAGGACGATATCCCCGCCGGGCTCCTTCCGAAAGCCTCTGCCTTCAGCGGAAATCCATACGTCTTGAATGTAGCTTACACCCTGTATTCGGTTGATGACTCCGTATATATCGCCCTTATACACCGTACGGCCGAAAGCCCAGCCCGTGCCTCCATCGGAATTGTCAAAGGGCTGAAGCAGCCGGTTTAACTCACGGAGAATGGTCATCTTCTCCTCCTTGAAATGGGGCTCGACGATGATGACCGCATTGACGCTGACTTGTATGTATTCCGGCGGAATAATATCCACTTCTGTCGAGAGCAGCCGGTATTTATCCAGATGGCGTCTGACCGTCTCGCGAAACCCCTTGCTTGGCATCGGCCGGGGATTCTCGCTGTAAGGCACGACTACCACCGAAAGACGTCCAGAGGCTTTCTCAACCGGATAATTCCGCATCCCCGGACAATAAAGCGGAATGGCTTTTACCCTTGCAATGCGCAGTCCCGGGGTTTGCTTGACTACACGCTCGACATCCTTCTCCGTTACCGCCGTCGCCGGCTGCTGGAGAGCAAGCCGCGCCCGGACTTTCGCTTGCTCCAATGCTTCAGGCTCGCTTCCTCCCGACGCGGCGAATCGATTGGCAGGCTGCACGCCATAAACATCCGGCCATGGCTCCGCAAACCGGTCGATCATCCCTGCGTTAATATTGCCGGCCGCGCCTCCGCCGATTCGATATGCGGTCAACACCATATTGGGGACATCGGACTTTTCCGGAACCCGGCCGCGTTCATTGTCTCCGAAGCGGATCGTTCCCTGCTCGGCATCCAATATATAGTGGCGATCCTCAGGACCGGAGCTGTCAAAATCGTCAACCTGCTTCCAGTCATGCCATTGCCAAGTCCCGCTGCGATCCTTGCTCCCGGTCTGCAGGCTAACTCCCGCTGCAATGGCTGGCGTCGGCAAATAATCGATGGTTTGGCCCGCTAAGCCGTTGCCGGACCCGATCTTCCGTTTGGTTTCAAAATCAGGCTCGTAGCTGATCAGCCTCACACGGGAACGGCCTGCCGCAGGGACTGCTCCTTTGGTTCCGTCTCCGAAGCGGATGATCACCGTTTTATTCGCTTCTCTCCGCTCCAGAGTATAGACAAGGTCTTCTGATCCGTAGGAATCGAGGCTGGAAACCTCCTGCCACTGTGCCCAAGAGCCGTTTTCCTGCCGGATTTGAACCTGATGCCTGCCGAAATACGCTAAGTAATGGCTGGAAACGACCGCTTGATCCGGTTCTCCGTGCCAGTCAAACAGCTCGGTAACACTCATCGTATGGTGGTGTTTGACCGTGACTGCGTTAAGTGCCAATCGCTCGATTTTCGGCGGGAGCTCAAAGCCCTCCTCTACTACCCGGCAGCTGATCCAGTACCTCGGCTTGTCCACCGCAGGCTGCACGATGGTTGCCTGCATCGGAGCATGCAATCGAAATTTCAATGTTCCGCTTCCCGATAACTGATTCGTTTCGTCCTTCACAAGCTCAAGCTCCGCCCAGCCCTCCGTCGATTCTTGGCCAAGCTCGCCCCCAACGTACACCTGCCACTGCACCTTGGCCGAAGGCACCCGTTCGCCTAGAACATCCTCGACCGGACGAACCGGGTAGTTCTCGTCTAGCCGAACGGACATCGTCACAGTCTCTTCTACGGGAAGCGGCTTCCCAAAGCCGATATGCAGCACACTTCCGGCATGCGCCCGAGGGCCGAAGGCAGGGAAAGCCACGTTGCGGCCTTCATTCGCTGAAGAATAATCCGTCATACCGGTTGATGTTCGGACGATCAGCTTCTCCGGAGCCGCAGGCACGAGAAGCAGAGGGTCTTCCGTTTCAAAGATTTGATCGCCGGCAAGCAGCCTCGTCCCTTGCGGCAGGGCAGCTTGCCGGGCAACCCCATGAAACTGCACCTCTGTTGACGACGCTCCTGCCGCTTTCGGCCGGATACCGAGCAGCTTGAGGAATTTTCTTTCGCTCCTCTCCGTAATCCGATCTAAGTAATACTGCTGCATCTCTGTGAGCCAAGAGAAAAGCTCCAGCATCGTGATGCCGGGATCATGCGCATTCTCATCGGTCCAGCTTGGATAGATGGAGGGAATCTGCTTGCGAGCCTCTTCCACCATCTGCTCATAAACGCGATCATCTAAATTCGGCAGCTTCAGCAATGCAGAGTTCCTCCTTTCTCCCGCAGATCAGACGATCTGCACCGTTACTTTATGTAGTCCGTTCTTAATGACGCCATGTTTATATTCATTCATTTTTTCGGGAAGCACTTCCGTTCGGACCCCGTCCTCGAGCTTTAGTACCGACAGAGAGAGACGAATCACGTGATGAATGGAGCCTATGGATTTAAAAAGCGCATAGAACATCGACGCATGCAGCGCCTTTCCAATATCCCAGCCTCGGCCGTCAAAGCCGCCGTGAAGGGGATGGAGAAACCTCTCCATTCGCTCTAACGCGTCTGTCTCCGCCTGTATCGCTTCGTCCATCGACTTAACCGCAAGCACGACCTGTACGCCGACCTCAAGATAGGCAGGCTCGATCACTCCGATTTTGCCGGGAAAGCAGATGCCGTGAGGCGCTCGTGCATACAGATAAGACTCAACCTGATTCTTGATCTCTTGAAAAGCAGCTCCCGTCTGCCCTTCTCCCTTGGGGAGAACAACGACGGTCATGCAGCCGGCTTCCCTTTCCAAGCGGACGTTGACATTCGGCAGACATTTGACCTTGCTGATATTCGGATATGCCTCCCTCGCAAGCCATTCGTAATCCTCTGAGGTTACGGCCCGGTCCCTGTGCTTCAGCCTTTGAGGGCCGCGCCGGATCGCCTGCTCCATTGTCTCGGCATCGCAGCCGCCCGAAGCCGGCTCCTCATTCGTAACCCCCTGGAGAAAGGCGATGGAGCTTTGCAGACTTTGTATTCGGTGGCGGGGAAGATTGCCGCGTTCTCCCCCGCCGCTTTTGTAATTCACTTTTATACGCTCCGTATCGTCGTTAGGAAGCCGTTTCCCGCGAACACCGTCGCCGAATTTCAGTCTGCCCGAGGTACGATCGATAACGTAATGGCGGTCCTCCGGGCCGGAGGCGAGAAAATGACTAACGGGGTCGTACTTCACCCAGCATTTCATTAAGCGGCCGTCCGAATCCCTCAGCACTTGTACCGGACGGCCTGTGCTAGTCAACAGCTCCACTCCGTCCTCATGCAGCTGTTCGGTCTCATCGACCCATACTTCCTCCGACACGACCGGGCTGCGCGCCAGTATCACTTCCGTGTGTTCATCCTCATACACATACTCCGGAATGGATCGTTCGGGAGATTCCATGACGATGCTCTCCTGCTGCAGGGCAAGCACCGTATTCGTTCTAATCCCCCTTACCTTCGGCTTCGGAATTAAGCCGATCGGCTGGTCCAGCCTGCCGTCCTTGTTCAGCACCCGGAGCCAGAAGCCCTTCGTGCCGAATAAGCTCGCTTCCCCCATATCGGAGGGGGCCAGAAATTGGACCGTTCCCGAACGGACGAAGCCGCCGGTGCCATCCCTAACCTTCAGCGGCCGCCACTCGTTCAAACCCCATCCGTCCTCCAAATACTCCCAATCGAGCAGCGGTGCCTCCTGCTCCGTCATCCGCTGCTGCTGCAGCGAAAAGTAAATGCTGATCGGTCCGCGCTCCATCCTGCGGTCGAAGCCCAGATAAACCGCAGGCCGCTGCCCGGACAGGGCAAGGAAGGGTCGAAACACATTGCCTGTTCCTTCGAGATTCCTCGAGTAGTCCAGCGTCTCGACGTGATTTCGCGTAAGGCAGTGCTCAGGCAGCCGCTGCTGTTCCAAATCGTCGTAGGTGAATCGAACATTCTCAACCCAAGGTGAGATGTAAACGGCATTAGGCGAGTACATATTGTCGATGTTCAATACCCGGGCGCGGATCCAATAATTCCAATCGGAATTGACGAACGTCTCCGACACGTCCTCAGGGCAGCGGAAGGCAATCTGTACTTGCCTGTTTTCCTCTGTCCATGGGAAAAAGATACTTTCCGCTTCCTTAGCGACAGGCAGCCTCACCCAGCCGTTTCCGTTCCAGTATTCCCACACTACCCGGACGACGGAAATTCGGTCCGGGATGTCAACCTTGTCGACCTCTTCCCGCCTCATGATCATCTTCCAGTTGACTTCCGGCGGCTTCTCGGGATACAGGCGGTACTCCTTGAACGACAGCGTAAAGTCTGCCGTGATCCAGGCACCTCTTTTACTTAGAACCTCATCGCTGGCCGCGTAAAAGATGCCAAACGGCGCAAACATTTCGCCAAACGGATGAAATCCGTCATTTTCCACCTGGATATCGTTAAAGTACATTCGCTGTGGGGCAATACCGCCCTCCTCGGCGAAATCCAGATAGCTGCCCTTCAGCCTAAGGCCGTCCAGCTCCAGCTCAGCCAAGGGCAACGTTCCGCTCTCATCCGTGATCGGACCGGCAGCGCACTGCAGCCATCTCCCTTGAACGCCTTCGAGCTCCAGCTCACTCCATACTTTATTTGTCCTCTTCTGGAGAAGCACCCTGTTTCCGCTGCACGACACTTCATCGAAAGGGATCCAGGCTCCTTCGCTGTAGTATCGCCATTCGACCATCCGGGGATTGGCTAACAGCTCGCAGGCCAACGGCTCCGTATATCTCTTTTGCGTGTGGGACAGCTCGAGCTCCAGCGCAGCGCCATGGCGTACAAGGAATAAATCATTCAGCTTGAGATACAAGGTATGCTCCTGCAGATTCCTGCCTGAGCCCTCATACGTATCGAACAGAGGAACGGAATGCTCCTCTCTGCCATCCAAGCTTAGCATGACGATTCGATCGTGCGCGGAGCTCACATTGAACATCTGAGTGAGCTTGGCGGGTGTTACCACCATCGGTCCCTGGGTCTCGAAAATGATCGGCTCGGCACCGCCATCGGTCGGCAGCCCGGCCACCCGGGTCCCGTCCGGCACCAGTACATGCCTGTCGGCTCCTTCGCTAAGATGGAACGTCAAGTAAGCGCCGGCCGGCTTTGGAGCTTGAAGCGAAATATCAAGCAAATTCAAGAAAGCAATAAAATTTTTATGAGGAACGCGGTTCAGCCGCTTTATATTTTCATCCAGCATCCGGGCGAAGAGGAGAAACAAGGCGGTTCCCGGGTCCGGGTCCTCCGGCGTAAATCTCCATTCCGGCGTATAATGGGGAGCCATTTCTTTCATTTGCTCAATTAAGGACGCCATGGTTCGCGGATCAATCGGCGGAACATGCACTTGCTCTTCACCTCCACTTCTTCGTGTAGTTGGGCATTATTTCGCCCCTTCATTCAGATAGAACGGGTATACCTGGTTAAACAGGTTGTTGGTTGAGCGCACTGCGTACGCCACGTTCAAAAGGATCTTACCGGGCTCCGAGCCGTCCCGCTCGGCACGTACCTTGACCTCATAGACGCGGGGCTCCCATGCCCGAATGGCCTCCTCAACCGTGGATTCCATCAGCTTCAGCGTCGTATCGTCCGTGGAGCCGAACAAAAACCGCTCCAAACCGCAGCCGAAGCTCGGGCGCATCATCCGCTCCCCCTTCCCCGTCCATACGATAATCCGAATCGCTTCCGCGATGTCGTCCTCATGCTCTACCATTTTGATGCGGCCTGTCATTTCATCGACTTCAACAGGAAACTTCCACCCCCGACCCAAAAAGGATTTGGACATCACAGACCTCCTTATCAGTTGATTTTGACCATGCTGCCTTTAATGTTAATGATGCCGTCCGACTTCATATTGATGGAAGCTCCAGCCTTCAGCTCCATCGTAGCGGAAGCCTCCAGATTAAGCTGCGTCGATTTCACCTTGATCTCCTTGGTGCTTTCGATTTGGATATCTCCCTTCGCATTCATCATGATCTTCGACGTTCCCGCGCTGATAGTAATTTCATTGGCGGAGCCGCCTTTGATCAGCACGGACTGATTGCCTGAGGAATCGGCGATTTTGATGGAGCTGTCCTTGTCCATCATTTCAACTATTTGACCCTTATTCGTCTTCAGCGTTACCTTGCCGTCCGAATCGTTATCATCGAAAATGAGCTCGTGTCCGGCGCGGGATTTGAATTTTCTCACGTCGTTCTTTTCGTTCTTCCCGGGGGCCGGCTTCAGCTTGGAGCTCCAAAGCGTGCCGATCACATAGGGCTGCCTCACCTCTCCCAGATGGAACGCAACGAGAACCTCGTCTCCAACCTCCGGGATGAACAAGCTTCCGCGTTCATTCCCGGCCATTAAGGTGGCGATGCGCACCCAATCGGTCTCCGTTTCGCCTTCGCGCAATGGCAGCTTGAGCTTGACCCTGGCTAGGTTCTCCGGATCCTTGTTGTTGGTTACAATTCCGACCATTACGCCTTCAATACGCGGCATTCTGATTTCATTCGGTACCGCAAAAGGGAAATCGTTCATACGTTACACCGCATTTCCTTGGACTTGAAAGCTTGTTGAATATCCCTCGCTATCCATACGATGGGTAGCTCCCGTAACATAGAAGGGCTGATTCAGCTTTTTGCCTAAGCCGTCCAGCTTGATATATCGGCCTGCCTTGATTTCCGGGATGCCGATGCATTCTCCGTCGCCTGTAATCAGCTTCATCGCCTTGCGTCCAAGAATCGCCTCTGCCTTCGCTTTGGCTTCATCCGCGGAATCGACGTTGGTATACAAGTGCTCCTCGAATTCGCCCAGCGATGCTAATAAATCCTTGCCCGTTTTGGCGTTAGAGCCCAGCTTGGTAATCGTAGCCGCAGATGACTCCACCGTTTTCTGCTCCTTGTCGCTCCAGCCTCGGACCGTCACCTTGGTCAGCTGCTCGGCCAAATTCATATCCGCTGTGAAGCTGCGCAGATACTGGCCGTAGCTAAGCGTCAGCACCGGGGTCATCGAAGTGAGCGGCTTGCGGAAATACAGCGTTTTGTCCACCAGAAAAAAATCATAATTGCATATATACGCCAAATGCTCAATAAATTTAAAATCGCTGACCTGACTTTGGACGATCGTGCTGATTTTGTTCGTAGTATCGTCGATCACAAGGTCGGAAACGTAGGTCGACGCAACCTCTTTAACAACCTCGCTGTACTTTTTTTCCGTCCAGGAGCGGAACTTGGTTCCTTTCATCATCAGAGAGGACTTGTCGAGCCCTTTGACCCGAATGGTTGGGGTTCCCCCCTCGGGATATTCGATCGCTACCGAAGAAATCACGCCATGAAACATCAGCTCAAGCTTATCCACATAGCCGAGCTTGACTTCCATCGTCTTGCCCAGAACAAACACGTCGTCGAGCCACTGGAAATCCTCCTCGGCCGGTTTATAGGCATTGACGACGGTAAATTCCGCCATATTCGCTTCGGGCTCAACACTCGTTTGCACCGTAATGGAGGAGACGGCAACCTGCTTCTGCTTCACAATTTCCGTGCCGTCGATCAAGATTTCATGGGCAGGTGCAAAAAATTGCGCATATTTTTCAGCCAGCTTATTGACCTGGTAGGATGTTGTTGAGAGCGGCATGGTTGATCCTCCTTCCGCTGCCTGCTATTCGAGTCTCGGAACGATCAGCTTTCGGCCCGGTTCGATATGTCTCGGATTGTCAATCCGATTGGCACGCGCGATGTCGCGCCACTTGCCGGGATCATCATACTCATGGGCTGCCATCATCCACAACTGATCCCCTTGATTAAACGGCTTTTGCTTCGTACGGTCCGCCGATTGCCGCGGTGTCAGCTGCAGCTGCTCCGTCAGCGTCATAACCGCCTTGATCGTTACGCTGAGTGTGGCACGGACGGGAATTCCCGAATCCAGAAACATGGTGTATTTCTGCTTTACCTTCTCTACTACACCCCTGAAATTCAAAGATCCCCAGACAAAACGGACGTACGGGGGAGCATGCAGATCGCTGTCCACTTCGAGCAGCTTTACAATCTTGAACGTTTCCTCCCTCACGTCCTTGCTCGCCTCATAAGTATCGAAGAACAGATCCATCGTGAGCACCGTTTCATCCCCGCTGAGAAATTGCGCCGTAGGCGCACTAGCCCCGGGTGATTCTTGAAAAGCAAACGAGTTGGTCGTTTCAAGCTCGTATTCGCTCGGATTGAACAGGACCTCGAAGTCGTACGGATTGGTAGCTTCAACAAATATTTTCGCTTTGGTTAATGCCATCGCTTAAAGTCCTCTCCGCTGACGCTCAAACTTGATTTTCTTCTCCAGCTCTTTATACACCTTATCCACGAACCGTCCCATGTTAGGAAGAGAGGCTTGGGCCGCCTGAACCGTTTTGGTAATTTCCACTTCGACCGTTTTTAGCTTCTCTTCCACCTGACGGATCGCTTTGGTCGCGGCTTGAGCAGCCAGCTCATCGGGATTCGATCTCTTGCTCTTGTGATGCTCCAGCTGAGTTACCGCCGAACTGCCGCCCCGTGCCGAGTTAGCCGCCGGCTGAACGCCAACGGTCTCAGCTTTCGGAGCGCGGTTCTGAAGCGCCAACGGTGCGTAAGCCACCGGACTCGTGGATGTGGCCCTGCTGCCGGCAGCAGTTCCAGGAACACTCTGGACAGCTGCAGCTGGTGGTACCCCCAAGCGTGTCGCGAAGCTATTCACTCCCTGCGAAGCCGAGTGGGTCATTCCCAAACGCTCATCGGCCGTCCGGTGAAATGCTCCGATGGTCGGAACGGGCTGGCGTTGTATCCATCGGCCCGCACCTGAATTCAGAGTGCCTATCCGTTCCCCTTGACCGTGGGCGCTTGTATGATTCCATGCTATATGAAGCGTGGGCATTGGAGTATGTGCGGTTCCGGATGCTTGGCGGGACTTAGTTCCAATGAAGCTGCCTCCGAACGGCCCTGCGCCCGAATAACGCCCCTGTTGAAGCTGTGTCCGTTGCCCGTGCCGGTGAGCCGCTCCTCGTCCCTTGTCTTGAGCCGATACCGGTAGTGCAAAGAGGTCTCTTGCCCTGTTAGAGTTCGTCGTAAGTTCGCCGTAGATGGCATCCCGCTCCGTACGGGCGAACTCCAGCTTCGGTGACGGCTCGGCAAACTTGGCTTGCGGTGCTGCGGCCGTTGCCGTGGAAGCCGGCTTACGGACCGTACGTTCATTTGACGAAAGTGCTGCCGCCACTGCTTGGGACATGGCTGGAGCCCAGGAGGTGTTTGCGGATAGCATGGAGGCTCCGGCCACCGCTTGATTTCGAGCGGCCCCCCCTTCCTTTCCCCTCTTGCCCGATAATAAATCGCTTCGCCCAGTACGATGCTCCGCGCTTGCCGGTTGGCTCGAACACCGCTTAGAGACGCTCGCGGTCACGTTCGACGAACGATTCCCATGGCTTTGGCGTTGATTTCTATCGGATAGATTACGTCCCTCAAGGAGGCGCATTACCGGAGCCGCTCTCCCTACGGAAGCCTGCCCCGCCCTGCCTAACATTGTCACATAGCCGTTCGCGGCATGGGCGGAACCGTATGTATTCGGCCGGGCTGCACTTACGGTGCTTGTCGGCGCTACCCTACCCGATGCGTTCCCTGTTAAACCTATTACAGAAGCTATGTTCCTTATGGGTGGGCTGTTTTGGAGTGTACCGGTTGCCGACAATGCAGGATGTGATAATACTATCCTTTGGGAAACGGGAGACGACGAATCCCGTCCGGCGGCTGCTGCCAGCCCTTCACGCTGTGAGCTTAGTGGCTTTGCAGGGCTTGTCAGCATTGTACTTGCATGCAACGGGCTCATTCTTAGGATGCTTGTGAAGATCCCTCGTTCCCCATGGGATGAGCTTTGATCCGTTCTTAGCTGCCTGACCGGTTTCGTCGTTGTCCTGACGGCATCGTTCCGATCCCGATTCGGTAATCTGCCATTCTTCACTTGAGCTAGCTTCTCTTTTGCAAGTCCGGCTTCCCTTGAGTCCATCCCTGGAGCATGTCGGTGCAGCAAAGAGACGTTATCGGGGAACATCGTCCGGATTCTCTGCAACGGATGAGTGGCTCCGGTATGCTGCAGCTGTTTTATGTTAAAAGCTCCCCCGCTTACAGGGTAAGCAAAGTATGTAGATGGGCTCCTTCCTGGACCCGCATCCGCCCGTAGTGCGATATTGCGACCCGCAGCAGCCCCGGCTTCACTTAACTTACGGTTTCGGAAAATGGATGCCGATGCATGTCGGTTTCCGATCGGCGAACCGGATTCAAATGAACTCATCCGGCCTGGAGCGAGCCGGTACTGTAGGACCGTTCCAGTTCCAGGTGGCGTATGGCTGCGCGATGACCCGAGGAAACTCAGTCGATCCGTTGCCAACAGATAATGCGAGACGGTTCCGCGTGCCCCTGTACGGGAAACACCAGTTGGGATTACCTCGCTTCCTTTGTCTATGTAAGCTGTATCCTGCTGCCTGGAGCTCTCCGAAGACGAAATGCTTTTTGGCCAAGATCGACGTGGCGATTCCTGATTGCCATTTAATGGAGCTTGTGCTCCGCTCAGCGTTGCGGCTTGCGAGGAACGAGCATCGCTTGGAGCACCGGCTACCGCTGAAGCCTGCCTATACTGTACCTTCCCTTCAGATCGGGCAAAGTTAGCATTGCTGCTCCCTGCCGTTTCCCGGTGATACAGTCTGGTTGCTGACGACAAACGGACATCCGTCACCGGAGATGAGGATTGTCCGAAAACCGATTGGGCTGAGGCCTGACGGCCTCCTTCTTGCCCCCTGATTCCTTGTATACCTACGGGAACGGCATCTATATGATTTTGATTATTTTCGATGGGATGTGCCTTTCGGCCTAGTTGCTTATAAAAGGTGGGTTTCCACATGAACCGTTCACGTAATGAACTGTTGCTCTTGTTGATATCATACGTTTGGACCGGTTGAGTATAGCCGAGTCCGGATTCGGATTCGGGCCTGCGGCTAACCGCTTTAGCACTCGTATTCCCCTTGGACTCTTTTCTCTTCGCCGGTAGAGAGCTTACTTGCGTGCTCCTTCCGGGCTTGACAGCTGCAGCTTCATGGTTACGAAACCAACGGCCGCCACTTACTCCTTCTTCAATTCGTCGTCTTACTATGCGGTGAACTTGCTCTGCACCGCTTCCATTCCGCTGCATCCATATATGCCGAATGCCTTGTGCGGCAAACCTCTGAAGCACCACCGGATTGATAAGGGACATTGCAGCCGAGCCTTGGCCGGCTTTACGTACTTGGACCTGCCCCTGCCGGTTTTGCCCTAAGATGGCACGACTACTATCATCAGCATCCTGAGTAAGCTGACTTCCGGTAAGCTTCGCAATCTGAACCGGTCTTTTTACCATTCGTCCCTGAGCTCTATAACCGGCTTCCGCCTTACCCGCCAACTGAGCCGCATTGCCCTGCGTCAAGCGCGGATTCAAGCTCCCTCGGGTCCGGGCCGCTTCCGGTTTCTTCGAAATCCAAGCCGATGCCCTTGCGTGGTTGTCTCCGGTACCGCCACCACCGATCGCATGGATCTCCTGATGAACCTGGTCCCCGGTTTTTCCATTCGCCTTCCTGGTTCTACCCGGCTTTTTTCCCGTCTCCTTAGGCAACTCATCGAGCTGTTTAGATTCCTTACTCTCTTCCTTCTTCGAGCGGGACCTTTTCTTCGGAATCATCTCTGCAGCCAACGAATCGTCAGCTTTTTGCTGTGGTGCGGTGCCGCTTCTTTTTTTCGTGCCGCGCTTTGCTGTACATTCGTTTGTCTCAAGAACCGACCGCTCGTCCTGCGGCTTTTCCTCGCTCGGCCGCTTTGCGGCTCTCGTCCGTTTCGGCACGGCTTGCTCTTGCTTGAGGGGTTCCTTTACCTTTGTGCTTCGGCTTCCTCTGCCCGCGTTGCTGCCGGCTTGTTTGCTCCGACCTTGCGCTCCTTGTCCGGAAGCCTCCTCCCGGCGTTCCGCTCGCTTACTTTCCACAGCCTGCCGCTCCGTTACTTTCTCGAGCATCTGAAGCATGGCCCGCTGATTGCTCAGCACCAGCTGCTCTTCCTTTTGCATAGCCATCAGCTGCAGCTTCAAATTCACCACATACTGCTGGAGTGACACCTTCTGTACAGGTGGCGGCTGAATCACGGTTCCCTCGTTAGGCTCCCAGTAGACAAGCGACTGTCTGCCTAGATAGTTGCCTGCGGCAAAGCCATATTTGGTTGTAATCGAATCGGCGAAGCCTTGGTGGACTCTCGGCTGAATGGTTTGAAGCCCGGCTTCCATGTTTGTCGTCGTTCTCATCACCTATGCCCCTTGCCCCGTTAGTCCGCTGGTCCGCCTTACGATCCCACCGTTTTCAATCCGTTGTGTACGATCTCGATGGATTCCACAGCGACCTCGCTTTTCGTGGAATTCAGCTCCGGTCCGATCCACTTCACAGGATAAGCCTCGAAGAAATTCCATCGGATAAGCTCTTCACCCGAAACGGTACACATGATGATAGAGCCTTGCTTTCTCGTAATCCTGCCCCCGGCGTTGCCGGCATACCAGTCCCACAGCTCGTTGGACTTGGTAATTCCGCGCTTCAACACAATCGGAGGATAGCTGGTACGCTTGGGGAGTCTGTGTGTATAGCCGTTCACTCCGCCCTCGGCATACTCTTCATATTCGATTTCCGACTCCAGCCCGCTGACCTCCGTAAAGCCGCCGACCAACAGTCCTTCAATTTCCACGTTAAAACGAAACGCATTTCCTAAAGCGTCCGTATTCAATGCCCTCACCTCTTTTTACCGAATACGTCGAAGGGGTTGCTTGGCTCATCGTTCAAGCTGCGATTAATACGCGATACCTCCGAGCACCAGCGTCTGCGCTCCCGATGCTCCATGTTCATGATATCGTCGTGCTGCCAGTGAAAGTAATAAGCCAAAAACGCGGCCTCCTCATAGATCTTCTCCATGGGATAAACCGTTAGACCCCTTCCGTCTCGGATAAAAAAGAGATATCCACCTCAAACTCATGATCGCATTTCGGACAAGCGGTGCGTACGCTCAGCTTCTCCACTTCATTAATTTGGCGGTAAAAATTTTGCAAAAAGGCCAGATCCGCCGTGAACATCCGCTCAATGACCTTGGTGTCGATCGCCCGCAAATCCCCCAGCTTCGTGATCACACGTGCCAGCAAAATGATGCTCAAGTAGCCCGGATTGCTCTGTACGCGCTGATCGCGCATCGGCAGGATTTCATCGGCAGCCGTAGCCAATCGCATAATGCCGCGCTTATGCAGCGTTCCGTTCTCATCCACATATCCTCGGGGCAGTTCAAATTCATACTCTGTTCTGAAAGACAACGGTTTCGCCTCCTTGATTGTTGGAGCTTCATGAGGACAAGCATCGCCCCCATGAAGCCTTGTAACTGAATGATCATGTGATGGTACCAAAAATGGCTATGGCTTACGAAACTATTATTATTGGGTGCGTGTCATGCCTTCGTGCGCCAGCTCAAGATTCTCGATAGCCACTTCCGATGCGGAAGCGTCAAAATCCGGAGCCGTGTACTTGCAAGGCCAGGCTTCAATAACCTGCCATGTCGCTACATCGTCGCCTTCTTCGTTGATGGCGATAATGGTAACGGTTTTGCGGGTAACGGTTCCTTCGATGCATTCGGAAATCCAGTCGTACAAATCCATCGAGTCCGTCACGCCCCATTTCAGCGTGATGTTGCCGTATTTGGCCAGACCGGGAAGCTTACGCGGGGTAATGACTTCGTTGCCTTCGCGGTATTCCACTACGTCTAAGGAAGCATCGAAGCCGGATACTTCGCTAAAGCCGGCCTGCTGTATGCCTTCGACTTCTACTCGATATCGAAACTTTCTGTATGGATCATTGCGTTCGCCTGCCATGGTAAACCCCTTTCCAGTTCATGAACTAACCTGCTAAGGCCTATTCGCTGCTCAGATTACTCGGAGCCGGTTTTTTGCGTGAGACGGAAAATAACGAATTCAGCCGGCTTCACCGGCGCTACACCGATGACACAAATGAGGCGTCCGTTATCAATGTCGTCCTGCGTCATTGTACTGCGGTCGATCCGGATGTAGAACGCTTCGCCCGGACTTGTGCCGGCCAGCGCGCCGTCCTTCCAAACACGTGTCAGGAAGGCATCGATCGTACGATGAACCCGTGCCCACAGCTTCTCGTCATTCGGCTCGAATACAACCCAGTTCGTTCCGTTCTTAATGGAGCCTTCAAGGAAAATGAACAAACGGCGAACGTTCACATATTTCCAAAGTCCGTTCGAGGAGGTCGTCCTGGCGCCCCACACGCGAATGCCTTGTCCGGTGAAATGGCGGATCAGGTTCACTCCGCGAGGGTTCAGCACATCCTGCTCCCCTTTGTTGTACTGCACATCAAGACCTACGCAGCCGCGAATGACTTCATTCGCAGGCGCCTTATGTACTCCGCGCGTCGTATCGCTGCGGGCATAAATTCCGGCCATCGAGCCTGAAGGCGGAATGAAAATATTGCGCTTATCCAGCGGATCAAATACTTGAAGCCAAGGATTGTACATGGCAGCATATTGCGAATCGAAAATATCGCGGTGCGTCAGCACGTCGGATACCTTCGTCTTGTCGCGGGGAATATCCAGAATTGCAAAACGACTTCCGAGGTTTTCGCAGTGTGCAACAAGCGCGAGCTGTACATTCGGATCCGTTACGCCCGGAACCGCCATGATGCTGACTTCATCGTTGTCGATGAACGCTTGAATGCCCGTACGCTTGCCGGGGCCGTTGTCCGCGCCCATGAAATCGCCTGCGTTTAAGGAGTCCACATTGCCGTCACTACCGCCGGAAAGCTCGATGACATGCTTCTTCGCTTCCTCGTTCTCGCCGGAGATGACTTCAAACGGAGGTACGGCGCCGAGATCGCCATTGTCGGCGCTGCGATCCACAACGCGAATGATGTTCGATTTGGCGAGCACCTTTTCCACATGGTTGGCAGCCGAAACGTTTAACGAGACACGCTCATAGGTTTCCGCCTCGTCACCATAGAACGCATGAAGCGTGAATTCGCAGGTAGTGACTACTTTGGAGGGAAGAAGATTTTTGTCGGTCACATCGCCTTCGAAAGCGGATTCAAGCTCCAGAATGTTGTCCTGCGCCGAAATGACGCGGTTGTACTGCTTCTTGCCTGCCCCTTCGAAAGCGACAACGTCGCCAGGCTTGAAGCCTGCATCGCTTTTCACGAGGTATTTGGCGGATTTATCCGTTTGCTCAAGCACCTCATAGATTTGCGTTTTGGCTTTGCTTGCCGGTTCGAGCACCACACGTACCCGGTTGCCCCATTGGCCGGGGTTTTTGGCAAACACGCCGAGTGCGGACTCGGCACCGTTCGACGCAGGCTTCGCATCCGATGGAGCTACACGCATGATAAAGCAGCGGGCGCCTCCGTTCACGAAGAAATGCTCCACCGCATACGCCAAAAAGCGATAGGTACCGAACTGGTTCTCGGACAAGTACCCGCCGAATTGACGCGTGAAATCGTTCATGCTCGTTACGAATTGAGGGACTCCTTCTACAGGACCTCTTGCAGCGACACCGATAAAGCCTGCGGTGCTTGTGCTGACCCCTCCTAGCGGCACGCCGCCGCTGTCAAACTCTTCTACGTACACCCCTGGTGACAAGTACTCAGCCATTTGTTCCTGATCCCAAACCTCGGCTTGAAATCAGTTCCCTCCTTCCCATTGATCGAACATAAATAATTATCGACTTTATTTGCTAAGAAATAAAGACTTGACATGACTTTTTTTAGTAAAATGACCTAAAGTGTGAGTTTTGTTACCATTCCAGCTGAGTCGTCCGGCCCTCCTCCACCATCACCTCCTCAAAGAGGACGGATCGATTCCCATTCCACTCCAATTCCACCATGGCAGTGAACTGTTTCTTCCTCTGCGAAGGGAAAGCAGCCGCACATTCCCCCCTCCGATCGGTCATGCCTTCCGCAGTCTCCGTTAACAGTGTCCCTTTCGGATGCTCAAACAATAGCGGCTCCTGAACCCACGCGGTTCGCGTTACCGTATCCACCCGGGCGATGCGGACGAATTCCCGTTTGGAGGTAGAGCTGTCCAAAAGGTAATAACTGCAGCCCGGCGTCAATTTCGTTCCCGCAGTGTACGTGAAGGAAAGGCTTCCTTTGGAGGCCTCCGCCAGTTTGCCGGCCGGCAAGCCTTCGTCCGTGATGGCAGCCCTCAGATGACAGCCTTCGGGGAGAGTTTGATTCCTTCTTAAAGCCACCCGCAATAAGGTAGTACCAGGGGCAAATGACATGGAAGGCATAGGAATCAACGGAACGACAAGGGGCTCACGCACATCATGCGTGTGCGTATCTACCGAAACGGCAGCAATGGAATAATGCGGTGCTTCCACCTGCAAAGAATAGAGATCCGCCGAAAGTCCTATGACAATCAGCGTTCCGTCCTGCTTATGCAGAACTTTGCCGTAGGCGCCTTTCACTGTCAGCTTCGGTTTCACCCTTGCAGGAGGCTGGCCTGTAGCTACGTCTATGGGAAGCACAGCGCAGGAAACCTGAAGCGATACCGGCTTGCTTCTGTTCATAGCCCGCTTCCTTCCTGCTGCTCCAGGGTGAACCTGGCCTCTGTAACCCGCTTGGTTTGCTTCGTGCGCTTCGAGTCCAGAAATACAGGACCGACGGTGTAGCCAATGGACAGCTTGTACGGAGCATCTCCAAACAGGCCGATGACCGTTTCCGCCGACAGGTCGTCCTTTGAAATCCTCAGCTCTTCGCTCTTATCCGCCAACGAGCCGTGCAGCTGGGATCCCCGAAGGACGGAATTGTCGTTTAGCAGCTGCATGACTCTCCCCATGATTCGCTGCTCGTCCAATGCCCTGGAAGCTACATCGGAAGCGGAGTAGCAGGTAAGCAGGAAGGAGAGGTTCAGCGCCTGAGGCGGATACTGCAGCGCTTCCGTGCCCCGTCCCGTCATCGTTGTACGGCGGTTTTCCGCATTTTCATGAATTTGATAGAGAAAAAGTACGAGCTGCAAATCTCCTCTGTCCGCAGGAGAAGCAAGCCCGATTGACTCGGGCGCGGCAATCAGCTCCGGCACCAGCTGCTCGCGAAGCAGCTTCACCAGCGTTAAGCCAACATCCGAGATGACTGTATAATCTGCGATAGCGCATCTCCCTTTCCTGATTCGTTAGTCTTTCAGCAGCTCCGCATATTCACCCAGATCTGCCGGCAGCAGCAGCTTTCCGTTTTTGCGCATTTCGCTTCTTACCGCAGTCAGAATTTCCTTCATCCCAACCTCTTTGTCCGCCCCTGCTGCCAAGAAAGCGGCCGATACGGCCACGTTCTTGATAATCCCCCCCGCCATCTCGAAACGGCTTGCAAGAAACCGGTAATCGATATCAGGCTCCAGCGGCACCTGTGGGGGGAAGATGCTTTGCCAGAGAAGCTCTCTGTGATCGATATCCGGGAACGGGAATTTTACGATAAATCCGAAGCGTCTCATGAAGGCTTCATCGAGGTTGTGAAGGAGGTTCGTCGCCAGAATGGTAATCCCCTCGTACTCTTCCATCTTCTGAAGAAGATAGGCCGTCTCCACGTTGGCATATTTATCTTGAGCATCCTTCACCTCCGAGCGCTTCCCGAACAAGGCATCCGCCTCGTCGAAGAACAGTATCGCTCCGCTTTGCCCTGCCTCTTGAAAGATTTCATGGAGATTTTTTTCGGTTTCCCCTATGTATTTACTGATGACCTGCGACAGGTCGATACGGTACAGCTCCAGATTGAGCTCACTCGCAATGACCTGGGCCGACATCGTTTTCCCTGTGCCCGGAGGTCCCGCAAAGAGCAGGCTTGTCCCTTTTCCATAGGCTAAAGCGCGGTCGAATCCCCACTCACCGTAAACAAGCTGACGATACTTCAGCCTGGCGCACGCGTGCTCGAGCTGCTCTTTCTGCTCCGGTGGCAGGACCACCCGATCCCAAGTATAGCGCGCCTCAATACGAACAGCCTTTCGTTTCAGGTTATGCTGCATAAAGGCATAACACGCCTTATGGAGCAGTCGATCATCCGGCGCAGGCAGCCTTTCCCAGTCAATCAGCTGCCGGGCGTAATCCAGCGCCCCCGTAATTTGTCCCGGATGGAGACGAAATTTTCCAGCCAAGGAAGCCCAGTCTGCGGCATTCTCCATCCCTCGCTCCTTGCTGAAGGTGTGCCACAATCGCATCCGTTCACTGGTGTCGGGGTAGGGAATCTCTTCCTCCAGGAACAACATCCCTTCCTGCCACGGCAAAGGATTCCATGGTTCTGCAGACAGAAGAAAGGACGGACTCGCTTCCTGCCGAATCACGTCAAAAACGGCTTGTTTTTTTCCGGTCGTACCTTCGGCATCCCCTTGCAGCAGGTGGAATCGATCCCATGCCAGAAGGGCTCCATGAAGCTTAGCCTCTCTTCTTATCCGCAGCAGCAGATCCTCTGCAGCCCGTTCGTGACGGTTCAGAGCAGAGATATCCACTACAAGCAGCGGCTGAGAAAGCCCGTATGCAACATGTCGCGCTTGAAGCTTCTTTCCCGCCCCTTGCGCTCCCCACAGACAAAAGACAACCTTCTGCTGCTCGCCGGTCTCCACATATTGCCGCAGCTTGCTCTGCAGCTCCTGACCCGTCTCCAAAGCAGGAGGCTCCTCGCTCCAGCTGTACAGCTTCACCAAGCCGGAAAGCTCCTTGTCCTCTAAGCCAATTCCGAGCAGGAAAGCCAGAATTCTTTCATCCAGCTTTAACGGCAGGGCCAGCAGCGAATGCAGCGAGCCGGTCGCCGCCGGTTGAAGCAGCCAGGTCCTCAGCTTGCCGCCGCTTACGAAATAGCCTGTGACGGAGCGTTTGGGCTCAAAGGGGCCGCCGCTCAATTGAGCGCACAAATCCGGGGTTGCGTACTTGCAATTGGCGTCATCTTGTATGTAGGCGTAGAGCTTATCGTACTTACGATCCAACTCGGCAGCCAAGAGCATGTAAACTACCTGAAGCTCAAACGAATCCAGCTCGAATACGTCCGCCAAATAGAGCAGCGGTATAAAAACATCCTGCGCTCGGGTCAGACTGATTCTTTCGGCCATTCGCGCTTCAGCCTCTGCGGCGAGTCTAGCTAAATGCGAGAGCTCCGGATCCGCGTCCTTGCCCGAATCCGGGCTGAGCAGCCGGTACATCTCTTCCGGCGTTAGTACAAGTCCCTTGAAGGGCTCCAAGGCCGGATCACTCGGTCCGTTAATCCCCTCCATCCGTCTCATGGCCAGAAGGATGCGCAAGTCCAGCAGCTCACCGGCATCCGCATAAAAATCCCAAGAGCCTTTGTACGCAGTCAAAGTTCGTGTTGCTTCGTTTGATGCCATCCGGTTCCGTCCTTTTCTTATCAGCCCTTAAAGCTCTCAGCATAACGGCCAGGATCCAGCTTCGTTTGCGCTGCCTTAGCTCCCATACGATCCGCTTCCTTCTCTAAGGAAGGGTCGTCATTGACCGGCATGCCACCGATATCCATGGTCGGCTTCACGCGCCCTTGGCGCTGCTGTACTACATGGGTCAGCTCGTGTCCCAGCAGCCGCTGTCCTGCGGCAGAATCCGGATTATACTGGCCGGGTGCAAAATGAATGTCGTTCCCTTGGGCATAGGCCAATGCCCCGACCTCCGGGGCCTTCGAGCCAACATGGATATTCACGTCGGAAAAATCGCTGCCGAGCGCAGACTCCATTTGCGTTTGCACATTTTCAGGCATTTTTCCCTTGCGTTGGATCGGCCTGCTTATTGAGGCTCCGGGCTGTGTTTCCTTCGGAGTTACAACGGGTTTTGCCGCGCTGCTTTTCCTTACGCTAGCTGATGAGGGTTCCCTACGCGCTTGCTCTCTCATCATTTCTCCCCTTTTCATAGTTTCTCTTACCGTTCAGCCTGAAGTATCACCCGTTACCCGTTCCATCAAGCCTTTGTCAGGTTTAGGCGAAAAATATATAGACATAAAGTCCTCGTTTAGCTAATTTTATCGAATAACGGCAGTTTTGGAAACAATAATTTTCTGTATATTCTAATTTTTTCAATTTGTGGTATGCTGGAAGTACTACTTGTCAAGAGGTGAGCCCATGGAGAGGAAGAAGGATCAGAAGGAATCGAAACCAAAAGGCGGCAAGCGCCGTGCTGCTGCTTTGACCGGCTCCTTAGGTTCCATGGCTTCCGGCACCTCTGCACATCTCATGGAGCTGCAGGGTCTTGTGGGAAATCAGTCGCTTGCCCGACTGCTGGCAACCGGAAGCTTCTCGGAGCACGATGAGAACGACAAGGAAGATCCGGCATCAGAGACTGTTTCAACAACGAAGGACTTCGCAGGAAAGAAGAAGGGCCCCAAGCAGCCCGAAACACCGATCATCGCCACGCAGCTTGTGCGCCCCAGCGGATCCGAAGGCTCTCAAGAACAAGCGAAGCACTGGCTCAATGCCGCCTATCGCAAAGAACAGCAACTAACCTCAGGTAGAAAAACATCAGTATCACGCGACAAGCTGCTGCAGAAGGTCATCTCCGAGCTGCCATCCTCTGTTTATGCAGGAATGCAATTCACAGCAGCCACAGGAAAGGACAGCAAGGATGACATCGTGCAAACCTGGACCGCCCCGTCCCAAAAAATTCAATACGCCGTAACCTCCCAGGGTGAGGGCGCCAGGCAAGAGGTAAATGTCATGGCGTGGGACGAAGAGCTTAGTCCTTCCGCGCGTCAGCAGACAACCGAGACGTGGGTAGCTAATCGAATTCCCCGCGCAAGTACGGAATATTGGAAGGGATTGGCTTCAAGGCTGAAGCAGCGCACTTTGGATCATATGAAAAATATGCCTCAGCACGGGCTAGATGAGGATACGGAGGAAATGCTTCATTCGGTCACTGACGATGACGATGAGGAATAATTGCCTACAGTGGTATCTTACATTGACTGCTACGCCCACATTCTTTCTACTTCCGCCAATTGATTTTCTTCGAACGCGAGTCGATATATGTCCGGCTTCGAGGTGCGTTTCCAAAATGCGCCGCCGTAGTCGTTATCAAAAAAGTTCATGATGGCCGTCATAATGTTGCCGTGCGTCCCGATCACAATATTGCCGCCGCGGTGCTCAGACAGGAGCTTTTGGACAATGGGAATCGACCTCATCTGTGCCTGCCGTGTGGTTTCCCCACCCGCGAGTGCATAATCGATATCCGTAAAGGAACGCTCGATGGCAGCCTCCAGCTCCTCCCACGGGGCTTTGTAATCTAAACCTTTGATCGCCCTCTCCCTTAACTCCTCAAACTGCTCGATCGGGAGATTCCTGCTGTCTGCCACGTACTGCACTGTCTGGACCGCTCTAGTATAATTGCTGGAAGCAACATGGTTTATGCTTACACCGCTAAGCTTGTCAGCTACTAGTTTTGCAGCCAGCAGGCCTTCCTCAGACAGTCCCCGCGCTTTTTCCTGGCCAAAGACAAACGGAGACTCCGCATGCCGAACCATATAAACGGTTGTCCTTTCCCCCATTGGAAAACCCTCCTACTGATTAATTGATCTGTCTCTTGCTGACAAACGCATTTTCCGCTTTGGCGAATCCGAACCTCTCATCATGCTTCATCAACCTCTTTCTCATGACGTACCAGCGATCCGTCTTTTCCGGGTATTCCCGCTCTTGAATGATCGAATAGCCCCGATCAAGATAGTACTTCACGTTCTCGGGGATCGACAACCGAACCTCTACCCTTGTTTCCGCATAGTGCCGTTCGATTGCTTTGTTTTCCAATTACGTCAGCATCATTCCGCCGATTCCCATTCCCCTGCACTCTGGAATAACCGAAACCCTGCCTATGTACATGTAGGTGTCCTGATAATAAAATTGGGCGGAGCCGACTGCATCAGGATCTTGATATGCAAGTATAGCGCCGCCCCGATTCGAAGTCTTTGCGATGATATCATCTACTGTTTCCAGCAAAGCACCGGATTCCGGTGTAAGCCTTCCTATATATTCCTTGAAGGCTTGCCGCATGATCCTGTGGACTAATTCCATATCGATGGTTTGTGCATCTTTTATTGTAACGGCCAACGTAATACCCCCCTTTCTCTTAGATCCGACACCGTAATTGCTAAAAATGTATCATCGCTCCGCGGGCATCGAACACTGCTGTCGGGTTCCACGCAACCTCCCATGCGTTCCCTTCGGGATCTAAGAAATACGAGGTTCTTCCTCCCCAGAATGCATCGCTTGCTTCTCGTATTACTCTGCCCCCGGCAGCTTTTACTTCTTCGGTTACAGCGTCGACCTGATGAGGCTCATCCACATTGATTGCCAAGGTAATCCCCTTAAAGCCTGTAACGGACGGTTCAGACTCCAAGCCTGCATCCTTTATAAGCTCTTCCATCGGAAACAAGGAAAGCAACACGCCGGCCGTTCTAAACACGCAATAACTGTCAGTGCTGATTTCCGTCTCACTCCAGCCTAACCTTTGGTAAAATTTTCTTAGCTCCGGGAGGTTTTGCGCTCCTAGGGTTATCAGACTTACTCTTTCCGGCACCATACATGTTACCTCCGTTCTAAATGCCCCTGTGGAGGGGTTTATCTAGAGAATCTAGAAACCTTCTTTGATCGTATCCTTTGGATCCCATATGGACCAAGCTGCTTCTAATAGATTTCCTTGGTTGTCTCTAAAATAAAAATACTTCGCTTCCCCCGCCCCGAGCGTCTGAAGCTCCTCAACAATGACACCTTTCCTTCTTAGCTCGCTATGTGTATATTCAATATCCTGGCAATTCAAAGCCATGGTAGGGAACGGCTTTCCGTTACGAAGGATTTCCAAACGATGGCTGTCTTCCGTCTCGATAAGCAATAAGGCTATGGAATGCGTGTGAGGATGGTGCAGCACGGCCAAAAGCGAACCGCGGTCCGCAAACTTCTGCATCAGTTTAAAATCCAAGTGATAAGTATACCATTCAATAGATTTCTCTATATCCGAAGTTGGCATATAAACATAGCCAATACGGGTAAATAAATAATCGTTACTCATGGACTAACCTCCTCCTACTGAACGGCGCATTTCTGCAAAAACGCAACATTTACAACCGTTTCAACTTTTAAAATATATGAATTCTGCGTTTATACAACATTCTAAAACCTTTTAATTCGTTTTCGGGAATATCTGCTACGAAAGCTGCCTATTCTCACAAATCTCGTTCAGAACCTCTCCTTGAGGGGTTAATTTGTGTACTTTTGCAGCTTTGCAATAGTACACTTCGCTATATCATTGGCTGGGACGGGATGTTCCCTACGTTCGTCATCAGGAAATAAAGGTCTCTTTCACCCTGGATGATTTCCAAAAGTACAATATCCAAGCTATACTTACGATGACAAAAAATAAAGATACAAAGTACGTCTTCGGGAAGAGATGATTGCTAAGGACAACACTTGCCATCCCGGATTTAACATATTATACCATAATAAACAAAAAAGACCCACACCCCACCAACCGGTGGAGCATGGGTCTTGATCGCGAACTAAGCGCGGGAAATGTATTTGCCTTCGCGAGTGTCGATAAGGAGCACATCGCCTTCGTTGATGAACAGAGGCACTTGCACGTTCAAGCCGGTTTCGACCTTTGCGTTCTTTGTAGCACCGGTAGCCGTATTCCCCTTGATGCCCGGCTCTGTCTCAATCACTTTCAAGTCTACGCTGTTCGGCAGGTTGATCCCGAGGATCTCGCCTTGGTAGCTCATGATGTGGATCATCATGTTTTCCTTCAGGAAGTTCAGCTCCCACTCGATTTGCTTCTTCTCGAGAGTGAACTGGTCGTAAGTCTCGGTATCCATAAAGGAAAATTCGTTACCACTAGCATACAGGTATTGAACCTGACGGTTTTCGATGTGCGCACGGCTTACGTTCTCGCCGGCACGGAATGTACGCTCAACAGTGTTACCGTTGCGCAGGTTTTTCAGCTTGGAACGTACGAACGCGGCCCCTTTGCCTGGCTTTACGTGTTGGAAGTCGATGACGGTGAACAAATCACCTTCTACTTCGATAGTCAAACCTGTTTTGAAATCGTTAACTGAGATCACTGGAACAAAACCTCCCTATAATGTAAGCAGACAGCCGCGTCAAAAGCGATATCGCAATAAATCGTGACTGCCACTGAAATCAACGCAAATGATGCAAAATCAAATCTCCAGAAGCTCTTTGGTCGATTTCGTCAAAATCCGAATGCCCGTTTCGGTGATGATGATGTCATCCTCAATCCTTACGCCTCCGAAGCCCGGAATATAAATCCCCGGCTCGACCGTTACCGCCATCCCCGGCTCTAGGACGATATCTCCCATCATGGACAGCCGCGGCGCTTCATGAACCTCCATCCCGAGACCATGCCCGGTGCCATGACCGAATTTATCTCCGTAGCCGTGCCGCTTGATTACGTCACGCGCAATGGCATCCGCTTCACGGCCTGTCATGCCCGGTCGAATCTTATCGAGAGCTTCCAGCTGCGCCTCCAGCACGATTCTATAAATTTCCCTGTGCTGGTCCGACGCCTTGCCGACAACTACGGTGCGAGTAATGTCGGAGCAGTATCCTTTATAATAAGCTCCGTAATCCAATTTGACAAATTCATTATTGCCAAGCACCCGGTCGCTAGCCTTGCCGTGCGGCAATGCGGAGCGTTCGCCCGAAGCAACGATGGTCTCGAAGGACGTAGAAGCCGCACCATGCCGACGGACGAACATCTCAATCTCCAGAGCGATGTCCTTCTCAACTGCACCCGGCTTCAAAAATCCGAGAATGTGACTAAAGGTCCGATCAGCCAGGTCGGCAGCCTCCTGCATAATCTCGATCTCGCCTGCATCCTTCACCATACGAAGCTTTTCGACGAGGTTGTCCGTTGGAATCAGTTCAATGCCAGACAAGACCTCGCTGATCGAGCGGAATGCACCGTAAGACAGATCATTCTGTTCAAAACCAAGCGCGGTAACCTTCTCCTGTGCCAGCAAATCCTTTACCGTTTCCATGGCCTTCGGAGCATGCTCAATGACCTCAAGACCGATAGCCTGCTGGGGAGCTTGAGTCATATAACGGAAGTCCGTAAGCAAAATCGCGCGGCGATCCGTGATGAGAACATATCCCGCCGAGCCTGTAAAGCCGCTGATATAACGGCGGTTGATATCGCCGGTAACCAATAATGCCTGCAAGCCTTGCTGCTGCATTACCTCGCGTAGACGCCGAATCCGTTCCTGCTGCATATTACCCCTCCGTCCGCTGCATATGCATAACTAATGCCCGTAACCCAAGCTCGTAGCTGTCCGCACCGAATCCGGAGATCTGACCAAGGCCGACCGGAGCAAGCACCGACACATGACGAAATGCCTCCCGCTTATGAATGTTCGAGATATGAACCTCGACAAAGGGAAGACCTACGGCGCTGATCGCATCCCGAATCGCATAGCTGTAATGCGTGAACGCCCCCGGATTCATCACGATTCCGTCCTTACGTCCATGAGCTTCATGGATCTTGTCGATCAGTGCCCCTTCATGATTCGATTGAAAGCACTCGAGCTGAACGCCGAGCTCAGCCGCTAAGTCGGTCATCCGATTCTCTATGTCTTGCAGAGAAGTGGACCCATACACACCCGGCTCCCGCACGCCGAGCATATTCAAGTTAGGTCCATTCAACAATAGTACCTGTTTCAAGAGGAACCTCCTAGGGCTTTGCCGAGCAAAACCGACTTTGTATGGCATAATCTGCACATACCTATCTATTTTACCATAGTTTTCCCCGGTTTGAGAACTTTTTTCTCAACCGAGCCTCGGTTTATGTGTATTTTTCTTGAACGGCTCTCTGACGCGTTCGTCCGTAAATTCCACGGTAATGGTATACCCGATAAACAAACCCCATACCAGGAACAGACATGCATCCGTAATCAGCGTGTTGATTTCAATGATTCCGATCGGCTGATTCATTCCTGTCACCGGTCCCACAAGAAGATAGATCAGACCCCACCAGGCAAGTCCGTAGGTCATGCCAATCCATGGACCCTTCACTTTTCGGAAAAACAGTGCATAGACCAGCGCAGCTGCAACCGAGAAAAGAATGAAGAAGAGCCAGCCCAGCACATATCCTCCCGTACTCATCAGAAACGAGTGCTTAAAGAAAGGCTCCACAAGAAAACCGGGAGACAAGCTGGTAAAATGCAAATAATTCTCAATCATCTTCAGTCCGCCCCAGAAGATCCCTGCAAAAAAGCCGACATAGATGGCAAAGTACCAAGGATTCGTATGCTGCACCGTTTGATCCTGAACCTTCATGATGAACGTATACCCCCTATGAAATCGGATAACGTTAGTATGTGCAAATCTTTGCAGACTAAACGGTAGCTTTATACGCTCCAATTCGATACAATAAGGGGTATATCCCGCCATGCAATCAACAGAAAGTGAAGGTGAAGAATTTGTCGCAGCAGCAGTCAGAGCAATGTGCAATCTATGGCGGCCAAGCCGTTATCGAAGGCGTGATGTTCGCCGGCCAGAAGGTACATGTAACGGCAGTCCGCCGTAAAGATAATTCCATTGAATTTTTCGAGGTGCCCAAGAAGGAAATCGGATGGGTTCAGGCCCTGAAGAAAATTCCCTTTATTCGTGGAATTGTCGGAATTATAGAGGCCAGCGCCAAAGGGGCGCAGCACCTGAACTTCTCCGCGGAAGTTTTCGCCGATGAAGAAGAGGGCGGCAGGTCCGAAAAGCAGGAAACCTTCCAAAGCAAGCTCACGATGATTCTCGGTGTCGCGTTCGTCGGTATTTTGTCCTTCCTGTTCGGTAAATTTGTGTTCACTCTGGTCCCTACAGCCATCGAACAGTTTCTGTTTCAGAACATGTTTGAGAACCAAATCGGCCATAATCTGATCGAAGGACTCATTAAGATTATTCTGCTGGTCGGATATATTTATTTCATCTCGTTAACACCAATGATCAAGCGGTTGTTCCAATACCATGGTGCGGAACACAAAGTGATCAGCGCTTATGAAGCGGGGCTCGAATTAACCGTCGAGAATGTGCAGAAGTTCAATACCCTGCATTACCGGTGCGGCAGCAGCTTTATTGTGTTTACCGTCATCGTCGGGGTTGTGATCTACTCGTTCTTCGAATATAACAGCTTTATCGAGCGCATTATTCAGCGCATTATACTGCTGCCGGTCGTCATTGGAGTTTCCTACGAGGTGCTCCGCTTTACGAATACGCTGCGGGAAGTACCAGTGCTCCGCTTTATGGGGTACCCCGGCCTTTGGCTGCAGCTTCTGACAACGAAGGAGCCTGATGATTCCCAGGTCGAAGTATCGATCGCTTCCTTCAACCGAATGAGAGAGCTTGACCGCCAAGCATAGAACCATCTTCTATAGGAGGACAAGTCATGAGAAGAAAACAACCCATCCTTACGTATGTTGTATTCGGCTTAATAGCGATTGGGATTTTATCCGGCCTGTTTACCAGCCCTTCCAGCTTCTTAATTCCGGTCATTATATTCGGAGCCGTGTTCCTGCTTTATAAATACCCGCCGAACACATGGAAAAAACCCTCCGGCTACGGCACGAGATTCAAAAAGCCGCCGAAACGCAAGAACGCAACCTTCCGCGTCATCAACGGAAGCGGGAACCGGGACAACCAGGATGAACCTCCGAAATACCATTGATTACGAAAAAAGCAGTGGTTCCTATGTGGTGAGCATAGGACTCGCTGCTTTTTTTATTTACATGACCCGCGGTGGGTGAAGCAATTTACGAGTGATCAGATCCATATATTCCTTCTTATAATCCGTCAGCTTCCAACGGTCGAAAAACGACTTGCCGGATTGAAAGCCTGATTCATAAAGCTCCATGCTCTGCTCTTTTGAAATATCAAATTGGGTAATGCTTACGCCCATCGTAGGGATCTTAATCGTACGAAAGCGGTTATGAGCAGCAATATAACGTTCATCATGAGCATCCAGCATGGTGGAAAATAAAGCCCTCATCATGGTAACAGGCCCTGAAATTGTATTCGGTGCCCCAGCGCCCCGGCCAACCAGCTGGAAGCCGATGGTCGGAATCATCCGCTCCAGCGACGGGTTCACGTCCTTATCGAAAATCCACAAAGGAAAGTTACTGAGAAGACCCCCATCCACGATATAGATAAACTGGCTGGCGAAGCTGTCTCCCTTCACTCGGTGGGAAAGCGGCTTGCGAATGATAACCGGGTCGAAAAAATAGGGAATGCTCGTGCTCATACGTACGGCTTTGGCAACGGGGAGAAGCTTGGGGTCAACACCGTACTGGGCAATATCATCCGGGAGCACAAGCAGCTTACGCTGCGAGATGTCCGACGCGATGATGCGCAGCTGACCGGGCTGAAGATCCCCAAACGTACGTATACCCTTGGCGAGCAGCAGCTGGTAAATCCATCTCTCCAAGGCTTCCCCGGAGTATAACCCTTTTTTGATAAACAATCGCGCGAGCGGACCGATAATCTTCGTATCGAACAGTCTGGAACGCTGCAGGAAGGAGCTGAATGGCGTCCCCTCAATGATCTGCCGCATCTCATGCGACTGATATCCCGCCGCAACCAGCGACGCGATGATGGAGCCCGATGACGTCCCCGCCACCTGATGGAATGAAACCCCTCGCTGCTCTGCCGCAGCAACCGCACCTGCAAGCGCAATCCCCTTTACACCGCCGCCCTCGAAAACCGCATTGATCTTCATGTCAGCTTTCCCTCTCCTCCACGCCGGCTTCCGCCGCACACCGTCTCTTTACGTCTTATGAGGGCAAGGTTTGTACTTATGTCTCAGAATATGCCATAACAAAAAAACTCCCGATAAAGGGAGTTCCACAGTAAACATTATGATTCTTCCATTTCCTTCTTCAGCTTCATGAGATCCTCCACGCGTGACGGCTCGCGGCGGAAATACTCGAGCAGCGTTTCAATGCAGGTGATCGAATCCCAGCTCAGGTGATGCTCGATGCCTTCGACATCTTTATAAATGGTATCCTCGGATACTCCGATGATGGTTAAGAACTCCTCGAGCAGCGCATGGCGATCGACCAGCCGTTTCCCCATTTTCTGACCTTTGGAGGTCAGCACGAGCCCGCGATATTTTTCGTAAACCAAGTAATTATCCTTATCCAGCTTCTGGATCATCTTCGTGACGGATGAAGGGTGAACCTCTAAGCCCTCTGCAATATCGGACACACGCGCATAGCCCTTTTCGTCGATGAGCTTGTAAATTTTCTCCAGATAATCTTCCATGCTCGGCGTAGCCATTCGCGTTCCTCCAATGCCGCTGACAAGTCTCTATGTACGTAATGATACCTTTCCTCCCTGCAGTTCGCAAGCCGGATGAGAATACATTTCGCATGATATTCCACGGTTGGCTGCCTGCTGCATGGCATATCCTAAGTCCATTATGAGCGCTACTTACTATACCATAGCCCAAACCACGTAAGCAAGCTTGTCACAGAATAGAGACAATTCGTCAAATCGAAGGAGTGAGCCGTTGTGGCAACCGACCTGCTGGCACCCCCCGCTCGGGGTACACAAGTTTTTATACCGGAGCTCGTTTATTTTGAACCGGACGCCCTGAATTATCCAAAGGGAAAAAAAATTATGGAATGGGCTGAAAAAGAAGGCCTCCCCATTCGTATGACTTCATCGCATAACCGGATTACAAACCTGCCGGGCGACAGCGATTTGGAAAAGTACCGCATCGCGAAACGAACCTTGGTCGTAGGCATTCGGAAAACGCTGAAATTTGACCAATCCAAACCGTCGGCCGAGTATGCCATCCCCGTTGCAACCGGGTGCATGGCGCATTGCCATTATTGCTATCTACAGACGACCCTTGGAGCCAAGCCTTACATCCGGGTTTATGTCAATACGGATGATATTCTAAAACAGGCGAAACAATATATTGAAGAGCGGGCACCGGAAATCACACGTTTCGAAGCTGCTTGTACCTCCGACCCTGTAGGCTTAGAGCATATCTCCGGGTCATTGAAGGAATACATCGAGTTCATGGGACAGGAGCCGCTGGGACGCCTGCGATTTGTTACGAAATTCGCCAATGTTGAGCCGTTATTGGATGCGAAGCACAATGGCCATACCCGGTTCCGCTTCAGTGTCAATGCGGATTACGTCATCAAAAATTTCGAGCCGGCGACCTCCAGCTTTCACGATCGCATCATCGCGGCAGGCAAGGTTGCCAGGGCCGGCTATCCACTGGGATTCATCATAGCTCCGATCATATGGCATGAAGGCTGGGAGGACGGCTACGCCGAGCTGTTGTTTAAATTAAAAGAGGCCCTTCCACCGGAAGCGACCTCCAACTTAACGTTTGAATTGATCCAGCACCGCTTCACCAAAACGGCCAAAAACATCATCATGCAGCGTTATCCCAAAACGAAGCTGGAGATGGATGAGGCGAAGCGCAAATACAAGTGGGGCCGCTGGGGCCAAGGCAAATATGTGTACCAGGACGAGCAGGCGACGGCGCTGCGCGAATTTATCACGGAGCGCATCTTTGAGTCGTTCCCGAACGCGAATATCGACTATTTCACCTGATTAGAATTTCCACCAATCCGGGGTGAGCTCATACAGCCATACGGTGATTCGCGCCATCTGGTCGAAATAAAGCAGCACCGCGATGAGCAGCATGAGACCCCCGCCGATTTTCATCAGCAAGGAGGAGTACTTTAGAATCCACTTGGTCGAGCCGATGAAAAAGGCCAGTACGAAGAATGGAATCGCGAAGCCCAGCGAGTAAGCGGTAATCAGCGGAAGCCAGGCATCCGGGTTGGTTGCGGCAAGCGCGAGCATAGCCGATAAAATCGGGCCGATACATGGCGACCACCCGGCCGCGAAGCCGATTCCAATCAAGACGGAGCCGATGTAACCGGCCGGCTTGTATTTGAATTGCATTTTACGCTCGCGCAAAAGCCATTGCGGTTGAAAAATACCGAGTAGAAACAGTCCCATCACGAAAATAAGGATCGCTGCCAGCTGTCTGAGCAGGTCGCGATATTCCTGAAACGTACTCGCAACGAGCCCCGCCCCGAACCCTAAGCTGTAAAAAATAATGCTGAACCCAAGAATAAAGCATAACGTATGCGTAACGGTTTTCAACCGAATTTCCTTCGCGTTCGCTGCCGTTTGATTCTTCAAGTCACCGACCGATACCCCGGTTATGTAGGATAAATAGGAAGGATATAAAGGCAAGCAGCAAGGAGAAATAAACGAGGCAAACCCGGCCCACAAGGCAATCCACACATTCAGTTCCACGGCCTATTCACCCTCCTGTGATGTACGATATGGTTAAAGCCTCAAGCCTCTTTTAATAAATAAAATCCCGATGAGCATTGCAATAAGCAGCAAAACAACGGTAGCGCCAGGAGCCAGATCCCACACGCCCGCAGCAACCAAGCCTCCGATAACGGCGATTTCCGAGAACAGGATAGCCCAGAAAACGGAATGCTTAAAGCTTCTTGCAATCAGCAGACTGCAGGCGACAGGAATCGTAAGCAGCGAGGAAACAAGCAATGCCCCCAATATCTTAATGGATACGCTTATGACAAGGGCAGTTAGCATCGTAATCATAATATTGTAGAAACGAATCGGAAGCCCGCTCACCTCCGCAGCATCCTCATCGAAAAACATCAGGAACAGCTCCTTGTAGTTCACGGCAATAACGGCGACAACAAGCGTGGTAACACCGGCAACCACCCATAAGTCCGTACTGTCCAGCGTATAAATACTGCCGAAGAAGTAGCTCATGACGTTGATGTTAAAGCCCTTCCCCACCGTGAAAAGAAAGGTCGACAGCGCTACTCCGCCCGACATTATGATAGCTATGGACAGCTCCGCATAGGTTTTGTAAGCCTTGCGCAGCCTCTCAATGGCGAAGGAAGCAAGCAAAGCAAAGATCAGGCCCACACCGATCGGGTAGATGTTGAGCAAAAAACCAAGAGCCACTCCGGCGATCGAGACATGGGCAAGCGTATCCCCTATCATCGATAAGCGCCTTAGGACTAGAAATACCCCCATAAGCGGTGCCGTAAGTCCGATCAATGCCCCGCCCAGCAAGGCACGCTGAAAAAAATACTCTGTGAAAATATCCAACTCCGCTCTCTCCTATTCTATTCCACAGAGCTCGGGACCAGTCCGCTTGTTTCGGACGGCTTCGGCTCCAGCGAATCTCGCAGCTGATGCATGGAATGCGTCAAATTGGTCTCCCGGCAATTTTCCGGTTCATGCGTATGCTTCACATAGAAAGCCAGCTTGCCGCTTTTCTGAATGGGCTGCTCCCCAAGATAAGATTGTATCATATCCATATCATGGGACACCATCAGGAAGGTGATATGATGGTGCTGATGCATATGCCTTATCATCCGGAAAAAATCCGCCTGCGTCTCCGCATCGATCCCTACCGTGGGCTCGTCCAATATAAGCAGCTCCGGGTTATTGATAAGCGCCCTGGCCAAAAACACCCGCTGCTGCTGACCTCCGGAAAGCTGCCCGATTCGGCGATCGGCCAAGTCCTCAATCCGCATGGCATACAGGGCATCGTCACATCGCTGCAAATCCGCCTTCGAGACGCGGCGAAACATGTTCCTTTTGCCGAATAAGCCCGAAGTGACAACCTCGCGAACCGTCGCCGGAAAAAGCGGGTTGAAGGCATTCTTCTGCGGCACATAGCCGATGCGATGCCAATCCTTGAACTGCTGCAGCGGAACGCCGAACAGGCGGATTTCGCCTCGGGCAGGCTTCAAAATGCCGACAATCATTTTGAGCAGGGTCGTCTTCCCCGCCCCGTTCGATCCGATCAAGCCGACAAAATCCCGCTCCAGGATATTGAAATTCAGGTTTTCAATAACAGGCTTGTTTTCATAAGAAAAAAAGACGCCATCGATCGAAACGATCTGCTGATGACATCCGGAATGAGTATGAGAATTCATATGGTAAGCTCCTTACTCCGCATACGGAAGGTCTACCTTCTATTGTAATGCTTTTACTAAATTATTCAAATTGCTTTCCATAATCGACACATAATCCATACCCTGCTTCGCCTGCTCCTCCGTTAAGCCCTCAAGCGGACTAAGCACAAGCGTCTCTACCTTGGCATCCTTCGCCAGTGTCTTCGCCAGCTTATCCGAGACAAGCTCCTCGAAGAATATATACGTTACGTTGTTATCCTTTATGAAGCTGAGAATTTCCTTCATATCTTTTGAAGTTGGTTCAGCATCCGGAGCAAGGCCCATGATCGCTTTCTGGGTCAAACCGTATTCCTTAGCCAAATAACCGAACGATTGATGTGTTACAACGATTTCTTTCTTGCTGGTCTTGCTCAGCTGCTGCTTGAACTTGTCATGCAGCTGGTCCAGCTTGCCGCTCAGCTGCTTGAAGTTGGCTTCGTAATCCGCTTGGTGCGAAGGGTCCGCCTTCACCAGGGCATCCTTGATGTTCTGCGCCAGCTGCTTCGCATTGACCGGAGACAGCCACACATGCGGGTCAAACTCCGCTTCATGCGCGTCTTCCTTATGATTGTGCCCATGGTCATCGGCGTGGCCTTCCTCTTCGATCCCGGGAAGCAGCGTCAGACCTTTACTGGCCTCAACGACCTGCACCTTGGCATCCTTCTCAAGACTGTTTAGCGTATCTCCTACCCAGCCTTCAAAACCCGCACCCAGATAGACGAACACTTCGGCATCCTTCAGCGTCTTAATATCCCGGCCCTTCGGCGTCCATTCATGCGGCTCCACACCGGCCGGTACGAGGTTCACGACATTGACATGCTGCCCGCCGATCTTCGATGCAAAATCGTATAACGGATAAAAGCTGGTTACGATATTGGTTTTCCCCTGTACCAAGGCAGGACGAGCTGCGCCGCAGGCGGATAAGAACATAGCTGCAATCATGATAACAAGTAAAGAAAACATCATATGTCGTTGACGTTTGTAATTCATTTTCATCCTCATTCACTTCCTCATCCATGTAAATCGTAATTTTTATTAACAAGCATGATTATACGTGCGCCTCCTTGGGTTGTCAACAGGGAAAACGGACTTTCAACTGTCGGGATGATCTAACAAAAAACAGCTCGAGACTTCCATTACCAGTAATTGTATCCATATGACCTCTTTGTATAACCCGGCGTTCTGGGCCTCTTAATCTATGAGCAGCACAATTCTGCAAAAATGCAACATTTTCACATGATTTGATTCAAAAGTACGAGGATTTCTGCGAATATTCAACAATCCAGGGCTATTTACCCCTTTTCAGCCATTGCACTCTCTCAAAGATGCACATTCTCACATATCTCGTTCCGAAAATGGCTTGAGATCGTGGATTTCTGCACATTAAGTCAATTTCATAATGATTTTGACTTCAATCGCAAAAAATGAGCTTTGGCAGCGCAAATCTGCTTTGTGAATTCTGCCCATTTAATTTCATAACGTTACAAGGAGCATTATCGGCCCGCTATAAGCGCCGGACGCCCTGTAACGCGATTTTTTCATCTTACAGTGGCAGATAAACACATATTTGGTTCAGTAGGATGATTTCATAACGTTAAAGGAAGCCCCGTTTTTTTGCGCCATCGTGTTGCCCTTGCCATTTGGTAACCTTAACTTCGGAGAATGTGGAGAGGTTACTCCTGCTTTTGTATGCCGATTAAATTTATACAAGGGCTTTCCAATTATGAAATTGACTTCATTAGCAGCATTGCATACCATATCGGATGCGAGACAGCCTTCCTGGCTTCCCGCGAGGCCTCTTCGAAATAAAAAAAGACTGGCTCCAGGCTCTAATCCACCTGAAACCAGTCTAGAAACTAAGCTATTCGACGCGAATCGCTTGCATTTGGGCTTTGATGCAAAGCTCGGCTGCCTTGAAGGCATGCTCTTGGGTCATAGCATTCTCGGTACGGTTGATGCAATCGAGAATCAATTGGCCGAAGTAAGGGTAGCCTACCTGTCCCTTCAGGGAGAAATGCTTCTCGCCTTCCTGATTCACCAGGTACAGCTGATCCCCTTGCGGATCGCGGGCAATATCGATGTACTTGCGGATCTCGATGTAGCCTTCGGTACCGAGAATGATGGTCCGGCCGTCGCCCCAAGTGCCCAGACCGTCCGGTGTCAGCCAGTCTACGCGGAAGTAGAAGGTCGCGCCGTTGTCCGCTACCAAGGTAGCGTCGCCGAAGTCCTCGAGCTCCGGATAGTCTTTGTTATTGTAGTTCGCAATCCGGCTGCTGACGACCTGCGCATCCTTCGCACCGGTGTAGAACAGAAACTGCTCGATCTGATGGCTTCCGATATCACAGAGGATGCCGCCATACTTTTCATGCTGGAAAAACCACTCCGGACGGGACGGCGCGTTCAGCCGATGCGGACCCCAGCCCATAACTTGAACTACGCGGCCGATGGCGCCCTGCTGCACCAGCTGGCCGGCAAAGATCGCGCTCTCCACGTGCAAACGCTCGCTGTAGTAAACCATATACTTGCGACCGGTTTCCTTCACGGTTTGCTTCGCAGCTTCAAGCTGCTCCAGCGTTGTGAAAGGCGTTTTGTCCGTGAAATAGTCCTTGCCCGCCTTCATCACACGAACGCCCAAGGCGCCGCGCTCGTTCGGTACTGCCGCTGCAGCCACGAGCTTGATGGCCGGATTGTTCAGGATTTCCTCCTCCGATGCAGCCGGCTTCGCTTGCGGGAATTTCTTGATGAACGCTTCGACCTTAGCGGGATCGCGGTCATATACGGCAACCAGATCCGCACCGGCTTCAATTAACCCGTTCGTCATTCCATAAATGTGACCGTGGTCCAGCGCGACTGCCGCGAAGGCGAACTCACCCGGCTTTACTACCGGATTCGGCTTCCCCTGCGGTGCATAATTCATTCCGTCTTTCGTTTGCATGAATGATGGCCTCCCCAAATTGGTAAAATCGCATTGTTAACGTGAACAATACTTATTTTACCACAGATCCGTTAGGAATTTCATCAGAAACTGTAGCTAAAGTTAATTGATCTCCTTGCGAAGCGGCCAGAATCATTCCCTGGGACAGCTCCCCGCGAAGCGTCACCGGCTTCAGGTTAGTCACGCAGATGACCTTGCGGCCGACCATTTGCTCTGGGGTGTAGTACTTGGCGATACCGGATACGACCTGGCGCTGCTCGAAGCCAAGATCCAGCTGCAGCTTCAACAGCTTATCGGCCTTCTTCACAGGCTCAGCCGCAATGACCTGCGCTACGCGAAGCTCGACCTTGAAGAAATCATCAATTGAGATTTCCGGAGCTTGCTCGGCCGGAGCCTCAGCAGGCTTCGCAGCCTCCGCCTTCGGCTCGTCTGCCGCCGATACAGCACCGCCGCTCATCGATTCGGCAATGTAGGCGACCTCCTTCTCCACCTCAAGGCGAGGGAACATGACTTCGCCCTTCTCCACTCGCGTGCCGCTTGGGAGCGTACCGAAGCTGTGGATGGTATCCCACGCCGTCAAGGAGCTGTCGCCGATGCCAAGCTGCTGCCACATCTTCTGCGGCGTTCGGGTCAGGAACGGCTGAAGCATGACGGAGGCTATCCGCAAACACTCGGCAAGGCAATAAAGCACGGAGCCGAGCACCGGCCGCTTCGTCTCGTCCTTCACGAGCGACCAAGGCTGCGTCTCGTCGATATATTTGTTCGTTCGGCTGATCAGCTGCCATATGGACGTCAACGCTACGGAGAATTCCAGCTTCTCCATCGCTTCCTCCACCTTAGCCGTAGAAGTACGGACCGTTTCCAGCAGCGCCGCATCAAATTCGGTTGCGCCCTCGATATAGGATGGGATGACCCCGTTATAATACTTATCGATCATCACTACGGTACGGCTCAGCAGGTTGCCGAGGTCGTTCGCGAGATCGAAATTAATCCGTTCTACGAAGCTTTCCGGCGTGAACGTGCCGTCAGAGCCGAACGGGATTTCCCGTAGCAAATAGTACCGAAGCGCATCCAGGCCGTAGCGGTCGATCAGCGTCACCGGATCAACAACATTGCCCTTGGACTTCGACATCTTGCCGTCCTTCATCAGCAGCCAGCCGTGGCTGAATACCTTCTTCGGCAGCGGCTCGCCTAGCGCCATCAGCATACAAGGCCAAATAATCGTGTGGAAACGGACGATCTCCTTGCTCATCAAATGAATATCCGCGGGCCAAAATTGCTCATACAGGCTCCGATCCTCGCTGCCATAGCCCAGAGCGGTAATGTAGTTCGAAAGCGCATCGATCCACACATAGATGACATGCTTCGGATTGCCCGGCACCTTAATGCCCCATTCGAACGTCGTACGGGACACCGCCAAATCCTCCAGCCCGGGCTTGATGAAGTTGTTGATCATTTCGTTACGGCGCGATTCCGGCTGAATGAAATCAGGGTTCTCTTCATAGTATTGGATGAGCCGGTCGGCATATTTCTGCAAACGGAAGAAGTAGCTCTCCTCCTTCACCAGCTCCACAGGGCGTCCGCAGTCCGGACAGTTGCCGTTGTCGAGCTTGTTCTCGAGAAAGAACGATTCGCAAGGCGTACAATACCAGCCTTCGTATTGCCCAAGGTAGATGTCCCCGGACTCCAGCAATCTAGAGAAAATCTTCTCAACCGCCTGCTTGTGCCGCGGCTCCGTCGTACGGATGAAATCGTCATACGATATATCCAGCTTGCTCCACAGCTCCTTGATGCCTGCTACGATGTTGTCTACGAATTGCTGCGGTGTAGTGCCCGCTTCCTTCGCCTTGCGCTCGATCTTCTGGCCGTGCTCATCCGTTCCGGTCAAGTAGCGAACGTTATAGCCGCGAAGCCGCTTGTAACGCGCCATTGCATCCCCGGCTACCGTCGAGTAGGCATGCCCGATATGAAGCTTATCGCTCGGGTAATAAATCGGCGTCGTGATGTAGAAATTGTTCTGTGTCATGTTCAGCTCATCTCCTTCAAATGAAAATACAAAAAAGCCCTCGTCCGCTTGGGACGAGAGCTTGTGCTCACGTGGTACCACCCAACTTCCCCTGTTCAAAGCGTTCCTACACAGGGCTCAGCCGTCACATAGACGCTCCATTAACGCTGGATACACGATGAAGGCTTACGATAACAATCCCGGTCTATGAACCGCAGCAGCACGGTGCCATCGCTCACCCTCATATCCTCCCGGACCATCTTCCTGAGGCTTCTGCCAACCGGTTCTCAGCATTTCCGGCTCTCTGTTGTGGCTTCCTCCACAGTACTTATCCGTTCATGGGATGTTATGCACAAATATATCGAAACTCCCTGCCCCTGTCAAGTTATGGCACGTAGTCGATCCCGCCCGGATGAAAAGGGTGGCACTTGCAAATTCGCTTGACGGCAAGCCAGGAGCCCTTAGCCGCACCATGCTTATCCAGTGCCTCCAGCGCATACGCGGAGCAGGTGGGATAGAACCTGCAGGTCGGCGGCTTGATCGGAGAGATGAATTTGCGGTAAAACAAAACGCCCGAGCGCAGCACCCGCTTCATAACGAACACCTCTTCTTACTTAGTGAGCTTATGCTCATCATGAAGCAAAGGTATGCCTATTGTCAATTCGCGCGCGGAAGCGTCAGCTCAAAGACGGTCCCTTTCCCAAGCTCACTGTGCACCCCAATGGTCCCTTGATGCAGCTCGACCAGCTCTCTTACAATGGCCAGCCCCAAGCCCGTGCCGCTGTTTTTCCTCGATCTCCCCCGGTCCACCTTGAAAAATCGCTCCCAAATCCTCTCCTGATCCTCCGGGGAAATACCCGTTCCGGTATCTACGACTCGCAGCAGCACCCGGTCCCCACTGTGCGCGGCCTCCAGACGAATTGTCCCCGCTTCCGTAAACTTAACCGCGTTCTTCAGCAGGTTGTTGACGATCTGCTCAAGCCGATCCGGATCCGCGTGGACCTTGAGTTGCGGTTCCTGCAGCTCATAACCAATCGAAGTCCCTCTTTCCGCAGCCTCCGTGGAGAATTTGAACGCGGCCCGCGCCAGCAAAGGCTCTACCTCCACCACCTTTAGGTTTAGGGTAATCTCTTTATTCTCCAAACGGACCAAATCCAAGATATCATCAACGAGCCGCGCCATATGCAGCGTCTCCTTATACATGATATCGTAGTATCTCGGCCTAGCCTCCTCATCAATGAGCCCATCCTGCAGCGCTTCCAGAAAGCCCTGAACCGCAGTAAGCGGTGTCCCCAGCTCATGGGATACGTTGGCCAGAAAATCCTGCCGGATCTGCTCCAGCTTGCGCTTGTCGATATCCATGCGCTCCAGCTTCTCCATCATATGGTTGATGGTAGCGGCCAAATCGCCGATCTCATCCTTGGCGTCAATTCGGATACGCTCCGTATAATCCCCCATGCCGATCTTGGCGGCGGTACGGTCGATCAGCTGCAGCGGTCTGGAGATGGACCACGAGAGGTAAGAGGCGATTCCTGCCGATATCAGCACCCCGATCAACGTGATCCAGAGGATCGTTTCCCGCAAGCCCGCGATCGTGTCGCTTATCCCCTTGACCGGGGCATGCAGCACAATGCCACCATAGATTTGTTCCCCCTTCCCCCAAGGAACAACAACCGACAGCATCGGCTCCTTCAGGCCGGCAAACTCCAGATTGAGCACCGCATCCTCACCGAGGCTAATTTTCTTCACGACGGACTCGTCCACCGATTTGCCGATGTATACCTCCTCCTTTGAAGAGGTAGCGAGGATGCGGCCATTCCGGTCAAACATCCAAATGCGCGTATCATAGGATTGATCGAAGAAAGCCAGCAAGTCCTTTACCTGCTCCTCCGGCAGCATCGCATCCTGCATAGCCAGATTGACCCGCTTCGCCTGTCTTAGCAGTTCCTGCTGCCTCGCATCGAAAATGTAATCCTTGGCAAGCCAGGACAGCAGCAGCCCTACGGCGAAAAGTCCAAGCAGGACGGTCAGCATATAACTGAACAGGAGCTTGCGGAATATGCTTTTATGTATGAATCCGAACATTATCGCTGCACCTCAAGCTTATAGCCTACGCCCCATACGGTAACGATCCCCTCGGGATTCCAGCCGCCAAGCTTCTCCCGAAGCTTCTTCACGTGCACATCCACCGTGCGGATATCTCCGAGAAAATCATACCCCCACACATGCTCCAGCAGCTGCTCCCGGGTGTAAACGCTGCCGGGCGATTTGATGAGATGCGCCAGCAGATCAAACTCCTTCGGCCGCAGCGTAACCCGCTCCTCCCCGCGTACCAGCACCTCCCTGCGGTCCAGACAGACACGCAAGCCTTCATATTCGTAGCTCGGGGCCGTCTCCTGCTCCCCAGCAGTCCTTCTCGGCTGCATCCGACGGAAGATCGCCTTGATCCTGGCGACCAGTTCTCTAGGGCTGAACGGCTTCGTCACGTAATCATCGGCTCCCAGCTCAAGCCCCAGCACCCGATCGAACTCATCGCGTTTGGCCGTCAGCATAATAATCGGGATGTCCCAACGTTTCATTATTTCTCTAGCCGTTTCATAGCCGTCGAGCTTCGGCATCATGACGTCAAGTATGATCATATCCGGCGCCTCCCGCTCGATCAGTGCGATAGCTTCTTCCCCGTCGCCCGCTTCAATCAAACCGATCTGCTGCTTTTCAAAGTAAAGCCTTATGATCTCACGCACATGCGGATCATCATCGGCAACCAATACCTTCCAAAGCTTCATTCTTCATTTTCCTCCTTCCGGTCCTTCAGAATGAGTAACTATATATATTCTCCTCACGGCTCCATTTTCCGGGGGCACGACGAAGAGGCGAAAGCCTCGCTTACATGGTGTAAGGGACCTTCGCCTCGATTTTCAATTGGAGTTAGTTCGCTTTCGAGGGCTCCTTCATGCTGCCGGTCGCACCGGAGGAGGTGCTTGGGGAAGTAGTGCTCGAGCCTGCTCCGGCATCTGTGCCTGCAGACGGTTTATCGGTTGTAGTCGATTTGCTGTCAGAGCCGCTCGTGCTTGGAGTCGTCGTCTTCGAGTCCGTAGACTTCGGCGTAGTGGTTGCCGGTGTCGAGGAAGACGGCGAGGACGCGCCGGAACCGGTAGCTGGGCTGGAGGATGAAGAGGATCCGGTATCCGAGCTTTTCGGTGCCGGCGCCGTTGTCGGTACGCTTGACTTCTCCTGCGTATTCGCTCCTGCCGGCGCCTCGCTCGTGTTGCCGGAGCACCCCGTCATAATGCCGAATGCCGCTACCGCTCCTAGAATGACCATAAGACCTTTTTTCATATGTATCCGCTCCTTTCTATCCTGGAAACCTGTCTTTTGTCTCACCTGAGCGATCCAAGCTGCCCGGTGTAGGTATTACTTTAAACTACAAACATGACCGGAATATAAGGAAAATAAGGGCCGTCTTTTAAAAAAGTATGAAAAAAAATAGAAGCCCTTCAGCGGGGCTCCCATTCACTCCACATATCCTTAATAACCTGCAGCTTGCCCACCTCATACATTCCGATGACCTCCGTATGCATCATATCGGTCCAGCCGGAGGTGATCGTGCCGTCCTTCAGCTTCGCCACATAGGTGATGGATTCGATGGAGTCGTCCTCCTCGATAACCCCCAGTACATGCTCCATTAAATACTTGGGCGTGACCTTGCCTTCCTTACGGGACTTATATTCGCTAAGCTGGTCCATCGTTTGCCTCCCTTTCTTTCCGGCTCCTTCGCTCCATTTAGCTTCCGCCGCAAGCAGGACTCTTATCCATAAGTCATGGAATGCGCTTCACCTCCTTTACAAACGGTTAATATTAGGGAGTGAAAAAAATACTGAAAGCGAATATAATGGTCTTTATGCTATTGGATAAGGATGGATTGGGGAAGAACTATGAACAAACAGCGTTTGACCGAAATCGAATATTTGCGCGCCTTTGCCTTTTTGGCCGTCGTCCTGCAGCACACCATCGGCCATTACGCGTATATCCAGGGAACCTCGCTGGCCGACGGGGTTATGCTCGGCTTCCTGCTGCTGGCCGCCAAATTTGCCGTGCCGATGTTTATCTTCATTACAGGACTTGTCCTGTTCTACAATGACAAGGGGAAGGTGCCGTACGGAACGTTCCTGCGCAAGCGCAGCAAGGACATCCTGCTCCCTTATCTGCTTTGGAGTATTCTCTACTCCATCATTGACAACCGGTCAGCCTTAACGGACTGGACATTCTTGCGGGAGCTTGGGCTTGATCTGGTGACGGGTAAGGCCAGCTATCATCTATGGTACATTGTCATGATCTTTCAATTTTACTTGGCGTATCCGTTTTTGCGTTCGGGTATTCTATGGGCGCATAAGCAGCTGCAGAACCGCTATGCCTTGTATATGGTGTTGATAGCGACAGGCGTGTTCTACGCTTGGCTGACGACGCAGCAATCCGCCTTCGAAGCAGCTGCGGCCGCACTAGCGATTCCGGTGCTTACGCCTTTGTTCACCGAGTACATCGATCGGAATGCCCTTTTCTTTTTCTTTTACTTCGTACTCGGCGCGTTTACCGGGCTGTATGTACAACACGTGCTTCAGGCCGTGTATCGCTGGAGAGCTGCGATCTGGACTTTCTTCGGCATCGCCGTGACGGTTATGGGCTTCCGTATCATTAACCATTTTACATGGAGCCCTGAGCTGACCATCCATTATAACGATACGTTTCTCGTCAACCCGCCGATGGCTCTCTTTCTGACCCTTTCCCTGCCCGCCATGCTGGCGGCAGCGGTCGAATTTGGAAGGAGCGCTCCTATGAGGTGGAGAAGAGCCCTGTCCTTCATCGGAGCATACTCCTACACGGCATACTTAGCGCATGCATTGCTTCTTGTGGCCGCCACCGAGCTGACCGATCTTTTGCTTCCGCGAGCCGTTCCTACCATGCTGACACTCGTTGCGTTCGCCTTGTGCAGCGGTCTCTCGGTAGGCGCAGCCGTTCTCCTTCGCAAAGCGTCACTCCGATTAAGTAAGCGCGCGCCCGGCACTGCCGCCAAGCCGAAGCAAATCACCGGCTGACCGTCTTTCACGGACGGCCGGCTTTTTTTATTTACGGAACATGCTCTTGATCACAAACCACAGGTTCGCCGGCCGTTCGGCAATTCTTCTGGTGAAATACGGATACCATTGCTTCCCGAAGGGGGTATAGATCCGTACGCGATACCCTTCCTTCACCAGCCTGCGCTGCAGCTTGCCCGCCACCCCATAAAGCATCTGAAACTCAAAACGGTCTCTTGTAATTTTCCGCTCATCGACAAATCGCTTTACTTTGCGAATCAGCTTCTCGTCATGCGTCGCTACGGCCGTATAACAACCGTTCTCCATATGACGCTCGACCAATTTCATATAATTCGCGTCCACGTCCTTCTTGCTCTGAAACGCCACATCGGCCGATTCCTTGTAGGCTCCCTTGACGATCCTTACATTCACCTGTTGTGCTCCGAGCTTCCGCAGATCCTGCTCCGAACGGTAAAGATAGGACTGTATTACGATCCCGATATGCTCCTTCCCGTATTTATGAAGCAGGATCTGGAAAATATCGAGCGTTTCGCCCGTTACGAAGGAGTCCTCCATATCAATCCTTACGAATTGACCCAGCTCCTTCGCCTTCGCGGTGATCCGATGCATATTTTGCAGACAAAAGTACGGGTCGATCTGCAGTCCCAGCTGGGTCAGCTTCACCGAGACGTTCGCCTGTAAGCCATACTTCCGTATTGTCTTCATGGTCAGGACAACCATATCCGCCGCTTCGCGAGCCAGAGCTTTATTTGCAACGCTTTCCCCCAGAAAATCGAGCGTCACCATCAAGCCCTCGCCGTTGAGGCTCCGGACCCGCTGAACCGTATCCTCGAGCGATTCTGCCGCCACAAACCGGCTCACGCCAACCCGCATGCCGTAGATCTCGAATATGCTGCGAACCCGCCTGTTCCCCGCTACAGCAAAGATGGCCTTGCGCAGCAAAGCTTCCAGGCTCACTCGGAGCACCCCCTTATCCAAGCGGCTTCCCCTACGTGTGGCTTTCCGTATTTCTCCGATCGTTCTGTCCTCACACGTATCACACTCCTTTATGCGCCTACGGGACATTCGCCCACAGTATATGCCGCCCGGCTCCGGTATGTTCGGATCATACGATTGATTGGCGAACCATTGAGATCGTATCGACAGCATTCCGCAAAAAAAAGCGCCGAACACGGCGACGTAATTTGACATTGTTTTCCTCAGTAAGGCATTATAATAGAACGGTAAATTTGATCACCACGAATAAGGAGACTCAGTACAATCGCTATGAAGACTCTAGAACCTCCATCCATGATTGACTTAGAAGAGCTCGGCGCACGGGTTCGGGAAACATCCGCAAGGCATCATCAAATTATTCAAACCGTGTGGGAAAATGCCGAAAGGCTTCAGATGAATTACGAGCTGGCCCGCACCAAGCTGGAGCAGATGCGAAAGCTGAAGCAGGAGCTGCGGTCGCTGCGAAATTTGTAATCGAGCAGTATATGCGGAGCCGTTCCATATGAAAAGCCCGTTCACTCGACACTCGAAGAACGGGCTTTTTTTGTTCAGAAAAAAATCCCGGGTCCACTTCTAGGAAGTGAGCCCGGGATACGTTTTTATGCGAATTGGAAGTACTCGTTTGCGTTGTTATAACAAATGTTCTGTACGATGCTGCCAAGAAGCTCAATGTCGTCAGGCGCTTCGCCCTTCTCGACCCATTCGCCGATCAGGTTGCAAAGAATTCGACGGAAGTATTCATGTCTTGTGTAAGACAGGAAGCTCCGGGAATCCGTCAACATGCCGACGAAACGGCTCAGCAGTCCGGCATTGGCCAAATTCTCCATTTGATCGATCATGCCGTCCTTCGTATCGTTGAACCACCACGCCGATCCGAATTGGATCTTGCCCGGTGTGCCCCCGCCCTGGAAGCTGCCGATGATCGTCGCCAGCACGAAGTTGTCCTTCGGGTTGAGCGAGTAAAGAATCGTCTTCGCAATGGCGTTGTCCTTATCGAGCGCATCCAGCAAGCGAACAAGCGGCTGTGCGATATCGCTGTCGTTGATGGAATCGAAGCCGGTATCGGGACCGAGCTTGCCGAACATCCGCGTGTTGTTGTTGCGGTGTGCATTGATGTGGAACTGCATCGCCCAGTCAAGCTCGGCATACAGCTTGCCAAGGAATACGAGCGTGTAGGTCTTGTACTTCTGCTCTTCCTCGAACGAAACCGATTGCCCCTGCAGCGCTTTAGCGAAAATCGCCGCCGCTTCTTCCTTCGTAGTTTCAGCGTAAGGAACATAGTCAAGCGCATGGTCGGATACGCGGCCGCCTACGGAGTGGAAGAAGCGTACGCGGGATTCCAGGGCCGTCAGCAGCTGATCGTAGCTGCCGATCTGCTGGCCGGATACCTCCGCAAGCTTGCCAACCCACTGAACGAAGCCGGCGCGGTTGATCTCCAGACCTTTGTCCGGGCGGAACGAAGGAAGCACCTTGCAGTCAAAGCCAGGAATGTCCTTGATCTTGATATGGTATTCCAGCGAATCCGTCGGATCGTCCGTTGTACAGACCACCTTCACGCCGGATTTGGTGATGAAGTCACGGGCGCCGAAGCCAGGACCGGTCAGCTGTGCATTTGCTTTTTCCCAGATCGCCGGCGCGTTCTTCTCGTTCAGCAGCTCATAGATGCCGAAGTAACGCTGGAGCTCCAGGTGAGACCAGTGATAGAGCGGATTGCCGATCGTCATCGGAACGGTTTTCGCCCACGCCAGGAAACGGTCGTAGTCGCTTACGCCCTCGCCGCCGGTTACCAGCTTCTCCTCGCAGCCGTTCGCTCTCATCGCTCTCCACTTGTAGTGGTCGCCGTACAGCCAAACCTCGGTAATGTTCTTATACGTTTTGTTCTCGTAAATTTCCTGCGGGCTTAAATGGCAGTGATAGTCAATGATCGGCATCGCTTTAGCAAACTCATGATAAAGCTTAACGGCCGTATCGTTATATAACAAGAAATTATCGTCCAGGAACGCTCTAGCCAAGGAACTCACCTCTATTTTGGAGTAATGACGCTTGTCTTACTTACCGAGCAAATCCAAGTGCTTGCCGATGTGGGCCTTGAGAGAATCCGCATAAGCCTCTTCCTGCTCGCTCAGCGTGCGGAAAAACTCATCCTTAAACAGCGAGTTGCCTTGCGCGTCCTTCGCTTGCAGCAGAATGCCGTACGTAATGTGGATCACTTGGCGCGCGTTGTCTTCGTTCATGTACACATCCGCCAAATCCGCATCGGACACTTGATCCAGCGGTGCGATCTTGCTGAGATCCGTTGTTACATGATAGTAAGCGGTAGCTTCTTCAAAATGCTCCAGCGCATACTGATGCATGCGGCGGTACAAGGAAGGATTTACTTTGGCTACCGTACGAACAGCTTCGAGCCAGTTGGTACCGGCCGTTTTCACGTGGAAGCGGCCTTTGGTGTATTTGCCGATAATCGGGAACACACTGAACTTGTCGCTGCCGGAGTGGATACTCAGCTTGTAGCCGAAGTCGTCGGCGATACCGGCATGAATGATGAGCTCCTTCTCAAACTGCTCGATGTCGCCCATGTAGTCGATACCCTTCTGGAACTCGCCGATGAAGCGCGGCGCCATGCTGTAGATTGTCAGACCGCGGCTGTACAGCTCCTTCGCAACGAAGAAGTGGGATTCCGGTGCCGTAGGCGTTGCAGTCTCATCGATGGAAATTTCAAAATCCACTTCACGGGAAGCGTTCTTGATATAAGTAACGTAAATGTGCTCCATGAAGTCGACCGCCGCGCCGTAGATCAGCACGTTCTTGATTAGCGTTTCGCGATCGAACGTGATGGAAGTGCCGGCTACCTCGAATGTTTGGTTCAAGTAACGGGATTCATAGTGATTGCGAACGGATTCGGGAAGCTGTGCATATTTTGCTGCTTGTGCCGCCGCATCCGTGCCTTCTACCGTGTTGTCGATTTTCTCGGAGCAGTCGAGCGTCAGCATCGTAAAGCCAAGGCCCAGCGCCATCTCGATGTCCGCTTCCACCTTCAAGTGGTCGCCGTCGGCACCGAAGCCGTCCTTGTAGCCTTCCTGGAACGCTGCGAAGCAAGCGGCATCTACGACTTGCTTGTAGTCGCGTCCTGTGAGGTTCAGCTCACGGATGCTTTGCTGTGCCAGAATCGGACGAACGTTGCGGCCGCGTACGGTTTGGATGTGGCCTGGTGAAGCAATACCCAGACGGTCGCCGAGACCGATGGTAGCAATTTGCGTACCGAAAGCACGCGGAACGGTATAATCGAAGTATTTGTTCAGTACCAGACGGTTAGCGTGGGACAGCGGAGCCGCCTTGTAGCCGCCTTCTACTTCACCCTCGAGCTCATCGAACAGCGGGCCTTCGCCTACGGCGATCAAATATTTGCTGTGCTGCTCCTTATCCTTCACCATAACGAGCGAGGTGCCGTTAGCGCTGGAGACGGACAATGGATATACCTTCACTTGTGCATTGTCTTGTGGTGTTTGGCCTTGCTGGATCGCTTCCGCGACGAATTGGAACTTACCCATGATCGGGGTCCTCCTTTAATGTTACGGTGTCCTTGGTTTGTAGGACATACCGGTATTCTCTCATCTCGATTTTAATGCAAAATAAGATGATAATCTTCGCTATTTTTGCTTAAAAAATAAGAATGTATGCATTTCTTGCGTTGACTTGATAGTGATTTTTGATACAATGAGAGCAAAGTCTACACAGGAGGTGCCTGAACAATGAATGAACCGATGCCGCTTACCTATGGCGCCGAGGAGGGCGACTTTTACTTTCAGCACGTGAAGCGTACCGAGCCGTTCGAGCGGACGAATCATTTTCACGCAACCTACGAAATCTTCTACCTCATGGCCGGTCAGCGGGCGTACTTCATTAAGGATCGCTCCTACCTGATTTCGCCCGGCGATCTGGTGTTCATAAATAAGCATGATGTTCATAAAACCTCCGATGTCGGACCCTCCGGCTACGAACGGATCGTCATCAATTTCAGCGATAAGTTTATCGGCGCGGATCATCCTTTGTTCCATCCGGCCTTGTTCGCCGTTTTTCAGCAGCCTACGAACGTGTTCAGCCTGAAGCTGCCGGATCAGCTGTTCGTACAGACCATTATGAACAAGATGACGAAGGAGCTGAAGGAGCGCGCCTCGGGCTACGAAACGTATGTCAAGCTGCTCCTTGCCGAGCTGCTGCTGTTCTCCAGCCGTTATGCCGAGCGTCAGGAGGCCGTATCCTTCGAGCATGCCAGCCCGATGCATAAGAAAATATCGGAAATCGTCCGTTACATTAATGAGCATTACAGCGAACCGATGACCTTGTCGGCGATGTCGGAGCGTTTTTTTATGAGCCCTTATTATTTAAGCCGCGCCTTTAAAGATGTGACCGGCTTTACCTTCATCGAATATGTCAACACAACGCGGATCAAGGAAGCGCAGCGGCTGCTGAAGGAGACGAATCTCAAGATCATCCGCATTGCCGAGGCGGTCGGCTTTGAGAATATCGCCCATTTCGGCCGAATGTTCAAAAAGCTGACGAAGCAGACCCCGATCCACTTTCGCAAGCATTCCCGATAATCAGTCATTTATCAGCGTTTTATCGTTATCTCATGTATGGCGGCCGTGCTATAATGATCCTACCTGTGGTTTTATTTTCCTGGGAGGGATGCATTATCAGTTACTTGGCCGCATTTTTGTTATCCTTTACCATCGTCCTCCTCTTCATTCCCCCGCTTCGCAGGCTGGCCTTTCGCTTCGACTTTGTGGACAAGCCCAAGCCGGGGGTTGAGCGCAAAATTCACCGGGAGCCTATCCCGCTTACGGCGAGCATCGCCATTTTTATCGGGTTCGTCGTGAGCTTCGTTATCTTCGTGCAGGAAGAAAGCTGGCTTAGAACAGGGGCTGTCTTAGGCGGCGGCTTGATGGTGCTCGGGATCGGCATGGTGGACGATTGGTTCAAAACTCATGGCAAGGAATTCCCGGCGCTGCCGAAAATGCTCGTGCAGATGACAGCTGCCGTACTTGTATATCAATCGGGCATTGTCTTCTACGGCTTCTCGAACCCGCTGACGGGGACCGATGTCCTCCTACCCGCCTGGCTGCAGTTTGTCTTGACGGTGCTATGGATTTTCGGGGTGACCACCGTCATCAACTTTACCGATGGCATGGACGGACTGGCCGGAGGCATCTCGGCTATCTCGGCCGTAACGCTATTCGTCGTTGCGCTGGCCAAGGGTCAATCGGAATCGGCGATGATTGCGATCATTCTTGTTGGCGCCGCTATAGCCTATCTTAGGTACAACAAGCCTCCGGCTCAGGTTTTCATGGGCGATGCCGGCGCGACCTTCCTTGGATTTATGCTGGGTGTCGTCGCCTTGGACGGCGCCTTCAAAGGGGCGACGGTGCTCTCGGTGTTCATCCCGATTCTGGCGCTGGGCGTACCGATTTTCGACAATGTCTTTGTCGTTGTAAAAAGGCTGCTGGCCGGAAAGCCGATCTACCAGGCGGACGCCACCCAAGCGCATTATCGTCTGCTGCGAACCGGACTGAATCCGAAGCAGGTGGTGCTGTTCCTCTGCCTGATCAATACGTGCTTTGGGCTGACGTCGATTGTCCTGCTCCTGATTGATGGAAAGTCCTAGCAAAACAAGAAGCCGTTCCATCCCCTGATTATGGGTTTGGAACGGCTTGTTTCATGAGAGGAGTTACCTGTTCTCCGGACGGGTGCTTCTTGCGCGAAACGCCCACCTGAGCCCGTAAGGAACAACAAATAAAATAAAAAGAATGCGAAACATTTGATACGCGACAACAAGGGAAACATCGGCGTGAACCGTCGTTGCCGTAACCCCCATCTCCGTCATCCCGCCGGGGGATGTGCCCAAGAAGGCTGTTGCCACACTCATCGGATGCATGCTGCTGAACCAGAAGCTCAGCGCCAGCGAGAAACCGACGATAAACAGTCCGCTGATGACCGAAAGCGGCAGCAGCCTACGCCAGCCCGCAAGTGACGTTAGCTTGATACCGAGGCCCAGGTACACGCCGAGGCACCACTGTGCGGCAAGAATCATCGGGCTTGGCAGATGAGGCGGCGGGTAGCCAGATACCGTTAGCAGCGCGGCGGCTGCAAGCGGCCCCAGGAACCACGGTGTCGGCAGCTTCAGTCGAACCGATAACAGGGCAGCCGCCAGGACGAAGCCCGCGAGCAGCACCCAGGTGTAGGGCTCGCCGAAGATCGATGAAGCGCTGCTTGCCGATGCGGGCGAAGAAGTGCTGAGATCGGCACCCGGACCGTTTGACAGGGAATGCACCGCCAAGAAAGGAACGACGAAGATGACCGTAAGCAGTCGGATCGTCTGCAGAAAAGCAACCACCGTCTGATCCGCCCCTTGCACTTCCTCCGCCAAAACCACCATCTGGGACAATCCGCCGGGGATCGAGCCGATGGCACTTGAAGCGGCATCAATTCCTGTAAAACGAGTCAGCAATCCGGCCATCAGGAGGCTGAAGCCGACCGTCAGCACGGTTGCGAGAAGCATCCAGGGCAGCTGCGTCACGATCTGCCGGGCGCTATCGGCGGTAAAGGCAAGCCCCATTGCATAACCGAGCAGCACCAGTCCGACGTTACGAAGCCATAGCGGGAAGCTGAGCTGGCGACGGGTGAAGCCGGTCCAGAGAAGCACTCCGGCAAGCGGTCCGAGCATCCAGCTTAGCGGTACGCGAAGCCAAGTAAAGAGCAGCCCAAAGACGACTGTAATGAGAACCGTTTCCAAAAAACGCAGCACCACTGCTCCCTCCTCTTTCGCATAAGCAGGCAAAGCAACCCCTTCCGGCCCAAATGCCGAAAGGGGTTCACCTGCTGATTAGATTAAGTTTTCCGGGTTCAGCTTTTCCAGCTCCGGCACTACGAAGCGTCCGTCCTTACGGATCAGACGGTCGTCAAAGTAAATTTCTCCGCCGCCGTATTCCGGGCGCTGGATCAGCACCATATCCCAATGGACGGAGGAACGGTTCCCGTTATCCGCCTCTTCATAGGCATTACCCGGCGTGAAATGGATGCTGCCGTCAATCTTCTCGTCGAACAAGATATCCTTCATCGGCTTCTTGATATACGGATTGACGCCGATCGCGAATTCGCCTATATACCGCGCTCCCTCGTCCGTATCCAATATTTCGTTCAGCCGCTGCGTGTCGCTTCCCGTAGCTTCTACGATTTTCCCATTCTCGAAGCGAAGCATAATATTCTCGAAGGAAGTCCCTGCATAAATCGTCGGGGCGTTATATGTAATGACTCCGTTGACCGATTCCTTGAGCGGTGCCGTAAACACCTCGCCGTCCGGAATATTCAGCTTGCCTGCGCATTTAATGGCAGGAATATCCTTGATCGAGAAGCTGAGGTCGGTTCCGGGTCCCATCAGACGAACCTTGTCCGTACGATTCATCAGCTCTACGAGGCTTTCCATGGCTTCGGACATTTTACTGTAATCCAGGTTGCATACTTGGAAGTAAAAGTCCTCGAACGCCTCGGTGCTCGTATTGGCCTGCTGAGCCATGGAAGGGCTCGGATAACGCATGATCACCCATTTGGTATGGTTTACGCGCTGATCCGTGACCGGCCGCTGATACAGCTTGGTGAACAGCTGCATTTTGTCGGAAGGAACGTCCGATGTCTCGGTAATGTTATCGCCGCTACGCACGCCAAGGTAGGCGTCCATTTGCTTCATGCGGTGAAGCTCAAGCTCCGCCATACGACGGTACAGCTCCTCCGAGCCACCCAGCATGATACTGCGGGTTACGGCAGGATCTCGATATTCTACGATAGGATAGCCGCCTGCGGCGTAAACCTCTTCTATTAAACACTTGGTCAATTCATAATCGCGAAGTCCGATCATTTCAAGCAAAATCGTTTCTCCAGGCTGCAGATCAACCGAATACCGGATCAGGTTGCGGGCAAATGTTTTAAGTCTTGGATCTCGCATGGGATATGATCCCTCCTTCAAGGTTTCATTACAAATTCTACTCTTCACTGTACCCAATTTTCATAAAAACTTCAAATGAAATGCGAAGAAAGGACCTGCCCCCTGTAAAGATCAGGAAGCAAGCCCTCTCGATGAGATCGCCTTAGCAGCTGCGATTTGAGCTGCGTACGAAGGTTACGCCTACGCGAAGTACGGCGAATTCGACGCCGTTACGGCAGAAGAAAATCCGTACGGTTCTTCCGGATGTGAAGCGAATGCGGACAGGGAAACGGCTGACAAGTGCCAGGATGCGGCGAATGCCGAGCACATCTCCAGTCAAAATCGCTACAAGCAAGAGGCGAAGAAGTCCAAGTCGGCGAAGCTTTCTCACCACCCTGCGAAGGTAAGCGACATCTCCGCGGCCGGAGAAGGTTAAGCAAACACGGCGGCGAGAACGAAGAGGACGGAAGCAAAAACGGGCAATGCGAGTAAAGTCCACATGTATCACCTCCTCGACTCAAGATAATTCATGATATGAAGGAGGAAGGGAGGTGGATTGTACGGATGGACAGCGGCAGACACACATTTCCGCGTGAAGAGGAGGTTGCAGCCTGCCGGTACCTTAAGAGGGTACATTTCTGCGACGTTTGACTCGTTTCAAGCAGTTGTGCTTCTCAAAAAGATGCCTATAATCACAAATCCCGTTATGAACCGCACTTAGGATCGTTGATTTCTGCAGTATAAGTCAATTTCATAATTAGAAAAACCCTTGTGGAATAAGGTTATTCGGCATACAAAAGCAGGAGTACCTCCTCACATTCTCGAAGCTAAGGTTACCAAATGGCATGGGCAACACGAAGGCGCAAAAAAACGGGCTTTTGTCGATCTCGAACTAGTTCTACAACTCGAAATCGGTTACCTGTGGCAGATAGATGGCGTTACAGGGCGTCTGGCGCTTAACATGGCCCGGTAATGCTCCCTGTAACGTTATGAAATCATCTTACTGTACCAAAAATGTGTTGATCTGCCACTGTAAGATGAAAAAATCGCGTTACAATGCGTCTGGTGCATAACACGGCCAGGTTACGCTCCTTGTAACGTTATGAAATCACCTGATATGAACGAAACCGTCAAGTGCTCAGCACGTACCCTTGATTTGGAGTGCTCTAAAGTAAGCCTGTCAAATGCCTTTTTTGACAGGCGGTTCACTCTGCCCATACTTTTTTACTTCGGTCTGGCTGATCAAGCCAGACCCTGCCCTACGGCGAGTAACGGGGTGCAGGGGGCGTGCTCCCTGCTGTCTTTCTTTAATTTGAGCTTGTGGTTCGAATGAGTTTCATTCCTTGGCACGAGGGCAAAATGGTTCTTTGCGCCGGTTGGCAACCTGATATTCGTGGGTTATCACAAGTGAATTGTATACGACCAGAGAGCTTACCTGCTAAACTTACGACGCGCATGAAGCCGCACTACCTGAAAGATTGACTTTGCGCAGGTGATTTCCGCGGATTATTACTCTCTGCCTTGCTTTAGTACTTTGCCCTCGAGCCAAAGAATGTAACGTAACGCATTGCCTAACTCACTAAGCCGGAATCACTTCCTTTTTCATTCAATCATACCCTTATTTTTTATGCTGTGATGCTGTTTTTTTGCTTATCTACTTCCTTGGCTATGGCCCATATGAAACCTATAAGCTCTCGGGCTACTGCGGCGATGATGGTTCCTTTGTGCTTTCCTTTGAAAAGGAGCTTCTTGTATTTGTGGTGTAATCGCTTTTGTGCTTTCCAGGAGATATTGACAATTTCCGAACTCAGTCCTTTTTGCCTATCTCGACGTTTTCCGTATGGCAGGTGAGCTCCGATAGCTCCAGGCGGCTTCAACCAATACCCTACGTATATGGGCATTTCCAGCTTTCGTTATCCCACCTTGCCAACGACTCCCCCGCTAGAACGTTCTGATGGCACCAGCCCCACATAACTCATGAGTCCGCTGAGGGGATGCGAATCTTCCTGCAATGTGGCCAAGTTCCGAAGCTACAGTAACGGCTGTAATTAGGGCAACGCCATGGAGCCCCTGCAATGCTTGGATCATGGTCGCTTGGCATCCTTCACTCGTTTGCTTCTCCATCTCCGCTTCATATCTTCGGATCCGGTTCGTAGCTTCTTGGATGCTGTTTCGGTATTCTTGGAATACCATATCCTCACAACACCGAGAAAACCGTAAAGTATCTAACCAATTTTCATATGGCTGAGTCCACACTCGAACGCCCTTGGGCGGGTGGATCTGATGGCGAAGCAGAAACTTGGTTAAACGCTGTTTATGCCGATTCCTGTCTTGTACGGCATCTTCCCTGGCCCGAACCAAATCTCGCAAGGCTTCATCCTCGGGACGTGGTACATAGATCTCTGTCAATTCATTTGCTCTCCAGAGCCGCGCTAGACGTACAGCATCTCTCTTATCTGTTTTTATTCGAGTATTCCCCTCTAAGTCTGTTGGTGCGATGACGCCGCATTCCACATACATCTCCAAAAGCCATCGATACAAGACGAACCCCGTAGGGCCAGCCTCATAGCATATACTTAACTTTACGTCATCATCTTTCATTAACTGATTAACTAGTTTACGAACAGCCTCCTTCGTATGCGAGATGACACCATGGAACCTGACGGGTTCATTTCTATTTTCGGGGGCGATGGCTACAGCTATTTTTTCTTTGGATACGTCTAGACCAACATATTTTATGGTTATACTCATTACTAAACCGACTCCTTTTGTTTGTAGCTCTGTTTTGGATTATTTGATTGATTACTCAATTCAATTGATTTCCAAAATCAACCTACGTAATGCAAAATGGTAGTCGGTTTCGTTCATTTTAACTTACTGTACCAAAAATGTGTTCATCTGCCACCGTAAGATGAAAAAATCGCGTTACAGGTGTCTGGCGCTTATATCGGGCCGGTAATGCTCCTTGTAACGTTATGAAAATCATCTTAGTGGGCAGAATTCGCAAGCAGATTTTCGCTGCCAAAGCTCAATTGGTTCGATTGAAGTCAATATTATTATGAAATCACCTTGTATAACAGCATTGCACCCCACACACATTACTTCAAACTATCACCAGCAGGCGCTCATAACCATATAAAAAAAGGCCTCCTATTGAAGAGGAAGGCCTGTTTCACTGATACCATGTTCTGTAGGTATAGGCTGATTGTAAGCTGCTTCAGGGAAGAAATTCGCAATTTCCCGTTCGGCGCTTTCTCTGGAATCCGAGCCGTGAATCACATTGGAGCCCACCTCTACGGCAAAATCTCCCCGGATGGTACCCGGAGCGGCGTCAAGCGGATTCGTCTTCCCCATCATCGCTCGGGACAGCTGGATAACATTAGTCCCCTGCCATACCATTGCGAACACAGGGCCTGACGTAATAAACTGCACCAGCTCGCCGAAAAACGGTTTCTCGCGGTGCTCCGCATAATGGGCTTCCGCTTGCTCTCTGGTCACATGCATCAGCTTGCCCCCCAGCAGCTCGAAGCCCTTCTCTTCAAATCGCTGCATCAACTTGCCGACCAGCTTTCTTTGCACTCCGTCCGGCTTGATCATCAGGAAGGTTCTTTCCACAGTTCAACACTCCTTATTGTAGTAGGGTTCGTTGCCGTCTCCTCATTTTATCCAAGAATAACCTGCCTCAAACCGGCCTGCCGAGGAATTCCCACCTCCGACCGGACATGATATAATGTCACTCATGAAAGTTCATTTCCTATGAAGCGGGTGGCCGTGGATGCCCTTTTATTTACGCTTGCTGACAATCATCACCTGTGCTGCTGCACTGCTCACCTTAGAATCCTCCTCCATTTTGAATAAAGCGGCCAAATCGCCGACCGCAGCGCCGACCAGCTTCGATACGACCTTAGTCCCGTCGGGACCGCTGTCTAAGGAGCCGACGATCATCATCGTACTAAGTGAAACCTTTTGGGACATGACCCGTCTGCCGAACGTGAAATTTTCCCGGGATCCGATCCCGACCTTTCGCCGGCTGGCGGAGCTATACCCAAGCGGAACGATGCTTTCCCCCATGTTCGGCGGCGGAACGGCAAATGTCGAGCTGGAGGTGCTGACAGGCAAATCGTACCGGTTCTTCGAGGATGGCTCGAATCCTTATGAAACCGTCATCAAGCAGCCTACAGGCTCGCTTGCGCATATTTTGGCCGGTCAGGGATATTCCACCGCCGCCATCAGTTCTTACCATCATTGGCATCTGGGGAGCTCCGAGGTGTACAGGCATCTCGGCTTCCAGCGGTTCATCAGCTATGACTACTTCAATCCCGACGAATTCGTCGGCCCGTATATCGGAGATCACGCGGTAGCCAAACGGATTATCGAGCAAACCCGGCAGACCGAGGGGCCCGATTTTATTTTTGCTAACACGATGGAGAACCACTATCATTACTTTGAAGGCAAATTTGACAAAAACACGATCGATGTAAAAGGAAGCCTGGGACGTGAGGCCCGCGGAGTGCTGGAGACGTATGCACAGGGCAGCTCCGGCGCGGATCACATGCTGCAGGAGCTTGTCGATTATTTCAACCGGTCCGGCGAGCCGGTGGTGCTTGTGTGGTTCGGCGATCATCTGCCGTACTTCGATAAGGACTATTTCATCTATCGTGACACGCACTATATAAGCGGGGAGAACGATCCTGATTTTCTGGAAAAAATGCACCGCGTTCCTTTGCTCGTATGGAGTAACGCGGTATCGCTTCCGACAGAGACACTGAATATGAGTCCCTCCTTCCTCGGACCTTACGTTTTGAAGGCAGCGGGCCGGCAAGGAAACGCCTTTACCGATTATTTGGAGCAGCTATCCAAGCGGATGCCGATTGTGCCGCCGGAGAGCCACTATGCCGACTATGGCGTCGATCGGAGCTTGGTGGAGGAATATCGGATGCGGCAGGAAGCGGGGCTTCAAGCCGAGATCGGCGGAGCCGCCGGTTTGATCGATCCGCCGGGGTATCGGCACGGCTATGAGCAGGCCATTGACTCCGTGTCGCCAAATTCGGTGATGCTGGGTGAGTCGTTCCGCACGGAGTATGGCCGTTCGATTATGGTGGTAAGAGGCCATCGGTTCGGCATCGGCAGCACGCTGTTCATGGACGGCAAGAGGCTTACAACGAAGTGGCATGACGAGGGGACTCTGAGCGCCGAGGTGCCGAAGGACATTCTGGCTCGCGCAGGGCTGCATTCCGTACAGGTGAAGGTAATCGATTCGAAGGAGCAGGTGATCGCAGAATCGGATACGGCTCCGTTTCTGGTGAATGCATTGCCATAAGGTGCGGCTATCCGGCTGCTTATAACGACAAAATCCCGAGCGTTCCGTCCTTCAAAGACGAATGCTCGGGATTTTTGTCAATCCGTGCGCTTCCCCGGGAAATGCGGTTAGCCGTGAAATCAAATCCGAAGGGCGTCACCCTTCTTCCCGGTGCCAAAGCCGCTGCAGCTCCTCGTTCTCATTAAGCAGCTCCTGCAGCGTGCCAATGCCGTTCACACGGCCGTCCTTCAGCACCACAATCTGATCCGCTCGCGCAAGCGCGGCCTTTCGGTGGGAAATGACAAGGCAAGCCGCTCCTTGGCGCTGCTCATCCAGACGTTCCCATAACTTGCGCTCCGTATCCACATCGAGCGCACTGGATAGGTCGTCGAACACGAGCAGCTCCGCTTCGCGAACGAACATCCGCGCCGCTGCCGTTCGCTGCGCTTGGCCGCCGGACAACTTCACCCCGCGCGGACCGATGACCGTCTCCAGCCCGGAGGGAAGCCGCTCCAGGTCCGGCTCCAGAACAGCGGAGTGCAGCGCCCGCTCCAGCCTAGCCTCGTCAGCCGACAGTCCCAGCATAATGTTATTGCGCAGCGTATCGCTATAAAGCCTTGGCACCTGCGGGGTATAGGCGCTGTGCGGCGGAATGAAAAAGTCGCCCGGCGCCTCCACCTGCTTCCCGTTCCAATAAATGGCGCCCGACTGCATCGGCAGCAGGCCGAGAAGCGTGCGGACGAAGGTCGTTTTGCCTGAGCCGATTCGTCCGGTAACAACCGTGAAGGAGCCACGCGGGAGACTCAGGCTGATTCCTTCGACGCCCCTGCCCGTATCGGGATACCGGTACGTCAGCCCTCGCACCTCCATCCGTTCCAGAGGACCGGCAGCCTCCATGCCCCCGGCATTCGCCGGTTCCTCCTGCTCCTTGCCGGCGCTGCGAAGATGAAGCGAATGATGCTCCGTCAGCCGGTGCGGATCGGCACCCTGAAGCAGCTCCACCAGCCGGTCCTTGGCAACGCTGCTTTGCTTGTAATACGTAATGAACTTACCAAAATTTTGGATGAATTGAGTGACAAAGGTTAAATAATAGACGAACAGGGCAAAGTCCCCGACGGAGAACGTCCCGCTGCGCATTTCCGATGCAGCCAGCAGCAGAATGAAGCCCGTTCCGAAATTGACCGTATTGGAAAACACGGAGTCGAGCGTCGAGGTCAGCAGCTTATCCTTCACTGTCGCCTCACGGCGCTGCTCGTTAAGCCGGCGGAACCGGCCGATTACCCGTTCCTCCGCCCCGGCAACCTGTATCGACTGAACGGCGGAGAACATCTCGCTGATCGCTCCGGTCACCTGTGCTGTAGCCTCCCGGCTGGCAGCGCGATACTTCTGCAGCAGGGTTGTGGACAGCTGGGCTACGGTCACCACAACAACCAGCGGAAGAAACACCCATAGTGTCATCTGAACGTTGATGCGTATGAGGATAAAGAAGGATACCGCCGCAAAGAAGGTCATCCCGAACGCATCCACCGACCAGCTGATCGTCTCCTCCGCTTGATCCACATCATCGCGAAAGCTGCTGATTGCCTCCCCCGGAGAGCAAGGAATCGCGCGAGCTCCCGGCTCCTTCAACACATGCACGAGCAGATTACGCCTCAGCAAGCCGCCGATTCGGAAACGAAACTGAACATCGGTAATAAACCCAAAAATGATCAGCATTACCCGCCCCAGCGCTGCTGCAAGCAGCAGCCCGATCAGAGCCCAGACCCCGAGCTCATAAGGAGATTGTCCCGATAAGGTATCGAAAAACTGTTTTGTCAGCAAACCGGGAACGATCGGCGCCAAATAGATTAACGTCCATGCCAGCGCATTCAGCGTGTACATCCCCAGCCGGTAACGGGTCAAATTCCATAGAAACGACCAAGTACTCATACGAGCAACTCCTCCATCCCCGTTTCGAGCAGCCGGCTGTAAGCCGAAGACGGATCCGCTGCAAGCGCCTTCCGGTCGCCGTATTCCGCAATCCGGCCGTTATCCAGCACCATGATGCGATCCGCCCGCTCAATCGTTGCGAGCCGGTGAGCGATAATAATGCAGGTCCGGTCCTGCAGAAGTCGCCCTATGGCACGTTCGATCCTCTGCTCCGTTGCGGGATCAAGCCGGGACGAAGCCTCATCCAGGATGACGAGCCCCGGATCGGCCAGGAACACTCTGGCGAAGCTCAGCAGTTGGGCTTCCCCGGCCGACAGACCGCCCCCTCCGGATTCAAGCTGCGTATCCAAGCCGTTCGGCAAAGAACGGTACCAAGCGCCCATGCCAAGCTCCTCCAGGACAGCAATTACACGGGCGTCCTCCACCTTCTCATCAAAGAACGTAAGATTATCGCGTATGGTCCCTTGGAAGATCTCAATCGTTTGCGTTACCATGCCGACACGTTTGCGCAATTCATGAAGCTTTGCCTTCTTCACATCCGTGCCCTCAAGCAGGATTGTTCCCTGCAGCGGATCATAGAAGCGAAGCAGCAGCCGTGCCGTTGTCGTTTTCCCGCTGCCCGTGCGGCCGAGCAGACCGAGCACCTTGCCCTTCTCCAAATGAAAATCCACCTCATGCAAAATCGCACGGTTGTCCTCATATCCGAACGATACCTTGTCAAACGTAACCGACAAGGCTCCCGACGCAATAGGGGCACCGATCCCGTCCTGAACGGCGGACTGCGTCTGCAGGAGCTCCCTTACACGAGTAATGCTGGCATCGGCTTTTTGCAGATCCTCCATTTGTGTCCGAATTTTCTCGATCGGCTTCGCCATGAGCTCGGTATAATAAAACACCATGTATACCGTTCCCAGTGTAATCGAGCCCTTGCTCCACAAGTAAGCGCATACCGCAAAAGCAACGGCATTCCCGATCGTAAATACGACAATGGTCGTAATCCACATCGCTGCCCAGCCCATGAAAGCCTTGACCCTCAGAGGCAGCCACTCCCGCAGCAGGGCATGAAACCTGCGGATCACATAACCTGTAGCCCCGTTCGCCCGGGTGTCCTCCGTTCCCTCCAAATGCTCGCCCAGAAACCCGAAAAACTTCGCGCTCATCTGCCGCAGCTGTCCCCAGTGAGGCACGGCAAACTTACGGATGTAGTTGATCGACAGAAGGGCAAACACGACGAAGGCCAGCATCCCCGTTCCGATCTGCCAGCCCTCGCGGAAAAGCAGCACAAGCATGCCGAAGACGAGCACCAGATTGCTCAGCAGCGAGATAACAAAATTGGAGAAGAAATTCGCCAGGTTATTAATGTCGCCGTCCACGCGTTCAATGATCGCCCCCGAGGTATGCGATTTATGGAACGACATATCCAGCTTCAGGCAATGCGCAGCGACGTCGCCCCGAAGCTGGTTCGTGGCCACCCAGCCCACGTTCTCCCCTACATATGCGGCGGCAACCGACACCAGCTGCTGCACAAGCGTAGCCCCAAGAAACAGCAGGGCTGCATACCAAAGCGGTTCCATGCTGCCTTGAGACTGGGCCGTATCGATAAAGTACCGAATGATTTGGGGGTGCACCAGCTGCAGCAGGATGCCGCTTAGCAGGAGCACCGACAGCCAAATGATGCTCTTCCTTTGGGACTGCAAGTACTGCTTCAATAACCGGCTGTACTCGCCGACCGGTATTTTGGAAAACCTCTTCATGGCTTTGGCTTCTCCCCCTAACTGATGAAGGCTCCTATTAGCCTATTGTTTTCTTCATACGTACATGCCAAATCCCCGCATCGAGGAAAGGCTCCGGGGATATCGTTTCATACCCTAGCTTCCGGTAAAAGGCCTCCGCTTGAATCTGTCCGTCCAATACGGCGGAAGTACAGCCACTGGCGGCGGCATCTTCTTCCAACGCCCGGAGCACCAGTCTTCCTACCCCCTGACCGCGATAATCCGGTAGAACGGCAATGCGCTGCAGCTTAGCAGCATTCCCTTCGAACGGCTTCCATCGGCCGGTAGCCACAGGAATCTCACCGTCTCGAAGTACAAAATGCCGGCAAGCCTCCGGGGAAGCATCATATTCATCGATTTCCAAATCCCTTGGCACCTGCTGCTCTTCGACGAATACCTTAAACCGGATCGAGAAGCATTCCTCCAGCTGCTCTATCGTTTGAACAGGAATGATCTTTAATGTAGATTTCTTCATGCTGCGTTTCTTCCCTTCTCTTTAACGTAACCTATATGATGGCACGTACGGCTTCTTTCCGTCAAGACCGAGAATCGTTATAACGATGAAATGCAAACGATCCGCCGGGCTATCGCCCTGCGGATCGAGAATGCTGCTAAATAGATTTAAGACTTCAGCACGTCATGATCGACATACCGTTCGCCGTTCAGCTCACTGATGACGTTGATCGCTACCTTGGCGCCGTCGCCTGCGGTGATGATGGTATGCATGCTCACGCCCGCAACCGTACCGGCCGCCCAGATGCCTGGAATGTTCGTTTTGCCCTGAGCATCCACATCGAACACGGTTTTGATTCGGGGCTCCGTGCCCTCTTTGGTCTTGATTCCCGCTTTGTCCGCCAAATCCACGGACAAGCCGGTTGCCACGATCACATGGGCCGCCTCATACGCGCCTTGATCCGTTTCTACGGTAAAGCCCGCATCGGTTTTCGAAATATGATTCACGGTAGCGGCAATCAAATCCGCTCCGAATTTGACTGCCTGCTTCTTCCCGATCTCCACAAGATCAGGTCCTGTGATCTCCATGACGCCATAATGATTCTCAACCCAAGCCCTCTTGGTGATGCTCTTATCATTGTCGATAACAAGCGTTTTCTTGCCTGCCTTGGCAGTAAACAGCGCTGCACTGGCTCCGGTCGGACCGGCACCTATAATCGCAACATCATACATGGAAGCGTCACACTCCTAAATATGTAATGATTACTTTATATATATAATAAACATATTAGTATAAAAAGTCAATTTTAAAAAAGAGAGCCTCTTCGTTTTTGAAGACGGCCCTCCTGCATTTACAGCTGCAACGATTGTCCCGGCTGGAGCACCTTGCCCTCGATTCCCCGTTCGCTCAAAAGCTGAACGAAACGGTCCGGCTGCTGTGCAATCGGCGGAAACGTATCATAATGCATCGGTACTACGCATTTGGCCTGAAGCCACTCCGCCGCGACAGCGGCATCCTCCGGTCCCATGGTAAAGACGTCACCGATCGGGATAAACGCCACATCGATAGCATTGCGTTCGCCAATCAGCTTCATGTCCGAGAACAGACTGGTATCTCCGGTGTGCAGGATCGTTTTCCCGTTCCAATGTATGAGAAAGCCTCCCGGCATCCCCGCATAAATGATCTTTTGCTCCCTTTCATCAATAATGCCGGAGCTGTGAAAGGCTTGTACCATCTGAAGCTCTGCAAAGCCGAGCGACAGCCGCCCACCGATGTTGACGGCCCGGGTCTTTAGCCCTTGCCATCCCATGTAGGTGGAAAGCTCGAAGGTCGCAATGACAGTGGCATCATTCGCTTTGGCGATCGGCACCGTGTCCAGAATGTGATCCGGGTGGCCGTGCGTCAGCAGGATGTACTCCGTCTTGATCTCCTCCGGCTTCGTGACGGCCAGAGAATTGCCCGAAATGAACGGATCAATCAGTAACGAATGCTCGCCATCACTGATCTGAAAACAGGAATGTCCATGAAACAAAATGTTCAACGCTTCTCACTCCCTGTGGCAGAATCGGTATGATTATACAAATTGTACCAGCGGAAAGTCAACCTGAGGCCGCACCTTGCGTTTATTGTTTGCGAAGCGCAAGCACAAAGGACGTCTCCTCCTCTGTAGAGGCATACGAAATTTCTCCGTTGTTCTGAGCCATAATTTTCTGGCATATGGTGAGACCGAGACCGGTCCCCGTTTCCTTGCCGGTTACAAAAGGGGCGAACAGCCGGTCCCGGATGTGATCCGGAATTCGCGGTCCATTGTTGCTAATCCCGATATAGGATGTGATCTCATCTTCCCAAAAGCGAATGACAATTCCCCTAGTGGGCTTGACGGACTCGAGCAGAGCATCAATGCTGTTGTTCAATATATTCGAAATGACTTGCTGCAGCGCCATTTTCTGCACATTCAGAAGAATACGGTCCTGCTCCAGCACCTTAAGCTCAATATTCTCATTGATGAGCCGCGGTTCGATCAGCGCCTGCACAGGGCGAAGCAGCTCCGCGGCAGACACGGTAATGAACGGCTCCTCGGAAGCGCGCTTCTGGGAGAAGCTTAGGAAGCCCGTAATCAGCATCTGAAAGCTGGCAAATTCATGCTCGATGACATCTAAATATTTGTTTACCTGCTTGTCCGTCTCGCTTGGCAGCTTGGCGCGTATCAGCTTCAGGAAGCCGCCGATGGAAGTAAGCGGATTTCGCAGCTCATGAGCCAGGCTTGCCGCCATTTTGCCCACCAGATTCAGACGGTCGTGGTGCAGCTCCTGGATTTGCTGATCGCGGTCGGCTAATCCCTGCTGGGCAAAGTCCCAATAAATATCGCAGATGTGCCGCTGGATTTCATCGATCCGATTATTGAGCTCCATAAGAATTCGTCCGCTCCGCTCCATCGTAACGGCATCGTGACAGAGAATCTCGTCCATGGCACATTTGCGCCAAATATGGGAGCTGTGCAGCATGTGCACCAGAGGTGTCCCAATACCCGAATGATATTCGCACAAGCTTCTTAGGAACGAGACATCAGGGTGCTCCTTTAAAGGAATGTGTGCGTCCGCCAGCAGCTCAAAGTAGGGGCCCCCGTTTTTTTCAAGCTGCTTTCTATCGTACACCCCCGGAAACTCAGCATCAACCGCATCAAGCCAGCGGCCGATAATATTTCGTTTCCCCTGCTCCAGCGCGTCTCTTATATATACTCTAGTTTCCATTAAACATCCCTCTGTTCTGTGCAAGGAAGCATCACCTCCACTTCAGTGCCTGCATTCGGCTTGCTGCGGAAGCTAATGCTCCCTTTATGGGCTTCTATAATTTTGAAGCATACCATAAGTCCAAGACCGGTACCCTTCTCTTTGGTTGTATAGAACGGCTCACCCAGCGTTTTTAATCGTTCCTCCGACATCCCTTTCCCGTTATCCCGAATACAGATGACCGCATGGCCGGACTGATATCCGGCTTCAATTCTGAGGACGCCTCCGCCCGGCATCGCTTCGATGGCATTTTGAAATAAATGGAGCAGCATTTGCTTGATCTGGATCTCCGAGCACTCCATTATAGGCAGTGCCGGATGGGCGGTCCATTGAATGTCCACCTGGTTGACAAGGGCCTCCGGCTTTATCGCTGCAACCGCATCGTCCAGAATGTCCGATAGCTTCTTGCACTCCAGCTTGATGGCCTCCGGCTTCGCAATGACGAGAAACTCACTTACGATAAAATGTATCCGGTCCAGCTCGCCCCTCATCAGCTCGAAAAATTGCGATTGGTTTCTTTCCTTCGATTGAATCAGCTTCAGAAAGCCCTTCAAGGAGGTGAGGGGATTGCGGATTTCGTGTGCAAGTCCCGCCGCCAGCTGTCCGGCGACGGCCAATCGATCCGATTTGCGGAGAAGCTCTTCCGCGCGTTTACGATCCGTAATATCCACACAGGAGGCGATGACCTCAACGACGCGTCCGTCCCTCATAATCGGCCGCAAGGAGGCAATATAAGTGATGCCGTTCAGCGTCCCTTCATATTGCACCTTTTCTTCGCCTTCCCAGGCACGGCGGTAATACTGCTCCTTAATGTCGACCTGCTCGGCAGGGAGAATTCTGCTCAGGTCCTTGCCTACAACGTCCTCTGAGCGCAGCCCCAGCCGATGCATCAGCTCCCCGTCGCATAAGGTATGAATGAACTTGCCGTCCTTCTTGGTAAACTTAAAGGTCATTCCCTGCTGCTGGCGGACGACCTCTTGAAAGTCCTGCTGGATGTGGAGCAGCGCTTTTTCGGCTGCCTTGTCCGGGGTAATATCCCGGGCAATGAGATATAAGCCTTCCGACCGGCCGTCAATCTGAATAGGCACTTTTTTTATTCCCAGCTCTACGCGACGGCCGAGCTTATCCCGAACCGCCATTTCCATATTACTGGGATGCAGTTCTTCTTCCTTATCTGCTGTAGGCAAATTCGGGCAGGAATCGGGATTCATGAGCAGGCTCCGGAAGGACCTCCCCACCAGCTCCTTCTCAGAAAAGCCGGTGACCGCTTCCATCGAAGGATTCACCCCGGTGATGATTCCCGCCCGGTCAAGGGAGCAGATGCCCGCGGGATTATAAGCGATGAGAGAGCGGTATTGCTGCTCCATTCGTTTGAGACTTGTAATGTCCTGCAGCTGGGCGAAAATGCACTGCACCTCACCGGTTTGATTTTGCACCGCCGAAGCGTTCAGCTGCACCCAGAGGATGCCCCCGGATTTATGGATATACCGTTTATCCAACCGGAACTGGGACAGCTCTCCTCTGCGCGTCCTTCCGACAAAATCTTCTCCGAGCTTTTGGTCCTCCTCATGCGTAATGCTTACGTCCTGTATGGAAAGGAGCTCTTGCTCGCTATACCCTACCATATCGCACCATGCACGATTTACTTTAATCCATCGGCCATCCAATGCAACAAGCGCCATACCGATTGCCGCATGGTCAAAAGCATTCTGGTATAGCTCTGTGTTCAACTCCAACCCGATATCCCGTTTCATCGGCTTCCATAGCAACTCCGATCCCATGGTTTCAGACGTGTAATCCTTTCTTCAAGGAAGAAGGATTTTCCTGCTTCTCCAATGTCAATTCTAGCGGGATTTTATAAAAAAAAATCCGGTTCTCTGCAGACGGAGCCCTACCTAAGGAATACGCTTCATTGAACGTACTCCCAAGTATGGCTCATCCGAGAGAACCGGATGGCTAAACGCTTCGTTTATGGTAAGCCAAGGCCGCGCTGCCGATGACCCCGCCCGTATCAATCAGCTGCCCGGGCACAATCGTCAAACGCTCCAAGTAGCCGCGATACACCAGTCTGGAAAGCTCCTCTCTCATCGGCGCAAACAATCGGTCACCGGCTAAGGAAACGCCTCCTCCCAGTACAATCACATCGGGACTGATCATAGGGATCACGCAGGAAAGGCCTCGGGCCAGCACATGTGCGGTATGAGTAAGAACACGAACGGCCAGCGCGTCTCCTTGATCGTAGGCTTGGGATACCATGGCGGCCGTGATACGTCCGTGCTCCTGCCGAAGCTCGCTTAAGAGACTCGTCTCACCCGCATCCAACGCCTCCTTAACTTGCCGCTCGATTCCGGTAGCCGAAGCCACCGTTTCGAGACAGCCGGTTAACCCGCAAACACAGGTTGTCGATTCGCCCGGCATCGGAATGTGGCCCATCTCACCCGCCATGAAGCCGCTGCCGTAAAAGATAGCGTCCTTATCGATGACCGTCGCCGCAATTCCCGTACCGAGGGTAGCCGCCAGCATACATTCCGCTCCTTGTCCGGCTCCCTTCAGCTTCTCTCCATAGCCGTACATTCTAACGTCGTTATCAATGGTGACCGGGACTTGAAGCAGCGCCTGAAGCTTTTCCGCCAGCGGGACGTTATGCCAACCGAGGTTTCCTGCAAAGATTACGACGCCCTTTACCGGGTCGACCAAGCCCGGCGTGCCGATTCCGACGGCAAGCAGCTCCTTCCTGCCCGCACCGACGGACTGCAGTAAATGATCCACCACCCGGGTTAACGAGTTCATCACATGCTCAAGACCTTTGTCCGCTTCCGTCGATATCTTTTTTTGCTGCAGCAGCTCCAGCTTTTCGTTCAAAATTCCGCCTACTATATTCGTTCCGCCAATATCAAAGCCGATGACATAATTCATTCGTTCCAAGCTCCTTTCAATCGTTGGATGTTTGTAACTGTCCTTGTGCTACATGAATCTGTACGCCGTATTTCGTTAAATGCTCTTCATAATCCGCCTGCAGCGGCCGGTCGGTAACACATCCGTCGAGGTCGCTCAACGGACAAATATGAAACAAGGACGGCTTGCCGACCTTCGTATGGTCGAAAACGATGATCGTCTGCCGGCTTTTACGGATTAGTGTTCGGGCGGTAGCGGCCTCAAGCTCGGAGAACGTGCTGATGCCCTGCTCGGACAATCCGTCGACCCCGAGGAACAGCTTGCCGATGTTCAGGTGTTCAATCAGCTTCTCCGTTAAGGGCCCGCACAGCTCAAAGCTTTTATTGCGCATGACCCCGCCCGTAACGACTACCTGAATATGCTCGCTTTCGGCAAGCTCCATAGCGATATTGACGGCATTGGTCACTACCGTGAGCGCCTTCCGTTCCTTCAGGTTTCGTGCGATTAAGTAGTTCGTCGTACCTCCGGAAAGCGCAATGATGTCGCCTTCCTCGATCAGCTCCATGGCCTTGGCGGCAATCGCTTCCTTCTCCGCCCACAGACGACCGGAGCGTTCCCTGAAGGAGGTCTCCTTCACGACCGGGAAGCTCTCGAGAAGCGCACCTCCGATGGTTCTTACAAGTCCGCTCTTCTTCTCCAGCAAATCCAAATCGCGCCTTGCCGTTGCTTCGGAGCAGCCGAATTGTTGAATCATATCTTGTATGGTTATTCTTCCATGAAGCTTCAAATACGTCATAATTTGTTGACGGCGCTGATCGCCCTTGGATACGGGAGTATCGCTCATCTTGTTTCAGCCCCTTTTCATCGAACCGTTGGAAATGTACATTGACATCCAATTTTTGCGATCATATAATCAAGATAATGAAATTTTAAATCATAATTATGATTTTTTCAATCATAAATACAGTTTGTTTTTAAGAAAACTATCATCAAGGAGGCAGGAGTCTATGCAAATTCACATTTGCCGCACTGCAGAGGAGCTGAACGATACCGGCGCTTCGATTGTAGCCGATCTCGTTCGCAGCCACCCGCGCGCCGTTCTCGGTCTGGCGACAGGCGGAACCCCGGTAGGGATTTATGAGGAGCTGGTGCGTCGTTACGCCCAGGGTCAGCTCAGCTTTCGCGGCGTGACGACCTTTAATCTTGACGAATATGTCGGTCTCGCGGCGGAACATCCGCAAAGCTACCGATACTATATGGAGCATCATTTGTTTCGTCATATCGATGTTTCTCCGGACCGCATCCATATTCCTTCCGGCTCCGCTCCGGATCCGGAGCAGGAATGCGACCGATACGATGCCCTGCTGGAGGACGCCGGACGCATTGATTTGCAGCTGTTAGGTGTCGGCCATAACGGGCATATAGGCTTTAACGAGCCCGGCAGCGAGCTGGTCGGCAAGACTCATGTTGTCGAGCTGGCCGAGAATACGCGGAAGGCCAATGCGCGCTTTTTCTCAAACGAAGCGGAGGTTCCGACGCACGCGCTGACGATGGGCGTCGGCGGTATTCTTCAGGCGAAGACGATTCTGCTTATCGCCAAAGGAGCCGATAAAGCGGAGATTGTGCACCGCTCCCTGTGCGGTCCGATCACTACGGATTGCCCGGCTTCCCTGCTGCAAACGCATGCGAATCTCGTAGTGCTGCTCGATTCCGAAGCGGGGAGGCTGATGCGCGATGTCGCAGGTACGCACACTCATTCATAATGGTGATATCGTCACACCGGAAGGCGTGATTTCCGGCGGCTGGCTGCTGCTGGAGAACGGGCTGATCCGGGAGATCGGAAGCTCTTCCGATCCGCTGCCTGAAGGTGCCGGGGAGACGGTGGATGCCGGCGGCGGCTGGGTGCTCCCCGGCTTCATCGACATTCATGTCCATGGCGGCTACGGCCACGACTTTATGGATGCCGGCCGTGAGGGTTTGGATGCCATCACCCGCTTCCATGCTTCCCACGGTACGACAACCATGCTCGCCACGACGGTCACGGCTTCGAAGGAAGCCATCGACGGCGTCCTTGAGCGCGTAGCCGACTACCGCAGCGGTGACATGCCTTATGCACAGCTTGCCGGCGTGCATTTGGAAGGCCCGTTCATCAGCGTGAAATGGCCCGGCGCTCAGAACCCGGCCTTCATCGTCCCGCCGCAGACCGCCTGGCTGGACGATTGGACCTCCCGCTACCCCGGCCTGGTGCGGATGCAGACGCTGGCGCCCGAGACGGACGGGGCGCTGGATTATATCCGTGCGCTCGTGCAGCACGGCATTGTCGCCGCTTGCGGCCACACCGACGCGCTGTATGCGCAGGTGCAAGCGGCGGCGGACAGCGGGCTGAGCCACGCTGTCCATACGTTCAACGCGATGCGGGGACTGCATCATCGCGAGCCCGGTACCGTCGGTGCGGTGCTCACCGACGAGCGCATCACGGCGGAGGTTATCGCCGACGGGCATCACGTGCACGCCGCGGGCGTGCGGCTGCTGGCTCAAGCTAAGGGTGATCGCGGCCTTGTGCTGATCACCGATGCCATCTCCGCCGCCGGACTCGGGGACGGCGATTATTCGCTCGGCGGCCTCGACGTGGTCGTCCGCAGCGGAGTCGCCCGCCTGAAGCAGGGCGACAGTCTCGCCGGCAGCACGCTGACGATGGACGCCGCGTTTCGCTTCGCGGTGCGCGAGGCGGGCGTGTCCGTGCCGGCGGCGAGCCGCATGGCGAGCGGCAATCCCGCGCGCGTGCTCGGCCTAAGCGGCGTAACGGGCGAGCTCGCCGCCGGCAAGCAGGCGGACGCGTTGCTGCTCAGCCGCGAGCTGGAGCTTCAGCGCGTGTGGATCCGCGGCCGCGCACACGGGTAACACGCAAGAAGCCGCAGCGGCCTTTCGAGGCTGCTGCGGCTTCTTGGTCTTCTGCTGCCGCTTATCACTGCTCACCGCTTATCGCCTTGCCTGCTCACTCCTCCTCTTCCGCATGCACCTCATAGGTGCATACAAACCGCTCCCCGCCCGGACCTTCATCTATGGCTATTACTTCAAAGCCCAGGTTCCGGTAAAAATCAACCGCATCCGCATAAGTTTCGCAAACCACTTTCTCCGGCTTTGTCAGCAGCATAAGCTCCAGCAGCAGTCCCCTGCCGTACCCCATGCCGCGGTACTCGGGCTGCACCGCCATATGCTTGATTTGCAGCTCGTCCCCCGTTTTACGGAAGCCGATGACACCGATGATTTCCTCTTCTTCCACGTAGCCGAAGAGGCCCAAGCTATCATCCTCCCGATACTCCGCAGTTACCTGCTCCAGCTCTCCCGAGTCGGCCAGTACGGCATACTCCATTAGCTCCAGGACGCTTTCTTCCTGCATTCTTGATTTGATATCAAGCAACATAGAAACTCTCCTTCATAGTCTATCTTTCTTATGTACACTCTTCTTTCACCCTACCATCCGGCATGGCACAAAGCAAATCGGCCTTACCCTGCTCAATATGAGTCTTGCTTTCTCAACCTACACTATGTATATTAATTCATAATTACGTATATTAATGCAACCCATAAGGAGGCAGTCCTATGCCCCACACCATCAAAGCACTTCTATTCGATTGGGGGGACACCGTAATGGCCGACGATCCCGCCAAGCATGAACCTATGGTAACGTGGGAGGAGGTCCGTCTTGTACCCTACATCCACCCTGCGCTGCTCCAGCTCCATAAGGACTACACTCTCTGTATTGCCTCCAACGCCAGAGATTCCAACGCCGAGCTCATGTGTCAAGCTTTGGAGCGCGTCCATGTACGACATCTATTCCGTTACGCTTATACATCCAGCGAGCTGGGTGCGGCCAAGCCTGAGCCTCTGTTCTTCTCATCACTACTCGCCAAAATAGGCCTCAGCCCTGCCGAATGCATCATGATAGGCAACGATCTTCAGAAGGATATCGCAGGTGCCCGGGCTGCCGGAATCCGAACGATTTGGTATTGTCCGCCGGGCTCCCTCGTCGCTACAGACGGCCGCCATCTTGCTGATGTGATCGTCAGGTCCATGAAGGAGCTGCCTTCCGCGGTTCGGCTTCTTGCCTCCAAAGGAAGCTAATACGCCGCCGTCATCCTTTCTTTGCCATATACGGATACAGCAGTATCAGCCCTGCTGCATAAAGCAAAACCGCGATCGCCGGCGGCAGCAAGTGCCAAACATCCATATAGCCGATCGCCCCATGGACGCCGAAGCCCGCCGCAAAGCCCGGTATACCGCCAAGCAAAAGCATCCACCACAGCCAGCGCCGGCCTTGGCTTATCCCCCACAGCGCTGCCGCCGCCAGAGCAATCCCGTCGGACAGAAGCGCTCCGCCAAAGCCTGCCCGGTCGTGAGCGATCAATGGAATTAAGCGCGGATTGACGGCATCCAGCATGCCCGGCGTCAATTGTAAATACATCAGGTCTTCCGGCACGAAAACGTTCGTGATCCCGATCAAGGAGATGGTCATCCCCCCTATCGACAATGCGAAGCCTAGCGCCACCAGCATCAGCTGTCCCCACTGGGCGCGGCGCCATAACGCATCGTTATGCAGATTCGGCTTCTCGCGGGGCGGACGCTCCGCGGGCCCTCGCATCGCCAGGATAAACATCGGGAGCAGTACGGCAGCGGCAAGCGCATGAAGCGGGTCCAAATAACCGTAGCCAAGAAATAAGAAAAAGCTGGAGAAGCCTACCGTCCCGGAGGCCATCAGTGCCGTCTTGGCCCAATGCTGCTGCTCGCGCAAACCGAACCTGCCAAGAAAAAAATATAAAATACCGATGGAAATCATCGTTCCGGCAAGTGTAATCCGGTCATGCGACATAAAGTGCAGCAGCCTCTCGCTCACCTGCCCGATCTCCTGCCTCGTCATGCCTAAGAAGGCTTCATCGTAAGGGAGCAATATACTCGTTGCCGCAATCCACCAGGCCAGGATCCCGCCGATCACCATTCCTATCCCCAGCAAGCACATCCAGCCCCAGCTATGCCAGAAGGATAGCGGCTTGGCGGCAGCCTCTTCCTCGGACTCCATCACGCGTTGATACAAAATAGCTTCATTGATCCGTTTAGGCAAACCGGGACCTGAATAGATCAAGCCGCTATGCAGCTGAACGTAATCCGCCCCGTGGGATAACGCCTCCAATGCATCCTGAGGCTCGTGAATGCCGGCGCCCGTAATGATGATCGGCTCGCTGCCGACCCATTGCCTAAGAGCTTCCACCTTTATCAGTCCAGGAACCTTTCCGTCCTTGCCTGCGACGTCTCCCTCCGGTCCGTACAAGGTGTCCCCAATGACATATCCTGTCCAGCAGCCATGCTTTCCACCGGAAACTATCGGCTCCAGCTTCTCCAATGGCATGCCAAGCGGAACATAGAGAAGCATAGGCTTCCTATGGAGTAAGGCTCTGTCGGCCACTTCTTCGAGCATTGCCCCCGTTTCGGCTATCGTCCAACGCTCATCTATGGAGTCCAGGAAAAAACCGGAGGCAAAAGGCGCTGTTATCTCCATCATCCTAACATATTCGCCGAGAGCCTCAGCCGGTGTACGATCCGGGCCGTGGCGCAAGCGAAGCATCAGGGGAACCGTGTGGCCTTGCTTTTGCCGAAGGCGCTCGCTGATCCGCTCGAGGCCGTCATTCCCATATCGGTCCTGATAAAGGATAGCCTCCGACTCCCTCTCCAGCCGTACGGTCCCCTTTCTTTCCAAGCCATCTACAGTGATCGGACCCACCTCAAAATATCCGAAGCCAAACGGCGACAGCGCCTTCTGGGCAATCCCTTGCGGATCCACTCCGCCGCTGAGTCCGATCGGGTAACGCAGCGGCAATCCGAGGCGGCGGCTCTCCAGCAGAGGAGACAGCTCCATGTGGCCGAGCGTTCGAATGACGAAGGTTCCCCCCGGCAAGCGGCTCAGCGCCCCCATAGCTCCTAATGTGAAACCGCGCGCCACCCTTGCGGGCAAACGAAACAGCAGCGGCCGAAATAAGGTTTGATACGACCAGTCCGGCACCTGAATCCCACCTTTCCGTTGGGTTGCTTTTGTCATTTATCATACCTCATTCGCTTGCTGGAAGGATATAGCTTTTCTTCCGGCTGTGGTATGATAAGTCACATCTACTTTGATCTGTTGGGGAGGAATCATGTATGATTACTATCATTTTGCCTAAAGGGGATTACGAGCTGGCGGACGAGCTTCAGCTCTTTAGCGAGGCCTGGGATTTGACCGTTCGACGTACCGCGGAAGGTTATCTCCTTCAGCCGGAATACCTTATGTCCATTCACGGCATTTCGGCTGAAGAACAGCCCGCAGAATGGCGTTTCACACGGGAGATGGATGCCACAACTTGGGAGGACTTCCTCCTGATGCATATTACGCACCACCTTGCAGGAAAACACGGATTGCTGCTGCAATACGAAACGGCAAAGGGAATCCGCTGGACGGAGCCGGCTCCGCAGGAGTTCGCAACCTTCGATCTTTATGTCGATCGTGTACTGCGAGGTCATGAAGGTCTTGTGAGGGATATGAAAAAAAACTGGATCTATGCTCATCGGACACGATACACTCACTAACACCTCTGGGCAGCTGCCAGCATACTATGGTAAAGCCATAGCTTTGCGAGGAGGTGACTTGCTTGACACCGCAGGAATTTATCGATGCCTTGACACCCGACGTCATCAGAGACCAAGTGGAAACCGGAGTGCTGGCGTCCATCACGATTGCGCAAGCCGCCCTAGAGACCGGATACGGAAAATACGCTAAAGGAAATAACTTGTTCGGCATCAAAGCAACGGGGATTGATGAAGAGGCGCTGAGGCACAGCACATCCGAGTATTTGAACGGACGCTGGGTAGAGATCGTGGACGGCTTTCGCGTGTACAACAGCTGGACGGACAGCGTAAAGGATCACAGCTTGTTTCTTCAGCAAAATCAAATCTATGCCCGGGCGGGCTTCTTCGAGCGGAGCCGGGAATTGGACTATCAAGGTGCGGCCCGGGCTCTCCAAGCCGCGGGATATGCAACCGACCCGCAATACGCTGCGAAGCTAATCAGCATCATCGAAAGGTATCGTCTTTATGAGCTTGACGTGCAGGCTGCTGAAGAAGGGGGTTGGATTCCGATGAGACTTGAGCATGATTGGCAGTGGAAGCAGCTTGGAGATGCGCTTGACGGGTTGTATAAAAAAGGCTTGCTTACCGATTACCGTTGGGCGGAGCGCGCCTACCGCAAGGATTTGACCGTAACGGAGGTAGCCTGGCTGAGCACGGTAGTGCTGGCCCGGCAGAACGGGGTCAACGCTTAACATCCGTTTGCCCTTTGCCCGCTGCCCGCGGTGAAGGGCATTTTCTTATATTATTAAAAAAGGGGCTGTCCCACATGGGATAGCCCCTTCCAAGCTCAGCTTACTTGACCGTTACATCAAAGGAAGCTTTCACACCGCTCGGTGCCAGAACATTCAGCTTGAAGCTCGTGACATCTCCCGCCGCGCCGGTATATTTCACAAGACCCGTCTTCGCGTCCACCGTGATGGCTGCCGGATTCGCTCCCGTAATATCGGATACGAAGAAGCTCAGCTTCAGAAGCTCATTGGTGTTGTAGCCCGCTTGAGCCGGAGCCTTGACCAAGCCCTGTTCGTTCAGGTGACCTTCCTCATCCAAGGAGCCTGGAGCATTAACCGCAGTAAATTCGTCGCCGAATTGATCCTTCACCACGATTTTTTCCGCCAGCTTCGCATCCCACATATACAAGCCGCTGCCGCCGTTCGTCAAGTCGGAGGCACTTACTGTTTTCGCCGTGCTTTGCAAAGTCATGCCGCTTACTGCCGGACCCTCATTCTTTGCCGTCACATCAAGCGTCGCCGTTTGCATATTGCCGCCGCCTACACGGTATACTACGGTCAGCTTGGCTGCTCCTGCCTTGCCGCCAGCTACATAACGCAAACCGTCGGCATCGGCGGAAAGACCGGCTGTATCCGCCACTTGAGTATCTGTAGACGACACCGATACGATATTCGAAGGTACCTGAACTTCTTCCCCGCTCGATTTCTTCGCACGAACCTTCACTTGCTTCGCAAAGCCTTTGTAATGATCGAATACATTCACAGCGCCTGTCGCCCCCAAACCTGCTGCAAAATAATCATGGGCAGCAAGCAGCGTTTGATTCGGGGAATCCATGTATACCTCATAGGCCAGCTTCTGGCTTGTATCCGCCGCATCAATCACTTCCATCGTTGTTGAGAGACTGTTTACTTCGGCATAAGTTTTCCCATTTACGGTCACGCCTGCGGTGCTTTCTTTATACAGAGTCGCTTTCATTGTGTAGCTTGCCGACTTAGCATTTGGACCAGCAGTGAAGACAAACGCTTTGTCGAATACGGAATCCACCGAGAGGTCGGAGCTATTTTGCGCCAGCATAAAGTCATGGATTACTGTGGATCCTAAAGTTGTAGGCTGCAGCACATACTTTCTGCCCGACGCCGGATTCGGTTCAACACGCTGCTTGCTGGATAGGCTTGTGGCTGCCAATGTAGCGGCATCACCGGTATTTGCCGTTAAAGCGAACCGTACCAAATACTGCTTATTCGTATCGTATTTCAGCTCTTCGCCATATTGATCGTACAGCTTTACCTTCAGTTCATTCTCGGCCCCTGCCGTCATATAATTTTTGGGAGTCTGAGCAAACCGAATCGCGTTAGCTTTCCGTTCTTCCTTCACTGCAAGGTTCGCTTGCACCATGCCCTGCGGGTAATCCTTCAATTGCACCGTTAATGTAACCGGGGAGACTGCAGTAGCGTTCTTCAAAGCAATCATCCCTTTATACTTGCCGCTGCCCGAGATCGGCTGATCCGCTAAGGTCACACCGCCGCTGGCCATCACCATAAATTTATCGCGGTTATCATAAATTTGCTGTGCTGTAAGGACATTCCCCTGTGCATCCTTTACGATGATAGGTACATACATTTTTGCATCGACGGCATCATCGCCCGTTACGACATCGCCTTTCGCCAGCGTTTGGTTATACGCGCCGAATTGTACGCTTGCCGGCACACCCGCAGCAACTATCGCAATGCTCTTTTCAACCGATTGCCCCGAACCGTGAGCGACCAAAGAAATTTTCACATCCTTGGACTTGTCGCCGACCGAGCGAATTTTGAGATCCGCACCGGAATCGCCAACCGCATTCTCTACGAAGCCGCCAACCTCTCCGGGATTGCCCTTTTCCAGGTCGATATCCGTCGTTGTCACCGTAATTCCGCTGTTCAAGTCATTCCTGTCTTCCACCCGGAAGCCATATTGATCGTAAGCCTTCACGTCAAGGTAAGCAAAGCCTTTGGCATCAAGCGTAGTTACCTTCTGGCCGGAGCCGTTTACCATCTCGCCGAGCTCCAGCTTCGAGATGAGCTGCTGCTCCCCGACAGTAAATACTTTATTGGCCTGACTGCCGGAAGCGCTGTGAAGAATGGAAATCGATACGGTGGCCCCTCGGTTCAAACCCTCACCCGGCGTCACGTAGAAGGCTTGCTCACCGCCGATCGGAGCTGCCGTCCCGCTGCTGGTGTAGATGGTAAAATCGCTTGCTGGTGAAGAGAATTGGGTTCCGTACTGGTTGGTCGCTTTAAATTCAACGCGAAGCTTCTTGCCCGGGCTGTTCGGCATCATGTCTCCAGCCGTCACGAATTCCAGCTTGCTGATTTTTTCTTTATCCGTCTTCAGCTTCGCTGTCTTCTTCTCTTCGTCCAATTTGGAGAGTCCGCCAAGCGTTACCGTCCATTCCGCGGCATCCAGCTTGGAATCGAAGGCCAGCACCGCCGTCCTCTTGTCTTCGCTCCATTTTGTGGTGAAACCGCCGGTCAATGCGGCTCCGTTCTTCGTGATATCCAGCTTCACCTCTTTCGGATCCTCAACGGCCCCGTTCAGCTCTACAGTCAACACATTGACATCCGTCGCCTTTAAGGACGCAATGGCATAATTGCCTGTAAATACAGGCTTGAACTGCTGCTTCGCTTCATAGGAAGCTAGCACGAGCTGTTCACGAAGAGCAAAGCTTGTACCGCCGAAAATTCCGTCTTCTCCGTTAGAAAGCAGCTTTTTCTCAATTGCCAAAGCTACATAACCGCGAGCCCAGTCACTGATGGTCTTGTCTGCCTTCTCAGCCGGTGCCTTTACCTGCGACTCCAGCCCAAGGCCGCGGATCAAGAACGCCGCCAGCTGCTCCTTCGTCACTTCCCCCGCCGGGTCATACATGCCGGGCGCTACGCCGTCTGTAATGCCTGCCTTTACGATCGCTTCGATATAGGGAAGTGCATAGCCGTTCGCCGGGTCCTGGGCCGTAACATCCTTAAAGCTGGAGCTCTTCAAGCTCATATCCACGTCCAAACCGAAAATCAATGCCGCAACCTTAGCGAATTGCGCGCGGTTCATTTTTTCCTTCAAGCCGAAGGTATCGTCTGTCAATCCGTTATACACGCCCGCAGCGATCATTGCCTCGAACTTGGCCTTCGCGGCCGCATCCAGCTGCTGCAAATCGGTAAAATCCGCAATGGACTTCACACCTGTGGTCGTAGCCGATTTTGTTCCTGAAGCCGCTGCGAATGCAGCGGAAGAATACATCGAGAAGGCCATGGCCAGGGACAAAATCAAAGCTGCGCTTTTTTTCATATAGGTGTAATTCCTCCGTTTGTTGTTGGATTTGTGGGTCATTCTCGACTTGCCGCTTGCGTGTATCATTTGCTACGAGACTGAGTATACTATGATAACTTGGCCATCGTCATTGCTAATAATCTGGCTTCTTTACCATAGAAAAAAGAGCCGCCCGCAGGCAGCCCTTAACCGATCTTATGAATGGGCTTGGCAAGCATTCTCTCCAGCTCGTGCGCCGGCACCGGACGGCTGATGAGGTAGCCTTGAATGTAGCCGCACCCCAGCTCCTGCAGTAGACGGGCATGCTGTTCGGTTTCGACGCCCTCGGCAACAACCGTTAAGCTCAGCCGGTCCGCCAGCGTCAGAATGGTTGCAACGATCGCGGCATCCTCCTCGCTCGTAGGCAAGCCTCGAATGAAGGATTGATCAATCTTGAGCCGGTCGATCGAAAGCTTCTTAATATAGTTAAGCGAGCTATACCCCGTGCCGAAATCATCGACGGAAACAGCGACGCCAAGCAGCTTCAGCTTCTGCAGAACCGTCATAGCCTTCGAGATATCCATAGTCATCGATTCCGTAATTTCAAGCTCCAGCCATCTCGGCTCCAGTCCCGTTTCCTTCAAAATTCCGGCCACCTTATCGATTAAATCCGCCTGCTCAAACTGTCGGATCGATAGGTTGACGGAGATCCTCATCGGCTCCAGTCCCATAAGCTGCCACCGCTTGGCTTGACGACAAGCTTTGCGCAGCACCCATTCACCCAGCTCCGCTATCAAATCGGACTCCTCGGCAATCGGAATGAATTCCGAAGGAGACATAGGCCCCAGCTCGGGGCTGTGCCAGCGAAGCAAGCATTCCACTCCTTCGATCTCCTGGGTTGCCGCATGAACGATCGGCTGGTAATGAAGCTCAAACTCCTCTTTTTGCAATGCTTCGCGCATCAGCTGCTCAATCTGTAATTTTTTGCTAAGCTTTGTGTGATACTCGGATTTATAAAATTCGTAGTGATTTCTCCCTTGCTGCTTGACATAGAACATCGCCGTGTCGGCATGCTGGATCAAGGAAACGGTCTGCTCGCCGTTCTCCGGGAATAAGCTGATGCCAATGCTTGGAGACAAATAATACGATTTCCGCAAAAAGCGATACGGCTCCGATATGTTCTCCCGAATGCGCTCGGCGATTTGACTTGCCTCTTGCGAATCGGTTACCGGAAGGGCAACTGTAAATTCGTCTCCGCCGAACCGTGAGATGATGCCGGATCCCGGAATGGATTCCCTTAGTCTTTTGGCCGTCTCCTGCAGGAAGAAATCGCCCGCTTGATGACCGAGAGAGTCATTAATCCCCTTAAACCGGTCCAAATCGATAAAAAACACCGCTACTTTCTCAGACTTGCTTTCCGCAGATATAATCATTTGATCCGTAGCTTCAATGAACCGGCTGCGGTTAGGCAGCCCCGTCAAGGAATCATAATAGGCCATATATTCGATGCGTTCCAATGACTGCTTATATGCGGTAACATCCTTGCCGATACCGATCATGCCGGCAAGCACGTTATCGATTTGCAGCGGAACAGCCACAACCTGAACGGTTACGTCTCTTCCCGTCTTATGAACAATCTTGACTTCCTCGGAACAAGGAGAGCCCGTTCTCAGCTCGCGGAAGGCTTCTTCCATTACAGACCCATCCTGCCGTTTAAGCAAGGTTAGAAAGGATTGTCCGAGCATCTCGCTGCTGCTGTAACCGGTAATCACTTCCGCCGCCGGATTGAAGCTGATAAATTGACCTTTCAGGTTGATAGCGAAGATGGCGTCCGGACTGTTTCGGTAAAGTGATTGGTAATAGAGCTGAACCTCATCGCGCTCCTTCTGCAGGTTCACGGTCTCGGATATATCTCGTGCAATCCCGTAAACGCCTACAAGCCTGCCATGAACATAAATAGGCACATTGCGAACGCTGAGCTCCACCCTGACACCTGTTTTACTGAGAATCGACAGCTGGTAGGTTGACTTTTCTCCTTGCAGACTGGCGTTGAAATAAGTCATTCCCTGTTCAAGATCTTCCGGTAAAATGAGTTGATGATAGGTCAACTTGAGAAATTCATGTAACGAGTAACCGGAAATCACCTCGCATGCCTTATTGGCACTCGTAAACCTGCCGTTTAAATCCATCATAAAGACAGCATCCGAATTATGTAGGAACAGCGATTGGTAGCGCTGCGTATGCTCTTCTATGATTGCTGTTCGCTTGCTAAGCCGAATGACAACTGCCGCCCCAGTCACTCCAACCGCAAGCTCAAAAACCAGCTGTACATGATTTGAAGGAAAAACATCAGCAAAATGCAGAATCGGAATTAGAAGCAGCAGGCTGCTGAGCAAGACTGTAAAGATGTAACGTTGATACATTATTGTTTCCCACCTTGGCTTGACATGATGAAAAAACCGCTCCCCGAAAGCAGGAAGCGGCTTCAAAATGAGAATACCTTACCTTCTTCGGTAACCCAGCTGCCGTGGAACACGCGTTCTTTAGGCCTGTGGCTTTGCGTCCCATCCTTTCGAATGGTTTGCCGTTATCGGTTGGTGTCATTTAATTTTAGGAGACTTTTGATCTAGGACTATTGTAATATGTTTTACACCAATTGACAAGAAAGAATGTTTTTTTCATGCTTGCAGAAGGTGATGACATTTCATTAAATTACTGTAAAATAATCCTTATCTTACTTTATCGGAGGTTTGCCGCATGAACTCAAGATACGATTTACTTTATCATGAGCTTCTTATGAGGGATCAAGAACACATCCTGCGGTTTTATCACGAGTTGTCTGACGGCTCCCGCAAAATGCTGCTGGACCAGATCGAAAGCATGGATTGGGCACGGCTTCAGCGATTGACAAAGGAAGCCCTGGGGAAGGAAGCTTCCGTTCCGGGAGAGCTTTCCCCAATGGAAGCTTATCCTTGGGATACTTATTCTCCTGAAGAGAAGCGGTACTTCGAGGAGCTTGGCTGGAGCAAGCTGCGGATGGGCAAGGTTGCCGCCATCGTGGCTGCAGGAGGGCAAGGAAGCCGTCTGGGACATCCGGGACCGAAAGGCACCTTCAGCATCGGTCTGCCTTCCGGCAAGTCCCTATTTCAGCTTCAGGCGGAACGTCTTCTGAATTTGGCAGCACGGGCCGGCTGCCCGATTCCATGGTGTATCATGACCAGCCCGGATAACCATGAGGAGACGGTGCGTTTTTTTGAAAATCACCGGTATTTCGGCTACTCCCCGAAGGACCTGTTCTTTTTTATACAGGGTGAGCTTCCTGCTTTGGATGAACAAGGGAAAGTACTGCTCGCCGAGAAGGACCGGCTGAATCTGTCCCCGAGCGGCAACGGGGAAGCCTTCCTTGCTTTGGAACGTTCCGGGATCCTTCAGGAGCTCAAGAAACGAGGCGTTGAATGGCTGTTTTATTACAACATAGACAATGCCATCATTAAGATAGCCGACCCGCGTTTCGTCGGTGTTGCGGCTCATTATAGCCATCCTATCGCCACCAAGGCGGCTTACAAGGTCTCTCCCGAAGAAAAGGTCGGCATTCTTTGCAAGCGGGAGGGGCGGCCGGCTGTACTGGAATATACGGAAGTTCCCTTCTTCTTGACTCAGCAGCGCGATGCCGACGGAAAGTATTTATACGGGCTTGGGAATTTATCCATTCACCTGTTCCAGATGGATTTTGTTGAGCGTCATCTGAGTCATCCGCTTTCGTATCATGCCGCGCACAAAAAGCTGCAGACGGTCGATGAAGCCGGACACGTTATGATGCCGGAATCACCGAATGGGTATAAGCTGGAGCAGTTTATTTTCGACTACTTCCCTCTGGCAGACGAAATGACGGTGCTTGTCATGGACCGGATGGAGGAGTTTGCTCCGGTAAAAAACAAGACGGGAGAAGACAGCCCGGAGACGGCAAGACGACAGGTCCTGGACGTCCACAAACGCTGGCGGCAGGCAGCGGGGGTGGACACAGGAAATTGGTCCGACGACAAGCTGGAAATTTCACCGCTGGATTCTTATGCCGGAGAGGGCTTGGAGCCTCCCGCCGAATGAACAAAAAGCCGCGTATTCCCTTGGAATATCGCGGCTTTTTGAATCGTTATTAATACGTATCAGGCTGTGCGGTTGTCAGACTTGTGCCGGTATATACATAATCGTTTGATTTACCGACCACGGCATCCTTCGAATCCTTCACAAGGATTTCAATCCGCATCGGCGCTTGCGTCAGCAGCTCCTTTTTTACAGTAGCCGTGATCTCGCCCGTTCCGAGCCATTTGGTTTCCAGCGGCTGGCCGTTGACCTGCAGGATGCTGCCATACGGCAGGTTTTCACCGTGCACCTTTAGGATCTGATCATTGCCTGAGCCTTCCAGCTTGACGTCGCGTACATACATTTTCCCAAGACCGATGACATAATTTTCTTTCTTAATATTGTTCTTCATGTCCCCATAAGCATATTGCTTGCCGAACAATATATCGTATTGAAGCTTCTCATACACCTTCATCCGTTCGTCCTTTGCGCTTTCCTGCTTCGAAGGCAGGATCGGGGTTTGCTGACTGATGTGATATAAGAAATCGGTATAATAGCTGCCCGGCCGCTCCGCCAGCTTTAGAAGATACGAGCCGATTAAGGAGGTGTCCATGCTGATGTGCTCCTTGCGGTCCCGCGGCAAATAATTATCCCAAATCAGTACAGGTACGCGATGCATTTTGTTGACAAAATCAGGATCGTTCTCCTTCAGATAGCCGCTTTCTTTGTAAGCCAGGTAATCGTCTCCGAGACTTGGCAGATGGTCGCCGAAAAACAGCAGAATCGTCGGCTCATTCGAGTTTTCGTAATACGTCACGAGGCGCTTCAGCATATCATCCACACCGAGTAATCCTTGTGCATACGTTTCGAAAAGCCCTTTCGACTCCGTGACACCGGTAACCTCAATCGTGTTCTTTTCGAATTTGCCGGGGTAGTAGTGATAATGATTTTCCATCGTGTTCGCGAATATAAAATCCGGTCCCGAGGTCGACGACGTCGTTTCCGTAATGTACTTCGCTACAGCCCGGTCGGCGATATAGGGACCTTCATAGTCCGGCTCGAAAAATTCCTGTGAAATATACTTGGCAAAGCCCATGTTCTCGTACACATGCTTGCTGTTATAGAACCAGGAATGGAACGGGTTGATGGCCGTCGTCTCGTAGCCCTGCCGCGCCAAAATGCTGGCTAACGAATCAATCCCTTTATCGACATACTGATTATACGGCACTGAGCCTTGCGGTAGAAACCGCATGGAATTACCGGTCAGTACTTCAAACTCAACATTCGCCGTACCTCCGCCAAATTGCGGAGAAAGCATTGTGCCGCTGGTGTATTTCTCCATTAAGGAATGGTAGAAGGGCAGCGGATCCTGACTGAATTTCAAGCTCTTGATTTGCGTGATATCGAATAAGGATTCGCTCAAAACGACAATAATATTCGGTTTCTTTTCCCCTGGCTCTGTAACGACAGGAGGAATCGAAGAGGCGATCGACCGGATCGATTCTTCATTGTAATCGTCAGGCTCCTTTTGGATCAAAAACTTTAAGTTCATGATGGTAGAAAGAAGAAACCCGTTGGTTTTTACATTTTCCGTCTGATCCCATGCCAAATTCTGCACGTTCACTATTTTCTTGAGCGATAGAAAGTCGTCGCTGTAAATAGCAGACAGCAGAATCAGCGAGCTTACCCCCATAATGAGCCGCTGCTTCCAGCGAAAAACGAGACGCACCGGCGGCAGCTTGTAAAGGAGCAATAAGCTTATTCCAATGAATGACAACAGCCCGGAGATGGTTGTAAAATTGAGCAGCCCTCCGATATACTGCGCCATGTCTTTGGTTTCGCTGGTCAACAGCAGATCCCACGGAACGAACGGTACCCCGAGGATGGACAGCTTCACGCCGCTTATGAGGCCAAAGGCCAAACAAACCGTTGCCACCAGCCAAAACGATATCCGAACATTCGAAAGGAGGGAAGTGAATAAGAGCAACAAACTCAGTACAACCAAAGCATTCAAGGAAAGCTCCGGTATTTTGTGAAAGGTCCAGCTGAAAGCAGCTCCCCACTGCCCTCTGCTAAGCAGCTCTACAAGCAATACAATCCAAACCGACCATAAAAATAGAGGCAAACGGCGGGCCGCTCTCAGCCCGGTTTCTCTAAGCAGCAGCTGAAGATCCCCCATATACTCACCACACGTCCAATATTAATTTTTCATGTAATTCCCGTAAACGTTTTGTAAACAACAACGCTAGTATAACACAATTTTTTTGACAGCAAATCAAATTTTTATTGGTTACTAATTCGGACCCTGGACAGCACAAAAAGACTGCCGAAGCAGTCTCTTTCGCAAGCTTGAATAATTAGGTAAACATACGACGAAGAACGGGAATTTTTCTCATGTCGCGGCGTTTGATCGTATTCGTGGCAATAAGGGAATAGATGTAGGTGCACAAGGAAGCAAGAATGGCGGAAACGACCGACCATGGTAATGGAATCCCTGCATGACGGGCAACATATAGGGTAACCTGCCCTGCGAGCAGCATTGCGGCTAAACAAAGCGCCGTTTTGACTAAGCTTCGCAAATCCAATGAAAAGCCGATGCATCGGGAAATCGAAAGCATATTCAGGAAGGTGATCAAAATCAGCCCGATATTGATTCCCCACACGACGCCGACAATTCCGAGCTGAGAGCCAAGATAGAAAATCGCCGCTGCTTTTAAAACGGTGGTCAAAATAAAATTGCGCATGACCGCTTTCACCTGACCCATTCCGAGCAATACGGCGTGGAGCGGCGGCTCAATGTACTGCAGCAGAAACACCGGCGCCAGAAGCTGCAGCAGCGGCCCTGCTTCCGGCACATGATATACCATGGTGGTAAGCGGTACCGCCCACACATACAAAATCAGGGAGCATGGCGCACCGATCATTATTGCGATTCGTATGGCCTGATCAATCCGGTCATGAATGAGCGCACGCTGACGAAGCGCATTGGCTTCGCTGATCGCAGGTACAAGTGCGGTCGCCAGCGAATGCATGATGAAGCTGGGGAACATGAGCAGCGGAAACGCATATCCGACCAAAAGCCCATACTGCTTCGTAGCAACCACCGTACTGATTCCGGCTATAGCCATACTTTTGGTAATCAGCATCGGCTGAATGGCGCGATAAATCGAATGAATGAAGCCTTCCCCTGTTGTCGGCAGTCCGATCTGAAGGAGCTCCTTGGCCGTACCCCGCACTTCTTTGTCGGCTTGTTCTGTTGCAATAGCGGTTCTACTCCGCGTTTGATGCTGATGCAATCGGATCGATACGATCAAATAGAGCAAACCGGCTCCTTCCCCGATGACCGAGCTGATCATCGCCCCTGCCGCAGCATACTCCACCCCGTAGGGAAGCAGCATTTGCACCAATGCGGCAATCAGCGTCACACGAATGATTTGCTCGATCACATCCGACAGGGCCAAAGGCTTCATGTTTTGCTTGCCCCGGAAGTATCCCTTAAGAACCGCGGAAACGGCGACCAGCGGTGCAATCGGCAGGGTAGCCAGCATCGCATAATACGCCCTGGAATCCGTTAAAAGCCATCCCGCGAGATGATCCGCTCCGAGCACAGCCAGCAAGGTCAGCACGATGCTCATGGTTCCCGTAATGGATAAAGACACCGTCATGATTTTGCGTATTTTGGCTCGGTCTCTCCGGACCTCCGCTTCTGCGATCAGCTTCGAAATGGCTACCGGCAAGCCAAGACTCGTTAGCGTCACCAGCATCGGTACCAACGGGTGCGCCATCATCAGAAGCCCAATCCCTTCGGGACCCAAGAATCGGGCGAGCACGATGCTATTCACAAAGCCCAGTATTCTCGTAATTAAGGCCGAGAGCGTGAGAAGAATCGTCCCTTTAACGAACGTTTGCTTGGTCTGCATATGGCTCTCCCCCATCCTTATCCCTTTCCACTCTCCTCATATATATGCCTTGTGGACACGGTGTATGTGGGACAAAAGCGAAGGGGCTGTCCCATAAGTCCGTGAAAATATGACCATCTTATCGTTGGTCGTGGGAAAATACCTTCAGCCTAAGCTCAAACACTTGGTTGCCGTCAATAGATTAGATTTTATGGTAATGACGGCAATCCAAAACTCGCGCTGAAGCTATTTTCCCACTGACTCGCAGATGAGTCCTATTTTCAAGGAACTGGGCCAGCCCCTTTGGGTAAGTAAATAAGAAAAGATCGCTCAATTTTGGTAAAATGGAAGTACCACCTACCATAACCAATAAGGAGCGATCTCTGTATGAAATGTACCATGGAACAAGATGTCATGCCACTGGAACTGGATGAAAAACAAGTAACCTGCAAACAAAAAGGTACCCAAACACTAAACACTTTTTTCTAAGTGTCCAGTGTATGGGTACCAGTTTATGCTTCCCGTCACGGCTCCTTCCTTTAGATCGATGCGATAATCTCCTTCAGCTTGTTCGCCGAACGGTGCAGCTGCTCCTTCTCCTCTTCCGAAATGTTCAGCTTCAGCACCTCGCGTACGCCTTGGCGGTCCACCACGCATGGAACACCAAGGTACACATCCGAAATGCCATGATAATTATCAAGCAGCGTGGATACGTTCAACACCGCGCCTTCATCCCGAAGGATGGCCGTACAGATCCGATCCAGCGCGAGAGCGATCGCATAGTAGGTAGCGCCCTTGGCATTAATGATTTGATAGGCGGCATCGCGCGTATTGGCGAAAATTTGCTCTTTGTCCTCCTGATCGATAACCAGCTCCGTGCCGGCAACATTCGCAAGACTCCACAGCGGAAGCTCCGAATCGCCGTGCTCTCCGACAATGTGCGCATGCACACTGCGCGGGTCAATGTTCAAGTGCTCTCCGATCAAGTACCGGAACCTGGCGCTGTCGAGCAGCGTTCCCGAACCGATGACGCGCTGAACGGGCCACTGCGACTTTTTCAAAGAGAAGTAGCTCATGATATCGACAGGATTGCTCGCAATCAGCAGAATACCGTCGGAATTCACCTTCAGTACCTCACCGATGATGCTCTCGAAGATCGATACATTCCGCTTAAGCAGGTCGATACGGGATTCACCTTGTCTTTGCGCAGCGCCGGCCGTGATGATGATGATGTCCGCCTCCCGGCAATCCTCATACGTTCCGGCCCATACGCGGCTCTTGCCGATAAACGGAATGCCGTGGTTCATATCCAGTGCATCGCCTACCGCTTTGTCCTGATTGGCGTCAATCAGCACAATTTCATCCGCGCGGTTGCGCAGCAATAACGTATAAGCTGTCGTAGAGCCTACCGCTCCGACGCCGATGACAACAATTCTTGTTTTTTTCATATTAATGCTCCTCTTCCATAAATGGTTTATTAACGTAATGGTACATGACACCCATCAGCAGGGATCCGCCGATCAGGTTCCCCAAAGTAACGGGGATCAGATTATGTATTACGCCGCCCCAAGAGATGGTACCCGGGTGGTGCAGAACAAGGGCTATGGCGAAGGTACACATATTGGCAATACTGTGCTCGTAGCCGGAGATAAAAAAGCAGAACACAAATAGCATCATGGCGAACAGCTTGGGACCGTCTCCTTGCAGCGACATCGGGATAAAGAAGGCCAGACAGACGAGCCAGTTACATAATATCGCCCGGAAGAACAGCTCCCACGCAGGGGCTTGCATTTTCGCCGATACCACGCTGAGCAGAAATCCATTTACCTTCGGATCGGCGAACAGTCCTGTGAGATAGATCAGCAGAGCAAAAACCGCAGCTCCTAGAATATTGCCTGCATAGCTGGTAACCCACAGCTTCACCACCTCCGTCCAGCGCATTTTGCGGCGCAGGGCGGCAAAGGTATAATAGAAGGTGTTCCCGGTAAATAGGTCGCCTCCGCCATAGGCGATGAGGATAATGGCCGCTCCGAACGTAAGCGCAGCCATAGGATACGTCAATGGTGAATGCTCCAGATAAAAAAAGTTGCCCGTCTTGAATGCTACGATGACACCGAAGCCGATGAACATGCTGGCCAGCATGGATCGGGACAGGTAGCGCAGCTTGCTTTGCTTGTAGATCTTATGCTTTTTCAGCGCGAGCTGTTCGACCGATAAGAGGGGCTGTACCTCCATCATGTTCCCTCCCATTGCATTTTTACTCATATTCGCATTATTCTATCCATAGGAAGCTGTCCACATGTGTAAAAAAAAAACATGATGCTCAGCCGCTTGAACGATACCTAAAGTGAGGTGATAAGGATGACCAAAGAGCATACGGTTCATTTCAAGGTGATCCGCGGCGGCGAAGTAAAGCAGCTGCGGGGCCTCTTGTTCCTCGAAGATCATGCGGTGCCTACCGCACAGGACTTCGAGCAATGCCTCCGGGAATGCGGGCACGACATTAGCGGGATCGTCGACCGCGAGAAATTCATCTTCCAAGCGCGAAAGCATGGAGAAGAATATTTGATCGATGTGCTGGAGGATTACGAGCAGAACCATCGCGACCGCGACGCAGAGAATTTGGCCGGAACCTTCCGTAAGCAGGATCCTATCCTCTAGCCAACATTAGTTTGCCATATCTTAGCAAGGCGGACTGTGATCTTTATCACAGAAGACGAATTTCGTCATGAAAAAAGGAGCTCACAAACCGTATCGATTTGTGAAGCTCCTTTTTGGGTTATCTTTTGCGATGCTCGGTAAGCTTGAATTGATTTACGACAAGCAGAAGCGAGTTCGTGATGGACGATACATCTCCGGCCGTATCCCTCACATAACGCATGTTATCCTGCAAATCCTGCACTGTGCTTTCTACCTCGGTGGAGATTTTGCGATTCTCGATGCTTACGGCGGCGATCTTCTCCATAAGGCCGACGACCTCCTCCACCACCTGGGTTTTCAGCGAATCCTCGGTACCTGCCTGAGTTAAAATCTCGGCAGCTGTCGCGACCATTCGGGTTCCCTCGGTAACCACCCTCGAGCCTTCCTCCATCGATTGGTACGCCACCTCGGCTTGCTGCCCGATATGCAGCAGCGTATCGCTGATTCGAGCGGTCGACTGCTTGGTCAGGTCGGCCAGCTTGCGAATTTCACCCGCTACAACGGCGAAGCCCTTGCCGTGTTCGCCTACCCTGGCCGCCTCAATGGAAGCGTTCAGGGAAAGCAAATTCGTCTGTGCCGAAATTTCCTCGATCACCTGCAGCAGCTCGCCGATTTCCTCGGTTGTCTTCAGGAAGGTGCGGATCGTATCGTTCGTTTCGTCCACCTTCGCTTGTATGCTCTGCATCTTTCCGCCGATTCTCTCCACCTCATCCTGAGCTACGGCGATCTGTCCCGCTGCCTTCTGCTCCAGGTCACGCAGCGTGCTGCTCATATGGAGCGATACATCCTTAGCCACATCGAGGTCCTTCAGCTGATGCCTTATGCCGCGGATCATCCCTCCCACCTTGTCGCTAAGACGCTGGGTGGACTCTCCGGTTGACACCGTGGAATCTGTCAGCATCAGCTGGCTGGATTGAACCTCACCGGCTGCTTGCTTCACACGAAGCATAATGCCTTCCAAGGAATCGATCATATTATTGATCCACTTGGCCAGCTCCTTTGTTTCGTCGTTATCGAAATCGGAAATTTGCAGCCGCTGGGTAAGGTCGCCTTGCCCCTCCGCGTTGATCCGGATAAACCGGTTGATCTGATGAATCCGGGATTCTGTAGGCTTCAGCACCTTCCGGCCGATGGCGGACACGCCGATGGCCCCGAACAGAAGATTGATAAGGCCCAGGAGCACCCCACCCAGCACGCCGGAAAGCACCGGGGACAAAGCGGCGAATAAGGCAGCGTTCAGCACAACCATTCCGCTCACCAGCCACCAATGCATTCGGCTGACCCTGGAATGAATGCCGCGGATGCGGTATACCTCCTCCAGATCCCCCTCGCACATCATCCCCCATACGTCCGGGCAGTGCGGAAGCTGGAAGGTGATCCCCTTCCCGATGACGGGGATGTGGCGATAGTCGGAGTAGCCGGGAAATTCCACGAAGAGATTGCTTCCGTTGTCGATCGTATTTTGAACGCCTGGATGCAGCTTCCCTGTCGCAGGATCCGTGAAAATCAGCTCCAGCTCCGTATGATCCTTCACTCTTACGATCCCGTAATCCGTTCGAACGCCTTCCTTCAGATTGTCGCCGTGCGTGAAGGTGAGATCCTCAAATCGGCTGCGGGAAAGCGCCGTTCCCGGTGCAATATGCTTATTGAAGCTCGGTTTCGCCATGAATATGTAATTATCGCCCGAATCGGGGTATACATGCCCTGATTCCCGTTGAATCAAGTCCCCGATAACATCATTCGGCACCCGACCGCAAATGGCTCCCAGCCATCGTCCGTCCTGGATCATCGGAAGAATGAATAGCAGCGTGACCGCATCATGAAAAGAGGAGGTGCTTGGTCCGATTCGTAAAGTCAGCGGATCGGCGTAAGGACCGAACAGGCACTTTGTCAGGCCGGACTGCGTTTCCTGCAAACCCTTGGAGAGAAGGGAGTTTCTACCCTCATAGGAGGTTCCTTTATGAGCGGCATAGGTGGAATAAATGACTTCCGACTGCCCGTCAAGCACGAACAGCTCCGAGAAGTCGGCCCCCCGCTTGGCCGTATCTGTGAAGATCTGCTCCACCTTGGCACTGTCCGATCGAATCTCGTTGAGCGAGAGTCCGTTTGCTTGCAGGACATGCTGAAGGCGATCCAGGTGAGACCAGTATTCTTCCGCCCAGCTGACCAAAATCTGCCTCCGGGTATGCGCAATTCCTTCGAATATTTCTTCTACGTCCTCTTTCAGATGCCGATTCCATCGGAAGGACCACCATAACGGGAAGCCCGTTTTGAAACCCAGCCATTCAAACATAGCTGCTCCTCCTTTAATATAAAACGCTGCAAGTGTAATATGTATGTCACGTATTATAACATATAAATACAATTTTAAAAGGTGATTCAACATTTCTTTCACAAAAAATATATATTTTGTCGAATATAGTGAATGTGTACTACGAATGTTATCGATTCATAGGCAATAAACCCATCCCGAGATGAACGGGATGGGCCGTATGGCAGATATAGTTACTTGGACAGACCGCGGACTACGATCTTGATCACTTCGTGAATATAGTCTTGATTAGAGGAGCTCTCCTCCGTCGGCATTCTGCTTTGAACAACGGCATAGGTCAGCAGCGACGACAGCAGCATTGATGCCCCAATCTGCACCGCTTCGGAGCGAATCGAGTCGGCTCCGGCTGCGCGGGACAAAATCACCGCCGCTTGCTGTACCATCTGCGCTATTAAATCTCCCACCTCCTGTGATATTTCCTCATCCCGCAGCAGCTCGGGTGACCACACAAGAAGCAGAAAGGAGCTGTGCTCTTGGAGGAAAGACAAATACAGGCTTGCGTATTCCTCCAGCGCTGTAACGCCTTCCAGCTGCAGCAGCGCACTCTGTTTGGCTTTGACCGCTTCGAAGAAGGAATGCGTGCGAATGACCTCTCTTAACAGCTCCCGCTTATCGCGAAAGTAATAGTACATGAGCCCTTCCGCCACTCCGCTCCGCAAGGAAATGTCCTTGGTAGTCGTAGCGGCGAAGCCTTGCTCTGCAAACAACTCCAGAGCCGCTTTAAGAATGGCCTCTTTTTTTGCGGAAGCTTTCTTCATAGGACCGTCCTCGCTTCCGTCCTGATCAGAGTCTTCCCGGTCTTATGCGCCAGCAGCACAACCGGAACGGCCAGCAATACATACGGGAGACATAGAAGAATCGTAGACCATGTAATGATTCCTTCCTCCAGCAGCGTGTGATACAAGGCTAGGCTGTACGGCAGCAGCAGGATCAGCGACGTTATGCTTCCCGGTGTAATGGAACGGAAATAGATTGCTTGCCCGAGATGTGTAAAGATGTGCAGAAACAGCACTAGAGTGCATACAACGAAAAACCGCAAATTGCCCAGCGGGCCGCCTTGAAGATATTGATTCGCCATATAGGTGGAGCTGCTGACAAAGAGGAACACCACGAGTACGGCAACGGTAAACTGCGCCGTGCTCATCGAGAATTGTTCAAGAACGCGATCGGCCCATCTCTTCGGCAGTCTTCGGCGCAGGTTGGCGGTATTTGCCGTGAACCACCTTTCCGCCATAATGATTTCTTCAAAGTCATGAAAAATAAATACGATAGGAAAAAGCCAAATCAAGGTTTGAAGCTGAAACCAGGCTTCCATTGGAGCATACCCCTTTTTTGAGCGTTTACTTAATTTGAGTGATTACTCAAATTATAGCAGACAGCGGCCCCCTGTCAATGGTTTCCATCCATTTTCACATCTGCTACCCGGCCAAACCCAAAAAAAACTGCGCTCCCTGGAAAAGGAAGCGCAGCTCATTCTAAAACCTCGGCAGGTTCGACAGGTTGTTGCTCGGATCGCCGTCCGGGTAAGAACGGAGCGTCTTCTGCCCTTCCCGGTTTCTGCCTGTATTCACATCCTCAATCAGGCCTGCTTCAGCCATCCCGATCGCAGTAGCAACGTCAGCGACGGAGCCGTCCTGGAAGCGGACAGCCGCAATCCCGCCGTTCTCGTAGTGCACCGCTTGAACCATGAGCTTGTTCGGATCAATCGTGTGGGGGCCGGCGCCGTATTGTGTGCCATCCCGCATGAAGGTGCCGTACTGAAGCGGCTGCCCGTTCGGCCCATAGCCGGTATAGCCGCCTTGGAAGCCCACATTCCGGTCATCCGCGTTATTGATCCCCGTATTTCTTTGACCGTAAGGCGCATTCGGATTCCCTGTGGAGCCTGGAACAGGCATGCCGCCTTCGAAGCTTTGACCGTTGTTGTTATTTCTTGCTTGCGGTATGTAGGCCGGCTGTCCCATTCCCTGTGCCATGCCTTGAGACATGCCTTGAGCCATTCCCGGAGCGATGCCCATGCCTCCGCTCATTCCCGCTCCCCCATAGTTTCCATTTGGGGTAAACGTCGGGATCGGTTGCCCGTTCCAAGCAAAGTTCGCATTATGCGTAGGCTCTACTGCATTCTGGTAGCCTGAGTCAGGACCCTGCTGAGCTGCCTGAAAGCCGAATTGCCCGCCTTGACCATAAGACCTGCCTTGTCTGCGTCTTGCCATAGAGGACCAACTCCTTTTCCGGTTATGGGTTGGGATTTCATCCCTCTATAGCCTTTGTCAAAAGCCGGGAGATCATACCCATTTATGGAGCTTCCAGCCTGATGCCGAAATAAGTTAGCAGCGCCTCTTGATACTCTTCCTCCGATTGCGGGGTGAAGGCTCTCACACCTGCAGAAGTAAAGATGCGAAACTCCTCCCCGGCAATCGTATTGCGTCCATCCGATGTTCGAATTGCTACCATGGGTGCTTTCGTAAAAATCGAGTCCGGCGCATGCTCGCACCAGAAAGAAGCCATCAAGTAATCCTTGGGCAGCTGAGGCTCCTCCGTGAAGGAATAGATCCCGCTCCATTCCCCGTGCTTGAACTCACAAAGCATCCACCCGTATTCCGGTTCCCGCTGAAGCCGGTACGTTTCATCGCCCTGTTGCTGCATCATGCCTTCACTCATGAGAAGCGGCTGCCTCGGGACAATCCCCCCGACACCGACATCACATAGGTAAGAAGCCCCTTCCGCCTCCACCTTCAGCACATGATGCCGCCGTTTGGGGGGCGGATTCGGCTCGTCCCGCCAAAATCGCGCAAACAAATTCGTCACAGGGAAGCCTAACTCCTTCAAAAGCCATCCGAACAGCGCATTCAATTCGAAGCAGTAGCCGCCTCGTCGCAGAACGACGATTTTCTCGTGCAGGTCCTTAACTTCTAACGATAGCGGCTTCTTCCTGATTATATCCAAATTCTCGTAAGGCACGTTATGAAGATGCCGCTCCTGTAGTTCGGCCAGTACGTTTGCCGAACATTCCAACGGGCCATGATACCCAATGCGCTCTAAATACGCTCGTATCTCGGGAGATACTGAGTCCATGCTTCGGTTCATAGGCTTTCAACTCCTATTCTTTGCTTCGGGGCAATGGATCTGCATTGGAGAAAAGCTCCGGGGTTCGCGCAAGCATATCCGTGAGCAGCTGCGTCATTTTCACCGTATCGCACACACGTGTTTCCGCCAGGCCAAACCGCCCGGTATACATCGCACCCTTTTGAATAAAGAGGTCGTTGACCTTCCAGTAATTTTGCGACAAGCCACCTACAGAGTGGCGGCGCGAAGGAACTGGGATTTCCGTACCGTCAGGCAGTACCGTAATAAGCTCTTCATAATGCTCCGTTAACCTGCCTGGGACGTTCGCCCATTCCTCTACCCCATGGATAAATGTATTGCGTCGCAAATCAACTCCGAGCAGCAGAATAGTCGCCTGGCGCTCCAACAGCCGGCGCCATGCGGTTTGGTAGCCGCAAGGCGTTTCGCTCTGTTCATCTCCGGCAACGAACGACTCGGCATCCCTTCCAAGCGCAGCCACCGAATGCGTCGGATGCAGCGAGCGAACAACGCCCGGCCTTTGGCGGAACCATTCCGTAAGAATTCCGACACAGGTAGGAGAATCCTTCACATAAAATCTTGGATTTTCGCTATTGATCGTAGACCATGTATGGGTCGGCAGCACCAGCAAGCCCTCCGCCATATATTCGGAAAGGGCATCCAGGACGGTATTCGGTCCTCCCTCCACGGGGCCGATGCTTTTATAAGATGAATGCACCAGTAAGGTTCCTTGCCGTTTAATCCCCATTTTCTCCAGGTCGAGCATCAGGCTTTCCTTAGTCATCATGGCGACGGTTCCCTGCTTTCATTGATAATTGAATCTGGAGTCGAAGTGACGTTCCATTCCAGTTTTGTTTCGACGTCCGCTTGGCAATTCCTTTACCCATCAGGAAAAAGGCGGGATCCTCATAAAAATACAGCCCAATCCCAGGAACCTCCTAGAATTGAGCCATTCATTTATCAATCTAATCGTACCGCTTTTCCTATAGCCCGACTTTCATTGGCCGCTTCGATGAAACGGATGATCTCCAGCGTTTCATTCATAGCAACCTGAGGAGCCCCGGACCGGAACATGGCCATCACCCGCTCCAGGAGGCTTGCGTAATACGGCTTCCCCGTCGAAGAGATATCGATGAAATCCGACCCTTTGCTGCGGTGAATCGTTCCGCCGAAGGCATGGTTACCGCTCCGGTTCCCGCGCACCGTCCCCATCCTTCCGTCCGTCCAAACGGCAGTAATCAGATCATGCTCCTCATTGCTCTTGACGGAAACCTCGGCGCAGCCCGTCCCCAGAATGGCATACAACATCTCGACCGAATGAATTCCATACCAAAAATATCCGGGCTGTGTCGGCTGCAGCGCCATAGGGCCGAAAAGATCGGCGCCGATGACGTCTCCATGCTCTCCGCGGCTAAGAGCAGCCTGCAAGCCTTCGGCGAATCGAAGCGCCGACGAGCTCATGACCGTCACTCCGTGCTCTTCAGCAATAGCGGCGATAGCCTGTGCTTCGTCCGCCCGAACCGTCAGCGGCTTATCGATAAAAACCGGCTTGCCGTAAGGGGCGACCGTCCGGAATTGCTCCAGGTGTACGCGGCCGTCCACCGATTCCAGCATGATGGCGTCGCAAGCCTCCGCAACAGCCTCCATCGAATCCGCGATCCGAACACCCAGCTCATCTCTTAACTGAGCCGTATATCCATCCACCCGTGAGGAGCTAAGCTCAAAATCCGGCGATCCGCCCGGATAAGCTATCGTCACCTTGCCTCCCGGAACATGATAGGGCTGTGATGAATCGTTGAGCAGCTTGGTAAAAGCAATGACGTGCGAGGTGTCCAATCCGATCATTCCGATAGACAATGGCTTCATGAAGCTGTATCCTCTCCATCCTGATAAATGTGCGGATTTTGCCGCCGGCACGCTTCCATGACCGCCATCTGCCGGCGAACCTGCTGAGGCGTTACTTCCAGCGGTTCGCCGTGAACCAGCGTGCGGTACAGCATCATGTACAGCTGCTCCGTCATGTGCTCAAAAAGCGTTCTGCCTTCCGGAAGAGCCAGCTCCCACTCCTCGGTGTGCCATTTCAGCTCCTCCTTGCAGTAGGCGGGAAGCCCTTTATCATCGAACAACGGCTCCCGCTGCAGCTGCTGCGCAGGCGCTTCCTCCGGCTTGAAATATTTCCACTCCAGCCGGTTGCCGTTGCCGCGAAGTCCGCCGTTCGTGCCCTGAACGTTGAACAGCTCCCGAGGGTAGGCGCTGCAAGAGGAAATTTCCAGGTCGATGGTCGGCCGGCCCGGTCCGCGCATCAGCAGCTTCACATAATCCTCAGCATCCCCGAACGTGTTAGCCCGGTCCATGATGCAGGTAATGTCAGGCATCACATCGTTTCCGAACAGCTGCAGCGCCTGGTCCAAAGGATGCGGCCCTGTGTTCAGCAAATTTCCTCCATGGTTGCTTTGTAGCGTTTGCCAGTCCCAGCGTCGGGAGAAGCCGTTGTTGGCAAAATCAATTTGCACGATACGCCCGAGCACCCCTGAATCGATGACTTTGCGGAGCTGCACGTAGGCCGGCATATAACGGGATTGCTGAAAAACGGCCAAAACGGCGCCATGTTGCTCCGATGCTTCGATGAGGCGGTCTACCTCTTCCTCCGTTTTGGCGAGCGGCTTCTCGCAAAGGACATGGAGGCCCCGTTCGAGCAGCTCCAGTGTAATAGGAAAGTGCTGATGGCTCGGGGAAGCATTGACGATCAGATCCAGGCTCTCGTTCTCGACCATCTCCTGCCAGCCGGCATAAGTGCTGCACCGGTACTCTTCCACGGCAAGCTTCCTCCGCTCCTCCAACGAATCCGCTACGGCCGCAATGCGATAGAAGCCTGGAATTTTCGCCAGCAGATTGCCGTGAATGTTACGGCCGCTTCTTCCTTGCCCGATGATTCCTACTTGCAGAACGCGTTGACTCATGCCTCATTCCGCCTCTCGTTTTTATTATCATTTCTGTGGGGGGACAGCAGCAGACGCCCACCCCTTCCGTTTTGTAACCGTATTCATCTTGCGAAAAAGCATGACTTTCTTTCCAGCCCGGCTGTAATTTACATCTAAAATATATGTCCCCTTTCTTCTTTTTGTCAACACGCATTTTCCTTCAAAAATCTAGTCTAAAACAGCAGTATTTATAGTCAATAAAGAGACATTAGACTGCATACCGCGCACGTTAACCCCGCCGACCGAAATGATTGAAATTACTGCATGAAGCCGCAACGGAAGCCTACATCGAAACGCTCCTCAAAACAAATTCAATTTCTGTTACAAATGATGGTATAATCTAAACACTATATGAATCTGAGGTGACTTCTGATGACTTATGATTTCGACCGCCGGATCGACCGGCGTCATACCCGTTCTTATAAATGGGACCAAAACGATAAGCTTTTCGGGGATCCGGATATTCTTTCACTGTGGGTGGCGGATATGGATTTCCTTAGCCCACCCGCCGTACGAGCCGTCCTGGAGAAACGCGCGTCGCTAGGCGTTTACGGCTACGCGATCCGTACCGACAGCTATTTCGATGCCATCGTCAGCTGGTTCGAGCGTCGTCACGGCTGGAAGATCGATCCGAATTGGATTACCGATTCGCCGAGCATTGTGACCACATTAAGCTTGGCGGTCGAGCTATTCAGCGAGCCCGGCAGCCAGGTCGTCCTGCAATCGCCGGTATATTATCCGTTCTACGATGTCATTCAAAGCAACGGTCGAAGGGTTGCCAAGAACCCGCTCGTCATTCGTGACGGGCGCTTTGAAATGGATTTCGACGGTCTGGAACAGCTTTTCAGGGATGGCGCCAAGCTGCTGCTGCTGTGCAGCCCGCATAATCCCGGCGGCCGCGTATGGGAACGCGAGGAGCTGTTACAGCTCGGCGAACTGTGCTTGAAGCACGGTGTGACCGTCGTTTCGGACGAAATACATTGCGATCTCGCGCTGTCCGGCCACAAGCATATCCCTTTCGCTTCCCTGTCGCCGGAGCTCGCCGATATTACGATTACCTGCTTGGCGGCCACCAAGACGTTCAATCTGCCTGGGTTACATACTTCGTTCGCAGTGGCGTCCAACCCGTCCATCAAGAGAAAATTCGATCACCGCATCAAAACGTTAAGCCTGCATATGGCTCATCATTTCGCTCAGGACGCGGTGGAAGCGGCTTACAATGAAGGGGAGGCTTGGTTGGATGAGATGCTCGCTTACGTTGAAGGCAACTTAAACTACGCGCTCGCTTATTTCGAAGAGCACCTGCCTGAAGTGAAGCCGCTGCGGCCGGATGGAACCTATCTGCTTTGGCTTGACTGCCGCGGGCTGAACCTGGACATCAAAGGGCTGAAGGATCTCATGTTCAACCAAGCGAAGGTCGCTTTCAGCGAAGGCTCCGTATTCGGAACCGAGGGGGAAGGCTGGCTTCGCATCAATCTGGCTTGTCCGCGATCGATCGTGGAGGAAGCGCTGGAGCGGTTCGTTCGGGCAGCTCGAAACAGGTAATTACAACAATCTAGCAAACGTAAAGCGGCAGTCCGGTTGAATGTTCCGGCCTGCCGCTTTTGATTTTCCGTTATACCTCCATTTCCGGAACCTTCCGTTTCAGCTTCGTCTGAACAGCGCCTGACATCAGCAGAAACCCGACCGCACTTACCACGCATAGGACCGCCGTCGTCCGGTACATAACCGGGAACCCGTAGCTGTCGATCAGCCAGCCGCCGACGTTGCTTGCCGTCAGCATGGCAAGATTCGAGCTGACGGCGGCGAAGATGGTTTGACCCGTTACGCTAAGACCGGGCGGGCTTTCCTCATGAATGAAGCCAATGCCCGCAGCAACGAATAAGGCAAAGGTCACGCCGTGAAGCATCTGGGAAAGCGCCAAAACGGCAAACGGAGGGTCGAGCGAAATCAGAAACCAACGCAGCCCTGCAGCCAGCGCTACAATGCACAGCAGTCTAAAGTAATGAAATCTCCTGATCAATCGGCTGGCGAAAACGAAGAGCGGAAGCTCCGACAAGGCGGAAATCGTGTTGAGTATACCGATCCTTGCGGCGGCATCCTCCCCTGCCCCAACGTAAATAGAGAAAAACACATTGTTTACGGCGGAGCCCACCGACACCCCGAAGATCAGCAGCAGAAAAAGAAGCAGCCGTCTCTGTGCAAGAAACGGCCGCAAGCCGGCAAGCAGCGATGTCCGCTTCCAGCCGGACACGCCTTGCTGCTTATCAAATTGAAATAAAGTGGCGAACAGGACAGCCATCAAACACCAATAAACCCAGAACATCGCCTGCAGTCCTGTGCCCCGGTACAGCAGTCCGATGCTTCCCGCCGTAACCGCAAAGCTGATGGAGCCGAGCACGCGAATGCCTCCGTAGCTGAACCCATGCTTCTCCGCATGCCTTACGGTCAGTGATTCCGCAATGGGAACCATCGCCGATGCGGTTAACGCGAGACCGAGTGCCGTTACCGCATATACGGTGAAATGCGTTCCCGCGAACAAGTACCCAAAGGCTATGAGAGGCGCAAGCAATGTGGAGAGCATCAGCAGCGTACGCTCCATACGGAACCGGTCGCACAGCATACCCCAGATCGGCTGAATAAACAACCCCAGAATCGGGCCAAGCGAGAAAACGATGCCTACCTGTGTATGGCTCAGCCCCTGTTCGGAAAACCAATAGCCCAAATACGGATACAACGCCGCCTGGCCCATGTAAAACACAAAAATATACTGGTGCATCGAATATTTGTCAGCCTCGAATTTCATGGGGCTCCTCCGACCTCTCCCTGCTCTCCGTCAGCTTACAGATTTCGATTCCGGCCAGCATCATAATGCCGATCCCATGATTGTCATTGGTGACGGTCCGCAGATCTTCTTTATAATATTCGGCATGGAAAGCATATCTGGAGCCGCTGCAAACGCCATACACATTCCCGTGGCGGTCAATCGCCTTGCTTGTCAGCCCCTCCCAGCCGCGCAGCGCCTTGCTGTAAAAGGGCTCTACGGAGCGAAGCCAGCCATGCCGCACCCCTCGTGCGAAGGCATAGGTAAACATCGCCGTGCAGGAGGCCTCCTCATAGGCGTCGGGATCGTTCAGTACCTGACGCCATAAACCGCTCTCGCATTGCAATGCGGCCACACCCTCGCACATCTCGTTGTAAAAGTCGAGAATCGCAGGACGGTCCGGGTGCTCCTCCGGAAGAACGGCCAATATCTCGGACAGCGAGAACAGGCACCAGCCGTTACCGCGCCCCCAAGGGATATAAGTTGCGGTGTTGTATTTGAAATCGTAGACATGGGACATCACGTTCCATTCCGGCATAAACAGATACTTTTTGTACAGGATGAATTGCTTGGCGGCATCGTCGAGATATTCCCGCTTGCCTGTAATTTGGTAATAACGCACCAAGAACGGAGTGCTCATATAAAGATCGTCCGCCCACAGCGTATTCTCCGAATACTCGCCGGCGCAAACCCGGTAGTAAGCCCCGTCCGCCTTGCGCTCAAGACGGCGGTGAATAAAGTCCGCAATGACGTCCGCCACGGCCAGATAGCCGGGGTCCCTGCTCTCCTTGTACGCCTCCAGCATGGCGGAGCCGAACGAGCCGCAGTTGTCGAGCATTCTCATCATCACCAGCTGCTGATTGACGGCGGGAAACCCGTACCTTTCTTTATCCCACAGCGAATACTCATACATATCGGTGCACAGCTTGATGTGCTCTTCAGCATAGGCAACCATGTCGCGCCGCCCTAACAGCCGTCCGGTTTGGAGCAGTCCGTACATGGTGACACCCAGCGGATAATCCCAGCGGGCAAAATTCGTTACGCCGCTTGTCGTCCACTTGCTGCTCAGCAGCGCATTCTCGTAAAACGGCCGTACTCTGAGGCCAGGCCCATCCAATTGCCAGTACGTGTGAGCGGTGAAGGAATCCCCTCTTTGAGACTTCGGGGCTTTGGTCCGGAATAAGCTCCTGACATTCCGAAGCTGATCCGGCGTATAGCTTATCTCCTGATCGAACGGGCCGGCATAAAGCCACTTTTCATCCGTTCCGCGGACCGGATGAGGCTGCACCCACTCACACGCGGACTTACCAATGGAAGCGGAAATTTGGAACCCCCACCCCGCAGCTCCACACGTTGTTCGGATCAATACATCATGATCTCCCGGTTGTGTAAAAGCCGGAAGCTCGTGAACAAAATCCCCGGCTTCTTCCCTGCTCATGACCTCAATCCCGTTTAGCCAGACCGTGATGGGACCGGCGCTATATCCGCTCAAGCGGACTGTGCCTCCGGCTGCAGGAACCTTAAGCCTCGACCAGGCATAGGCGCTCTTCCCTTGCTTCAGACCGAACATTCGCTCGCACGGGAGCACGGATCGCTTCTCCTCCGGCCACTCCCTTTGCGGGTACCAGACGAGTCCGGTTTCCGTCTCCGGGCCCCGCAGGTCCGGCCAGGCGCCTTCCTGCCACGAATCCTCACGAAGCGCCTCCGTATGCACCCAGCCTGCCTGGCCGCTTCGCTCTGTGAACGGCGCCAGCACATTCAGTATCCGCACCTTGGCTTCCTCCGTTCCCAGAAGGCAGCCGAAGCCTGCCGCCGTCTTCCTGACCTTGACTACGAGCGTATTCCACCCCTTAGCGAAATCTACCCCTATAAGCACACCCGCATCGGGCCCCTTCTTGATTTCATCCGTCACCGTGGAACGATAGAGGAGCTTGCCGTTTACATACAAACGTACCGGTCCTAAACAACGCAGGCGAAGATCGACGGACCGCCCCGTTTCTCCCCATACCAAACCGCACAAATAGGCGTAATCGCCCAATCGGGCCTCGGGGAGACGGTCATTCATATTCATATCGAACAAGCCTTCCTCATCCTGCAGGATCCCGTTCTCATAGCTGGCCCGCAGCACGAACGGAATGGGGGGACTTGCCCCGATGTAACGTCCCGCTATCGTTTCCACAATTCGGCGATCGTCACCAAGCCAATAACGGATGCTTTCGAGCTCGTCTAGATAAGTAGTCACAGCATGACAACCCCTTTATTATGAGAGACGTAAAGTGAACGTATGGTCAAACGGCGTGATGAGGTTGACCAGCACCGTTCGAATACCGGGACGAACCGGATTGACGCGAAGGACCTTGATTCTGTGCTCATGAGCGCCTCCCGTCAGCTCCATCCAATCGCCGCCCGCTTCGAGTCGAATCGAGCCCTCGCTCCAGAACCAGGCGTCCTTCTCAAGCTCCTGCAGTCCATCGCCCCTTAGCATGCCGTTCAGCCCGAAGGAGAAAGCCACTTGGGTGAACACGTCGGGCAGGTCATCGCCAAGTATGTGCAGCTGCCAGCTGTCCTGCTGCCGCGTAACCTCCACCTGCAGGCGATGCTTCTGCAGATGCGTAACCGGCCGTTTGTGATGCGGCAGCAAGTACCAGGGGCTGATCCGTCCCGCCGCCGATTCCGGAAGCAGCACCTTGGGCACCGGCCCGTGGTACCCTTTCTCCATCTCGGTCCACATCCGATACCCGTGGTCCGCACGCTGGAACTGCTCCATTTCTACCAGACCGGGAGTAAACGAGGTATACATTTGGGTTCCCAGCAAGCTCACCTCACCGTGTCTGATGGAGAAGAAAGAGGGGGCTCTGGTCACGATGGTAGTGCTCGTGTCTCCCTCGCGGTGCCTTACGACCGGCGAGCCGAACGCCAAATGCATGGCGCTATGCTGAATTTTGTCATGGTGTCCGACGCTCCTACGCTTCAGCAGATCCTCGGCTACGGGGTGATGCTCATTGATTACCTTCGTATAGCTTGTCGGCAGCTCGGCCCGTTCCAAGCCGGTAAGCTTGGTTTGCGGAAACAGCAAATAGCCGAGCAGCGCATGATTGTTCACCGGGCCTAATCGGGACAGATGGTCCGCAGCCAGATCGGACATCGCTGCAAAAAGGGGATTCCGGTCATGCGCGGCCATCAGGCGATACACCAGAAAATATTCGGAAAGATCGGCCCTTTGCCCCACATCCTGCCGTTCGGAGTACTCCGTCACGACATCTCCGTTCGGATGCACAAGATACGTCATCATCTCAAGGTTACGCCGCACCGGATCCAGCAGCTCCTCCCGCTTCAGCAGGCGGGCGGTATGGTACAGCATAATATCGTTGACGGTATTGTAGATGCCATGGCTCCGCTCCGTCCATTCCCCGTCCTCCGTACAATCGAGGCCCTCGGCCAGCCATTCGTCGGCTCGTTCCACGAGAGCCTCCAGCCGGAAAATATCATAGAGCCACGCTAGAGCGGAGGTCAGGACCCAACGATGGTTCGGCGTATGGCAGCCTCCCGTCAGCATAGCGGGAATCGCGCGCCCCAGAAACAGCTTGATCTTCCCTTCCACACCGCGAAGCTCCTGCCATGGCTGGCTTTCCAGCAGCCGGTAGAGCTGCCCGAAGCCGGTAATGACAAAGCCCGTATCCGGCGGCGAATGGTAGTTGGTCGATCCGAGGGAGATGGTGCCGTCGGAATGCTGCTTGTTTAGCATGTAGTCGGCCGCCCATTCCAGTCTGGCCGCAACTGCGGTATCGTGATAAAACTCGGAATCCGGACACACCAGGGCGGACGCCATACCGGCCATGTAACCGGCCGTTCCGCCGTGTGTCGGACTGGGGACTCCCGTCGCTTCGCTTATCACCCCGCCGAAATAGCGGCTGCCGGGGTCCGTCACCTGATTCGCGAGAGCGGTCCGGACGTGGTCGTCGTTCATCTTCACTAATTTTCGGTATACGTTGTCTTCCATCCTGTCACCTCGGGAGTGCAGCAATCTTACGCTGCAGCAGTGTATGGCTTTGCTCGATTTCGATGGGCTTGCAGATCGCCTTCAGCTCATAGACCTTAAGCGGGGCGTCGCGAACAATGTCCAGGAAGTCGTCGAACACCTCCGTGCCGCTGTGCACATACGGACAGTAGTGGTCGGACAAACCGACCGTCTCATGAATATGGATCCCGTAAATGTACGGCTTGAGCTCACGCGCATCCTTTACGCTGTCATATAAGCCCATGCGGTCCATCATCATGGCATGCCCGAAGTCATACCACAAATAGACAGGTGCGCCCTTCAGCTTATCAATGATTGCCTTCGCCTCCTGCGGGGTCGGCATTTGATAGCAGCGTGAGCGCGTCTCGATGCCGACGGCCACCTTGTAGCCCTTCTTGGCGATATAGTCACTAACCCGCTCCAGACTCTCACCGATAGTGCGAGCGTACTTCGGGCTCAGCGCCTCGCGCCTCTCCAGCATCTCGGTCCATAAGCTGCGGTACGCCTCCGATTCCTTTCCCGCATCGTGGTACAGCTTCTTCAGCCTGGAATCGATATTGTCCTCGAACGGAACCTCGCCGGGATGCACGACTACCGCCTCCGCTCCGTACCGGGCCGCATAATCGATAGACCTGCAAAGCAGCTCGATCGCGCGCTCCCGCTTCGTTTCATCCTCGAAGCCAAGCAATACCGAGTCCGTTCCATAATCCGGGTCCGGGTCATGCGGGAACGTATTGTGCACGCTGGAGATACCGATCTCCCCCCGTTCGATCATCGGCTCAATGGTTTGCAGCAGCTCTTTGGTCACGTTATAATTCAGCTCCACACGCCGGAAGCCCAGCTCCTTGATCTCTTCGATCATTCCACTTCCTGTGGTATGCTTCTTGATATTCCAGCATGTCGAGAACGAGTATTCGCCCTTATCTGTAAACACACGGTTCAACTCCTGTTTCGTCCTGGATCGCTTACCCCTTCACGGCCCCCAGCATAATGCCGGACACAAAATAACGCTGCAGCCACGGATACACAACGAGTATTGGAATAGTTGCGAACATCACGCTTGCCGCCTTCAAGCTCTCCGGCAAAAATTGAACCACCTGCGTGCCTTCCAGCTGCATCAGGTCGTTAATCATGTTGTTCATGATCAGCTGGTACAGCTTGAGCTGAAGAGGATACATTTTCGGATCGGTAATATAAAATAAGGAATCCATAAAGCCGTTCCAGCGGTTCACCGCATAGAAAAGACTTAACGTCGCAATAACGGGCATCGACAGCGGAATCACAATCTGCCACAGTACACGAAAGTGGCTCGCTCCGTCGATTTCCGCCGATTCATGCAGACTGCTTGGTATGGATTGAAAGAAATTAATCAAGATAATCAAATTGAACGGACTGATGAGCAGCGGCAGAATCAACGCCCACATGGAATTGACCAGGTGAAGCTCCTTGATGAGGATGTACTCCGGAATGATCCCTCCGCTGAAAAACATCGTAATGATAATCAGCACCATAAAAAACTTCTTGCCTCGTAAGTAGGATTTGGTTAGCGGATAGGCGGCGATGATCGACATCACCATGCAGGACACCGTGTATATCACCGTCAGCATCACCGTAAAGCTCATGGACTTCAGCATGGAAATATCCTGCAGCACCTTCTTGTAAGCCTCCATGCTGATTTCAATCGGGAACACCGTAACCTCACCCGACATGATAGCCCGATTGGAGCTAAGAGAGATGGAGAGAATATGCAGAAACGGAATCAGGCACAACAGCAGCGCCATGCCGATAAACAGATGGATCATGAGATCGACGGTACGATCGCTCGTTCTGACTTTCATAACAAGGGGCCTCCTTTCTATAGGCGTTAAATAATGCCTTGCTCTGTTGTTTTCTTGGCGATGAAGTTGGCCGTCAATATAAAGATCAGTCCCACGACAGCCTGGAAGAAGCCGACACCCGTAGCTAACGAATATTGGGCGGATTGCAAGCCCATCTTGTAAACGAAGGTGCTGAGCACCTCGGAATATTCACTGACCGAAACGTTGCCGAGCACATACGGACGTTCGAAGCCGATCTGCACCAGCTCGCCAAGCTTCATAATGAGCAGCACCACAATCGTCGATTGAATACCGGGCAGCGTGATGTACCGGATTTTGGTGAGCCTTCCGGCCCCGTCCACCTCGGCAGCTTCATAGAGCTCCTTGTTGATTGCGGTAAGAGCAGCCAAGTAAATGATCGTTCCCCAGCCTGCACTGTGCCATACGCCTGTCGCCAGATAGGTGACGAGCCAGTATTGCTTGTCGGACAGCCAAGGGATGGCTTCCAGTCCCATATTCATGAGCAAGGTGTTCACCATGCCCGACTTGGTGGCGAATACCTGGTACACGATCCCGCCTACGATGACCCAAGAGATAAAATGCGGCAAATAAAGAATCGTTTGAGATAGCTTCTTGAACACCATGCTTTTGAGCTCATTCAGCATAATGGCAAGAATAATCGGCGCCGGAAACGAGAACACCAAGTCCAAAAAGTTCAGCATCAGTGTGTTTCGCAGAGCCACATAAAACTCCCGCATGCGGAAAATTTCCTTGAAGGTGGCAAGACCTGCCCACTCGCTTGCGTTGATGCCCTGAAACAGGTTAAATCTCTTAAAGGCGATCGTAACGCCATACATCGGACCATATTTAAAGATAAGAAAATAAACGATCGGCAAAAACAGCAGTGCGTATAACTGCCAGTTCCGGCGCATGTATACCTTGAATGCCGGCCGGCGCATCTGAGCCGCCGCTGTGCCGGGACGGTCCTGTGAAGAAGCGGTGATGTCCAAGGCGATAACCCTCCCCTGCTCCCTCGGAAGCGCTTCATGCATAAAACCGGACACCGACTTTATGCATGAAGCTTACCTGGGATCGAATTATTTTTTCTTCATTTCCTGATAGGCTGCCTTACGTTCATTGACAATCTCCTGACCGCCGCTGTTCAAGAAATCCTTCAAGCCCTGCTCATACGTCTTATCGAAATCCGCAGGCTTAGCCATCACGGACTTCACCAGCAGCTCGTGGTATTTATCCACCAGACTGGTCCCATATTTGACCTCCGCTTGGATCGGCTTAGGGAAGCGCACCATTTCCACAGTGTCCGTCAATGAAATTTGGCGTGCAAGCTCAGCGTCCTTGGCATACTCGTTAGGGAACCCTTTGACGGCCAGCTTCGTATTCTTGGCTTCGTCCCCGAGGTCCTGCCCGTTACTGATGATAATAAAGTCACCGTTGTTGAAAAACTTATCCTTCGTTTCCTGATTATCGATACGGATCGGAATGCCGTCGTCCAGCTTGTAGTTCTTGCCTTCGTCGCCGTTCATAATTGTGAAGTAATTGTCCTTCTGTGCCATGAAATCAAGATATTTGATCGCCGCATCGATGTTCTTGCTCGTCTTCGGCACCATGATATACATCCCTGCAGGAATATACTTCGGCTTTGTGTGCTTCCCGTCCGCGCCTGCAAACGGATCGACAGGGAACAGCTTGGCGCCCTTTATATTCGTTTCCAGAACCTTATAAACTCCCGGAGTGGCGTTAAGCGGGTTGGTGTTATCCTCGCTGAACAGGCCCACCTTGCCGGTCATCACATCCTGATTCAGCTTTTTCTTATCCTTATCCAGTCCGAAGTCCGGGCTCAGCATTCCTTCATTTTGCAGCTTGTTCAGGAATTGAAGCGCTTCCTTATGACCCGGAGTCAATACGGGATAATCTCGCGACCCAAGCTGCATACGCAGCGTATACGTCTCCTCCTCCGTCAAATCCTTCTTAATGAAAGGCCATATAATCGGCTCATAGGACGACGGAGCCAGAGCCATACCGAGCGGAATCAAATCCTTGCCTACCTTGCCGGGATCCTTTTCTTTAAAAGCCTTTAAGGTGTTGTATACCTCCTCCGTGTTCTTCGGAACCGGCAGCTTCAACGCATCCAGCCAATCCTGGCGGATAAAGGAGGCATACTTGCCCAGGTTCACGCGTCTAGCCGGGATGGCATATTGAACGCCGTCAAATTTGCCGTATTCCAGCGTGTCCTTCCCTAAAAACGCTTTCAGGTTTTTGCCGTGCTCATCCAGCGCCTTGCCTAAATCCGCCAAACCGCCCTGCTGCACATAGTTGTAGACCAGGTTGCTGTCATACGTAAATACAATGTCCGGCGCATCGCCGCCGCTGGCCATAAGCACATTCAGCTTCTGAACCTCCTGGGCACGCGGTACGGGGACGTACTCCAGCTTGATGTTGTTCGGATTGCCGAATTTCTCCTGCATCCACTTCGTCCAGTAGTTATCTGTAGCCGATTGGCCTGCCGGAGCGTTTCCACGGTCGAACATTTCGATTTTTAATGTAATCGGCTTTTTCTCAGTGCCGCCGCTGCCGCCTGCACCGCCTTGCGCAGGTTCATTGCCGGCGCATCCGGCAATCACGCCAAGCGCCAAAGCCGAGCTGATCGAAATAGATAATGTCTTGTTCCATTGATGTCTTTTCAAACTGAATCCTCTCCCCTTTGTGAAGTTTCGATCCGTTTCCTGCTGACTGCCTGAGCTGCATCCGGAACACAATTCGGTTATACCCCGGCCTCCCGCCGCTTGACAACAAACAAGATTCCGCGATACCAACCTTTCGTCCAAAGCCGCTTGTCAGGCGAAAGCAACCGAAATCCGCCGTTCAAACACCCGCTATTTCCCAGTCTGACGCGGCCTAGAACTGATTTCCGAAGCACCAACCGAATCCCGTCAGGGACAAAAAAACCGTGACGGACGTCACGGTAAGCCTGCTGCATTGCAGGTTACATTAATTTGCGGTAATCCCCGGGCGTAGCTCCGACGATTTTCTTGAAGGTCCTGCCAAAGGAAATCCCATGGGTGTACCCGACCTTCTCCGCTATGTCCTGAATCGGTTCATTCGTTTCCAGCAGCAGCTGCTTTGCCTTCTCCATGCGGAGCTGCACCAGGAAGTCGACAAACTTCAAGCCGAATTGCTCTTTAAACAGCTGGCTTGCATACTTCGGACTAATTTCGAAACGGTCGCTCAGCTGATTCAAGCTGAGGTTCGGGTCGGTGAAGTGCTCTTCGATATATTTTTTCATCGCTTCCAGCAAGCCCGTCTGGCTCTTGGCATCCCTTAATGCGACGTAATGCTGGAACAGCTCGTCGAGAGCGGCTATAAACACGGTGCCGAGTTGTTCCACCGACTCGGCTTCCGCCAGGCTCCGGACTAGATCCGGAGCCATCCGATCCCAACCGCGGCCCAGCTCCTCCGGCATCTCCTCCAGCTCTCGGCGGAACAGGTGCACCATATAATCGAGCAGGCTCCGAATTTCCTCGTCGTTCAGACGGTCCTCCGTCATATGCTTGAAAATCTCGCGAAGCACGTCCGACCACGCCGGATTCGTCATCCGATAATATTGAACGGCCGACGTTACACGCTGATAATACTCGTACGCGCCCTGCGCCTGACTGCGCTGTACCTCCGAGCCGATGGAGACATGGTTGCTGCCCAGCGTCAGTCTGTGCCTAAGCGGATACATCGCTTCCAAATAGGAGGGGTGCAGAGCGGACAGCTCCCTACCGACACTTCCGATACCAACCGTTACGGAAAATTTTAAATTTTCCTGCACCCACTGCCGGAACGATTCGAGTATCCGCTTGAGCTGCTCCTCGTCGAAGCCCTCTTCCTGCCTGATCAGGAACAGCGCAGCCAGACGGTCGTTCGTTACCCATTCGGTCCAGACGGAAACCTCCCCCTGCTTCGCAAACTCGTGAATGACATTGGTCAGCACGAACTTCAGCAGATGCTGATCCCGTTCGGTGTACTCCTGCTGAAAAGCCGAATAACGGTCAATTCGCGATACCGTCATTGCCAGCCGGGAAAATTCGTAATCCAGGTTCAGCCGCTCCATGCGCGCCTTCCATTCGGACCAGGTAATCTCACGCTCGCCGCTCAGCAGCTCCTGATAAAATTGCTTCCGGTGGATCATCAGATCCTCCTGAAATCGCTTTTCGTACACGTTCGTTTGGTCGATCAAGCTCTCCAGCGCCTTTTCAATAAAGGAGAACTCATCTACCGGCGGTTTGCCCTGAAGAACGTAGCGCTGTTGATAAGCTTGGATCCGCTGTAAAATAATTTCAATCGGTTTATAATTCCGCCTAGTAATATACACCAGATAGACGATGCACAGCAGCAGCACGATAACCCCGATCGTAACCCATAAATAAGATATGACGGACACCCATCCGAACAGCTGCCCCACCTGCAGTCCGCTCGTAAACGTCCAGCCGAGGTAGTCCGATGGAATCTCGCTCAGCACCTTGCGGTTCTTCTCCGCCGAGTGATTGCCCGCCAAGGGGTACAGAAGCTCTTCCCGATTATGAATTTCCATGAAGGTCAGCTGGCTGTCCACCATCTCGTCAACGACCCGAAGCAGCTCGTTAGTCCGCACGTTGATGACGACGAGTCCTTGGTTGCCGAAGGGAAGCAGCGCCCGTTTGCTCATCGTAATGACATTCTCCTCGGGCTCGGAAATAAATTCCCGAAACTTCCGCGGGGACGACCATTTAAGACGCGGGGATGCCGCTACTTCTTGCTCGATAAAATTCTTGTCATAGAAAAACTCCAAGGGCTCCGCCGAGCCGTGGGTAAGCACCAACCGGTCGCTGAACCTGTAAAAATAGACGGAGTGCAGCAAATACTGATTCGTCATTAAACCTTTGGCGACCTCCGATAGGCGGTAACGGACCAGAGCCTGATCGGTATTCGGCTTCGGATCGAAAAATTCGCCCACATTCGGATTCGTGACCATTTCCTTCAGCACGGTCTGTTCTATGCCGCGCAGCGTGGACTCCACCGTATCCACGACATAGGCGGACGAGATCCGGCTCGCCTTCTCGGCCTCCTTCTTGGAAACCTCCGTGACCACAAGAAAGGAAATGAATAATATGGTGGAGATTGCAACGAAAAAGACAGGGAAATACGATAGCAGCAGCCTTTTGTACCAATTATTCTGCATGGGTCACCTCACTTCAGCCAGTCGGCAGAGCACTGAAAACGCTTAACTACCTTTATTGTACAACGCATAGAAAAACCGGGTCAACTCATGGGACATCATGGTTGATCCGGTTGCCGGGTTTGGAAAGCCTGCAGCGTGATGTACTTTAGTATCTTGCCACCATCATTTTCTTTCTCGTATAAAATTCTACGCCGTCCTTGCCGTTCGCATGCAGGTCGCCATAGAACGATTTCTTATAGCCGGAGAAGGGGAAAAAGGCCATCGGTGCAGGCACTCCTACATTAATGCCGAGCATGCCCGCGTCTATATTCTCGCGATAGTGACGGATCGCTTTGGCGCTGTCCGTATACAAGCAGCCGCCGTTAGCGAATTCCGAGGCATTGGCGAGCGCAATCGCTTCGTCCAGCGTATCCGCCCGAACGATCGAGAGCACCGGTGCGAAAATTTCGTCCGACCAAATCTTCATCCCTTGCTTCACATGGTCAAAGATCGTCGGTCCGACGAAATAGCCATTGCCGGAGGCTGCGGCCGCCTTACGGCCGTCGAGAGCGAGAATAGCTCCCTCCCTCTCGCCGGTTTCAATGTATTGAATCGTACGAGCCTTTTGGCTGTCCCGAATGACCGGTCCGAGGAACACGCCCTCCTCCAATCCGTTGCCGATCGTAAGCCCTTGCGCCGCTTCCAGCAGCCTTTGAACGAGCGGTTCTGCGACCTCGCCGACGGCTACTACCACAGAGGTGGCCATGCAGCGTTCGCCGGCCGAGCCGAAGGAGGCGTTGATAATTTCCTTCACCGTGAGATCCAGGTTGGCGTCCGGCAGCACGATCGAGTGATTCTTCGCGCCGGCAAGCGCCTGCACCCGTTTCCCGTGGGCGGCTGCCGTCTTGTAGACGTATTCGGCTACCGGCTGCGAGCCGACGAAGGAGATGGCGTTCACGTCCGGATTCTCCAGCAGGCCGTTGACCACGTCATGAGCGCCGTGAACGATATTCAGCACGCCCGCCGGCAATCCCGCTTCCGTGAACAGCTCGGCCAAGCGGTTCGCCAGAAGCGGCGTGCGCTCCGACGGCTTGAGCACGAACGTGTTCCCGCAGGCGATCGCCAGAGGAAACATCCAGCAGGGCACCATCATCGGGAAGTTGAACGGCGTGATTCCCCCGACAACTCCGATCGGATAACGGTACATGTTCGATTCCAGCCCCGTCGCGATGTCCGGGAGCGTGCTGCCCATCATGAGCGTCGGAGCGCCGGCGGCGAACTCCACGCACTCAATGCCTCGCTGTACTTCACCGTAAGCCTCGCCGTAGCTTTTGCCGTTCTCTTGTGTAACCAATCGCGCCAGCTCGTCCCAGTGCTCCACCAGCAGCTGCTGATAGCGGAACAGGATGCGGGCACGGCGCGGCACCGCTACCTGCTTCCACTCCTGATAGGCCGCCCGGGCTGCAGCAACCGCACGATCCAGATCCTCTCGGGTAGACAGCGGAACTATGGCAAGGGTTTCCCCGGTAGCCGGGTTCGGTACGATTTCGGTACGCTCAGAGAGGGACGGTATCCATTCTCCGCCGATGTAATTGTGCAAGGTTCTTATCTCTGTCATTACGATCTCTCCTCCTCAAAGCCTAATAGGGCGAACTTGCGCTTCGCAGCTTCCTCCACTGCCTGCATCGGACGCTGGAACAGGCTGATCCGGTCGAATTCCTTCGGCCGATCGTTCAGCTCCTCGCGAAGCGTGTGCCCGAAGGCCATGCGCAGCGCCGTGCCGATATTGATCTTGGCAACGCGGTACGTCGTCAGCCTGCGAAGCTGATCGTCAGGAACGCCGCTTGAGCCGTGGATGACCAGCGGGATGCTGACCCGATCCTGAATGGCCTGCAGCCGGGCAAAGTCGATCTGAGCCTCCTGCGCTTCCATCCGATGCACCGTGCCGACGGATACCGCCACGGCGTCGATCCCTGTTTCCCGGACGAATCGTTCTACCTCCTCAGGGTCGGACAGCTCATGCTTCATGGCGATGGCGGGGTCCGAGTAGCCTACGGAGCCGATCTCCGCTTCGACGGAGACGCCATGCTGATGTGCATAAACAACGATTTCCTTGGTCAGGCGGATGTTTTCCTCCAGCGGAAGCTGAGAGCCGTCGTACATGACGGAGCTGAAGCCGTGTTCAATCGCCTCCGCGCACGCATCATAGCCCTTGCCGTGATCCAGGTGAACGCACACGGGCACGGAAGCCTCTCTAGCCGCCTGCAGCATGAGCGGAGCCAGATAAGGCACCGGCATATGCTTCAGCGCAGGAATATTGGCGGCCAGAATGACCGGCGCCTTCATGGCCTCCGCCGCACGGATGACCGGAAGTATATCTTCATAGCCGTATACATTAAAGGCGGGAACCGCGTAGGACCGGTTTGCCGCCTGATCGGCGATTTCTTTTAACGTGACTAGCATGGTTGTCGTTCTCTCCTTGCCTTCCGAATTTAACGGTGCTGATCGATAATGCTCTGAATTTGCTCCGCCGTCGGCATCGCATCAGAGCAGCTGTGGCTCGACACGACGATAGACGCGGAGGCGGCGCCGAATTCCTGGGCTCTAGGGATATCCCATCCGTTCATCAACCCGTAGATGAAAGCGCCTGCGAAGGAGTCTCCCGCACCGAACGTCTTGACCACATTCGCCGGGAACGTTCTTCCCTTGTAGCTCTCGCCTGTTTTGGTGAAGGCAACGGAGCCATCGCCGCCGTGCTTGACCAGCACGATCTTCGCCTGATGCGCGAACCATCGCTTTGCCGTCGCTTCATCGTCCTTCTGCAGCGGACCGAAGGGCAGCTCCAGCAGGTCGAACTCCTCGCGTCCGCCCAAGATGACGTCGCTCTTCTCAGCGATCAGGCTGCAATAGATCCCCGTTTCCTCGCGGGATTTCCACGTATAAGGGCGATAATCGATGTCGAAGAAAACGACGACCTGATGCTTGCGTGCCAGCTCTACCGCCTTGAATACGGCTTCGCGGGACGGACTTGCCGCAAGCGCCGTTCCCGAGATCATGATCGCCTTGGCCTGCGCGATATACTCCTCACGGATGTCCCCCGGCTCAAGCTTCAGATCGGCGACATTATCGCGGTACATGAGAATGCTGCACTCCGTCGGCGATTTGATCTCCGTGAAGGCAAGACCGGTCACCGTACCGGACAGATCGGTAATGACATTGGAGGTATCAATGCCCCGCTCCTCCAAATACTGCGTAATAAACCTTCCGTGCTGATCGTTCGACACCCGGCCGATAAAGCCCGATTTCAAGCCCAGCTTTGCGGCGGCAATCGTAATGTTAGCCGGCGATCCCCCCACATACTTCGTAAAGGTTCTGGTCTGCTCCATCGGCCGATGAATTTCATTCGCGTTCAGATCGATGCACAGACGGCCTAAGCCGATAAAATCCATAGGACGTGACGCATCAAACGATAATAAGGTCATGCTTTTCTCCTCCTCTTACGCTTGAGATTCCTTCTTCCACTCCTCAAAAATCCATTCATGCTCCGGATCGTTGGTGAACTTCCATGTCCGTGTCGGACCCGCCATGACATTCAAATAGTAAACCTCGTAGCCCGGAGGCGCCGCAACCGGATGGTAGCCTCTCGGGACAAGCACCGCGTCGCCGTCCTTCACCACCAGCGTTTCGTCCAGCGACCGGTCGTCGGTATACACCCGCTGTATGGCAAAGCCGTGGGACGGCTCCACTCTATGGTAATAAGTTTCCTCTAGGTACGATTCCTCCGGCAAGCGATTCTCATCGTGCTTGTGCGGCGGGTAGCTCGACCAGTGCCCGTTCGGTGTGAACACCTCGACCAACAGCAGGCTGTCCGCAGGCTGTCCCTCGGGCAAAATCTGGTGGATCAACCGCTCCGCACTGCCCTTGCCGCGAATTTCCACCTGGACGTCCTCCGGACGGATCAGCCTTGCCGGGTAGGTGCCATGGCCCGGAGCGGTGCAAACCGCCAGCTCCAGCTCTGTTAGCGCCTCCACCTCAAACCGGTCGCCCGAAGGCACATACACGGTAAAGGGCGGCGTTTTCTCAAACACGCCCATACGCTGTCCGATGTCCCGGAAACTCTCTTGGCTTGTGCTCACATGGGCCTTGCCGGAGAGCAGCACCAAGCCGTATTCCAGCGATAAGGTCTCCCGCTCCAGCCGGTCCCCGGCCTGAAGCCGGTACACCTCGAAGCCTACATAAGTCCAGCCTGCCGACTCGGGCGTAATTCGCAGCACATTGCCTTCCGCGTCGGGAACGACTGCCTGCTTCACGATCAGTTCCGATCGATTTCCCATGATGCTCCCGCCTCCCTTATACGACTTCTTCCAGCTTGACGGCCCGGCCTTCCAGCAGCGACTGCTTCGCCGCATAAGCGATCCGCTCGGCTTGCAAAGCATCGTAGCCGCTTACCGGTACGGTGCCTTGATTCAGAATGCAATCGATAAACTGCTTCGTTTCATCGATATAGGAATCATGATAACGCTCCAGGAAAAAATATTTCGGATTATCGCGGTACACCGAATCCTTCGTGCTGATGACCGCCGTGTTCGGGTAATCGTTATCCGCCGCAATGCTGCCCTCCGAGCCGAACACCTCAACTCGTTGATCGTAGCCGTACACGGCCTTCCTGCTGTTATCGATCACGCCGAGAGCACCGTTCGCGAATTTCAGCGTAATGACCGCCGTATCGATATCGCCTAGCTCCCCAATCTCCGGATCGACCAGCACGGCCCCTTGGGCATATACCTCCACAACCTCGCTCCCGGACAAGTAACGGGCCATGTCGAAATCGTGAATCGCCATATCCATGAACAGTCCGCCGGATACTTTGATGTACTCCTTATTCGGCGGAGCCGGGTCGCGGGACGTAATTTTAATCAAATGCGGCGAGCCTAAGCTGCCGGACTGCACGTACTCCCGCACCCTTTTGAAATTATGGTCGAAGCGCCGGTTAAATCCTGTTTGGAGGCATACTCCTGCCTGCCCGACCGCTTGGAGTGCCTCTTGCGTCTGACGGTAGTCGAGACTGATCGGCTTTTCACAGAAAATATGCTTGCCCGCTTGAGCAGCCTCCTTGATAAAAGGAACATGCGTATTCGTAGAGGAACATATAAAGACTGCTTGAATATCGGGATGATTGATAATGCTTTGATAATCATTGCTGACTTCGGAGATGCCGAGCCCTTGCGCCCAGGCCCGGAGCTCCTCCGTTACGTATACGTCCGATATGGCCCGAATGCTGACTCCGGGATGCTTGCTTAAATGCTCTGCATGCAGGCGGCCGATTCTGCCCGCTCCAATGATGCCGATCTGTACCTTGCTCATCCTTCTCCCCCTCTACTCTGCCGTTATGCCGGCCAAGTACTCCCTTGCTTTCCGCGCATACTCCACAGGGTTCGCCACCTGCGGATCCTGCTCCGCCTCGATGATCATCCAGCCCTCGTACCCCCGCTCCTTCAACTCTGCAAAAATAGGGGCAAAATCGATACAGCCGTCTCCCGGCACGGTGAACACGCCTTGTCTCACGGCCTCGCGGAAGCGGAGCCCGGACGCTCTTTTGGCCTCCAGCACCTCTTGGCGAATATCCTTAAGATGAATATAAGGAATGCGATCGTAGTATTTGCGCAAAATGTTCAACGGATCGCTGCCGCCGAAATAGGCATGGCCCGTATCGTACAGCATGTAGACGAGGTCCGGATCCGTCGACTCCATTAGGCGTTGTATTTCCTCACCGCTCTCTACTACGGTTTCGCCATGATAGTGATACACCAGCTTCATGCCGAGCTCCTTGCAGTATCGTCCCGCCTCGTGCAAGCCATCAACCATGTGCTTCCATTGGTCGTCATTCAGCGGGTCAACGCGGACCGTATTTTTCGTAAGATCTTCAAACGCATTTCCCGTTTCGCAGGTAACGACATGGCCGCAGCCCATCGCTTTCAAAAAATCGGCGTGCGCCCGAAAGGCAGCCAGCTCCCCCGCCCTGCGCGACGGGTCGCTGAAATGAACGGATTTCCATTGGGAGGTGAGCACCATGTTATAGCCGGAGAGCAGCTTCTGCAGTGCGGACGGATCCCTCGGGAACTTTCGGCAAAACTCCGTTCCCTCGAAGCCGAGCGCAGACATGTCCGCCAGCACCTCCTCAGCCGTGTAATGGTCGCCCATCTCCAATATGTCCTCATTCACCCAGTTGATTGCCGAGATGCCGTACTTCACCTTCATGTTCATCCCTCCGGAGATAAGTGAATTTGTCAGTTTACCATTTCCTTGCGGTGGAAAGCTTGCTCTGCAGCTCCGTATACGCCTCCTGTACCTTCGGCTGCTCCGATACCTCGGCTACGCCGACATGCCACCAAGAATCGTAGCCTCCGGTATTCGTTCCGGGAACGACCTTGATGTCAATCAACGCGGATACGGGATCCTGCTTCGCCTGCTCCAGCGCGGATTGCAGCTCTTCAACGGTCGTGGCGCGGTAAGATCTTGCGCCGAGACTGAGGGCATGGGCCGCGAAATCAATGGCGAGGTAATCGCCGGTCAGCTGCCCCGAGGATTCGCTGCGCGAGCGGAATTCGTTGCCGAAGCCGTCGCTGCCATGTCCCCGCTGCAGGTTGTGAATGCACTGGAAGCCGTGGTTGTCGAGCAGCAGCACGGTGATCTTGCGTCCTTCCTGCAGGCTGGTGATCAGCTCCGAGTGAAGCATTAGATAGCTTCCGTCCCCTACGAGGGCGTATACCTCCCGATCCGGCTCGGCCAGCTTGACCCCGAAAGCGCCGGACACCTCATACCCCATACAGGAGAAGCCGTATTCCATGTGATAGGTCTTCGGCTCCGTCGTTCTCCACACCCGGTGAAGATCCCCGGGCAGACTTCCTGCCGCACAGACAATGACATCCCGCTCCCCGATAAAATCGTTAATCTCGCCCAGCACTCTTGTCTGTGACAATCCTGCAGGATGCTCCGCTAGATACAGCCGGTTCACCTCGTCATCCCATTGCTGCTTAAGCTGCGCAAGGCTCTCCGGCTGGTAGTCCGAACGATAGCCTGCGGCCTCCAGCGCCTGCTGGAGCTCGCGGAGCGCTTCTCTGGCGTCGGCCGCCAGCCCGGCTCCTTCCGTTTTATACGTGTCGAACGGGCTGACATTGATGTTTACGAAGGCCACCTCCGGGTTGCGGAACGCCGTCTTCGACGCCGTGGAGAAATCCGACAGCCGTGTGCCGACCGCAATTACCACATCCGCCTCCGCCGCCAGCCGGTTTGCCGCCAGCGTCCCTGTCACGCCCACGCCCCCGAAGCTAAGCGGATGCCGCCACGATACGGCGCTTTTACCGGCCTGCGTCTCGGTCATAGGGATCTGGAAGGCTTCCGCGAACCGCCTTGCTTCCTCCGTTGCCAGCGAGTAGTGCACCCCGCCTCCCAGCACGAGCAGCGGCTTCTTCTTCCCGCGAATAAGCTCGACAGCTCTCTTCACCGCCGCTTCCGCCGGCTGCTTGCGATCGAGATGATGCACCCGCTTGGCGAAGAACGCCTCAGGATAATCATAGGCTTCGCACTGCACATCCTGCGGAAGGCAAAGCGTCACCGCTCCCGTCTCGGCAGGGTCGGTCAGGACGCGCATCGCTTGAATCGCCGAGGTCATCAGCTGCTCCGGCCGCATAATCCGGTCCCAGAATTTGCTTACCGGCTTGAAGGCATCGTTCGCCGTGACGGTGTAATCCAGCGGATATTCGATCTGCTGCAGCACCGGATCGGGCTGCCGGCTCGCGAAGATATCCCCCGGCAGCAGCAGCACGGGAATCCGGTTCACCGAGGCAACTCCGGCCGCCGTTACCATGTTCAGAGCGCCGGGGCCGATCGACGTCGTGCAGGCGTATGCCTGCAGCCGGTTCTTCTGCTTGGCGTAAGCAATGGCGGCATGCGCCATGCCCTGCTCATTTTTCCCTTGAATGAAAGCGATCTCATTTCGCTGCTGCTCCAAGGCCTGCCCGATGCCGGTCACATTCCCGTGACCGAAAATTCCCATCACGCCTTGAATAAACTTATATTCCACTCCGTCAAGCTCCACATACTGCTGCGACAGAAACTTCAGCAACGCTTGGGCCATCGTTAAACGAACCGTTTTCATGACGACACTCTCCCGGTATTAAATTAAGCGCTTTACTCTATCATATTCACTGTATTATCAATGTAGTATGATAATTTCGGAGCTGATAAGGCATAAATATTGGTTAAGCGCTTACCCTTGAGTTAAAGTATACCAGCCTCCCATTGATTGTCAATCCCCCATTGGAAGATGAAGCTAAATTTTGTTACGTTGCCACAGTTGCCGAACGTTACTCCAACCTCGGCGTACATTCCACACTTTTACGGCCTCGCGTGCCTCTATTCGCCTGCTGCATGCCTGATCGCACCCGTTAGCGGTTCCCCGTGCTGCTATTACTGAACGTTACTCCAACCCTCGGCGTACACTCCACACTTTTACGTCCCCGCATGCCGCTATTTCGCCTACTGCCTGCCTGATCGCACCCGTTAGCGGTTCCCCGTGCCGCTATTACTGAACGTTACTTCAACCCTCGGCGTACACTCCACACTTTTACGTCCCCGCATGCCGCTATTTCGCCTACTGCCTGCCTGATCGCACCCGTTAGCGGTTCCCCGTACCGCTATTGCTGAACGTTACTCCAACCCTCGGCGTACACTCCACACTTTTACGTCCCCGAGTGCCGTTATTCCGCCCCCTGCCCGCCAAACTACACCTGTTAGCGGTCCGCCGTGCCGCTATTGCTGAGCGTTGTCCCAATTTCGGCGTATACTCCACACTTTTACGTCCCCGAGTGCCGCTATTCCGCCCCCTGCCGCAATACTGCACCTGTTAGCGGTCCACTGTGCCGCTATTGCTGAGCGTCGCCCAAACTTCGGCATATACTCCACACTTTTACGTCCCCGAGTGCCGTTAATAGGCCACGAACAACATAAGCCCCTCATCCACAGTGATGGGGGCTTATGTTCACTAGCCGTCGGCCGGCTTCTTCGGAGGCGCCGTCGAGCCGCGGACCACGAGGTCCGGCATCAGCACGACCCGCTGGCGCGGGACCTGCTCCCCGCGGATTTCCTGAAGGAGCAGATCCACCGCCTGCTTCCCGATCTCCTGGATCGGCTGGGCCACCGTAGTGAGCGGCGGGTCGATGATGGAGGCAAGAATGGTATTATCGAAGCCTACGACCGATAAGTCCTCCGGCACACGCATGCCGCGTTCCCGGGCAGCCTGAATGGCGCCGATCGCCAGAATATCGTTGCAGGCGAACACCGCAGTAGGCGGCTCCTCCGAGCCCAGCAGCTCATGCATGGCGGCCTTGCCGCTCTCGACCGTGAAGCCGCCGACTGCCTCGAGACCGCACTCCTGCGTTAGTCCTTCGTCCAGCATCGCCTGCTTGCAGCCCCGCATCCGCTCCCGGCTGCTCGTATCGTTCAGATCCTCGGCCATGACGGCGATCAGGCGATGTCCTTGAGCGGTCAGGTGGCTCCCCGCCTGATAGCCTCCCAAATAATCGTCGACCATAACCGCAGGCACTGCGAAGGATGGCATCTCCCGGGCAATCATCGTTAGCGGGATATGATCCTTCACCATGCTTTTGAGATAGGTGTCCTTCTTCGTACGGGAGGCGATCACGATGCCATCCACCCGCTTCTGCATCAGCACCGAAAAATATTTGTCTTCCTTCTCCGGATCGTTGTCGGTGCTGCAAATAAGCACGTGGAACCCGAGCTCCCGGCCCCGGTCCTCCACAGCCCTGGCAATTTCGGCGAAGTAGGGATTCGCCAGATCGGGGAGCGTCAAGCCGATCGTATAAGTATTTTTGCCCGACAGCGCCGAGGCGACCATGCTGGGCTGGTATTTTAACTCCTCCATCACGTTCAGCACATGCTTGCGCGTTTTCTCACTGATTCGACCGGTTCCGTTAATGACCTTCGATACAGTCGCAATGGACACACCGGCTTTGGAGGCTACATCATAAATAGTCGTCTTCACTGCTTTCGTTTCCTTCCCCTGCATCGTATAATCCTGTTATGTTTTCTATCATACGACATAACCAAAAACCCCGCAAACCCAATAGCATGGATTTGCGGGGTACGGCTCAGTACCGAATTCGCAGGGTATGCACCTCGAACGGGCCGGAGGTCAGCGTTACTTGCCGATAGCTCGAACCCGGAACGTTCTTCAGCACCAGCTCTTCCTCGTCATATTCAAGCAGACCGGTACGGCTGCTCCCTTCAACATAACCCGGGAGGATGACGGTCAATTCTCGTCTTGTCCCCGTCCAGTCCCGAAGCCGAAGAATAAACCCGTTTCCGTCTTCCGCCGGCTTGAAGCAGGTAACGGAAGCTCCCTCGATGCCCTCCGGCAGAAGCTCCATGTAAGCCGCCGCTTCGTTCCCGTCAGCCGCTGCCGGGATAGCGAGCGCAGGCGCCATTGTTCCCTCCGCCAGTCTCCACACCTCAGCGTCCGACCAGCTTCCCGCATGAGGAACAAGACGGTAGCGGAAACGAAGGTCGCCCCCGGTCCATTGAGGGAAATTGGTTCCCCACCAATTGTTGAACAAATTGAAGTGCAGCTCCGGCTTCTCCGGCTTGTAATCATGCTCGAAGTCCCACATCCCGTTTTTCCCAATGAAGAGAAGCGGTGTGTCGAGCGGGATGACCGCCATACCTGCCGCTCCCGCTCCGTCCGTCACATCGACGAAATATTCGCAGCAGTGGAGCAGTGTACTCGAGGAAGGGACAATGTCGTGCATCGGATCGATTAAGCTGCCCATTTTGTTCACCCGGTATTGCGCCTGATCCAGCTTCAGCGGCAGAACAAGACTTCCGGATTCCGCCTTCGGCGTTTCCTGCTTACCCTCCAGCCGGAGCTCCATATCCAAGAAAGCCTGCTTCGCTTTCAAGCTAATCGTCCATAAGACTCGCTCTGCGTTGCCATATTCCCCTATGGATTGAGAATCTCCCGCTGCGACGCATTCTATTTTTACGCGATCGGCCTCATGAATCAATCGCACCTCCGGCGCGGATGTCGTGGAGGAAAATCTCTTTTGCTGCTCGGGATAGCCGGTTTTGCCGAAATCGTGGACTCCCCAGTCATAAAACCGGTACGCGTACTTCTTCAGATAACGGGTCATTTCCTCGCTGGAATACACATTATATTCGTATTGGCCGAATCCGTAATCCGCTTCCCTACGGACGAACTCCTTAGCCAGCCGTTTATCCCAAAGGCTCGTGATCCATCCGGTTCGACGGGATACCGCGACCCGCAGGAATTCGTTCTCCATGACCGCTTCCTCTTCATGCCAATACCCTGCCGTCTCCCGTCCGACCGAAGGAGCGATCGGGCCCGCCTCGGCCGTAGCCGCCGCTTCCAAGGTATGCCCGGCGGCTATCAAGGTTTTGTATCCGAGCGCCGGAAGGTTCTTCACCTCAGCCCATACCCCTTGATCATCCTCACGAACCGGCACCTTCTCTCCGGTCGCAGCATCCACCAAGGACTGCTCAGCAGCCTTATGCGGCAGAAGCACCTCCGCATCGCGAGTCCACCCCAAATAATTGTATACCCGATACGCAGGAGTCCCCTCCCCGGCTCCAGCGCACATTAGCCGCACCGCCTCGGTTAACGCCGCCTCAGCCGTATGCAGATATTCCCGCTGCTCCTGCCACGATTGCTCCATCCGCAGCACGCGTTTGCTGCGCTTATCCTCCAGAAACTCCTTCTTCTCATATCGCCTTGGGAACAGAAACGTTTTGCAATCCATCCCCCAAGTGTGCTCTCCGAATAAAAGGGTTCGTTCGTAGCTTTGATCCAGCAGCCGCTTAACTAGAACCGTATCGACGGAGCTTTCCCCTCGAATTTTCTCCATAGCAAACAAGCTTTCCGCCGCCGCTATGCGGCTCCGCAGCTCCCTGACCTGCGACACCTCGCGCGGTGCCGTGCCGACGCCATGGATCCAGGAATCCGCCAAATCTCCGCGGATCACCGGCAGCTTCGGACCGCCCGCCAAGAAGTCCTCCGCAAAGTCATGCAGGCTGCCGATATGGAGCTCCGCCTCGATGCCGCGCTCCGCGAGGACCGCTTTCATCTCTTGGATGACGGCAGGCTCATGGGGGCCGTGGTTATCGTTGGTTTGTATCATCGCCAGCCAGACCGGGTGCTCCCACTCCTCCGGGGGCACAATGCCCGTACCGTAACCTCCCTTGGAATAGAAGGTCAGCAGTCTCGCTCCGTCAGGCCCCTCCCAGAAGAAGACGGAAGGAACATCCGGAGGCGTGGAGGCGCCGTTGCAGCCCAGATGCAGCATGCGGACGCCCGCTTTGACCAGCAAGGAGGGCACCGACCAGGTGTGCCCCGGAACATCCGTCATTTTCGCATCCTTAGGGACATACCCGTATTGCTCGGACAGCCGCCTGGATACGTACATCCCCCGAATCCATTCCTCAAGGCCGCAAAACTCCGTGTGGGTGGTAAACGGCAGCAGATGCCAGATCAGCTGACGCTTCTCCAAGAAGCTTATTGCTTTCTCACGCTCTATCTTCGCGCTGCCCTCAAGCGACTGCTGCAGCGGCCACGACGACATCGTCCAAACATACCGCTCGCCCTTCGGATTTCCGGATGTCTGTTCACAGATCGAGTTAACCTCCTTCAGCATTTCCGTCCGGTACCGCTCAACAACCTCAGAAACCAACCCCGTAAACCCGATGTCAAAATGGGTCTTGAACACCACATATATTTTCTTCAGCTTCTGCGTCATCGAACCGTCCCCTTCCCTAAAGCTTCGCTGCTAATCGGATTCCTCACGGTGCTCTTCTTTCGTCCCCAACCGCGCAATGACAGGATAATGATCGGAAGGGAAGCCTCCCTCCACCTCACGGCGGTCGATCAAGACCTCATAGACCAGCACGTCGGGCGAGACAAAAATATAATCAATCGGCGTCCCCTCGGAGCCGCCTTGAAAGCTGTGGGCCGTCAATCCGATCTCCTCTTCGAGAATGCCGTACGCGTCCTGCAGCCACGATTGAATCCCTCCGTGATCGAACTCCCCCCGCAGCAGGCGGATCGGCCAGTCCGTCGGATGGCTGTTGAAATCGCCAAGCAAAATGACAGGCGTCGGGTTCAGCTCGTACTCCCGAACGATTGCCTTTAGAATCATCAGTGATCCTTGGTTTCGCGCCTCCTGACCCAGATGATCCAAGTGGGTATTGAACACAGTGATTACCTGCTCCGAGCCCCTGTGTCTCCACCGACCCCAGGTGCAGATTCTCGGCAGGCTGCTGTCCCAGCTTTTGGAGGCAGGCATATCGGGGGTTTCCGACAGCCAGAAGGTACCCTGCTCCAGCAGCTCCAGCTGATCCTTCCGGTAAAAAATCGCGCAGTGCTCGTTTTCCTGCCCGCCATGACGTCCGGTACCGAGCCAGGCATACGGCTCCAGCCGTTCCTGCAGATCGGCCAGCATATGGGCGTACCCTTCCTGCGTGCCGATAAAGAGCGGCTCATGCTCCCGCATCATATGTGCCAGACGGTCGATCCGGTAGGGCCATTGGTTCACACCGTCGTTGGGCGTATCATACCGTAAATTAAAGGACATGACCTTCCACTCCATTAGTACGGCACCCCCTGAGCCTGAGCAAAATATACCGGATTCGTCACCGCAGCCAACAGCTCCGAACCTGCCTGTGGGAAGAAGCGCCATACCTCTACACGGACGAAGCTGCGCCCCTCCCCGCTGATCCGCAGCTCCAGCCCGCCCGCCGCTTCCGTGCAGCGTTCAAGCTCTACTCCCCGTTCGCTGATGACCCGAATACGGTCGCCCTCTTGCAAATCCTGCATTCCGATTTGCACCTCGCGTTCAGCCGCATCCATAGGGACCACGTCCCCCATACGGTAAGGACCGCACTGAAGCTCCGCAAGCGGTCCGTCGGGCGCATAAGTAATCACCACATGCCCCCGATCGATCCCGCCGAGTACGCCTGCAACCGTTTTCGATTCCGCCCATACCCAAGTGCAAGGCATCGCATGTTTGATGTAAGGGTCGGGGCGATGCACATCGCTGCCGCCGACGGCGACAAGTCGCCTGCCGGAAACCAACTGCTCCTGCCACCAGGCTAGTGTCCTGGCGTTGCGTTCCGTCCAAGGACCGTTCCAGATCTCCACCCAGTCGTGATCTACAGCGAAATCCCATTCCCACGGGCAAAAATCGCAATGGGGATGATTCAGGACGATCCGCGCTCCGCGTTCCCTGGCCGTTCTCAGCTTCTTATGTACATCCGCCATTCCGGCTACCCGGAAATCGTCCAGCGGCTCCGCCACGCCAAGGAAGTTGCTGTGCCCGAAGTTCGTCGTAAATTCCGTGCCGGGAATCATTAACACCTTCGTGTTTCTCGGATATGCTTCATTCTGGCTGCTGGTGTTGTGATCGGTCATCGCGATAAAATCGCAGCCCAGCTCCTCCATGATCGCGGCATTTTCCTCAAGCGAATACGTGCCGTCACTATGAATGCTGTGGGTGTGCAGGTCTCCCTTCAGCCAGCGGGGAGTTGCATACCTCCATTCGATCGTGACCGTCACCGTGCAGCCCTCGGGAGGAACCTTGTAGGCGTTATGGAGCACAGCCCACTCTCCGGCAGGAAGCTGTCCGGGCGTGTACCCGGGTGTCGCCTTCTCGAGACCGAGCCGGAACTCGCTCCTTGCGCCCCCGCTCCAGCCTCTCACCCGTTTCGGATCCCGCACGCCCAGATCGATAATCGCACGGGATGTCCCGTGTGATTCCACCTCGTAGGCCACATGAATCTCTTCCACCTGCTCCGGCATATCGAAAGGGATCTCGATGTACCTGCTCTGCTCAGCCTGTTCAATCCTTCGTTTATAAACGGCGGAAGACCGCCGCTGCTCCACCTTAGCAGCCAATGGAATCTACCTCCCTGTATACCTGTGATCCGCAGCTTTTATTCCTTGTTCGCACCGACGAAAATGCCTTTGACAAAATACTTCTGAACATAGGGGTAAATGATCATGAGCGGCAGCAGCGCAATGACTATACCCGCCATTCGCACATTCGTAGTAATAATAAAATTGCTTGAGGTCGTGTCCGTATCGACGATCAGCGATTTGAGCGCAATCTGCAGCGTGTACTTGGCGTGATCGCTTATATATAGCAGCGCCGGAGTAAATTGATTCCACCGGCTGACGAATTCAAACAAAGTGACCGTGGCAAGCCCGCTGCTCGCCAGCGGCAAATACATGGTAAAGAAGATGCGAATGTCTCCGGCGCCGTCCATCCGCGCCGATTCCGCCATCTCGTAAGGCACACTGAGAAAAAAGTTTCTCATGAGCAGCACGCTGAAGCCCGACACAAGCCCGGATAAAATAAGCGCTGAAAGCGTGTTTAAGAGCCCTAGCTCTTTATTCACGACATACAAGGGAATCATTATCGCTTCACCCGGCACCATCATGGTGAGCAGAATGCCGGAGACCATCAGCTTTTTCCCCGGAAGTCCTTGCTGCACAAGCACATACCCGGCCATCGCACACAGCAGGACGTGACCCAAGGTTCCGACGATCGTGACGATAACGTTATTCGTAAAGGGCAAATACAGCTGCATGCGGTTCCATACCGTGGAAAAGCCCTCCGTGCTGAATTCCTTCGGCCACAAGACGATGCCCGGCTGCATGGAAGCGAAATTCGTGGAGAAGGCCAAGGCAATCGTATTCATAAACGGAATGATCATAGTGGAAATGAGCAGCAGCAGAAACACTGCGTTGATCGAATCAAAGGTCCGGCTTTGCCAGCTGTTGTACTTGAAATTCATGGTCCTCTCACCCCTCGTCGTAGCGGATGACCGCCCTGGTAACAAACGTAATGATCAGCGTCGCAGCAATGACAAGGAAACCGGCTGCCGTCGCCGTACCGACCTTGAACTCCAATATCCCTTTTTGGTACGTGTACATCATAATGACATCCACCTTATTTGCGATCGCACCGTTGCGCATAACGAAGATTTGGTCGAACATCCGAAGAATGCTCAGGACATTCAGCATGATGACCACCTTCATGGTGCTGATCAATTGCGGGATGGTCACGAAACGCACCTGCTGCCAGCGGTTCGCCCCGTCGATCCGCGCCGCCTCATATAAAGAAGGATTGATGGTCACGATAGAGGCCAAATACAAAATACAAGTAAAGCCCATTTCCTTCCACGCGGCCGTAAGCACCATAATCGAGCGGGCATACGTTTCCGTAGACATAAAGCTGACCGGCCTCTCCGCTCCGAACAGCTTCATGATTTGATTCACAATTCCCGTATCCGGCGACAGCATCAGAATCCACATGCCGCCGACCACGACCCAGGAGAATAGATGCGGCAGATAGACGACCATTTGTGTGACCTTTTTGAACCAGGTGGAGAACACCTCATTCAAGGATAACGCCAGCACAATCGGCATGATAAAGCTGAAGATCAGGATGCCGATCCCGATCACAAGCGTATTCTCGAACGCATGCCAGAAGGTCGGATCCTTAAGCACCGTCATATAATTTTCCAGACCGACGAAGGGCCTGTTACCGATCAGACGGAAATTTTGGAAGCTGATGATAAAGCCCCGCACGAGCGGATAATAGGAAAAGATGAAAAAATACGCCAGGATCGGCAGCATCATCAGATACAGCGTTTTATACTTGAGAACGGCTCTCATGGGCAGCCACCACCTTGTCGGTAAGGTAAGAGGGAGCAGGACAGGGTCGATACTCCCTCTTAGCGAACACTTGATTAATCGATCAGCTTAGCGGCCTTCAGCTGCTCACGCATCTTCTTGACCGCTTCCGCCGCCGGCATTTGGCCCTGAATGGCCTTGAAGGAATACTCGTTGATGATTTTCTCGGCATCGGCCCATTTGGGAGGCGTCAGCTCTAGCGTTGCGTATTTCATGACCAGCTCCTGCGCTTCCTGCACGCCAGGCAGCTTCCCGAACGGTTCCTTGACATTTTTGTTGTACCAGAAAGGTACTCCGTGATCCATAGCGTGCTCTTTGCCGGTTTTGGTCAGCTCATACTTGCCGTCCTTCTCGGTATAATCCTGATCCTTGATCCCGAGAGAACCTAGAATAATGCCGTCCTTGGAATGCCACCATTCGATAAAGCCGAAGGCCGTCTTCGGGTTCGTAGCATTCACCGGGATGACCCATACGTCCGGGTCGCCGCGACGAAGCATGTAGTTTCCGTTCGGACCGACAGCTCCCGGCAAGCCCTTCGCTTGGAACGCCGTATTCGGATCCTGCTCCTTGCGGGTATTGTTCAGCATACCCACCCATGCATCCCAGTACGTAATCATGCCGACCCGGTCCGTAAGGAACAGGTTGCGCATTTTTCCCGTATCGTTGGTGGCGAAGTTCGGGTCGAGAATGCCTTCCTTATAGAGCTTATTCAGCCACTCGTAGATCGGTATGGCGGCATCCGTCGAATAAGGAACGTCCAGCTTGCCGTCCTTCTCCACATACCGCTGCTTCAAGCCCGCCGCACTGAAGAAGCCCTGAAGCTCATACATGCCCGCCGTGCTTAATCCGAAGGTGTCCTTCTTGCCGTTCCCGTCTGGATCCTGCTCGGTAAAGGCCTTCAGAACCTTGTAGTAATCATCAAGCGTCTTAGGCTCCTCCAGATTCAGCTTCTTCAGCCAATCGGCACGGACAGTTGGCATGGTACCGCCTTGGAACTTCGTGAATACACCATAAATTTTGCCGTCCTTGGACTTTACCTGTTCCCACTCCTGCGCTGGAATGACGTTCGGATCGGAAAGCGTCTTGGAGCCCTTCACCTGATCGGTAAGCGGCGTCAGAATGCCCTGCTCAATGAACGTATTCATCTTCTCCTTGCTCACTTGAAGCAAGTCGAACTTCTCCCCGGAAGCAATCGCCGCCAGCAGCTTCTGATCATAATCGGAGGCGGGCTTGTCTAGCTTGACCTTAATCCCGGTAAGCCGCTCGATCTCCTTCTCGAATTGGGCGTTCTCTTCGGGGTTCTTTCCTCCGATGACGCCCGACATCATCCGCAGTTCTTTTTTCTCTTGATTTTCTTGAGCCTTCGGTTCAGCCGGTTTATTCTGTGCTGTGTTCGCCCCGGAATCAGTGGAGCAGCCTGCAAGGATACCTCCGAGTAATGATAATGCCATAACGGAACCTGCCAGCCTTCTAGTTCTGGACATACTTATACCCTCCTTAAGGTTTGTACAAAAGTGACCCTACTATTTGTATCTAAGCATCCATTCTCACACCAAAGAATTCCCGTGCATGAACTTAGGCTCACCCCCTTAACAAAATCTTAATAAAGCGCTTTCATTTATTCTGCGGGAAGCAGTCGCCGGTTTCCCATACCGCTTATGTCCCGCGAACACAGCATGATTCCCGGATGACCAGCTTCGTATCGATGATCAGCTGCCGGTTCACGCTCATGTCGTTCATTTTCTCGATCAGCAGCTTTGCGGCCTCTGTCCCTAGCAAATGAGCCGATAACTCAACGGAGGTCAGCTTGGGCGTCATTTCTTGAGCCAGCGTAGCGTCATTGCTGAGGGCAACGACGGACAAATCCTCCGGTACATCCAGCCCCAGCTCTCTGGCTGCTCTAAGCACACCGAGAGCTACCCGGTCGGTGTCCGTAATTACGGCGGAATAGCTTAAGCTGCGATACGTTGTCATAATGGCGTTATATCCGTAATCCGGTGCGCTGGAGTAAATCCTCCTGGAATAATTCAATACATATTCCTCCCGGAAAGGGACACCATATTTAGCAAAGGCTTGCTCCAGGCCATGCTTACGGTCATATGCCGCCGTCATATCCGCGAAGGCGTTCAGGAACAAGATCGACTTGTGTCCGTTCCCCAGCAAGTAATCACCGACCTGATAGGCAGCTTCCGTATTGTTGTTGTCCACATAGCTGATGGAGTCATCGATCGGGTCCGGCCTGCCTACAAGCACTAGAGGGATACCCATCTGGCCGTAACGCTCCACCCGAGGGTCATCCTTGCGCGGATTCAGCATAATGACGCCGTCCACCGGATCAAGTGAGAATTGCGTAGGATCGTCATGCTCCGGCAGCGTATCCAGCAGCACGCGATAGCCCTGCTTGGAGCACTCCTTAATAACCCCGTTAATCATTTGCGATTCAAACGCAGACATGGCGCCGTCTCTTGAAAGCGGCATCTTCAAACCGGCAATCATTGTCTTCTTATTGGCAAGACTCCGCGCCACATGATTAGGATAATAACCCAGCTCCTTGGCCACCGAGAGTACTCTTTGGGCTACCTCATGACTAATAGGTCTTTTTTTACTAAACACACTGGAAACCGTCCCCTTGGACACTCCCGCTTTCTTGGCGACATCGTTGATCGTAGCCACAAGCTCCCTCCTTCTCTAACCGGCCCCCAAATCATTAAACCGGTTTAATAACGGGCCAAATGAAAACCGGCGGATCGCTTCGTCAGCAATCATTAAACCGGTTTAATTACCTTATATTGACTATTATATCTAGCAATGTTTTGACTTACAACCCTTTTTTGTAAAATGGACGTGAATTTTTGGTAAACCGCTTACCCTTATTTACTTTAGCTTAAAATTCGCCATGTTATGATACTCTTTTACATAATAAAAGAAAGACTTTCCCCCACGTGAAGCTGTAGCTCCTGGGGCACTCAGCAAATTTTCAGCCTAAACTCATCTGCCCTTAAGGTTAAGCCCTCATAATGAAATAGCAGTGTCGCAAAGACATACTAATGTATAGGGGGACCCATACGAATGAATTCCATTAAATCACGCAATATATGGATGATCCTATCCATCGTATTATTTTTCAGCTTCCTCAGTTATATGTACGCCTTCCCTCCGACAAAGGCGAATAACGAGGCCGTCGCCAAGGTCAACGGAGTGGAAATCAGCAAGGATCAGCTTTATCAGGAGATTGTCGGCAGCAGCGGTAAGCAGGCATTGGATAGTATGATCGACAAAGAGCTGATCCGTCAGGAAGCGGCAAAGGCAAGCATTCAAATTACGGACGCCGACATTGAGCAGGAGCTGGCAACGGTGAAGCAAGGCTTCCCTTCGGAGGAGGAATTCACACAAGCACTCGGCATGTACGGAATGACGCTCGATGGGCTGAAAAAAGAGCTTACGACCCAGGTCACGCTGCGAAAGCTGCTTGAGCCGCAAATTCAAATTACCGACGAGGACATCAAAAAATACTATGATGAGAATTTGGAAATGCTGAAAACACCGGAGCAGGTACAAGCCTCTCATATCCTGGTCGCAACCAAAGAAGAAGCCGAGGCTGTGCTTGCCGAGCTGCAGAACGGTGCTGATTTTGCCAAATTGGCTCAAGAGAAATCCATCGATCCAGGTTCGAAGGAAAAAGGAGGAGATCTGGGTTATTTCGCCAAGGGTGAAATGGAGGAGCCTTTCGAGCAGGCCGCCTTCTCGCTGGAAGCAGGCAAGCTGAGCGGCGTCGTAACGACCTCGCACGGAAGCCACATCATTAAGGTAACCGGCCACAAGGCTGAAGCAACGCCTGCGCTGGAGGAGAAAAAAGCCGATATCCAGAAGATTCTCACAAATGAGAAGATCTCGGCAATGGCCACCGAGTGGATCACAGAGAAGAAAAACGCCGCATCCGTTGAGAACTATATTTCGAACACCTAATTTTGCGAGAGCTATTTCGACGTTGACTCGAAATAGCTTTTTCTTTGCGTTGTATTACGCCACAGATGGTGCTATCATAATATGATACACGATATATGAAAAGGCGGGAAGCCTGATGCGGAAACCTAAAAGATCGGTCGTTACGGATGAAATTTATGAAATCATTAAGGAGCAAATCCTATCTCACAAGCTGGAGCCCGGCAGTAAGATTAACATTGACCAGCTGGCCCGTGAGCTGGAGGTATCGAATATCCCGATCCGCGAGTCTCTCTCCAAGCTGATTGCCGAAGGATTAGTCACAAGCGTCCCCTACAAAGGCATGTATGTGATGCACATGAGCCTGCAGGAGCTTGATGAGATCTTCGAGCTGCGGCGCACGCTGGAGCTGCTTGCCTTACAGAAGTCGCTTGCCGTCATTACCCGGGAGCAGCTGGTTCTATTGCTGGAGCAATGGCGATCCGTCAGCTTTCCTGCGGAACAAGCGGTGGATGACATCCTGCTGCATGTGAATCAAATGAACGAACAAATCCATGGATTGTTTCTCGAACACTGCAGGAATGAGTCGTTGAAAACCTTGGTGGAAAATTACATACAGCGGATAGAGCGGTATTTGGAGCTGATTCGGCCGAATATACACCGGGATCTCCTCCTGGCCGAGCAGGAGGAGCATTTGGGGATTCTGGCTGCTTTAGTCGACGGGAACCATCAGTTAGCCCTTGAGCAGCTGGAACGTCATCTGATCAATGCTCATAACCGAACGAGGGAATTGTTTTTAGAAGTACAATCCTAACGGAATACAAAGGTCAAGCGGAAAAATATGAGGCTTGACCTTTATTTTATATATTGACACCTTTTGATTTTTTGATTTATCATAAATCATACATGATTCATGATATTGGAGGTGTTCCTTGATGAAAATTTCAAAGGTCGAACCGTTCATTCTTCATGTCCCTATTACCCCGCCTATTACAGACGCCATTAATGCGGCTACGCACTGGGGATTAGCCGGGGTGCGTATCTTCACGGATGAGGGAATCGTCGGCTATGGTTACACCGGAACGTGCGCCCACGGCGACGACTTGATCACACGGACTATTGAGCAGTATTATGCACCGATCCTGCTGGGACGCGATCCATTCATGGTCCGCGAGCTGTGGGATGAGATGCGATTCGGCAGGATGCACTGGGTCGGACGCGCCGGAGTAACCCATATGGCGCTCGCTGCGGTCGATATCGCGCTGTGGGACATCATGTCGAAGGCGGCTAACAAGCCCCTCTGGCAGTATTTGGGCGGACATAAGTCCAAGCGTATTAAAGCTTACAATACGAACGGGGGTTGGTTGAACTGGACGAAGGAACGCCTGCTGCAAGATGTATCGGCTATTGTGGAGCAGGGCTTCCAGGGGGTGAAGATCAAGGTCGGCAAGCCGGATCCTCATGAGGATTTCGACCGGGTCAAGGCGGTCCGCGAGCTGATCGGCAAGGATATCATCTTCATGATCGATGTCAATCAGCAGTGGAACATCAATACCGCCATGACCTGGGGAAGGAAGCTCGAGGAATTCGACTTGTTCTGGCTGGAGGAGCCGCTCAATCCCGACGATATTCTGGGACATAAGAAGCTTGCCGATGCGCTCACCGTTCCCATCGCTCTGGGTGAGCATGTTTATACAAAGTATGCCTTCCGTGACTACATACATCAAGGTGCGGTAGAATATGTTCAGGCGGATGTGACCCGGCTTGCCGGCATCACCGAATGGCTGCAGGTTGCGGGTCTCGCCGCCTCCTACGAGCTCCCGATCTGCCCTCACGTAGGAGACATGGGCCAAATTCATCAGCATCTGGTCGCCTCGACCCAGAACGCCATCATGCTTGAATATATTCCCTGGATCAGACACATTTTTGAGGAGCCGGCAACGGTAAAGGATGGCTTCTACGTGCTGCCTGAACAGCCTGGCGCATCAACGCAAATCATTCCGAAGTATTTCGATCAATACCGCATAGGCTAGAAAGGAGAGCTGGGCATGCCGGTTCTATGTAAGGAGGGAATGGTACGGTGAAGGTTGACGCTCATCATCACTTATGGAATTTGGATCAGGTGGCTTACCCTTGGCTGGATCCGATGTTCGGGCCGATTTGCCGCACCTTCGAGGCGGATGAATTGGAGCCGCTGCTGCGGTCGGCCGGTATCGACCGGACGGTGCTGGTGCAATCCATGAACTCTTATGAGGATACGGAATATATGCTGCAGGCTGCCGAGGAAAAACCATGGATCGGCGCTGTGGTCGGCTGGGTGCCCTTGAACCTTCCCGAGGTTGCCGACCGTAAATTGCAGCATTATACGAAAAATCCGGTCTTTAAAGGGGTGCGGCATCTGATCCACGAGGAACGGGACCCGGACTGGATTATCCGGGATTCGGTTATCGAGGGCTTGAAGCGGCTGGCGTCCTACGGTTTAGCCCTGGATGTGGTAGCCGTATTTCCTCATCATCTGGGGCATATACCTTACCTTGCGGAACGTGTACCCGGGCTTCGGATGGTGATCGATCACCTGGCAAAGCCGCCGGCGCCGGGCCATGAGCTGCACAAGGAATGGTCGAAGCAGCTTGCCGCTGCAGCGCAGTACCCCCAAGTGTATGCCAAAATCTCGGGGCTGAATACGGCGACAGGCAAGCACGATTGGTGTGCGGACGACCTCGCGCCGTGGATCGATGAAGCTATGGCAAGGTTCGGAGCCGATCGGCTCATGTTCGGAAGCGATTGGCCTGTGGCTAACCTCGCGGGGGATTATCACCGTGTATGGACGGAAACGAACAAGGCTATTGCCGCGTATTCCCTAGCGGAGCAGGCACAGCTGCTGGGCGGAACGGCGATCCGCTTTTACCAAATGGAAGCCCTTTAACGAAAAAAACAGCCGGCACCTGCACATTCGAGCGGGTACCGGCTGTTATTCATATGACCTTATTTACGGAAAAGTCCGTATCCGTTCAGAGGCACAACAGGCTCCATGTCCTCGGATAAGCCCCCGTTCCCTTCACTCATCGCTACATCCACTAGCCAGCGGGTAAAAGAAGCGACCTGCATCGAAGCCATCTCTTCCAAGCTGAAAAAGCCGGCGGCATCCACCTCTACGCCGTCTGCCCGAGGCTCACCGCCGATATATTTCATCTCGAACGCCAAATACACATTATGTACGTTTCTCGGCTGATCTCTGACGGCGACAATGCGCTGCACCTCAGCCTCGATACCGGCCTCCTCAAGCACCTCCCGACGGATGGTGTCGTGTATCAGCTCATGCTGCTCGATATATCCTCCGGGATTGGTCCAGTTGCCCTTGCCCGGCTCCTGTGCCCTCCGTACGAGAAGCATCTTTCCGTCCCGCACGACGAGCGCCCCGACTCCAACGCTGTAGTTGCCCCAATGGACGAAGCTGCACCGGGTGCAGGCTCTTCTAGACGTTCCGTCTACGTCTCGCGTCTCCATAGGGGATCCGCACGACATGCAATAATTTACTTCCATGTGTTGTGCCACCCTCTGCCTATGATAATTGTCACATTACTAGATTAAGATACCACAAAAAGTTCAGAGGGTAACTAAAAAATAAAGAAAGAAGCCCCCCGAATAACAGGCGCCCCTTTCCAGATCAATGCTTTTGATTTTTATATTCCTGCGGAAGCTTGCCGAAATGCTTTTTAAACATATCGCTGAACTGTCTGGCATTGTTATAACCTACCTGCTCCGCGATTTCGTATACCATCAGATCGGTTTGAAGGAGCAGCTTGACCGCCTGCTTCATTCGAACCTCCGTCACGTACTGCTTAAAGTTTTGCTGGGTGTGCTTCTTGAAGAAGCCGCTGAAGTAATACGGATTCATATAAACCATGGACGCGATGCTTTCCAGCGTAATAATCTCATGGTAATGACGTTCAATATACTCCTTCACCATGCTCATCTGCTGAGCATCCTTCCCCATTCCGGCGGATTGCAGCTGCCTGAGCATACCCGTAATCTCCTGCCGCATATATTGCTGAAGCTCCTCATACTGCCGGAAACGATGCATCGCCGGGAGCTGCTCCTTACGGAGCCCGTTGTACGCAATCCCGACCTCCGTTAGCTCCTCCGCCAGCTCCGTCAACAAAGTATAACAAGCCGTCACCGCCGCTTCCTTACTCCCCTGAGACAACTGTGCAATGCGGGAAAAGGCCGTGTCCAGAATGCCGGGCAAAGCATCTTCCTCTTTCGCCAGGAGTGCTTGCAGGATCATCTGTCTTAATTCCGTCAAAGTGCTTGAACCCGACTCTTCGGCATCCGCCGGCCGCTGGCGGTCAAGAGCCTTCCATTCCAAAGCCATGCCTCTTCCGATAAAATAGCTAAGTCTAAGCGCATCCAAAGCGGAGGTATAGGAGCCCTTCAGCTCTTGCAGTGTCTTTGCCGGGCGGCCCACTCCTACCGTGATTTTTATTTTCAGGAAAAAGAATACCTTCTCGACCATCTCCTCCCCCAAGGCCAGCATGTCTCTGCTCTCACTGTGGTTTGAAATGACGCACAGAAGCTCCCCTTTGCGCAGCACAAGCCCCTCTCCATACCGCCCGGCCAATTCGTCCGTCAGATTGGAAACGGCGAAAAGCACCAGCCGCTTCTCATGCTCCCCCCAAGAGCCTATCCCTTCATCAAGCGGCTCCAGCATGATGGTCATAACGGAAAAGCATGGCTGCGGAAACGAGATTTCCAGCTGCACCAGCTGCCGCTGCGCGTCTTCCGCGCGAATGTCGCCTTCCGTTAACCGGTCGAACAGCTCCTCGAGCTGCGTCTTCTTGTCCTTCTGCTCATAGGCGGCCAGCTTGACCATAGAGGTTTGTTCATCGGTTTCCTCTTTGAGCAGAGACACCGCCTTCTGCACCGCGGCGTGAAGCAGACCCTTCTCTACCGGCTTCACCAAATAATCGACTGCCCCGAAGGCAAGCGCGTCCTTCGCATAGGAAAATTCCTGGTATGCACTGATAAAGATCACCTTCGTCCGCAGCCCTCTCCGATCGATTTCCTTAATCACATCGACTCCCGTCCCGTCCGGCATGCTGATGTCGGTGATTACGAGCTCCGGCTCCTCCCGCTCGATCAGCTCCAAAAGGCCCTTGCCCGTCCAGGCTTCCCCGACAATGCGGATGCCCAGCTCCTGCCAAGCAATAAGCTTCCTTAATCCGCGTATAATAATCGGCTCATCATCGGCCAGAATGGCCCTCATCACGGGCGCCCACCTCCTTCGCCAAGGGTATGACCAGCCTTACCGAGGTTCCGATATGCTGAGTGCTGTTGATTTGAAGTCCGTAATCCGGGCCGTATAAAGCTGCGAAACGGTCATGCACGTTTTTCAAACCGATGCCGCTACCGGATTCGCCGGGCTGTTCCCCTCTTAGCTTGGCCCTCACTCGCTCGAGAGTGTCCGCGGACATGCCTACCCCGTCGTCGTCAACGGTGATGCAGATATGCCCCTCAGACCCTCTTTCCGCGGTAATGCGAACCGTGCCCTTGCCGGATTTGCGCATGATCCCGTGATAGATGGCATTTTCGACAAGCGGCTGGACGGACAGCTTGGGGATGGGCATACTCAGCAGCTCCGTTTCGAAGCGGAACTCCATAGCCAACCGATGCTCCCCGTAACGAAACTCCATAAGCTTGAAATACTGTTCGATGTTCATCTTCTCTTCGGAAAGCGGAACCGTCTCCTGGCCGTAATCCAACACGTACTTCAGCTGATGCGACAGCGACAGGATCATATCCCCGACCTCGTGATCGTCGTTGGCCACAGCACTCATTCGGATCACCTCAAGTGTATTGTACAAATAATGGGGCCGGATTTGACTTTTCAGCGCGTTAAGCTCCGCCTGCTTCTGCTTGATTTGAGCCACATAAACCTCATCGATGTAGCTTTGCAGCCGGACTACCATTTTGTTGAAGCCTCTCGCCAGCAAGCCGACCTCATCCGCTGATTGCACTGTCACCTGGGTATTGAAGTTACCGGACTCGATTTTGGACATTTGTCTCGTGATGCTTCGGATCGGTCCGGAAAGCCGATTGGAGAAAAGCACGGCCACCAGCACTAGCGAGAGGATGCAGGCGCCGATGATAAGGAACAGCGTCCTCATAATCTGATCGATCCGGTCGAACATTTCTTCTTTATAGAAATCGCCTCGAACCGTCCAGCCTACGTCCTCCACACCTTGCACCATCTGAATATATCCCTCTGTTTGAGCCGGGGGCTGATACGGCTGTCCGATGAGCCTATGCTGATTGCTATAAATGATCGTCCCCTTCGAATCAAGTACATAGATAACATCCTTCGGGCCAAGCATCATCTGTTGAAAAATCTCCTCAAAGGCGCCCATGCTCACATCCATAAAAAAGGTGCCAACCAAGGGCCCCTGGAGCCCGCTTGAGCCAAGCACATCCGTAAGGTTGCGGGCAAAGGTCATAACCAGGTCGTCGGACCGAAGGTAATAGGCTTCCTTATGGGTTGGATAAAACGCCAGCGACTGACGATCCACCAGCTGTTCCTTCCAGCTCTCCGGCGGAAAAGCGAAGCTGAAATCATAGGATTTGTTCTCCTTGCTTAGATGCTGCAGCCTGCCGTCCACCATCAGAAAAAAAACATTTTGCAAATACCGGTCCGTGTACAGCATCGTTCTCAAGAAGTCATCGATGGTGTTTGTCAGCTGATAATCCCTCTGGGCGCTTTGAACGGCAATGGCCTGCCCCAGCTGGCTGAACCTTCCGTCCACTCCGTAGGAATACATCAATTTGGTTATATTATTATACTTGGTGTACATATCGCGAATATTTTTGCCGGAAAATAACATCATTTGCTCATAGTTATTCACCAGATTCCGCTCGATATACGAGCTAAAGGTGTTTAACGAGATATAACTGATCAATAACAACGGAACGAGACCGACGATAATAAAGGATAACGTAAACTTGGCAAATATGCTTTTGCGAATACCGGTGAAGGCAGCCATGTTCATTCCCGCCCCGTTCCTTTCCTTGGCAATGAAAACGTTAATTTACCTTATCATATCAGGTTTGCGCCGGGAAGCCTATGGATGACCTTGCCTGCCGGAACTCTCAATTGAAGGTTACATTGTCCGCGAACGCATTGATATCGAAGTGCTCCAGCGGATCCAGGACCCTCTTTCCATTGATGCAGAGGTTGACAAACTCCACTCCGCTCACCCGACGCTCCGGATCGTATCCGTAAATCCGGTTCTTATGGCTGCATTTGCCCGAATAAGAAATGTCGCGGAACGTGATATTCTCTATACGCTGCCCGGGCACCGGGTTATAATCCTTGTTCAGAACGACACGGATATCAACAAGCTGTCCAAGCTCGAAGTCCTCTACGCGGATGTTCTCATAGCTTACATTCCGTACGATATTGTTGTCACCCGCATTGATCGACATCGCTCCCCAGTAATTCGGCTGAGGCTCATGATGCTCCAAAATATCAAGATTGCGGAAACGGATGTCTTCAATCACATCTCCGCCACGAGCGTGATCCCCGTGGGTCCCGATATTGAGCGGATGGGCAACGTCAGCCCACAGAATCGAATTGGTAACCGTCACATCGCGGGTATCGCCTTTATAATCCCACCGCGAGCCGTAGATCGCAATACAGTCATCCGAGGTTCGTAGAAACACGTCATCGATCGTAATGTGCTTGCTGGCCATCATATCGATCCCATCGGACCATCCGCGTGTGCTGAACGACTTGAAATTGCTGATGCGGACATGCTCCGATTTCCCGATGTAAATACTGTAATGGGGCGGATCAAGCGTTATGATCCCTTCCACCGTAATATTCCGGGAGAACACAATCCGCACTCCGCGAAAGGCCGAGAAGCGGTGAAAGTCGGACAAATACAGCATCCCTCTGCCTCGGATGACAACATCCTCCGCATGATCGCAGACCAGGGAACCGGCGACGACGGCTCCTCCCGCGATATATATCGTCTTACCGGTAGGAATTCGGAGGATCGTTTCCTCCAGATAATGCATCCCCGGAGAAAAATAAATTACCTTTGGCGGCCGGCCCCCCGGCTTTACCGGCTCAGCCGCGAGCCGGTAAATATCCTCCGTCCGGTGGATGGCCGGCTTCAGCACCAGCACGCCCTCGTCCTCCGGGCTCGGCGCGTCCGTCTCCAACGGATTCGCGAACAGGTGCAGATTGGAGAAGCGGTCCCCGTTCACTTCAAGCGACAGCTTGCAGGGCTTATTCAGCACGAAGCTTAGGCTATTTCCTTCTTCCGTGAATCGGATGCCTGCGGATAACGGACGAATGATTGCGTTTTGAACGAAAGCCCTGTCACCCGCAACCTTCACCTCCACTTCTCCCTCCATGTCAAAATACACCATGGAAGCTTGGCGAACCTGATGCATATCCACCTTCACCTCGTAGACGAACAGCTCCTTCCACGGCTCGCCCGGTATTCTGGCCCAAACCCGATAATCATCCCGGCCTGCCGCTCCCTTCGGAGCCTCGTATATCCGCAGCGTACCCATGCTTTTCCTCCCTTATTAGCTTCATAGTTGAATTCAACAAAGTAAAACCGCTACGGCTGATGAACCTGTAGCGGTTATGCGGGTTACCCCTTCGTCGCGCCGGCGGCAATGCCTTTGACGAAATATTTTTGCAAGAAGATGAAAGCAATCAGGACCGGTATGATCGAGATGACCGTACCGGCGAACACCATATCCCACTGAGAGGCCAGCTCGCCGACGAATTTGAAGATTTCCACAATCATCGTCTTAGCCTTATTCGAAGGAAGAATCAGACTAGGCATGAGGAAGTCATTCCAAATCCCAAGTCCTTGCAGCACCACCATGCTTGCGGTACATGGCCCGAGCAGAGGAAATACGATCTGCCAGAAGGTGCGTACTCCGGAGCAGCCGTCAATCGCTGCGGCTTCTTCAATTTCAATCGGAATCCCCTTGATGAAGCTGGTGTAAAGCAGAACGCCCATGCCGACCGATCCCGAAATGTAAATCAGAATCGGAGCCGTTAACGTCCCGTACAGACCGAATGCTTTCATTTGCTTAAACAAAGGAATCATGTACACCTGAAACGGAATCATCATCCCGGCCAAATAATAAACGTAGATGGCGTTTGTCCATTTCTTGCCCGTACGCTCAATCGCGTAGGCGGCCATCGGAATAAGCAGAACCATAAGTAGAATAGAGGTTACCGTTAGAATGGCGCTGTTCGCCATCGCTGCCGGAAAACGGGTTTTGGTCCAGAGATAGATGAAGCTGTCCACGTAGAAGCTGCTTGGAAAAGCAACGGCATCCCTCAAGATTTCACCGTTGGTCTTAAAGGCCGAAATAATACTGAAGTAAATGGGAAAGCAGAACAGGACAGCAATAACAAAGGTGACCGCAAACATGCCGATCTCGATCCATTTATTCGACTTGTGCATATTACATCTGCACCTCCCGTTTGCGAAGCAATTTCACTTGGATGAGAGAGACGATCAGAATCAGGAGGAAGAGAACAAGGGAAAGCGCCGTGCCGTAGCCCTGTCTTAGCTCTCCGAAGCCGACTTTATAAACGATGTAGGTCATGGTTTCCGTTGCGAAGCCCGGACCGCCATCGGTCATTACCGCAATTTGGTCAAAGATTTTGAGTGCGCCGATCATCGACAGCATGACGCTGACGGTCATGGCGCCGGCCAGCAATGGAAACGTGATATGACGGAATTGCTGCCACCGGTTGGCACCGTCGATAGCGGCCGCTTCATTTAATTCCGCCGGTATTCCTTGCAGCCCGGCCAAATAAATAATCATATAATAACCGGAGCCCTTCCAAACGGTTGTTATAATAATAGCCAGCATCGCGTAATCCGGATTACCCAGCCAATCGATTTTGAATACGCCGAGACCGATTCGTTCCAGAAGCTGAGAAATGACCCCAAAGTTGTAATTAAAGATAATGGCCCAGACAAAGCCCATAACGATCCCGCTCAGCAAAACGGGGAAATAAAAAATACTGCGGAACAAATTTTTGAACCACCGCACCTGGTCTACCAGCATGGCCAGCACAATCGCTACGATATTCTCCAGAAGTACAAGTGATACGGACATAATCAATGTATTCTTTAACGCATTGTGCACCCGCTCGCTGTTCCACATCTCGATAAAGTTATCAAACCCGATGTATTTGATCTGCGGGCTGACCCCATCCCATGAGGTAAAGCTTAAGTTCACACTGTTCAAGGTCGGATAGATGACGAACAACGTATACAAAATAAAGGAAGGAAGAATAAAAAGGACTGAAAAGGATAACCAAGGTTTTTTCTTCTTCGTCGCAGCCTTTGCTTCAGCATAGCCGTTCATTGCATTGATACTCTCCATGAATTTTTCTCCTCCCGGGCACATTAAGGAGGAGACCCCTGCATGAGTCAGAGCAGAGGTCCATCCTTGACTACATTTCTATTTATTTAGCGGCTGCGTTGGCTTTCACATTGGCATCCCATTCCGCATCCATTTTCTTCAAATACGCGTCACTGAAGTCGCCCTTCGCCAGCCATTCCTGGATCAGCTTGTAGTACCAGTTGCGCCATTGCGGAGGCATTGTATTTTCGCCCCAGAAGCTGTTGATTTGAAGCGATTTGACGGTCTTCGGATTGCCCATTACATCGAGAACAGCCTTCATTTGAGGCGTCGCGTCGTAAGTTACCGCTTCCTTCGTGGTAGGAATCCCGTTGACCGCCTTCAAGTATTTGGAATACTGATCCTTCGAGAAGAAGAACTTCACGAATTCCGTAATTGCAGCCTTCTTGTCTGCATCTTGGCTGGCTTTCGTCGAAAGCGCCCAGCCTTGCTGGCTATTCAGACCATTCACTACGATTCTGCCCTTCCGGTCCGGAACCGGATACCAGCCGAATTCAAATTTCGGATCCGCTTGGGCGATCTGTCCGAACATCCACGGCCCGGAGAACAGCTGCGCCGCTTTGCCGGTTACGAGCATGGAAGCCGTTTGGTTATCCGCTGTGCTGAGGTACCCCTTGTCTACATAGCCTTTAGCGAACAGCTCGTTTAAGCTCTCCATCGCCTTCTTCGGACCTGCGTCCGTAAAGCTCACTTGACCTTTAGTCCGTTTGGAATTCCAGTTCGGATCGTCCGCAAACACTTCGTCCATCAGGAATTTATTGACCCAGAAGCCCCAGTGGAAGATGTCCTTGCCTCCGAAGGTAATCGGTGTCATCCCTTTGGCCTTCAGCTTCTCCTGGATGGTCAGAAACTCATCATACGTCTTGGGCAGCTCCGTAACACCCGCGTCGGAATACGCCTTTTTGCTATAAATAATTCCTTGCGGCGCCGTGCCGGCAAGCGGTGCCGTATAGTTTTTGCCGTTCACCTTCGGCGCATCCGAGAAGAGTCCTACAAGCTCGGCCGGAAGCTCTGCCAGCTTGCCGGCATCAGCGAACAGCTGCGTATCGCGCATCTCCACCAAATCCGGGAATTCATTCACCGCATCCTTTGTCTTCAGCCAATCGAGGTAGGCCTGCGAACCACCTTCGCTCAGATCCGTGATCTTGATATGCGGGTTTGCCTTGGAGAACGCTGCAATCGAGTCTGCCAGCGCTTGCTTGCTGGCCGGATCGCCCGTTGCGTAACCGATGGTGAAGGAGACCTGCTTTTTCTGAGCAGCCCCGCCGGTACCTGCATTGTCAGCCGGAGCGGAACCCGAATTGCTGCCTCCGCATGCCGTTAGCACAAGAGACATGGCCATGGCACTTGCCAACATCGTAGATAGCTTCTTTGTTTTCATCTGACGTAACCCTCCCTTTATCATCCAAGGAACTAGTCCGGAAGAATCAGCACCGTATGCCCATGCCGTTTCTTCTTTGTGTACTAAGACTAACATACCCCCAAAAACAAGAGAATACGGTTTTTTAAGCTTGATGTGCAGTCTTTTAAGAAGTTCATTCGACAACGATGGAAAATGCGAATAGGCCGTAAGGAATGCCCTTACGACCTGTTAGGCTATCATCTGCCGCAATAGAATACGGCTAGCCTATAAACTGTATCAATAACCGGTTAAACCTATCCCGCTCCTCCCAGAAGGGACCATGTCCGCTGTAGTGGAACGGAACCAGCTGCGAATTCCTCACTTTTCGCTGGACATCCTGGGCCTGCGCAAAAGGAATGACTTTATCGTGAATCCCGTGAACGATTAAGGTGGGAACTCTGATATACGGAAGATCCGATTCAAGGCTCTCGTCCCTCAGCATCGTGATGATCGCCGCCGTCGACCAGCCCGCCGCCTGCAGCCCCATTCGGATAAACCAATCGGAGAACGGGGCGGTAATATATTGAAAGAAAAAGGTTTCGGTCACCGTCCTCATCATCTTGGGCCGGTCGTTTAAAGCTTCCGTAAGCAGCTGACGGGCCGTTTCAGGGGTAAATCCTGTTGGAGCCGCGGCGTCTATCAGCACCAGCTTCGATACTCCGTAACCGCCATACCGCGACATATACCGGATTGCAATGCCGCCGCCCGTCGAATGCCCCGCAAGGGTGAAGTCATTCAATTGCAGCGCGGCGACTACCGCCCTAACATCGTCTGCCAGACGGTCGTAGGTGTAGCCGTGCATCGGCTTGTCGGAGTTCCCGAAGCCTCTCCAGTCAATGCCGATACACCGATATCCCTTAGCGGGAAGTATATCGAACTGATACTCGAACTGCTTATGGCTTAAAGGCCAGCCGTGCAGAAACACAATGGTCTTGCTGCCCTTCGGGTTGACATCCTCCACATATAGATTAACCCCGGACTCTACCGAAACATAGTATCCCACGACGATTCCCCCATGAATAATAAAATACCATCCACCCATAGGATACTCGCCCAGGTCGGGATTGGTGAATGCCGGGAACCGCGCCCTCATGTTTCGATATAGTCTACCCATGCCTTTTCCGGATTCCAGCTTACGGTATAGCGGTGTGAGCTTCCCCCGATCGTAAGCTTCACTTTTGCTTCGTTTGCTTGAAGCTCCGTCACTTCAAGCTCCCCGCCTACGTCTCCCCTGTCATAGGCAAAGGCTTGTAAGAACATTACACTGCCTTCCGCGCGCACCCTCTGAAACAAAGAGGTACGGCTCGCGCTTGGAGGGTTGTTGGGCGTAAGCGCGCTGAACACCTCGGACGGCTGCGAACACCAGAATACTTGTGTCATCCGTCCTTTGCCCATGGAATAGCGAAGCTCGGGCTTGCTGCCCGAAGTAAGTCTCCGCTTGTCTTGAAGCCATGCTTGATCCAAATTCATCAGATAGACCTCTTTAGGCTCGGGAACATGAACAAGAACCGCGTCCAGCATATGATCCTTTGCCAGCATGATGATCCGGCGCACTTGAACTCCTTGATACAGGTCGGTATCCCAAGGACAAAGCTCCGGTGGAAGCAGGATGCTGCCCTTCATCCGATAGTCGTCTCCCAGCCAATCCACGGCCGTTTCCGCCCATACGCCCCAGGACGTTTCCACTAGCTGCACGAGGTGCCCATCGCGAGGCGGCTGATCGGCTCCGCCGATACTGATCGTATTGTGCGAGAAGGTGTGCTTAAACCAGCCGTAATGAGCAGGCACGCCGTAAGAGGTGGTCCCCGGGTCCGTCAGCAAGGGGACTTCATGACACATTGCGGAGAAACCCAATCTATCCATATGGTCATGCTCCCCTCCGAAGGTGCTGTGCCTGAGGATGACCTGCCAGCCGTGCTCATTCACCAGCTTGGTCACTCCGCTTGCAGGGAAGCAGCGTACAGCATAGGCAGCTTCCGAGAGAATACGCTGATTCCCTGATAAGGGGCGAAGCTCCGTTCCGTACAGCAGGGCATAAACGGAATCTCTGCGGACCGGACGATGCCCATGAATGCCGGGATCCGCCCATGCAGTGCCGTAGGCCGTATGGAGCAGCGCGCGATACCTTTCGTCCCCATACCGATCCAGGGCAATTTCATAATAGGGAGCGTACGTGCCGATGTCATGGCCTAGTCCCGCATCATTCCAGGTCGGCATTCGTCCGTCGGGTCCGATGAAGGGTATGGGATAATCCAGCATACGTTTCATGGCAGGGTGCGTCCACAGCTCCCATGGCGTCCCTTCCGCCAGCAATGCATAATGAAGCAAGGCGGAAAATGCATAAAAGTGATATTGGACATTTCCTTCATACCAGAGTCCATCTTCAAGCAAGCCGCGGGAGAGCTGATCCAGAAGACCGTATTCGCCGTTCAGTCCCGAACGCAGAAGCTCGTCATCCTTGAGCACTAGTCCAATGGCTGCGATGGCCGAAGTGATGAGCACCGCATGATTGTGGATTTGCTTTTCTTTATGAAGGATGAGAAACCGGGCGCACGATTGGAAAAGACCGCTGCCGATCCGCTCCCGTTCTTCCCGCGGCAAGTGCGCCTGAATAAGATCGAACCCAACCGCCAAATCGAGAATCCAATGAGCTTCATCCAGCGTCTGCGCATACAGCTTACCCGGCCCGTTATAAGGAATATCCCCATGGATCGGATAGCCGGCATAATGCCCCGCATAGGATAGCAAAAAGTCTCTTGCCGTGCGGAAGCTCTCCTCCTTCTCCTCCAGTGCAAACAAGAGCCCGTTGGAATAAACCGCACGGCCGATCAGGTTGTTCGCAATCGAGGTCCAAGCGGAGTTATAGGGCTCGCCTGCTTGAAGCTTGCCGCACTCGGGACAGCGGTGCGCATCGGGCTCCCGCCAGTCGAACTCAAGTCTGCTGCCGTCAGCATGGCAGTGATAATAATGCGTCCACTGTCCGAATTCCTCTGCCCCGATCCGGTAGGGGATCCTCGCTCCTTCGTCCGCTTCCTTCCGAAGCGCGCTGACTGCCTCGGCATAATCCGGCAAGGCGGCATTGGATCTCAGCCGTTCCACTCTTCTGTTATCCATAACGGTTCCCTTATCCCTTCAGCGAGCCTGCAGTCATTTGCATAAACGATTTATTCGCAAACACATATACGATCAGCAGCGGCAAAATCGATAAGCACGCGCCGGCCAGCATATAGTGTGTTTGGAGAGCCGCCGATGAACCATATCTAAGGTAGGATAGTCCGACCGTCAACGTTTGAAGCTTCGGGTTCGTTAAGGTGAACACAAGCGGCCGCAAATATTCGTTCCAGGCGCCGCAGAAGGTAAACAGCGCACCCACACCAAGCCCCGGACGCAGCAGCGGCAGAATGATTTTCCAGAAAATGCCGAAGTCCGAACAGCCGTCGATCCGAGCCGCTTCATCCAATTCCTTCGAAATGCCGGTAAGAAAGCTCAACAGAATAAAAAAGATATACGCGTGACCGCTGATCAGGATTAGGACAACGCCCCATAAGCTTGTATGCAGATTCAGCTTTATCATGAGCTCATATTGAGGGCGGATGACGACGGCCCCTATTGAGATGAACATCGTGGAGGCTTGGATGGCAATGAACAAGGCCTTCCCCGGAAACGTCATCCGGTTAACAACGTAAGCGGCCATGGACGCCACGATTAACGTGCCCGCCGTTGTTGTCGTGCTCAGGAACAGGCTGTTCCAGGAAAACCGGGCGAAGTTTGCCTGAACCCATGCCTCCGCATAATTTTCCACATGCCAGGAGGAAGGAAACATTTTGCCGCCAACAGTTAGTTCGGCATTGGACATAAACGATCCGAGAATAGTAACGAGTATGGGAAAAACGATCAATAATGCCGTGATCAGCAAAAAGCTCCAAAGCAGCAGCCTGCCTCCCGCACTGCCTAAAGAAAAGGTCCGGACGGCCGGTAGAGAGGCTCTACTTCCATATGCTTCTGTCTTCATAGCGTCCTCCTTATTGAAGTTGATTTAACCGGCGGGACATGAGGTGATAAGCCAGTGTGATGATACCTACAATGACCGCTGTCGTAAAGCCTACCGCACTGCCGTAGCCAAACTGCTGCTCCGTAATCGAACCGGAGGAAGGGGTTGGGAAGAACAGCTTATACACATACAGATACATCACCTCGGTCTTCCCTACGGGTCCGCCCTCCGTCAACACCATGATGCTTTCATAGCCCTTCAGCGAATTGATGATGGCAAGCATGATGACGATTTGCAGCACCGGACCCAGCATGGGGAGCGTCAGGTACCAGAACTGCTGCCCTTTGGACGCTCCGTCCAGAGACGCGCTTTCGTACACATCGTTCGGTATATTCTGAAGACCGGCTAGAAACAGGAGCATGTAGTTGCCGACGGCACCCCACACGGCAATCAAAATCGTAGTCAGCATGGCATGCTTAGGCCCAAGCCAGTCAATTCGTTCGGAAATGATATGAAGCTTCAGCAAGTATTGATTTAAGATGCCGTTGTAAGAGTTAAAAATAATAAAGAACACGACAGCCATGACGGCAGAGCTAATAATCGTCGGCATAAAATATACGGCTCGCAGCAGATTGCGGCCCTTCAGCTTGCCGTTGAGGATCACGGCAAGCACTAAACATAACGGAAGCGTAATCACCAGCTTGCCGCCTGCATAGATGAACGTGTTGACCACCGATTCCCAGTACTGCGTATCGGCGAGAAGCCGCCGAAAATTATCCAAGCCGGTAAAGGTCGGATCTCCGAAGCCTCTATATTCGTAAAACATGAAGCGAATCGCCCATAGGATCGGATATACTCCGAATACCAGGGTCAGCAGCAAGCTTGGCGCTATAAACGCATACGAAAAACCAATGCGACTTGCCTTATCCATACGTATTCCCCCTGCCGGTTCTGTCTTAAGAAAACGAGAGTGGAGGGTAAGCTCCACTCTCTGCTCAGCTGCGCTTATTTCGATACCAGCTTCATCGGATCAAAGCTTGGATTCGGCTTCGCTTGAACGCTGCCCTTGGCAATCGCCTTATCCAGCGCCTCATTGTATCGCTTATTCAGATCGGCGATAATCTCGTCCAGGTTCCCGCCGCTGATCATGTATTTAAAGAAGGCGTCGGTATTCTTTATTCCTTCTACGGTTACCGGAGGGTTCAGCGGCCATGTGCCGTCCATACCGTTAGGCAGGAAGCCCTCAATGCCTTTGATATCCGGTTTCTTGGCTGCGGAAGAGATCGACGGAACCATCGACAAGCCGAATCCGTTCTCATGATACGTCTTCAACACATCGTCGTTGTACATATGCTGCATGAATTTCCATGCCAGGTCGGGATTTTTGGTCGTGCTGCTGATCGACAGCCATTGTCCTCCAAGGAAGGATGTGGCGCCCTTCACCGTACCGTCGATCGTAGGGACCGGAGCTGCCGCCCAATCGATCTTGGCAGGGAATTGGCTCTTATATACGCCGGGCTCGGAGGAGAAGGAAATGTACATGCCGATTTTTCCTTCCGCAAACTGGGCGCGAAGCGGATCGATATCGAGCGACTCCATTCCCGGCAGTGTGCTTCCGTCGTCTACCATCTGCTTGAAGGCCTGAATAATTTCTTTAAATCCTGTGAAGTCATATCTTGCCGTTTTGAAATCATACCCCAGCCCGCCTATGCCGCTGGCTTCTGCGATTACTCTGGCCGAACGATTCAATGCACTCTCCGGGCTCTTGAAATTTTGGGCGAAGCCATAGGAGCCGTTAGCCTTGCCCACCGCTGTAATTTTTTTGGCATAGTCGACCATTTCCTTGAGTGTTTTCGGCGGTGCGGTCAAGCCCGCTTTGGCGAACAGATCTTTGTTATACACAAGTCTTAAAGTGGAGCCGTAGTTAGGGAGACTATACAGCTTCCCGTCAAGCCGGTTGAAATCGTCGATGACCGGGAATTTTTTCTTCATGTCCTCGGTTACATAAGTATCGATCGGCTTCAGATAGCCCTTTTGCACGAAAGGCTGAATCGTGTTCTCCTTCACCCGAATAATGTCGGGTGCTTGTCCCGAGGCGAACGCCAGGTCGATAGCCTGATTGAAATCCTCTGTTTTCACGACCATTTCCACTTCAATGCTGTCTTGATTCGATTCATTGAATTTTTGAACGACACCCTTGATATAATCCATATCATGACGGTCATTTGTCCAGTAGACCAGCTTCTTCTTCTCCTTCGAGACTGTGCCTCCGGCTTGCTCTCCCGGCTTTCCCGCCGGCGGTGTTGTGCTGCTGCAGGCTGCCAAGCTTACTGCCAGCAGGCTGCTTACGGTGACGAATCCCATTTTTCTGATCATGTGTTGCCCTCCCTTTTGTATGTCTAAGCACCTTGCCGCTTATATCCTTACTATAAAAGATCGGCTTCGTTCCGCAAATGCGGCAGCCTCGCGTTCAGGGGCAGCTTTTTCTACTTTCTTTGCGCCGCTAGAGAAAAAAACAAGTCCTCAAGGCTGAGAGGACTTGCCCAAGGACGCTTCTTTAAACTCCGTCGGGGTTTGCCCGACCTGCTTCTTGAAAACTTCACTGAAATATCGCCGGTGTTCGTAGCCTAATTGCTGAGCGATTTCCTGGACCTGATAATCCTCGATGAGCATCGATTTGGCGCGTTCCATTTTGGCTTGGGTAACGAATTGCTGGAACGGTGTACCCATCACCTTCTTGAATAAGTTCGAATAATAACCCCAGCTCAAATTGACCTGCTTCGCGCAATGCTCCAAGGTCAGATCAAGATGAAGATGATTCTGAATATACTCCACAGAGCGGTAAATGATTTTCTGCGACTCGCTGGTCCGTTCCTGCATAATGATGCGGCAGCCGATGTCGCACAGCTGGAGAAACCAATCCCGGTATTCCTGCAGCGCCGTACGTTCCTCTTGCTTCACTTGATGCAGCTTCTGTTCGAAGTCCTCGACCTGAGACCGCGGGAACTTCTCGAGAAGGATGCTCATCATCCGCAGCGCTAGCCCCTGCAGAAGCCCTTCGACAACAATAGGCTCGAAGAAGACAACCGCCTTCCCCATCTCATCAAATACTTCGGTCGCCCACTCCATGCATCTCTCCCGGTTCCCCGACCGGAAGGCGAACAAAAACTCGCTCGCGCTTTCTTCCGTATACACCCATCTGGCCTGCTCGTCATGAGTGCTTTCCTTATAGCTGAAGGCACCGTTCCCTCCGGTGTAAAAGTGGTAGGATAACGCGCTTAAGGATTGCTGATAGCTTCGCGGAAGGTCCCGCACGGTTTCAATCAAGGAACCGATACCGATGGATATCGTGAATTTCGTATACGCTGCAATATTCCTGCAGCAGCTTTCGGCTATCGTCACCGCCATCTCTTCCGTAGGAGCTTGGATCATGCAGATATAACGGTTGAACGCCTCTCTGAATATGACGGCCTGGGTATAAGCATGTATCGTTTCTTCTACAATGTTCTGCAGAGAAAAGCGAATCAGCTCCAGACCCTTCACCGAGGATTCACCCTGCTTACGGGTAAACTGATCAATCTGAATCGTCATGACGACATAGGGAGGCGCGATGCTTTCCATATCCAGAAAGCCCCACCACGACTGCAGCTCCTTCTCCTCGGTTTGGTGGTGCACCAATAGCGATAAGTACTCCTGCCGCAGCGCCGGCATGCTTTCCTTGATTTTCCGCTCAAGCTCAAGCACATGCGAACGATTCAGCTGCTCGGTCTCCCAAACCTCTTTCGCCTTCTTCACGACATTCACAATTTGATCGACGGAGAAAGGCTTCTTAATATAATCGACGGCCCCGTACTGAATGGCCTTTTGGGCGTATTCAAAATCGGTATAGGCGCTCAAAATAATAATTTTGCTGTTCGGGAGCATGTCGAGAATTTGGCGGGTCATCTCGAGTCCGTCCATTTTCGGCATCCGAATGTCGGTGAGGATGATATCCGGCTGCGTTTCGCGGATCAGCTTCAACGCCTCTTCCCCGTTCAAGGCGCTGCCCGCGACTTCGATCCCGTGATCGGACCAAGGAATTTTGTTTCTAATCATATCGACGACACTTCGGATATCATCCACAATGAAAAGCTTAAGCGGTCGGATCATACGTATTTTCTCCTCCTGTAAAGCGTGGCAGCCATAGCTCGATACGAGCTCCCTTCGTCTCTGTGCGGCTAATCTCCATGCGCTGCTGCTCTCCATAATACAGCTGAAGACGATGGTATATGTTGCGAAGGGCATACCCTTTATTAGCGGTAGTCGGGGCAGCCATTTCCTGAAGCAGCTGCTCCGGCTCCAATCCCTGTCCGTTATCCTCCACCAAGATGTGAAGCCAGGCTTCGCTGGCACGTACCTGCAGCAAAATTTCACCGCCGGAGGACCGGTCTTGGAATCCGTGCAGAATGCTGTTCTCAATCAGCGGTTGAATCATAATCTTGGGAACGAGACAATCCATAACTTCCTGTTCCGCTTCCATCCGGCATACGAACAGCTCCTCATAGGACCTATGCTGGATCGCCAAATATTGCCGGACATGCTCCAGCTCTTCCCGAATCGTAATCATGTCCCTGCCGCCGCTAAGGCTGAGCTGGAACATCTGAGATAGAGCCAATATCATCTCGTTGACGTCCTCGTTCTCTCCCAGCACCGATTTGCAATAAATCGTATTCAGCGTATTGTAGAAAAAATGCGGATCCATCTGTGCGGACAACGCTTTGATTTCGGCTTTGCGCTTGTCCCGCTCACGATTCTTCACATCCTCAATCAGCTGCTTCAGTTCATCCAGCATCCGGTTAAAGCGAAAGCCTACTTGCGAAACCTCGTCTGTGTAGGCGCTCTCAAAGCGCACCTCCAAATCGTTCTCTTCGACCCGCTTCATCAGCCTTTGAAGACGAAATAACGGCTTCAGCAGCAGCTGTGTCAAGCGGTTTGAGATGAAGAGCGACAGAACAACAAAGCCGATAATGACATAGGTCGTGGCCTTCTTGATACCATTGAGCCTAGCAAGCAGCTCTTCCTTGGATTGTATGCCGACGATCATCCAATCCTCTTTCACATCGAGCCTGGCGTAATTCACAAGGTAATCCTTATTTTCGTTGCTGTAGAAAAACGAACCCGTCATGTGTTCCGTGAATTGCCGGACAAATTCCGGCTGCCCGATCCAGGAGCCCGGCCCCGCCAGACCCTTCGAGCTAATCTCACTGCCTTCCGCATCGATAAACAAATAGGATGTATTCGTCTGCGATAAATTTTGCATAAAAAGCTCCAGCAGGTCCTCCTCTTTCACGTTCACAACGACAAAAACCCCGGTTGCTTTGTCTCCTAAATCATTGACCCCCTCTACAACGAGCGAGATGACTCGCTTTTTATCCGTAAAGAAGGGATCAATATGACCTTTGCTCCAAAACCCCCGTTTTTGCTGCTGGAACTGCAGATACATATCGGATCGGTAGAAGGAATAATCCGCACTACGAACACTTGAGGTAGGATAGTAGTCTCCGTGGGGTGTAGCAATCAGAATACTGTCAATCATCATGTCGTTAAATTTGACCTGTGAGAAAACGGGCTGCAGCGAAGTCAGCGATTGATAATACTTCGTGGTATCTCCATTTTGTACATCGGTCAGTACCTTCTTGAATGCATCGCTAAACATTAATGCCCTTACGGCAATGCCGATATTTTTCAGCCTTTCGTTAACGATTTTGGCGGATTGGTTCACGGTATCTTGACTCGACTGAAAGGCATTCCGTTGAATTTCCTTGGCCGCAATCAAGTAGGCTATACTTCCCGTGGACAACAGCCCGCCTATGATCAGAATAACGAAAGCAAACCAGATTCTATGTCTTAGTGAAATCGAATAGATCCATTGTACAAGGAAGGACCACCCTCTGCGCTGCTTCATAAGATAACTCCAGCACCTCTCGTGAAAGTCTGTACAGGTTCAACCCCGCTGAGGGTCTTCCTTGTATTATAAGGTAGAACGGCTATGGGGAACATGGGGAATGAATGTGCTTGTGGGCAACTTTTTACTGCTGACGACTCGGTTCGCATGAAAAACGGGGAGAAGCTGCCGCCGCAGCCTCTCCCCGCTATGGGTTCTATTCAAATTTGACTTCCACGATTTGAAGAGGATACTCAGCCGCGGAGGTTTGAATCGTGACGGTCTCCCCTTCGGCCTTAGACAGCAGCTGGTTGCCGAGCGGCGAGAAGAATGACACCTTATTATCGTCCGGATCGACGTCCGAAGGGAGTACGACCTTGAACACCTCATGGGATCCGTCATCATGACGAACGGTGACGCTGCTCCCGATGAGAGCTATTTGATTCAGAATTTGAGTAAGCGAAGCGTCGTCCAGCTGAAGGAACCGCTCCAACAGTTGAACGTACTGTTCAACGCTTTTATCCATCAATGTCTTTTCCCTATTGTAGACAGGGTAGTAGGAAGCAAGAAACATCGGCATTTGCTCGTCAAAAAAGATGAGCTGCTTCGTAAGCTTCTCCCGCAGCTCACACGCGCTGCTACGGTTCATAGTAGATTTCACCCCAAATAAGAAAACACCAGCTTCGAGACACTTGCCCCATATACAAAACCTCCATTTTCTATAAAATCGTTTGTTGTAAAATAAAATAAAGCAAAAGGGCCGCTATCATAAGCGTAGAGATCACGGACAGCAGTTGAAAGAAGGCTTCCGTTTTCGATTTCAAGGCCGACACCCTCCCGTTTTCTTAAGAAGCTAACCTGATGGTGTTAGTTGTTATCCACCTTGTAAACAACGAGGATGCAGCTTCGCTGAATGCCCGCTCCGCCAATCGCAGGCTTCACGATGGTGCCGTAACATACGTTGACAACCTGCTCTTCCTTCAATTCGGCTAGAAATAAATTCGCGCGAGCCTCTGCGTAAGACGAATCCGTGTCAATAAATTCTTTGACTTGAATCATCTGTAGTCACCTCCTTCAATTTATACATTAAATGTAAAAAATCCATAAAAATACAACAAGACACCCCGTTGTATAGACGGAATGTCTTCTGTACGTCCTAACCATATCATCGGGGCTGACTATTGTCAATCTATTTCCAGCCCGCTCGTTCTGCGATAAGACCCGTAAAGGGACGACCGGAATTTCACGTACTGCTCAAGCGACCGTTAGGCTATACCTTGGGGATATCCCCGCATTATGAGATGTGCGCATACTCTTCAATTTGAAGCTCTGCAACGGAATATAAAACTGCTGATCCGCTGATGGTTACCCTGTCACCTATGAATCCGCAGTATATTGTTCCACCGCGCTTGGAAAGCTGTCTCGCCACCATTTCATTTTTGCCCAGACGTTTTGCCCAGAAAGGGATAAAATTACAATGTGCTGAACCGCACACGGGATCTTCATTCACCTTTAATTTCGGGAAAAAAGCCCTAGAAACAAAATCGAACTTTTCACTTTTTGCTGTAATTAAAACACCCAAACCATACGGAAGTTTTTCCAGCTTAGAAAAATCAGGGGAAACATTTTGGACGTCCTCTTCCTTTTCAAGTACAAACATTAAGTCTCTGCCCAGATAGGTTTCGATAGGCTTTACACCAAGAGCTTCGACCATTTGCTCCGTTAATGTGAATTCTTCAGGCATTCTGCTGGGGAAATTCATTTGGTAAAGTTCATTTTCTTTTAACACAACGAGTTCCCCGCTCATGGTTTGAAATTTGATTCTATTCACATTCTTCTCGTAATAATTGGCAATGACATACGCTGTTGCCAAAGTAGCGTGTCCACAGAGGTCGATCTCTCCCCCTGGTGTAAACCATCTCAATCGATAGCCGTCTTCTTCTCTCACAGCAAACGCTGTCTCAGAAAGGTTATTTTCCGTTGCAATTTGTTGCATGGTTTCATCCGGAAGCCAGTTCTCCATTATACAGACAGCTGCAGGATTTCCTTCAAATAATTTCTCGGCAAACGCATCTACGACGTAACATTTCATTATTGAATTAACCTCCTTGTTTGTAGCGCGTTCTTCTCAAATGTTCCATATTCACCAGTGTGCTTGCAGCTTATTGCCGGACGGATCGTAGAAGTGAAAGTAAAAGTGATCACCTTCCTCTTGCATCAACTCTACGGAGACATCATGTCTTACAAGATGTTCACGGAAACGATGAATATCAGGGCAAGTAAACCCAACTGAAAATTCTGGTGATCCATCCACGTAAAAATGACCTCTTGATTGAGGATCCGCTTTGACCAAAACTAGGAGAGGCCCGCCCCCTATTTCAAAAACGGCTCGTTCATTCGTCTTTCTACGTAGCACCAATCGTAGAACATCAACATACCAGCGAACTGAATCGTCTAGATCAGTTACCGGGATCCGAAAGTAATGAATCTCTTCCAGCCAAGGTTTCGCCTCCACCATTCTTATTCTCCTTTTTATCCATTATCGCAGCTACCGTAACAAAAGCTGCTTCCAGGTTTAGTAGAAGCCCGCTAATTGAATTCCATCAGTATTTGTCTTGCATAAGAATCCCAACCTGCCTCGTCTGTATTTATCTCTATTGTGGGAATTAGTGATAGTTTCGCATATTCCCCGTATCATCGTTCAGTATATCGGCACATAGATATCTGCGTTATGAAAATGCTGATCTTCACCGAATTTGAATACTTCAAGCGCGAGTGATTGTCGATTATTTTCCAGACCTTCTTCTCTCAGGAAAGATTTCACTAGCGCATATGGATCTTTGTCTTTTGATCTTACCTTGACGTAACGCTGACTAGGTATACTGAATCCGACCATGCCCTGGGGAACATCCTCGGTACCTGTAACTTCCATACAATAGATATAGGTAAATAGAATATCATTAGCAAAATGGGGACATACATATTCATCTTGATTCAAAGTCCCTTGAATCTCGCTTTTTCGGGTAAGAAATCTTTGATAAGCTTCTCTCATGCTTTCCGTATCCACCCTTTGAAAAGCAGTAGTTACAGGTACTCCGATGAAATGCTTTTCTTCTAGTGTTACAATCTCGATTTGATCGTTCTCCATGAACCCATCTCCTCGCAAAAAGTGTGGCATATTGTTAATTTTTTCTTTAGTGCAACAAAGCTGCCGTATGTAATCGCGGCAGCTTCTCAATGTGTAGGATTCAACTATCATTCATCGTAATGTTTCATCCCTGTTTACTTTATTTAGCTATAACGGGGACCATTTCAATCACGTTAATTTTATTGTCGTCAGGATCGTACAAATCAAACATCACATGATGATTCCACGGAGAATTCCATGTTTCTAACGCGGTAACACGACATCCTTTTGATTGTAATGATTCATAAAATTCCGGAGCATTCTTACATTTGAAATTGAAACTCGATTTCCGCTGAGAGTCAAATTCCCCCTGCTGCTCAGCCAGAGTAAGTAACGCAGCATTGGGGGGATGCGGATTAAAAAACAAGGTAGCCCCCCGTTTGCCATCCCCCCAATCCTCAATCCCTCTACATGTGAGACCAAGTGTCTCTGTATAAAATAAAACTGACCGTTCCAGATTACTTACAGTAATGAACACACTGCCAATTTGTTGAATGTGCACTGCCATTCCCCCGCTACAACGAATTATTGAAACAGGAATATACAAGATGAAGTACTATAAATACCCATAATCATTATAATGAATGCACGTTCGTGTTGCACTTAAATTTTCTTTATCCGACAACGGTCTGACTAGGTTTATTTGCCGAAAGCTGGGTTCCTGCAAATATTTTCTTCTTATAAAGACCGATTATGCTCGAAACGATGAATACCGAAGCTATCGACAGTGCACCTTGCAACGCTCCTACGGAATAAAAGCCGAGAATGACAATGCTTGAATCAAATACGAAGTTTACGGTACCCGGATTCACCTTATATCGTTTTTGCAAAAACAAAGCCATAATGTTAACCCCGCCTAATGAAGCGCGGTTGACGAGCAGTGTCGTTAATCCAATGCCGCAAAGAATACTACCGACGAACGTTCCAATAAACATATTGAGTACAAAGTCTGGCAGCCATCGATCGACAGCGGTCATAAGCGTCACCAGCATGACGGAAACCATCGTGGACAACGTGAAATTCCATCCCATCTGGATAACCGCAACGAAATAAAATGGAAGATTAACGATGAAAAACAACAGAGCGAACGGTATTTCGAACATGTAGGAGAGCGTTAACGTCAGTACTGCCGTTCCGCCCGTGACGACCTCCGAATGCTTTAGCGTAATGAGTCCAAGGCTAATAAGCAAGCAGCCTGCCGCGATGGATAACGGACGATTCATGATGAGCTTCCCCTTTCGGCGCGGTCGGATTAAAGAATGCCGCACAGATTTCCTACGCCTTATCGATCTTGGATATGCGTGATCAGTACGTTCGTATCCCCCAACGGCGTTTGTTTACATGTTATAATAAGAATCATGAGAATTACATGCATTTTCGATTGTATAAATCATGATGTCCTTTAAATTTTGAATATTTTTTGTTAGCATTTATTACATATTGAAATCAAGGGGCAAGAGCATGGACAAAATCGATATTTCGTTGTTGGAAATTTTACAGGAAGATGCGCGCATTACCGTGAGCGAGTTGTCCAAGAAACTGTCTCTGAGCAGACCGAGTATCACGGAGCGGCTGCACCGCCTGCAGGAAAAAGGGGTTATCGAGGGATTCTCGGCGCGTGTATCGCCGGAAGCTTGCGGAAGGAATACGCTGCTATTTATCCAAATCAGCGATTTAAAAATTCCTGCAAAACAATGGGAGAATATGATTGTGGCGGAACAGGACGTGCTGGAGTGCCATCGGGTAACCGGACACATCGGTTATGTTATCAAGGCTGCCGTAAACGGCATGGGTGGCCTTCGAGTGCTTGTGGATCGGCTAATGCAATACAGTAATTACGTGAACACGTCCGTTATCTTGACGTCCCCGGTTTCCTACCGTCCCATTCTCCCAACCAAGGAAGAATAAATAAGTCATATACTGACTTAAACCATGAACGTTGAAAAAGCGGAAGCACTCCTCAAATAGCCAACGGCATTCGAAGGAGTGCTTCTTGTCTCAAACTATCTTATTCGATTGTGAAACCGATTCTCATAGTAGTCCGGACTGCTTCCGAGCTTGGCAAGCACCGGCTCGCTGATTCGATTCAATCGATCCATCACATCACGTTCCAGCTTCAAGGACGCCGCAGCGGCATTCAGCTCCAGCTGAGCTGCGTTGCGGGAGCCCACGATCGTTGTTGTAATCCCGCGGTTAGCGACAGCCCAGGCAAGACAAAGGGCCGACATCGTAACATTCAGCTCAGCGGCAATCATTCGAACCTCGTTCAGCACTTGATGGATCTCGACCTCGGCCCCTTCTTCTCCGTGGCGGCTCCCTGTTCCCCGACTGTGATGAAAATGCCTGGATCTCGCCTGCATAGGCTTCACTGACGAAAGCTCGTTATGCTCACCTGTCAATACACCTTGCTGCAATGGCATATATCCGATCACCCCAATTCCTTGATTCACACAATAGGGCAGGATCGTTTCTTCGATGGCACGGGATATCAAATTATAAGGCAGCTCATTGGAAACAACCTCTACCCCCGTTGCTTGAACCTCCATCATTTGCTCAACACCATGGTTGCTGATCCCGATATAACGGATCTTTCCCTCCCGTTGCAGCTCCTGAAGGGTAAAGAAAACCTCCTCTACCGTAGGAGGACTTTGAATCAAGTCACTGCTTGAGGAAAAGTGTTTTATCGATAAGGGTGAAATCGGCCAATGCAGCATGTAAAGGTCGATATAGTCGGTCTGTAAACGCTTGAGACTCGCCTCGCAGCCCTCTCGCAGCAAATCAGGTCTTGCGTTGGCCGTATTGATTTTGCTCCCGATGACTGCTTCGTGCCTGCGCCCCTTAAGCGAGATGCCCAGCGAAATTTCACTTTCACCGTTATTGTAGACTTCCGCCGTGTCGAAGTAATTGATCCCCCGGTCCAGTGCATGATGAACTACTTCATCTACATCCTTTTGACTTTGGGCTCCCCAATAATCCCCTCCCCCGTATTGCCAGCAGCCCATACCAAGTACACTTAGCTGAAGCTCCGATGTTCCAAGTCTGCGAACCTTCATCCTGCGCCCCCCAAATCCGATTTACGTTGATTCGTTTCCACTAGTATCATTAATCACACATATGATAGACAAATGGACTTCCGCAGCCACAACTCGGACAAATTTCCTTTGACAAATTGTCTGATAATTCGTACAATTATTCCATAGCAAACGAATGAAAGATTCTATCTACTAGGAGCTGGTTCACATGACACATGTAAAAGAAATAGTCAAAGGTATGCTGTTCGGAATGGTTTCGATCGGTGCACTGCCTTTTCTCCTAGTGCGTACTTTTCTTGAAAATACGCTGTAAGCCGTATGGAAGAGCTGCCTCCGGGCAGCTTTTTTTGTTTCCCAAGAAAACGCATCCAAATGAAGATAGGGAGAGTCACTTCTCTTCTGCAACTTTTTTCTCCAATCTCTCGCTTAGAAGATTTAACGATTGCAGCATCCGATCCAGCTCTGCTGGCTCTAACCCTTCCAGAACAGAGCTGTAGAAGCGCTGCTGATGTTCAAACAAAGACACTTTGATTTGCTCCAGCTGCTCCGTTTTTTGAATCCAGGTAACACGGCGATCCTCCTTGTCGCGAACGCGCTGAATCCAGCCGTCCCGCTCCAGCCGGTCGATGATTCCGGATACGGTGCTATAAGAAAGATGCATGGCTTCCGCGATCTGTCCGATCGTTTTCGGTCCGTAGGATATTTCCGAAATGCATAACATCTGTGGTTTCGTCAGCTTAAATTCCTTGAGAAAAATTTTCTCCATCGTAGCCGTATACGAGCGGCTTAGCTTCATTGTTGCCAAGCTGATGGGCAGTGCTTGCTCCATGGTATGCCCTCCGTCATAGCTTTCTGCAGTTGTTCTTTTCAAACTATATCATAACATATTTCGGGCCGCCAACCGGCGGGAAAGTCCCCATGAGCCTTACCCCGTTCTTCTGTAAAAAAAAGGCAGCCGTCTTATTCGTAGTAAGCACCGGCTGCCTTAATACAGTTCCTTATTGCTGCAAAGTTTTGACCAAACGCTTCGCTTCCCCATCCGGAGTTTCAAAGGTTTCATAGAGCTTTACGGTGAGCGGATATTCAACTTGCTCTGTCCGAATATTGCTGATGTTAATCGTCTGCGTCCCGTCAATCAGCTTGTTCGGGCCGGTGAACGGAACCGTTTGCGAACCGAGCACCCGTCCGAGGCTATCCTGCAGCTCAATTTTCAGCTTCGAAAATCCTTGATCCGTTACCACATCGTCCTCAGAGGTTAAGGAGAGATTCATTCTCAGCTTATAAGAATAGGACATCGCTTGACCGGCATTCGTATATGCGCCTAAGAACCAGTCATGCAGCTTCACGCTGTACGGATAGAACAGCATGACGTCGCTGTCGTTTGTAGTCGTAACGCCGGTTTTCACCGCAGCAATCGTTGTTTTGTAAGGCGCCGCCGTTACCGCATCCAGCAAATGAATACCGAGCTGTTCGCTATGCTCCGATTTGGGAAGGGCAAATGCATAGCTGACGACATGGCTTAGTCTCGGCATGAGATTGGCCGGAGCCGTATTCTGCCTTGAACCGGCATACCGGGCCCCGTCTCCGCCGGAGATCTCTGCCTGGAATACCGGCAGCGGGATCGTCCGATCGCTAAGGTTGGTCAGCTTGAACTTAGCTACAACGGTCTGGTACCCGTCGCCGTCGTTCTCATGCCGCTGAAGGTCGACAAGCGAAACCTCCGTCTGGGAATCGATGATCCGATTGAGAGGATCGAACGCAATGGGCGTTCGAGGCGCGTAATCGGCAAGCGATGTCCCCGCGGTCACCCCTCCAGCAGGAGTCAGGACCTTCAGCCGGCCTGTATCGAAGGAGAGCGGCTGAACCGCCTGTCCTTGCCGGGCAGCAGGGACAAAGACATCCGTTGTCATCAAGATGAGCCCGGACAGCTCGGTATCATTGTTGACGGGAATCGCGTAATGAATGTACTTCTTCTCGCCAGCCGCCAACGTAAGTACGCCTTGCTCCACTCGCTGCCCGGCAAAGATCTGCGATTCCGCCTTCCCGTCCATACGGAAGCCGGGAATGGTTTCCGTCATGGAGGAAGGATTCTCTGCCAGCAGCGTAAGCAGCATGGAAGCCCCCTTCGGATCGTTTACCTTGCTTAAGCTGACCGGCGTATACCGCAAGGGGGATAAGGAGGCAGGGATGCCAAAGGATGTCCCCCAATCGATGATTTGGGAATCATCCGTCAAATCCCCCACCGCAGCGTTCCATACACGGCCGGTAACGGGTATGGTGAGAAGTGCGGTCTCTTTTTTCGGATATACAAAATCATCCACCTCGACGAAGGCGAGTTCGCTCACCGACAGGTTATCCGAACGCGAAATTGTCGCCGCATAAGTTACATCCGCCGTTGCTTTCGCTTGGATGGAAGGGTCATTCGCGCTGCTGGCCTTCAAGGTGTATACCGCCCCGTCCGAGGTCCGTAAACGCAATTCGTAATCGGGCACCCTTTTTTCCGTAACCTCGTCGTTATAAAGCCTAACGATGACGCCAATCCGCGTCTCCTCGGACAGTTTGTTAATCGATATTCCTTTTACCTCTGCTCTTACTGTGCCTGTTAAAGAATACGTGCTTACCGCCGAAACGGTAGAGCCTGCACCGGAGTCAGCCCATGCCGGGGCGTGGGAGGTTGCCGTTATTGCTATGGATAGGGCCAGTACGGCCGCCTGCTTGCCAAATTTCATCTTGATGTCTCCTTTCATATCTAACCTTTCTCCTCTGTTATGAATCGATGTCCGTTGCTTTTTTCCGCTACCCGGTAACCCCGACTTCCTGCTTCACAGGCGCAGGAGCTTTGAGCTCGTCTTTCGCCGGGACCAGCTCTTCTTCCTGAAGCACTTCAGGAGCCGCCTTCTTCCGATCACGTAACAGGAGCACGACGGGTATGCACAGAAATGCCGGAATCGCGGAAATAAAGAACGTATCCGCAATCGCGCGGGTCAGCGCTTCCCTTTGGATAAAGCCCATCAGGTAGGAAGTCGCCGCGCCTGTTGCCGTCGCCATATCCACCGAGCCTTGATATAGCGCCCCGGCGATGGAAGATATCGTATCCTGCGCCACAATGGAATCCGCCGGCACACTCTCGATAATGTGCTGCGTGTGAACGGTTTGGCGGCTGCCCATGATGGCGGTAAATATGGCGATTCCCATAGAGCCCGCCACCTGCCTGCAAACGTTGGACAGGGGCGAGGCATTGCCGATCTGCTCCTTCGGAATGCTCATCATCCCGGCTGTGGTGAGCGGCATCATGCATAGACCGATGCCAATCGCCCGGATCGTCAGGAGGGATTCCGTCCAATAACGCGGCGTTTCGGTCGTCAGCATGTGAAAGTCTACCGTAGTGATTCCAAGAATGAGGAGTCCGGCAATGCCTACGGATATACCGAACCGGTCAAACAATTTACCGCTGATCGCCATCATGATGGCCATGACGATCGACTGTGGCAGCAGCACCAGTCCCGTCTGCACGGCGGTCATGGACTGAACGTTCTGCAAATACAGCGGCGTCAAAAACATCCCGCCCAGCATCCCCATCTGCACAAGACTGGATGCAATGACACTAACCGTAAAGCGAACATTCTTGAAGATCCGGATATCCATTACCGGCTGCTTAACGCCAAGCTCTACCCAAACAAGAAGCAGCAGGCTGGCGGCAGACACGAATAACAGACTGACGATGAACGGTGAGGTCCAGCCCTCCGACTGCCCTTTACTCAAGGCGAGCAGAAGCGAACCGAAGAACGTAATGGAAAATAGCGAGCCCAGCGTATCGAACTTCAGTCCCTGCTGTCTGGCGGATTCCTGGAGCAGGATTCTGCCCATGATCACGGCGAAAATGCCGATCGGTACATTAATAAAGAAGAGCCAGCGCCAGCTGTAGTACTGGATCATGTAACCGCCCAGCGTCGGTCCGAGAGCCGGTGCAACCATCGCGGCCACACCCCATAAACCGATAGCGGTCCCCGTCTTCTCCCGCGGAAAAGTCGAATAAATAATCGACATGCCGATCGGCATAATAAATCCGCCGGCCAATCCCTGAATAATCCGAAACAAGATTAAGGAAAAATCACTCCATGCCATTCCGCACAGGGCCGACCCGACGGTAAAGCCCGCTACGGAGTATAGAAATACGGTTTTATTGCCGAATCGCGCTCCCAAATAGCCGCTCATAGGAATCACAACCGCGGAGGACAACATAAAGCCGGTAATAACCCATTGGATGGTCTGAACATCGGAGCCGAATACGGCAACGAATTTCGTAAGAGCTACGTTCATCAAGCTGCTGTTGAGGACGGAAACAAACGTCCCGAGGACAATGGCGATCAGCCCCAGCCACATTCCTTTGTCGGAAGCTTCATTGGCCGGACGAACTGCGGATTCGGTCATACGAAGACCTCCTATTCCGTTCTCAAGGCTGCGCCGTCCGACGTGGCGGGGTCCGGGTTCACAACAATTTCTTGTCCGGCAGCCAGATGGGCGCCTGCCTCCGCGTATACCCAATCCTTGCCTTTTTCCGTGGTCTTCACTTCTACAAGACGAGCGGTCTTGTTATCGGAACGCACGACGTACTCCTTGCCGTCCTTCTTGATAATCGCAGACGCTGGCACCTCCAGCTTGGCAGCGGAAGCGTCCTGAGTGTACACCTCGGCGACCATTCCTCCGAACAATTTCCCCTCCTTATTGTCTACGGTCACTTTTACCGGGAAGGTATTGCTGTTGGCATTGGATACCGGACTGACGAAAGTAATGGTTCCGTTGAACACAGTATCCACGACATTCGGCACTTTGACCTGAACCGGCGTCCCCGTCTTCACCTGTCCGATTTGGGTATCCGCTACGCTCAGCTCGATTTGCACCTGCTTCATATTCACAATGGATAACAGGGGTGTTCCCGGCTGGGCCATCTCGCCCGGCTGGATGCTGCGCTTCACAACCATGCCGTCCGATGGCGCCGTGATCGAAGCGTTATTCAGTGAGCTGTTTGCCAGCTCCAGTACGGAGGTCAACCGGTCTACCTCGGCTTGCATCGCTTTTAACGTATTTTCCGTTGCGCCTTCGCGAGCCAGCTGCAGCTTGGAGCGTGCGGCATCCGCTTGGGCTCCCGCCGCTTTAGCCGCCGCCTGGGCCTGCACGTAGCTCGTTCTTGCCTTTTCATAATTTAAAGTGCCCTGCTCCAGCACTTCTTTCGTTACCGATGAGCTGCTGTCATATTGGTTACGCAGCTGATTGTAGGTCTTCGTCGCCAGGTCGAATCCGGCCTTCGCCTGCTCAACAACCGCCTGAGCCTGCTCATATCCGCCTTCCGCAGCTCGAAGCGCACTTTCCGCCGCCTGCAGCTCCTGGGACCGCGTACCGTTTCGTGCGTCATCCAATTTCGCTTGAGCTGCAATAACCGCCGACTCCGCCTGCTTGACCTGCTGCAGCAAGTCGGAGGTTTCCAATTGAATCAGGATGTCGCCCTTCTTCACCTCGGCGCCTTCCTGAGCGAGCACCTCCGATACCTTCCCCGAAATTTTGCTCACGATTTTGACTTCTTGATCGGGGGCGATTTTGCCGCCGTAGCCTGAAGCCATTGCCGCTCCGAGCTTCATCAGTCTAACGGGGGCTTGTGCTGCTGAGGCTGTATCAGCCTTCAAATTGCCCGTCGTATTGCAGCCGGTTACCGCCCCGGCCAAGGAAAGCGCCAGTACGGCGGGAAGCCAAATTTTACCTGATGATTTATTCATGTTCAGCTCTCCTCTACTTTCCACCATTGCTCTTTAGGTGAATTTTTATGGTGGTGCTCATCCCCGGTGCCAGCTCCAGACCGAGCTGATCGTCGATCTCAATCTTAATCGGTATACGCTGGGTAACCTTAGTGAAATTTCCGCTCGTATTCATGGACGGAAGCAAGGAGAAGGTCGACGCCGTCGCCTTACTTACCTCCTTCACTGTTCCTGTTAAAGTAGCATCGGCGAAGGTGTCCACATGAATATCTACCTTTTGCCCCGAATGTATCCGGTGAATATCGGTTTCTTCAATATTGGCTGATATGTATAATTTGCTGTTGTCTACCACCATCGCTACCGTTTGCCCAGGTGATGCGACCTCGCCCGGCTTCACCATCGTTTTAATTACCGTTCCTTCGATCGGAGACCGAAGCATCGCCTGATCCAGGTTACTTGTGGATAAATTGTTGCTGTCCTGCGAGCCAATGATCTGATTGGACAGCACTTGGTCGCCTTCCTTCACCTGAAGAGAAGTCACTTTGCCGGTAATTCGAGGCATCACGCGATACACATCTCCCGCCAGACGGGAATCCTCCGTCGATATGAAATTTTCCCCCTCATACCAGAAGTAACCGCCGATTCCCCCGCCACCAACGACAATGGCAGCTAAAATGATATACAGAGTCATTTTTCTCTTCATCCTGTTTACTCCTTATCCCTACAATTTAGGCTGTCGTACTGCAGTGCAAAAATCAGACAAACTTTTTCTTGCGCATTTTTCTTTTTTCCTGGTCCTCCTTATTGAGTTTCAATTGACTTTATTTCGCCAAGGTAAATTTTATACTATTTGATATTTCGCCTTGCGAAATATTTACGTTTGAAATATAGCACACATTTCTTCTAAAAGAAATCCTTAGGAATCCGTAGAAAACACGACAACAGCCAATTTTAAACAAAAAAACGCAAATAATGTGCTTATCTCTCTTGATTGCTGGGCTATCCTCTTGAATCGAAGCGAAATAGGGTGCTTCACCCGAAACCTCAGTGGAAAATGAAATTTAGGGCAGGCAGCAAAAAAAGACACCTCTTTCGAGGTGTCCCCACAGGACGTGCTTGGATGAATCGAAGGATGTTACCAGGAACACCACTGTTCTTCGTTCGGAGATTCCGTTAATTCCCAATTCAGAAGTACCGCTATAAATAATGGAATTGTCAGGATGAATTGTATCATGTTCAACACTCCCGTCCGTTTCATAGTAGTGATCCTCTAGGCAGCTTTGGAACGCTGCTTCGCAAGAGTCCGACCTCCCTTGGCATGCGTTATATAAAGCAAAATTCCTGTAAACAGAATCCCGCCGACAAAATTACCGAGCAGCACGGGAAGCTGATTCCATAACCACCAGCCGCTCACGGTTACATGAGCCCCATACATCATACCCGCAGGAATTACAAACATGTTAACGACAGCATGCTCGAAGCCTTGTGCAAAAAAGGTCAGGATCGGCAGCCACATCGCCGCTATTTTCCCTGTAGTTGAGCTTGACGTCATGGCCATAACAACCCCAAGCGTTACCATCCAGTTGCAAAGGACCGCTTTGGCAAACACGGCAATCATGCCATCAAAACCGAGGCTGGAGTAACCGTTTGTTTTCGTTTCAGCCGCTTTCACAATATAGGTAATGACGGCATGCTCCGAATGACCGAAATTCGTAGCCGCCGCATAGAACAAAGCTGCATACACGAGTGATCCTGCCAAATGTCCGACAATAGCCCAGCCGAAATTTTTTAACATCCCGCCTACGGTCGCCCGTTTCTCTAGTACTGCCAAAGGAGCGAGTGCGAAGGAGCCGGTAACCAGCTCCAGCCCCAGCAGAACGATGATGACAAAGCCGACGGGGAAAACGAGAGCGCCTATGATGCCGAGCCCTGTTTGAATCGTAGCCGTAAAAGCTAGCGTCGTTGCAAAGGATAAGATGGCTCCGCCCAAAAATCCCCGGATCAATAAATCCTTCACGGAAAGCTTGGTTTTGCCGGCTCCGGCCTGCACCATTTGCTCAAGCACTTCCTGAGGCTTCACATAATTCACGGATGCACCCTCCTAACACTCTACTCACTAGGAAGCGATGTTCGCCCCTGCTTTCGTCGTATAAAGCACGATATTCCCCGTTGCTTCTTCAACCTCGACGCGATATGAATTGACGCAGCCTTCATCCGGTGCTTGGACAAGACCGTCGTTCAAGTTGATTTTCCAGTCGTGCAGCGGACAGTACACGTGATGATCACATATGATACCTTCCGACAATTTGCCGTTCTTGTGCGGACACAGGTTTTCAATCGCCCGCAATTCCCCGCCCGTTAATTTGAAAATGGCAATTTCCTTATCCTCAATATAGACGACGCGGGCTCTTCTCTCTTCGATCTCACTTTGATGTCCAATGACATAACGATTCATACCGGTTCCCCCCAACGAAAAGATTCATTATACTCGGACTAGACAGATGTGATTTCAATCGGTTGAAGCACGCCGAAGTTGCGATTCAGCTTCTCTTGTTCAATGATTTCCTTCCAAGGATCTTCAATAAGTCCTGCACTGAATTCATAACGCTCCTTGAGGGCTGCTCTTTCTTCTTGAGCTTCCAATGCCTTTTTCACCGCTTCCAATCCGATACGCTCAATCCACTTCGACGTGCGCTCATTATAATTTGCGTTCTCACGGTAATATTGGAAGTAAGCCAGCGTCCATTCAATGACCTCTTCCTCCGTTTTCACCTTAACAAGCAGCTCGGCAGGTCGAACATCCGTTCCACCGTTACCGCCTACATATATTTCCCATCCGCCATCGATCGCTACAACACCGAGATCCTTAATTGTCGCTTCGGCACAGTTCCGCGGGCAGCCGGATACGGCCACCTTCGTCTTAGCCGGCGTGCTGATCCGCTCGAGCCGCTTCTCCAGCTCAACACCCATACTCATCGAATCCTGCGTTCCGAACCGGCACCACGTAGAGCCTACGCACGTCTTAACGGCACGGAGCGATTTGCCGTAAGCAAAGCCTGACGTCATATCAAGCTCTTCCCATACTTGTGGTAAATCCTCCTTCTTGATGCCGTATAGCCCGATGCGCTGTGCCCCGGTTATTTTCACCGTCTCGACATGATACTTGACGGCAACATCGGCGATTTTCTTCAGATCCTCCGCCGTCGTCACCCCGCCGTGAATTCTAGGAATGACCGAATACGTTCCGTCCTTTTGGATATTGCCGTGATTTCTCTCGTTAACGAATCGGGACTCTTTCTCATCCTCGTGCTCCTCCGGCCAGATCATACCAAGGTAATAATTGAGCGCCGGACGACACTTCGAGCAGCCCTCCGGATTGGACCAGCCAAGGACATTCATGACTTCCTTCGAGGTTGTCAATTTCATGCCGCGAATCGCAGTAACGACTTCCTCCCGTCCAAGCGTGGTACAACCGCAAATGCCTTCCTTCACAGCGGTAACGCCATCTGCGCCTAAGGCATAGGTGAGCAAATCCGCTACCAGCGGCTTACAGCCGCCGCAGCTGCCTGTCGCCTTGGTGCAGTATTTGACGTCGCCGACGCTGGTGCAGCCCTTTTCTTCGATAGCCTTGAGAATCGTCCCCTTCGATACCCCGTTACAGCCGCAAACAATCTCATCATTCGGCATGGCCGCTACGAAATCGAGACCGGAGCCGGATTTGCCGCCGACGCCTTGGGCACCGAGAATGAGCTCCTTCTCCTTACCGGAAATATCTTCGCCATTCCGAATCATGGAGAATAGCTTGGAGCCATCGCTTGTATCGCCGAATAAAACCGAACCGATCAGCTTGCCGTTCTGGACGACGATTTTCTTATAAACTCCGTCAAAATCATCCTGAACACGGAACGCCTTAGTGCCTGGAGCGTCTACAAACTGTCCCGCTGAAAACACATTAACTCCCGACACCTTAAGCTTCGTAGAGACAACCGATCCCTGATATCCTTCCGAGGATACTCCCGCTAGCCGTTTGGCCAATTCGGCGCCTTGCTCGAATAAAGGGGCGACCAAGCCGTACGCAACGCCGCGATGCTCAGCGCATTCGCCTACTGCATAAATGTTCGGAACGTTCGTTTCCATATAATCATTAACGACAATACCGCGGTTAATCTCAACACCGCTTTCCTTAGCAAGCGATACATTCGGGCGTATGCCGACAGCCATAACCACCAGGTCCGCTTTCACTTCCGTGCCGTCCTTAAAGCGGACTCCCGTTACCCGCTTCGCCCCCAGGATGGAATCCGTATTTTTCTCCAGCAGGAACTGCATTCCCTGACCTTCCAGCTCCGCTTGCAGCATACGAGAAGCCGTTTCATCCAATTGCCGCTCCATTAAGTATCTAAAAATGTGAACGACCGATACCTCCATATTCAGGTTAAGCAGTCCCCGCGCCGCCTCCAGCCCGAGTAAGCCGCCCCCGATTACTACGGCGCGTTTGTATTTCTTCGCCGCTTCAATCATCGTTTCACAATCATTGATGTCTCGGAATGCGATTACGCCTTCCTTATCAGCGCCAGGCAAAGGAAGCATAAAAGGAAGTGAGCCCGTTGCAATGATAAGATCGTCATAGCTTGCCGATAGACCTTTATCCGTCGTAACTGTCTTATGCTTCGTGTCAATTTTCGTTACCGTCTGTCCGGTATGCAGAGTAATTCCATTCTCCTTGTACCAGCTCCAGTCATTGATAACGATATCGTTAATGCTTGCATCCCCGGCGAGGACGGAAGAAAGCAGGATTCGATTGTAGTTCGGGTGCGGTTCACTTCCAAATACCGTAATCTCGTATTGATTAGGCGCCAGCTTCAGCAGTTGTTCGATTGCGTTAACCCCAGCCATACCGTTACCGATAAGAATCAGCTTTTTCTTCATAGCAACCTTCCTCTCATGTTATATATTCGAACATAAATTCAAAACTTCCTTGCAACTTCAATGTGAATGTTATGTTTCATGACATTTCTTGTTTTTAACTATAACTCACAAAACACGACAAATCAACCCGTTTATTTTAATTTTTGTTATCGATTTTATTTATCGGTACCAATAAATACGAATGTTTTAATGTTATATGTTATAATTGTTCGTTTTTTATCCTGAGCAGTACTTTGCTTTGATTCATCCGCGTCACAACCGGCTTGCTGTACCGGTTCAGGAAGCGCGGACATGCTAGCAACGCTGCTGTTCTAGCAAGCAATCACATCGAATGCATGCAAATATTTGTATCAAGCTCTATAAGTAACGTTCGTCTTTATTAGCTTTTAGCACCATTTTAATTAGCTATTTTCAAAAAATGTATTGAAACAAACGAACATCTCCTTTATAGTGAAAAACAATAGGCCATGTCACTAATCATGACATAATGGCTTCAGCTTAAACATTCGATTACTTTAAGGAGGGTTCGACATGCAGCACGCGGGAATAGTTTTTTTTGTAGGTGCCGGACCCGGTGATCCGAAATTAATTACGGTGAAAGGGCTTGAGTGCATCCAAAGCTCGGATGTCATTATTTATGACCGGTTGGCGAACCCGGAGCTCCTTAGCTATGCGAAATCCCGCGCGGAGCTGATCTACTGCGGAAAGAGCCCGAACGACCATACGATGAAGCAGGAAGAGATTAATGAAATCATTCTGAGGAAAGCGCTGGAGGGGAACACGGTTACCCGCTTGAAAGGGGGAGACCCTTGCGTATTCGGCCGCATTAATGAGGAAATCGACGCGCTCCATGCATGCTCAGTCAAATACGAAATCGTACCGGGGATCACAGCCGGTATCGCAGCGCCCGCTTATGCCGGCATCACGGTTACTCAGCGTAAGGTAGCGACCTCTTTCACCATGGTTACCGGTCATCTTTGTCATGGAAATACCATATCGCCGGAAAAATGGTCCGCTCTCGCTACAGGCATTGATACGATTGCTTTCTATATGGGCATTAAAAATATTCAATTTATATGCGACCAATTAATCACCTATGGAAGAAAGCCTGACACTCCGGTGGCTATCATCTCATGGGGAACTACGAAGGATCAGCAAACCGTGATCGGGACGCTGCAGACCATTCCGCAGCTGATTGAATTCAACCGGGTTGCCAATCCGGCCATCATATTAGTCGGCGACGTAGTCCATATGCAGTCCCGGCTGGAATGGTTTCAGCCTGGTTCGCCTATGGAAGCATTGTAAAACAGCAAAATCCACTCCCGGGCCGAAGCCAATGGAGTGGATTTTTGGGGTTATATCACTTGAATCAAAAACATATAAACAAAAGTGCCGCTTGCTATGGACAAAAACATATTCCTTTTCCAGACGTGCAGAGTACCAACTATGGTAATCGCGAACAATTCAGGTATACCATGGTGGCCGGATAACAAAGGGACATCTTTGACACTATAGATAACCAATAACCCTATAGCTGCCGAGGGCAATACTCTGCCGAGATACTTCACATAAGCCGGAGTCGGCCGGCCTGAAGGAAAAATAAGAAAAGGAATAAATCTGGTCATCATGGTTCCCAAAATGACCATACCAATCGTAATCATTTGCTCTGCTAACGTCATTGACATATGCTCTCACCTGTTTTCTTTTCCAGCTGCTTCCTCATCAAGGTAAGTATCAAGAGAATGCCGATCATGGCGGGGAGGACAAAGCTGCTCTGAAACAGGATAAGGCATAGCAATGATAATCCCAAACCCAGCAGTGCACTGTGATGCGTCTTCTCTTTCGACCATTGTTCAATAAAAATGACGACAAATAACGCTGTCATAACAAACTCAAGCCCCTCCAATTGGAATTGCACCAGCGATCCGAATAGACCGCCAAGACAAGCCCCAACCACCCAGTAGCCGTGATTCAGTGCAGTGACGAAGAACATGTACCATCCTTTATTCACCTCTTGCGGTATCGCGGCTGTGTAATTGATGGAGAAAGATTCATCGCACATCCCAAAAATCAGATAAAACTTTTTTCGTCCGGTCCCTCTATACTTTTCAAGCATGGATATCCCATAAAAAAGATGACGTGCGTTCACCATTAAGGTGAGGAACAGCGCACCTAACGGATGAAAAGCACCAAGCAAAAGCTGGACGGCAACAAATTCCATCGAACCGGCGAAAATAAGCAGGCTCATTAGAAAAGAATACCCCACACCAAAACCCGACACATTCATATAGATGCCGTAAGCGATCCCCAGGAATAAAAATCCGGTTAAAATGGGGACAGTGGAGGGAAAGGCTGTACGAAATGCCAATTGTAGTTCTTTCTTGTTAATCATAGGTAGCTTGCATCTCCTCAGCACGATTACTTTATTCTGCAATAGTAGCAGTGAAAATCCATACAATCAATGTTATAATTGTATGGATTACAATTTTGTGAGGTACCTATGCCGATAAATTCTTTTACAGATTACCCCATGTCGTGGAAGCCCGACAAACGGGCATTGAAGCGTCCCCTCTATCGTTCCCTCGCCTTATTGCTGGAGCATGACATTACGAACGGCTTGTTGGCTCCCGGCACCAAGCTCCCGCCGCAAAGGGAGCTGGCCGACTTTTTAGATATAAACTTCACAACGATTACACGCGCTTACAAGCTATGCGAACTAAAAGGCCTCATTTATGCCGTTACAGGCAGCGGTACGTTTGTTTCCCCCAGCGCGGCTCGCTCCATCACCATTTCAAAAGATAAGATTTCAAAGGAATGTATCGATCTTGGCTTTGTCGCTTCATTTGAGCAGACGAATACTACGGTCGCTGAAGCTGCAAAAAGAGTGACGGAGAAGCGTTATCTGGAGCAGCTCTTCAATTACAACGAGCCTACAGGAATTCCACATCAAAAAATAGCGGGTCTAGAATGGATGAAAGCCTTCGGCATCCATGCAGACACAGAACATATGGCCATTGTTTCCGGAGCACAGAATGCACTTGCCATTGCGTTAGTAGCTCTATTTGAACCGGGAAACCGGATTGCCGTTGATATTTATACTTTCGCGAATTTTATAGAAATTTCGAGAATGTTTCATATTCAGTTAGTACCGATTCCCGGTGACGAGCACGGAATGCTGCCGGATGAGCTTGAGCATCAATGCCTTCAATTGGATGTGCACGGCGTATTTTTGATGCCTTCTTGTTCTAATCCTACTACTGTCATGATTCCGGAAAAACGCAAAAAAGAACTCGCGGCTATTATTCAAAAGCATCATTTGATAGTCATTGAAGATGATATTCATGCGTTTCTGGCAGCAGGTATCCGTGAGGATTACGGACAGCCCATGTTTCAGCTGCTTCCGGAGCAAACGGTTTATATTTGCAGCACCTCCAAGTCCATCTGTTCCGGTCTCCGGATTGCCTATATGGTGTTTGGCGATGCGTATCAAGAAAAGATTAGGGAAGCGATTTTTAATGTTAACGTCAAGACGTCGTCGTTGGATGCCGAGATCATTACAGAACTTATAATATCCGGTAAAGCGGATGCCATCGTTGCGGAAAAAATCCGGCTGGCGCAATCGGCCAACAACCTATTTAAAGAATTTTTCCCGATTTCACATAACACGGGACATCCGTTAAGCTTTTATAGATGGCTGCCCTTCTCGGGTAAGGGTAATGCGTCACACATCGAGAGCTTCTTTCTGGACAAGGGGATTCGCGTCTATCATTCAGATCGATTTTTGAGCGGGGCCGGTACGCAGAGCCAATATTTGAGAATCGCACTATCGTCTACCCATTCCTTAGAGGAACTAAAAAAAGGTTTGGAGATCCTTAAGGGACAGCTAAGTGAAATGGATGGTTAAAACTATTCATGATTGGATGGTTTCTCATCGAGACAATCGTATTAAGATAAAACCATGATTGCGAATAACATTGCGTTAAGGAGGTGGACGTTATGACTTGGGCTTTGATCATTTCGACGATTCTCGTCTGTTTCATTAAAATACTTATTACGTGTCTGCCCACGGCTTCCGTAGAATGGTTAGTAAGTAAATTTCAAGTGCATATCAAACTTAATGCGGAAACCGTCACCGTGTCCTATCGAGGAAGGAACATTGAAGGAGATGAAAAAGCTCAAATTGTTCGTTTATTAAATGAAGCTGTCTTTATGGAAAAGCATTATATTTGGCCGGGCACCGAGCAACTATATTTGAACCCGGATAATAAGGGCACCCCTATTATCCTAGAAACGAAGCTAGGCAAAAACGAGGTTACTCTCTACGCATTCATTAATAACAGGGATATTTATATAACGCGGCAATATAAAAATAAGGTAATTGCCTATAGTCTGTTGTCCGAGCACCTGCACAAGCATTTGGTTACGCAAGAAGGGCTGATTTGACACAAAAAACGGCAGGAAGGCTGTTGCCCTTCTGCCGTTTCTGTTTGTTTCTAGAATATGGCTTACTCGTGGAAATTGGTGCCGTCAGTCGTCGCGGCGATGATACCCGCACGAATGACGAAGTCTCCGAAGTGCTCCCCATTTTCTCTTTCCTTCGCATATCGTGGAAGCAGCACCTGAAGCTCGCGGAGAATTTCACCCTCACCGATATTTTCCCGGTACATCTTACTTAAACGGCTGCCGTCAAAGGCGGCCCCCAGATACATATTGTATTTGCCGGGCGCTTTTCCGATAAAACCGATTTCACCCAGCGCATGGCGTGCACAGCCGTTCGGACAGCCTGTCATCCGGATCGTAATTTCCTCGTCCCGAAGCCCGTTCTCGTCCAGAATCCCCTCGATTTTGTCGATGAGCACAGGCAGATAACGCTCGGCTTCAGCCATGGCCAATCCGCAGGTAGGCAGCGCCACGCAGGCCATCGAGCTGCGGCGGAGACCGGAATGACGCTTGCCGTCATTCAATCCATAGCGTTCGAGCAGCTCCGTGATTTCTGCCTTCTTCTGCGGCGTTACATTGGCGATAATGAGGTTTTGATTGGCGGTCAAGCGGAAATCTCCGGTGTGCACCTTGGCAATTTCACGCAAGCCGGTCATCAGCGGGTAGCCTTCGGCATCCGTTACGCGTCCGCCCTGGACGAACATCGTAAAGTGCCATTTGTCCCCAACGCCCTGCGCCCAGCCGTACCGGTCGCCGTTATCGTTAAAGTGATACGGCTTGGCCTCGCTTAAGCTCCAGCCCAAGCGCTGTTCCAGCTCTTCCTTCACGTTCTCCAGCCCGAGCCGATCCACCGTATACTTGAAACGGGCATTCTTGCGCTGCGACCGATTGCCGTAGTCGCGCTGGATTGTAATGATTTTCTCGGCAACGTCGTAGATTTGCTCCGGCTTGCAATAGCCGATCACCTTCGCGAGCTGCGGATAGGTTTCCTTGTCGCCGTGCGACATCCCCATTCCTCCGCCGATGGCAACGTTGAAGCCTGCGAGCCGTCCATCCTCGATAATCGCAATGAACCCTAAGTCCTGGGAGTAGACATCCACATCATTCGATGGCGGTACCGCAATGCCGATTTTAAACTTCCGCGGCAAATAGAGCGGACCGTACATCGGCTCAGTCTCTTCTTGCTCGGGAGTCCCGGCTACGAGCTCTTCATCCAACCAGAGCTCATGATATGCTCTCGTTCTTGGCAGCAAATCGTCACTTAACCGCTTCGACCACTCATACACCTCAGCATGAATGTCCGATTGATACGGGTTCGGATTACACATGACATTCCGGTTTACATCCCCGCACGCAGCAATCGTATCAAGCAGCGCTTGATGGATCGATTGAATCGTTTTTTTCATGTTCCATTTCAAAATCCCATGCATTTGAAACGTCTGCCGCGTTGTAAGCTTTAAGGTGCCATTCCCGTATTTCCGGGCTAATTCATCCATCACGAGCCACTGCCCCGGCTGGCATACGCCGCCGGGCATACGTACACGCAGCATGAACTGGTAGGCGGGCTCGAGCTTTTGCTTTTGTCGTTCGTTCCGCAAATCCCGATCGTCCTGTAAGTAGCTGCCATGGAATTTCATCAGTCGGTTATCGTCATCAGAGATACCGGCGCTAAGCGGCTCCAGCATCGATTCAGCCAGGGTGCCGCGCAAATAATTGCTTTCGCGTTTAATGCGCTCGACATCGCTAGGGGATCCCTCTGGCCTGCTTAATTTCGTATTCGCCATGCTAACTAACACTCCTCTCGATCCACAATCAATACACGTCTCGCTGATATCGCTTGTTCTTCTGTAACGCCGCTAAATATTCCTCCGCTTGCTCTCTGCTCATGCTGCCTTCCGTTTCGATAATTTCCGCCAGCGTCCGGTGTACATCCCGGGCCATATGCTTCTCATCCCCACAGATATAAACAGCCGCGCCCTGCTCAAGCCAGTCGAACAGCTCCTTGCTATGCTGAAGCATACGATGCTGGACATACACCTTCTCATCCGTATCGCGGGAGAACGCAACATCCATACGGGTCAGGACACCGTCTTTGATCCACCGCTGCCATTCGGTTTGATACAAGAAGTCGGTCACGAAATGCTGATCTCCGAAGAACAGCCAGGATGGGCCGGTAGCGCCCATCTCCTCGCGCTCCTGCATGAAGGAGCGGAAAGGTGCGATTCCTGTGCCCGGTCCCACCATAATGACCGGTGTACCCGGGTCGTCCGGAAGCTTAAAGTTCGAATTGTGCTGGATGAATACCGGAATTGTATCCCCAGGTTGCAGACGTTCTGCACAAAGGACGGAGCAGACACCTTTACGCTCACGCCCATGCGCATCATAACGAAGCGCTCCGATAGTTAAATGCACTTCGTCGGGATTCGCCGCCTGCGAGCTGGCAATCGAATATAACCTTGCAGGGATTTTTCTGAGAATGGTAACGACATCTTGAACGCTGCCTTGTAACGGGCCATAATCGCGGATGAAATCCACCAGATCGCGTCCGTGAATATAGGCCTTGCACTTCTCTTCGTTGCCGGCCTCCAGCAGCTCAAGAGCTTCCTTATTCACGGCCAGCGGCGCTAACTTTTCCAATAAGGGTCTCGTTAGGACCGTAATCTCAAAATATTCGATGAGCGCCGCGCGGAGCGGTCGGAGCTCCCCTTGCTTGTTGATGGCAACCTGCGCATCAGGATCCCACTTCGTTTGTTCCAGCAGCAGATCCACAAGCGCCGGATCGTTGTGGGGGTATATGCCAAGACTGTCGCCAGGTTGATAAGTGAGCCCGGAGCCCTCGAGCGACAGCTCAATATGGCGGGTTTCTTTATTAGAACCGCGGCCGTTCAAGTTCACATTGGCCAGCACTTCCGCCGGAAAGGGATTCGTTCTGGAGTATGCGGATTCCGATGCGATCCCGGCCGAAGCTGTCGGAACAGCTAAGGATGCAGTTCCCGCTCCCGTCTGTCCTTCCTTCAAGCGGTTTACCACGCCTTGCAGCCACTCCGCTGCGGGCTCGTCGTAGTCAACATCGCAATCTACCCGTTCATACAGACGGGTTCCGCCCAACGCTTCGAGACGGGTATCGAAATCTTTGCCCGTCTGACAGAACAACTCGTACGAGCTGTCGCCAAGCGCCAGCACCGAGAATTTCAGACCATCCAGCTGCGGCGCCCTCTTGCTATTCAGAAACTCATGGAACGAGATTGCATTATCCGGCGGCTCGCCTTCCCCATGCGTACTGACAACGATGAGAAGCTGCTGCACCTTCTTGAGCTGATTCGTTTTAAAATCGCTCATCGACGAAACGTTGACTTGAAACCCGTTCGCCTCAAGCACTTTTGCCGATTTCTTCGCAAGCCCCTGCGCATTGCCGGATTGTGAGCCGTACAAGATGGTCACTTCCTTGCTTACTGCCGGAGCACCCGCCGGATGTGACTCATTGAGAGTGCCGCCGGTTGTCTGAATCGGTGCCGACGCGGCGAGGTATCCGCTAAGCCAAACCTTTTGCGTCGCGTTCAGCGTCGGAAGAAGTCGATTCAGAAGGTCAACCTGCTCCTGGTTAAACGGACTGTTATTTACCTGTAATTGCAACGCTCTCCACCCCACATTAGTTCAAAATTGCGATATCATGATCTGACGGGCTGCCGTTAATCCATACCCGTAAGTATTAAAACACCTTATGGAAACTATACCATATTCGTCAGAAAAAAAGACGATCTTAAACATAACGATTTCTGATGAATGCTATAAGAAAGTATTTCTTTAGCATAGTGTACTCTTTTAACGTTTTAAGAACCAAACATATCCATGAATCTCACTAACGATGTAGACATAAATGTATCTTTTCGGTAGATGAAAACCGTGTCAACTTTTCCGAATGGGTTCGGAATGGGATGTTGTTTAAGACTCCCGTCTTGTACATATTTTTCAACGACAGCATGAGGAAGCATGCTGACCCCTAGACCTGCCGATACACATCCGAGGATGGCTTCCAGTGTACCGAACTCCATAATTTTATTTGGGGTTATACCCTCTTGGTGGAGCCATTGCTGCAGTTTGGCTCTATAAGAGCATCCTGAACGAAATACAAGCAGAGTTCGAGTCCGAATATCCTTTATCGATGACATGGACGGATGCAGCATATCAGTAATGAGCACCAGCTCCTCTTCGATGAGTTTCTTCTGAATCAAATCAGAATGATCTACGGGTCCCGCCACAAAGGCTCCATCCAGATCGTATTGAAGTACTCCTTGAATATGTTGTTCCGTTGGTCCTGTTAGTAACGTTAGGTCTACATCGGGATATTCGCGATGATATTTTGAAAGCAGTGAAGGTAAGCGAACGGCAGCAGTGGTCTCCATCGATCCAATAATCAAGGGACCTTTCGGAGTCTCCTCATCTTTCATCGCTTTATTCGTTTCATCTATAAGCTGAAAAATTTTATCCGTATAGGTCAGTAACATCTTTCCTTTAGGTGTTAAGGTAGTGCCGCGATTATTTCTATAAAACAGAGTCGTTTGAAGATGGTTTTCCAATTGTTGAATTTTCGTGGTGATGTTGGATTGGGCAAAATTCAGTTCTCGTGCCGCACTAGAAATACTGCCCATCCGGGCGACCAACTGAAAAACTTTTAATGCGTGTAAATCCATATGGATCTCCCCCTAGTGACATGACTCCGGCAGCCATCTGTATTACAGATGGCCATTATCTATTTTCCGTATTATAGCATATAGCCAAACAGGGATATAATACAGCTGAGGCAATTTTTATAGGGAGTTGAGGAATTGACCAAACTGTTAGTAGGAGGAATATTTTCATTAATCATTGCTATGGGGATTGGAAGGTTTGCATATACTCCCATTCTTCCCCTTATGCAAAATGATCTCTCTTTTTCAAATGAAGTTGCCGGTTATCTTGCTACAAGTAATTACGCAGGATATTTACTTGGAGCTATGTTGACAGGCATTATTCCTTTACACCGGCATAGAACGATGGTTCTACGTTTAAGTTTGATTGGCAGTATTTTAACTACGGCCTACATGGGATTAGGAGACTCTTATTTGCTATGGTATGTCCTTCGGTTTTTATCCGGAATTGCCAGTGCTTTCGTGTTTGTCCTCGCTTCAAGCATAGTATTAGATCAACTTGCGGCTAAAGACAAAACAAACTGGTCAGGCTTTTTCTACGGAGGCGTAGGACTTGGAATCTTTTTAACAGGGCTGATCATTCCGAGTTTACATCGGGCATTCAAGTGGGAAGGCTCCTGGATAGGTTTGGCCGGCATTAGTGTTATCCTGACATTCTTCGTATGGATATGGCTTAAAGATGCGCACATTATCCATGACCGGAAGCTCAAACCACAAATTCATAAGCAGGTACCCCCAGTCAAATGGCTTCCATGGCTTATTGCAGCCTATGGATTAGAAGGATTAGGGTATATTGTCACAGGTACATTTATCGTATCCATTGCCGAGAAGACTCCAGGCTTTAGCTGGGATGCTACTTTCGTTTGGATGATCGTAGGACTTTCCGCTGCTCCTTCGTGTATTATCTGGTCATCCGTAGGCAAAAAACGGGGATTCGTTAGATCCTTACTGCTTGCCATGGTTTTACAATCACTTGGTATTGTTATTCCTGTCCTTATCATGTCCGAAACGGGTCTAGTCTTAAGTGCTTTTTTATTTGGCGTGACGTTTATGGGGATAACAACCCTTGCTACGACATTAGTACGTCAAATGAGCCCGAATAACAGCAGTCGAAGCATTGGCTATTTAACAGCTGTTTATGCGATTGGACAAATGATAGGACCGACCATTGCCGGAATTTTATCATCGAACAGTAATAACTTTCATTCCGCTTTAACCGGGGCAGGAATAGTAGTTTTGGTTGGTGCATGTTTGCTTGCAACAGGAATTCATTATGAGAAGAATGCCAGTATGAGAAATCAATAGGAGTGATATGATGCCGTACGTAAATATCAAAATAACAAATGAGAATGTAACTCCGGAAAAGAAAGCATTGCTTATTAAGGGAGCGACTCAATTGCTAGTGGATGTACTTGGCAAAAACCCGAATACCACAGTTGTGGTAATTGATGAGGTTAGCACCGATAATTGGGGAATAGCAGGAGAATCCATAACCGTTCGCAGAAAAAATGGACAGTAGCTGATTTTCAATGAAACCTGTAAGACGGCAAATAGGCTGCCGCCCGGCAGCCTATTACCTTAGACATTACATTCAGGCAACTTCGCTAGGTAGAGGGACCATATCATTTTGATGGGTATGCAGCTATCGTGCTTCCACTTCGGTCAGCGACGGCAGCGAAGGAACGGCGCCGGCACGTTTCTATTCAATGCTTTTTCCTGCTTACACTCTAGTTTTTGATATATTCGTCACTGACTAACACATCAGCAAGCGCAGTAGTAGGAATGATAAACTCTAAGACTCCCATATACCCGGGCGCAACATCATATTTATCGAAAGATACGACCAGTTTCCCCTCATTATTAATATAAAAGGACTGATCTCTTGTTATCGTTGTAAAATAGGAATTCACTTGATTGGGGACACCTTCTACCCAATAGACCTTTTTCGGGTCTGCCTTCATTTGCTGTTTCATTTGCTCCTTTATATTCTCACTGATTAGTTGAATATAACGGTCATCCTTAAATAAGCTAGGCAAGGTAATCAAAATTTGTTTCTTCTTGTCGATGGAATCGTATTTGAATTTTGTGGAGGAGGAACCCACGGTATTCACTACAAATCTGCCGATGGAAAGGATGTGCTCATTATCGGTTTTTACTACATAACCACTGCTTAGCCCTACATGTCCGCCTCCATTTTGCTTTAAATTCTCCAGTTCTACCATAAATTCATCGTATAGGTTCTTTCCTTCTTCAAGATATTTATTATTTAATGAAGCTTCCAACGTAGTATTATCAAGGTTGGTCATGGCAGGTACTTGAATCGCAGCTTTGGCATTTTCTTCATCCACTTGAAACTGCTTGAAGGTGAGCACTTTTACCAAAGAACCTACCACGGGGATTCCAGACAATGTATTCGCTAAGGTAGGACTGGTATTCAATCCTGTCATGACAATAACCATTGCGGCTATTGCGGTCATCCATCTTACTCTTCCGTTACTTTTTCTTCCCTGCTTGATTGCTTTCTTCACTATAAAATCCAATTCGTCTGGAATAGGGATATTTTGATACTCCTGCTTCAAGCTCTCCAACTCTTTATTCATTTTATTGAACCTCCTCCATGGCTTCATCCTTCATTTTGAATCGCAGCTTGCCGAGTGCTTGATATAATCGAGTTTTTACGGTGTTCTTGTTTTCACATAGGATCTCTGCTATCTCTTCTATTTTTAAATCTTCAAAATATCTAAGTACAATGATGATCCGATAGGCAGGAGGCAGATCATTCAAAGCCCTTTTCAAATCGATGTCCGAATACACATCTTCTGTTAGCGGAGCATGCATTTCTAAGGTTGCTTCATCTACAGGAAGAAGCCTTTTTTGCTTTCTTAAAAAGTCCAGCGAGGTATTCACGACAATCCTGTAATACCAGCTCTTAATAGATTTCTCTGACTTTAGTTGGCTTAACGATACAAATGCTTTTTGAATGGAATCCTGAACAATATCAAGTGCGTCTTCCTTATTTTTTACATAGCTGAAAGCCAGCCGATATACCATCTCTTTGTTTTCCGTGATACAGCGAATAAGTGTTTGTTCCATGCTGGTACTCATTTATTAAGTACCACCCCTCTCCTAAGCAACGTTGTTTTCATTTCACAAGTATGACGCATGAGTATCGTAAAAAGTTTGGATCGGACCTTCGCAACTCATGGAATAAGGGTGGGAATTTGTGGGTAACATAGGGAAAACTTTCCGGAATGGGAAGGACGGGTACCAATTCATGAACGTCGATCTGTCTTTGGACAAAAACGAAGAGTCATTGCATGCCATGTTATCTCATAGCTCTGACTTCAAATCAAGTGAATTCACGGCCGGCGAACACCGGTATCGATTGTTTTATTTGGACACGATGATCGAGCTTGCCGTGGTGCAAGAGCATATTATCCGCCCTTTGCTTCAAAGACCGGAGGTAAGCGTTCGGGAGGCTGTCTCTATCCTGGATTATAGCGAAACGGGGCTTCTTGCCGAAGCAGCGAAAGCATTGATCGAAGGGAAAACTGTACTGCAAATCGAAGGTCAGGCGAGGCTTTATCTACTTGACGCGGCGCTTCATAAGGAACGCTCAATAAACGTTCCGGTAAATGAAAAGGTGTTGCGAGGTTCACACCACGCTTTGATTGAAGACATGAATACGAATTTGAATTTGCTGCGCAAGCTGATTGCAACGCCAGACCTTGTCGTAAAATTCTATCAACTCGGCCGTAGATCGAATACGAGAATGGCTGTACTCTATTTACGTTCGCTCGCCAACGAAGAGGTAGTAAAGGAGCTTGATCGAAGAGTTGGTAATATCGATATTGACTACGTTGAATCGCCCGGTTTTGTAGAAGAGATGATGCAAGACAGTAAGTTCTCGTTGTTTCCCCAAATCCTTGTAACGGAGAGGCCGGATAGAGTGAGGTCTTACCTGATGGACGGGAAAATTGCGGTTTTGACCGATGGTTCCCCGGATTGCTTGATCACTCCTGTTTCCTTCTGGGCCTTCTTTCAATCCCCGGATGATTACCAAATTGACTGGATGTTTGGCAGCGCCTTACGGATACTTCGCATCGTCTGCTTTATTATTGCGTTCAGCTTGCCTGGAGCTTACGTTGCCCTTGTCACGTTCGACCCCCGTATTATCCCTTTTGAAATTGCTCTAACATTGCAAAGCTCCATGCAATATATTGCGATGCCTCCCGTAATGGAAGCGATATTTATGTTGGCCACACTGGAAATCCTGCGAGAGGCGACAATCCGTCTTTCTAATCCGGTCGGCCAGACGATCGGAGTTGTGGGCGGTATCGTCATCGGTACCGTCGTGGTTCAGTCGAATCTGGTTTCCAATATGATGGTGGTCGTAGTAGCATTTACAGCTGTAGCTTCTTTTGTTATTCCAGTTTACGAAATGAGAAGTACGGTACGATTACTAGCGTACCCGAACATTATCTTGTGCGCGATATTCGGGTTTATTGGCTTGGAGCTTTCCTTTCTCTTGATACTAACGCATTTGGCCCGTTTGAACACCATGGGCATCCCGTATTTTTACTCAGGGCTTCTAGGAGGTTCAATCAAAGATACGCTTTTTAGAGGACCGCTCGGGAGCTTGAAAGAGCGTCCGAAGGAAAGCTTAGCTAAAGACGAGATGAGAATCGAGTCTCCAAGGGGATGGAATGAATGATTCATCTGAAAGAAATATCCATTAAGCAGCTGATCTGTCTTGTTATTTTCACCCAAGTAGGTGCCAAAGTGCTAACGATTCCTTATGAAGAGTCCCGTAATTCGGGGTATGACTCATGGATGTCGGTACTGCTAGGAGGTTTGATCGCTCAATTGGTGATCCTCATCGTGTACCTGCTGGGAAAACGATATGAAGACCGTCCTTTTCCCCAATATGTAACGGAGATTACAGGAAAACCGTTAGGAGTAACAATAAACGTCTTATTCGCATTGTATTTTATTGAGTCATCTCTCATGGTTTTAGTTTCTTATGCCGATTTCATCAACCGTTGGGTGTTATTTAAAACACCATGGTTTGTAATTATTGCACTTATGGGTGCGACCGCTGCCTATATCGCTTCGTCTTCGCTTCGGTCTATAGCCGTCATTACGGAAACGTGCATTTTGATGTTTATGATTTGCTTTGTGATCGTATGTATTAGTGGGTTGGGGAAGGGCGATTGGCTTCATTTTGCGCCAGTCGGATCTCATGGTCTGGGGCCCATTATAAAGGATGCTGTTCCGGCTTTTTGGGCGTACGCAGGATATGAAATGCTTCTGTACGTTTTCCCCTTTGTTAAGAGGCATAGCAACAAGGAGATCTTAATTGGCATGTCCATAGCTAATGGATTTACGACCTTTTTCTATGTTCTGATCTCGGCCATAGTGTTGTACAACTTCAGTGAACCTCAAATGGACCTTGTCACCGAACCGATGGTATTCATTCTCCGTCAATTCAAATGGCCAATGGTGCAAAATCTGGATATTTTATTTATGGTCATTTGGTTATCAATGTCCTTAGTTACCATCTATGTTTATCTGTTTATGTCTGCACGGTTTTTGGCTTCCACCTTAGGGAAGAAGCTCGGAAACCATGTTCTGCTCGTATGGATATTGGCGTTTGTTTGTTTTGCTATTGGGGTATGGTTCTCCGACCGCCAAACGTTATTAGGATTTGCCGATTATCATAACAAAGCTAGTACCCTTATTATATCTGGTGTGCCGGCCGTTTTGCTGCTTGTCTCTCTAGCTCGGGGAAAGGCGGGTTTAAGATGATAAAAGCGGCTGTCGTATTCATATTGTTGCTGGTATGCACCGGTTGTTGGGATCAAAAGCCGCTGCGCAATCTTCATTTAGTTGACGTTGCGTGCTTGGATCTGAATGAGAAGAGCGGTGAAGTATTGCTCAATTACGTCGTCACAGAACTCAATAAGGCAGGACAGGGAGAAGGAGACCCCAAATCCGAGACAACGCCGCTAAAAGGACCAAGCTTTGTCGAAGCGGTCGGACAAGGGGATTACTTTGATAAAGGTCCATTTCTTGGTATCCACAATAGAATCTATTTATTAAGTGAAAGCTTTGTTTCTCGGGATCCAATCGGACAGCTTGCTTTTTTGCTTCACGCTCCTTATGCATCGATCAACACTCCGGTCGTTATATTCGAAGGTTCAATATCTAAACTTATGCAAACAAAATCGTTTAATAGGGAAAATTTTACGGAAACATTGCATCATTTTATTATGAATTTGGAAGCGAGTCGAATCATACCTAACGTTTCCATGATGCATTTCATACTATCCAGGGAAGAGCCTTTGGAAGACATCGCATTGCCTGTAATAAGGCAGTCGAATTCAGAACTGGAATTCAGCGGCGCTCTCTTATTCCGACAAGGAACGAAGGCAGAGGAGAAGCTCAGCAAGGAACAAGTCCAAATGCTGATGTTATTGTTAGGAGAAAACTTCAATAAACACAAGGTGGGCGGCCGTTCTGTGTCAGGCATCGGACAACAACTGCTGACCGGACATATGAATAGCACAGAGTATGCATTTTCGGTCAAAAAGGGTGTTTCAAGGATTACAATTCATCCTGGATCCAATGAATTGCCGAAGGTTATCGTAAGTGTCAAATTGAAAATCAATGCATATAAGCTCGGGCAGCAAGCGGTTATGCTGAAATCGGATTATGTTAATCAAATGGAAAAACAATTGAACAGTTATCTGGAAGAAAGGGCTGTAGCAACGATTCAGACGATACAAAAAGCAAATTCGGATGTTCTCGGTATCGGAAGAAAGATCTATTCTTTCCATCCTGATATCTGGAAATCATTGGATTGGCGTAAGGACTATCCACAAATGTCGATCGAGCCGAAGTTCGATGTACAAATCCTTAACTCAAATGCTCAATAGGTCATAAGGCGCCGCCATTTTAGGCGATAGCGCCTTTTCTCTGTGATTAACAAACCCTGCTTTGTGAATTTTGGCCGCGGAAACAAAGAAGCAGCCGTGACGTCCGACAGAAATTGATATATATCTGAATGCTGTTGGAAAATATCGCCTAAACGAGGGTCATGGGAATACCATCCAGTTAATTGGTCGGTGGTAGAAAAAAAGATCAAATTCTTAATAAGGTATTGTCAATTTTAAAGAAAGCAAAAAAAGTCCGTACCATCGAGATACGGACTGTTAAACTGATTTCTATACACCTAACTGAATATATATAAATTTCCCATGGAATATGAAATTAGCTTCCCAATCCAATTGAACTTTTCCTATTTATTATGAAAAATCGCACGCGCGCGCGAACGTTTTTGTTTTATGGAACAATAGATTCGCTCGTACCCCTCAACTACACTTGCTATAACCGCACTGGCTGCAGGACTTGCACCCCTCTGTATTGACCAACGATGCCGAGCCGCAGGAAGGGCAAAGGTCTAGCGAGGTTTGAACCGCCGGTGCCGAAGCAGCAACACTTTCCGATTCCGCCCCTATCACCTCGCGGGTAGCCGTGATATAAGCATCCGCAGCATCATAGCTTTCTCCATGCATCTCAAGCGCCTTCGCCACAGCGTCGGCAATGGATTCGACCCGGTTCACCCCGAAGCCGATGGCGCCAGAGCCTCCGATCCCCTTCAGATGCTTGATAAGCAGCTGCGTTTTGTTTCCGTGATCTCCATAACGCAAGAATAACGAGCAGACTCGGCCCAGAGCCTCCGACATCGCGAATACATCCGAGCCGGCCTTGCCGACATTGAGGAAGATCTCACTCGGACTGCCGTTCATATCGTTAATGGTAATGTACGCCATGCCAAACGGCGTGTTGATCTTATACGTAGCGCCCCGAAGCACTTGAGGGCGGCGTTTGTATTCCTTATCGATCACCCGTTCCGTAACAGGAAGAACCTCGGCAGCCGTAGGCAAGGAAGTATCCTTTGCTTCCTGCGCTTTCTCCTTCTCCTTCTCTTCTTCCTTCTTCTCGGTAGAGAGCACTTGAACGTCCCGACTGCCGTCGCGATAAATGGTGACGCCTTTGCAGCCTAGATCAAACGCCAGCTCATACAGTCGTTTGGTCTCCTCCACGGTAAAATCAGCCGGACAGTTGGCTGTCTTGGATATGGAGCTGTCCACCCAGCGCTGAATGGCCGCTTGTGTTCGAATATGATCCTCCGCCGACAGGTTCATTGCGGTTACGAAGTAATCCGGCAATTCCTCTCCGGGATGCAGGTCCATCCATTCCTGAGCGATCGGTACTAGCTGCTTGTCATAGCCCAAACGGCTTTGGCGATAATACTCGAAAGCGAAATACGGCTCAATTCCCGTGGAAGTGCCCACCATCGTCCCCGTACTGCCCGTCGGCGCCTGAGTGATGACCGTAACGTTACGCATTCCCTTTTGCTTAATGGCTTCGCCTACTTCAGGGTACGCCGCAACCATGTTCTTCATAAAACCGCTCTGCAAGAACGGCTCGGACTCAAAGTTGGAGAAGGCCCCCTTCTCTTCAGCGATCTCCGACGAGGCCAGATAAGCTTCCTTGGCCATAAACCCGTACAGCTTATCAAGAAATGCCAGCGATTCGGGACTGCCATACCGGATCCGGAGCTTAATCATCAGCTCGGCGAGGCCCATCGTCCCAAGCCCGACACGGCGTTCCCCCTGCTGATTGACACGATTCTCCTCAAAATGATAAGGCGTCTTATCGATCACGTTATCGAGGAACCGCGTCGAATATCGTACGACCCGTCCAAGCTCATCCCAGTCCACATCATGCTTGTCGGCATCATAGAACTTCGATAAATTTACGGCGGATAAATTACAGACTCCCCACGCGGGCAGGCCCTGTTCTCCGCACGGATTCGTACAAATGATCGGGTTGAAATACCAGCTGTTCGACATCTGGTTATAGTACTCCATAAAGACGACGCCCGGCTCAGCCGACTTCCAAGCGGATTCGATGATCGTGTGCCAGACCTCGCGGGCCTTGACCGTACGATATTCCACTACACGCTTGCCCAGCTTTCTCCAGCGGTCAAGGTCCCCGTCCCATAGCTCATCATAATCCGGGTCGCTTGTATCCGGGAACAACAGCTGCCAGTCCAGGTCCTCCTTCACCGCCTTCATGAAGCTGTTGCTGACGCAGACAGAGAGGTTCGCGTTCGTAATCTGCCCCATGGTTTGCTTCACGGTTATGAAGTCCACGACATCGGGATGCCAGTCGTTCATCATCAGCATGAGCGCCCCGCGCCGGCTGCCCCCCTGTTCAATCAAACCCGTGGTGTAGCTGAACAAGCCGCCCCAGGACACCGCTCCGCTGGAGGAACCGTTCACACCTTTAACGATGGCTCGTCGCGGGCGCAATGAGGATAGGTTGATCCCTACGCCGCCTCCGCGTGCCATGATCTCGGTCATCTCCGACAGCGTAGCCATGATCCCGCCCCGGCTGTCCTTGGGCGAAGGGATGACGTAACAGTTGAACAAGGTCAGCTCGTCGCTGGCGTCTGCCCCAGCAGCAATGCGGCCCCCCGGAACCAGCTTCCAATCGTCCAGCACATAGCGAAACTTTTCGGTCCATTCCTTGCGCTTCTCCGGAGCCTCAACGGAAGCCATGGCCGAAGCGAGACGGTCCCACATTTGCTCCGGTGTCGTCTCAACGGTAAGCGTAAGCTTTTCCACCGAGGAATCAACCAGCTCTCCATTCCTTAGCCTTACCTTCACGGATTGCCCTTCACGGCTGATCACCTCGCCGACCTCTTTGGCCGGAAATTTCGGATCATCCTTCGTCAGTACCAGGACCGTGTCCCCAACCGCAGTCGCACTCGTGTCCGCCTTCTTCATAGCGTAACGGTCTAAAAAAATCTTCTCGCTTAACCCCTCAAGCTTCATACGCTGCATCGTCTTCACCCGGAACCCTCCCGAAAATATATCCCTATATAGGAATCACAATATGTAGTATGTAATTACAATGATACTATACAATATATTGTGTCCGCAATAACAAGTCTGTGATTTTTCTCTCTTTATTCCTCCTCATCTTTGACATTTTTGTGTACCCTTGCTACCCTAAATACATCTTACCACGCTTTAAAACAGGCATCAAACATATGTTCTCACCAACATAACAGAACCTATTCAGGAGGCCCTTATGTATTTATATCAAGACAAGTTTCTTCCTAAGGAGGAACTCCATATCTCTCCGGAGGACCGCGGATACTACTTCGGCGACGGGATTTATGAGGTGTTTCGCGTTTATAACGGACAGCTTTATGAGCCGCAAGGACATTGGGACCGGCTTCATCGGACGGCAAAGGAGGTTCGCATCCCCCTTCCTGCCGACACGGACAAGCTTCAGGAGCAAGTCCTCCAGCTTATTCAACTGAACAAGCTGTTGGAGGGTACGGTCTATCTCCAGATCACTCGAGGCACCGCCCCGCGGCAGCATCCTTTCCCGCAGGACGCCCAACCTGTACTCATGGCCTATACGACCGAGGTGAAACGCCCTCTAAACACCATGGAATCAGGAATTGCCGCAGTAACGATGGAAGATATTCGCTGGCTCCGCTGCGACCTGAAGACACTGAATTTGCTCCCGAATGTACTGGCCAAGCAGCATGCCCTTGACCAAGGCGCCTCCGATGTCATTCTCCATCGCAGCGGCACGGTAACCGAATGCAGCGCCTCGAACATCATGATGGTTAAAGACGGCGCCGTTTACACACATCCGGCCAACCACCTGATCCTGCACGGCATTACGAGAGCCGTCGTCCTGAAGCTGGCGAACCGGCTGGAGATCCCGGTCCATGAACATGCGTTCACATTAGACGAGCTGGCCAATGCCGACGAAGTATTCATAACCGGTACAACCGTAGAAGTCACACCCGTTGTCTCGATCGACAATCGTCCCATAGCCCAAGGCACTTCCGGCCCCGTTACTAAGCGATTGCAGCAAGCCTTTGAATCCACAATACCGCAATAAAGAAGAAAAACCTTCGGAGAAGCCCCTAAAGGCTATCTCCGAAGGTTCCACTCCGCATGTCCGTATTTTTCCGCCGCAAGCTGTTCCGCGAGCTCCACCTCGTACGAGGTCGGCTCTTCCCGCTCGAACCGAACGTTCAGCCCCTCGGCTAACCCTCTCTCAAACGATTCCTTCACTTGATCCAGCTCCACCGCCGGGCGACCTAGGTCCCTCAGGATATCGTTGATCGCGACAGCCTTTTTAACAAATTGCTGTTTCATCCTCTCCATCACCCGCTCACTCGGGAACCGAAGCAGTCCGAACAGCTGCTCCACATCCAGCTCGAGGAGAATCGAGCCGTGCTGCAGCACCACACCCTTTTGCCGGGTTTGCGCACTGCCGGCCACCTTCCTGCCTTCCACAACCAGCTCGTACCATGAAGGCGAATCGAAGCAAGCCGCCGAGCCCATCGACGCGTACTGACGCTGCTCCTCCTCCGACGCCAAGGACACCATCGCAGCATCCAGCCCCAGGTGCCGGAAGCCGAGCAGCAGCCCTTCGCTTAACACCCGGTAGGCCTCCGTTACTCCTCGCGGAATCCCCGGATAGCTCTCAGCCACAATGATGCTGTACGTCAGCTCCCGATCGTGCAGCACCGCACGGCCGCCGGTCGGTCTTCGCACGAAGCCGAGCCCCTCCCGTTCCACGCGCTCGAGATCTACTTCCCCTTCCGCCTTCTGAAAATACCCGATCGATAGCGACGCAGGCGACCAGCCGTAGAATCTGACGGTCGGAGGCACCAAGCCTTCACTGTGCGCGGTAAGAATCGCTTCATCCAGCGCCATATTATAAGCGGGAGAGCATGCTCCCGAATCAACCAAACGCCATACCTCTTCCTTCATAATCTGCTCACTCCTTCTGTCCTGCTTACCGCACCTCCTGCCAAAAAGGCAGAACGCTACCTATCATCATAATGCATTCGCGTTTGGTTTGAAAGCCGCCCTTTTCGTACATACTAAATTTTAACTCTGATAGATATCCGCAGACCGCAAAGGAGTGCACCGATGAAATCAACCCAGTCAAAAGAACACGTGCGACAACTGAACGACCATGTGCAGCTTCATTTTGACAGAGAGTGGTTCGAGGAGCTGCACGCCAGAGCGTTGAAAAACGGCCCTTGGGACGATTGGACCATGTTCCAGCTTGCGTATGAGGCGGAGGAGTCAGGGCTGATTCGCAGCTTCGACGAGCTCCAGTGCCTTACTCACCTCCCGAATCTGGTACCGATGGACCATCAGATCGATACGGCCAAGAAGGTGCTCACCGAGATGCGGGGACGCGCCATACTCGCCGATGAGGTGGGACTCGGTAAGACGATCGAAGCCGGCCTTATATTAAAAGAATACATGATCCGCGGGCTGGTGACCAAAGCCCTTATTCTTGTCCCCGCTTCCCTGGTGCTGCAATGGGTCCGGGAGCTGAATCAGAAGTTCGGCATCCCCGCCGTAGCGCAAAAGAAGGAATACATGTGGGCATCGAATAATATCGTCGTAGCCTCCATGGATACCGCCAAGCGCGATCCTCATAGAGACATCGTGCTCGGACTCGAGTACGACATGCTGATCGTAGACGAGGCGCACAAGCTGAAGAACAAGAAAACAACCAACTATAAATTCATAAATGAGCTTCGTAAAAAATATTGTCTCCTTCTGACCGCCACTCCGGTGCAGAACGACCTGAAGGAGCTGTACAATCTAATCACCCTGCTGAAGCCCGGCCAATTAGGAGGACAAACGAGCTTTCAAGCCAACTTCGTGGTCGATAAGCGCGTTCCGAAGAACGAGGACCAGCTGCAGCAGGAGCTGTCCAAGGTCATGATCCGCAACCGCCGCAGCGACGGCAACGTGAATTTTACGAAGCGGATCGTCCGCAACATCCCGCTTCAGCTTTCTCCGGAGGAGCAAGCGCTTTACGACGGCGTCACGAACTTCGTCAAGGGACGATACGAGGATGCAGCCGGAGATATCAGCAGCATTCTAGCGCTGGTGACGCTTCAGCGGGAGGTGTGCTCAAGCCGTGACGCCGTGTTTATCACCCTCGTGAACCTGTTCAAGAAAACGGCTGAGGATTCGCCCCTCCGGGCCAAAATCTGGGAGCTCGTCGAGCTCATTCGAAGCATCAAGTCTAACACGAAGGCGAATAAAGTCATCGAATTGATTCAGCAGATCAATGATAAGGTCATTATTTTTACGGAATACCGAGCCTCACAGGAATATTTGCTTCAATATTTGAAAGAACACAAAATAACGGCGGTCCCTTACCGCGGCGGCATGAACCGGGGCAAAAAGGACTGGATGATGGACCTGTTCCGCAACCGCGCCCAGGTGCTGATAGCAACAGAAGCCGGCGGCGAGGGGATCAATCTGCAGTTCTGCAGCCATATGATCAACTTCGACCTGCCGTGGAACCCGATGCGCGTGGAACAAAGGATCGGCCGCGTTCATCGTCTCGGGCAGAAGGATGATGTGAAGATCTACAATTTGTCCACGACCGGGACGATTGAGGAGCACATTCTAAACCTCCTTCATGAAAAAATCAACATGTTCGAGCTCGTCATCGGAGGACTGGACACGATTCTGGAACGCTTCGAGAAGAAGACGTCACTGGAGACTCATCTCGCGAAGCTCATTCTCACCTCGAGCAGCGAAGACGATATTCGTAAGCAGATGGATGATCTTGGACGCTCCTTCTATGAAGTGAAGGATGAGTATGAGCAGGAAGCCTCGGAAGCAAGCCGGCTTACCACCATGCTTAGCGCGGTAGGGCAGACCGTGACCGAGGGAAGGGAGGACACTCGTCCATGATGCAAACGGAGCAAATTCGAAGCTATGTGATGCGTTATCTGGAGGCGGAGCAATGCGACATTGTCGAGAAACACCCTGCTTACGTGACGGTCAAGCTCTCCCCTTCCGCGGATAAGGACTTGAATCACCGCCCTTACTACTGGAGCTTCGTCGAGCGGACCGGCGTAACGCCGGAAACGATGACCTGCACCCTCATCTTCGAGCCCGAAGCCTACCGCGAGCTGCACCCTCAGCCCCAGGGCATGATGCCCGGCATGGCTCCGGCGGCCGCGCCGCCAGGCATGGCCCCTGTCCAGCCTGCCGCTGCCCCGCAAACAGCACCGGCGGCGCCCGGTCAGCCGGTCGTTGCATCGGGGCAGCCCGCGCCCGGCGCTCCGCCGCAGCAAGGAGACAGCATTCTCGGCCGCTACTTCGGCTTCGTGCCGACCAGCTTCACGGCCCGGATCCCGCGGGACGAGCTGACCTTCGGGAGCCGCAGGCTCGAGCAAATCTTCGCTGCCGTGCGAAGCAAGGGAAGGTTTGTCCGGTTGTTCGAGGCTTATGTGCCGGAGCAGCCGAAGAACGCGCCGACGAAGCCCTACGAATCCTGGTTTGCCGTGAACTTTAAGGTAGAGCTGGCCTGCGATATGAAGCGAAGCGAGATCCATTCCATCGGGATCCATCTGCAAACCGGAGAAATTCGAGAAAGGTTTCACGATAGTATTCGTACGAAGAAAATGACACCCAGACTGCCGAATCACGTGTATGTCACACCGGACAAGATCGCTCTGCAGCGCGCTGTCCTGTTCCTGGAGGAGCATCTGGAGCAAAAGCTTAGCGGATATGACCATCGTTGGGCGGAGGAGGCGAATTTGCGTCTTCAAGACGAGCTGGATCGGATCCGAGCCTACTATGAGCCGTTGCTGCAGGCTGCAGAGGAAGAACAAAGGCCGGAAATCGAAGCCCAATATCAAGGCCGCGAGCAAGAGATCGAATGGCAGTACCAGCCGCGGATCCATATTTCCGTCATCAACTGCGGTTTGTTTCATTTCCCGGCTGCGAATGGAGCCATCTCCTAGCGAAATGTGCGAACAAACGCACAATATAGGGAAAACTTTTTTGGAGCCGCCTACAAGTTCTAACAAACTTTTTACCGGCATATGATTTACAATAAAGGCATATTCTCGCCGGCAAGCGCATAGGGCCAGGGCCTTTACCCACCAAATCCAAACGCAAGCAGGTGAACTATGATGAAATTTCAAGCGATACGGCTGGCTGTTTTGCTGCTGGGGACAAGCCTCCTGGCAGTGTGGCCGCTCACTTCCTCGGCTGTGCCCGAGGCGGTGCCTTCCGTGTCTTCGCAGCAGCAGGCCATACAGCAAGCCGTCCAAAAGGCGCTCCCGCCAAATGAGCAGCTGCCCGTAGCCCCCTCGCTGAATGAAGCGGTGAATCGGTTCTTTCAGCAGCTTGCCGCACAGAAGGGCTTCGAGTCTTGGCAGGAAGCTACGTGGACAAGCTACCCGCTAGGTCCGGGCTCCCATGGCTGGGTCATTCTGGTTAAATCGAACGGCCAAGAAATCGGCTATATGATCGTTCACGCCGCGCAAGAGGGTACGTATCAGTTAACGGAATACGGCAACGGCGAATATCCGCTCTTCAGCTTTCAAACGCTGTATCAAACCTTGATGCAGCAGGAACTTATCCCTTCCTCCTTAGTTAGATGGTATGTCAGTCCGCTGCAGGCGGTATGGGAGCTGACATTAGAAGGCAACTCCGGCGAGCCGCTGTACATCGACGCCAAGACCGGCGAGCTGCTGCCTCTGACCAAAGACGTTCTCCAAGAATCGATGTTGTCCGGCTCCATGAATGCGTTCACAAAACCGGAGCCTGCGCATACAATAATAGAAACAGGTACGACCGCACCGTTTGATCCTTACGCGAAGCTGCCGTGGGTAGTGGAGCCGGGCGAAACGGGCGGGCAGGTACATCATCCTTATCAGGAACTGAAAGCTGACCTGGTAAGTCAGCGGAGGCTCACCTTCGCAGCGGAGCTGTTTGACGGACGGATTACCGTTCCGCTTGCCGTTACCGGCTTCCAGGAATGGTCCGACAGCAGCCGGTATATGCGGGTTCATCAGGATGACGAACGGTTCCTGCCGTTTGAAGCGATGGATGCCGCAGGTTATTTCTTCCCTTAGGTTTTTCTCCTCCTTTTCCCTATATAGAAAAGCTTCCCAATCCCTCCGAAAGGAGCTGAGAAGCTTTTCCTTTTTTATTTTCCGCCTTATTCATCCTGCTTGTCCCTCGCCAGCCGATGCCTCAAAGGCTTTGTCCACATACGCAGCGCCAGCGGAAGCATCCCGAACCACCGGGTTTCCCAGTGCTCGCGTCCCTCACGCTGACTGGCCCGCACCTGTTTGCGAACCTCCTTCGGCATTTCGATATATTGAACGACCCGCTGCGTGACATATTTGACCAGTTCATCGCTTTTTGCCATGACTAAGCACCTCCCTTTCCCATTATGGCCCATTCCACTTCCACGCAAACAAAAAAACCTGCTTGCGCCGCAGAGCGGCAGACAAGCAGGTACGGCTGTGTATCATTAGACTTCTTCCGGTGCGTCCAGACCGATCAAGGCCAGACCGTTGCGCAGGGTGATTTGAACCGCCTTGACAATAGCCAAGCGTGCCGCGCGCAGCGAAGCATCCTCCACCTTAAGAATCGGACACTCATGATAAAAATGATTAAAGCGCTGCGCCAGATCGACCAAGTATCGGCTGACGATCGACGGCTCCAGCTTATGCATAGCCTGCTCTACCCGCTCTTTAAACAGGTACAGCTCCTTAAGCACAGCCTGAGCCTCAGGGTTGTGAAGATGCTCCGTATGCAGCTGATCCGCAGTCAGATCGAACGCATCCGAGACGTCATCATTCGATTTGCGCAGCACACGGCTTGCTCTCGCATGGGTATACTGGACATAAGGCCCTGTTTCGCCCTCGAAATTCAAGGCTTCCTCCCATGAGAATACGATATCCTTGATTCGGTTGTTGCTCAGATCGTTAAAGATGATCGCCCCGACGCCGACCTTGCGGGCCACTTCATCCTTGTTCGGCATGGACGGATTTTTCTGCTCGATGATTTCGCGGGTCTTCTCAATCGCTTTGCCGAGCAGTTCCTCAAGGTGAATGACGTTCCCTTTACGCGTGGACAGCTTCGCGCCCTCCAGACTCACCTTGCCGAACGGCACGTGCTGAAGCTGCGAAGCCCATTCGTAGCCCATCAGCTCGATGACCTTGAACCATTGCTTGAAGTGCAGGCTTTGACCTGCATCCGTTACATAAACGCACTTTTCGAAATCGTATTCTTTCTTGCGGAACAAAGCGGCAGCGATATCGCGGGTATGGTACAGCGTGCTGCCGTCCTTCTTGAAGATCAGCACAGGAGGCATATCGAATGCATCCAAGCGTACGATCGTCGCTCCCTCATCTTCTTCAAGCAGCTTCTTCTCCGTCAGTTCTTCAATGACTGCAGGCACCTTGTCAACATAGAAGCTTTCGCCTCGATAGGAATCAAACTTCACACCCAGCAGGTCGTACATCTTCTCGAATTCCTTCAAGCTGATGTCCACGAACCAGCGCCACAGCTCCTGCGCCTCCTGATCGCCCTGCTCCAGCTTCACGAACCAGGCTCTGGCTTCGTCCTCCAGCTCCGGCCGCGCATCCGCCTCATCGTGAAACTTCACGTAAATGCGCTGCAGCTCCGAAATTCCTTCGGCCTCGACGGCTGCTTTATCTCCGAACATCTTGTAAGCGACGATCAGCTTGCCGAATTGGGTTCCCCAATCGCCGAGGTGATTCACGCCGACCGAGTTATAGCCCAGAAACTCAAAAATTTTATATAACGCATTGCCGATCACCGTAGAACGCAAATGTCCGATGTGAAATGTCTTCGCAATGTTCGGCGAGGAGAAGTCGATAACCACGTTCCGTCCTTGTCCGATATTTTGCGAGCCGTACCGCTCCCGCTTCTCCAGTACCTCCTTCAGCACCTCCGCTGCGAACCAGCTGCGATCCAGGAAGATGTTGAAGTAGCCAGCGACGGCTTGCGCTTCGCCAAATGCAGGATGCGCCTGGAAGCTCGACTTAAGCTCCTCGGCAATGACCTGCGGCGACTTGCGAAGCTGCTTGCTCAGCTTGAAGCAAGGAAGAGAAAGATCCCCCATTTGAGGGTTAGGCGGGTATTCGATCAGATCGGCCAGCTCCGCTACGCTCAAGCTCGGGACTTGAGCCGCCAGCTGGTCGGCAAGCAATTGTTTTACATCCATATAAGGTTCCCCTTTCATCCGATACCGGTAAAGAACTCGGCTGCAGTCTAGGTAAAAAAGCACCCCATCAGGGGTGCCCCGTAAGCTTCCGTTGCCAGTTCTAGCATAACTTACATTATAACGTTACGTGAAAAACGAGTCAAGGCGATAGCCTGACTCCTTCTGACGGCACAGCCAAACTTTGCATGGATAATTCCCTGCCGTTTGCGACATATCTAACCTGTAACAGCCTTACCTATTACTCATCCAGAACAGGAGGAACCTGCGATGCCTTTACTTCCATTCGAACCGTTCCGTCAAGTAGAGCAATGGCGCCGAGACCTGGACCGGATGCTCGGAGGAGGCTTTCCGTCGACCTTCGGCTTCCAGCAGGAATTCGGTGCCCCGAGAATGGACGTGTATCAGACCGACAATGAGGTAGTCGCGCATTGCGAAATCGCCGGTCTGGAACGCAAGGAGGACGTAGACATCCAGATGGAGCGCGGCATGCTTACCATCTCCGGCCAAATCAGCCGCTCAAACGAGATCAAGGAAGAGCAGATGCACCGTACCGAACGCTATACAGGCCGCTTCCACCGCTCGGTCAGCCTGCCGGTCGAAGTACAGACGGAAGGCGCAACCGCCTCTTACCGCAACGGGATCCTCGAAATCCGGATGCCGAAGGCTAAGCCGACGAATCGCCAGCGGATCGATGTCGATTTTCACTAAGCCAGGGAATAAGAATAGCCTGAGGCGGCCGCCTCAGGCTATTCTTATTCAAAGCATCTTCTGCATCAATACGACATCCAGCAAGCGGTCGAATTTGAAGCCCACTTGGCGCATGGTACCCACCAGATCGAAGCCAAAGGCACGGTGCAAATGGATGCTGGTATCATTGCCCTCCACGATGCGGGATAAGACGGTATGCAGCCCGCCGGCTTTACCGGCTTCCAGCACCGCGCCCAGCAGCGCTCGTCCGGTGCCCTTTCCCCGTTGGCCCTCCATGATGTAAAGCGACAGCTCCGCCGTTCTCGCATAGGCCAGGCGGTCCGAATATTGGTTTAACGAAGCCCAGCCGATCACAGCTCCCTCCCGCTCGGCGACAAGCACAGGATACATCGCACCATGCTTGCCGAACCACTCCAGCTGCTGCTCTAACGTTCTGGGTACGGTATCGAAAGTGGCTACGGTATGCAATACGGCTTCATTATAAATATCCAGGATCGCCGGGACGTCCTCTAAGCTTGCCATTCGTATTCTCATGATTACTCCGGTCTTCCTCTCGTATGAAATGAAAAAACCACTTGATATCTAATGATAGCAAGTGGTTGATCGTTGCAAATCGGATGCGGTCGAGAGGACTCGAACCTCCACGGCTGTTACACCACTAGAACCTGAATCTAGCGCGTCTGCCAATTCCGCCACGACCGCGTATGTGCGCCATGCAAGGTATTCGCTGAAATAAGTAAGAAAGGAATGCGGTCAAGAGGACTCGAACCTCCACGGTATTGCTACCACTAGAACCTGAATCTAGCGCGTCTGCCAATTCCGCCATGACCGCATATTCTCATTTACACCTGCGACCCTTTCAAGGGGACAAGAAGTATAATATCACCGTTTCAGATCGAAGTCAAACCCTTTTTCATAAAAAATATGGCTAGTGCAGCCAGCTCCACACACCCCAAACAATCAAAGCCCAGAATGGGATGGTAAACAAGATGCCGTATACCGTTCCCTTCAAAGCGGAACCTTCCCTTACCATAAGGTCGGCCTCCTCTCTCTAATGAGACAAAGTATGGAATACAGCATATGCGGAAGGTGCTTATCCTATGCCAAAGTTGTTCTTGCTAAGCGAATGGAAGCATATCTTAGAACGAAGGGGGAATTCGGATGGCTGTCGTTCAACTAGCCGGCGGGGTACTGCTGGCCTTGCTGCTATGGAATTTATGCAAGCTAACCTTAAGGACGCTCTTCGGGATCGTCGGGCTGACCATCGTGATCTGCTTGGTCTTTCCGGGGCTGCTCCTGATCGTCGGCGGACTCGCCTTTATCGGCATCGGTATGCTGGCTACGCTCGGTCTGCTGGTGCTTCTTTCCGCTTTGCTTCAGGGCCGCTAACGAAAAAAAAGGTCCCGCAGGACCTCCCCAAACTGCTAGCCTACCATAATCAAGCGATCTTTCGATGGGCTTGTCCGGGCAAGGAACTCATCCCAATCCAGCCTCTGCCAGCCCTCGGCTTTCCGCAGATAGGCTACATTTCTCACGACCACAACGTCACTCGCGAGCAAGTCAACCCCCACATATTGCAGCGCAATGTCCGCGTGAAATCGTGACCAGGTATGGATATCCGCCCACAATGCCTCCAGCACTTCATGAGCTGAGCAGCCTGGCCGCTGCAGCCTTTTGGAGGTGTGCGCCAAGTGAAATCTTGCCGGGTCCGTAACCGGCTCTCCCGAATACACTCCCCAGTGGTCCCTGCGATAATTATTCAGCTGATAAATATGTACTTCCACTTCGTCATACCTCGTCGTCATCATGACTCACACTCCCGGTCTGTGTTAATCACAGTTTACAATCGAAATGTCAACGAGTTTCAGCCCCTATGTTAATTGTATGTAAAAGCTTCGGCGGCAGCGTTAAAATCAGCCCTCGCGCAACGCACGCAGTCCCTGCTGGGCTGCCGAAGTTAACGACGAGACGTCCGGCTCTGCCTGCACTTGAAACAAATGCGTCCCCGTTCCGGGACGAGCGGGATTCAGCATAATGACCTGTCCTTCATATGCCCCGTCAGCTGTGGCCTGCACCTTCAGCACATAATGATCGCTCAGCTCAATACAGTCACTCGGCAATCCATAGCTCACAGCCATTCCTCCCATACCATCAGTTACAAAGTAGGATGTCCCAGGGAATACCGATTCATTCTCCCTGTGGCGTCCACAGCTCCGCTCTCGGCTCGGCAAAAGGCTGCACGTAATAGGAGCGATCCAGCTTCAGCACCCGGCGATTGGGCCTTCGGATCAGCATGGATTGATCATCCCAAGCGACGACATACCCCTTCACATCATTAGCCGGATCGGCATCTCTTATCACACGAACCAGCGTCCCTGCCACACGGAATGCATCCAGCTGTTCATCGGTCAACATCGATAGGTCTCCTCCTTTGGATAAACTTGTTTATAGCGCCTATGTTAAGAATACACCAAATTCGGGATACAATAAAACCGAATGGACTACAGGACTGGGAGTGAGCCCCGAATGGATAAGAAAACCTACTATATTGCCGTAGGAAGCGGAGAAATTCTAGAGCCGGAGGACATGATCGGCAATTACGAATTTGAGATCGAAGCTACAGAGGAGGAGATCGACCAGCTGCAGGAATTGTTCGAGGAGGCATCTGAAGCGCAGCAAGCTACAGCCTTCCGCTCCCACATCCCTTACAGGGAATATCATCAGGACAAGGAGAACGATTTCTACGACTTCAATCTGACCGCTATCTATCGGAAGCTCCACGAGCTGGGAACTCCGGAGACGCGCAAGCATATTGAGAGCATGAATGTGCTCGGCGGTACAGCCTTCGGCAAAGATTTCGACGAGAGCGGAAGCAATGAACGCTGGGTATAGGCAAAAAGAAAAACCTGTAGTCTTCGCCTATCGGCGACAGTCTACAGGTTTCATTATATAAGTGCGGTTTATCCGACGTGCTCGCGAGAGTCATTCGTTTCAAACCAGTAATCCAGTACCTTGCTTGACATCACACGACGGTTAATGTACTCGATCTGCTGCGTAGAGAATTGATCCTCCCACGCAATGTCCAGCTCTTTGCAAAGCTTGACAACGGTTAACAGCTCCGACCATGCAACGTAGCGCTTATACCAAAAAAATTGGGGATGCTCAATCATATAGGGATACAGGTCATCAAACTCTGTATGCTTACAATCAAGGGCACGTTCGAAATGAACTTTGGCCTCCATTAATTTGGTCGTGAAAAAATCCGCCGGTATCTCTTTCCCCATTGTAATGCCCTCCTCCATGATCGCCGAGTAATGAAATCCTTGCTTACCCCGGTTGCTTGAGTACAATTATATAGGAAAAACAGCAGGGTGGGAAGGCTTTGCGTTCGGAAATAAGCAATACAAATGTTGCTAGGCCCCCATGGGTGCCAATTATTCAAAACTGATTTGGCCGCCTTCCAGCGAGGCGATTTTAGCGAGCGATTCCACCCTCACGCCGGATTCCCGGATGGTTCGTCCGCCGGCTTGGAATGATTTTTCCACTGCAATGCCTACCCCTACCAGGGCAGCCCCGGATCGACGAATGATGCGGATTAATCCGCGCGCGGCATCGCCGTTGGCAATAAAATCGTCGATGAGCAGCACTCGGTCCGTCTCATTCAGGAATTCCTTCGCAACCATAATATCAGTAACAAAGCCCTTCGTGAACGAAGGTACTCGTTCGCAGTACGTTTCGGTGTCCGTATTCAGCGTCTTCTTCCGGCGCGCGAAAACCAAGGGAACGCCCAGCTCCTGAGCAGCTGCGAACGCAATCGGAATACCCGACGATTCAATCGTCAAAATTTTCGTCACCCGCTCCTCCCGAAACAGTCTGGCGAATTCCTTGCCCATCGCTGTCGTAAGCACCGGATCCACCGCATGATTCAGGATCGCATCCAGCTTGATCACTTCGCTTGATACCACGACGCCAACCTCTTGAATTTTTTTCTTCAACAAATCCATCTATCCAGCCTCCATCTGCAAACCTTTGTCGTAAACTTATCATAACGGCAAAGCGTGTTTCAAGTGTTGTCTATTTTTTCTTTCAAAAAATGAAACTTTCTTGGAAAAATACCGTCTATTCTATATAGAAACAATGAAACATGGTCTGGCGGCGCGAACGAAGCATCTTGAAAATGAAAATGCCGCATTTTCACAGTTTTTGGCTGGATTTGCCCCTATTTGACCTTTGTGAAGTGGTACCTGACAGAGTATGATGGATAAGGTTAACCCAGTGAATGTTGAAACGGAAAGGAAGATCGGGATGACCATACACAAAGCCTGGATCGGTTTGACATCCGTATTATGGATGAGCTCCACTCTCTTGACGGGGTGTATGGAGAAGCAGCCCGTTCTTTCGGTAGAGAAGCCGCCGCAAGCGGTAACGGAGCCTGCACTGCCGATTCCGACACCGAATGCAAGTACGCTGCCCGAAACGAAGGAGCCGGAAGCAACAGCCGAGCAGCCTCATGATAAAGTAACGCTGGCGAGCACCGAAACGCCGGCCAAAACGGAGCAAGGCGTAACCGGAGAAGCTCCCAAACCAAGCAAACCGAAAATCGACATTAGCGAGCCTTACACCCAAGCGAAGCCTACCCTGCTCGGCCTTACTTTGAAAACCTCCTCCGCCGCCGTGGAAGAGAAATTCGGCAAGCCGAAGGAGCAGTTCGTCATGGATGAAGAGGCCGACCCGATAACCGTATATGATTACAAGGACTTCCTGATCGGCTTCTCTACGGAGAAGAAGGTCGAGTTTATCGATGTGAGAAGCAAAGAGCTTGATCCCGGACTCGGGGGACTGCGGCTCGGCGGGACGGTAAGCGAGGTACAGGAAGCGCTTGGCAAGCCGCATTCAACCACCGGACTCGTCATTACTTACAAAGCCTCGGGTGCAATTCTTAAGCTGGACTTGGACCCCAAAACGCAGACCGTCAATTCCATTAAATTGTTTGCCGAATAGGAAAAAGCCTTGGTTCCCCTCTAAGCGGGCCGCCAAGGCTTTGTTTTTTTACAGTTTAAAGTAGGTCCGTTTTTTGTGTCTACGCCACAGCAGATAGCCGATAATACCGATAACCAGAAGAATAATAGGAATACTAACGCCCATATATTGATGAATGACGTCAAGCACGATCGGTGCATTAATTCCGATAAAATGGCCCAAGGACAAAAAGGTAAGCACCCATACGAACGCTCCGCTGCCGGCAAACAAAAGATAACGCCAAAGCTTCACGTTGCTTACGCCCGCCAAGTAACAGGTGAAATGACGAAAGCCCGGCACGTAATACCCAAAGGCTACAGCCCACAGTCCGTATTTCTGAAACCATCCCTCTGCGATAAGCAGCCGCTGCGGAGTAAGCTTCACCCATTTGCCAAACCGGTACAGAAACGGCTTGCCGACCCGCTTGCCCAGCGTATAGCTGACCAGCATGCCGGTCATCGTTCCTGCGTAGCACACTAGAAATGAAGTGCTGTAAGATAACAAGGGATCCTCACCCGTTGTTAAAGAGCCGACTGTTGTCATCAATATTTCGTCGGGAACGGGAATGCCGACAATTCCAAGCGCCAAAAGGCAATATAAGGCAATATAACCATAATGCTCGATAAGCTGCAGAAGGTAATCCACTTGACACACTCCAGTTGAAATATGCGCCTATCCCCCCGCAGGAAAGACAAGCCCTCCTCATTGTAACAGAAACCTGACATTTTCCCAAGCAATATGTCATGACGGTTGTCCGAATCTCATACGCTGATAGTATACAAGCTGTGCGAAGGGAGACGTACGACGATTCTATGAAAAAATGGGGCAGCATCCTGCAGGTCAGCTTCACCTATATCGGCACAATTGTTGGAGCAGGCTTTGCTACGGGTCAGGAGATTTTACAGTTTTTTACAAGGTATGGCTGGATGGCCTCATTGACCATCGCCATCGTCACCTTCCTCTTTATTTGGCTCGGCACGAAGGTTATGCAGCTGTCGGCCGAGCTTGGGGCCACCTCCTATGAGGACATGAACCGCCTGCTTTTCGGGGAAAGGCTGGGCGTCTGGGTCAGCCATTTCATGCTGATCGTACTGTTCGGGGTCAGCACGGTCATGCTGGCCGGAGCCGGCTCCGTTTTTTCCGAGCAGCTGCAGATGTCCTACCAATTCGGTTTAGTATTTACCTTAGTACTTACGTACCTGCTTCTGATGAAGGGCATGGATGGGATCATGGCGATCAATACGATCGTAGTGCCCGTGATGATTGTGCTCACAGCCATTTTGGTCGGTTTAACGATGGACACGCCCGGCGCGGACAACTGGCTGCATCTCGAAAGCGACTACCCGCTTCTGCGGGTCTGGTTCGCTCCGCTGCTGTATTCCGCCTTTAACCTTTCGATGGCACAGGCTGTCCTGGTTCCGCTGGGAGCTAAGATGAAAGACCGCTCCGTCATCCTTTGGGGAGGCATATGGGGAGGCCTCAGCATCGGTCTGATGCTCTTCGCCGGACATTTTATTTTGTCCTCTCACATGCCGGGCATCGCGTCCTACCAAATTCCGCTCGGGGAAGTCGTGCTTCGTATGGGATCGAGCTTGCAGCTGTTATTCGTTTTCGTCATCTACAGCGAAATCTTCACGACGTTTCTGGCGGATGTATACGGATTGTCTCTGCAGATCGAACAGCGGACCAAGCTGTCAAGCAGCACCTCGATACTGCTGATTCTGCTTCTTAGCTACATGGTGAGTCAGATCGGCTTCAAGTCGCTGCTCTCCACCTTATACCCGCTATTCGGCATGTTCAGTATGGGCTGGCTGGTGATGCTCATCTGGTACAGGCGCCGGACGGTTACCCCGAGCTAGTGACATCGTCATTGCCAAACGGAGAACGATCATCAGCATCCCTAGGAAGCTGAAAATAACCCCGCACAGTAAATACGGGATGTGATATGGCGGAAAGCTGGCTGCATCCTGCAGTGCCTGCAGCAGGTTCATACCCAGCAGCAGTGTGCCTAATAGAAAGAGAGTCAAGACGGCGTAATCGAAAACCGTCCACTGAAGAAACATGTGGGCTTGCTTGGGCAAGGGGGAGTCAGCGGACTCTCCTTTTGCTTGTTGTGCTTCCGGCTTCACCGGAGCTTTATGCAGGAGCCAGGCCGTCCATACGGCAATCCCGGTCACGAGCAAACCGAGCAGAGCGCCGACGATGGCAAGCGCAGTAGGCATATTCAGGTCACCTCTAGAATAAAAATATCAGGTTAAACGGGCAAGGATCCATACCATCCATTGGAACAATAAAAACATGAGTACCGGTAAAACGTACCATGCATATTTCAACAAGCTGCCGTTCAGAAACGGAGCCGGGCGAAACATCCAGGAAATTCGTCTCCAGCCGGGGTCGGCATGAGGTACTGCCGGTTCGTTATCCGTATGGGAAGAGATCTTGGAGCGCCTCCAGCCGTCCCGGTACGTAAAGGTGCGCTTAGGGTCATGCTCAGCCAAACCGGTCCCTCCTTGGTCACTTGTATTCACCTTATAGTATTCGATATACTCTATGAAAAGCAATGGGTTACGGGAGGGAAACTAGAGATGCAAAAAGTAGCGGCGATTACCGGAGGTGCACAGGGGATTGGCAAGGCGGTTGCGCTCAAAATGGCGCAGGCGGGCTATGCCGTATCCTTAGCCGATACGGATGAGGAAGCCGGACGCGAATGCGTGGAACAAATTCGGCGTTCGGGCGGTGAAGGGATGTTCGTTAGAACGGATGTCGGCAGCGAGTCGGAGGCGCATCAATGGCTGGATGCGACCCTCCATGATTGGGGTCGGATCGATGTTCTGGTCAATAATGCCGGTATCAGCCGGAACGGTCCGATGCTGGAGCTTTCCTTGGCTGACTGGGACCGGGTGCTGGGCGTAAACCTTCGCGGAACCTTCGTCTGCTCTCAGAAGGCTGCAGCCGCCATGAAGACACAGCGCTCCGGCGTTATCATCAACATCGCTTCCACCCGAGCCTTGATGTCGGAGGCGAATACGGAAGCCTACTCCGCCTCCAAGGGCGGGATTCTGGCACTGACCCACGCCATGGCGGTAAGTCTTGGCCCCTATGGTATCCGAGTGAACGCCATCAGCCCGGGCTGGATTGAGACAAGAGACTGGCAGAAAGCCTCGAAGGCCGAGGTTCCTGTCCATTCGGAGCGGGACCGTCAGCAGCATCCTGCAGGCAGGGTCGGCCGTCCTGACGATATTGCCGGGGCTTGTCTGTATTTATGCGGAGAACACGCGGGCTTTATTACAGGTCAAAATCTCGTCATCGACGGCGGTATGACCGTTAAAATGATCTACGAAGAGTAATATACGGGAGGTACTTACAACATGTGGTTTGTCTTCGCTGCCGCCTCCGCCCTGAGCTTCGGGCTTCGCGGTATCTTGTACCAATGGACGTCCAAACGGCCGATTGACCGGAACGTCATGCTGCTTGGTGTGTATGTCTCCGGGATGCTGATCGCTCTGGCGGCCGGGATGGTTGTAAGGCAGCCTTGGACGGTAGAAGCTTGGCTGGGTGTACTGATGGGGCTCTTCTCCTATGTAGCCAACGCTTCCATGTACAAGGGCTTTGCCGTGGCCAGGGCTTCGCTGATTGCGATTTTTACCGCTCTCCCTCCTGTTGTCGTGGTTGTGCTGGCTTACTTGTTCTGGGGGGAAACGCTCAATTCGGTGCAGCTGTCCACCTTCCTGCTGATCGTGGCGGGAATCATTATGCTGAGGTACTCCAATGACTTGTCGCTTCGCAACCTGAAGGGAGCGCAATGGGGCCTGCTTACGATGCTGTTCTTCGCTCTGACGGACCTGACTTCCAAGCAAGCAACGCTGGCGGGGGCCTCTACGTTCCCCGCGCTCGTAACGATGTACGCAACGGGCTCGCTGCTGTTCGGTCTTTCCTGGTGGCTGGACCGCAGCCGCAAAGCGCGGATCGAGCTTGCGGCAGGAGCCTCCGAGGTGGCCGCAGCTTCTTCTGCCGAGAGTGAAAGCGTCAAGACGACAATCCCGGTCATGTGGCCTTCCCGCAAGTCGTTCCTGTGGGGAATGCTCGTGGGGATTACCAACATCTGCGGGATGATGTTCGCCTTGCCGGCCTTTCGTCTCGGTATCACCGGTCTCGTATCGGCCGTTCTTGCGATGAACGTGGTGATGGTGCTGCTGTACGCCCGGCTCGTGTTGAAGGAGAAGTTTACTCGCCTGGAGGTGGCGGGCCTCAGCTGCGCGATTCTGGGTATGGTGCTGCTTAGGCTTGCGGCCTGATATGTATGGTACTTTTGCGCGCGGACGGATTGCGCCAGGTTGGACTGGCGATTGAGCGCCAATTCTGCAAATAGGCAGCTTTTTTCCATTATTCCAAGCGAAATAAGCTCGATTTGTGCGATTGTGCAGCATGTAAAGACTGGTTCCTGGAGTTTCGTCGCCATCGGGCTGACAAAGCTGCTCTATAGCACAATTCCAGGGCCACGGGCATCGAGGCGGCAAGCTTTGCTGCCGATTCGCACAAATCTCTGCATTGTAACAGCTTTGCCCCCCTAAGGAAAGCAACAAAAACAGGCCTGCCGAAGGAAGAAGGAGCGGAAGCTTCCTTTTTTCATCGTCAGGCCTGTTTCCTATATAGATATTCACAGCTCGATAACCGTCTCCCTAGGGAAGAAGCGCACAAACCGGTCACGCACATGCTCATGGCAGGTGAAGAGCAATAGCTGGTGCCGTTCCGCCAGCTCTTGCAATAAGCGGAGGCTGTGCTCCAGACGTTCCTCGTCGAAATTGACGAAAATATCGTCCATCACCAGCGGCAGCTTGAGCCCGCTGGCGGCATACTCGTCCGCCAGTGCCAGACGAATGCACAGGTACATCTGCTCCGCCGTTCCCCGGCTGAGCCGGGCGGTTTCCACCAAGGCTCCTCCCGCCCTTTCGGCCAGCACCGTCTGCTCTCCTAGCGGCGCCACAATTCTCGTGAATCGTCCGCCCGTCATTCGTTCGAAATACCCCGACGCCCTCTGCATGACCGAGGGCTGCTTGTCCTGCTCATACAGCCGCTTTGCCTTCGAGATCAGCGCGGCACTCATGGCGTGGACCGCGTAGCGCTTTACTTGCTCCATCAGCTCCGACCTTCGTTCCTCCACCCGCTGCAGCTTGTCGGCATGATCGGCACCGTCCTCCAGCCGCTCCATCTCGTATTTCCTGCGGCCCCGCAGCTCCCTCAGCTCCTCCAGCCGCTGCGACAGGCGCGATGCCTCTTCGGCAGCCTCGCCGCCTCGCCGCTGAAGCTCGGCTTCATCGGAGACGGCCATCTCCTCCTCGAGCCGGCTCAGCTGCTCGTCCGTGAACCATGCCCGGATCGCCAGCAGCGTCTGCCGGCGCTCGGCCTGCAGCTGCTCCCGCCGCTTCGTCTGCCGCTCCGCATGGCGCAGCGCCTCCTCGCCGTCCGCGCCGGCCTCGGCGAACAGCTCCGCGAGCCGCGCGGCGACGCGGGCCTGCTGCGCCTCCAGCAGCGCGAGCTGCTCCAGCGCGGCGGCCCGCTCCAGCGCCGCCTCCTCGCTGCGCCGCCGCAGCTCCAGCTGGCGGCCGCACGGCCTGCCGGCGCTCCCGCGCGCCACGCCGGGGCCGCCGCGCGCGTCCGCGCCGAGCCGCCGCCACGGCCGCCTCGAAGCGCGCGGCCTGCTCGCGCCGCGGCCAGGCGCGCCCGCTGACGGCGGCGCCGCTGCGGCCGCCGCTGCGCGCCTGCTCCGCCAGCCGCAGCGGCTCCGGCGCCGCCTCGGCGCTGGCCGCCGCAGGCGACCGCCGCGCCCGCGCGACCACGCGGCCGCGGCGCTCCGCCAGCGCGGCGCCGGCGCTGGCGTGCCGCTCGCGGCGCACGGCCAGCGCCGCCTCGCGCGCGCGCAGCTCGGCGAGCCGCTCGGCGGCGGCGCGGCGGCCGGCGTGCGGCCGCGCCGGCGGCGAGCCGTGCGCCTCCAGCGCGTCGAGCCACGGCTCGATGCGCTCGGGCGGCGCGGCCAGCCGGCGCTGTCCCGCGGCTCGCGCCGCCCGCGCGGCGCCCAAGCGGCGGCGCCGAAGGGGGCGCCTGCCGCTTCCGCGCGGCGCGCCTGCTCGCCGGGCACGCCGCGGCCGGCCTGGGCGAGCTCCCGCCGTTGCGCCTCGAGCGGCTCCAGCCGGGCGCGCAGCTCTGCAAGCCGAGGCGGACCGCCGGCGCGGTGACGGCGGCGCGTCAGCAGGAGGCTGCCGCCGAGCAGCAGCACCAGCAGCGCAGCGGCAAGCCCCGGCTCGCCGACGAAGGCCACCGCCGCTGGCACAGCCATCGCCAGGACATACACCACGGCCCGCGAAGAGCCGGACAAGCCCGCTTCAATGCCCCCCGCCTCCTCGGCGTAACGCAGCTCCAGCTGTGCCTCCTTCCATTGATGATACCGTCTTCTCACCGAACGGACCTGGTGAAGCAGCTGCTCCCAATCCGCCGCCTCGTCCGAATCCGAACCGGAAGCGTCACCGCGCAGCTCCAGCTCATCCTGAAGACGCTCCTGATCGCGCTGCAGCTGCCGTTCCTCCTGCTGCCAGGCGCGCTGAGCCTCGCGCAGCTCCAGAGCCTGCTCCCTCAGCAGTACGAAGGAATCCAAGGAGGCGGCATCCGCCTCCTGCCATTCGGGACTAACGAGCCGAAGCAAGCACTCCAGCTCCTGCTCGCCGACCCTGAGCTCCGCTTCCGCCTCGGCCAGCTGCCGTTTCGTCTCCTCATAGACCGGCCGCTCCTCCAGCAGCGCTTCCAGCCTCGGCAGCTCCGCAAGCATCGTCCCATCCCGCTCCGTTTCAAGCTCCTCCATAAGGCGAGTCTTCTCGGCGGCTAACCGCTGCAGCTTATCCTGCTCGGCCGTCAACTGTGCCAGCTCGCCCTGGAGCGACTCCATCCGGCGCACCGCATCCTCCGGCAGCTCCGTTACGGCCTTCAGTCCGGCAAGCTCTTCCTCCGCATCGCGCAGCCGCAGCCATAGCGGCCTTGCCTTCAGGCATTTCTTCAGCCAATCCAGCTCATGCTGCTTTAAGCAGAGCTCCGCTTCACTTCGGACAATCTGCTCCTCCAGCTGCGACGCAGCCTCTCGAAGCCTGTCGTATTGCTCCGATAAGCTCATACTCTGGCGAAGCTCCCTTTGCGCCTGCTCCAGCCCTTCCAGCGACCGGTTCATCGCCGGCATCCGGCCCCGGGGCTTATACAGCTGCTCCAGCTCGGACGCCAGCTTCTTCTCCGCTTGGCGAATGGAAGAGCTGCCCACGCCAAGCCCCGCACTGTACAAATAAGCGCTCACCTCATCGCTATGCAGCGTACGGAGCTCCTGCAGCTCCGTCAGGCCGAAGGCGAACAAGCTGCGATACAGCTCCGCGCTCATGCCCCGGACCAGCTCCGCCAGCTCCCGTTCGCCTCCGATCCGTCCGTCCTCATAGATGACGCGAACCGTCCCTGACGCCGGACCCCGGCCGCGACCGCCGCCGGATGCCCCGTCCCAGCGTTCGACCCGGATGCGCTGCCCCTCCTCGTCAACCAGCGCAAGCGCACCGCCGTGCATACCGCCGAACGAGGGGGTATAACGGGTGGCCGAGCCCCTGGCCGGGAAGCCGAACAGCATCGCGCGGATAAAGCCGGTCAGCGTGCTCTTGCCCGCCTCATTGCGGCCGTAGATGAGCGTAACCTGAGAATCCGTCCGAAGCTCCCGCTCCCGGAGAGCGCCGAAGCCCTGAATTTCCATGCGTTCGATTTTCAACTATGCTCCTCCGTTCCTTACCGCGGTGCTCTTCGTATATCGAATCGTCCACCGGCACTATGCTTATCCGGTACCCCCCGATCCGTCCGCCTGCAGCAGCTCTACGGCCAGCTCCTCCGCCTCCTGCAGCCACACAGACAGCTCCTCCGGATTTACCGAAGCCAGCAAAGACCGAAGCGTCTGCTGCGTCAACAGCGGCTCGAGCGCCTCCTGCGCGAAGCCGGAGAGGCCGTCCGGGTCCTTGTGCAGCTCCTCCGCAAGCCGCAGCAAATCCCCGAGGAAGCCCGGTTCACCCCGCAAGCGCTCTTGATCCACCGGACTATGCGTCCGGTCCTCCACCGATACGATCCACATATCGCTTTGCAGCTGAAGACAGCGCCCCCTGAGATAGGCCGTCAGCTCTCCAAGGGCACCACCGCGTCGAAGCATTTCCTTGACCGGTCCGCGGCCTTCAAGTACTAGGCGAACCAAGACAGCCCGCTCACCGGCTTCCTCCCGAAGCCCCTCCAGACTTATCTCCAGCAGATCCTTTATATCCTGCTCCGTTGCCGCTGCTCCGGCATCGATCACGCTTTCCAGCCAGCGAACGTCATCCAGCGCCTCAAACCTCAGTCTCGTCTCCCCGGCACGGTCCACTTCCACGAGATAACAGCCGCGCGCTCCCGTTTCGCGGATATGTCTGCCTTGGGGATTGCCCGGATATACGATCCAAGGCCGTTCCTGAAGCACCGCTCGAGTATGTATGTGCCCTAGGGCCCAATAGTCCAGCCCGCTGCCTGCCAGCTCCGAGCGCCGGCAAGGCGCATAATTGTCATGCGCGGCATCCCCGTCCACGTTGGTATGAAGAAGCCCGATATGGTATAAGCCGTCCTCATAGCGGCGAAAGCCCAGGGACAGATTCTCCGTCACGGCAGCCTTTCCGAAGGAAATGCCCGAAATGCGGGCTACCGCTTCCCCCGCCCGGTTCCGCAGCACGACACTTTCCACTTGCTCGCAGCCGAAAACCTTGACCGTAGACGGCCAATCCAGCCTTGCGGCATGTCCCTCCAGCAGCGGATCGTGATTTCCGTGAATCAAAAAGGCGGGTATCCCATGCCCCGCCAGCGTCTGCATTGCCTGTTGAAATTGAAATTGCGCCTTCAGCGAGCGGTCCTTCAGGTCGTATACATCGCCGCTGATGAGCACGGCATCCGCCTGCTCCCGTACGGCCAACTCGACCAAACGCTCGAGAGCGAGGAAGGTCGAAGCCTTCACCCGCTCCCTGAGCTTCTCCGGCAGCCCCGTCAAGCCCCGGAACGGGCTGTCGAGATGCAGATCCGCCGCATGTATGAATCGAAGCATGCTCATCCCTCGCCCAACCTATGATTTCTTACGGTACGTACGGTACACATTGCGCAGCTGCTGAACGACCGTCGTCATAGAATAAGACTTCAGCGCCCGGTCCAGTGCGACTCTAGCCATATTGTATCTGTAGATCGGGTCGCCGATCACCTTCTCCAGGGCGGTCGCCAGCGCCTGGACATCGTCTACCGGCACCAGCAAACCGTTAGTTCCGTGCTCGATCTGCTCGGCGATCCCGCCCACATCGGTCCCGACCACCGCAAGGCCGCACAGCGACGCTTCGGCGAAAACCGATCCGAAGGCTTCCGCCCGCGACGGAAGCACGAAAACATCGAAGAACGGCATAAAGTCTTCCGGATGCAGCATGTATCCGTAGAAAATCGTATCTTCATAAATGCCGAGCTCCTGCGCAAGCTCCTCCAGGTTCGGCCGCATCGGTCCGTCACCGATCAGGTGCAGCACGAAGGTGTGACCGCGTCGCTTCAGCTCGGAGCAAGCCTTCAGCAGAATGTCCAGGCCCTTCGCCGGGACCAGACGGCATACCGTAATCAGCTGCGGCACCTGATTCTCATGATGCACGGGGCGGAAGCGTTTCTCGTCAAAGCCGTTGGGAATGACCCCGATCCGCTCCGGCTCCTGTACATAATCCGACAAATATTGCTTAAAGGAGTTGGAAACCGTAAACAGCTGATCCAGCCGGTCCTCCAGCTCCCGATAAATGGAGGTAAGGAACAAATGCTCCGGGCCGCCCTCTTGAATTTTTCCGTTCAGCATTAGCTCCCGTTCATAGCTGGAGTGAATCGTCATGAGCACCGGCGTATCCGGTAACAGCTGCTTCATGACGAGCGCAGCGATCGGATGATGGGCATGGATGAGATCGTACCGCTTCTTGATCCGCATCTTCGTCCACCATACGTAATCCTTATAGGTTTGAATATATTTATCTACTATCGGATGACCCGCATAAATCGTCCAATCGAATGTGGCGAAGGCGACCTCCTCCGTCCCCTTGCCGCGGATTCGCTTCGGAAGCGAGAACAGCTCCATCTCCCAGCCTCGTTTATTAAATCGATCCAGCATAAAAGGAACCATGGATGAAACTCCGCCCGGCTGCTCCGGCGGAAAAAATAGTGCCTGAAGTATTTGCATGATACCCTCCCGGATGTTTTGCGGACAAAAAAATGACAACTGCCGCCACTCTATCATCCTATCAGTTTCACTGTATTCCGACAAGATCAGACTTCACCAAACGAATATATGTTTGCTATAATGATAGAGTAACACACCCCGAGGACGGAGGCTTTTTCCATTTGATGACGCTTACTGATGTTACTCTCAGTACTATAATATTCGGTCCGCTCGGAGCGGTGATGATCCGCTGCATGATGATCTCCATTTTGCTGATGAGCCTGCTGGTCTCGTTTCGGCTGCTTGTATCCCGCAGGAAAATCGGCTACTTCTCCATTGCGCTGGCGCTCTGCCTCGTACTGATCCAGTACGGGCAGCTGCTCGGGCAAGCCTTCAGCACGGAGTCCGGCGAAACCGGCATCTACATAGAGCTGCTCTTGAAGCTGCTGTCCTTCGCCATGATCAATATCGGCATCTATCAGCTGTATAACGCTACGCGCAAACGGGATTTCATCATTTTCGGGCTGTTTCTCTCCTCCACGATTGCCATTTCCATGACGTACTGGTATGTACCCGTGTGGCTTGAGGGCAGCGGAGCACAGCTGAGCCTGATCCGGACGCTCGGTCCGGAGCTGTATTTGTTTCTGCTCATCTTCCTCAGCTTCATGCTGGTCAACCCGCGCATCGGCCAGAACGGGAAATTTCAGATGATGCTGACGATTTATTTTGCCGCTCATATGATTCATGTCGCGAATGTATATTTGTTCGGAGGCACGCAGGCCGGGCTTACGCTGCTCGAGCTTGTGGTGCCGGTATTCTTCTACATTGTGCTGTTCCTGTTCATTGTGGAAAGGGTCATCGAAATCATGCAGGCCATCTACAATTCGTCGATTACCGACGGATTGACCAAGCTGTATAACCGCAAATACTTTTATAAACGGGTCAGCCAATATGTTCTTCAGAAAATACCGGTGTCCGTCCTGTTCAGCGATATCGACAACTTCAAAAAGCTCAATGACACGAAGGGGCACGCTATGGGCGATCAGGTGTTGAAGCAGGTAGCCCAGATTATCCGGGAGGAAGCGGAGGAGATCGGCGTTTGCGGAAGGTACGGCGGTGAGGAGATGGTTGTGCTTGTAACTGACGTTGAAGTGGACGCGGGAGAGCTTGCGGAACGAATACGGGCACGAGTGGAGTCGGAAACGATCGTAACGGTGAGCATGGGACTAGCCGCTTACCATAAGGGTGTCTCGACGGAGCAGCTGATCAAGGAAGCCGATGAGGCCATGTATCAGGCCAAAACGACCGGCAAGAACAAGGTCATTTTATTTTCCGCGTAAAAGTAAAAATGGGGATCGACAACGGCAAAGCGGACTTCATGCAGCGGATGCGTATGAAAGTCCGCTTCTTTGTACCGCGACCCGCGCTATTCGATAAGAAACAGCTCATCCATCGGTTGCTCCAGCAGATCACTGATTTTCTTGGCGGTACCCGGGCCGACGGGCTTCACCGATCGCTCCAGCAAGCTGATATAAGCATAGCTTAGCCCTGTCTGTACGGCCAAATCACGCTGTGTCATCCCCTTGGCGATGCGTGCCCGTATTATGGCGTTCGTTTTGGCCCTAATTTTCACCATCCCGCTCCCACCCTTCCCAACATCTACCATGATTATAGCAATCTCATTTTACTAGTGCAACCATTTTTGTTTACATTTGTATTTGACAATTCACATTGCGATTACGATAGTTTACTGCTATTATATTATCGTTATCCTAAATTTACCAAAGGCCTTGAACATGGATGATACTATACTTCTATGACGGGTGGTACGGATGTACTTTTACGAGCAGCTTCGGGACCTGAGGAAGGAAAAGGGCTTTACGATCCGCGAGCTGGCGGACCGCTCCGGCGTTTCCGCAGCCTACATCTCCCAGCTGGAGAACGGCAATCGAGGCGTGCCCTCGCCCGAGGTATTGATGAAGCTTTCGGAAGGGCTGCATATCCCCTATACGGAGCTGATGAAGGCGGCGGGCTATCTGGAGCCGGGCACACCGGAGTCTAAGGAAGGCTATACGAAGCCACGTGTGAATCTGAGGCGATTTTTGCAGGAAAATGATCTGAGCTTTGACGGGATGGATTTATCCGAGGAAGATAAAGAGTGGATCGAGCGGATGCTGACGGCACTGTTCTGGCGGGAGAAGCAAAAAGGAAAAAAGCCTGATTCCTGAAAGGGGAACCCCTTCGGAGATCAGGCTTTCGCTTTCCTTAGACCCCTCTAGCTGCCGGGTCCCAGATGATCTTATGCAGCTGCATATTAAGCTTTACATGGGTCAAGCTGTGCTCCAGCATGAGCCTCACCAGCTTTTCCGGCGGCATCGTTTCCCATACGGGACTAAAGAGCGGCAGCGCCTTGGTCGGATGCTTTTCCAGCAGCTCCTTGGCCGTGAAGAAATCGCGTTCGCTGCCGATGACGAATTTCAGCTCGTCCTGCGGCCGCAGCAAGGGCAGATTGGAGAGGAGCATCTGCTCCATCTCTCCTGAATCCGGGAGCTTAAAGTCCATAATATAGCGAACGATTGGATGTTGAATTTTCTCGAGGAAGGACGCCAGGTCGACCGCGCCATTCGTCTCGATGTGAAGGTCGGTCAGCTTCCCCGTCGCAACGAGCGCCTCGATTAAAGCGGCCGAACGATCTCCGTACAGAAGCGGCTCTCCGCCGGTCAGGCACACATGCGTGGACCGGTACTTCCTTACTTCCTCTACGATCTCCCCGATCGTCAGCACCATCTCCGCTTCCCCGGGCGGGTAGCTGTATTTGGTATCGCACCAGGTACAGCGAAGATTACAGCCGAACAAACGGACGAAAATGGTCGGGAAGCCGGCCCGCGTGCCTTCCCCCTCCACCGTCTCGAAAATCTCTACCATCGGCAGCTTGATGCTGAGCGGATTCACCATGCTTATCCCTCTCCCATCATGGATGCCGTTACGGCTGCGTAGCTCGTAGGAGTTTCCCACAGCCGTACCTCCTCCAGGCGGATGGCGGGAAACAGCCCCTCGTCCTTCAGAGCCGCCTCCAGCTGCTCGTACATCCAAACCACCATATTCTCGGCGGTGGTATTCATCGGCGGCAGTACCTCGTTCAAATATCGATGGTCCAGCCGGTCGATGACCCGCTCTTTGGCAATCCTCTTGATATCGGCAAAATCGATGGTGATGCCCCGCTCATCCACCTTGCCTCTCATCACAACCTGCAGCTTGTACGTATGTCCGTGCAGGCTTTGGCACTTCCCTTCGTAGCAATGAAGATGATGCGCGCTGTCGAAGGTAAATTCCTTGGATACCAGCACATCGCGGTCGTGGTATCTCAGCTGGTTTTTCTGTATATCAACGCCTAAGGCTTGCACCTTCCTAGGAATTTCATAGCTCATTGTCATTCACCTCTCCCCCAAAAAACACACACCATTATAGCACGGCGCTCTCGCTTCTCACAATAACATCTATTGAGTATAATATCATTTATAACATTAGATGAGGAAGCTAAAGGAGTCGGACAAGTCTTGCACAGTACGAATGAGGTTACGCAGATTACGCTGCCGCAGGCATATCAGGAACAAATGCGAAGGCTTCTCGGCGGGGAGTCGGACGCGTTTCTGGCGACATATGGGCATCCCAGAACGCAGGGGCTTCGGCTGAACCCGTTAAAATCTGCTGAAGCGGCAGTGGAGCTAATGAAGGAACGGTTCGGACTCGAGCCGGTGCCCTGGTGCGAGAACGGCTATTATTACGAGGAGGAGAGCCGACCCGGCAAGCACCCTTATCATGCCGGCGGGCTGTATTATATTCAAGAGCCGTCCGCCATGTCGGCGGTAGAGCTGCTGAGCCCTCAGCCCGGCGAGCTTGTGCTGGATCTGGCTGGCGCCCCCGGAGGCAAATCAACGCAGATCGGCGGCAAGCTGCGCGGCGAGGGGCTGTTAATCGCTAATGAGATCCATCCCGTCCGTGCAAAAAGCTTAGCGGAAAATATCGAACGGATGGGCATTGCGAATGCGGTTGTTGTGAATGCCGCCCCTGACCAGCTGGCTGAGCGCTTCCCTTCGTTCTTCGACCGGATCATGGTCGACGCGCCCTGCTCAGGGGAAGGCATGTTTCGTAAGGACCCGGAGGCGATACAAGAATGGTCGCCGGAGCATGTCGCGATGTGCGCCGCACGGCAGCTGGACATTTTACCTGCTGCAATAACCATGCTCAAGCCCGGCGGGAGGCTCGGCTACTCCACCTGTACGTTTAATGAGCAGGAGAACGAGCAGGTCATCGAGGCTCTCCTTAAGCAATTTCCGCAGCTGGTGCTGGAGCGGACCGAACGAATATGGCCTCATGTTCACCGGGGCGAGGGGCATTTCGTTGCCGTATTGCGGCTTGCGGGTGAACCGCCGGAAGTGATCCCTGCCGATGAAGGAAAGGAACGTCCTGCTCGGGGGAAACGAGGGGCTGCGCGGCCGGAGGAAGCGGCCATGAAGCTGTTTCAGGCTTTCGCGGAAGCCTGCTTAAGTAAGGAATTCTCCCTTGCGGCAGGCGAGCCGCTGCTGTTCGGCGATCAGCTGTACTGGCTGCCTGCGCCGGCCGGCAGCGGCTTCGGGGCTGCTTCTTTGAAGGGACTTAAGGTGCTGAGGCCCGGACTGCATTTGGCCGAGGTGAAGAAGGATCGCATTGAGCCTGCACATGCACTAGCGCTCAGTCTTCATTCCGCCTCCAGCCTCGCCAAGCAGGTTCTGCCCTTGCGGGAAAGCTCTCCTGAGACGACGCAGTACCTGCGGGGAGAGCAGCTCGAGAGCGGTAAGCAGGGACAAGGCTGGATCATCGTCGCCGTCGATGATGTACCGCTCGGCTGGGGAAAGCAAACAGGGACCCAGGTGAAAAATCATTATCCGAAGGGCTTGCGCCGAATGAGCTGATCCCGATAGGCAGCTGTCAGCATGTCCGATTGTGGTTTAACGGATTTTGAGGGATTTATTTCGTTGAAAAACCAAGAAGGCTTAGACATAACGGTTTGTCAGGGCGCTATTTATAGCCAGTAGGTAGCAATAACCGTAAAAGTTCACTCAGAGCTCACAATAAGTCCCCGAAAATCCGCTATGGAATTAGATTGACCTGATTTTCTTGGATTAACGCCTTGAAAGTCCTTTATTGATTCATCGCGGACAGAAGCAGCAGCACATACAAAGAAACCGGCGCCCTTACGGGTACCGGTTTCTTTGTTTAGCGCTTCGACTTCTTGATTTTCTGTTCCTTCTCGCTAAATTCAGCATTCTCTTGGGATGAGGCGTTTTTCACCAGATCTGCCGCCGTCATCGTCACATCGAGATTTTTCATGCCCTCTTGGGTTGCTTTGTCCATCGCGCCGACAGTCCCTTCTTAATGGATTAGTGAACCTGCTCGCTCTCGAACATCATTTCTTCAATCAGCCGGTTACGGTGCATCATGCTCAGATTGATGGTGTCGTAATCCTTTTCTTTGTCCAGCTCCTGCATCAGGATCGTGGCGATGTATTCACGGTCGTCCGTCGTTCCCGGATCGCGGAAATCGATAAAGCCGGTCAACTGCTTCTGGCTAATATCCACCGTTGCGGTGCCGATCGGCAGCCCGCCGCGGGATTGCTGGTATATTTCATACGTCAGCACATCTCCGTCGTCTCTGGCAAGCACAACGGAATAGTCCTCCGCATGGATTTCCGCCCGCAGTACGTCCACTTCCTCAAGATCATCCTCGAGTACAACCTCGTCGACCGGCTCCAGCAGGAACAAAGCCTCTTCCTCCGCCTCATCCAGCAGCTCCTCGTGGGTCAGCTCGATGGTTTCCAGCACCTTGTCATCGTAAATCATATCCAGCACAAAGGTGTCGATCTCCTCCGAGTCGAAGTCATGGACGATGAGATCCGTAACCGTGTCGATATCCTCTTCTTCCGGCTCCAGCATCCAGTGTACGGCGCCCGTTACATCCGAACCAAGAATGCGCACGAACGCCTCCGCTACCCAATTCTGCTCTTGATCATATACATGATACTCGACGGCATTACGGGATTCTCCTACGATGACGAGCTCATACTCCATGGAGTACTCATCGCGTGAAGCCGGAGGCTCGTCCTCATACCGGTTATCGTTATCGACCCAGTCATAGTCGTAATCCGCATCGTCGGGGGCCAGCAGCGTCTCCTCGTCGAGCATCTCGTCATGACGCTCCGCGGCGATCACGTGGTCGAAGGTGCTGTACGTCACCATCACTTCGCAATCTCGCGCCCCTAGAGCATGAAGGAGCGCCTGGACATGAAGGTGGACGAAGTCATACACTTGCTCCGTATCCTCTTCGGACAAGACCTCTTTCTCCAATTGGAGTGAGCCGGAGATGCGTCCTTGCTCCCGATACACGAGCGTCAATGTACCAACATACCGATTTTTGAATAGAACATCGCTTACTTCGCCGCCGGCTGTTTTCAAATCCGGTCTCAGCATCACATCTGTCATGCAGCGTCGCCTCCAATAGGGAGAGAATGGTTGGAATCCCTACTGCGTTAGGATATCCCTAACCGCCCAAAATCTATGCGTACACGGGCATTCGTCCAGACCGGGCAGAGGCAAATGACATAGGATATATCAGAACCGGTTAAGCAACGGGAAATGCCGGACCGGTGAATCTTACAGAATAAAGAGGAGGAATTACAATGAGTCATGTCGGCGGATTTTACACTTCTGTAGGTGCTATTCTTGTCCTGTACATCCTGCTCGTGATTATCCTGCGCTCCGGCGTATTCGGTGTTTAATGGAGGACGGCAAAAAGGCTTGAGCCCTTAGGGGTTCAAGCCTTTCTTGGCTTTTCGGCGGGCTATACGCAGAAATCCTGCAATATCCGGGATACCCCATCCTCATTATTGGACGGAGCGACAAGATCCGCCGCTTCCTTAACCGCATCCGGCGAATTGTCCATAGCTACTCCCAGCCCGGCAAATTCAATCATATCGATATCATTATAATAATTGCCCATGGCCAGAATAGCTTCCCTTCCGACCTGAAGCTGCTCCGCCAGCTTTTCTAAGGCGGTCCCCTTGGAGACACCCTCCAGCATGACATCGATAAAATGAACGCCGCTGCGGATCATGACTAAGCCCTCGGGCAGCCCCGATTCCAGCCACTGGCGCTCGACTTCATCCATCCGTTCCTCCGAGCCGAAGACAGTCAGCTTCACCATAGGCTGCCGAAGCTGAAGCACATCGGCCGTCACTACCGGCCGCACCATATATTTCTCGTACATTGCCGCTTCCTCTTCACCGGCACGTTCTACATAGAGATGCTCTGCGTCATTCACATCGAAATGCACCTCCTGCTCGCGGCAAAACCGGATCAATGGCTCTACTTTGCCGATAGGGAAGCTGAACTGGTGCAGCACCTGAAACCCCGGGGTTTGCACGGTCACAGCACCGTTATGCGTAATCAGCACTCCCTCCAGCCCCAGCTTGTTCATTATGGGGATGCTGTTCTCGGGACTGCGGCCGGTGCACAGCACAATCTGTGTACCCGCGCGATGAATCCGCTCGATGGACCTTATAGTCGCTTCCGTTACTTCATATTGATCATTCAACAGCGTTCCGTCGATGTCCAAGGCTATGATGCGATACTTCACTTGTTACTCCCCCTCTCCCGTTACTCATCTTCCTGCTACGATTCTCCTCCGTGCGCTTGAAGCTTCCGGACTTCCTCCTCCGTGAGCTCCCTGCAGCTCCCTGTCGGCAGCTCAGGATCAAGCTCAAGCGGCCCCATAGAAAGCCGTTTGAGAAAAAGCACCTTTTTGCCTACGCTTTCGAACATCCGTTTCACTTGGTGAAACTTCCCTTCCATAATCGTCAGCTCGATCCGGGAAGGCACCGAGCGAGCCGGATCCCCCGCTTCCAGGATGCGAAGCTCGGCGGGCATCGTCCGGTAGCCGTCGTCCAAGGTGACCCCCTCGCGGAAAGCCGCCTGATCCTCCTCCGTTACTTCCCCTTGCACGTCGGCGTAGTACGTTTTCGGAACATGCTTGCGGGGAGAAAGCAAATTGTGAGACAGCTTCCCGTCATTGGTCAGCAGGAGCAGTCCTTCCGTGTCCTTATCCAGGCGTCCAACGGGGAACAACTCAAAATGCGCATACTGCTCATCCAGCAGATCGATCACCGTCCGGTCCCGGTTATCCTCCGTAGCCGATACGACACCTTGCGGCTTGTTCAGCATCAGGTAGACGAACTCCCGGTACCTCACCGGCTCTCCGTCCACCGTGATCTGATCCAGCTCCGGGTTCACCTGCTGCCCGCTGTCCTTCACCTTCTTATCATTCACGGTCACCGCCCCCCGCTTCACGAGGAGCTTGATTTCGCTTCGCGTCCCGAAGCCTGCATGGGCCAGCAGCTTGTCCAGCCGCATCGTAGTTTTCATGTCAGGTCCACCTCCAGCCTGGGGGATATTCGTTCTTGAGGAGCCCGTCCTGCCATTTGGCCCAGCCGACGGGAAAGCCGTCGATACAGACGAGGCAGTAGCCCTTGGCCGGCACGTCCGGCGCTGCGACGTGCAGCTCCTCCGGGGCGAGATGCAGCGTCTCGCCCTTCAAATACCGCACGGCCCGCTCGTCGGCGGCCGTGAAGCTCACGCTGCGCAGCGCGTCCTCCCGCCTTAGCCCGAGGGCTAAGGCATGGGACGGCTCGAAGCGCAGCCGGCTTGCTTCGCCCAGGTACCACCCTGGGCGGATCACCCGGATGCCGGCGAGATCCGGCATCGGCTCCGGCGGCGCGGCGTACAGGTGGTCGCCGCGCTGAACGGCGGCCACGCGCGCTCGGCCGCCAGGCTCTCCGCCGCGAAGCGGCGGAACGCCTCCAGCGGCTCCGCGCGCTGACGGCGCCGCGCGCAGGCGGGCGTGTGCCGCGCCCGGCGACCGGGGTCGCCCTTGCGGCGCGCGGCCGCTCGCCGCGCGGGCTCGCGCTCTCGCGGACCGACCGCCCGCGACTCGCGACCGCCGGCGCTCTCGCGCGCTCCCGCAGGCGCCGCTTCGCCGCGGCGAACCAGCACCGCCGCGTAGTGGCCTTCGCCCTCCAGGCGGTGCGGCCACAGGCGCACGGTGCCGGCGACTTCGTCCCGGCGCTCCAGGCGGCCGTCCACCCAGTCCGGCCGCCCCGGGCTCCAGCCGTAATCCCTGTCTTCCACCGGCAGCACGGCAAAGTCCGGGTGCCCGTCCAGAAACTCGGCGATCATCGCTTCGTTCTCCTCAGGGGAAAACGTGCACGTAGAGTAAACCATCCTCCCGCCCGGAATCAGCATGCGTGCCGCCTGCCGGAGCAGATCCCGCTGCATGGCCGCGTAGCGCTCCACCCAGCCGGGCTCCCACGCCTTCGCCATCTCCTCTTCCTTGCGGAACATCCCCTCTCCGGAGCAAGGGGCATCGATCAGAATCCGGTCGAAATACCCCTCGAAGGCCGATTGCAGCTTGTCCGGCTGTTCATTCAGCACAACTGCATTGCGGACCCCGCTCAGCTCAAGATTTTTCACCAGCGCCTTCACTCGGTCCGGGTGGATATCGTTAACTACCAGTACTCCTGTTCCTTGAAGCTTGCCTGCGATTTGCGTCGATTTGCCTCCGGGAGCGGCGCACAGATCGAGCACCCGCTGCTGCGGATGAACATCCAGCAGCTCCACCGGCGCCATAGCGCTTGGCTCTTGTATGTAATATAAGCCTGCATGATAATGCGGGTGCTTGCCCGGGCGTCCCGCTTCATTATAGTAAAACCCGTTCTCCACCCACGGGATCGGCTTTAGCTGAAGGCTGGTCAGCTTCAGGAATTGCTCCGCAGTCAGCTTGAGCAGGTTCACCCTTAATCCGAACAGTCGCTCGGCCTCATAGGAGGCCAGAAATGCCGGCATATCCTGCTCCAGCAGCCGGCTCATTTTATCCAAAAACACCTTGGGCACATAAGCCCCCATCCGGATCAACTCGCTTGTTTGTTATGGTTTAGCCCGGCGGTACGCCGCATTCTCCCCATTGTACTTCTTCTCCCAAATGACCGCAACAGCCCTTCTTCGTCACAGAAAACAAACTGTCGAAAAACCTTCAAAAATCATGTAAGATGAGAGGAAGGAATGATAAGCCATCATATCGAATATTTTGTTAGTGACTATTCATTGATAAGGAAAGAGGGGCATAAGTGAAGAAGCTAGCCATTTATTTATCTATTGTCGTTGTTTTGTTCGGGGCACTATTCATCGTAAACCAGCAATCGAATCAGGCGAAGAATGCCAAATATGCGGACAATCCTTACGGAATTTCGCCGGATAAACTGAACGTGGAGACCGTTAAGCTGCTGGACGATCCGAATTACCAGAACCTGATTTTACCGGAGCAGCTGAAGCAGAAGGTCGATAATAAAGAGGACTTCTTTATTTATTTCTACGCATCCACATGTCCACACTGCAAAAGAACGACTCCTATTCTAGCGCCGATGGCGAAGGATATGAATATCGATTTAAAGCAATACAACCTGGAAGAGTTTAAGCAGGGCTGGAACCAATATAAAATCGAGTACACGCCAACCCTTGTATACTATAAGGGCGGCAAAGAAGTGGAGCGGCTGGTAGGCGGCGTGGCTTCCAATGGGGAAGCGGGCCATACCCCGGAGACCTACAAGCAATTTCTTGAGAAGTATAACAAAAAATAATACGGCTTTACCGAGTCTGGCACCCAGGATGCCGGACTCTTTTTTTTACCGTTGACACCATCGTAGCTTGTTGACTTAGATAAAAATAGCAAAGAGCCCCGAATCAGCCGGCATGACTGGGGCTCTTGGAAGGAGTTTTCAATGAAAGATCCGGACCGTTACGAGATCGGCTTCGGCTAGGGACGGATCAACCCTTCGTGACACTAGCTGCTGGCACTCGTATAAGACATGAGCGCATGCCGCCAAAACCACCTTGATGCCGCAAGGCATACTACGGCAGCGAGCACGCTGATGATTCCCTCCGTATAACTCAGCCTTCCTACCAATGCAGCCGAAGGAAAGGTCGTAATGAAAGCTACGGGAAAAACATACGTCAGCACAAATCGAAGCACGCCGCCGTAGACGGAAACGGGAAACCGCGCCGTTTCGAAGAAGGAAGTGAACAGGAAGCTGAGATTATCCACCTTCACCGCCCAGAACGATACCGTCATCATGGCCATCCACAGCGAGTAAACGACAAGCAGCGAGGATACAAACACAACGATAAACAGCAGAACCTCGGTGACGCTCGGTACCATCCCCAGCTTCCATAGGGAGTAGATGAGCATGCCGAAGCCGAGAGCCACATCCGACAGGCGCCAGAAAACCAAATGACGGAAGCTGACATAGAACTGGCTGTCGATTGGTTTGGTAAGCACATAATCTAACGTTCCGGTTCGTACATGGCTCACCAGCCGGGTCATATTCGGCTGCAGGAAGAACTCGATAAAGCCGCGGATCGCCGTAAAGACGCCAAGGAGGGCAAGCACCTCGTAATAGGACCAGCCCCCCACCGTATCCGTTCGGAAAAAGTAAATTTGCAAGGTCAATACGGCTACGAGCAGCCAGAAAAGCGTAGTCATTATATTGGCTGCGAAGTTCGCCCGATATTCAAACTCCTCCACAAGACATGCCCGGAAAAATTCACGCAAGCATCGCAAATATTTGTTCACTTGTTTTATCCTCCCGCGGCACTATACTTTCGCAGGCCCCTCTGCCACAGCCACCGAAATAACAGCCCAAGGATCAGCATCCATAAGGCTTGAACGGCAAAGCCGCGCCAGATGAGCTCGTACTGTCCGGCCAGCCTTCCCGTCAGCAGGTCCACAGGGAAGCCGACGGTACTGTAAAACGGCAGCCAGGAGGCGATTCTCGCAACCTCCGCCGGAAACAGGGACAACGGCGCAATTCTTCCGGCCAGAAACAGATGAATCCCCTCGTACAGCATATAGATCGAAGTGGCGCGATTCGTCCAGAATGCCAGCATGCCGAACAAATAACCGATTAGAATACACATGACTGACGAACAAAGCACAGCGGCTAAAGTAAGAACGAGAGAGGCGGCATCAGCCGGAGGCCTCGCCATCGGCCATACCAAGCACAGCACAATCCAAGCCGGAATCAGCAGAAACGCAAAGAACGATTTATATACCAAATTTTGAGCTATGCTCCAATGAATCGGATGAAAGGGGCGCAGCAGCTTCGCAGATAAAGTGCCCTGTCGGATTTCGCTGTCAAGCTCCCATACATCCCAGGATCTCGTTAGCCGTTCCACCACGAGCACGCCGAGGAAGTACACGATGTAATCCTTAGCGCTTAGCCCAGTGCCTGCTCCGCTGTTATTGATCGAGAGCCAAACGGATAAGCTTACTAGCGGCTGAATGAAGGATCCGATCATCCAGATGACGCTCTCGCTTCGATACGCCAGCATGACAGACCATTCTACTTGAAGCAGCATCCTGTATTTTTCCCTGAAAGCATGCCACGAGTTCATGATGGCCTCACCCGTACAGAGCTGTCCTCTGCTTCAGCGGTGTAAGCCCGCCCAATGATGGACTCCATGGAAGGCTCCTCAATCGTAAGATCTATGACTGGGAATCGTCCGAGAAGCGCTGCGGAAACAGACGATACTTGTTCTCTAGGTACCTCCAGGATCACCTTGGGAAACTCCGCAAGAGCTGCTTCCGCCGATAGCTCCAGCTCGAGAATGGCTTGCTCCATCCGTCGCTTCAGCTCTTCGCTTGCCAGCTCCGGGCTCAGCTGCAGGATGACCCGCTTCTTTCTCGAGTACCGGTCGATGAGCTCTGTCATTCCGCCATCATACAGCAATTGCCCGCGACCGATCACCATCACTCTCTCACAGAGCGCCGTGACGTCTCCCATATAATGACTCGTTAACAAAATCGTTGCCTTGTAAGCCTGATTATACTGCTGTACGAACCGCCGCATGGCCTCTTGCATTTTCACGTCCAGACCGATCGTCGGCTCGTCCAGGAATAAAATATCGGGCTTATGCAGAAGCGATGCGGCCAGCTCGCATTTCATCCGTTCGCCCAGCGAAAGCTGCCGTACCGGCTTCTTGATCACGTCCTCAAGCTCCAGCATCGAGGTTAGCTGCTCCAAGGTTTGCTTGTACTCCGCATCCGGAATTTCATAAATCGCTTTATTGACCAGGAAGCTTTCCGCCGCAGGAACATCCCAGATCAGTTGACTCTTTTGACCCATCACAAGACTGATTCGCCGTTTGAAGGCGTTCTTATGCTCCCAAGGCACGTAGCCCGCTACCTTAATCGTTCCCGAGGTAGGATGCAGGAGTCCGGTCAGCATCTTCATCGTCGTCGTTTTGCCTGCCCCGTTCGGTCCAAGGAAACCGACGATTTGCCCTTCGGGGATATGGAAGCTAATGTTCTCCACTGCCTTGACCGTGCGGTATTTCCGATGAAACAAGCTCCGCAGGGATGCTGCGAAGCCCGGCTCTCTCTCGTGCACCTCGAAATGCTTAGACAATTGCTCGACTCGAATCAACCTTCTCCACGCCTCCTTCCTGCAGCAGATTGACGCTTAGTGCTCTTCTTCCCCCGGTGTGGGGGGCGACAAACGCAGCTCCTCCACCAGTGCTTCCAGCTCTGCATCCACAATACGGATATCCAAATCATAAAAAGCGAACGGCTCCGTCTCCGCCCGATGCAGCTTATCAAGATACTCCCGGCTCTCCTCCACCAGCTTGCCGAGATCGATCCCGAGAGTGATCTCTCCCTGTCCTTGCAGCTTCTCCACAGCGGCTGTGAACAGCTTAACGGCACCGCCAAGATTTCCGTTCCGGTAATGGTAAAGGCCCACTGCCACCTGCAGCAGGCCTTGATATAACGGATCTCGCCCTTCCTCGAGCCAGAGCTCCTCCATTACCTCGTGACACTCGAAATAATCCCGCGGAACGTTGAAATAGTAAACGAACTGTACATATAACGGGTCGTACGACCGCATCTCATTTCCGCTCCTTTTACGTGTAAGAGCCTTTCTTCGCCCTGGAAACCGCCTCATCGATCTGATGCGAAAGCTCCTTCAGATGCCACACATCGTCGGTCTCCCACAGCTCGTTAAAGCGCAGCTGATACTGGGCCGCCTCTCTTACCCGGTGATAAAAATAAAGCTCCTGAATCCCGTTCAGCACTCTTGAAACAATATTCGATTTATCCTCGAACAGCTTCTGGGCTTCCATAATCTCTTCCCGGATGCTGCTCATTTCCTGATCCAGCTTATACGCAGCCTCTGCGGCTTTGCTTAGCCGGGACACCACCTGCTCAGGCAGGCTTTCCCGGTATTTATAATTAAGCGAATGCTCAATGGTCGCCCAAAAGTTCATAGCCAGCGTCCGAAGCTGTATTTCCGCCAGCACCCGTTTCACCCCAAGAGCCGTTTGAACGGGATACTCGACAATAATATGATAGCTGCGGTACCCGCTGGGCTTAAAATTCGTAATGTAATCCTTCTCGTATTGAACGGTCATATCCTCACGGCGGGCAATCAAATCCCGCATGCGCTCAATGTCCTCGACAAACTGACACATGATGCGGATGCCGGCAATGTCCTCAATTCCCGTCTCCAGACACTCCATCGGTACATTCAAACGTTTAGCCTTATCCAGCACACTCGAGATGCGCTTCACCCGACCGGTGACGAATTCGATTGGCGAGTACTCTTCTCTGCTCTTAAGCTCCTGACGCAATGTCTTGAATTTGACCTTCAATTCCTCTACCGCCTGCTCATATGGCAGTAAAAACTTCTTCCAGTCACGTCCGTCCATCCGTCTTCCTCCCATCTTACTTCCCTTGATGTCCTGACCCGATTGCTTCGGAGACGTTCTTGAAGCCGTCCTTTCGAAGCAAATCGCGAAGCCCTCGGTTGATTTGACGAAGCAGACCCGGACCCTCGTAAATAAGCGCCGTATACACCTCGACCAGACTGGCCCCGGCCCGTATTTTTTCATATGCGTCTTCCGCAGAGAAAATGCCGCCCGATCCGATAATCGGCAGCTTCCCTCCGGTGGATTTGTATATGGTGCGAATCAGCTCCGTTGAGCGGCTGGTGAGCGGCCTTCCGCTAAGCCCTCCGGTCTCCTTCCGGTTTCCATGCCGCAAGCCGTCGCGAGCGATGGTTGTATTGGACGCAATAACGCCGGATACGCCGCTGCGTACGATCGTTTCTACCATGTACTCAACTTCATGAGCCTCCAGGTCCGGAGCGATCTTCACCAGCACCGGCTTCTCCTTGCCGCCGAACATGGCATGCTGCTTGCCGATCTCGTCCTTGACGGCCGCCAGCAGACGGGATAAGTCGTCGCCATGCTGCAGGCTTCGCAGGTCCGGAGTATTCGGAGAGCTTATGTTCACTACGAAGAAATCGCCGTAGCCATACAAGCCCTGAATACATTTACGGTAGTCATCCTCCGCTTGCTCATTCGGGGTCGTTTTGTTCTTGCCGATATTGATAGCCAGCGGGATCGTTCGGCTGCCTTGATTACGCAGGTTCCGCTTCATTCCCTCAATCCCGACATTATTGAAGCCCATTCGATTGATCAACGCTTCATCCTCCGGCAAACGGAACAACCTCGGAAGCTCATTACCTACTTGCGGCTTCGGCGTTACCGTCCCGACCTCCATGAAGCCGAAGCCGATATTGGAGAAGCCCGGCACCGCTTTGGCATTCTTATCGAGCCCGGCTGCGAGGCCGACGGGGTTCGCGAATGTAATCCCCCACAGCTTCGATTCCAGCTCCGGATAAGCCGGAACACCGTACATCAGGCTGAGCAGCTTCCGCCCCCCAGGAATATTACCCGCGGTATGCAGTCCGTCAATCACCATATGATGTGCCTTTTCCGGATCCATTCGAAAAAATATCGGTTTGCCAAGCGTTTTATACAGCATTTACGTCGTCCTCTCCCTTGTTTCAACAAAATAACCGAACGGTCAACATCTCTCTTTGACAGTTTAGCGTTTTATGAACGAAAAATAAAGAGGACAAGCTGGATTTCCCATCTGCCTAAAACGTTTACAATATGATAAAATATGCACAAACTCCTGAAATGGAAGGGCTGACTACAATGCAAAAAAAGAAACCTCCCGTCCTGCAGCGCAGACAGAAGGATGGACCGAACAAAAAATTAGCGATCTGGGTCGGTTCCGTGTTCGCCGGTATCATTGTACTAATGACCGTTCTCCTCATTCTTAACTCTTAGTTCAGCCACTTGTATACTTTCCCCGGATTCGACTCCTCCGTCAGCTGAGGGAGCCGCCAAGGCTGCGGGCTGCGGCTTACCTCAGACGGCAGGAGTCCGCTTCCGATCGTTACACTGGTGCCAAGAGGCACCATATCGAAAAGCTCCTCGACGTCCTCCTTCAGCATCCGCACGCATCCAAGGGATTGATCCTTGCCGATGCTGGCAGGTTTGTTCGTGCCGTGGATCGCATACAGCGTATCCGACAAGGTCATCCCTCGGCTGCCGAATTCCCCATTCGATTTGCCGTTCGGGTTACGCACCTTCTCCGATATGGTGAATTCCCCTTCCGGTGTGCGGGCTCCGCCAAGTCCCACGGGATAGCTGCGCAGTACGATCTTTCCGCTTACTACCGCGAGCCGGTATGTCTTCTTATCTACTATGATTCGCAGCGGTTCGGTGAATGGCTTCGTCAATTCGCCGCTCGGTGACGGGTTATTTCCCTGAGACTCCTTTGGGCTTACTGCCGGCTTCCCCTGCTGTAAGATTTCCGCCGACAGCTTTTCCTTCTCCCGGGCATACCATGTCTGCATGGCCTCGGATACCCCCGGCAGCATATTATTAGGATAGGGCTGACTCACTTGGGAAAGCTCCTCAGGAATGCTTCCGTTCCGGTCCTGATAGGCGATAACGGCGGATCGTACAACAAGCTCTTGCTCCTGCTGTAACTGCCATACAGGAAGAATGCCGGCTGCCATGCTGCTGTCCCCCGGCTCGCATTGACAGCTTTCTTGGTCGTAGTAGCTGATTTGCTGCTGCGCCCCGGTTGCCCCGGCTTCTACGGAAAGAAGCGGTTCCGGCTTTTGAGACCAGCTGATCCAATCACTGTTCCCTAAAGGGGCCCCCCGCACCAGAATACCTAGTCGTTGTATTCGTTCCTGCAGCAGCATGTTTTGCAGGGCAGCTGCCACCCTGATTTTGGACTTGTCGCCGGTCAAATAATAAACCTGGGTTTGCTGAGCCTGCTGCACCGTCACATTCGCAGGAAGCGGCAGCGACTCGACCGCAATCTCAGGCTTGATCGGCGGAATATAGAGGGCGAGCATGAGTGAGGCCAGTACCGTCATCCACAGACGCAGCCGAGAGCGCCTTGCCCGGCGCTTCTGTTCTGCCCTCCATTGCTCCAGTGGCTTCAGCTCCTCTGCCGGCAGCTCCACCCTTTGATTCTCGAACGCCTCATAAATTTCCCCAGCCTGGGAATAGCAGTACAAAGCCTTTCCTTGCTTCCCTTGGGCTTCATATTCACGCCCGAGCAAATACCAGGCCATTTTATTCTCGGGATGCTCTTTCACGTATTTTTTTAAGTATAACGGATCTTCCCGAAAAAATTGCTCGAGTTTCTCGTCCGTAGTTTTCGTCTTCACAGCAGCCTTCCTTTCTGCCACCTTCTCCCATATAATATCGGATGAATTACACATTTAGTTAATAATGACATCGGGTCGTTATTCCTCGTGAATGCCCGGTTTTGTCCGTCATTCCATGGCCATTAACGTCCTTGGAGGACGCTATTATGCCAGCTCCCCGGCTATTTCGACAATATAACGTCCCCCAAGGTCGTTATTCCTTGTAAATACCCGGCTGTGTCCGCATTCCATGGCCATTAACGTCCTCGGAGGACGCTATTCTGCCAACTCCCGGCCTTTTCGATAATATAACTCCCCCAAGGTCGTTATTCCTCGTGAATGCCAAGCTCTGTCCGCTATTCTGCCAGTTCCTCGGCTGTTTCGGCAATATAACGTCCTCCAGCTAGGGCCTGGCATACAAAAAAAAGCACCCTCTGCCCTAATGGTCTAGCCCCAATTTTGTAGACATTAAAAAAAGCCCTAGGATGCAAGCTGGCGCCGGAACTCCAACGGTGTCAGCTTGTTTAGTTTTTTCTGTATTCTCTCATGATTATAAAAATGTATAAATTCCTCTATTCTCCGTTGTGCCTCGTCCAAAGAACGGATATCATAGGGATAGAGCGCTTCCGCTTTGAGATGCGAGAAGAAGCTCTCCATGGCGGCGTTGTCTAAACAATTGCCGCGTCGGGACATGCTGATTTGGGCGCCAACCGTAGGCAGCATGTCATGGTAAGCATGAGACGTGTACTGGAAGCCTTGGTCGCTGTGAACGATCAATCCGGCTATCTTATCAGTCACGTCTTTTTGCGTTTCGAACGCGGCTTTAAACGTTTCTAGGACCAATTCATTGTCGTTACGCTTGCTTATGTGATATGCAACGATATCGTTGCTGCACAAGTCCTTGATGGCCGACAAGTATAGCCTCTCATCCCCAACACGATACTGTGTCACATCCGTTACCCACTTCTGATTTGGCTTGTCTGCCTTAAAGTCACGCTGCAGCAAGTTCTCTGCAACCCGGCCGGCAGCTTCCGCCGCCTGGTATGTACTACGATAGTTGCGTCTTCTTCGGATGACTGCCTTTAATCCTAGCACTTGCATCAACCGAAGCACCCTCTTGTGGTTGGCCTTCTCATCAAATTGTCGTTCCAGCTCCATCACAATCCTCCGGTATCCATAGGTTCCATTTCGCTGCTCATAAATGGCCTTGATTCGTTCTTTCGTCTCTTGGTCTTTGTCCACACCTTGTTTGCTCAGAAAGCGATAATATCCACTTCTGGATACGCCCAATATGCTGCAGAGTTCCGTTATTGGATATTGCTCTGCGGCCGATTCAATGATGCGATACTTTCCTTGCACACCTCCTGCTTCCAGATTTTCAAACACTTTTTTAGGACTTCATTCTCCCGCTTAAGCTGCTTCATGTGACGATCCTGATCTATGTATTCCTCTCGCCGTCCTCGTTGATCCAACAGCCCAAACTCTCCAGCCTCTCTAAATTTACGCATCCACCTCTTGACTCTATCCTTGTCTTGGATTCCGAAGTGCTCGGTGATCTGCCGGTAGCTCCATTTCTCCTCAACGTGTAGGCGAACCGCCTCTTTTTTCATTTCATCTGAGTATGATTTGAACTTTTGTCCTTTAATCGCCATGAAAAAATGCACCCCCTATAATTCATCGGATTAACCAGGGGTTTTTCCAATGTCTATTATAGGGGGTGCACCTCACTAAGGCAAAAGATGCTTTTGCTCCTCAATCATATCCAGAAGGTGCCGATCCTTCTCGTTCATGAAGTAATTTTTCTCCAGCATGACACTTTGGAACGCATCCACCACCATGGGATCAAAATGAGTGCCTCGACAGCGGATAATCTCGTCCACGCCTTCCTTGTAGCTTCTGCCTTTAGCATACGGCCTATCGGTCGTCATCGCATCGAAAGCGTCCGCGACAGCTACAATACGTGCGTAGAAAGGGATTGCTGTCCCTTTCAGCCCCTCGGGATAGCCCGAGCCATCCATCTTCTCGTGATGGTATTTGGCTACCTGTGTAGCCTGGATCATCCGCTCCTCCGGTTCCACTCGAGAGAGAATTCTCGCACCGATCGTCGTATGGGAGATCATGACTTGAAACTCCTCCTGGTTTAAGCTGTCTGACTTCAGAAGAATGCGATCCGGTACACCGATCTTGCCGATATCATGCATGAGCGCCGCTCTGTGAAAATGCTTGCATTCCTCTTCGGATACCCCGAGCTTACGGGCGATCCATAAGGAGTATAGGGCAACACGTGACGAGTGTCCAGCTGTATAGGGATCCCTGGAGTCTAGCGCCAGAACCAAAGAGTGAATCACACTCATGGAGAAAGGATGATCCTCTTCCGAGGTTCCCCGGTTCAGCTCAGTCGCGGATTCCAACAGCAATAGCAGCTCCCTATTCGTTCGTTCCAGCTCTTCTATTCGTTTCAAATAAGGTGCGATATCCGTCACGTGTTCACCTCCCGTCCTGCAGCATAGTTTTTCTTATCATAGCCGAAAAGACCTAATCTGTGAAGAGCGGCAGACATAAGCTCCTACAGCCAGGCCTTTTCGATTGCTGCTTTATGGCTTGATCGTTGTTTTTTCGCGGATAATGGCCGTTCGCGTGTCATTATGCCACTGTACATCCAAGCCGATCTCTTCCGCAAAGAATCGAATCGGAACATAGGTACGGTCCTCTTTGATGTACGGTTCTACGTCCGTTGCCTTCTGCACGGCCTCTTTTCCTTCTTCCATGCGCTTGATCCCGGTTTTCCCTACATAAAGCTCGATGGTCTGGCCATCCTTGGAAAGCTGCACTGCACGGGTATCATCATTGAACGTAACCTTATAACCGAGCGCTTCCGTAATGAGGCGAACAGGAACCATGGTACGTCCTTCCGAAATTTCCGGCTGCGCATCGAACTGGACCCATTGGGAGCCAAGAACGACCTTCACGCTGTCATCCTTCGGCAGCCCGGCAGGAAGCTGATAAAGGCTTACGCTGCGAAGCTTATTGTTAAATGAATCTGCCACGACAACGCTTCCGTCAGCCAGTACGGCCACATCCGTCGGCTTATGGAACCCGGCGCCGCGGTCAATGCCGTCCAATTCCCCGGACAGCAGATTGGAAGCACCGGCAAGTGTAGTGACTTTACCATTCGCCAGATAACGAACTGCATTGTTGCCGGAATCGGCAATCAACAATCCGCCTTCGGCCGTCAGGGCTAGGCCTTGAGGAGCGTTGAACAAAGCTTTAAGCGCCTCACCGTCAGCATAGTCGCCTGGTGCAAACAGCTCTTTTTTCTCATAAAGGCCTGATTTCGCTTCGTTGACGCTGCTTCCCGCTACCGTGCTAACCTTGCCTTGCACCAGATCAATGTAACGGATTCTTTGATTGCCTGTGTCACTCACATAGAGATTGCCTTTGGCATCCAAAACCAAAGAGGTCGGTTCGTTAAACTTAGCGGTTGCCAGACTTCCATCCGAATAATCGCCGGCCGGAACTACCTGCCCCGGAGATACTTCTATAAGTCGAGTGGATAAGGCATTCAGCGTCTTGACCTGTCCTGCAGGCGTGATGCTACGAATGACATGATTGAGGGAATCCGCCACGTAGATCGTTCCGTCCGCAGCAACAGCCACATCGGTCGGATAGTAAAGCTGAGCTTCCTTGCCTGCCCCATCCTTATGGCCAAGCACACCCGTACCCGCTACCGTCGTCACTTTGCCGGATGCGTCGATTTTACGAACGGCATGATTGCCGGCATCCGCTACATAGATATTCCCGTTGGCATCTACAGCGATTCCCTTGGGCTCGTTGAAGAGCGACAGATCCTTCTTCTCGTCAAGCATGCCGCCTTCAGGGAAGCCTTTGGCATCCTTGTGGACGTAAATTCCAGCGAAGTCGCTAACCTTCCCGTCCTTCAGCTGTTTGATCTTGTGATTGCGGGAATCGGCAAACAAAATAGTACCGTCCGGAAGCAGTCCCAAGCCGGCCGGGGAACGGAACGTGGCTGTAAGCCGCGCTCCGTTATAATCGCCGAAGCCCCCAAGTCCCGCCATAGTGTTAACATTCGTCAATATCTGATCGTTGCTGCCGATGACCGCATCTTTCTCCAGGGATGCCCCGTAGGCCGAGGAGCTGCCGAACAATGCGGAAGCAGCAACGAGAACCGCCAACAATCTTTTTGAATTTTTCATATGTTCTCCTTTCACTTGCTTGCACCTTACTTCATTACGGTAACGGATTGCTCGCTACCCTCAGCAGGCTGATAAATAAACACTTCATTACCGGCCTTATCTACGACCTTGACATAGATCAGCTTCACCATGCCAGAATTATTGGCACCGCTAACCGGGGTCAAGGTAATATCGGCAAGCAGCATGCCTTCCTTAGGCACCGCGATGTTCTGAGGTTCCACCGTGCTGGTAGAGCTCATGAATTGCGTACCCGCGTAGATCAGCTCACTCTGAGCGCTCCCTTTAACCTGACGTACCGTTTCAGCTGTTTGTGCGCCGTTGAACACCGTATCCGGCTGATCGGACCATTCATTATTCGCGGTGCCCGTATATGTAAAGGCGTTATTGTCATACAGCAGATGTGCTTCTACCGCATATAAGCTTTTCAAACCGTTAAAGTTCTCCAGCGTAATGGCAACCTTGCTGTTTCCGCTGTTGGTCAGCTTTACGTTCGGTATCACCTCGAAGGTCGGAATGTTCACCGAGCTGCTGGACAAGCCCGAGCGAACCGCTTTAGCTGTGAGTCCGCTATACATTCCCGCCTGGAGAGACAACTGCAGGGATACCTCTGTCGCCGCGCCTAAACCATTCACCTGACCAAGAAGATTTGTGCCGTAGTATACCTGTACCACTGCATCCGCCTCAGCTTTGAACTTCAGAACGACCGGATTCGCCGTTGTTGTGAGGGTAGAAGTTACCGTCGGAGCTGCGGGTGTTGTGCCGCCGGAATTTGTGCCGCCGTCGGAGCCGCCTGAATCGCTTCCGGACTGACCTCCCGTTTGGCCGCCTGTCTGTCCGCCCGTTTGTGTCCCGGTCTTTCCTCCGGACTGCTCAGAAGTATAATCTTGCAACGCTTGCTTCTTCTGATCCTCAAGCGCCTTCTTGTTCTCCTCGTCCTGCTTTCGCTTCGCTTCTTCAATTTGTTTCAACAACGCAGACAGACGCTGCTGGTTTTCCAGAAGCTTACGCTCTTCTTCCTGCTGGCGCTTCAATAGTTCTTCCGCCGCTGCGGCCTCCTGGGCCTTTCTCAATCTTTCTGCCTCAGGGTCTTGTCCGGCCGTTTTATCAAGCTTCTCTATCTTGGATAAATCAATTTTTTTCAAAGGATCTTCAATTTTCTTGTTCGCTTCATCGATCGTTTTCTGTTCAATCTTCTTAGCATCAATGGCATCCTTCGCAATGTTGCCGACGATATTATCAAGGTTTTTGGCCACCTTGTTCAATTCATCCAGATCCTTAATGAACAGCGTGCTGTCAGCCGGCTTGATTGCACCTTGCTGCAGCTGCTGCTTCTGCTTCTCGAGAAACTCCTTGTTCTCTTGGTCGATCTCCGCCTTATTCTTGATGATCGCTTCCAGCACCTTCGGCGGAGCTTGCTTAACGAGCTGGTCCACATTGATGAATTCGACCTTTGTTTTTAAATCCTGTACCTCATCGCGTTTCGTAAGATTAATCTGTTGAGCAGGATAGACAAGCACCTGCTTGGCCTCCTGAAGGGACGTTTTGAGTTCTTCGCCCTCCTGCGCCGTTACGGTTTTGGCCTGAACTACACCCGCCGCTACAACCATTGTCGTTTCGCCGGTTTTCTTATTAATAATGGTGAGGAAGTGCGTGCCTCGAACCCCCATGACCGCTGTCGGGGTTTGAACCTCGAATTCATCCTCAGAGCTGACAAGCGATTTGACCTTGGCCCAGACCGAGCCGGACCAAGCCTTCAGCTTGGACACCTTACCTCCGCCATCTGTAGTCAGCTCCGATATGTATACTTCGGAATCTTCGCCGATCGTTACTTCATCCGCCATGTCAACGACCTTGAGAGCCACAGATGAGGATGATCCCGTAATGATCATGTCCCCTTGGTTCAAGGTCATATCCGTATAGACGGAATAGGACTTAGAACCCCCTGCCTTTTTCACCTGCACATCCCCGGTAACCTCAGTGACAACCGCCGCGCGTACCGACTTGGCATAAGCTGCCGGAGCAAAAACAGTGATTAATGTAGATAAAAACAGGGTGGCTGCTGTAAATAATGATAGAAAAGCTCTGAAATCTTGTAACCTAAGCTTCGTTCTCCCCACGATGATACTCCTCTCCCATTCCATATTCCAAAAAAATCGACAAACTTGCACATTCTAGTTCTATTCTAATTTTTGTCATTCCAAGATTCAATGAAACTTTTCACAATTTCGAAATATAATTTCACGTCAATAACCGGCTATGTCAGGAAGCTTGATCTCCTTTGGTTTGGGCCGAAGCAGGGGCCCCTTTCACACCCAATACCTCGAACAGCTTCAACGGCACGCTTTTCCCCTTCATCAGCTTTTCGCCGGCGAAATTGTACTCGAAATACTCTTTGGTCAGCTCGTATGTGGCCTCCGACACGAGAACCTGATTCGGCTGCGTATTCGATTCGATCCGCGCTGCCGTATTGACGTTATCGCCGATGGCCGTATAGTCTACCCGCAGATACGATCCGATGTTGCCTACAACGACATCCCCTGTGTTGATGCCGATCCCTACGCTGATAGTGACGCCGTACTTCTCTTGAACGTCGGCACGTACCTTTTCCATGCCCTTCTGTATCTCATATGCGGTCTTTACCGCATAGTAAGGATGATCCGGCACATCCAGCGGCGCATTGTACAGAATCATCGCCGCATCCCCGATAAACTTATCAATCGTACCGTGGTTCTCCAGCGCCCGCTCCGTAATGAGGTTGAACATCATATTCAGAAAGTCAACGACCTCCTCCGGCTTCAATCGCTCCGAAAGCGGCGTAAAGCCCCGTACGTCCAGGAACAGCACCGTCAGCTCCTTGCTGATCCCGCCAAGCTGGATCTCTTGCTCGCTGGTTGCAATTTCCTTAACCAAATCAGGAGAGATGTACCGCCCGAACTGTTTCGTTATGTAATTTTTTTGCTTCGTTTCGAAGTATGTTTTCATCGAGATATTGCCGAGGTATGCGACGATGCCGCTGACAACCGCGAACATCACATCCACATATTGATCGGAGTAAGCAAAGATGACGTATTGGCCGGCAAACAAGATGACGGTTGCGACGAACACCAGGACCACACCGGCAATCGCCTTCAGCCGCCAGGTGAAGATTCCGAACAAAAGAATGATCAGTGCCGCTAATCCAAGAGGAAGAAGCTCGTTCACCGGAGTGATGACTTGATTCTTGAGAATTTGATTCAAAATGTTTGCGTGAGCATAGACCAGATGCATGTGATTCTCGATCGGGGTAATCCCTTCATCGGAGCCGGGAGCCGTATAGCCCACAAGCACCAGCCGATCCTTGAACGTCTGTGGAGGCACGCTGCCGTTCAATACTTTGGCGAAGGGGATCGTTTCGAAGTCAAATTCCTTCGCATCCCATCGGATGATCATCTCCGATTTGGGCCGCTCGTCGATCAAGGGCAAATCCAGAAATTTGCTGACATCCGCGCCGGCCAGCTGTGCGACCGCAAGAGCCATTGAAGGAAATACTCCTTCCGGCGTATTGATCTGCAGCCAGTTCGAGCGCACCACGCCATCGGTATCAAATGTCGCATTGATGTGCGCTTTATTCACATAAGGCCGGAAGGCGGGAATCGGCTGCTGAATCGTTTCCACCGATAACAGTTCTCCCGACTTTACCTTCAGGGAACGGTCGAATGTCCCTTCCGTATTGGCATGCGACGGCAAAACGATATTGCTGTGCTTGGACAGCTCGACGGCAAGCGCCATATCGCTCTCCGGCTTGCTCTCGGTGTACAGCTCGATATCGAAGGCGATCACCTTCGCCCCCGCCGCCTCCAGCTGACTGATCAGCTTGGCATACACCGAGCGGTCCCATGGGTAAGGCCCGACTTCTTTGATCGACTGGGAGTCAATCCCTATAACGACGATATCCTCATGCGGCTCTTGACTCATGGACGTCGACATATTGAAATCGAATACCTGATTCGATAGCACCTTCAAGGAGCCCGTCAGCAGCATTACCAGACACATCAATACAATGAATCCATTCCCTAAAACAATGACGCCAGACTTGCTGACCCCTTTCTTCATGACAGCCCCCTCATTCGTGCTTATTGCTTAATATCTTACCATAGAAATAGGAAAAGAAGTTAAAAAAAATGTAAAAACAACACGAAAAAAGCCCGTTTCCTTCACGGAAACGAGCCTTATCGGGACTATGGAACTAGTCACTATTACTTATTGAAAGGAGCGTCTGCTACCTTGATGGAATCAGTAGGGCAGCCGTCTTGTGCATCTTGCAGATCATCGTAAAGATCTTCAGGAATTTCTGTGTTACCTTTGTTGCCGTCGCCGTCATAGATTACTTCAGCGAGACCTTCATCGTCGTAATCGTAGATATCAGGTGCAGTTGCGCCGCAAGCGCCGCACGCGATGCAAGTTTCTTTTTCTACCCAAGTATATTTCGCCATGTTCAAAAATCCTCCCTTAATTGTCTAACCTCATCCTAAAATATAATATAAAAGCTTCCAAAGTTCAAATAGAAAGTAGCTAAGCTATTGATAACCAATCGTTATAGGGCTGATTAGCAACACTTAATCCGCTGAACCGCTAGGTTTTCAGCTGCATTCTACTTTCAATAAATCTAGCGATGGCTGTAATGTCGTCAGGATGAAATACCGGAACCTCCGGTACCGTCTTGGCATCCCCGGGGCAAGGCGTGACCCAAGCGATCGGACCCGGGCTCAGCTTCTGCACGATGCTTGCTTGCTCCGCATCCCTGAAAATCGCCAGCTTCGGATGGCCCTCCTGCTTGAAGCCTTCGACAAGGATCAATTCCGCATGCTGCTCCGCATGCTCCAATACGTTCTTCAGGCTAATGGCCGGTTTCGTAAACGAAGCGACCCGATCCGGGGAAACAACAAACACCGCTGATGCGCCGGAGGAAATAAATGCGGCCGAATCCGTACCCGCGACTTCTTTATAATGCCCATGTGCATCGTGCTTAATTACGGCCACCCTAAGACCATTTCGCTCGAAATACTCCGCCAAACGAGTGATGAGTGTTGTCTTCCCGCTGCCGGAATAGCCTCCGAAGCCGATGACGGTTGTCATAGCTCTTCCTCCCAACCCTTGTCCTTCAAATGATCCATCTGCAGGGATGTGCCTCTCAGCCTTTTATTGCGGATGAGGGTCGACGGATCGTCTCCCAGCATCCCCGCCGTTAGAATGGCTCCCTCCCCGAATTTATCGCGGATGGCGTCCATCGCCTGGGTTAGCTTTTCCTTCACGGGCTCCTTCTCGTAATCAAATAAATCGAGCTGAAGCGCCGTCTCCTTCTTCGCCGATAAATTTTGTAGCGTCACTCCCAGCAAACGTACGGGCTTCCCATCGGGCCAATGCTGCTCGAACAGCTTACAAGCCGTATGGTAAAAATCCTCCCTGCTCTCCGACGGCTTAGGCAGCTTCACGGCGCGTGTGATCGTCTTCATGTCAGGATCGCGGATTGTGATCTGCACGGTATTCGCCATGAGTGCCTGCCTTCGGAGCCGCCGGCCGACCTGATCGGCGAGATTGAGGAATACACGGGCAATGTCCTCGCGCCGCGTATAATTCGTAGGCAATGTGGTCGTATGGCCGATTGATTTGCTCTGCTCCTGCTCCGGGTTAACCGGGGAGTCATCCTCTCCGTTGGCAGCTCGTTTCAAAACAGGACCCATGATCCCGAAGCGCTCCGACAGAAGCCGCTCGTCCGTTTGCGCCAGCTGACCCAATGTATGAATGTTCAGCCGCTTCAGCTTCTCGGCCGTCTTCCTGCCGATCCCGTACAGCTGCGCGCAAGGCAGCGGCCACAGCAGTACGGGGACGTCACGCTTTCTGAGCACCGTAAGCCCGTTCGGCTTCTTCATATCCGATGCCATCTTGGCCAGCAGCTTGTTCGGCGCGACGCCGATGGAGCACGGCAGCTGAAGCTCATTTCGAACGCGCGATTGAATCCGTTCCGCAATCTCAAGCGGCGTTCCGAATTGCTTGGAGCCCGTTATATCCATGTAGCACTCATCGATGGACATCGCTTCGATCATCGGTGTATATTCGTAAGCTATTTGCATGAAGCGCTTGGAAAACCGCCGGTACAGCTCGAAATCGGGAGCAATAAGCATCAGCTCGGGGCAAAGCTTCAACGCTTCCCTTACCTGCATGCCCGTTTTTACCCCAACGGCTCTCGCGGCATAGGAACAGGTTACTATAATGCCTCTGCGCTGCTCTACACTGCCCGAAACGGCAATCGGCCTGCCGCGGTATTTATCCGGCTCCACGGCTTCATGCACCGAGCAGTAGAACGCATTCATATCCATGTGCAGGATTACTCTACCCTTGACAGGATAGCTGCTCTCCACATCGGAGCCTTTCAAATGCATGTCACACCAGCACCTTACTATTGAGACTTTCCTTCCTCCTAAATCTAGTCTATACTTGGCCCCGTAAGGAAATCAAGGCAAACCGCCTCTTCTATTTTTGCGAAAAACATACCCTTTCATGTAAATTTTGTGCTATAATTATAAATTATACTTAGCGCTTGCAATGGAAACGTCAGGAGGAAGGTAGATGAAAAGCACGGTTAAAATCTTTGACACAACCTTGCGTGACGGCACACAAGGGGAAGGCATCAGCCTGTCCGTGGAAGATAAATTGAAAATCGCTCTGAAGCTGGACGCTTTAGGCGTTACTTATATTGAAGGCGGCTGGCCCGGAAGCAACAACAAGGACATTGAATTTTTCAACCGCGTGAAGGATTTACCTTTAAAGCATGCGAAAATCACGGCTTTCGGCAGCACTCGCCGCAAGGACACACTCCCCGAAGACGATGTGAATTTGAACCGGATTCTCGAGGTCGGCGTTTCCGTTGCCACCATCTTCGGCAAGTCGTGGGATTTCCATGTACATAAGGCAATCCAAACGACCTTGGAAGAGAATCTTTCCATGATATACGACTCCGTCAAATACTTGAAGAGCAAAGGCCTTGAGGTTATTTATGACGGAGAGCATTTCTTTGACGGCTACAAGAACAACCCGGACTATGCACTGCAGACGATTAAGAAAGCCGAGGAGGCCGGTGCGGACTGGATCGTGCTTTGCGATACAAACGGAGGGTCCCTCCCTCACGAAGTGACGGAAATCGTTACCGTAGTGAAGCAGACGGTCAAAACCCCAATCGGCATTCACGCCCATAACGACTGCGAGCTCGGAGCAGCCAACAGTTTAGCTGCCGTAATGGCCGGCGCTACTCAGGTACAAGGAACGATCAACGGATACGGCGAGCGCTGCGGCAACGCCAATCTGTGCTCCGTTATCCCGAACCTTCAACTCAAGCTGAAATACGATGTCATTTCCGAGGAGCAGCTGGCAAGCCTCTCCAGCGTAGCCCGTTACGTTAGCGAGGTGGCCAACATGCACATGCCGGTAAACCAGCCTTTCGTCGGCGCTGCGGCATTCGCCCATAAGGGAGGCATTCATGTTTCCGCTATCCTGCGTCATTCCAGCACTTATGAGCATATCACTCCGGAGCTGGTCGGGAACAAGCAGCGCGTCTTGGTGTCGGAGCTGGCAGGGCAAAGCAACCTGGTCTTCAAGGCACAGGAGCTGGGGCTCGACTTCGATATCAACAATGCGCAAACCAAGCAGCTGATCGAACAGATCAAAGACATGGAGCATCAAGGGTACCAATTCGAAGGCGCCGACGCCTCCCTTGAGCTGCTCATCCGCGATGCCTACGGCAAATTGGAAGAAGTCTTCACTCTCGAATCGTTCAAGATTATGGTCGGTAAATCCTCCCCTAATCAAGCGGTCGTATCGGAAGCGATCGTCAAGGTTAAGGTGCATGGCGAAACCATCTACAACGCGGCCGAAGGGAACGGTCCGGTCAACGCTTTGGACAATGCCCTGCGCAAGTGCTTGATTCAGCATTACCCGGGAATTCAGGATATGTACTTATCCGACTACAAGGTGCGCGTCTTGGATGAAAAGGATACAACAGCTGCGAAGGTTCGCGTACTAATTGAATCCACCGACCAGAAGTACACATGGAATACGGTTGGCGTTTCGGACAATATTATTGAGGCCAGCTGGTATGCGCTGGCGGACAGTTTTCGATATGCTCTGATGGGGCAGCATCGAATCGAACAGCAGGAAGAAGCCCGAGAGCGACTCGGGCTGGTAAACCATTAAGAAATGGAAGCTCCGCATGGGCCATGGCCCATGCGGAGCTTTTTTGCATGCCGCTTGAAGCTTATGCTCCGATTAAACGCTGAATTTTTTTTTCAAGCTCTTCCGGCGGGAGCACGTGAATGACTTCTACCAGGTTGCCATTTTTATCAATAAGGAAGCTTGTCGGAACAAACATCAGCCGATAATCGTCGGCCGCTTTTCCCTGGATATCGAACAGCACCGGAAACGTAAAGCCATATTGCTTTGCGAATTTTTTCGCATTTTCCACCCGATCCCCTTTGGTCACATTCACCGCATACAGATCGATCCGGTCGCTATATTTGGCGTACATCTGCTGCAAACTCGGAGCTTCTTCATGACACGGCCCGCACCAGGAGGCCCAGAAGTTTACCATCAGGGGCTTATCGCGTTGTCCTCCTACATGAAATTCCTTTCCTTGTGAATCCTTCAATACAAAGCTTGGTACAGGTCTCGCAATCGCGACTTCCGGCGGCTTCTTCGCCGCGGTCATTTGTACTTGCGCGTGATCCTGCTTTACAGTCTGTAGGATGGCCATGGTTGCCAGAAAAACGGCAATCAACATCAAGGGTATTGTCTTTTTCATTAGCTCCTCCCGCCGATGTTCGTTTTACCCTCAGTATCCCCGATTTTTGCCCAAAGCTTTCACGGCGTCTCCCAAAACTCGGAAAGAATGACAGCATTCCTACATGGGTACATTATCACTGACCTGAACTACATCCAGCTGTAGAGGAGAAGAGATCGGCATGGAAAAAACAAAAGCAAAACGGCTAATCATCGGTTTCGACCGCTCAGATGATGAAGAAGAAGTATCCCCTCCTTCAAAAACCAAGAAGCAAGGGGAGTCTAAGAAAAAGGGCGAATCCAAAGGGCTGATCTGGGAGTTTATCGCCATAGCGACGGTACCTTTGGTCCTTGTGCTGGGGAACTCGATGCTCGTGCCGATTTTGCCCGAGATGCAGGAGCGGCTCGGCATCAGCCAATTTCAAAGCAGCCTCGTGATTACGCTATTTTCCGTTACAGCGGGGCTCGTCATTCCCGTTGCCGGCTACTTATCGGACCGGTTCTCGCGCAAGGCTATCATCATTCCTTCGCTCATCATTTATGGCGCAGCGGGAGTATTAGCAGGCTTCGGCGCCGTCTGGAATTCGTATACAGTCATTATTATCGCGAGAGCGATACAGGGCTTCGGCGCTGCCGGGACAGCCCCGATAGCTATGGCCCTGGCCGGCGACTTGTATAAGGGAGCAACGGAAAGTAAGGCGGTCGGCCTTACGGAAGCATCCAACGGGACGGGTAAGGTCATCAGTCCGATCCTCGGTTCCTTGTTTGCTTTAATTGTATGGTACGCGCCGTTCTTTGCTTTCCCTGTGTTCTGTCTCATTTCCATCCTGGCGGTAATATTTTTACTGAAGGAGCCGAAGCGTGAGAAAGCTCCGCCGAAGCTTAAAGAGTATATTCATACGATTGGAAATACGATGAAGGAAAAGGGCCGCTGGCTGATCACCTCCTTTTTCGCCGGTTCTCTTGCCTTGTTTATTTTGTTCGGTGTGCTATTCTACTTGTCCGATATTCTGGAGGCACCTCCCTTTAACATCGATGGTGTCAAAAAAGGCTTTGTTCTCGCGATTCCCTTGCTCGGTATGGTCATCACATCCTACACAACCGGTTCTCTCATCAAAAAGAATGGGACGTTGATGCGCTGGCTTATGAATATCGGGATGCTCTTAATGTCCGTATCGCTCGGTCTTTGTATTTTCATCAATCGCGATAATCTGTATTTGTTTATCGGGCTGCTTACCTTAAGCAGTATCGGAACCGGATTGCTGCTCCCTTGCTTGAATACCATGATCACCGGATCCGTCAAGAAAGATCAGCGCGGGATCATCACCTCGTTATACAGCAGCTTACGGTTTCTCGGGGTTGCGTTCGGACCTCCGCTGTTCGGCTGGATGATGGAGATCTCCGATCGAATCGTGTTCATTACGGTTACGGTTCTGGCTGTCATCACCTTGGGACTTGTCTTCTTCCTGATCCGGCCGAAAGGCACCTTGGAGGAAGCCTAGTCAAAGCGTTCCGGCTATTGTATAGTGGATATATACATGATTTCGGACAGGTGAACGAATGGCGATTCGCGAAAAATGGGGCATGTGCCCCGAAGTCATCAACGGGATTTTGACTTATTGTATACAGCAAAAGCCGCATGAAGCATGCGGCTTTGTTTTTGGTACGAAGCGAGAGGCTTCGGACATCCGGTATAAGATTCACGAATTCATGCCCGTTACCAACTGTGCCCGAACCCCTGAGACACACTTCGTTATGGCGCCCGCTCAGGTCATAGCTGCACTGTCAGAGCAAAGAGACGACCGATTGCTTCTAGGCATCGTCCATTCGCATCCTAGTGGACCCCCAATCCCTTCTGCTATGGATCTCAGTACTCCCTGGTATACCTTGCCCAGCCACTGGATTATTTCTCTCCAAGAAACCGGCACTCCCTCGATGCGGGGATACCGCTACACATCGGGGGGCCAATATGAAGAACTGGATTTTACTGTGAAATAAAACAAAAAAAACACCTCCAAAGTAATAGCTTGGGGTACTCTAGTGATGGCTTAAGCGGGCGTACAGATCGCCCAAGGTTGCAATATTTTTCTCTCTGATTTCCTTCAGGAAGCAGCCCCAGAGCTTGGCAGTCATCCGGGAATCCTCCAATGCATGATGACGCATGGAAATTTCAATACCATACATATTCAGTAAAGTATCCAGGTCGTAGCTTGGAAGCTTGGGATGAAGCCACTTGGCAACCATCATGGTATCCAGCAATCGATGGGATAGGCTCGTTTTGGATGTGCGCCATAATGCGGAATTCAAAAAGTGCTTATCGTGTCCGGAGCCGTGGGCGACCAACACCTTCTTTTGAACAAACTCCAGAAAGCCGCGCAGTGCCTGCAACAGATCCGGAGCATCCATGGCCATTTCGTTCGTTATCCCCGTCAACGCTTCAATCTCTCGCGGTATGGCCCGCTTCGGATTCACCAGACTATAAAAGGCTTCCCCTTCCAGAATGGTGTCTCCCTCCACGGCTACAGCCCCGAAGGATATAATTTCATCGCCGTTATACGGCGAAAAACCGGTGGTCTCCAGATCGAAAACCACCAGTTCTACCGTATCCAATGAAATGTCGTAAAGAGAATTGCGCCGCTGCTCCTTCATTACGGAACGAATGAATGCCATTTGCTGAGCACTTTGCACATCAAACATGGATGTTATGGCAGGAGTGATCCCTCCCATTTTATACAAATGCCACATTCTCCCTGCAGGCCTCATGTCCTTCATTTCGCTCACCTAACCTTTGTCTATCTCATTATGAACGCTTTTTTTGACATACTTTTGCAGCTCCGCTCCGATGCGAAGACACAGCTTCAAAGCAGCTACTCTCTCCTTGGTCAGCTGCTCTGACGTCAGCTTGCCGCGTGTCGTATAATGACCGTCCTCCACCTGATACGGTGTCAGCGATCTCAGCTGGAGTGCGATCGACCAAGCCTCCAGCCAGTCTTGACCGATCTCCTCCTCAACGAAGCCGCTCGCCATCAATCCCTTGATCCGCTCCTCCGTGCCCGAAGCCCGCAGACCCGCTTCGATACCGAGCAGCCGGATGCCGTTCACAATGGGAATGTAAGCACCATACTTGATATCCACTCCGCCGGCGTCTTCCCCGTAACGTTCTTTAATCAGCTGCCCGAATAAACCAAGCGACACCTTGTGATGCAGCGTGTTGTGCAGCATATGCTCAAGCAAGGCAGGCTTACCGGCAACCTCACGATAAAGATCATCCAGCACGCTGTTTCCCAGCATCGGCTCCCCGTACAGCGTTCGCATATCGGCGCCGATCAGCAAATACCGGATATTTTCCCAGTTAGGCTCTTGCAGCCATTCGCGAAACATCGCCCGATAGCCGCTAAGGGGTTTTCGCCATTTATCGTTCGTGCATATGACACCTCCGCTGCAGGGAGGATAGCCTGCCTGCTCCAGGCCTTCCGTGATCCGAATCGACAGCTCGGTAAAATATTGCTCAGCCTCGAAAGCTTGCGCTTCATCAACAGGATCATCGTAAATGAGCCCGTTGTCTTGATCGCTCCATAAGGTTTGCTCCCCGCGACCGCCGCTGCCAAAGAGCAGGAAAGCATAAGGCAGCGGAGCCGACCGGCCGGCCTCTTTCATCTGAGCTTCCGCGAGAACGACTACACGTCCAATGATCAAATCGTGAACTTCGTTTAAAAGCCGGTTCCAGGTTAGCGGAGACATAGAGAGGAGATGCCGCTGAAACTCCTCATGCAACCGATCGCGCTCTGTCCTAAGCTCCCCTATGCCGGATGCCTCGGACAGCAGAAGGCGAATGGGTTCTAATGAGAGAAGTTCCATAGCGGCATCCCCTTTTGCGAAAAATGTTGTTGCTTTTATATCGAGTGGCTCGCGTTACCTTGAGCCGCTTTTTTCATTTGCTCCGGATATCCGTAAGTACCGTGCTCGGACAAGTCGAGACCGATAATTTCCTCTTCCTCCGTTACGCGAAGACCCATCGTTACTTTGAGAATATACAGGATAATGAAGGAAGCGACAACAACGAAGGCGAAGCAGGACACAATACCAAGCGCTTGCACGCCAAGCTGATGAAGTCCGCCGCCGTAGAACAAGCCCGGCTGACCTACGCCTACCTTTTCAACGAGCTCCGGAGAAGCGAACAAACCGTTGGCAAGAGTTCCCCAGATCCCTGCAATACCGTGTACGGAGAAAGCGAAGATCGGATCGTCAATTCCCGCCTTTTCAAACCATTGTGCTGTAAAGAAGGTAAGAATACCGGCAACGGCGCCGATGATGATTGCATCTCTAACGGAAACGAAGGCGCAAGAAGCTGTAATGGCTACCAAGGCTGCCAATACACCGTTCAGCATGCTTGGGATATCCGCTTTGCCGAAATAAATCCATGCGATAATGATTGCTGCAATACCGCCTGCGGCAGCAGCCATATTTGTTGTCATAGCGATGTATCCGAAGAAGCCGTCGCCCATAGCGCTCAGTGTGGAGCCCGGGTTGAAGCCGAACCAGCCGATCCAAAGAATGATCACGCCGAGTACGGATAATACTTGGTTATGGCCTGGAATCAAGTTCGGAGTCTTATCCTTATTGTATTTCCCGATACGAGGCTTCAGCATAATGGTTGCAACGAGAGCTGCAGTAGCACCGGTCAAGTGAACTACGGTAGAGCCTGCGAAGTCCTGCTTGCCGTGGCCTGCCAGCCAGCCGCCGCCCCAGATCCAGTGAGCAACAACAGGGTAAATCAATACTGTAAACAAAATTCCGAAGATAAAGTAGATGGACAGCTTAGCCCGCTCGGCAAAGCCGCCGAAGCAGATAGCAAGAGATACTCCGGCAAAGGCCAGCTGGAATAGGAACTTGATTCCGATCGGAACGTCGGAGGCGGATAAGGCGCCGTAGGCTGCGGCGGCTTGCTCTTCCGTACCGTTTACAAAAAATCCGGTCATCCCTACAAAACTGTTCCCATCACCGAAAGCCAATCCGAAGCCGATGGCCCAGAAGGCGATGGCACAAATGCCGAAGGTGAATACGGTCTTTCCGGCAACGTGCCCGGCATTCTTCATTCGAGTCGACCCTGCTTCCAATAGGGCGAAGCCGGCTTGCATGAAAATAACCAGGATGGCTGCCAGCATGACCCACACGGCGTCAACTGCTCCTTGAAGCTGAGTAACGGTAGGACCCTCTTCTGCAGCGAATGCCATGCTGGGAGCCAGCAGGGACATGAGGCCGATTGACATGAGCAATTTCTTAAACATGTGACCACTTCCTTCTTTAATGTTAGTTTATATAACATCTTTTGAAAATCTTATTGTCATTATATACAGGGGAAGTGTATTTGACAATAGGTTTTACACGAAAATATATTGAAAAACGAAAAATAACCTAACATGAAACAGACATAATTCGGCTTTTTCGCGACTTTTTCAATATTTATCAAATTTTAACAGACTAAATCTAACATCAAACTATTTTTGAGTTCGGTTTAAGACGATGTCATGAACCTGCCTTATTTTTCTGAAGTATAACGTTTGACTGTATGGTTTCAATTCGATATCATGATACTAAAGAATGTATCTTGTACATAAAATGAGGTGGAAGACCATGGGGATATGAAGCTATACAGAATCGGTGAGCTGGCACGCTTATCGGCGGTCAGCCCCAGAACGATCGACTATTATACGAAGCTCGGACTCATAGAACCGGAGAAGCGTTCCGACACGAATTATCGACTATATAATGATGAAACCTTGAAACGGCTGAAACGTATTGAACAGATGAAAAGGGATAAATTTACCCTTGAGGAGATCAGGCTGAACATTCGGCAGTTGGACAAAGTAAGTCACGACGAGATCGTGACAGATAAGCTGACATCACTATCTCACCTCCTTCAGCAGCTTGAGAAGGAAGCGAAGGAAATCGGACCGCTCTTGGAGAAGCTTAAGCCCTCGCAGCTTAAGAATCTGAATAAGATGCTGACCCGTCCGACTGCAGCTTGTATTGAAGCACTGCTTCTTCTGATCGGGAAAGGCCCCCTTTCGTAACCGACGAGCTTCATTAAAAGGAAGCTTTTCTTACTTCAATACAATAAAAGGAGTGTAGAGCAATGTTATTCACACCGTGGACCATCCTGATTTTGGCCGCCTTCGGACTTAGCATGTGGGCCAGCTTCCGCGTTCGCGGAACGTTCAACAAGTTTTCCGACGTACCTGTAGAATCAGGTCTCACCGGCTACGAAGTAGCCCGCCGCATGCTTGATGAGAACGGGCTTTACGATGTGCCTGTAGAAGCTGTGCCCGGCGCCCTGACAGACCATTACGACCCTATCGCCAGAGCGGTTCGCCTGTCCGAGCCCGTCTATTATGAAAGATCAATTTCCGCCGTATCGGTTGCGGCTCATGAGGTGGGCCACGCCATTCAGCACAAGGTCAGCTATCCGATGCTGGTTGCCAGACACAAGATGTTTCCTATCGTGAACTTCTCGTCGGGGATTGCTCCATTTCTTCTGCTCGGAGGCTTCCTTTTTAAGTTCTCCGGCTTGATTTTGCTTGGTATCATCTTGTTCAGTGCAGCCGTCGCCTTCCAGTTGATCACGCTGCCTGTTGAGTTCAACGCTTCCTCCCGTGCACGCGACAACATGGTTGCAGCAGGCTTCATCCGCAATCACGAGGAGAGCGGGGTTTCCAAGGTGCTGAATGCAGCCGCCCTTACGTATGTAGCCGCGGCTTTGATTTCCGTGCTCCAGCTCTTAGAATATATCTGGATCTTCAATCGATCCGACGATTAAGTACAACACCAAAAAGCCGCCCAGCACCTCTTAATCATGAGGCCGGACGGCTTTTTCCAATTATCAGCTCTCGAAGGAGGGCTCAAACCATAAATCCCGAAAGTGCACCCAGCCAAGCGAGTTGAGCGATATATTTTTTAACGAAGGATGCAGAACGGTCCTTTGGCTTGTATGAAACAAAAACAATATATAGGACTGCTCCGATATTATTTGCTGTACCTTGCGCAGATAGTCTTTTCTCGTTAAGGAGGAACCCTCTTGGTACAGCCTGTCGATCAACCATTCGATTTGCTGCTGCACATCTTTACCCAGATAAGGTCTGACACAGCTGTTATCCGCCAAGAAAATCTCGATAATGGACAGCTCGGGATCATGGTCCATCACATTACAAGACATGCTTACATGAGCCTCGGCAAGAAGCCTCGCTCTCTCCTCATGCTCGTAAGGAATCAGAAGGAGCTCCGCCTGAATGCCCATCTCACCCCATTGCCGCAGAATTTCCTCCGCTACCTCCTGAAAGGAGGACGATATAGCGAAAAGCAGCCTCTCACCCGTATAACCGCTCTCCTCCAGGCACTTCCTTGCATACACCGGATCATATTGCTCATCCGTATCGCTTCTTTCACCCAATTGATCATAAAACCAGCGAGCGATGGCGGCCGTTCCTTCCCTCCCCTTCATCGATTCAATCAGAGCGCGCCGGTCCAATCCGTGCAGACAAGCCTTACGGAAGCCCAGCCGCTGGTGACACCCTTCCCGCCTCAAATTAAAAGTAAGAAACGTACAATCGCGGCCGATCGTCTCCACCACATTCCAGCCACTTGGGACCTCGCTTGCGGACTTGCCGACGTGATAGCGCATCTGGTAGGATACCGGCTCCAGATGACTTGCCTTCCGTTCCAGCTCCGGTGTGAACCATACCTCAATCCGATCCAGATGCGCTCTCTTGTCATAATACCTCGTAAACGCCTCCAGAACGATCATATTCTCGTCGTGCCGGACGACCTTGAAAGGCCCGGTTCCTATCGGTTGGCGGCGAAAGACATCTCCCAGCTCCGTTACCGCATCCTCAGGAACAATGGAAGCCCGATCGAGGCTTAAATGATGGAGAAACAGCGGATTGGCCCGCCGAAGACGAAAGAGCACCGTATACTTATCTAGGGACACAATCTCCTCCACTCCTTCGAAGAGCCAGCGGAAGGGCGAGTTCCCTTCCTCGCCGCGCAGGCGCTGAATGGTAAAGCGGACATCATTAGCGGTCAACTCCTTACCATGGTGAAAATATACCCCTTTGCGGAGATAGAAGGTCCATTCCGTGTTAAGCGAATTGCTGTTCCAGTAATGTGCCAAGCCCGGCTCAATGGTGTCCGTCTCATTGTTATAGTTCACCAGCGTATCAAAAATTTGCCTGGCCATTTGGCATTCAATGACAAAGGTCAAATGTGCAGGGTCCAAGCACGGAATCGGCTTGCAATAAGGCAGCCGAAGCGTATCCAGCGTCTGTTCGTTGCGCACCTCCGGCCGATAGCCGAACATCGTATCCAGCCAATAGGCGAACTGCTCCTTTACGTAGGGCAGATGCGCCTGCTCCTCCAAATAGGCGAAGGCCTGTTGAATGACACCTTTTTTCACATACGCTTGGGCTGTTTGTAGTGCTACGGTTTCGGCCTTTATCAAAAAAGTCAGCTTGGACCGGTGCCCCCTCCCTCTTCCGGGCTCCCAACGAATCCAGCCTTCCTGTTCCATACGTCTGAGCACCAAATTGACATTCCTGGCCGAGCACTGAAAAATATCTGTGAGCTCCGGCAGGGTGATCTCAAAGGGCTCCTCCTCTGCCACGGCCGTATATTGCTTGCGAAGCTTTAAATAGTAATCATCCACTCTCCAACCCTCCATTCCCCAAAAGATGAAGATTTAAAATTAATGCTACAATTTTCATTCACCTTTAGCAAGCTATAATGAAATTAAACCTAGAAAATATAAATTCGGATTATGAAGGAGGCGCTTCGCCATGCTGTCACCGTTACAATTGGAAATGGAAATGCAACAAAACTCAAGAGAATATGAAGGGCGTAATAAAAAAGGCGGAACCCCCAGTTTACAGGCTCCGCTTGTCTCATGGTTTACTATCGTTATCAGCACCGGGCTATCGATTATGTAAGCTTACGATCCCGGAAAAAATCGAGCAGAAACCGTCGAAACACTTCGGCGACGAGGGGAATCCGTTCCCCTGTCCGCTGAATCAGCCCCACGCTTCGCGTTACCTGAGGCTCGATAACACGAACCTTCGCCGGCTGCAGCTGGCTGATTTCCGTTAACGCCATCTCAGGCAGCAGACTAACCCCCATCCCGGCGGCAACCAAGCCGCGAATCGTATCCGTCTCCTCCCCCTCAAACCCGATCTGCGGCACGAATCCGGCCTTGGCGCACGCCTCAAACACAATGGAGCGCAAGGAGTATTCCTCGCTAAACATAACGAAGGAATCATCCTTCAGCTGCTCCAGGCGAATCGATTGATGCTGGGAAAGCACATGACTCTGCGGCAAAATGGCGTAAAGCTCCTCCTGCAGCAGCAGCTCCCCGCTCACGTGCTCATGCTTCTCGGGAAAAGGTGAAATGAAGGCCAGGTCGATTTCGCCTTTCATTACATCGCGGATCAAGCTGTTATAGGTGCCTTGGCGGAGCCGAAACTTTACATTCGGATGATCCTTTCGGAACTCTGCGACGACGGTTGGCAGTAAATAGATGCCAAGACTATGGGGAAACCCGATACGAATCTCTCCGGCCTCCGGGTTCAGGAATTCATGAATTTCACTTTTCGCCCGCTCCAGATCGGCCAGAATCGATTCCACCCGGTCGAGAAACAGTCTGCCGACCGAGGTTAATTGCAGGTTTCGCCCCTTCTGAATGAACAGCTGAACCCCCAGCTCCTCCTCCAGCTGGTGGATTTGGCGGCTTACGGCCGACTGCGCCACGTGAAGCTCCTCTGCCGCTTGCGTGACGTGCTGTTTCCTGGCCACCTTCACAAAATATTGAAGCTGTCTTAATTCCAAGTAAATCTTCCTCTCAAATTGGACAAGTTCCTTGCGTTAAGTTTATAATAAGTAACGGTGAAATACCAATCATTCTCAGGTACTTATAAGGAGGCCAACGTAACTATGGCACAAGAGCGTACAGGCGTAGCAACGCTGAAAGGCAATCCGATCACTCTCGTCGGACCGGAACTGAAAGTCGGCGACAAGGCTCCCGACTTCAAAGTGAACAAAAACTTGCTTGAAACAGCTTCCCTTGCTGACTATGCAGGAAAAGTGAAGCTGATCAGCGTAGTACCTTCCTTGGATACAGGCGTGTGCGATGCCCAAACTCGCCGTTTCAACGAAGAAGCAGCAAAGCTCGGCGATAATGTTGTTGTCCTGACGATCAGCGTGGATCTTCCTTTCGCGCAATCCCGCTGGTGCGGTGCCGCAGGCATTGATAAAGTTGTTACTTTGTCCGATTACAAAGAGCATTCCTTCGGTACGGCATACGGCGTGCTGATTAAAGAGCTGGCTCTCGATATGAGATCCATTTTCGTAATCGACGCTAACGATACTATTCAATACGTAGAGTACCTAAGCGAAATGACCGAGCATCCGAACTACGAAGCAGCGATTGAAGCTGTGAAGAAGCTCGTTTAATATCGGCAGCGCACGCGTTGCGCAACCGAGCATTTCTGCACAAAAAAACAGCCGGAAGCCTCGTCTTCCGTGCTGTTTTTTCGTTTCAGACAGATTAATCATTGATTTTATATGCAGCAAGCTTCTTGTCGATGTGCTTGTAGATGTCGAGAATCGTCCGATAATTGGAGCCCAGATCACCTAATGAGCCGCGCGATGCGGAATAAATATCAACCGCCGTCTTCAGGGGGTTGATGCCAAATAGGGTCAGCGTAATATCCTGTGTCCTGCCTGTGATCGTTCTCTTCTCGACCACGATCTCCCCTACGCTTCTCACTTCATGAAGAAGCTTGTACCCATTAAGCTTCTTGAACATGTTGATGATTTCATCCCATGCCTGATCCATCGAAATTTTATAATAGCGGGTTTTGAGCGCCGGATCCTTCGCTTTCTCTCCGGTAGTTTCATGACTGCGAATCAGTCCGATCAAGGTACGCTTCAGCAAAGCTTTCCCTCCTATTTAGTTTGCATGCTCCCCCTGAAAATAACGAAAAGATAAGGTAAGCACACCCATTGAAGTTATTTGTTTCTAGTACGTCATGCCTATCCGGTAACACTATCTTTTATCATATCACTGTTTTCATGTAAGAGAAAGAGGTAATGGAGAAGTAAGCCAACGATTTTCACTGGTTTTTTTCATTACTTAGAGTATATCGAACGAGGCATAGGGCTATGCCAACGAATTTTATCCGAAACGACAAGATGGATTTCTTCATTCCACTTTAGGTGAAGCAGTGCTTGTTCATGGTAAAAAATAAATTTGTATCTGCTCCGGGGAGAAGCAGGATTTTCATCGTTCACTGCGAATAGTATAAACTAACATTTGTTTATTCATTAAACAAAGTAAGTATCCTTCGTGGGGTGAACCGATATGTCTTATTTTTTGGGGATTGATTTAGGGACTTCTGCCGTCAAGTGCATTCTCGTGGATGAGCAAGGTACCGTTAAGGGCAGTCACAGCGTGGAATACCCGCTGCTGCAGCCGCAGCCGGGCTGGGCGGAGCAGCAGCCGGAGGACTGGTGGAACGGAAGCAGCACTTGTATCCGCGAGCTTCTGGAGAAATATCAAGTCCGCGGCGAGGAAGTAGCCGGCATCGGGCTTTCCGGGCAAATGCACGGCTCCGTCTTCCTCGATGCCGAGCTGAATGTGGTCCGCCCTGCCTTACTCTGGTGCGACCAACGGACGGCGGAAGAGTGTGAATGGATCGAGCATGTCGTTGGAAAGGAAGAGCTCGGACGACTGACGGGCAATAAAGCGCTGACCGGCTTTACGGCACCGAAGGCTGTGTGGCTGCGGAATCACGAGCCGGAAAATTACCGGCGGACAGCGCATCTGATGCTGCCGAAGGATTATGTACGCCTGCAGCTGACCGGAGCGTTCGGCATGGATATGGCCGACGCCAGCGGCACGCTGCTGCTGGATGTAGCGAACCGCCGCTGGTCTTCCGAGGTGCTGGAGCGGCTGGCCCTTCCTGCGGAATGGCTCCCGCCGCTCTTCGAAAGCAACGAGGTGGCCGGACACGTGCTTCCGGCCGCAGCGGCGTTGACCGGACTGACGGCCGGAACGCCGGTCGTAGCCGGTGGCGGCGACCAAGCCTGCGGCGCGGTCGGCGTTGGGGTTGTGCGCGAGGGGATCGCGTCCGTCGCGCTCGGCACCTCCGGTGTCGTCTTCGTACATGACGACACCTATCAGGCAGACGAGGAATGCCGTCTGCACTCGTTCTGCCACGGCGTGCCGGGCAAATGGCACCGCATGGGCGTAATGCTGGCCGCCGGGGGCTCCTTCCAGTGGTGGAAGAACCACTTTGCCTACGAAGAGCTGGAGCAGGCCAAGGCGGAAGGCCGGGATGTTTACGAGTATTTAACGGCATTGGCTGAAACGGCGCCGTTAGGCAGTGAAGGCTTGCTGTTCGTTCCTTATCTTACGGGAGAACGGACACCGCATCCGGACCCGAAGGCCCGCGGCGGATTTATCGGCCTCAACCTGCGCCATACGAAAGCGCATTTGACCCGTGCCGTGCTTGAGGGCATCACGTTCGGGCTACGGGATTCAATGGAGCTTGTGAAGCAATCCGGCATTGAGATTAAGGAGCTTCGCGTGAATGGCGGAGGTGCCAGAAGCCTGTTCTGGCGCCAAATGATCGCCGATATCTTCGGCTATCCTGTCGTGACGGTCAACTCCACGGACGGCCCGGCCTATGGTGCGGCAGTGATGGCAGCCTCTGGCGTTCTTCAGCGGGACATCTCCTCCCTCTGCGAGGCATGGATCCAGGTGGTAGACCGCGTTGAGCCGAATGACGCCAATCGTCAGCGCTATGAGGCTTACTACCGTGTTTACAGGACGCTGTATCCGACTCTAAAGGATACGTTCCACCAGCTCAGCGACCTGGTGAACGAAAGCTGAGCTTCCCCACAGCAAAAACCCGAGCTCCTATCACATCAGGGGCTCGGGTTTTTCATTTTTATTTAGAAGCTCGAGTGGTTCGCCGCTTTCCAATCCGCCAGAAAACCGCTTCAATCACATACGTAGTTGTGCGTACGCTTACCGTTATGATTTCGGAGGAAAAGTTATGTACCTTGAAAATTTGACTGATCTCCTTCGCGCCCGCTCTTGCCGCCAGAAGCGCCTGAGGCGAACTGAAGATCAGCGTTACGTTCGTCTTGATTCCGAGCTCTGAGAGGCGCCTGGTGGCCTTTAAACCGTCCGCAGTCATCGGCACCTTGACGATGATGCCTTCACCCAGCTCAGCCAGCTTTTGTCCCTGCTCCACCATCTCATCGGCATTCAAATGACTCCGCACTGATCGGCATGTTACTCGCTATCGGCTAATTACCTTCACCGTTGCAAAATAAATGCGCACAAAAAAACCCGCGAATGCCGTCCGGTCTAGTGTTTCAAACCCGCTCTCGCAGGTGGGTGTCCGCAGAACCGAATTTGAAGTCCCTTTTCGAGGGCAGGTCAGCAACGGTTCGATGTAGGTCTCCCTAGAAACAGTCATTGGTTCAAAACAACTTTAAGACCGTTACGTACATCGCAGGATTTTGTTGTATCCCTATTATAGGGTGTTCCGGGTTGAAAGTAAACCTCCGAGTCCGCATCAGTTGCTGGGATTCACGGCAATTTACGGTTTATCGGTATTAGTATGATCCACAGGATTGATTTTATTCTCCGACGACGAGACGACTTCCGCCGGCTCCTCAAGCTCCTTCTCTGAGGCTGCTTCCGCTTCCTTGTCCGCCAGCTGCTGCTGCTTCTCCTGCAGCTTGCCGAAGATCAGGTTAAAGTGCCAGAAGGACACTACCGCTACCAAGCTGCCCATAAAAAATGGGATCAGAAAGGTAAACTGCGTAAAGCTGAAATACATGATGACGCCGTTCAGCACAAGCATGGAAATCGAACGAACCGGATTGCCGATCGTAATCAGCAGCGCATTCTTGATGATCTGCCAGATCTTCATGTGAAGATGCGACAATATCGAAAAGAAATGGAATACCGAAATGAACAAGAGCCCCGTAAGCGATATCACGAGAAAGCGCAGGACGCCGAAAGCACCCGCTTGTGTACCGTAAAACTTAAAGTTCGTATACAGAATGACCCCGAGCAGAACATAGATCAACCCGCCAAGCATAGCCTGCACATAGTTTTCCTTGTAGCCGCGAAAAAAGGTTTTGAACAGCGGAGCATCCTCCTCACCGGTCAGCCATTTACGGGCGACGGTAAACATCGCTGCAGTGGACGGAAACAGAAAGAAAGGAGCGACGATCGCCATTAATAGAAACGTTTGCAGAATTTGTTCCGTCGTCTGGGCTTGCAGTAAAATCAGCCCCAGCAGGAAGAACGGAATACCGCAGATAATCCATAAGACGTTAATGACCGAGAGACGCATAATCCACTCGGATATTCGGTAAAACCCGCCCATTATGCCTCGAAATTCCAATATGATGCCCTCCTTCAGGTATATCGTCTATTATAGCGTATTTTGCCGCTCCAAGGTAGCCGAGCCTGCAAGAAACCTTCAAAGAAAAGAAAAAAGGCGAGGCTCTAAACCGCAGCCTCGCCTTTCCGTCTTTCTTATACCAAGGTTTCTTCATTCGAACGGTTGCTGGACGGACGGGAATATCCGCCGCCGCTGCGCTCTCCGCGGCCTTCCGAACGGCCGCCGCCGCGATAATCGCGATCACGGTAGCCGCCGCCGTCACGACGACCGCCGCGATCTCCCCCGCGATCGCCACGGTAGCCGCCGCCGCCGCCGTAACCGCCGCGAGCGCCGCCTGCCGTGCCGTAAGGGCCCGATGGTTTTCTGCCCGCGCTGCGCACGTCCGGTCTTCTCTTCTTGGCGCGCAACGGATCCTCCGGAGTCAGCTCGATCTCGATTTCCTTCTTGTCCCCTGTGAGCAGCTTCAAAGCAGCCGCCAGCAAATGAACGGAATCATGGGACTCGAGCAAGGAAATCGCAAGACCTTTATACTCGTTATGCTCGTCGTTCTGAAGCACATCCAGAACTCGCTCCGCCGTCATTTTTTGCTTGCCCTCGATCGCCTCGGCTAAGGTCGGCACCGGCTTCCGCTTGATCTTGTGACGAGTCACCTTCTCGATAAAGTACAGGTGGTCGATCTCGCGCGGTGTGACGAAAGTATAGGCTGCGCCTTCCTTCCCTGCACGGCCTGTACGTCCGATACGGTGAACGTAGCTTTCCGGATCCTGAGGGAGGTCAAAGTTAATAACGTGTGTTACGCCCGATACGTCCAAACCGCGGGCAGCTACGTCCGTAGCTACAAGCACATCGATACTACCGTCGCGGAATTTGCGCATAACGTTATCACGCTGATTCTGGGACAGGTCGCCGTGAAGACCTTCCGCCGTATAACCGCGCTTCTGAAGAGCCTCCGACAGCTCATCCACGCGGCGTTTCGTACGTCCGAAGATGATCGCCAGCTCAGGTGCTTCCATATCGATCAGGCGGCACAGCGCTTCGAACTTCTGGCGCTCATGAAGCTCAATGTACGATTGATCGATCAGCGGTGCGCTAACCTGCTTAGGAATAACGGATACATGCTCCGGATTACGCAGGAACTGGTCAGCCAGCTTACGGATGTTGGCAGGCATCGTAGCGGAGAACAGCATCGTTTGGCGCTCTTCCGGCACCAGCTTCAGGATCGATTGAATATCGTCCATGAAGCCCATGTCCAACATTTCGTCCGCTTCGTCAAGGATAACGGTCTGAACGTCATCCAGCTTGATCGTCTTGCGGTTGATATGGTCGAGCAAGCGCCCTGGAGTACCGATAATGATCTGCGGCTTCTTGCGAAGCGCGCGGATCTGCTTAACGATATCTTGACCGCCGTAGATCGCAAGGGAGCGAATTCCCTTGAAGCGGCCCAGCTTCTCGATTTCGTCGGCAACCTGAATGGCCAGCTCGCGTGTTGGACACATGATGAGTGCTACGATACGATCTTCTTTCACGTCAATCTTGTTTACAAGCGGAATACCGAAGGCAGCCGTTTTACCAGTACCTGTTTGCGCTTGTCCGATGAGGTCGCGGCCTTCCATCGATACCGGGATCGCTTTTTCCTGAATCGGCGTGGATTCTTCAAAGCCCATCTCCGTGATGGCACGCAATACCTTCGGCTCTAAACCAAATTCACTAAATGTTTTCAAATGATTTCATTCTCCTTTTAGAGGGGGTCTCTTTTATATATACCCTTAAGCGCGACTCCTATCGTACTTCATTCTTATCTCCACATGAACCGCTCATCCGCACAGACTTAAGCGAAACTGTCAAAGCCGTACTTAAGAATATCTTCCGTATTATAACATATACCCAAGACATAATCCAACAAGCGCCAATTCAATTCGAAACGCAAGAGGGTCATCTTCGTAGTATAATGTATGTTGAAGGATCGCTGTACAAGCGAAAGTCACGGAAGCCACGCAAAGGAGCGTTCTATATGTCGATATGGAAACGAGTCAGTTCCCTAATCAAAAGCAATCAGCAGGAGCCGCCTGCCCGGCAAAGTAACCCGATCGAAGAATCCCGGGTCGGTGACATCGTCCGTGTAGACCTCGAGGAATACGTTGTATCCGGGAAAGGGATATATTTCGATCGCGGCTTCGAGCCGCACCGCTTTATCTATTATATTCAAAACGGCAAACAAATTTCATGCTTGCTGATTGAAAAAGGTCGAACGTACGACAGTTTTTTATGCGAATTCGTCGAAGGGTCCTTAGATGATCCGAACGACGTCCCTACCCAGCTGGATTTGGGTGACGGCAGCTTGTTCGAGCTGGAGCATTATCGCAAGGACATGATCCGTACGGAAGGACGCACCGACTTTCGTTCAAACGACGAAGTAATGATCTGGAGATACTTCGGCAGCGGGGACCGTTATTTTTTCCTGCAATGGCAGGACGGCAAATATGTCGCTATGCTGGGTCAGCGGACGCCCGCATCTCAGATTCAATTTATGAAGGGAACTTAAATTGCCTACAAGGAGGAGCTCTAGGTGAAGCACGGATACCGTCTGATAGCCTTGCTGCTGGTGATTGCGCTGCTCACCGCCTGCGGCGATACAGGTAACTATATCAAAGAGCACTATTCATTAATTGATGTTCAGGGTCAAGGGAAAAGCACGGCCAAGGTTTATCTTGCCGAAGGAACCGATGTTGTCACCGTGGCCGGCACGCTGGCCGAGCAGGAAAAGCCTAAGGAAATCAGCAAGGAAAGCACCGAGCAAATGTTCCTTGTGTATGACAGCAAGATCATTCATTTACAGAAGGACCCGAATCAGCAGGAGAATACGTTAATTGAAGTGGATACGGTTGAATATGCCAAGGAAAATTACGATTCCTCCTTCCTGCAGGGCTACTTGACGGCCGCTCTCATCCAATCGGTTTTCGGAAGCGACTGGTCCGGCAAGCACAGTGGCGGCAAGTACGACTACCGAGGCTACACTTCCACCAAAAGGTACCAGGATTACGGCAAGTATCAATCCGTGCCTTATCCTTCGGGTAGCTCCGGCAGCTCTTCCGGGTCGAAGAGTCCTGCTGCCGCGCCGGCGACAACCGAACGAAAAGGCAGCTTCTCTTCCACGCCTTCCGGAAGCAAGACACCAAGCCAGAGCACCGGACAGGTAAGACGAAGCGACGGCTCCACACCGACCTACAAAGCGCCTTCGTCAAGCGCCAGCAAGCCTAGCACAAGCAAGCGTACAGGATCTTTTAAGAAAAAATGATTGAAACAAGGGGAACGCTTCATACTAAGGATGGAGGTGTTTCCCTTGTTTCGTTTATTGCAATCGTCCCTAGGTCCTCTCGTTGTGGTGGCGCTGGGGTCCGCATGCATCGCCGCAAGCTTTAACTGGTTTCTCATTCCCCATCAAATGCTCAGCGGCGGCTTGTCCGGCATCTCGATGCTCGTCGGTTATTTAACGGGCTGGAATATTGCCCTTCTGTTTTTGATCGGCAACCTTCCCATTCTATTATGGGGACTTCGCACGATCGGGCGCCGTTTTATTTTGCTCAGCGTTGTTTCCGTAGCTCTCACCACTTGGTTTATGGAGCTGCTGCCCCAAACCCCGCTGGTCAAGGACCTGCTGATCGCAGCCGTCACCGGCGGCGTCTTCATTGGCGTCGGTACAGGCATCTCCATGCGTGCAGGCGGCTCCACCGGCGGGTTTGATATTATCGGCTCGATTCTTACCAGAAAGCGGGACTTCTCTCTCGGCACCTTCCTGACCGGGTTAAACGGAATCGTCATCATTGCTCTGGGTTATTACAAGCAGAACTGGGATCTGGCCCTGTATTCCATGCTCTCGATCTTTATTACCGGGAAAATGATCGATACGATTCATATTCGACATATGAAGGTCACGGTGTTCATCGTCACACGCAAGAAGGATCTGCTGATGCAAAAAATGAAAAAGATCCAGCGGGGCGTTACGGTGATCCAAACGGAAGGCGGCTATACCAAACAGCCTCAGCATATGCTGATGACGGTAACGACACGCTACGAGCTGCTTGAGCTGCAGCGCCTCGTCCGGCAATGGGATCCTCAGGCCTTCGTCAATATTGTCGAAACCGTCGGGGTCATGGGGCTATTCCGTCGAAGCTCCTAACCAATATTTAATAATCGTAGCCCCTACATAGTTTCGGATTTTATGTTATAATGTAAGAAGCTTCACCGGCACTACATGTCTCATCCTCTGCTGCTCGGCTTTACCTGTGTCACTTCCGTAAGAGGCTCCTGATCTATCAACACCAGATGATGATATGGGAAGGGTGATGCTTGTGGAAACCGTTAAGTTGTCAATCATTGTGATGAAATTAACGCCGGAGTTGTACCCATTTCTTAAACGCTCGGAATTGGAATCCGAGATCGTGCTTCGCCACGGTCTAGAGGCTTTAGAGGCCGAGGATGCCATGGAAATCATTCAATACAGCATTTCGGAACATCAGAAGGACGCCTATCTTCACTGAAGGTAGGCGTTTTTCTTCCTTCATAATCGAAATTGTAAATGTTTCGTAAAAATTCATTAGCAGGCTTGGCTCGGTTAATGGTATGATAGAAAATAAGTATTGTTACCGGAGGTGTACCCCATGAGTGGATTATTATCCCCAATGCATATCGTACTGATCGTCGTTGTGGCGCTGCTGTTGTTCGGACCCAGTAAGCTTCCCGAGCTCGGACGCGGCTTCGGCAGAATGTTTCGTGAATTTAAGGATGCAACCGCAGGCAATAGCTCTACGATAGAAGACAAGGAAACAAAGAAGGAGCTCACCACTTCGAATGAAGCTCCCCCAACCGTGCAGAATACGAACCAACCGAAATAATCGTTTTCGCAGCAAACATGAAGCCCTCCATTTTCCGGTCAGGATGATGGAGGGCTTTTTGGTATGGAAGAGGCTCTAGACTCTTCTCCCGTTTCGCAGATGCGTGAACAGCAGCAGAACAGCGGCGACTGCCGTTAAGACAGCTCCAAAGAAATACATATCCTCCCCGCCCCAAGTATCTTTAATGAGGCCGCCGACGTAACCGCCGGTAATGCCCGCAACGCCGAGAAAAACGGCAGACAGCATGGCTTGCCCTGTAGAGCGAAGCTCCTCCGGCACCATCCGGTCCACGTAGTGCACGGCAACCAGCCAAAATACGGCAAAGGTGATCATATGCGTAGCCTGCAGGAACATCAAAGCGAAAGGATCCGTAATGTATCCGTACAGCACCCATCGAACGGTGTATAACACGGAAACAATAAACAGCAAGGCCAGCTCATTGAACTTATGCATATAGCGGCCTAACAAGGCAAAGGTAGGGATTTCACTTACCGCCGCAAGCGCCCATGCAAGCCCTGCCATCGTGTCCGTACCGCCGCGGTCTTGTAAATAAAGCACGAACAAGCCGTCATTCATTCGGTGCGGAATCATGATCAGGAGGACGAGCAGCAGAAACCATAAGAACGATTTGTTCTTCAATACGCCGGCCAGCAGCCGGAAATCGATGGATTGTCCCGGTCCCTTCTCATCTTTGAGGAAGAAAACAAGCAAAATCGGAAGCAGCCAAATGGACCAATACAAATAAGGCATGCTCCCTAAGCCTCCGAATAAGCCCAGCAGCCAACCCGACAGCACGGCCGTTGACGAGAAGCCGATGGAGCCCCATAGCCTTATGGAGCCGTAGCTTTTCCTTGCCTGCAGCGCGGACTTGATCGTCAGGCTGTCCAATAACGGAACGGAAGAGAGCATGAAGAAGTACAGCAGCAAAGTAAAGGTCAACGCATACGGATACCCCGTTGTAAAGAACATGCCGACGCTGGACAAGATGGTAAGTGCCCACAGCAGGAAAATAATTTTCTTGAGGGAGTTATACCTGTCGCTCATATATCCCCAGAACGGCTGGGCAAAAATCGCTACGAACGGTCCGATCGTCATGAGGATACCGATTTGAGCTGATGTAAAGCCTTGATTGAGAAAATAAATCGGCAGGAACGGCAGAAGCACCGCCGTTGTTGCATAATATGAAAAATTCAAACCCCTTAGTGTCCATAGCTGCTTGGCCATACCGGACACTTCGGCTTCTGAAGGCTCTGAGGCTGATGCTTCTTTCTCGGATGTACTCACAGGTCTCGCACCACTTTCCTAATGGATCGCACCGGCTCCCGGGGATATTTATCTCGTCTATAATTAAATCTCGACACAAAACGCGAAAGATCAAGCAGATCCGATCTTGGCGGCATGGAGACTCGGCAGCTGCCACTCAATCTTGTCTCGTCCCATGCGCTCCAGCAAGGCGTTTGCTTGCGAATAAGGCTTGCTCCCGAAGAAGCCGCGATGTGCGGAAAGCGGACTTGGGTGGACCGACTTCAGTACATGATGGCGGCCTGAGGTGATCAGACCCAGCTTGCTTTGCGCATGGCTCCCCCACAGAATAAAGATGACCGGCTGTTCCCGTTCGTTCAGCAGTGAAATGATCCGGTCGGTGAACGTTTCCCAGCCCTTGCCCTTGTGAGAGGCAGCCTGACCTTCCCGAACGGTCAATACCGTATTCAGCAGCAGAACCCCCTGCTGGGCCCATGGCACAAGGCAGCCGTTATCCGGCATGGTGCAGCCTAGGTCGTCCCGCAGCTCCTTCAGCATGTTCTGCAAGGAGGGAGGCAGAGGGATGCCCGGCTGTACAGAGAAGCTGAGTCCATGGGCTTGTCCCGGGCCGTGGTAAGGATCCTGACCAAGGATTACGACCTTCGTGTCCGCATAGCTTGTGTACCGAAGCGCATTAAAAATATCATGCATGGACGGATAGATCGTTTGCTGCGAATACTCCTTCTTCAAAAACTCCCGAAGCTCCAAGTAATAAGGCATTTGAAACTCTTCCTGCAATAGGGCCGACCAATCATTTCCCAAATCCACACCCATCGTAAGCTCACTCCGATAACTCTTTAATGTGCACAAAAAAAATGCCCTTCAAGGCATGCCGCCCGGCAGACATTCTTTTTGTCGTTATTATACACTTAATGTCGAACCGTTTGTACTAGCTTTACAAAATAAGTGATTGTTTTTTCAACCCGAGCTTTTGTTTTCGCATCCGCCGGCTCACCGTTGTCATTGAAGGCACGCTGCTCGCCACCAATCGAAATCCATTCGGGGCAATTGATCCCGTGAACATTCCGTACAATGGTCTGCAGCTGCTGAAGCGAGCTGACGCCGACCGCTCCTCCGGCAGAGCTGACCGAAAGCACGGCCTTACCGTCAAAATAATCGAAGCCGACATGATCAAGCGCGTTCTTCAGAACGCCGGACATGCTCCCGTGATACTCAGGCGTTGCAAGAACAATGCCATCGGCGCGAAGCAGCGCTTCTTTCATCTCCAGCAGATTGGCGTCGGACGATTCCGTATCCGGTGAATAAAAGGGGATCGGCTTTTCGTACAAATCAAACACCCGGGCCGTAACCCCCTTTTCCTTCAGCTGCGATGCAATATAATGGGAAAGCAAAGTGCTTGTTGCCGCCTTCCGGTTGCTTCCCGCTAATATGATAATATTCATAAGTCCCTCTCCTTTGCTCTCCGTTAACTTGACATACATTTTAGTATAATAAGTATAAGTAAGTCAATCCAAAATTTTCCGAATGCTGCTGTTTAAGAGGAGGCCTCAATCACATAACCCGAGCCCTTGACCGCACGCTTCTTCTCGATAATACTTGCCTCGGTCACCTCCGGGCTTTTCACGTAATGCCGAACAAGCAGCTCTTCCAAGTATTCGAAGGCTTGAGCGTCATTCTCGGCCATCACGATCACATGGATGGAATGGGTCCGAAGCTCGGCTTCCATTTTATACATATACATAGAATGTCCTCCTTGGGTCGATGGACTGCTCCCCCATCCTAACGGAAAAATCTTGAAGAAGCAAGCCTCGGCTTGCCCGCATGCATGTGTTTCTATACAATGAAGTCATGATGGGAAAAGCCGGCTGCGAGCCGGTCGAAAAAAGGAGGGACTTCCCTATGTTGTCCGTCGGTCAAGCCGCACCTGCCTTTACAGCACACAGCACGAAGGGCCAGATCCTTCTTCAGGAATATTTGGGCAAGCAACCGATTGTACTTATTTTTTACCCGAAGGATGAAACCCCCATCTGCACCAAGCAGTTATGTGCGGTTCGCGACTCCGCAGCGCTGTATGCAGATTATAACGCCTTGGTGCTGGGAATCAATCCAGGCACTTTAGAGGAGCATCAAGCCTTTGCCAAGAAATTTCTGTATGATTTTCCGCTAGTAGTCGACCGCGATCAAGCGATCCGCCAGCTCTATGACGTCGGTAAAATCCTCGGATTGTTCGGTCAGCAGCGCGTAGTGTATGTGATCGGGAAAGACGGCCGCATTCTTTATGCGGAGAAAGGCAACCGTCCTACGGGAGAAATCCTAGCGGTGCTTGAACGTAACAAATAGTCGTGCACAAAAAAGGAAGCAGGCGTATGGGACCTACCCCACCGGCCTGCTTCCTTTTCTCTTATCAGCCTATCTTATTGAGACAAACGCTTGCTCAGCTCATACAGCTCCATGTTGAAATCCTTCTTCGTATGAACCACCTTGTCGATATCCGTTGCGACCAGTTCGCCTTTTATGATACCGCAGGATTTGCCGGAATCTCCCTCGATCAGCTTGCGCACGGCAAAGTCGCCGAGACTGCTGGCCAGAACGCGGTCGTTATGCGTAGGCGTACCGCCGCGCTGAATGTGACCAAGCACGGTTACGCGCGGCTCAATCCCATTACGCTCCGTAATGCCCCGAGCGATGTCCTCGCCCTTGCCCACGCCTTCCGCTACGATAACGATACTGTGTCGCTTGCCGTGTTTGAAATTTTCGGCCATTCGCTTCGATATCTCATCCAGATCATAAGGCACCTCCGGAACAAGAATCGTTTCGGCTCCGCTCGCCAGACCTGCATACAGGGCAATATCACCGCAATGTCTGCCCATGACCTCTACAACCGAGGAACGCTCGTGAGAGCTCATCGTGTCGCGAAGCTTATTGATGGCGTCTACAACGATGCTAACCGCCGTATCGAACCCGATCGTAAAGTCGGTAAACGGAATGTCGTTATCGATCGTACCCGGCAGCCCCATCGTCTTGATGCCGAGCTTGCTCAGCTTGTTTGCCCCTTGGTAAGAGCCGTCGCCGCCGATGACCACCAGACCGTCGATGCCGTGCTTACGGAGATTTTCCGCACCCAGCTGCTGGCCTTCCGGTGTAGTGAATTCTTTGCATCGCGCCGTTTGTAAAATGGTTCCGCCGCGCTGGATGATATCGCCGACGCTTCGCAAATCCATAGGACGAATGTCGTCATTGATCAGACCGGCGTAGCCGCGCTGAACCCCGAATACCTCCAGTCCATGGTACAAGCCGCTGCGCACAACGGCGCGAACAGCGGCGTTCATTCCTTGCGAATCTCCGCCGCTGGTAAGAACGGCAATCTTTTTCACTGTCATAAGTAGGCTCCTCCTCTGTGCAATAGCACATTCTGTATATTCTATAAATTAAGACGTCTTCCGGATCCATACGCTGTTTACCAGGAAAAACATCCGCATCATCGGGCTTCCTTTCATCAGCTGCCTTGAAATGCGCTTCACCTGAGTTTGCTTGCTGACCTTGGGATCGGACAAATACAAGGCTAGCAAGCCCTCGATAATCATCCTATGGAATTTAGGCGCTTCCAGCAGATCCACCTTCGCATGGGCCTGACGAACGATCTCCGCAATGCGGTCCACCGTTTCATCCATGCCCCCGTAATAGCTGCAAAAGTTCAGGTCGCCCCCGATCAGATCCTCCTCTTGGTCAATCAAATAATCAAGTAAAATATGCAAGCCGCAAATGTAAGGAAAGTAAGCTTCATGAATCCGTTTTGCCGAGTCAGGCTGAAGCTTAGGCTGGGATGCCGCCAAAAACAGCATAAAAACCCCTAACGTCGAACCGGTAGCGGCGGCGAATTCATTCCAGCGTATGGCAGGATAGGCCGATGCGTGCTTGCTCCACCATTCATCCAGCGCGGCTTCACGCAGGTCATGGCGAATATGCTTGTACACCTGGAGATCACAGTACAGTCCGACCAAATGCCTTACTTCCTCTGCAACAACGGAATAGGAGGGCAGCATCCGAATACTGGCCTGACACGTCTTGACCAGCTCATACAGATAACCGCCGTCGTCCTTCTCTTCACGAAACTCATAATAGTCATGAAGAGGCTCCGCGGGGTCTACGGCATCCAGCATCGATTGATGCAGCCGGCGAAAATCAACCGGGTCAAGCGAGGTGCTTCGATCGCACAGGTTGTCCAAATAATCGCTGATCGTTTGGAACGCAACAATGAGCGGGATCAGCACATGCCGCATCGGCAAATGGGCCGCGGCATAGACAGCCCCGCCTTCGCAGTGGAATTGCTTGCTGGTCATACTGGCAATCGCTTGCGTGCGCAGCTCCGGGTCGGGCATCCGATCGGCCAGCTCCCTCCAGGAGGCGAGCTGCTCCCGAACTCCGGGCAGGATATAGCGGTACACACAATACATCAGACGGAGCGGATTTCCCGGCGCCTTAGGCTGTAGGCTAGTGCTCTGGAAGTTCAATCAACTGACCTCCACCGCCGCTTTGAGCGTAAGAATACTGCAAAAGTCGCCTCATTTCAAGCCACTGGATATGCTGCAGCAGCTCCTCTGCCACCGCCTCGCGGGCGACAGTCACTTGATGCTCCACCAGATCAACGAATGCGTAGGGGTCCCATTCCGATGCGCCGCTCAGCTTCTCCAGCTTCTCACGAATAAGCGCATTCGAAACGTCCGACAGGCTGCACTCTTTCAAGTACTGAGAGGCATCCTTCGCCAATCTCTCATAAACCGGATAGGAGGAGACCATGCGGAACCAATACTTGGCGTTGCTGTAATCTCCTTCCATGCGATGCATGATGCCGTGCCAGTAGCTGCCTGTAGGATGATGAAGGCTCTGGGAAAGCTCATGCGAGGCATCCAGGCTTTCGTTAAACAGATGAAGGCCTGCTTTCACAGCCAGGGCGTAAGTGCGCTGCTCTCCTTGAAACCCGTCGACAGAAAGCTTGCCGATCTTGATATCATTCAAATCGTCCCATTCCTCAGCCGGGTATAGCGAAGGCTTGTGAGCGGTCAGTGACCCTGTAAGCCTGTGTAACGTTTCGGTCCAACTCAAACGTAATGCCCTCCTTACGCTGCTGCCGAGATTTGCTCTATTGATGCGTCCTGCCGGACGAGATATCCTGATTCACTCGAAACCACAAATGCAGCTCGTTGATGGTGCTGGCCAGCTCGGCGATTTCGCTGTTTAAACGGCAGGAGGTCGGAAAGTGATCCTCGCCGTTCAGCTGATCCTGCTTCAAGATAATAATCCGTTCCAGCTTCTTGATCTGCTCTGGAATCGTACCGCGGATTCTCTCCCACTGCAGCAAAATATCCGCTTGCTCATACTCGGAGTAATCCTCCCAATCCTTCAGCAGATGCGGGAGCGGAATTCCCAGGCGCCGGTCAAGATCAAAGGTATAAGACATGGTAAATCTCCTTTCTACCTTCCGCCGAACGGAAGGATCGCAAGGCTTATAGCAGTTTATTTATAATAATGTATCACGAACCCCCTGTCCGAAGCCAGTGGCAGTCCGAATTTTTTTCACTCACGATTCCTTCGTTCGTGCTATAATGTTAGGAATGTTAACGATACGGCGTATACCATTTACTTAATGCGGGGGACAACAGCATGACTGAGCCACAAGCAACAAGGATCTCGTTCCGGCAGCTGCTCGCCTTCTTCATACCGCTTGGCATCTCGGCCAGCCTGGTAACGATCTCCCATGTCATCATCAATAGTACCTTGGCACGCTCCGCCCAACCGGAGATCGTCATCGCCAGCTATGCGCTGCCGCTTAGCATTCTGGGGATTATCGAACGCCCGGCCGTCCTGCTTCGGCAGACCTGCTCGGCACTCGTTCGTGACCGCCGGTCATTTCGGGCCATGTCCATCGTAGGCTGGAGCGTGCTCGGAGCCATTTTCGGTTTGGGCTTAACGATCAGCTATTCGCCTCTCGGCCCCTGGATCTTCCGCCATATCTTCGGCGCGGAAGAGAGCATGGTCGAGCCGATGCTGGAGGTGTACCGCGTTCTCATGTTCGTCAGCATCTTCTCGGGGATTCGCTGTCTCTATCATGGGATCATCATCTATAACCTTCGTACCAAATGGCTTACCATCGGCATGATCGTCAGGCTGCTCAGCATGTACCTGCTTTCTCTCTACTTTATCCATAAAGGCGTCGAGAGCGGGACCGTTGGGGCCATCATTTTCCTTACAGGTATGGCCGTCGAAGCCGCCGTCAGCTTCTGGGAAGGGAGATCCCTACTGAGGAATTCGATTCCGGAAGTGAAGGAAGATCACGACGTCAGCAAGCCATCTCAAATTTTTCATTTTTACCGGCCTCTGCTGTATTCGTCGCTGCTCGCCGTTATTGTCGGGCCTTCCATTAACGCCTTTCTCGGCAAAACAACGGACATCAAGCTGGCCATTGCCTCCTTCGCTATAGCGGCGAGCCTGGCGCAGCTGGTGATGAGCTTTTTCTCCTATACGCATCAAATTGTAATGAACTTTTACCGCAAGGACGCAGCTTCCGTGCGGCGCTTTTTCTTTATTTTGTGGCTTATTCCCAGCCTGCTCATCGCCATACTGTCTTATACCTCCGCAGGACCTTGGTTTCTGGAGCATGTCATGGGGGTTAACGAGCGGCTGCAGGAAGCCAGCTTATCGACATTGAAGGTGTTCATGATCATGACGCTGATCTTCCCGCTTCTGGATTTCGGCAACGGTCTGCTGATGCTGCGGGGACAAACGAAGGTCATGGTGTGGTCTCAAGCTTCGAATGTCGGCATTACGCTCATTACGCTGCTTGTGACCTCCCTTTTGTTCCCGGGCTGGAACGGACGTATCGGCGCCTTCGCGCAATCGCTTGGCGTGCTGGCCGAGGTCGCCGTGGTGATGTACGTGATCTGGCTTGCCGGACGGACGGAAGGAAGACTGCCTCATCCGGCGACGGCGAAAAATGCTATGAATGCAGAATCGAGTGGACAATAAATGAATGGTCGGAATACTTTGTTTTCTTCTTTTACCGTGCTTCGAACGTTTTCATTTTCCTGCTATATGACGATGGCCGTCATTGTTTCTTATTTTCCGTTATATTTCCAGTCACGCGGGCTTTCCACCCTGCAGATCGGAGCGATTTATTCGATCGGCCCCTTGATCGGGATCGGCTCGAACCTGTTCTGGGGCTTCTTGAGCGACAAGTACCGGACTGTCAAAAAAATATTGATCCTGGTCCTGATCGGCCAGTGGATCCTGGCCTTTTTTGTGTTTCAAAGCGATGCCTATACCCTGCTACTTGTACTGATGTCGGTATTCTTCTTCTTTCAATCGCCGGTGACATCCCTTACAGATAGCCTAACGCTTCTGAGCATACGCAACACGGGCAAAAGCTTCGCTTCCTTCCGGGTTTGGGGCTCCATCGGCTTTGCCTTTGCCGCCCTAGTCTTCGGACAGCTGATGAAAGGAATGGGGACGGACCTGATCGTGTACCTGTGCCTATTTACCATCGGTCTCTCCTTCCTGCTTTCTCTAGGACTTAAGGATGCAGGAGAAGGAAGCCGCAACAAGCCGGACTTCAGCAATCTGCTGCCCATCATATCTTCCCGGCCCTTTCTCACCTTTATGCTGATCGTATTAACCGTCTCCGTCGCCCATCGTATGAATGATAATTTCCTGGCGCTGTTCCTGCAGCGTCTAGGAGCGGACCCATCTCTTGTAGGTCTGTCCTGGATGTCCTCGGCACTCGCGGAGATTCCGATCTTCTTCCTGCTGAGCAGGTTCGGCCACCGCTTCAAGGAGCTTCCGCTGCTGATCCTGTGCAGTCTTGTCTATACCGTACGCTTCCTGCTGATGAGCCGGGTGACGGACCCTGGTCTTGTCATTTTTATTCAGCTGCTGCACTCCTTGTCTTTCGGTATCTTCCTGTTCACGGTCATCCGTTACATTCAGCGTCTCGTGCCGGATCAGTTTCGCGCCTCCGGTCAAGCGCTGTTCGCCGTCACCTGGTCCGGTCTGGCCGGCTTGCTCAGCGGATTGGTGGGCGGATGGGTCTTTAATACTTGGGGACCTCATACGGTGTACAGTGTAAGCTCTGTTCTGGCCTTTATTGCTATGATCGGTTTTATCGTGCTTCATATGGTGCTTAAGGATCAAGAGCCCGCTGAGGAAGCCTCGAGCTCCTAATTATACTTCTCTGCCCGACAATCGGCCTGATGCTGATGTCGGGTATTTTTTTTGGTACCAAGTCTTAACAATTTCTTAAGTTTACCCATTTCCTGCAACTCTTCCTTGCGTACCACGTCTAGTCTAACACCAACCAGAACTAGAATCGGAGGGGTTATGTGCTTGCCATAGAACAATTATCGCACGAATTTCTTATTGCCGGCGACCCGGCGCCGGTGCTTCAAGAAATCAACTTCGAGGTGCACAAGGGCGAGATCGTCGCTCTTCTCGGAAGCTCCGGCTCCGGCAAATCAACGCTGCTGAATTTAATGGCCGGGCTTATGAAGCCGACACGCGGCAGCATTAAGATCTCCGGTCATCGCATCGAAGCCATGAATGAGAATCAGCTTGCCGAATTTCGACGAGCGCATATCGGGTTTATATTCCAAGCCTACGAGCTGATTCCCCATCTTACGGTCCGGGAGAATGTCGAGCTGCCGCTTGTGTTCCAGGGGATGAAATCCAAGCTGCGGCGGGAGAAAGCGCTGAGTCTGCTGACAAAGGTCGGCCTTGGCGACAAATCGGAGATGTTCCCTTCCCAATTGTCCGGCGGCCAGCAGCAGCGCGTCAGTATTGCACGCTCGCTGATTACGGAGCCGGCGATCGTATTCGCGGATGAACCCACAGGAAACCTCGATACCAAGACCGAAAAGGAAATTATTGACCTGCTGCTGGAGCTTAACCGGACGCTGGGCATTACCTTCGTCATCGTGACGCATGAGCTTGAGGTAGCGAAACGGACCCGTCGGGTTATCCAGCTGCGTGACGGCCGACTGGTCGAGGACGCATCGTGGGAAGGTGACGGCGAATGAAATTCGGTGACTACTTACGGCTTGGCTGGGATCAGCTGAAGCGCAGGGTTGTGGTAACCGCCTTATGCGCCATGGGCATCGCCATCGGCTCTGCATCCATTATCGTCGCCCTCTCCTTCGGTGAATCCGTCAATCATTACAGCCGTAAATCCATGGGCTTCTATTTAAAGACGGATGAAATTACGGTCCGCAGCGGACAGAACCTGGAGGCTGACGGAAGCGCCGACCCGAACGCTTCGAAGCCCTACGAGCTGACCAAGGCCAAGGTTGAGCTGATGCGTACCTTGCCGCATGTGAAGGCGCTCGCTTCGTACCAAACCTTGAACGGTTATGAGTTCGAGGTGGATGGCAAGAGAGGCAATATTTATGAGCTTTATGCGACCGAATTGGATACGCTCGACGATTTCGGCTACGAAATGCATCAGGGAGGCCCCACTGAGCTCGAGAACACCATTATTCTCAGCTACGGTGCAACCATGGGCCTTAGAGACCAACAATCTGCAGCTTCCGGGAGACAAGCGAATCCGGTTCCGGCCGGTCGCGAAGCCGAGCAGAGATGGCGGGAGCAGATGCTGATCGCTTATCCCTTGTATCAGAAGCAGCTTATTCTGACGCCGCGCATTCATCTGCAAGGAGTGGGAGAACTCAGCGGCACTCCCATCCCTCTTCGTGTCGTCGGCGTGCTGAAAAAGCCCGAAGGCGTCCCTGACGACGTCATCATGAACCAGAAGACGGCCTTCGTCTCCCCCGCCCTCGGCAAGCGTCTGCAGGACGCCATGCTGGCTATGAACGGGGGCAAGGCTGTCGAGAATCCCCGCAGCACAGCGGCCGGCGGCGATTACAACGAGGTCAAGCTGAAAATTGATGACAGCAAGCATGTACGAGAGGTCGAGCAGCTGCTTCAGAAGCTTCGCCTTTCGGTGGAGACGAACATCCATCGGGAGGAGAGAATGGCCGGCGAGCTGGTAATCCTTCGGCTTGTGTTCGGAGGCGTAGGGCTGTTCATTCTGTTCGTCGCTTCGATCTCCATCGTAGTAGCCATGACCATGTCGACCTACCAGAGACGGCGCCAGATCGGCATTATGAAGGTGCTGGGAGCGAACCTGAGGCAAATTCGTAACATGTTCATGATCGAATCCACTTTGCTGGGCTTGCTTGGAGGCTTCTCCGGCATCCTCCTGTCCTATTGGGTCATCTGGGGGATCAACATCGTTGTCCTGCACTTTTCCCCTCCCCGGCCGGGAGCCGATCAGGAGTTTTTGTTCATCAGTCCTTGGATCCTGCCGTTAGGGCTGTTCTTCGCCGTATTGACCGGAGTGCTGTCCGGCATTTATCCGGCCGTCAAAGCGTCCAAAACCGACGCGCTTACCGCTATTAAACGAGACTAACCGGGAGAGAGAAACGATGAAAAAGAAAACATGGATTACCTCCTTAGCCGTGATTACGGTTGTCGGCGTGACGGCGACCCTATACATACAAAGCCACCCTTCAAGTCCTCCGCCTCAGAGCTCCTTGCAGACAGCGAACGCCCTGCGATTTCAAGCGGAACGGGAGGATATTGTCAGCACCGTTGAGGTCAAAGGGAAATCCTCCTATCAGAAGGAAACCTATGTGAATGCCCCCTTCACCGCGGACGTGAAGAGCTGGTCCGTAACCGACGGCGCTCAGGTGAAAAAAGGCGATGTGCTGTTCCGTCTGGACGATTCCCTTATGCAAAGTGAAATCGCGCAGCTTCATGCGGGAAATAAGAAGCAAGAGATGGATCTCCGGCTTGCCGAGTTTCAGGACAGCACGGGAGGGACTTCCACTGCTGCCGCTGCCTCTGTCGGGGAAACGGAAGCGAAGCAGCGGTTCGCGCAAGCGGAGACTCGCAGGATGCAGGAGGACATTAGCCGCTTGACCCTTGAACACAACTACAAGCAGCTATCGCAAAAAACGGAAAAGCTGAAATCCGCTGAGTTCCTTGCACCGGAGGAGGGTATCTTCCTGTTTAACGATACGAAGGAGCCTCAATCCGTCAAGGAAAACGAACGTATCGGTAAAATTGTCGATATTACTAAGCTTCAGCTGCTCTGCATGGTTGGGGAATATGATCTGTTCCGCCTAAAGGTTGGCATGCCCGTTCAGGTCAAGGTCGAGGCGTTGAAGGGAGTCAAGCTGCAAGGCAAGGTGGAACGTCTGTCCAAATTTGCCAAAACCGCTTCCGATTCCGATGCCGCGAATGCAGCTGCAGCCCAGTTTGAGGTCGTCATTTCGCTTGAACCCCATGAGCAGCTGATTGCGGGCTTAAGCCTTACAGCGACCATCGAAACGGACCGGAAGCAAGGCACCCTGGTCATCCCTACCCTGGCCATCCAACGGGATAAGGAGCAATATTACGTCATGGTTGAGGGCACGCAAGGACTGGAGAAGCGGATTCTCCAGATCGGGCTGGAAACGCCGGACAAAACGGAAGTTCTTAGCGGCCTGCAGGAGGGGGAAACCGTTGTGCTTCAGTGATCGAATGTTCACGCGCTCCTCTCGATGTATGATTGGATGTGTTAAAAGGTTGCGGGCTGTCATACATATCGTTTATAATGAAGGGTAACTTTTAACACCTGGTACTAAACTAATGCGATCATGACAGCCTTTGAAGGGATGAAGACGAATGACCAGCACTACTACTTCTACTATTCACTATGATGAATTCAAGAACATCGTACTTGACCGGCGCAGTGTCCGGAAATATACGGAGCAGGAAGTTTCGCTGGAGGATATACGCGAAATTATCGATTGCGCACGGTATGCACCGAGCGATACGAACTCTCAGACCTGGGAGTTCATTGCCGTTAAGAACCGCGAGCTGATTCAAGAGATCGAACGCGTGACTTGGGAACAGCTTCATAAAAAAGGCGAAGAGGCCGAGCAGAAGGGATTGTCCAAGGAAGGACGACTGCTGGTCAAATCGTTCGGTCCGTATGCCACCGCTTTCTCTCAAGCCCCTGTGCTGATCGTCTGTTTGGCGACTCCTTATGCCTCCAAGTTCCGTGAGCGGATCTTCGACCCGATCGGCTTCGTATCCGATGCCGTGTGGGAAGAGGAAGGCATCAAAAGCAGCTGCCTTGCCGCGCAGAACCTGATGCTGGCGGCCCATGCCCGCGGCCTCGCTACTTGTCCGATGACCGGACCGGTGCTGCTGGCGCAAGAGCAGCTGCGGGAGCTGCTGAATATTCGCCCGGAGTGTCAGATCAACATGGTCATTGCGTTGGGACATCCGGCGGAGCGTCCGGCCCGATTGGCCCGCAAAGAGATCGACGACATTTTGACCATTATCGAATAGGAACAAATAACAGTACCCCGGCTGTTGCTGTCATAGCGATAGCCGGTTTTTTTCATATCGCAACCGCGTGCTGTTCAAAAGCAACACAAAAAAGCGGCTCCCGGAGGTAACTCCAGGGAACCGCTCTTTGGGCTGTGCTATGATATAAGAGCTCCTATAGAGGAGCATCTATCTTATAACTTGATAACGTTAGCCGCTTGAGGACCACGGTTTCCTTCAACGATTTCGAATTCAACCGCTTGACCTTCATCCAATGTCTTGAAGCCGTCGCCTTGGATTGCGGAGAAGTGAACGAATACGTCGTCGCCGCCTTCTACTTGAATGAATCCGTAGCCTTTTTCTGCGTTAAACCATTTTACTGTACCTTTCAATGAAAACAACCTCCTAGATGTATCGCCATCAAGGGCGAATGTGTCAAGTATATCACCATTATAAGGATAAATCAACTTGCTTCGTTTTATTCATGGGCCTTGTCAATACGCAAATAATTGACGGATGCGGGGATAAACAGCAGCCCCGTTGCACCGATCACCGGCTTTCCTCCAAAGGCTCTCACATCTGTCAGCAAACGATCCATGTAGGGATAAGGCTCGAAGCCGAGCGTCATTACCGGATACATACGAATTTGCCCTCCGGGACGGCAAACCCGGTATAATTCGCGAATCGCCGATATATGGAATTCATAATCGAATTGTTCATGATACAAAAATAAAAAATGGCTGCTTACCACAAGGGCAAAGGTATCGGATGCAAAGGGCAGTTGGGGCAGCGTGGCCGCCACGTATCTCCCCTGCTCCTTACCGCTGCGGAAATCCTCGGCAAAACGATGCAAGGATGCTTCTCGCATAGCCTTGTGCCGTGTCAGATCGCCGTAAAACGTCCAGTCTAAATGCTCCTTCAGCCGGTCCAGCTTGGCGGTGGAGGTTTCAATCTCACGGCTGGCATGGTCTATGATCTCCTCGAAGCCGTTCCCGTACTGCGGATCGACGGCTACGGCCTCCGTCCCATTGGCGTAAGCCTCAGCGACGAACGAAGAAGCCCCGGCCGCCACATCAAGAATGGGGCCCGTGCTGACTGCAGACGAATTCAGTGCAAACATCCGGATATACTCCTCATAGGAGCGGCATGTCATGGCAACACCGATTTGTTCATACTTCACTTGACTCATGTCTCATCTCTCCTCTTCTCAGCTAGCTATGGTCATCACATGACCCTGGCTCAAGCTCCCACAGACCCTCCGGTCCGTGCTGAAGCTTTGGTAGATCATACCATATGGCTTGAAGAAGTGGCAATATTATTTTTTCAGGCGCATAGTATTTTGCTTTTCTGGCATCGGACATGATAAATTAGCTATAACTATACAAGTTAGGGGTAATGAATCAGTGGCACACGGCATTCAAAAACACGTCATCTACAAAAAAGACAAATGGAACATGCTCACCGTGGAAGAGAACGGCAAGCAGCTCATTTTAAGAGAAATTTCGGATCAATGGGGTGAGGATTGCCATACCTTTCTGAGCAGACCCGCTATGATGCACTGGGCGGAGCAGCGGTTTCGCAAGGAAGACTTCACAGGTAATGAAGACGAATATAACGCGATCATGGAAGCTTTCCGCAGCGTTTAGTCCTTTCTGCTCAAAAAAGGGTTGACAAAGAGCCTGTCTACTCAGTACAATGATGTCAATTACATAAGATGTCCTCCAAAGGGGAGTAGCTGTTACAGTAAAGTCGTCAATTCGGGAATCCCGCAAGGGAAACTCCGGCTTTATTGGCAACGTCCACGTTGTTAGCAAGACCTTTGCCATTATTAGGTAAAGGTCTTTTCTGCGTTTAAATGACCTTTACCATAATTGGTAGAGGTCATTTTTATGTAGTTCAACAAATCAACTGAAGGAGTGTGTCGTACATGGAGTGGTTTTCACCGGCATTTTTCACTGCATTACTCAGCATCATCTTAATCGACCTCGTCTTGGCCGGAGATAACGCGATCGTGATCGGAATGGCGGCGCGGAATCTCCCGAAAGAGCATCAGCGAAACGCGATTCTATGGGGTACCGTCGGCGCCATCGTCATTCGGGCGCTCGCTACCCTCGCTGTAGTCTGGCTCCTTAAGCTTCCGGCTCTGCTGCTCATCGGAGGCGTGGTGCTCATCTGGATCGCCTACAAGCTTCTCGTTGACAAGAAGGAGCACAATATTGAGGCCAAGCCCCAGCTATGGCCCGCGATCCAGACCATCATCGTTGCCGATGCGGTCATGGGCTTCGACAATGTTATGGCGGTCGCCGGCGCAGCTCATGGAGACTTCTGGCTTGTCATCATCGGCTTATTGATCAGTGTACCGATTATGGTATGGGGCAGCACGCTCTTCATCGCCTGGGTGGAGAAATATCCATGGATCGTGTATATCGGATCCGGCGTACTGGCCTTCACTGCCGGTAAAATGCTGACTGGCGATTTGCTCGTGAAGGATTATTTCGCTGAACACACCGCTTTGAAATGGATGATCGTTATTCTGGTCACTGTAGGCATTCTGGCCGCAGGCTACTGGAAGAAGATGAACGGCTCGCTCGTATCGCTTAATGAGCATGGTCAGCTTACCATTCCTCAAGAGCTTGTGGATGAGGCGAAGATCCATCCGGAAGACAGCTTCCGCGCCAGCCGTGACGAGAAAGGTCGTTTGGTCCTCGTCAAAATGGAAAGCTAATTGCCAAGAAGACCTTTACCTAATTACTGGTAAAGGTCTTTTTGTGCCTTAGATCTTCGTATGCGGAACCGGTGTCGAGGCGGTTACCACCTCAATCAGCACGGGAAGCCTGGACTTCATCGCCATCGCCAGGCTCTCTTCGAGCTGCTGCATATGAATCGCCTTCCTTCCAATCCCGCCGCAGGCCTCCGCAATCTTAGCAAAGTCCGGGTTGCGGATGACGCTGCCGAGAGTGCTCATTCCGGCCTTCTCCATACGGTTCTTCTCCATTGCGTAGGAGCTGTTGTTCATGACAACAAATACAATAGGCAGCTCTTGTTCGACTGCGGTCTGGAATTCCAGCAGCGTTTGCACGGCTCCCCCATCCCCTGCGATAGCAATGACCGGTCGCTGCGGCTCCGCTAGCTTCGCCGCAATCGCTGCCGGCAGGGCAAAGCCAAGCGTCCGCCAGCGTCCGGAGAGCAATACCTCCTGCCCCGGCTTGGTTTGGAAGATCCGATTGAACCACAAGGTATGCTCCCCTGTGTCAACGGCCACAATCGCCTCCTCGGGAGCTTGTGCGGCTATGGCCTGAATGACCCGCTGCGGCGCTATCGGTTCCGCGTTTCCGGAGCATTCCTCCTCCAGCCGAGCCTTCCATTCATTCGTCACCTGGACAACTCTTGCTTTCCAAATCTCCCTCGATGCCGCAAACAATCTGGCATCCTGCAGGAGCTGCGGAACGATTTGCTCCAAATCCCCTACAACCCCCTTGGTCAAGGGATGGCCCGCTCCTAACGCAGCACGATTCTTATCCACCTGAAGGATTCTCGCCTTCGTCGGCACGTAATCGTCCGGCCACCAGGTGGCCCCCAGCATGAGAATACAGTCGCTTTCTGCGAGCAGGATCGAGGACGCTTCACTTCCTGCCTGCCCCAATCCCCCGGCGTATAACTCATGGTCGTTAGGAAACAACGGTCTGGCCGGGAGAGTAGTCACCACAGCCGCTGACAGCTTCTCGGCAAGCTGCCGTACCCACGCCTTCACCGAAGCAGTACCGCGGCCGATCAGCAGCACTGGCTTCTCCGCCTGCGCGATAAGAACAGCCAGCTTTTCTACCTCCTCGCCGGGAGCATAGAGAGGCTGATGAAGATGCTCCTCATACGGCTTGATTACCCCCTGTACCTTCCGTTCGTAAAGATCCTTGGGGATGGAGAGATGTGTTACCTGCCCGTTTAATAATGCTTGTGTCATAGCTTGCTGCAGCAGCTCCGGCAGCGCATCGGGATGCCCTACCAGCTCCGAGGGCTTAGCGATCGCGGCGGCCAGCTTTTGCTGATCGATATACTGCTTGGCATGCGTGCCGATTTGGGACGTGCTCACCTGCCCGGTAATGGCGAGTACGGGCGCATAATCACTTGCAGCATCAGCTAATCCGTTCAGCAGGTTGGCTATGCCGGGACCGCTGGTGGCCATGCATACGGCCACCTTCCCGGTCAGCTTCGCTTCTGCTGAAGCCATCAAGGCAGCTGCGCTTTCATGACGACATGGAATGTAGCGAATGTCGTTCTGTTTTCCAAGCTCATCCAGTACACTTAAATTGGCATCGCCTATGACTCCGTAGATCCTTTTGACATCCCAAGCCTGCAGTTGTCTTAACAAAAACTGCGCAACCGTATACTGCTCGGAAGGTTTGGGCTGCCCGGCGTTCACAGGCTCGGCGGCAGGAGGGGATATTGTCATTTGCGTCATCATGTGTCACCTCAGGTTCGTCATAATTTTCCTATCTGCGTAGTTTAGCCTTCCCCAAGCAGGAATTCGGAGTCGCGGAAGCGAAGAGGTAGAGGCTGTCCTAATTTTGGTAATTACTTGTTTGCCACAACCATTAAGCCCTTGAGGTGATCCTATGAGCAACGCCGGTTCCATCATCACGTTTATCATCATTTCCTTCTCTCTTTCCCTCATCTTAATTTGGAAGAAGGATACGCTTCCTCCCGGGGTGAAACGGCCCTTGGCTTTGCTTGCGCTTGTGATGATCTCCATGTCCTTTTTTCTGATGATTTACAGCTTTATTACGAACCCGATGTAGGCATTGACAAATTAGACTTCACGCTATGATTTTCATATACTAATATTTAAGCCTCGCTCCGGTAAAACTAGGAAAAATACCGGAGGAGCGTGAGCGAAACATGCGTGTGGTACCGTTAGTCCTGACCGGCATGCTGCTTTCCGGCACGTTGGCCTCAACTATGGCCTCGCCGGAGATCAGCCAGGCCAAACCATCGATCAAACCAAGGAGGGCTCCGATGAATCAAGTGCTGAAACGCAGCGAAGTACCTGTAGAAAACCGCTGGAGACTCGAGGATTTGTATGCGAATCAAGCGGCATGGGATAAGGAATACGAGCAAGTGAAGCAAGAGCTGAAGGAAGTATCGCAGTATCAAGGCAAGCTGAGTGACCCGGCGGTTATTAAAACGGTGTTCGAGCTCGACGACCGCATCTCCCTGTCTACCGAACGGCTCTACGTGTATGCCAATATGAAGCATCATGAAGACATGGCGGACCCTACCTACCAGGCCTTATCCGATAAATCGAAAAGATTGAGTGTGGAGGTCGGCGAAGCCACTTCCTTTATTTCCCCGGAAATTCTTAGCTTAAGCGACGAGCAGCTTCAGAAGCTGGTTGCGAATCCGGAGCTTGCTTTTTACAAAAGAACGCTGGAGGAGCTGATTCGCCAGAAGCAGCACGTGCTTAGCCAGAATGAAGAAGCGCTGCTCGCCCAGGTCGGCAATCTGGCCCAAGCCCCAGGAACGATCTTCGGTATGCTGAACAATGCGGACCTGAAATTCCCGAAGGTGAAAAATGAAAAAGGCGAAGAAGTCGAGCTGACACACGGCCGCTACATACAGTTCCTGGAAAGCCGAAATCGCGAGGTGCGTAAAAATGCTTTTGAAGCGATGTACGCCACCTACGCCAAGCAGAAGAACACTATCGCCGCTACGCTCGCGGCGAATGTAACCAAGAACGTATTCTACGCCAAAGCGCGCAAGTATCCTTCCGTGCTTGAGATGTCACTGTTCGGCGACAACATCAAGAAGGAAGTGTACACGAATCTGATCGATACGATCCATGAGTCTCTGCCGCTTATGCACCGGTATATGGAGCTCCGCCGCAAGCTGCTCAAGGTCGACAAGCTGCATATGTACGATCTGTTCGCTCCGCTCGTGGAAGAGTACGATATGGAGATCAGCTTCGATCAAGCGAAGGAAACCGTGAAGGACAGTCTGCAGCCTCTTGGCGAAGATTATCTCAAGGTGCTTCAGGAGGGCTTCAAGAATCACTGGATCGATGTCTATGAGAATGAAGGTAAGCGCAACGGTGCCTACAGCTGGGGTGCATACGGTACGCATCCTTACGTGCTGCTCAACCATAAGGACAACCTGAACAGCATGTTCACGCTGACGCACGAAATGGGCCATGCGCTCCATTCCTACTATTCCGACACGAATCAGCCTTACCGTTATGCGCAATATACGATTTTCCTGGCAGAAGTGGCATCGACGCTGAATGAAGCGCTGCTTATGGATTATATGCTGAAGAAGTCAACCGATCCGAAGGAAAAAATGTACCTGCTCACCTATTACATGGACCAGTTCCGTACAACGGTATTCCGTCAAACGATGTTCGCCGAATTTGAAATGATCATCCATGAAAAAGCGGAGCAGGGCGAGTCATTGACTCCGCAGCTGCTGAGCCAGGTGTACTACGATTTGAACCTGAAATACTACGGCAAGGACATGGCGGTAGACCAGGACATCGAGATGGAATGGGCGCGCATTCCGCACTTCTACAACAGCTTCTACGTGTACAAATACGCAACGGGCTTCTCCGCAGCGACGAGCTTTGCGAAGCAAATTCTGGAGGAGGGCCAGCCGGCCGTAGACCGTTATTTGGGCTTCCTGAAGAGCGGCGGAAGCGACTACTCCATCAATATCCTGAAGAAGGCCGGTGTGGATATGTCCTCTCCGGAGCCGATCAAACAGGCTATGGATGTGTTCAAGGAGCTTCTGGTGGAGATGGAAAAGCTGGCGAAGTAAAAGCTTACCGCTTCCCTTACCTTGCGGAGCCGGCGGTTATCTGTAAAGTGATTATTTAGCCTTAGAGCCCGCAGCTTCCGAGCTTGATGGCATATAAGGTGATTATAGCTTTACAACCCTTTTTTCCCTCAAGAATCGTTCATTTTGGCGCTGTAAGGTGATTTTTTAACGTTATAGCTTGGAAGAGATCATTATGCAAGCCCACTTAAGGTGATCTAATCACCTTAAGTGCTGTAGAATAACCAGGCTGAGTCCGGGTCACGGGCTTCAGCCTTTTTTTCCAATTAGAGAGGGGGGAATGTCATGAAAGCACAAGTGGTGTTGGTTTGTGCATTTCTTTTTGCCATCATAACGGCCATGTTCGCCGTAATTAATGTGGAAAGCGTTCGCGTTAACTTTTTGTTCACCGAAGCCTATATCCCGCTTATTTTAGTTATCCTCGGTTCTACCCTGCTTGGCGGGATCATCTTCGGCTTTATCGGACTTATTCGGCAGTATAAGCTGCAGCGTCGCATACGAGTGCTGGAAAAGCAGCTTCAGGAGAAGGAAGTCACTCCGCCTAGCCCGGAACATGTTACTAGTACGGAATAACGAAAACTAGATCCCCTCCCGCTCCAATAAATTTTAGGTCAAGCACAGTGGAGCATGAAACATTTTCCCAGTGGTTTCCGTTTTGGGAAGTGAATAGCTCAAACTAGGGGAGGGATTTTTTTGTGAGAAAACGAACCATGCTTACGGCGTGCCTGGCACTCGCCCTGCTGACCTCAGGTGCACCGGCCTCGCCCATCGAAGCCGAAACGGGTTCAAGCGTTCGATTGAGCCTGAACGGAAGCCCTGTAGAGTTCAGCGCCAAGCCTCGGCTTGTCGGAAGCACTCTCATGGTGCCGCTGCGTGACTTATCCGATGCGCTCGGGGTAACGGTAGAGTGGAAGGAAGACACGCATACGGCGACCGCTGTGAAAGGAGATCGCAGCATTCAGCTGACCGCCGGGAGCGCAACGGCAACAAGACAGGGCACTCAAGTCCTGCTGGAGGAAGCGCCCATTCAGGCGGAGGGCGGGAAGCTGCTGGTTCCCCTGCGCTTTTTCAGCGAATCATTTGATTTTAATGTGTATTGGGACGGCTTGAATCAAAGTGTTGCCGTCGTTGACGCGGACAAAAGCTTACCTACCGTTGGCTCGATAGAGCGAATGGAGGAGCTTCTGGAGGAAGCGCGTCAGAATGGCGGAGGTATGGGCTATGCTGCCCCGGCCATCCGAATGCCGGTTGCTGCGGAGACATCGAAATCGGCCGCCACGGCTCCGCAGGCTGCCGCAGGAGCTGTATCGGACTCCGTCTCCGTCAACGAGAAATCCACAGCCGGCTATTCCGCTACCAATGTTCAAGTGCAAGGCGTCGATGAAGCCGATGTCATCAAAACGGACGGTACTTACATTTATCAGGTAAATCGCAGTCGAATTATCGTCACACAAGCGTATCCTGCGGAAAGCATGAAGGTTTTGAGCACGGTGGAATTCTCGGACCCGCAGTTTCAGCCTCGTGAGATTTATGTGGATGACCGGCATTTGGTCGTGATCGGCAATACCCATTATCAGAAAACGATCGCTCAGCCAGCCGCTTCCGGGGGCGCATCGACTCCCGCTGTAGTAAGCGATGCAGCGGTCGAGCCCGCTTCCGTTATCCAATCGACGGAAAAGGCTCAAGCCATTGAAAAAATTCGGATTGTTCCGGACATCATGGTGAGACCCGTATTATCCACGACAAAGGCGATCGTCTATGAGCTGGGCGACCGCACAAGTCTAAAGCCGGTACGTGAAACGGAGATGGAAGGCTATTATGTTACCTCCCGCAAAATCGGTTCCTCTCTGTACTTGATCACGAATCAGTCCTTTTACAATTATTATGCGGCATTCTCCGCCATTACGAAGGCGGAGAAGGAGCAAGCCTTATCCACCCCCTCCTACCGCGACTCCGCCGCTGGGGATGATTTTATCAAAATCGGCTTTGAGGATATTCGTTACTTTCCGAAATCCGTAGAGCCGAACTACCTGCTCGTCGGCGGCATCCATCTTGATCAGCCGTCTCAGAAAATGACGGTGGCAAGCTACCTCGGCTCTGGGCATAATGTATATGCATCCGAGAAGCACCTGTATGTTACCGTGAGCGAAGCGGAGCCTATCGCAATCGACCGGAAGCCGGAGGCGTCAGGCAAGCTCCTCGCCCCGATGCGGGAAATGAACAGCGTCATCTACAAGTTCGGGCTAACGGATGGAGCAACACGTTATGAAGGTCGCGGCAAGGTGCCCGGACAAGTGCTGAACCAGTTCTCTATGGATGAGCATGACGGGTACTTCCGGATCGCAACGACCAAAGGGGATATGTGGCGAACCGACGAAAACACCTCGAAGAACAACGTGTATGTCCTTGATGAAGCGATGAACACCGTGGGCAAGCTGGAGGACCTTGCGCCGGGAGAGAAAATCTACTCCGTCCGATATGCCGGGGACCGCGCTTATATGGTTACCTTCAAGCAAGTCGATCCGCTATTTGTCATTGATCTTAAGAATCCTGCGTCGCCGTCCGTGCTCGGCAAGCTGAAAATTCCCGGCTTCAGCGAGTACCTCCATCCGTATGATGAGAATCATGTCATCGGCTTCGGTAAGGACGTGGAAGAAGTTCCAGTGAAGGGCCGCAGCGATACGGCACAGACAACGGCACTGGTGCAGGGGATGAAGCTGGCTATCTTCGACGTATCCGACGTCGCGAATCCTAAGGAGCTCCACAAGGAAGTTATCGGGGTGCGCGGCACCTACTCGGAGCTGCTCCAGAACCATAAGGCGCTGCTCTTTTCCAAGGAGAAGCAGCTACTGGCGTTCCCAGTGACGGTATATGAGGCACCGGATAAGGGCCAGGCGGGCTCCTATGGGCAATTTGCGTTCCAAGGCGCCTATGTATACCGCCTGGATCCGGAGCACGGCTTCGAGCTGCGCGGCAAAGTCACCCACCTTACCGAAGATCAGCTGCTGAAAGCGGGCAACCATTGGTACCCGAGCAATCGCAATATCGAACGTTTGCTCTATATCGGCGACACACTCTACAGTTCTTCTCAAAGTCTGCTGAAAGCCAATGACTTAACTACGCTGAAGGAGATAGGCGAAATCACGCTGCCGTAACGGACTTGGTTTTTGCCTATGCATCGGGTACAATGACGGAAGAACGATTACCCGATCTGGAGGCATTCTCATGGTTACTTTCATCATTGTCGTAGCGATCATTGTGTGTGTGCTCGTTTCATGGGCAACTTTATACGTGACCAAAAAAGCCTACTCGCGCAAATACGACGAGTAGACTTACGGTTACAGCAGGCTGCCTAGGGATTCGTACAAAGCGATGGCGACTATCCCTCCGGTTACGGAGCTGATCGCATTCACCGCATCGTTCGTCATCCAGGCAAACCCGCGGGTTCGAACCGCCGCTGCACTGCAGTGGCGGTTCTTCTCTATGTCCTTGCCGCAGACCTGGCATCGGTACATCACTTGGCACACCGCCCCCAGCCAGGAATCGGCCAGCGAGCCGGCCAGCCCGCCCGCCAGCCCGATCAGCATGAGCGTTGCAGCCGCACCATCAACAGGCACGCCGGCTGCCGGCTGTGCCGGGTTCACCGCGATCAGCAGCCATGCGACCGCCCCGATACACAGCCCCCCTGCCGCCGAAGCCAAAAGCCCTAACAGCGTCACTCCGCCCGAGGTGCCCGGCTCCACCTTCTTCAGGCTAATGATAGACCTCGGCGGTGCTGAGCTCAAGCCTCCGACCTCCGTTGCCCATGTATCCGCCGTTACAGTTGCCATCACGCCGATGAAAGCCGCCCACCACCCTGGATGAGGCCACATGGCATACCCAAGGCACAGCAGTACGCCGATGCCGCCGTTAGCGAGTACCTGGCCTGCATCCCGTCGGCCTGACTTAGCATAGCCGCTTTCCGCAGCAGCCTTTCTAGCATGCTTCCATTTGGAAAGCACACTGGAGGTGATGAAGAAAAAAATCAGTGTTCCGAACCATGCCAGACTGCCGAAGGCGTACAACAACGTGCCTACCGCAACAGCGGCGGCAAACCCCGAAGCGGACAATGATTTTTTTAAATAAGCGGCCCCTGCAATCAATCCGCTGCAAAGCAAGCCGACCACGATATCCAACACGGCTACATCCCCTTCCCATCGGCAAATTTCGTCGAATTTTGTGTGATAAAACACTTATTTTAAGCAAACGGATGGTTTACAGGACTACAAACATTATAATATGATTTGTTCATATGGAAAAATGTGATATCGGGGAGTGGTTCCGAGTGCATGAGGCTTATGAACTAGTACGGACAAGAGTCAAGAAGGATCTGGACTCGCAAGAAATGCTTCGTGTCATTTTCGATTATACGGCGAAGATCGCCAACGAACGGAAGCTGGAAAACTTATTGATGCTCATGGCGGATATGGGACGGGAGATGGTCGTTTCCGACCGCTGCACGGTTTGGCTTCTCGACCGCAATAAGAACGAGCTCTTCTCTACTGTCGCGCACGGGGTGCCTCAGCTTAGAATCCCCAGCACAGCCGGCCTGGTCGGCCATGCCGTCACGACGGGCGAGCCGATTTTTATTGATGATGCTTACACGAACGAAGAATTCCGCGATGTGCTTGAAAGCGGCGCTCTCGCTACGGATAAGAAGACCGGCTACCGCACAAAGGCACTGATGGTCATCCCCTTCCGCAACAACGAAGGAGAGATTATGGGAGCCTATCAAGCCGTCAACAAGCTGACGGAAAGCGCGGAATTCAGCCAGCGCGATTTGGAGCACTTAGCCTTGGCAGCCTCCTACGCAGGGAAATCCCTGGAGTCTGCGCTGCTCACCAACGAGATTGAAGAAACACAGAAGGAAATCATCTTTACAATGGGGGAAATCGGCGAAAGCCGTTCCAAGGAAACGGGCAACCATGTCAAACGCGTGGCCGAGTATTCCTATATTCTCGCGCTTGGGCTCGGAATGAATCAGGAGGAGGCCGACCTGCTGAAGATGGCATCTCCCATGCATGACATCGGGAAAGTGGCGATCCCGGACTCTGTGCTCAAGAAGCCGGGCAAGCTTACCGACGAAGAGTTCGACATCATGAAGTCGCACACCACGATCGGCTACAACCTGCTCAAGAATTCCAAGCGTCATATTCTTAAAACGGCAGCTATTGTCGCTTATCAGCACCACGAGAAGTGGAACGGACGCGGCTATCCGTGCGGCTTAAAGGGTAATGAGATTCACATCTACGGGCGAATTACCGCCATTGCGGACGTCTTCGACGCACTCGGCAGTGAACGGGTCTACAAAGCCGCCTGGGAGCTTGACCGCATTCTGAATCTGTTTAAGGAAGAACGCGGGCAGCATTTCGACCCGAAGGTCGTCGATGTGTTCATGGAGCAGCTGCCGAAGATTCTCAAGATTCGTGATGAATATTCCGACCTTGCGCTGGAAGCGGAAAAATAATACGCAAAGCAAAAGACCGTCTTACTCGCTGTGAAAGGTGAGTCCGACGGTCTTTCTTTGAGGTGGTTATATAAGCTTGACGGTCATCTCTCCGAACGATTCCTCACCCCAGAACAGCTCCAGCCGGTCGCCCGACTTCACGGCCGCTACGCCGGCCGGCGTACCGGTATAAATGATATCGCCTGCTCCCAAGCCGTAATGAAGGGCAATATAGTCCACAATCACCTGCAGGTTGAAAATCATATCGTTCAGATCGGCGCGCTGTACCTCGATTCCGTTCTTCTGCATGGTGTACGGAACCTGCTTCACTTTCTCGAAGCCGGGAAACGGGCGAAGCTCGCTGATCGGAGCCGATCTCAGGAAGCCTTTAGCCGGGAGCCACGGCGTCCCCTTTTTCTTAATGATGGTCTGTACGTCTCTTAGCGTAAAATCAATCCCGAGCGCCATGCGATCGACCAATTGATCTACCGTCAGCCCCTGCTCATACTTCCGCCCAATATGCAGCACCAGCTCCGCTTCATAATGCACTTCTCCACGATCTCCGGGAAGCTCAATCACACTGCCGTTCATCGGTGTCAGAGCATGAGTCGGCTTAGTGAAGATCATCGGCTCCTCCGGGATGTCGTTGCCGAGCTCCGCCGCATGGAGGCCGTAATTCCGCCCCACGCAGTAAATGTTGCGAATCGATTCATACATGGGAAGCACGTTCCTTTTCCGAGTAATAGGTTCGCCCCGATTATACGCCATCCTGTTTAAAATCTCAACGAGGATGCGGCCGATAGCGGGCCCGGTAACCCGTCGGGGATAGTCCGTTCATTTTCTTGAATGATTTGCTGAAATGATATTCCTCCAAATAACCGCAGATCTGAGCGATTTCCTTAATCGGCAAATCGGAGTACATGAGGTAGCGGCAGGCATGCTCATTGCGAATATGATTGTGATACGCTTTCGGACTCATGCCTAACGACAGCTGAAACCTTTTGCGGAGGTAGGAAACTGAAATGCCGTATTGCTTCGCCAGCTCTTCGATTTTGATGTCCGTACGGTAGCCTGTCTCGAGCTGTTCCTTAACGAGCTCCAGTGCCTGCTGCGCGGAATCCGGCTTGGCTTCACCTGAGTGCTGCTGTGTGTGCAGATCGTGGAGCAGCTCCAGCAAGGCGGCTTTGGAGCGCATGGCTCCGCCTGCCCCGCCGGGTACCCAGCATTTATCAATATGCCGAAACTGGCCTCCGATTCGTTTCGCTTGCTCCGTCCCGAATTTCCGTAGAAAGGGCAGCTCAAGCGCCTTCAGCGGAGCAACCCCGGTCCACGTGACATCATAACCCACACTCGCACAATCGAAGAGGACCATCGTCATTTGCAATGGGAACGCTTCATCCGAGCGCATCGACATCCGCAGGCCAGGCTTCATGTAGGCTAAGTATCCTCCCTCCACCTCATAATCGCGATCCGTAGTGAAGGTGCCCTTCCCTTCATGAATCCAGTAAAAGGTATGGGCACCGATATTGTTGCGCGTATCCATCCAGCCCGGCAGCGTTGGCTTGTCCAGCACCCATTGGATGTGCAAAGTAAGTCGATTGAGATCATAAGCCATCGGTTGCGCCTCCTCATAAGGCTCCAGTCTGTTTCTACTATAATATTGGAGAAGCGATTTATACAAGAAGATTTTCGGTTTTTCCATTCAGCTCTCTTGGGGTCCGTGCTACCATAGGGTTCATATAACGATATTTCCTGGAGGTCATCCCCTATGATACGTACATTCCCCGAACATGTGATTCGCTCGACCAAAGAGCTGAGCGGTCCATGGGATTTCATTACAGACCCGAACAATATCGGCATACAGGACGGCTGGTTCCGACAGTTTCCGTCCCCGCAGCTGCGTGTGACGGTTCCCTCCTGCTGGAATAACGAAATGGGCTTCTTTGAGTATGAAGGTGTGGCCTGGTACCGGACGGAGCTCGAACTGGCGGAAGCCGGGCCTTTGAAGCTGATTTTCCATGCCGTTCTTGGTCATGCGGATGTGTATCTCGACGGTGAGCATTTAGGCTACCATTATGGGGGGTATACGCCGTTTCACTTTATCGTAGAGAATGCCGCTGCCGGAAAGCATGAGCTGATCGTGCGAACAGACAGTACGCTGACGAAGCAAACGATACCGATCGACCCCGTCGACTGGTTTCATTACGGAGGTATCATCCGGCCAGTGGAGCTTCAGATGCTGGAGAAGGTGTTCATCGATAAACTGCGAGTCGACTACACCTTAGAGGGCAGCAATGCGGAGGTAAGCTTCAGCCTTCAGCTTCGCTCCCTGGACAAAGAGGAACGGAAGGTGCCTTTGAGCTTAACGGCGGACCGGGAAATCATCCATCAGGAGGAAGTCCTCGTGCCGGCGGGACAAACCGTAGCCGTGTCCGTGAAGCAGCAATGGAGCCAGGTCCGTCTATGGAATGTCGGGCGTTCGGAGCTGTACCTCATCGGTGCCGCTATCCCTGGGGACGATCTGTATGATCGCATCGGCTTCCGCCGCATTGAGGTTCGCGATCATCAGATCTGCATCAATGGTGAGCCTGTTTATTTGCAAGGGGTTAACCGTCACGAGGAGCACCCGGAATGGGGCTTTGCCTTCCCTCCGAAGCTGATGCGCAAGGATCTCGACATCATTTTGGAAATGGGCTGCAACTCGGTTCGCGGCTCGCATTATCCGCAAAGCAAATATTGGATCGACCTGCTCGATGAGCAGGGACTTGTCTTCTGGAGCGAGATCCCGATGTGGGGGGCTCTCATGCCGAAGGAAGTGACCGTTGACCCGTTATTCCAGCAGCGTGCCCATACGATGGTCGATGAAATGATCGAAAGGGACTTCCATCACCCGTGCATCGTGTTCTGGTCCGTCCATAATGAAATTGACACCACGTGCGAGGAGGGGCTGGATATATCCGAGAAGCTGGTGAAGCTCGTTCGGAGTAAAGATTCGTCCCGTCTGGTAGCCTATGCGACCATGCATCCTCTCAAAGATATCGTGATGCCTCTGTTCGATGTCATTGGTATCAATAAGTACCACGGCTGGTATGAGGGCGAGGTGGCCGGCTTCCGGGATATGCTGGAGCAGTTCCATGCGCGTGCGGAAGCATTGGGCGCAGGAGATCGTCCTGTGCTGATGACGGAGTTCGGCGGTGCTGGGATTTACGGAGACACGGGCTGGGAGCCCCGTCTCTTCAGTGAAGATTATCAGGCGCATATCGTCACGGAGGCGCTGCGGATTTTCCGTGAGGACCCTCGCATTGTGGGAACCTATGTATGGCAGTTCGCCGATGTACGCGGGGATCTGAAGAGCTACAAGAGCGCGTTCCGCGACAGAGCGCGAAGCTTTAACAATAAGGGTCTCGTCAACGAGTACCGCAAGCCGAAGCAATCGTTCCGTGAAGTCAGGGCGATTTATCGCAGCGGGGAAAAATAAGGGATGAAAAGAGGTCCTCCGGGAGGGAGAGACCTCTTTCTTTATCTTAGCCGCTTGACGGGAATGACCCCGTGTAGGCTGACTGAGGACGGTATATCCGGTTATTTACGGACTGCTCCAGGATGTGCGCCGTCCAGCCTACCATGCGGCTGGCTGTGAATGTCGGCGTGAACAGCTCCGCAGGCATCCCGATCGCTTTCATAATCGCAGCAGCGTAGAACTCGACATTGGTGCACAGCCTGCGTCCGGGCTTATACTCCTCCAGTAAACGGAGTGCCGTTTCCTCGACATATAGCGCAAGCTTAAACCAACAATCGTCCGAGGCGACTCGCTTGGTTACTTCGCGCAGCGCCAAGGCACGAGGATCGCTCGTTTTGTAAACGCGGTGACCGAACCCCATAAGCTTGCCCCCTTGCTCCAGAATGCCGCGGATTTGCGCCTCGGCTCTCTCCTTGCTGCCTATCGCTTCAAGCAGCTCGATAACGGCCGAAGGCGCTCCTCCGTGAAGGGGGCCCTTCATCGCGCCGATCGCTCCGCTTGCTGCCGGGATCATGCCCGCTTCCGTTGAGGCAATCACCCTCCCCGCGAAGGTAGACGCGTTAAAGCCATGCTCCATAGCCAGAACAAGATAGGCATCCAGCGCCCGAACATGGTCGTCCTGCCGCCGGGCCCCATGCAGCATGTACAAGTAGTTCGCCGTGTGATCGAGCTCCGCTGACGGTCCTGTCCAGCTGAGACCCGCCAGCTGCCTATACCGATAAGCAATGATCGTGGGAACGATCGCTGTGAGAGTAAGTGCCTGTTCAAGCGTCGGCGGCCACTCCGGAGCGCAACCGATGGCAGCCACCGCCGATTGGACGACGCTCATCATCGGCCTGTCGGAGGGGATCGCGTCAATGAGCTGCCTTAAATAAGCCGGGAGCTCGCGCAGCTCCTTCCATTGCGCTTTCCATTGAACGGCTTCCTCGGGATTCGGCAATCGCCCCTTCCAGAGCAGGAACGCGACCTCCTCGAAGCTGTTCGTTTGCGCCAGCTCCCTCGCCCAATGACCTCGATACACCAGCCACCCCTTCTCTCCATCCACTAAACTGATCGACGACTCCCCCGCAACAATCCCTTCTAACCCTTTATGCACAATCATTATGCATCCCTCCAAGAGTCTTATTGGATAATACAATAACTCATATTGGTAATAATGTAAATTTATATGTTTTTATTTGTGTGATAATTATTACTTATTACGAAACTGCCTAACGACCTCCTTTTTTGAAATCTCTGCGTATCAACAGCAAATTTCTGAGAATATACAACTTTTTTCTCGGCTCTGAAACAAAGCACATAGATTTCTGCGTAAATACAACATTCCCGGGCCATTTGCCGCGTTTTCAGCCATTGCGCTCTCTCAAAGATGCCTCTCCGCACAAATCACGTGGTCAAGTCTCGCTTGAGTCGTAGATTTGAGCACTATAGCAGCATTGCCTCCCTTACCCATCACATATGGCCATCAAAGGGCGAGCAACAGTAAAACAAAAAATCGCCAGAAATGCCTATCACAGCATTCCTGACGATCCTTCCTTTACCTTTCCCCAGTCGATTCCGATGCGGGCTTCTGCTGGGCAGGAGCCGTAGCCTTGCTCTGTTCCTTCTGCGGTGTGGCTGCAGGCTTCGACGTGGAAGTCGACTGGGCCGGCGCCGTGCTTTTCCCCTCCGTCTTAGGTGTCGTTGACTTTGAATCGGTCGTCTTTGATTCCGTAGGCTTCGTCTCGGTCGATTTCACACCGCTGCTCGGGCTCTTGGCCGGAGGCGTCTTCACCGTCGGCGGCACAGCCTCCACGGCCGGTGCCAGGAATCCCGTGTTCACAGGCCCGACCCGAATGTTCCCTTGCTCGTCGATCTTAGCGTTGTACGAAACCCGCGACAGCCTCTCGAATAGCTTAAGCCCAAGATCCTCCACCATCCGAATCGGCTGCGCCCACTTGGTCATGATCGGAATCATATGCAGCTCGCACGTTCTCTCCTTCGTGCAAGACGCCTCCAGAATCATGCTTTCCCAAGTCGCCGGCACCTCATTAGTAGTAAAAATAAAATTGCCCAAGCTGTAAGCGATCCATTTGCCTTTATACTGCTCAAAGCCCTGTAATACATGCGGGTGACTTGCCACGACGAGATCTGCACCCTCGTCGATATAGGCGTGAGCCAAATCGACCTGCTCCTTGACCGGACGATCCTTACGCTCCTGACCCCAATGAGCGATGACAACCACCAGGTCCGCCTCCGCTCTCGCCTTCCGGATGGCCTCGGAAGCCATTTTGGTGCTGTAGCTTTCCGCTACGCCCGGTTTATTTTTGCCCGCATACCAGCTGGTGCTCGGGATCACGCGGCTGAATCCGAGGAACGCGATTTTCATCCCCTGATGCTGAACGATCGCGGGGGTAAAGGCCTCGTCGATATTACGTCCGGCACCGATTCTTAGAAACTGATGGGTGTCCAAATGATCGAATGTATCCAATAGACCCTCTTGCCCGTAGTCCATAATGTGGTTGTTCGCCAGGTTCAATACATCGACGCCGGCATTCTTGAGCTCGGGAAGCGCCTGTACCGGTGAGCGGAATACATACTCCTTGCTTTCCGCCTTGCCCCTGTCCGTAATCGGCGACTCCAGATTGGCTATTGTAATATCGGCTTTTTCCAAATACGATTTGACGTATTTGTAAGGGTACGCATACCCGTTCGTCTTGAGCAAATCCTCCACCTTACTGGCAAAAAGGATATCGCCGACAAACGTCAAATTCACCTTCTCCGGGGGCTTGGGTACGGATGGCACATCCGAAATCGGCTTCTCGCTCACCGTTGAAGGGTTACCTGCTGCTGGTGCCTTCCCCCCAGCCGTGACTCCGCTCTTCGCTTCCGCTTCCGCCTGCTGACCCGGCGGATCGAGGGAGGAAACCAAATATCCGAAGGCACCCACCGCAAGAACGGCGATGACGCTTGCCTTGATCCATAACGTCTTGCGGAACTTTGTTTCCTTCTGCTCCTTTTGCTTCTCCGATCGTGATAAAATGGCAATCTACCCCTTTGCATAACAAGCTGCTTCCAACCTCATCGTGCACCCCATTATACCAAATTCGCCCATTCCGGTCATGAGTCGACAAACTTAAAAATTGATTAAAAAAAGTAATTGCCAGATCAATCCATTTTTGCTATCATAGAAATCCTCTCGCCAATTTCACCGCATGAATACCCCAAGATAGGAAACCGCTTACTGCGACTCGCGCAGCCGTTACCTGCGCAAACGCAAACCATTCCTCGGAGGTGTCTATGCTTTTTCCCGTATTAGCAAGCAAGACGTATTCCCGCAACCTGCAGTACCGCGCCTCTCATGCCATCAACACCTTGGCCAGTGCGGTCTTCGGGCTTATTTACGTCTCCATATGGAGGGGGATCGGAGAATCCTCGGCTATGGAGGGGTACACCGTCGGGAGCGTCGTTCACTACGTTGCCCTTAATCAAGCCTTCCTGTGGGTCACAATCTTCGTCACTCATGGCCTGGCCATCGAACGTTCCGTCCGAACAGGACAAATCGCCATCGAGCTGCTTCGGCCGGTCAACCTGTTCTACCAGCTCATGTGCCGTGAATGGGGACAGATCGCCTACCAGCTGCTTTACAAAACCATGCCTATCTACCTTCTTTATCTGTTCACCCTCTCTCTTCCGGTTCCATCGGACGCTTCCACCTGGCTTGGCTTCATCGGAGCCATTCTATCCGCCGCTTACATCAGCATCTGCATTAACTACTTGATCGGCATTACGTCCTTGTGGACCACGGAATCACAATGGCTGTATTGGGTGCATTACTCGGTTTCGACCGTCCTATCCGGCTTTCTCATCCCTATTGAATGGCTCCCGGGATGGCTGCAGGTCGTTAGCCGGTGGACTCCTTATCCTTACCTGCAATTTATTCCAAGTAAAATTTATCTCGGGTTAGAGCCCGTGACCAGCATGCTCGGCGGGCTTGTATGGGGAGCCGGCTTCACCTTGCTGTGCCTCTTCGCAACCGCTTGGGCGAGACGTCAAGTGGAGGTGCAGGGCGGATGAACTACTTCCAAATGTATTTGCTGCTGATCCGCGCCAGCGTCCGGAGCCGGATGCAATATACGTTCAACTTCTGGTTCTCTACGCTGCTGGCGGCGATCGTTAATGCCATGGATTTTCTGCTGATTTCCCTCGTCCTATGGAAGTTTGACCGCATTCTCGGCTGGAGCCTCTACGAGATCGGCTATTTATACGCAACCATCATGCTCTCCAAAATGCTGTTCCGCATGTTCGCCAACGACGTACACCATCTGGAAAAATATTTGATTTCGGGCGACCTTGACGGTCTGCTGATACGCCCCTTGCCGATTTTGCTCACGCTGATGACGCAGAACTTTCGGCTGATGCCCGGGGAGCTCATTCAGGGAGGCATCATCCTTACCTTGTCCCTCAGCCATCTCTTGGAGATCGGGCAAGTCTCTTGGTGGGCCATACCGCTCACGATTTTGGCGGTCATTCCAACCGGAGCCGTTTTGCTTTTTGCCATCGGACTGGGTACCGTGACGTTTGGCTTCTGGATGACAAGGACCAGCGAGCTGCAAAATGTAACCGAGGATGCAGCGCGAACCGCGGTGCAATATCCGCTGGATCTGTATCCCGGTTGGCTCAAGGGGATCCTGCTCACCCTCGTTCCGACCGCTATGGCCAACTATATTCCGACGCTTTACGTGGTCAGGGGAATGTACGGCTGGTGGGTGCTGCCGGCGGTGACGGCTTTTGCTTTCGTGTTTCTGCTGCTCATGTACCGTTTTTGGCAGCTCGGCTTGACCAAATACCAAAGTACGGGCAGCTGACGGTCAGCCGGCCCCGAGAGGAGCGTTCCTTTTCCCATGATTCAAGTCCAACATTTACATAAAAGCTTCCGTATCCCCCCGGCCCATAAAAGCCGGCTGGCGCGCATCCGCGCCTATATATCCGGGAACCTAGCCCACAAAACGGCGGTGCAGGATATCAGCTTCACCATCGGCAAAGGTGAATTCGTCGGTTATATCGGTCCGAACGGCGCAGGCAAATCGACGACAATCAAGATGCTAACGGGCATTTTGCATCCTTCCTCGGGCCAAGTGCTGATCGGCGGCCGGAGTCCGCATCGGGAACGCAGACATGTCGTGGGAAGACTCGGCGTCGTATTCGGCCAGCGCAGCCAGCTGTGGTGGGATTTGCCCGTCCGCGATTCCTTCGATATATTGGCAGCCATGTACCGGGTGGAGAAGCAGGATAAACAGAGACGTCTGGAGGAGCTCGGCGAGCTCCTCGGGCTTAAGGAATTTATCGATACCCCGGTGCGCAAGCTTTCCCTCGGACAGCGAATGCGGGCGGACCTGGCGGCTGCACTGCTTCACGATCCCGAGGTGCTGTTCCTCGATGAGCCTACCATCGGTCTCGATGTGGTAGCCAAGAAGAACATTCGCCGGTTACTTTCAACAGTCAACCGGGAATTCGGGAAAACCGTCCTGCTGACCACCCACGATATGGATGACATCGAAGAGCTCTGTCAGCGAGTGATGGTGATCAATCACGGCCGGCTCGCTTATGACGGCACGATCCATAACCTGAGAGAGCGGATCGGCCTTCCTACGATTCTGAAGGTAACCTTTACAACAAGGGTGCAAATCCCCCCGGACCTGCAGATCGGTTTCCAGGTCGTATCGGACTCGGGCACGGAGCTTACCGTTCACTGTAACCGATCCGAGCTGCAGGCGATGGAGGTGCTACGCAGGCTGGAGCAGCACGGAACGATCATGGACGTACATATGGAAGAGCCGGATTTTGAAGAGGTCATTCACAAGATCTACTAAGTTCTGGCATAATGAGAGGATAGAATAATGAATGTAGGAGGATTGCCCGTATGGTGAAAATAGCCATTATAGCGGATATTCACGGCAATCTTCCCGCTTTGGAGGCGGTGGCGGCGGACATACGCCGTCACCGAATTAAGCGAGTGATTTGCTTGGGTGATTTGGTGGGCAAAGGCCCTCAGCCGGCAGAAGCCGTGGACCGGATTCGCGAGCTTTGTGAGCTTACGGTTCAGGGCAATTGGGACCTTGGGATTAACGAGCCCCAGGATAAGGAGGCCGGCCTATGGCAGCAAGACCGATTGGGAAAGGAACGACTGGAATATTTACGCACTCTTCCCTTTTGTGCAGATCTTTGGCTTAGCGGCAAGAGGGTTCGGCTGTTCCATGCTTCAGCGAAGAGCGTATATCATAGGGTATTGAAGAAAGCCGACAAGTGGGAGCGTCTCGCCCTGTTCGAAAATACGGAGGCAACCGGTGGTTTTGCCGGTGAGGATGGGGTAACACCGGATGTGGTCGGGTATGCGGACATTCATGTTTCGTTCCATCGTACGTTCAAATCGAAGGACAAGCAAGGCTTGATGCTGTTCAATACCGGAAGCGTCGGTGCACCTTATGACGGCATCGCACAGGCGAGCTATGTGATCCTTGAAGGGCTCTGTGATTGCCGTGAGCCGGGGCCGTTCGCAGTCTCCATGGTTCGGGTACCCTATGATGTCAGCAAGGCCATAGCCATCGCCGAGCAAGTGGGACTTCCCAATCTGGAGCGGTTTCGATACGAGCAGCAGACCGCAATGGAGGGCTGAAAAGGATGATGGAATCCATATGTTTCCACGCGGCCCCTTACCGGCGATGGCGAACATCGTCCTGTACCGCGTACGATTTTAACTTGGCTGGCATTGTACGATCGCGGCCTGTTTATGGTACAATAGGGAAAGCAACATTCGGATGTAATAATTAACCATTGGTTCAAATCCAAACATATTGGACCTGCAACAGGAAAGAGGAGAACCGATTTGGCTCGCTGGAAAATTAACTTAATCGTCCTTTGGTTCGGAAACTTTCTGGCCATGGCGGGAATGACGATGATCATTCCGTTCCTCCCGCTGTACATTCAAGAAATGGGCATCACGGATCCGCATACGGTGGCCATCTGGGCCGGATTTATTTTTGCCGGGAATTTTGTTACGTCGTTTATCGCTCAACCGATTTGGGGCGGCCTGGCAGACAGGTATGGACGCAAGATGATGCTGCTCCGTTCCGGCTTCGGCATGGCTCTTGTCATGATGCTTATGGGGCTCGCTGCTTCCCCTCTGCACCTGCTGCTGCTCCGCATGACGAACGGCTTGGTTTCCGGCTTCGTCCCCGCTTCGGTAGCGCTGATGTCCACCAACACGCCTAAGCAAAACATGGGCTTCGCCATGGGGACACTTCAGTCGGGAGGGGTGGCCGGCACCATTTTGGGACCGCTCATCGGCGGACTCCTGGCCGAATGGATCGGCTTCCGTCCTATCTTTTACATTACCGGAGGATTGCTGTGCGCAGCTTCTATCTTGACCATGCTCCTGGTAAAGGAAAATTTTGATGCCGTTCAGGCAGCGGTCACCAAGAGCAAATCGATCTTTTCCGGCTTTTCCCAGCTCGTTAAAATTCGGGAGCTGCCCTCGCTTTACACGGTTACGTTTATGATTCAGTTCGCCTTACTCAGCTCGATGCCGCAGATCCCTCTATTCGTTCAGGAGCTTCACGGCAAGGGTGAATATCTCGCGTTCTTTTCCGGGCTTGTCGGCTCAATTACAGGCTTCTCCAACATGATTGCCTCTCCTCTCTTAGGAAGGCTCGGGGATCGGATCGGCCAGCAGAGGATTCTGGTCATTGCGCTTATAGGCGCAGCCATCGCTTTCATCCCTCAGGCATTGGTCACGAACATCTGGCAGCTGTTTGCCGCACGCTTCCTGCAGGGCATCTTTATGGGCGGCTTGCTTCCCTCGGTGCAAACGCTCATCCGTAAATATACACCCACAGGGATGGAAAGCCGCTCCTACAGCTTTAACTCCAGTGCGCTAAGCCTCGGTAATATGGCAGGGCCGATTTTCGGCGGCGCGGTCAGCGGTTATATCGGCATTAAAGGAATTTTCGTCGTGACATGTGTTCTGCTCCTGTGCAATGCCGTCTGGGCACAACGCTCGCTTCATGCCGGCAGGAAGCCCGCTTCAGACGCTTGACGGAGCGGATGCTAACGGAATCCAAGTGGAATGAATATGTTCGGAGGTGCTTGCTTTTGCTTAGAATCAATGTGAAGAAGGTACTGTTCATTCTGCTGTGTGCCGAGCTGATGTTTATCTATTACGGTCAGCTCGAGGTCAAGGAATCCAGGAGTCAGGTCATTCAAGGGAGCAATAGCGGGGAATCCGAACCGTCCGCCTCGCTGCCGGGACTGGAGAGTCAGTCTCTCCCTCCGGCGGAATTATGGAGGAAGGCTTCCTAGAGGAACCATATTGAGAGGGAGCAAACCATGAAGCTGTTTTATGCGCTATTATTAGCCGTTTCAATTTATACGCAGGACCTGAAGCCGTTCGTTGTGGAAGGCCCCTCCATGGAGCCCTCCCTTTTCGCTCAGGATCGGATTATCATTGATACATCGTATTATGAGAGCCATGATTTTGAACGAGGAGATTTGATTGTATTTCACGCAACACCTTCGCGCGATTATGTAAAACGCATTATTGCCCTGCCCGGTGAGAGAATCAAAATTGATGGTGATAGGGTTTATGTGAACGGAGAGCAGCTTGAGGAGCCCTATCTCCAGGAAGCCATTGCTGCCGCGAAGCAAAAAGGCCGACCCTTTAATACAAGAAACTACAGTGAAAGTACCGTTCCGAACGGCACTGTCTTCGTACTCGGAGATAACCGGTCCAATAGCGCGGATAGCCGGGATATCGGTTTTGTAAAGCTTTCCAGCATCACTGGGAAAATCGTAAATATCAACGGCTGGCCCGTTAAATGAGCAAACACCCTAAACAGACATCTATGGCTGCTTAGGGTGTTTCCATTCAGACTCGCAGAGTCCCCCCGAGTCCCTACAAGCTACCCGCGTACTCTGGCAATGGCCAGCCCGTCATACGCAGGGAGCAGCACGCCCTCAAGCCGAGGATCCTGCGCGATCATCTCATTGAAGATCCGCATCTTGGTAACGGCATTCCCCTTCTCCGCCGGATTCGTCGTTTTGCCCCGCATCAGTGTGTTATCGCCAACGACGACCGCTCCCGGGTTCGCTAAGCGAATGGCCCACTCCAGGTAGTTCGGGTAATTCCCTTTATCCGCATCAATGAAGAACAGGTCGAAGCGCCGTCCTTCCGCTTCCAGCTGCTTCAAGCTGTCCAGCGCTTCGCCTACCCGGTACTCTACCTGATGGCCGTGACCCGCTTCCTTCAAGTTGGCAAAGGCCACATCCGCGTACTCCTGTTTCAGCTCGAGCGATACAAGTTTCCCTTCGTTGCCAAGCCCTCTTGCTAAGCAAATGCCGCTATACCCGCCAAGCGCTCCAATTTCCAATACTTGATTGGAGCGTGTCATTTTGACCAGCAGGGTAAGTAATGTGCCGTATCCGGCGGCTACCGAAATTTCCGGCATGCCCTTCCCCCGAATATCCATTTTTACTCGCTCCAGCTGTTCGTCTTCCTTGATCAAGGATTCCACATACTGCTCTGCCGATAATGTCTCCATTTGCGGTTACCTCCCAGGTTACATAAGTCGCTTCCGATTCCGGACGGTTTGTGTTCCATCGCCGGATGTCCTATACTAAATGATTGTATGGCTTTTCCTGCCAGACTTCAACCTGCAACCCTTTGGAGTGACCCGATCATGTCTACAATACAATTAATTGCCACCGTCCCCATGGGCCTAGAAGCCGTGGTGGCACGTGAAATCAAGGACTTAGGCTATGAAGAAATGACGGTCGAGAACGGCCGCGTTACCTTTACCGCGGATTTAGCGGCCATCTGCCGCTGCAATTTGTGGCTCCGCACAGCGGACCGCATTTTGATCAAAATGGGGCAATTCGAGGCCCGCACCTTCGATGAGCTGTTCGAAGGGACAAAAGCACTGGATTGGCCCGACTGGATCCCCGAAGACGCGGAATTCCCCGTCGAGGGCCGATCCCACAAATCGCAGCTGTCGAGTGTGCCTGCCTGCCAAGGCATCGCGAAGAAAGCGATTGTGGAGAAGATGAAGGAGCGCTACGGGACGGAATGGTTCCGGGAAACCGGAGCCCGTTACGTTATCGAAGTAGCGCTATTGAACGACGTGGCCACGCTGACGCTGGACACGACGGGCCCGAGCCTGCACAAGCGCGGCTACCGCAAGCTTGTGACCGAAGCGCCGCTGAAGGAAACGATGGCGGCGGCCATGATCCTGCTCAGCCGCTGGCAAGGCGAGCGCCCGCTCTACGACCCGTTCTGCGGGTCGGGTACGATTGCGATCGAGGCCGCGATGATCGCGTGGAACCTCGCGCCGGGGCTGCGGCGCAAGTTCCCCTCCGAGGCATGGCCGATCCTGCCGGAGGAGCTGTGGGAGCAGGCGCGCGAGGAAGCGTTCGATCTCGTGCGCGACGATGTTCCGCTGCAAATTATCGGCTCCGACATCGACAAATCGGCGATCGAGGTAGCGGAAGCGGCTGCGAAGGCGGCCGGACTCGCGAAGGAGCTCGACCTGCGAGTGCTTCCCGTGGGCAAGGCTCAGCCGCGCGGCGATTACGGCTGCATTATTACGAACCCTCCCTACGGCGAGCGTCTTGGCGACCGGGAAGAAGTGGAACGAGCCCTGCGCCAATTCGGTAATCTTTATACGCAGCTGCCTACCTGGTCCGCCTTCATCCTTAGCCCCAGCAAGCAGCTCGAGCATTATGTCGGGCGGAAAGCGGACAAGAAGCGGAAGCTGTTCAACGGCCGAATTGAATGCGCCCTATATCAGTATTTTGCTCCTGGCGGTCTTAACGCCTGGAAGAAAAACAACCCGCAAGCCTAAGGCTTTGCGGGTTGTTCCCTATTCGTAGCCCTTCGGATTCCGGGACTGCCAGCGCCACGAGTCCACGCACATCTCCTCGATCCCTCGCGTTGCCGTCCATCCGAGCTCTTCCTTCGCCTTCACCGGATCGGCATAACATACGGCAATGTCACCGGGTCTTCTTGGACCTATAGCGTAAGGCACCTTACGGCCGGACGCCTTTTCGAACGCTTTTACCATCTCAAGAACGCTATATCCTCGGCCGGTTCCCAGGTTATAAGCATTCACTCCCCTGCCGCCCAAGACCTTCTCCACAGCCCTTACATGCCCGATAGCGAGATCAACCACATGGATGTAGTCTCTTACGCCCGTGCCGTCCACCGTCGGATAATCGTTGCCGAAGACACCAAGCTTCTCCAGCTTTCCGATAGCCACTTGCGTAATATATGGCATCAGGTTGTTCGGAATACCGTTCGGATCCTCCCCAATCAGACCGGAACGATGGGCGCCGATCGGATTAAAATAACGCAGCAGAGAAATGCTCCATTCCGGATCGGACACATAGAGGTCCCTTAGGATCTCTTCGATCATCAGCTTCGTCCGGCCATACGGATTCGTTGCCCCTAGCGGGAAATCCTCCGCAATCGGTACTCGCTCCGGCATCCCGTAGACCGTCGCGGATGAGCTGAATACCAGCTTCTTCACCCCGCTCGCAGCCATCGTCTCCGCAAGGATCAGTGTACCGGTAATATTGTTATGGTAATAACGTAACGGCTGCCGGACCGACTCGCCTACTGCCTTAAGTCCGGCAAAATGGATGACGGCTTCAATCCCATTTTCCGCAAAAACCTTTTCCACACCTTCCCGATGGAGCAAATCCACGTTATAAACCGGAAAATCCTTACCCGTAATTTCACGAACCCGGTGCATAGCTTCCATTTTGCTATTTATGAAATTATCAGCTACGATGATGTCATAACCCGCTTCCAGCAGCTCAACACACGTATGGCTTCCGATATAGCCTGCTCCCCCGGTGATCAAGATTGCCAAATGCAACGCCTCCCGCTCTTTTCCAAATCTAATTCTACAATAACCGATCGCTTCCATCAGTTCAATGTTAGTTTATACACCGAATAAGGGAACCCCAATCCGGTGAAATAGAAGGCATTGCGGTATAGAAAACAAAAAACCTCAGCTCAGCCCCTCATCAAGAGGCGCTAAGCCAAGGTTCCCGCAAGCTGCTTACCCGTTCGCTTTCATCGTTGCAATCAGCTGCTCAAGCACGGCATCCGCCTGCTCATACGGCACCTGGCAGGTTCCCGCCGCTTTGTGGCCGCCGCCGCCGTTCTGAAGCATCAGGGTGCCGATATCCGTCCTGCTTCCGCGGTTAATGATGCTGTGGCCGCAGGCAAACACGGCATTCTGCTTGCCCTTTCCGTCGATCGCCCAGATGGAGATGTTCTGCTCCGGATAGAGCGCATACACCATGAAGCGGTTCCCCGGATAAATCGTCTCCACCCCGCGCAGGTCCGTAATGATGACATTGCCGTCCGTTCGCGTATATTGCTGCAGCATCGCTTTATATTCCTTATCCAGCTCGAAGTAACGGTTGACGCGTTCCTTCACATCCGGAAGCTCCAGAATCTCTTCGATCGTCATGGTTGCGCAGTGATCCACTAAATCCTCCATCAGCTGATAGTTGCTGATCCGGTAATCACGATAACGTCCCAAGCCCGTACGTGCATCCATGATGAAAGACAGCAGATCCCATCGCTTCGGGTTCAAAATATCGTCGGCGGAAAATTGCGCCGCATCGGCCTTGTCCACGCCTTCCATGATATCGTCGATATCGCCGAACCGTTCTTTGCCGCCGTAATAATCGTATACTACGCGGGCCGCACTCGGTGCTATGCGTACCTCGCCCTTCACGCCGACCTGCTCCGCGTTGCGCTCGATCTCGCTGGAATGGTGGTCGAACCAAAGGCCGCAGCCGGCAACATAGGGAACATTAGCCAGAATGTCATTTTCATTTACTTCAATCAGCCCATCCTGCACATCCTTCGGATGAACGAACTTCATTTCATCAATCATACCGAGCTTCTTAAACAGCATCGCGCATACCAATCCGTCGAAATCGGAACGAGTAATCAAACGCACAGCGGTTCCTCCCCTTAGTTCCACAGCACTAGTTTTATGTACCATTCCATTATAATCGCTGCACATTCCCGGTACAATAGGGGCTCGGATGAAAAAAAAGCGCCCGAATGCTTGAAATGCATCGGGGCGCGGGATTTTTATTCGATTTCATTCGACATTAAATTTACTTTAGTGAAACTTTACCAAATCATCCACTTTTACTGCTTGGCCTGTTCGAATGGAACGGTTCGCCGCAATGCCGGTCAAGATTGACTGGGCGCCATCCACATGATTCGCTGCACGGCGGAATTTATCCTCTACAGGGGTACCGAAGATGTCATTCAGCAGCACAGGGTCGCCGCCGCCGTGACCGCCTTTTCCTTCCTCCACCTGCACCTCGTACGGAGCACCGAACATCGGCTGCACAACGATTTTTTTACCTTTCAACGCACCTTCCAGCGCCTTATCGCCACCGGAGTTAACATAAGACTGCTCCACGATGGTCATTTCGATCCGGCCGCGGGTACCGTTGAAAGCAATCCGATAGCCTTCCCAAGGCATGTAGGCGTTCAAGGAATAGGTCAGGATCGCATTATTTTTGTAACGTACCAGCACACCCATAGTATCCTCGATGTTGATGCCGTCACCGAATACGCTCTGGTCTCTCTGGTAGCCGTCCTCGTGCTCTGCGTCAAGGTATAGCGCCTTCAAGTGTTCGTTCTTATCCAAGTGCAAAGCGAAATGGTCGCCTTCCGCATTCGGATTGCCGGTAGCGCGTTGGTAAAATTTCGTCTCTCCGCGCTGCTCCGCGTTCTCCTTGCCGTAGAACAGCAGGTCGCCATAGGCAAACACTTCCTCCGGCTGGGAGCCGATCCAGAAGTTGACCAGATCGAAGTGATGGGTCGACTTGTGCACCAGCAGGCCGCCGCTGTTGCGCTTATCACGGTGCCAACGACGGAAATAGTCGGCGCCATGCTTCGTATTCAGGAGCCATTCGAAATGGATCGAGGTGACCTTGCCGATCTCGCCGTTCATGATCAGCTCACGAGCCTTCGTATGATGAGGCGCATAGCGGTAGTTAAACGTTACGCGAACCTGACGGCCCGTGCGTTCCACCGCATCAAGAATTTCCTGGCATTTCTTCTCGTCAACGGTCATCGGCTTCTCTGTAATGACATCGCAGCCGAGCTCCAAAGCACGAATAATGTAAGTGTGATGAGTCCGGTCCACACTGGTAACAATTACGGCATCCGGTTTTTCAATCTCGATCATTTGATCGAATTGATCGGCTTTGTAGGTTCTTACAGGGTTGTATCCGTATTTTTCAGTAAGGAGCTTGTTGGCGTAATTCATGCGGGTCTGGTTAATATCGCAAACGGCGAGAAGCTCCGACGTTTCCTTGTAATCGGTTGCAATCGCCTTGTAGAAGAACTCGGCTCGCCCTCCGACACCTACTTGAACATATTTCTTTTTTGCTGCCATATTCATTCTCTCCTTTCGTGATTAACCCATCTCTGAATCAAATCATAGCGCAAATAAATAAAACATTCGCCGCAAATGAAACCTTTTCGCGTCAAATGCCGCAAATTTTGTTATACTGTTCCTAGGAAAGGAGCGTTATGAGCCGATGCAATTTCCAAACCAACTCCGTTGCACAACGCCGGACAAGAGGATCGGGGTCGAATTCGATCGCCGCAAGGGACACTACACCATGGCCATTAACCACATCCATTCGCAGTATGAGCTCTATTACTTATTTTCCGGGCGGAGGAGCTACTTTATTAAAGACCGGTCTTACTCGGTCGAAGCGGGAGACCTTATCTTCATTCGCTCCGGAGAAGTTCATAAAACCTCGGATGTCGGCATACCCGAGCATGATCGAATCTTAATTTATTACTGGGAGTCCTTCTTCGAGCAGCATCCTCCGGAGCTTGCCGAGCTGCTGCGCTCTCCCTTTATGGCTGATGCACCGCTGCTTCGTCTCCCCCTGCATGAGCGCTTAAAGCTGGAAGGGATGCTGCTGGCCGTGCTCGAAGAAATCCACGCTGCCGCTCCCGGCTACGAGCTCGCAGTTCAGCTTGCCTCTACCGAGCTTTTGCTGCATGCCGCACGTTATCATCAAAAAAACAAGACGGCGCCAATGGAGCATGTCTCGCCGATGCATGAAAAAATATCGGAAATCGTTCAATATATTAATGCGAATTACGCCGAACCGATCAGCCTGCCTCTGCTTTCCGAGAAATTTTATGTCAGTATCAGTCATATCAGCCGCAAATTTAAAGAAATTACCGGCTTCAGCTTCACGGACTATTTGAACCTCAAGCGAATCAAGGAGGCGCAGCGTCTGCTTCAGCAATCCGAGCTCAGCATTACCGATATCTCGGAGCAGGTCGGCTTCGATAATTTCTCCCATTTCGGCAAAGTATTCAAGAAGCAGACCGGTGTCTCTCCCCGCACCTACCGCAGCTCGGAAAAGGGTTGAATCGGCAACGGAAAAAAGACCGGCGCCTTGAGCTCGCATTTGCGCTGCTCAAATCCGGTCTTCCTTATCTGTTATCCTTCCGTTCTCGGCTTGCCCGGGTCGCACTCCGGCGCTTTGGTGCCGGCCGTAAGCGAAAGCTTCGTCAAATAATAGCATTCCTCGCGCGCCATATGATCCGCCATCAGCGGTGTCAATACACCCAGCACCTCGCCGGTCAGCCTCATCTCTTCCAGCTCCCGGAGGAAGCCCTTGAAGAGCACCATCTCCAGCTCAATCTCCTTGTTGAAGCGAGCCAGTGCCGGAAACTGCGAAATGTTCGCGCGCATGTAGCCTGCCAGCTCAACCGCTTTCATGTAAAAATCGCGGAAATGCGATTCGAAGCTCTGGGCGGTTTCAATCAACGGCTTCTCCGCCATATCAAGGTCGCCGGCAATCGAAGCGGCATGCCCGAATGCATCCTGAAGCCATACCAGATGGTGGTGGATTTCATTATACATGGGAGCCGGTTGACCCGAAACGAGGAACCGGAGGACACGCAAATACTCCTCCACTTCATTGACCATATGGTTCAGAAAGCTCGGCGGCAGCTTAAGGCCAATCTTACCCGTAAGGTGTCTGCGCAGCAGATGGAGCTTGAAGTTCCTTAGATCCTGAGCGCGAGTATAGCTCTCCCGGCTAAGCTCCTGCAGCTGCGCTTCATCCAGCTCCGTCCTGGATTTTTCCAGCAGCTCATCCAGCTTCGCAATGTAAAACCGGGCACGCTGAATCTCCTGTACTTCATCCGGAGATAACGCGTCCTTAATGAACCGGGCATGATCGCCCGCAATCTGCAGCCAAAAGCGATGCTCGAATGAAGCCGATGCCGCGTAATCGGTCGGTTGCACAGGAATTCCTCCTATTAGGCCGGCTGAAATCTTCACAGCCCTAGTTTATCACCTAATATGTATGCAGGAGGCTTATCCATTTGAACAAACTTTTACTTCTACGCGTACCGAACCTTTTCCGTCCGGTAGCTTAAGTAATCAAACAGTTTGAGCAGCACATCATTACTGGCATCAAAACGCACGGAAAGCTTAACCTCACCGCGCCAATAAAAGGTAATGACATGATGACGCTGTCCCATCACCATCTCCAAGTCCCAGCAGGGCCGCGTCAGCTCGTATTCCTCCCGGTTGATCACCATTCTCGGTCCGTCGCCCGTCAAATACAAGCCTACGACGTCACTGCCCACCTTCGTACAAAACTCCTGCTTCATCATTATGTCCCTCTTTGCTTTTAGAATAGGTTGTCACACATACAAAGAACCTCCGTCCCAAGGACTGGAGGCCCGCATCTATACGCGAATCATCTTTCCTTCGGCGGCTGGCTGGCTTAACGCATCTTCTCCGTAGTAGCCCCTGTAGCTTTGCGTCACAGACTTTCGTCTGCTTTGCCCATATCGAGAACGATCGAATTTTGTCTTTTGTTATCCTTTCTTAGCATAAAAGATAGGTCTCACGGAATATATCAACCATAGTGCTCAATTTCTGGAATTCACGTAGGTCTTTAGTCCTGAATTAAACAATTGATTCCCTCTGGAATAAAAGTAAGAACCGCCTACTGTTACTATCGCCAATCCTAGGAATAACGGAGATCCGCCCCAGTGAGATAGTACAGCTCCCCCAATGATCGGCCCGATAAAGTGTCCCAGACTTGTGAACGACTGCGCCCCGAAGTAAGTCCCTCGCATTCCCTCCGGCGCCAGCCGGTCGATTAGGGCATTCGATGCAGGAAAGTTACATATTTCCCCCAGCGTAAAAAAGAACATCGATACCATGAACAGCAGCCACGAATCCGCAAAGGCGTACCCGATATTGCCTAGGGCAAACATGAGATTTCCAGCCACGATCGCTGCAAGCGGGCCGAAGCGCTCCCCGAACCTTGATACCGGTACCTGCAGCACGACTACGGTAATGGCGTTAATACTCATCAGCAAAGCGAACAGTGTCGCTCCGTCGGCTACGCTTCGCTCCACATATTGTGATAAGGTCACTGTCATCTGGGAATAGCTGATCGCTCCGATGATTCCGCCCATAATATACAATCGGAATACCCGGTCTCCGGTGATGACGCGCCATGCTGAAGCAACCGTTACTTGGCTTTTGTGTTCTCCTTCGATTTTTTGAATACCGAATCGCTGCAGCAGCAAGTAAAGACCTATAGCATATGCCAAATAAATGCCGGCGGTAATAAGGAAAGGCAGCCACGCCTCCATCGTACCGAAATACGCTCCGAGAAGCGGCCCTACGGCAACACCGACATTGATGGCAAGGTATCGGAGCGAGAATACCTTCAATCGCTTCTCCTTCGTCGTCACATCCACCATCAACGCCTGGGAAACCGGCTCGTAGAAGGCACGGCAAACGCCGTTGAGCATATTGAGCAGCAGAAAGGCTGCAGGCGATTTCGCTACAGCGAAGCCCATGAAGATGACGACCCAGCCGATCAGGGCGATCATCATGATCAGCTTCCGTCCGAGACGGTCAGAGAGAGCTCCTCCGATAAACCCCGCCGCCGTCCCCGCCAGAGAGCCCGCGCCGATGATCGCCCCGATGAGCAGCGGATTCATTCCATCTCGGGACAAATAGATGGCCAGGAAGGGCATGCTCATGGACGAGGCGGCGCGGGCCAGAATGGTACCGACGAGCAAGGTATGAACAATCGGATGATAGGCGTGCAGAAAGAGCAGGAAACGGGCAAAACCCGTTTTTTGTGCAGAGTCTATTTTAGGAAGCAATTTGTGCGTTCTCCTTTTATTGACCAACGGTTGGTAAATTGGAGATCATTATACAACAAAAAAAGAGCCCTGCACAGGCTCTTTTTCATTTGATGTATTTCTTCGCCTTCTCAATCGCTTCGTCTTCCGTAGCTCCGGTAACGTAGCGACCGTTTACGTAAATAAAAGCAAACCGCGAGCAGGGACCGCAGTAGGATTTGCAGCCTATCTTAATCTCCGCATCCGGCGCAAGCTTCTGAAGCTTGGGAACAGCGGTTTTCATTCTCATGTGCTTGCATTTGTCGCAAACCCGAATGTCGTTGGCCATACGGACCTTTCCTTTCTATACGCAGGGACAAGCCGAATTAATGGTCGCCGTGATTGCCTTTGCTCGGATTCGTTACGGCGAAGCCCTCCTGCGGAGTATAGAAGTAATCAATCCGAACGCCGTCCAGCAGCGCTTCGTTCTTTTGCAGAATCACATCGATGCCTTTATCGGTAGAAACGACAACGTCCTTCTCCGTAGGCGTATCCATAGCAAGACCATAATGCGCGTGGTCGCCGTGGCTGTGGGTAACATAGACGCGAAGCTTCAAATTTTTGTCTTCTTCCTTCTCAATCTCGGCCAGAAGGACCTTCGCCGCGTTGCGGGAAATTTTAACGTTCATCCTAGTAACAGCTCCCATGTGCGTTTTTCCCTATTGTATAGAAATGAAGACGGGAAAGCAACCAAGCTTAGCAATCGGTGTCGAATCCGGGCTGTATCCTCAGAGTCAGCTCTTCGACGCTCAAAGGGGTGCTTGCGGCGAGATCCGTCGCCCCGAGGTGCAGCTCCCGAATGGATTCGGTATCCTTCAGCAGATGTCCTGTAAGAATGCATACCGCCGTCTCTTCCCGGTGAATCGTCCCTTGCCGAACCAGCTGCCTTAAACCGGCCAGTGTTGCCGCGGAAGCCGGCTCACAGCCAAGTCCGCTGCGGTCGATGAGCCGTTTAGCCTGCAGAATAGCTTCATCGGAAACAGACAGCGTAACGCCGTCGCAGCCGTCTATGGCATAGCGAAGCGCCTTTCTCCAGCTGGGAGGATTGCCGATATTTAAGGCCGACGCCTTGGTGAAGGGCTTCGGCTCCGGAATGAGCTCCTTTCGCTGTGCCGTCAGCATCCGGGTAAAAGGACTTGCCCCCTCCGCCTGGACGATCGCGACACGCGGCTTCCGGTGAATGAAGCCCAGCTCATACAGCTCATGAATGGCTTTGCCTATGGCCGTTGCGTTACTGAGCGCTCCTCCGGGGACGACGATCCAATCCGGCAGCTGCCACTCTAGCGAATGGGCCAGCTCGATGAGCATCCCCTTCTGCCCTTCGATCCGGTACGGATTAATGGAATTGCACACATAGAGCCCCAGCTCCTCGCTATGCCTTTCACTGAACCGGATCCCGTCGTCATAGGTTCCGTCAAACGTAATGATTTCCGCTCCATAGGCCAGTGTTTGCAGCGCCTTCTCGGCGGCAACATGGCGGTTAGGCAGCAGGACATAGGACCTGCAGCCTCCCCGCGCGGCATACATGGCAAGGGAAGAGGCCGTATTGCCCGTGGAAGTGCAGGTAAACGTACGGTAGCCCTTCCAGCGGCCATGGGATACCGCCACTGTCATGCCGAGATCCTTGAAGGAGCCGCTCGGGTTCTCGCTCTGCGCTTTGAACCATACGCTCCGCAAGCCGGCATAATCGCTTATCCGCGGACCCGCTTCGTAGAGCCCCGTATTCCCTTCCAAGCGAGTAGTAATCCATGTATCAGGCAGCTCGGGATGGATCAGCTCCTTATACCGCCACACTCCGCTTGCAAAAGGGGATACCCGGTCCGATAGTCGGAGGTCGAACAAGCTCTTCAGCTTCTCCGTATCCACCGACCGAAAATCATGAACAATATCCAACACCCCTCCGCAGCCGCATAAGTAAGGATTGAGTACCGCCTCCGCGCCATACGTCCTGTCACAATTCATACATTGATACTTCATGTTTTGATGCACCACCCTTTTCTTAAGCTGGGATTACCCTTAGAATAGACGGTAGCAAATCATAAAACTAATATATCTTTGTTGTTATTTCATAAATTATACTTATGATTTAAAGGGGTATGTCCATGAATCTGCACGCACTTAAGCTATTTTACAAAACGGCTGCCTTAGGAAGTGTAACCAAAGCGGCGGAGGCGCTCCGCATCAGCCAGCCTGCCGTCACCGCTCAAATCCGCAAGCTGGAGCAGGAGCTGTCGCTGGCGCTTCTTGAGCCGAAGGGCCGCGGAATCCGGCTTACCGAAGCAGGCACTATGCTGTATCCTTATGCCTCCAGACTATTCGCGCTGGAGGCGAGCATGGAAGCTGCGCTGGACGATTACCGAAGCGGACGAACGGGCCGCGTACGCGTAGCGGCCACTTCGCTGCCGGCACATCAGCTGCTCCCTGTATGGATGGCAACATTTCTAAAGCAGCAGCCTGCCGTTGAGATGGAGCTGATCACGGTGAACAGCTCCTCCGCGATGGAACGACTCTTGCACTACCAAGCCGACCTCGCGATTATCGGAGGCAGTCCCGCGGAGCACCCCGGGATTACCGTGAAGGAGCTTCTGCAGGACGAGCTCATATTTATTGTATCGGCAAGCCACGAGCTTGCCGGGAAGCAGGTGACGTTTGCGGAGATGATGAAGGTCCCGTTCGTGCTTCGGGAGCCCGGCAGCTTTGCCCGCGAAGCGCTGTTCTCTCTCTGCAGGCTGCATGGAGCGGAGCCGCCTCGCGCCGCACTGCAGCTTACCGGTCTGTCCGAATCGATTCGCTCCGTAGCGGCCGGCTTCGGTGCGGCCTTCGTCTCCGCGCTGGAGGTCAGCGAACCGATCCGGCGGGGAGAGGTTTGCCGCGTACTGGTCAAGGACTGCAGCATGTCCAACTCGATTGCGTTATGCACACGGAGCGACAGGCTATTATCGCCGGCTTCCAGCTTGTTTGTCGAGTATATCCTGGCCCAGCCTTGACAAGGCAAAAAGAAAGCCCCTTGCGAACAGCCATGCTGCGCAAGCGGGCTTTCCATATTAAGCCAGAATGTCTTCGATTTCCTGCAGATCCGCCTCCGACAGCTTCACACCGGACGCCTTGACATTCTCATCCACCTGCTCAGGCCGGGAAGCTCCGATGATGCAGCTGGAGATGTTCGGCAGGCGCAGATTCCAGGCCAAAGCCAGCTGCGCCAAGGAGATGCCGTTCCGCTCAGCGATGCCTCCGAGCCTCTCTACCTTCTGCAGGAGCTCATCCTCCAAGTAACGGCCGATGAAGGCATTCGACTTCGGATCGGTGGCACGGGAGCCTTCGGGCAGCGGCGCGCCCGGCTTGTACTTTCCTGTCAGCACACCCTGCGCAAGCGGCGAGAAGACCACCTGGCCAACCCCTTCACGTTCGGAGACAGGGACTACATCCTTTTCGATATACCGGTTAATCATGTTGTACACCGGCTGGTTAGACACAATGCGATCCAGGTTCAGCTCCTTCGCCATATGAATCGCATCATTGATCTGGACCGCGCTCCATTCGCTGACACCGACATACAGCACCTTCCCCTGTGTAACCAAATCATCCAGCGCCCGTAATGTCTCTTCGAGCGGCGTATTCGGATCATAGCGGTGGCACTGGTACAGATCGATGTAATCCACCTTCATCCGCTTGAGACTCGCCTCACACTGCTCCATGATGTGCTTGCGGGACAAGCCTCGGTCATTCGGACCGTCCCCCATAGGAAAGAACACCTTCGTGGCCAGAACATACGATTCGCGAGGATATTTTTTCAGGGCGGCGCCTACGATCTCCTCTGCCGCACCCCGGTGGTACACATTCGCCGTGTCAAAGAAATTGATACCCAGCTCATACGCGCGGTCCACCACAGCCTCCGAAGCCTTGCTGTCGACGGATCCGCCATAAGTGAGCCAGCTGCCGAGACTAATTTCGCTTACCTTCAACCCGCTTCTGCCTAAACGACGATATTCCATTTCGTACCTCCTACAGTAACTATGGATTTAGGTTCATAGCCATTGTAGCCCGGGCAGAAGTTTCTGGAAAGTAGTGAAGTTTTTTTGATATTATTACATAAATTATATATACTTACCTAAAAGTTACCTTCTATTCAAACCACAACAACGAACTTTGGGAAAGGATTGAACGTACATGACATTACCTGAAAAAGAGTCGACAGTCCGTCAGCAAGCAGCCAGCAATTATATTCCCAAGCAGCCGGTGCACATCGAATGCTCGATTGAAAGGGCGCTTGATGTCATTGGGGGCAAGTGGTCCTTTCTGGTGCTCCGGGAGCTGTTCGGAGGAACCATGCGCTTCGGCGAGCTTCAGAGGAAGATCGTTTCCATCAGTCCCAAATCGCTTACCGATACGCTGCGGCACCTGGAGGAAAACGGCGTGCTCGAACGCACGGCTTATCCGACCGTCCCCGTTACGGTGGAGTACAAGCTGACTCCGAAGGGCGAGGATTTGCATCAAATTTTGAAAGAAATGAAGCTGTGGGCCGCCAAATGGTGTGACACCGGCGCTTCCAAGCCTTAATGATCGAGGTGAACCATGCTCTCCTTTTACCGGAAATATTATAAAACCGCGTTCGACATCGCGCTGCTTGTGTTAACCGTGTACCTGTTCATGCTGTTGTTCAGCTACCTCTACCGGATTGCAACGCCGATTTTTCTGGCGTTCGTCGTTTACCTGATCATTGAGCCGTTCGCCCGCTTCCTGCACCGGCGCGGTATTCAGAAGGCCATTGCCTCGGCGATATCGACCGTAATCTTCGTTTTGGTCATTTTAGGAGCTATTGCGGGGATCGGCGTCATTTTTACTACGCAAATCTTACATCTCACGGATAAGCTGCCTGAATACGCCGATGTGCTTCAGAAGCAGATCATTCTGCGAAGCGGTGAGCTGCAGCAGCAGATTGAAGGAATGCTGCCCCCTGATCTGATTGAACAGGTGAGTCAATATACGACACAGATTACACAGAAGCTCACCGGAATTGCCCGTTCCTTCCTGATGGCGCTCTTCACGATGCTGACCTCCTTCTCCACCTTTGTCGTCAACTTCGTCATTGCGATCATCCTTGCTTACTTCCTAAGTATCGAGATCGAAACGTGGCGCCGGGTGGCCGATCAGAAGACACCAAAGACCTTCAAGAAGGCGTTCCTGTTTCTGAAAGAGAATGTGCTCGTCGGTATTGTCACTTATGTCAAAGCGCAAGCCAAGCTGATCAGCTTGACATTTTTCATCATTTTTATCGCGCTAATCGCGCTTCGAGTCCATAACGCCTTCTCCATCGCGCTGCTCGCCGGGATATTCGACGTACTTCCCTTGTTAGGCGTAGCTACGCTGTTCATCCCTTGGATCATTTATTTGCTCGTTGTAGGCCAAACGACGCTCGCCATCTGGCTGACGGTTCTGCTAGTGATTGTGACAGGCGTGCGCCAGATTATGGAGCCGAAGATTACCGGAGATTCGCTGGGGGTATCCGCCTTCACGATGCTGTCGTTTATGATCATCTCCCTCTCCCTATTCGGAGTGGCGGGCTTGATCCTGTCCCCTATCCTTATTATTCTGATCAAGGCACTTTACGAGCAAGGCTATCTGAAGCGCTGGATCCGGATGCCTGCCGAGGAGTATGAAGCAGATAAGCCCGGGGTTGATTAACCGAATAGCATAGCAAAAGCCGTCGACGCATCTATGTAGGTGCCGACGGCTTTGTCGTATATTTCATCCGTTTTCCTGCGCCATCGCTTCCTCCATCGCCTCCGTGCTCTTGGCCGAGAAATACGGAATCAGCATGGCCGAAACAATGGCAAGACCGATTAACGCGATGAAGGTAGGTCCCCGAAGCTCCTTAACGAACAGGATCAGTACCAGCATCGTAATCCTGGACAGGTTAAGAAACCATTCGCGCCAAAGTAAAATTCGAGCCTGCTCCATCACGGTATGCCGGCAGATGATCCGAAATTGCCTCGTATTCCAGACCGTACCGAAATAAAACATCCCCACGGTCGTCAATATATTGGAAACCACCAGCAATGGCGCCTTCGGAAACAACGGAATCAGGAAGCCGATGCAGATCGCAGCCATCCCGATCGTAAGCCATAAGCCCTCCTTCGCTTGCACCCGCCGATAGATGATCATAGCGGTAATGGAGGAGCAAGCGTACATCACGTTCAGCAGCGAAATCACCAGCTTGTCGCTCGATACAGAGAAGGTAAAGATCAGGGCAAAAAGTCCCTGGAATTGCAGGAAAATACCTGCCGCCAGGCAGGACGGTACCATGTACCTTAGCGCCTTACTGGTAAAGACCTGGCGAAATCTCATGTGGTGAAACAAAGGCTCGGGCTCCCGAGACAGCGAAATCTCCGGAATGAAGAAGGAGACCGTAAGCAGTGCCGTTACGAATAAGAACATGAGCAGGAAGGAGCCCGAATACCCGAGCCATTTAATGACCAGGGCAAAGGCAATCGGATTCAGGATGGAAACGACCTGTCCGATGATGCTGGCCACAGAGAAATAGCCTTCGAAATCCTTTCCTCTCCCGTAAATGGTCAGCGTTATATTTTGAGCCGAAGCGTAAAACCCCCACATGACGCCTATAGGCAGACCGAGGAGCGTCAGCCACAGCACCTTGTTATCCAGCTCCAGGAACATGAGCAGAAGGAAAGTCAAGGCTCCCGCGATGGCCGTCCCCCGAATCAAGAATCGTGTTGAGAACCGTGAAAGCAGCCTGGAACCGGTTGCAAAAGCGATGCTCCACGAAATAAAGAGAATCAAGTTAAGCCAGGTAACATCGAAGATGCTCTTGCTTTTCTCCCAAACATACAGATTGACAAAGATCCCAATGTAGTTAAAGATGATCGTTGCCGATAAATTCATGAGTAGCAGCCGCTTGATATGATTGCTGACCTGCACAGGATGTCATCTCCTTCTGATTGCCCTACATACTACACTATAAGGGATAGCCGCCGTTCAGGTAAGCACTAAAAAGAAATATCCTTAGTTACACACAGGTAACTAAGGATATTTTGTGAAGCTTATGGATTCAAGCGCCATATTTACGTTCCGCCCGATTCGTAAACCAATTCATAAGCAGCAGTCCCACCGCAATATCATCGATGGGAAGGTACGGCATCACATCAGGCATGATCCAGTATACCAATACCGGCACGGCAAACAGCAGCTTCTCGTACAGCGGCACACGCGGCGAACGCAGCAGCGGCACAATGCGGCGAAACACATGACCCCAGGAACGCAAGGACAACAATCGTTTCCACATGTCGGCACCCCCTTAGCTTGTATGGACAACCTGCCGGCTCTGTATTGCATCGCAGGATTGACCGTTCGAGCGCCCGCGACTCAGCGGACTGCTCATCTCTATTGTACGATGAAAGCAGGGGGCTTGTCATGGTTGCATCCGGGATAAGCGGTCCCGCACGAAAAAGCCCCACAGCAGCTTCCTGCCTACTTAAGCAGGTAATGCAGCCCTGGAGCTTGTCGCCCTATACGATTAAGCCTTCAAGCATAATTCCGATGACATCATCATAGATTTGCCGGAACTGGGAGACCGGCAGCGGATTTACGCCAATGCCCGCCTCGATCGTAAACCCGGGCCGCCGAAATTCCTGTATGAACCAGTCCTTGTATCCGGCATCGCTTCCGTTAAGCTTTACTGCCCGGTAACCGCTCACCTGCGCGAATCGATCTGCAATCGCCTCCGATTCCTCCGGTTCCATATCCCGATAATTCCAATAAATTTCTTGTCCTTGGGTATGGAAAGCAACGACCAGCCGGAACTCATGATCCTCCGTAAAGCTTGCCATGGCGGCCGCTTCAGGCTCCGTGAGCGGAGCCGTCCCGGTGTAATCCCGGGGACCCGGACCGGTCACTTCCCTGCGGTCACGTTCAATTTCCCAGTTCGCCGGAAATTGGTCATTCAGATCGACACCGCGGATATTGGCCTTCCACCGCGAGAAATTGCGGGATCCGAAGTTCCACTCAATAAGCTGTGCATAATATGGGTTATCCGGACTTGCTCCCTGGAGCACCAGCTCGACGCCATCAGGGTTTACCATGGGAACGATCCACAGAGACGTCTGCTCGAACAAAGCACGCACGTCCCGGCCCCGAAGCGGGATTCCGTTAGCGTAGGAATAGGCATATTCCTCGAGAAAATTCATGAGCAGAGACGTTGTTATCCATTCGTTCGCATGGAACGAGCCGTTGTAGTGAACCTCCTTGGGACCCGTGCCAATTCTGACGACCGGAATCGGGCGTCCGAGGACGGTGGTTCCGATGGAGCCCAGCTCGAGAAACGGATAGCGCTGCTGAAGCAGCTGAAGGTCCTCCTGCAGCTCGGCAAATCCGTATTCGTTGGAGGTGTCTACGATTTTCATGCCACGGCTTATCGGGAGAACAATGGTTTGTCCGATACGCAGACGCCGGGGATCCACGCCCGGATTCGCAGCCTGCAGATCCCCTAGATCGATATTGAAGCGCCGGGCGATCTCGAAGAAGCTGTCGCCGGCCTGAATCACATACATGCTGGTGGGCATCACCGGGATTTGAATCACTTGCCCGGGATAGATGTACCCGCTCTCCTGAAGCTGCGGATTTGCACTTAGGAGTGCCGTTACGTTCATACGATATCTTCTTGCGATGCGATACAAGGTATCGCCCTGCTGCACTACGTAAGGAAACGTCATGCCTTAGCTCCTCCTTCGTCCTCAATCAAGGATTCGTTAATGCATATGACGTATTATGAAATATTATTCAGAACCTCCCATCGAACGGGAGTCACATCGACCTTCTGCTGCAGCCAGCTCTCAGCAATGTCGCGGAACATCTTGGGATCCCCGCTGCAAAAATAACGATGCTCAGCCTGATTCATGTCCCCTGCCAGTAATCCGCGATGATATAGCAATGTGCTGATTTCTCTAGCGGTCTCCTCCGCGGAACTGATTAAATTGACATGCGGGCCCATGAATTCGGAGATCGAATCCGATAAATACGGATAGTGCGTGCACCCCAGAATGAGACAATCGATCGGATGCTGCCTCAGCGGCATCAATGAACGCTCCACAATCGGAGCGACCTCATTGGGATCGAATATTCCTTTTTCCACTAAAGGCACCAAATCGGGACAAGCCAGGCTGATCACCTGAATACCAGGACAGATTTGTCGGAGAGCCGTCGTATACGCGTCGCTTCGGATCGTACCTTCCGTTCCAATCACGCCAACCACCTGGTTGCGGGTCATCTTGATCGCCGCACGGGCTCCCGGATGAATTACCCCTACCACGGGAACAGCCAGCCTGCTGCGCGCTTCGTCCAGTGCTACGGCCGTAGCCGTGTTACAGGCGATGACAACCATCTTGGGCGACAGCTCGCATAAATAATCGATGACCTGATGCGTGAAACGGGCCACTTCCTCCGCCGGCCGCGGACCGTAGGGTGCTCTTGCGGTATCGCCGAAATAAATGATCGACTCCTTCGGCAGCTGCCTCATGATCTCCTTGGCAACCGTCAAACCGCCGACTCCCGAATCCAATATGGCTATCGGTTGCTGCACGTCCTCTCGCTTCCTTTATCCGTAGGATGGGTTGCTTCACTTCACATTCACTTTCTCCTACAGCGTATGTAGCGTGACAAGGTTTGGTACCGATGAACACGCAGCCGATTCCGATTTCCGCAAAAGAAAAAACCGCCGGTCAGCGGTCTTTAGGAGGAGTAATATCCGATAAGAGTGCAAATTCATAGCCTGCTTTTTTTACTTCTTTCACAATGCGGTCCAGCGCTTCAATGTTTTCCGGCGAGCCTTGGTGCATGAGGATGATATTGCCGTCGTGCAGGTTGTTCATGATGTCGTTGTATGGATCCTCCGCCCCGTTCTTGCGCGGCTCCCAGTCCCTCATCGCAGTGGACCAGAAAACGGAGGTGTATCCCATATCCGAAACCATCTTCAGCAGGTGCAGGTTGTACCTTCCGTAGGGAAACCGGAAGTAGGGCTGCACGTCCTGCCCCGTCACGTCCTTGATCAGCTTCTCGAAATCCTGTATCTCCTTGCGAACCTGCTCGTCCGATTGCGTGGTCATGTCCGTATGGGTCATCGTATGGTTCGCTACCAGATGTCCGTCCGCTACCAGCCGTCGCACATAATCTGGATTTTTCTTCACATTATATCCCGCAATAAAAAAGTTGGCCTTGGCGTCATTATCCTTCAGCGATTGGATCAGCGTATCGATATCTCCAAGGGCGCCGCCCGTATCGATGGTCAAATATACCTTTTTCCCAGTCCCTACGTAGAGCGCCTTCATGTCCTCCGTGTATTTCTTGGTGTCTGCCGGGAAGTTCGGCACCTGTCCCTTTGGCTTTTTCATGTAGTACCACGATAACGGGGTCTTGTCCGATGCAGTCCCGGAGGGCTTGGCAGCGGGCTTGGGCGTGCCGATCGCAGCAGAAGCCGGGTTCTTTACGCCTCCGTTGTAAACGCTTGAAGGGACGGTCTCCTGCGAGGGTGCGGGCTCTTCCTTAGCCGGAGCGGGCTGCGGCGTTTCCATAGCGGCTTGCGGAGCCGGTACCGGAGGGGCAGGCACAACTTGAGCTGCCGGCTCAGGAGTCTTGGGAGACTCAGTGGGCGCAGGCTCTGCGATAGGCTCACTGGAGCATGCTGACAGAGCAAAGGCCAGGAGGGTGCTTATTAGTACATGTTTCGTCAACTTCGTCGTCTGTCGCTTCATCGATTATCCACCTTTATCGGCAAGCTGCCTCACGCGAAATGATGTTCGCCTCCCATTTTACCAAAAAAGCGAAAAGAAAAGAACCATCCAAAGGATGATTCTTTCCTGATAAGCCTAGTTGAATTTCGGCAGCCAGTCGCCGTGGGCTTCGATCAAATCGTCGCACATCGCCACAATATCGTCGATGGAAAGCTCGGCAGCCGTGTGAGGGTCGAGCAGAGCCGCATGATAAATATGCTCCTTCTTCCCGGTAATAGCCGCCTCCAGCGTCAGCAGCTGTGTATTGATATTGGTGCGGTTCAGCGCGGCCAGCTGCGGAGGAAGGTCGCCTACATAGGTTGGCGTTACTCCGCTGCGGTCCACAAGGCACGGCACCTCAACACACGCTTCCTTCGGCAGGTTGGTAATGAGACCGGTATTCATCACGTTGCCGCCGATTTTGAACGGAGTATTCGTTTCCATCGCGTTGAAAATGTAAGATGCGTATTCGTTGGAACGATTATGCTCCAGGTTCTTATCGTTAACAAGCTCCTCGCGCATCGTTTTCCAGCGTTCGATTTGTCTGATACAGCGGCGAGGATATTCGTCCAGAGGAATGTTGAAGCGCTCGATCAGCTCCGGATAATTTCGCTTAATGAAGTACGGGTGGTATTCCGCATTATGCTCGGACGACTCCGTCACATAATAGCCGAAGCGCAGCATCAGCTCGTAGCGAACCATATCATGGTGCGTTTCCTTCTGCTTCTCGGCGGCACGGCGCTTGATCTCCGGATACAGGTCAATGCCATCCTTTGTCGCCTCCAGCAGCCAAGCCATATGGTTGATGCCCGCAATTTTCGTCTTTACCCCTTCCGTTTCGAGACCCAAATCTTTGAACAGACGCGGCATACATACCTGCACACTATGGCACAAGCCAACGGTTTTCACGCCGCCGTAGGTAATCATCGCATTGGTCAAAACCGCCATCGGATTCGTGTAATTCAGGAACCAGGCATCCGGGCACACCTCTTGAATATCCTTGGCAAAATCAAGCATAACCGGAATTGTCCGCAGGTTACGGAAAATGCCCCCGATCCCCAGCGTGTCGGCGATCGTCTGGCGCAGACCGTATTTCTTCGGTATTTCGAAATCGGTAATCGTACAAGGGTCGTAGCCGCCGACCTGAATAGCATTCACCACATATTTGGCTCCGCGCAGCGCTTCCTTCCGATCGGTATACGCTTTCACGGTACAGCCGCTTCCGGTGGAATGCTTCAGATTGTTCAGCATGTTCTCCGAGTCCTTGAGCCGCTCCAGATCGATATCGAACAAAGCCAGCTCAAAGCCTTGAAGAGACGGGGTCAGCATGCAGTCACCCAATACATTTTTGGCGAAAACCGTGCTGCCTGCGCCTAAGAAAGTAATTTTGGACATGATAAGTGCCTCCTTGGGATCGGAAAGTGATTTGTTTTGCTTATCTCGACTATACTCCGACCCGCAAGGAATGCATATGGAGACAAACCACTTTTTCATGGAGAAATGTAGTATCTGCGATGAACTTAATCTCGCGTCGCGCGCCAAACGAGAAGCTGAAGAATCGTAATGAGGATGAAGGCCACAAGAGCCAGGAACGGAATCGTAACGAAGCCGAACCAGTCGATATAGTCCACGTCGCAAGGGACAAGACCGCAGGCGGCAGCTCCCGTTTTGAACCAAGGGGTCTTCTGCATCAGGTAATGATACAGCGAAATGCCCGCTCCCCAAACCGAAAGCGGCAGCACGTACAGAAACACCTTGTGATCCTTGCGCACCGCAGCGATGCCCAGTATAATCACGAGTGGATACATCAGAATGCGCTGGTACCAGCACAGCTTGCACGGAAGGTAGCCGAGAACCTCGGAGAAATACAAGCTTCCCACCGTCGCCACCGTCGCCACAAGCCAGGACAGATGTAGTCCGTTCTCGCGAACGATTGATTTCCACTTCATATAACACGTCTCCCCTTTCACAATAGTCCTATCATATCAAATCCGAAAGAGGTGTACCATATGAGCGAAATGAATACGTCTACCTCCTTTAATCCGCGTCCCGGCAAAGGAGAGCTCACGGTGCTGTTCGGCGGCGTTTCGCAGACTCACCCTCTGCATGCCGTCGGCCCCCAGGTGCTCGATTATTATCTCGTTCATTACGTCCTTTCGGGGAGAGGAACCTTCCGCACGCTGGGGAAGGATTACCAGTTGAAGGCGGGGGACAGCTTTTTCATTTATCCGGGGGAGCTGGTCAGCTATACCTCCGATGAGCAGGAGCCCTGGCGTTACCGCTGGATCGGCTTCAAGGGCTCCAGCGCGGAGGAGCTGCTCAGCCTAAGCGGCATTACGCGCGGGCAGCCGGTGGCGACTGCCGCTGCGGAGCGACGGATAGCCGCTCTGTATCACCGGGTCATGCGGACCCTGCAGTCCGGTACGCCTTCCGCCGATATGCAGGCGGGCGGTTATTTGCGGCTGATCCTTGGCGAATACATGCAGAATCAGACGGAGGCCAGCATCCCGAAGGAGGAGGGTTCCGTCATTCAGCAGCAGGTGGAGCAGGCGATCCGGTGGCTGACGCTGCAGTACTATCAGGAAATCTCGATTGAGCAGATGGCACAGACGCTGGGCTATCACAGGACGCATCTGTCCAAGATGTTCAAGCAGCATACCGGCATGTCGCCCATGAGCTTTTTGCTAAAAATCCGAATGGAGCGCGCCAAGCTGCTGCTGCACGAGAAGCTCACCATCGAGCAGGTCGCCTCCTCCGTCGGCTTCAGCGACCCGCTCTATTTTTCCAAGCAATTCAAAAAGTGGTATGGCCGCTCGCCTTCCGAGTACCGCCAGGACCTCAGCAATCCTTACGATTGCTCGCAATAATGGAACCATTGGCTATTGTCCGCCCCAAAGCCGCCAAGACACATGGGGATAATGCTCATACCGCTTGGACAGCTCTCTTGAGTAGAGCGTCATCCGTTCGATAACCCGGTTGTTTCGGAGCGCACCGCCATCAAGGAGACGGAACGGAATGCCCTCGAGTACGGAGATGACCAAGCGCTTCGCCTCCTCGTCGTCTCCGGTCACATACACATCGCTGTAAAGTCCGTTATGCTCCGGCCTTTGGAACACCTCCCAAAAGGTGTTTTTGAATGCCCCTACTAGCCTGGCTTCGGGGACAAGCTTCTGGAGCTCCTCCGCCGAGGATGTGTGATAATCCGTTGTAAAATCATCAAAGGTTGCGTTAAAAGGATTCGTGATATCGACGAGAATTTTCCCCTTCAGCTTGGAAGCATGGAGCGGCAGCCAGGTCAGCAGGTCCTGATGCCATAGGGCCGGGATAATGAGGGAAGCTCGAAGCGCTTGCTCCATGCGAACCGGCTCGGCGTGAATGCCAAGCTCCTGCGTTAACTCACGAACCCGGTCATACGACCGGGAGGCCCATTGAATTTCCTTGCCGGCCGCACTTAAGGCTGCGGCTAGCGCCCGACCCATTCGGCCGGTTCCGATGATACTGATGTTCATAGAATGCTGCCCCTTTCGGTTGGAATAGAGCCAGCGTATCATGCGTGGGATGTGCCGGGAACTTCCGCTTCGGATTAAGGGTATAACCAACAGTTATATCATCATGCTAGATTGAGAGGTGAAGCAGGATGCAAATCGATTGGCTGGAAAGCTTCGTTCAAGCCGTTCAAGCACGAAGCCTATCCAAGGCAGCCGAGAAGCTGCATTTGTCGCAGCCTGCGCTCAGCAAGCAAATGGCCCGATTGGAAGAGTACCTCGGCGTGAAGCTGCTGCACCGGACGCCGGCGGGGATTGAGGCGACGGAAGCTGGGGAGAAGCTGCTGCTGAAGGCGCACCGGATCCTTGCCGAGCTTCGCGAGCTCGAAGCGGAGCTGCAGGTGTACCGGGAATGCGAGCAATACACAGTCGGAGCGCTTCCGAGTCTCGCCTTACATTACCTGCCTCCTAAAGTGCTCGGTCTACGGCATAAGCAGATGCAGCTAGACATCCGGGTTTACCCAACCTCTAGTGCGCTGCTCAAAGCTTTGCAGCAAGGCTCCTTGGACTGCGCCCTGCTGGAAAGCAAATATACGCAGCCCCCTATCTGGGCTGCGCCTCTGTTAACTGAGCCTTATTTGGTCGTATTACCTCAAGGGCATTCCTTGAGCGGCACCGCATCGCCATTGAAGCTGGGAAACCTCCGCAGCGAGCCGCTGGTAGTACATCCTGCCGACTGTGACGTCAGGCAAACGATCGCCGCTGCCTATCAGCTGCAGCGGATGACTCCTGTCATTACAGCGGAGCTTTCTTTCGGCGAATCGCTCCTCAGCTACGTCGCGGCGGGAGCAGGCTGTGCCATCCTCCCTGAATCCGCGGCCGCCGCCGCTTCGGGACTCGGACTTTGTGCTCGCCCGATCGTTGACTTCGGCTTCGAACGCAGCATCTCCTTGGCCGCTTCCGGAGAGAAGCTTGCCAAACGGCTCCTGCGCAAGCTGCAGTCGGTCTAGTCTTGTAAGTCTCCCGTCTTACACCGAGAAGCTGTAGCTGACCTCGCTCGCTTCCGACTGCACATGTACGGACCATTGCTCACGGGGAACCACATCGACTACCGCTTTAATCCCGATGTTCCCCCATTCCAGCGCGGTCACCTGCTCCAGTGTAAGCCGATCCGTCATCATCCGGCCCAGTAACCCCGGGAACTTAGCCTCCATTTGCTGCAGGCGGTATAGGCCCGTTTCGAAATCCTTCCGCGAAGCGTTCACCGAGCCTACAATGCACTTGTTCTCAAGCACCAGCTCCTGGTTGATCAGGTCGCTGGAAATACACAGGCTTCGGTTCCCCGGCGTTACCCCCAGCAGAGCAAGGACGCCGTTCGGCCCAAGCGCTGTCATCGCCTCGAAGGCCAGCGGGCTGAAGCCCGTGCACTCGAAGATCAGATCGGCCCTCTTGCCCGCTCTCTGAAGGAAGGCGCCAAGCGCTCCCGTCCCTTCTTCCGCCTCGCGGAAGAGGCCTCCGCAGGCGCGAACCAGCTCCGCTGCCGGAGCGTCTGCCGGCGTCTTCGACCACACCACGGTGTCGAGGCCGAGACAGCGGCAGGTGAGGGCTGCTAGCAGCCCTAGCGGCCCGGAGCCAAGCACCACGGCTGTCTTCGGCTGCCAGACGAGCCGCTGCTGGATGTGCTGGACCTCCTCCCACACCTTTTCCACGATGCTTTGCGGCTCGGCAAGCACGCCATAAGCGAGAGCGGCATCGGGGACCCTGACCAGATAACGCGCATCCTCGACATAATACTCGGACAGGTACCCGTCCGCGCCCTTAATGCCTCGCTCGACATACTGTCCTGTCTCGCAGTAATCCTGCTGCCCGTTCCGGCAGCTGACACAATCCGGCTCGCGGCAAGGCCGCCGCACGAGCGCACAAACCAGCTCGCCGGGCAGAAAGCCCGACTCCGGCCCTGCCTCGGCCACGACGCCCAGCGACTCGTGGCCGATGGTCAGCGCCGTCTCCCCGGTCGCCGGCACGCCGTAGTGCTCGCTCATGATCTCGCGATCCGTTCCGTCAAGTCCCACACACAGCACACGCACCAGCACATCGTGCGGCCCGCGCAGAGTCGGCTGACTCACCTCGGCCAGCTCCAGCTTCGCAGAGGCACCTGTCTCCGCAGCCTCGCCGATCCCTGTCACTCGAATCGCCTTCATTGCGGCGCACCCGCCTTTTGCAGCAGCCTTGTGTCGCTCTCGTCTTCCCTGCCGCGCCGCTTATGCTTGAACAGCTTCAGCTTCGAGAGGTATTCCTGGACGACCTTTACGAACGAAGCATGAGACCAGGTCAGTGGCGAAACCGACAACGGATCGCCGGTGAAAGGATGAAGCTGCTCCGCAAGCACGCCGGAAGGAAGCGAATGGCGCATCGTCCATCGCAGCAGCTCCTCCGCCTCCTTCAGCTCATCCTCGCTTTTGGCGACGGCGATAACCCATTCTGCGTACCACAGCGTGCAGATAAACCAAGGATTGCCGGGAACGCGCGCCACATCCTTTGTCACCTGATGATAGTAGTCGTTCGTATACCGTGCCAGTCCTCCGACCTCCGTCTTCACCCACAGCTTTTCCCGAATCGCCTTCATCGTGCTGACTACGCGGGGATCGTCCGCCGGGAACAAGCCGAAATCGAATACAGCATAGATACTCGCATCCAAAGTCCAATCCGGCTCGTACGTGTTCTGCTCATGATTCCAATAGAGAGAACGAATAAAACGGTTCTCCCGCTGCGAGAAGAAGGACCGCTCGACGGCTTGTTTTATTTGCTCCGCCGAGTCCCGGTAATGTTGGGCCCTCGCCTTGTCCTCGTAGTAATCGGCGAATTGTGCCGCCGCCAAAAGTCCGGCATATACGCTCGCTACCGTGAACAAATGGACTCCATACCGCTCCTCCCACAAATCATAGGAAGGGAGCGGAAGCCCCGATGCATCCTTGTACCTCACCAGGAAATTGGCGGCAGGGACAACGAACTGCTCATAATCCTCTTTGGCTTCGTCCAAGGTTCGGGCCAAGCGATGATGATGCCACAACGAATAAAGAACGAGAGCCGTCTCGTCCTCTTGGATCGCGAACTGCTTCTCCCCCTGCGCATTGATCCACGGATGCCAGCTGGAGCCAACCGATCCGTCGGGATTATATTTGTGCAGCAGATAGCCTTCCTCCGTCAAAGCCCGTTTACAGAATCCAAAGAACCGCTTCGTCAAGGCATGATAACCGGAACGATCGAGCGCATGGGAGATCAAAGCCCCGTCCCTTGGCCACATATAAGAATACGTATCCTTGGCAAATTTCAAAATATCCGAATCATTCGCCGCCAGGATCGCCCCCCGATTGTCCGTATTGGTACGGATGATCAGCAGGCTTCTCCGGTAAAAGGACGCGATATCCTTATCCAGCAAACGAAGCTCATGTCGATCCCGCTCCAGCCACTCCAGCCAATAGTTATAGGTGCGCTGCAGCAGCGCATGCGGATGGGCAGCCCGGACGGACCGTTCAAGCTTCGCGATCTCCTTGTAATCCCGTCCGAAGCATATCCAGAACCACGCTACCGTACTGCCGCCGGCCGGCACGGTAAACTCCAGCTCAATCGTCCCGTCAACAGATCCTTGTGCAATCGGATTTCCACCCAACCGGCCGTCCTCCGCATCGCGCCAAGTCCCCTGAAGACCGTGAATTTCCTTCTGTCCGATTGCATAGGCGGATGGCCGACCCTCCTGCTGCCCGTCCACAGCACACGAAAGCGACAGATAGCGATGCCCTTTATAAAATACCAATGACCGCAAATCCGGATCATAATACACTGTATCTCCAACGCCCACGCCATACAAATGAAGATCAAGGTGAAAATACAGCTTCACCGTCCGTTCGCGATCCCATTTGTTATTCATCGTAACCTTTCGTACAAAAACGTTCTCCTGAGCATCCACCCCGTCGCGAAGCAGCATCTCGAGGCCCAGACGTTCATGAGCGCAGCTAACATTCGTTACCATCGAATCGTTTAAATAGCCGCTTTGCCGTTTCACCTCCGGGTGGTCGATCCAGAAGAAGTCCTCGGCGGTCCATACCCCAAAATGGGATAAATGATCAATCGCCTGATTCTCTTGTCCGACATAGGGGTAATAGATATCACGGAGATTGTAGCTGCCGTCAAAGTTAATCAAAACATTGCCATTGCCGATCGGCAAGTCACGTGCCATGAATAAGCCACTCCCTTCCTTACTATCCCTAATTTCCCGAGACTGGAAGGAATTTATTCATGAAACAGCCCCCTAGTCACGAATGGTATTTTTTGGTACAATGAAATAAAAAAGGACTAGCCTCTGCTAGTCCCCAACTGTTTTAATATGAATTTATTTTCGTTTTCTTCCGTGCTTCACCAAAGTCATTCTGCGAGAGTGACGAAGCCATGAATAGTAAGCCTTAAGATCCCGAAGCTGAATGTCTTGGGACACCCTGCCAAGGAATGTAACGACGATCATTTTATGTAACGGATTTCCGGCAATGTCGGTCTCATCTTTCATTTGCATGAATTCCGCTACCATGACCAGATCGTCATCAATCAGATAGACGTCCTTCTCGTTCGCATAGTAAGGCTGCACGCATTCATTCTTCAATCTGTCCCACAAAAAATGGCATATATGTTCAATACCGCCTTGTTCGTCCTCTACCCTTTCGCTCCACCTGCTGAGAGCATGGCTAGTAATAACGATATCTGCAACCTTGTATCCGTTAAAATGGACATAGAAGGGCTCATAAGTGCTCCAGCGGTTCATGATCTTATCTCTCACAATGACTTCCCCCCTCCTGCTGTTCAAACGATGTAGTTACTTAAATCGTATTATTAATATTACATACAGTCAAGGCATAATTAAATTCTAAAAGGAATTTTAGATTGCCTATTTCATTTCTGCGGCTTGTCCATTACAATATGTTTAGAAAGGGGGAAATGCAAAGTGGCACAACCAATTCCTGATTTCGGGAGATTCCTTGAGTCGCTTCGCGGTTCGATGTCCTTAAGGGAGGCAGCTAAGAAAAGCGGACTGTCCCATGCGTACATTCGTGACCTGGAGCTCGAGAGAAACCGCTCTACGAATGAGAAGATTACTCCGTCGCCCGACACGCTGAAGAAGCTGTCTGTCGCTTACGGCTACCCATATACCGAATTAATGATTAAAGCAGGACACCTCATGAGTGAGGATGTTGCCGGAACTTCGGCTCCGGCCCGCTTCGATGTCGACCTGAAGAAGGTGCAGTACATCGAGATCGGCACCAAGGACATTACTTACCATATGGCAGATTCGGTGGAAACGCACAGCATCGATTCTTTGATCGACTTCAGCAGTTTTCTGGATCGTTTGGAGGAGCATGATTTCAAGAAAGTCGACGCGGATCTTTACGTGAACTTTACCTTCATTAAGAAATATGATCAGCGCAGCGGCAAGCTCTACTTCCATGAATCCGGGTCCGGGAAAAGCGTCATGATGACCGCGATCCGCCAGAAGAAGTATCATGATCTGCTGCTTCGAACCGTGGCGTACAATACCAATTCAAGCCTTGAGTTCCATTACGGGCGTATCAGTAGAAGCGCGAGCCTCTCACCAACTTCAGAGAATATGTAATCATCATTTCAACTAATAGGGGCTAGCGGTAATGCAATTTTTTGAATATTACTTACTTTATGCTTTCAATTGGACACTGCTTTTATCTCTTGGTTTAAGTATATTCCGTTTCAATCTAAAACATTACTACTATCAGATCATCGTTTCGGCATTATTGCTAAGCTATGTTTCCGCTAATATCCAATATTTTGATAAAGGTTTTCTAACCGCCATCGTTCAGCCTATTTGTGCCATTTTGTGCCTTAGGCTGATTTTTCGCATTCATTGGGCTCATTCGATAATTATCATAGGACTGAGCTACGGAATTAATATTTTTGCTGAATTCGCGATTACGTGGGCTATCTCGTATTTTCATTTGAGCACGGCAATTTCTTATATGCAAAGAAATGATATCTTAACGATAGGAATCTGTATTACTTTTTTCAACGTCATTAGCTGTTTCATTCTCCATAAATTTCGAATTGGCTTCACCTTTATAGCCGCCCGTCAAAGAAAGACATTTGAGTACAAAGGGCTCAATAAACAAATCCTTTCTCTATCAATTATTTGTGTGATCCTAGTTCTTGGATCAGGGTTCATTATTTTTTTCTTTGAAGAATTTGTGTTATTAAAGAACGTCCTGCTTATTGGAGTTTGGCTGATGGTGCTGCGAGTGGCCTATCAAAAGGATGTGACTGAGTAGAGTTGAAGGGGATCTCGCATCATGATGCTAACCACGATAAACCACATTATCTTATATATTTTCATTTGGTATTCAATGCTTGCATTAAGCTTATCTTTATTCCGATTTCCACTTAAAGCTAATAAACTTCAGTTAATGTACTCCATCATTCTATTAACTTGTATCTCGGTTCCCATTCAGCATTTTAAAGTCGTGTATTTGATAACCATAATTCAACCTATTGCTATGATGGGATGCTTATTTATAATTTTTCGTCTTCGCTTCCTTTACACCATTATTATGACTATAATTCCCTATACCATCACAATACTACTTGAATTATTTGTTGTGCTAATTAAAAATCTATTTAAATACGATACAAGCGTTATCGAACTTCAAGGTGACAACCTAACTTCAGCTTGGATAGTAATTGTACTCACATTTGTCCTTGTATTTTTGTTAAAAAAATTGCGATTGGGATTCTCCTTCATACCCCGGAATAAAAAAAATGATCCATTTCTGAATGATAATAAAAACAGTATTATAACATTCGTCTATATCATCGTAATTTTACTAAACCTTGGAAGCATTATATTATTTCATTTCGAAGGATATCTGCTGCTTCTACAGTTCATAACCATGTTCGCATTACTTTTATTATTATCTTTAGCGTATAAAAAAGATTTAGAATCTTAATCTTACCTTTTAATGAGGCTGCTGAAATTGAAAAAGAAAGAAATCATCGCGTTAATTTCGTTTTTCCTACTTGCTGGTCCTGGACCTACTTTATTATTTATAAATAAGTACTCTATATCACTATTTCCTCTCATTTGCATGACATTCATGGTTTATGTGTATAGAGTGGAATTAATGAATTTAAATGTGCAAAAAATGATATACGCTCGAAATAATTACGCATTTGTATGGAAAGGGGTCCAGTGGAGTATTTATTTTCATGCTGCAACCACCCTACTGATTCGTCCAACACCAAATCTTACAGATCAACTATTAAGTTCCTACCCAATTATGGCAATTAATATTGTAATCTTTGCTCCTATTTTTGAAGAGATTGTTTATAGAAAAATCATTTTTCGTTTTCTTTGTTCGAGATATAACTTTGTAATTGCATCAGCAATATCTTCATCAATCTTTGCGCTTGGACATTTTAGTTGGGATCGTTTTTTAGCGTATTTTGGTGTGGGAATCTTATTTTGTAAAATTTATAAAGATTCGAACTCAATTTACCCTACCATTCTTGCACACATGATACTAAATTTTATTGCGATCATTTCATCGACACTACGAATTAGCTAAATTTACAATATACCCAACGATATCATTCGACATTTTTCTACTTGTAATGCATTGCTAAGTATATTAAACTTAACCTGAGTGCTTTCTAAAGTTTCCTAATTTTTTTCTAAAGTATAATTAAAAATAAGACTTTATATTCATGACATTTACCCTATGGAATGTAAAAATAAGGAGAGAATTGTAATGAGTCTTGGGGCTCTATTAATAAGAGTACTTTATTCGACAATAGAATTAGGTATGGGAGTCCTATTATCTCTTACCATGTTTCGCTTCCCATTGAGATATAATCTGCATAAAGTGGCAATTATTGCGCTTGCCATGTCTATTACTTCAATCTATTTTCGAGAAATTGCTCAGGTACCGGATTTCGCGGTATTAACACTTTTATCCATTGAAAGCATACTTATAATGATTTTTTTTAATTTACCATTTTTCTATTCGATTGTTTTATCTGTCATTGGCTTCTTTCTATGTGGAATCGTCGAATACGGAGTAATTACTATTGGTACTGAGCTTGGGTTAACAAGTATCCAACAAATATCCTCTAGCTTGATACATAGTGGAATCATCTTCCTAATAATATCATTAATTTTTGCAACATTTATGGCAATATTACAAAGTCGGAAGTATGGATTTGTGTTTATGGCCAACTGGTTATCCATGAGAAAAGCACTTAAAGGTTATAATTTCGTACTTTCCGCATCTCTATTGATTTGTGTATTAGCTTTACAATTGATGACTCTTTCCTTTTATAAACTAAGTCTTCATTTTATTATCATCATTGTAAGCACGTGCTTTCTCTTATTTACACTCATTTTTGCTTACAAACATAACAGAAGATTAATTAAGGAGAAATACGAGAGGTTAAAAAACAGATGAACTTTATCGATCGATCTGCTAACAGCCTCGCAAAAGTAATATATTCACACTACCCTGAAGGCGCTTCAGAAACAGTATTAAGATATAGTCTAACTCTGCTGATTAATACAGTAACGTCAGTTTCCTTTGTTATAATTTTCAGCTTCTTTACAAATCATCTTCTTGAAGCTATATGCGTGATTGCCTTTTATACTATATTAAGATTTTTTAGTGGTGGAATGCATATGCCAACATCGTTAGCCTGCTCCATCGCTTCTATATTGACTTTCATTATTGTTACGCACATTGATTACAATTTTCAACCTTTTGGACTTCTTCTAACCATTGTAAGTGCGCTCATTCTTTTGAAAACTGCACCTAATAACATGGAAAATTCAAGCAGTGTGAACCCTAAATATTATCCTCATCTTAAGGTAATCTCTGTTCTCATTGTTCTTAGCAATCTTTATTTTCACTCTTCCTTTTTAGCATCTGCAGCGTTGGCGCAAGCTTTGTTAACCACAAAGATCGCATATAAGTTCTCAGACTACATAGAAGGGAGGACAAATGCTTGAAACATCAATTTGCAAAATATGCAAGCATTGTTTTAGCTGCCTTAGGTTCGCTGTTTGTATTCTCCAATAGCTTTATTATGCATCGCCCAGAAACACCAGCTGAACTTTTGAAAAAGTAATACATACATTCCAAGGCTGCCAGATTCCGTCTGACAGCCTTCATCCTTCTCCTTGGAGCTGAAACTAATGCAGAAGATTCCCGTTACTCGTGATGGCAAAAGAGGTTCAGAAGTCCTTGTCATCGACTCGAACGATGTAGTTAAGATCGATCGAATCCGTGACCGGGAAGTCATCATACACACCAAAGACGAACAATACTACCTAGATACTTCATTTGACAACTTAGAGGAATGGTTGTTCGAGGACGGGTTCCGCCAGCTGGATAGCACCAATATCGTCAATATGAATCATGTTGTAGATTATGATTCGCGTAAAGGTTTGGTTTATCTCGGATCTGACGATCGACGGCATTCGAAGAACGCCTCGGCCGCCAGAATTCATAAAGATCATATCGAGAACGTCATGCAGCTTCTTAAAGTAGCTGACTCCTCGGCAGAAAACAGCATAGAAAAAGAAGAAGAACTTTTTGCCAAGATTATAAGCGAGACGAATGATTATCAGCTGCTTAGATCTTATGCTACAATTCGTGCCGTAAATCAACGGAAACGTGCAGAGGAACAGATCGTTCACATGGCTTATCACGATGCGTTGACGGACTTACCGAATCGATTAATGTTCGATGAGAAGCTGAAATCCTGCTTCGAGCAAGCACAGAAGTCAGGCAGTATGATGGCGGTTATCTTCCTCGATCTCGATCGCTTCAAAGTCATTAATGATACGTTAGGTCACCACGTCGGTGATAAGCTGCTGGAATATCTCGCACGAAAGCTGAAAGTATATGCGAAAGAAAAGGATCTTGTCGCCCGGTTCGGCGGTGACGAGTTTATGATATTGCTTTCCAATGTAACCCATGTTGATGAACCCGCCCAGTTTGCCAAGGGCATTCCTGAGCTGTTGAAGGAGCCCTTTGTCATAGAGAACCAGGAGCTGTTCGTCACAGCAAGTATCGGTATCAGTATTTATCCCAATGATGGCGCCGATACAGAGACACTTCTAAAAAACGCAGATATCGCCATGTATCGATCCAAAGAAAAAGGTGGGAATTCATATCACTATTATCACCCTGACATGAACAAACGCTCCCTGCATCGGTTGAATCTGGAGATTCATCTGCGGAAAGCGCTTGAACGCAATGAATTTAAGATTTTTTACCAGCCGCTCGTGGACCTCCGTAACGGCAGCGTATTTGGGATGGAATCGCTTGTGCGTTGGCAGCATCCCGAATGGGGTATGATTTCTCCTGGAGAATTTATTCCGCTCGCAGAGGAAACAGGACTTATTGTACCGATCGGCAATTGGGTGCTGAAGGAAGCTTGCAGACAAAACCGGGAGTGGCAAAAGCTCGGATACCCCCCTCTGGTCGTTTCTGTCAATATCTCGGCTATTCAATTCCATCAGCTCAACTTTGTCCAGTTGGTCGTTGAGGCGCTTGAGGAGTCCGGTCTGAAGCCGGATCAGCTTTGTCTTGAAATTACAGAAAATGTGGCTATGAACAATGTGCCTTATATCGTAGATACCATGCAAAAATTGAAGCTGCTTGGCGTACGGATCTCCATCGACGATTTCGGTACCGGCTACTCCTCGTTGAGTTACCTGAAGAGATTCCGTGTGCATACCCTCAAGATCGATCAATCCTTTATTCGAGACGTTACCTCGGATGAAGACAATGCTGCAATCGTGACCGCGCTCATTGCGATGTCGCATCGGCTGAAGATCAAATCTTTGGCTGAAGGGGTCGAGACGCAGGAACAGCTGAAGTTTCTTCAAGATCAAGGCTGCGATGAGATTCAGGGCTATGTGTTCAGCAAGCCAATGCCCGCCCAAGAATTCGAGCTGATGATCAGAGAGAAGAAACAGCTGTATTTAAACTAGAATGAGAGAATGGGTGCAGTGAGAACTGCAACTTTTCTCTCTTTTTTTCGTTATATACTAAGTAGGCCTATTTTACTTGGAAGGGATTGGAATGCGTGTCAGCACCTCTACCCGGTCAAACCCGGGCTCAAGCTTCAGCTCCCTTGAAAACAAAAGCGATTGCCAAGAAGCGCGGGTCGAGCGTATGGCTTACCTTGTCACTATATACGCTGTTTGTGCTCTTCGTCTTTGGTGCCGTAGGCAGCCTCTGGTTTTTCCTGACGGAGTCCGGCTCCAATTTACGTTTCATGGCTGCTGACACCTTGATCACTACGCAGCATCGCCACTGGGCGAAATACTTAATCGGGCAGGAAGAGCTGGATAAGCGCGTAAACCGATACTGGGATCAATTTGACCGCTACTCGGAAATAAAGGATAAGCCTATCGTTCAAGTACACGCTACCGAAACGAAGGTTCAGGAACAGAAGAAGCCTTTAGTTGAGATTGAAGAAATCTCGGGAAAAAACTTTAAGGGACATCTGCTTATCGTGAATGATCCGAAAGCACTTCGAATTGCCGTCCCTGGCAAGGCAGGAAAAGGGGAAAAGGTTACATCTATGGTGAGCCGTCTTGGAGCCGTAGCCGGAGTCAATGCCGGAGGCTTCGTAGACCCCGAGTGGAAGGGCAACGGCTTTCAGCCGACGGGTCTTGTTATGTCCGGAGGGAAGGTCTTCTATAACGATTCCGGAATGAATACCCCGATTCACATCGTGGGTGTAGATAAGGACGGTCTTATGGTGGCCGGTAAATACAAGGTTTCCGAGCTGCTGCAGATGGGCGTTCAGGAAGCGGTCACTTTCGCTCCCAAATTCATTGTCAACGGCGTCGGGCAAATTAAAAATCAGGCGGACGGTTGGGGCATCGCACCGAGAACCTCAATGGCTCAGAAGGCCGACGGTACCATTATGTTTGCGATCATCGACGGCCGTCAGCCGCACAGTATCGGTGCTACCTTGTTTGATGTGCAGAATATTTTCCTCGAGCATGGCGCCGTTACGGCCGCCAACCTGGACGGTGGCTCCTCTACGGTATTGGTGCATGATAATAAGATCGTCAACAAGCCGTCCAGCGAATACGGCGAACGTTACCTTCCTACGGCTTGGCTTGTATTCGATGATCCGATGAAGGCCGCTCAGATCAAGAATATATGGGAAGGGTTGGATCCCAGTAAGATTGACCCATCCAAGTGGTAAAAGGAAAAGCCGTGGATCCTTCGAGCTTCACTCGAAGGATCCACGGCTTGCTTATTGAAGTATTTATTTCTCCTCTTTCTCCTCTTTCTCCTCTTTCTCCTCTTTCTCTGCCAGAGTTGCTGCAATAGAGGCTTCAGCCGTTTCAACAGCATCATCCTTGGTGCGACGCCACGATTTCACCTCTTGACCCAGCTGTCCTGCTACATCCTTGGCTTTATCTACGATTTCCGATGTTTGACGGCTGACGGATTGGGCTGCCGTTTGCGTCTTTTCGCTGATCGCAGTAGCGATCTGCTTGGATTTATCGACCACATCGCCCGCCACCTGTTGTGTTTTCTCACTGAGCTGCTGATAGCCTTCCTTGATGTCCGTTCTCAGCTCACGTCCGGATTTCGGTGCGAACAATAATGCGGTTACTGCTCCAAGTACACTGCCTACAACTGCCCCAATGACCAAATCCTTGTTTCTTTTGTCTGTCATGCTTCCTCGCTCCTTTTTTGTTGATCCGCCTCTGATCGCATCTTATCCGCTGCTTTTGCCTGTCGATAAGACTGTAACCTGTTCCACAGCTGCATTCCGGTTGTCGTCAACTCCATCAGGTCGTTTACGGTCCTTTGCCCGTTATGTACCGACCTTCTTGCCTCCAATACCGTATCCGTCACCGTCTGCGATAGAAGCTGAACGGATTGGGAGACGCGATTCACCGTCTCTCCCGTTTCCTCTACCGCATCGAAGAATCTGTCGGTTGCTTGAAGCTTCCCTTGCAGATCCTCGAGCAATGTTGTAGACAGCCGGATCAGCTGCATCGATTCGGTCGTTGTCTGGGCCAAATGCCGCTCCATCTCGTGCAGCGCTTGATCCGCTCGCTCCAGCTTGCTTTGAGCCGTTCGCAGCAAGCGCACCAGGTAGAACGATACGACCAGGAACGCTGCCGCACTGACACCGATGCAGATTTGCCATAACATGACCATCACCTCCGCTGGGATATCGGGTTACTGTTTCAGGGCGAATGCCTATGGGATACTACAGTATAAGTAGGCGCAGCTTGTTTTGACACAAGATGCAACAAAAAAATCCGACCCCTTAATTCGGGTCGGATGTAACACGATGCAAATAGGCTATGATTTGATCGACGGCATCATCGGGAGTCACCGCTTGGATCGAATCGGATTCAGCGGCATATTGATCGGTAGCATGCTCATACCTTGGATCATAATAGTATTCCAGCAGCAGCCTCACCGCCTCGTCAAACTGGTTCATCAGCATATGACGCTCAATTTCTGCTGCTATTGGGGTATGAATCCGTCTGCGGATATGCTCAAAAGCAGCAAGGCATTCCTCTTTATGCTCACCCGGAGTATAATCATCCAGAATGTGCTGAATTCTTTGCTCCTGCGGCATCTCGACAAATACTTGACGTCCCTTCTCCTTGGCTTCCACTAGGAATTCCGGCATCACCGCTTTGCCGATTCGCTTGCTCTCCGCTTCCATAAGAATGTAGGGGGAGTCGTTTAGCCTAAGCAGCTCTTGCACCAGTAACGATTCAAACGTCTTCTGATTGTTCGGCTTCATGCCGATTTGCCCGAAGATCGAGCCCCGGTGGCCGGCCAAAGCTTCTACATCCAGTACGGGAAACCCTTTGTCCGCCAGCTTGCGTAGAATAAGCGATTTGCCGGTTCCGGTATATCCGTTGATGACGATCATGCGGGGCTTCAGCTCAAAATGGGCAAGGGTATCGACAACCCATTGTCGATACGCCCGAATGCCTCCCTGTAGCCGATAGACCCGTATCCCCATAAGCGACAGCAACGTGGCGGAGGTTTTGCTCCGCATGCCCCCACGCCAGCAATATACCGCCTTCCTCGGTTCGATCGATTCAAACTCTTTAATAAATCGGGGCAGCTTCGCAGAAACGATTTCCAAACCGCGATCCTTCGCCGCTTGAATGCTATTTTTCTTATAAATGGTCCCGATCTCCGCCCTCTCTTCATCCGTAAAGAGCGGAATATTAAGACTGCCGGGAATCGTAAAATCATGATATTCCCCAGGAGAACGGACATCCACAAGGGCCAGCTCCCTTTTCTGCTGCAGCTCTAGAAGTTCCTGTATCGTGACGTCCTGAAACAAGGCTTGTCTCCCCTTTAGCCAAAATTACAATGATTTGACTATACGTATTTGACCTGGGTGCTCAGCAACGGCCTCGCCGACCAGACTGGCTTCGACACCTGCCTGGACGAGGTCGGCAAGAAGCGCTTCGGCCTTCTCTTCCGCTACGGCAATCAGCAGCCCGCCGGAGGTGACCGCATCACAGAGAATATATTGGTCGATCTGATCGATCCCATCCTCGAAGCTGATCGTTCCTTCCAAGTGGGCAAAGTTGTTCTTTGTCCCGCCCGGAACGAAGCCCGCTTCCGCCAGCTCGCGCACACGCGGCAGCACAGGAACCTGAGCCCTTCCGATGCGCAGGCCCACGCCGCTGCCCTTCGCCATCTCAGCGGCATGACCAAGCAATCCGAAGCCGGTAACGTCCGTACATCCATGCACCTCATAAGGCTCCATAATCTCCGCAGCCTTCTTATTGAGCGTAGTCATAACACTAGTGACTCTGGCTACCTCATCGGTGCTGAGCGCATCTTTCTTGATTGAGGTCGTCAGGATGCCTACCCCAATCGGCTTCGTCAAAATCAAGCGGTCGCCCGGTTTCGCGCCGGCATTCGTTTTGGCTTTGGACGGATGGACCAGCCCGGTAACGGCCAGGCCGAATTTCGGCTCGTTATCATCGATAGAATGCCCCCCAACAAGGGTGGCTCCCGCTTCCCTTACCTTATCTCCCGCGCCTCGCAGAATGTCAGCTAAGACGCTCTTATCAAGCTTTTTGATAGGAAAAGCAACGATGTTAAGCACCGTGAGCGGCTTTCCGCCCATCGCGTAAATATCGCTAAGAGCGTTCGCTGCCGCTACCTGCCCGAAGGAGTATGGATCGTCAACAATCGGTGTAAAAAAGTCTACTGTCTGCACCAGGGCAAGCTCCTCCGTCAGCTTGTATACCCCCGCATCATCACTGGTGTCCAAGCCAACAAGCAGATTCGGGTCCGGCTCCGCCGGAGGGAGCGTACGAATCACCTGCTGAAGATCCGCCGGTCCGATTTTGCACCCGCAGCCGCCTTTCGAGGATAGGGACGTTAATTTAATGGGTTCACCTGTTTGCATGCTCATCTATCTTCATCTCCTGTTCGGTTAATTGCGGTTCATCTTGCGGGTAGATCCGGGTTAGTGCTTCCTCCGTCAACTCCTCGGGCGGTCCGTCAAAGACGATCCCTCCCTTGGCAAGACCAATCAAACGCCCGGCATACCGCTTCGCTAGAGAGACATCATGCAGGTTCAGCAAGACGGTCATCCCCTGCTCGCGATGCAGCACTTTTACCAGGTCCAGCACCTTGACTGCAGTAACCGGATCCAGGCTGGATACGGGCTCATCCCCTAGAAGCAGCTTAGGCCGCTGCATCATTACCCGGGCAATGGCCACGCGCTGCTGCTGTCCGCCGCTAAGCTCCTCGACTCGCCGTCTGGCCAGCGATTCCAGCCCTACTTGCCGAAGCGCCTCCATGGCCTCTTCTTTCTGTTTGGAGGTAAAGCTCCAGGTGACGCTTCGCCATAAGGGCATCGATGCAAACTGTCCGACCAATACATTGGTCAGTACACTTAAGCGCGGAAGCAGATGAAAGTGCTGGAAAATCATCCCGATCTCGCCGCGAAGCTTTCTCAGCTCCTTCTCCGTAGTGCCGGTAACGCTTCGGTCGTTCCATTGAATGCTCCCCTGATCGGGTGTGACTAAGCGGTTGATGCAGCGGATTAAGGTCGACTTTCCCGCTCCGCTGCGTCCAAGGACAGCTACAAGCTCGCCCTGCTTAATCGTCAGGTTAATGCCGTTCAAAGCAGGGTCCGATTCGCCCGGGTATTGTTTGCGGAGCCCTTGAATAGCCAGCATGTTAAATCACCCGCTTTCGGACATAAGCCCCAAGGTAGTCTACCGAGGTAACGAGCACCATTATGAAAACTACCTCGACGGCCACCTTCTCGTATTGGAACATTTTGAAGTCGTTATAGAGCAGCTGTCCGATTCCCCCTGCCCCGACCACGCCAAGAATTAGACAGGTACGAATGGCTACCTCGAGCCGGTAGAAATACTGGGAGATCACCAGCGGAATCATCTGAGGCATAATTCCATACAACGCTACTAATATCCGTGTTCCTCCCACTGATTTCACAGCTTCTTGCGGTCCGGGATCCATAGCTTCTATCATTTCCGAGATCATTTTGCCAAATACCCCCACATTGTGAATAATCAACGCTACCACGGCAGGCATGGGGTTGAGCCCGAGCGTCGGTACGAAGATGAGGGCCAGCACGATTTCCGGAACGGAGCGCAGAAAATTGAACGCGACACGGAAGGAGTGGTACACCGATGGGAACGGTGTCGTGTTGCGGGCCGCAAAAAAACTGAGCGGAAGCGAAATCGCCACCGCAATCAGCGTGCTGAAGAGCGCAATCTGCAGCGTGACCACGGTTTGCCCCAATGCGTAATCCGCATCGCTCCAATCGAGGGGAAACCATTGATTCCGGACAAAATCTACCGTTCGGCCTATATCCGTAAGCAAGCTCAAATCGAAGCCGACGCCGATTCCCGACCAGATCAGCAGCCCGAGAAACACGGCCAAGTAAATAATTCGTTGTTTCATACTTCCTCTCCTTGCCGCCCGCTCTCGGGTATATGCGTTCCGCTTACTTCAAGCGTCCGTCCTCAAGGGCTGCTTGGCGAACGGCGGCGTAATCCTCGTTCTTGGCCGGTATGAACGCATCCGCACCGTTAAATACATTTAGGATATCCTTATCCTTAATGCTGTACAGCGCCTCTTGAAGCTTCTTGATGTCCTGTTCGCCGACATTTTTCTCGACCGCCCAAGGGTACTGAAACAGCTGCTCGGATTGCCAAATCTTCTTGATTTTGGATCCGTCCACTTTATTTTGCTTCACCAGATTGGCGTAGATGGCGCTGTCAATGGCACCGACGTCCAGCGTTTTATTCTGAATGGCCAACGCAGTGGCATCATGATTTCCGGTATAGGTAACCTTCTTGAATTTATATTTCTGAGCCGTTTCGAACACGCCGGCCTTCTTCAACGCCATTCCCGGTACCAAGCTGCCCGAGGTAGAGTTCTGGTCTCCGAAGGCGAAGCTGATCTTGTCCGCATTCTTAATCACATCCTCAAAGGAATTGTAGGGCGAGTCAACGGGAGCGATCAGGTACGAATAGTAATAAGGCACCCCGCCTACCTCAATCGTGGCAATAGCCTTGGCACCATATTTCTCATGGGCTTGTACATAGGTTAAAGGCCCCAGGTAAGCCATATGGATTTTGCCCGCACCCATAGCCTCCACTACGCCGTTATAGTCGGGATAAACCTCGGCGCGTACCTTGCGGCCCATTTTCTCGGTCATGACCTGGCTCAGCTTCTCCATGCCCACCCTTGAGTTTCCCTCATTCTGAGCGGGAATGACGCCAATCAGAAACTCTTGATTTTTCGCGCCGCCTGTAGTACATCCTGATACCAGCAGTACAGCTGCCAGTATAAATACGAGTGCTCTCGTTCCTTTTTTAAGAAATATCATTTTGATTCTCCTGCTCTAGAAGGTAAATTTGCCTAAATTACAGATTAACATAGTTTCGGTACAATGAAAAGTTCGTCGAAATATGTTAAAAAACCATCACGACCCTGTCTCTTCAGACAAGATACAGCGATGGTTCGCCTATTGGTTTATTTCAGCTTCGCTTGAATGACGTAAGTACACTTCGAGCCGCCCTTCGCGAGGCATTCCGTTCGTTCCACCTCGGCGCTCAGCAAGCTCTGGAACATATCCAGCTCACATTGGCATGCATGATTGAATTGGTTGGCCACTTGGGATATCGGACAGTTGTGCTCATGCAGCACGTACTGCTCTTCCCCGGTTTGTTCCCAATTCACCATATAGCCGTTGGCGTTCTGCAGGTCGGCCAGCTCCTTGACCCGATCTGCCAACGCTTTGCCCGCCATGCGTTCGTTATATCGGCCGATAAGCTTATCCTTACGGCGATCGAATAACCGGTCCACCTGCTCTTCGCCTGCCTCGGCCACCAGCTCGTCCAGCAAATCCAGCGTAAGGGAATGATACTTCTTCGGAAACAGATCGTCCGCGTTCGCTGTCAGCGAATACAGATGTGTCGGCCGCCCCATGGCTTGCCGGACCAGCTTCGTTTCGATTAAGTTATCCCTTTCCAGCGTACTCAAGTGTCTGCGAACTGCCATTTCGGTAATACCCAGCTGTCTCGCCATCTCACTGACTGGTAAAGCGCCTCTCGTCTTAAGCATGGTTAGTATCACTTTGCGCGTGGACGCATCGGGCTCTTGATTCATGCCGGTATTCACCGCCTTTACAGGGACTTTTCCTCTAAGCTGCGGCAGCTGCGAAACTGCTGATACCGTTATTTTAAACGAAATCCGGCAATAAGTAAATTATGATACTAAAAAGTATAGAAAGGCAATTTACACCATCTCCCGGCTGATGAAAGCAGGCACGGCTTGAGCCAGCTCCTCCAGAACGGACGGCAGCTGCAATACAAGCGGATGCAGTCCTTCCCTGGCATAGGTCGCGTAATCCTGTACCAGCGGCCGGCGTAGTCCGACCAGCTCCTTGAGAACAGCGGCAGTGTTCGCACCGAATACTTTCTCGCCCTCTAGAATCTCCACAATATCTTCATAGCTGCTTGCATCACGCATCATAAAAGCATCGATCAGCAAGCTGCCGATATCCGTTACCGTCTCAATGGCAAGGTGCAGCGTACGCTCCTGTGCGAGCTGGATCAGCAGTCCTTTCTGCCCAAGATTCCACTGATTGGCCAGCTGCTCGCAGGCCGCCGTAATGACAGGAATAAACTGCAAACGAATATCAATCTGTTCATGATTCACATAGTACATCGCTTATCTCCGTTTCTTCCTTCTCCACTTAGACCATAAGATGATGGCCGGGAAGGAGAGCATCAATAAAAATATTAACAGGACCGCCTGCATTAAATACTCGTAGCTCATGTTCGGTTAAAGGCTCCTTTGCTCAGCTTGTCTGCTCTTGCGATTGTGCACGGTGGTAGGCCCAATGGTTGGTCGGCCCGTGTCCGGCCCCAATGCCAAGCTCATAACGGATAGCCAGCGTAATAAACCGCTTGGCCGTATGAACGGCCTCCAGCAGGGGCTTGCCCTTCGCCAGCTCGGAGGTGATGGCCGCTGAGAAAGTACAGCCTGTGCCGTGAGTGTGGCGGGTTTCGTATCGCTCCGCCGTCAGGAGCTCGAAGCGTTCCCCGTCGTACAACACATCGGTAGGCGCCCCGTCGCTGTGTCCGCCCTTGACCACCGCAGCTTTCGCTCCCAGCTCTCGGACAAGCCTGACCGCCGCCGCCTTCATTTCGTCAACCGAGTGAATGCTGAGCCCGGTTATGACCTCCGCTTCCGGAATATTCGGAGTGACTACCGCAGCTAACGGAAGCAGCTTCGTCCTAAGCGCATCCTGTGCGGTCGATGCCAGCAAACTGGCGCCGCCCTTGGCGATCATCACCGGATCTACAACCAGCTTCGACAGCTTGTACCCCTTCACCTTACTCGCTACCAGCTCAATGACCTCCGGCTGGGAGAGCATCCCCGTCTTGGCAGCATCCACGCCAATATCCGTGAACACCGCATCGATCTGCTTTTCGATCCCCTCCAGAGGAATATCGTAAATCCCGTGCACTCCAAGCGTATTTTGCGCCGTCACCGCCGTGATCGCCGAGGTGCCGAACACACCAAGCATCTGGAACGTCTTCAGATCCGCCTGAATGCCTGCCCCGCCGCCGCTGTCGGATCCGGCGATCGTCAATGCTTTATAGGTAACACTCATTCCATGTTCTCCTCCCCTATGCCTCTATCCATTCCCCGAAGCAAGCTTCCATACACTAGCTCTAAGTTTATAGTTCCCGCCGAACAGCGTCAAGAAAAAGACCCATTCAGCGCAGCCTGTAGCTTTCCTCACAGGATTCCGCTTTTTTAGTGATCATTTTATGACAAACCTCAAGAAGCCTTTGACGCCATAAAGGCTCGGGGGTATGATGAAACTACGAAAACTACGGCAGGAAGTGTTGGTTTATGCGCAAGCACGCGCTGCATGTGTTGACGACAGGTCGGCAGGAGCTCGCCGAGGTGTCGTCAATTTTATCCGGCATCGATACGTCGCTTATCGATGCCTTTCACGTGCGCGAGAAGCAACGCGGCGCACGCGAGCTCTTGCACTGGCACGCCCGGCTCAAGCCGCTGCTGCCGCACACCGCGGTCGTCTTGAACGACCGCGTCGATGCGGCCCTGGCGGCTCCGGCGGATGGCGTGCAGCTGGGCTACAGCAGCCTCCCGGCTGCAGCGGTGCGGCAGCTTGTGCCGCGCGGTATGCGGGTCGGCTGCTCGGTCCACGAGGCCGAGGAGGCGGCGGAGGCGGCCCGTCAGGGCGCCGACTACGTGATCTTCGGCCATGTGTATGCGACGGGCTCGAAGCCCGGCTTCGCGCCGCGCGGCATCGGCGCGCTGGCGGAGGTCGTGGCGGCCTCGCCCGTCCCGGTCATCGCCATCGGCGGTATCGGCCTCTCCGAGGTCGACGAGGTGCTGTCGACCGGCTGCGCCGGGATCGCCGTCCTTTCCTCCGTGCTGCTTCATTCGCAGCCGGCTGGCCAGGTCGCAGCTTATCGGGAACGACTGGACTCCTCCAGCCATAAACCCAAGAAAGGTTGGTTCTCATCATGAACGTAAATGCATCAGCAATCGTTATAGGAGGAGGCATTATCGGCTCCTCGATAGCCTATGAATTAGCGAAATCGGGGATGAAAGTCACCTTGCTGGACAAAGGGGCGGTCGGTCAGGAAGCCTCGACGGCTGCAGCCGGCATGCTCGGCGCACAGGTGGAAACCCACCATCCCGGCGCCTTTTACGAGCTGTGCACGAAGAGCCAGGAGCTGTACCGCCCATGGTCCGAGGAGCTCTTTGCCTATACCGGTATCTCGCCGCAATATATAGATGAGGGTATTCTGCGAGTCGCATTGACGGAAGAGGATGAAGCGGAGCTGCGTGGGCGTCTGCCTTGGATCCGGCATGCACAGTGGGTCAGCCCGGAGGAGATTCGCCGCAGGGAGCCGCAGCTGACGGAAGCGGTTCGTGGCGGCCTGTGGTTCGATCGTGATCATCAGGTGCACCCGATTCATCTCATGCTGGCCCTTCGGGCCTCTCTCGTGAAGCGAGGCGTAACGATTCGGGAATGGACGCCGGTATTCCGGCTGCTCCAGAGTCAAGGGCGCATTACAGGCGTACAAACCTCCGAAGGTCCGCTCTATGCGGATCATGTCGTACTGGCAGCCGGTGCTTGGAGTCCTGCGCTCACGGAAGCCTTCGGTATGCAGCTTCCGATGTTCCCGGTACAAGGACAATGCCTCTCCATCCGGACCGAAGCGCCAATGCTGACCTCTACTGCCTTTACAAAGGGATGTTATATCGTTCCCAAGCAGGACGGAAGCTGCATTGTTGGAGCAACACAGGTAGAAGCGGGCTTCGATAAGCGCTCTACGGCAGAGGCTGTCGCCCGGCTGCAGGATAAAGCCGTCCAGCTGGTTCCGAAGCTTAAGGAAGCGGAGTTCCTGCGCACCTGGACGGGACTGCGTCCCGGCTCCCGCGACGGTCTGCCGTTCCTCGGCACCTGGGACCAGCTACCTGGGCTCGTGTTCGCTACGGGACACTACCGCAACGGGATTTTGCTCGCCCCTGTCACGGCAGTGTTAATTCGGGAGCTTTTGACCGGCGGCAGCACTTCACTTAATCTGGCGCCCTTCTCCCCCGAACGGGCAGCCGAAGCCGCTAAGGCGCGAGCTACTTAAACCGGGCCAGCAGCGCCCATTTGCGCTCATGTCTGCGCTTATAACGAGGAAGTCCACGGTATAGTTCCAATGTTTCCCGGAACGCCCGCAGGGCTTCCTCCTTGCGTCCGAGCCGGCTGTAGATGAGACCCTGACGGTAATACGCCTCGCAAGAGGAGGAGTGTACCTCGCGGAACTGTTCCAAGTACCTTACGGCCTTCTCCGGATTCTCCTCGGCATACGCCTCGCCCAAGCGCAAGAACGGCTCTCCGTATTTCACCCTCGGATTTCGCTCAAGCGCACGCTGAATCAGCTGCTCCCCCTGCTTCAGGTTCTCCAGCTTCAGCTCACAGATTCCCAGCTCGCATAGCACCTCGGCGGAGTCCTCCATCACCGGCAGTACCTGCTCAAGCAGCTCTTTGGCCGGCCCATATTTTTTTTGTTCTATATAGATCCTGGCTATATCCAGCTTGGTGGTGTTGCCGTGCGGATTCATCCGCAGCTCTTCCCTAAGCCGCGCCATTCTTCTCCTGCGGCTTAAAGGCCTCAGAATGCTGGGTGTCAGCCCAATGAAGCGCCGTTCCAGCATATACAATATGATCAAAAGAACAATCAGTGCAACAAACGGATTCCCTGTCACCCACCAAAGAATAGAAAAAATAAATATTTTACTCAAAGTCATCTGATCCTTTCCTGTAAGCTAACTCACTGTATCATACCACAAATTTCCATGTAAAAGTTAGCGACGCCGCGTATAGATGATTGTTTAACCGGACATTCTAATTATTGTCGATGGGGAATCGCCAAGTGGTAAGGCAACGGACTTTGACTCCGTCATTCCTAGGTTCGAATCCTAGTTTCCCAGTCAGTTGCACAGGAGAACACTTTCCCGGTCTATTGGGAAAGTGTTTTTCTTTGTGAAACCTCCGTGAACGTGCAGGAAAACCCGTACCCATCAGCGAATGAACTGTGGAATGCACTTTGGTCAGGGGGAAGCAGGCAGCAATGAGTAAAGAAAAGATGAATAAGTGGGGCCAGACCCGCCGTATGGGAAAAGCCAAATATGTAATGTATTACGGAGTGTTGCTTTGGGGAGTTTCGTTTACCATTCTTACAACCGCCGTCGAATGGATGACTCAGCAATCCTTTACGGGCTCGTGGCTGACCATCCGTCTTCTGGTATTCAGCGTCTTGGGATTTTTTATAGCAAACTTCGGTTGGGAGCGCAAGGAAAAACAATGGATCAGCAGCCAGCCCAAGCCTGCAAAGAAGCAGCATTAAGCACTCCCCGGACGGGGGACCGCTCATGGGAGTAGCCAAATTCCAAACGGTAAGGATTTCGGATCTCCCAGGTACGGATTTTTCCTTCCGTATAGCTTATATTGAGTGTGCGGTATCCGACGTTACCATTGAAGCCCTGGATAAACGTACGGTGCCGAATTCCGGCTTTTTTGGAATTAACGGCACCTTCTTTAACATGTCTACGTATGACGTTCTAGGCATTGCCATCCAGGACGGTAAAGCGGTGAAGCCTTATTCCGCTTCGAACGGCATGCAAGGAAACCGTTGCCGAGGGACCATTGTTAAGTGGCAAGAGGGACAGCTAGAGAAGCATACGCTCTCCCATATCGCGGAGCTTGGCGAAATCAGGCAAATCCGATGGGCTATTGGGGGCATCAGTCTCCATTGCGACAGAGCCTATGATCAGGCGGAATATTACGCAGCCATACGAGGGCAGGAAGGTGCTGCTTATATCAACGATACAGTCGGTGAACAGGATCATATCGAACCGGCGCTCCGCCCGCGTACGGCTATCGGACTCAAGGATGACCATACCCTGCTGCTTGTTGTAGTGGAGCAAGCGACGCCCTGGCAGACACGCTTAATTATGCAGCGGCTCGGCTGCTGCAGCGACGTTTCGCTGCTGCTGGACGGAGGCCGCTCTTCAGCCTTTCGAGCTATGGCACATGACGGTTCCATCGTTTCATGGCATGGAAACGGACTCTACCGTGCCAGAAAGGTGCAAACGATGGTCGCCGTAACGAATGCAACTTGGAAATAACTAAAAAAGACCCAAAGCAATACCTGTCGCGAACCCGCGAAAGGTAGTTGCCGAGGGTCTATCGGTGTCATGCCCGTATCATTTCCGCTTCTTTTTGGACCTTCGCCTCGCTAAGCATCCGGCGAACATCCGCACGAACGGTTCCGTGCGTCAATACTTGCTCCGTAAAGTCGGCTTTGGTTGCCGGATCGCGGAGCAGCTTCTCCGTTACATCCTCATAGGCTGCATGAAGATCGTTGTCATACCAATCCAGTTCGCGGTTCGCATCATTCTTGAGCAGCATAGAAAGCTCATAGTCCTTCTCATTCGCTTCCGTTAGTATGGCGATATACGGATTCTCCTCGCCGGCAATCTTCACTTCAACATCAGCACATAACGTATCGCTCCGTTCCAGCACCCGCTTACAAACCGCATCTACGACGGTCAGCTTTTTGTCCATTTGGGTCACCTCTTTACCGTTAATAAGCTATGTTAGTGTTCCGCCCCCGGTGGAAAATATGCGGACAGCTCTTCCCCCGCAATATCTTAAAATTAAGATTTGACATCCGATTTATATTTTAGTATATTTACTTACGAAATGTAAGTTTTATTCTTTTTTCATACTTAGGAGGTTGTATTCATGTCTAACGTATTATTCATCAAAGCCAACGGCCGTCCCGCAGAGCAGGCCGTAAGCGTCCAGCTTTATAACGCTTTCGTTCAATCTTATCGTGAGCAGAACCCGCAAGATCAAATCACTGAGCTTGACCTGTTCCAGGTAGAGCTTCCTTATTACGACGTGAATATGATCAACGGCATGTTCAAGCTGGGCAAAGGCTTTGACCTGACGGCCGAAGAAAAGCAAGGAACAGATGTTGTGAAGCGTTATCTGGATCAGTTCTTGGCAGCGGATAAAATCGTTATCGCCTTCCCGCTCTGGAACTTTACGATTCCTGCACAGCTGGTTACCTATCTTCACTACCTGTGCCAAGCGGGCATTACGTTCTCTTACACTCCTCAAGGGCCTGTTGGACTGCTTTCCGACAAAAAAGTGGCTCTGCTCAATGCACGCGGCGGTGTTTATTCCGAAGGCCCAATGGCTAGCCTGGAAATGTCTCTGAACTACGTACAAACGATTCTTTCCTTCGTTGGCATTAAGAATGTGGAGACCGTTGTAGTCGAAGGACATGGCCAATTCCCTGACCGCGCAGGCGAAATTATTCAAGAAGGCGTGACCAAAGCGGCAGCACTTGCAGCAAAGTTCTAATTCCCACAAAGCTTCGCACCTTTCTTACGAGAGGCCGCGAAGCTTTTTTCATTAGAAAAAGACCCGCAATCACAAGGATTACGGGCCATCAAGGATTTATATATACAAAAAGGGGGTCGATAATTAGTATAACCCGGCAACATGAATACAGGATGAAAAACAGATTACATTTATGTTACAAACCATCCTATGACGTTTGCGGAGCTTCATTACGCCGTTTCATCATCCACTGGGCAAAAAACAGCAGCACTTCATTATTCACCAAGGCAATCCCAAAGCCGAAAATGCCGAACATCAATGAAAATTGCTGCTCCGGTGCTGCAAATACACGGGCCCACCAAATACAAGCACCGACCAGAATGACAATATTAAAGAAGGATCCAATGAGAAACGACAGCCCCAGTTTCCCTGTTTTGTACATCGCCCAGATCCCTGCTACTCCTGTGAGCACAAAGCTTGCACCCATAATAAGCCAATAGATTGTATCGTATGTCAACGCGGGTCTCCTCCCCATTCCATGCTTGTCCCCTGCTACCCCACCAAGAGTACCATGAAAGAACTATGCATTCAACCGACATTCTGCCAAATTCGCAAAAATGACACAGTGTACAATGCCTTTGGCTGCGCGTATAATGGAATCACCATAAAGATCAATTGGAGGTGCCCTACATGGCACTGAGCAAAGCGAAGAAAACAAGATTAAAGCAATCTAGAGAAGGTAAACGCAGTCCGGAGGGCAATCGATTGCATTGGAATGGAATTGTTCCAGTGGAACGGGTCACACCTACCCGGGATGAAAGACTACGCAGACAAGAGAATAAACACAAAAAGAAATGGAACCGAACTCTTGACACGAGTGACGGTTCCATTTTTGATTCTAGCCCCGTTGGATCCTTCCGTCAGTAAGCCTCTTCTCTTACCTCATCCTGCGAAAGTCCTACTTTATATATTGGTAAAATGTTAGTATTCTATCATTCATTTCCATATGCTGGTATGTTACGATAGTGCTGATCGTTATTAAAGGAGGCTTTCTTAAATTGTGTTGTTCGTTATTGTCCTTGTCGTCTAAATATTACAATTTACCGGAAAGCCAGCAGTCCCTCCTCTATCACGAATATTATCAATTCGTCTACCCTTATATCTATCAATCGTTACGTGACCATGCGGCTACAGAGGATGTTATCCATGAGGCGCTGCTTCGTACCATCGATAGGATGCCGGATTTTCCAGAAGAAGCACGAGTCCGCGCCTGGATCAGGACTACGGCTCGTAACTGCAGCATTTCCTATTTACGTAAAAATAGACGAGGGCTTCCCGCGGAGCAAGAGCTTGAATTCACAGTGACCAGCGGGCAGGATGTTGCCAAAGAGGTTGAACTGAAGCTGCTTTCCCAAGCGGTGATGGAGAAGCTTTGTGATCTGAAGCCCGATACCCGCGCCATTTTCGAGCTTCGCTGGAAAAGAAATTTAACCTACAAGGAGATCGCCGAGCATGTTCGCATCCCCGAAAATACGATCCGTTCCAAGCTGCATCGGGCCAAAGCCTGGCTGCGGGAAGAAGTAGCAAGCTATTGGTAAAAGCTTCAAGCGCCCATGGATAGGCATCCGTGGGTTTTTTGTCTATTTATCATGAATCTTAAGACTCGTTCATAGAATGCTAGTATCCTGTTGCGAAAGGAGCCCTTCGCCGATGGAGCTTATGATCGAGTTTTTCATGTGGCTGGTGCTGTTCGCCTCCATTCTGATCTGTTTTTCCACCTTACTGCTGGAGTTTATTCTTAAAGATTCTACAAACTATGATATGGAATTTTTGTGGGAGCATCGATATAGCTTACAGGATTTGCATCTGAATGAAAACCGTGAAGACAAAGAGATTACGTAATTTTGTCTTTACGAAACCCATGATCTTGATGCCCAGCCGCAGCATAAAGCTGAACGTATCCTGCCATCCTAGGTAATGCAGTTATCTTATCTCATAAAGGAGTGCTTTCCGATGAGCCATCAGAAACGACGTCAAGAGGCCGCTTGGAAAAGCCGTAAGCAAGCTCAGCACCCCCATGGGAAAATAAAATCGCTGCACGAGTATGCCGAGGATTACGAAGCTCAGCACAAGGATCAGCAATAATGGAAAAAGCTCCTGGAAGTTGTCCTTTTATTAGGATTACCTCCGGAGCTTTTTTCTACTTGCGTCTTGCCAGCTGCTCCTGCGCCATTCGGATCATCTCGCGAACCATGGTACCCCCGATTTGCCCCCCTACCTTGCCGGCTTGTTCGGTGGTTAGGTTTTGATTTCCTTCCGGGCTGAGCGGTATTCCCAGGTTACGTGCAACCTCGTATTTTACAAGATCCGGTCTGGCCGGATTGGTCATGTAGCCTTGACGGCGCATAACCTCGGCTTTGAATTGATCGAGTCCATGCCCTGCTCCCGGCACTACCGGTCGTCTTCCGCTTCTTCTAGCCATTACATCCGCCTCCTGTTATCAGCTTTCCCTGCCTGTCCCTAGAATAATTCAATTTGAATTAGAAAATCATATGACCGTTAGCTGTGAGAACCATTCTTGCTCGGGAAGGTGGACGGATCATGAACAATAATAAAATAGCTTCTTTGGCGGAACGCAGCACGTATGCTGTGGAACTGGCGGATTCCTTGGACGGAATTGATGCTGTAGCTGCAACCCAGTTAAACGAGCTGTCGATAATGCTTCGTGAAATTGCTGCGCAATTGAACGGCTTTCCTTTCATTGAACAAATATCAGACCAGACTCTGGAGCAACGCAGGAAGCAAGTGACCGAGCTCAGAGCCTGGTGCGTACAATGCTCCAAGGATACCGATATGTTGATGGAGCAAGCTGCGGAATTTTACCGGTCGGCAGTTATTGGAGATAAGGACGCATTTGAAACGTTGGAACCCGAAGTGCAAGCTCAGGCTCAACCAAAAGCCTATGAAGCGAAGCAGGCATTTCAAACTCTAAAGCAGTTAAAGGACGTTATTACTCACATGACCAGTGATCTGCTTGATTTCAATGGAAAGCTGGATCATGCGCACCTGAATTCCTTACCGGAACAAGATGTAGGCAACTTTGCCTACGAAGATAATGTCCCTGCGCCATCCGACCTGTCGCCATGACCCGAAGAACCACTCTCTAAGGGTGGTTTTTGTTTTTATTTCCATTGCTTATGAATGACTGTTTGGTTATGATAAGAACATATATTCGTATTTGGTTGGATTGGAGAATCTTATGGGGAAAAAAACCGTTTTTGAGCCTATACAAGCTAAAACAATGCTTACTGCCGTCAAATCTCCGGCTATGCCTTTTGATTGGTCATTGAATCCATATCGAGGCTGCCAGCACGGCTGCAGCTTTTGCTATGCACGTTCAACGCATTCCTTCTTAGGGATGGAAGCGGACGATACCTTTCAACATCATATTGTATATAAAGAAAACGCGGCGGAAGCATTACGGCTGCAGCTCGATAAGTGGAGGCGGTCTAGAAGCGGAGTTCAGCGCGAAGTCGCGATCGGAACCGCAACGGATCCTTATCAGCCTATTGAAGCCAAAATGAAGCTCACCAGGCAATGCTTAGAGCTACTGTCTGAGTACCAAGTTCCCGTCAGTATCACAACCCGGTCCCCCTTGATTCTGAGGGATCTTGATGTTTTAAAGCAAATGAACATCACCTCCATTAATATAAGCATAAATACTTTAGATCCGTCTGTGTGGCGAAACCTTGAGCCCTTTACGCCTTCCCCTGCATTGCGATTGGAAACCGTAAGCCGGCTGGTCGAAGAGGGGTTTCATGCGGGGATTTTTATGGCACCCATTCTTCCCTTCTTAACGGATGACGAGGATTCCATGGAAAGCTTAATTCGATCCGCCTCCGAAGCCAATGTAAAATTTGTCATGAGCTCCATTCTTCGGCTAAACACTTCGGAAGTAAAAAGCTGGTTCTTTCAGACGCTCAGAACCCATTATCCCCAATATGTACCCGGCTACGCGCAGCTCTATCAAGGCTCCGTATATGCTAAGGACTCCTATCGTACGGAAACCAAAGCACGGATTCAACGTTTATTCTCGAAGTATCGGATTCCGGTTAACGAGCCTTTCGAACGTAAGGCTGCCCCCGTGCAGCATCAAGAAGAGCAGCCTGTACAGTTGAGCTTTTCTTTTTAAGTAAGAAAAAAGGTCCCTCTGAAGGAAGAGAGACCCTTGTTTACAGTACTATGATTTCGGCGGCAAAGCCTTCTTCTGGATCATACATCACTTCTATTGTCAGTCGGTCTGGTGGGAACAAGTGCTGCCGGGACAAGTAGTCCGCCGTGCTATCGATAATGTCTTCCTCCGTAAGATGGAGGGGACCTTTTGTTCGGTCCTTCCATGTAACTTCAGCCGTAATTCCTGTACTTCCCTGAAAGCGAAGCTCCACCTGAGCATCCATCGGATCTCTTCGATCGCGATCCGCTCCCCAACGGCCTACCGCATCAATTAAATCCTGCTCGTTAAAACTTATCTTCATCTTCTCTGACCTTTTATCCGACGGAATAGCCGGAATAGGAAGTAAAGCATTACACCCCAGAACAGAAGGCCTACTATCGAAAAGCCGCCCCCATAGCCATAGCCTCCAAAGCCGAAAGGATTCAACAAGCTGCCAAGCAGGGTTCCGGCGGCAAAGCCCCCAAATAATCCACCAAGCCCGAAGCCTCCCCCTCGGTTCCCGTATGATGGGTTTGTTGAAGGATTGGTTACACGGTTGCTTGGGTTCCTAGGACCGGTGGTATAGCCGGTGCCCGGTGTAGCGGCCGGAGAGCGCGTAATTCCGCCTCTGGCTCCGCCGGAAACGGTGCCCCTGCCGGACCGATAAGCATTCTCTCTCAGGGTAGCAGCATCCGTGCTTTCCGCGGGAGGGTGGGGCTGTTCACTTGTTGTTGTATTACTTGATACTGCCGCTATGGTATTTGCTTGGATACACAGCAGGAATAGGATGAAGCACAAGCAGGTAACCGTTATTTTTTTCATAGGATATACCCTCCCATGCCGCTGTACTCATGTGATGTAGTATCCTACCGGAATGGTGGATTTATGATTAGCAAATAAACGCAACGCAAAAAAGAGCCCTCCGGTCTACCCGATGGACTCTTTGCTGTTAAAGGACGTGCCCTGAGAGATTCGAACTCCCGACCTTTTGATTCGTAGTCAAACGCTCTATCCGGCTGAGCTAAGGGCACATGAATGCGCGTAGAGGGACTTGAACCCCCACGGTCTCCCGCCAGATCCTAAGTCTGGTGCGTCTGCCAATTCCGCCATACGCGCGCATGAAATAATAAGTGGTGGAGGCTGATGGATTCGAACCACCGAACTCGTACGAGAACAGATTTACAGTCTGCTGCGTTTGGCCACTTCGCTAAGCCTCCGAGTGAAACAATGGTGCCGCCGAGAGGACTTGAACCCCCAACCTACTGATTACAAGTCAGTTGCTCTACCAATTGAGCTACAGCGGCTTGGTATGAATAGCGGCAGAGGGGATCGAACCCCCGACCTTACGGGTATGAACCGTACGCTCTAGCCAGCTGAGCTACGCCGCCATGTTAAGGTACTGCTACGGAGAGAGAGGGATACTCATCACTCCGTGATGAGACTGCGACGTATCGCTATCGAAGCTTATGCTTCGACGAACCCAAGGGTTCTTATCCCATCATAGGGTACTGCTACGGAGAGAGAGGGATTCGAACCCTCGAGACGCTTGTGACGCCTACACGATTTCCAATCGTGCTCCTTCGGCCTCTCGGACACCTCTCCATGGTTTTGGGGTCCCCACAAAGTAATCGGAATACTCTACAGAGCTTCTCTTCACTTTGTGGGGCACATTAGCTCCCCGAACAGGACTCGAACCTGTGACAACTCGATTAACAGTCGAGTGCTCTACCAACTGAGCTATCAGGGAATAATGGTGGAGCCAAGCGGGATCGAACCGCTGACCTCCTGCTTGCAAGGCAGGCGCTCTCCCAGCTGAGCTATGGCCCCATATTACAAGGCTTGCACCTTGAAAACTGGATTCGAAACTTCAGCAAATGTCATATAGCTTTATTTGGATAAGCCCTCGACCGATTAGTATTCGTCAGCTCCACACGTTGCCGCGCTTCCACCCCGAACCTATCTACCTCGTCGTCTACAAGGGGTCTTACATACTGGGAAATCTCATCTTGAGGGGGGCTTCACGCTTAGATGCTTTCAGCGCTTATCCCTTCCGTACTTGGCTATCCAGCCGTGCCTCTGGCGAGACAACTGGTACACCAGCGGTACGTCCATCCCGGTCCTCTCGTACTAAGGACAGCTCCTCTCAAATTTCCTACGCCCGCGACAGATAGGGACCGAACTGTCTCACGACGTTCTGAACCCAGCTCGCGTACCGCTTTAATGGGCGAACAGCCCAACCCTTGGGACCTACTTCAGCCCCAGGATGCGATGAGCCGACATCGAGGTGCCAAACCTCCCCGTCGATGTGGACTCTTGGGGGAGATAAGCCTGTTATCCCCAGGGTAGCTTTTATCCGTTGAGCGATGGCCCTTCCATTCGGTACCACCGGATCACTAAGCCCGACTTTCGTCCCTGCTCGACCTGTTTGTCTCGCAGTCAAGCTCCCTTATGCCTTTGCACTCTTCGAATGATTTCCAACCATTCTGAGGGAACCTTGGGGCGCCTCCGTTACTCTTTAGGAGGCGACCGCCCCAGTCAAACTGCCTACCTGACACTGTCCCCGCACCCGATCAGGGTGCTAGGTTAGAACTCCGATACGATCAGGGTGGTATCCCAACGGCGCCTCCACCGAAGCTGGCGCTCCGGCTTCCTAGGCTCCCACCTATCCTGTACAGATCGTACCAAAGTCCAATATCAAGCTGCAGTAAAGCTCCATGGGGTCTTTCCGTCTTGTCGCGGGTAACCTGCATCTTCACAGGTATTAAAATTTCACCGGATCTCTCGTCGAGACAGCGCCCAAGTCGTTACGCCATTCGTGCGGGTCAGAATTTACCTGACAAGGAATTTCGCTACCTTAGGACCGTTATAGTTACGGCCGCCGTTTACTGGGGCTTCGGTTCACAGCTTCGGGTTTAACCCCTAACCGCTCCCCTTAACCTTCCAGCACCGGGCAGGCGTCAGCCCGTATACTTCGCCTTGCGGCTTCGCACAGACCTGTGTTTTTGCTAAACAGTCGCTTGGGCCTTTTCACTGCGGCCCCCTCGGGCTATTCACCCTACCGAGGCACCCCTTCTCCCGAAGTTACGGGGTCATTTTGCCGAGTTCCTTAACGAGAGTTCTTCCGAGCGCCTTAGCATGCTCTGCTCGCCTACCTGTGTCGGTTTGCGGTACGGGCACCTTCTCCCTGGCTAGAGGCTTTTCTTGGCAGCTTGAACTCATGACCTTCGCTACTTGAATTTCGCTCCCCATCACAGCCCAGCCTTTCGGTTAGCGGATTTGCCTACTAACCAGCCTCGCTGCTTGGACGGACATCCATCAGTCCGCGTCACTATCCTTCTGCGTCACCCCATTGCTCATAACGGTTCACGGTGGTACAGGAATTTCAACCTGTTGTCCTTCGACTACGCCTTTCGGCCTCGCCTTAGGTCCCGACTTACCCTGAGCGGACGAACCTTCCTCAGGAACCCTTAGGCTTACGGCGGACAAGATTCTCACTTGTCTTTTCGTTACTCATACCGGCATTCTCACTTGTAACCGCTCCAGCTGTCCTCACGATCAACCTTCACCGCTGTTACAACGCTCCCCTACTGCCCATAATTGGACTCATAGCTTCGGTGGTGTGTTTAGCCCCGTTACATTTTCGGCGCAGAGTCACTCGACCAGTGAGCTATTACGCACTCTTTCAATGGTGGCTGCTTCTAAGCCAACATCCTGGTTGTCTTTGCAACTCCACATCCTTTCCCACTTAACACACACTTGGGGACCTTAGCTGATGATCTGGGCTGTTTCCCTCTTGACAATGGATCTTAGCACTCACTGTCTGACTCCCGGGTTAAAGTCTGCGGCATTCAGAGTTTGACTGGACTTGGTAACCCTTGGCGGGCCCCGCACCCAATCAGTGCTTTACCTCCGCGACTCATCACCCGAGGCTAGCCCTAAAGCTATTTCGGGGAGAACCAGCTATCTCCGAGTTCGATTGGAATTTCTCCGCTACCCCCACCTCATCCCCGAATTTTTCAACATTCGTGGGTTCGGGCCTCCAGTGCGTGTTACCGCACCTTCACCCTGGACAGGGGTAGATCACACGGTTTCGGGTCTACGTCTACGTACTTATTCGCCCTATTCAGACTCGCTTTCGCTGCGGCTCCGGCTTCTCACCTTAACCTTGCGCGTAAACGTAACTCGCCGGTTCATTCTACAAAAGGCACGCCATCACTCATTAACGAGCTCTGACTTCTTGTAAGCACACGGTTTCAGGTTCTTTTTCACTCCGCTCCCGCGGTTCTTTTCACCTTTCCCTCACGGTACTGCTTCACTATCGGTCACCAGGGAGTATTTAGCCTTGGCAGATGGTCCTGCCGGATTCCGACGGGGTTTCACGTGTCCCGCCGTACTCAGGATCCGTCTAGAGTCTCGGTTGCTTTCGGTTACGGGGCTGTTACCCACTTTGGCCGGCCTTTCCAGACCTGTTCGCCTACCAACCTGCACTCACATTGACGTCCTACAACCCCAAGGGGCAAGCCCCTTGGTTTGGGCTGTTCCGCTTTCGCTCGCCGCTACTGACGGAATCACTTTTGTTTTCTTTTCCTGAGGGTACTTAGATGTTTCAGTTCCCCTCGTCTGCCTCCTACACAGCTATGTATTCACTGTGTGGTACGTGAGTATTACCTCACGCGGGTTCCCCCATTCGGACATCCCCGGATCAAAGCCTGCTTACGGCTCCCCGAGGCATTTCGTCGTTCGCCACGTCCTTCTTCGGCTCCTGGTGCCTAGGCATCCTCCGTGTGCTCTTATTAGCTTAACCAATCGTTCGAATGATCTTGGTTCTCCGTTCCGTTGTGCTACGCACAAAGTCACTCCAAACTCAAGACATTCTCACTAGCAGCTAAAAGATTGTTCATCTCGCATTCGCTCGATAAACCATCGTATAGATGTTTCGACATTTTGCTTTGTTTCGATATCCAGTTTTCAAGGAACAAGAGTTCTGAAAGGCATTGCACCTTTCAAAACTGAACAACGAGGAGAGTGAGTTTATGTCCGATGACCTGCAGCCATTATGGACTCCATAGAAAGGAGGTGATCCAGCCGCACCTTCCGATACGGCTACCTTGTTACGACTTCACCCCAATCATCTACCCCACCTTCGGCGGCTGGCTCCTTGCGGTTACCCCACCGACTTCGGGTGTTGTAAACTCTCGTGGTGTGACGGGCGGTGTGTACAAGACCCGGGAACGTATTCACCGCGGCATGCTGATCCGCGATTACTAGCAATTCCGACTTCATGCAGGCGAGTTGCAGCCTGCAATCCGAACTGAGACCGGCTTCTAAGGATTCGCTCCGGATCGCTCCTTCGCTGCCCGTTGTACCGGCCATTGTAGTACGTGTGTAGCCCAGGTCATAAGGGGCATGATGATTTGACGTCATCCCCACCTTCCTCCGGTTTGTCACCGGCAGTCACTTCAGAGTGCCCAACTTAATGCTGGCAACTGAAATCAAGGGTTGCGCTCGTTGCGGGACTTAACCCAACATCTCACGACACGAGCTGACGACAACCATGCACCACCTGTCTCCTCTGTCCCGAAGGCCTGCCCTATCTCTAGGACATTCAGAGGGATGTCAAGACCTGGTAAGGTTCTTCGCGTTGCTTCGAATTAAACCACATACTCCACTGCTTGTGCGGGTCCCCGTCAATTCCTTTGAGTTTCACTCTTGCGAGCGTACTCCCCAGGCGGAGTGCTTACTGTGTTTACTTCGGCACCAAGGGTATCGAAACCCCTAACACCTAGCACTCATCGTTTACGGCGTGGACTACCAGGGTATCTAATCCTGTTTGCTCCCCACGCTTTCGCGCCTCAGCGTCAGTTACAGTCCAGAAAGTCGCCTTCGCCACTGGTGTTCCTCCACATCTCTACGCATTTCACCGCTACACGTGGAATTCCACTTTCCTCTCCTGCACTCAAGTCTCCCAGTTTTCAGTGCGAACCAGGGTTGAGCCCTGGGCTTAAACACCAAACTTAAAAGACCGCCTGCGCGCGCTTTACGCCCAATAATTCCGGACAACGCTTGCCCCCTACGTATTACCGCGGCTGCTGGCACGTAGTTAGCCGGGGCTTTCTTCTCAGGTACCGTCATTTCCAGGGCAGTTACTCCCCGGAACGTTCTTCCCTGGCAACAGAGCTTTACGATCCGAAAACCTTCATCACTCACGCGGCGTTGCTCCGTCAGACTTTCGTCCATTGCGGAAGATTCCCTACTGCTGCCTCCCGTAGGAGTCTGGGCCGTGTCTCAGTCCCAGTGTGGCCGATCACCCTCTCAGGTCGGCTACGCATCGTCGCCTTGGTGAGCCGTTACCTCACCAACTAGCTAATGCGCCGCAGGCCCATCTGTAAGCCACAGCTTGCGCCGTGTTTCCAAGCTCCTCCATGCGAAGAAGCCATCTATCCGGTCTTAGCTACCGTTTCCGGTAGTTATCCCGGTCTTACAGGCAGGTTGCCTACGTGTTACTCACCCGTCCGCCGCTAGGGTCCGAAGACCCTCGCTCGACTTGCATGTATTAGGCACGCCGCCAGCGTTCGTCCTGAGCCAGGATCAAACTCTCCAATAAAGTAAAGTTCGACTTGCTCATTCAAAGCTAGCACGAATCCGAAGATTCGTTTTATTTTCACTCTCTCGTTGTTCAGTTTTCAAAGGGCAATTTCACTGCTTAAGGAATGTAGCATATTTCATTATGTTTTGCAACTTTTTGTTTTTCCATCCAAGAGGTATTCCTGCGAGGTCAGATCCACGATGTTTGTTGCGTTCCGCTGCGCTCTCTCAAGCGGCGGAGTCATAATATATCATGTTGTCATTCTCTTTGCAAGTCCGAATTCTTCCATCCGGAGTCATTCGGGTAAGGCATAATAAAGAGTCCTCCGGTGTCCCAAAGGACTCTTTGCTTGGCGACGTTCTACTCTCCCAGGACCCTTCGGTCCAAGTACCATCGACGCTGGAAGGCTTAACGGTCGTGTTCGGTATGGGTACGCGTGGTTCCCTTCCGCCATCATCACCAAACGTGATGCTTCTGCCAAGAAACATCTAGGTTGTTGTCCAAAGCGACTTGCGCCTTGAAAACTGGATTCGAAACTTCAGCAAATGTCATATGCTTTATAGGATAAGCCCTCGACCGATTAGTATTCGTCAGCTCCACACGTTGCCGCGCTTCCACCCCGAACCTATCTACCTCGTCGTCTACAAGGGGTCTTACATACTGGGAAATCTCATCTTGAGGGGGGCTTCACGCTTAGATGCTTTCAGCGCTTATCCCTTCCGTACTTGGCTATCCAGCCGTGCCTCTGGCGAGACAACTGGTACACCAGCGGTACGTCCATCCCGGTCCTCTCGTACTAAGGACAGCTCCTCTCAAATTTCCTACGCCCGCGACAGATAGGGACCGAACTGTCTCACGACGTTCTGAACCCAGCTCGCGTACCGCTTTAATGGGCGAACAGCCCAACCCTTGGGACCTACTTCAGCCCCAGGATGCGATGAGCCGACATCGAGGTGCCAAACCTCCCCGTCGATGTGGACTCTTGGGGGAGATAAGCCTGTTATCCCCAGGGTAGCTTTTATCCGTTGAGCGATGGCCCTTCCATTCGGTACCACCGGATCACTAAGCCCGACTTTCGTCCCTGCTCGACCTGTTTGTCTCGCAGTCAAGCTCCCTTATGCCTTTGCACTCTTCGAATGATTTCCAACCATTCTGAGGGAACCTTGGGGCGCCTCCGTTACTCTTTAGGAGGCGACCGCCCCAGTCAAACTGCCTACCTGACACTGTCCCCGCACCCGATCAGGGTGCCAGGTTAGAACTCCGATACGATCAGGGTGGTATCCCAACGGCGCCTCCACCGAAGCTGGCGCTCCGGCTTCCTAGGCTCCCACCTATCCTGTACAGATCGTACCAAAGTCCAATATCAAGCTGCAGTAAAGCTCCATGGGGTCTTTCCGTCTTGTCGCGGGTAACCTGCATCTTCACAGGTATTAAAATTTCACCGGATCTCTCGTCGAGACAGCGCCCAAGTCGTTACGCCATTCGTGCGGGTCAGAATTTACCTGACAAGGAATTTCGCTACCTTAGGACCGTTATAGTTACGGCCGCCGTTTACTGGGGCTTCGGTTCACAGCTTCGGATTGCTCCTAACCGCTCCCCTTAACCTTCCAGCACCGGGCAGGCGTCAGCCCGTATACTTCGCCTTGCGGCTTCGCACAGACCTGTGTTTTTGCTAAACAGTCGCTTGGGCCTTTTCACTGCGGCCCCCTCGGGCTATTCACCCTACCGAGGCACCCCTTCTCCCGAAGTTACGGGGTCATTTTGCCGAGTTCCTTAACGAGAGTTCTTCCGAGCGCCTTAGCATGCTCTGCTCGCCTACCTGTGTCGGTTTGCGGTACGGGCACCTTCTCCCTGGCTAGAGGCTTTTCTTGGCAGCTTGAACTCATGACCTTCGCTACTAAAAATTTCGCTCCCCATCACAGCCCAGCCTTACGGTTAGCGGATTTGCCTACTAACCAGCCTCGCTGCTTGGACGGACATCCATCAGTCCGCGTCACTATCCTTCTGCGTCACCCCATTGCTCATAACGGTTCACGGTGGTACAGGAATTTCAACCTGTTGTCCTTCGACTACGCCTTTCGGCCTCGCCTTAGGTCCCGACTTACCCTGAGCGGACGAACCTTCCTCAGGAACCCTTAGGCTTACGGCGGACAAGATTCTCACTTGTCTTTTCGTTACTCATACCGGCATTCTCACTTGTAACCGCTCCAGCTGTCCTCACGATCAACCTTCACCGCTGTTACAACGCTCCCCTACTGCCCAAAATTTGGACTCATAGCTTCGGTGGTGTGTTTAGCCCCGTTACATTTTCGGCGCAGAGTCACTCGACCAGTGAGCTATTACGCACTCTTTCAATGGTGGCTGCTTCTAAGCCAACATCCTGGTTGTCTTTGCAACTCCACATCCTTTCCCACTTAACACACACTTGGGGACCTTAGCTGATGATCTGGGCTGTTTCCCTCTTGACAATGGATCTTAGCACTCACTGTCTGACTCCCGGGTTAAAGTCTGCGGCATTCAGAGTTTGACTGGACTTGGTAACCCTTGGCGGGCCCCGCACCCAATCAGTGCTTTACCTCCGCGACTCATCACCCGAGGCTAGCCCTAAAGCTATTTCGGGGAGAACCAGCTATCTCCGAGTTCGATTGGAATTTCTCCGCTACCCCCACCTCATCCCCGAATTTTTCAACATTCGTGGGTTCGGGCCTCCAGTGCGTGTTACCGCACCTTCACCCTGGACAGGGGTAGATCACACGGTTTCGGGTCTACGTCTACGTACTTATTCGCCCTATTCAGACTCGCTTTCGCTGCGGCTCCGGCTTCTCACCTTAACCTTGCGCGTAAACGTAACTCGCCGGTTCATTCTACAAAAGGCACGCCATCACTCATTAACGAGCTCTGACTTCTTGTAAGCACACGGTTTCAGGTTCTTTTTCACTCCGCTCCCGCGGTTCTTTTCACCTTTCCCTCACGGTACTGCTTCACTATCGGTCACCAGGGAGTATTTAGCCTTGGCAGATGGTCCTGCCGGATTCCGACGGGGTTTCACGTGTCCCGCCGTACTCAGGATCCGTCTAGAGTCTCGGTTGCTTTCGGTTACGGGGCTGTTACCCACTTTGGCCGGCCTTTCCAGACCTGTTCGCCTACCAACCTGCACTCACATTGACGTCCTACAACCCCAAGGGGCAAGCCCCTTGGTTTGGGCTGTTCCGCTTTCGCTCGCCGCTACTGACGGAATCACTTTTGTTTTCTTTTCCTGAGGGTACTTAGATGTTTCAGTTCCCCTCGTCTGCCTCCTACACAGCTATGTATTCACTGTGTGGTACGTGAGTATTACCTCACGCGGGTTCCCCCATTCGGACATCCCCGGATCAAAGCCTGCTTACGGCTCCCCGAGGCATTTCGTCGTTCGCCACGTCCTTCTTCGGCTCCTGGTGCCTAGGCATCCTCCGTGTGCTCTTATTAGCTTAACCAATCGTTCGAATGATCTTGGTTCTCCGTTCCGTTGTGCTACGCACAAAGTCACTCCAAACTCAAGACATTCTCACTAGCAGCTAAAAGATTGATGATCTCGCATGCGCTCAATCATCACATCGTATAGATGTTTCGACATTTTGCTTTGTTTCGATATCCAGTTTTCAAGGAACAAGGATTGTTCTTCGCTGCTCGCATTACCGCGGCAGGAAGGTTATCTTAACACACTCGCAATCTTCGATGCAAACATCAAGATTTACCAGAGGTGCTCGCACAATAACGGACTTTGAGACCGCTATTTGCGCTTTTGGAATCGGTCAGAGGCAGATAACGGACTTTCGAACCGTTATTTTCTGCTGTAACGCGATTTTGGAGCGGTTTTGCCTTATTTTCGCCGAAATAGCGGTCTGAAAAACCGTTATTCCAGCTTCTCGCTGTTGTTTCATCAAAATAACGCCCTAAAAGTCCGTTATTCCTTCAGCCTTCAGCGAAGCAAAACATCCTATGTACAGAAAGGCATTGCACCTTTCAAAACTGAACAACGAGGAGAGTGAGTTCGCTGCAACTGTTACATCGTGGAACGATGTCAGTTGTCAGCTATTATGTCCGATGGCCTGCAGCCATCATGGACTCCATAGAAAGGAGGTGATCCAGCCGCACCTTCCGATACGGCTACCTTGTTACGACTTCACCCCAATCATCTACCCCACCTTCGGCGGCTGGCTCCTTGCGGTTACCCCACCGACTTCGGGTGTTGTAAACTCTCGTGGTGTGACGGGCGGTGTGTACAAGACCCGGGAACGTATTCACCGCGGCATGCTGATCCGCGATTACTAGCAATTCCGACTTCATGCAGGCGAGTTGCAGCCTGCAATCCGAACTGAGACCGGCTTCTAAGGATTCGCTCCGGATCGCTCCTTCGCTGCCCGTTGTACCGGCCATTGTAGTACGTGTGTAGCCCAGGTCATAAGGGGCATGATGATTTGACGTCATCCCCACCTTCCTCCGGTTTGTCACCGGCAGTCACTTCAGAGTGCCCAACTCAATGCTGGCAACTGAAATCAAGGGTTGCGCTCGTTGCGGGACTTAACCCAACATCTCACGACACGAGCTGACGACAACCATGCACCACCTGTCTCCTCTGTCCCGAAGGCCTGCCCTATCTCTAGGACATTCAGAGGGATGTCAAGACCTGGTAAGGTTCTTCGCGTTGCTTCGAATTAAACCACATACTCCACTGCTTGTGCGGGTCCCCGTCAATTCCTTTGAGTTTCACTCTTGCGAGCGTACTCCCCAGGCGGAGTGCTTACTGTGTTTACTTCGGCACCAAGGGTATCGAAACCCCTAACACCTAGCACTCATCGTTTACGGCGTGGACTACCAGGGTATCTAATCCTGTTTGCTCCCCACGCTTTCGCGCCTCAGCGTCAGTTACAGTCCAGAAAGTCGCCTTCGCCACTGGTGTTCCTCCACATCTCTACGCATTTCACCGCTACACGTGGAATTCCACTTTCCTCTCCTGCACTCAAGTCTCCCAGTTTTCAGTGCGAACCAGGGTTGAGCCCTGGGCTTAAACACCAAACTTAAAAGACCGCCTGCGCGCGCTTTACGCCCAATAATTCCGGACAACGCTTGCCCCCTACGTATTACCGCGGCTGCTGGCACGTAGTTAGCCGGGGCTTTCTTCTCAGGTACCGTCATTTCCAGGGCAGTTACTCCCCGGAACGTTCTTCCCTGGCAACAGAGCTTTACGATCCGAAAACCTTCATCACTCACGCGGCGTTGCTCCGTCAGACTTTCGTCCATTGCGGAAGATTCCCTACTGCTGCCTCCCGTAGGAGTCTGGGCCGTGTCTCAGTCCCAGTGTGGCCGATCACCCTCTCAGGTCGGCTACGCATCGTCGCCTTGGTGAGCCGTTACCTCACCAACTAGCTAATGCGCCGCAGGCCCATCTGTAAGCCACAGCTTGCGCCGTGTTTCCAAGCTCCTCCATGCGAAGAAGCCATCTATCCGGTCTTAGCTACCGTTTCCGGTAGTTATCCCGGTCTTACAGGCAGGTTGCCTACGTGTTACTCACCCGTCCGCCGCTAGGGTCCGAAGACCCTCGCTCGACTTGCATGTATTAGGCACGCCGCCAGCGTTCGTCCTGAGCCAGGATCAAACTCTCCAATAAAGTAAAGTTCGACTTGCTCATGTTCAAAGCTAGCACGAATCTTTCGATTCGTTATATTTTCACTCTCTCGTTGTTCAGTTTTCAAAGGGCAATTTCATGTTGATTTCCAAACCGCTAAGCGGCAGGACTTATAATATATCATGTTAGCTTTGTCGAATCAACCGCCAATTTCTGGCAAGTGGATCTTCATAGCATCAACCGCTCTCGCGGCCGGATTTACAATATATCATGTTTATTCGACATATTGCAACAACCAATCTTTCACAAATTGCTTGTGAGCCACTATCGATTGTCCGAACCGCATCTTGCGGCAGGAGTAACAATATAACATGGTTCACCCGTGCTATGCAATGTTCAAGATTATCCACGATAGGAGCGATTTTACCAAATGAAAAATCGATTCTTCCATGGCGTGCCTCTACTCCATGCTGTTACACTACAACAAAAATGCAAAGGCTGGTGCTACCTATGAAGTTAGGCTGGTGCAGTGGAAGTACAAACGCTCACAAAGTTAGGCAGGCAGGCTACGATTTTATCGAGCTCCCCTTAGCAGCTTTTCAACTTGAGGATCCTGATGCCTATCATGCCCAGGTTCAAGAAATTTTATCACTCTCGCTTCCAACGGCCGCTTTTAATATCTTTTTCCCTAGAACCATAAAAATCGTAGGTCCGGAAGCGGAGCCGAATCGAATTAAGGATTATGTTGCCCGGGCTGCCCAAGCCGTTAGCCTAGCCAAAGCACGCATTGTTGTTCTAGGAAGCGGTGCGTCACGTCATATTCCTGAGTGCTGGGAGAGAGAGCGCGCAGAAACGCAATTCTTGGAAACGCTTTCCGTAATCGATGAGGAGTTCAAAGGATGCGGGGCAACCCTTGTTATCGAGCCCTTAAATCGTAAGGAATCCAACTTGATCAACAGTATCTCCGAAGCTGTCCGCATGGCTCAGCTTATCAATTCGCCTGTTATCCAGGCCCTTGCCGATGTCTATCATATGATGGAGGAAAATGAGCCGTTAGAGGAAATCCGGCGGCATGCGGAATGGATCGCGCACATCCATGTTGCGGATACAGAAAGAAAGCCACCCGGTGAGGGCAGCTTTGATTTCCGAAGCTTATCTGATATGCTGCAGCAAATGAACTATCAAGGCATGGTATCTGTGGAATGTACAGCTGCCGCCGATCGTTTCGACTCTATCCTGCAGGACAGTCACTCTTTTCTTCGAAAGGAAATGCAGCTGAAAGAAACAAAATGACCGCCTCCAAGCTGAAATCAACTCAGAAAAGCGGCCATATGGCGTCCTATTAATAGACCGGTCCTTTTTCATCCCAACGATGCAGCATTCGGTGATAAAAATACTCCACTACACCTAGAAGCAGTACCCCAACAATCAGCTCGCCGGCGGAAAGCCCCCAATTCAGCATCACGGACAGAGCCCATAAGTAAAGCCCGACCAGCCCTGCATCGGCAACGGTCGCCATCGTGTTATTGGTCTCCTGCAGGATCCATTGATCGCCGACAAAGAAAGCAAGCAGGCTTAAGCCTAAGGATGACATCACAATTTGGAAAATCGTAGCGTTCGTCGTCAAATACAAAAATGGAATCAGCACCAGACCGTTTAACATCATTTTAACAAGCAGCTTCATGGTCATTAGGAAAAGCTCCTTTCCTTGACTCGGAAATGATTTATTTTCATCGTTCCCCAAGAAGGAGCTTCCTATGCTGTTGCCGGAACTAACTTATTATATAATGAGACCCTTTTCCATAGCGGATGCTTTCTTGCTTACGGCAAAATATTTGAGCTTCGCCAAGGTTAAGGCAGTTTCACTTTGCGTGATTTTAAACTGAAGCTTTTGTAGATCATGGGCCGAAATCAGACCCGCTTCATAACGGGATTTCATCCTCGCATAATCCAGCTTCGCGTCTTGTACATTGCGCTCTTCGGTCAAACAAGCCTCAAAGGCCTGCTCCGCTTCCGTATAAGTGGCTTCTACCTTGCGGCTGAGCTCAAGTCGGGTTTGTTGCAGCTTCAAGGAACTGATCGCCGTCTGATCGCCTAAGTAAGCTTGACCGTACGTATTCTGAGTCACCGTATTCGAGGCCTGCCACGCAGCTTCCGTTACTTGATTCATGGCTGTCTTCATGGGGTAGGAAGCTTCCACCAGCTCGGAAGTATTCAATTTCGATACCGGTCCGTAGCCGTCGGCTGGAACGTCTCGAAGAACGAGATTAGGGTTGTAGGCAATGCCCAAATCAAAGGACAGCTGCACCAGCCCGAGCTGAAGCTGATGCTGCAGCATCTTCATATCATCCTGATGCTTGCGGAGCTGCTTCGCAACCGTTCTTTCCTCTTCATCAGAAGCAAGACCTTCCGCATGAAGCCGCTGAGCACGCACCAGATCCTTCTGCAATACCGACTCGTATCCGTTCATCAGTTCCTGCTGCTTTCGCATTGCTAAGAGCTGTACGTATTGAGATGTCAGCTGCAGACGAATGCCTTCCTTCGCCTCATCCGTCTGAAGGAGAGTGTTCTGCTGATCCGCTTCGAGCTGATGGGCAGCCGATCTCATCTGCTCCCTTTGCTGCGAGATGAAAGCATTCACCTCGCCTACCATAACCGCTTGACCTTGCACCATTTGGTTGATGACCTTATTGGTTCCGCTTAGCGGACCAAGCCAAAGCTCTTCCTGCGGCTTCATCCCGGGCATAACCGCACTAAATTCAGCTGCATTCTCAGGCAAATGCACGGTTGCGGATGAAGCGCCCCCCAGTTCGTCGCGCTGGGCATTGAGATCGTCCTTTTTATGTCCTTGAGCCATATATTTTAACGTCAGAAGAGGAAGATTGTACGACTTATCCAACCCGCGCTGCAGAACGGTATCGAGATCCAAGCTGCTGAATTGATCCAGCCCGGTAGTTGAAACTACGGAAACAGCCGGCTCCGCTTTCACGGCATAAGGAACCTGGACCCCGGCTGCGATTACAGCAGTGCTTAACAAGGCAGCAATCCATTTTTGATACATCATCATATTCCTCCTAATTTCAAGCTAAACTGCAAGAGTTGAATCCACGGCTGCCGCCGGCTCCGCAGAAGATTTCTTGCGGAAGACGACAAAGCGGGTGAGCAGAAACGAAACAAAATACGTAACCAACCCCATCAATCCAAGCACCACACAGTCACGATAGACGGAAGTAAGGTCATTTCCCTTCACCATGACATTCCTTACCCCATCGAGAAAATACGTCAACGGCAGCAGCTTGCCTGCCGTCGCCAAGCCGGAGGGCATTGCCTCGAAGGGCCATGTAAACCCCGACAGCAGGAACGAAGGGACCGCAATCAGCATGGCCGTTTGGGTCGACGCCAGCTGGCTGCCTGAAATCAGGCTGACCAAGTAGCCGATCCCAAGCACAGCAAACGTGAAGCCGGCAACAAGCAGAAGCATTGCCACGGCAGCACCGTGAAAAGGCAAATGAAACCAATACAGCGCGATGAGCAGAGCGATAGTGGCGTTCAGCAGCCCGATCAGCAAGTACGGAGCCGACTTCGCGTAAGCAATCCGCCATGGGTTGTGCATCCATTCCCGAAACCGGTCCCAGGTTCCCTGCTCCTTATCACGCGTTACCGCCAAAGCAATACCAAGCAGCAGCACCTGCTGCAGGATAGCTCCGATCAAACCATATATCATAAAATCGCTGTAGTTAAAGGTCGGATTGTACATAACGCGGTACCGAAAAGGGATCGCCGCCAGCGTCGAGCTGATCTGCTCATCCTGAAGTCCTTGCTGCTGCAGCTTCTTCATGGTGACTCCGGCGCTGAAGGTACTGATCACCTCATTGGCGCCGCGGGTGGCACCATTGGAGATCAGCATATTGCTTCCGTCCACAAGGGCAAGGACCGGCGGCGTATCTCCGTGCTTGAGCTTGGATTCCAGTCCGGCGGGGATAATGATGCCTACCTTGGCGCTGCCTTCGCTCAATGCCTGCTTTACCGATTCCTCCGTGTCCTTCTCCCCGACTACCTTGAAGGTCTCATGCTGATCAAACGCCTGAATGATCTGCCGGCTCAGTTGGCTTTGATCGGCGTCGAAAATCACCGTATTCATCTCCGTCACTTTATGGTTGACGTAGATATATCCGAACATCACCGTATATGCGATCGGAATCAGGAAAAGAATCGCGAACAACCTGCGGTCTTTTACAATGTTCTTCCATTCCTCAACAATGACAGACCCAACCTTCATGGCCGGACACCCTCTTCCGCACGCCCTGCCCATTGCACGGTCATGCCTGTAGCTGTATTTTCGGGAACCTCCGTCAGCTCAATCTTCACCCCAAAGGAACGGATATCGGTATCTCCCGCGGCGTGCGTTGCCTTCTTCACGGCAAAATCCGCCGCCGGGGCAATCAATTGAACCTTCCCTTGAACCGCGGCACCTGTCGCCGCCAGCTTGAGCGAGACGTTGTCCCCCGATTTCAAGCCCGTCAGCTCGGTTTCGGGCAAATAAAACTTGGCCCAGCGGCTGCCGGAAGCCTCCACGGTGTATATCGGGAACCCGGAGCCTACAAGCTCACCAAGCTGTGCATTCTGGGCAACAATGATGCCGTCGGCCGGGGCCAGCAGCTCGGTGTAGCTGAGATACGTTTCCGCCTCCAATTGTGATGCCTCGGCCTGCAGCTTACCGGATTCGGCCGACTGTATGGCGCCGCGCGCTTGCCGGGCGGCTGCTTCTGCCGCAGCGACGTCCCCTTGGCGAATCCGCACCTGCTCCCTGCCTGCCTCCGCCAACCGGAGAGACGCGCGAGCCTGCTTCAGCATCGCTTCCGCACCTTGAATTTCCTCTGGACGCGGCCCCTGGTTGACAAGTGCCGCTTGCTGCTGAGCCAGCTCGTATTTGGCTTTAGCCTCTTCGAAGCTTACCTTGGCTTTATCGGCATCAGCTTTGGCGATCAGTCCCTCGGCGAGCAGCGTATTCATTCGCTTCAAGGACTGCTCGGCGACATCGTACACTTCCTTGGCCGCATTCAGTTGAGCCTCGGCCTGCTTCTTCTCCTCAGGCCGCGCACCGTTCTTCAGCGCCTGCACCTTCGCTTCAGCGGCTTGCACCGCTGCCTGCGCCTGAGCGACCTGCTGCTCGGCGGTTTCCGCGGTGAGCTGAACCGCTGCGGCACCCTGCTGCTTCTTGGCCAAGGCCCCCGCCTCAGCTCCCGTAGCTTCAGCAATCTTACCCTGAGCCAAGCCTACCGCCGCTTTCGCCTGGGCGACCTTGGCCTCGATCTCGTTGCTCTGAAGCCGGGCGATCGGCTGCCCCTGCTTAACCGTATCGCCTTCCTTCACCAGCAGCTCGGTAACGCGTCCTCCCACCTTAAAGCTCGCACTTACCTGTGTAGCCTCAATATAAGCTGTCGCTCCGTTACGCTGGGCACCTGTACTGCTATCTACCTGTCCCGTGTGCAAAAAGAAAAACCCCGTGCCGATCATGGCGGCAAATAATGAATAGACCATTGGTCGAATAATTTTCAAAGAAATCCCCTCCTAGGATTAAAGCAAAAAGAAATAGCCCTATTCAGGTCGGGCCAAACCCTCCATAACATACAAACGAATCAATTCGGATATCCTTTCATTCGAAAGCGGCTCATGGCGCTTCTCCCAATCGAATACGAGAGATACGTACAGTTTGAGCAGAACAAATGCTGTAATCTCCGGATCGCACGGACGAATCCTGCCGCCGGCCACCGCCTTCTCCAGCTGATTGCGAATGTAGCCGACAACCTCGTACTCGATCGTTCTAAGCGCATTCTGAGCAACAGCTGATCCTAGTTCATTGACTTCGAGCGAAAGCCGGATGATCACTTCGTGCTCCTTACGGAACATGAGGATTCCGTATATTGCCCGATGAAGCCTGTCGAATAGATGGACTTCCTCGGCGAGAGCCGCATCCGCGACCTTCCTCATTTCAACAATTAAGTTTTCTATGATGGCGCCCAGAAGCTCTTCTTTATTCTCAAAAAAATTGTAAATCGTTCCCTTTCCGACCCCGGCCATCTTAGCGATCTGATCCACAGTCGTGCCCTTATATCCAAAAAGTGCAAAGGTCTTTTGCGCGGCTTCGATAATCTTTGCCTTTCGAGGATCCTTTTGGATCATTTTCCACACCTCCGTGACTAAAATAACATTTTGGTTCTGTGGTTTTATCTTAGCACGACTTTCTATCCAACGCAACAACAAAAAAGACATGATCCGCCCCTGGGCTCAAGGCTCCAGCAAGCTAATCATGTCTTTGCAGCATCGCGGTTACATCCGGCAAATTTCCTTAGGGCAATTCTCACAGCGGCATACATCCCGAAGATAAGCAAGATCCTTTATTACGACATGGCCGTCCTCATATTCTATCACGTCGTCCTTCTTCAGGTCGCTCAGCATCCGGTTCACGCTCTCGCGGGTTGCCCCGATCATATCCGCCATTTCGCTGTTGTTCATTTTGATATCGATAAAAATCTCATCCTTACGCGCCACGCCATAGGAATTGCTAAGACGGATGAGCAGCGAGCACAAGGCGCCTGTTTTACCGAACATCATCAAGTCGCGGAATTTGGTTTGCGTCAGACGGTGCATCAGGCCCATCCACTTCATAAACTCTACCGCCAGATCCCCGTGCTGCCAAAGCAGCACCTCAAGATCCTTGCGCTGAATAATGCCGATTTTGCAATCCTCGGTTGCTTCGGCACTGAAGGTATGCATGGAATCCTTGAAAGGGTCCATCTGACCGAATAAATCTCCGGTTTGGTGCAGATACATCGTAAGGCTTCTGCCGCTGTCCGTTGTTTTCGTTGTCCGCACTCGTCCGCTAATAATGTAGTAAAGCTTATCCGCCGAATCGCCCTCCCAGAACAGGTAAGAGCCCTTCTCCATTTGCTTTGTATACATAATGCCTCTCAGCTTATCGAAGCTTTCTGCCGAGATGACATCCAGGATTCCGTTCAAGTTTTGTGCTGCTGCCATTGTCGTTTCCCCCTCAGGTGAATTCGTTAAGGTAATCATATAACGGCAGTGATGTTTTTCACATCGGGGCATCACCTGATTTTGCAGGGGGGATTCTCCCTATTCTGATGTGAGAAAAATCACAGGAAAAGACCTTATTTCCCCTACCCCGTACAGGGGGAATTCCCTTAGCAAGTTTTCGGGGTTTTCCCTGAATTACAAAAACCCGCTTTAGGACTACAATAAGAATATCCTTGTTATTAGCGGAAGGAGGCGGAGACATGCCTCAACTAAAGCATCAAGTCACCGAAGAGCTGGAAAGCCTGTGCCGGGATACTTGCAGCGATTTCTCCGCAATATCTCTTGTTCAGGAGCATGAAACGCGCATACGCTGGAGGTATGCATACGGTAACCGCAATGATCGTTATAAGCATATGACCCTGAAACCGGGCGTTGGACCTGGAGGAGTGGCGCTTCGAACCGGCAAACCGGCAAGTTGGTCGGTTCCTCTGCCGACAGACTGTCCATTAATGACAGCTGAGCAGCTGCATGCGGCTACTGCGATACCGCTTGTTCGGGGAGACCAAATTTACGGAGTGCTGCTTATCGCGAGACGTTCCTCCGGGAAGTACGGAGAGAGCGAACTTACCGTTATGAGTAGGTATATGGACAGAATACAGTCGATTTTGGTAGGAACCCCATAAGAATCCCTGCAATGAAAGGATTGCAGGGGTTCTTTTATTTAGGTAAGATAGAAGCTACGGTGAAATAACGGGCAGGACGGAGGAATGGGCAGAATGGTAAAAATACTGCTGGTGGACGACCACGCGGTGGTCCGGTCGGGACTGAAAATGCTGCTGGATGGAAAAGAGGATATGCAGGTCCTTGGGGAAGCCGCTGACGGCGATGAAGCGATTCAGGCGGTCAGCGTACTGCGCCCCGATGTTGTGCTGATGGATCTCCATATGCCTCAAGGGAAGGACGGTTTAACGGCCACGGCCGAACTGAAGCAGCTGTTTCCGGACGTAGCGGTACTCATTCTCACCATGCATGATGATGATGAGTACTTGTTCCGCGGCATCCATGCCGGTGCATCAGGCTATATTCTGAAAAGCGCGCCGCATGAAGAGCTGCTCTCCGCGATCCGTTCCGTTGCCGCGGGTAACGCCTATCTGTATCCGACCGCTACAAAGCGACTCATGGGAGAATACTTGGAGAAGCTGAAGCGCGGCGATAATACCGATACGTATGAGGCGCTGTCGGAGCGTGAGAAGGAGATTCTCGGCTTGATCGCCAAGGGCTACAGCAACAAGGAAATTGCCGAACAGCTAATTATCAGCGTGAAAACAGTGGAAAGCCACAAGAGCAATGTCATGGAAAAGCTGGGACTGAAAACAAGACCGGAGCTTGTGAAATATGCATTAAAAAAAGGATTGCTAAGCTTCGAATAACAATAGTGGGAGGTACCAATTAGAGATGAAGGCCATAGGACAGAACGTAGACCGGCTGCTGCGCGATTTGGATGAGCATATCGTAGATCCGTCGTACCGCGATTCGCTCAAGCATTCCTTGAAGCAGCTGCTCGACGTAAAGTTTGCGCTGGACGAATCCTCCATCGTAGCAATTACCGATCACCGCGGAGTCATTCAATATGTGAACGATAAATTTTGCGAAATCTCTCAATACGGCAAGGACGAGCTGCTCGGCCAAGACCATCGAATCATTAATTCGGGTTATCATGACAAAGCTTTCATGAACCAGCTGTGGAAAACGATTTCTTCCGGCCAAGTATGGCGCGGAGAGATCAAGAACCGGGCGAAGGATGGCTCCTACTACTGGGTCCACACGACCATCGTTCCGTTCGTTAATGAGTCGGGACGTCCTTTCCAATACTTGGCCATCCGCAGTGAAATCACTCAGCTGAAACGGGTTGAAGAAGAGCTCCAGCATATGATGACGCATGTTATGAATGTGCAGGAGGAGGAGCGGCGCAGATTCTCTCGTGAGCTGCACGACGGGATCGGACAAAGCTTGTTCTCGCTTCTGATCCAGATGGACCGCTTAATTGGAGATAGCAAGCTCCCTGAGCTGGAGAAGCTCCGGGAGGGCGTTGCGGGTATTATGCAGGACGTTCGTGTGTTGGCCTGGGAGCTTCGGCCCTCCGTGTTGGATGATCTAGGTGTCGTTCCGGCACTGCGGACGTATATGGAGAACTATTCAGAGCATTACGGCATTCAGGTGGAATTCGAAACCAACGTGCGCAAACGAATGGACGCGAACCGGGAAACGACGATTTATCGTGTCGTTCAGGAAGCATTGACGAACATAGCGAAGTACGCTGATGTGTCGGAAGCCAAGGTAGTGCTTCTGGAACACGAGGATTACGTAGAAGCTTATATCGAAGACAAGGGCAAAGGCTTCGTTCGCGACACCTCAGCCCAGGGCGTCGGTCTCTTCAGTATGGAAGAAAGGGCCCGGAGTGTCGGCGGAAGCTTCACCGTACAATCCGAGCCCGGACAAGGCACCAAGGTTTCTATTACGATCCCGAAATCCAAATAGCTGTTCCCGGGCAACGACTTCCGTCGTTGCCTTCTTTTTTATCCAACGGACGGGAGCCCTACCCATACGCGACCCTGCTCCAGAATGATGGGAAATATGGCTATTGTACCGGTATCAGGTGCTTGAACTTCTCCGGTAAGCAAGCTGATCTTCAGATCGCGGAGGGGACAGTACACGAACTCCCCGCTGACCATCCCTTCGGCCAAAGGACCTCCCTTGATATGGGCCGTCCGATTTTCCAAAGCATGCACGGTACCATCCGTCATCCGGAATACCGCAATGTCCCTACCGGGGAGATGAACGGTTTTGCCGAGCTGTACCGGAAAATCCTCCAGCGGACCCACGTCGTAGTAGCAGGTTTGAGCGACCATCTTCACTTGCATTGGCACTTGCATAGATACCATCCTCCTTCTATTTCACTTGAACTTCTTCATATAAATCGTGACGCAGCTGCTCCGACTGGGCGGCCTCCTGCCATGGGTCTTGCAAGCCGGCCAAAGCCTGCTCGAGTCGCTCCTTGAGCGCTTGCCGATTCTGCTGATCCTCCACAACCGCCTGAATCGCTTGTTGAATGCCGATGCGCTCGATCCAATCCGAGGTTCGTTCGCCGTACTTGCCGTTCTCACGGTAATACTGTATGAAGGCACATGTTATCTCTTCCAGCTCCTCGTCGGTTTTCACCTTGCAGAGGAGATCGGCTCCTCTCAGCTTAATACCGCCGTTGCCGCCAACGTGGATTTCCCATCCACCGTCGTTGCCGATGATGCCAAGGTCTTTCACATCCGCCTCGGCACAGTTGCGCGGGCAGCCGTTGACCGCCATTTTGAACTTGGCCGGCATCCATAGCCGCTCGAGCTTCTTCTCCAGGTAAACCCCCATTCCGAGTGAGTCCTGCGTTCCGAAGCGGCAGTAGGTGGAGCCGACACACGTTTTTACCGTACGAAGCGCCTTGGCATAACCATAGCCCGAAGGCATGCCGAGCTCCTCCCATACGCTTGGCAGATCCTCCTTGCGAACGCCGACCAGATCGAGACGCTGACCGCCTGTTACCTTCACCAGCTTAACTTGATATTTGTCCGCCACATCGGCGATTTTCCTTAATTGCTCCGGTGTCGTGACCCCTCCGTACATCCTTGGGATGACGGAGAAGGTGCCGTCCTTCTGAATGTTGGCGTGCAGGCGCTCATTGACGAAACGCGACGCCTTTTCATCCTCGTGCTGGTCCGGCCAAACCATCCCAATGTAATAATTGAGCGCAGGGCGGCACTTGGTGCAGCCCTCCGGCTGCGTCCAGCCCAGCACGTTCATAACCTCCTTCACGTGCATCAGCCTCAGGCTGCGAATCGCAGCAACGACTTCGTCCCGCGTCTTATCCGTACAGCCGCAGATAGCTTCCTGCGTTTTGGCGGAGGCCTGGAACTTCTCTCCCAGTGTAAGCTTCAAAATATTCTCCACCATCGGCTTGCAGCCGCCGCAGGAGCGTGTGGCTCCCGTGCAGGCCTTCACTTCGTCAACCGTTGTGAGGCCTTTCTCGGTAACGGCCTGCATGATCATGTGCTTCGTCACCCCGTTACAGCCGCAGACGATTTCATCGTCCGGCAGTGCCGCGGCGAACGCCAGCGGATCATTTGTGACAGGGTCCGCATGCCCTACGAAAGCATCGTAAAGCGACTCGGTCATCGTTTCCTTCGCCTTGACCCACTTGGTGACACGCGACGATTCCTGAACGTCCCCGAACAGAACCGAGCCGACGACCTTCCGGTCACGAAGAATCAGCTTTTTGTATTTGTTCTTCCAATGGTCTTGGACGCGGATCACTTCGTCCCCCTGCTGCTCCATATGCTCTCCGGCGGAAAACACATCGACACCGGATATTTTCAGCTTGGTATATACATCTGAACCTTGATAAGGCTCTACCGGCTGTCCGCAAAGCCTCTTAGCCAACACGGCTCCCTGCTCATACAGCGGTGCAACCAGGCCATAACACACGCCGTTATGCTCATTGCACTCGCCTACTGCGTACACATCGGGCGCCGATGTTTGCATATAATCGTTCACCACGATGCCGCGGCGAACCTCAAGTCCGCTGCTCTTGGCGACGCTTGTATTCGGCGCAATCCCGGCAGCCATGATCACCAGATCGGCTTCAAGCTCGGTGCCGTCCGCGAAGCGAAGGCCGGTTACACGTTCGGCGCCGAGGATTTCGGCCGTCTTCGTGGACAAGAGGAAGCGAAGCCCTTGCTTCTCCAGCTCTGCCTTCAGCATCGCGGCTGCAGGGCCGTCGAGCTGCCGTTCCATCAGCCAGTCGGCCAAATGCACGACCGTAACGTCCATGCCTAGCTTCTTCAAGCCGCTGGCCGCCTCCAGACCCAGCAGCCCGCCTCCGATGACAACTGCGCTGCGGTACGTCTTAGCTGCCTCCAGCATCGTCTCGCAATCGCGAATATCGCGAAAGCCCATGACGCCTTGCTTATCGGCACCCGGAATCGGCAGCCGAATGGGCTTGGAGCCAGTTGCCACGATCGCTTGATCATAAGGAATCCGCTGCCCCGCATCGGTATGAAGTTCCTTACGATCCGTATCTATCCGCTCCACGGCAGTGCCGGTAAGCAAGGTAATGTTATGCTCCTGATACCAAGCCTTGTCGTTCAGGATAATATCATCTATGGTTTTGCTGCCTTCCAGTACATAGGACAATTGAATTCGATTATAGTTCGGATACGGCTCCTCGCCGATCACTGTTATTTCATATAAGTTCGGATTCAGCTGGACGATTTGCTCGACTACGCTCATCCCAGCCATCCCGTTGCCGATCAGTACTAAACGCTGCTTGCTTTGCATCATTAACCGCCTCCTCAATTCCTTTTCGATAAAGCAAGTATAGCCTTTTCCGCAACTGTAGCGGTGTGACATAAATCACGGCTTGCCGGCGCTTCAACAATTGTTCACAGATGCCGCCCATTGTTGTCGGATCGTGATATCGGTCACAGCTTGGCAGGACTCCATCCGTTTTTAATAGAGAAAGAAGGAGTGGATAGATATGGCGATAAAAAATATAGCTGTCATCGGTGCAGGCACGATGGGTCAAGGGATTGCCGAAATGCTGGCCTCCAAAGGATTGGATGTCTTTGTAGCCGATCTTTCGGAAGAAAAGCTGAACGAGTCCTTTGCCTCCATCGAGCAAAATTTGGATCATCAGCTATCCCGCTGGGCGCTGACGGTGCAGGAAAAAAAATTAATTTTATCCAAGCTTCATAAAACTCTCGATTATACGTCCTTAGCCGATTGCGATCTGGTGATCGAATGCGTGATCGAACAATTGGAGGCGAAACGGGAGGTATTCCGGCAGCTGGATACGATTCTTCGTCCGGATGCCATAATCGCAAGCAATACGGCATCACTCAGCTTAACGGAGCTGGGAAACGGCTTGCGTCATCCGGAACGAACGATCGGGCTTCATTTTCTATATCCGGCGGGTAAAATCAATCTGGTCGAAATCGTACGCGGCCTGCGCACATCGGATGATGCTTTCGTCAGGGTCCGCCGTTTCGTTCAGGAAACGCTGGACAAAACCAGCGTGCAGGTCTATGAGTCCCCCGGCTATGTAACAACACGGCTCATCTGTGTGTTCATTAATGAGGCCCTTCATACGCTGTCCGAGGGTGTCGCTACCGCGGAAGACATCGATACGGCGATGCGGATGGGCTATGACTTTCATTACGGCCCCTTGGAAATGGCCGACCGCTTCGGACTGGACAGTGTTCTGGCTTCTATGGAGTCGCTATTCCGCGAATACGGGGACCTCAAGTACCGTCCCAGCAGCATGTTGAAGAAGATGGTCCGCGCCGGACATCTGGGAACGAAAACAGGGGAAGGCTTCTTCCGCTATAACGAGAGAGGAGAACGCTTATGAACATTCTGGTGATCAATTCGGGGAGCTCTTCCGTAAAATACCAGCTCTATGATATGAGCACGGAAACATTGAAGGTCAAGGGCCGGATCGAGCGGATCGGATCGGAGTCCGCCCAGCTGGTGCAGCAGGCACCGGGACGGGAAGAATGGAACGAGGTCCGGGAGGTGCTGAACCACTCCGCAGCCATCGAGCAAATGATTCGGTTATTGGTCGACCCGATCCTGGGCGTGATCAAGAGTATTCGCGACATTCATGGGGTAGGGCACCGGGTCGTGCACGGCGGAGAGGCCTTTACGGCGGAGGCGCTCATTGACGAAGAGGTTAAGCGGCAAATCCGAAAGCTCTATGATCTCGCTCCGCTTCATAATCCGGCACACATGGTAGGCATTACTGCTGTAGAGCAGCATCTCCAGGGAATACCACAGGCGGCGGTCTTCGATACCGCATTCCATCAGACAATGCCTGCTCACGCGTACCTGTATCCTATTCCTAAAGTGCTTTACCGGAAGCACGGGGTTCGGCGTTACGGCTTCCACGGCACTTCCCATGAGTACGTTAGCGGGAAGGCGGCGGAGCTGCTTGGCTTGCCTATCGAAGACTTGAAGATGATCAGCTGCCACATTGGCAATGGAGCCAGCTGTACCGCCATTGACGGCGGCCGCTCGGTGGATACGAGCATGGGGATGACCCCGCTTGAGGGATTAATGATGGGAACGCGCTCGGGCGATCTGGACCCGGCCATCCTCCCCTTCCTGATGGTAAAGGAGGAGCTGAGCGTGCATGAGGTGAACTCTATGCTGAACAAACACAGCGGGCTGCTGGCCGTCTCCGGAATCAGCGGGGATGTACGCGAGGTGCTTACCGCCGCTATGGACGGGGATGGGAACGCTCAGCTTGCGCTCGATATGTACGAGTACCGCATCCGCAAATATATCGGTGCGTATACCGCGGCCATGGATGGCATGGACGTTCTGATTTTCACAGGGGGCGTAGGGGAGAACGCCGCCTATATCCGCGAGCGTGTCTGCTCCCGCTTATCTTATCTGGGTGTGAAGCTCGATCAAGCGCTGAATGCGGTCCGCTCCTCCGAAGAACGCATCATCTCCGAGGATTGCTCCCGTGTCAAGGTCATGGTCATCCCGACCAATGAGGAGCTGATGATCGCCCGGAAAACGTATACCCTCCTGACCGCCGATTCCCCGGAGGCGTATGAACTTGAAGCGGTAGGGAAAGGTTAAAGGTCGGGAGGTGTTCGACCTTGGAACAAGACGAAATCAAGCCGGAGCTGTTCCCCACGCCCATTCTCAAATGCAGGAACCCGGATTGCAAGGCATGGGTGCGAGAGGAGCTGGCTTCCCCTACGCGGGAATGCCCTCTCTGCAGGGGGGAAATGCTGAGAAGCTTCAAGCATTTGCCGAAGATCGTCAAGAAGGCGAAATCGACCAAGAAGAAAAAGGAAGAATTCAGCTGGCTTCAATAGCACTTGTTCCTGCAGCCCGGACTATCTTGGATAGCCGGGCTGCTTTTTTTCAAGCTGCTGTACCAATCGAACATACAACTTTTTTGCGTCGATAATTTGCCATTGTGCTCTTATTTTAAAGATACGTATTCTCACAAATCCCGATCGGAAACTTACCGTAAGAAGTTGAAGGCTTACTCAATGAAAGCCAGCATGAGCCGAAAAGGGAACTGCTATGACAACGCTTGTATCGAGTCATTTCAGCACCAAGTTTAAAACGAAGCAGGCTTACGAAGCCATTTTTCAATATATTGAATTCTTCTTCAACCGTAAGCGAATCCACAGTGCAATCGGATATTTATCGCCGGTTAAGTTTGCTGCGCGTTTTAAGAAGGCTGCTTAAGCGTCCAATCAACGGAGTGTCTACTTTCTTGACAGAGGTCCCTTCATAACGTTTTAAGGATCGTTACCGGGCCGTGGTAAGCACCAGACGCATTGTAACGCGATTTTTTCATCTTATATTGGCAGATCAACACATATTTGGTACATTAAGGTGATTTCATAACGTTACAAGGAGCATTATCGGGCCATGATAAGCGCCAGACACCCAGTAACGCGATTTTTTCATCTTACAATGGCAGATGAACACATATTTGGTACAGTAAGGTGATTTCATAACGCTACAAGGAGCATTATAGGGCCGTGATAAGCGCCAGAAGCCCTGTAACGCGATCTATATGCCTCAGGTAACCAATTTCGAGGTGTACATTTTCAAAAAAGTTACGCGGCTTGTTTGGTCAAACGGATGTTCATGTTCAAATGATTCAGCTTATATATAGACACTAATATAAAATTCGCGATCGACAAACGCCCGTTTTTTGAGCCTTCGTGTAGTGCCACGTTCAATAGCCGTTCACTGCTTAAACAATTAGTCAAACTTAATGTGGGGAGGTACACCTTTTTTGTTTGCCGAAAAACCTTATTCCACATGGGCTTCCAAATTATGAAATTGACTACTTAAGCACCTTTGCAATGCGAAGCAGCAATCGCGAAAATAACAAATAACCGGTACGCTGCCTATATACCGTACCGGCTTGATGTCTGCTTATTTATTCTCGATGACCTTTTCTTTCAAATAGCAAACATACGCTTCGTCCCTTACGAGCCAGGCGGCATGGTTTCGCTTCACGAAGCGTTCCGCCTCTTGAAACGAATCGAAGCTGCTTTCCAGCGCCTCTCCGTCCTTCTCCACCTGCCACTTGCCTCCTCTGCTCTTGGAGGGAAATAAGAAGAACAGCTCCTCCTTCCGATTCTCATACAGCGTGCCCCCGTTATGGCCTTTCACGTTAAACCGATTCTTGAAGGCATCCTCTCTTAGCGGCTCTGTATCGAACGCTTCCGCTACGTACCTCCGGTACACCTCTTCCGTCAGCTGGCAGCCTGCCGCCTTGGCATGGCCTCCGCCCCCGTAGTGACCGGCGATCTCCGATACGTCGACCTCGTCGTGTACGGTTCGGAGACTGACTTTTTTGCTGCCCATATTCATGATGGCGATATAGTCCAGGTGAGGGTAGTCCTTGCCGAGATCGTTCCCCAGCTCCGAGTGATAAGATTCCGCGTGAACGATGCCCACACACTGCTCGTCGATGAACACCTGCACAAGCTCCCGCTTCTTGCGGCGAACATAACGCTCGATCCTCTCCTCCTCCATGTCCAGGATTTTCACCTCGAATTCATCGAAGGAGAACGCGTCTTTGTTACCTTGCAGCCGCTGAACCATGGTCTCTTCAAACTCATCAAGAGACATCATGAAAAACAAGTCGTTCAGCCTTTTGGCCTTGGTATTCCCCGTCCTGTCCCATTCCCAGGTATCGTACAATCGGACAAGCTCCACAAATTCATCCAAGCCGGGGGACGGTTTGATCAAACCGTTTTGCTGCAAATACTCGTATAAAAGGGACGTGGCGCAGGCCAGTCTTCCGTCCTCGTATTCCACCACGACGGATGCCCAGCGATGACGGTTGAAATGAAGCGCCGATTTATGATGATCCAGCATGCGAAGCTTACCGCCGGAATCGGCGAACTCGTTTAAGGCTCCCTCGACTTTCTCGCCGACCGACAGGTCCGTAATCAGCAGGAAATCGCCCTTGCGTCCCTTTCGTTTCGCCTGCTCCAAATATCGTTCGACCTGGGAGTCTAAGCCGGAGACCGAATTGTAGCGTACCTCCACCTGCTCGCCGAAGGCATATTTGGCCACGATGCCGCAGCCTACTCCGTCCAAGTCGTTATGTGTAAACAGCCGATACATACGCTGCCCTCATCCCCCTTAGCCTGCCTTCAAGTGTTTGTTTTTCCTTTGTGTAAGGTTTCCCTCCGCTTTGTATGTTATTCGGTTTCTGTTCCGATACCTTGGCGGGCAGCTTGAATGGCGGTTTTGTTCAGCACAAAAAAACAGAGCTAAAGGAAAGAATCTCCTTTAAGCTCTGCTTGTCACTTCAAACCACCAGTTCCTCATCCGTGCCGGCAACAAGCTCTTCCTCGAGCGGAAGCACGGTCTCCTCTTCTGTCAGCAGATGCTCCTTCACGAGACGGCACGCCTGCATGAGGTGATCCGTAAGCCGCGGGAGCATGGGGCGCTTGCGTCCTGCCAGGCACTTATCCGCCTCCTCCAGGAAGTATCGGAAGAAGGTGTTGGCCAGCTCGTGCTCATGCTCGAGCATCCACAAGGAGGTGGAAGTGTCCGGCCGATTCGGCAGCTGAAAATATTCCGTTAGCAGCGGAAAGAGCTCGTTGTCCTCCCAAACGGAATGTCCGTCCAGCTCGGCCATTAAATTTAGCGTCTGCTCCTTGAGTACGACAAGTTTGGCAAAGTACTCTTCTTCATTCTCCAGCTTCCCGAGTCGCTTGGCTGCCGTCTCAAGCTGCTGAATGGCATCAAACAGGAAGATATGCTCATTCCGAAGACGTTCAAAGGCATACGTAAGATGCGTTGGGTGAAATTGCTCTCGGTTCATCGATACTCAGCTCCTTTAATCAGGTAACGCGCACATGGTCTGATGATGTAGTTTCCCCTGCGGAAGCCGCGATCCCCGATTCGATGACTCCCCGTGCACGCTCCACTTCGCGCTCGCTCGGCGTTTGAACGCCTTCGAGAGGATACGTTTTATTCAGCTGCTGCCATTTGTAGACTCCCATCCGATGATACGGCAGCAGCTCTACCTTTTGGACATTGCTCAGGGTGCCTACGAAGCGCCCCAGGGCGGACAAGTCCTCGTAGCTGTCCGTTACTCCCGGAATGAGCACATGACGAATGATGATAGGCTTCCGGTGGTCGGACAGCCACTTGGCATAACGCAGAATCCGGTCGTTCGGCTGACTGGTGAGCACCTCGTGCTTCTTGTTGTTCATCTGCTTCAGGTCGAGCAGCACCAGATCCGTAACCTCCATGAGTTCGGCCACATGATCCGTTTCGCAGAAGCCGGAAGAATCCAGGGTCGTATGAAGCCCGAAGCGCCGTTTACATTCACGGAACAGCTGGGTGACGAACGGTGCTTGCAGCGTCGGCTCTCCTCCCGTTACGGTAATTCCTCCGCCGGATCGGCGGTAATATTCGAGGTAGGGCTCCAGCTCCCGGATGACCTCCTCAACCGTCACCTGGCGGCCGCCGCCGGTATCCCAGGTGTCGGGGTTATGGCAAAACTGACATTGCAGTGCGCAGCCCTGCATGAACAGAACGAAGCGAATGCCCGGTCCGTCCACCGTCCCGAAGGTTTCTATGGAATGAATTCGGCCTTTCATGAGGGCCACGCCCCTTTCCCTTGCTGTAAATATGTCCTCTTAGATGGAGCCGTGGAACGTGCGGTTAATGACGTCGAGCTGCTGCTCGCGCGTCAGCTTAATAAAGTTGACGGCATAGCCGGATACCCGAATCGTGAGCTGCGGATAGTTCTCCGGATGCTCCATCGCATCCAGCAGCTGCTCCCGGTCAAACACATTCACGTTTAAGTGATGACCGCTAGAAGCTGCATAGCCGTCAAGCAGTGCTACCATATTGCTGATTCTCGCCTGCGGCTCCTTCCCGAGCGCCTTCGGCACAATAGAGAAAGTATTCGATATGCCGTCTAAGCTGTGCTCGTACGGCAGCTTCGCCACGGAGGCCAGTGAAGCTAGCGCCCCCTTCCGGTCGCGTCCATGCATAGGGTTCGCTCCCGGCGCGAACGGTTCCCCCGCCTGACGCCCGTCCGGCGTGCTGCCGGTCTTTTTGCCGTAAACGACGTTCGAGGTTATGGTAAGTACGGACATTGTCGGCAGAGCATTTCGATAAGGCTTGTGCTTGCGAAGCTTATTCATGAAGCCTTCCACCAGCTCAATAGCGAGGTTATCCACTCGCTCGTCATTGTTACCGTATTGCGGGAAGTCGCCTTCGATTTCGAAGTCGACGGCGAGTCCCTTTTCATTGCGGACCGGACACACTTTCGCATATTTAATCGCGCTCAAGCTGTCCGCCACTACGGATAAACCGGCAATACCGCAAGCCATCGTGCGCAGAATCTCTCTGTCGTGCAGCGCCATCTCTACACGCTCGTAGCAATACTTGTCATGCATATAGTGAATCACATTCAGCGTGTTCATGTAGAGTCGGGCCAGCCAATCCTGCATGACATTGAACCGGGCTTTCACTTCCTCATAGTCAAGTATATCCGAGGTGATAGGAGCAACTGTCGGTCCAACTTGAATGCCCAGCTTCTCGTCTATACCGCCGTTAATGGCATAGAGCAGCGCCTTCGCCATGTTCGCGCGAGCTCCGAAGAACTGCATTTGCTTTCCGATTCGCATAGCGGATACGCAGCAGGCGATGCCGTAGTCATCGCCAAAGTGCGGGCGCATGATATCGTCATTCTCATACTGGATAGAGCTTGTTTCAATGGATACCTTCGCGCAATATTTCTTGAAGCTTTCCGGCAGCGACGTCGACCACAGGATGGTCAGGTTCGGCTCGGGAGCCGGGCCGAGGTTATACAAGGTATGCAGGAAGCGGAACGAGTTGCGTGTAACCCGCGTCTTGCCGTTCAGCCCCATGCCGCCTACGGCTTCGGTTACCCAAGTCGGGTCTCCGCTGAATAGTTCGTTATAATCAGGCGTCCGCAGGAATTTCACGATCCGCAGCTTCATTACGAAATGGTCGATAATTTCCTGCGCTTCCAATTCCGTGAGCGTGCCCTCCTGCATATCGCGTTCAATATAAATATCGAGGAAGCTGGATACACGCCCGAGGCTCATCGCTGCCCCGTTCTGTTCTTTAATCGCCGCGAGATAAGCGAAATAGAGCCACTGCACCGCTTCCTTCGCATTCGTCGCCGGAACGGAAATATCATAGCCATAGGAGAGCGCCATGCGCTTCAGCTCTTCCAGGCTTCGGATTTGCTCGGACAGCTCCTCGCGGGCACGGATCACTTCCTCTGTCATGGCATCCACTTCCAGCTGGAGGAGATCCTGCTTCTTGTCCGCGATCAGCCGGTTCACCCCATACAGCGCCACTCTGCGATAGTCGCCGATAATACGTCCGCGCCCATAAGCGTCAGGCAATCCTGTGATGATCCCGGCTTTCCGCGCGGCTCGCATCTCTGTCGTATAGGCATCGAATACGCCCTGGTTATGCGTCTTGCGGATTTCGGTAAAGAGCCGCTCCATTTCGTCCGGAAGCTTGTAGCCGTACGCTTCACAGGCATCCGCAGCCATGCGGATACCCCCGAAGGGCTGAACGGAACGCTTCAGCGGCGCATCCGTTTGCAGGCCTACGATCCTTTCCTTCGACTGATCGATATATCCGGGACCGTGCGAGGTAATCGTGGATACCGTGTTTACATCGATATCCAGCACGCCGCCCTTCTCCCGCTCCTGCTTCAGCAGCTCCCGAATTTGAAGCCACAAGGCGGTCGTCGCCTCTGTCGGACCGGCCAGGAAAGCTTCATCCCCCTCGTAAGGAGTTAGGTTCCGCTCGATAAACTGGTTGACATCAATACGTTTTTTCCAAGCTCCCGGTGCAAACCCCCGCCAAGCATCGGCTGCCGTGGCTGCTCTTTTTACGTCCGCTTCCTTCATAACCATTGGGACACACCTCCGAATAATGTTCTCTACAAGATCTATGTTATCTTTTTCACGTAGTTCTCTCTATGATTTTTCTCACAGCCGCTTTATGATTTCTACCCTCCGTACAAATAGTTCATTTTCAACGAATCATGCCACGCAAGGAGCTTCTCATACTCCTCCGTCGTCTTGATCGCGGCTACAAAACGGGTGTCAATGCCCTTCTCCTCGAAAGCCGACTGCTGCAGCTCGCACCAGAACAGCTGCTTCAGCAGAGCGGATACGGCAACCTCGTCCTTCTCGAGCAGCTGCCCGATAGCAGCCGCACAGGAGCGGTCATACACTCCATGGAGCGGATAAGCGCTATGGTTGACCCAAGGGATGACGGCCTCGAAGCCGTCCTGCTTGCGTTCAATAAGCAGCTCCGCAGCCTTTGCTGAAATATAAGGCATATCACAGCCGACGACCCATACATTCGGATGCTGCGCTAAGGTTAAGCCGGCATGCATGCCGCTTAGCGGTCCTTTACCCGGGAAATAATCGGTTATAATCCGAACGCCGCGATCCACCTTCCGCAGGAACGGAATAGGATCATTCGTCACAATAATGATTTCCTTGCAAATCTTCTTCATCTCACGAATTTGCCGTTCTACGAAGGTCATATTATCCAGCACCAAAAACGCTTTATGCTCCCCGTTCGTCCCCCGATTCCGGCCGCCTGCCAATATGAGTCCGGACATCATATTCGTTCACTCCTCTTCTGCTTGGTTGCCTGATCCTCTCCGGCTGGTGGTTATATTCCTATTACACCACATTTGGCACGCCCGGGCAGTGATATGCGTCACTATGAAGGACGAGAGGGACGAAACGGTATATCAGCGAACCCGCAAAGAAGGCACGAGCGTTACAAGCTTTGGAATAAAATATTGTTCTCCAGGTGGATATGCTGGAACATATCGGCTTCGAGCTGCTCCAGCTTCTGAAAGGCTACGGTATAAGTTCGGCATGCCCCTTCCGGCAGCGTATAATCGACGGTCACGGCTCGCATCTCCCGCAGCAAAGCGCCCGCCTTGTCGTGCTCTGACTCCAGCTCGTCAATAGCACGCAGAGCTTCTTCTTTCGTACCCGCATCACCTGTTGCTTCGTACGCCCGGACCATGGGGAACACCCGCTCCTCCTCCGCAAGCAAATGCTCCTCAAGCTCCTCCCGAAGCTGCTGATACAACGCCCTTAGCTCAATCAGCTCCTTATGCGAGGGTCCGTGCACTCTGGCGATTTTCTCTACGAATTCACCCAATAAAGGAAGCTCGGAACGCAGGAAGTCATGATGGACTGTCACAATATGCGAGATCAGCTCGGAACGCGTATAGCGCCGAAAGTCCTGCTGCCGTTCCCTCAGCGCGGCCCGTTCGTAGGCATCCTCCAGCTCTTGAAGAACGGTCTGCTCACTCAAGCCGGATTGCTCAAGAACCTCAGCCAAAGGTCTCTGTCCCCCGCAGCAGAAATCGATCCGGTGTGCCCTGAACACGTTGCTTGCTCCCGGAAATGCCGTCACAATGCTTCCTACCGTTTCAGTCGCTTGAAATTTCATATTGAACACCCTCCGGTTAAATTGAATTTGGTTTATCTATTAACACTATAACCGGCACGGGAGGATGTGCTTGTGATTTCAAGCACAATCATTTCGACAAAAAAAAGAGAACGGCCATTGGGCCGTCCTCCCGGACTGCGTGCATTCTTATACGGATCGATTGTTTTGCTCGTGAGCCCCGGCATGGTACGTCGGCTGGGTGCTGCCTGTAATATTCTCAGTAGCATTGCTGGATTCCGCAGCCATCGCTTGATTTTTTTGCTTCATCGACTTGCCTTTGGTCTTCGCCATCTCGTCTCGCCTCCGAATGTACAGGAATATGATACGAGACGTAGTATCCCCTTACTTGTACAAAATATCGTCTTGAAGTGTGCCCAGCTTGGCCACAATTTGGCCGATGTCCGCCTCTTCCACCCCAAATTCCTTTAAGGTCGCCGTCAAATGGCCGACAATCGCATCGAAATGCTGCGGCTGAAGGTTCATGCCTTCATGCGCTTTAGCCATCGACCTGCCCGTGAATTCGTGCCCGCTGCCTAAAGCGTAGCCGATAAACAACGCTTGATGACGCCGCTGCTTCTCCATGTCCGTTTCACGGAAGAAGCCGTTTACGGTTTCGTCCGCCAGCACCTTCTCATAGAAGGAATCTACAACCTTCTGGATTGTGTCCTGACCGCCCAGCTTGTGAAATAAAGTTTGCGTCGTCATGTTGTGATCTTCCCTTCAAGTAAAGTAAGTTCGTCTTGCAGCTGTTTGGACCTCTTGGCGTTGCCTTCCGCAAAATTCTGCAGACGCTCTCTCAGCTCGCGATTGTCGTGAATCCGTTCGGACGCAAGGGTATATGTACGAAGCAGCTCGGTTTCCGTCTCCATCGTCTGCTGCAGCAGCGAGCGCAGCGTCTCCCAGTCAATCCCGCAGCTCTGTTGATGTTGATCGCAATCCATCGTCCCACCTCCTGTGTCATATTCTGGTCATTCTTCCGAAATATCATACGAGAAGACGGCACAGCAAAAAAAGAGACGCCGCCTCGTTGAGAGAGCAGCGCCTTTAAGCATACGTAATTTGTAAAGTGTAAATGAGCTCCGCGAGACGGTCCTCGGAGACCAGCCTAAGTCCTTGTTCTATTGAAAGCAGCGAAGTCTGATCATATATCGGTATGGAAATATGCTGCGCTTCGTTCAAGCAGCAGATCAGGTGCGTGTGCTCCGGAGACAGCTTCACATCGTGCAAGGTAAACCGCTTGCCCGGCGCGACCGGATCCTTCCCGGCCACGTCCGTTATCCGAATCTCAGCCTCATGACCGATGAATTCTCGGAGCTGCACGGCGATAGAGCTTATTTTCTTGGCTTGCATTTCAGCTGACATGGCCCTACGTCCTCCTTGGTGATTACATGGACCCGGTAGCCTTGAAGCCACTCCAGGCAATCGGCGCCTAGTCTCTCTTCAAGGCGAACCAGTACTTCTTCCTCGGTGCCCCAAGGGGATAAGCCGTTCGCTTCCGCCGTCACGATGTCGAGCCCTTCCTCCATGCGATATGAGGTTGACCAAATGTGTCCCTCCGTAAACATTCTCGACATGGCCTCATCAACAGCACGCTTCATCGGCTCTTTCCGGCTTTCGTGCGAGCGGATAAAGCATAAATCGACGAAAAACTCACTCGGGGCACTCATACAGCATCACGCTCCCGCCGGTAAATCCATAACGCCAAGGGAAAGGTCAGCACATTAAGCGCGGCAAAGACGAGAACGGTCACATACTTTTCGTAAAAATAAGCATTGACCGCCTGCTGAGTAAAAACGATATTCAGCAGCAGCACGATGCTCAGGAGGATCACGCCCCGGTAGCTACGTTTCATATCGCTTCACCCCTGTTGCATAAATCGCGCCCTGCTCGATAGTCAGCTCAATCTCCGGCAGAGGGCGCTTCGGCGGCCCTGCCGTTGGAGCACCGGTTTTGACATCGAAGAAGCCATGATGGCACGGGCATACAAGCTCCGTTTTCTCCTTGCTCCAAAAGACGGGACACTTCAAGTGGGTACAGGCGTTCTGATACGCCTTATACTCCGATTCGCCGAGCCGGATCAATAGAGCGCTCTCGTGCTCCGTAGGGTAAGCGAATTCCAGGGCATCTCCGATACCCAGCGCTTTCACCTCCGCCAGCTTGAGCTTCGGCTGGGCCTTCTTCCCAAGTCCCGCTAGTTCTTTGGCGGCAATGGCTCCCCACGGCAAGGTCGATACGGCAAAGACTCCCGCCGCTCCGACCATCGTTTTCATAAATCCGCGCCGGTCCAGCTTACGCTCGCCTTCCTTACGGATGTTGTGTGTATAGTTGTCTTCCTCGAAAGGAATCTTATGATTTTTTGGCTGCTTTTCTTGTTCCACCGGAGAACACCTCCTGGATATTTGTACTTAGAACAGCTTCTGCTTCCCTTGTAGAATGCCCGGGAGACTGATTTTTACATTCGTTTCCCCTTCAAGCGGATCATACTCCCGGCTGGCCGTCCACTTGCCCAGCTGATGCTGCTCCTTCTTGCGGCGAAGCTCCTCCTCGGTAACCCACTGCAGCGTATTCGTCGGGCATACCGAAGCGCACATCGGCGGAATCCCTTCCTTGGTCCGGTCATAGCAAAGGTCGCATTTATACATCAGATTCTGTTCGGCATCGAACTTTGGAATGCCGTAAGGACAGGCGATCGTACAGTTCTGGCAGCCGATACATTTCTCTACCAGAGCGGACAGCACCGCTCCCTCCGGAGTGACCTGAATGGCCTGCGCAGGGCAGCTGCGGGCACATGCCGGGTTTACACAATGCAGGCACATCAGAGGTATCGTTTGGCGGTTCACATAGGGATTGACATCGTATACGTAGTTCCGGTTACGCTCGTCGTGACCACCGCACTGCGTGCACGCGGCCAGACAGCTTCGGCACCCGATGCAATTGTCCATTTCGATATATAAATATTGCTTCATTGTCCGTTCACTTCCTCTTTGTGAAGCTTCTCGATCTGGGCGGCACACGCTTTGAATTCCGGCATTTTCGACATCGGATCCAGAGCATCGATGGTCAACAGATTGACCGACTCCTCGTGGCCGTAGTGATAAGGAACAAAGACGGTATCTTGACGGATCGCTTCCGTTATTTTCACTTTATATACGGCTTCTCCTCTGCGGGTATACAGGCGGACACGCTCGTCATGCACGATATTGTAGCGGGCCGCCATCTCGGGATGAACCTCAACAAAAGGCTCGGGGCACATATCCTTCAGGAAAGGAATGCGGCGGGTTTGATTCCCCGATAAATAGTGATAAACGACTCTGCCCGTCGTCAAGCGCAGCGGATAGAGCGTGCACGGCTCCTCTGCAGGCGGCCGGTAAGGCAGGGCACATAGCTTCGCTCTGCCGTCGGGGTGGTAAAACTTTTTGTCCAGGAACATGTACGGAGTACCCGTGTCTTCCTCGGCCTCGCTTCGGCAGGGCCAGAATACGCCGTTCTGCTTCTCAATCTTTTCCCATGTAATCCCGCTATAATCCGCGTAACCTCCCTTGGAGGCAAGGCGGAATTCATCATTCACCTTTCGGGCGCTTTGCAGATGGCGGAAATACTGCCCGCGGCCAAGACGCTCGGCGAGCTCCACCTGGATCAGCCAATCCGGCTTCGATTCGCCGATAGGCTCTTGTGCCTTATTGATTTTAATGCAGCGTCCTTCCAGGTTAGTAACGGTCCCTTCATCCTCGGACCAAGTGGTAGCCGGCAGGACGACATCGGCGAATTCCGCCGATTCCGACAAGAAGAAGTCGCAGCATACCATAAAATCCAGCTGACGCAGCGCGGAACGGACAAAGTTCTGATTCGGTGCGGATACGGCCGGGTTCGAGCAGAGCAGGTACAAGCCGCGAATCGTTTTGTCCAGCATCAGCCCGAACATTTCCTGCGCAGAGACGCCCGGCTGCGGCATTTCCTCCGGAGTGATGCCCCAGACCTTGCATACCTCCTCCACATGCTTCGGGTTGACAATTTTGCGGTAGCCCGGGAGCGCATCCGCCTTCTGTCCGTGCTCACGGCCCCCTTGGCCGTTGCCTTGGCCCGTGAAGGTTGCTACGCCGGACTTCGGCCTGCCGATTTTGCCGGTAACGAGCGCCATATTCGTATAAGCGGACACGTTATCCGAGCCCTTATGCTGCTGCTCGATGCCGCGGGCAAACATGACAACGGCGTTTGGAGCCTTGCCGTAGATTTCGGCAGCTCTTATAAGCTTCTCCGGGGCTACACCCGTAATCTCGCTCGTATATTCAGCCGTGAATTCCTTAACCACCTCCGCCATGTCCTCGAAGCCGTTCGTATGCTCCTTCACGAAGCTTTCATCGATATGGCCGTTCTGAATGAGGAGATGGACCATACAGTTGGCCAGGGCCAAATCCGTGCCGGGGCGAAGGTCAAGATGAACATCAGCGCGCCGTGCGATGGGGGTTTCCCGCGGATCCGCTACAATCAGGTAACCGCCCCGGTTTTGAACCTCCCATATGCGGAACATGGAGGTGGGATGGCATTCCGCCGTGTTGCTGCCGGCGATGAATAAGCAGTCCGTTTCGTGCAGGTCGGTCCATGGCAGAGTCGACCCCCGATCCACGCCGAAAGAACGCATGAATCCCGCCGCCGCACTGGACATGCAATAGCGTCCGTTGTAATCGATATAACGGGTCTGCAGAGCGACCCGGGCGAATTTACCGGTTAGGTAGCATTTTTCATTCGTCATGGAGACGCCGCTGAATACGGATAACGAATCCTTGCCGTAGCTTCCTTGAAGCTCCAGAAAGCGTCGGGCGATCAGATCGTAAGCTTCCTCCCAGCTTGCTTCACGGAAGCCGTCCTTCGTCCCTTTTAACGCCGCGTTATCCCGGATTAACGGCCTGAGCAGCCTGTCCTTGTGGTTGGTTTGCTGATAAGCGGTGACTCCCTTAGGGCACATTTTACCTAGGGTAACCGGCCATTCGTATCTCGGCTCCACCCCGATGATTTGATTCGTATGCGTATTGACTCTCAGGTTCATCCCGCACTGCATACCGCAATAGGAGCAATGCGTCGGGATTAATTTTTCACCTGGATGCGTCTTGTTCTCGATGTCTTTAAAAAATTTATCCTTTGGCATTCTGATTCGCCTCCTTATGACGGATTTCGTGGGTTGGAATCCCGCTGAAGCGGGCGATTCGATACTTGCGACGGCAAGGCAGACACAGCTCTGCGAGATGGTGTCCCTCCGGCGTTTGGAACTCGATATCATTCTGCTTCAGCACGGAAATCACGTCCTCCGATTGCTCTCCCGAGACGAAGCCGCTGCCGCACACCTTACAGGATTTCATCTGCTGCGCGCCGTAGTGCTCGCGATAGTTCCGCGCAAGCACACTCATCGGACGGAACGGAATGTGCGCCAGCTTGCCAAAGGGTAGATAGATCAATGTAATAATGACAGACCATTGATGAATGAGAGACATGACCGGATGGCCGAAGCCGTGCAGGAATACGTTGCTGAAGGTCAGCATAAGCCCTGTGATGCTAATGAATAATAGGAGATACAGCGGCAGGAAGTCATAAACAAACGACTGCTCCGCACGCGCCTGCATATGTTTCAATCTGCGGTACAGCGCCATGGCTACACCGGCTATCACCATCATGGCTGTAATATTAAGCGCGTTGTAAAAGAGAAAGGCGATGATGCCGTCGGCCTTTACCTTCATCAGGTCGATTCCGAAGAATACGACGGTATAGAGGCCGTTATCCGACATGGTAAAATACATCCAGCCGAATACCAATGGGAACGTTACGAAGCAGGACAGGATACAGCCCCAGCCGAGCAGCACGTGCTGAGTCCATCGATACCAGCTCCGGTTCCAAATAAACCGGTAGGTCACCAGGTGCTCCACCGAGGTTTGCGGTGTGCTTTTGCGGAACAGCAGCTTCATCCCTTTCTTTAGGATCAGCTTCGTCGGCGGCCGCTCCGCCCAAGCGATGAACCGGTAGAAGAACCCTCCGATAAAAACCACCGTACCGACCATATACCCGTATAAGGCCAAGTCAATATGAGTAAACATGCGGGAGCCAATATACATGAGCAGAATCAGCCCGCAAACCGTCATGAACATCATCCTTGCATATTTCGATGCGAACGCTCGGTCCATTGTTCATTCTCCTTTGTTCCTTTGTCTGCTGTTATTAGACCACATTCCATAAGGGAGCAACTATGATTAAGATCACTGCAAATTTGGGAATACGGGATTTTCCTACAAATGGAGACAAAAAAAGAAGGGGCTGTCCCAAAAGTCACCATAGGTGACTGAGGGACTGCCCCTTTTTCTCAATTTTGTAAAACAAAAAGAAACCAATCCTTGGTAAAATGGAAGTGTCGAGCAACCATTGAAAGGAGAGGTTTCTTTGTTTATTCAATATACCATGGATCAACTGTGTCTGCCAATGGATTTGGAAATGGACATCCCACCACGTCACGTAGCGCGAGTTATTAATAGCTTCATCAATCGTTTGGACGACAGCTTGTTTACAGCTGCGTATCCCGGAGGCGGTCGGGATAGCTATCACCCTAAAATGCTTACTAAAATCATTGTGTATGCTTATTCTCAACGTATCTACTCCTCTAGACAGATTGCCAAGGCCGTGCGTGAGAATATCCCTTTCATGTGGCTGGCAGGTCGCCAACAGCCGGACTTCCGGACCATCAATCGGTTTCGCTCCGAGCGGATGAAGGAGCAGCTCGAGAAGATTTTTGCAGGAATGCTGGAGCTGCTAATGGCCGAGGGATATATCAAGCTGGAGAACTACTTTGTTGACGGTACCAAGATCGAAGCAAATGCAAACCGGTATACGTTTGTCTGGGGAAAGACAGTAAAGAAGCAGAAAGCCAGGCTGGAAGAGAAAGTGAAGCAGCTTTTTATTGAGATTGAACAGCAGGAGATTCAGGAAGATAAAGAGCACAACGGCAAGGACCTGCTCGAGCTGGGCGGAGACACCGACCTAACAAGCGAGAGCATGGAGGCGGCTTTAACGAAGCTAGAAGCCAAACTGAAGAGTGAACCAAAGAACAAAACGGTAAAGAAAGCGGTACGGCAACTGCGTAAGGATTTTGTTCCCCGCCAGCAGAAGTACGAAACTCAGCTTGAGATCCTTGGCGAACGAAACAGTTTCAGTAAAACGGATCCAGATGCCACGTTTATGAGAATGAAGGAAGACCACATGGGCAACGGTCAACTCAAGCCCGGCTACAACGTACAAGTCGGCACAGAGAACCAATTCATCGTAGGTTACTCCCTCCACCAGCGCCCGACAGATACGCGTTGCCTTATCCCGCATCTTAACAAGGTAAAAGAGACGCTTGGTCGTCTTCCTAAAACCGTCATCGCCGATGCCGGTTACGGTGGTGAGGAAAACTATGCGTATCTAGAGAAAGAAAACATGGAAGCGCTTGTGAAATACAATTCCTTTCATAAGGAAGTATCAAGGGCATGGCGAAACGACGTATCCCGCTTAGAAAACTGGACGTACAACGAGGACAAAGACATCTGGGTATGCCCAAACGGAAGAACACTACATTTTATTAAGGAGAGCAAGAACAAGACTGATAGTGGGTACGGGGTCAAATTGCGGATCTACCGAAGTGAAAACTGTGGGGGGTGTCCGTTCAAAGAGAAATGCACCAAGTCTGAACGCAGCCGCGAAATAAGGGTCAGCATGGAGTATCTTCGCTACAAAAAAGTGGCTAGAGAAAAATTAAGAAGCGAAGATGGACGCAAGCTCTCGGTTCAACGAATGATCGAAGTGGAAAGTGTGTTTGGGCAAATGAAAAATAACCGGGGATTCCGGAGGTTCCTGCTTCGCGGCTTACCAAAAGTAAGCCTGGAGGTCGGGTGGCTTTCACTTGCCCACAATTTGCTTAAGGTGGTAACCACGGAGCAAAAAAGACATATAGCCGGGCAAGAATGAACCCTGTCCGGCCATTTTTTCACGAAATTCGGGGTTGTATAAAAGGGGCTGTCCCTTTAAGTAGATTTTTCGCTACTTTTGGGACAGCCCCCTTTGTGAAGCCGTTTACTAGGTTGTAATCAATCCGTACGAACCGTCGTTGCGTCGATAAACAACCTCCATACGATTCGTATCTTTGTTGTGGAACAGATGGAAGCTATGGTCCAGCAGATTCATCTCCAGAATCGCCTCCTGCACATCCACAGGCTTGAGGTTAATTTTTTTAACGCGAAGCAGCTCGAAATCCTCTTCCTCCTCTAATGCAACGGCACGTACCGTTTCGGACTGGACCGGCTGCGTCCGGAGGCTGCCCCTACCGCGAAGCTTTCGCTGGACCTTTTCTTTATATTTACGCAGACGGCGCTCCAGCTTGTCGGCCACGAGGTCGATCGAAGCGTACATGTCCTGCTGCTTTTCTTCGGCTCGATACACCATGCCATGATACGGTATGGTCACCTCAACAACTTGCTGATGCCTATGACCTAGGATCGATAGGGTCACATGAATCTCAACTGGCTCCTCGAACCACTCCTGCAGCGCTCCCATCTTACGTTCGATGTATTCCTTTAGGGCAGGGGTTACCTCCAATTGTTTCCCGTGAATGATCATACTCATGGCAATCAGCTCCTTAAGAGAAGAAATAGTCTACGTCCGTCAATACTTGGTCAGACAAAGGATAAACCAGCTGTTCCTCCATAGCGAGGTGTCCGCTCAAGATCCGGCAGGCCTGAAGCAGATGCTCCGCTACACTTTGCAGCTGCCGCCGGTCTCCAGGGGAAGCCAGGTCTTCCACAGCGTCGATGAAGGAATCCATATAGGCCTCCGCCAAGTCGTGGTCTTTCTCCAATACCCAGAAGGAAGGAACCATAGACGGGCCCATGCTTAGATCGAAATATTCATGAAGGAACGGGTATAATACCTGCTCCTCCCAAGAGGAATGCCGGTTCATTTGGGACATAAATTGCACCGTATCGGCCTTTAGATCGCGCAAGGCTTTAAGCTGTTCCTCCGTATCGCGGGATAATGCAGCTTGACGAGCCTTCTCTTCCAAGGCTTGAATTAACAGCTTTAATTGCTCATGCTCTTCTATTAGCTGCTTAATGGCATGATACAGCTCCGTAGGATGAGCGGGCTCAGACAACGGTTCCTTCCATGGGACAGCGGTTTTCATGGACAAACGACCTCCTATGCTTGCTGGCTTTGCGTTTGTTTCTGATTTCATTGTAGCTCTGCCGGCCATCGTTAGCTGTGCTTTTTATCACAAAGTCCGGGCATCCTTTTTTTTACATTGGACCTGTGATTTATTTAACATCGTGGTTTTGTAAGCGTTGATACAATGTGTCCATACAAATCGAGGAGGTCATTACGTATGGCACGTATTGCTGATTGGAATCCGGAAAACATTGTATTTTGGGAGAAAACAGGCAGGAAGGTTGCTAATCGAAACCTGCTAATCTCCGTATTTTGTTTGATCCTGGCGTTTATCGTATGGCAAATCTGGTCTGTTGTCGCTACAAGGCTTAATGATGTAGGCTTTCAGCTCAGCAAGAACGAGCTGTTTACCCTTGCTGCTCTTCCCGGCTTGACGGGAGCTACCTTCCGTCTCTTCTATACCTTTATGCCCGGATTGCTCGGCGGCAAAAAATGGACCATTATCAGTACATCCCTGCTGCTGATACCGGCGGTCGGAATCGGTTGGGCCGTTCAGAACCCTGACACTCCGTTCTCTGTGCTTGCTTTGCTTGCCGCATTATGCGGACTGGGCGGCGGCTGCTTGTCCTCCTCCACCGCAAACATTAACCCGTTCTTCCCTAAAGCCAAGAAAGGGACGGCGAATGGAATCAACGTGGGCATCGGAAATCTAGGAGTTAGTGTCGTACAATTCGTAACACCGCTCATCATAGGCGTCGGCTTCATCGGAGCGATGACAGGCGGTCCGCAGATCATGAAGAACGGATCGGAGATTTTCCTGCAAAATGCAGCTTTCGTATGGGTTATTCCCATTATCTTGGCAACCCTTTTGGCAATCTTCGGCATGGATAGTTTACCGAACTCGGGCCAAAGCGTGAAGGAACAGCTGGCTGTTCTGAAGCACAAGCATACCTGGGTGATGACATGGCTGTATGTGATGTGCTTCGGGTCCTTCATCGGTTACGGGGCCGCCTTTCCGCTGCTCATCCGCTCCGAATTTCCTGAGATCAATGCGGCACAGCTCGCTTTCCTTGGGCCACTGGTCGGGGCAGCGCTTCGCCCGGTAGGCGGTTATATCTCCGATAAGCTCAACAGCGGAGCGAAGGTCACCTTCTGGACAACCATCGTAATGGTTGCAGCAACGGCCGGCGTCGTCCTATTCTTAAACACGCATCAATTTACAGGATTCCTGCTGATGTTCCTGATTTTATTCGCCGGTACGGGGATTGCCAACGGATCTACGTTCCGCATGGTGCCTTTCATCTTTGAAGGGAAGCAAGCCAGCTCCGTCATGGGCTTGATCGCGGCATTGGCTGCTTACGGGGCATACTTTATTCCGAAAATCTTCGGTTGGTCCCTTGATACGACCGGCTCGGCGAACACAGCGCTCTATATTTTCATCGTGTATTATGCCGTAAGTATTGCAGTATGCTGGTATTGGTATTCAAGAAAAGGCGCTGAAGTGAAGTGTTAATATAGCAAAAAGGACGTGATCCCGATGCACCCGGGCACGTCCTTTTGTTTTTTGTCGAATTTCCGCCTATTCCTCTATCACTAGAATCCCCGCAGCAATGGACCAATAAAAGGCCACCATGCCGGCAGCAAACAGTACGGACCAAAGCGCCCCCTGCCCCTTGTACCCTTGGAAAAATCGAAGAAACGCCATACTAAACAAAATACCAAGCACTACGATAATCAACAGCAGTTGAATCACGAAGCAGACACCTCTCTTTACGGGTTTTCCCTAGTAATCCTTATTGTAGCATGAATTTTTCATCCTGCTCCATTGGTCACCAATTCGTAACAAAGTATCGCGCCTCCCGATATCGCATGAAAAAAAGTTTTACAGAATCCATGTTTTTGTGAAATACTCCACAGTCTTTTTCCAGTCCCCTAGGTATAATGATTCATATAAAATATAGGTCTGGAGTTTGATGTAAATGGAACTGAACTTGGGTTGTCGTACTTGTGAATTTCATAAAAACGGTCTATGTACCAGTCATAAATCGGAAATCGGATACTTAGGAAGAATCGACAGATCGGTAGAGGAAATGAAATGCTGGTCGATGTCGTTGGAATATTTTGCAACGCTGGTGTCCACCTTGCCTTTAAAGGATCAAAAGCTGATCCGCCAAGATGAGCATGTCACCGTTTATGAGCTTTTGGAAAGGGTAGAAACAGGAGCATGGAACTCAAAGGTTCTCAGGCGCTGGGAGGAAGCGCAACAGCCGCGGGAGAAATCTTGGGACATCGCTTATGATTATCATCCTTACGATTGCCATCCTTTTGTTTAAAAAAACCGCCGGTGCCTAAGCCCCGACGGTTTTTCTTCGGATAATCTACGAAAAATGACATTGCTGCTCTACCTGCTGCAGCTGCTGCTGTGCCTGTAAAAGCTGTTCATTGCTTGACTTCTCCAGCTGATTCGCCTGCTGGGTAGCCTGCACGGCCGCCTCCACCTTCTGCTGCGCCCCGTACAATTCCTGCTCCGCTTGGGCAAGCTGCTGTGCAGCAATATATTGCTGCTGCTTCGCTTCTTGAGCGCATTGCTGCATTTGCTGTACAAGCTGGGACGCCTGCTGCGCTTGATGCATCATTTGCTGTGCGTGCTGAAGCACTTGATCCGCTTCCTGCTGCACTTGCTGAGCCAGCTGTTCGGTGTTGATGTTCGTTACAGCCGCGGGCTGCTTAGCAACCGATGCACTCGCCGCTGCGCTTGCCATGGATGCTTGCTGCGAGACCTGCGAAGCCACTAATGCCTGCTGCTGCGCTTGCTGTGCCTGCTGCTGCGCCTGCCGAGCCAGCTGCTGCGCCGACGCAGCCTGGGTTGCCGCTTGTTTGGCTTCAGCCATCTGAAGCTGGGCAGGCAAAGCGGAAGCTGTCGACTTCGTTTGCGTCGCAGACGGGGCAGGTAATGCTGCTGTTGTTGAAGCAGACGGAGCTGCCGACGTGTTTGTTTGCGCAGCAGCTGCCGGGGCCGACTTAGCGGTTGGGGCTGCAGCGGCAGCGGACGTCATTGTCGGCGTCTGCTTCATAGCGGACTCCTGCTTCGACCCGCACGTTTGTTGCCCGGCTTGAGGAGATTCCTTGGTTGTCGTAGACATGGACGAACACCTCCTAAGGATTTAGAACAACACCCTTAGGATTCAGTAAAACGTTCCGGCTTATACTATGAAAAACTTTCGGCATAGACCTCGCGCCGCCTAATGTATACTGCCATCCGTCGAACGTAATACTGTAGTCAGCCAGTCGTATGAATACCTTCCCTTAATCTCATGCTTGCCTTCAAAAATGTCAAAAGCAAACCTCTCCCCTGACTCAAGCTGAGTATACAAGGATCTCAGCTTGCTAATGACATCCTTGACCGTCTCTGCAGGAAACAAATGGTCCTCATCCCCTGACTCGATGAATAGTGGTCTGGGAGCCAGTAAAGCCAGCAGGTCCGGCATTTCGGCAAAAGGAAGCACACCGGGAATATAGTTGTCCAGACAATGCCGCCGCGCCAGGATACTGCTTTCATACGTATTTGGATACCCGCATAGTACCGTCGCTTTCACCCGGTCATCAACCGCCCCATGCAAAGAAGCCACCATACCGCCGCCGGAGAAGCCCATGCCGCCGATACGGTCGGCATCCACCTCCGGACGGGCAGCCAAGTAATCGACAGCACGTCTTGCTTCGTATACCCGCAGCCCGGCAATGGTCTTGCCCGCAAGGAGCAAAGCGGCCCCAATGGAGAAGCAGGAGTTGCCTACACCGGGATCCTGCGCCAAGTCCTGCTGCAGCTTCCGGTCTCCGAAGCCGACGATCTCCGGAAGAAGCACAACCACGCCGCGCTTCGCCAGCTCCAGAGCAAAATCGTTGTGAATGCCAGGGGCTCCTTCCCGGACTGAACCGTCCGCCAGCAAACCTACCGATTCGCGGCTGCCATACCCGTGCCCGTGCCAAGCAAGAACGGCTGGCAATCGCTTGCCTTCCGTCGATTGCGGAAGCACTACATAAGCAGGGACGCGAAGCCCTTCCGCGGTCGTGTACTCGACGCGCTCGCGCACCAATCCGTGCTCCGGCAGCTCTACCCGCTCCAGCAGCTTCGGAGCCAGCTCGCCGCTTACTTTAAATTCTCCGAGCAGTTCGCCCAGCTTCGCCCGCAGCCGTATCCGTCGTTTTTCCCAAGGCTCGTCCAGCCAACGTCTGCGCTCCAGCTCCTGCTCTGCATACAGCTTTTTCAAAAACTCATCAGGATGCCACATGCGATCCATCACCTACCCCAGCTTCACGGTTTCCAAATAAGCGGCATCACCTGCACGATCCCCGCTAATGCGAAGATCTTCTACCTCCTGTACACGTACGACAGGCGTAGAAGCATGACGCTTCTTCATTCGCAGCCCGTCGATATCAACATCGCTTACGTTCTCCAGCATCAACGCCGGTCCCTGACGTGTTTCCACCTGTACCTGGTGCAGCTCCAGACCTTTTACGTGCTTCACGAGAATACCGTCCCCCGCCATCACGCGCTCCTCCCGGACCATATCCGGTTCGCCGCCCTTCTCCTGCGGATCCGTTGTGGTCTCTAGCGTCACGTGGCGAAGCACGACATTCTCAATCGGCTGCTCCGGCAAGCCGTAAATAAATCCGGCCGAAGCCAAGCAGTTTTTCGCCAAAATTTCGCTGATATAAATATTTTTGATCACCGGAGTCGCCTCCGTAATCGGAACGGCATTAGGGCTTGTCATCAACGGGTTCGATTCGTCCACACCGTGCTTGTAGAAGCCATTGATTGCCAGAGGACACAGCACATCCTGCATGAAGATGTTGCTGATCCGAACGTCCTCTACGCCGCCGCCGCGTTGACGGTTCGTTTTGAACCGAATGCCCCGGTCCGTGCCGATAAAGATGCAATTGGAGATGACGATCCGGCGAATGCCGCCGGCCGTCTCGCTGCCGAATACGACCCCGCCATGCCCGCGCAGCATCGTACAGTTCGTAACGGCGACGTTCTCGGTCGGCCGGCCCACGCGGCGCCCGTCCTCATCGATACCGGATTTCAAGCACAGACAATCGTCTCCTACGTCAAAGTGGCAATCCGAGATGCGCACATTAGAGCAGGAGTCCACATCCAAACCGTCGCCGTTCGGCGTATCGGCTGGATTTTTGATCGAAACCCCGCGCATGTTGACCTGATCGCAATAGACTAGATGCGTATTCCAGAATGGAGAGTTTTGCAGGGTGATGCCTTCCAGAACGACCTGCTCGCAATCCAGCAGCTGCAGCAGCGCCGGACGGAAAAATTGAGAATCCCATTCCACAATATTGCTTTTGACGGTAGTTCGAAGGGTATGGTTCAGCTCCAGAAGCTGCTCACGTACGGAGGACACAGGCAGTACCTTCTGATATCTCAGTTCGCGGTATGCTTGCCACCAGGCTTGCCCTTGACCGTCGATTATGCCTTCGCCCTTAATCGCGACCTGCTTCAGGCCCACTCCATAAATCAACGGCTTATAGCCGAAGCACTCATAGCCCGACCAGCGAGTACGAACGGCCGGATAGCTGTCGAAGTCGTCCTTGAATTTCAGTACGGAGCCTGATTCCAGATACAATGTCATGCGGCTCTTCAGCTCAATTGGACCTGTAAGAAATGTACCGGCGGGAATGAACACCGTTCCTCCCCCGTTCTGATCGCACGCGTCAATAGCCGCCCCAATAGCTGCCGTGTTATCGAAGGTACCGCCGGGTACCGCCCCATATTGCGTTATATCGTAAATCGCCATTTAGTTATTAGCCTCCCTAAGATCAATCAGTTGATTTACCGCCAGCTGGGTAGCCATTACTAAAACAAGTATCCATGGCATCCAGGCTGTACCGAGATAGGTTGAAGCGAGCATGAACAGTACAACGCCCATCGCCCGTCCCATATTGATCGATGTTTCACGAACGACCACCGCTTCGATGCGATAGTGCGGCCCCAGAGGCAGCTCACCGCTCATCCGGTAATAATGCGCCGTGAAGACATTGGTTTGCAGCGGCTTCACAAAGGAATACACGCTCATAAACAAAATCACCGTAACTAAGGAAATTCCCCACAGCAGGGGCACCGATGAGACGAGAAAGCCCCAGGCGGAAAGCCACAGGAAGAGACGGGTTTGCTCCGCTTTCGCTTTTTTGGCCAAGAAATAGCCCGATAAAATCATAATGCCCGTAAACGCCATGTTCATCCAGCCGACGAAGCTCTCCTTCGGCACGGCTTGATACAGGATAATCGTAGGCATATAGCTCATGATCCCCTGCGGCAGTCCCATGACGAACCAGCCGGCAAGCGAACGGCCGAAGATCGAATACTTCCTCATCATTTGGCCTGTGTATTTTAAATAATACGCTTTATGGTGAGATGGGGACTTCTTCAGCTTCAGGCTGACGAGCGAAGCAAGGAAAAACATCAGGAACGCAAGCAGGTAGATGTACATATACCCTTGCAATCCCTCGAAGCTTCCGATCAGCAGCCCTGCCACAGCCGGACCGGCCAATGTCGCCACATTCGTAATGATCTGATTCCAGCCCAAATATTGGTGCCGGTTCTCATTGTTGGTCACTTCGCTGATTAGGGTAAAATGCCCGAGCCAATAAAATGCATTCGATACGCCGCGAAGCAGCGCGAACACGACGAAATAGTCCACCATGCGTTCTTGAACGATAAGAATTCCGAGATATAATACTGCGGTCAGAAAAATGCCCAGCCGGTAAGCCAGCAGCCGGTCCCTCAGCTTTGCAACCTTGCCTATGTAAATCGTTGCAATCGGGCCGCTGAGCAGCATGATCAGGTTGAAGGCGCCATTGATCCATAGGTCATTGGTGAGCCGCCATAAATACACCGTAAGAAAAACGGACGACAAGGCATTCCCGAATTGAAAAATACCGTGGTTCAGCTGGGTAATCAGCGCCTCGTTGAGGAAGCGCCGATCGTAGTTCTTCCGATTCATAGCCTACAGCTCTGCCCGGTAACAGTCGATCAGCTTCGCCGGCACCTTCAGCTGCGGCTGCTTGAAGCCGGCCAGCTCATGGAGCAGCACCCGGATCCAGATCGCCTGCGTTCCCGCGTTCATATCTCCTTCGACAAGGCCCAGTCCAAGCGGCACGGCAATCGGCATTTCCGGGTAATATTCCCCTTTCTTCACCTGTGCCACGTTAGGCGCAACCGGGGAATGGTCAAGCTCGCGGGAGAAGCCGCCGTCCGCTCTTTTCAGCCGCTTCATATTGCGCACCGTAGTTTCGGCGATTTCCGCCATCTCGTCGTCTGTAATCGTTACCGTCATTTCCGAGAGCAGGTCGATCGGGTTCCGAATATAACACATATCCTTCGCTTCATCGTTGCGCAGCGTATAGAGAAGGCTCTGATACAGCTCGGCGGCACGCGGCAGCTTTACCTGAAACCGGTTGTAGAACGTATGGAGCTTGAACGAGCCGGAAATCTGCACGTACCGCGAGCCTTCGCCCCATAGTCCGGATTCCTTGTCTTGGATGCTGTCGAAGTAGGAAAAGGCCTCCTTCAAGAATGCCTCCTGCTCGGCCCCCTCCAGCTGACCGATGTAAGGAGCCGAATTGCAGAGCCGGTCACAGCCTCTCCAGCTGTTGGCGAGACTAATGCTGCGAAGCCATTCCGCATAAGCCTGGGGTGACTTCATGTAAGCGGGAGCCGCATGCTGCTGGCTTGGAAGCGGATAGAGCGGCTGAGCTTCCAGCTTTCGCAGGGAGTTCACCGAATAAGCGATCGCCCTGCCCACCATCACCTCGTCGAGTCTCATGTTCGGATCTTCATCGTAGAAGTACCCGGTAGCCGGATCCTGCTTCCCCTGGTAGAACTGGGTTGCTTTTGTTTTAAACGCCGGATCCCATTTCGGCAGAAACTCGCAGCGCTCCAGAATGTTGATCGCTTGCGAAGTGGACTCGATATCGGGAATGAACTTTCCTGAGCTCTTGGAGCTCTGCGCGTAGAAAAAGCCGCCGCTCTTCGGGTCGTATTGACCCTCCAGCCATTCAAAATATCCTTCAAACAGGTTATCCAAGTCGTTAAAAATGGTTTGCAGCCGCTGATTTGCGTTTGACATGCGTTGTTCTCCCCTTCGTGGCTCTAGTTGTGCAGTTCTCGGTATTGAAACCGGTGGAACGTGACGGTCCCCTCTCCTACGGCGTCCAAACCGATTCGCAGGCTTAGGAAGCCGCCCAAGGTGTTATGGTTAAAGCCCGACGCCTCGGTCACTTTATCGTATCGGCTCCAATGGATTCCATCCGTGCTGTAATAATAAAAGACCAGATGCTCCTCATGTCGAATCCTTAAGAATACTCGTTCCCCGGAGCATGGCTTCACGGCATACTGCTTAAAGGAACGCAGGTGCCTTGCTCCTTTAGCGGAGACGCCGATGCCCATCCAGGCATTATCATCGTAATAAAGCAGGAGCCTTCCCTCGGCGGCTCCCGTGAAGGACAGCTCTACCTCTGCTTCGTAGCTGGGCGCTGTAGTCATGAACACCAACGGTGAGCGCTGGCTTTGTTCATCGCGCCCCCGGACCGTCAGCGCCCCGTTCTGTTGACGGTAATGCACCTCCGGCAGCTCGCCGTTGCACTGCCAATGAATGCCCAAGCGCTCGCCGTTAAACCGGTCGTCCATCGTACGGCTCTGCTTCACCGCTTCTCCGGAAGGCAGTGGGATCGGATTGTCCGGCGTTATGCCCTTGATCGCCCGATACCACCCGTCCTCCGTCCACTCCACCGGCTCCAGAAGCGTTTGTCGTCCTAACGAATGATACCCGTTTAGATAACCGTGATAGACGATATACCATTTGCCGTCCGGAGTATCGATCAGCGTTCCGTGCCCCTTGGACCACCATCGCTCGCTGCGGGACTGCGTCTTGACCACCGGGTTGTACGGAGAGTGCTCCCAAGGTCCCCAAGGAGTATGTGAACGTGAACATACGACCATATGGCTGGTCGGCGGTCCGGCCGTTCCGCCAACCGCGACGTTCAAGTAGTAGTAGCCGTCCTTGTATCGCAGCTTCGGCCCTTCCATGCTGTAGCCTTCGACCACCCACTCATCCGGATAACGCCAGCCTTCGTACACATGTCTCGGTTCCCCGACAATCGCAAGCCCGTCCTCCGACAGCTCTACGATATGGCCGTCCGACATATGCAGGTAACGCTTTCCGTCAGGCCCGACCACGTGACCGGGGTCAATGCCCTTGATCTTGAGATCCACCGGCCGGCTCCAAGGACCCGTCGGGTTTGGCGCCGTGACCACCCAATTCGTCCGGTTCGCGGGGAAGTAGATGTAATACGTTCCATCATGATGAACGAACTCCGGAGCCCATACGTCCCCTACATACTCATAGAGCGCAGCCGAGATCGGCGCCCAGTGAACCAAATCCCGGGAATGCCAAATGATTAGCCCCGGGATCGCTTTGTAAGACGTATGTGTCATGTAATAATCCTCGCCAACCCGGATTACCGACGGGTCTGCATAATTCCCTGCTACAACCGGATTAACGTACATTCCCTTGCTGTTCATGTTGGTGTCCCTCCTCTAAATAAGTCATATTCGAAAGAAAATTCCTGCAGTTTCGCAGGAATCATGTTTTGTATATGCTATTTCATCGGGTAATCGGCATCCTAAGAAACGGAATGCTTGAGAGGGATCCTCTCAAGCACACAGTACAATTAGCCTTTGATCGAACCCATCAAAGCACCTTTCGCGAAATGCTTTTGCAGGAACGGATATACGAGCAGGATCGGAATCGTCGCTACTACGATAACCGCCATCTTCACCGTTTGCTCCGGTGGTGTTACGAAGCTGTCGTCCATACCGGAGGTATCGGCGCTAAGACCGCTCGCCAGGATAACGATCTGTCTCAGGATGACCTGTACAGGCCATTTCGCCGTGTCATTCAGGTACAGGATCGCAGACATGTAAGTGTTCCAGTAAGTTACGGCATAGAACAGAGAGATGGTTGCAATGGCCGGCATGGACAACGGGATGACGATTTTGAAAAGAATACCCCAGTCGCCGCAGCCGTCGATTTTCGCCGATTCCTCAATCCCGTCAGGCAGGTTTTGGAAGAAGTTACGCATAATGATCAGGTTGAATGCGTTGATCGCAACCGGAATGACCTGAGACGCATACGTATCGATCAAGCCCATTTCCTTAACAACCAGGAACGTAGGGATCATACCGCCGCTGAACAGCATAGTGAACACGACGAGGAACATGATGGTGTTACGGCCGTCCAAGTCGCGGCGCGCCAAGCCATAAGCCATGAAGGACGTCAAAGCCATACTGAACATGGTACCGAACAAGGTAATCCCTATGGAGACCGCAAGGCCCATGACAAGTGTGTTGGTTGAAAATACATAACGGTAAGCATCCAAGGTCCACACGGTTGGTATCAAAACGAATTGCTTCTCAGCGAGCTCCTGAACCGTAGTAAAGGAGCCGGCAACGACGTGAATAAAGGGAAGAATCGTAACCAAACCGACCAAAGTCAGGAGAAAATAGTTGACTCCATCAAAGAGGCGGCTGTTGAAAGATTTATCGTGCATGAGTGTTCAACCTCCTTCTTAGTAGATACCTTCTTCGCCGACCTTTTTGGAGAGCCAGTTAGCGAACATTACGAGAATCAATCCAACAATCGATTTGAAGAAGCCGACAGCTGTCGAGAAGCTGTATTGCCCTTGCTTCAAACCGGCCGTGTATACATACGTATCGAATATCTCCGCCACTTCACGGTTCATGGAGTTCAGCAAGAGATAAATATGTTCGAATCCAAGGTCAAGCACGTGTCCGATCTTCAGGATCAAGAGTACCATGATTACACTGCGGATCGAAGGCAGCGTGATGTGCCAAATTTGACGGAAGCGTCCTGCGCCGTCCATACGGGCAGCTTCGTATAAGCCAGGGTCAATCGCAGCCATTGCGGCCAGGTAGATGATCGTTCCCCATCCGGCTTCTCTCCAGATGGTTTGAAGAATGTACATCGGGCGGAACCAGTCGTTGCTCAGGAGGAAATTGATTTTCTCAAATCCCATCATCACAAGCAGCTCGTTAATTATACCGCGGTCCATGGAAAGCATAACGAACGTAATCGAAACGATAATAACCCAAGACATAAAGTGAGGCACATAGATCAACGTCTGAATGATACGCTTGAAATAATCGCGGCGCACCTCGTTCAGCATGACGGCCAAAATGATTGGCACCGGGAAGTAAAATACCAGGTTCATGACGAATAGCATGAGGGTGTTGTAGAAAATCGTCCAGAACATCGGCTCTGTAAACAGACGCTCGAAGTGCTTAAAGCCAACCCAAGGGCTGCCTGTCATTCCCAGATAAGGCTTGTAATCCTGGAAAGCAATGACCAAACCGTACATTGGGATGTACTTAAAAATAATAAAGTACAAAATTCCGGGCAAAATCATAAGGTAGATCGCTCGGTTTTTAATAATTCTCTTCAGTAGGCCGGATTCTTGTGATTTTTTTGCAGTCGTAGGGCGTGAAACCGCAGTATCGCTCATCCTTAGCTCTCCCTTCTCTATGTAGAAATGGGAAGGCTGTTGAAGAGCTCAACAGCCCGTGACCATTTCTTCTCTTTATTTTTTTGCTTTTTTGTAGGATTCGTTAAATTCCTTGATGATTTGGTCTCCGCCTTCTTTTTTCCACTTCTCTACTTCCTTCTTGAAGCCGGCTTCGTCGATGTTGCCCAGGATAAACTTATAGGTTGCGTCCTTGATGATATCCTGAAGACGTGCGCCCTTCTCAGTGAAGGCTTTGGAATCAAGCGGTGCGGTAGGGTCGTGAATCAGCGATTTGTTGTTCTCAAGAATCAGCTGCTCCGCCTTCTCTTTCGCCGGCAGTGTGAACAGCGGCTCCAGCATTTTAACGGTGCTGATACCACCGATTTGCAGCGCTTGGTATGCTTTTACTTCACGTTCCTGAAGCTTGGTGTCGCTTGTTACTTCCGCTTTGCCGTTCTTCAAGGTGTAATGCTTGTTCTCCAAACCGTAGTAGATCAGGTTGGAAAGCTCCGGAGACATCAGCTTGTCGTAGAAAGTAAGAACTTGCTTCAGTTCAGCTTCCGTTTTGACTGACGATTTAGGGAAGATGACCGCGGAGCCGTAGCCTGGGATCGACCATACGGCAAACTTGCCGTTCGGACCTTTAATATCGTTAGCAACATCCAGATTGATGTTAGGATTCACCGTCACCATCTTCTGGTGGAGGGAAACGACATCGGCCATGGAGCCTACATAAATCCCTGCTTTACCTGTCGTAAACAGGTTTTGCTGATCGTTCTTGCTCGTTACCGGGAAGTCCTGGTTGATCAAACCTTCCTTATGAAGACGCTGGATATATTTCATCGTCTCGATGTAAGCCGGATCTTCAAACTCAGGGTAAAGCGTTCCGTCCTTCACACCCCAGCCGTTCGGAGTGCCGAACCAGGAAGCCACAGTTTTAAACGCACCGTATACAAGATCGTTCCGGTCTGTGAAACCGATGGTATCGTTCTTGCCGTTCTTGTCAGGATCTTTTTCTTTAAAGGCTTTTGCCATGTTGTACAGATCCTCAGTGGTCTTAGGCGTTCCGATGCCGAGCGCATCAGCCCAGTCTTTTCGGTAAATAACGCCTTGACGGGACAACGGACGCTCTTGGTATAGGGCATAAATTTTACCGTCAACCGAAGTATTGTTCAGTACCGCAGGGTCGAGATTCTTCAGATTCGGGTAATCCTTCAGCAGCGGACCGATTTCCCAAAATTGATTATTCCGGATCGCGTCGCGGAACATAATAAGGGACGTTTGGTTTTTCATATATACAGCTTGAGGCAAAGTGCCTGTTGCGAAGGAAGCGTTAAGCTTCTCATCATAGCTGCCGTCCGGTACCCACTGGATATCCAGTTCTGTATTTGTTTTTTCTTCTAGAAGCTTCTCAATTTCTGGTGCGGGAACCTCCGGAGTATGAAGATTCGCCATAATGCTGATCTTCGTAGGGCCTTTCGCCGCCTCGCCACCTGCTGCATTCTTAGAATCTTGTTTTCCGCCTGCACAGCCGGCCAGCATGGAGACTGCGAGTGTTGATGCAAGAGCAATGCTTACTTGCTTTCTGTTCATTTCTGTAGACCTCCCTAAGTTTAGGAATGTTGAGTTATTTGGCTGTGGGTGCTTTTCTTGTTGCTGATCTCAGATTATAATGAAATCTCGGTTACGTATATAATCCAAGCATCATCTGTCGAACGGTGTAAGCGCTACGGCAGCCCGGTAGTATCCGATATAATCTAATGATTATCGTGATAACCGCATCCACACCGACATCATACACGTAAGCGCACTTCGGCGTATACCTTATTTGCCAAGGCGTTACCATGTAAAGCAAAGGAGGTTCGAGCCGTGAGCAAGAAACTGTCCGTATTCGAGCGCATGGTGCTCTTCGGATGCTTGCTGTCCATTATTCCGGTCATTATCATAGGCTTCTTTTCCTATTTAAAATCATCGGATGCCATCCAGCGGGAAGTGAATGACAGCAGCATTCACATCATGAGGCAAACCAACGGCAACATTGAACGAGTATTAATTACACTGGACCACACACTGAACAGTGTCATCAGCTCCAGTACGTTTCAAGAGGCGATGGACCGCCGGCTGACGTTTTACGATTTTCAGCTGTACAACACCCTTCGAAGAGAAATGAGTCTTTTACAGTCTCCTGACCGCAAAGTAACGGATGTAGTTCTAGTCAACACATCGCATAATTGGCTGATGAACAATTCCGGGCTCTATCCTTTGGACACATGGGAGCAAAAGGATGAAATCACCAATCTGATGAGCCTGCCGCACCATTCGCAGTGGGTTGTGCATGAGAAGGGGCAGCTTGGGTCAAAGGATACGCTGTCGTATGGCTGCAAGAACACGATAACACTGGTGAAGAAGCTGCCGCTGCAATCGTTTGATAAAAAGGGTCTGATTCTTGCCCATATCCCTAGCTGCACCTTGGCCTCCATGCTGACCTCCAATGCTTCGCAGCACGTGATGATCCTGGATCAGAATATGAACATCGTGGCCCATCCGGATGAGAATCAAGTGGGACATGCCCTCTGGGAAACGGGCTTCCTGAGCGAAAACCAGAAGGACCTGCTCGATCATGAGATCGGTCAATTCGAAACGAAAACTGCCAAGGGCCTATTTACGGCAACTTACGTTCGTTCGCAATTTAACGGCTGGACCTACATCTCCTTTACGGAGAATGATCTGATTACCAAGGAAGCCCGCGATATCGGGTGGTTTACCTTTTTCGTATGTATCCTGATCATCGGCGCCTCGGTGGTGACCGTCTGGTTCGGAACAAGGCGCATGTACCGTCCAATTGGATCCCTGATCAATGCGATTGAGGACCGATTGCCTTCCCAGACCGGGAAGCCCAAGGATGAGTTTCAGATAATCAGCGAGCATATCGAGCAGCTGTTCGAATCGAATACCAGTCTGAAGACCGAGCTGCAGCAGAACACCCAGGTCGTTCGAACGAGCTTCCTGCAGAAGATCTTTACAGGCAATATCAAGCTGTCTGAGCTCGAAGAGCGTCTGAGCTTGTACGGTTTTGACGAGCAGATTGCCGGCTGGAAACAAATGGAGGTGCTTACCCTTCAGATCGATATGCTGGAATCGACCCGGTTTACCTCCAAAGACCTGGATTTGCTGCTATTCGCCGTGAATAACATATTGGAGGAAACGATTCCTGCCGATCACCGCTTCTCGCCTGTACTGCTGGATCAGACACAGGTCACCCTAATCGGCGCCGGCGACATTACGAGCGGGCAGTTCCGCGAGCTTGTCGACGATTGGACCGAGGCTGTCCGGCATAATATCCGCACCTACTTGGATCTTGATGTCAGCATAGGGATTAGTCTCCCTTTCCAGGACATTTCGAAAGCAGCCCGCGGCTACCGTGAAGGTCTGGAGGCGCTTAAGCAGCGATTAACCCTTGGTACCGGCATAATCATTCGATATGCTTACATTAATGAAGGCAAGCACACGATCATTCAAACGTTCCCTCAGCAGCTGGAGAACGACCTGATTGACGCGGTGAAGCTGGCGGAGGAAGAGAAGGCTCTATCGCTTCTAAAGCAGTGGATGAAGGAGGTTTTCCAGAAGGAGCGCTCCCCTCAGCAGTATCAGGTATCCTTAATGAGGCTGCTGAATGATCTGCTTATCGTGATGCAGGAGGCGGGCATTTCCTTAGCCCAGATCCAGCAGAACGAAGATTCGCTGTATGAGGAGCTGCTGCAGATTTATGTTGGGGATGAGATTGAAAAATGGTTCCGCACCCGACTGATCCTGCCGCTGATCGGCGTCTTCCGTGACCGAAGCGAATCGCAGTACCGAAATTTATCGGAAGAGCTGATCGACTTGATTCATCGGTACTACGATACGGACCTGACCTTGGAGGAATGTGCGTCCAAGCTGCACTATAACACCTTCTACCTGAGCAGTGTATTTAAAAAGGAAACCAACATGTCGTTCAGTGAATACCTGACGATGTACCGGTTTAATATGGCGAAGAAATGGCTGAAGGAAACGGACATGACCGTTAAGGATATCGCACAGAAGCTCGGATACAACAATCCGCAAAACTTCATTCGCTCCTTCCGGAAGCAAGAGGATATGACACCAGGACAATACCGGACCAAATACGGTACGGGAGAGGAAAAATAGGAGGGGCAGGACGAGCTTAGCCCTTTGCCCCTTTGCCTTCACCGACAAGTAGCCTACGAAAAAGCCCCCTGACCGCTGGATTCTAACGGTTAGGGGGCTTATTCAGATGCGTTATGCCGATTGGGAACGTCCCGGCACTCCTCCCGAAGTGGGAACACCGCTCTCCGGCGAATTACGGCGGAAGAACAGGTAGGCGAAGGACGAAGCCATCATCTGCTGGAATACCATACCGATGATGACCGGAAGAGCTACCGGAGGCGGAAAATACGATATCGCCATGACAGCCCCTGCGCTAATGTTACGCATGCCGCAGTTAAACATCATGCTGACAGCTACACCGCGATCCCAGCCGAGCAGCTTGGCAACTCCCCAGCCGATCAGATAACCCATCGCTACGATCAGGACACAGATGAAAGCCAGGAAGATGACTTTCCCCGTAAGCTCTGTAAAATAACCGGCGATGACCGAGCTGTTGATCATTACGACTACGGCTAAGCCCACCTTGGAGAAGGGCGACAGCCTTGGCCCCCACGTCTTCTTCACTTCGCCGCGGGTCCACTGGTTCAGCGCCATGCCGAGTAATGACGGCACGACGATCATCCAGGTGAGCCCCTCCATCATTCCCCACACATCCATCTCGACCTTTGCACCGACCAGCAGAGACAATGTAGACGGGACAAGGAACGGAGCCAGCATCGTATCGATTAGAATCATCGATAAGGTCAGTGCAATATGCCCCTTGTAAATGGAAACCCACATGAAGCTGACGATCCCCGTAGGGATACAAAGCAGCAGTATGAGACCTGTAATGGTCAACGGGTCTCCCGGGTATACGACGTGGCCGATGCCCCAAGCCAGTAACGGCATAAGAATATGAATGACGGTTAGAAAGACTAAGATCGGAAACGGATGCGTCAGTACGCGCTTCAAGTCTCCGAAGTTCATGCTTAAGCTGCCCGAAAACGTCATAAATCCGAAAATCCATGGCACCCAAGCGGTGTAAGGGGAAAACCATGTGGAGAACAGGATTCCCAAAACCACGCTTGTAGGTGTGACTAAAGGCATCCACTTTTCCATAGTTTTATTGATAGTTTGCAGCATGCTCTCTCGTCTCCCGCCGTTTAGCTTACTTGCCTTCTCGATTCCGATAGACACGGGGTTCATGCCTTAGCATGAACCCCGCGAAAGCGTCGTATGTTATTGTAACACATCTTCCAGTCGAATCGGACGATTTTCTTTCACCGAGCGCCAAACCGCTTCCCCTGTGCCGACGGAATAAGCGCCGTCGCGGCTGCCGGACAAGATGCTGTAGCCGCGCTTAGGGTCCGGGCCAAGGAACAAGTCCTCAAGCAGCACGGGGTCTCCGCCTCCGTGTCCGCCTTCGCGGTGAACGACGTGAATCGTTTCCTTGGAGCCGAACAGCGGGAAGTAGTCGATCGTCTGCACCTCCGTTGGAAACGGTACCCGATCCAGCATATGATATTCCACGGTTTCAATTCGTCCCTTGGTGCCGTTGATGGCAAGCCGGTAGCCTTCATATGGGGTGGAGAAGTTGACCGAATAGCTCAACAAGGCACCGCGGTCGTACTTGACGGTAGCTGTGTAAGTATCCTCGATATTAATTTCCGAGTCATAAATACAGGCATCCGGGCGATACTGGCTATAGGCCGGTTTATCGGTTTGCACCGTACCGAGGTGATCATCCTTAACATTCATGCTTTGGCTGCGGGTATTCCAACGGCTGTAATAGTCGCAATCCCGCTTGACCTCGCAGGTGCTGCAGAATCGGCCGTCTTCTTTCTTCGGATTGAGCTCGCCCTCCGGTCCGTAATAATTCAGAGCACCGAACGCGAATACTTCAACAGGAGTTTGGTCGATCCACCAATTCACCAGATCGAAGTGGTGAGAGCTCTTATGGATGGACAGGCCGCCGGAAATTTCCCGAATACGATTCCAACGCTTAAAGTAGCTCGCCCCGTGGTACGTATCGATATACCAGTTCAGATCGATTGAGGTGACGCGACCGATCTTGCCCTCCAGGATCATTTCCTTAATTCGGGTATGGATCGGAGAATAACGGTAGTTAAAGGTTACCGTCACCTTGCCCTTGCTCTTCGCTTCCGCGTCCATGATGCGGCGGCAATCCTTCCCTGTCGTTGCCATCGGCTTCTCGGTCAATACGTCGAGATCGTGCTCCAGCGCTTGAACAATGTAACCTGCGTGCGTGTCGTCCCGGCCGGTGACAATGATGACATCCGGCTTCGTCTCCGATACCATGCGGCTGAAATCTTCCGGTCCGTATTCTCCCACATGGGACAGCTCCGGGAACTTGCTTTTGCATACCTCATGTCTTCTTGGGTCAACGTCAAGCAAACCAACCACCTCGGCAGTGGACGAGAATGTTTTCAGCATAGGCCCGATAAACATCGAGATTGCTCGGTTACTTACTCCGCAAATCGCATATTTTTTCTTCATTCGGCTTCTTCTCCCTTATTCATGTTGTGTTTTCCCTACTTCGCGATCGCTTGCTGTTTTCCATTTCTATTGCTGCATCGCTTCACTCTCCCCGCTTGGTCATGCTCTTATAAGCTTCTTCGTATTCCTTACTCATCCGATCGCCTCCGGCCATGCGCCACTTGTCCACCTCGGCTTCCCAGCCTGCGTCATCAATAATGCCCATGATGTAACGGGTCTGTGCATCCGCAATCATCTGCTCCAGCTCTTTGCCCCGTTCTGTGTTGGTTTGCGAGGTGAGCGTCAGTGCCGGGTTCGACACCATGTTCGTCAAATTATCCTTCGGAATTTGCCTGCCCTTCTCCCCAAGGGGCGTATCCTTCAGCGGCGCCACGTGGTAGCCTTCGATGTTGAACAGACTGTCCCGATACGGTTTCACCTCGCGCTGGAACAAATTAAAGTTTTGGATCTCCAATGTTCCGTCGCCCAGACTAGCGTAATGCTTTCCCTCCAAACCGCGCATCTGTAAAGTCGACATCGGCTCATCCAGCATGCTGTCGATGAACGCAAGAATCCTTCTCAGTTCCGCTTCGCTCCGCACAGCCGATTTGGAGAAGACGAAGAAGCCGTTGTTGCCGAGCTCTCCTGCAGCTCTGGGACCCTGCGGCCCGGTCGGGGGCATGACATCGAACCGGCCCGTCGGGACTGATTTGATCAGTCGGTCCTGCATGCTCTTGGCATTCTGCGCCACCGCGATCCGCATCCCGACACGTCCGGAGTCATACAGCTTCTCCGCTTCGGATTCGTCCAGCACCGCAAAGTCGTCATTGATGAGCTTCTCCTCGTAAAGTCTGCGAAGAAGCTTCAACACATCGACGTATTGCGGAGATACGAATTCGGGCGTAAATCTACCGTTAGCGTCAACGCCCCATTTGTTGGGAGCACCCATGCTGACCGCCAGCCGGGTAGTCGACGCCGCGGAGCCGTCATTGTACTTTTTATCCAGCACCATGCCATACGTATCCTTCTTGCCGTTCCCATCCGGGTCGTTCAAGGCCATGGCCTTCAAGACGATATACCACTCTTCCAGCGTAGTCGGGGGCTGCAAACCAAGCGAATCAAGCCAATCCTTCCGATAAATGATTGCTGATCTTGCCATATCCCGAAACAGTGGAATGCCGTAAATTTTTCCGTCCACAGCAATATTGTCGTAATACTTCCGGCTTTGTGCCGACAAGTTCTTATAATCCTTGAGAAGAGGCCCGACTTCCCAGAACAAATCCGACTGGATCGCACTGATGGTCATCGGCACATACTTCACACGCAGCATCATCGGCATTTCATTGGCCGCCAGCATGACATTGATCTTATCGTCGTACGCGGCGTTCGGAATCCATTGGATCTCGAGCTGCGTGTTGGTATACTTCTCGATGGCGGTCTCGACTTCATTGTCCGCGGCAGGCACATCGCCTACCTGGGCGGTGGTCAAGGTGATTTTGAACGGTTCGGTACCGGCATCCGATTCCCGATCTGCACCGCAGCCAACAGTAAGGGTGACGAGCACTGCGCAGATGGCTGCAAGCCAACTTTTGCTATTCATACGTTGGGTTGACCTCCCTCTTGGTTGAGTACAGCGTAAAACTGCCGTTGTCCGTTGAGGACCGGTGCCTGTCGAATCACGCTGAAGCCGTCAACCGGAGGAAGGAGATGAGCACCATCTCCGTTGATTGCCCAATAAATTTATCCTCATACCAACTTCCTCCTGATTATAGAGCGGCATGTCCGTAGCAGGCTATACATCTTTCTTAACCAATTGCCAGCAGCGCGCCAATCCCCTGATCTATACGCCTTTATGCACCGAATAGTCCTGAGATAACCTGTTGATATGCCGCAGTTAACCACGTCGGAACTGCTCCCGGTACTGGCCCGGGGTCATTCCGACAATCCGGCGAAACGTCCGGATAAAGGCGCTTGTATTCGTATATCGCAGCCTATCGGCAATATCGGCGATTTTATCGTTCGTTTTTTCAAGCCACTGCTTTGCTATGCTCATCCGATGCTCGGCCAAGTAATCGCTGAAGTTTACCCCGGTTTCTTTCTTAAACACTCGGCTAAGATACACCGGGTGAAAATTCAGTTGAGCCGCGCAGGCTTCCAACGAGAAATCCTCGGCATATTTCTCGTGGATGAGCTTCACCATTCGATTGGCAATATCATGATATTGCGTTTCGGACTGCTCGTTTAAGTAACGAGCGACCGGTCCCAGCAGGTCCTGCTCAAACCAAACGGTAATCTCGTGCAGCGTCGTCAGCTTCATGAAAGATTCCAATGACGCCTTGGGACCCAGCACCTTTGGAATGGACCCTCCCTGCTCCTGAACAAGCTGGTATACCTTTGCGATGAGCTGCACCATCAGGGGAGAATAGTCGGCAAAGCTGATTTCCTTGGATACGATTAGAGCGATATACTGCTCAAAGCCCATCTTCACGCGAACGGGTTCTCCTGTCTTTAGCGACTCGACAAGCTGATCCTCATGGAGCTTCATTTGGTTAAAGGTCGCTGCATTGACGTCCTGCTGGGCAATAATGTCTTGAAAGTGAATAATGATGTCGTCGCCTAGGCTTAGCCTGCATTTTAACGCTTGAAGGGACTCCCTGTACGCCTTCATTGAGCCGGTTATTTTCTCATAGGGATGGCTGATGCCGATGCTCACTTTCAATTGAAGAAACTCACTAACCTTCGACTTGATCTCCTCCGCAGCACGGTGCAGCTCTTCCTTCAGCCTAATCTCATCTGTAGTGTTACTTACCATGATGGTCACTTGGGATTGCTCCAGTACGATAGGATTGAACCGCGATGCCGGAGGGAGCAGCTCGCCGACCATATTGTTAACCGCAAACAGCAGCAGTTCCCTGTCGTGCTCCCGGTAGCGTGTGTCCTGCAGTGTATCGATCTGGAGTGTAAGTACAGCCAGACGGTGCCAGTGAACAGGGAAACCGTATACCTGAGAGCGTTCAACAAAATCCTGTTCGCTCACCTGGCCGGACAGCAGCTTCATAAGGAAAAATTCCTTCAATTGGGCATACTGCCCCTTTACCTGGTCCTGCAGCTCCTTGCCTCTTACCGATAGTCGGCGCAGCCGCTCCTCAATAAAGGTAAATTCATCCTTAAGAACCGTACCTAAGCCGCTTCCTTCCATCCGCTTGGAATATTCCAAAAGTCTCCGTACCGGGGAATACATTCGCCGGCTGCCGAAAAAAGCGACAACCCAAATGAGTACAAAAATCAGGAGGCAAACGATCCATGTAATCACGGCGATTTTGCGCGACTCGAAGGTAATGTCGTCCCGTGAAACGACCGATACGTAGGTCCAGTCATTGTAAGGGGATACAAGATACGTGACACTCATGTCTTTGCCGCCGGCTGTAGTACGGAATGACCCTTCCTGCTCCTGTCCGGCCCTCTCGATGATGGCGCTTTGAATCGCTTCGAGCTGGTCGCTGCCGGACTCGGATAAAATGTTGTCCCCGTTTTTATCTAAAATATAATGAACGCCCAGCTTCTCCCTGTTAGCTATCAATTGCTTCACTTCGCTGTTCAGCAAATCGACGATCAGCATCTCCCGCGGGCTCCCTGTTAGCGGCACGGTCGGTATTTTCAGCACCATACGGATGGTTCGCCGGTCCGGTTCAGTCGAGTCGTCTTGGAGCGTCTCCCAGAACAAGCTCGTCGGGGCATCGGCATAAGACAGCAGCTTCTCCTTTTCCGAGTGCGTGCTAAGCTTCGTAAAAAGCCGATAGCTAAGCAGCCAATCCTTTTCCAGGTTAATGAGGTAGGCTTCCGAAATGCCCGTCAACGTCTGCAAGTGATACAATCCTTTTGACAAATCACGGACGGTATCGAATTGCTTCGGAGTAAGCTCTTGATGAACCGAAGCCGTGACAACGGCGGAATTCACATATTGAATAGCCGAGAGCTCCAGTGTCTTCAGAACCTGTTCGACCCGCATCTGAGTCTGATGGAGAATCTGACGATTGCCCTCTTCCACTTTTGCTTCAATGTCGCCGGCGGCAATATAGTAAGAAAGAAGTCCGATCAAGAAAACGGGGATCGCACCGAGTAAAAACCCAAAGAATAAGAGCCGCCGCCAATAGGTGGACATACCGAATCGAGCCCCTTTCCTCTACAGCATAAGGATTTTCATTATAGCATGGAGCAGCCGGAGGACGGGTTCCAAAGAAGCAACGTCTTATCCAAAGATTATTTATGTTGAGGAATGATTATGGTAGAAGAGCGCAGCGATGATAATAGGGGATCGGGGAGGTGAGGTTTTCATTGAAAAAGCGATGACTATCGCCGGACAACGGATCGAGCCGGCAGGAGCCGGTCGATGGTCCGTGAGCGTCATCGCCCGTAAGAACTATACAGATAATCGGCAGATGAACCTACTAGTAAGCCCCTCGGATCTGAGTATGTACACGCTCATTATAAAAGCTGCGAAGCTTCGCGAGCTCTTCCTCCGAAAAGCTCGGCACATCCCCTGCCCCAAGATTGTCCTTCACCTGTTCAACCGACTTAAAGCCGGGAATGACACAGCTGATTTCAGGCTGATCCAGCAGCCATCTCAGCGAAGCACGAGTCATATTTCCTCGACCTTCGGCGATCCACGCAAGTTCCCTGCTCAGCTCAACACCCTTTTCAAACGGCAAGCCGCCGAACGTTTCACCCACGTTGAATTGCTCTCCGTTGCGGTTGAAGGAGCGGTGGTCATCGTTTGAGAAAGTCGTCGCTTCCGTAAACTTCCCTGTCAGCAAGCCGCTGGCTAACGGAAGTCTCACGAGAATCCCCACTCCTTTGGCTTTAGCCTCGGGAAGCAGCTGCTCCAGCGGCTTCTGCCGCAGTATATTGAAAATTACTTGCAGTGCTCTTACACCGGGATGCTGCAAGCAGATCAAGCCCTCTTCGACGGTTTCGACGCTGACGCCGTAGTGCCTGATTTTGCCTTCCGCTTGGAGCTTGTCCAATACGCCGAATACGCTTCCATCCCGCAGAATGGCAGTAGCCGGACAATGAATTTGATAGAGGTCAATGCGCTCCCGGTTCAGCCGGCGAAGACTGTCTTCACAGTATGCACGAACCGACTGCTCCGAATAGGTTTGGGGATCGTGAATGTCCCCCTTCCGGCAAAACTTGGTCGCAACATGGATCCGATCCTCTTTACCCTTCGTCGCTTGCGCAAGCAGCCTTTCCGACCTTCCGTCTCCGTAAACATCCGCTGTGTCGAAGAAATTCACGCCCTGATCCATAGCATAATCCAAAGCCCTCAGGGACTCTTCATCGCTTACGTTGCCCCAAGAACCTCCGATAGCCCATGTACCGAAGCTGATTTCGCTTACTTTCAGGTCTGTAGTGCCAAGCGTTCTGTAGTTCATCAGGTCATCTCCTTGTTCTTCATAGGATGGGAACTGGGGCCATTATACTCCATATGAATGCCCTTCACAACGGGAAGTGTATAAAATAGCGGTCCTGAGGCTGAAAATAGATCATTGAGAATTGGATGAACCTTCATCCCCTGGGAGGATTCTGTTTAATGGACGAGTTGAATCGCCTTATCGCCATCGTCAAATCCAACTACATCCTTGTCATCGTCGCAGCCGTTTTGTTTTTTCTGCTCAAAGCGCTCGCCGGCTACCTTACGTACCGTAGGTTCCGCAAGGATCTCGAGGAAATTAAGGCTCTCATTAAAAATGAAAGAAAGTGAAACTTTTCCCATACTTCTTCGTCTAATATAACAGAGAGAGAAAGATTATTTATTAGATAGGAATTGGGGGATTTTCATGAGCTTTATCAAAAATGCGGTTCTCGTTATTTTCAGCCTGACACTCAGCTATTGGCTGTTCGGCGGTGCTCTCATCGATTTATTCTTTACCTAAACATGCATAAAAGCCCGCTGAATACCGCTTCTCTAGCGGCTTCGGCGGGCTTTTCTTTTGTGTTCATGTTCGGAACGCGGCGCTTTTCTCCCTCAGGATTTCAGATTGTCGTTTCAGCACCTCCGACGAGGAGGCAATTTCCTGCATGACGGCGGTCTGCTCCTGAGTGGACGAAGCGGCCTGCCTCGCAGCATCAACAATTTCCAGAGCAATCCTATCGATGCTTCGCTGCTTCTGCTCCGCTCCATAAATTTGCTGCGACTGCTCTGCAATCGTAGCGGCGATCAGCTGTACGGCACTCGCCGTTTCCTGAGCGCTTCCGCTCATCCTGCGTATCGCGTGCTCCGTCTGCTCTCCCTTTGACGCTTCCCGCTGCATGGACTCGACCTGTCGTTTCAGCCGATCGGCAACGTCCTCCACCGCAAGCTGCACCTGTCTTATCAGCTCATCGATGGCATGTACGGATTGACTGCTCTGCTCAGCCAGCTTACGAATCTCCATGGCAACTACAGAGAAGCCTCGCCCTTCTTCCCCTGCCCTCGCCGCTTCAATGCTTGCATTCAGAGCAAGCAGATGAGTCTGATCGGCGATTTCCCCTACCAGCCGAGTCACGCTTCCGATTTCCAGTGCGTCGCGCTCCAGCTGGGCCACAACCTCAATCGTTCCTTCGCCTGTCCGTGACGTCTCCAGCATAGTATGTACCAAGGTGCGGATCACCTCGCTGCTTTCCTCTATCGTCCTCACCATTTGCGCAGAGAGTCGATTCGTCTGTCCGGCTTCTTCGCTGACCTCCGACGCAGCAAGCGATACTTGTTCCATGGCGAGGAAGGAAAGTCTTGCTTCCTCCTTCTGCTGTTCTGCCCCATGAGCGATTCGCTCGTTAATGGCCGAAATCTGCTCCGCTTGATAGGTAGCCTGCAGGATCGCCTCACTTAGCGCCGCGGAGCTCTCGTTAGCTGCAATCGCGTGCTTTGTAATGTCCTGAAGCAAGCCCCGAAGCTGCCGAACCATACTGCGGAACGCCTCGTTTAAGACCCCGAGCTCATCCTTCGACCGGTGTGCCGGTAGGCTGATCGCTAAATTACCTTCGGCTGCCTCATTGGCTAACTTTGTCAACAGCAGCAGCGGACTGACAATCCACTTGGCCATCAGCCAGCCAAGAAACCCCGTCCAGCCTATGCCCATGGCTAAGGTCACCGCAATAAATACTCCCTCCGGTAAGAAGGAGGTAAACTGATCCTTCAAAACAAAAATAAAAAATGCGCTGGTCCCATAGGTAATTGCAGAAACAGCTGTTAGTCCGAGCACGAATTTTTTTACTAATCCGAATGTCATTGCCTTCTTGCTCCCCTTCGTATCAAAAGCTGCACGTATTCCGGATTATAACAAAATTCGAATGAGGACACTGTGATCTATATCATAGACAAATTACCTTTATGTTCCTTGATCTAATAGAACTTTACTCCATTGGTCATATTAACATCATTAAAGGAAGGTAGGAAGTTTTGCCATGAATCGTACATCCTTTTCCAGACATCTGCCCTCCAACCTTAGCATGCTGGAAGAAGAGTTCCAGTCCTGTTCCGATGTCGAATTCCGAGAATTAACGCTGCTGAGCGGAGTCAAGGGCGTTCTTATTTTCATAGACGGATTAGTAAAATCCGAGTATCTTCAGGACAACGTGTTACGTCCGCTGCTGCACCGGCTTGATGAAGTGAATGGTACCTTTGTGGCTCCCAAGCAGCTGGAAGAGCAGGTCGTCACCATTACTAAGCTGTCGAGGACATCCTGCTTTACGGAGTCGGTCGACGCCATTTTATCGGGCAATGCGCTGCTCCTCGTGGAGGACAGCGCGGAAGCAATTGTGCTGAAAGTCGCTGGCGGCACCAGGCGAAGCGTACAGCAGCCCGATTCCGAGGTGAACATCCGGGGACCGCGTGAGGGCTTCATTGAAAGCCTAAGAACCAACACCTCGCTGCTGCGATTCAAGATCAAGTCCTCCAAGCTGAAGCTTGTCCCCTTCATAATCGGTGAGCGGACGAAGACCAATGTTGCGCTTGCTTACATAGAGGATCTGGCGGACCCCAAGCTGATTGATGAAATAACAAAAAGACTGCAGGCCATCAAAATCGACAGCGTGCTTGAGAGCGGATATATAGAGGAATTCATCGAGGATCACCCGTATTCGCCCTTTCCTCAATTCCGATATACGGAACGCCCGGATGTGGTGGCCGCTCAGCTTTTGGAGGGCCGCTTTGCCATTTTCGTGGATGGAACCCCGTTTGTCCTTACGGCACCCATCACGTTCTGGAGCATGCTGCAGGCCAATGAGGATTATTACGAAAGGTACATGATCGGCAATTTGATTCGCTGGTTGCGTTATATGTTTATGACCGTAGCCTTACTTCTGCCCTCCTTATACATTGCCATATCTACCTATCATCAGGACATGCTTCCCAGCACACTGCTGCACAGCATTTCGGCGGCACGGGAGGCCATCCCGTTTCCGGCTCTGGTGGAGGCGCTCATTATGGAGGTTGCCTTTGAGGCCTTGCGTGAGGCGGGAATCCGGCTGCCTAAAACCATTGGACAAGCCGTCAGTATTCTAGGAGCGCTCGTAATCGGACAATCCGCGGTTCAAGCTGGAATCGTCTCCGCCCCCATGGTCATTATAGTCTCGTTAACCGGTATCGCGTCCTTTACGATTCCACATTTTAACATGTCCATTTCGATCCGCATCCTGCGCTTTCCGCTCATGTTTCTTGCCGGAATTTTGGGGCTTTTCGGCATCGTTGTCGGGGTCTTCATCATCTCCTTGCATTTGTGCCGGCTCCATTCCTTCGGCATACCGTATATGTCCGGCTTTGCACCTTACCGCAAAAATAAAATGAAGGACATGTTCGTTCGCGCCCCGTGGTGGAAAATGAAGAAGAGGTCTCAAACGGCCCGTGACAAGAAGCGTACACAGTCAAATTCCTCATCACCTGAACCAGCCAAGTAAGGAGATGCTTCCCGAATGCATAAATGCTGGCTGATCGCAATAATGTGCTTGCTGCTTGCAGGCTGCTGGGATCGCAAAGAAGTGAATGACGTGGCCTTCGTAAGCGGAAGCGGCATTGACAAGGCAGGGGATCTATACAAGGTAACCGTTCAAATCCCGCTTCCTAGTCAAATGGGAGGAGCCGGCTCGAAAGGAGGCGGCGGCGGTACAAGCGGGTCGAAATCCTGGTTCAATGATATCGTTACAGGGAAGACCGTACGCGAGTCCAATGTGATCCAACAAAAGTCATTATCCAGACAGCTTAACTTTTCCCATCGGCGGATTGTTGTTTTTGGCGAGGAGCTCGCGAGAGGAGGGCTTGGGCATCTCATGGATATTTTTGTCCGAGTACCCCAGAATCGACTCTCTTCATTGATCGCAATCGCAAAAGGAGAAGCATCCGAGCTGCTCAATGCCAATTCTCCCATCGAGCAATTTCCATCCGAGCTCATGAGGGAACTCGTTCAAAATTTAACGGAGCATCCGACCACGCTCAAGCGACTCAATCAGAAGCTGCTTACGGAAGGTGTGGATCCCTTGGTTCCGGCACTCACATTAATCAAATCAGGCTCAGATGTTGAAGGCAAATCCAATATGATGATTAAGTCGTCCGGCCTTGCTGTTTTTGAAAGGAGCAAGCTGAAAGGCTTCATCAACGAGCCGCTTTCGTCCTATTTGCTTATTGCCATGGGTGAAGCACGGAATCCCGAGGTGACTGTCAAGAGCACTCGTGGAAATGGAAGCATCTCCGTCCTACTGAAGGATTTGAACGTCGAGCTTATTCCCCTGATGACCGAGGAACAGATTACCATTCGGATGAAGATTCATGCAAAAGGGACTCTCGTGGATAATGAATCGAACTTTCATGCTACAAGCCATGCGCTAGAGCTCGAAGCTCAAATCAAAGAATTGCTGGTTACCAATATTTCGAAAGCTGTAGCTCTGCTGCAAAACACTTATCATTCGGATCCGCTCGGTTTCGGAGATTTGATCCACCGTCATAATATGAAAGCATGGAGATCCCTCAGGGAGGACTGGAGGAGAACGCACTATCCGAAAGTGAAGCTTGAGGTTGTGCCCTCTATTTCCATCAAGCATAGCGGCACGGTAAATAAACCCTTCGGTATTCCAGACGAGGAGCTGACATCATGAAATTAGCTTTGGCAGAAGCCATTGGGGGAGCCCTTATAATCCTTCTCATAGATTGGTTCACTCTTCGCAAGGCCAATGGGATAACGCGTTTGCTCGCATTTCTGTCTGTTGGCCTGAGTGCATGCTTATGGGCTTATGTTATGTCTGCGTCCGAGCTGTTCTCGCCGCCGAGAATGATTGAGTCTCTTCTAAAGCCATTGAACCCGTTTCACTAGAGGAAGGATGGAGCTGCCATGGATCGTCTTAGTTCCAGACAGGTTGTGATGCTCGGATGCCTCATGACGTTAAATGCCACTTTAGCCAGTATTCCCTCACAGATGGTTGAGGCTGCCAAGCAGGATGCCATATTCGCCTATCCGTTGGCACTGGCTGCCGTCATTTTTTCCTGGTGGGTTATATCCCGGGTTATGAAGCGGTTTCCTAACCGGGATCTGTACGCAGTGCTGGTTGAGCGATTTCCTTATCTCGGAAGAATGATCGGGGCGGGCTATATCTTATTCTTCTTCGTCATCTCCATGCGCGATTATCATCAATTAGGCAGCTTTATCAATTACTCCCTGCTCCCAAGAACACCCATCATCATTCTGCTATTAATATTAGCCGTTTGCAGCGCTTGGGTTGCTCGGCCCGGTGTAGTGATCATAGCCAGGATGACGGAGATTTATCAAACCTTTTTGGTTATCGTGATTCTCATGCTGCCGTTGCTATTGGTCCGGGAGTTCCAGCTTCGGAATGTTCAGCCAATCTGGGAATACGGAGGCGTACCGGTACTGAAAGCCTCATGGTATGCCGTTGCTTATATCGGGGAGCTTATCGGACTTGCTTTTCTCTCGAAGAATGAATCGTTTCCTTTCCGACAAGGGATGTACGGTCTTTTATGGGGTGTTGGTCTTCTGCAGCTCCTCATATTCTTATGTATAGGCGTACTAAATCCGGAGCTGACCAGCAGGTTCATTTATCCGAATCATCACTTAATCAGAGAAATCCGCATTACCGATTTCCTGGACCGATTCGACGTTTTCATCGTCGGAATCTGGATCCCGGCCATGATGGTAAAGACATGCGTTAACCTTTATCTAGTGACAAACGGCATCACACGCCTTCTACCCAGAGCTTCGGGAAGCAGCCTCACTTTATCCATCGCCGTTCTTGCTTCCGTCGGGGCCATTACCTTCTTTCCTGACTATATGCAGCTGTTGGAATTTAACAAAACCTGGCCCCTAATCGCCCTGTTCTTTGAGATGATCCTACCGCTGAGCTTCCTTATTTGGCTAAAACCCGCAAAAGGATCTCATGCTGTTAAAGAAGAGGCTGCATCGCCTCGTACGCCTTCACCAAACGTTTAGGCGCGACCAGCTTCCATGCCTTCACCAGCAGCTGCCGCAGCTCGTCCATTTCGATTCGGTCGATCCGAACCATCATATAAGCCAGCCTTGAGAAGCTGCCCGGCACCTGGAAAACCTCGGGATCCAGCGTCGTGTAAGCCTGACGATCCTCCTCCGTCGTTTTGATCACCAACGAGACCTGATCGGGCTGGATCACCGCGTATATTTTATCTCGAACTCGGAAGGAAGGCTTCCCCCCATGCTCCTGCTCTTCCGTTTCCGGCAATGAAAGGGCCAAAGCTCGTACCTCATGGACGGTTGCCATGCCCGGCTCCTTCCAAAGCACTATCCGCATGAAGTGCGACCCGCTCCCAGTGACGTCTCATCAGCTCTCTGATATACACATCCTCCAGCATCTCCTGGTGGAACGCCAAGGTCGTCTTCCCTGTCTTGGTGGCCAAGAAATACAGCTGCAGCCTTGATTGCGTTTCCCACTCGGGACGCTTGTACGTCATGCGCAGCTTAAGGCCGGGCTCAACCACGGTCAGCTTCCCCGTGACCCCCTCCTGTGACTCGAACTCAAACCCTTTGCTCCATTCAAATTGGGAAAAGGTTCCGAGCCACAAGGCAAGTCCTTGCAATGAAGTTAGATAACTCCATGCCTGATCCTTCCGAATATTTATCGTTTTCCGATATCCTACCTGGACGCCTGCGTCCTTGGTTACTCCTACGGGAATACGGCCCAGCAGCTCTCCGAACAGGAGCGCCAGCCACTCTCCCCATTCCTCGGCAACGCGGTGGTTGCTGAGGATATAACTCTTGATTTGTTCGTGCGACCATGCGGGATCGACCGAGCGCTGCAAGCGGATGATCCACTCCTCCCAGGATACTCCCGTTGCTTCTCTGAGCGCATTGGTAAATACGGAACTCGGCATTTCTGTTTTCCTCCTATCCTGTCCTGCTTTACTATCCTTCGTAAGCTCGCTGTAACGCGGCAATGTCCATCTTCTTCATCTGAAGCATCGCCCGGGTAACCCTTTGGGACTTCTCTGCATCGGGATCGCTGATCATCTTCGTCAGCTGGACAGGAACGATTTGCCAGGATACTCCATACTTGTCCTTCAGCCAGCCGCAGACCTGAGCCTTCTCATCTCCGCCATCCGAGAGCTTCTCCCAGTAATAGTCCACTTCCTCCTGTGTTTCGCAATGAACCATCAGAGACAGAGCCTCATTAAATCGGTATAGAGGTCCTCCGTTTAATGCCACATAATCCTGCCCGTCCAGCTGGAAATGGACCGTCATCACCATCCCCTCAGTCATGCCGTCGATCTCATGCCTTACCTCACCGTAACGGGTCATGCCGGTAACGGCTGAATTGCTGAAAATACTCGTGTAAAACAAGGCTGCTTCCTCCGCTTGCTTGTCAAACCAGAGACAAGGTGTAATTCTGCTCATTATCGATCCCATCAAGATCCTCCTATGCTTATCATTTTTATATATTTTACCATAGACTTCCTCCTTCCGTTTCTTCCCTATTGCTAACGTCTCCATGCCGCTGCAGCTTCATCAATTCAATCGATGCACCATTTCATACTTGTTTCCGCAAGGGTCCTCAAAGAATACAGCGTAATAGGTCGGGCTTATTGGAAACAACCCCGGCCCGCTTGTTACCGTTCCCCCGTTTAGCTTTACCAGCTCGGCAATTCGATCTACTTCTTCCCGTTCCTCCGCCCAGAATCCGATTGTATTCTCGTTAGGTTCATGTTCGGGATTTACCGTCAAGGCAAAATAAGCTACACTGGGAAGCTCTCCCTCCGAGGCAAAAACCTTCCATAGTTCGGTATGAAACGTACGGGTATACCCCAAGGCTCCTAGCAGCGCTTCATAAAAATGGTGTACCTGCTCCCAAGACGTAACCCTGACATCCATATGACTGTATTTATTCATTCCCATCCGCCTCTCTTGAATTGATATACCGATATTATAAAAAACAAACACTGACAACGACGGTCAGTGTTTCTCAGCTTTTATAATACTCAACCAGCTTTGCGGCGATATCCGCTAAGCATGCTCTTAACGGCTCAGGCTCCAGGACACGGATGGATCCGCCGAAAGAGAGCAAATAGTAAGGCGCATGGGTATATAAGTACGCTTCCTCCACTTTGAATACGGCCAGCTCCTTCTCTCGCTCCGTGAGGGAGTGCCCAAACATCCAATGCCCGCACAAATCATTCAATGCTTGAGGGCCCCCCTGGACTCGTACGGTTACCAAGCCTTCCTCCAGGTCGCCCGTATGACCTTGAAGACTTTCCAGAAGGGCATTTCGGGCAGAGAACGTACCCGGTTTGTCAAACGTGTTCCCGGTCAGTGTCATGCTTCGGATGCGGTCGACACGAAAGCACCGAACGGCTGCTCGAAGCCGGCAATACCCTACAGCGTACCACTTATCCTTCCAGTGGACGATGCCGTAAGGGTCCAGCGTGCGCGAGGTTGAAGTATTTTCATACCCTGCATCATACACAATGTCAAGACTGCATTGCGCTTCAATGGCCTGCTCCAAAAGACGCAGCTCTCCCGAAATTCTCACATTGGCGGGGGGATGAATCACCTCCAAACCGGCTTCCAGTTGACCGAGCCGCTCGGCTTGCGCATAGCTGGTATACCGTTTTATTTTACCGATAGCCCGCTCTAGGGCCTCCTCCTGCGGATAGCCGGACTCACGAATGAATTTCGCCGCATGGAGAAGCGCCTTTTGCTCCGCGGGATCAAAATACAGAGGATCCAGCTTCACATGATCAGGAATGAAGTACCCCCCGTCCCGCCCTGTTTCGGAAACAATCGGCACACCGCTCATGCATAAGGCGTCGATATAACGGTACACAGTACGAATATGAATTTCCAGCTCCTCCGCAAGCTGCTGAGCCGTCATTTTGCGGCGGGTTCTAAGCAGCATAAGAATCGCTAGCATATGATCCGCTTTTGCCATGAGATGATTTCCCCTTACTTATTGCATGTTCTCCATGAGTCGAGTGCGGTACTGCCCCGGTGTGATTCCCGTCCACTTTTTGAAGGCGCTTTGAAAAGCACTGGGCTCGGAATAATGCAGGACATAAGCAATTTCACTAACCGAATAATCAAGCTTGCGCAGATAGCCAATCGCGAGCTCCTTCCGTACACGAACGGAAATCTCATTATAGGTTGTGTCTTCTTCCTTTAACCTGTTCTGAAGGGATCGGGTGCTGAATCCAAAATGAGCCGCCGTCTGCTGCAATGTCGGGAAGAACGACGGACTGCATTGCTTCATCCACAGAACGACCTGGTCCGAGAGCTTGCCGGGCCGGATCAGCTCTTCCATCGTTTCCTGTGCAACGGAATCAAACAGCTTCAGCAGCTTGGCGTCGGAGTACATGACCGGATAGTCCAGCACCTCCTTCGACAAACGCAGCACATCTTCCTTCGCTTCAAACACCGGGATTCGGCCAAACGCCGCTTCATAAGGACCCAAATCCTCCGGCGCCTCATGCATAAACGCAATCTCTCGAAGGGGCAGCTGGCGGTTGCTTAATTTGCCGATCAGGCGATACAAGGAACAAGCCATATCCTCAATACAATGACGCGACATCCGGCCGGAGGACTGCAGGGACAGCCGGATCAGCACATCGTCCCCGCACACTTCCCACTTCAGGTTAAACCCGCTGCACAAGATAACGTTATATCGCTGGTATGCCGCCAGTGCGTCCGCTACCTTGCTCGAGTGCATCATGACATAACCGAGAATGCCCATATCGGCAAACTCCATAATTTGCCCCTGAAGCAGTCCAAAATACGGATCCTGCGTGTACTCTGCCGCCGCCAGCGTTAACCGCTCCAATTCTTGCTCGGGGATGCGCGCCTCGACATTGCGAAGAGAAGCAGGGTCAAACGAAGCATATCGGTAAAATAAATCCAGATCGTATCCTTTATGGACGATCGTCTTCATGATCGGATAGACCATCGAGACGGATACTCCTTGGCTGTTCAAGCTTTCCTCCTCCTTTGCGCGATTCAACAGCATTTGTGCGCGTCTGATCATACCTTCGTACGGGATAACGTTCTATGCTTACTATAGCATTCCGGAGGAGGAAAAACATATGAAATCGAACATTCTCATCATCATGGGACATCCTGACTCGCAAAGCTACTGTGCGGCTTTATCGGCTGCATATAAGGCGGGAGCCGCGGGGAGCCAAGCTGACGTACGTGAGATTGATCTAAGCCTAATCCGCTTTGATCCGAATCTGAAATATGGATACCGGCAAAGAACGGAGCTGGAGGAGGATTTGAAGGAGGCGCAGCAGCTCATCCGATGGGCGGATCACCTGGTATTCATTTACCCTACCTGGTGGGGATCGATGCCCGCAGTCCTGAAGGGGTTCATCGATCGAGTCTTCTTACCCGGCTTCGCCTTTAAGTACCGCGAGCATTCCCCTCTTTGGGATAAGCTGCTCTCCGGCAAATCCGCGCATCTGATCGTCACCATGGACACCCCGCCTTGGTACAACCGGTGGATCTACCGGCATGCCGGACATCAAGTGATGAAACGCAATATATTGCATTTTTGCGGCATAAAGCCGGTGCGAATTACCGAGATCGGTCCGGTCAGGCCGTCATCGGAAGAGCTGCGGACCAAGTGGCTCGACAAAGTAAGGCGGCTCGGGTCCAAACGAGCATAACGAAATAGGCAGGCGCCGCGTTGTATCGTTCTAACGAGGTACCTGCCTTTCTACGTATTATGAGTGTCGTTCCATGCTCTCGGAGGGTTCGGCAAGAACGGTACAGTTGCGTCCCGAACGTTTCGCTTCATACAAGGCTTGATCCGCCCGCTGCAGCAGCGACCTTAGCCCTTCACCCCTCACATTCTCCGCTGCGCCAAGGCTTGCAGTAATTTGAATCGGGAGCTGCTCAGGCTCGAAGCTGTGATCGGCTACAATTCGGCGCATCGCTTCCGCGACCTTCCATGCCTCCGCACCACGATGTCCCGGCAGCAGCAGAACAAACTCCTCTCCGCCGTAACGTGCCATAAGATGCTGAGGCGGAAGATGCGGGGCCACTACCAGCGGTACATTCCTCAGCACCAAATCCCCAAAGAGATGTCCGAAGCGATCGTTTACCTGCTTGAAATAATCTACATCATATAAAATAACGGAGATCGGCTCTCCATGCAGCTCGGCTCGTTCCAGCCATTGCTCGGCCAGATGGAAAAAGTGACGGCGATTATAGATGCCGGTCAGCTCATCCGTTATGGCCATCATTTCCTTTTCCCGATACAGCTGCGCATTCGTCACGGCGATGACCGCTTGGCTGCAAAAGCTTAACACCAGCTCGACTTCACTTCGCTCAAAGGCCGGCTCCTTCCTCTCGATGATGTGCAAACCAACGAGCTTCCCGTGCATTTCGAGCGGTACGGCCAGAAGGTAGCCCTGTCCATCCGTACTGCATACCATAATCGGCTGGTGGTCTTGTCTCATTTGAGCAAACCAAGCCTTAACCTCTAAGGGATCCCGTTGAGACAATCCTATGCCGTGATCGGTTTCCGCATGAGGGACTAAACGATCGGACTCCAGCATCCATGAAGCCGCGCGATCATAACGGACAAGCTTCAGCAGCTCGTAGAAGGCAAGGTCCTTCACTTGCTCGGCATCCAAAGTAGAATTCAGCTTATACATGCAGGTTCGAAGCAGCTCGGAAACCCGGCTCCTCTCCCGCTCCGCGACGTTTTCCAGCTGAAGACGGTTCGCCGTTTCCTGCGCCTGCATCAGCTCCCCGATTCGAATCAGCATGTCATTGAGCGAGGTCCCGAGCACACGGAATTCATCCTTAGCCCGGAGCTGCACCCTGGCGGTAAGGTCCCCTGCCCCGGCTCGCATAATTACTCTGATAATCTCGTGAAGCGGTTTCGTCACCCAACGGAACAAGATCATGACGAACAACCCGAACGCCGCTGTGATGGAAAGAAGAAGCACCATCGCGTACTTATAGGCCAAATCGATCAGCGGACTTTGAATGTCCGCCACGTCATCCTCTACGATGACGGTCCAATCGGCCAGAGGGATTTTGGAATACGCCAAATATTTGGACCCTTGACCGTTCGAAATCACCATACCGCCGTTCATTTCATCGGATTGATCCCGGATAACGCTTATAATCTCCTCGCTTTTTACCTTCGTTTGAATCAAGTTGTCGTTGGCGGAGTGAGCCAATATCATTCCGTCAGCATCCACGATATACAGCACTCCATGCTTGTTTATTTTGATGCCCTTCAACTGATCCGAGAAAAAAGAAGTATAAATGGAATTGCCGACGACCCCTATGACTTGGCCTGAAGGTTCCTTAACCGGCACCGCAATAACGATGATCGTTTGGCTGTTGGCCCTGGAAGCAATCGTGCCGCTAACAGCCGGTGCCCCTTTCATCGCCGCGATAAAGTAGCTGCGGTCCTTCACTATAATTTGACCTGTCTCCGGTGCTGCGTCGCTGCCGGCAATAACTACTCCCTCGGAATCGCCGAGCCAAAATTTCTCATGCAGCACCGAACCGTGATAAGCGTCCTGAAGCGCCTTCGTAGATAATGAGAGCTGCGGATTCGTCGAATCAAAAAAATGTACGCCGGATTCGCTTCTAGCGGCCAGCGTATGACGAAACAGCTGCTGGGAGGCGAGGATTTCGGTTTGCCGTATTTCTGCGGAAACCAACCCCCGAATGGCTTCTCCCATACGATAAGCATTCGCCTTCATTTCGTCGTCACTCTTGCGAAGCAGAAGCTCCGAGCTATAGAAATATGTGATGATCCCGGAAATAAGTATGGAGGCTGAAACAATGACAACGATAAGGATCGGCAATTTGATCCGCAAATTCATAGGCTTTCCCCTCACTCCATCGATGAACATGACATGCTGCGAGTTATTGGCGCCGCGTTGCGATGATTCAAACGCAATCCGATTTCTGCGGCCCGGCCGCCCTAGAGTCAGCACTCCTTAGGCCCGAAGCTTTGCGCCCCCTCCTTTCGGAAGGTTTGCCCACTCGACATTATTCGACACATTTTAGTATAAGATATTTTTAGCTATTTGTCTAAGGGACTACGGGCAAGGATTACCATACCACTTTATATGCGCAAAATAAAAACCACCGGTAACGGCAACCCAGTGGCCTTCTCTTATAAAATTACATACAATTCTCATGCTTCACCGTGATGACGACATTCCCTTTTTTATGCCCTTTTTCAACATAACGATGCGCTTCGGGAACTTGCTCCAACGAGTAGCGTCTATCGATAACCGCTTTCAGCTTCCCTTCTTCTGCGAGCCCTTTGAGGAAAAGCAGATCTTCCTTGCGTACCTTGGCAATCCCTTGGCCATCGACCGTCACATAGCTCCCGCTTGGAGCAAGTGCTTTCTTGGCAGCGGATTTCGAGAGCTTCCCTACAGCGTCGAAGATCAGATCGTAGCACCCTACTTCCAGGGTAAACTCCTCCTTCGTGTAGTCCATCACCTGATCCGCCCCTATGGCTTTGACAAATTCAAGGTTGGAGGCGCTGCACACCCCGGTAACCTCCGCGCCATAATATTTCGCCAGCTGCACCGCAGACGTGCCTACAGCTCCGGAAGCTCCATAGATTAGAACCCTCTGCCCTTGCCTTATATTCCCTTTGCGAAAAAAATGCAATGCCGTCGTAGCTCCCATAGGAACGGCAGCCGCCTCTTCATAGCTCATGTTCGCGGGCTTTAAAGCCATCACACCGTCCTCCCGCAAACATGTGTACTCCGCATGCGCTCCGAAGCCCATCCCGGTCAGGGCATAAATTTGATCCCCTTCCCGAAAGCTCCGGACCTCCTTGCCCACCGCTTCAATCTCTCCGGCCAGCTCGACGCCAAGGATGGGCTTCCTCGGTTTCCTAAGTCCCAAGACAATGCGCATAGGGAGCCACAGCGATAGCGGGCTTTGAAAGCGGCGCACACGCAAGTCACCGGCCGACACCGTCGTCGCATGAATTTTCACCAGCACTTCCTTGTCCTTGGGAATCGGCTTCTCCACCTCAGCCAGCTTCAGCACATCCGCGGAACCGTATTTTGTACATAATATCGCTCTCATGGACTTCCTCCCCCAACGGCATATTGGAATTAGCATACATGCCAATGGATGCGATTCCATAGATACTAAAGTACGGTTTTGACGAAATGCTTAAAGAAGACCAAGCTTGCGGGCAAGAGCTACCGCTTCGGTGCGCCGTTTGACCTGCAGCTTGTCGAAGATGATCCGGTTATGCCCTTTCACCGTACTCAGGGAAATGAAAAGGCGCTCGCCTATCTCGTGATTCGACAATCCTAGGGCTATGAGACGGAGCACCTCCGTTTCCCGCGCGGTAAGCGGCTCAATCAGTGAGGGCGCTTGAGGCAGATCGGAGAGGAGCCCGCTATGGATTCCCTCCGCTTTCATGGCGGACAGCAGCTTTCCGATGTACTCTTGCATGATTCCCGCAGCCGCGGCTTCCGACAAGAGACCGGCCATCGGCAGCCCTTCCTCGAGAAACAGCCGGACGAAGCCTCCCGGCTCCGCTAATGCCAAGGCATAGCTCAGCTGCTGCAAGGATCTCAGCTTTTCTCCATGGGCATGCAGCGCAAGGGCTTCGAGAATCAAGCCTTGAAGCCGTTCATCCTCCCAGCCTTTGGCTTCCACCCATTCCATGTGCGGTCCCAGCAGAGCCAGCGCTGCAGCTGTATCTCCTTGAGCCAGATGGGCCCGAGCCAGACTCACAGGAAGCTTGTGTTTCCGGGCGAGCTGCAAGGCTGCCGTGAGATTGCCCTGCCGAAGCAGCACCTGCACGCGTACGGCGGAGATGAAGGGGAATTGATGCTCATACCGATGCTGTCTTGCAAAATGCTCGGACCGGACAACGATCTCGGCAGCCTCGCTTACTTTCCCTTGAGCCAGCTTCAACCGGGCGAGAAACACCTCGCATGCCACCACCCGGTCCGAATGCTCCAGCAGCCTGGCCAGACGGGATGCCTGTTGGCTGTGCCGCTGTGCCTCCTCCAGCCGGTTCCACTCATAATGGATACGGGCTAAGCCGAGATGGGCCTCACATGCGACAGGCAGCGGCGGGTCACCCGCCAATGCCAGCACATGACGATAAGTTTCCGCCGCCATATGGTACCGGTTATCCGCTTCCTGCAGCAGGCCTATGCCGAGAGTAGCCATGACGGTAATCATGACGTGCCCGATTCTTTGACTGGCGGATAAAGCTTCGGTATAAGCCTTGATTGCCGCTGTCCGCTCCCCTAGAAGCTGATAAGCGTATCCCAGGGTCCAGGTGGTAGCGGTGCGGACGGGCAGATTGCCTTGGTGCAAATAATTCAAGGCACGACGCGACTCGGCGAGGATCGTTTCCGCCTGATGCTTGTTGACAGCCATCGTGGCTCGTATCGAGGCAATATGCCCGATGAGATCGCGGCTCTTGTCGTCATGCGGGATGCCTTGCAGCGCCTTCTCCGCAGCTTGCAGCTTCTGCTCTACGCCGGACAGCCGGCCTGACAATAGCAGAGCAGATGCATAGGTCACCCACAACGATGGCCATGCGTCCAGCTCCTCCTCGGGCAGCGATGCCAGCCAATTCAGGATAGGCGTCACCGCTCCACGAAAGAGTAAGGGCATCCCTTTGCCCTCTATTAACCGAACGGCCCGGGCCGTCTCGCCCGCTGCGGCCGCATGGTGAAACGCCTCCAGCTCGCAGCCTTGTGCTTCCAGCCATTCGCTGGCACGCACATGAAGCGGAGCGATCTCTGACATCGGCTGAAGCTTTTGCCGCAGCAGCTCTGCAAAGAGATGGTGATAGCGGTACCAGCGCTTCTCCTGATCGAGCGGGACAAGGAACAGGTTGGCCTGCTCGAGATACGCCAGGACTTCCTGCCCGGGTGGGAGGGGCTGCTCCCTCTCAGCACCGGCCATTACCGCATCGCAGAGCGGGCCGCAGAATCGGTCGAGGATCGAGGTTCGCAGCAGGAAGGTCTGTATTGCGGCAGGCTGCCGCTTCAGCACCTCTTCCACCAGATAGTCCAGTACGAAGGGGTGGGTGCTTGTGAAGGAAGCGCTGCGGCCCGATATGCCCGAATCGCCCTTCATGGATAGCGCAGCTAACTGCAGGCCGGCAGCCCAGCCTTCCGTACGGGAATCAAGATGCGCCATTTCGTCGTTCGACAAGCTGAGGCCCATGACCTCTCCAAGAAACTCAACTGTTTCGGGGAAGTCGAACCGCAAGTCTGCAGCGCGTAATTCCGTAAGCTGGTCGCGGGCACGCAGCCGTCCCAAGGGAATCGAGGGGTCCTTGCGGGTTGCTATGACCAGATGCATCTGCGGCGGCATGCGGTCAAGCAGGAAGGTAATCGCCTTATCGACGGGACCTGCATCCAACACGTGGTAATCGTCAAGCACGAGGTGAAACGGGTAAGGAACGGATGTTATATCATTAAGCAGTGTAGTTAGAATGAATTCCGAAGGCGGCGGCTGGGGAGAGGCAAGCAAAGCAAATACGCCTTCTCCGATACTCCTGTCCATCGTCTGCAGGGCAGCCGTCAGATAGGTGAGAAAGCGTGCAGGATCGTGGTCGCCCTCGTCCAAGGAAAGCCATACGGCCGTTCTTCCGCAGCCGGCGAGCCATTCGGCGACAAGCGTCGTTTTGCCATAACCCGCAGGTGCGGACACGATGGTCAGCTTGCGGTGCATCCCCTCATTCAGCCGCTCCAATAGGCGAGTCCGCCGAACAACCTTAGGCCGCGACGGGGGCATGTATAATTTGGTGGATAGGATGTTCATCGACATGACTTCATTATAAGTACGGCCTTTCTCTATCGTCAACAGCCACAGAGCCTACTATACCGGGTTTATGGATCTATCGCAGCTTTTGCTTTACCGCTGAACCGTATAATGAAGCACGACGTTACCGGATGCGAACGTGATCGCCTTTTCCAGCGTAAGCCCGGTCTGTTTCACATCCTGGAACAATGGCTTTCCTCCGCCGGAAATGACAGGGGTGACGATAAAAATATATTCGTCGATCAAATCTTCCCGAGCTAGCTGCTGTAAAATGGATCCGCTGCCCAGCAGGAGAATATCGGAATCGGCCTCCAGTTTCAGCTGATGTACGGTCTCCAGCAATCGGTCGGGATAAATCCGGGTATGATCCCATTTCGAAGCTGTCATCGTTCTGGAGAAAACAATCTTGGTCATGTCATTTAACTCCTCTGCGATCTCCTTCAACTGCCGGGGCGCATAAGGATCGTTCAAAACAGGAACCCAATACTGTTCAAATCCGCGGTAAGTCGTCCCTCCCAAAATCAGCGTATTCATTTTGCCGCCGATCGAATGTACTGCCTTGTCCACCTCCGGGTCATGGATAAACCAGTCCATACCGAAGCTCGCTTCGTTCGGGCTGGCAAAGTAACCGTCAATCGATATCCGGTTCAGCACTTTAATCTTCTTCATTTGCTCGTCACTCCTCAGGGGGTAATCGGTTATGGGAACAACTTCATCATACCCCAAGGATGACTGAAAAAATTGGACAAAACCGTCCTTCTACAGATAAGAAGACCCGGCTAAATCACTGTGAAATTCACTGACCTTCATCGCGATATGCTTCGGACTTACCCAAGAGAACAATTTCATATCGCGGATAAAATGAGACTGGTCGTAATAGTTCAGCGAATAGGCCACATCGGACAACCGTTCATACGCACCGGAATGCATCCGCTTCAGCGCTTCATTGATCCTCCTTACCCGAATGAATAAATTCGGCGGCATCCCTACGACCCGGGCGAACCGTTTCTGGAATTGCCGTTCCGACAGATGAAAGGAGGCTACCAGCTCTTTCACGGAAATCGTTGCGATATGATCACGTATGTAATCAAGCGTCGATTCGATGAGCTCGTCCCGAGCATGCGTCTGTTCCTTCCTCGCCGTAAGAAAGCGGCCCAGCAATTCGACTCGTTCGTCCGTTGAGCCCGCTTGCCGAAGCTCTTCCTCAAGTCCCTCAGCTCCGAATTGATGGGTCTCCAAAAAGCCTTGATTATGAAGCGAAGCGTCCCAGCCGAACAAGCTGTACAAAGCATGGGGCTTGAAGACGATCTGAATCGTGGTGTAAGGCTTGCCGTGAAAGCGCATGATGCTTGGCTCCGACCCTTGGCCATGAAGAAACAGGAACGGGATCGCAGTCGTTTTCGCGGAGCGGATGGCGATGCTCTCGATGGCAGAGGTACGGTCGGCAGCAAGCTGAAATACGATCCCCGGGTACCCGCTCGGGCATACCTTGACATCAAGCGGCTGATGTCCCGTGTGCGTTGCGATTCGCAGACATTCGATATCCCTGCTTATAGCCTGCGGTGGCTGCATGACGCTAAAGCTGATAGTAGTCATCTTCGTCGCCGGCGGCTCTCGTCAGAGCCAGGGGCCATGACGGCCGGACCGGCCGGCTCCCTTCTATATCCGTTTGTCATAACCCATTCGGCAGCCACTCTAGGAACTCCTCCCGCTATATGAAAAGGACCCGTTATTGCGGTTCCATCGTTCCCGCTGCCGGAAACTCTATGATCCGATGACAGACGCGCCGCAGCAAGTGCCGTTCGTGACTGATGACAAGCATCCCCATGTTGCGCGTCCGAGCCGCCTCGAGTAGGGCATGCCACAGCTGCGCTTGCGTGACGGCATCCAGCATCGTACTCATTTCATCGGCGATCAGAAATTGAGTCTGCGGACTAAGCGCCCTTGCGATGCAAATGCGCTGCAGCTCACCTCCCGACAGCTCGTTAGGCCAACGATCCAGCCAGGCAGGCTCAATGCCGAGCCGCTGAAGAAGGTCTTGCTCCGGCGCCCAGCCTTCATTTAGCGTTCGCCGCAGCTTCCATCTTGGATTGACTGCCTTCTCCGGATGCTGAAAGATCATTTGAACGGGATGGTATCCCTTCTCGGGAAGAGGGTTTCCGTCTAGTGTTACATTGCCTTGGAGCGGTTTGGCATAGCCTGCCAGCAAGCGGCCCAACGTCGATTTTCCGCAGCCGCTGGGACCGACCAAACCGACTCTTTCCCCGGATTCGATCCGAATATCCACATGATTAAAAAGCCAAGGCCGGTTCGCATAGCCATAGCCCAGCTTATTCCCTTCAAGAAGCATGAATGCACCTCACGAGTCCGCCTCTAACCTCTCTCATTGCCGGTACAGCCCCGAGGCATTCACGGGTAGCGGCGGAACATCTCGGCGCGAATACACAGCCTTCCGGCAAAGCATCTGCAGACGGCTGCGATCCGGGCAGAGGGGTGAAATCATTTTGCGGCAATGAGCGCCATAATGCTTGGGTGTAAGGATGTCGCAATCGTTCCCCCGATCCGCTGAAATCCTCCGCAGGACACTGTTCGACCACACGGCCCGCATACATAACCGCGACCCGGTCGGATACCGTCAGCGCCGATTCGATATCATGGGAAATCAGCATGACGGCGCAGCCTTGATCGGCCAGCTCCCGAAGGCAGCCAAGCGCTTCCCCGACAATTGCGGGGTCCAGCCCCGGGGTCGGCTCATCAGCAATGATGAGCTTAGCGCCGCTTAGGACCGCTGTAGATACAAGAACTCTTCTTGCCATGCCTCCCGACAGCTGAAACGGAAAATAGTTCTCCGCCTCCCGCTTCAGCCGGTACCGGTCGAAGACCTCTCTCTGCTTCGAGACGGGGTCACCCGCTTTGACCGATTGCCTGACCTGACGTCCTACACGCATCAGCGGATCCAGGTAAGAAACCGATTGTGGCACTAGGGAAATTTGGTTCCCTCTTAGCTTCGCCTGTCTTTCGGGAGTAAGCGGCTGCTGCCCGAACCGAATCGTTCCCGTAGAGCTTGCATTCCCCGGCAAAATCCCCAAGACGGCGTGGGCAAGCAGACTTTTGCCTGAACCGCTGGAGCCGAACACCGTTACAATTTCACCGGCATGGATCGACAGCCGAAGCTCATGCAGCACCTGAATCGTGCTTTGGCGCATGCCTTTCGTATATTGGGTAAAACGAACGGATAAATCCTCTATCTCCAATAGAGCCATATGATTCTCCTCCGAACCTGGAACTCGCCGGATCAGTCATGAGAATGATGCGGGTCGGTTAGTAATCGACACTGCTCTCCTAGCTGAGCAATGCTTCGAACAACAAGAAAGAGACACAGACCGGGAAACACGGCTAACCACCATAAACCGGCGGAAAGATAACGCATGGATTCCGATAAAATCACTCCGATCGCGGGCTCGTGCGGAGAAAGTCCAAGCCCTACGAAGGTTACCGCCGCTTCGTGCAAAATCGCGTGGGGAATCACCAGCACCAGCCCGGTAAGCAGCTGCGGCAGCAGGTGGGGAAGCAGGTGGCGGCTCCCGATCCAATAGGCGCTTTTTCCCATTCGTTTGGATATTAGCACGTACTCGGAGGAACGAAGCCGCAAGACCTCCGCCCGGATCACCCGCGTCAGCGCTGGCCAGTGGGTTAGCGCTACTCCGGCGATGACGCCCTTGGCCCCGCCCCCAAGAACGAAGGCGATGAGAATGAGCGCAACCAGATGAGGTACGCTCAAGAATAAATCGATAAGCCAAGTAATGACCCGGTCTACCCCTTTTCCGAAGACTGCTGCAGAGAGACCGAGTACCGTTGCAAGAATGACACTGATCCCGCCTGCGATGAATCCGACCTGCAGACTAAGCTGCAGCCCTTTCCACGTTCGGGTCAGCATATCTCGTCCCAGCCAATCCGTTCCGAAGAGATGCTCCGGAGAGGGCGGCACATTCCGCAGCTCCAGCTGAGATTGCAATCCCCCCTCCGGCAAAAAAACGGAACCAAGCCAAATGAACAGTAGAAATGCCAAAGCGCTTCCTGCCGAGAGGAGGGCGCGCTGACGGCCGTGCAGCTTAGGGAGCCTGAAAGCTGACTTCCAAGGCTTAGCCAAAGTTCTCATGCCGCTTGCCCCTCCTTCACTCTGGGATCGATAAAGCGATAAGCCGCCTCCGCCAGCAGATTGCCACAGAAGACGAACAGCGTGCTGAACAGAACGATGCCGAGCAGCAGAGGTACATCCCCGCGGAGCCCTGCTTCCACGGTGGCTTGACCTAAGCCGGGATAAGCAAATACCTGCTCGGCAAGCACCGCTCCGCCGAACAGCTCGCTAAAGGCAGTAAATTGCAGGGTAACGGCGGGCAGAGCTACATTGCGCAGTCCATGCCGCCAAAACAATGCAAAACCTTGCTCCCCTCTTGCTCTTGCAAACAAGATATAATCGCTGTCCAGCACCTCAACCAGCTTTTGACGCGTGTGCAGCGTAATGGAAGCTGTTCCTGCGGCGCTCAGAGTGAGTGCGGGCAAGGCCATATGCTCCATCCGGTCCGCAAGGGTTACTTGCTCCGCAAGCACACCGGCAGGGACGCCTAAGCCTACGGGAAACCAACCGAGCCAGACGGCAAAGATCATCAAGAACAACAGCCCCAGCCAAAAGGCGGGAGTTGCCGAAAGCGAATAGCAATACCATTGAATGAGCTTGTCGATCCACGTATTTCTCTTCATCGCTGCGATTACCCCCAAGGCAAACCCAAGAAGGCCCGAAAGCAGCCAAGCGGCCCCCATCAGAAAGACGGAGCTGACGAACCTCTCATGAATGACCTCCGTCACGGGCAGGCGATAGATCATGGAGGTGCCGAGCTCACCGCGCATGACGGAACCGAGCCACAAGGTGAAGCGTTCTACAGGCGGCTTGTTAAGCCCCCAATACTCGGCAATGGCCTCCCGCTGCTCGGGGCTAACCCTCATCAGGTCGGCGCCAACGTAGGCCTGCACCGGATCCATAGGGGAGTACTCTGCAAGCGCAAAGGAGATACTGCTTACCGCCAGGAGTAGCAGTATCAACCTGGCCCCTTTACGCAGCAGGAAAAAGGTTAGTCTCTTCGCGAACGAAGCCGAGGTTCTCATCACTCGGTCCATTGCCATTCCTCAATGTTATCCGTAACCGGCCAGCCATGACCGTGAGGATGAATCTTTTGCCTGCCGATGTCCAGACCCTCCTTAACAAGGTACAAATGATCCAGGTTTACAAGCCAAGCCCATGGCGCGTCGCCTTGGGCGCTTAAACCGGTTTGGCCGTCCCATTGCGCCTTTCTCCAATATTCCGCCGCTTCCTTCTCGTCCGTTGCTCTCAAGGCTTTCTCCATATAAGCCTCCACCGCCGGATTACTGTAAAAGCCAGGGTTATAGTACTCCACGCCGCCGAACCTGCTGCTGTATACGTTGTACATCTCCAGCGGATCATGGCTTCCCCAGCCTAACAATACGGGATGGGCATGCATCTGCTTTCGAATCTCATCCCAGCTCTTCCCTTCCGCCTTGACCGCAATTCCGAGCGGCTTCAGCATATCCGCAGCAGCAATCGCCAGAGACTGTCTATTGACATCGCCCGCAGGGTATAGGAGCGTAAGCTCGGCTTTGCGCGAATTTTTCTCAAGAATGCCATCCCCATCGGTGTCCTTCCAGCCGTCATCCGTCAGAAGCTTTCTGGCGCCGGCCATGTCGCCATCCTTGATGGCGGCGTCCGGGTTCGACCAAGGGAGGCCGTCATTGATCGTATAAGCAGGTGTACCGTGACCCTCAAGCACCCCATTCACCAGCGCTTTTCGATCGAGCGCCAGGTTGATGGCTTTTCGAACGGACGCTTCGGAGGTTACATCGTTCCCGACCGGGTAGCCTTCCTTCGTCTTGCTCCCTGCTTTCACGTAGGGAAACATGATGCCCCGATTATCCACCGACTTCACGGCTTCCAGCCTCATGCCCGCAACAGTCATCTTGCTGAAGCTTGCCGGAATGGCAGCTACATCGACCTTCCCCGCCTTCGCCGCGGCCAAAGCAGCATCCTCATTCAGGAAAAGAAACGTGATTTTCTTAAAGACCGATGGTTTCCCGTAATATTCAGGATTCGGTTCGACAATCACCTGCTGCCCCTTATCCCACTGCACGAGCCGGAACGGACCGGAGCCGATAGGATGGGATGCATAATCCTTCCCGTGGGCATGCTTCGGAACAATCCCCGTCGACACGAGATATTGGATAAACGTTGACTGCGGCTCTTTGAGCTTGAACCGGACGACATGCTCTTCCGGTGCTTCCACATCGCTCAAGATACTAAGGTCGATAGCAGAACCGCTCTTAGCAGCCGTTAGAAACGTATATTGGACATCGGCAGCGGATAACGGCTTCCCGTCGGAGAACTTGACATCCTTGCGAAGCGATACGGTCCAAACCCTGCCGTCACCGCTTACCTCATAAGAGGTAGCAAGATCATTTGTAATGTTCATCGCATGATCCCTTTTCAGTAAGGTGCTTTGGAACAAAGGCGAGCCATATCTTCCCCAGCCTGTCGTCGGGTCGAAGCCGTGCTCCGGCTCACCGCCTACGGCGAGCAGAAGCTCTTGTTTATTGCCCGCAGCCGTTTCCTTCTGCTTCCCCGAGCATCCTGCCGCAAGGATCAGCATGATTAGAATCAAGATCCCATAGTTTCTTATGATACTTTTCAAGCTCTCTCACTCCCGATTCTCATCTATGACCGTGTTCGGGCTGAATCTTTATGTAGGCTTAATCAATCGTAACACGAAACGAATAAATCGTAACACAAACTAATGTGCTTGTCATCAGTAAGGTACCAAAGAAAAAACCGTCCTGTTCAGGACGGTCCTTAAACTAGTACATTTCTGCAAAAAGGCAGATTTTTCCACCCTTTTCCTCAAAGCGAAGAGGATTTCTGCGTATATACAGCATTCCGAGGCCATTTGCCACACTATCAGCCATTGTGCGATTTTAAAGATGCTCATTCTCACAAATTCCGTTCTGAACTACGATTGGGATCGTGGATTTCTGCACTTTAGCAGCTTTGCTACCCTTGTTGGACACGATGGCGGTCTTCTTGCAGAAGAGGGTACCCCATCGTTCCCTTAGCAGGATCTCGCAAGACGAAACCCAAGATCATCGATCCGAAACGTCGGATGGCTTCGACGGCGGCAGGTGGCACCGCATCCCCTTGCCTCTTCCGCCCAGCTCCCGCCGCGAAAAATTCGGTAAGACCCGTATACCTTGGGATCATATACATCCCAGCACCACTCCCACACATTTCCCAGCATATCGTAGAGTCCCCACGCATTCGGCTGCTTCTGCCCCACATGATGTACCCTGCCTTCGGCATTCTCAAGATACCAGGCTATTGTCTTGAGCTCGCCGTAACGATAACCGCCAGTTCCGGCTTTACACGCATACTGCCATTCCGCTTCTGTTGGAAGCCGGTAACTGCGGGCCTCCCTGTTCCAGTCGACACGTTCTCCGTCCTCGCTTACCGAGTAGCATTCCTGCAGGCCGGCTTGCCGGGAAAGCAAATTACAAAAGGCAACAGCATCATGCCATGAGACGTCCACTACCGGAGATTGTGGCTCGTAGTGAGCTTCGACTGCCCTGGGTATGATCGCATCATACAATCCCCTCGTAACAGGAACTTGCCCTAATAAAAAAGAATCCACCCGCGTCGTCCAATTGCGCTTGATTCGGTCATCCCTTAATTCAACTTCACCCGCCGGAATCGGCACCATGGGGATCTCAAGCATCGACATCCTCCCGTTCGCCAACTAGCTCACCCTGCTCAACCGGTCAATGGCATGTTGTACGTCTGGCAGAAAGAAAAGATCGGCTCCGTTATTGCTCTCATAGATGAAGTCTTTGAGACTTTTACTAGAATACGTAGAAAAATCACCCACGATAGCAAGCTTCATCCGGTAATTGATAAATTTCTGTACCACTTCCCCTGCAAGGCGCGTACTCAGATCGAAAAAGCTTTCGCTCAGCAGCGATTTGTGCAGAATCATCCGATCGCTGTCGGTTTCATAACGCACGGTTGCCAAAAGATCCAAAGCTGACTGTGCATCCTCGACGGCGACCTCGCTGCCGCTCACAACGGCAATGGGCACCCCGTTAGCCACTACTTTTGTAATGTTCATTTCAACTAGCCCCCTGTCATCTTCCTAATATAATCCTCACCGACGTATCGGTTATCCTCGCCATGAACGGGCGGAATGTTCGCGACTCTAAAGAAGCTGAGTCCGACTACCATGGCAAGCAGCCCGTATGCAGCGCTTTGGGGATCTTCCACATTCATGCGCCCCGTCCTGTTGCCATAATCGAAAATTTTGGCGATGCCGTGGAGATCCGTCGTGTAACTGGCGGACACGACCTCCTGCAGCCTGCGGTCCAATACAGCCTTGGAGAACAACTGAAGAAAGAGTCTCGCCTGATCCTCGATCGGGATAAACATGGCTTCTATCCCGTCCAGCGGCGACACATTTAGCTTCATCTCGTTGCTTTTATCGTCATCATATGGGGGCAGGATATGCTTCATCGTAATATCGATCATTTTATCCGCCGGCATGGAGCTGTCGATTTCGGATTGTATCTTCAGACCGTAATAAGCCATGAAGGACCGGAAGGCTTCCACGATCAGCTGATCCTTATTTTTAAAATAGTAAATAATTACTCCCTTAGAGCATTTCGCATACTCGGCAACCTTATCTAAGGTCATCCCGTCCATCCCGTGAACGCTAATGCAGGTTAATGCCGCATTAATGACATCCGCTCGGCGCTTCGGTTCCATCCCTACCTTGGGCATACGTTCACCTGATTCCTATTTTATTTATACTGAACAGTCAGAATAAATTAATTGTATGTACCACTTGCCCTTTTGTCAAATTAAAAAGTGCATTGAGCAAGCAGTTCATAGGAACGCAGTCTTTCGGCGTAATCAGGGATCATACTTACAAGCATGAATTCATCAACTCCATATAAATCCGACAGCTCCTGTAATCGAGCTTGAACGGATGAAGCTGTTCCCACAAGAAGTTTGCGTTCTGAATACGGCATCGATTGTCCGGCCTGCACCTCTTCGCGGAACATGGAACCGCCGGAGAGCGCCAGTCTCCTTGCCTCTTCGTCGGTTGCCGCACATACAACACCTATGGTAATCATCGTTTTTGGCTTCGGGGATAGGGGCGAAGGAACAAACGATTCCCGGTAAGCGCGCAGCACCTCCCCGGGGTCCGTTTCGCTCATAAATTGGCCGAATACGTAACCCATTCCGAATGCCGCCGCATATTCCGCGCTTTTCTTGTTGGTTCCGAGAAGCCATACCTCCGGTTGAACAGAAGGATTCGGACGGGCGCCGACCGGTTCTCCCTGATAGGTGTAGCTGCCTTGCAGCAGCCTGGCGATATCCTTTAATTTATCCGGCATTTGCCCTACATTTTCCAAAAAATTGCCGCTAAGCGCCATACTGGCATGAGCATTTCCACCGGGTGCCCGGCCTATGCCCAGATCGATCCGACCGGGGTACAGGGCAGCCAGCAAACGAAAAGATTCCGCTACTTTGAGCGGCTTATAGTGCGGCAGTAACACCGCGCCTGAACCGATACGAATCCGCTTCGTTCGGGCTCCGATATGAGCTAAAAGCACTTCCGGCGACGGGCAAGCCAATTGCGGCATATCATGGTGCTCGGCCACCCAATAACGGGAATACCCCAGCCGCTCAGCCGTCTGTGCAAGCTCCGCCGCCCGTTCTAAGGCGTAAGTGTCATTCCTGCTGCCGAATACGGGGACCAGGTCCAGCACGCCAAGTTTTAGAAATTTTCCTTTTTCACTCATTTCATTCCCGATGACCGGTTCCCTCCTAATGCTCGTCCGATTTGTATTCATTTATCTGCGAAAAGCGGTATTACCAGTATAGCTCAGATAAACACTTTCCTTGCCTTTTCAAAATAAAAAAACCGACCCTCGTTGGATCGGTTAACTTTTGTTTATGTATGGAGCCTAGGGGGATCGAACCCCTGACCTCATCGCTGCCAGCGATGCGCTCTCCCAGCTGAGCTAAGGCCCCGTGTGGCGACAAAATGTATATTACCACGGAGCATCATTGCTTGTCAACACTTGATTTTACATGCTGTTATCCCTGTCCGCCGACTTGGTGCTTCAGCAAAATATCATTCAATTCCTTCATGAACATATTAATGTCCTTGAATTGACGGTACACCGAGGCAAAACGGATATAGGCAACCTCATCCACCGGGTACAGCTGCTCCATTACGATCTCGCCGATCTGGCGGCTGTCCACCTCGGCGTGCGCCGTATTGCGGATCTGTTTCTCCACCTCGGATACGATCTTGTCCAGCTGCTCTACCGACACAGGGCGCTTCTCGCACGCGCGGATTAATCCTCGCATCATTTTCTCCCGGCTGAATTCCTCTCGGCTTCCGTCTTTCTTAATGACGATAAGAGGCGTTTCCTCCACCATCTCGAAGGTCGTGAAACGCTTCTGGCATCGTTCACATTCTCTCCGGCGACGGATCGATTTATTCTCGTTGGCTGCGCGGGAATCAAGCACCTTGGTTCCACTATAGTCACAATAAGGGCATTTCATGAGCGGGATACATCCTTTCAGTATTACCATACACTACCTGTTATGAACGCCAAGGAAACGAGCATAATAGGATTACCAACGACAAGGAGGTGAACAGACATGGGTGCAGGTCAATCTGGTGGCAGCAACGTTCTGGTTGTCCCACAGGCTAGTCAAGCGTTGGACCAATTGAAGTACGAAGTAGCTCAGGAACTCGGTATCGCGATTCCACAAGACGGTTACTACGGTAACATGGCTACTCGTGATACTGGTGCGATCGGTGGTCACATTACACGCCGCCTGGTACAAATCGCTGAGCAATCTCTTGCCGGTCAATTCAAATAATACCACGTTTTGAGCAATACGCATAGAAGTATTGGACAAACCTCCGCAAGGAGCTTGTCCAATGCTTCTTTACCTTTTCTCAGAGTTTAAGCCTACTTCTTATTCCAATGATCTCCGTACAACTGCTCATATCGTTTCTGGTAATATACCACACGCTGTACGTAATGTCTTGTTTCGCCAAAAGGGATCATAGCCGCATTCTCCAAGGTTCCGTCCCATTCTTTCGATTGCAGCCATTTAATGACATTGCCCTGCCCTGCATTATACCCTGCAATAGCCGCATATGGATTGCCTTGAAATTGCTTGTGCAGCCAATTCAGATACCAGGATCCGAGCTGGATGCTAACGGCCGGATTATCCAATGCACTCCCGTAAGAAGGTGAAAATTGGCCGGTTTCAATAATCCATGAGGACGTATCCGGCATCAACTGCATGAGCCCGTAGGCCCCTTTCTTGGATTCAATGTCCTTCTCATAATTGGATTCCACCCGAATAATGGCTGCTATGAGAAAAGGGTCCAGCTCATACCTAGCCGCGTTTTCCCGAATCTCCTCCTGATAATGGATCGGATACATCATCCTCCCCAGCGCACCGCTGCTCAGAAAAAGAAATATAACAAACCCCACTAAAAGGAAAGCGAAAGTTCGTTTTTTTCGAAAAAACTTCATAACAGCCCCCTTTCCTTCAGAAAACGGTCCACCTGTTTTTCTGTTTCGATCAAGGTGCCGGAATTATCTATCACGATATCCGCGAGCTGCTTTTTCTCTTCGATCGGCATTTGAGCTGCGATCCGTTTCTCCGCTTGTTCCCGTGTGATTCCGTCCCGTGCCATCAGTCGCTCTTGCTGTACCTCACGCGGCACATACACGACCATGACCTCCGAAACCATATGCTGCAGCTTGGATTCAAAAAGCAGCGGAATATCTACGACAACCAGCTTGTCCGGATGCTGAGACTCGAGAGAAGCCATCTGCTCGCGCATCATGGCTCGAATCGGCGGATGAAGAATCCCGTTCAAATCCTCGCGGGCAGCCGGATTTTCAAAAATAATTTCGCCAAGCTTCTTACGGTGAAGCGACCCGTCCTCCAGAAGGATGCTTGGGCCAAAACGTTCCACCACCCGGGAAAGCACAGGACTTCCCGGCTCCACCACCTCACGGGCGATGCGGTCGGCATCCACCAGGAATGCGCCGCGCTGAACGAGCAGGGAAGCAACTGTACTCTTGCCGCAGGCAATGCCTCCGGTTAATCCGATATTCATGTTTATGCTCCTCTAGGAAGACGAAGTAATGGAAGAATTAGAACAGTTTCATGATACCCATGATGATGAGAACAAATCCGGGCAAAATCGATAGCTTGCGTATCCATCGAATATCGGCATAGCGGAACCCGATTCGAAGTCCCAGTGTAAGGAACATACCGCTTGCGCACGCGATTACCGCCGCCGTCAGCCAAGGGGTAAAACCAATCAGAGCGGCACCGATTCCGGCTCCGAACGCATCCAGCGACAACGCTAAGCCAAGCAGCATCGCCTCATTTGCAGAGATATTGCCCGACCGGTCCATATCCGCCACCTGCGGGGAACGCAGAATTTGGATGATCAGACCGAACCGTTTCAGCTCCAGCGTGAATATTTCCTTCACCGTATACACAGCCGTTCCCCCAAGCGGGGTGCTTACAGGTTGCTTGCCGGCATCAGACGCGTCAGCCTGCTCCTCTTTTTCCATAAACATCTGAAACAACGCCCATATGCCGATCCCTACGAGAATTAAGGCACCAAGCCCCTTAGCCCACTGCGGATGCACAAACCGACTTAGGTATACGCCAATCTGCATGGACCCGTAAATGATCAGCCCCGAGCAAAAGGAAATAATGGCGATGGATACAAGCGGTATTCTGATTTTACGCAACCCGTACATGACACCGACGCCGAAGCCGTCAAGACTGACCGCCAGCGCCAAGATCAGCAATGATATCGCAGGCAGCATGCTACCCCTCCTCCTCACCTAAAGCCTCAACCTATCTATATGAGAGCTCTGGGCGGAGAGTGCATGTCCGCAGACAAGACGGGCCTTCCCCTATACCTTTCGCACGCGTTGACGTTTTAAAGGCTGACATTTCGGACAATAATGCGTGCCCCGTCCCGCGACCACCGTTTTCACAATGGCCGTACCGCATGAATAACACGGCTCTTCCTTCCGGCCATACATCTTCAGCTGGTGCTGGAACATGCCGATCTCGCCTTGTCCGTTCACGTACGATTTGATGGAGGAGCCGCCGGCCTGCACCGCATCCTGCAGCGTTCGGACAATCGCCTCATGCAGCTTGGCAAGCTCCTTCCTGCTGAGCGATCCCGCTTCCCGCTCCGGATGAATACCCGCCAAGTACAAGGACTCGTCCACATATATATTCCCGATGCCGACAATGTATTCCTGATTCAGCAGCAGCGGTTTGATTTTCGTTGTTTTTCTTGCAATGGTTTCCTCAAAGGCTTTCAGGGTAAAGCCTTCGTCCAGCGGCTCCAATCCGAGCTTCTTAAGGGGATTCTCCTGCAAGTCCAGATTTTTCGGAAACACGTGCATGGTTCCGAACTGTCTTACGTCCTTATACCGCAGCTCCGTCCCATCGGTAAAATAAAAAATGACATGCGTATGCGGCTCGATCGCGTCATCCTGCTGGTATAGCCCATAGCGGCCCTCCATGCGCAGATGAGACACCATGGTGTAGTCATCCATCATGAAGCGCAGGAATTTGCCCCGCCGCTCCACGGTATGAATCGTCTGGCCCGCCAGCAGCTGCTCGAACAGCTTAACATCATCCGGCAGCAGGATGATCCGATTGAGCCGGACCGCAACCTTGGCAATCGTTTTCCCAGCCACGAGCTGATTCAGCGTCCGCCGAACCGTCTCTACCTCCGGCAATTCCGGCATGATGAACTCCCTCCTCTCGTATAAAGCAAGAATTGCTTCTATTCAATATCCCTTCTCATGAAGGGCAATCCTCTCTTAGAAAGAACATTTCTGCGAAAGTGCAGCTTTTCCCCTATCCAGTTTGGACAATCTGAAAGGATTTCTGCGAATATACAACTTTCTCGGACCTCTTGCCTCGGTTTGAGCCCTTACGCGCTCTGAAAGCTGTTATTTCGCACAAATCTCGTTCCGAACCAGGGAGAGGAGCGTAAATTTCTGCACTATGGCACGAATGCCCTGCAGCTTTGCAACCTCAAACATGTCGCAGCGCTTTGCTCCTTTTCGTCAAAAACGGCAACAACGGTGCGCAAGCACCGCAAGTTGCCGAGTATATTATTGCGTGAGCCTTATTTCGCTTCGTACCAATTCTCTCCCCAATCGACATCCACCTTCAGCGGAACATCCAGCTTGAGAGCGCCCTCCATCACCTCAGCAACGGTCCGCTTCATCAGCTCAAGCTCTTCCTCCGGCACCTCGAACACCAATTCGTCATGCACCTGCAGCAGCATGCGGCTCTTCAGCTTTTCTTCGCGCATCCGCTCGTCGAGCTGTACCATCGCCAGCTTGATGATATCCGCCGCAGTGCCTTGAATCGGCGAGTTCATCGCCGTACGTTCGGCGAAAGAACGAATGTTAAAGTTGGAGGCCGTAATCTCCGGCAAGTACCGGCGGCGGTTCAGCAGCGTCGTGACGTAGCCGTCCTCGCGGGCTTTGCGCACAATGTCATCCATATATTTGCGTACACCCTGGAACACGGCAAAATACTGCTCGATAAACTGCCCTGCTTCCTTCCGTGTAATATTCAGGTTTTGGGACAAGCCGTATTCGCTGATGCCGTAAACGATCCCGAAGTTGACCGCTTTGGCCGAACGGCGCATGTTCGAATCGACCTCAGATTCGGATACGCCGAAGACGTCCATTGCCGTTTTCGTATGAATATCCATATTTTTCCGGAACGCTTCCATCAGCTTCTCATCCTGAGAGATGTGAGCGAGCACCCGCAGCTCAATCTGCGAGTAATCCGCCGTCAGAATGCGCCAGCCCGGCTCGGAAGGCACGAATACCTTCCGGATCTTACGGCCCTCCTCCAGACGGATTGGGATATTCTGCAAATTCGGAAATTGGCTGCTGAGACGGCCAGTCGCGGCAATCGTCTGCTGGTAGTACGTATGCACCTTTCCGTCGCTCGGGCGAACCTCCTTCAGCAAGCCCTCCACGTACGTAGACTGAAGCTTCGCAAGCGAGCGGTAATTCAGAATATGGCCGATGACCGGATGGTACGGCTCCAGCTTCTCCAGTACCTCCGCATCGGTGGAATAGCCGGTCTTCGTTTTCTTCCACACGGGCAGCTGCAGCTTCTCGAACAAGATTTCACCAAGCTGCTTAGGAGAACCGATATTGAATTCGACGCCTGCGGCCTGGTATACCTCCTGCATGATCTTCTCGAGCTGTACGCCGAGCTCCGCACCGTACTTCTTCAGCCCCTCCGCATCGACCTTGATGCCCTTCATCTCCATGGAGGCCAGCACAACGGCAAGCGGGAATTCCAGCTCGTAGAACAGCTTATCCATGTCATTCTGCTCCAGATCGGCCTTCAGCTTGTCTGCGAGGAAGGCGACCGCTGCAGCCTTGCGGCATAGATAGGAGTAAAGCTCCTCCAGCGCTGGCAGGGCAAACTTGGCCCCCTTGCCGTAGACCTCCTCATCGGACGGTATCGCCGGAAGCTCATACCGTGCCGAAAGGCTATCCAGCGTCAGCGTGGACTCCGTCGGATCGAGCAGATAGGCGGCGAGCACCGTACAGATGCCGGCTCCCTTCAGCTCGATGCCTCTCCATGCGAGGGCGATCAGAGCGCGATGCAGGTCGAACACGGCAACGTTCTTCTCCTCTGAGGCGAGCCATTCGCGAAGCGGCTTCCCTTGATCCCCGGCCGCAAGCTCGAATGGGATATAGTAGCAGCGCAGCGCTTTGCCCTCTACAGGAGCAGGGCTGAAGGCAATGCCGACGACATCCGCCGTATGCGGGTTATCGCCGATGATCTCGATGTGCAGTGCCTGCACCTCAGGCAGGAAGGCCAGAAGCTCGTCCATTGTGTTCTCTGTTACTAGAACGGCTTCCATGTCCGCTTGCGGAACGGCCGAAGCGGCGGCGCTGACGGTCAAGTCCATTTTCTCAATGAGCGATTTGAATTCCAGCTTGCGGAACGCCTCTCCGAGCTCCCGCTTGTCGTAGCCCTCATATTTCAGCTGCTCCCACTCCAGGTCGAGCGGCACCTCGCGGTAAATCGTGGCCAGCTCCTTGCTCATGCGGGCACTGTCTGCGTGCTCGGCGATTTTTTCGCCCATTTTCCCCTTGACGTTCGCGGCATTTTCCAGCACGTTCTCCACCGAGCCGAACTCGTGGAGCAGCTTAAGTGCGGTTTTCTCCCCGACGCCCGGAATTCCCGGAATATTATCGCTCGTATCACCCATTAGACCCTTGAGGTCGATGATCTGCTTAGGTGTAAGGCCGTACTTCTCACCGATGTACTCCGGGCTGAACAGCTCCACCTCGCTAATGCCCTTCCGGGTTAGAGCAATCGTTACCCTGTCCGAGGCAAGCTGAAGCATGTCCTTGTCTCCCGTAACGACGAGCACCTCTATGCCGCCCTTCTCATCGGCAAGCCGTGTGAGCGTACCGATAATGTCGTCGGCTTCATATCCGTCCAGCTCGAACTGCCGAATGCCGAAGGACTGCAGCAGCTCCTTCAGTACCGGGAATTGCTCCGACAGCTCCGACGGCGTTTTTTCCCGTCCGCCTTTATATTCTGCGTAGTCCTTATGTCGAAACGTCGCTTTCCCCGCATCGAACGCCACCAGGAAATGGGTAGGCTTCTGTTCCTCCATGAGCCTCAGCAGCATCGTGGTAAATCCGAATACCGCATTCGTATGCTGACCCTTGGTGTTGCTAAGCGGCGGCAAGGCGAAGAAAGCGCGATAAATAATACTGTTGCCATCAATTAAAACCAGTTTGGACATGGTTACACCTCATTTTTTGAACCGTTAACATACCTCCCTTCATCATATCATACGGAGCCCGAAGAAAAAAACCGGGTTCTCACGTAAAGGAGGGCTGTTCGACGCCAATTTCTGCATAAAATGAAAAGGAGATAGCGAGGAACGGAGGTATGGTAAGCCATGACATCGATCGCGAGGCCGGTAAACAAGAAGGCCATTCTGCTGGATGTGAATCAAACCCTGGTTGAGCAAGGACGTTCCTTCGAGCAATGCTTCAAAAGCGTATGGGGGGACTACACCGCACGCTGGCTTCAAGAAGAATCGCCAACAAAGGAGGATGTATGGCAGGCTTATATACGCCGCTGGCACCTCCGGCGCAAAACCAATTTATCCTCTCAGCGGCTGGATGAGCTGGAGCAAGCCTGTTTCCTCGAAGCCATAACCGAGCTCGACATCCCGCTTCCTTCTTCCATGCTAAGGAGTATGCTGGGGGAAGCGCGAACCATGCAATCCAACGCCAAGAGGCCGGCGCCGCATGTCATTCCCATGCTGCACCGGCTCGCATCCAGCTATAAGCTGGCCATTATCAGCAACAGCCCGCGGACGGAGGTCCTCGGCTTGCTAGAGAAATTCAGCCTGATCCCGTTCTTCCAGCAGGACCGGATCTTTACCGCAGGCAAGCCCTCCGAGAAAAAACCGTCCCCGTATCTCTTTAAAGCCGCGCTGAAAAGACTGGAGGTCAGTCCGCGGCATGCCCTTATGGTCGGTAACTCCTGGAAGCATGATATTTGCGGAGCTACCAAGGTTGGTATCGATGCCGTATGGTATCATCCGCCGAAGGACCCGTCTGTCCGTTCCCCAGCCAAAACCATTTCACATCAGAAGCTCGGAAAACGCAGTGTATACTGTATTGTACAGCTGGATCAGCTGCCTGAATTATTGCTATAGGCGGTCTCCAAGTAATCGGAGCAGAAGATGCTTCCCTTCGCCTGCTTGGACAGCTTCTTCAGCTTCGCGGCCGCTTGGGAAATCTGGTCCGCCGTCACTTGCCCGGCCTGTCCGCAGACGATCAACGAAAGGGAGATGGTGACTCCGGTGCTTTCGATCCGGTTGCCGCTGCGATCCTCCACATAGCTCCAGTCCTTCTGCTCGTAGAATAGCGGCACGCCCTGCTCGAAACGGCGGATCACCTCGCCGCACAGCTTCTCGGGATCATCACAGCTTGTTATCGCAATGAAATCGTCGCCGCCGATATGTCCAACAAAGTCATGCGGCTTGCCAAGCACGCCAATCGCTTGCTGGATGCAATCCGCCGTGAATTGAATCAGCTGGTCGCCCTTCTGGAAGCCGTACCGGTCATTGTACCATTTGAAGAAATCCAAATCCGCGTAAATGACGGAAAAACGGCGCCCCTCCGTCAGACGTTTGTTCAGCTCCCTATGAATCTGGATATTGCCCGGCAAGCCGGTAAGCGGGCTGGCCACCTTCGCGCTCTCCATCCGTGCGTTCGTGATGCACTCCAGAATGGAGCGGATGGAGGCCGCTCCGGTGAAGCTCCCTTTCCTTGTGATAAGCACAAGGTCATATAGATTTTGTATGTCTCGGGAGGTGGCAAGCTGGGAAACCTGCTCCACCGGCGTCAACTCATCAACGATCAACGGTCTCGGATCCATCAGCTGATCGATGGAACGGTTCCAGAAAAGGGAGAAGCCGTACTGCCCCGCCAGCTGCTGAAACAGCCGCTCCCGCATGATGAGCCCGATCGGCACGCCGTCAGATACTATGGCTGCGCCTTGGGCATGAATATTTTGCTTAAAATACCCTGCGACCTCGGAGATCTGTACGGTAGGCTTGAATTCCCCGCAGGGAGAGGCCAAGTCCCCAATAGACCAGGTGCTCCCTGTCGTATCGTGCTTCCGGCGATGGGTGAGAATGCACTCCCTAAGGTCCTCCGTCAGCACGGTGCGTTCCCTTCCAGGCCGTCCGAGCAGAAAGCCTTGCCCGAAATGCACGCCCATCCGGGTGAGCTTCATCAGCTCCTCCGTCTTCTCGATTCCCTCAGCAATCATGTCAATGTTCAGCTTCTGGGCGAATTCAAGCAGCGTTTCTACGATATATTCCTTTTTCTTGTGCAGGTGAAGATCCTTCACGAGCGAGCGGTCCGCTTTAATAAAGTCAGGCTGCAGCTCCGCTACCGCCTGCAGGGAGGAATAGCCGGCGCCGGCGTCATCCACAGCAATCCGGTAGCCCTGTTGACGGTAATGATCGAGAATACGCTGGGCGGCGGCGAAATCCCCAATGGAATCGCGCTCCGTTATTTCAAAAACGACGTTGTACGGCCTAAGCCCTCTTCGTTCAAGCAGCTCCAGCGTCCGACCGGGCACAAACAACGGATCGTGCAGGATGCGTGCCGAGAGATTCAAAAACAGAAGCTCTTTGTCCGTTACCGCCAAGGAATCCTGTATGGCCTTCTCGCGGGCTAACCGGTCAAGGGAGTACAGCAAGCCGGAGCGCTCCGCCTCCTCGAACAACGGCAAGGGCGCATAAAGAGGGCTGGTCTCCGGACCCCGTGTCAGCGCCTCATAGCCGAATACCTTGCCGTCCTTCAATGAAAGAATCGGCTGATAAAGCGTTGTAATCGACCTGTCCTTTACAATTTGCTGCAATTCCATATGAAGCGACTGTGCCGTAGGACCCTTCTCGTACGTTGGACGTTCTATCGCCATATGCCATCCCTACTTCTTTGTTCTCTTGTTTTTATTCTAGCATAGGATGGAAGAACTAGTGTTAACATTACCCACCTTGTTATGTAAAGATATTGTAAAAGATTGTCGAAGTTATGGAAAAAATCGTACATATACACCGAAAGGACCCGAGACAATAAAGCCTCAGGTCCTTCTCTATTAGACATTCAAATCCTTGCGTTTTCCGGTCACCATATAGATGACTCCTTCCCCGATATTCGTCGTATGATCGCCGACGCGCTCCAGGTAATGCGCCGCGAACATCAGCTGAGACAGCTGGCGGTTCCGTGCAAAATCGCTATTCATCAGCCCGATTATCTCATTCATGACCGTGCTGTACAGCTTATCGAGCTCGTCATCCTTCTCCGCAAGGGCTGCGGCGCGGTGAACGTTGCGCTCCGTATAGGACAGCAGACTTTCGCGAAGCATATCTTTAGCGAGCAGCGTCATCTTGGGAATAATCTCCAAGGGCTTTACCAATTCCTCGCCCGCCAGGCGCAGGGCAATCTTGGCGATGTCTACGGCATGGTCGGCAATCCGCTCGAGGTCCGTTGAAATCTTCATCGCCATACCGATAATCCGCAGGTCGCTGGCCATGGGCTGCTGCAGAGCAATCAGCCGTACACATTTTTCCTCGATCGCCAGCAGCATTTCGTCGATTTGATCGTCCTCTTGAATGATCCGCTTCGCTAAAGCTTCATCCATTGCGGCCAAGGCTTCTACCGCTAGGTGAATATGCTCTTCTACCTGTATGCCCATCTTCAGCAGCTCTTGCTGCAGCTCATCAACCGCCTGATGAAAATTCGATCTCGTATCCACGACAATTCACTCCTCAATTTATCCGAAACGTCCGGTAATGTAGTCTTCTGTTCGCTGGTCCGACGGTGTGGTGAAAATTTTCTCCGTCTGGTCGGATTCAATCACTTCTCCGTTAAGGAAGAACGAGGTGAAATCGGAGATTCTCGCCGCTTGCTGCATGTTATGGGTGACGATGACGATCGTATATTTATCGCGCAGCTCCCGAATCAGCTCTTCAATCTTCAAAGTCGAGATCGGATCCAGTGCCGAGGTCGGCTCATCCATCAGCAAAATTTGCGGATTCACCGCTAGCGCTCGAGCGATACAAAGCCGCTGCTGCTGACCGCCGGATAAACCGTATGCCGACTTTTTCAGGTTACTGCTCACTTCCGTCCAAAGTGCGGCAGCCTTCAAGCTGCTTTCCACGATATGATCCAGCTGCGATTTGTCCGTAATGCCGTGAATACGCGGGCCATAGGCTACGTTATCATAGATTGACTTTGGAAAAGGATTCGGCTGTTGAAACACCATGCCGATATTTTTGCGGAGCAGCTCCACATTCACATCCGGGTCGTAAATATTGGTGCCGTTAATCATGACATCGCCTTCGATACGAATCCCTTTAATCATATCGTTCATTCGGTTCAGCGTACGCAGCAAGGTCGACTTCCCGCAGCCGGACGGACCGATGAAGGCCGTCACCGATTTTTCGCTAATTTCCATTTGAACGTTCTTCAAGGCATGAAACTCGGAATAATGCAAGTTTAAATTCTTGATGCTGACAATAGACATGTCCGGGCCCTCCTACAGCTTCCTCTGGTATTTGTTCCGTAAAAAGATAGCAAAAGCGTTCATGCTCAGCAGCATGATCAGCAGCACAATAATTCCCGCCGCGGCCACATTCTGAAATTCCGCCTGCGGCTGACTCGCCCAGCTGAAGATCTGGATCGGCATGACGGTAAAGGTGTCGAATGGAGACCTCGGCAGAAAGGCGATATAAGAAACCGCTCCGATGACGATCAGCGGCGCCGTCTCTCCGATGGCACGGGATAAGGACAGAATCGTTCCCGTCAAAATTCCCGGCAAGGCCGAGGGCAATACCACGCGGACTATCGTTTGCCAGCGATTCGCTCCCAATGCGAAGGACGCATTGCGCAGCGATTGAGGTACGGTCTTCAAGGCTTCCTGCGACGAAACGATAATGATCGGCAGTACCAGCAAGGTCATCGTTAATGCGCCGGACAGAAGGCTGCGCTCCAAATGCATAACGCGCACAAATACGGTCAGTCCAAGCAAGCCGTAAACGATCGAGGGAACGCCGGCCAAGTTCGCAATATTCGTTTGGATGAAACGGCTGAAAGCCGTGTCCTTCGCATACTCTTCCAAATAGATCGCCGTAGCCACTCCAATGATGAAGGTTAGCGGAGCCGTGATCAGCATGAGCCAGAAGGTGCCGACAATGGCAGCTTTAATCCCGGCATTCGCGGGAATGCGGGAGGAAAAGTTCGTAAGAAAGTCCCAGTTCAACCAGCCTGCGCCTTGCACAAGCACCTGTATCAGCAATAACGCCAGCGCTACGACTCCGAAGCAGGTGGAAAGGTAAAACAGCTGATGGTATAGCTTGTTTTTACGTTTTCTTTTGCCGATATGCAGCAATTCTTCTCTCGATGCCATCAGTATTCCTCCCTGAACTTTTTAGAGATGTAGCCGGCCAGTATATTCATAGCCAGTGTCATGACGAACAGCGTAATCCCTACCGCATAAATCGTTAAATACTCCACCGAGCCGTGCTGGGTATCCCCCGAGCTGACAGCTACGATATAGGCCGTCAACGTCTGAATGCTCTCGAGCGGGTTAAAGGACAGATGCGCCAGATTGCCTGCCGCCAAGGTCACAATCATGGTCTCTCCGATCGCACGGGACAAGCCCAGCACGAAAGAAGCCACAATACCGGAGAGCGCTGCGGGAACGACGATTTTGACCGCCACCTCGAACCGGGTCGCGCCAAGGGCATAAGCTCCGTTGCGAAGGGAATTCGGAACGGCCACCATGGCATCCTCACTCATCGAGGAGATGATAGGAATGATCATAATGCCCACCACAATTCCCGCACTCAAGGCGTTAAAAATTTCCGTCTGCGGGATCAGGAACTGTAAAATCGGGGTGACGAACGTTAATGCGAAAAAGCCATACACAATCGTAGGAATCCCTGCCAATATTTCCAGCACCGGCTTCAAAATATTTCGAACACGGGCCGGGGCATACTCACTTAAATAGATCGCGCTGCCCAAACCGACCGGAATCGCTACAATACTGGCAATTACGGTAATCAGGAGCGTACCTGTAATCAGAGGAAGCACACCGAACTTCGGATCGCTGAACAGCGGAGTCCACTCGGTCCCCGTGATGAAATCAAACAGCGGCACCTCACGGAAAAAGCCGATCGATTCAAAAATCAGGATGGCCACAATGCCAATCGTCGTAAAGATCGAAATGATGGCGAAGAATGCCAAAACCTTTGGTATCAACACATCGGACGAAATCATGCTCTTTTTCTTTTTTAGATCTGTTGTTTGTCCCATTCCCATTAATTCCCCCACAGCATGTTATACTGTGAAAACCGTGACACCCCCTAGCTTACCTACGGGACGCCACGGCTCTCGCTTTCTATCTGCTTGCGCTTTTCAAATGTAAGCTTACTTCAAAGCTTCCAGATTCTTGTTCATGGTTTCTTGCGGAAGCTTGATGTACTTCACGGCTTCTACCAGCTTGGAGCCTTCAGCGCTGTTATAGTACTTCAGGAATTCTTTAATATGCGGCTGCTCCAGCGCTTTTTTCGTAGGGTATACATAGATATATCTGGACAGCGGTGCATACGTCATTTTTTCAATGGTCTCCAAAGACGGAGCAACGGCAGGAGAATTCGCATCCTTCTTGATCGCAACGGCGTTCAGCTTCGCTTCATTTTCTTTGTAGTATGCATATCCGAAGTAACCCATCGCGAACTCATCGCCGGCTACGCCCTTTACAAGTACATTGTCGTCCTCGGACGGTGTATAGTCGCTGCGGGATTCCTTTGCTTTCCCGTTGATTGCTTCCGTGAAAAACTCGAACGTACCGGAAGCCGTACCAGGGCCGTACAGTTTGATTTCTTTATCCGGCCACTCCGGACGAATTTCGTTCCACTTCTTGATTGTGCTGTCCTTCTGCCATACCTTCTTCAGCTCTTCAACCGTCATTTCTTTGGCGAAGGTGTTCTTCTTGTTCACTACTACCGTGATTCCGTCAAGCGCCACCGGCATCTCAATGACTTCGGTGTTTTGCTTCGTTTTCAGTTCGTCCTTCTCTTCTTGCTTAAACTTACGGGACATATCGGCAATGTCAATTTCGCCGCCGATCAGCTTCTTCGCTCCGTTCGAAGAGCCGGATTCGCCTACGGTGATTTTGACATCTTTATTTTTCTTCATGAATTCTTCCGCCATAGCCTGGGAGATCGGGAATACCGTCGAGGAACCGTCGATTTTGATTTCACCCTTCAGACCTGCAGGGGCCGGAGCAGCTGTGTTGTTTCCGCCTTGCGGTGCCGGTGCGGAACCTTGCGTGTTGTCGTTCGTTGCTGTTTTTCCGCATGCCGCAAGCGACATTGCAAGAATAACAGAAGAAAGTACGATCGTTCCTTTACGTGCCAAAACCTTTAACAACTTGACCACTCCTTGATCTAATTTGTTTTTCGAACTCACAATTGCTATGTTACGGCTCATTTGTTTTCGCAATTTCGAAGTTTTGTAAACGGAATGTTAAAACTACAAGTCTTCGAATTCGTTCTACAAGATTCTCCTTGACGCCAGGAAGTTTCGACAACAATTTACACTGGCTTAACATAACGCTGACCTTTTTCGCTATTTCATTGTGTAAGATATAGGCAAATAGATATAGGTAAAAGGAGAGGGTAGTCATGGCAAAGAGTCGCGGGCAATTTTCTTTATCCTTATTGACCATGAGAGGGAAGCTGCTTATCGGATTTGCGTTCATTCTATTGATCGTTTCCGGGATGTCAGCCTATCAATGGATGCAAGCCGATCTTATGAAGGAACAAATTCTGTTTCAGAACGCGCAGGTGGATAAGCAGTTTCTCGCATCCGCACTGAAGCAGTCGGCGAATACATTGGATGCGCTAAAGTCCAGCATGATGGTTTCGAAGAAGGAAGACATCGCCGAGCCTTATAATAAAGAAAGAGCTCACTTCTACGAGCTGGTTGAGAAGATTGCGGGAACGGCCGGAACCTCGGATGAGCGCAAATGGAGTGCCAAGCTGACGAATACTTCGAAGGAATTCACCGCTACCTTTGACGCAGCGCTTGCCGTGGTCAAGAACAAATCACTCCCTCCCCAGGAAATGAGCAAGCAGCTGGAGTCGCTCCATGAGCAGTCCCAAGTACATAAAGAATACATTTTCGAACTGACCGATCAGTTTAATGAAGTATACTCGCAGGACGCGGCCGCAGCCGTAGCGAGCTCGAAGGTGCTGCTTAGCCGGTCCGCGGCGGTCTCGCTCTTTGCACTGATTACCGTTGTTGTCGTTACCGTTGCCGTAGCCTTGATCGTCATTCGTTCCTTCACCCGGCCTCTTCGCCGATTGCAGGCTGCCGTTCAACTTATAGCAGAAGGAGATTTGCGGCACAAGATTCATAGTAGGGCGAAGGACGAGCTTGGTATGCTCAGCCAAAGCTTCGATCACATGGTGGATCAAGTCAACCGCATGCTGCGCCATACGAAGGATATTGCCGGCTCCCTGTCGGAGCATTCCCGATCCTTTCATGAGCTGTCCGGCTCTACCGCCGCGGCTAATCAGGATGTAGTGCGCGCGATCCAGGAAATTTCCGTCGGCTCGGAGCAGCAGGCGGTTCAATCGGAGCAGAGCACTCTGATCATTGCCGATTTGGAAAAGGAAATACTAAATATTGCCGATTCTGCGACAGCCATGCAGCGCAAAAGCCGTGAAGTATCGTTTAACACGCATACCGGTTCTGCCTCGATGGATGCGTTAAAGGCGGCAGTAGCGGAATCGGAGGAAATGCTGAAGAAGGTTTACATGGCGATGGAGAGCTTGACGAGCAGCTCGAATCAAATTGCTAAAATCGTAAGCACCATCACGGAAATTTCCACTCAAACGAACGTATTGTCACTGAATGCAGCCATTGAAGCGGCGCGCGCCGGCGAGCACGGCAGAGGCTTTTCTGTCATCGCGGAAGAGGTTCGCCTCCTCTCGACCCAGACGAACGAATCGTCGCAAACGGTAAGCCGGATCATTTCCTCCCTGGTTTCCCAAACGCAGGAGCTTCACCAGCAGATCGGGAGCACACGACAGTCCTTCGACCAGCAGCGGGACAAGATGGATGATAGTGTAGAAGCATTCGCTGAAATTCGCGTATCCATGGACGAGCTGTCGGAGCAAGTTCAGCAAATCCACGGACGCATCGAACGGGTCATGCAGAAAAACAGCCAGCTGATTGATTCGGTCCAGTTCGTGAGCGCGATTGCGCAGCAGTCGGCTGCCGGAATCGAGGAGGTCAATGCGGTGTCCTTGCAGCAGGACATGGCAATTCGCCGGGTGGCCGAGCAGGCCGACGATATTTTGGTCCTCTCGCAGGAGCTGTTTGAAGAGATCAGCCGTTTTCAGATCGATGAGGGAGTCGATGCGGGGGGCGATGCGGGAGTCGATGCGGAACAGGGGTCGACTGCCAGTGAAGTTGAGTTAGGCGATCAGCCTGTAATGGCGTCAGCTCAAGCGCCTTCTGAAGCAGTCTTCGTGGCACCCGAAGCGAAAGAGAACGAAAAAGAAAAGGATGAAGAGAAAAAGCTCGTTATGGTATAATGAGATGGATGATGAACTCTGGTTGTGAAGCACACACCGAGGATGAGAACCAGCGATTGGCTGCTCTCGTCCTCGGTTATTTTTTTGCCTATGGAGGGATGAGCTTGATTGGTTACTTTGAGCAGAAACACGGAGAGTGGTTCTTGGGGCATCAGAAGCGCAGATCCGGCGAACGGCTGCGAAGGCTGTTGGAGGGGCACGCACATGCTGAGAAGCTTTTTCTGGAGAAGGTGTGGTGGCCGGCCTTCGGAAGCTTCGAGGGATTACATCCCGAATACGAGGTGTATGACTTCCGGGATGGTGTCAGGTACCTTGATTTTGCTTGGATCGAAGGCACACTTCGATTAGCGATAGAAATAGACGGGTATGAATCCCACGTGCAGCGGATGAGCCGGAACCAGTTCTCCGACCAATGGGTCCGGCAGAATCACCTGATGATCGATGGCTGGAGGGTTCTCCGCTTCACTTACGATGATGTGAAGGATCGTCCGAGACGGTGCGAACAGCTGCTTCAGCAGTTTATGGGGCGTGTGCTTGGCTCGAAGACTGGCGATGGGGAACTGAGCTACGTGGAGAAGGAGATTTTGCGGCAAGCTCTTCGGCAAACAGCCGGATTCACGCCCGGGGATACGGGCCGCTGGCTGGACGTGCAAGGTCAGACCGCCCGAAAGCTGCTGCATGCTCTGCACGAGAAGGGCTATTTGCTCGTTAAGGGGAGCGGCACTAAGCGGATTCGCTGCTATATGGTAAACCCGGCGAGGGTTTCCGAATGGCTGTAGTCGTTTAGCGTGAAAAAATCATTTTACACCGCGGATTTTGGACAGAGGCACCATCGGTAGCGTTATAAAATCATCTTACAGGCCTCCATGTTAGCGATTAGCAGGATGACCTCCGTATGTAAAAACAAAAATGGACCTCTGTCAAGAAAGTAGACACTCCGTTAAGTGAACGCTTAAGCAGGCTTCTTAAAACGCGCAGCAAATTTAACCGGCGATACATAGCCGATTGCACTGTGGATTCGCTTACGGTTGTAGAAGAACTCAATATATTGAAAAATGGCTTCATAAGCCTGCTGCTTCGTTTTAAACTTGGTGCGGTAAATAAGCTCCTTCTTTAATATGCTGTGAAATGACTCGATACAAGCGTTGTCATAGCAGTTCCCTTTTCGGCTCATACTGGCTTTCATTGAGTAAGCCTTCAATTTCTTACGGTATTCATCTGAGGCATACTGTGAGCCGCGGTCTGAATGATGGATGAGCCCTTTCTGAGGTTTCTTGGCCTCATAGGCGGCTTGTAACGTGTCTACAACTAAGTCTGTGGTCATTCGATCGTAGAGGCGCCAGCCGACGATCTCACGCGTGCATAAGTCTAAGATGCTGGCAAGGTACAATCGGCCCTCTCGGCAAGGGATGTAGGTAATGTCTGCTACCCAGACCTTCTCTGGCTTTTTCACATCAAATTCCTGATTCAGGATGTTTGGAGCAATAGGCAGATCATGGTTAGAGTCGGTTGTCTGTACCTTAAATTTACGAGAAACGCACGAACGCAGCCCTAGCTCCTTCATGTAGAGACTGACTGTGCGCTCTGAAATCTTAAACTGTTCAGCCCATAGTAAACGGGTGATCTTGGGACTGCCATATCTTCCATAAGAGTCGTGAAAATGGTAGGAAATCCGCTCCATCACCATCGTCTTCCGTTTCTCTCGCTCACTTGCTGTAGCCGTTTGCCACTTGTAAAACCCGCTCCTGGATACCTGCAGCACTTTGCACATCTTCTCCATTCGAAATTCGGAGCGGTGATCTTCAATGAACTGGAACCTTAGTTCTTTTCTTTGCTGAAGATGTGCAGAGCCTTTTTTAAAATGGCCAGCTCCTCTTGGAGATCGGCTATCTCCTGATCTTTTTTCTTGGCTTCGCGTTCTTTTGCTGCCAATTCTTCTTTCATTTGACGAAGCTTTTCCGGGTTGGCTAGCGGCTCATTTTCAAATGAACGGTACTGAGACATCCAGTTGTGGATTGTTCCTGCCGGAATGTTCAGCTCCGCCGCGATTTCCGGCACCGTCTTGGTCTGTTCTTGTACGTATTTGACTGTCTGCTTTTTAAATTCTTCATTGTAACGCTGCCGTTGATTTCCCATGGTGGACACCTCATTGTTCTTTGCTAAGTTAATTATCTAACTTCACTTAACGATGTGTCCACTTTTTATTCTAGCTGCAAAAATCACCTTACATCTCCTCCATGCGCCGAGCATGGGCTTGTAAGGTGATTTTTTCACTTTACGCTGCCGCGGTGCGATGCGGTTGCGGTCGCAATCGCGGCGGTGACCGACCGCAGCTCAAGGCCGCTACAACGGGTCCACCTGCACCGCGGCCTGCTTGCCGCTTAGCTGAATGCCCGTCTGCTTTCGGCCTACACTGCTCAAATCCTTGAGCAGCGATTCCAACAGCTCCTTCGCACGCTCGCCTTCCTTGCCCTGCAGCTTGACGACCAAGAGGACCGCATCCCCGGAGCTCAGGATCCGTTCGGCTTGCTGCCGCTTGGTGTCATAATCGTGCTCCTCAATTTGCGTCGTGAGGCGGATTTCCTTCACCTTCGGCGCCTTCTCCCGTTTGCGGGCCTGCTGCGCCTCCTGCTTGGCCGCGCCTGCCCCGATCAGTTGGCAAGGCGGTGGGCTGCTCATTAGCGATGTGCACACCAAGTCGACCTTGAGCTTCCTTGCCATTGCCAGCGCTTCACTTGTCGCCACTACACCCAGGTCTTCCCCGTCTACACCTGTCAGATGCACCTCGGCTGCCTTAATTTTCTCATTCATGATCATTGTACACACCTCTGTCATTCCGATATAATGAACCCTATGACCATCTCCAGCCATTGAAAGAAGGAGCGCCGACCGATGAGCAGCAAGGAGCTAGAAGAACAAATCATCCGAAATTACCAAAGGGACGAGAGCATGATGATCCTCGTCTTTGCCCAGTGGTGTGTGAATCACGGCCTGGACCCGAATGAACTGTACCGACTCGCTTATCCTCAGCAAGCGGATAATCCTGCCCTGCAGCAAGCGATAGAGCTGACGGTTCCCAAAGAGGAAGCCGGCGATATACCGGACGACACTCTGCTCGGCGTTTTATCCTTATTCGGCAATGACGACCTTGCCTTCGTCGTTACGAACCAAATCGCAAGGCGCCCCAAGAAGCGATAGCCTTACAACCCGGCGCGAGCAGGAATAAGCCGTCCGCCCTAAGGCTCCGGCTTATTCCTCCGCTTCGCTGTAATGAGCCTGGCAGAAAGACCGTACGGCCTCAGCCTCCTCTTCTTCCAGCTCGAAATCAAGATACTTGTTGGTGTTACGCTCAAGGAACTCATATTTGACGATCCCCGCGCTCTCTTCCTCCACGCGATATACAACCCTTAAAAAGATTCCCTGCTCCGAGTACAGTTCATCCTCTTCATCTACCTGAAGATCAAGAGTGAATTCATAACGCTTGCCGGTCAGGATGCCGAAGGGATCCTTCACGAGCTCCACACTGTATTCTGTAATTGTGAACATGCCGTCACCTGTCCTTTCCTTCGGATTTTATCCCTTTGAAACCGCAGAGTCAAGCTGCTGTGCCTTCTCCACAAGATACATCCTCCATCCGAACTCTCCAAATTGTAACGTCACCGGTCAAGCGCCTAGCCTATTCCCCTTACATATGCTAATCCTATCCGATTCTACTTTTCACAGGAGGGGATCCGCGTTGAGCTTGTACGGTAGAATGTACCCCTGGAGCAAGTGGAGGAAGCATGCCGCGCTATGGAAGGTCGATTCTCTTCGCACGTATTTGCCGGATACGGCAAAGCTGACACCAAGGAAGCTGCTTCAATTTCTGGAAAAATACCCCGTCGTCTTCCTGAAGCCGTGCTTTGGAGGCGGCGGCCGAGGCATCATGAAGCTGACGATGCGAAGCGGTAAGGTTAGGGTTCATACGCATACGGACCGTTATGAAGTGGCCATAGATCAAATCTATTCTCATATGATCCGCAAAATAGGAAAGAAAAGCTACATCCTGCAGCAGGGCATCGATCTTATGGATTTGCAAGGAAGACAGCTTGATTTTCGCGTGGTGCTGCTGAAGCCGGGGAAAAAGTGGAGATACATGGGAGTTATGGGCAAATGGGCCCCCTCCGGACAGATCGTAACGAATCACTGCCGGGGAGGCAGCTCGATCGGCTTAAGCCAAGCGCTGAAAAGCAGCTTGAAGCTGGAGGAGCTGAGGCAGCATGAGCTGGAAGCCGAGCTGAGGGAGATGGGGTATCGGATTGCCGCAGCACTCGAAGCCTCCTTTCCCTTGATCACCGAGCTTGGACTCGATATCGGAATCGACCGAAGCCAGAGGCTGTGGCTGATCGAAGCCAACACCAGACCGCAGTACAATTTATTTAAGGATCATGCGGATGCCGGCCTTTATCCCCAAATTCAAAGTGTGGTCCGTCGACTTCGGCAAACAAGGAAGCGATAACGAAAGAAAGCCCGATTCCAAGGAAGAATCGGGCATGTTTTTATGCGGCTTTCTTGCTGAAGAACCAACAATAATACAGGTAGCATAAGTGAAACACGAACAGCAAGCTGCCCCAAGTGGCTGACCAATGCCAATGTATGTAGCTAAGAAGCTGGGTATATTTTTCTATCGGAATTTCAAGCAAAGTGATCCAAGTCGGGAAAAAGAGGGCAAATGCAAGTTTTTTCCACCAAACCGACCGGGCCGGAAAGTGAAGATTGTATAGCACACTCATCGCAGGCAAAATAAAAAACTCAAAAGTAAAGCTGGTACGAACCGCATCAGAAAAAAAACGGACAGGGTATTCAAGCAGTCCCAGCTCGACCACAAGAACACCTAAAAACCACGCAGGAGCCTGGGCAACTAAAAAGCTTACATGTACCTCTCGCATTCGATCTCTGGGTATAAACAACCATAAAAGCCATGCTGCGATAACACAAGATACCGCTTCAATCCCTGTTTCAACGCTCATGATCTCACCCTACCCTAGTTTACGATCCTACTTTATTACCCACTTGGGGTTTCATAGAAACATAGGAATAATAAGGAATGTAAATAAAAAATATTTTCCTCAATTCGACTCATCAGCGCTATAATATAAAGTAGGATTGAAACGTTTCAAGGAGATATCAAGAAAGGGTTGAAGGAGAATGGATCAAGGTGCTCTAGACAGAAAGCAGTGGATCGATTGGTTGCTTCAAATCGGCGAGCCGGTGCTGGTTGCGCTAAAAGAGCGAAAATTGAAGGAAACGATGCCGGTTCAAGGGAAGCTCGATGACCGGGGAGACTATACTTATCTTGAGGCGCTGGGCCGCCTGCTTTGCGGACTTGCCCCTTGGCTGGAGGCAACAGGACTATCCGCTGAGGAAGAGGCGCAGCGGAATCGCATAGCTGAGCTTGCTCGGGAAGCCATCGATGCTGGGACCGATCCGGCTTCGCCGGATCGGATGAATTTCTCCAAGGGAGGACAGCCGATCGTTGATGCGGCCTTCTTGTCTCACGCCTTGCTGCGGGCGCCGAGGGAGCTGCTGGGCAAGCTGGACGAGCGGGTCAAGAGCAACCTGATCGGCTGCCTGAAGGCGACCCGTACGAGAAAGCCGGTGTACAGCAATTGGCTGCTGTTCGCCGCCATGACGGAGACCGCCCTGAAGCTGCTGGGGGAGGAAGATTGGGACCCGATGCGCGTTGACTTTGCGATCAAAAAACATCATGAATGGTATTTGGGAGACGGCACCTATGGCGACGGCGTCGAATACCATCACGATTACTACAACAGCTTCGTGATCCAGCCGATGCTTGTGGATATCCTCCTTACCATAGGCTCGGAATATCCAGACTGGGGCACGCTTACCGAAACGACTCTTCGCAGAGCCTCCCGCTATGCCGCCCAGCAGGAGCGCTGCATTTCGCCGGAAGGTACTTTCCCGCCGATCGGTCGATCGCTCGCTTACCGCTTCGGAGCCTTCCAGCTCCTGTCACAGGTTGCCCTTCAGGATCGCCTGCCGGCGGAAATTTCTCCCCCTCAGGTGCGCTGCGCCTTGACAGCCGTGATACGACGCATGATGGCAGCTCCGGGAACCTTCGATGAGAGCGGCTGGCTGCGGATTGGGTTTTGCGGCGATCAGCCGGACGTCGGGGAGACCTATATTTCGACCGGCAGTCTCTATTTATGCGCATCGGTGTTTCTTCCGTTGGGACTGCCTCCCGAGCACGCCTTTTGGCAAGGAAGCGCCGAGTGGACCTCACGGAAAGCTTGGTCCGGACAATACTTCCCTATCGATACGGCCCTCAAGTAGAAAAAAGCACCTCGCGATTGCTTGTCGCGAGGTGCTTGCTTATGATCCGATTAGGGCTCGTCTACATATTCCTCTTTGTCTGCGATTCGATCAGCCGGTGTCTCCATTCGCCCCATAATCGAGCTTACCGATCGATCCGGATATTCGTTCTCTTCCGGAATTTCTACGCTTCGTTCCTCTTGATTTTTCGCCATGGGTACACCTCCTTCGCTGTTGGCACCTTAGGTAGGTTCTCCCATTCCTTCTCTTGTCATTCATAACGAGCAAAGGAACCCCATTTTAATTCAATCTCGGCAGCTTTACCTCAAAGGTTGTCCCCTCATCTACGACACTGCGGATTGTTACGCTTCCCCCATGATTCTCAATAATACGGTAGCTGACCATTAAGCCGAGACCGGTTCCCTTCTCCTTGGTAGAATAGAAGGGCTGGCCGATTCGATCCAGCAGCTCCCTGGGGATCCCACAGCCATGATCCGTTATGGAGACGGTCACGAACCCGTCCTCCGGCTTTACGAGAATCTCGACCGCTCCCCCCTTGGGCATGACTTCAATGGCATTTTTCAGCATATTAATGAAAACCTGCTTAATCTGATTCTCATCACACCGAATTAGGATCTCTTCCGCCTCGAAGCAATGCCGTATGGTGACATTATTCATGTTCGCCTGACTTTCAAGCAGCAGCGTCACACTTTGCAGCGTACGAACCAAATCCTTCGATTCCATTTTCATATCCTGCGGCTTGGCCAGCACCATCAGCTCGCCAAGAATCATTTCGATCCGAATAAACTCTTCATCCAGTATATTGAAATAAGCGTCCTTGATGCTTCCCGAACGCATGAGCTGAAAAAAACCTTTAATGGCGGTAAGCGGATTCCTAATCTCGTGTGCGATGGCCGCAGCCAGCTGCCCTGCAATCGATTGCTTCTCCGAACGAATGAGCAGCTCGTCCTTTTTCCTCTGCTCCGTAATGTCCTTAATAATCAAATAACAGCCTACGATGTTGCCTTTAATGACAATCGGAGCGGGTGTTGCCACAACATCCAGCAGCTGCCCATGTTTATTGCGAAGCACAATATGGGTCTCCTCGATCAGGTTGCCGCTAAGAAACTGCTTGAACCGCTCTTGCGTGAGCTCAAGGTAAGGGTCCGTTATGAAATCGGTAAAATGCATCCCTTTCAGCTCTTCCGCCTTATAGCCGGATAAAGTCTCCGCGGCCGCGTTGCCCGAAATGATTTCTCCCAGGTGGGTCAAAGAAACGACGGCGTCCGGATTGTACTTTTTTAATGAGGTGTACCGTTCTATGGTTTCTTCCAGCTTCTGCTCCTGTAGAATCCGGTCGGTAATATCTTGCACCGTTCCGTTGATCCCGACGATCACACCTTCAGCATTCCGCTGCTGAGCCCCGCGCACATGGATATATTTCCATTGGTCGTCCTTAGCCGGAAGTCTGCACACATAATCATATTCCTCGCCGTTCAGCGCTTTCGTTACGGCAGCTTCCACCATTCCCCGATCTCCAGGATGAATGAATTGGTAGTACTCCTCCAGCTTGCCGAGGAACTCACCGGGACCCTTGCCGAAAATCCGGAAGGATTCCTCGGACCATTTGATGTAATCCCGCGAGACATCCCATTCCCAGCTGCCGATCTTCGATATCCGCTGAGCCTCCCTCAGACGTTCTTGACTTCTGCGCAGATCATTTTCCATATCCTTGCGTCTGGTTATGTCACGTCCGATCCCGATAAGCTTAGCCGTTTCCCCATGCTCATCGCGAATCATTCGGATGGTGGTCTCGATCCAAACATAATGCCCTTCCTTATGCTTGACCCGGCAATCGAAAGTATCCGTATCCGCAAGCTGCAGCTGTGAGATCGTCTCTTTATCGTCGGGATGAAAGAAACATATCGCCTGCTTGCCCAGCATCTCCTCCGGCATGTACCCTAGTAAAGTCCGGCTCGCGGGTGAAATAAATTGAAAAGTCCCGTCCGGGGAGCTAAAGGTAATGATATCCACGGCATTTTCCGCCAGAAGCTCATACTGATGTTGAACCGATCTCAGCTCTTGCTCCATTACTTTACGGCCTGTAATGTCCTGAATTTGAGAAACGACATATAAAGGCTCTCCATCCTTGCTCCTGACGATAGAAGCGCTTAACAATACCCATACAAGTTGTCCTGACTTATGAAGGTATCGTTTCTCCATTTGGTAGGAAGGCAGCTGCCCGGCTACCAGCCGCTCGAAAAGCTCCGTTTCTTGATCGATATCTTGGCTGTATGTAATTTGTTGAAAGGTTACACGGGTCAGTTCCTGCCGGGTGTATCCCAGAACACTGCACAGCGCATCATTGACGGCGATGGAACGGCCGTCGAGCGCAACCAGCGCCATGCCCATGGCAGAATAATGAAAAGCACTATAAAATAGTTCGTCGCCTAGCAAGACAGCCTTGTTGTCTTCCATCTACGGTCCCTCACTTTATTAGCTCGCACAAGAAAAGCCGGATTAGTCCGCGTGATCGCTCTCTAATCCGGCTTGTAGGCCTCAAATCGCTTAGAATAACATACTAAATATTTTACGTTATCCCCACAATTTAGGCAATCCTTATTCTTTGTTTCGGGCCAAATCCCGACTTTGTTCCGTTAGCTTCAGCAGAAATTCCTTCAGATCGACCAAACGCAAGTGCTTCGGCATTTCCTCGGTACCGTAGATAAACAGGGGAATCAGCGATTCCGTTTTATTAAGAGCTCCATGAGCGCCTCCGCCGGTATGATGCGGAGAACTCCGATCGGCCAGCTCAAACCCGGGCTTCGCTGTGACGATCAGAAATTCCCCTTCATGAGAATGAAGCGCGGCGTGTAATCTGCGCAGTCCGTCGGGATAAGCGTCATAGACAACGGATCTCCCTTGCTCATCGAGCTTCACATCCAGCACCTTCGTATCCCCTTCGATGGTCCAAGTCTGCCCATACGGATCCTTATAGGGTCCGCCTTGTTTGTAGCGAAGCTCATCCGCCATCCGTGAGCTTGCTGCATGAATCCAATCGTGCTCCTTCCACGCAATAAAATCGATCCGATCATCCGCTGTTACGGCCTTGGCAATATCTCGATAAGACAAGCTTTGTTTCAGCTTGTACACATAGGCCATGGTCTCGTTGACTGCAAGCACCATCTCGGTATGCGCCTCCGGCAGCTCTCCGGGCTTCAGCAGCACATACTGCTGAAGCAGCTCATGCAATGGAACAATCGCTTCCTCTTTGCGGTCATCAATCTGAGTAACGCCGCTGTCACCTATCAGGATGAACACCGCTTTTTCCTGCGCCTTTTCCAGCGAACCGAACTGTTGGAGGAAGTCATTCAGCTGCTTATCCGTTTTTTGTACAAAGCTCAGATCGGACGGTCCCTTCTTATGCAGCTGCTTGTCCAAATCGGGCAGATAGACATACAGAAAATCGGGAAGCAGATCATGCTGCACTAGATAGGAAGCGGTCTCCAATGAAAAATAGTTATTCAGACCCGCACGGTGAAATGGATCGTCCGTCATGTCGATTCGTCCCTCTAACGGATTGGCAAAAATGCCGAACGACAGAAAGTCAGGCCCCTTCACCCGGATCTCCGGCGGAAGCATAGTGAACCGGCTCAGCCAAGGAGGGATATGAAGCGTATGCTCCTTCGCTCCTCGGTATACAAAACCATTGATGGAGCCCGAGGTAAAGCCTTTTTGAGCGAGCTCCTCGTAAAGGGTCGGCAGGCTTGGGTTCAAATGCTGTCCGTTTAAATGGATGAAGGAATTAAATAGAACCGGGCTCAAGCCTGCCTTAGCTATCTCCATCGGTCCTGTTCCATAATTGATCATGCTTCTCCGATCGGCGCTATACCACACTAATCCCGGAACACGGTGCTGATCGGGATAAGCTCCTGTCAGCAGGGTGCTGTCAATGGCCACAGACATAGTAGGAAACGAGCTGACCAGATTGTCATGGTACCGGCCTTGCTTCTTTAGATAGGCAAAGGTCGGTAAAATCCCCTGCTTCAGCCCTTCCTCTAACGCACTGGTGAGCAGGGAATCCACAACAATGAGGATGACCTTTCTCGCCTTAGGGTTAGCGGATTTGCTGTGTGACAATTGCTGTTGCTGCTCTTGAGTCGACAAAGCTTGGGTTTTGGGACTGCTTCTGAGATAAAACACCTTGGAGAAAATAAACCACGCCAGCACAAACAGCAGGATGAAAATACACATAGCGGCAATCCATTTATTCATTGAACTTCACCCATTCTGCAAGTAACGTCTGTCTAGGTTTCCAATGACAGGCATGGATTATGCTTTCTGTTACGATTTTGTGATCGTCTACCCTATGTGATTTAAATCACTTACACCCCCGTTGCCCGTTCTTATAATAAAGACATAAGACGGAACAACATCACAATGAAAAGGGGTTATCACACATGGAAACAATGAAAACGACTAATACAAAGAAATTTTCCGGTTTGCTGCCTTTGGTTATCATCTTCTTCGGTATACTGGCATCGCCGCTGCTATATTTTATCATCAACCTGAGCCTTGGTAATAAGCATCTCTTCAACGTAGATCTCGTGAAATATTTCTGGTAATAGCAAAGCCCCACTGCAGCAGCAGTGGGGCTTTGCTATTACCCTCGAACCTTAATTATACAAGCACAGGCTGAGCGCTAGGCTTCGGCGGCATGCCGGGGCTGTGCTCGGCCGGACGCTCCGGGCGTGCAGGTACCGGGTAGCCTTGCGGCGGCTGCTCTACCGATAGGACTCCGCCATGTCGTCCCGGAGAAGCACCTTGGAAGATCTCGGCAATGCGTGTCGGGTCCATTCGGAAATTAAACTGCACGTTATGCAGGCCTCGTTCAATATACTTACGGCACTCGGGATATTTGTTCAGATCGTACTCCGGCACCGGCAGCACCTTCGCCCATTGAACGCCGAGTGTCTCGAGCGCTTTGGCGTAAGCGTTCTGATGGGCGTTGTCACGTACCATGAGAAAGGCAAGGGTCTCGCGGAACGTTCGGTTCGAGCTCATCTCATAGATTCTTGATTTTTGAAGAGTCCCCGTCGCTTCCAGCACCAAATTATCAAGAAGATTCGTCACCAGGTTGCCGTGGTCATATACCCAAGAACCATTCCATGGATTGCCGGACGAATCAATCGGCATCGAGCTCTGTGCACCGATTATATAGTGATATCCGATAGGGTCCCCGGCACCATTCTGCAGAGTTGTGTTTTGGGCTTGGGTCTGCGTCCCCGGATCACTGCCTGAACCGTCAAGCAGAGCGTTAATCGTATTCTGAACCAGCTCGACGTGGCTGATTTCCTCCAGGAAAATCCCTTTGATCAAGTCGCGATATTCCGTGGCCGCCCCCCGGAAATTGGCGCTTTGAAACGAGAATTGCATCATGGTGCGCATTTCCCCGAAATGTCCGCCCAGGATTTCCTGCATTGCCTTGGCCGCTGCCGGATCCGGCTGATCCGGGACAATCTCATTAATTAGTTGCTCTGTATAATAAAACAATGTAAAACACCTCCGTCAGGGATTGTCGTTTTTCGTTCGACATTTACATTTCCCCAACGAAGGTGAAATTATCTAGCCGGCTTCGTTTTACATCGCCCAATCCCCGTTAACGATTAAAGCCTCGGTGGCGCCATCCTCCAGCACGCCATCCACGCTCAGCTCGCCGGAGCCGATCATGAAATCCACGTGAACGATACTGGAGTTCATCCCCCGCGCGGCAAGCTCCTCCTCCGTCATTTCCTTGCCGCCTTCGAGACAGAAGGCATAGGCCTTCCCGATAGCCAAGTGGCTGGATGCATTCTCGTCAAAGAGCGTATTGTAGAAAATCAGGTTCGTGTCGGAAATCGGCGAACGATGCGGCACAAGCGCTACCTCGCCGAGATAGGCCGAGCCTTCGTCCGTATCGACCAGTCTCTTCAGCACATCGAGCCCTTCAGCAGCTTCAACGTGAATGATCTTGCCGTTCTCGAAGGTAAGGGCAAAATCCTTAATCAGTACCCCGCCGTAGCTCAGCGGCTTCGTGCTTCGCACGGTTCCGTTCACGCCTTCCTTCCGAGGTGCCGTGAACACCTCCTCCGTCGGCATATTCGCGACAAATGAGGTTCCCTTTACGTTCACACTGCCCCCGCTGACCCAGAGATGTCCCTCCGGCAGCTCAATGGTCAGATCGGTTCCCGGTCCATGATAACGAAGGGCGCGGTAACGCTTGCTGTTCAGCTGATCCGCTTTCTTATCAAGCTCCTCCAGATGCAGCTTCCATGCCTGCACCGGATCCTCCCGGTTAATACGAGTCGCCGAGAAGATCAGCTCCCAGAGGGCATCGACGCGACCTGCCTCATCCTGGTCCGGAAGCACCTTTGCCGCCCATGCTTCGGAAGGGACGGCGACAATAGACCAGCTGACTTTGTCCGTCATAGGATAGGTGCGCCATGTTTTCAATGCTTCACCGGCGGTCTTGTTCGCATTCGCTATTCTTTGCGGGTCAATCCCCTTGAGCAAATCCGGGTTCGGAGCAAGAACGGACAGGAAAGCTGCGTTATTCTCCGCCATTTCCTCCCAGCCTTTGGCCCGCCACATGGGATATTCAAGGAAAGCTTCATCTGGCGCGAGCTCATATTTGATGCGCGTGGCCTCGTCGTCCTGCCATTCGATATGTACGTTTTTGGCGCCTGCCTCATAAGCCTTCTTAGCCACAAGCCTAACGAACGGCGCAGAGGCTAAGGGCGCGGTGACAACCAATGTTTGACCGGGCTGAATATTCACACCGACCTGTACGGCCAAAGATGCATAACGCTCCAGCTTTTCTTGAAAATCCGCCATAGCTGAATTCCTCCTTTGATTCTATCGCATTACGGTCATTTTAGCATATTCCGCCAAGCAAAGAAAAAACCATGCTCCGTAAGAGAAAGCATGGTTTGTTTCACTTTATTTCGTTATGAGCAGTGCGGGCTGCAGCTCCGCATCCCCCTTTTCCTTCGTGTACAGGGCAATGTTGCCGTTCTGGCCCTTGTTATCGGCAATCATCAGTGTGATGACGCCGTCGGTCTGGCTTTGTACAAAGGAAGTCACGTCGAGCTTGTAGGTTTTATCGATCTTCTCGGACAAGGTGATCGTACCCAGCAGGATCGCCGATTCGCCGACTCCCGTAATTTCGCCCTTATCTCCATGGTTTGGAGCGTTCTTCCAGGTCAGCTCATTTTCCTGCCAAGTATCATCCGTCAAGCCGTACACCTCATATTCCAGCTTGGCATCATCGGCATTGGAAGGCGTCAGCATGGCAGACAAGCGAAGCTCCGCTGATCGAACCTGCTCGGCGTCGTTTACTTCGAACTTGAAGTAGCCGATTCTCGCTGTCGTTCCGCTCCCCGAACGCTTTAACCGCATCCGGTTCTCCGTGCCGAGATTGCCTTCCACGCTGCGGTCCGCCTCCACATCCGACGAGGCGATGATGACTCCATCGGCGGAAGCGGCAGCGGGCGCCGTAGTCGCGGCAGGAGCTGACGGCTCTGCACTGGTCGATCCGGCTTCGGCTGAGGTCCCCTGCAGATCTACTATATTTTCCCCTTTATTATCCTTAATCTCGTTGTCCTTCAGGCTAATGCCCGTGCTTGTTGCGCCAATCTGAACACCATTCGCATTGCCGGTCACCTTATTGCCGATCAGCTGAATGTCCTTCGGACTTCCTTTGCCGGCCAGATCCTTCGTATTCTTATCCCCCGGATCCTCCTCCAGCATAATCCCCCAGGAGCCCTCACCGGTCAAGCCTGTGATCGTATTGCCTCGAACGAGCGTACGCGGCGCATTTTGCAAATAAATCCCCTTGCCGTCCGCTACCTTCGAATCGGAAATCGTATTGTTCTCGATCACCGTATCTGGGGAGCCCATATGCACCTTGATTCCCTCACGGGAGCCGGTGATTGTGTTGTTGTGAATATAGTTGCCCGGACCCGACGCGTCGTGGTTGGAAGGCGCCGAACCGCCCGTATTCCCTACTCCGATGCCCGCTCCCGTCACAATATCCCGGATCTTGTTGCCGTAAATTTCATTCAAATATTCGTCTTCCCCATGCAGATCAATCGCGTCCAGCTGGGTGCTTAGGAAGGTATTGTTGCGAATCACATTATTATGGGCATAGTACTGAATCAACGCCCCGTGACGGATATAAGGACCCTGGAACGTATTGTTCTCCACGACGTTAAAGTAGGTATCGTTCGCATAACCGGTACGGTCGTTCTTCGGCAGTCCCTGAATGGAAACCCCATACCCCGCTCCGCCGCCGGCTACGTCGGTCGCATTCCGGAACAGGCTGTTTTTCACGACGACATGACTGCTCTTCTCAATACGCACAGCCATACGCTCGAACTTCTCGAAGGTCACCCCGTCAATCGTAATGTTGCTGGAAGGCTTGTTTACGCTGTCGGTAATATAAATAAGGTACTGTGGACCGCCCTTATCCGGATTCGCTTCTTTGGTATCGGAGGAATACTTCCCGTTCCAGGTTGAAGTCAACGTCATTCCGGAGACAACGATATTTGCCCGGCTATAAGCCTTCATCATTTTACCGCTAGGCGTCTCCGCTCCGATACTTGAGATCAGGATGGTTTGCTCCTGGCTTTCCCCCCGCAGATTGACGCCGCTCTTCAGCTCTATGTTCGCCGATTTATCGTTCGGAAGGGTGCTTCTCAGATTGTACACGCCGTTCGGCAAATATACCTCGTCTCCCGGTTTTGCCGCTGCAATTGCCTTCTGAATGGCGGGCAGGTCGTCCGTATCGTTATCTTTGATGTCGGCGCCGTAATCAAGCACGTTCAGTGTCTTTCCTGTTACCCGATTGGGTGCATGCAGGGAAACGGCCTTGCCGTCCGGATTGATCAAGCCCGGCAGCGCGTACTTTACATCAGGCTTCGCCTCCGGAGGTGCGGCGGTAATACGGCGGATCGTATTGCCTTCTCCAGGCGCATATACCTGAAACTCCGAGATACTGTTCCACGCATTTTTCGAATTGCCATGCCCCAGAACGCGAATATAACGGCCGGCCGTATCATCAAAATCAAACAGCTCCGGCTCCAGCGACTTGCCGCTGCTTTTCCCGCTGAATACCTGCCTCCAGCTCTCCCCGTCGTCCGAAACCTCAAGATCAAAGAAAGACTGCCGCTGATCCCCGCTGTAGAAGGCAATCGCCGCATACCCCATTGTCCGTTTCTCCCCAAGGTCAAAGCGGATCCATTCCCCGTCCCCTTGCCCCGACCAGCGGGTTTCCAGCGAACCGTCCAAAGTATTCTCCGGCACATTCCCGTCGTCTACACTGGCGACCGCCTCCCGTAAAGGCAGCGGAGAATTAAACAGGTCCGCCGTTTGCTCCAGCGCCCCTGCGTCCTTCCCCCCGTCGAAGAAGCGATCCTCAAGGGAGATTACGATAAGCCCCATCGGATCCCAAAATACCTTGCGCCCGAGCGCTTCTGCAATAGCCCGGAGCGGCACCATGGTTCGACCGTCGATCAGCTGAGCCGGTACCTCAAGCTCCTTGATGGACTCATTCACACGGATGCTCTTCTCGTGGATGGCGACTTGAATCGTATCCTTCCCGTTCACAATCGTAGCGCGGCTTTCTTTGTCGTCCCATGTCACTTCCGCACCGAGCTGCTCGGAGACGAATCGGACCGGCACCAGCGTAGATCCGTCCTTCACTATGGCCCGCACTCCGGGGTTATCAGGATCAATCCGCTGCTTTTTCCCATGAGATAACGCATCCGGACTATTCACATAAAGTACAATGGCGTCCTTCAGCTTCGTTTGAAGCTCGGGAGACGGGTCTGCAGCGTAAGCAGCCGGCACTAAGGCTGAAGGCATGGTCATCGCTGCTGCAAGTACAACGGTCATCAGCTTTTTCTTCAATCGGTTGTTCGATCGTTTCATGGAGGCCTCCTCAGATAGCAAGTGTAAACGCTTCCTTATAGATTACCTCTTCCGGATCCAGCTCCGCTACGGGCTCCCTTTTTACAAGCTTGTGTTTTTTTTGGAAAATGCTGCTTGTCGCAGGCAAACCAAAAGAAAAGCCCGTACCTCTCAGCCGATTCCGGGAGATACGAGCTCTGAATGAAATACAGTTATTCGTTAAAGTACACGGCTTTGCCTGTCTTCGAGGACTCATAGATCGCCTCTAGAATTTCAGACACGACACATGCCTGCTCCGGAGTTACGACCGGATCCTTATCCTGCTCGATAGCTTCAAGCCACAGGCGCGCCTCCAAATCCGCCGGGCTCTCGCCGCGGCTGTCGTAGAAATCCACACCCTTGGCATCCAGCTGGATTTGATTCATGAACAGCTTGCTATGCTTCTCGCCGTTGATCCGTAGTCCGTCCTGCATATCGGCTCCGCCCTCTGTGCCGCATAAAGTCGTCTTGGCCTCGCCTGTCGCCAGCATATTGATTGCCCAGCTCGATTCCAGTACGATCGTTGCGCCATTCTCCATCGTAATCATCCCAAAGGCCGAATCCTCTACCGTAAACTTCGCCGGATCCCAGGAACCCCATGCATTGGCTGCGTTCTCTTTCTTCGACAGCTTATGGAAGGCCGTCCCGAGTACCGCCTTAGGCTTGTAGTTGTTCATCATCCACAGCGTCAGATCCAAGGCATGCGTCCCGATATCGATCAACGGGCCTCCGCCCTGCTTTTCCTCATCAAGGAACACGCCCCAAGTCGGAACGGCGCGGCGCCGAATCGCATGTGCCTTGGCGTAATAAATTTCACCCAGCTCTCCGTCCTCACAGAGACGCTTCAAGTACTGGCTGTCGGAACGGAAACGGTTCTGATAGCCGATCGAAAGCTTCTTCCCGGTCCGCTTGGCCGCTTCCACCATACGGCGCGCATCAGCGGCGGTTTTGGCCATCGGCTTCTCGCACATTACGTGTTTCCCGGACTCCAAGGCCGAAATGGAAATATCCGCGTGCGAATCGTTCGGCGTACAAACATGAACGACATCAATGGAGCCGTCCTGCAGCAGCTCCCGGTAGTCCGTATATACTCTTGCGTCAGGCGTACCGAATTTTTCCGCCGCCTCTCTCGCTTTATGCTCCTCGATATCGCAAAAAGCGACCATCTGAGCGTTAGATTGATTTTTCAACGCAGGCATATGCTTGCCGTTCGCAATTCCGCCGCAGCCGATAATACCGATTCTGAAAGTTCTAGACATGATCAAATTGACCTCCTAAGCCACCGTTATGTATTGAGACGCTACCTCATAGTATAGACAACTTTCCATGGAAAAGATATTTTGGATCTGGCGATTCTTTTATCCGATTGTGTCACATGAAGACTCGGATCCCCCCGAACAACACTACGTTCCGACATTTTATGCCAGCGTTCGGCATTTCCCGGGAAATTTATCTATGCGCGGCTGCAAACTGAAAAAAGAGGCAAGCCCATGGCCTACCCCTCTCGCTTATCTTATTTCTTCCCGGTGGAAGTCACCAGCTTATACCCGACTCCGCGAATCGACTCAATCTGCACCGACTCCTGATTCATCTCCAGCTTCTTGCGCAAAGAGCTGACATGCACGTCGACCGTACGCTGGCCTCCGATATAATCGAAGCCCCAAACGATGTTCATCAGGTCGTCCCTCGTCACTACGACACCCGGACGCTGCACCAGATAGAGCAGCACCTCGAATTCCTTCGGACGCAGCGGGATCGAGTCCCCGTTCAGCAGCACCTCATACTTTTCCGGATAAATGTGCAAATCTCCCGCCGTAATAACCTTCTCAGCGCTCAAATTTTTCTCCTGCAGCTGTTCCTCGCTCATCGTTCGCCGCAGCACCGCAGATACCCTCGCCAGCAGCTCCGCCACACCGAACGGCTTGGTAATATAGTCATCGGCACCATACTTCAAGCCCTGAACGACTTCGTCCTCTGCGTTGCGGGCCGTCAAGATAATGACCGGCGTTTTGTTGCCCTTCTGGCGAAGCTTGGACAAAATCTCGAACCCGTTCATCCCCGGGAGCATAATATCCAAAAAAATGAGATCGAACTGCTGCTGTAATGCGACCTGCAAACCTTCGCTGCCATGGTCGACCACTAGAGTGTCATACCCCTCCTGAGACAAATTGTAGGACAGCAATCGAGCTATTGTAGGTTCATCTTCGATAACCAAAATTTTTTGCTGCATGGGAACCCCCAACCGATTTCATGGACTGACAAACTCATCATAGCACGAATTCGCCTATAAATTAACATGTTTGAAGATTTTTCATATTTAATGCAGCACCGGAAGCTCAATGATGAACTTCGAGCCCATCCCTACTTCGCTTTCCACCCGGATCGTGCCCTTGTGCAGCTCGACCAGATGCTTCACAATGGACAGCCCTAAACCGGTGCCTCCTGAGCTTCTTGACCTGGCTTTATCCACTCGATAAAATCGTTCGAAGATACGCGGCAAATCCTTCTTAGGAATGCCGATCCCCGTATCGGCTATCGTCAGCTTTAATTTTTCTCCTTCCGAGCCTGCAACGATGTCATCAAGCAGCTCTACCTTGACCTTCACTTTTCCGCCCTCCGGCGTGTAGTTGATTCCGTTGGACAGCAAGTTGATCAAGATTTGGCGAAGTCGATCCTCATCGGCCTCCATGTAAGCATCCTGGGGTACCTGCATTTCCAGCTCGATGTGCTTCTTCTTCGCCTCCGCATTCATGACATGAACGCAGTTTGCGATGAACGAATGCAAATGCACCGGAGAAAAATGCAGCGGAATCCGCTTCGACTCAATCTTCGACAGCTCCAGAATGTCACCGATCAGGCGGTTTAACCGCTCACTCTCATCAAAGATGATTTGCAGGAACGATTTGGCCGTTTCCTTATCATTCAATGCCCCCGCCAGCAGCGTCTCGGCGAAGCCCTTCACCGCGGCGATCGGCGTCTTCAGCTCATGAGAGACGTTCGCCACGAACTCCGAACGCATCCGCTCCAGCCTGCGCATCGCCGTCGTATCGTGCAGCACGATAAGCACGCCTGCCCATTCATCATCCGTTTGCAGAATCGGGTTGAGGTTAATATCGAGAATTCGTTCGCTCGGGTAATAAAAAATCATTTCATCCCGGATATGCTCTCTGGTTTCGAAGCATTCCTGAATCATTTGAGTAAACTCAAACTGCTGCTTCGCTTCATCAAATTTCTTGCCGAGCAGCTCCTGCGAGGAGAAGCCGAGGAATTCCTCCGCCGACCGGTTCAGCAGAACGATGCGTTCCTCCTTGTCAATCATCATGACCCCGCTGTTCATATTCTCCAAAACACTGCTAAGGCGGCCTTCATTTTCCGTAATTCGGTTCATCTGCAGCTGCAGGCTGTCTGCCATCCGGTTCAAAGCCATTCCCAGCTGCCCGATCTCATCCTTTTTCGGGAAATGAACTCTCGCCTTGTAATTTCTATTCGTTATTTGCTGGGCTACCCGCGTAATCATTTCGATAGGTCTGGTAATCCCATAGGCTAAGCGGTAGCTGATCAAACCGGCAATGACGAAAACGATAATCAAACCGGCAAGCAGCACCGACCATAAATGCCGGATGGAATTTTCAACATCCTCAAGACTCATCGCGAGACGAAGAAAGCCCTGCGTCACAGCCCCATCCTTGACGGGTACCACCACATACAGCATGTTGCGTCCTACCGTCTGGGAATACCGAGTGGCGATCCCGGTACCGTACTTTTCCGCATCGATCACTTCTTGGCGGCTGAGATGGTTGTCCATATTCCCCGGATCGTAATCCGATTCGCCGAGCACCTTGCCGTCCGCACGGATGTAGGTGATGCGAGCATCCGCCGAATTTCGCAGCAGCATCGCCTGTCCCGTGTAATAACGGGTCAATTCGGCATCCGTGCCGCTTCGCTTCCAATCCACCGTCACCTGCAAAATGTGAAGCTCTCTCAGCATATTTGTCTTTAATGCCTCAATATGAGAATCCTGCATCAGCTTGGCCATAAACAAACCTGCCGTAAGCACTGAGCATCCGATCAGGACAATAAACATCAGCGTCAGCCTGGCGCGAAACTTATTCATGCTGCATTCCTCCGGATAGTAGGAGCCATTCGCTCCTATGAAACGTTTTACACAATATCGTACCCCTAATCCAAGGGAAGCGCTAGTTATTTTTTTGTAAAGATAAACAGGAAAGACCCCCTATCCGAAGATAAGAGGTCCAGCTTCCTATGACTTATTTAAAAACCGGCTCCTTGAACTGAGTCAGCTTCTCCAAGGAGTTTTTCTCTACTTCCGCATGCAGGCTGTTACCGTGGGAATCCATCGTCACGATGGCTGCAAAGCCTTCGGTTTGCAGGTGCCACATCGCTTCCGGAATCCCGAATTCCATAAAGTCAACGCCTTCCACCTTCTTGAAGCACTCGGCATAATATTGCGCTGCCCCGCCGATGGCGTTCAAGTAGACGGCTCCATGCTCCTGGAGCGCCTTCAGCGTCTTCGGCCCCATGCCGCCCTTGCCGATCACCGCACGAATGCCGAACTTCTTAATGATATCGCCTTGGTAAGGCTCCTCGCGGATACTGGTCGTCGGCCCTGCGGCCTTCACAACCCAATTGCCCTCGGCATCCTTCGCCATAACGGGACCGCAATGGTAAATAACCGATCCGTTCAGATCCACCGGGGAGTCGTGATCCATCAAGTACTTGTGCAGCGCGTCGCGGCCCGTATGCATCGGTCCGTTGATGATGACGACATCGCCAACCTTCAGCTCACGAATTTGCTCTTCGGAGATCGGCGTGTTGAGTACGAATTCGCGGCGCTCTGCGGACGAGTCGGCAGCCGCAGCAGCCGGCTCGTCCTGCTTCATCGGCAGGTCGGTTCCGCTTGTGTACACCCACTCGTTGATCTCGCCGGTATTGGCGTCGATGAGAACGCCTTGACGTCGGAACGCCCAGCAATTGTAAGCTACGGAAACGAAGAAGCTCGCCGGCAGACGGTTCATCACGCCGACCTTACAGCCGAGCAGCGACACTTGACCGCCGAAGCCCATCGTGCCGATGCCAAGCTGATTAGCGTTTTCCATTACATAGTCTTCGAGCTTGCGCAGATCTTCGTTCGGATTCACATCATCGACCTTGCGGAATAGCTGCTGCTTCGCAAGCTCATACCCGCTGGTGCGGTCGCCGCCGATGCCTACGCCAATGAAGCCGGCGCTGCAGCCTTGCCCTTGTGCCTGATATACCGCGTGCATAATGCACTTGCGGATACCGTCAAGATCACGGCCTGCCTTACCAAGTCCCTCCAGCTCAGCCGGGAGGCTGTACTGAATGTTCTTGTTCTCGCAGCCGCCGCCCTTGAGGATCAGCTTCACCTCAATTTCATCGCGCTCCCATTGCTCGAAGTGAATGACCGGTGTGCCCGGGCCCAGGTTGTTGCCGCTGTTCTCGCCTGTGAGCGAATCCACGGAATTCGGACGAAGCTTGCTGTCCTTCGTCGCCTGCGCGATCGCTTCAAGAATTTGTTTCTTCATCACGATCTGGTTTGCACCCACAGGAGTGTGTATAATGAAAGTCGGCATCCCCGTATCCTGACAGATCGGAGATACATTACATTCCGCCATATGAATGTTGTTAGCAATCGTCGACAGCGACAGAGCGGAGCGAGTTCCCTCGTCCTCCTTCTGGCGGGCGGCTTGAATCGCCTCGCGGACATCGGCCGGGAGGTTCGTGGAGGTTTCCACAATGAGCTTATAAATACTTTCTTGGAAGTGCTGCATGGTCTGTGAAGACTCCTTTCCGAATGTGCAAAAGCCTGAATAATAGCTTAAGAGTACATATCTATATCATATCATAATCGGACTTGGACCAAAACTATGAGTTTCAGGAAGGAGGAAACGCGTTGAACAAGCTATGGAAGCAAGGTCTTGTCCTGCTGGTGCTTGTGCTCAGCCTTACATTTCCCGCGTGGAACGAGGCCAGAAGCAGCACCATGTACGAGGATCAGGTAGCCGTCCTGATGTATCATCACGTAAGTGACGAAGCAACGAGCAGCAGCACCATTACCACGAAGCTGTTTCACGATCAGCTGGCCTACCTGCAAAGCAAAGGCTATCATTTCATTACACTGCAAGAGTTTAAGAATTACATGCAAGGAGCGTCCGTGCCGGTCAATGCCGTTCTGGTTACCTTCGACGACGGTTATGAAAGCTATTATACGAACGCGTATCCTATCTTGAAAAAGCTTCAAATCCCGGCCGTCAATTTCGTCATTTCCGGCGATCTGGACAACCCGAACGAAAGCAATATTCCTTTTTTATCGAGGGACCATATCCGTACTATGACGCGTGAGACCGACTTCATCGACCTTCAATGCCATACCGATGCACTCCATTACAAGCTGGAGGACAATAACGCAGCCCTTGTCGGCCGCTTCCTGACGGACGGGGTCCGCGAAACCGAGGAGCAGTATAAGCAGCGCATTCTTGCCGACACCAAAGCATGCATAAGCAAGGTCAGTGAGCTCTATCCGGCTCCCGTCGATACGTTCGCGTACCCTTTCGGCATCAACGACGAGCTATCACGCGGGCTGCTGAAGCAAGCCGGCATCCGATATGCTTTCACCATTGTGCCGGAGATGGCAAGCCGCGCTGCGGACCCGATGCGGATTCCCCGGATCAACGGCGGACATCCCTCCATTAGTCCGGAGGGACTGCACGCTTCCATTCTTTACCGTGTGATCGCCAAAGGAGCTTCGGAGGAGCAGGTGCCCGTAGAGGAGGCGCTTCGCCAGCTGGGCGGCCAGGCAACGGTTCACCCGAACGGCCGTGTCGAGCTGTTCTACGGCAATCGCCGCTGGGAAGGGAACGTCCGCCGGTCGGAGCTCGTTTCACCGCTTGACGGCGTCATCCGGCTGCAGCAGCCGCTGATGCTTCGCAGCAGCAAGCTGTACATGGGGCTGAAGGATTTGGAGCAAGCAATCGGGACACAAATCGTGTATAATCCTTCTGTACCTAGCTTCACCGTTCGACAAACTCCGACTGTGAAGCAATAATTCATAATAGGAATGATGTCCGCATGACTATGGAAAGTCACTTTTTTGCTTATTTGTACCGGCTGCGCTATATCGAGCGCTGGAGCCTTATGCGTAACGTGCTTAAGGAGAATGTCGCCGAGCATTCGTTTCATGTAGCTATTCTCACTCACGTTCTCTGCTCTATTGCGAATGAAGTATACGGCAAGCAGATTCCTACGGACCGTGTAGTCAGCATGGCGCTGTTCCATGATGCTACCGAGGTGTTTACCGGCGATATCCCGACTCCGGTCAAGCATCACAATCAGAAGATCCTGGCGAACTTCCGCGAGATCGAGCATTTGGCCGCAGAGCGTCTGCTCGATATGATTCCTGAGCCGCTGCGCAGTGTATACACGCCGCTGATCGATACCAAGACGGAAGCGGATGCGGATTTGAAAAAATACGTCAAGGCCGCCGATACGCTAGATGCCTATTTAAAATGCGTGACGGAGCTTTCTGCGGGCAATCGCGAGTTCGCCATCGCAAAAAAACAAATCGAGCAAGCCATCGAAGAGATGGACATGCCCGAAATGAAATACTTCCTGGAACATTTGGCTCCAAGCCTGGAAAAGACGCTTGACGAGCTTTAAAGGTAGTTAGGGAATTTCATTAATGTTACGGTGACAAAAACCAGAATAGCCAGAACCAGGCTCAGCGAACGAATTGCACCCAGCTGGCCTGCAATCTTGCTGCCCGAGACATCCGCTAAGGCATGTCTCATTTTTTTGCCCATAATACCGCTTACAGCGCCGATAGCGAGCAGCAATACGACGGCAAGCACCATCCAGAGCACGGAGTAGCTTCCTTTACCCACCATATAACCACCGGTCAGAAAAGCAAGGATAAGCGCAAATTGCCCGGCCCGGTTAAAGCCCGACAGCACATTCAGGAAGCCATACTGCGCCGATCCCGAAAGACTTGCCAGCTTCCCGGATAAGAAAGGCATGACCAGGTACGCCCCCATAAGAATGGCGCTCAAAACGTGTAAATAAAGCAGAAACTGAAACATCATTAAACCCTCCTATAAAACATGCCATACTGACTATAGTATAGCGGATGATTTTACCAAGAAGCAAATAAAACCCGCGCCCGGTCACAGAATTGTAACCTGAGGTCGCGGGTTTGCTTTATTATCCGTGAGGGTGAAGCGGTTTTCCCGACCTCTCCGCTCTGCGGTCCCTCCATTTGGCTAAAATAACGAACAACGAGGGCACAACAATCAAGGTCAGCAGGGTGGAATACAGCAGCCCCGAGATGATGGTAATTCCCATAGGGCGCCACAGGTTCCCCCCCATAATCGTCATGGGCAGCAGCCCCCCGATAGCCGTCGCCATGGTAAGAAGAATCGGTCGAAGTCTTGCCTTGCCTGCTTCCGCTACAGCCTCATACAGCGGCAGTCCTCTCTCTCTTGCCTGCTCGATGAACTCGATCAGAATGATGCCGTTTCGAACGACGATGCCCGCCAGACTCACTAGCCCCATCAAGGCCATGAAGCCGATCGGTGAGTTGGTAAGATACAGACCGATTACCGCTCCTCCGGCTGCCAAATATACCGTGGACAGGATCAGCAGCGGGATGGAGAGCGAATAGAACTGCATGACCATAATGATATAAATCAACAAGATGACAATAATCGAGAGCTTACCTATGGCCGCAAACGCATCGTTGCGCTCTTCATTCTCTCCCCCGAAATCAATCGTGTAGCCGGACGGCGGAGGATTGACTGCAAGCTCAGCTTGAAGCTCCTTTACGATGTCATCGGCAAGCCGCCCTTCCGTATAGCTTCGAACGGTAATTGTCCTTGTCTGATCGCGATGATGAATCGACTTGAGCATCGACGTGCTCCGAATATCGGCAAGCTGCTGCACCTGCACGGTGCTTCCGCCTTGGCCAGGCACATACATTTGCTTCATCGTCGTAATCGGATCGGTTCCGTTCCCCAGCTGCTTGGCGTAGAGCGTTACATCAATCGGATCCTCCCCTTGCTGCAGCTCGGTAACCTCCAGTCCTTCCGTGGCCATTCGCAGTGTCATGGATAAATCCTTCTCAGTGACGCCATATTGGCGAAGCTTAGCCGGGTTAGGAGCTACCTCATAGGTCTCCATCTCTTTCCCTACATCGTCCGATACGCTAACCGTGCCCGGTATTTTCTTCAGCATGTCTTGTATGCTTGTGGAAAGCGTGCGAAGCTGCGTAAGATCACTTCCGCTGATCCGAACCGCGATAGGCGCCCCAACGGGGGGACCCTGCTCGAGCTCCCGCGGCGTGATTTCAACATCCGCCGGGAACATGCTTTCCAGCTGCTCCCTCCAGTAGGCGATGACCTCTTTGGTATGAAGCTGCTTGGTATCGATTTTGACAAACAGCTGCCCGATGTTCGTACTCGTCCTATCTGTCTCAGAATAATAAAACTTCGGGGACGTTCTTCCTGCGTAGGCTGAAACGAACTTTACGCCCGGCTGCTGCTCTACCCACGCGGCTGCCTTATGCACGACATATTCCGTTTCGGCGAAAATTTGGCCCGTCGGCAGCTCGATATCGATCAGCATCTGATCCTTCTCCGCCGGAGGAAAATACTGCGCGCCCAAGAAAGGAAGCAAACCGAAAGCACTGGTGCCGAGTAGTAAGGCAACGATCCCGGTCAGCAGCGGCCTTCGGAGGAAACGGTGAATTTGCTTGCCGTAAAAATGACTGAGCTTCTGAATCGGCTTGCCCAGCCATCCTGGCTCCGTCTGAACGGTTGAAGCAGCTGATCTTGTCCCTCCGTGCTTACGCAGCCTTCGTTCCCCGACCCACTGGCGGAAGATCGGGATGATCGTCAGAGACATCGCCATGGAGGCAGCCAGCGTCAACGAAATGACGACCGGCAAAGGCCGGATGAAGCTGCCGATATTCCCCTTCAGGAAGAACAAGGGAAGGAACGCAGCCGCTGTTGCAATGGTAGCCGTTAAGATGGATATGGCTACGTCCTTACTGCCTTCCAGTGACGCTACGTCGACCGAATCGCCGAGATCCAGCCGCCGCTGAATGTTATCGTTCACGACGATGGCATCGTCGACGAGAATACCAAGGACAATAACGATAGCTACAACAGTAATCTGGTTAAGATCGATCCCCATCATCTCTACAGGAATGAAACCCACTGTAATGGAGATCGGAATGGCCATCGCTACAATTAGCGCGGTACCGAATGTAAGGCCCATCGAGCAGACGATGATCACCGCCAAGATGCCGATCACCAGCTCCTTCCCGAGCTCACGGAATAAGTGATCCAAACTTTCCTTTTGCGTAAAGAGGGATTCCAGTGTAACGTGCTCCGGCAACTCGTCGCCCAGCTGGGCGACCTTGCTGTCGATTCGTCTTTGCAGCGCCGGGATATCGGCACCCTTCTCCGCGTTAATGACCAGATTCAAAGCCGGCTTGCCGTTGTGAAGAATGGAAGCCTCTCTCTCTTGAGGCCGAAGCTTCACCTCGGCGACATCCTTCACCTTGAGCATCATGCCGCCAGGCAAGCCGACCAAATCCGTATTGGCGATATCCTCCGCAGTCTTCCACTCACCGCCCAGGTTTACATAATACTGCTTGCTGCCCTTATCGATAGAACCGAGCGGTACCCGCTCCTGCTTAGTTTGCAGCGATTGCGCTACAATTCCCCAAGGAAGCCGGAAGGCATTGAGCTTCTCCGTATCGAGCGTTACCGCTACCTCCTGTTCGGGGAGTCCTACGATATCGACGTTGCTCACGCCATCCAGGGTGGACAGCTGCTTCTTCCACAGTTCCATTGTCGGTCGAAGCGGCTCCAGCTCCTCCGGACGCTCCACTACAAAATGAAGGATCTGCTCTGCAATTTTGCCCAGATCATCATTAACGACAGGCTGCTGGGCTCCGTCAGGCAGCTCGCTGACCGCAGCCTGCACCTTCTGGCGTAGTGTGTCCCATGCCCGCTTAATATCCGTATCGGGATTAACCTCGACCTGAATGACGGATACGTTCGCTGCGGAAGTCGATGTGATCAGGGAAACGTCGCTCATTTCCTTGATTTTCTCCTCCAAGGGACGAGTTACGTATTGCTCGACCTTCTCGGGGGATGCTCCGGGATAAATCGTACGTACAAGAGCAACCGTAAGATCGATCTCCGGGTTCTCTCGCTGCTTGAGCGTGCCGATATTGACAACCCCAAGCAGCACCGCCATAAAGAAGAAGAGCAGTGTTACTTTGCGATACTTCAACAGCTTCGTAATCATTGCCCGCTGGCACCTTCCTCCGGTAAGCAGTTGATGTTGACACCGATCAGCACCTTGGTCATTTCGTCAATGGATTCGAGGCCTGCTCCCTTCTCGATAAACCAATGATAGGCAACCATTTCCACCATGCCGATTTTTGCGTAAGCCGTCATCTCGAGCTGCTGGTCCGTATAATGCGGATATGCCTTGAACTTACGGAACGTTGCTTGAATCAGAGCAGCCATTTTCCCATAAAAATGTCTTGAAATATCCTGAATTTCCGGAGATGCCGCACCAATCCGGTTCAGCATGCTGACTATCATCCGATTGTGATAGTACACCGTCAAGGCCTTGTGTATCGTCCGGTACAGGATTGTATTCTCCTGTGATAGAACGGACTCCCCTTCCGCATTCACGGCAAGCGCCATGGCAATCTCATCCAGACAGCTTTCGGCAACACTTCGGAACAAGTCCTCTTTGCTCTTAAAATATAAGTAAAAGGTTCCCTGCGCCATCCCGGCTTCCTTCACGATATTGGATACCTTCGTCCCGTGGTATCCTTGCTCTTCGAAGAGCTTCATTGCGGCTTCGATAATCCGCTCCCTTTTGTCATCCCCAGGCATCGCTGATACATCCTCCATTGCCGTAAATATGACTGACGAGTCAGTCATATTGTATGTTACCATATGCTGTATTTGATTTTCAAGACCTCTTTAAGGGAGGGGCCAGTTTACACTTGCCATTCCCTACACATTCCCTCTTTTGAATCTGGGGTCATTTGGTTCTATATATCGGGGCCTATTATTTGTGAACAGCACATTCTGCAATAATACATCTTTTTTTCTATGATTTGTATCAATTGTGATAAGATTTCTGCGTATATACAACATTCCAGTACCAGATGCCTTGTGCCGAGGCAATATGCGTCCTCAAAGATGCCTATTCTCACAAATTTCGTTCCGAGCCTCGCTTGGGCTCGTGGATTTCTGCACATTGGCAGCTTTGCACTCTTCACGCTTCGCAGTCGTACATTCAAACGAACAAAAAAACAGCCCCGGTCTATTGACCGAGACTGCTCCATTGTATACAAGGGGATTAGCCTTGAACGATTTTGATCACATTGCGAACGGATTCCGCGGATTTGTCAAGCGCCGCTTTCTCCTCCGGAAGCAGCTCGAGCTCGAATATTTTCTCGATCCCGTTGCCTCCAAGCAAAGTAGGGACGCCCATGAACAGATTGTCATAGCCGTATTCGCCTTCCAGCAATGCTATCGAAGGAATAATGCGTTTCTTATCCTTAAGGATCGCTTCCGTCATTTGTACCAAGGAAGCCGCCGGTGCGTAGTACGCGGAACCGTTCCCGAGCAGATTGACGATCTCGCCGCCGCCTGTACGTGTACGCTGTACGATCGCTTCGATTCGCTCTGCCGGGATCAGCTTCTCAATAGGAATGCCGCCCACATTGGAGTAACGGACGAGCGGAACCATATCGTCGCCGTGACCGCCAAGCACGAAGCCGCGAACGTCTTCAACGGACACATTCAGCTCTTGGGCGATGAACGTACAATAACGCGCCGTATCCAGGACACCGGATTGACCGATGACGCGATTTTTAGGGAATCCGAGTGCTTCAAAGGCAACGTAAGTCATGGCATCCACTGGGTTCGATAGGATGATTACGATGGAGTTAGGACTGGTTCTCTTCACATTCTCACAAACGGATTTCACAATGCCTGCGTTCGTGTTCACGAGATCGTCGCGGCTCATGCCGGGCTTACGGGCGATCCCCGCTGTGATAATCACGATATCGGAATTCGCGGAATCATCATAGCTTGAAGTACCGATGATGTTTGCGTCAAAGCCTTGCACCGGGGATGCTTCGAGCATATCGAGCGCTTTCCCCTTCGTCGGGTTTTCCAATTGCGGGATATCGAGCAGAACGATGTCGCCAAGCTCCTTCTGAGCCAGCATCAGAGCAGTGGTTGCACCGGTAAATCCTGCACCTACAACAGTAATCTTCTTACGTTGAATAGCCATGATCCGGTTAGCCTCCTGAATTAGAGTAGGGGCGCTATAAGCGCCCCATTAAATTAGAAGTTAGCGATGATTTGGTTAGCGAACTCGGAGCATTTCACTTCGGTTGCGCCTTCCATCAAGCGAGCGAAGTCATAAGTAACTGTCTTGTTATTGATCGCTGTTTCCATACCTTTGTAGATCAGCTCAGCTGCTTCCAGCCAGCCCAGGTGCTCCAGCATCATTACGCCGGACAGGATAACGGAACCAGGGTTAACTACGTCCAACCCGGCATACTTCGGAGCTGTACCATGTGTCGCTTCGAAGATCGCATGACCGGTTACATAGTTAATATTTGCTCCTGGCGCGATTCCAATACCTCCAACTTGTGCAGCAAGGGCATCGGACAAGTAGTCGCCGTTCAGGTTCAGGGTAGCGATAACGTCAAAATCTGTAGGACGAGTCAAAACTTGCTGCAATGCGATGTCAGCGATAGCGTCCTTAACGATGATTTTGCCTTCCGCTTCAGCAGCCTTTTGAGCCGCATTAGCAGCATCCGTGCCTTGTTCTTCCTTGATCTTGTCGTATTGAGCCCAAGTGAAGGTTTTGTCGCCGAACTCTTGCTCAGCAAGCTCATAACCCCAGTTTTTGAACGCACCTTCAGTGAATTTCATGATGTTGCCTTTGTGAACCAGAGTAACGCTCTTGCGGTTGTGTGCGATGGCGTACTCGATCGCGGAACGGATCAAACGCTTGGAGCCTTCGGAGGAAACCGGCTTAATACCGATACCGGAAGTCTCAGGGAAGCGGATCTTCTTCACGCCCATCTCGTTTTGCAGGAAGGAGATCACTTTCTTCACTTCCTCGGAGCCTGCAGCCCACTCGATACCGGCGTAGATGTCCTCTGTGTTCTCACGGAAAATAACCATGTCAACCAGCTCAGGACGCTTTACAGGGGAAGGAACACCCTTGAAGTAACGAACCGGACGGGAGCAAACGTACAGATCCAGCTCTTGGCGAAGCGCTACGTTCAAGGAACGGATACCGCCGCCGATTGGCGTCGTCAATGGACCCTTAATAGCAACGATGTACTCGCGGATAGCCGTCAGTGTGTCGTTAGGAAGCCAGTTGTTGAATTTATTGAAGGCTTTCTCGCCGGCAAACACTTCGTACCAGGCGATTTTCTTTTGGCCGTTGTAGGCTTTCTCTACCGCTGCATCAAGAACGCGCTTGGAAGCAGCCCAGATGTCAGGACCTGTGCCGTCACCTTCGATGAATGGAATGATCGGGTTATTAGGAACGTTCAGTTTTCCGTTAGTAATCGTGATTTTTTCGCCTTCAGTTGGCGCTGCATAATTTTCGAATTGTGCCATGGGTATGTATTGCCTCCTCAGTAATATATGGTTCATTACAAAATTGAACGGGAGCCGCGGCGCTGCCGCTGACGGCGCGCGACGCAGCAACCCGTTGGTTGCCTTTTACCTATTGGTTCCGGTGATAACGAACGTTCGAATTAGCGCTTCTCAATCGGAACGTAAGCTTGATGAGCAGGACCCGTATACTCCGCACGAGGACGGATCAGACGGTTGTTCTCATACTGCTCAAGAATATGAGCTGTCCAACCGGAGGTACGGCTGATCGCAAAGATCGGCGTGAACAGATCACGCGGGATTTCAAGGGATGTGTATACGGAAGCGGAGTAGAAATCTACGTTTGGCTTCAGACCCTTTTGTCCGGTTACGAGCTCTTCGATCTTGATGGACATGTTGTACCAGTTCAGGTTACCGGTCAGCTTGCCCAGCTCGTGGGACATCTTCTGCAGATGCTTGGCGCGAGGGTCGCCGTTCTTGTAAACACGGTGACCGAAGCCCATAATCTTTTCTTTGTTGGCGAGCTTCTCGTTGATGTAGCTTTCAGCTTTATCGAAAGTTCCGATTTCTTCCAGCATCGCCATAACGGCTTCGTTGGCGCCGCCGTGAAGCGGTCCCTTCAAAGCTCCGATAGCGGAGGTTACGCCGGAGTAAATATCGGAAAGTGTTGCTACGGTTACGCGGGCTGCGAAGGTGGAAGCATTCAGCTCATGGTCAGCGTGAAGCACGAGCGCCTTGTCCAAAGCTTCGATGGCGATCTTCTCCGGATCCTTGCCTGTAAGCATATAAAGGAAGTTCTCGGCAATGGTTGCGTTCGCTTTAGGTGCAATCGGTTCTTTGCCTTCGCGGATGCGCGAGAATGCAGCTACGATCGTAGTGATCTGAGCTTGCAGCTTGATGGCTTTGCGGAGGTTGGCTTCCGGTGTCATATCATTAGCTTCCGCATCATACAGAGCCAAAGAAGAAACGGCAGAACGAAGAGCTGCCATTGTATTTACATCTTTAGGATATGTTTTGATTTGCTCGAGTACTTGAGCGGGAACCTGTGCATGGTTGCTCAAGTCTTGAAGCAATTGGTTCAGCTCGGAGCGATTAGGCAGCTTGCCGTACCATAGCAAATATACGACCTCTTCGAATGTAGCGTTCTCCGCCAAGTCATCTATGTTGATGCCCCGATACGTAAGCACGCCGTCTATGATGGAGCTAATGGAGGACGTTGTGGCTACGATTCCTTCCAAACCTTTGGTGGCTGTCAAGATAATCTCTCCTTTTGCAGTCAATTTCACATATGTTAATAATAAAGTATTTACCAAGTAAAGTGAACAAATTTAGACATAAAAGTTCATTATCAGCACCATAACCAAAATTTTAATCGATGTAATTTTCGGTGATGTTAATTCGCATCGATCCGTTAAGCGATCCGTTTCGGCCCCTCTAGAAGCTTTTTCTAGATGGATCTAAATTATACTCTATCCTCCCATCCAAACGCAAAAACACCCCTCGATCAATGAGGGGCCTGCGTTTGTTCCTCCGTCACGTCAGCCTTGCCTGCCACTTCCACAGAAGCGACTTCTTTTCTAAGCGTCTCCGTTACCTCTTCCATGGTTTCATATTCGTTCTTATAAACCTTTACATCGCCTGTAACCACCGCATGTTTCAGAACCTCGAGACGCTCTTCTTTAACAGGGATGCGAATCGTTTTGGATTCAGCCTCCGGGCCTGTTCCTTCCTTGGTTTCAATCACAATCTCTTCCCTGACCACCGGTACTTTTACCGTTTGTTCTTCCTCGATGCGTTCGCGATGCACGTGAACCTCCCCCGTCTTCACGCGCTCCTTGTCCACCTGCAGCCGCTCCTCGCGCAGCACCATTTTTCCCTCTTCAGCCTTATCCTGCCTTTCATTCTCGTGCCCTTCCTTCGGTGCAATCACACGGATGACTACCCCGAGCACGCCTCCTGCTATCGCGCCTACGATGACTCCTGCAAGAGTAACCCACATGGTATTCACCGTGCCGTAAGTGCCGATGAAAAAGCCGATGACGCCCCCTGCTATCGCACCAGCTGCCAACCCGAAGCCAAGTCTGCGATCCATTCTGCTGTGCCTCCCTTTTTTGTTAACCAAACACCCCCGGCCAACAGCCGGAGGTGTCGAGAATAAAGCTGTTTAATTATCGAATTTCTTCGGCGTCAACATCTTCCACTACGGTGCTGTCGCCTTCCACTTCCACTCTTGCCTCTTCTCTGCGCACTGTATCCGTAACCGCTTGGGTCTCTTGAACGGTACGCTTATGCATCGCTACTTCGCCCGTCACTACCGTATGCTTGTCCACATGGACGCGGTCTTCGCTTACCGGAATACGGATGGTTTCTTCCCGGCCGATCGGCTCGTCCGATGCTTCGGCGTCGAAGCTTCTTCTTTCGATCACCACTTCTTCATGGCTCACCGGCACGTGGACCGTTTTCTGTTCCGCGATGACATCCTTGTGAAGCTTCACTTCACCCGTCTGCACGCGATCCTTGGAGATATCCAGCTCCTCTTGACGAAGCTGTACGGCTGCTTCGCGATCCTCATCCCTTACCTCGCGATTCTCCTTCTTCTCATCATCAAAAATGTTAAATAAATCTGCCATGATGACTCGACCTCCAAGCGTAGTGGATTTGGTGTCACGTAGACTAAGGTAACCCTTTTTGGTGTCCGTTATTCTAACCAAACATATACTGCATGAAGTCCTATCGCTTTTTTGGTAAAATAGGAATATTGCATACAACTTGTCCTACGCCCAAAGGAGGAACATGCCATGAACAGCCGCCGCATAAGCATTATCGATATCGGTTCGAATTCCATTCGTCTCGTGATCTATGACATCCAAGCGAACGGAGCCTACCGGGTCATAAGCGAATTTAAGCAATCCGCCCGACTTAGCGGCAGAATGAGCATGGACGGTTCCCTACCTGCTGCCGAAATAGACGGCATAGTCCGAATCCTTCAAAATTTCAGAGGCATTTGTAATGCTCACCAAGTCACAAGCCTTCGGGCTGTAGCAACCGCAGCTATACGCAATGCTTCCAACTCCCAAGAAATAGTAAATCAATTGCGAGAGCAAAGCGGAATTCAGGTGGAGCTGCTTTCCGGCGAGGATGAAGCCCGTATCGGCTTCTTGGGGATGAGCCAAACGCTTGATATCGCGGACGGCCTCTTAATCGATATCGGGGGAGGGAGCACGGAGGTTTCTCTTTTTCGCGGTAAAAAGCTGCTGCACAGCGTATCCTTCCCTTTCGGCGCGGTGAATACGGCAAGACGTTTCACTACGGACGGAGAAGCCCCGGAAGCGAAGCTGCATGAAATCCGCAACATGGTGCTGCAAGCCGTTGCAAGCGAGCCCTGGATCCGAACCAACGCGGGAAAGCCGGTGGTGGGCTTGGGAGGAACGTTCCGATCCCTATGTAAAATATATCAGCGTAGACACCAGTATCCTCTGCCGATTACGCATAACTATCCTATGTCCGGTGAAGCGATGCAGGAGCTTACCGAGTGGCTGCCTAAACTTCCCCCCGACAAACGCAAGAAGGTGGACGGATTATCCAAAGACCGGTTCGACCTGATTGTTCCCGGGCTGATCATTGTGGATAACCTATTCCAAGCGTCCGGCTCCAGCCACTGTGTCATCAGCGGCGCGGGACTTCGGGACGGAATTTTTTATGAAAGCTTTGCAGCGGAGGACACCTCCCTGCCCATTGCAGAGAGAAGCTCCGACAATTTGTATAAACTGCATTCCACGGTTCCTCCGGCTCATTCGAAGCATGTGAAGCATTCCGCTCTTGCCATCTACGATGCGCTCACCGCCGCGGGCAAGCATCCTTTTGACCCGCGAAGCCGGCTTTGTCTAGAAATTGCCTCCAAGCTGTATAGAATCGGAGTGTCCCTAAGCTATTACCAATACGCGAAGCACACCTTCTATATGTTGGCCGGTGCAAGGATTGACGGACTTACCCACAGAGAGACACTGCTGTGTGCTTTCATTGCTACCTACAAAACGAAAAAACGTCTGCTGCACATGTGGTCGTCCTATCGTGAAATTATGCTGGACAGTGACGTTGAGCTCGTCGTTCGTTTGGGCAGCATCCTGCAGCTGGCTGTAGCCTTGGACAGCAGCGAAACCCAGTCCTTGCACTTGGTATATGCGGTCTCTGACGACAAGTCGCTCCGGCTTCAGCTGCAAATACAAAACGACCCCACTGCCGAATTCAGTGAGGTCGAAGAACTGCAAAAGGATTTTCGCAAAATATGGGGCTTGTCGGTCCAGCTTAACGCGCCGTCTTTTTCCACGATTTGATCTTCATGGCTTCGAATTGGCTGCGGAGCGGCTTCTCGCCCTCCGCCAGCACCCTTTCGTACAAACCGTTCGATTGCAGCACTCTCGCCTTCACATTATCCTCCAGGCTTAATTTCAAGATATGGATGAGCGAGGATTTGATATGCTGGTCAAAGACCGGACACATTAATTCTACCCGCCGCGTCAAATTCCTTGTCATCCAATCCGCGCTGGCGATGTAGATCTCGGGGTCACCTTCGTTTTCAAAGTAAAAAATACGCGAATGCTCCAAGAAACGGTCCACAATGCTGCGGACCGATATATTCTCACTGAGGCCCGGCACACCCGGCCGCAGACAGCACACCCCTCTGACGATCAGCTCCACCTTTACCCCTGCCTGAGAAGCGGCGTACAGTTCATCCACCATTTGCTGATTCGACAAAGAATTGAGCTTAGCGATAATTTTCGCAGGCTTGCCTTCGGAAGCGAAATGCGCTTCCTTCCTAATCTTCTCGAACAATTTATCCTTCAAATCCGTCGGAGCTACGCCGAAGGCCTTCCAGTTATGCGGAGCCGAGTAGCCGGTCACCTCGTTGAACAAAGCGGAGGCATCTTCTCCGATGATTTTATGTGTCGTGAATAGTCCTACATCCGTATATAGCTTGGCTGTATTATCGTTATAATTACCTGTGCCGACATGAACATAACGGCGCAGGCCATCCGGCTCCTGCCTTACCACTAGAGTGATTTTGGCATGTGTCTTCAAGCCGACCAGACCGTAAACGACGTGGCATCCCGATTGCTCCAGCTTGCGTGCCCATGCTATGTTTCGCTCTTCGTCGAAGCGCGCCTTCAGCTCCACAACGACCGTTACCTGCTTACCCGATTCAGCCGCTCGGGCCAGCGCCTGTATGAGCGGTGAGTTCCCGCTTACCCTGTACAGTGTCATTTTGATGGCAAGCACCTGCGGATCGTAAGCCGCCTGGCAGACGAAATCCGTCACCGCATCGAACGATTCGTAGGGATGATACACGAGAACGTCCTTGCTCCGAAGCACGGTGAACATATCCTCCGTATCACTCAGCTCAATCGGGTACACAGGCTTGATCGGCGGGTAACGCAAATGCTCGAAGCCATGAACCGAACCGGCCAGCTTCATGAAATAGGTTAAATCGATCGGTCCGTCAATTTCAAAAATATTATCCGTAATCTCGAACTCATCCATCAGCTGGGTGAGAGCATAGGGATGAATGCCCTTCTCTACCTCAAGGCGAACCGGTGCCCCCCATCGGCGGCGTCGCAGCTGCGCTTCAATCTCCTCAAGCAGATCCTCCGCGCCTTCTTCATTGAGCGTTAAATCCGCATTGCGTGTCAATCGAAACCCATGCACGGCAAGCGGCGTGTAGCCGGTAAATAACGTATGGATATGCTGCTCGATTAAATCCTCCAGCAAAATATATTCATGCTTCTTGCTGTTGGGACGCGTAGGAAGGGCGATATAACGGTTCAAATTGGAGGGTACCTGCAAAATGGCGAAGTACGGCTCCTCATCGATCGTCTCATCGTCCTTGTTCAGCACGACGGCTAAATAAAGACTTTGTGTATGGACAAGAGGAAACGGACGCGACTGGTCCACCGCCATCGGTGTAAGCACGGGAAAAATGATGTCGTGATAATACTCATCCATTGCACCCCGCTGGGTCACGTTCAAGTCCTCATAATCGACGAAAAGAATGCCTTCTTTGGCAAGCTGTCGCGTCACATCCCGATACGTACGGTACTGCTCTGCAACCATTTTGGAAGAACGCCTCATAATTCGTTTAAATAAACTTGCAGGAGTATATCCGGTAAAATCTTTTTTGGTAAAGCCTGCCTTCATCTGGTCCTTGACACCGGCCACCCGGACACTCATGAACTCGTCCAGGTTCGAAGAGACAATGGAGAGAAATTTGACCCTCTCGAGGAGCGGCGTGCTCGGATCCTGAGCCTCCTCCAGTACGCGCCAGTTAAATTCCACCCAGCTTAAATCGCGATTGATATATTGGTTCGCAGTCTCTCGGGCAGCAGTATCTTTCATAAGGAAATGCAACCTCCATGGTTATTAGCCGAATTTGCAAACAAGAGATGCCTGATGTGCCAGCCGATCTGTCGTTATTCTCTCTCATTCTACTCATTCCATGGTAATTCGACAATGTTAACAATGCACTTGATTTTTGTAAAAATTATGTAAATATCCAAGCTTGAGTATTCGCCCTACCTCCGCCAAAACAATTGAAAATTGCCCTGGCTGATCAATCTTCGGATCAGGATCAACGCCCAAGCCTTGAAGACCGGACGGGTTAATGGGAAAACGAGAAGGAATCCGAGGATATCCGTAAGGAAACCGGGAGTAAGCAGAAGCAGACCTCCGGCAAAAATACATATTCCGTCCAGTATAGAGTCGGTCGGAACCTGTCCATTGCGCATCTGATACTGCGCGTACTCCCAAACACGTCTCCCTTCGCGCCTTGCCATCCATGCGCCCGTAAAGCCCGTCAGCAGGAGGAGGAAGAAGGTTTGCCAGCCTCCGATAAGCTTACCTATGGTGAACAAGCCCCAGATCTCAAGAGCCGGTACGACGATCATTATGACAACCAGCAGGCGGTACATAGCTTCAGCCCCATTTCTGCAGCAAGGTATAAAGTTCAGGTGCGGCTTTATCAATTCGGGCCGGCTTCCAATCCCGGTTGACCCAAATATGGCGTGTCCCCCCGCTCACGAGCAGCTCCTCGCCGCGGCGAACCTCCGATTGAAATTCCAGCCGTACATTAGTGTACGATGCAATCCGTGTCTTCATGATGATTTCATCATCATATTTCGCAGGCGCGTGAAATTTCAGCTCTGCCTCTACCACGGGCAGCAGCAGCCCGTTCTCCTCGATCCGCCCGTAGGGCATGCCCAGCTGACGAATCATTTCGGTACGGCCGATTTCGAACCAGTTCAAATAATTAGCATGATAGACGACCCCCATTTGATCCGTCTCTTGATAGCGGACCCGCAGCGGGTGAGTAAACCATTGCGATGACATACGTTTCCAAGCACCTCCATTACCAAGCCATAACGTTAAAAAAGCGAAACCGAGGACTTCGATTCCGCTTTTTTATCCTTGTATTGTTTACAGAACGCGTGCGCGTCCGGAATAAATGACGCCAACCTCAGGGTAAATGGACACCTCAGTGCCTTCCTTGAGCAGCTCCAGCGCGTTGTTCACGCCAACGACGACCGGCTTGCCCAAGCTGATGCCTACGACCGCCGCATGGGAGGTAATGCCTCCGGTTTCGGTAATGACCGCTGCCGCTTTCTCGAATGCAGGCATGTACTCCTTGTCCGTCGTAAGAGAGACCAAAATGCAGCCCTCGGATACCTTAGCATTCGCCTCTTCCGCGGTGCGTGCCGTAACGACCTTGCCGGTTGCAATCTGCGTGCCGATTCCTTGGCCTTTGGCAATCATTTCGCCGATCTGATGCACTTTAATCAGGTTTGTCGTTCCGGAGCGGCCGACAGGCACTCCAGCCGTAATGACAACAAGGTCGCCCAAGCTGACAAAGCCGGACTTCACGCTTGTATCTACAGCGTGCTCGAACAGCTGGTCCGTCGTATTGCAAGGCTCGCCCTTGATAGGCACAACGCCCCATACAAGAGACAAGCGGCGCAGTACTTGATCGCTCGGCGTTACCGCGATAATCGGAGCCTTCGGACGGTATTTGGACACCATGCGCGCGGTATAACCGCTCTCGGTTGCCGTAAGAATCGCCTTCGCATCCAGATCCAGCGCGGAGTTAGCTACGGCTTGGCTGATCGCTTCGGTTACATTCGTTTGCTGTGCATTGCTTTGACGGATGAAGATTTCACGATGCTCCAGTGCAGATTCCGCACGCTCTGCGATTCTCGCCATGGTCTGCACGGACTCCACCGGATATTTCCCCGCCGCCGTTTCGCCGGACAGCATCACCGCATCGGTACCGTCGAAGATCGCATTCGCCACGTCGCTCGCTTCCGCACGTGTAGGACGCGGGTTGCGCTGCATGGAATCCAGCATCATCGTAGCCGTAATGACAGGCTTGCCTGCCTGATTACATTTCTTGATCATCGCCTTCTGAACGATCGGCACATCCTCCGCCGGAATTTCCACACCAAGATCTCCGCGGGCTACCATTAAACCGTCGGATACCTCCAGAATTTCGTCGAGATTGTCCACGCCTTCCTGGTTCTCGATCTTGGAGATGATTTGAATGTGCTGCGCGTTATGACGCTCAAGAATCTCGCGAATCTCGATGACGTCGCTTGCTTTCCGTACGAAAGAAGCAGCGATAAAGTCAACACCCTGCTCGATACCGAAAATGATGTCGTTGGCATCCTTCTCCGTAATCCCCGGAAGATTGATCTTCACGCCAGGCACGTTGACGCCCTTCTTGCCGCCCAGCAAACCGCCGTTTTTGATGCGGCAGACGATGTCGGTACCGCGAATATCCTCAACGGTCAACCCGATCAAGCCGTCGTCGATCAGGATCGTGGAGCCTACGCGAACATCCTTGTACAGATCGCGATAGGTAATGTATACGCGCTCTGCATCGCCTTCGATTTCCTCTGTCGTGAGCGTGATCAGGTTATCCTGAACCAGCTCCACCTTCTGGTCGCCCTTCAGCTTGCCCGTGCGGATCTCAGGACCTTTCGTATCCAGCAGAATCGCTACGTTCTTGCCGAGCTCCTTGCAGGCTTGTCTTACGTTCTTGATCCGATTGCCGTGCTCTTCAAAATCCCCATGGGAGAAATTCAATCTGGCCACGTTCATCCCGGCATCGATCAATTTCTTAAACATTTCCAGTGATTCACTCACCGGACCAATCGTACATACAATCTTCGTTTTACGCATGATTACCCTCCTGAATAGCCTTAAACCGACCCATTTGTCTAAACTTGTTGTAACGGTCTTCCACTAGCTCTTGCTCAGACAGCTTCAGCAGCTCTTCCAAGCTTGTCCAAAGCGTGCTCTTGATAGACTCCGCTTGTGCTGCCACATCCCGATGAGCTCCGCCCTTCGGCTCCGGAATGATGCCGTCGATGATTCCCAGCTTTAATATTTCATCCGCCGTAATCTTCATCGCCTCCGCCGCCTCCATGGACTTGGAAGCATCGCGGAACAGAATTGAAGCCGCTCCCTCCGGGGTGATAACGGAATAGATGGCGTTCTCGAGCATAAACACCCGGTTGCCTACGCCGAGCGCCAAAGCTCCGCCGCTGCCGCCTTCCCCTACGATGACGCATAGAATAGGAACCCGCATGGACGCCATCTCCATCAGGTTGCGGGCGATAGCCTCCCCTTGTCCCCGCTCCTCGGCGGCACTTCCCGGATAAGCTCCCGGCGTGTCGATGAAGGTGATGATCGGACGGTTGAACTTGTTTGCTTGCTTCATGAACCGCAAAGCCTTGCGGTAGCCTTCGGGATGAGGCATTCCGAAGTGCCTAGAGATATTATCCTTCGTATCTTTCCCTTTTTGGTGTCCTACAACCGTCACCGGCAATCCGTTCAAACGAGCGATTCCACCGACGATCGCCAAATCGTCACCGTATAGGCGATCACCGTGAAGCTCAATGAAATCGGTGAAAATGTGGTTGATCAGGTCCAGCGTGGTCGGACGCTGAGCATGCCGGGCCAATTGCATCTTCTGCTTCACGCTGAGGTTCTGGTACAGCTCTGTCTCCAGCTGCTGATAGCGCTGTTCAAGTCGGGCGATTTCATCGGTGAAATCGATTTGCTTGTCCTTGCTGAATTTCTTCAGCTCATCGATTTTTCCCCGCAGCTCCACGAGCGGCTGCTCGAAAGGCATCTCACCTGCCAACGGTCTTCCCCTCCTTTACTCCATGCATGCTGATAATCTGAGATAGCATCGTCCGCAGCTCCTTGCGGGGCACGACCAGATCCACCTGGCCGTACTTCTGATTCAGCTCAGCGGTTTGGAAATTTTCAGGAAGCTTCTGGCGAATGGTCTGCTCGATGACTCGCGGACCTGCAAAGCCGAAGGCCGCCGCCGGCTCGGCGATAACAAAATCTCCAAGCATAGCGTAGCTGGCAGTAACGCCGCCATAAGTAGGATCCGTAATAACAGAAATATAAAGACCGCCCTGCTCGTTGAACTTGGCGATGGCTGCACTCGTCTTGGCCATTTGCATCAGGCTTAGAATGCTCTCTTGCATGCGCGCTCCCCCGGAGGTGGAGAAAATGAGCAGCGGTAGCTTCTTCTCCGTTGCCGCTTCAACCGCTCGGGTAATCTTCTCTCCCACAACCGAGCCGAGCGTTGCGAGCATGAAGTCAGCGCTCATCACCGCGACAACACAGGTAAAGCCACCAATCGAGCCTTCTCCCGTAATGACGGCATCACGCATCCCGGTAGCTTCCACGGCCTTCGTGTACTTTTCCGTATACTGTGGGAAATTCAAAGGATTCTCCGATGCCAGATCACTATCATACTCGATAAAGTTACCCTCGTCGACCAGCATTTGAATACGCTCCACAGCGTTCAGCTTGAAATGATAGCTGCAGCTGATACATACCTTCAGGTTCTTGTCCAATTCTTTGGTAGACTGAATTTTGCCGCACTTCGGGCATTTATTCATAAGTCCTTCGGGAATCTCTCTTCTTGGACGTTCCTCGGGGACATCGATCGTCCCATCATCAACGACCCGGTTGGGCGCAGGCCGATCCGCAGAAGGAACCGTGGCGTACTTCCTCTTCTTCTGAAACAAATCTTTGAATTGCACGACTACACCTCTCTTGCGGAAAGTTGAACCAAGCACATAAGATGAAAATGAAATGTTAAGATCTATGCAAAATCGAGTTCAATACCTCTTGAACCTCTTCCACTTCGCCTTCGGGAACCAAAATCTCAAACTGATTCTTAGTCATATTTATCGCGCGCACTTGCACCAGAAATCCTTCTTCCGTCAGTTTCGTCTTGATTCTGTCAGCAATTTTTGCAGTCGGAGCGATATATATAACCGTCCACATGAAAACAGACCTCCCGAACATAATGGAATAATGATATCATAACTCCACTTTTTCCCGCAACCGAGGGAGGGTCTGTTTCCTGAGGACGTAAACGAGGGTTCTAGTGAGCCGGTCCGTCCAGCTCATCCTGATGACGGTGCGCAATTCTTGCTGACGCGGCTGCTGCCAGACCGGCCACCAAATCGTCCAAAAACACGTGAATCCCCGACCGCTGATCGTTCAGCTCGCGGATAATCCCCATCTTTTCCTTGTCCAGATAACCGAAGCTGGTCAGTCCGATCATCCCGTACACATGCACAATGCCCAGCGCCAGCGTCTCATCCACTCCGTAAAGCGATTCGTCCTTCTCCATTATGGTTTGAAGCGGCTCCGGAAGCAGCTTCCTTTCCGCCAAATCATCGAGAGCGATGCCGGTGTACAGCACATACTGTACTTCTCTTTTCCTTAACACCGCTTGCACGCTTTCCACACATGCTTCCATAGTGAGGCTAGAGTTATAAGGCAGCTGCAGCTTGTGTACGATTTCGGCGATCCGGTCGATCGTTACGCCGCGCTTCTCCAAGCATTCCTCGATGTGCTGATGGGTCATAAAAAAACGCCTCCTCACTCATCCATAAGTAACAGGGGTTCCGGGCTTCGGCTGCTTTCTTACACAGTTTCCCGTTTGGGTTACTAAATGTATGCAGAGGAGACGTCAATTATTTCACTTTTACGGTATCTTTACCGAGCAGCTGCTCCATGCGTCGAACCAGGTCGGCGGAAGGATTCACATAATAGGACTCGCTCAGCCCCAGCGTTTTTTTACTTTTCTCATAATAAAGCACCACCGGATGATTGCCAGGCTGCTTGCGTATAAGCTCCTTGAGCGACGATAAGATCGCCGGCCGCTCCTTCTCCTCGGAAATTTTGACGTACACTCTTGATCCTTGAGCGGCATGCACCTGCTGCGGAGCGTCCTGAGCCATCGGCTTAGCCTGCTGCTTCGTCCGGAGAGTCGCCGAATCCGGCCTGGAGTAGGTGCCGCCCGCCGTACGAGCCTGTGCACCGGAAGCCGCCGCCGGTTTGACCGCCTTCAGCTCCAAATGCGGATCCTCCAAAGCAATCAGCTGATCGGCAAGCAGCTTATAATCCTCGTCACCAAGCTGCAGCTTCGCCATCACCAGAATCGGCTTCCCCTTCTGAACGAGGGGGGCGTACTTCTTCCAGGTCTCCGGGAACAGTACGATCTCCGCCTTGCCAACCCGGTCCTCCAGCTCCATAAAGGCCATCGGCTGGCCCTTCTTGGTCACGATCGTTTTGTTCGACAGCACCAATCCGGCTACCTTGACTTCGCTGTGGTCCGGGTATTCCTGCAAATGGTGCAAATAATCGACCTCGAGCCTGCGCAGCACCGCTTCATAGTCATCCAGCGGGCTGCCCGAGATGTACAGACCCAAGAGCTCCTTCTCCAGCTCCAGCTGCTGCGTCATCGTGAAAGGAGCGATCTCCGGGTAATCCACCTCCCAGTTGACCTCCTCAACGAAGCCGAACAGATGCAGCTGCAGATCCTCCCGCTCCTTGCGCCACTTCACAGCGGCGTCTACCGCATCCTCCAGCATCGCAAGCTGCTGCGCCCGGTGCCCCGGCAGCGAGTCCGTCGCGCCTCCTTGAATGAGCGATTCCAGAACGCGCTTATTGCAAACCCGCAGGTCCACTCTTCGGCAGAAGTCGATCAGACTCTCATAAGGACCTTCGCTTCGCTGCGCGATGATGGATTCGATCGCATGCGTACCGACATTTTTGATGGCCGCAAGACCGAATCGAATGGAGTCCCCCGTAGGGGTGAACACAATCCCGCTCTCGTTCACGTCAGGTGGCAGCACGGCAATGCCCATCCGGCGGCACTCGTCCACATATTCGGCCACCTTATGGTGGCTGCCCATCACAGCCGTAAGCATCGATGCCATGAACGGCACCGGATAATGCGCCTTCAGATACGCCGTCTGAAAGGCGAGCACACCGTACGCCGTCGCATGCGCCTTCGGGAAGCCGTAATCGGCGAAGCGTACGATCATATCATACACCCGGTTGGCCGCATCCTCCGTATGACCTTGGCTTAAGCAGCCTCGAACGAAGTGGGCCCGCTCTTCATCGAGCACCTCCCGCTTCTTCTTGCTGACCGCTCTTCGCAGCAGATCCGCCTCTCCCAGCCGGAAGCCGGCCATGCCGGAAGCGATCTGCATGATCTGCTCCTGATACACGATGATGCCGTACGTATCCTTCAGATAAGGCTCGATGGACGGGTGGGGGTACTCTACCGCCTGCTCTCCGTGCTTGCTCCGGATGTACTGGGGGATGAATTCCATTGGTCCCGGCCGATACAAAGCCAAGACGGAGATAATGTCCTCGAACTGCGAGGGGCGAAGATCCTTCAGCACACGGCGCATACCCGGAGATTCCAGCTGGAAGATCCCTGTCGTATCCCCGCGGCTCAGAAGCTCATAGGTTAAAGGATCATTCATTGAAATCTTCGTCCAATCGATCGTTATCCCTGTTCTCTCGCGGATCCATTCCAGCGTGCGCTCAATGATCGAAAGCGTCCGCAGTCCGAGAAAATCCATCTTCAGCAAACCGATCGATTCCAGATGCTCCATCGAGTATTGGGTTAGCGGCGTCTGCTCCGTACCCTCCTGAAGGGGAACATACTGCGTTAACGGCTCACGGGAGATCACAACGCCGGCGGCATGCGTCGAGACGTGACGCGGCATTCCTTCAACCTTCATGGCCAGCTCCAGCAGCTCCCCGGTCTTGGGATGCTTCTCGGCGAGCGATTTGAGCTCAGGACTTACTTTGAGCGCATCGGCGAGCGTCATTCCGAGCTGATTCGGGATGAGCTTTGCCGCGCGGTCCACCTCATTATAGGGAACGCTCAGCACGCGGCCGACATCGCGCACCGCTGCCTTCGCCGCCATCGTACCGAAGGTGACGATCTGCGCCACACGGTCGCGGCCGTATTTCTTCACAACGTAGTCGATGACCTCATCGCGTCGAAGATCGCTGAAGTCGATGTCGATATCCGGCATCGTGACCCGCTCCGGATTTAGGAAGCGCTCGAAGAGCAGCTCGTAACGGATCGGATCCACATCGGTTATTCGGAGAACATAGGCTACGAGACTTCCTGCAGAGGAACCTCTGCCGGGGCCGACCATGATGCCGTTTTCTTTGGCAAAGCGGATGAAGTCCCACACGATTAGAAAATAATCGGAGTACCCCATACGTTCGATAACTCCAAGCTCATAAGTCAAGCGATCCTCAATGCTTCTTCGCCAGCCTGCATCCTCCCACTCTTGCGACAAGCCGTAGCGCTGCTGAAGGCCAACGCGGCACAGCTCAGCAAGGTATTCGCCTGCTGTCCGTCCTTCGGGAATCGGCTCGAATTGGGGCAGGATCGAGCGGCCGAACTCCAGCTCCAGCTCGCATTGCTCCGCAATGGCTGCTGTATTGGCCAGCGCCTCCGGCACATGAGCGAATGCACGGCTCATCTCCTCCCCGCTCTTAAGATAGAGCTGGCTGGTGGAGAAACGAAGCCGGTCCTGATCCTCAACGGTTTTCCCCGTGCCAATGCAAATCAATATATCCTGCACGGCGTGCTCCGGCTCCCGCACGTAATGCACGTCGTTCGTTACTACCAGCTGGATGCCCGTCTCGCGGCTCAGCTTCAGCATCTCGGGCATGACTTTCCTTTGCTCCAGCAAGCCGTGGTCCTGCAGCTCAAGATAGAAGTCCGCGCCGAAAATACCGCGGTACCTGAGTGCCGCCGCCTTCGCCTCCTCATAACGCCCGTGCAGAAGATGCTGGGACACCTCGCTGCCGAGACAAGCGCTGGTGCATATCAAGCCCTCGGAGTAAGCGGCCAAATGCTCAAGGTCGATGCGGGGCTTATAGTGGAAGCCCTCCAGATGAGCGATCGATACCAGCTTCATCAGGTTACGGTAACCCGTCAAATTTTTGGCAAGCAGCAGCAAATGGTAGATGGGCTGCTCCTGTCTCGCGGCCTTCTGCTTGATCGAGCCGGCGGTAAAATACATCTCGCACCCAAGGATAGGCTTAATTCCGTGCTGCTTGCACGCTTTATAGAAAGGAATCGCTCCGTACATCACACCGTGATCGGTAAGCGCCAGCGCCTTCATCCCGAGCTTCGCCGCCTGTTCGACCATATCGTCGATCCGCGCCGCCCCGTCGAGCAAGCTGTACTCGCTATGTACATGCAAATGGACAAACCCGCTCAATCGCTTCGCCTCCGTTTCTCGAAAGAAAAAAATGTTTCTCTTAATTTTAGCATAATGCGAACAAGTGTGCCATAGATTAGGACAAGAGGGATGGGTCAAGCCAAGCTTGTCATACGGGAAAGGATGAGCAGTCGTATGGTTATGTTTTTATCCAGATGTTTGTTGGATTTTTTCGTTGCGTTCGGGGTGGTGCTGGGGGGAACGATGCTGGCGGGCATTTGTGCCGTTCTGACGCTGGATCCGCCGATCAACCGGATGTCCCTGGTTGCCGAACAGATTAAAATATGGGCTATGGTCGCCGCGATCGGCGGCACGATCGATCCGATTCGGGCGATTGAAACCAATTTTGCACTTGGCAATATCTCCCCTGCCATTAAGCAAATTTTGTACATCGTCTGCGCTTTCACAGGGGCTCATGTAGGAACGATGCTGATCCAGTGGATCTGCAAGGGAGGCGCAAATGGATGAGGGTGCCCCGCTTTGACCTGTTCACCGCCTACCTGCGCGCCTTCGGCCTCGTCATTTCCGGTATGATCATCGGGGCTGCATTTTTTATGTCGGTGTACAGCCACAACATGAATCTCATCATTACGGAGAATCGGGAGCTGCTGTCGGATAACGAGAAGCTTATGGAGGAGACGGCCACACTGCGCAAATCCAAAAATCAGCAGACCACGATTAATCTTCTGAATATTATCGAAGTGAGCACCAGCAGCCCGCAGCCTCCTTTAGATAAAGTTACGGAAAGCGAGCTGAAGCGCCGTATTCATAAGGAGTTCGGCAAGGTCGTGATCGGCACGAAGATTTCCTCATTCGTCGACTCGAAGGACTTGTACGAGGAAATCCTCACGGAGAAGACGTTCTCAGGCGTCATGGAGAAGGATTATATCGTCACCGTCAAAACCATGCTGCTGGTCGGTACAGAGCTTCGCGTTTGGGTTACGGCAAAAGAATGGAAGCGCCTCCCCTCGTCATGATTCGCAGGGACAGGATTGCTTTTTTTCCGCGTTATGGGTAGAGTTAAAGCTGCGCCTTCGTAAGGTGCGCTTATATTCAAGCTCATAAAGGAAGTGCATTAGCCAATGCTGATCATTCAAGCGGTGCTCAGCACCTTGATTCTTGTCAGCCTGATCTTCACTGTATACTACAGCCTTCGGTACCGCCGGGAGCAGGACCCGAAGCTTCGCGGCATTTATTCCTCCCGGATGAACATCGCCATGGGCCTGATGCTTGTCATCATTGCCGTCAGCCAGCTGTTCTTCTTTACGGATTCGGTAACACGGCGCATTTTCGGTGTGGTTTGCTTTATCTTGGGCGCGTTCAACTTCTTCGTCGGAATTCGGAACCACTCTTTATTTAACCGGTAGGATCGGGGAACCGTCAGGCATCAGCCTGCGCGGTTCTTTTTCGTTTAGAGAATGCCCGGCGTTGTCGGCCTTTCTTTGTGTAACGTCCCGAGGGGACGCTATTCTGCCCGTTACCGGCTATTTCGAAGGAATAACGTCCCCCAGGGTCGCTATTTCCTCGTGAATACAGTCTTTGTCGGCGTTTCATCGCCGTTAACGTCCCGCGGGGACGCTATTCTGCCAATTACCGGCTATTTCGAAGGAATAACGTCCCCCAGGGTCGCTATTTCCTCGTGAATACAGGCTTTGCTGGCGTTTCATCGCCGTTAACGTCCCGCTTGGACGCTATTGCCAGTTACCCGCTATTTCGAGGGAATAACGTCCCCCCGGGGTCTTTATTCGTATGCATCCCGGTAAATTGCCTGCGTTCCATGACCATTAACGCCGAAAAGGCGCTCGCCTTAACACAAAAAAACGGAGTCCTCCCTAGGGGCTCCGTTTCCTATTGCAATCGATATAATTTAATGATATCATTGATCTCGATTCCATTTTTAAGAAAGATTAACAAAATCAGTTTTCCTCAATATTATCATAACACATCGAAACCCTGTTGTCAAACCCCTCTTCACAAAAATCTTTCATGAAAAGGAGCTGTGCTATGAGTCGCGTATCAGAGCAAGCATGGGTTGAGGAGCAGCATCGCATTACTGCCGTGAGACAAGAAATTAAGGAGCGGGCCGAAACGCTGCAGGAGCAAATCAGTGGCATAAGAGAAGACATTGTCGGCTTCCGCAAGCATTTCTGGGATGATGTAACAGTGAACGTCGAGGGTCTCGAGGAAATGGTCGAAACGATGGCAAGCCTGAAGCAGCAGGCGGAGGTCATCTCGGACCGTGAACGGGCGCACCGGCAGCAGCAGGCGCAGCTAAAAAAACTCAAGCGGCTTCTGCAATCGCCATATTTTGGGCGCATCGACTTTCAGGAAGACGGAGAGCCGCGAAGCGAGGCTATTTATGTCGGCGTGGGCTCGCTGCTCAATCAGGAAGGAGATCAGTTTCTCATCTACGACTGGCGCGCCCCGGTCTCCAGCTTGTATTACGATTATCCTCCGGGCCCGGCACAATACGATACTCCCGGCGGCACCATCACAGGCAGCATGGAGCTGAAGCGTCAATTCATCATTCGCGACAACGAGCTCCGCAGCCTGTTCGATACCAGTGTGACCATCGGCGACGAGCTGCTTCAGGAGGTGCTGGGCAAGCAGGCCGACCCGCAGATGCGAAGCATCGTGGCTACGATCCAGAAGGAGCAAAACCGGCTCATCCGCAACGTAGGCAGCCGATTGCTTGTCGTTCAGGGAGCAGCCGGAAGCGGAAAGACGTCTGCCGCCCTGCAGCGGGTCGCCTACTTGCTCTATCGGTTTCGTGAAACGCTGAGGGCCGATCAGATCGTTCTCTTCTCGCCAAACTCCATGTTCAACAGCTATGTTTCCACCGTGCTCCCCGAGCTGGGCGAGGAGAACATGCAGCAAACGACGTTTCAGGAATATCTGGAGCACCGGCTAGGGCATGAGTTCAATCTGGAGGAACCCGCAGCTCAAATGGAATACACCTTGACTTCCATGCACGAGCCCGGCTACGCGGCGCGGCTTGAGGGCATTCGGTTCAAAGCCTCAACCGATTACCTGCACGCTTTGGATGCTTATGTGGCTACCTTAGGCCGGCAAGGCCTTCCGTTTCAGGATATCCGGTTTCGCGAGGACGTGCTGTTCTCCGCACAAAGTCTGCAGAAGCGGTTCTACGAGCTGGATCAAGGGCTGCCCATCCCGAATCGTCTAAGGCTGCTCCGGGATGCCTTGCTGAAGGAGCTGATTCCAATCGCCCGCGCGGAGCGCTTAAAGCCCTGGGTTGAGGACGAGATAGACTTGCTGGATACCGAGGCTTACTTAAAGGCCTACCAGGAGCTGCAGCGCAAGAAGCTTCCTTCGGAGGATACGTTCGATGATTTCGATCGGGAGAAGCATATTCTCGCCACGATGTTGGTTCGGGAGCAGATGGAGCCGGTTCGTGCGGAAATCAAGCGCTTGGGTTTCCTTGACGCGCCGTCGGCCTACAGACAGTTCTTCACCGATCCGAAGGTAGCGGCAGCATGCGTAGCTTCCTCCCTGCCGAAGCAATGGGCGGACATCTGCAGCCAAACATGTGAGCACCTGGATCAAGGCTATCTCGCCTATGAGGACGCCACCCCGTACTTATACCTCCGCGAGCGCCTGGAGGGCACTCAAGTGAATACGGGGATTCGCCATGTGTTCGTCGATGAGGGGCAGGACTATTCGCCGTTTCAATACCATTACCTGAAGGGCTTGTTTCCCAGAAGTAAAATGACCGTGCTTGGAGACTTCAATCAAGCGATCTACGCCCATACCTCGGGCGGCAGCAGCCTGGAGTTCCTGCCGGAGCTGTATGGCTCCGAGCAAACCGAAACGATGATCCTAACGCGGACATACCGCTCGACCCGTCAGATTGTCGAGTTTACGAAGCCTTTGCTTCCGGCTGGGGCTCTCATAGAGCCGTTTCATCGGGAAGGTCCCAAGCCGACTCTGACGAAGGCTGCAGACCCTATCGATTTGGTAAAAGGCATTGGGGATCGTCTCCGACAGTTGAAGTCGGCCGGGCATCCTACGATTGCGGTCATTTGCAAAACGGCGGAGGAAAGCGAGGAAGCCCACCGGGCGCTCAGCAGGCATCTGGAAGGTCTTGCCTTGATCTGCAAGGAAACGACCTCCTATGAGGCGGGTGTGCTCGTGATTCCTTCTTACTTGGCCAAAGGTGTGGAATTCGACGCCGTCATCGTATTTGACGCCTCGGCAAAGCAATACGGCAGAGAAAGCGAGCGCAAGCTTTTCTATACCGTTTGCACCCGTGCGATGCACGAGCTTCATTTATTCTATACCGGGGAACGAACGCCACTGCTGGGGGGAGTCAGAGAGGAGCTTTATACGGCTACCCCTGCTCAATGACCTGAGCGGTTAACATCGCTTTGGCGACAAGCGCGCTGCCGTGATAAATTTCCACGTCGATTTTCCCGAACTTGCGGCTGACTTCAATCATCTTCGGACGAATTTCAATTTCACTGTCGATTTGAACCGGCTTGACAAAGTACGAGGACATATTGTCCATCACGAGATCGCCCTTCTTCACGTCAAGCACGGCGTGGTAAGCCGCTTGCGACATAAGCACGGTCAGCACCCCTTCGGACACGGTACCGAGCCGGTTCGTCATCTGCGGCGTAATCGAGCCGCGGAAGACGAGCTGGCCGTTCTTGTCCTTGCCCTCCTGAAAGCCGGACCAAATCAGGTCCTCGAATGTCTCCCCGTGCTGCGGCTGGCGCTGGGTGTGCTGCATCGCCTTCAACACATCCTTGCGGCTGATCACGCCTACTACCCTACGGCCAAGGTCGATGATCGGCAGCAGCTCGATGCCCTCCCACACCATCATGTGAGCCGCCGAAGCAACCGAGGTGCTCGGCGCAGCCGTGACAGGGCTCCGCGTCATCAGCTTGTCGATCGTCTGCTGCGGCTCCGCACCGATGAAGTCCTTGGACGTAATCATTCCGATGACCCGGTTCCATTCATCCACTACAGGGAAACGGCTGTGTCCCGTCTCTTCATGCAGCCGCTGCCAGTCCCTCAGCGTCTGATTCCCCTTAAGCACGAACACCTGCATCCCTTTCGGGATAATATCCTCAATCAGCAAAATCTTCTTCTTGATCAGCCGGTCATAGATGGCCCGGTTAATCATCGAGGCGACGGTAAACGTATCATAGCTGCTTGATATGATCGGAAGCTCCAGCTGGTCCGCCAGCTGCTTGACCTCCTCCGATGTGCCGAAGCCCCCGGTAATCAGTACGCCGGCCCCCTGCTCCAGCGCACGTACATGCGCTTTATAGCGGTTACCTACAATTAACAGGCTGCCCGGATCGATATAGCGCATCATCGCTTCCTGCTCCATCGCGCCGATAACGAACTTATGCAGCGTTTTGTTCAAACCGCCGCTCCCGCCCAGCACTTCGCCGTCCACCATATTGACGACCTCCGCGAAGGTAAGCTTATCCAGCTGGTCGCGCAGCTTCTTCTCAACCCGTACGGTTCCGACCCGCTCCTTAGTGGCCACAAGCCCGATCGTATCCGCCTCTTTAATAGCACGGTATGCCGTACCCTCGCTGACATCCAGCTGTTCGGCGATTTTGCGGACGGAGATTTTGGTGCCGATCTTTAAGCTTTCTATATATTTAATGATCTGCTCGTGCTTCGTCGCCGCCTCAGGTACACCGGAAACCTCCATCTGTTATACCTCTCCCCCATTGATCTGTCATACTCTGTATTACCCATTATAGGCGATTTTACAAAAAATGAATAGACTGACAGCTCTATACCTGTTTTGTGCTGCATAGGATGGAAATAGCCATTTGTGCTTACATAATGCGAAGGAGTGAGAACACATGTCCATGAATCCGTTACAGCCGGTCGGAGCCGCTGCCGGAGCCGGCGCTTTACAGCCGATTTACCAGTTGGACCCCGAGACGGCAGGTGCTATGAAAAAGTGCAGGGAGCGCCTCCATTCCATTTGCAGCCAGCACATGAACCGCCCTGTCCGTGTCCAAACGGTACACGGCCAAACGCATGACGGCTATATCGTGCACATCGACAGCGATTACATCTACCTCCAAATCATGCCGGGACACAGCCGCGCCTTCATTCCCTTTGGCGGCTTTGGGCCATACGGAGGCTTCGGGTCTCCGGGATTCAATCCCTATTATAACAATGTGGTTTTGCCGCTCGCTCTGTTTAATCTCCTCGCCGTCAGTCTGCTGTGGTAGTTTCCTGTCATGCCGAAAAGCCTGCCCGCTCTCCTTAGGGAAAGCAAGCAGGCTTTTTCATACCCAGGCCATTTATTTTTTGAACTGCATAACCTTCCTGCGGCCCTGCAGCATTTGCTCCAGCTGCCATCGTTTCATCTTCTTCACCTTCAGCAGCTCCCGGCGAGTCTCCTCCTCCACGCCCAGCAGCTCGTGAAGATGCGCAGCTACGATCAAGAGCGCCATCGCAAGCCAAACGAAGCCGAACACCGACTCGGGCGCCAAGCCGTCGCTTAAACTTAACCGCGGAACGGCAAAGATAACCATTCCTAGAGTTAAGCCCATATAAACGAGATTACGTATCCCTTTCATCGGTCCTTGTCTCCCCTCCCCAGAACAACTTGTACGCTTCATTCTATGAGGCACGGGGACGGATTATCACCGAAAAAAAGACAGGCTACGCTTTTGCCGGCTGCGGCTTCGTTTTCTTTCTCCAAAGAGACATGAATTTGCCGTAGGCAGCGACCAGAATCCAAGGGACAAACAAGGTCGCGGCAAAGCCTCCGAGTGTATACGCATGGTATAGCAGAATGTCGCCGGTCGCCCGCTCCACCCGGGTATGCCAATACGTAAGGACCGCCGGATGCACCAAATAAATACCGAAGGAGACCGCTCCGAGCCGGATGAGCCATTGCGCAGCGCTTTTCCACTTGTTCAACAGCCCTCTCCCGAACCAGATGAAGCTCATCGCCACAAAGATCGCATACGAGTGAAACATGACTTCATACCAGACGCCGTTTAACCGGACTAGCTTGTATTGCTCCATTAGAATGGACCCGGCGAACGATGCACCGATGATCAACGATAGCGGCAGCACCCAGCTGATGTGCTTCCGCAGCCATTCGATGAACGGCTGGTAATACAGCCCGATCTGCCCGCCTACCGCAAATACCGCGAAATACGTCACAGCCAGCGAAGGGACATGCTCTACAGGCGACACATACCGGTTGTAGCAATAGAAGGCGGCTTGAACAAGCAGCCCGAACAAAAACAGACTTCGGCGAAACCAAGCCCATTTCCGGCACAGGGTCATCAACAGCGGGAACAATAGGTAAAACTGCACGATAATCGTCATGAAATACAAGTGATACGAGGCATCCGCCCACGGCAGTAAATCCAGAAAGGCGCGCCAGTCGAAATGCAGAGTGTTCCTGGAAAAAATCCATTGGTTGTACAGGTAATAAAACAAGGACCAGACGAGATAGGGAATAACGACCTGCTTTACTCTTCTGAGGTAAAAGGTGACTCCCTGCTTGGCGCCCCAATCGTTCGAGTAGCGATAGAACAAGACGACGCCGCTTAATAAAATAAAAACGGGTACGGCAAAGTTGCACAGCTTGTTTACTGCTAAGTAGACCGCCTGCGCCGTACTGCCGACCGGAAGCTCCACGGTAGCCTCCGAGGTGGCATGAATCGCTACCACCGCTAAGATGGCAATCGCTCTCACGATATCCAGCTCATGGAGCTTGGGGAGTGATTTCTTTTTTGCAGGGGGAGGTACGGTTTCCGTCAAATGTTGTCGACTCCTTTGTCGAAGAAATGCTATAAAGCATTGTAACATATTGGGTGTGTCAAGCCTACCCCACCGAAATATCACTTATAATCACGCATAAATACTTATATTTACTTAAAAACACTTGCCTTCATGCATCACCTTCACTTAGAATGAAGAAAAGAACACCAAGTTATCTGAGGTGAGCGCCATGTATCAAGAAGAACGGTTTATCGGTATTTTGCAGCACCTGCAGCAAAAGGGCCGCATCAGCACGGATGAGATTTGCGAGCTGTTCGAGGTATCGCGGGATACCGCCAGGCGGGATATTGTCAAGCTGGAAGAGCAGGGCCGCATCCTGCGAACTCGCGGCGGCGCGATTCTCCCCACCTTGATGAAGGATGTCGTGGATTATCATACAAGGCTACACCTGGAAAGCACCGGCAAGCACGCCATCGGCGAATATGCCGCCTCCTTGGTCCATGAGGGAGACTATTTGTTCATGGAAGCTTCTACGACCGTGCTTCAGGCGGCGGAGTGCCTGAGAACGTCGCAGCACGTTGTCGTAACCAATTCGATGGACATTGCCGGTACGCTGTCGGCGAGGAACGGCATTACCGTGCATTTGCTCGGCGGTGTCGTACATCCCAAGCACCGCTTCATCGCCGGCTCAAGAACGATCGATATGCTGCGCGATTATCATGCGGATAAGCTTCTGCTCGGCACCGCCGCCTTGTCCGCCGAAGGTCTCTCTAATCCCTATGAGGACGAAGGCCATGTCCATCGTGAAATGGTCGAGCGGGCGGATCAGGTAATTGTTCTCGCGGATCATTCGAAGTTCGGGCAGCGTACCTTTTACCGGGTTGCAGGTCTTGAGCAAATTGATATCATCATCACGGACCGGCGTCCGGAAGAACGATTCGCCGAGCTGCTGGACAAGCACGGCATTCATCTGATCGTCGCCGCAGAAGAAGGAGAGTAGCACTTATGATTAAATTGATTGTCAGCGATTTGGACGGTACCTTGATCCATCATCATTCCTCGATCCGGGAGGAGGATGTGAAGGGCCTTCAAGCTATGTTGGAGGAGGGTGTTGCCGTAGCCTTCGCCTCCGGCCGCATGTATCCCGAAATCGATGCGGTCATGAAGGAAATCGACCGGAGGGTTCATTCCATTTCCCAAAACGGAGCCTATGTCCACACCTCGGACGGGACGCTGCTTTCGCATCACGCCTTCGAGCGGGAGCTTCTCCTGGAGCTGGCCGGAGCTGCGGAGGGCATGCCCTTCCTGACCATGCTCTGCGGACCGGACAGCTACTTCGTCGAGCGGATGAATGAGCATGCCCGCATCATCGGAGCAAGGCTGATGGCGCCTTTTCACGAGATCCCCCATGCGAGGGAGCTCCTGGGACGCGAGGTGATGTGCGGCAAAATGTCCTTTTTCGGCGATGTGGAGCGTCTTCGGAGCTTGCAGGGAAAGCTGCTCGAGCAGTATGGCGAGCGGATTGACGCCTACATTTCCGATATCGACTGCATGGATGTTATGCCGCGGGGCGTTTCGAAGGGCACCGGCCTGCATGCGCTGCTGAAGAAGCTCGATGTCCTGCCGGAGGAGACCGTATGCATCGGAGATTCGTTCAACGATCTCGCGATGTTCTCCGAGACGCCGCACAGCTTCGCTATGGCCGGCGCCCATCCGGAGGTACGCGCAAAGGCAAAGCATACCGCTGCGTATGTAGCGGATGTGATTGCCTGGGTCAGAGCCTATAATTTACGAGAAGCCGGTGTATAAACGCCGGCTTTTTTTGTTGTTTCCCACCCTCCGGCGACGCCGGACAGCCTGCCGCAGCACCTTCCCATCGGGCCTACGAACGCTGTACTTTTCGGCATGGTCCATTCACCAAGGTGTAGATGCCCTCATATGATGACAGTAGCTCGTTACTTGGTAGATGTATGTTGTGCTGGGAAGGAGGTCCGCAATGAAAAGAACGAAGGTAAAGATTCATGTCAGCGCCAGCCTTTCACCGGACGGCTCCGTTGTTATGCTCAGCGATTCTCTCGTGAAGAAATGGAAGCTTTCGCAGAACCCATCCGTCTCCCTTTGCTTTGGGTCCGCCAAACAAGAGGTAAAGGTCATCCCTGTCACTCAAGCGGGAATGCTGCGACTGAGTGACACCCTCGCTGCCAAATGGGGCGTGAAACACGGCGATTCCTTGTGTCTGCAATATAAATCCGCCTCGGGTTCCCTTCATCTGGGACCGTTAATCGGAGTCATGGTCAGCCGTGCCAACGCCAGTGCGGGTGATAAGCTGTTCGGTACAACGACCGCCTTCTGCCACGAAATGACGGAAGCATGCAAGACCTACGGTGCCGCCGTCTTCTTCTGCACACCGGAGGACCTGAAGACGGCAGGCGATACCGTCAAGGGCTGGCATTACGCCGGCCGCTGGATTCGCTCTACCTTTCCTGTACCCCATATACTGTACAATCGTCTTACCTCTCGCCGCTACGAAAATTACCCCCACGTCCAGCAGTTTGTAAGCCAGGCCCGAAGCAAGCACCGCACCATCATGTTTAATGAGAAATATCTCAATAAAAGCGAGGTCTTCGATGCGCTGCGCAAGGAAGCCGGACTCCAGACGTACTTGCCGGAATCCCATCTGCTTCGTAATTTTGCCATGCTGAAATCCATGTGCAGCAAATACGCCTCCGTCTTTCTTAAGCCTATAACGGGCAGCTTGGGTAAAGGCATCATTCGCATCCGCCGCTCCGAGGGCGGAACGTATGTCGCCCATTTCACCGGCCTGAACGGCACCCGAAAGCAGGTGTACCGCAGCCTGACTCAGCTGTACTCGGCCATCTCGGGCAAGGTGAAGACCGGGCGGCACCAGATCCAGCAAGGCCTGAACCTGATTCAGGCGGGCGGCCGCCCCATCGATTTCCGGGCGCTCGTGCAGCGGGATGACACCGGATCATGGACCGTCACCTCCATCGTCGGACGGATTGCAGGCAACCACCAGTTCGTCTCCAACCTGGCCCGGGGCGGAACGCTCTGCACCGTCAGGGAGGCCCTGGCCCGCGCCGGTGCCTCCGCTGCAGGGGCAGCCAGGCTGAAGCGCGCCGCCCTGCAGATTGCGAAGGGCATTGAGACGCAGGTGGAGGGACATTTTGCCGAGCTGGGGGTCGACCTCGCCTTGGATACCTCCGGGCGGGTGTGGCTGCTCGAGGTGAATTCGAAGCCGTCGAAGGATGACAACACCCCGCTGAATGCGGAGCGAAAGATCCGCCCGTCCGTGAAGACGGTCGTACAGTATGCTCGCCATGCGGCGAAATTCTAATCAAAGACCGGGGCCAAGGGGGATGCTTCTGCCTTCCCAGGCCGCGGCAACTGCCAAAGCAGGAAGGTGAAACGCATGATGATTACCATGCTGGAGCGAACGACCGGACGCACCTTGGGCATCATGACGACACGTACCGAAGGAGACGTCCCTTTTACGAACCGCGGGTTCTACCGCCGCTTGATTGTATGCGGTCGGCGCTATGGGCTGACCGTGTTTGTTTTCTCGCCGGAGGGCATCGATTGGTCTCTCTCCCGAGTCACCGGTTACGTTTATGAACCGTCGCTGAAGCAATGGGTCAGCCAGTGGTTTCCTCTGCCGGATGCGGTGTACGACCGATGCTTCTTCTCCACCCGCAAGGAATATGCCAATTACCGTACGGCTCTGCGCCGCCTGCTGGAACAGCAGCCGGTCCGGCTGCTCGGCTACGGCCTCAAGGGCAAGTGGGAGGTGCAGCAGCTTCTCCAGCGGGAGGAACGGCTCCGTCCCTTCCTTCCGCCCACGGAGGAGCTGCGCAGCAGCCGCACGATGCTGGAGTGGCTGAAACGCCGCGACGCAATCGTGCTGAAGCCACAGGGCGGCTCGCAGGGACGCGGCGTGCTGCTCGTGCGCCGCGAAAGCGCCGGGATGGCCCGCGTCAGCGCTGACGCCGTCACGGAGAATACGGCCGAGGCGGCCTTCTCTGTGCGCGGCCGCGACACGCGCAACCGGCGCATCGCGCACGGCTTCGGCGACGCCGCCGCGCTGCTGCGCTGGCTGCGCCGCTTCACGGGGCGGCGCAGCTATCTCGTGCAGCCGTACCTGCGGCTGCACGATGCCGGCGGCGATGCGTACGACGTACGCTCGCTGGTGCAGAAGGACGGCGCCGGCCGCTGGCGGCTGACCGGCATGGCCGTCCGCCAAGGTCAGGGCGGCAGCCTGACCTCGAACCTGCACGGCGGCGGCAAAGCGGAGGCCGCCGGGCCTTTCCTGGCCCGCGTGTTCGGGCCGGAGAAGGCGCGTCAGCTCCAGAAGGAGCTGACGCGGCTATCCGAGCTCATCCCGGATGTGCTCGAATCCTGTCACGGGCGGCTCGTCGAGCTCGGCATCGACTTTGGTGTCGATCTCGATGGTTATATTTGGATACTGGAAGTGAACTCCAAACCCGGCCGCTCCATCTTTACTTATTTACAGGACGATAAGGCGCGTAACCGTGCGCTGGAAAATCCCATTCGGTATGCCAAGTATTTACTGACGCAAACAGCGATTCCCGAAGATCATAAACTCAGACGTTTTGGACAATCGCGAGAGCGGTGAAATAAGGCTACGCTCGAGCGGCAGCAACGGATGAGCCGGCCTTAGGCAAGGCCGCGATTCCTTACGAAGAACGCTTCGCACACGGAGCGCTAAGGAGGTTTATCATGAGTTTGACAACCTGCACGATTCACGTCACCCAGCGGCAGGAGCGAGCGGTCTTCTTGACAAGTGAGCTTGCCAGCGCCCTCAAACTGGCCAAAACGAGAAGCGTGACATTACGGCTTGGCAGCAAAAGCCTTGAGCTTGGTCTGAGACTGCTCAAGAAAACCGGCAAGCATCTGTATTTGCCGGCGACTTTATATAAGCAGCTTCATATCCCGCGTCTCGGCAGCACACTCATCCAAAGCAGCGGCGGCGGCAAAGAGCTCGAGATCGGACCGCTCATCGGCATTCTGACCAGCGTCTCGAGCAGCAGCACCGCTCCCTTCGGCTCCCGCACCGAATTCATCCGCCAATTCATGCGTGTCGGCTCAGATAAGGCATATTACTTTGCCTTTTCCCCGAACCAAGTGAATTGGAACCAAGGCACGGTAACAGCAACCATTCCTCGCTCCGAGGGAGGCTGGGTCCGCAAGGTGGTTCCGCTGCCGGACGTGGTATACAACCGGCTCCCAAGCCGGAAGGCGGAGAAGCTCGCTTCGATGAACGCCTTCAAAAACCGTTTTATCCGGCGCGGCATTCCGCTGTTTAACTGGAGCTTTTTCGACAAGTGGGATGTCTACAACCTGTTAGAGGGCACCGATGCATACAAGCATGTGCCGGATTCCCGAATCAATCCCTCCGCGTCAGATATTAGAGAAATGCTCGAGAAGCATAAGTTCATTTATTTAAAACCGACCGGAGGAAGTCTCGGCATCGGCATATACCGGCTGACGTACAATCCGAAACGCGGGTACTATGCCCGTTTCCGCCGCAGCGGCCGCAATGTGCTGCTTCGCTTCGCCAAATTCGACGGTCTGATGAACCTGCTGACCCGCCAAAACGGCCGCTTAAACCATTATGTGGCGCAGCAAGGCATCCGCTTGATCGAGATTGACAACTGTCCGATTGACTTCCGCTTCCATATGACCAAAAATTCGAACGACCAATGGATCGTTGCAGCGATCGGCGCCAAAAAGGCGGGTAAAGGCAGCGTAACAACCCATGTTCGAACCGGAGGCCAGCTGATGACCCCCGAGCAGGTGATGCGTCAGGTCTATGGTGCACGTGGAGATAGTGTGCTGCAAACGGCCAAGGATGCAGCCATCAAGCTTGCGGAGGCTGTAGAGAAAAATCATCGCCATACGCTGGGAGAGCTCGGCTTCGACATCGGCATCGATCAGAACGAGAGGGTATGGATGTTCGAGGCCAACTCCAAGCCCGGCCGGTCGATCTTTAAACACCCGGCGCTCAAGGAACAAGGCAGAGCCTCGCTGCAGTACATTTATGACTACTGTCTCTACTTGAGCCGATTTCGGGCAAGGAGGGATTCGTGAGTGGACGCGAGCACACAGCAGAAGCCGCAGCGGCCTACGCTGGCCATTCTCACTTACTCGGATGACAAGAGAATTTTTCGAGGAAATCAGGAAAACTTTATCGATTTAATCCGGGCTGGTCTGGAGCATCAGGTGAAGGTTTATGTGATGACCGTTCAGGATTTTAAACTTACCGGGAGCTCCGCCGTAGGCTACACGTATGATTTTGCGGCGAAACGCTGGAAGAAGGGGGAGCAGCCGATCCCGCATGTCATTTATAACCGGATCCCCTTCCGCAAATTCGAGCTGCTTCCCGAGGTGCAGCAGGTAATCCAAACCTGCTTGCGCCACGGACAGATTCATTTCTTCAACCCGTCCTTCTTCAATAAATGGAATTTGTTTGAGTGGCTGTCGAAATCCGGCACCACGAAGGGCTTTATTCCGGTTACACACAAACTGACCTCAAGCGAAGAGCTGGATAAGCTGCTCCAGAAGCATTCCTCCCTGTATTTGAAGCCGATTCGAGGCAAAGCCGGGAAGGGAATCATGAAGGTGAGCCTAAAGCCCGGAGCTGCCGGCACCCCCTTATATGAGCTGAGCATTCAGGAAAAAACCAAGAGCCACATCTCCAGGTATACGACGCCGACTCAGCTGTGGTCCCAGGTTCGTGAGCTTGTGGACTCCAAGGAATACATCATGCAGCAAGGGATCGATCTGTCGAGCTACAGGCAGCGCCCTTTCGATCTCCGCGTGCTGGTGCAGAAGAACGGCAAAGGCTTGTGGAGCATTGCGGGCGTAGGCGCCAGACTGGCGGGAAAATCCAGCATCACCACCCATGTGCCGAGAGGCGGCTCGATCGACGATCCGGCAAAGCTGCTTGCCTCCACCTTCGGTGCGGCAGGCAGCAAGCGAATTATCGTCAGCGCCAGAAGGTCTGCCCTTCTGATTGCGAAGCAGATTGAGAAGGCCAGCGGAAGCGTCCTGGGAGAAATGTCTATGGATCTTGGCGTAGATACGGACGGCCGCTTATGGTTCTTCGAAGCCAACTCCAAGCCGATGAAATTCGACGAACCCCATATCCGCAAGAAATCACTTGAAAATTTGATTCTTTACAGCGCCTTTCTATCCCGCAGGAAAAAAGTCCGCACTGCAGCCAAACCGGGTAGGACACGGATTACAACAAAACGTAATGCAAGCAGGTGACGACAGCATGCCCCTTTACCAAGTTGGTGTATTAGCGATGTATATGCAAGGAAAAAAGCTGGAGGAGCTTTCCTTCTTCCGCAAGCTCTGTGTCAACGGACGCAAGCTTGGGCTGGAGGTGCTCGTCTTCACGCCGGACGACGTACATGAGAGCAAAGGACCTCGCATTCATGCGCTGTCGTATAATCCGGAGAAGGGTAAGTGGGAACGCAAGTGGACTTCGTTCCCACCCATCATTTATGACCGTGCGCGCTATCACGGGGTGAGCAATTACCGAAAGCTGAAGGCCTTCCGGGAGCGGCATACGAAGCTTCGCTACATTAGCCGACCGATGGCCAACAAATGGACGATGCATCGGATTTTGTCCGAGCACGACCAAATCAAGCCGCATATGCCGGATACGGAGAAATTCGAGGACGCGAAAAGCATTGCGAATTTCGTGAAGAAGCACTCAATCGTCTACATGAAACCGATGAACGGCACCGGAGGGCGGGGCATCCTTCGTCTGCAGCGTCTTCCAGGCGGCGAACACTGTTTGCTTCAGGGGCGTGACCCGAATCGGCGCATTCTCCTTCCGCAGAAGGTCACGCCTGAGCAAATTACGAGCCGGGTTACCGGCTGGAAGCTGGGCCATCGGTACATTTTACAGCAGGGGATTCCCCTCCAGCTGAAGGACGGACGCGTTCACGACTTTCGGATGCTCGTTCAGAAGGACAGCACCGGGGTGTGGCAGGTTACCGGCTGTGCCGGACGGGTCGGACCGAAGCGCTCCGTGACGTCCAACCTTCATGGCGGAGGCTCGGCGACACCGATGGAAACCTTGCTGAAACGGAGATTCGGCTCGCAGGCAAAGGTAGACCAAATCAAACAAAGCGCGTATACTCTCGGCTTGAATGTCGTGAAGCATTTGGAAGAGAAGTTCGGACGTCTATGCGAGGTCGGCATCGATCTGGCGGTTGACCCGAAGGGCCATGTGTGGCTCCTGGAAGTGAATCCGAAGCCGTCGCGGGAAGTATTCTACCGGATCGGAGAAACGGAAACGTACCGGAGAGCGATTACACGCCCGCTGGAGTATGCGCTCTGGCTGCTAAAGCAGAAGAAGCCGGCCGAAGAGAAAAAGGAGTAACCTTTACCTACAACAAACCCCCTGCCGGCCTTTATGGCCTAAGCAAGGGGTTTCGTTATTATTGTATCAGCGTTAACAGATCCTCAAACCGGTTAATGACCACATCCGCATCGTCGAGCTCTCCTTCTTTACGGAAGCCGGCGTAATCGCAGCCGACCACCTTCAAGCCGTTGGCATGACCTGCCTCCACATCGGACGAGCGGTCGCCAACCATCCAGGCCGACTTCAGCTGATGCCGTTCGAGCAACAGGCGAACCAGATCATTCTTGGAGCGTGTTTGGTACTCTCCCGCGTTATACAACCCATCCTTCTCGAACAACGGCTCGAGGCCATGCATGCGGATAACTCCCTTAACGTATGCTTCAAGCCCATTACTGGCTATAAACAGCTTGATGCCCTGCTCCCGCGCAGTCTGCAGCGTACGGGCCACACCGTCATATAACTTCCCTTCCTTGCGGGCCATCCCCTCGAGCTGGAAGTTCAACAGAAGCTCGTCCGCCCGTCGATGCACCTCGGCACCGTAATCCGGCATCACCTGCTGCCATATATGCTCCAGCAGCATTCCCAGCGCGCCGAGAATATGCTTCTCCGGCGGCGTCTCTCCTTGAAACAGGCCTTCCTTCCGCAGCTGATCAAAGGTGGCATAATACGCCGGCAGCAGCAACGTTTCCGTTTGAAACAACGTGCCGTCGAGATCGAAAATCATCGCTTCCGGCTTCGTCCATTTCCCAGTCATTCGGTTCCCCTCCCGAAACACTTTTTTACGTATTATACAACCATGATTTCCCGGTAAAGTCAAACCGCACCTGGAATGAATTGGTTGCTGTCGGGAACCCCGCAGGCTTCGTTTCATCTCAGTTTGGTGCGGAGTGCTTTATGTCCAAGTAAATTAAAAAAAGATAAAAATATATGCGGCCACGGTAACGTCAAAGATCGCACAGAGAGGCGGAAACCAGTGGATTACCTTGGTCTTGATCACTTTCGGATGGTGCAGCATATCCCATATTCCGTGCAAGGCAAATCCGATTCCAATCCACATTGGGGAAACCAATAGTCCCATGGCTGCCATCGTAAAAAACAGAAGAGACATTCCAAACTCAACAGAAATCCATTGGATTCGCGAATCTGCTAAAGCAGCCCCCAAATAAACGCAGGCGGTATATCCTAAGAATAACGCGAACATTTCATAAGCGATCGGTGAATAAAACCAGTAAAAGCATCTAATGGTCAATAAGGCGAGTAAGATACCTCCAACAATTATTTTCCCTTGATTTGACATGATACATCCTCCTAGTGTAATCGTTCCTATGCATATCTTAGCACCTGGAGATTACAACAAAGCGCAAAAAATGTACCCGTTTCACGCAAATGATTGCGCCCTTCACGCAAAAAAAGGCACGCCGCCGGCATGCCTATTCCTTCAAGCTATTTACGTAACCTTGCTTCTCTTCCTGCCTGGCAGCTTGAGGTTCACATCGTTCATCTTAACCCTGTAATCCTGTCTGCCCTGCCCCTTCGGATTAGAGGTTTTCATTTTCGAAAATAAGGAGGTTAGCAGGTAGGCCGCCTCATACAGGGTTATATAAATAAGGAAGATGATAAAGTAATTTACCCACTTGTATTTTTCGAACAAACCGAACATGACCAGTAATGGTTTGAAACCAAACCCAAATGCCAGTGCAGTTAAGACGGCATACAGGTGAAAGTTTTTCCCTCGCTTAAGGGTCCATTGATAGACGAACATGATCGCTACCGGGATCAGCGCAGCATCTAATGAAACACTGGGCAGAAACGGTATTACCTGATATGGGTATCCCCATAACCCGTAACGGATGCCGAATACATCTGTATAAGCAAATAGCACATGAGTGGCGAATCCATAAAATGCGATTTGGTAAATCCTTGTCCGATCAATAAATCTGTATACTAGAATGAGTGGGATTATAAGCATAGCCAGGATTGTCCAAAATTGCCAGGTGGTAAAATTGGAGTATAGAGACCAATAATTAACCCCCTCACGAGTAAGCTGTTCTTGAGTCGATACTATATTATGAAAATAATCAGCTTGTGTTTGCGTCATCCTTGTGTTCCCTCCTTGTTGTCCTTAGGGTACACAATTAATAACAGTAATATTACGCAATTTCCTTGGCCGTTGGATCAACAGCACAACTATTCCGGAACATAGGTCAACCTGATCACCTGTTCGCCAATTCTATCGCTTGCCACCAGGCGCAGCGGCGGCCGCGGCCCGGCGAAGAACGGCTTTCCGTGACCCAGCACGACTGGATGGAGATAGAGTCGATACTCATCAACGAGACCGAGCTCGGTTAGACTGTGAGCCAACTCCGGCCCGGCAACTTCAATCTCCCCTTCATGCTGAGCCTTCAGCCTACGTATAGCCGCTGCGAGGTCGCCCTCGATCAGAGAAGCGTTCGGACCGACGGACTTTAACGTCCTCGACACCACCCACTTCGGTTTGCTTTGCCACGCCGCTGCGTATTCCCGTTCCGGCGCATCCCATTCCAAATGGTCTCCGTCCCAATACCGCATGGTCTCGTACATGCGGCGCCCGTACAGGATGCCTGCCAAGCTGCGCACGTCGTCGATGAAATGACAGAATAGCACGGGGTCGGGCTGAAATGCCGTGTGGTCGACGAACCCGTCCAGAGACTGGTTCAATGCGAAAATGATTTTTGCCATGCGGCTGACTCTCCTCCCTGGTTTTCTCGCACATTCATCATTAGGCGTTCCATTTGCAGCCTCCTTTATGTCTAGATTTTATCATCCAACAGCATGCCCGGTTTCTCATGGATTGCTAATGTGCACAGTCATGGCTCGACCAGCAATATCCAAGGGCTTTTAAGTCAACACTAACCAGCTTGTTTTTATTCCGTAAATAACCTATAGTCCTCCGGCGGAGGATCCTCCCAGGCACGTATGATAAGAATTGTCTCCGGATCTGTTTTATCCCATTCGATAAAACCTTCTTCAGCCAGTATCGCAAGCGAATCATATACAAGTTTTTCATTACGTCCCGTCTTGATCGTTAATTCGTGGACCGTTGGCGTTCTTCTACGGATAGCTGTAAAGTTTCCAATTATACGTAACAGCTTACGCTCGGCATCATGAAGCATATTGATTCACCGGCTTTACTGCCAGAATGTTCTCGATTCGAAAAGTTCTTGGGGCATTTCGATGTAAACAATGTGCCTTAACGATACCGCCAACTGAGGATTTCACATGGATCCGCCGCTGGGTGATTCGTTCGTCAAGGCCAATATAAATAATATCAATTGTTCTACCGACGTATTTTTCCATATCCATACATATCACACCTTTAACAGGAACGTTTGTTCTACTTTATGTTATACAGAACGAACGTTCTTTATGCAAGGAGGACTTAACTATTACCAATACTTCCTATCTAATGGTTACTGGGAAAGCGAAGCTGCAAAATGGAAAAATAAAAAAATAGCACACCCACAGGGGCATGCTATTTCTTAAGCTAATCCATCGGGCCGGCGGCCCAGTTATCGTAGCTTGCAGCGGAAGGTGGGGCATGTAGCACCATCTGGGCAATGAGCCTTGTATTGTCCAGTTTATTCCTGACATAAGTCAGCTCGCTCTTCGCCTGCTCCGCAGCCAGCTTCGCCTTCAATACAAGACGTCGCAGCTCATGCGTATGAGGCCATAGCTCCGCCTCACGCGCCTGTTCATTCTTGCCCTGAATCGTCCCCTGGTAGAAAAGCTCGTTCGTCTTGGCCGTTAACGCCAGCCTGCTCTCCTCCAAGTAGGACAACGCCTTCAAATAATCCTGCTCCGCCCGCAGTACCCGTTCCGGGAGCGACTGCAGCTCCAGCAGAATATCCTCCTTCTGCACAGCGCCAACCTCCCATTGATCCTATTAAAATATTTTCTTCTGCTGCCGGTCCGCCTTAAGGATTTCGACCGCTTCACGGAAGCGCATCGAATGCACAACCTCCCGCTCCCGCAGGAATTTCAGACCGTCCTGAAGATCGACATCGTCGGTCATATCGATAAGCCATTGGTATGTAGCTCTAGCCTTCTCTTCGGCCGCAATATCCTCGTACAAATCGGCGATCGGGTCACCCTTCGCCTGTATGTAGGCCGCTGTCCACGGCACACCGCTGGCATTTTGATAAAACAAGGCATTGTCGTGCGCCACGTAATGATCATCGAGTCCCGCGGCCTTCAGCATCTCCGGTGTCGCATCCTTTGTCAGCTTATACACCATGGTCGCAATCATTTCTAGGTGTGCAAATTCCTCCGTCCCAATATCCGTCAGCAGCCCGATCACCTTATCCGGTATCGAATAACGTTGGTTCAAGTACCGTAACGCCGCTGCCAATTCTCCGTCCGCTCCGCCATACTGCTCCAAGAGCAGTTTGGCCATGCGTACGTCACATTTGCCGACCCGTACCGGATACTGCAGCTTCTTCTCATAGATCCACATAGTACGCTCCCCTCCGTTAACGAATGTTTAAGAGAACCCTGCCATGGCGCTGCAACGATTAAAGCTCAGCCCGCCTTACAACGTTAAGCGCCATGTGCGTGCCTATACCTGCCACGGCCAAGGGCCTTCCGCCCACTGCCATGGATGCTTGCTGAAGCCGAAGCTGTGGCCATACTGCGTAAGCGGTCCGAATTCCATCTGAAATTGATGCGCCACCTGCAGCCGCTGATGAGTGAATTGATTAAACTGCCTGATGGCCTGTTCATCATCGGGGTGGGTGTCAAGGTACAGGGTCAGCTCCACGAGGACAAAATCGATGGCCTGAAGCTCATGAAGGGTGGTGTAATATTTTTCCGGCAATGCATGGGTCATAGAACATCCCTCCTCGAGTTAAGATTCGTTTCGTTTGGGCTCGTAAGGACTGAACAGAGCAGGCCACAGCGTTCCTCTACGCAGTGCCTCTATAGGCGAATATTGCGGCAATCCCGGCGGCTGAAACGGGATATAAAGATTTGGCGGTGTGACGTAAGTTTTGCATTCGATCGGGGGGCAAGGGTCATTCGGACTGACGAAGGGAAACCATACCTTCACTTGTTGATTCTGTTGATTCACAAGCCATACCTCCTTTGTACAACCTCGGAAGTGATACATTGGGATCGAGCTTCAGGCTAGGAGCTCATCTTACAACCACTACCTCTATTTATATAGACATGGCCTGTCTGTTATGAGCTTACAAGCTCCCTGAATACTGGTATTATTTATCCAGCGGCTGTAGCGCACCTGCCCCCAGGAACATAAAAAAACACCTCACCCGCCCATCGTTTCCTAATGAGCAAGTAAAGGCGCTTGAATTAATGTATGCTTTTCTTCTTAAAGCGTCCGCCCTTCACATCGTGAATGTTGCCGACCGCAAGGAAGGCCGTTGGGTCAATCTCCTCTACGATGGACTTCAGCTTCGCCTCCTCCAGCCGGGTAACGACACAGAAGATAACCTGCTTGTCATCGCCCGTAAATCCTCCCTCGCCGCTGAGATACGTAACGCCGCGGCCAAGGCGCTGTATGATGGCGTCCCCGATGTCCCGAACGCTGTCGCTGATGATCCAGATGGACTTCGACTCTCCGAAGCCTTCAATGGTGAGATCAATCATTTTAAAGGCAATATAATAAGCAATCAATGAATACATCGCCCGGTCCCAACCGAAGACGAAGCCCGCACTCCCCAGAATGAAGAAGTTGAAGAACATCACAATCTCGCCCACAGAGAACGGACTTTTCTTGCTTACCAGGATGGCCACGATTTCCGTACCGTCCAGCGAGCCTCCGGAACGAATCACCATCCCCACCCCGATACCGACAATAATCCCGCCAAAGACGGCGGCAAGCAGCGGATCTATCGTTAACGGGGCCACCGGATGCAGCTTGTACGTTCCGATGGACATGATGATGACGGCAAACAAGGTGGACAAAGCGAAGGTTTTACCGATTTGCTTATACCCGACAAACAGAAACGGCAGATTCAGCAGCAGCAAGTAAAGCCCGAGCGGTCCTCCGAACAAATAGGACGAAATGATCGAAATACCGACAACCCCTCCGTCGATGATGGAGTTCGGAACGAGGAAAATTTCCAGTCCGACGGAGACGAGAATAGCCCCCAGGGTAAGGAAGAAGATACGACGCAGCAGCTTCAAAGTAGTCAGCTTGGCATGCTTCTTGGCAGTCAGTCTAGTTGTCTCCATCTGTGTCCTCCATCGTGCGTTTAAGCTTTATCCAAGTTGATCGTAAGGTGCAAAAGTCCTACACGACGCAGTGCCTGATAAATGATAATCACGACTGGACCGAGCACCAGCCCGATCACCCCGAACAACTGAAAGCCGATATACATGCTGATAAGTGCGGCAAGCGCATGAATCCCTACAGCCTCACCAATAATTTTGGGTTCGATGAGACGCCGGAAAATCATAATGAAGAGCAGCAGGATCAGCAACCCCACAGCCAGCTGCGTATTCCCCGCGAGCAGACAGTAGATGATCCAGGGTACGAAGACGGCGCTTGTTCCAAGGATAGGCAGGATATCTACAAGGATGATGACCAACGCAATGGCCAAAGGGTAATCGACCCGCAAAAACAGCAGTCCGGCAGCTGTAACAAGGAAGGTCAGAAAGCTGATCAGTGTCTGGGCAAACAAAAATCCGACCAAGGCTCTCCGCAAATCAGTAAGCACTCTGGCTACCTTAGGTCTTGAACTTTTATCGAATACATTTAGGAAGGACTGATATAAGCCGGGTAATTGGAAAGACATGAGATACAGACTAATGATGAAGACCACGACAAAGACAAGCATGTTAGGAATCGCCTTCGCTACGTTTAAAAAATACATCGAAACAGCCGTCAATACATCCTTGACGCTTTCCGCCAGGGAGGTTATGCCTGACTCCAGAATTCCTTGGAGCTGCTCGGCTACACCCAAAGGCAGTGAATCGTAGAAGAGCCGCGTACGCTCTGAGGTATCATCGTAAAACAATCTCGCCCCGTTCAAAATAGCTGGACTATGGTTCCATAGCTGAATGACCTCAGAGACGATTTTGAACCCCAGCAAATAAACAAAGCCAAGCAGTAAGGCGGTAAACCATGTGCAAACCAGAGCTGATGCAACCATCCGATGGAAACGCAAATACTTCATACTTAATGTAACCAAAGGCTCCAAAAAAATTGCTCCCAGCAAGGCCAGCAAGAAAGGGAATCCGATGGTAAACAATCCGTACAGCAGCACAAATCCGACAGCGCATAAAACTACAGCTCGCAATGACACCGTATGAGGCTCCCCTCTTTTCGTCAAGTTGCGTCTGACTGAAGCATCCGGTTTAAATGACCGCCTGGCGTTCTTTGAAATTCAAGCCTTTATAATAAGCATCCATAACAAGCAAATTCGGTCCGCAGCAGGAGGCCGCAGGGCAATAGCAATCAACGGCATCATTCAGCGGATGCTGCTTCCATCGCTCAAACACCTGATCCAGCGTATCCCGATGAACGTTGCCGAGTGGGGGAACATCCGAGAAATCCGTCACATAGACATCGCCCGTAAATAAGTTGACATTCAATCGATTGCGGCCGTCCGGGTCGTTCCGTACCGTTACGTTCGGTTCCTTCCTGAGTCTCCGAATCAATTCTAGATCGGCTTCGGAGGAGCTGCAAGCATAGAAGGGCAGCGTGCCGAACAGCATCCAGAGCTCCTGATTGCGATGGTTAAGCAAAGCGTGAATCGATGTGCGAATCTGCTCCAGACTCAGCACCGGAAGATGGGCGGCAAAGGCGCTCGGGTACATGGGGTGCACCTCGTGGCGGCGACAGCCCATTTCAACGATCAACCGGTGGATCGCCGGCAGCTTCTCATGCGTACGGTAATTGATCATCGACTCCGCGGATACGAACATGCCGCCGCGGCTGAGGGCCATCGTGTTCTCTACCATCCGTTCATACAGGCGGGCGGCCGTATCCTTGGATACCTTGCGGTCTGCACGAACAAAACCCACTTGATAAAAGTCGTCCGCATTCAAATAATTGAACGAAATATGCATGACATCCAGATAAGGAGCGAGCATTTCATAGCGGGACAAATCGAGCGTCACATTCGAATTGATCTGGGATCGAATCCCTCTTTCTCTGGCATAACGCAGGATCGGCACGATATAGTCGCGAACGGTCTGCTCGTGATAGCTCGGCTCACCTCCGGTGATGCTGATGGTTTCCAAATGCTCGACTTCATCGAGCCGCTTCAGAATCGCGGAAAGGGGGATTCTCGGCCCTTCGGTCATCAGCAGCGAATCGCCTACAGCACAGTGCTCACAACGCATATTGCACAAATTCGTTACGGTTAACTCTACGCTGGTAAGAATGTGTTTATGATGCCGGCTTCTGGAGCGAATCGGCTCCCACGGGTCGTTCTCAGGGGTAATCGGGTCCAGTTCCGCCCGAAATGGATTCTGTATTCCTTCTGACATGGTAATTCTTCACACCTGACTCTTGAGGTTTATTTTCATTTTATTGTATCGCAACCCGTCACAAAAGAAAACAGAACGGCATTCTGAAAACAAAGAGGCCGTCCCTTGTGGAAGGACTTTCCTCCCGTAAGGAACCGCCTTTGCATTATACCGGCGTAACCGTGTTCTCTTCGCCTACACCGGTAATAAGCAGCGTCATCTGCTGCGATAAATCAATATCGAAAGGGGACTGAATATCTTCCCCATAGGCATTCTTCAGAATGCGTACCGTCGGCCGATGCGGAACGGAAGGATTCAGATCGCTCACAACTCCCGTTTCACCCGTATTCAGCGTAACGGTGACGCCAAGCGGATAGATTGCGATTTTGTCCCGGAACAATTCGATCTTCTTCATATCATAGAGAGTTCCCGTGCCGGCATACAAAATCTCCATGGCCTGATGAGGCAGCATCGCTCTGCGGTACACCCGATGGGTCGTCATGGCGTCATACGAGTCGACGAGTCCGATCCATCGGGCATACTCATGGATCTCGTCCCCCTTCAAGCCCCGGGGATAACCCGAACCGTCAACGCGCTCATGGTGCTGGAAGGCGCAGTGAGCGGAGAGCAGCGGGATATTAGGCTCGTCCTTCAGGTAGCGATAACCGAATTCCGCGTGCTTCTTGATCACATGATACTCCTCATCGGTCAGTCTTTCGTTCTTGCGCAGAAGCTGTATAGGGATCTGAGTCTTGCCTATATCGTGCAGCAGCGAGCCGAGACCCAGCGTCATGAGCTCCTCTCGGGAATACCCGTGAGCCATTCCAAGCATCGTAGAGTATATGCATACGTTAAGAGAGTGCTGATATAAATAATCATCCATTGTATGAATATTGGTCAGCATGATCATCGCGTCTTTATGGCTGCTGAGATCGTCGAGAATCATCGTCAGCAAATTGCGGAACACCTTGCCCACCTGTAAGGCGCCAACCGCTTTACGCTTCATGTGATCCTCCATAGCCGTGCGGAAGGACTGCTTGATGCCGGAAATGGCTGCAGCACGCGTCTCATCCGAGATAAGCTCCCGTATCACGATGTCATCAGTTCTGGGGTCACTTATATAAACAAAGTCTACACCGTGATCTCCTAAACGCTTGATCAATGACGAGGAGAGCTCCACCCCTTCATTCAGCAAGACCAAACCGTCGCTGTTGTATATCTTTTTGCCAAGCTTCATCCCGGGAATGATCTTCGCGATAGGCAGCAAGCGCATAGAAGTGTCACGTCTACTTTCTTAAATTTTTTTTAGAATAAGGCTGTATGATAAGAGTAAAAGATCCGTCAAAAAATGGCAACTATCTTTTGATGCATTTTTCTACTTTTTTATTAATTTTATGACAAAAAAAACAAGAAAGCCGAAAGTCCTAATCAAATTAGGACCCCGGCCCCCCACCTAACCTAACGAAGCAGAAACATCCAGAACACCGCGGCTATCAGGAATCGGTAGTAGGCAAAATAAGACAAGCTGAAACGCTGAACGAACTTGATGAACGTAACGACGGCCAACAGCGCAACAACAAACGATACAACGAACCCTGTTGTGAAGAAACCGAATTGCTCTGAAGAAAATTGATCGAAGCTCTTCAGCATCTCGTAACCGGTCACCACAACCATGACAGGGATCGCGATGATAAAAGTAAAATCAGCGGCGGCGGCCCGGCTCATGCCGGACAGCATCCCCCCGGCGATCGTCGAACCGGAACGGGAGAACCCCGGCCAGATCGAGAGAATCTGCCATAAGCCCACCATGAGAGCCTGCTTGTAAGTAATCTGATCCACATCCTCGGTCGTCACCGTCCCTTGCTGCTTCTCCCCAATAATGAGAAGAATCCCTCCGAGGACAAGCCCAATAAGGACGGTGGTCGGCGAGAAAAGCTGGCCTTTTATAAAATCCTTCAGCACATAAGCCAAACCGAGGGCAGGTACAATGGCAATCGCAATATGGAGCAGATTCAGTCTCGGACCCGGTTTATCGGACTTGGTAAGGCCGAATAATCGGATGATTCGTTTCCAATACAGCAGCACAACGGCCAGGATCGCTCCGAGCTGGATCGCGATTTCGAACGTCTTGATAAATTCATCGCTTTCCGGAATACCCAGCAAATAACCTGTCAGGATCATATGGCCGGTCGAGGAAACCGGCAGAAATTCCGTCAAGCCCTCCACAATACCGATGATAACGGCAACCCAAATATCGTACATTACACGCCTCCCAAGAACCGGAATTCAGAGCATTAGGTACCGTACGAACGCCGCATTCCCGCAGTTATGGCTCGATAGACAACCAGCGGCGATGCAGACTATCCTCAATCGCCCCCGGAGCATGCAGCTCCCGAAGCAGCACGTCGCGAAGGAAGTCCGGCAGCAAGTATTCTACATGCGTTCCCTCGGCAATCGGGAGGTATCCGATTCCGAAGGTAAACATATCGATGGTCCCAATGCGGTATGCCCTTTGCAATTCAAGTGGCGCTGAGCCCACAAGCACACGATGAATTTTGCGTCCCGCTTCGCCGGCAGGGTCATACTCTACGGTCATTCCATCGAGGCAGAGGGTGCCGAGCACCTTGCCCCGGAAGCCGAAACCCATAATCGCCTTTTCCGTGTATTCCGGCAGTAAGGCTTGCTCCAGCGCACGCAGCAGCTGTGCGCCGGTCAGCGTCATGCGGCACGGATTAATAGGCGACGGACACAAGGCCAGCAAGTCTCCTGACGTAACTGGGCCGTAGTTCAAATCCCCCAGGAGCTGTCCCGCATTCACAAGCCCGATCTCGGCCTCCGTCACCCGGCGCAGACCCGCCGCAAGAAGGTTCCCCAGAGGGGAATCGCCGTTCCAATCGATCGGGAGCGCTCTGTCCACGAAGGCCACCGTATGGCTAAGGGTTTGCCTAGCAAGCACTGAATACGCCGCGATGACTTGTTTCACCTCGGAGTCGGTCTCTTCCAGCGGTTCGGTAGCAATGACGAAGCCGGCGGAGGCTAGGATGGCCTTGCTTACGCTGTCGAGCTCCAGATCGACGACCCCGATATACTGACCGAATTTGCCCGTAGCGCATACCAGCGCTTGATTCATACGCTGAGCTTCCTCAAGCAAGTGATGCGTATGTCCGCCCAGAATGACGTCTATGCCCGGAATTTCTTGTGCCATCCGTTCATCCAGCCGCAGACCGAGATGGGACATCACGATCAGCACATCGACCTCGGGACGAAGCTTACGAACGAGCTGCTCCGTTACCTGCAGCGGCTCCTGAATATCCCACCCGAGCAAGCGATAGTACTCTGTAAAATAAGCCGTGACCCCTATCAAGCCAATCCGGATTCCTGATTTGGTAAGGATTTGATACGGCAGGGCCCACTCGGGCAGCTCCCCGGTGGCCGTCTCCGGCAAGTTGCTGGCGACGATATGAAACTGAGCCTCGGCATACAGCTTGGCAAGCATACTCCTGCTGAAGGTCAGTCCTTCATTATTGCCTAACGTCACGGCGTCGTAGCCCGTTGCATTCAGCACAGCGATGTTCGCAAGACCTTCCGTGCCCTCCGTCTCCGGAAACATTCGATCCAAATGATCTCCAATGTCCAGCGTAACGGTGTGCTCCTCGCCGGCTTCCGACCGCAGCCTCCGGATAACCGCCGCAATTTTCGGCATTTGCTCGAAGCGGCTATGCAGATCGTTCGTGTGGAGGATTCGCAGACGGATTCGATCAGCATTCATAAGCGCTCTCCTTTCGTTTAGCGGCTTCGAAGGCTGCTCTATTTGCGAAGCTTCAGATCGTCCAGGCTCACCGTGTTTTTGAAGCCGTAGGTTGCCTCCTCCGGAGCCAGCCCTTCATACCCTAGACGAAGGGTAACGACGCTTTTGACATTTAAGCATTCGCTGCTGCCATCCGGAACGTAGAGACGAAGCGGAAACCCTTTCTTCAGCGGAATGCCATCTTCCTGCTCGTACAAGAAGCATGCCTGATCGAGCTGATCCCATGGAATCGTTGCCTGAAATTCATCCGCCGCCTCAACTTGAAGAAGGACCGGCAGTCTGTCGTTCTCCCCTCCCTGCTGCCCGCGCCATCCGGCATACCAGCGCTTCAGATCGAAGGCTTTGCCGGAGACGGACGGAACGCGCTCCTGCAGAGCAAAGCCGCCGCCGGCCAGCGAAGCCATTTCCTGAACGGTAAGTTGTCCGCTCCCATGTATTTCATCATATACGTGAATTTGCATCGTTATGCCTCCCTTGCCCTAAGTCCAAAACCACAGCCAAACTCATCCCATTATACCATTTCCCATGAAAAATATGATATGCTGAAAGGAAAAAAGGAAGTCGTGGAGGCGTCATGAAACTTCAACTATTGCTCTTTGCAGGACTCGCCGAGCAGCTAGGCGGATCTGAGCTGACTTTACATATCGAGCAGGACTCCCTTACGGTAGAGGCGCTTAAGGAGAAGCTGGCGGAGCTGTATCCTCACGCAGCGCGCTCGCTGCAGCAATCCTTCATTGCGGTAAATCAAGCTTACGCCGAGCCGGAGCTGCTTCTCACCGAGAAGGATGAAATTGCGGTCATCCCTCCGGTTTCGGGCGGAGAACCGACGGAGGAAGATCTGCTCCAGACGTCGGGGAACCTTGTATGTATTACTAAGGATCCGATTTCAGTAGAAGAGGTCACCGGCAAGGTGATTCATCCGAACCACGGTGCGACGCTCTCCTTTGTCGGAACCACGAGGGAATTTACCTTCGGGAAGAGAACGACGCTGCTAGAATATGAGGCTTACGAGCCTATGGCTCTCAAGACGATGGAGCAAATCTGCTCGGAAATCGGGGAGAGGTGGGACGGGGCCTTATGCGCCATTACCCATCGTCTGGGCTCCGTGGGGATCGGTGAAATTAGCGTGGTGATTGCTGTTTCCGCCCCCCATCGCGCGGCCGCTTACGAAGCGAGCCGGTATGCCATTGAGCGACTGAAGCAAATTGTACCGATATGGAAGAAAGAAATCTGGGAGGACGGCTCCGAATGGAAGGGCCATCAGTTGGGGCCCTGGGATCCTACAGCCGGTCCCGGTCAATCGACTCCCGAAGGAGGAGGGGCAGCATGAACATGAATGAAGCAAGCCACATACAGGAGAACGGAGATCTTAGCCACCTTGACCGTTACTCTCGGCAAATGTTATTCCTCCCGATCGGGCCGGAAGGCCAAGCGAAGCTTCACGAGGCACGCGTCGCCATCGTAGGCATGGGCGCCCTCGGCACCGTCCTCGCGAACCATATGGTTCGCGCAGGGGTCGGCTTCGTGCGCCTGATCGACCGCGACTTCGTCGAGACCAGCAATCTGCAGCGGCAGATGCTGTACGACGAAGCCGATGCGGCCGGCTCGTCGCCGAAGGCCGTCGCCGCGGCAGCGCGGCTCCGAGCGGCGAACTCGCAGGTCGCGGTCGAGTCGGTGGTCGCGGACCTGAACGCGACCAATGCGGAAGAGCTGCTGACGGATGTGCAGCTCATCCTGGATGGAACCGACAACTTCGCGGTGCGGTTCCTGATCAATGACGTGAGCCTTAAGCACGGCATCCCGTGGATTTACGGCGGCGCGGTCAGCTCCCGCGGCGTAAGCCTTACCGTCGTTCCCGGAGAGACGCCTTGCTTGCGCTGCCTCTTCGGGCAGCCCCCGGCGCAGGGAACGACCGAGACGTGCGATACGGCCGGCGTCATCGGGCCGATCATTCATACGGTCGCTTCGCATCAGGCGACCGAGGCCATGAAGCTGCTCGTCGGCGCTCACGAGCAGCGCAATCGGCGGATGGTCCACTGGGACCTGTGGTACAACCAATACTCGGCCGTAGACGTGAGCAAAGCCCGGAAGGCGGATTGCCCCTGCTGTGCGGAAGGACGTTATGAATATTTGGAAGCATTCATGCATGAGGATACGCTGCAAACGCTATGCGGAAGAAACTCCGTGCAGATTCAGCCGGTTAGGCCTTCCGCGCTAAGCCTAAAGGAATGGGCGGAGCGATTGCGTCCGCTGGGGGAAGTGGAGCTGAATCCGTTCCTGCTCAAATTCCGGCTGGATGACGAGATCACGTTTGTGCTGTTTGAAGGCGGACGGATGCTGGTCCAAGGGACGGATGATCCCGTATTGGCCAAGAGCTTGTATAGCCGTTATATCGGAATGTAACTTAATGGAATTTTTGTGTTAAAATTTCAATAATTATTAATAAATTTTTAGTAAATTTTTACTGCAAATCGCATAGTTCGACATTGTTTGCCAATCCGAATGCTGGTATGATTAGGGAAATCGCACAATATTTTTTAGTTCCGAGGTGAATTCTTTTGCGGGTTCCCATTTATGATGTGCGGGTTGGCGATCGTTTGGGTTCGGATACCTTCAACAAGCACGGGCTTCTTGTGCTATCCGCTCATACGATTCTTCATGCGGAGGATATTGCTAAACTGCAGCGACATGACTTGGATTATGTCGACATTGATTTGCAAGTGGAAAATTCCAGACTCACAGTCTCAACGGTCCAAGAGCAGCAAGCAGAAGCATACAGCAACGCGGTCGACAACATCAAGCTTGTGTTTGAGCAAGTACTTCATGAAGGGAAGCTCCATGAGGAGCAAGTGGAGAACGGTTTCACCCCGCTCGTTCAGCACTTCAAGCAGGAAAGAGACGTCGTCTCGCTTCTGATCGCTCTGAATACGAAGGACGATTACACTTACCAGCATAGCGTCCAAGTAGGCATGATCTCTTATTACATTGCGAAATGGCTGGGGCAGTCGGAAGACGAAGCGTTATTGGCAGGAAAAGCGGGCTATCTGCACGATATAGGCAAGAGCAAGGTATCCGTAGACATCCTTCAGAAGCCTTCGCGCCTTACCGATGAGGAGTACGAAGAAATTAAAAAGCATACCATTTTCGGGTATGAGATGCTGAAGCAATCCGGCTTCGAGCAAAGCTTGGCGGTCGCGGCGCTGCAGCATCATGAGCGGCTGGACGGGACCGGCTATCCCCTGCGGATTAAAGGACATGAAATGTCCCGTATGTCCAAAATCGTAGCGGTCGCCGATGTGTATAGCGCCATGATCTCCAATCGGGCATATCAGAAGGCCCGCAATCTGCTGCATGTTCTCCGTGAAATCCATCGCTGCAGCTTCGGAGAGCTGGACCCTGGCATTACACAGGTGTTTATTCGGAATATGGTCCCTAATTTTGTCGGAAAGAAGCTCCAGCTAACGAATGGACAGCTCGGCACGATCGTTCTTACGAATCCGGTGGACTTCTTCCGACCCTTAATTAACGTCGAGGGAAGGTTCGTTGATTTGTCTCACGAACGTGAGCTGGATATCGAACAAATTTTTGTTTAGAAATAAAGCTCAACGTCGGCTGACGTTGAGCTTTATTCCTTTGAAGCATTAATACGCTACTCTTTTGGCACGCAAGAACGTTTTTTTCCAGTAGCCCTTATTGATAGTTGAAATTTGAACGCCATTCCGAGGCAGCGGGGAAGCATGAATCATCCGACGATTCCCCATATAGATGCCCACATGCCCGACCGTCTTATTGGTCCGGAAACGCCCCGGTACATAGAAGAACATGAGGTCGCCCTTACGCAGGTTTTTCCGGCTGATCGCCGTTCCCCTTTTCGCTTGCGCGCGAGCCGTTCTAGGCAAATCCACGCCGAACTTGTTAAACACATAATCCGTGAAGGTGGAGCAGTCGAAACGGCCGGTTCTTGGATACGGCCCTGTGCCGAAACGATACTTCACGCCCAAATATCGCTTCCCGCGGCGAATTAAAGCATTCATATCAATATTTTTTAACACCGGAACGGCCTCCTGGTTCATGAGCGCATCCAGCTCCGCGGAGCTCAGCTGTGTCAGCTCCTCTACAGCGCCGCTAAGCGTTTCCGCATCGGCAGGATCCTCGCCCTCATCCCCCTTGAAAGGATCGTCCGGGTCATCTCCGAAGTCCAGTTCAGAGCCTGTATCCGCCTCCTCCGGTCCGTCCATCGGATCCATTACCGCTTCACCCACCGGACGCAGAACGACTTCCCGATCTGTCAGCTCGAAGGAGATATCGTCGCCGAATAAAGGCTGAATCGCCGCAGACGGCAGGAACACCTGATGGTTTCTCAGGATTGGCGCTTGAGGAAGGCTTACCTTCTCCTCTTCTTTCAAGGCAGTGGTATCATTCACCTTCAGCTCATAGTTGGAGCCGTATTCCCCAATTTGCAGCACGCCTAGATCGCCGTCCCAATCGGTGTTATACTCCAGTGCCTTAGCGAAGGCGTTAGCTTCAACGTAGCTTACCCCGTTGATCGTCGTGAGCGGCAAACGCGCCGTATCTGCTTCCAGCACCTTCGGTTGGTGCTTCGACTGGGCCGTAAGGCCCTTTGCGGCATTTTCCTGCTCCACTCTTGCCCTGTTCGTCTGCCTTCCGTCTGTGCTCGGAAAGCTCAATTGATTGTTTTGACGCTGTTCCTTGGACAAAATATGGCCGCAGCCCGTAGGGATGAGAAGAGTTCCGATGATCATGGCTAAAACGGCTCTCTGGCTTCGCTTTTTCATGCTGGCTGTCTCCTTGTTCAGCAAATTTTCACTTTCTATAGCATGAGAAAAGGCTGAACCCCCTATGCATTATCGCCTATGGAAACAAAAAGGACACAGCCTCCGGTATAATCCGGGAAAGCTGTGTCCTTCCTTATTATTAACCGATAGAGCCTTCCATCTCGAACTTGATGAGACGGTTCATCTCTACGGCATATTCCATCGGAAGCTCCTTCGTAAAAGGCTCGATGAAGCCCATAACGATCATTTGCGTAGCTTCCGCTTCGCTTAAGCCGCGGCTCATCAGGTAGAAGAGCTGATCCTCGGAAACCTTGGATACCGTTGCTTCGTGCTCCAGCGTGATGTTATCGTTCATGATCTCATTGTAAGGGATCGTATCCGATGTGGACTGATTATCCATGATCAGCGTATCGCACTTGATGTTCGCCTTGGACCCCTGGGAATTGCGTCCGAAGGAGGCCAAGCCGCGGTACGTTACTTTGCCGCCATGCTTACTGATCGACTTCGATACGATCGTGGACGTCGTATCCGGAGCCAGATGCGTCATCTTCGCTCCTGCGTCCTGATGCTGCCCTTTCCCTGCTACCGCGATGGAAAGCACCATACCCTTCGCGCCGCGGCCCTTCAGAACGACGGCAGGATATTTCATCGTCAGCTTGGAGCCGATGTTTCCGTCAACCCACTCCATCGTTGCGTTCTCTTCCGCTACCGCACGCTTGGTTACGAGGTTGAAGATATTCGGTGCCCAGTTCTGGATCGTGGTGTAACGGACACGGGAGTCCTTCAGACAGAGGATCTCAACGACCGCACTATGCAAGGAGTTCGTGCTGTAGATCGGAGCCGTACAGCCCTCTACATAGTGCACGAAGCTGCCTTCGTCGGCAACAATCAGCGTACGCTCGAATTGCCCCATGTTTTCCGAGTTAATTCGGAAATATGCCTGCAGCGGAATTTCTACCTTCACGCCCTTCGGAACGTAGATGAAGCTGCCGCCGGACCATACGGCACTGTTCAGCGCGGCAAACTTATTGTCGCTCGGAGGCACGATGGTACCGAAATACTTCTTGAAAATTTCAGGGTACTCGCGAAGCGCAGTATCCGTATCGGTAAAGATAACGCCCTGCTCCTCAAGCTCCTTCTGCATGCTGTGGTAAACGACCTCAGACTCATACTGAGCGGATACGCCGGCAAGGAATTTCTGCTCCGCTTCCGGAATCCCCAGCTTATCGAACGTTTCCTTGATTTCGGAAGGCACCTCTTCCCACGTCTTGCCTTGCTTCTCAGAAGGCTTGACGTAGTACTGGATATCCTCGAAATCCAGATCGTCCATGTTGCCGCCCCAAGTAGGCATATCCATCTTCTGGAATTGCTCCAGAGACTTCAAACGGAACTCCAGCATCCACTCGGGCTCGCCCTTCATACGGGAAATTTCCGTAACAATCTCTTTATTCAAGCCTTTTCCCGACTGGAACACCGCTTTGTGCTCGTCGCGAAAACCATACTTATAATCTTCCATTTCGGGCATTTTTTTCGCCATGATGGTAAGACCTCCTTTTCAATTTAAGGTCATTCCGTACGTTTTACTATTGTTGTTTTGAGTGCTCAATACCTTTGCGCAGAGCATTCCAAGCAAGGGTGGCGCACTTGATTCTGGCAGGAAACTTGTTCACGCCGGACAACGCCTCAATATCCTCATACTCGAACTCGACCGGCTCGCCCTTCATCAGGCCGGAGAAGCTCTCCGCCATCTTCAGCGCTTCGTCCAGCGTTTTGCCTTTCACGGCATCCGTCATCATAGAAGCGGAAGAAAGGCTGATGGAACAGCCTTCGCCCGTGAATTTTGCCGCTTTGACAATACCGTCCTCCACCTGCATCTGAAGCTGAATCTTATCTCCGCAGGTTGGATTGTTCAAGTCGATGCTAACCGCTTCTCCGCTTTCGAAGGAGCCGCGGTTGCGTGGATTTTTATAATGATCCATGATGACCCTGCGGTATAAATCATCCAATTGCATGGCCGAAGTACTCCTTTGTTTTGATTAGCGAAGCGATCAAGCGATCGACATCTTCCTCGTTATTGTATAGATAAAAGCTTGCCCGTGCCGTTGCCGTTACTTGAAGCCAACGCATCAGCGGCTGGCAGCAATGGTGTCCTGCGCGAACGGCAACTCCGCTTGCGTCCAGAACCGTTGCAACATCGTGCGGATGAACATCGTCCAGATTGAAGGTGATCAATCCGGCGCGATTCTCCTTCGGTCCATAGACGGTAAGGCCTTCGATCTCAAGCATCCGGTCCATGGCGTAAGCCGTGAGCTCCTTCTCATGCTTGTCGATCGCATCCATTCCGATGCTTTCCAGGAAATCAATCGCTGCGCCAAGCCCGACCGCTCCGGCGATGATCGGAGTTCCCCCCTCGAATTTCCAGGGGAGATCCTTCCATGTCGATTCGTACAAGCCAACATGATCGATCATTTCGCCGCCGAATTCGATCGGCTCCATGCTTTGAAGAAGCTCCTTCTTACCGTATAGGGCACCGATCCCTGTAGGAGCACACATTTTATGGCCGGACAGCGCATAGAAATCACAATCGAGATCCTGTACGTCAACCTTAAGATGCGGTGTGCTCTGAGCTCCGTCCACAACCATTTTGGCCCCGTTCTTATGAGCAATCGCCGTAATCTCCTTGATGGGATTGACGACGCCAAGCACGTTGGAAACATAAGTGACGGAGACGATTTTGGTGCGGCTTGTTACCGTACTCTCGACATCCTCAAGGCGGATGGACCCGTCCTCTTGAAGCGGAATATATTTCAGTGTGGCGCCGGTAGCCTTGGCCACCTGCTGCCACGGAATTAAGTTGGCGTGATGCTCCATGGGAGTAATGACGATCTCATCCCCCTCGCCGCAAACCGTTCTTGCGTAGCCTGAAGCTACGAGGTTTAACGCCGTGGTTGTGCCGCGGGTGAAAATCACTTCCTCCGTTGAGCGGGCATTGATGAACTTACGCAGCTTCTCTCTGGCATTCTCATAGGCATCGGTCGCCCGCGAGCCCAGCGTGTGGACACCGCGGTGCACGTTGGCATTATCCCATTCGTAATAATGCTTGATCGCATCGATTACAACCTGAGGCTTTTGCGAGGTGGCCGCGGAATCCAAATACACTAGCGGGTGTCCGTTGATTTCCTGATGAAGAATCGGGAACTCCTTGCGGATGGCTGCGGTATTCATTGTCCCAGCTTCCTTTCCACAAGGCTCCTTAATTGCGTCTGTACGAGCTCCAGCGGAATTTCGGATACAACCGGATCCAGGAAGCCATAGATGATCAAGCGCTCGGCATCCTGACGGGAAATCCCCCGGGACATCAGATAGTATACATACTCAGGATTGACTTGGCCGACGCTGGCCGCGTGTCCAGCCGTTACGTCATCCTCGTCGATAAGCAAAATCGGGTTCGCGTCTCCGCGCGCCTTCGGGCTGAGCATCAGCACCTTCTCCGTTTGCTCGCCGTTTGCCTTCGTAGCGCCATGCTCAATCTTGGTGATACCGTTGATAATCGCCGTCGCCTCATCGCGCATTACCGCGCGAGTGATCATTTGGCTGTCCGAGCTTTTACCGTAATGAATCGCACGGGTCGTTACGTTCAGCTTCTGATCGTTGGTGCCTACACTGATCACCTTGGCATCGGAAGTAGAGCCGTTGCCTTTAAGAATCGTCGTCGTATCGGACATCGTGTTCCCGTAGTTCATTTCACCGATAATCCATTCGACGCCTGCATCGTTCTCAACGACCGCGCGGCGATAAGTCAGATCCGTTACGGAATCGTTCAGGCTGTGTACGGAAGCGAAGGTAACCTTGGCGCCGGGCTTTGCTACTACTTCTACTACACCGTTCAGTACAAGCTGATTCAGATTGCCTTCCGAAACGAAGTTATCTACGTAAGTAACGGAGGAATGCTGCTCAGCTACGATCAATACGTGCGGGGAAAAGCTTGCTTCCGCATCCGAAGTAAGGAACAGCGCTTGAACCGGTACTTCCACTTGAACATTCTTTGGAACGTAGAGGAATACCCCGCCGCTCCAAAGCGCAGTATGCAATGCGGTAAGCAGGTTTTCTTTCGTCTCGACAACGGACATGAAGTACTTTTGCACCAAGTCGCCATGCGTTTGAAGAGCCTCTTCCAGGCTGGTAAAAATAACACCCTGCTGCTTTAACTGCTCGGAAACGCTGTGAAAGGTTACAGCCGAGTTCTGCTGAATCAGCAGGTTTTCCGGCTGAGCTTGATTCTCGCCTTGCAGCAGCTGCTTCGCCGCCTCAGGAAGCTGATCCAAGCCGGTCAGCTCGCCTGCTGCTTTATATTTGCCGTAGGAATTCAAGCTCCAACGGTCGATTCTTGTTTTTTCAAGCTTCGGTAATTCCAACGATTCGGCCAGCTCGAGAGCCTGCGCCCGAAGATTTGTCATCCATTCCGGTTCTTTTCTGGACTTCGACAGCTCCGTTAGGCTTGCACGATCGATGGGAAGAGCGGTTTGTGTACTCATCTTGCGTATCCTCCTATCCCTCTATCGCTTAGTATTTAGGCGCTGTAGTATTCATCGGAACCTTGAATTCTTTCTCTTCTTGGCCAACCGTTTCGTCTACAATCCCCAGTTCTTCCTTTACCCAATCATAGCCTTCTGCTTCCAGACGCTCTGCAAGCTCAGGACCGCCGGATTTTACAATGCGTCCTTGCATCATGACGTGAACGAAATCAGGCTTGATGTAGTTCAGCAAGCGCTGATAGTGCGTAATGATCAGGAAGCCGCGGTCTTCGGAGCGCATAGCGTTCACACCTGTCGCTACAATGCGGAGAGCGTCGATATCGAGACCGGAGTCAATCTCATCGAGAATGACGAGCTTCGGATCGAGCATCAGCATCTGAAGAATTTCGTTCCGCTTCTTCTCGCCGCCGGAGAAGCCTTCGTTTAGGTAACGATGCATGAATTCCGGATTCATTTCCAGCTCTTTCATTTTCGCTTCCATTTGACGGATGAACTTGATCAAGGAAATTTCGTTGCCCTCGCCGCGGCGCGCATTGATCGCACTGCGCAGGAAGTCCGCATTCGTAACACCGGTAATTTCGCTAGGGTACTGCATAGCAAGGAACAAGCCTGCTCTTGCTCTTTCGTCCGTCGCCATTTCAAGCACGTCCTCGCCGTCCAAGGAAACGGAACCGTCAGTAACTTCATACTTCGGATGACCCATCAATGTGGATGCAAGGGTCGATTTCCCCGTTCCGTTCGGACCCATGATGGCGTGAACCTCGCCGCCGTTGATCTTCAGGCTTAAGCCCTTGAGGATCTCTTTCCCTTCGACAGTTGCCTTCAAACCGTCTATGATAAATTGTGGTGAATTAGCCATGATTTGCGCCTCCAGCGTTAAATTATTCTTTGTTAATAATTATTCTAAACTGATTATCAATGATTCTCAATGATAATATTATCTTACATTACCAATAAAAATCAATAGGCGTGCTTAGGCTCGGTGAAAATGAAGTGAAACCAGGAGCCTCGCTCACAAATAAACCGGTCACCGCAGCAAAGATTTTATGGTATTTATCCGTTCCGCATATTCTTCATCGGATAAGACCGGCCGGCGTTCCGCCGCGTCCAGAGCTGCGGCAGGCAAGCCGATCCACGATTTGCAGCCGTTATACTCCGGCAGAATGCTTACTCGGACGTGCTCGGTAAGCTCGTACACTCGCAGCAGCATAAGATGCAGCGGCTGTGCCCGCTTCCACTTGACCCGTTCTTCAGCGAATCGGTCGGTCCAGATATGCTCTCCTTTGAGCCGATCCAGCTCCTCTTGCGATGCAATTAGTATGTCTTCCGTAAGCTCGGCATAACAACGAATCACCGCTTCCGTATCCTGGCTGCTCCAACTCCTTAGAGTCTCGTCCAATTGATATTGATACTCTTCCTTAAGAAGCTCCCTGCGCTGATGCTCGTAAGTCGGATATAAGTAGAAGCTTTCGCTCTCGACCTGAAAATCCCGGGTTTCCTCCCGAATCCCTCCTTTGCGCATAATGAGAATTTGCTGCCCGTTTCGAAGTGCTTCAATGGCCGAAGCCCACTCCTTTAGTGCAATAACCTGACCGCTCATCCGTGATTCTCAACTCCGTATTTGCTTGATCTTTTCATTGTACCATGTTCGCGCGGCAAGGCAAAACCATACAGCTCCCTGATTGCATAAAACTTCGCGGTTCGCCCGATTCTAAAGAAGTAATGACATTATCCTTTGAGGAGGAATTGTACATGCGCGAAGGTCTTATTCCTACCGTCCTGGGTACAGCAGTAACAGCTTCCGGTGCAGCTATGAGAGGGAAGTATCCTATGGCAGCCGCCGCTGTAGTAGGCTTCGGACTTGCCCATGTGGTATTAGGGGCAATCGATTTAGTGGAGCATCGCAAGCAACGCATGTTCTAATTCTGAAAGAGGACAAGGGAAGGCACAATTCCAGTGCCCTCCCTTTTCTTTTGTATCCCTCTATTTCCAATCACCCTAATTTGATTTATACTTAGGGATGGCAGTTTTTTGTCGAAACCGTTTAGTTAACGTCCACTTGGAGGGGATATATACCATGTGCGCATACCACGCATTAAGTGAAGCGGAAGCAATCGAGTACGCCCGCCGCCTGCCTGATTTGTTTGCAGCCAACAGCGAGCTTGTCAGCCGTGAGATCGGCGACGGCAATTTGAATCTCGTTTTTCATATCTCGGAGCCATCTTCGGGAAAAAGCATTATTCTCAAGCAAGCCCTTCCTTACGCAAAGGTTGTAGGGGAATCCTGGCCGCTGACACTGGACCGTGCCCGTATTGAAAGCGAAGCGTTGATGATCCAGGAAGCGCTTTGTCCTGATCTTGTGCCCCATGTCCATGCCTATGAACCGGAGCTTGCCCTTACGGTTATGCAGGATTTAAGCGATCATGTCATCATGCGCCGCGGACTGATGGAAGGCAATAAATATCCGCTGTTCGCCGAGCACATTTCCCGGTTTCTAGCCCACACCTTGTTCTTTACCTCCGACCTCGGAATGAACCAGCAGGAGAAGAAAGCTCGGGTGAAGCAATTCGTCAATCCGGAGCTGTGCAAAATTACCGAGGATCTGATTTTCGACGACCCGTATACGAATTCGCCGAACAACAATGTGCCGCCGGCCATTCAGGATGCGGTAGAAGCGGTTTGGAACGATAAGGAGCTGCATCTTGAGGTTGCCCTTCTCCGTGAGAAGTTCCTCGTTCAAGCGCAGGCGCTGCTGCATGGCGATCTACATACCGGCAGTATTTTCATTAAACCCGAATCGACGAAGGTGATTGACCCGGAATTCGCTTATTATGGTCCGATGGGCTTTGATATCGGTGCGGTATTCGCCAATCTACTGCTCAATTATGCCGCGCAAGAGGGCTGGAGTCAGGATGCTTCCTCTCGTCAGGACTTCCGGGCGTATCTCTTGAATACCGTCCGGGACATTTGGGTGGGCTTCGATCGGCAATTCCGTACGCTTTGGAACGAGCAGGGCAACGATCGCATGTTCAAGACAGAGGGCTTCCAGGACGCTTATATGACGCGCTTGCTGCAGGACACCTTCGGGTACTCCGGTTGTAAGATGGTTCGCCGCGTTCATGGACTCGCACAGGTCGCCGATATCAATAAGCTGGAGGACGCCGCGGCGAAGGAGCGCGCTCAGCGCATCGCCCTGCAAATCGGCACGTCCCTAATTAAGCACAACCGGAAGGCAGCTTCGATCGAAGAGCTTCTGGATATCGCAGTGAAGGCGGTTCAATAAGATGTCAACAGTAGAGCAAACGCAAAATGATTGGCTGCAGTCGGTACGCTGGAATTCGCTGGAAAACCGGTTGGATCTTCTTGATCAGCGCCTGCTGCCCGATGAAATTGTTTATTTGGAGCTGACCACCTCCGAACAGGTATGGGACGCCATTAAACAGCTCGCGGTTCGCGGGGCTCCTGCCATCGGGATTGCCGCTGCGTTCGGGGTTTACCTCGGGGTACGTCACACCGAAGGGGACAAAAGCGCCCTGCTGGCAGAAGTGGAGCGGCAATGCGATTACCTGGCTACCTCCCGGCCTACGGCAGTGAACCTGTTCTGGGCTTTGGACCGTATGCGGGCAACGGCGAAGGGGCTCCTTGCCGAGGGTACGGATGTAACGGTCGAAGGCGCAAAGCAAGCACTGCTTGACGAGGCTAGGGCAATCCAAGCCGAAGATGAGGAGACGTGCCGTCTGATTGGAGAGCATGCCCTAACCCTGTTCGAGGACGGCATGGGCTTGCTCACGCACTGCAACGCCGGCGGCTTAGCGACAGCCCGTTACGGAACCGCCTTGGCCCCGATGTATTTGGCGAAGGAGAAGGGACTCAACATCAAGGTGTTCGCGGATGAAACACGGCCGGTGCTGCAGGGCGCCAGACTGACGGCCTTCGAGCTGCAGCAGGCCGGTGTCGATGTGACGCTGATTTGTGACAACATGGCCGGAGCGGTCATGTCCAAGGGCTGGGTACAGGCGGTCATCGTCGGCACGGATCGCGTGGCGGCCAATGGCGACGTAGCCAACAAAATCGGGACCTACAGTGTAGCTGTGTTGGCCAAAGCGCACGGCATTCCTTTTTACGTGGCTTGCCCGATGTCCACAATCGACCTCAATACGCCTACAGGAGCGGACATTCCGATTGAGGAACGCCATGAAGACGAAATTACGCAAGGCTTCGGCAAACGTACGGCCCCGCAAGGCATCAAGGTATACAATCCAGCCTTCGACGTGACGCCGAACGAATACGTTACCGCGATCATCACCGAAAAGGGAATCGTGCGAGCCCCTTATGAGGAAGGCTTGCGTAAGCTGTTTGAAGAGTAGCGGATAAATACAAAAGGACGCCCCTCGGGTCTCAATCCGATTCAAGGCGTCCTTTTTCTTATGGCGTGTTCGTTTCCTTTCGCTCCTCTTCCTTTGCCGGCGGCTCGACTTTGCAATCCTCGCAGATCCAGCTGTTCCCCGTTTCACCTTGGCCCTTGATTTTGCCGCATTCTCCGCAGGTAATCATGGCTGGCAGCCCCCTTATCTTTGAACTTACCCCTATTGAACCATAGAGCCGGCCCCGGCGGCTGTGACCCATATCACACTTCCTGCGCAAACTGCTTCGTCAGAAGATAGCAGCGAAGCTTATGCAGATCCTTAGAAGAAATCGACTTGATTTCACAGCCGTACCGAATCGTTTTCTCCAGGATATGCGCATATCTTACGATCAGCTTCGGATGGATGGTCTCCTCGTCACAGATGATCATCGAATCGTAGACCTCATTCATTCGGACGGAGAAGTCGTCTACCTCCAGCCCGAAGCCCAGCCTGCTGACATCGGTAAAGCGAACCGAACGGATTTTGAAATCCTCGCTGATCGTACCGAAGGTATTGAGCTTAAAGCTTTTGAACACCTTGTCCTCCTGGCGGTACAGCTCCTCGTACGCGATAGGCGAATGACCCTGAATCTGAAAAATCTCGCTGTTTACAGGAGCCACGATGATCCGCGACGTAGCCGTCCGCATCACTTTCATCGTCCATCTGCGGAAACGGTCAAAGCAAATGATCGCATCTCCGCTCGAATATTCAGCTTCATCCGGCAGGCTGATTTCCATAAAGTCCGGCTGCTCGTATGCAATTTCTCCTTTGTGAACCTTGCCTTTATACAACATTTGAATCTCTTTCATCCGAAGCACCTCCGCATCATTGCTATAATTGGAGTTTACTAGGAAGAAATTCAAAAAGTATCAAGCAATCGTTAAGAGATTATTAGATTGGATACCAAAATGAACAATTCGTGTCAAATGCTCATACGAAAGTCGAAGGATTTTTGACTTCAATCGCACAAATTGAGCTTTGGCAGCGCAAATCTCTTGCGAATTCTGCCCATTACGATGAGCATTACCGGCCCGATCTAAGCGCCAGACGCCTGTAACGCGATTTTTTCATCTTACGGTGACAGATGAACACATTCTTGGTACAGTAAGTTAAAATGAACGAAACCGACTACCATTTTGCATTACGTAGGGTGAATTTGGAAATCAATTGATTGAGCAATCAAATCAATATTCCAAAACAGAGCTACAAACAAAAGGAGTCGGTTTAGTAATGAGTATAACCATAAAATATGTTGGTCTAGACGTATCCAAAGAAAAAATAGCTGTAGCCATCGCCCCCGAAAATAGAAATGAACCCGTCAGGTTCCATGGTGTCATCTCGCATACGAAGGAGGCTGTTCGTAAACTAGTTAATCAGTTAATGAAAGATGATGACGTAAAGTTAAGTATATGCTATGAGGCTGGCCCTACGGGGTTCGTCTTGTATCGATGGCTTTTGGAGATGTATGTGGAATGCAGCGTCATCGCACCAACAGACTTAGAGGGGAATACTCGAATAAAAACAGATAAGAGAGATGCTGTACGTCTAGCGCAGCTCTGGAGAGCAAATGAATTGACAGAGATCTATGTACCACGTCCCGAGGATGAAGCCTTGCGAGATTTGGTTCGGGCCAGGGAAGATGCCGTACAAGACAGGAATCGGCATAAACAGCGTTTAACCAAGTTTCTGCTTCGCCATCAGATCCACCCGCCCAAGGGCGTTCGAGTGTGGACTCAGCCATATGAAAATTGGTTAGATACTTTACGGTTTTCTCGGTGTTGTGAGGATATGGTATTCCAAGAATACCGAAACAGCATCCAAGAAGCTACGAACCGGATCCGAAGATATGAAGCGGAGATGGAGAAGCAAACGAGTGAAGGATGCCAAGCGACCATGATCCAAGCATTGCAGGGGCTCCATGGCGTTGCCCTAATTACAGCCGTTACTGTAGCTTCGGAACTTGGCCACATTGCAGGAAGATTCGCATCCCCTCAGCAGCTCATGAGTTATGTGGGGCTGGTGCCATCAGAACGTTCTAGCGGGGGGAGTCGTTGGCAAGGTGGGATAACGAAAGCTGGAAATGCCCATATACGTAGGGTATTGGTTGAAGCCGCCTGGAGCTATCGGAGCTCACCTGCCATACGGAAAACGCTGCGAGATAGGCAAAAAGGACTGAGTTCGGAAATTGTCAATATCTCCTGGAAAGCACAAAAGCGATTACACCACAAATACAAGAAGCTCCTTTTCAAAGGAAAGCACAAAGGAACCATCATCGCCGCAGTAGCCCGAGAGCTTATAGGTTTCATATGGGCCATAGCCAAGGAAGTAGATAAGCAAAAAAACAGCATCACAGCATAAAAAATAAGGGTATGATTGAATGAAAAAGGAAGTGATTCCGGCTTAGTGAGTTAGGCAATGCGTTACGTTACATTCTTTGGCTCGAGGGCAAAGTACTAAAGCAAGGCAGAGAGTAATAATCCGCGGAAATCACCTGCGCAAAGTCAATCTTTCAGGTAGTGCGGCTTCATGCGCGTCGTAAGTTTAGCAGGTAAGCTCTCTGGTCGTATACAATTCACTTGTGATAACCCACGAATATCAGGTTGCCAACCGGCGCAAAGAACCATTTTGCCCTCGTGCCAAGGAATGAAACTCATTCGAACCACAAGCTCAAATTAAAGAAAGACAGCAGGGAGCACGCCCCCTGCACCCCGTTACTCGCCGTAGGGCAGGGTCTGGCTTGATCAGCCAGACCGAAGTAAAAAAGTATGGGCAGAGTGAACCGCCTGTCAAAAAAGGCATTTGACAGGCTTACTTTAGAGCACTCCAAATCAAGGGTACGTGCTGAGCACTTGACGGTTTCGTTCATATCAGGTGATTTCATAACGTTACAGGGAGCATTACCGGGTCGTGTTAAGCGTCAGACGCCCTGTAACGCCATCTATCTGCCACAGGTAACCGATTTCGAGTTGTACAATTAGTTCGAGAATGACAAAAGCCCGTTTTTTCGAGCCTTCGTGTTGCCCATGCCATTTGGTAACCTTAACTTCGAGAATGTGGGGAGGTACTCCTGCTTTTGTATACCGAATACCCTTATTCCACAAGGGCTTTCTAATTATGAAATTGACTTTATATACAAACATTGTGAGGCCAGTAGCTGCATTTTTAGTCATTGTGTTCTCTTAAATTTGTGTTTTCTCACAAAGCTCGCTTTTGAATTTCATTTGGGATCGCAGATTTCTGCGCTTTAGCAGCAATGCACCTCTTGCCCGACACGTGACGGCCTTCTCCCTGGCGAAACCAAACAAAACGTGGAAAAGATGGACCAGGGAATTCTAGCTTATACTTTCTGAACATATGAAAAAAGCCCTTCGATTCGTTCGAAGGACTTTCTATCAGTCTAGTATCATGACTCATATTGAATAGCTACCACTCTAGCAGGTGCTCCGCTCGATTCGCGAACCTTAATAGGCAGAGAGATGAGATGCCAGCTCCCATCACTTAGCTCAGGGAAATTCAGCTGCAGTCCCTCCGCCACCCATATGCCGCTGCCCAGCAGGATCCTGTGCGTTTCCTCGTTTTCGTCCCCGGTACCGCCGATGCTGAAGTGATCAATCGCCACCCCGCGCACTTGGTGCTTCGCGAGCAAACGGGCGGCATCATTATTCAAGTAAGGCGATTGGTAAATCCACTCGGTCGTCCAGGCCTGCTTTTCCCCCCAGCCCGTGTACAGAAGCACAATGGCGTCAGGAATGAGCTGCTCTAAGTATGGCTCAAGATCAGCAGGTGTGATGGGGTCCGAGGGCCCCTTTATCCCGGCCAACGGAATATACACCGCCTGCCCTTGGAATCGCTCCACGGGAATTTCGTCGAGATTCGTACGAAACTCATTCATATGAGAAGGCGCGTCCATATGTGTGCCGGAATGAAGACTCAGCGTAAGCCGCTCCATCTTCCAGCCGTCCCTAGGACCAATGAAGATGTAGTCCAGCTTCGGCGGGTCAAAGATCGGCAGCACCGGGCTGTTGTGATAAAGCTCCTGTGTCAAATCCAGCATGCGCTTTACCCGCATGACGTCAACTCCTTATGCTTGGTTCCGGGCGACCCGCCCTGAGCAGGTACCGCATGGATCACGGCCCCCGCTCAAGCGAATCGCAGCATGAATGGTGCTAGTGCTCCATGTGGTCGTCAGGCTGAGCGGCTTTCACCGTCAAGCCGCCGTCCACCATCAGCAGGTGACCGTTCACCTGCATGGCTTCCTCGGACGCGAGGAACACCACCGCGTCGCCGATCTGGCGGGCGGTGCCCAGGCGCTTCATCGGATTCGCCTCAATCTCCTTCGCACGGATGGAAGGATCCGCTAAGTAGTCCGTGCACATATCCGTGTCTACCGTGCTCGGACCGACCGCGTTGACGTTGATGTTATATTTGCCGAGCTCAATGGCCATGCCCTTCGTCAGCATATGAGCCGCCGCCTTGGACGACTGGTAATGCGGGATGACAGGGCTTGTCACCACCAGGCTCGCAGTAGACAGCACGTTGATGATTTTACCGTAGCGCTTCTCGATCATCGAGCGCGCCGCCAGCTGGGAAGCCAAGAAGATCGATTTGACATTCGTATTATAGGTGCGGTCCCAAGTTTCCTCGGTGACATGCATGAACGATTCAAACGGGGCGATACCCGCGTTGTTAACTAGAATCTCCACCTCGCCAAGCTGCTCTTTCACCTGCTGAAACATGGCAGCCACCTGCTCGCTGCTGCCGACGTCAGCCTGGACCACGATCGACTTGACACCGTGCGCTTCCGCCTGCTCCTTGACCTTCTCTGCGAGCGGTCTGGAGCGTTCCGAAGTAAAATTAACCGCGACGTGAGCGCCTTCCTCGGCCAAACGAATCGCGATCGCCTCGCCGATTCCGCGGCTGGCGCCCGTAACTAAGGCCACTCGGCCTTTCAATCTACCCATACAGAAAGCCTCCTGCTTGAATTTATTGGTGCGTTCCACCGAGCAGCAATGCTTCACCTGTCGAATGCATGCCGGGGGATTCGGTTTATCCCAGAGTGCTGCTACAGACTCGGTCCGATCCGGTTAATGCTGAACTCCGTATGGCCGAGAACTTCCGCCTTCGTCAGCTTTCCGTTCGCCACCTCTTGAATTTCCTGCCAGATCCGTTCGCCCGCGGCTTCCAGACTCAGCGTACCTTCCAGCATCTCGCTCACATCGACGTCCATGTTGTCCGTCATGCGCTCATACATCCTCTTGTTGCCGGTAATCTTGATGACCGGAATGACGGCCGAGCCGGTGGGGGTACCCCGCCCGGTCGTAAAGCACACCAGATGGGCCCCGCCTGCCGCCATGCCCGATACGCATTCGATATCGTTGCCCGGCGAGTCCATGAAGTAGAGGCCGTGCTTCGGAATGCTCTCGGCATACTCGATCACGCCTTCAATCGGAGCATTGCCGCATTTACTGATGCAGCCAAGCGACTTTTCCTCAATCGTCGTGAGCCCTCCCGCAATATTGCCCGGGCTCGGATTGCCGCCGCGCATGTCGGCTCCCATCCGCTCCACTTCCTTCTCGAAGCGGTCGACAATGTAATACAGCTTATCGGACGTCTCCTGAGTTGCGCAGCGGGAAGCCAGCACGTGCTCAGCTCCGATAATTTCGGTCGTCTCGCCGATGACGACGCCGCCGCCCTGCTGAATGAGCGTATCCGCCGCCGCACCGAGGGCCGGGTTAGAGGCAAGGCCGCTGGTGGCATCCGAGCCCCCGCACTTCACGCCGATGATCAGCTCGCTGAACGGAATGGGCTCCGCCTTCATCTCATCCAGCTGAGCACGCATGCTCCGAGCAATCTCTGCACCGTACTGAATCGCCTTCACCGAGCCTCCGACCGATTGAATGTCGAATACTTCCACCGGTTTGCCGGTCGGACGAATCGCCTCTGCGAGCGCGTGCGGATCCACCACCTCACAGCCCAGGCTGATGATAATGACCCCTCCTACATTGGGGTTCCTGCCCGTCCCTGCCAGCACCTCGAAGGTGCGCTCCTTATCCGCTCCGATCTGACTGCAGCCATGCTGGTGCGGAATCGCCACCGTCCCCGGCACGAGCTGCTCGATCCGGCTGCACACCTGATTGGCGCAAATGACCGTAGGAATAATCAGCAAATGATTGCGGATTCCCACATCGCCGTTCGGTCTTCTATATCCCATCATATGACTCATGTGAGCCTCTCCTCTCGCTTACGCTTTCTCCGCCGCCTGGTCTCCGCGACCGCGAATGCCTTCCACATTATGAACATGTACATGCTGTCCCGCCCGAATATCGGACGTCGTTCTTCCAATAACCTCACCGTACTTGCGAATGTCCGTACCCGCCGCCAAATCGGTAATCGCCACCTTATGACCGAACGGAATCGCGTCCAGCAGCGTCAGCTCAAACACCTGACCCTGCTTCATATAAGTAATAAGAGCCCCGGCTGCGAGATCCTGGATCGCGGTCGCCACATGATCGCGTCCGTCCATGACCAGCGCATCCGCCCCGCTTGAAATATGTCCTGCCACCTGACTGCACCTCCCTCATTCACGAGAAATCAATTACGCTTGCTCATTCACCATACGATTCGTCAAGGAGCCGAGCTTCTCAATCTCAATCGTCACCACATCGCCGTCCTTGAGGTACACCTGCTTCTCCGGCGGGTAGCCGAGCACAACGCCTTCCGGTGTCCCGGTAAGAATAATGTCCCCCGGCACCAGGGTCATGTGCTGCGAAATATAGCTCACAATCTCGTCGCAATGGAAAATCATATCGGAGGTATTGGAGCTTTGGCGAACTTCTCCGTTCACGATACAGCGAATGCTCAGGTCGTTCGGATTGCCCACCTCATCGGCAGTGACAAGATAAGGACCGAGCGGACTGAAGCCGTCGCAGCTTTTGCCGAGCAGCCATTGCTGTGTACGAAGCTGCAGATCGCGTGCCGAGAGATCGTTTACGTTGCAGTAACCGAATACGTGGCTGAGCGCATCCTCTTTGGACACATACTTTGCCGTTTTCCCGATGACGATCACGAGCTCCGCTTCATAGTCCACCTTGTCGGTTACACGAACAGGAAGCGGAACGTCGGCCCCATGGCCGGTGAGCGTGTTATTGAATTTGTTAAAAAGAATCGGGTACTGCGGAATCGGCGCATTCGTTTCCTCCGCGTGCTTACGGTAGTTCAGGCCGACGCAGATGATTTTGTTCGGATGAGTCACGGCAGGACCGAGCGTCAGCTCCTCTTCGTTCAGAAGATAGGCTTCGCTTCCTCCCGCAGCCAGTGCCTTATCCACGAATGCCTGCAAAGCCGCCGTCGCCGCTGCTCCGCCCTCGATGACCTGATGCACGTTCGTCGCGATAGGCCCTTCCGCCGCAACGGTTTCAAGCGCTTTCGTAATATGTACTACACCGCGATCTGTCTTCACGCCAAGCTGCTGCGAGCCGTTATCGATAAAGGTTAAAAGTTTCATAAGTGCGATGACCTCCTAATGGTAATATGCTTATGCTTGCTGCCTACGCATTCTTGCCAAACACGACTCCGCCGTCAATATAAAGGGGTGAGCCCATCATGAACTTCGATTCATCCGATGCTAGGAACAAGGCAGCCTTCGCCACATCATCCGGCCGTCCGAGATCTCCGCTGAGCTGACGCTTCTTCAAGGACTCTACCGCTGCCTCGGGATCGTCATAGGAGGTTCGGAGATAATTTTCCACAAACGGCGTCAAAATGGTACCCGGCAGCAGCGCATTCACACGGATATTATAAGGTGCATAGTCCACCTGCATGGACTTGGTCAGAGCCAGCACGGCGCCTTTGGTTGCCGAATAGGACGCCCTGCGCGCCAAGCCGATCTCCGCGATGCAGGAGGACATGTTGATGATCGAGCCCTCTTTGCGCGCCATCATATGAGGGAGCACATACTTGCTTGGGAGGAAAACGCCGCGAATGTTGATGCTGATAACCCGGTCCCAAGCATCCGGCTCCACCTCGTGAATGGCGCCCACGCCGCTGATCCCGGCATTATTAAAGAGCACATCGATTCGCCCGAACCGTTCGATGATCTCGTCGACCATCGCCTTGACGGATTCCGGGTCCGTCACATCCGCCTGGATGAATAAGGCCTCTCCTCCGGCTTGACGAATTTCGCTTACTGTCTCCTGTCCTTTATCCTCCTGCAGGTCGTTCACGACGACCGTCGCGCCCTCGCTGGCGAACAGCAGCGCCGAGCTCTTGCCGATACCGGAGCCGGATCCGGTAATAAGGATGATTTTGTTTTGCAGTCTCACGGGCTCACTTCCTTTTCCTTAATAATGTGAAAGTCTTGCGGCCAAATCGCAAATTTCTTTCTGCGCGAGCTCCTTCTTCTGCTCCCAAACATGCTGGAACATCGAACAGCTGATCGCAGCGATGACCTCTCCCTGGGCATTGCGCACGGGTGCGGCGACACAGCAGAACCCCACCACCGCCTCCTGCAGGTCAAAAGCAAAGCCGCGCTCCCTCACCTGATTCAAATGCTCCACAAGCTCCTGACGAGTCTTCACCGTATAGGGCGTCAGCAGCGGCTCGAGCATCTCCTGCGGAAACCGCTCGGGAAGCTCCTGCTCAGGAAGCCAGGCAAGCAGCGCCTTGCCTAACGCCGTGGAATGGGCCGGAAGCTTCATCCCGGGCTCGGACGTCAGCTTGACCTGGGAAGGCATCTCTTCCTTCGCCAAATAAAGCACCTCATGCTGCTCCAGCTTGGCGAGCTGAATCGTTTCCTGAATGACGTGCTTCGTGACCGAGGCTTCCTTCTTGAACCGGTCGATGAGCGTGAATTGCTTGAAGAACACGTTGCCGAGCAGCCCGAGCTTCGAGCCTAAGGAGTAGGTCGCATCCTTCTCCCGGACAACCCATTCCAGAGCTTCCATAGTGGCAAGCAGAGAGAATAACGAGCTTTTGTTAATGCCCAGCTTTTTGGAGATATCAATCAGCTTCAAAGCGGAGGGCTCTTCGGCGATGGTCTGCAGCACATGGTTTGCTTTTTCCAGGGCGGGAACCCAATATTTTTTGTCCATGATGACAGAAGCCTCCGAGTTTTGGTTTTGTATAATAAACCGCAGTTTTATATACTGACATAAACATAGTATCACCCGTCTCCAAAAGGTGTCAACGAATAAATTCCGGCCGGAAAAACGGATTTCAGCCGATTTTTCCCTTGCCATGACCCCTGCGCCGACCTATACTGACTGAAATGATACGAGTACGTGTTATGGAATGAGGAGGTTGTTACAGATTGGATATGGTAAAGCGATTTTTCAGCTATTATCGCCCTTACAAAACGCTGTTTATGGTCGACTTCGGCTGCGCGGTCTTAGCCGCTCTGCTGGAGCTGTCGTTTCCGCTTGCGGTCAAGTGGATCGTTGACAACCTGCTGCCGGGCAAGCAATGGCCTCTGATTGTGTGGGCTTGCGTCGGATTGCTCGTTTTATACGGCATCAGCACCTTTTTGCAATACGTCGTTACCTATTGGGGACATAAGCTTGGCATCAACATTGAATACGATATGAGGAAGCAGCTGTTCAGCCATATTCAGAAGCTGTCGTTCCGGTTTTTCGACAACACCAAGACCGGGCATTTGATGTCGCGAATGACGAACGACCTGTTTGAAATCGGGGAAATGGCACATCACGGGCCGGAGGATCTCTTCATCGCGGTCATGACCTTAATCGGGGCGTTCTTCCTGATGCTCACTATTAATTGGAAGCTGGCCGTGCTCACCTTTCTCATCGTGCCTCTGCTGATCTGGCTTGTAGTGGCCTGCAACCTGAAGCTGGTCAAGGCGGCCAAGCGGATGTTCTCGGAGATCGCCGAGGTGAACGCGCGTGTCGAGGATAGCGTATCGGGAATCCGCGTCGTGCAGACCTTTACGAACGAACCGTACGAGATGAAGAAGTTCAATCAGAGTAACCATCAATTCCGGGAAGCGAAGCTGGCGTCCTACCGCATTATCGCTTACAGCTCCTCAGGGATGTATTTGCTCATGAGACTGATCTCGCTTTTCGTGCTGATCTGCGGCGCCTGGTTTGTAGTGCAGGGGGAATTGACCTATGGGGCGTTTGTAGGGTTCCTGCTGCTGATCAACATTTTCTTTAAACCGATCGAGAAAATTAATGCATTTCTGGAAAATTACCCGAAAGGGATGGCCGGCTTCAAGCGGTTTACGGAAATATTGGATACCGAGCCGGATGTGGCGGATCAGCCGGGAGCTGTGGGGGTAGAAACGCTGCGGGGCGATATCCGCTTCGAGGGGGTCTCCTTCGGCTACGAGGGGCACGCAAGAGTATTAAGCCGCGTGAATTTGGCGATTCGGGCCGGAGAAACCGTAGCCTTCGTCGGACCCTCCGGGGCGGGCAAAACGACACTCTGCAGCCTGATTCCGCGTTTCTACGAGGTGGAGGAAGGCCGAATCACGATCGACGGGCTCGATGTTCGAGGCATGACGCTCGCCAGCCTGCGGAAGCAGATCGGTATCGTGCAGCAGGATGTGTTCCTGTTTACCGGAACGCTGCGGGAAAATATCGCCTACGGCAAGCTGGAGGCGTCCGAGGCGGAGATCCTGGATGCCGCACGGCGGGCTCGGCTCGGGGAGCTGATCGAGGCGCTGCCGGAGGGGCTCGATACGCAGATCGGCGAACGCGGCGTCAAGCTGTCCGGCGGTCAGAAGCAGCGTCTCGCCATCGCGCGGATGTTCCTTAAGAATCCGCCCATCCTCATCCTGGATGAGGCGACGTCCGCGCTCGACACGGAGACGGAGGCGGCGATCCAGCAGGCGCTGGCGGAGCTGTCCGTCGGCCGTACGACGCTGGTGATCGCGCACCGGCTCGCAACAATCCGGAGCGCGGACCGTATCGTCGTCGTGACGGAGCAGGGCATCGCCGAGCAGGGCGGCCACGACGAGCTGCTTGCCGCAGGAGGACTGTACAGCCGCCTGCACCAGGCGCAGACGGTATAACGAAGTAAAGGCCCGCTGGGGGGCGATGCGGAGGCATCGTCGCGCCGGCGGGCTTTCCTTTTGTGTCATTGTGATAAAGCGGGCAGCTGCCTCTCTACATCGTCTTTCGCGAATGGCGGTTGAGCACGCGGATTGCTTCCTCGAACTCACCGATCCCCTGCTCGCACTGAGAGATCCACGCTTCCAGCTGAGCCCTGCGGCTCTCCGTCATGTTCATATGGATATCGAATTCTCTGCGGCAGCGGTCGATTTCCATCTGCAGATCCTCGATATAGTTCCGGATCGTCGGCAGCACATTCGGAAACTTGTTGATATCCGGCGTGTAGTCCTCCTCCGCATCCTCCCCTGCCCCTTCCGCTCCGGCAGCCACCGGCGCGAGGCCGATATGGTCCGTGTACTCCGGCGACAGCTTGTTGTTTTTGCGCGAGTAATAGCCGTTCGGCTTACACTCCACAAAATAAATCGTAAGCGCCGAATTGTTCTCGATCAGCTCGAGCGCACGCTCCAGACAAGGCTCGCCCAGATAGCCCGCCAACAGCTGGGAGAACTCGTTAATGGACGAGGATTGCCCGTACTTTTTATATAAAACCTGCCCGGCCAAAGCAAAATCACAGTCCGACAGATCCCGGGCCAATTTGCGCTTTTCGAAAAACTGCAATACATCCTTCAAGAAAAAATGCAACATGTCGTTCACACTGCTCAATGTAGTCCTCTCCCGTTCATAAGAAAAAAGCCTCTTTCGCGGACCTCCCCGCAAAGCCTCTACAGAAAATTCGGCAAAACATGCAAAAAACCTTCCGGCTCTCGTAAAAATACGAAGAATTTCGGAAGGTTATTTTATTCATCCATTTATTTGATGATCACAGCATACACTTTCCCCGGTCCGTGGATCCCGATCGTCAGGTCGTTCTCAATATCCGCGCTGCGGCTCGGGCCCGTAATCAGGTTGAGCGAGGAGGCATAATCCGATGCGTGCGACTTGCCGTCGGTAATCTTCGCGAACGCCTCGCCCATGCGGTCCACCAGCTGATCCGCCCGGAAGACGGCGAACAAAATCTCGGTCAGCAGACTGACCGATCGGCCCTTCTCACGCGAGCACTGGAGCACCAGCGTGCCGGTGTTGGCCACCGCATAGTCCGGCCAAACGATGCCGAGCTGGCAGCGCTCCGTCCGGCGCAGCAGCTCGCTGCGCTTCGACCAGTTGGAGCCTTCGGCGGCGACCTCCTCCGAGCCCGCCTCCTCTTCCCGCCAAGGCACGACCTCGATACCACTCTCAGCCAGCGCAGCGTCGAGACCTAAAGCCTTCAGTCCCTCATGCTCCCAGCGGGAGACGGAAGTGACCTTCAGCTCGGCGGCAACCTCACGCAGCCAAGCGCCGATCTTCTCCGGCGCCTCCGCCTCGTCAACCACCAGCACCTTGCCGGTCAGCGCAGTCCAGTTCGCCTCGAACAGCTCCATCCGCTCCTCCGTCGTCCGCTGTACCGCCTTGTAGAAGTCCGGCGCTCCGCGATAAGGATGCTCCGGAACGGCAGCCGCAGGCGCTCTGCGTCCTAACCGCGACGAAATATTGCCGATGAAGGCCTCCCGTCCGTGAATGATCCCCGTCTTATTGGCCATCGTGAGTGCCTCCCTTCTTCTGAAGCTCCTGCTGCAGCGTTGCCCACCGGTCGCGGAACGACTGCTTCGGCTTCATCGGCAGGAAGCGCGACTGCGTCCATCCGGCGGCAGGCCCCGGCGCCTTCCTGATGAAGCCCCCCTTGCTTACCAGGGGCTTCATCCCATAGTAGGCGGACTTCGTCGCCATACGGTACAGCGTCACGTTCCCGAACACGGTTCGGAACGTGCGGAACGCGGCGCGCTCGGCAAGCGGGGTCAGCCCCAGCTTGACCTTGCGCGCGCGCAGCTGCACGAGCATATCGTGCAGCGGAATCTTCACGGGGCACGCCTCGTGGCAGGCCCCGCACAGGCTGGAAGCGTAGGACAGCTGTCCCGCTTCCTTCATGTCCTGCTGCAGCAGCGGTGTCAGCACAGCCCCGATCGGGCCGCTGTACACGCTTCCGTAGGTGTGGCCGCCCACGTGCCGGTACACGGGGCATACGTTCAAGCACGCCGCACAGCGGATGCAGTGCAGAACCTCCTGGAACACCGGGTCGCCAAGCTGCGAGGAACGTCCGTTGTCGAGGACGATCAGATGCAGCTCCTCCGGTCCGTCCAGCTCGCCCTCGCGTCGCGGGCCCGTAATCATCGACGTGTAGGTCGTCAGCTTCTGCCCCGTCGCGCTTCGCGCCAGCATGTTCAGCACGACCTCCAGATCGTCGTACGTCGGCACGAGCCGCTCCATGCCCATGATCACGACATGGCACTTCGGAATCGTGCTCACCATCCGGCCGTTGCCCTCGTTGGACACCAGCGTAATCGCCCCGGACTCGGCCACGCCGAAGTTACAGCCGGTCAGCCCGATATCGGCCTCCAGGAAATAATTGCGCAGCCGCTGCTTCGCGTACCCCGCCAGCACCTTCGTCTCCGGCTCGAGCTTCTCTCCCGCCTCCTCGGAGAAAATATCGGCGATTTGACCCTTATTCTTATGGATCGCCGGAATGATCAAGTGAGACGGCGTCTCCTTCGCCAGCTGTAGAATATACTCGCCGAGATCCGTCTCAATTGCTTCGATCCCGCGCTCCTCCAGGTGATGATTGAGGTGAATCTCCTCGGACACCATCGACTTCCCTTTCGCCACCAGCTTCGCCTTGCGTTCTTCCGCCAGCTTCATGAACGTTGCGACCGCTTCCTCTGCGGTCTTGCAGAAGTACACGTGACCGCCCGCCGCAGCGACATTGTCCGTAAACTGAGTCAAATAATAGTCGAGGTTGTCGATCACATGCTTCCGGATGAGCCTTGCGCGGTCACGCCACTCCTCCCAGTTGCCGAAGTCATCCGCCGCCTTCAGACGGCCGCCCTTCAGTTTATCCGTCGTGTACGCCACCGCCTTGCGCAGGAAGTCGTTCGCCAGTGCCTCCTCCGTACGCTGCTTCAGCCCGGTGCCGATCAATTCCTTTTCACTTTTTGCCTGCAGACTCACCGCGCTTCACCCCTTCCTCCAGCAGCTCCGCCAGATGCATCACCCGAATCGGACGCCCCTCTTTGTTCAAGCGTCCTTCAATATTCATCAAGCAGCCCATGTCCGTTCCGCAGAGCACGCTAGCCCCCGTGGAGCATACATTAGCCGCCTTCTCGCATACCATCGCTTCCGACATATCCGCCATCTTCACCGCGAACGTACCGCCGAAGCCGCAGCAGTCCTCTTTTTTCGGCAGATCAATGAACTCCAGCCCTTCGACATTCTCCATCAGCTTCATCGGCTCCTCACGAATGCCCAGAAGCCTCGTGGCATGACAGGACGGGTGGTAAGTGACCTTTTCCCCGAAGACAGCGCCAAGATCCGTAATCCCCAGCACATTCACCAAGAACTGGGTAAACTCATATGTTTTGTCGATCAGCTTCTCGGCCTTGGCCTTCCACTCCGGCTCATTCTCAAACAGCTGAGGATAGTAGTGATGCACCATACCGGTACACGAACCCGACGGCGACACTACGTAATCGCTGTGCTCGAAAGCACGGATCAGATTGCGAGCAACCTCTCTCGCATCATCCTGGTAGCCGCTGTTGTAAGCGGGCTGACCGCAGCACGTCTGCATCTCCGGAAAATCAACCTCGCACCCGTACCGGTGCAGCAGCCGAACGACGCTTTCCCCTACCTGAGGATACATGTTATCGGCGAGACAAGTAATGAACAAGGATACGCGCACCTGAAGTCCCCTCTTTTCGCAAAATTCGGATCATGATCTCTTACTTGTCAGGTTATCAGATAAGTTTGATTTTGAAAAGTACCCCCGCCAAAAAAATGTTATACTTACATCGGACTTCGGATCTAAACGAAAGGATGTTGCTTATTATGAAAGCCTATATCATAACCGGAGCGTCCCGCGGACTCGGTGAAGCGATGGCCGCCCGGATGTTAAACGATGCTGAGCCTAAGAAGCTGATCTGCGTCTCGCGCACCGTTCACCCAGCTCCATCGGATGACGATCGCGTCACCTACCTTACGCAAGACTTGTCCGCGGGTCATGAGCTTGAAGCGCTGATGCAGAGACTATTTGAACGGCTTCCCTCCGGACTGACCTCGCTATATTTGATCAATAACGCCGGCGTTCTTGGGCCGATTGCGCCCGCCGCCGATTCGGAGCCGGATGCGGTCTCCCTGAACGTCCAAGTCAATCTGCTGGCGCCGATGCTGCTGACCTCCGCCTTTATCCGGCTCAGCGCTAAGCTGCCTATCGATAAACGGGTGCTGCATATCTCCTCCGGGGCCGGACGCAAGCCCTATGCCGGCTGGAGCAGCTACTGCGCATCGAAAGCGGGACTCGACCACTACACCCGCTGTGTGGGTTTGGAGGAGGAGGGCAAAGCCCACGGCGTGCGAATCGCCTCGCTCGCTCCCGGCGTCATCGACACACAGATGCAGCAGGAAATCCGCTCGTCAAGCCCGGAGGCGTTTCCTCAGCTTGACCGCTTCCTTGAGCTCAAGCGCTCCGGGCAGCTTACTTCGCCTGAGCAGGCTGCCGAGCAGGTGCTTCGCTTCCTGCACAGCGACTCCTGCGGCTTCGGCTCCATTGCTGACGTAAGAGACCTGCAATAAGCTTATAAGGAACCATCCTGGGCCCTCCTGCATATCCTGTGATATCCCCATAGGTCAAAGGAGGGCTTTGCCTATGAATGAGCGATTCGAGAAGGCGTTCGGCGAAGGCTGGAGCGTCTTTGAGCATGTGGTGCGGAAACGGCTGGCTTCGCTAAAGGGCAGCCGGGAACCTGTGCGGCGGGAGCTTCACGGTGCGATGGACCGGTCACTAAGACAGCTGCAGGTGTCCCGGTTCTCCGGCATTAGCGCCGACCTGTTCGAAACCCATCGTTCCATTATCGTCAGAGTGCTGCTGCCCGAGCAGGTATCCCCCCGCTCCGTTAAGCTGACACTTGATGAGATGAAGCTAATGATATCCGGTATCCCGGGCAAGCGGCAGAAGATTCTCCGACTTCCCTCGCCGGTGCTGTCCAAGAGGCCGAGGAAGCAGTTCCGTGACGGCATTCTGGAAATCCGCCTGCAGAAGCCTGCCGCAGGACAAGAGCGCAAAAAAAAGAAGTAAGCCGCAGCTCACTTCTTTAGAAATTTGACCAGCACCTGCTCCACATGGAATAGGTGCTTTTGCATTTGCTCTTGTGCTGCAGCCGGGTTGCGGTCACGGATGGCCTGAAATATGGCCTTATGCTCCTGATACAGCTGCCGGGCGACCTCCTTCTGAGCGTACAGCTGCAGCCGGCGCGTCTCGCGGATCGCCGCCTGCATCTGCGAAGAGATCGAATCGATCATGCGCATCATGATCGAATTATGCGTTGCCTCCGCCAGAATCAGGTGGAATTCGAGATCGGTCCGCTCGCCCTCGACCTCATCCCCCAGATGCTCCTCCATTCGCTTCAGCACCGCCTCGAACCGCTCCAGATCCGCTTCCGTCCGTTTCTCCGCCGCCAGCGCCGCATTGGAGATCTCAAGCGCCTGGCGGGCCTCGATCAGCTCCATCACGGTTTCTCGGCTCATCAGCAGGGAACCCAGCTCCGGCAGCTCCACATCCTGCGCTTCGATGATGCGCACATAGCTGCCTTCGCCCTGATGCGCCTCGACAAGTCCCATCGCCTTCAGCGCACTTAACGCCTCCCGAACCGTGGACCGGCCTACCTGATACCGCTCGGACAGCTCCTTCGTCGAAGGCAGCTTCTCTCCCGGCTTCAGGGCACCGCTTACAATCTGCTCCTTGATCTGCTCGGCGACCACCTCATAAATTTTGCGCGTGGTAATTTTCTGTATCTCCATCCGCTCCAGCCCCTATCGTCCGTTCTGTTACCTAACATTATACAGGCTTTAACAGGATACACAACGCTTATACATACCCCTGCGCTTGATTGCGGTAAGCGCCGGGAGTCGATCCGACGGTCTTGCGGAACATGCGGATGAAGTAGTTATAGTCGCCATAGCCTACCAGGGACGCGATCTCGGGCAGGGCCAGCGTGCTGTGCCGAAGCAGCCGCTTCGCCTCCTCCATCCTCAGCCGGTTATGGTACTGAAGCGGACTCATTCCGTAATGCTTGCGCAGACAGCGTGCGGCGTAATCCTCGTCAAAGTGCAGCTCCTCGGCCATCCTGCCCGCCTGATATCCCTCTCCCGTTCTTGCCTCCAGGTATCGCATCACCTGCTCGGCCACGGCATACGAGCGGCTTCTTCTCCGGTCCGAACGCAAGGACGATTGAAGCGCGGAGAGCAGCCGGCCGAGCAGCACCTGGATATCCACCGCATGATCCATCGTCAAAGTGGACCGCAGCTGAAGCAGCTCGTCCAAAATCGGCTTGAGGGCCGTCCGGTCGAAAGCGCCGTATTTCGGCAAATACAGGAACTGCTCCTGCGGCGTCAGATCCTGATCCCGGCCTGCCCGCACCGGTACGGACCATTCGACCTGCTTGTCTTGGAGGCGGCCGTGCGGGAGCTCATGCTTGAAATGCACCCAATAAATATCCGTCGGCTCCTCACAGGGCTTCAGACCGACATGTCTCCGTCCGGGCTCCAGCAGCAGCAGCTCCCCGCCACGAATGCTGTAGGATTTGTCCTCCTCCGTCATATACATAGTCCCGTCAAAAACAAGCAATAAATCGTACACCTCAAAGATCCGCTCAAAGTGCTGCATCCCTACAGGCCACACCGAATGCCCGCCGGTCAGAAACTGCGGCAGCGGCGGAATGCGCAGCTGCAAGCAATCCACCATCACGCTCCCCCCTTTGGATTCATTATAATGCAAATGGTCGAAAATGTGCTATAACTGGTCGCGACCGTACCTATGCTCTCTTCCAAAATACGTACTATAGTTAGGAGGTAAAGGTGTTTTCGGAAGGTACATATATCCCCTTAGGAGGAGATGGCAGCTATGCGTTTTCGTCAGGTTCACCTTGATTTTCATACGTCGGAGGCGATCGCCGGTATCGGCAGCCGCTTCGACAAGCGACAGTTTCAGGACATGCTCCGCAAAGGCCATGTAGATTCGATCACCGTGTTCTCCAAATGCCATCACGGCTGGGCTTATCATCCTACCCGGGAGAATGAAATGCATCCGCATCTAGACTTCGACCTGCTGGGGGCCATGATTGAGGCCGCTCATGAAATCGGTGTCAAAGCCCCCGTGTATTTATCGGCAGGACTGGATGAGAAGCTGGCCCGCCGTCATCCGGAATGGCTGATTCGCGACATCAACGATAATACGAACTGGGTCGACGGGTTCATGAAGCCGGGATATCATCAATTTTGCTTAAACACGCCTTATTTGGACATCCTGCTTCGACAGATCGACGAGGTTGTACGCAATTATGACGCGGACGGCATTTTTCTTGACATCGTGGGCGTCCGCAAGTGCTATTGCCACACCTGTGTGAACCGGCTGCTGGCCGATGGAAAGGATCCCAGAGACAAGGCCGCTATCCTAGAGCAAGGGGAGCGCACCTATGCCAACTATACACGCCGCGTTCGTGAAACCATTGACGCCGTGAAGCCGGGACTGCCGGTATTCCATAACGGCGGTCATATCCGGCGCGGACGACGCGACCTGGCGCAAATGAACACCCATCTGGAGCTGGAGTCGCTGCCTACCGGCGGCTGGGGCTATGACCACTTTCCTTTGTCGGCCCGCTATGCCCAAGGCCTCGGCATGCCGTTCCTCGGCATGACCGGGAAGTTTCACACCTCCTGGGGCGAGTTCGGCGGCTACAAGCATCCGAATGCGCTGCGCTATGAGACGGCGTTAAGCCTGGCGAACGGCGCGCGCTGCTCGATCGGCGACCAGCTTCATCCGGAGGGGGTGATGGACCCGGCCACTTACTCTATCATTGGAGCGGCTTATGCAGAAGTGGAGCAAAAGGAGGCCTGGTGCATTGAGGCAAGGAACGTAGCCGATGTAGCTCTTCTCACAGTGGAGGCCGTCCTTTCCCAAGGGGAGGAATCCCGCAGCGATCGCACCGGCGACTCCGATACTGGAGCTGTCCGGATGCTGCTGGAGGGCAAATTCCTGTTCGACGTTGTCGATCTGGAGAGCGACCTTTCGCCTTATCGCGCCGTCATTTTACCGGATCGCATTCCGGTGTCGGAGGCGCTCGCTTCCAAGCTGAAGGCGTACGCGGCACAAGGAGGAAAACTTTTGGCCACCGGCACATCGGGCCTGAACACGGAGGGCTCCGCCTTTGCATTGGACCTCGGCGTACGGTATATCGGAGCCAATCCTTATCAGCCGGATTACTTTCGTCCGCATTTCGAGCTGAAGAGCCTGCCGGAGGCCTCTTTCATCTTCTACTCTCAGGGGCAGCAGGTGGAATTGACCGATCAGGGCACGCTGCTCGGACATCGGGAGAATCCTTATTTTAACCGGGATGTGTTTACATTCTGCTCCCACAAGCATACGCCAAGCGCTCTGCAAAATAGCGGACCGGGAATGGTGGAAAGCCCGAGCGGCATTTATATCGCGTGGAATGTGTTCGAGGATTATGCCAATAACGGCAGCCTCATTCTGAAGGAAACGGTACAGTTTGCCCTTGACCGCTTGCTGGGAACGGTTAAGACGCTGCGCACAAGCTTGCCGGCTCAGGGGGTCGTGACGTTAACGAAGCAGTCTGCGGAGAACCGCTATATCCATCATTTGCTGTATGCCTCTCCCGTAAAACGCGGGAAAGGAATCGAGGTTATTGAAGACATCGTTCCTTTGTATGAAACGGAGGTTGCCGTCAAGCTGAAGGAGAAGGCTAAGCGGGTATATTTGGCCCCACAGCAGGTGGAGCTTCCTTTCCTTCAGGACGCGGACGGTACCGTTCAATATGTTTTGCCTAAGCTCGAATGCCATCAAATGGTCGTAATCGACGTATAAGCCTCTCTTGTGTTCAGCCCCGCCCTCCCTCGTAAGGGCGGGCTTCTGTATCTCCATTCATTAAAAAACGACAGCCCTTGGGCTGCCCCATCGGACTGTCGTTGGATTGTTCATCTTAGAACATCTTCATTACAGCGTCCCGGCCCTTCATGCCGGCTACGATCCCCAGCGCTTCCGCCTCGTACGTAACCGATTCCAGCGGCGCCTCCAGCAAATCCTCTATCGTGCGCACTCCGGTGGCCCGCCCTGCGATAATATGCCGGTCCTTCAGCTTCTCGTTCAGCAGACCTACGTCAAGCGCTCCGCACATGATATAGCCCTTATCCGTAGTGACAACAAGCAGGGTCGTCTTCGGCAGCTTCACTTCAATGGCAAGCGCGATACGTCCATCCAGCTCAACCGGCTCCACTCGCATCATAACGACATTCCCCCTTATGCATCAATCGGAAATCATGCCTTATATAATGTATGAAGCCGGCTGAAGAACCGTTCCACGCTGATCGCAAACCGGGCGCCACTGGGCAAAGCTTGCGCTTTGGTTACTTGGGAAAAACATGATATAGTAGTGGGTATTAGGATAGCAGGGAGGCAACCCTTTGGAGAAGGAACCGCAGAAACGGAAGTTTTTGTTCAACGTCGACATCATGATCGAAGAAGATACCAACGGGCGTGCACTGGAAAAGCTTTTGCAGTTGTTGAACAGCAGCTCTGTCGAGGATTACCAGGTAAAGCAGGGGATCGAGCTGGGCAAGAAAATTGAAGTCGCCTTAAAACAGGCGATCTTGAAGGACAAGGGGACAAGCAGTGCTCCTGATGCGGCTAAGCAGCCTAAAGAGGCCTCCCGAACGGAATCGCCGGGAAAGCCTCAAGGGAAAGCGCATGATTCCGGTGCGCAGGCAGCTAAGGACGATCCGCATCGAGTGATATGGGAGCAGCTGCAGCAGCTGAAGGAAAGCAACAAGCTGATTCGCTTAACCGTAGTAAAAGGAAAGGGCGTCAAGCTTAGCATACCCTGCCGCATCTTAAGCACGGATCCCTCCGTCGGGAACGTGACCGTATATCACGTAGATGAGAAGAAGGTATATTTATTTAAAATCAACGAAATCGATGATTTTACCGCCGATTAATTGGGACGCTTCCGCTCGCTGGCCGCGGCCGATTCAGAGACAGAGGCAGCCGCGGCGTTCTGCTGGAGCAGAAGCCGCTCCGCTTGCCCCGCTTCTAACGGCGGGCTGAACCAATACCCCTGAATTTCATTGCAGTGATTGCTGTACAAGTAGTCGAGCTGCTCCCTCGTCTCCACCCCCTCCGCTATGACCCGAAGGTTCAAATGCCGTGTCATGGCAATGATCGAAGCCACGATGGCCGCATCGTTAGGATCCGTCATGATATCCCGCACAAACGATTGATCGATTTTCAGCTTATCGATAGGGAACCGTTTTAAGTAATATAACGAGCTGTACCCTGTGCCGAAGTCATCGATGCTGATTTTGACGCCAAGCTTCTTCAAGCTTTGCAGCAGCTCGGAGACGTAGTCCACGTCCATCGTGCTGCTTTCGGTAATTTCCAGCTCCAGCAGCTCGGGCGGAAGTCCGGTCTCCTGCAGCACCCGGGCGATTTTGTCCGGAAGATCGTGCTGAAGAAACTGGCGGGTCGATAAATTTACGGCGATCGGCACCGGCGCGAAGCCCATCGTCTGCCACCGTCGATTTTGCCGGCAAGCCTCTTTCATCACCCATTCGCCGATAGGAACGATCAGTCCGCTTTCCTCCGCGAAGGGGATAAAATCCATCGGAGGAATCATCCCCCTTTCGGGATGGCGCCAGCGGACCAACGCCTCGAAGCCGACGATCCGTCCTGTGCTTATCTCCATCTGCGGCTGATAATGTAGCATTAGCTCCTCCCGCGCAAACGCCTTGCGCAGCTCATTTTCCAGCGTCAGCCGTTTCAACGACACCGACTTCATATCGGAATTAAACACCTGATAGTTGCTTTTCCCTTTTTCCTTGGCACGGGTCAGCGCAATATCCGCGCACTTCATCAATGCGGCGGCATCCTCCTCGTCTTCCGACAGCAGCGCAATTCCAATACTGGCGGTCACATGAAGCTGGTACTGCTCCAGCATGAAGGGCTCCTCCAGCTCCTTATAGATCCCCTCGGCAATTTCCGCCACATTCTCAATGCTATGTATATCCGTATAATAGAGCGCGAATTCATCTCCCTCCGTTCGCGCGGCGAAATCCTTCTCCGTCACGGAACGGGTGATTCGCTCGGCCACCTGCAGCAGAAGCATATCCCCATAGTCATGCCCGAAGCTGTCATTCACCATTTTGAACCGGTCCAGATCGACGAAAAAGACTGCCAACATACGGTTTCTCTTGACCGCACGGGCGATGGCTTGATTCAAGCTTTGAACAAACAGCCGGCGGTTCGGCAATCCGGTCATATCATCGTAATACGCCAAATGACGAATCTGTTCTTCCGTTCGCATGCTGGCCGTAATATCCTGACAGATCAGCATGATGTCATCATCCCCTTGCCCTCCATTGAAGGGAACGGCCGTAACATCCAGATCCACCCGGTAGCCTTCCTTGTGCTGCACCGTCGTCTTGACGGAAACAGGCGCCCCTCTACTCAGCTCCGCGAAGAAGGCTTGCACCTTATCGCTCCTGTCGAAAGCTAAGATCGCGTGAAGCGGCTGCCCCAGCATCTCCAATTCGGAATACCCGAGCAACTTTTCGGCCGTAGCGTTCACTCGTTTGAAGCTGCCGCCGGAGTCGATCACCCCGATCGCGTTCGGATTATGATGAAGCAAAGCATCGTAAAATCCGGCGCTTTCCCTAGTCCTAGAAGCTCCGGTCCGCCTCGCGGCACCGTGATACAGCATGGAAGCCAAAGCCAGACTTCCCAAGGCCATCAAGGCCCATAACAGCTTCTGTCCCGTCCAGAAGGCAAAGATCGTGCACAGCAGAGCGTAGCCATACAATAACCATGGGAACAAACGCCTCCTCCCTTGAGGAGTGCTGGAATCCGGCTGGTCTCTCATCACTCTTGCCCCCTCCGCTGTTTTCGGTTGGACATGCTTTTGTTCCTGAAATTAGGATATCCCTTAAGCAATTCTACGCTCCACAGGTGATTTCCTGCCGTAAAAAAGCAGAAAACCATCCGGTATCGGACGGCTTTCTTCCCCGCTTATTTCTTTCGTGCAGCCAGCATAAGAGACAGCCAGCCGTATAGAAACGCTACCCCGCCGAGCGGAGTAATCGCACCGAGCTTGGTGATTTGCGTAAGGCTAAGCACATAGAGACTCCCGGAAAACAGCACGATGCCGATCGCCATCGACCAGCCGGCACGCCGCAAATGTCCGGTGTCCGGCAGCACGGCCGCAGCCAGGCCAACGGCAATAAGACCCAGCGAATGCATCATCTGATACTGCACCCCGGTTTGGTAATTCGCCATGAAATTCGCAGGCATGGCTTCCTTCAACGCATGAGCTCCGAAGGCCCCAAGAGCAACGGACAGCAAAGCAAACAACCCGCCAAGCATAAGAAAGGTATGATTAGGTGATTTGGTCATCGGATGGAACACCGCTCCTCCACAGTATATTGGACAGACTTATTTTAGCACAAAAAAAGCCGCTTTTCTTAACGCGTCAGAAAAGCGGCTTCACAGCCCATTACATTTGTCCGATATCATGCTGTCCTACGATCAAGGTGACCGGCTCCAGATACGCGCGAGTGGTTGTCGGCTGACGGATCAAATCCACCTCTATATCGATAATTTTGACGCGGTGCTGCTTTCCTTCCCGCATGTCAAACACCACCTGAAACTCCTTCAAACCTAGCTGGTACGTAATGACTGACGTGCCGATCGACAAGGCGGGGGATTCGAACTCACCGTGCTCGAACAGCACCTCGGTTAAAATTTCATCGTTCATGTCGACAATTTTGACGGATTGGCTGATAAGGTACTTCATCTTAATCCTCCTTTGCTGCGAGAATGAATGCTCCCTAAGACATTCGACACCCTTCCCGGTTATCCCTCCTTGCTTCGTGTAAATTTAGTGCAAAGTACCCAGTTCCTTCTACCTTTGGATTCGTTCCCTTTTGCGTCGTTCCCTCATACTATGCAACATGATTGTACATGAAGGAGAGGATCGACCATGGGCGGCAAAAAAACGAAAGGCAAAAAAAATACCCCCTCATCGGATAAAAAGCAGTATCACATGAAGGTGGTTACATCCGATGTATGTGAGCGCTGCCGCAAATGTACCCGAGGACTTCGGTATCTGGAAAAAATGAGCGAGCCGGGAGCGGTTGGCAAAGGTGTACCCTGCATTTTGACAAAAACCAGAGTATAAGCGCAGAGCCCTTAATCGAAAGGCTTCTTTCCCGACCGCATCACGGCATAGGCGAACAGCAGCCAGACCAGCAGGAAAATCGCGATCAGCGTACCGATCTCCAGCACGGGAATGTTCCAGAGGATACCGGATTGACGCTGCAGCGAGGTGCCGATAATGATCCCCGACATCAGGATGCTGAAGGAGAGCAGTACAATGCCGAACATCAGCCGGCCGCTGATTAGATCGATCCTGGCCATCAGCCGGTCCAGGTCGAAGAGGCTGATCTCTACCCTGCCCTTTCTGACAACCTTCATCAGATCCTTCACATACTTCGGAAGCTTGAGCGCTAGGTCCCCATACTCCGACAGCTCTTCCTGGAATCGAGTAGCCATATTGCGGGGATGGAAGCGATCCTTCAGCAGCCGCAGGCCGAACGGCTCGGCGATTCGCAGCACGCTGATCTCGGGGTCCAGCTGCTGAACCACACCTTCGACCGTCATCAGGCTCTTCCCGAGCAGAATGAAATCGGGAGGAATCCTCACCTGGTGGCGGTTCGCCACGCCCAGCAAATCGCTGACCGCTTCGGCAAGACTCATCTGGCTGAACGGGATACCTACATACTTGTCCCGCAGGTTGTCCACATCCCGCTCAAGCTCGGCAATGTCCACATCCTGTGTAACCAGCCCCATGCCCAGCACCGCCTTCATAACGGCCGGCGTGCTTTGACGCATCAGCGCGATGACCAGGTTGGCGAAGTGCCGCTTCATGGCCGGAGTCAGCCGCCCCACCATACCGAAATCCATCAACGCAAGAACCCCGCCCGGAAGCACCTGCAGATTGCCCGGATGGGGATCCGCATGAAAGAAGCCGTCTACGAGAATTTGCTGCAGCATCGCCTTCATAAGCCGTTCGCCGATCTTCTTGACGTCGTAGCCGTCCGCTTGGAGCCGCTCGATATGGCTGAGCTTGATTCCGTCGAGGAACTCCAGCGTCAGCAGCTTCTTGGTCGTCAGCTCCTTGTAAACGCGGGGAACACGAACAAAAGGATCTTTCTCGAACTGCTTGCCGATCGTCTCGGTATTTCTCCCCTCGATGGTGTAATCCAGCTCCTGCAGCAGCGATTTGCCGAACTCCTGAATCATTTTGCGAAGCTGGTAGCGCCGGGCCCATTCGAACCGGCTTTCCGCGAGCTGGCCCAGATTTTGCAAAATTTCAAGATCCGTTCGAACATTGACCGTGATGTGAGGGCGCTGCACCTTGACCGCCACCCTCTCCCCGGTTCGAAGCACCGCCTCATGGACTTGCCCGATGGAGGCTGCTGCGAGCGGGGTCTCTCCGAAGTAGGAATAGAGCTGTTCCAGCTCCATCCCAAGCTCTGATCGTACAATGTCTCTTACCTGCTCGAAAGGAAACGGAGCCACCTGGTCCTGAAGCTTCACAAGCTCCTCCAGGATCGATTCCGGCACCAAATCCGCCCGGGTGCTCGCAATTTGGCCAAGCTTTATAAAGGTTGGCCCCAGCTCCTGAAACATGAGGCGGATTCGCTCTCCGATCGACTTTCGCTCTACGCCTTTGGCGAAAAACCGGATTTTGCTCGGGACGGAAGAGATTTTGAGAAGATCGAGGTCCTCGACCAGGAAGCCGAAGCCGTGCCGGGTGAACGCCAGAGCAATATCCCGGTACCGATTGATATGGCGAATCCGCTTGCCCATTACGAACCCCTCCTTTCCCGCTTACCGTCTACGAAGTCGGGGTTTCCAGCTTCTCGATCCTCTGTTCGAGCCGTGCGATATCCTCCTTCGTGGCAACCTGGAGCTCCGACATCACTTTCTGCAGCTGCTCACGAACCATGCGCTTGATCTCCGACTGCTGCTGCTCCCCTTTTTCCACCAGCCGAGTAACCAGCTCCTTGGATTCGTCCGGCGCCACATCACCCTTTTTCACCAAATCCTCCACCAGCTGCTCAATCTTCTCCTTGCTGAGCACAGTAATGCCGACACCTAGCGATAACGCTTTTCTGAACAAATCATTCATGAACCATACCTCGCATTTTTTAGGAAAAGTATCCTCTTCCTGACGGAAAAATATGCATATCCGCTTAGGAAAGACTTCTCCACAAATAAAAGACCGCGTAGGCCTCCCAAGGATGCCACGGCTCGAAGATGGCTCTGATTTCATCGGCGGACGGCTTCTCCGTACGTTGGAGCGACGCCTTCAGCGCGTTCTGAAGGCCGGCATCGCCTATCGGAAAGGCGGACGTGTCTCGCATACATCGCATCATTACATAGTTTGCCGTCCACGGTCCAATTCCGCGGATAGAGGTCAGCTGTCGCTCAGCTTCTTGACTCGTCGCTGCCGAAGCTAGAGCCTCCTTGGTAAGGTCTCCGCTGTCCATAAGCTTCGCGATGCCGATGAGAAACTCCGCCTTCTTGGTTGTGAGCTGGAGCTGTCTCAGCTCCTCCACCGTAAGGCTCGCGATATCGGCCGGCTTAGGAAACCGCCAGAGTGTACGGCCGTTCCATTCCTTCCGCAAGCCGTAGGACTCCACCAAACGCTTCTTCATCGTATAAGCGAAGGTGAGATTGACCTGCTGCCCGACGACCGCCCAGCTCAACGCCTCGAACAGATCCGGGACGCCGATGATCCGCAGCCCCGCATAATCCTCCGCCAGCTTGCTTAACAGCGGGTCCCGCTCGGCCATAACGTAGAAGGGCGTTACATCCCGCTTTAGGTCGAACCACTCCTGTATATAGGAGACGGCCGCTTGTCCGGCGGAAGGGCTTAGGGGCTTGCCCTCAACCGAGCGAAGCAGAAGGCAGCCTTGCTCCTGCTCGGAAATTTCAATAAGGACCGGCTCCTCCAGCGGCTCTAGCTCCAGCAGCTTATAAATACGCCGATCTTCCACGAGATGCAAGCATTCCAGCGGCGATCTCGAAAGATAATGCAAGGCTTCACTATAGCTGAAGCTCGCCGGAAGCGTCATCGTAACCACACCGGATTCAGGATCAAAACCGAAATCTTGCGTGCGCTTTCCCGGTGTAATCATGAAAGCCCTCCCGTTCCAGAAGCTTCTGCTTCGTCATGATTCCTCCGCGGAAGCCTGTCAATGCCGCGTTCTTGCCGATGACCCGATGACAAGGAACAACGATCGGAATCGGATTGGCTCCATTAGCAGCCCCTACGGCTCTGACTGCGGCCGGGCTTCCTACCGCAACGGCTATATCGGAGTAGCTTCTCGTTTGGCCCAAAGGAATCTCCTTTAGCGCCTGCCATACACGGATTTGGAACGGGGTCCCCCGCATGTCCAGGGGCAGCGAGAAAGCATCCCTGCGCCCGTCAAAATAGTGACGCAGCTGCTCGGCGGCCTCTGCTAACGGCAATCCGTTCTCTATCAGCAGCGCATCCGGTATTTGCTTAAGCACCCAGCTTTGCAGCGTATCGAACGATTCCGTCGGCCATGTAATTCGGCATAACCCTTTCTCCGTCGCCGCCAAGTAAATCGGCCTGTTATCGAATAAAGGGTGAAGTAAGGTGTCCCAGTACACCTCCGTACATGAACGGTTATTCTTCATCGGTATTCTCCTTCTTTGTTATTCGGTTTCGATATTCATTAGGCGCACAGCCCTCGCTTCTCTGAAATACAAAGGAAAAATGGGCGGCCGTCCCAAACCCGTTTGCTTTGGCAATGTCGGCAATCGGCCGATCCGTCTCATGAAGACAGCGCTTCGCCGCTTCGATTCGGACCTGCTGCAGCCGCTTCGAAGGGGTCAACCCGGTGACCCTTTTGTACACACGCTGCATATGGTAAGGGCTGATAGCAAGGGCGGCGGCCATCGCTTCCAGTGTGAGGCCGTTCTCCCGGTAGCGCTGCCGGATGAGCTCGGACAAAGCTTCAGCCAGCTCGGCATCCGGTCCATGCGGGGTCGGGTCGTCCGGCTTGCAGCGCTTGCACGCCCGAAACCCTGCGTGCCGGGCTTCCTCTATGCTGCTGTAGACCCTCACATTGTCCCGCTTCGGCGTTCGCGAACGGCAGGACGGACGACAGAAAATACCTGTGGTGACGATACCGACATAATACACACCGTCATGCCGTGTATCCCGGCTCAATATCGTCTCATACACCGCTTCGAACACTTGATCGTATTGCAAACGAACCCACCTCCCTAGCTCCTCGTGACACTCATTATAAACCAACGTTCAGCGTGTGATAATACAATCGCAATAGGAGAGCAAGAATTCGATAGTCCCACGTCGAAGCACAAGAAAAAAGCTTAACCTACCCGCGCGGCGGGCTGATTAAGCTTATATCCTCGATATGCTGCGGCAAAATTTGATATTGCCGGTGCTGGCTAAGAATTCCCGTCACCTCATATATGCCTCCAACCTGAAGCTGTGAGGGCTTGATCGTCCCTTTCGGAAGACGCAACGACAGCTTGCTTCCTTCCCCCGCCTGAAGAGGGATCAGTACCCCCTCGTCTCGAGCCTCTTGCGGGATCTCTTTCAGCTGCGCTTTGATTGTAACGACGGTCCCTTTTAATGCTTCAAGCTTTCTTGCATCCTTCAGATCGCCGGCCGTCAGTACGTTCACCGGAGGCAAAGCCTGATCGGTCTTTATTATCGCAAGACCTCCATACTGAGGCCGAATTTCCATTAATCCTTTGTCATCTGCAATGGCACCGATCACTTGCACCTGGTCTCCCTTTTGAAGGGTCATTCCCTCATAGGCGCTTAAGTGAATCCCGCCGGTAGCATCTTGTATATGAACGGATCGGATATTGCCCTGCCGCGTGATTTCCTCCGTCGTAACAATCCCGCGGATCCTCACCGTCTGCCCGATAAAGTCCTTCGCTTCCAGAATGGAAAGAACAGGAAGATCACGCGCCTTGACCAGCCCTATCTCCATCTCCTGAACACGATCCTCCTGAAGGAATACATGCTGTGCCAGCACCTCCTGCACCGACCAAAGCACAAGCGGTACAAGCAGCAATAACAGCACCGACAGCCTTCTCCCTCTTTTGATGGTTAAGGTGTTCACTAGAAATGTCCTCCTTCGCTTGATCTCCTACTCCATCCATCATAGACGGCTCGTGTTAATTCCAACCGCGTTTTATGTTAAGTGTTTATTAATCTCCTACCCTTAGTAACTCCCGATCGTTTCCAAATTATACATATTGCCGGAACAGCAAAAAGATCGCTGACCACCTGCCATAATAGCCGGTAGAGCGATCTTAGTAATTTTCTTGTCGCCTTACAAGGAGATAGCCGCTTTGGCATTCGTAACATCATTGGCCAGCAATGCTTTTAAATCATAGGCAGGGTACAATCCGCGCTCGTACATGAACTGGAATACTTTCCCGTGCAGCTCTATCGCACCTATCAGCTGCTTTTGAAAAACAGCTCTTAGCTGAGGGGTAGCGGTCTCCGTGATGGCGATAGCGTAATTGCGAACAGCCGTTTTGGCAAAAGCAAGCAGCTGGGCGGACTCTGCGCCGAGCAGCTCCGGCATATCGCCGCTGCTCCGCATTTCAGGAGCTTTAGGGTAAAATTGCAATAGCTCCGTAAGATTCTTCTCCAAAATTTTTACCGTTTCAGAGTAAAGGGAGTACAGGCCCCGGTCTTGAAGGCTGGGCAGCTTCTTTTTGAACGAGACTAACTGGCTGGTCTGGAATGCCACAAGCTCATGCAGCTCCAAGGTTTCATGCCACGCCAGGTGATTCGGTCTGCTTTGAGGGCTCAAAGGAACACACTCCTTTTTTTATTGTACAAAAAAGTATATGTGTGTTGTCAAAAATTAGAAATTGTCCCCCTATTTCAACAGGCATCCTTTATTCGCTTAACGGTTTCTTGAAGCATGGATAGGGAGACAAGGTTCCTTCGGCCGCTTTCAGCTCCGACTGAATTTGAGCGAGGGACTGTTCCGCTGCTTTGGCTTGAGAGCGGACCTCTTCCAGCTTCGCAGTAAGCTCTCGAAGCTCATCTTCCTTTGTTTTCAGTAAGTGCTGCAGCTGTTCTAATTCGCTCTTTGCCCGGTTTGCCCCATACTCAGCTTGAGTGATCTGCCGCTCATACTCCATTTGACGCTGCATCGGAAGCAAGACGCATTCATTGGAATAACTACCCTGATGCTCCCTACGGACAGCACTCAGCAGCACAGGAACGTTCTCTCCTGTTACGGATGTTAAGGATACATACATTTCATCGATTCTTTGGTTCAGCTTAATTAAGGGAGCAAAATAGATTTGGAATATAACCCGGCTGGCCCTGCTTAAGATCGATTCGAATTTACACATATACAATAAGTCCATTTGATATCCGATAAGTGCAAGAAGCGTATGATTAGCCGATAGAATTCGGCAATTGTCATCTAAGGTCAAGTACCCGCACGGAGCGTTAAGCAGTCGGTCATCCATGTCCCGCCCTGCTCTCCGAGGAATCCGGAAAAGAAGTGCAGAGGTATTGTTTGATCAGCTGAATGGTTTCTTCAGGATGACTGATATGCGGGCAGTGTCCCGTTGCTTGCATGAGCTGCAATGTGCTCTGGGGCATTTGGTAATGCACGAACGCACCTACCTCCAAAGGAGCAATAGCATCTTGATCGCATTGAAGGATGAGCGCGGGAATGTTTACCTTCGACAGCTCCTGACGATAGTCCGATAGGAAGGTTGCCCGTGCAAAAGCAATGGCGATTTGAGGATCCATCGCGCAAAAGCTTTCCTCAAGCTCGCGGGTGAGCTCCGGCTGATCGGGATTCGCCATGACAATCGGAGCCAAGAAGTTAGCCCAGCCCTTATAATTTTTGCTCATCAGCCCGATCAGCTCTTCAATATCCTTCCTTTCGAAGCCTCCTATATAGTCTGGCGGTTCATTGATAAAGCACGGGGAAGGACCGATCAGCACCAGCCTGCTGAAGAGACTCGGCTCGCGTATAGCCGCAAGAATCCCGATCATAGCGCTGACAGAATGCCCTACAAAGATCCCCTTTTGCATACCGGCGGCTTCGCAGACATCCAGCAAATCCTGTGCATAGCCTGCTAAATCCTTGTAGCGTTCCGGGTTATACGCTCCCCAATCGGACCTCCCCGAGCCGACATAGTCGAACAGGATGGTTCGGTAATCGCTCTCAAATGCGGGAGCTACAAAACGCCACATATGCTGATCGCAGCCAAAGCCATGCGCAAATATCATGGGCATTTCACCGCTGCCTTTTATTTGAACGTTGTTACGTTGTATGATACTCATCTTCAGATACCCCCAAGGATGACGTGATGTAAAAGGCTAATATACCATATATTCAATACCTCCCGCTATCATACTTCCATGCAGTAATAAAAACGAAGCTGAGAAGCCTGGAACATGCCATGGGCAAGCCGTCCGTATACGTTTAAAAAGGAAAAAGGCATAATGCGGCGGCCGCCTGCATCATGCCTGCTTATCGTTTAAAGAGCTGCTCAGCTTTCGTTGAACGCAATCTCAATCTTGGTGATCCGCATCATCGTCTCCGTCGACACCCAGATCGAGTTCAGCTTTTTCCATTGGTCGCTGTCGGCCGGGTACTTCTGACTCATATCCTCGATCATATGTAAAAGTTTATTCGTATCCTCCGCCAAATGCTCGTTGAGCGACTTGCCCACCTTGGTTTCCGTCATCCGTGCATCCTCCCAGCCTATCAGTCTACCTCTATTGTAAAAGAATCCGCTAGACGGCGACATAGGAAGTTTTGTCGAGGAGATAGGAACATTTGTCGCTTGCACCGGAACGGCCTTACCTCATCCCTGCATATCTGATAATGATGCTCCCCGAGGGAACCGCTCGCACAACCGTAATCATCTGACTTCCCAGCTTGACCGCCGTACTGCTTCCGGTCGTGTCGACCTGTCGGACCATATGGGTAAAATCAGACTCGCTTAACGCAGCTCCCGCTGCCTTAAGCAGCGTGTAAGCCGACTTGATCAGCACCGGGCTGCCGGGCTCCAGGATTTGAATTTCACCGGAGCGGTCGTCGGTACGGGTCTGGATCAGTCCGCTGCCGCCGCCCTCCGGGCTAGGGATTCTCAAGCTTTGCCCGCTTTCCTGAATCGTAAGACCAAGCTGCGAAATGGCCGTTTTTGCCTGCTGATCGAGAACGGTACGGGATTCTTCGGTCAGCACCGGAGTTTGCGGTCTGCTTGGTCCCGGTGTACTGTTCTCTCCGCCGGAGGACCCGTTGCTTCCTGAGGAGCCTCCGCTGCTCCCGCTTCCCGCTGCCAAGCCGTCTGCCGTCTCGGACGCTTGCTTCCCAGTACCCGCAGGCTTCTTCGTCCCATCAGCCGGCGCAAGCAGCTTGCGCCCTTCCTCCGACTCCGCGAAGACGACGACGTTACGGACGAAGGTAACCGCCTCCGCCCTCGACAGCCGGTCGTTCATCCGGTAACCCTCCACTGTGGGAGCCGTTTTCCCATTCGACATCCCCTTATCCAGAACGAATTGCACCGCCTCGGTTGCCGTTAGCCGCTTACCGAAATAGGCGGCAATCATGGCAGCAACCTGCCCGCGGAGAATCGGCTGAAGCCGGTCCTCCGTCTTTAGGGCGGCCGGAATCGCAAGGGACTGTGCCTTTTCGTAATAGGGCCCGAACCACGCTTCACCGGCTTTCAAGACGCGAACCTCCGCACCATAGGAACGCAGCAGCATCGTTAGAAACTCGGCCTCCGACACCTGGGCGTAGGGGCGGAAGGTTTGGTCTTCATAGCCGTTCACAATCCCCTTCGTTACCGCCCATTGTACGTTTCCTTCATACCATGAACCGTTTTCTACATCGCGCAGCGGCTCCGCGGCAAGCGTGGTGTCGGCAGACAACACCGTAGCGAGGAGCAGCGCAGCCGCTCCTCCACGAACGAGCTTATTCTTCCAGTTGCCCATGTTACTCATTCTCCCAACTCCCTTCTACGGTGTACCCACAATGAGCGTCGCCGACCTCGCCGGCACCTCTATCGAGAATTGGTTCTGCAGCTGCATCGTCCCGGCCTGAGAGAGTCGGTTCGTGCTGTCGAACCGGTACACCTCGCCTTGGCGAAGAGACGTCCCCGCCACCTTCATATCCATGACTTTCGGAGCCGTATCCTTGTTGAAGAGCAGCATGTAAAGCTTGCCGTCGGAGCCCTGAATCGAGTAGGCGCCTACCATGTCGACATGGCTGCTCTCGGTTTTTACACTATCGCCTTGAACTCGGCTGCCCTTTCCGTCATAGTCCAGGTACAGCTTAAAGGCATCTTCGACTGGCGTGTTCGCCAGCGGCTGTCCCCAGCGTGTTGCCAGATCGACGCCCTCCCGGCCGAAAATCGCCATCGCTTCTGCCTGCGCCAGCCCGCTGCTGATTCCGCGTCCGTTGCCGAAGTTGTACTCCGTTATTGCAAGCTTCGTCCCTGGTGCCGTTTTGTTAATGATCTCTTTCATCCGCGGGATCAGATTCACCGGCTCGCCGATCCACGAAGAGCTGTCGCGGAAGGAAGGGTCGTAAAGCGCTTTGAGTGATTTTAATCTTCTTGCAGCCACCGAGCTCGATTCGTCCGTCGTAATCGCTACGCCCGCTTCCGTCGGATAATAATGAATATCGAGGTAATCGATCAATCGCGTACCGCGCTGATTCTCATAACCTCTCACCTGTTCCAAGAACCATTCCAGGAAGGGCTTGCCGCCATGACTTTGCCTGTCGGGTCCGGAGGAGCAGCCGTCCGCCGCCGAGTAGAAGTAGGCGCACCAGCCCCAAACGACCGGTCCGAAAATTTGACTGTCGGGATCTTTATCCTTAATTGCTTGTCCATAGGCTTGAGTATATCTCCAAATTTCATCATACGTCGTTTTCTCCGGATGAATGTCCCGGTGCGTGTACGGCCAAAGCATCGGCTCATTATCCAGCGCGTAGTAATTCACCTTATCGCCTACGCGGCTTTGGATATGGTCCATCCAGCGGGTAATGAAGTCGGGACCGACCCTTTTGGACGTATCGTTCGGATCGTTGCCTGTTATGGGTTGCCCGTCCGGCGACACGCCGTTGCCTGCATCCGGGTTGCACCACCAACCGCCATACGAGCACTCCGTTTGCTGCTGCGCCCCGTATTTGTTCACGGAGAAGCCGACTCTTACTTGACGATCCTTCGGCGTCAAGCCGATCGTCGGCACTTGCAGCAGCATTTTACCGCCGTCACCTAAGGTTTGGTCGATCAGCCGGTCGGTTCTCGAGCCGTGCGGGAGCGTCTCATTCGGACTGATTTCCTTCGGCAGGTTCATATAGAACCAATCGGCCGCATGATTCTGTACATTGGCCTCCCAGTTGTAGCGCGTGGCGGCATTACCGCCCCAGCGGACAACGGGATATTGGGTGAAGGAGGACACGTCCTCCGGGGGAATCTCCTCATAATTGACGCCGTAGATGTCGGGATTAACAGCTCTGCGATTTTGCGTCGTATCGATCTGCACACTCACGTTGGTGACCGGAGGCTTCGGATTCTGGATCCGGTCTTTAAAGCGAAGCAGCTTCACATCATCCAAATACACCGCCGGCTGCTCCTTCCAGTCCCAGGCCTGGAAAACAAAGGAGTCGAAATAGCCGTCTGTTAAACCGAGGTCGGAGAGGCGCACTGTAACCTTGGTCCACTCGCCGGCTTTAATCCCGTACGGCAAAATATCATCGAGCACAACCGAGCCGAGAATACTGTTGCCGTCCTGAACGACAAAACGAAGCTTTTGTCCGCCCTTATCGCCCCCATGCACGTAGAACTCATAGCCATAGTAATCCTGCACGGCATACGGTTCGTCATGATTCAGGTACACACCCGTCCAGTTGTGCGGCTGGAAACGGATCGAACGCATCCCCGAATGAACCACGGAGCTATTTTGAAGATCAACCTTCCCCCAGCTCCAGTTGTCGTAATTGCTTTGCAGCTGGTCGTCATAGACGGTTTCCGGCAGCGCCTCGATTACCTTCACCTCGAGCTGCGCCTCGAAGCTGTCATAGGTGGCGGTAACCACACTGGTTCCCGTACGATGTGCCTGCAGAACGCCCCCGTTTACACTGACAACATCCGACTCGGAGGAAGCCCAGTACACCGCATGCGTGACACGCTCGGAATACCCGTTATCAAAATTCGAGGTAACGACAGGGAGCTCGGAGTTCCCGTTGTACATCAGCAGAGAGGTGCGGCCGAAGGTGATATCTTTGCGCTGCGGCTGCTGATACACTTCCTTGGTCAATACCATATCGTCCAAATACAGCTTCCCCTGCTCCTGATCTCCGCGTCCTACGAATAGGAAGCCGTCGAGGATGGTGTTCGGCACCGGGAGCTCATCGAGCGGAATCGTTACCTTTTCCCATAGGCCTGACTGGATCGTTCGATGGCTCAGGTAATCGTTCAAATCGATGGTGACTACCGGATCGCCGCCTGCCTGGAAAATCAAATTGACCTGCTGACCTCCCGTTGTACCGCCGTGAATCCAAAACTCGAGCGTTGTGTATTCGTTGGTGCTCAAGATTCGATCCTTGTATAAATACAGACCCGCATTCCAGCCGGGCTGCAGCATCATCGCGTACACGTCCGAGTGGACCGTCGCTTGTTCCGTCAAAGAATGCGAACCCCAGCTGTAATTGTGAAACCCGGCATTCAGCTTGCTGTCAAAAACCGTAAGCTGCTCATAAACCGGAGCGGGCGGCTTGTTCGAAACAGGCACGCTTTCAAATAGAAGACTCACATCGTCTATGTATACGTTCCCCTGCTGACCCTGACTTTTGTCCCTGAGCAAAATGCCGTCATAGACGCCGTTCGGGATGCGCAGCGGCGTAAGATCGATTTGCACCTTTTGCCATGCGTCCGCCTGAAGCCCGCCGCTCTCTAAATACTGGCTCAGGTCCACCTTCGCCACCGGCTCACCTCCGGCCTGAATAACAACGTTCATTTGCTGCTGTCCCTGCCCGCCCCCGTGAATCCAAAATTGCAGCGTATTCAGCTCGGAGACGAGGAGCGGCTCCTGACTGTACAGGTATAACCCCCCGTCGAAGCTGGGGTTGAAACGGATGGAGCTTGTTCCCTGATGTACCGTCTTTGTTTCCTCTAGCGAATGCTCGGCCCAGCTGTGATCCGCAAATCCGGCGGCAAGACCGTCCGTATAAACGGCCTTTTCATTTGTAACGGCTGCTCTTACCTCCTGAACGCTCCAAGTCGGGAGCAGACCTGTCAAGCTTAAACAAATAGCGAGACATCCGGCTGCAACCCGGCGAAGTCTTTGCTTCCCCTTGATCATGATGATTCCTCCCCTTCCGGTAAACTGTGCAGCGTTAGGTCCGACCTGCGACCTACTTGACTGCTGTGGATGCCCTCATCTTAGAACAGCACCACCGTCAAAACAAGTGTGTTTCGACACAGTTTTGCAGATTGTGACAGTCATGCATGACACGGTCACAGGTAATAGTAGTCATTAGATCCCATATAAAAAACATCCCTCCAGCGCAATGGCCAGAGGGATGTTTGGAGAGAATGCTAGAATTTATACGATGTGTTTTTCCAGCTGCTTGATATGGTTTTCTGCGGAATGGCGGATACGTTCGATTAGCTTGCGGCTTGTATCATCCAACTCCTGCTGAAGCAGCTTCTCCGATTGCTCGATGCCCATGCGCTCGCCCTTTATCGCTTCTTGGATGAGCTCGGCCGTTTCTTCGCTTACGCCTTTCCATTTGTTGCTGATCGTGCCTGCAATCGAATCAATAAGTCCGGGTCCGTCCGCGGCGGTTCCGTTTAAATTCTGGATGCGTTCCGCCAGATCGGCTGCTTCCTTCTTGTGGCTTTGCTGAATGTCCTGAAAGGCCCGCTTTACTTCAGGGCTCTTCACATGCTGGATGTACGTCTCATAGCTATGTACTCCCATATAAACACCCTTCAAATAATCGTTTAGCATCGTAACGGTTTTGTCCTTCGTCGCTTGCATGCTGCCAGCCCCTTCCGTTGTAGTCTCCCGTAGTATTTGGGAAAATACGTCACATTATTCCTCTTGAAGGCCGGCTCGGCAGCTTTAGGCGACTATGCTATGCTACGTAAACAGGTAGCTGATGTAAATCATGAGCAGGAGACCGAACATAAAGGAATAGGTCGAGGGGCGTTCATAGCCGTGGCCGTGGCTTTCCGGGATCAGCTCCTTATAGACGATGAACAGCATGGCGCCGGCCGCGAAGGCGAGTCCGTAGCCGACAAGCGGCTGAATGTAGCTAGCCGTGAAGTAGCCGACGACGGCAGATACCATTTCCATAAGTCCGGTCAGCGTGACGATGAGGAACGATTTCCATTTTGTCACGTTTGAGTTCAGCAGGAAGACGCCAAGCACCAGCCCCTCCGGCATATTCTGCGCCCCTATAGAAATGGCGACCATCGGCCCCAGGCTCTCGTTCTGGCTTGCGTAGCTGAATCCAGTGCTGAGTCCCTCCGGTATATTATGAATAAAAAGAGCGATGATGACGAGCAGTGATTTCGCATGGAACTGGCTGACGCCCGAATCATTCTCAACGTCGATATGGGGAATATTCTTCTCGATCCTGTCCAGTACGACGAAGCCTAATATGAAACCGACGGATAGTGCGAAGATACCCGCTTCCTTAATCGCCTGCGGCATCAGGCCGAAGGTGCTCGCGGCAACCATAATGCCTGCCGTGAAGGCGATAAGTACGTCCTTCCACTTCTCGGATAGCTTCTTGACGAATAGCAGCGGTACGGCGCCCATCACCGTGGCCATCGCCGAAACGAAGCTGCCCAGCAGTGCTGTCTCCATAGGAACCTCCTCTGGTCTAAGATGGTAAGGGTATTATACCATAATTATGCATATGCAAGCGCCCGGAGAACGGGAAGCGCCTAGGCGCAAATTTGCGGCACATCCGACGGTTTCTGGCATTCCAGCCGCATTTCTGCCGCTGTGCACTCACGCGCCATCAGGCGCTCCCACACGGCATGCAGTGGCACTTTCGCCGCTATTTCCGCGGTTTCACGCACTCTCGCCGCTTCCAGCCGCATTTCTGCCACTACTGGGCACTCACGCGTCCCATCAGGCGCTCCCACACGACATGCAGTGGCACTTTCGCCACTATTTCCGCGGTTTCACGCACTCCAGCCGCTTCCAGTCGCATTTCTGCCATTACTGTGCACTCACGCGTCCCATCAGCCGCTCAACACGGCGCATGCAGTGGCACTTTCGCCACTATTTCCGCGGTTTCACGCACTCTCGCCGCCTCCAGCCGCATTTCTGCCATTACCGTGCACTCACGCGTCCCATCAGCCGCTCAACATGGTATGGAGTTTAGTAGAGGTCCCTCATTACCTCTTGTACAATAATCACAAACGTGGTAACATTGCACACATATATTAGGCAGTGAAGCACACGCCGCTCTACCCAAACGTAATCGTTTGTGGTGAAGCGGCGTTTTTTATTTGACCAGGGGAGGTACGTAGCCATGTCAACGTTCGAAACGGCCCATACGCAGTGGCTGGCAGCGCATCAAACAGCTCGCGCGGGAGAGAGATTTCGCCGATTGGTGGAGGGGCACAGCCATGCGGAGCAGCTATTCCTAGAACAAGTGTGGTATCCCATCTTTCAGCATTTGGAGGATCTGCATCCGGAGTACGAGGTGGGCGATTACAAGGAGGGCACACGTTTCCTGGATTTCGCCTTTCTACGTGCACCGATTCGGTTAGCGATTGAAATCGATGGATACGGCCCCCATCTTTCGAAAATCAGCCGGTGGCAATTTTCCGATCAGCTCATGCGGCAAAACAGCCTCATCATCGAAGGCTGGCAAATCCTAAGGTTCTCCTACGACGATGTGAAGGAACGCCCCAAGCTATGTCAACAGCAGCTGCTTCAGCTGATGGGAAGACGTATGGCTCAGCGCGGCAGCACCACCACTACAAGGCTGAACCCAACGGAGAAAGAGATTATCCTCCATGCCTTGGACAAGAAAAAAGACCTCCGGGCAAGCGACATCATGTCGCTGCTGGAGGTCAGTCGATACAAAGCTTGCCGCATCCTTAGGAAGCTGCATCACAAAAACATCCTGCGGCCAAAAGGGACCGGAGCCAAGCGAATCCATCGCTATCAGATAAACACCGATCAGCTTTCTGACTACACTCTATAGTAGTCGCCTCTCCAGCTCTTAATGAGCTTCTTGATGTCGCCCGGCGACAGCTGCTCTTTCACTGCCTTGTCACAGAGAGCCGGAAACTCCTGATCGCTTGCGAAACGTAGAGCAATCAGCTGTTTCAGTGTAATACGGGAATCCAGCCACTGCCCCGTCAATCGGAAGTACCGTAAATTCTCTTCGGTCCGGATCAAACGATCCTGCACTTTTACACCGAATGACCGGGACAACGGGATAAGCAGCATCACCATCACGGACAATCCGACAATCACTAACGGCTCTAGAAGCCGATCCCCGCTCCTCAAGCTTCCTAGAGCATACACCAGGGACGCAATCGCAACAATGAGACCTAACGGCATGAGAAAATAATGCACTACCGGCACGATCTGACGATGATTCGCGTAGCTCTGATTTGGCTGACTCATGAATAATCCTCTCCCCAACTAGAATGTATTATTCCCATTTAAAGGACAAGCTCGCAATAATAAAAGCAACCGCCATCCAGCCGCCGAGCAGCGCCGCTTCGGGCCATAGGGTTGTCAAGTCCGCCCCTACGTTCATCACTTGACGGAGCGAACCCGACAGATGGGTGATCGGCAGCAGCTTTACAACAGGCTGAAGCAGCTCCGGCATATTTTTCACCGGGAAAAATACGCCTCCGAGGAACAGCAGCGGGAACGAGATGAAGCCCGCAATCGGCCCTGCGCTCTCCGGCGTCTTGGCAAGCCCGGCTACGATGAAGCCGATGGACATGAAGGTCAGCGTACCGAGTACGACGAACAGGATCAATAGCCACCAGGAGCCGTTCACCTGCGTATCGAAGAACAGGTATCCCACGAGCAGCACCGCAATGGCCTGAAAACCGTTCATGATCAAACGAGATGTAATTTGTGCGGCGATGAACGTGGAGGCCTTCAGCGTGGTCGACTGCATCCTGCGGAGAATCCCCCGTTCCCGCCACGCGGCAATTTGCCCGGCGACGCCGTTCAGGTTGTTGGACATAATCATCATCGCCACAATGCCCGGAACGAGGAAATCGATATACTTCAAGTTAATCGATTGAATCCCCTTCGGCTGAACAGTAACCCACTGCTTGTACTGAGTGAGCTGCTTGCTCACGTTATCCGCGGCTGTCTGGACGAGCTGCATCCCGAGCTGGGAATTGGTCATGTTCGTTTCGTCATAATACACCGTGACCTGAGCCTCTTTCGCCGTACCCGCGGCGGCCCCTGCCTTTACCGTCGCGACGGCATCTCCATATCCCTTCGGGATGACCACAACGAGCTGGCGGTCACCCTTCTTCAGCTCATCCAGAGCCGCGGCATCGTTCTCCAGCATCGTCACATCCAGCACCAGCTGAGCCTTCAACGATTCGATAAACTGGGAGGACGCTGCGCTGCGGTCCTGATCAATTAATGCCGTTGACAGCTGCACCCCGCCGCCGTTGCCCAGAAACGAGCCCAGCGCAACCATCAGCACGATTGGAAACACAAGAGTAAAAAACAGGAATGACCGGTTCCGGGAAAAAATGCGCAGCTGCGCCATCGTAAGCTGTATATATGCTCTCATGCTTCTCGCAAGCTCCTTCCCGTCATCTGAAGGAATACATCCTCCAAGGTTGCCGATCGAGTCTGAAGCTCCTGGAACTTCAGCGTCTCCCGCTCGGTGAACTGAATGAATTCAAGCAGCGAGGTCTGCAGGTGATCGGTATGCAGCACGAACACCTCGTTGCGCCGTTCGGCTCGCTTGACCTCTCCCAGCTCTCCTAACCGCTTCAGCAAACGATCGATGTCGCTAGGATCCTCAGGAAGCTCGGGCAGCCGGAACTCGATAGCGCTGTCCGACTGCAAGCCGCTCACGAGATTGCGCGGGGTGTCCAGGGCAATGATCTCGCCCCTGTCCATCAGGCAAATGCGGTCGCACAGGACATGGGCTTCCTCCATGTAATGCGTAGACAGCACGACCGTCTTGCCAGCCTGCTTCAGCTTGAGAATGATATCCCACAAGGTGCGGCGCGCCTGAGGGTCTAAGCCTGTAGTCGGCTCGTCCAAGAATACCACCTTCGGATCATTCAAGAGCGCCAGTGCAATGGCAAGCCGCTGCTTCTGCCCGCCGGAGAGTCCTTTTACCCGGGAATTCGCCTTATCCGTCAGAATCATCTGCTCCAGCAGCATATCCACCGAGAGGGAGCGCTTGTAGAAGCTGGCGTACATGTTCATGATTTCCTTCACCTTCAATAGCTCGAACAGCGAGGTCGACTGCAATTGAACACCGATGACCTCCTTCACTCGGTTCAGCGCAGTCTGCGTATCAAAGCCGGCTACCTTCGCTATACCGCCGTCCGGCTTACGCAGTCCCTCGATCATTTCCATGGTTGTGGTTTTCCCCGCGCCGTTCGGTCCGAGCAGCCCGAAGACCTCGCCCTGCAGCACCTGAAAATGAATCCCGCGTACCGCCATGAAATCACCATAACGCTTCACAAGGCCTTCCACCTCGATAATCGGCTTTCGTCGGTCCTCCTCGGACAAAACAGCCGCGCCTAACCCCTCGGTATTCATCTGTCCCACTCCTATCATTTCACTCTAGAATATTTTCATTTCGGTACTATTATGCTTAAAAAATCCGCTTTCCAAGCAGCACCCTTGTGCCGCCGAGAAAAGCGGGTTACTCACGAAGTTTCCATGTGCTTCTCCATCTTGTTAAAGAGCTCCAGCAAGATCATACGCTCCGCTGGAGTGAGCGATTCCAGCATAGCTCCGGCAAGCGTCTCCATATGCTTCGGAAAGCTCTCCATAACCTCACGGGCCTCTTCCGTCAGCGTGATCACAAAGCTCCGCCGATCTCCCGGATCGAGATTCCTCCGGATGAAGCGTTTCTCCTCCAGACTGTCAAGCAGCCGGGTCAACGTACTGGGGCTGATATCCTGCATCTGCCCTGCGATCTCCTTCACTACGAGCGGGCCGCGTTGGTGCAGCAGAAGAAGGATCGAAGCCTCGTGCCGATTCAGGTCACAATTGCTTTCGAACGCCTGGGTGCACTTTTTCAGCTTCTGCCCGATGAAAAGAATAAACTCACGCACCGAGCAAAGCTGCTTCGGGTCAATAGGGGAAGACATACGGCCATCTCCCTCCTTCTTAGAAGACTAATTTCATTATGGTAGTACCTGAAGTATACTTGAACGGGATCCCACTGTCAAACGGATGGCTCATCCTGCAGATGCACCCAACGCTCTCCCACCCAAGTGTCAATCTTCGCCCATTCGCCTCGTACCTCAGCAGCCCAAACCGTCTGCGGACTCAAAGATAACGTCGTTCGCAGCATGCGGCCCTCCACGAGCTCGAATAGCCGGGCAGGCTGACTTAGCACCATTTCTCCCTGCATGTCCAGCGGCTCTCCTTCTACGGGTTCGGACAAGTACTTGTTGATGCCCGTGGCAAGCCCTTGCGCCATTCGGCCTACATAATCCGGGTCGGACAGTAACTCATCCTCTCTGGGATTGGACATAAAGCCCATCTCTACAAGGATCGTCGGCACCTCCGACCAGTTAAAGCCGCTGAGATCCGTACGTGGCACGGCACCTCGAGAAACTGCGCCGGTAGCAGCAATTACCTCGGGGAGTACAACCTCCGCCGCGCGGCGGCTTTCTTCATGGATCCCGCCTGTATACTTATTCAAGCCAGGGTAAAGCATCGTCATGCCCTGCGTCTTGGATGAGCTGTCGCCATCGGCGTGAATTCGCACCGCCAGGTCTGCGGCTGCGTCATTGCATACTGCCGCGCGCTCCCGATTCGAAAGATTCACCTCGTGCACCTCGCGGGTCATTACGACCCTGTAGCCGTATTCCTGCAGCCGGTCGCGGAGCAGCAAGCCCGCATCCAGATTGACCGCGTACTCCGGCCTCTTCGTTTTCACCCCTGCCGTTCCCGAAGATACCTTAGGCTTCGTTTCCGCAGCACCGGGCCCTATCGGCTCATGTTCATTATTTCCCCGAAGCTGATGCCCCGGATCGAGACAAACCGTTCGTTCCTTTTGAGGCGCCGCTTGTGCTTCCCATCCCGACTCCAGCCCTAACAGGCCTATGAAGCCAATAAGGCATACTATCCTTCCCAGTCTTCCCGCTTGCCCGCCACGCTTCATCCCAGCTCCAACCCTTCCGCATAACCGTATCTTTCATCCATTCGCCATCATATCTCATAAATCCTACCGACAACAAGAAAAGCGGCCTCTACAGGCCGCTCCCTCGCATACGTCAGCTATCCATAAAATCCTTCAGTCTTCTGCTGCGGCTTGGATGTCTCAGCTTCCTGAGCGCCTTCGCCTCGATCTGACGAATCCTCTCACGGGTAACCCCGAAAACCTTACCCACTTCCTCCAGCGTCCTTGTACGGCCGTCGTCCAAGCCAAAGCGCAGGCGCAGAACATTTTCTTCCCGCTCCGTAAGCGTATCAAGAACCTCCTCGAGCTGCTCTCGAAGCAGCTCGAAGGCCGCGGCATCCGCCGGAGCCAGCGCGTCCTGATCCTCGATAAAATCACCGAGGTTCGAGTCGTTCTCTTCCCCGATCGGCGTCTCCAGCGATACCGGCTCCTGAGAAATCTTCATGATCTCGCGAACCTTCTCTTCGCTTAATTCCATCGCTTTCGCGATCTCCTCCGGCGTCGCCTCCCGACCGAGATCCTGCAGCAGCTGTCTGGACACACGCACCAGTTTATTGATCGTCTCAATCATATGTACGGGAATCCGAATCGTCCTAGCCTGGTCGGCGATTGCACGGGTGATAGCCTGGCGAATCCACCAGGTTGCGTAAGTACTGAACTTAAACCCTTTGCGATGATCAAACTTTTCCACCGCCTTAATCAAGCCCATGTTTCCTTCTTGAATCAAATCGAGGAACAACATGCCTCTCCCGACATATCGTCTTGCGATACTCACAACTAGCCGCAGGTTCGCTTCGGCAAGTCTGCGCTTCGCCTCTTCATCTCCCTGTTCGATCCGCAGAGCCAGCTTTACTTCCTCCTCACCGGAAAGAAGCCCGACACGTCCGATCTCCTTTAAATACATGCGAACCGGATCATCAATCTTGATCCCCGGAGGTAAGGTTAGATTATCCAAGTCGAAATCCGTGTCAGCAGGAGCCCCCTCTTGCTGTTGTTCTCTGCCGTTATCCGCAGCGTCGCTAATGTCAATGCCTTGTTCGATGAGCTGCTCAAAGAAATCGTCAATCTGATCCGGGTCCTGTTCAAAGGGAGCCAGCTTCTCCGTTATTTCTCGGTAGGTCAACGAGGAGCGCTTCTTCCCCAGCTCTATAAGTTGCTCTTTTACTTGTTCGAGAGTCGGCTTTGTTTGCAGCTCCTCACGTTGATCGTCAGTCATAATTCATCTCCCTTGCTCGTGAGTCATGGTGATTCCAGTTGACAATACCACGGTACTATGCTAATCTTAATATAGATAATTATGCACGTAATACCACCAATAATATACTAATCTTTATTGTACCAAATTTATTTTTTCATGACAACACTTTTTTTCACGAGATCAACAAAGCTGACTCCTACATCGTAGGGTCGGCTTTTTTTGTTTCTTCGAATGGCAAAAATGGGACGAGCCCGCAAAAATTTCTGTTCACATATCCCCCCTCTCCTCGAATATAAATAGTAACAAGCACTTTTTTCATATTATCGTTATTTTGCCTTTCATCCAGGAGGTGTCTCCCATGACAGAACCGCTATTCACCGTATCCCGTGAAGATTGGTCCCTGCACCGCAAAGGCTATCAAGATCAAACTCGACATCAGGAGAAAGTGCGTGAGGCCGTAAAGCAAAATTTGCCGGATCTCGTGTCCGATGAGAGCATTATTATGTCTGACGGCAAGCAAACCGTCAAAATCCCGATCCGAAGCTTGGATGAGTACCGTTTTCGCTACAACTACAACAAGAGCAAGCATGTGGGTCAAGGCGACGGAGATAGTCAGGTTGGCGACGTACTAGGAGTCGATCCCCAAGCGGCCAGCGGCCCGGGTAAAGGCGAAGGAGCGGGAGATAAAGCCGGCGAAGACTATTATGACGCGGAGGTCGAGCTGGAGGAGCTCCAGTCGATGCTCTTCGAGGAGCTGGAGCTCCCGAATTTGCAGAAGAAAGAGAAGGATAACGTCACTTCGAAGGAAATCATTTTTAACGATGTCCGCAAGAAGGGGATTATGTCCAATATTGATAAAAAGCGCACGATCCTCGAAAATCTGCGCCGCAACTCGCGGGAAGGCAGCCCCGGCATCCACGGGATCAGCCCCGATGACCTTCGCTTCCGCACCTGGGAAGAGAAGATCACGCCGCAATCCAATGCTCTGATATTGGCCATGATGGATACCTCAGGCTCGATGGGCTCCTTCGAGAAGTACATTGCCCGCAGCTTTTTCTTCTGGATGACCCGGTTCCTGCGAACCAAGTACGAGAAGGTGGAAATCGTCTTCATCGCACATCATACGGAAGCGAAAGAGGTCACGGAGGAGGAGTTCTTTACGAAAGGCGAAAGCGGCGGAACCATTTGCTCTTCGGCCTATCAGCTTGCCGTTGACCTCATCGATCGCAGGTATCCCCCGAGCCGTTACAATATTTACCCGTTCCACTTCTCCGACGGCGACAATCTGACCTCCGATAACGAGCGCTGCGTGAAGCTGATCGGCGAGCTGGTCAAGCGCAGCAATATGTTCGGCTACGGAGAGGTGAACCAATACAACCGCAGCAGCACGTTAATGTCCGCATATCGCAACATTCATGATCCAAAATTCGTTCATTACGTTATCCGGGAAAAGGGCGAGGTATATAAAGCGCTCAAAACCTTCTTCCCGAAAAGCGGTGAACTCAAGGCAGCTACTAGATAAAGTTTGTCTAAAGAAATGCCGAAGGTTCTATTTTGACGTCGAATTATAGGCTATAATGTCAATAAAATGAAGCGATTCAGTAAATGAGGCGGCTGTGGATATGGACAAAAAAAACAAAGCTTGTGCAAAGATCAGGTTTGACAGTAGAGAAGAAGCGACGCATTTCGCCAACGGCATGAAGATTACCATCACGAACGATCTGGAAGCTTACCTTTGCAGCATTTGCTCCGGGTGGCACATTCGGATTAGCGGCAAAGGAAATAAGGATTCCATAGATACAGCCCTGTGTTCATAACACGGGCTGTTTTTTTATGATTTGATACCAGGCAATCGTTCCTCCAAGGCTCGGATCATATCCGCGTAAGTATCCCTTAGCTCCGCCATGGTTATCAGCTCCGGAACATTCTTTCGTTCCTCCTCCGAATGCTGCTCCAGCACACTCCCCAGTCCTTCGAAATTGAACTTGAGGTCCTTATAGGTTTGGTCCAGCTTCTCCAGCACGACACCAATTAAAGATGCATATTGCTCCAAGAGAGTTCCTCCGTTTGGTTACTATTTTGAAAATACTATCAGCCATTATGATCTTCATTGTAGTATACCGGATAATGATCAACAACTCTTAAAAATGATTCAACATTACAAGGACCAAGCACTGAAAATGCAGTACAACCTCGGCCTCAGCAAAATATACGAGCTCGACATCAACTCCGTCCCCTTCTACGCCTTCCTGCTGGACGGCAACTCCCTCACCCAGAACAAGCTGATCGTAGCTCACGTACTCGCTCACTGCGGTTTCTCCAAGAACAATGTCCGCCTCTCCAAAACGAACCGCAACAAGGTCGAAAACATGTCCGCCACTGCCGAGCGCATCAAGCAATACGAGATTCAATACAGGACGGAGGAGGTCGAGCACTTCATCGACGCCGTGCCGGCCATCCAGGAGCATGTCGATCCGCTGATCAGAAGCCGTTTCACCGCTAGTGCGAGAAACGAGATCCCCGCAACAACCAGCTAGAGGGAAAAGCCGGAGCGCCAATTCGGCTATGAAGATCTGTGGAAATGCTAACGCAAAATAAGCTCTCCACGAATGATCAGGGATCGTCGGAGAGCTTTCTTATTGCTTATTTTTTGGTACAATGAAGGTATCAAAACTTTATGGAGGTGCCAGCCATGCAATGGGAAGAAGTTCGTAAGATATATCCTGACCAATACGTGAAGCTGCAAATCCTCGCATCCCACACCGAAGGCAATATGAAATACGTGGACGAAGTTGCCTTAATTAAAGCGATACAGGATCCCAAAGAGGCAACCCAAGAACTGCTTCGTTCGAAGGACGGCATTATTGTGTCGCACACCTCGAATGAAGAGCTTAAGATCGAGCTCCGCACTCTTAGAGGCTTTAGAGGAGTTGTCCAATATGATAATTGAACTCGTGGATGGACTGCTGCAAACCACGATTAAGATAAATTATAAGGGACAAGCCCTAACCATAGACAAGCTGGTCATTGATACCGGCGCGTCTCATACACTGTTATCCGCCGATGCTGTGGCTGATATTGGAGTTTATTTTGAAAACGGAGACGAAATTATCAGTGCTATCGGCATCGGCGGCGAGGAGAGCTGCTTTAGAAAAGCGTTTGATTCTGTTACACTTGGCAATTTCCAGGTAGGGAATTTTAAGCTTGATGTTGGGGCTCTTCATGAGAAGCTTGAGATTAATGGTCTTTTAGGTTTGGATTTGCTTATGGCTGCAAATATTGTTTTGGATTTGTCGGAGCTTGTCATGTATACAACAAAAGGAAAAAGCTAAGTTACCAATTAGATGGAAGCTCAGCTTTTTTACCCTAATATACCTATTATATTATTATGAGAATTTTGACATCAATTTAGTCAGCGCGAGTACAGAATCTTCCTCACAATTATTGTTTGTACCAAGTTACCCAGAGAATGCTTTTGATAAGACCGACTGTTTTTATAAATCTATCTGATCCCCTAAAGTAATCAGTTCAATGATATCCGCTTACTTTTTCGAAGAGAGATCTAATAAGAAGCACCATCTCCTTGTGTTCTTCTACAGGCGGTAGTGGGTAAGTGCACATACATGTATACGTTTCATTGACTGATGGATTTCTTCAGAAATATATGCTATATTATCAAGTTCCATCTCATTTTGATATACATTCTGACTCCTTATGAACGGTATACCTTCATTTGGTTTGGATCTCGCGGAGCTTGTAATACATACAAGACAAAAAGGGCTGCCATAAGAAATAGCTACGCTGCGCATGAACAACCCAACCTCGTCTCAAACCCCGCATACTCCCCCGTCCCACTGCATACATATGGTATGAACCTTAAAACTCCTTGCCGGAGGGGGACGGACGATGAACCACGATGAATACATGAAGCAGCTCAACTATGCGATCGCGGAAATTACCGAAATCGCGCAAGGCTTCGGACTCGATTTTTACCCGATGCGGTATGAAATTTGTCCGGCCGATATTATCTACACGTTTGGCGCTTACGGGATGCCGACTCGCTTCTCGCACTGGTCCTTTGGCAAGACCTTTCATAAAATGAAAATGCAATACGACCTCGGTCTGAGCAAAATTTACGAGCTCGTTATCAATTCCGACCCCTGCTACGCCTTCCTGTTGGATGGCAACTCCCTCATCCAGAACAAGCTGATCGTAGCTCACGTACTCGCTCACTGCGACTTCTTCAAGAACAATGTCCGCTTCTCCAAAACGAACCGCAACATGGTCGAAAGCATGTCCGCCACAGCCGAGCGCATCAGGCAATACGAGATGCAATACGGGACGGAGGAGGTCGAGCGCTTCATCGACGCCGTGCTGGCCATTCAGGAGCATGTCGATCCGCTGATCATGAAGCCTTACCACCGCCAGCGCGAGGAGCGCGATCCCCGCAACAACCAGCTAAGGGAAAAGCCGGAGCGCCAATTCGGCTATGAGGATCTCTGGGACTTGGATGAGCGTAACAAGGATAGCTCCGAGAAGCCGAAGCAGCCGCAATCGAAGTTCCCGCCGGTAAAGCAGAAGGACATCATGCTGTTCATTGAGGAGCACGCCCACTATCTGAAGGATTGGCAGCGCGACATCATGACGATGCTTCGCGATGAGATGCTCTACTTCTGGCCGCAGATCGAAACGAAAATCATGAACGAAGGCTGGGCCTCCTACTGGCATCAGCGCATCATGAGAGAGCTCGATTTGACGGAGGACGAAACGATCGAATATGCCAAGCTGAACTCCTCCGTCGTTGTCCCTTCGCGCCACTCGCTTAATCCTTACTATCTGGGACTCAAAATTTTCGAGGACATCGAGAAACGCTGGGATAACCCTACTCCGGAAGAACGGGAACGCTTCGGGCGTAAGGGCGGTGAGGGACGGCAGAAGATGTTCGAGGTCAGGGAGGTCGATTCCGACATCTCCTTCATTCGCAACTATATGAACAAGAAGCTGGTCGAGGAGCTGGATCTTTACGTTTTTGAGAAAAAGGGGCCGGAATGGAAGATCACCGACAAGTCGTGGGAAAACATCCGCGATCAGCTGGTTTACTCGCGGGTGAATGGCGGCTTCCCCTACATCTCGGTGGACAACGGGGATTATGAACGAAACGGCGAGCTCTATTTGTTCCACGAATACGAAGGGATGGAGCTGGATCTCAAGTATGTGGAACGCACCGTCCCTTACATTCATCAGCTGTGGGGCAAGACGGTGCATCTGGAAAGTGTTGTGGAAGGAAAGCCGGTATTGTTCTCGTATGACGGGAAGAAGCATCAGAGGAAGTTTCTATAATGACAAAGAAGCCGCGCCGGTTGCTGGAGAAGCATCCGCCGCGGCTTTTTTGTTACAGATCGGCAAGCACTGCCGCAAGATGACACTCCAATCGATCCCTCATCATAGCAGGCGTTAGATGGGTCACACCGCAGGCTGTCCAGCCGGAGTATACCTCCGGAGGCCCCGGCAAAAATTCGAGAATGGAGACAAGCTCCCAATACGGCTGGTAATCGAAATCATCCCCCGCGAGACGGCGGTAAGCCGACAGGAAGGCTCCCGCCGTCTCAGGCCCGAACAGAAGCGCCAGGTTCAGGCGGCAGTGGCCGACATCGACCCCGGCAGGGCCGCGGCAGGCGTTCACCCAGTCCACAACTCCACTTACCCGGCCGTCCTGCCAGAGCACATTGGTCGGGTGATAGTCCCTGTGGAGGAATACCGTCCTTCCCTCCGGTGGCGGCTGTCGAACGATGCGGATCGCTTGTTCCCACAAAGCCGGCAGCTCCGTCCATGACGGTACCGTTAAGCTATCGCAATCGTTATAGCTGAAATAGGTCCAGGCATGTTCTTCTCCCGTGCAGCGATGAATCTGTACGAGAGGCTCGGCCAGCCGGTGCAGCCACACATCCATTCGAACAGGCTGCAGGTCTACATGACCTGGCAGCAGGGACATCAGGACTAGCGGTCTCCTTTGATCATCTACTCCCTCTTCATGGAAGCCGATCACCCGGGGCACGGTAACTCCAGTTGTCTCGGCAAGCCCCAAGCTGCGAGCCTCATGGAGCGCGAGATCAGGTTCCTTTTCCAGCCACTCCCGGTTCGTGAACTGCCTGAGCACGAGCTGATGCAAGGAGCCCCGGCTCCTAAGCACCACCCGGTGTACCGCCGAGGAAGCGCCGCCCGGCATGGGCTGAACCGATTCAACGGAAGCGTCGGTACCTACACATGCAGCAGCCCATTGCAGCGATGCAGAAGATGGAAAATCAGCCATACGCAACCCTTCCTTCATTAAGTAATCAGGATGAGGCCGGCGGGTAGCAGAGAACGATGTCCAATCGGTCCTCTGCTTCACAAGACCAATGAAGGCCCCGCACACCTGCCGGTATGAACAAACGATCGCCCTGCCGTACGGCCATATTCCCTTGTTCCCAGCGGACGCTCCCGCTACCGGAGGTCACGATAGCTACAGCGAACGTACCGGAAGGCTTCAAGGCATAACTTCCTGTAACCGTAACCCGGTTCATCCGAAAGCGGTCGGTATCCTTGGCCCCGATTAGCTCCCACTCGGTCCCGCCTACCGTGTCCGATACGGTAACCGGTGTTTTGCGATAACGGGCCAGCGCCTCTTCGTAGCTATAGGTGTCATAGTGGAAGCAATCCAGCATCCGCTCGAAGCCCAGCCCCTGATGGCAGGCCTGATCCGGGACCGCATGTCCCCTCGGCGTCGTTCGCTCGGTTCGTAGCGTAAGATCCGTCGGCTCCTGAATCTCGATCAGGAAGCAGCCGCTGCCGATGGCATGCGGCACGCCTCCCTCGACGAGGAACACATCACCCTCCTGTACCGGAATGCGGTGAAGCGCGTCGATCATCCCGGGAATGTCCTGCTTATCGAACAGCTCCTTCCACCGCTCGCGCGTCACGCCCGGCTTGAACCCGAACAACACGTACGGCTCCTCGCCGTCGATCGGTCTGCCGCCTAGAACATACCACGCTTCCGTTTTCCCGAACGCGGAGTCGAATGCCTCCTTGGCGAAGGCACGGTCCGGATGCACTTGGATCGTCAGCCGCTCCGCCGCGTCCAGCACCTTTACGAGCACAGCCGTCTGCTTCCCGAAGGCGGCAGCATGACGGGTCCCCAGCATCGCCTCCGGGTAAGCTTCGATCAGATCCTTCAGCAGCGGCCCCGTTGAGCTGCCGGGAAGCACTATGCGGCTATACCCCTCAACGAGGTGCTCTCGCCCCACGTTCTTTGCCTTGACCACAGAGGCCACCCATTCTTCCGGGAAATCGTCATCCGCCGCTTCACTTTGCCCGAGCCAAGCCTCCAATGCTTTCCCGCCCGAATAAGTGCGCCACACCCGATTGGATTGCAGCTTTAACGGCTGTACCGTTAGTGAAGCGGATATGCGTTCGCTGTTTGTCATCCTCGTGTTCCTTCCTGGACATAAAGGACCTAGAACACAAGATTGCTTGCGCTTAGGTCCTTTCCTTTTATAATGAGCTTATAAATTTATACCCAACGCCATGCACATTAATAATGTACTGCGGATTGGAAGGATCCGGCTCGATCTTCTTGCGAAGATTGCTTACATGAACAATGATCGTTCTTGTATCATTAAAGCTCTCTTGGCCCCATATTTCCCGGAACAGCTGCTCATGCGAGAAGGTTTGCTCCGGACGGGAGGCAAGGAAGCTGAGCAGGTCGAATTCCTTCCGGGACAGCGTGACTTCCCCGCCGTTGACTCGCACGACGCGGCTCAAGCGGTCGATCTGGATAGAGCCTATCGTCTGCTTGGCGCCGCCGGCTTCCTTCTCGCCGCCGGACAGATGAGGTCTGCGCAAATGCGCCTTCACCCGGGCGATCAGCTCATTCGGGCTGAAGGGCTTGGTCATATAATCGTCGCCCCCGAGGCCGAGTCCCATAATTTTGTCCGTCTCATCCTTCTTGCAGCTTAAGAACAAAATCGGAGCTTGGGTTCGCTCCCGTATCTCCTGACACACCTCAAACCCGTTTTTACCAGGAAGCAGCACATCCAGAATGATTAGCTCGGGCTGCTCCTCCATCACAATGTGGGCCGCGTTCTGGCCGTCCTCAGCCTGGACGACGCGAAACCCGTTTTTCTCCAAGTATAAACGAATGACCTCCTTTATCTCCGGGTCGTCTTCGATAACCAGTATTTTCGCACCGATCAAGGTTCTCACCACCATTCAGTGTATCTTTCTGCCGATTCTCTTGCTGCTATTGCAAGCATAGTCCAACATTTTCTAGGAATCAAGTGTCTCTTCTACCGGAATTGTGAAGCAAAGAACCGTTCCGACCTGAAGCTGCGTTCGCTCTACCCAGATGCGGCCCCCGTGGGATTCGACGATTTCCTTGGAAATCGATAGACCCAAGCCCTTCCCCCCGGTAACAGTGTTTCTCGATTTGTTGCTGGTATAGAAGCGGTCGAAGACGAACGGTAAATCCTCCGAAGGAATGCCGAGCCCCGTATCGATGATGCGGCAGAGCATCCGTTTTCCGTCGTCGGACATCTCTACCCGAATGGAACCCCCTTCAGGTGTGAACTTGATGGCATTGAAGATGAGGTTCGAATACATCTGATGCAGTCTCTCGACATCCACCAAAACCGAAGAGTAACGCTCCCCTTCTACCGCCGGCGGCAGGATTTCCAGCGTATAGTCAATGCCCGCATTCCGCGCGTCCAGCTCGTAACGGGTGAACAGCAGATCCATCAGACGGTCGGTAGACACCGTTTGCTTCTTGAACGTCACCTGACGCGCCTCCAGCTGAGATAGCTGGAATAAATCCTCGATCAGCCGGTCCATACCGATCACCTTCGCATGAATGAGCCGCAAATACCGGTCGCGCTGCTCCTCATGATCCACAAGCCCGTCGAGAATTGCCTCAAGATAACATTGAATCGTCGTGAGAGGTGTGCCGAGATCATGCGAGATGTTGCTGAGCAAATGGCTTCGCGATCGTTCCAAGCGGGACAGCTCGTCGTTTTTACGTTTCAACGCTTCGTTCACGTGCTCAAGATCAATGGTTCGTTCCTTGATTTTGGCATACAGTCCGCTGTTCATGACCGTCAGCTCCGCGGACAGCTTCTCCTCGGTTGCATAAGCCTTGGACAGCTTAATCGAGAGCAGCACCGATTGGCAGAAAATGAACACCAGCAGGCCGAACGCGGACATTTTGTCCGTGGTTTGCACAAGCTCGTGAGCATACAGCATATCGTTTATAATGGTAGCGGCGAAGATGCCGCAGGCCAGGAGCAAAATACCCGCGCCTTCTTTTTTCCGAATGTAAGCTCTCCCGACGATAAGCAAGATGTAGGTTACGCCGGCGACGATGATCAATTGCATAACAACGAGTATTTTGGTAAAAAGAATCGTAGGCAGCACAGCCATGATAACAGAGTACATTACCGTTACGATACCGAAGCCGTAGCTGACCTTGCGTGAGCTTTCCTCCGGGTATAAGCACGCAAAAAACAATACAAACAACGGCATGCTTAAGGTGGCCGTCAAGTATTCGAGGTTCATCTCAAGCACCCAGCTGAAGTCCGGAATGAGCTTCGTCAGCAGAATCTCCCCGAGCAGTGAAATTCGTAGGCTGATCAACAGGCAGAACAGTCCGAAAAACAGCATGGCCGCTTCTTTCTTGCGGACGGCGAACAGCCCGAGATGATACAGCCCCATGATCAGCAAACTGCCGATCAGCAGCGTATCGAAACCGACGGAGAGCTCCATCGAACGGGAAATATCCTGAAACTGCCCGAACTCAATCGGGTAACGCAAGCCCCCCTTTTGATGATCGAAATTGGCTACCTGCAGGACCAGCTCAATCTCGGAGGAGTGGGTATGCAGAACAACAAGCTGAGGCAAAAATTGCGGACGGATCTGTTCGGCGGATGGGGCCACAACGCCCGCGGAAGAAATCTTCTCCCCGTTGGCATACAAGGTATATGCTGTAAAGACGGTCGGTATCCGCATCGCAAACGTTTGAGTCTCGTAGGGCAACAGAAGCTTCAACCGATAGGTGGCATAGCCTACGCCCGGAAGCTCGCTGCCGCTGCGAAGCCGATCCCCATGCCCGTTCCAAGAGCCGGGTACATGGATATAATCTTTGACAAGACGTGCCTCGTCCGTATAGAAGCTCCTCGGCTCCAGCAGCTGATTCCAATAAAACTCCCATTCCCCGTTAAGCAGCACCGAGCCGTTCGTTTCAAAATTCCATTCGGATAAATTCATATTCCCATTCGTCACCCGCGGGTAGTTTTGTTTGGTGAACGTCCCCGTCATATAAAAGAGGACATAAGCGGCAACAAGCAAAACAAGCAGGATGACGACCTTCGTAGTACGCTGATTGGCAGCTTTGCCCATAGGCTGGTAAACCCCCTTACGCTTAGACAGTATCCATTCGATGCGAAGGAGACCAAATCCTGCCTTATGCGCAAACTCCCCTGCTAAGCCTTGGCAGCTTATCAGGGGAATGCAACGCTTCTAAACTTATTGGTGAATAAAAGAAAGTGCCGTATCCAGATAGCCTTCCTCGCGGTTCATAACCGCCAGATCGCTCGTTCCGTTGCCGTCGAGATCCGCAATGAGAGGCTGCAGCCCCGAGCCTCCACGGCCCCACGGCCCGTAAAAGGAGAGAAGCTTATATTCGTCGTTCTCCTGCTTAAGATATACGGACCCGCTCATGGAATCCGGGTCCCATCGCAGCACGTCTTCCCGGCCATCGCCGTTAAAATCCCCCAGCTTCAACACTCCGCTCTCATTAGGTACCGAAACGGCTGTTCGTTGGAGCCTCCAAGTGAGGGAGCCGATATCCGGGATAAGCTCAAACCCGCTGCTGGCACCGGATTTCACGGATAGGAGAGATGTGATGCCCTCCTGTCCCTTGTGCAGCTGGAGCTCCGCCTTCTGCTCGCTTCTGAAGCTGAAGGGCTTCAGGGGCTTGACATCGCCTCCGGAGGTAACGAGCAGTCCGTTCAGCTGGCGCCGGTCCTTGGACAGCCCTGCCAGCAAGCTGGCTCCATTCGCTTGAGGAATGACGATCATCGTAGACCAGCCGGCCTGCTCCGTTCGCCAGGAGCCCTCCCTCCGGAACTGACGCCCGGTAACCCGGTAGCTTTCCAGCTGCCCCTTCGGCGAAAGGGTCCACAGCACGGCTGACCGAGAACCGTCGGCTCCGCTTAGGGCGGCTGTCGCCCCTTGAACGTAAGCCGCTTGGCCCCATAGAGCGGGAGCCGGCTGTGCCTCGTTCCGCTGTCCGCGGAAATTGCACTCGACGACATGCAGATTGCCGGTCTTGGTATCCCACGTGACCAAATCCGCCTGCCCGTCCCCGTTCACATCGCCGACCATCGACTTGCTTCCGCCGGATAACCCAATGCTATGAGCGGGTGTAAAGGGTACATAATCCTGGATGGAATAGAAGGTATACCCTTTTGCGCGCAAACCGGCAATGAGCTTCTGCAGCAAGCTGCGGTTCGTATCCGGCAGCCGATATTCCGGAATTCCGTCTCGCATTACGGGCTCCCCATCCTCATTGATTACGGGAATCAGCTGCTTGAAATCCAGAAAGGGATGAAAGAAGAAGGAGGCGACATGGCCCGTTGTGCCCACCCGATCCACAATGACCTTCTCGTCCTTATTATACGGAATATAATCATAGGGAGTCGGAATGTAAGCCGCGCCCAGCGAGGACGCTCCTGATGCTTTATTGCGTTTGTTTTCGTAATGAACCGTCTGAGCGTTCCTGTGCTCTTGCACTTCAGCCTGGTAATGAAGACCAAAGTAGGAGCGGAAGACTTGATCCTGCTCCGGCGTGGAGCGATAATGCGGCGCTTCCCAGAATTGAGGCTTAAGACCTACATGCTCCAGTACGGCCAAGCCCTCCTTCATACGCTGTTCTCCGTAAGACGCCGGCATCGTCTCCGCGCTTCCCGGGTTATTGAACTCGTTGCCGATACCCGATTCGTGATGTCCGTCATCTCGGCGCACACTGCCTACCTGATGCGTATAGCCATGCATGCCAAGCGTTGCTCCGCCCCTGACCGCGTCTTTTAATATTTGTACAAAAGCCGCCGCTAGCGGATTGTCCGTTTGATCCAGACTTACATCATAACGGGAGCCGTCCGGAGAAATATTGATCCACCTTGGGATTACGGCCAAATGATAGGAAACCTTCTCATCGCGCAAGTACTCCAGGATCGCTCGAAGCTTGCCGAGCCCTTCCGGCGTCTCGTACTGGCCTCCCGGTCCGATGTCCTCCAGACGCATCATGACGAACTTCGGCAGCCTGGCTTCGCCTTCTACCGAAATCATATGGTAAGCGGTTACAATCACGCTTACCAGCAGTACCGAGACTACATAACGCGCAAGCTTATATTTGCGAAAAAAGGCCATGGACCATCCTGCTCCCTCTTACTCTAGTAATCTATTCATAACAAAGTCTCATAGATGCAGCTTCTGAGATATTGTAACAGATTTCGACAATGCCGAACATGGTTTTCCTTGGGAAATAGAGAAAAAAAAGAACATTTTTCAGGGCCGCTGCGTCCATGATTACGATTATGCTGCGATCGCTTCATCCATGCATGCGTATTCCTTGCTTCTGGTTCGTTCGTCCGGATGAACCCCCGGAAGGCATATGTTATAATGAAACAATTCACGAAATTCGCAGCAGGTAAGAAAGCGAGGACATTATGCCATCATTACAACGAAAACTTGCCTTAATGTTAACGGCAGCCGTATGGCTCACATCGGCTTGCTCCGATCCATCGGCAGGACAGCAGCAGCCTGCCCAGAGTTCACCGGCTCCGGCCTCTCCCGTCAGCGGCAAAGCTGGAAATCAAAGCATTACCGATCTGGACGTCACTCCCGCCGCGCTTGTCATAGCGCCGGGTGCGAAGCAGAAGCTCACCGTCACAGGTATTGCGAAGAATGGAAGTAAGAAGGACATGACTTCGGAGTCCGGAGTGGTTTATCAGTCGAGTTCAAACGAGGCGGCGACGGTTGCAGCTGACGGCACCATCAGCATATCGCCGGGGACGAGAACCGGTACACGGGTGACTATCACGGTCCAATCACAAGGAATCAAGAAGGAAGTACCGCTGACCGTCAAATATGCGCTCGCCGATACGGTAACCTCAGCTTCCATGGTTACCAACCCTTCCGATATCATAGCTGTCGTCAACAAAACCCGGGCGCTGCCCCCGGACTATGCACCGGACAAATCCGATCTGGTAGAGCCGAACGTTCCGTTTACCTTTAAGGAGAAAAGCGAGAAGAAGCTGATGCGGACGGAGGCCGCACGTGCGCTGGAGAAGCTCTTCGACCAAGCGGCGAAGGAGCAGATCAAGCTGGCCGGCGTCTCCGCCTACCGCTCCTACGCTTCTCAAAAATCCATTTACAATAATAATGTAAAAACACAAGGGGAAAAGCTTGCCTCGCAGTACAGCGCCAAGCCTGGGCAGAGCGAGCACCAAACCGGCCTCGCGATCGATGTCTCCAGTCCGAGCGCCAAGTATGCTTTGGAGGAAGTATTCGGCACGACGCCCGAGGGCAAGTGGCTTGCCGCGAATGCCTGGAAGTTCGGCTTCATTCTTCGATACCCGAAGGGCAAAGAAAGCATTACCGGCTACAGCTATGAGCCATGGCACATTCGCTACGTCGGCATCGAGCTCGCCAAGGAGATTACGGAAAAGGGAATTACGCTTGAAGAGTACTTTCAGGATGCCGTGCCCGTCTCCAAGCCTTCTGCCGGCAAGCCTTAATCTACCTATTCTATATTAAAAAAATAGGAGCGGTTTCTTAGATTTTTGAAGGGTGGCCATCTGCGAGTCAGTGGCCAAATGTCTTCAGCGCGAGTTTTGGCTTGCCGTCAACACCTTAAAGTGATAATCCTAATGACGGCAATCAAGATGTTTGAGCTCAGGCTGAAGGCATTTGGCCACGGTGGACGATAAGATGACCACATCTTCACGATTCTAACGCAACAGCTCCTATTTCTTCACTGCCACGACCCGAATTCTCCGGTAGTCCGCTACCCACGTATCCCCGTTCCATAAGACGGGCTTCAGCATTCTCTCACAGCTTCGATACGCCTCTTCTTGCTGCTCCTCGGTCAGTCCGTCGAAGAACATCCCAGCGAACGCCTTGAGCCAATGCCGTAATCCCTGCTCTCCTCCGCTAAGCGGTGTTGGGCGGTCGAACAGCTCGGCGTAGCCGACTTCAAAGCCGTGCTCCTCCAGCAGTCCCGTGTATTCTCCTACACTCGGAAAAAACCATGGGTGCCGTGCAGCTCCATCCACACCGAAGGGTGCTATCGATTGCAGGATCGCCTTCACCAGCTGTTCTACATTGCCCTTGCCTCCGAATTCCGCAACGAAACGTCCTTCTGTTCGTAATGCTTTATGAACGGAAGCCGCCACAAGCTGAGGACGTTTCATCCAATGGAGCGCTGCATTGGAGAAAACGGCATCGAAGGCAGGGACACCCGGAAGCCGAAAGGTTTCCCCGTCCCCCTGAATCCAATCCTGTTCGGGAAATTTGGCCCGCGCCTCAGCAATCATCGCCTCTGATTGATCCATCCCGAGTACATAAGCTCCGCTCCGGCGGATCTGATGGGCAAGATCTCCCGTACCGCAGCCCAAATCGAGAATACGTTCACCGGGGGCGGGCTTCAACAGCTCCACCACACCTCTTCCCAGTCGGGATACATAGCCGATGTGCTCGTCATAGTGCCCTGCATTCCATTCATTAGAGCTCTCCATCCGATTCATGTTCGATCACTCCTTCTCTTTGATACCCATTATCAGTCATGTAATCTTATTTGTGAAATATATAAATTAAATAGTTTCTATAGTTTTTATCTATTAAATTAACGAAGAATAATGTCGAATATGATTAAGATAGGCTTTAAAAAACGCATTTACTTCGAGAAACCGCTGAGGATATAATGTATTCATTGTTTCTATATTATTTTGCAATGGAGATTGACGCAGCATGACCTTCGTCTGGTATAATGAAATGAATGATACAGGCAGGTGATTTCAGATTATGCAAAAAATTCCAGTCACTCGCGATAAAAAGGGCTCTGACATCACCATCATCCATGCGGACGAGGTCATCAAAATCGAGTGCGTCAGAGATAAAGAATATATTTTACATACGGCTGCCGACAAGTTTTATTTGGCCTCATCCCTCGAAGCTTTCGAAGAGTGGCTTTACGAGGACGGGTTTCGGCTCATCGACCAGATGAATGTCGTCAACATGAATCACGTCAAGGAATATAACCCCAAGAAGGGAGTCGTCGTGCTCCAGCCTGCCGGAGCAGGGCGCAGCAAGACGGCCTCCGCGGCTTGGATCCACGGGGATCATATTCTGAACGTCATGAGCCTGCTTCGCAAAATGAAAGAGCTGGACAACGGACTCCCGCCCGAAGACGATGACGACGACGATATCTTCGAAACGATCCTCGCTCAGGAGGAGGATCATCGTTTCGCCAGATCGTATGCCATGATCAAGGCCTTATATGAGAAGAAGAAGGCGGAGCTCCTCCTGGAGCAAAGTGAGCTGCGTTACAAATCGTTGTTCGAGAATAACCCCGATCCGATCCTGTCGCTTAACCTGAACGGACTTATCACGAGCGTGAACCCGGCCATGTTCGAGGTAATGGGATATACTCCTGAGGAATTGATCGGCAAAACAATCGATACGCTCGTCGATCCGGAGCAGCTGGCGATGTGGACCGCCAATTTCCAGGGGGCTCTGCAAGGAGCTACTCCCCATTATGAGATTACGTTCCACCACATAAACGGCAAGTCGGTTCAGCTCAGCGTGCTGAATTTTCCTATCTACGTCAATAAGCAGATCTCCGGGGTTTACATGATCGGTCAAGACATCAGCGAGCGCAAACGCTCCGAAGAGATGCTCATCCGAAGCGAGAAGCTGTCCGTCGTCGGGCAAATGGCTGCCGGAGTAGCCCATGAAATCCGTAACCCGCTCACGTCGCTCAAAGGCTTCGTACAGCTGATGCAGACAAAAATCGGGGGATACGACAGCTATTTTCAAATTATGATGGAAGAGCTGGATCGCATCAATTTTATTGTGAGCGAATTTCTGGTCATTGCCAAGCCGCAATCCGTAAAATTCCGGCCCGTCAATGCGGACAGTATCCTGCAGAGCACCATGCTCCTGCTGGGCTCTCAAGCACTGATACACAATATCGATATTCGTACCCATTCGGAACAAGAGCTGCCCCCCATCAATTGCGACGAAAATCAAATTAAACAGGTCTTCATTAATATATTGAATAATTCCATTGACGCGATGCCCGACGGAGGCGAAATTCGAATCGAGCTGCGAAAGCACGATGAGCGGCATCTGCTGATCCGGTTCATCGATCAAGGCGGAGGCATTCCGGAGGACCGGCTCCCCCGCTTGGGAGAGCCCTTCTACACTACGAAGGAGAAGGGAACCGGGCTCGGGCTCATGGTCACCTTCAGAATCATCGAAAATCACGGCGGCAAAATGCGCTTTTTCAGCGAGCTTGGCCGCGGAACGACGGTGGAGCTGCTGCTGCCTTATGTCTAGTCGCCTTCAAAACAACAACGATCCCCTGAACTGCATTTGCAGCTTAGGGGATCGTTTCGTTACCTCGGGTTTATCGGTTCAGCAGGCTTCCTACGTAGCGAAGCAGCTCATTGGCGGAAGCGGCCGTATAGCCATGCTCCTCAACCAGGCGGTTAATGACCTCATTGATACGCTTCAGCTGCTGCTCATCCGGCGTCTTCGTGGAGGTTGTAATCTTGACGATGTCCTTCAGGTCGGCGAAGAGCTTCTTCTCAATCGCCTCGCGCAGCCGTTCATGGCTGCTGTAATCGAAGCGTCTGCTCTTCCGTGAATAGGACGACATCCGGATCAGAATCTCCTCGCGGAACGCCTTCTTCGCATTCTCGCTGATGCCGATCTGTTCCTCAATCGAGCGCATCAGCCTCTCATCCGGATCCATCTCCTCGCCGGTGAGCGGATCCTTGATTTTCGACCAGTTGCAATAAGCCTCGATGTTGTCGAGGTAGTTGTTAAAGAGCGTTTTGGCGGACTCCTCGAAGGAATATACGAACGCCTTCTGGACTTCCTTCTTCGCGATTTCGTCATACTCCTTGCGCGCGATGGAGATGAAGTTCAGGTATCGCTCCCGCTCCTCCTTCGTGATCGAAGGATGCTGATCCAGTCCATCCTTAAGGGCGCGGAGCACATCAAGGGCATTGATGAACTCCAAATCCTGGCGAATCAGCGCGCTCGAAATTCGGTTGATGACATAGCGCGGGTCTATCCCCGACATGCCCTCCTCAAGGAACTCGTTCTGCATTTCCTTCAGATCCGCTTCCTTGTAGCCTTCGACCTCCTCCCCATCGTACATCCGCATCTTCTTGACGAGATCCATCCCCTGCTTCTTAGACTCCTTCAGCCTGGTAAGAATGGAGAAGATCGCTGCGGCACGCAAGCTGTGCGGAGCAATATGGACATGGGCCATATCGGACTGGCTGATGAGCTTCTGGTAAATCTTTTCCTCTTCCGACACCTTCAGATTATATGGAATCGGCATGACGATCATCCGGGACTGGAGGGCCTCGTTCTTCTTGTTGGCGATGAAGGACTTATACTCGGATTCGTTCGTGTGGGCAATAATCAATTCATCCGCCGAGATCAGCGCGAACCGCCCTGCCTTGAAATTGCCCTCCTGTGTCAGGGAAAGCAAATTCCAAAGAAATTTCTCGTCACACTTCAGCATTTCTTGAAATTCCATCAGACCGCGGTTGGCCTTATTCAGCTCCCCGTCAAAGCGGTATGCGCGGGGATCCGACTCCGAGCCGTACTCCGTTATCGTCGAGAAGTCAATGCTTCCCGTCAAGTCCGCAATGTCTTGAGATTTCGGATCGGACGGGCTGAAGGTACCGATACCTACTCGGCTTTCCTCCGAAATGAGCACGCGCTCGACAAGCACTTCTTCAATACGTCCTCCATACTCATCTCTCAATCGAATTTGGCAGGACGGGCACAGGTTGCCTTCGATTTTGATGCCGAGCTCCTTCTCCACCTCCGGGCGAAGCTCATTCGGGATGAGATGGAACGGATCCTCGTGCATCGGGCAGCCTTTAATCGCATAGACGGCTCCTTCATCGGTTCGGGAGAACTGCTCCAGTCCGCGCTTGAGCATCGTGACGATGGTAGACTTGCCTCCGCTGACCGGCCCCATCAGGAGCAGGATCCGCTTGCGCACATCGAGACGCCGCGCGGCTGAATGGAAGTATTCTTCAACCAGCTTCTCTACAGCCGAATCGAGACCATAAATTTCCTTCTCGAAGAAGTTGTACTTCCTTTGGCCGTTCGCCTCCACGATGCCTTGGGAGGCGATCATCTCATACACCCGAGCGTGCGCGGTCATAGCAAGGCTTGGCTGTGTGCGAACCTTATCGATGTAAGCTGCGAAAGTTCCGGTCCAAGCCAGCCTTTCGGTTTCGGTGCGATAATCCGCGATCTTTTTGAATATGTCCATGGGTCTACCTCCTCCGGGTTTCGCAGTCGCGAAACCTGCTTTGTAAGCATTGGCTACGGGGTTTGACAAATGCGTGTGACTCCGACTGCTTGAGCAAAAAAACAATAGGTACTTCAAACATGCGCCGGTCAAAGGAAGCTGGACTGGGTGCATTCCGTGCATGGACGCTTTACAGGTTTGACAATTGACTGCCTCTTCGGCTAACGCGTTAGCTCTTCTTCTTCGAAAGAAGTGTATTAAATACCTATGCAGAAAGAGGAAAGAAGTTGACCGAAAATTTCAAACAATTTTAAAAGAGCGACCCGGAGGGACGCTCTTTTTGTAAAGGAACCTATAATGCTTCAAGAGGCGGTATGCTATAATGCAAAGAGAAGTACCACGCAGAGAAAGGGGCGTCACACCATGCCGATAAAAAGTGAAACGGAGCTGTACGCTCCTGTCAAAGCTTATCTCGAGGAGCTAGGATACAGTGTGCGCGGCGAAGTGAACCACTGTGATCTCGTAGCCATGCGCGAGGATGAGGCTCCCCTCATCGTCGAGCTGAAGAAGAGCTTCTCGATTCCGCTGCTGCTGCAGGCGATCGACCGGCTTAAGATCACCCGCAATGTCTATGTAGCCTTCGAGCTGCCCAACAAGGGGAAAGCACCGCATGGGGCCAGCTGGCCCGAGCTGCGCAAGCTCTGCGGCATGCTAGGCATCGGGATGATGACGGTCCAGTTCTACAAAACCCGCAAGCCCCGCTTGCAGGTGGAATGTTACCCGCCGGCGGAGCGGCAGGAGCTGCTGCTGCCGCGTCACAATAAACGAGTAGCCACCCGGCTCGTCCAGGAGTTCCACGAAAGACGCGCCGATTACAACGTCGGCGGAAGCACGCAGCGCAAGCTGGTCACCGCCTATAGGGAGAAGGCGCTTCATCTGGCCATGATGCTGAAGCTCCATGGGCCGCTCAGTCCGCGCAGATTGAAGGGCCTAACCGGCAACAGCCATGCAGCTGCTTTCCTTCAGAGGAATGTATACCGCTGGTATGAGCGCGTGGAGCGCGGGGTATACCGACTGACTCCGCAAGGCGAGCAAGCGCTCGAGACGTATGCTCATGTGCTGGAAACATTGCCTGAGGCGCTTCCCGAGCAGCAGGCAGCCGGATCCAAGTAACCACGGCCAGCACGCCAAATAACCTCAGAGCTCACGTCTGAGGTTATTCCAAGACCATACTATACGGTTACAGCTGACCTTGCCCTTGCTTTGCGTTTCATCAGTTCCTTATGAATCCAGATGGCCGCCTGCGCCCCTTCTCCCATCGCTATGCTGACTTGCTCCGCATGAACCCCCACATCGCCGGCTGCCCATACACCGGTGACGCTGGTCATCTTCGTGCGGGGGTCGGTCACAATATGCCGATTCTCCATCCGCTCAACGCCGAGAGAGACGAACGGATCGGAAAACACCTGATTGCCCCCGAAGCCCAGAAATGCACGCTCCGCTTCAATGATTCTGCCGTCCGCCAGCCTGACTCCTGCCAGCTGCCCCTGCTCGGCATCCCCCTTCAGCAGCACCTCAGCGATCTCCGCCTCCTCGTAGCCGATCCCGAGCTCCTTCAGCTTATCCAGCTTCTCGCTGCCTACGATTTTCCGCTCATGATTGATATAGATCAACCGATCGGTGAAGTCGCGGAGCCCCACAGCTATGCTGGAACCGACATCCCCGGAGCCGAGCACCACCGTCATCTTGTCTCGAACCTCGTAGCCGTCGCAGTCGGGGCATACATATATCGTGAGCCCTAAGCAGGGCTCCAGGCCCGGGATCGACGGGTAACGATCCAGCACGCCTGTAGCGATGAGCAGCGTTTGAGCCCGATGGATTCCGCCGTCCGCGCAAGCAATTTCGACCGTATCGCCATCCTTGGCTGCTGCGATGACCTCGCATTCCTGAAACCTGACGCCAAGACTTTCTGCCTGCAGCCGGCCGACCCTCCGAAGCTCCTCGCCGGACACCCCGTCAGGGTAGCCCAGCAAATTATGATAGCTCCTGCACAGCGTGGAACGTCCGCGTCCTTTGTCAATCACCAGCACCTTATGCTGATACCGTCCCAATTGGATGGAAGCCTGCAGTCCGGCAATTCCGCCGCCTACCACAACACAATCGAACATTCAAGGCAACCGCCTTTCACCAGGTTTGCTTTTAGTTTATCCCCTTCCCAGACCGCCCCATGCAGCGGACCTTATCGAAACGCTTAGCAAAATTACACAGTCGTGCTCTTCCCGTGCGTCGACTCCCGCTCCTGAACCCCTGCCGGAGCATCCTCAGTATCAGCGTTTCGGCTTAGCAGCCATACCAGCCCGACCTGCAGAAGCGAAGTTGCCGATAGAACCCAGGGAAGCGTCTCATTGCCCAGGTAGCCCGTTACCAGCAGCATGAGAACGATGGAAACCACTCTTCCGGTATTGAGGAATACTTCCCTCATAACGACCGATTCCACCCGAAGCTGACCCTTCAACGGTAGCCCTCCCATGAGCCGGTAATAATAGGAAGTCACCGTGTTGCCCTGAAGCGGAGCGCAAACCGAATATAGCACCATGAAAGCAATCACCGTGAAGAGGCTCATTTTCCAAATAATAAACAGCGTACCCAGTAAAAACCCGATTGTGGACACCAGCACAAACCGCTTCGCCAAGCTCTCTGAACCGTACCTAGAGATGAAAAGGCCCGTCCCGATCCCCAAGCTCGCATACAGCACACCCAAATAGCCTACCAAATCCTCACGGCCCACAATCTCAAACAGCAGAATACTTGGGAGGAAAAGCATCAACCCTTGGAACAGCCCCATTACGGCAAAAGCGAACAAAGCCTTCAGCCAATCCGGCTCACGACGCATCAACAGCCCTACATACTTCAAGTAGTAGGCCTTGTGATGCGATTTCTTCGACTGAATCTTAAGACTCCCCAGCGCCGCTGCGAGGAACATCATAAAGGAGATGGAAAACACGATCGTATATCCTGTCAGCCCCTCATTCACTTTAATCAGAAATCCGGCAAGTGCAGGTCCGATCAAACCGGCCAAAGTGAACACAATACTGTTGATCGCCAGAAAGCGAATGCGGTTCTGGTCCGTAGATACGTCATACATGAGAGTTAAATACCCGGCCCAATAGAACGAACCTGATAATCCCCCGAATATCGCAAAAATGACATAGTAATCGACTACACGCTCTCCCGCCATAATGACGCATAAATAGAACAAGGCAATCAGTCCGATGCCGATCCGATAGGTCACCATCCGGTCCCTGCGTTTAATAATGTAGCCTCCGATGGCAAAAGCGAGTGGAGCGATGGCATAGTTGACGATGTTATACATGCCGTTAATCCACAAGCTGTGAGTGAGCCGCCACAAATACAGCATCAGGAACACGCCCGACATCGAGGCTCCGAACTGAAAGCAGAAATGAATAAATAATGCCGTGACGGCATCCTTCGACAAACGCTTCTCCGGCGGAATCCCTGATCTTCTCGACTCCAGCCAGCTTATCAACGGTAATGCCATCTCGTCAGCCCCTGTAGGGCAGCCTGCCTGTTTCAGGCTCATGAAGGCTGCCTTGCTCTTTTGACCATTGTAACAGCCTGCAGGTAGGCGTGTTAAATGCCATAATCGCTCTTATACAGGCATATAACGCCATATTTCCACCTTCAGCGCACACTGCCCGCACTATGCTCTTCTGTTCGTCATCCTTGCGCTTTACACTCGCTTTACATGCAAAAAAAAAAGCCCTGACCGTTAGGCCGGGGCTTCAATCGCTGTTATTACTTCTTCAGGCTATCCCAGGTTGACTGGAACTCCGTCAGCATTTGGTCCTTCGTCTTCTGCTTCGCGATGTAAGCTTGGATCGAAGCCGCGAACTTCTTGGAGGAAGCTTCGCCGCCAGGGAATTTAAACCAGTTCCAGCTAAGTGTTTTGTTAGCCTTGGAATAGGTTACGATATCGCCGGCCAACGGTCCGAGGATCGCAGGGTCAGCAGGGATGGTTGTGAATGCAGGGATAAATTTGAATTGCTCGACAATGTATTTTTTCCCTGTGTCGGAAGTAACAAGCCAGTTCAAGAACTTCTTGGCTTCTTCCTTGTTAGGGGAGTTCTTGTTGATTACCCAGTTGTTCGGTACGCCAACAGGCAGTTTGTCATTCGCCGCCGCATCATCGCTGATCGGCATAGGCAGGAAGCCCACCTTCAGGTTTTTATTCGTTTCGGTCAGCTGAAGCTGCGTCCAGTTCCCTTGCTGCGTCATAGCCGCTTTTCCGGTTGCAAACTCGGTAACCTGCGTTTTGTAGTCCGTTTGCAGCGGGTTCTTATTGCCGTAAGTAAGCTGAAGGTCAAGCAGCTTCACCCAGTTGTCGAATGCCGCATTGCCCGGAATTTTGGCAGTGCCCTTGTTCAGGCCGTCGATGAATGCATTCGGATCCGGCTGATACGCGAAAGGAAGATTCACGAAGTGGTTCCCGAGTACCCACCACTCGCCGTAGCCGTTAACGAATGGCGTAATGCCCTTCGCCTGCAGCTTCTTCGCCGCATCCTCCAGCTGGGAGTACGTCTTAGGCGTTTCGGTAATGCCTGCTTGGGCGAACAGATCCTTGTTATACAGGAAGCCGTAGCCTTCCAGGTTCAGCGGCTGGCCGTACAGCTTGCCGTTTTTCGTCATTGGCTCTTTCGCAACAGGGACAAGATCCTTCACCCATGGCTGATCGGAAAGATCCTCGAGGTGCTCGAGCCATTTTTCCATATCGGCGAAGCCGCCGTTATTGAAAATATCAGGCTTATCGCCGGAGTTAAACTTCGCCATCAGAGCCGCACCGTAATCGGAGCCGCCGCCGACCGTTTCGATTTGGATCTTCACGCCCGGATTCTGCTTCTCATATTCCGCTACCAGCTTGGCAAGCGGTTCGGCAATTTCTACTTTAAACTGAAACATTTTCAGCGTTACGTTTTTCCCGCCTGCTGCACCACCTGCTGCGCCGCCTGCATTCGGAGTCTCTTCTTTCTTTGCGCAGCCTGCCGCCAAGGTCAGAGCCATGACGGATGCCAAGCTAAGGCTAACCACTTTCTTCATCTTCATTGTGGTACCTCCCCTAATCTTTTCACTTAGTATGTGTTATTTACCTAACATTTATTGAAAGAAAATCGATCGACCGAGGCCGACCTCTTTTTCTTGCAATCGCTTGTTTTTTTGAAAACGCTTTGATTTCCCTTGTGATGACATTGTAGCTTGAGCTCCACCCTTCCGAACACCGAGAATATTGAACGAAAAGGTGGAGAATATTGTTTTTCCAATTTTTCCGATTTGAAAACCTAGCCTTTAACGGAACCGGCTGTAATTCCTTCAATAATATATTTCTGCATAGCCAAGAAGAAGATGATGATCGGCAGCACCCCGAGGACCAAGGCGGCCAGCGCCAGATCCCACTGCTTCGTATATTGACCGAAGAAGGAGAACGTTGCGAGCGGAATCGTCCGCAAATCCGGGTTGCTCAGCACAAGGGACGGAAGCAGGAAGTCGTTCCAAATCCATAAGCTGTTCAGAATGATGATCGTAACCGTCATCGGCTTCAGCAGCGGGAATACGATTCTCCAGAATACACCGTATGGGGACGAGCCGTCTACCCTTGCTGATTCTTCTATTTCAAGCGGAATCGATTTGATAAAGCCATGGTACAAGAACACGTTCAGGGAAACCCCGAAGCCAAAGTAACAAATCATCAAGCCGATGCGGCTGTCCATGAGCCCCACTTCACTGGCTACCCGAACGAGCGGAATCATGATGGATTGGAACGGAATGACCATCGCAGCAACGAACAGCATGAAGATGGTGTTATTGAGCTTCGTCGGACGACGAACCAAACGATACGCTGCCATCGAGCTGATCAGAACCAATCCGAGGTTACTGAACACTGTAATGAGCAAGGAGTTGGTGAACACCTTGGGAAACTTCATGATCGTCCATACCTTCATATAGTTGCCGAAGTATAAGGAGCTCGGCAAATTGGCGGAGTTGATCAGCAGCTCCGAGAAGGTTTTCATGGAGTTCACAATGACAAAATAGAACGGGACCAGGAACAAAATGCCGATGATAATCCCGATGATTTCAAGAAAGAGCAGCTTGCCGCCGTAAGAACTCTTGTTCATTACACCTCCACCTCCTTACGCTTCGTCAATGTCACCTGAACCATTGTGATTAGGGCAACGACGATGAAGAAGATCACGGCCTTCGCTGTACCTAAGCCGTACCGGTTATTGCGGAACGCTTCTTCATAAATGTTCAGCGCTACGGATTCCGTGGAGTTGAACGGACCGCCTTTGGTCAAAGATACGTTCAAGTCGTACATTTTGAATGCCCAGGAAATGGCAAGGAACAAACATACCGTAACCGCCGGCATGATCATCGGAATGGTAATCTTGCGAAGTGTCTCCCAGCGAGTCGCTCCGTCAATATAAGCGGCCTCAAGCAGCTCTTTGGGTACGTTCGCCAGAGCAGCGATATAAATTACCATCAGGTAACCGGCTGTTTGCCATACGCTTACGATGACAAGACCCCAAAAGGCTGTAGGAGCATCTCCGAGCCAAGGGAGCTTAAAGAACGCAAGATCCGTCAACTCGCCAAGCGTCGCAAAGCCCTTGACGAAAATAAACTGCCAAATGAAGCCCAGCAGCAAGCCGCCGATGACGTTCGGCATAAAAAATACGGTACGCAGCACATTTCTGGATTTAAGCGCTTGAGACAGCAATAAAGCCAAGCCGAAGCCTACCAGATTAGCCAGCAATACCTTTGCTATGGTAAACCGCGTGGTAAACCAGAAGGAACGGTGGAAATCTTGATCGTCGACCAGAATGCGTTTGAAATTATCGAAACCTACCCACTTGACGTTCGAAGTTACGCCATTCCACTCCGTGAAGGAGTAATATAAGCTCATGACAAACGGGATAACAATAATGATAAAGAAGAACACGACAGCCGGTCCAAGAAACACCAGCCATTGCAGCCCTTCGCTAGAGCGTTTTGATCCCATGACGTTTCCCCCTTTATGAAACTTTTCTTATTTTGGCAAATTGCTTTAAAAGTATACACCTAGTATAAAATCCGCTGTCTCTTTGACACACTGACTCAGGTGACGAAAGAGGTGGAATTTATTGACCTATACTGATACAATAATGGCGCTGAGCCTATTCCCGTCGATCGAGGAGCTGCCGTTATGGTAAAAAACAGCATTCGAAACAAACTGATTCTCTTCCTGTTAGTCGCTACCATTTTGCCGATCGCCACCTCGATCTGGATTACGTATTTCTTCACCAAACAGAACATTACGGCGGAAACCATCCGGCAAAATTCGAACTTAATATTTCAGGGAAAGACCAACATTATTAATTATTTTAATATCCTGCAGCAAACCTCTTTGTTTCCATATACCGACGAAGAGTTGTATAGAGCGATCGAGAACCGCTTAGGCTGGGACTATCTGAGCACGGCGGAGGTCACCCGAGGGCTGCAGCGAATCGCCGGCACGCTGCGCGAAATTCACCAGGTGTACCTGTATGTGGCCAGCACGAACAAGGCTTATCTTCATGTCCAAGGGATCCTTCTGCGGAATGAGGGCCCTGAGCCGAAGATTGTGGCTCCGCTCGGGAATGCGGAGGTCATCCTCGAGCCAACCCATGCAAGTCATGGCTATGGCGTTAAGGGTCTGTATGTTCCTCCCGGCACGGCCGTCGTTACCTTCCATCGCGCTCTGGTGAATGCGTTGACAATGCAAACGCTGGGGACATTGTCTATCGATGTGAATTTGGAGCGCCTGAAGACGATTTGCGAGCAGCTGTACAGCAAGGGTGAGGAGGAGCTTTTCATACTGGATGAAAAAGGTACCGTGATTTACGGTCCTGATCCTGAGCTCTCCGGAAAGGTGCTGCAAGAGGAATGGGTTGCACATCTTACCGGGCTGGAAGAGGCGAAGGGCAGCTTCGAATGGAGTAAGGATCACTTCAAAGGCATTCATATTTATGAACGGATGGAAACGCCGTATATGAAATGGACTCTGGTCAAACGGGTTCCGGATGAGGTGTTATACCGGAATGCCAGGAAGCTGACGCAGCTCAATTCGCTAATCCTGCTGTTTTTCCTTGTTGTCGTTATTATTGCAACCCTGGTCATCTCGTTTCGTTTTACGGCGCCCATTCGGGACTTAATCCGATATATCAGCCAAATTCAGACCGGTAATATGAACGTCGATATTCATGTCAAAAGTCAAGACGAGCTGGGCATTCTCGCGAACCGGTTTCGGCTTATGATGCAAACCATCAATAATCTAATAACCGAGGAGTATCGTCTGGAGATAGCCAATAAGACGAATCAGCTTAAAGCGCTGCAGGCCCAGATCAATCCTCACTTCCTATATAACTCTTTGCAATCCATTGGAACCCTGGCCCTGCAGCACAATGCGCCGAAGATTTATTCCCTGCTCTCTTCGCTCGCCAAAATGATGCGTTACAGCATGAATACGAATGAAACGATGGTGCCCTTGAGCAGCGAGCTTCAGCATGTAAAGTCTTATTTGCAGCTGCAAACGCAGCGCTTTGAGAATGAGCTGGATGTTACCTACGAGATTGATCCTTCTACCGTGTCCGTAACGGTTCCTAAGATGATTTTGCAACCTATTGTGGAGAATTACTTCAAGCACGGGTTCGATCCGAGCCTGGGCATGGGACGAATTTTTATCGCAGCCCAGTGGAGCGAAGACTCAACCGGACTTAGGCTTATCATTGAAGATAACGGCAAAGGAATGAACGAGGAAGAAGCCGCCGAGCTGCAGACACGCTTGCTTCATCCTAGAGAATCCGAGCAAGGAGAAAGCATCGGTTTGATGAATGTTCTCCTGCGCTTGCAGCTTTATTACACCAAGGAAGCGGAAATGCGGCTGACGAGGAAAGAGCCGTCCGGGCTGCGCGTTGAGCTGTGGCTGCCGGTGCGTCCGACTGAGGAGGGGAAATAAATGAGAGCCATCATCATAGATGACGAGAAGCATGTACGGGAAGCAATCAAGCTGCTCGTCCCATGGGAACAATACGGGATCGAAGAGGTGTTTGAGGCCCAGGACGGGCTGGAGGCCTCACGTATGATTGTCAGGGAGCGGCCGCAGCTTATTTTCACCGATATGATGATGCCGCAGAAAAGCGGGGTAGAGCTGCTGGACTGGCTTCAGGAGCACTATCCCCACGGCAAAACGATCGTGATCAGCGGGCACGATGACTTCGAGCTGCTGCGGCATACGATTAAGGCCGGCAGCGTCGACTACATCTTAAAGCCTATCGATGCCGATCAGCTGCTGAGCGCCGTGAGTAAAGCCGTAACGCAGTGGCAGCAGGAGGAGGCCGAGAGGCTCCGCCAAACCGAACGTAACATTGAGAGAAATCAGTTCAAACCGGTTTATTGGGAAAAAATATTATCCAATCTGATCGCAGAGCCTACCGGCTATGAATCCCATGCTGAGGCTTTAACGAAGGAATTCGGTCTGAGTCCGGCCGTTACGACATGCCGTTTAGGGATCATCAGTCTCGATACAATGACCAAGGGATTGAAGGAGAAATTCGCGGCAAATAAGGATCTGCTGTTCTTTTCCCTAACTAACATTGCCAACGAACTATTGATAGAGGGCGGCGAACGCCGCGGCGTTGCCTACCGCTACTGGAACAGCGAGGACGAAATCGCCGTGCTGTTGTTCTCCGGGCTGGCCGGGGCTGAATCGTTGCTGTCCCGAATCCAAAGTGCGATCAACGACGTTTACTACAGCACTTTGGATATCGGTGTCAGCATGACCGCACGTTTCCCCAGCGGCATGACCCAGGCTTACATGGAAGCCCGGAAAGCCCTTCGCACGCGCAACCTCTTGTCCGGCCAGAAGGAGGTTCACGTCTTCGATCCGGCATCGCCTTCACCCGGCAAGCTGCTATCCTTTACGGATTACAGCGAGGGGGTGTATCTTGCCGTGCGGAGCGGCAGCGAGGATCAGATCCACAGGTCGCTCGATGTATGGCTTCAGGCGGTACGGGAGCTGAAGGTCATCACCATCGACCAGCTGGAGCTGTGGTGGTACGAATACAACGTCATGCGCAGCCGCTGGCTGTCCGAGCTGTTCGGGGAGCAGCCGCCTCCGCTGCCGTCGGCAGACACTGCAGCCGCCTTCTTCCTCCCCCTGGATTCGGAAGGAATGCTGTCGATTGAATTATGGGGGAAGGAGCTAAGCGATAGTTTAATCGACTTGTCCAAGCGGTTTTTGTCCTTTCAGCACCGGGAAAGCAACGTCATCTTCGACATTGCAAAGTACATTCAAAACCATTATCATCAGGATATTACCCTGCAAGAGATTGCAAACCATTTTTACTTGAGCCGTGAATATATTTCCCGTAAGTTCAAACAAGAATTTCAAATCAATTTGTCTGATTATATCAGCAGCATTCGGATCGATAAGGCGAAGCTGCTGCTGCTGAACCCGAACCTTCGCATCTCGCAAGTTGCGGCGATGGTCGGATATGAGGACGAGAAATATTTTAGCAAGGTGTTCAAGAAAATGGTTGGTCTCTCTCCGAATGAATTCAGGAAGGTGAAGCAACCATGAATACTCCGCTCGAGCCGGGAGCTCCCCAGGCCGTCGCGCGCGCTGCAAAGCCGAAAAATGTAAAACCGAGAACCTATATGTTTCTGTTCATGGCTTGGACCTTGCTTATCGCCTTAGGTGTTTTGGGGGCCAAGCTGTATACCGACCATCTGAAGGAGCAGCTGGCCAAGGAGCTTGCCATTCAAACGGAAGCACAGCTTGCGGCGGCTCACGCAGATTATGAGAAGCAAATCAGTGCGCTCAAGGACAGTATCACCTCGGACATGGCGAACATGCAGAGCAAGATCGACTCGATCAATGAGCTGTTGGCCTTCACGAAGGATAGCGCCAACTCCAAGACGGACAACAGCAACCAGCTCTATACTCAGCTTGCCGACGTGAAGAAGAAGCTGGACGAGCTGAAGAAGAACCTGGATGCTCTGCAATAGAGGGTGACGCTGCCATGATGAATCCCATTCAACAGATGAACCGTACCTTCCTCTTAGCCGTCGCACCTTTTCTTGGCGCCATGCTGTACTTGCTGATCTCAACCTTCAGCGTACAGCTCCCAGAGCTGGCGAAGCCTGCTTCCGTTCCCTTTACGATGGAGAACGATTTTACTACAACCTCACAGAAGCTGGATCAGATGAAGGCAGATGCCACGGTGACCCGAAGCACGATTGAAAAATATTATCAAATCTACGAGAAAAGCGCCTCCGAGGTAGCCGGGATGGTCACCTCAGCCGATGCCGCGATGAAACGTCCTCTGTTTATATTCGACAATCACATTGCCTCCAAGCTGGGCGGCAAGGTCACCCGCTCGACCTCCTCCGCCAATATCGATCTGAAGCTTTATACGTTCGATGATCCCCGGTATCGGGGCTACGCCTTAAAGGTGGATCTCAAAACGGATAAAGCGATGCGCATGGTGCTTGGGAAGGATCAAGTCGGAGGCAGCGAAACGACATTGGATGCGGCCAGACGTTACAGCGCCGTTGCGGGTGTGAATGCCGGCGGATTTGCCGACGACAGCAAAACCGGTAAACGATATCCGCTGAGCACAACCGTCTTGAACGGCAAATATGTGTACGGCTTCTTCCCCAGCACGGATGACTTGACCTTCATCGGCATGAGCACCGACCGCAAGCTGATCGGCGGCAAGTTTACGCGGCAGGCGGATTTGGACAAGCTGAAGCCGGCCTTCGGCTCCACCTTCGTTCCGACACTGCTCCTCGGCGGCAAGAAGCAGCCGATCCCGGCGCAATGGCAAACCTCCCCCGCGAGGGCCCCAAGAACGGTCGTCGGCAACTTCAAGAATGACCAATTGATCTTTCTTGTGACGGACGGCTATGACGAGAAGGGCAATTCCGGCGCTACTCTGGCCGAGCTGCAGGATAAGCTGATCGGGCTCGGGGTGAAGGATGCTTATAATCTTGACGGAGGAGGTTCCTCCTCGCTCGTCTATGACGGCCAAGTCATCAATCGCCCGTCCGACGGACGCTTACGGCTGATGCCGACGCACTTTTTATTTTTCAAATGATGCCAAATGTTCACACAAATATAATTTTCTTTTCCTTATGGGTTGGTTATAATATAGGGCAGGAGGTGCTTTCTCATGTCGGCAACATTCTGGATTTTTATGGTGACGATTGCGATGTTTATCGTTGCTATTCTTACCGCTGCATATAACGATGACAAAACAAAGGGTCTGTAATAGCATTTGCGTTCTCAAAATACACACAGAAAAAAAGCATCACGTCCTTGCTGTTTAACAAGGGTGTGATGCTTTTCTTTATGTACTTCCTCGAATGGGCTTCGATAGAAGCTTTTCTTATTCTCCGAGCACTTCGTTCCGTTCGCCCTTAATGCCTTTCATCTCACCGAGACATTCGGCACAAATATGTCTTTCCTTGAACTCGCTAACTTGCTCCATAGAGCTGCAGAATACACAGCGCGGACGGTAACGCTCGAGGATGATGTGATCTCCGCTGACGAGAATTTCTACAGGGTCACCTTCATTCATCTGATACCGTTTACGGAGCGATTTCGGCAGAACAATTCTCCCCAGCTGATCGACTTTCCTTACGACTCCTGCCGGCTTCATCATTAATTCACCTCTCTTTTCACACAAAAAAAATCGGAACACCTCTATTCATATTCGATGTTTGTGTGAAAATTCCTTCCCAGAGCCGCTAGTTTTTTCCTATTTTTCGGTTACGATAGGCCGGCAAACCCGGTTTGGCGCAGTCCCTCATAGAGGATAATGGCTGCCGAATTCGACAGATTGAGCGATCTTACCGCATCTGACATCGGCATCCGCATGAGCTGCTCCGGATGAGCCTGCAGAATATCGTCCGAAAGTCCCTTGGTCTCTTTCCCGAATACGAGGAAATCTCCATCCTGGAAGGCAATATCCGTATAGAGCTTCTTCGCCTTCGTCGTAGCGAAGAAAAAGCGCCCGTCCTTATACTTCTCCTTGACCTCTTGGAAGGAGTCGTGGTATTCCAGCTTGACCGAGTGCCAGTAGTCGAGCCCCGCCCGCTTCAGCGTGCGGTCATCGGTGTCAAAGCCGAGTGGCCTAACCAGGTGCAGCCAAGTGCCCGTCGCCGCGCAGGTTCGGGAAATATTGCCTGTATTCGCAGGGATCTCGGGCTCCACCAATACAATATGAAATGCCATGATTTTCTTGTCACCTCGCTTGCCGTTACTCATTATACTACATTTCGCGACCTAATTTTACACTCGTTTTACGTTTTCTTAATATGCTCATGATAGTAGGCTGGCATAATAAGAACATAAGGCTTAATGTAAAGGAGTATGCGGGGCATGTTGAAGAAAAAAATTTTGGTCGTCGACGATGAGCCTTCGATTTCCATGTTAATAGAGTTTAACCTGAAGCTTGTAGGCTTCGAGGTCCATTGCGTGTACGACGGCGAGGCAGTCTTCCAAGCCATTCAGCAGTTCCGTCCTGACCTGATCGTACTTGATCTGATGTTACCTAAAATGGATGGAATCCAGGTATGCCGCAAGCTGCGCAACCAGAACAATCTGGTGCCAATCATCATGCTGACCGCCATGCAGGACCTGTCCGACAAAATCGCCGGTCTCGATAACGGGGCGGACGATTACATGACCAAGCCGTTCAGTCCGCAGGAGCTGATCTCCCGGATTCAAGCCATTCTGCGCCGCATTCAAACCCTGCCATCCGCAGCGGAGAATACGCCGATCAACATTGGCCACATTGTGATACAGCCGGATCAGCGCGAGGTAACGCTCCGTGGCGAGCCGATCGAGCTCACGCCCAAGGAATTTGACCTGCTGCTTTTCCTATGCAAGCATCGCGGCAAGGTGCTGAGCCGCCAGCAGCTGCTTCATGGCGTCTGGGATTATCACTTCTTGGGAGATACGCGTATCGTCGATGTCCATATCAGTCACCTGCGCGACAAGATCGAATCGAATGCACGTACACCCGAATATATCATGACCATTCGCAATGTCGGCTACAAGCTTACCGAACCGGCTGTGAAGGAGTCACTGGCCTAACCATAAAATGAACCTCCATCGCACTTCACTTGGTGTGTCCGGGGTTCATTTTTTTGTTTGCAAAAAAAGAACCCGCGAGCGATTTGCATCGCCGCGAGTTATCCGCTTCTTACCCGTTACGCTTCTGGAAATCGACCATGAAATCCGCCAATGCCTTACAAGCTTCGTAAGGAACGGCGTTGTACGCCGACGCCCGGATTCCGCCTACGCTGCGGTGACCTGCCAAACCTACGAAGTTGTGCTGCTCGGACTCCTTCACGAACTTCTTCTCCAGCTCTTCGCTTGGCAAGCGGAACGTCACGTTCATAATGGAACGGCTGTCCTTATCGATATTGCCTTGATAGAAACCGCCGCTTGCATCGATCGCATCATAGATCAATCCGCTCTTCTCGATGTTGCGCTTCTCCATTACCTGTACGCCGCCTTGCTCCTTCACCCATTTCAGCACAAGGTTCACCATGTAGATGGAATGCACCGGAGGTGTGTTATAAAGCGACTGATTCTTCGCATGGGTTGTATAGCGCAGCATCACCGGTATATGCTTAGGCTCTTCTTGAAGCAAGTCATCGCGAATTACAGCAACCGTTACTCCGGAAGGACCCAGGTTCTTCTGTGCGCCCGCGTAGATCATGCCGAATTTCTTCGCGTCGATCGGACGGCTCAGAATGCCGCTGGTCATGTCGCCGATCAGCGGGATATTTCCCGTATCCGGAATTTCCGTGAATTGCGAGCCTTCAATGGTGTTGTTTGTCGTCATGTGAAGGTAAGCGGAATTCGGATCCAGCTGAATATCCGATGCCTTCGGCAGGCTTCTCCAGTTTCCTTCCTTGTTGGAAGCAGCGATGGCAGCTTCGCCTACGACCTTGCCGTCCTGATAAGCTTTCTCCGAGAAGCTTCCCGTAATCACATAGCTGCCGACCTTACCCTGCTTCAAGAAGTTGAGCGGAATCATGGAGAACTGCATGCTTGCGCCACCGCCGAGGAACAATACCTGATAGCCGGATTCCAGACCGAGCAGCTCCAGCAGGAGCGCTTGCGTTTCTGCATTCAAGGCTTCATACTCTTTGCTTCGGTGGGAAATTTCCATTAACGACATACCGATGCCGTTGTAATCTACGAATGTTTGCTGAGCTTGCTGCAGCACTTCGAGGGGAAGGGCCGCAGGACCCGGGTTAAAGTTGTAAGCGCGCTTCGTCATTGATTTCACACCTTCGCTTTACATATAGGATATGGCTATGATAGCAAAGTTTGTCGCTTCGCATCAAGTAGTCCGTTACAATATTCAGGAAACGTTCGAACATTCGAAAGGAGCGTGCCGATTCTTGTCAGAGTTACGGCTGTTTATTGCTGTCCCGATCCCATCCCGAGTGAAGGACTCGCTTAAAGGCTACATGCTGGATTTACAGGCGAACCTCTCGTTTCAAAAATGGGTTCATCCCGATGATCTTCATATTACCCTGAAGTTTCTAGGCGGTACCCCGGTGAAAATGAAAGAGAAGCTGGAGGAGCAGCTGGCATCGCTTGCTAACGGCCTGTCCCCTTTTCACCTGTCGGTTGGAGAGCTCGGCGCCTTCGGCAAGCCCTCTGCACCCGGCGTCCTGCAAGCCGGTGTCCACGGTGACACAGATGCGCTGAAGCACATGCACAGGCGCGTAGAGCAGCTTGCAGCAGCACATGGCTTTGCGCCGGAGGAACGCCCCTACAAACCCCATATTACGCTTGCCCGCCGATACGTGGGGTCTGAACCGTTCCAGCGCCTGTGGGCTCAAGAAGCCGTCCTCCCCGCGAAGGGAAGCTGGAGCTGGGAAGTCAATGAAATCGTCCTTTATCAAAGCCATCTCGGGCGCAAGCCGATGTACCATGTCCTGCATACGTTCCCTCTGCAGGGACAGCCCGCCCTTCAAAAGTAATGTCTTCTAGCAAAAAGCCTCTGCGGCCCACTTGCCGCAGAGGCTTATATGATATTCGTATAAGTGCCGAATCTTACAGATCGAAGTACAGGGAGTACTCGTGCGGATGAATCCGGATGGATACCGCCTTAGCAGCATCACGGTGCAGAGCGATGTAGTTGTCGATGAAGTCTTTGGAGAATACTCCGCCTTCAGTCAAGAACTCATAGTCCGCTTCCAGAGCGTTAAGCGCCTCATCCAAGGAGCCTGGAACGCTGCGGATTTCGCCTTTCTCCGCATCGGACAGCTCGTAGATGTTCTTGTCGAGCGGACCGTAGCCCAGAGCGCGAGGATCGATTTTCTTCTTGATGCCGTCGAGGCCCGCAAGAAGCATAGCTGCGAAAGCAAGGTAAGGGTTAGCAGTGGAGTCCGGAGTACGGAACTCAATACGGCAGCCCTTCGGTGTAACTGCTGCAACCGGGATACGAACTGCTGCAGAACGGTTACCCTTGGAGAAAACCAGGTTAACTGGTGCTTCGTAACCAGGAACCAGACGCTTGAAGGAGTTCGTGGACGGGTTCGTGATTGCGATCAGAGCCGGTGCATGGTACAGGATGCCGCCGATGTAGTGCAATGCCATTTCACTCAGGTTAGCGTATCCGCCTTTTTCATAGAACAAAGGAGTGTCGCCGTTGAAGATGGATTGGTGAACGTGCATACCGCTGCCGTTGTCGCCAAAGATCGGCTTCGGCATGAAGGTTGCTACCTTGCCGTATTGTCTTGCTGTATTTTGTACGATGTACTTATATTTCATCAGGTTGTCGGCTGTCTTAGTCAGTGTATCGAAACGGAAGTTGATCTCGCCTTGACCGGCAGTCGCCACTTCGTGGTGATGACGCTCGATGCGAAGACCGGATTCCATCAGCAAGCGACACATTTCGCTGCGGATATCTTGTTGGGTGTCTGTAGGACCTACAGGCACATATCCACCCTTGTGCCCAACTTTAAAGCCAAGGTTGCCGCCTTCTTCCTTACGGTTCGAGTTCCAGTGAGCCTCTTCGGAATCTACAAAGAAAGAAGAAGTGTTTTGCTTTGTTTCGAAACGAACTTCGTCGAAAATGAAGAACTCGGACTCAGGAGCGAAGAATGCTGTCGTACCGATGCCAGTCGTTTGAAGATATTCTTCAGCCTTCTGAGCGATGCTGCGCGGGTCACGGTCATAACGCTGTCCATCCGGAGTGTGGATGTTACACATTACTACAAGTGTCGGATGCGCAGTGAAAGGATCTACAAACACGGATTCAGTGTCCGGAATCATGACCATGTCGGATTCTTCGATACCTTTGAAGCCAGGGATAGAGGAACCGTCGAATGCTACGCCGTTCTCACCAAGTACCGCTTCGTCTACTTCCACCGCCGGAAGGGAAATGTGATGTGCTCTGCCGCTCAAATCAACGAAACGGAAATCAACCCACTCAATACCTTTTTCTTTGATGATATTTAATACGTTTTGAACTGACATGGTCTCGCTTACCTCCTAAATTCCGAACATTCTTGCTTGTTTGTTCGTGTATTGTTCAAGTTTTTTATTGATCTTGGTCATATTATAAAACGTTCCGCCAAGAATCGTCAATACTTATGTGAGGTATTTTTTATCGAGGTGTTAGGTATGCTGACATACAGCCATGGTTTGTTCACATTTTGTACAAACAAAAAGCTTGACTCCCTGTAACCCCAGGGAAATCAAGCCTTTTTACTACAATATGATATGGGAATCAGGCCAAAATCGGCTCTTTTTTCGTGTCAAAACGCTTCCCGCAGAGCGGAGCCAGCTTCTCCAGATCCTGCATCAGACGGGCAAACTGATCCGGGAAGAGCGACTGTACCCCGTCACCGGTCATCGAATTGTCGGGATCGGTGTGCATCTCTACAATCAATCCGTTGGCTCCTGCCGCCACCGAAGCCTTACTCATCGGTTCCACCAGCTCCCGGCGTCCGGTTCCATGGCTCGGATCGGAGATTACCGGCAGATGGCTGAGCGATTGCAGCACAGGAATGGCTGATAAATCGAGCGTGTTACGTGTGTAGGTTTCGAATGTTCGGATTCCGCGTTCACAAAGCATAACGTTCGGATTTCCGCCTGCCAGGATGTATTCCGCTGCATTTAAGAATTCATCGTAGGTTGCGCTGAAGCCCCGCTTCAGCAGTACCGGCGTTTGGATCGTACCCAGCTTGCGGAGAAGGTCGAAATTTTGCATGTTGCGGGTACCTACCTGCAATATATCGGCGTATTCCGCGCACACATCCACATACTCCGGAGTCATAACCTCCGTGATCGTAAGCAAGCCATGCTTCTTGCCGGCTTCCGCCATCATCACGAGGCCTTCCACTCCTGTTCCTTGGAAGCTGTAAGGACCAGTTCTCGGCTTGAAGGCTCCCCCGCGAAGCACTTGAGCTCCCGATGCTTTCACCAGACGCGCGATTTCATCAATTTGCTCCGGGGATTCCACCGCACACGGTCCGCCCATGATGACGAGCTGCTCTCCGCCGATCTCCACATCCTTAATCTTGATCACGGTGTTATCGGGATGGAAGTCACGGCTCGCCAGCTTGTAAGACTTCGAAATCTTAACCACCTGCTCGACACCGGACAGCTGACGTATCTGCTCCGCCAGCACGGGAGTCGCCTTCCCGATAATGCCGATGACCGTCCGGTCCACACCGCGCGATACATGAGCCTTTACATCATGCTTCTCAATATGAGCTACAATCTCTTGAATCCGCTCTTCCGACGTTTTATTATTGATGATCGCTATCATAACCATCCACTCCCATTGGACAAGTTTTTCGCACTTAGACGCTTCGACGCTTATACGCTTTTAAGCTTTTAATCGCTAAAGTAAATATACAACGAAGGTCAGCCCTTCGTCAATACCTTCTTTATTTTATTCTTATCCGTTGGAGCCTGGAACAAGATGTACCGTAGCGCGCCGAAGCTTTCTTTTCTCCTCCCGGCGTCTGCTGACCCACAGCAGCAGCTGTCTCACGGGAAAGAACATCAATAACCCAAGGAGGGGCCCTACGATGACACCCCCGGCAAACAATTCGAGATACAGCTTCACAAAATGATCCAGCCAGCCCGGCAGCCAGTGGTATAACATATGCTGCAATCCTTTGGGCAGCACCGCTACGCCGATTTGACGCATGAGAAAGGTCATCGGAATATAGATCAGCTTCCCGATAACAAAACCGATCATCGCTGCGGCCATGCTTGCGCGAAGCAAGTAGACGAGCGGAAAGATCAGAAGGAAGGCAACGCCTCCGGTAGGAAGGGTAAACATCTCCACTGCCAGACCGATGGAGAAGCCCATAGCCACCATGCCGGGTCCTCCCTTCGCCCTGATCAGCTGAAGGTACTGCAGCCGAAACCAACGGGGAACATTTCGCAAGTGAAAGGATTTCCTGCTCTTAGCTGTATTCATTGCCATTCTGTTATCTCCCTTCCCTCGCCTCTAGTTCGAATGATTATCCTTCCGCGGCCGTCTTCTGCTTCGCGGCAGGTATTAACCGGTTCATATTGACTGTCCGCTTAAGCTCCCAGGTGTTCGGATCATCATTCCGGTACTGCTCAAGGTAGCTGATGACCTCCTTCGTGATCGGTGTCGGAGTCGAAGCCCCCGAGGTGACGGCAACTCGCCTTACCGGCACGAGCCATTCCCGCTTCAACTCACCCAGGTCAGCAATACGGTAAGCCTTGACCCCGGCAATTTCTTCAGACACCTGTGCAAGACGGTTTGAATTGTTGCTCCTCGGGTCGCCCACAACCAGCACGAGATCCGCATCCTTCGCCTGCTCTGCCACCGCTTCCTGTCTTACCTGTGTGGCAAGACAAATTTCGTTGTGAATTTCCGCTTTCGGGAAGCGCTCCAGCAGCTTGCTCATAATATGCTTAATATCCCATTGGCTCATCGTCGTTTGGTTGGTAATGATGATTCGGCTGTCATCCAGCTGAAGAGAGTCGATTTCCTCCAGCTTCTCGATCAAATGTACTCGGCCCGGAGCCACTCCGACCGCTCCTTCCGGTTCCGGGTGGCCCTTCTTCCCGATGTAAACGACATGGTAGCCCTCGGCCGTTTTCTCCTTGATCAGATCATGCGTCTTCGTCACATCCGGACACGTGGCATCCACCGCGGTCAAGCCTTTCTCCCTAGCCCGTTTGCGTACCTCCGGCGAAACGCCGTGCGCCGTGAAAATAATCGTGCCCTTTTCGACCTGATCCAAAATATCCAGACGGTTCGGACCATCCAGCGTGACGATCCCTTCCTTCTCGAAGTATTCGGTCACATGCGCGTTGTGCACAATCATTCCCAATATATATACAGGCCTCGGCAGGTCAAGATTTTTGGCCGTTTGCATTGCCAGCGCCATAGCGTCGACAACTCCGTAGCAATAGCCTCGAGGCGAGATTTTAATTACATCCATGGTAAGGACACCTGCTCATCTGTCGAATTTTTGTATATGATCTATTATACCCGATTCTCGGAAGAGAGGGAATTCACGTTTATCACAGTGCCCGGGATACGGGATCCCTGTGAAACCGGGAGCCAGATGACAAAGGTGCTTCCTTCCCCTTTGCGAGTTTTCACCTCAATGGAGCCGTGGTGCTCATCAATGATCCATTTGGCGATCGACAGACCGAGGCCTGTCCCGGCCTTCTTCCCGCGCGATACGTCAGCACGGTAAAACCGCTCGAAGATGTGGGGCACCTCTTCTTTGTCCATACCGATGCCCGTATCGGAGATCCGGATGCCGATCTGGGTAGCTGACTTCATAGTATCAAGGCGAACATAGCCCTCATCAGTGTACTTAAAGGCATTTTCGATAAAAATAAACAAAAGCTGCTTCAAATAGTCCTCGTTGCCGAAGACCTGCACCCCTTCCGCAGCCGTCAAATCCCCTACCTGCCATTCCACGGTGCGGGGAAGCATTTGCGCCTTGCGGGCAATCTCCTCCATCAGGGAGTCCATGGCGACCTCGGACTTCGCCATCTGTACCCCGGCATCGGCACGGGCAAGCGACAGCAAATCCCCGACAAGGCGCGACATGCGCTCCGCCTCGCCGGCAATGTCATGCATGGCCTCCAGGGAGAGCGCCAGCTTCGGATCCTCCTCCGGAGAACCGGCCGGTGCCTGCAGCGAGGCTTGCTTCCACATTTTCTCCAGAAGCTCTACATTGCCTCTAATCGTTGTGAGCGGCGTTCGTAGCTCGTGGGAGGCGTCGGACACGAATCTTCTTTGCGTGCGGTAAGCCTCCTCCAGCTCGGTATACGCCCCTTGAATCCGGCCCAGCATACCGTTAATCGTACTGGTTAATCTCCCGATTTCGTCTCCGGGACCATGATATTCAATCCGCTTCTCCAGATCCGTCCCGTTCTCAATCTGGTTCGCAGCCGCGATGACCTGATCAATCGGGCGAAGCGCCTTGCGGGCGAGGAACCAGCCTACCGTACCGGCAAGGATAATGGTAGCCAATGCCGTCACGGCAAGAATCCACCGCATCATAATAAAAAATCGCTCATGCGGCTCCAAAAAAATCGCCGCCTGCATCACCCCGGCCAGCTGCGGTACTCCGCCCGGTGCTACGAAAAGCGGGGAGCTGTAAACAAGAAATCGCATATCATCAACCTTGACGGTCTCAAAATAACTTACCTTCTGCGCCAACCGCTGCACCCTTTTCTCATCCAGCTTGGGCAGCTCCACATCCGACATCTCCAAATTTGCGGATTTACTGATTCTTCCGTTGCCCAAATTCACGACTTGAAAGAAGGTATTCCCGCTCCGCAAATAATCGCGCCCCTCCAGGACAAGATCCACACTAAGACCGTTCAGCGTAACGGCAAGCCGCGGCTGAATCCGCGACTCTACGCTTGCGGCCTGCGACTGAAGGTCCTCCTCAAGACTGCTGAAGTAACTATAATGAAGAAAAATATAAAGACCAACGCCGAAAAGCAGCAGCGTTGCGCCGAGGATGGTTGAATACCACAGCGTAAGCCGAAGCCGAATTGACATTTAGCCCTCACCTCGCAGCACATAGCCGGCGCCGCGGACGGTTTGAATCATTCGCTTGCCGCCATGCTCCTCCGTTTTTTGCCTCAGCATGGCAATGTATACCTCAAGCACGTTGGACTCTCCGCTGTAATCATAGCCCCATATTTTCTCCATGATCACGTCCCGGGAAAGTACACGCTTCGGATTCTGCATGAACAGGTGCAGCAGCTCGAACTCCTTCGTTGTGAGATCAATCCGCTGACCCCCACGGTACACCTCGCGCGTGTCAAGATCCATAAACAGCTCTTGGAATTGCAGCCGGTTTGTGGCCTGATCCGTCTTATCGGCTGCCTTGCGCCGCAGAAGAACCCTAATCCGGGCCAGCAGCTCCTCAAGCGCAAACGGCTTGACCAAATAATCGTCCGCGCCCAGATCGAGTCCCTTCACCCGGTCGGCGACCTCATCCTTGGCCGTGAGCATCAGCACAGGCACCTCGAACCCGCCTTCCCGAATGCGGCGTACCACCTCCCAGCCATCCAGCTGGGGCATCATTACGTCGAGAATGACAGCATCCGGTTCATGCTCCAAAATTTGCTTTAAGCCGTCCATCCCATGGTTGGACGTCAGCACCGTGTACCCTTCGAACGCCAAGCTGCGACGGAGCATCGAAGTGATTTTCTCATCATCGTCAATGACCAATATTTTTTCTCTCATCTGCTGAACACCTGCCTTACCCTCATTGTATCCAAACCGAATCCGTCAGGCAAAAAAGGCAGAGGCGCTTACCCCTGCGCACTCTGCCCCTTTATGGCAATCGTTACTTCTGTTCGGCGTTCCGGTCGCCGATGATAACATCTATCGGCATCTTCTGACCATTGCGGATCACGGTTAAAGTGACCTTGTCACCGACCTTCAGCTTCTTAATGCTGCTGGAAAGCTCCTCGGACGTCTTCACCTTAGTTCCGTTCACCTCTGTGACGACGTCATATGGTCTCAGACCCGCCTGGAATGCCGGACTTCTGCGCTCGACCTGCGAAATGATGGCGCCGTCAGTGTTGTCCAGCTTCAGCTCCGCAACCCATTCCTTATCAATGTTGGCCAGCTGTACGCCGATGTACGGGATCGGCTCCTTCGGAATCTTCACGTTGTTCTTCAGGTTATCAAGAACCGCGGATACCGTGCTTGTCGGAATCGCGAAGCCGATACCTTGCGCCTGTGCGCTCACCGCAACGTTGATCCCGATCACCTCGCCATTTGTGTTCAGCAGAGGACCGCCGGAGTTCCCCGGGTTGATCGAAGCGTCCGTTTGAAGCAAATGCTGATAGTTTCTAGTACCCTTCTGATCCGGAATCGAGATCGGACGTTCCTTTGCGCTGAGCACACCTACGGTTACCGTATGGTCGAAGCCATAAGGGTTACCGATTGCCACGACCCAATCTCCTACATTGAGATCGTTCGCATTGCCGAGCGGAAGCGTCGGGAATTCCTTCTCGCCTTCAATCTTGAGTGCGGCAAGGTCAAGATCGTAGCTGTTGCCGAGCAGCGTTGCTTTGAACGGCTTATCATAGCCCTGCACCGTCACCCAAATTTCATCCGCACCCTCGATGACATGCTCATTGGTCAAGATATAGCCGGATTTTTCGAAAATAAAACCGGTTCCCATCCCGCCTGGCTGCAGCTGATCGTTGTTATTGGGCTGCTGCTGACGGTTGCCGCCGAAGAAGTCATCTCCGAAAAATTGACGGAAGAACGGATCGTCGAAGAGCGGATTGCTGCTGCGGCCGGTGCTCTTGGACTTAACCTTGGTTTCAATCTTCACGACAGCGGGGCTGGCTTGCTGCACCATCTGCGAAATATTGTTCGGTCTTCCAAGATCCAAATTCGTGGAAGTAACACCGCCGTCATTCACCAGCTTGCCGGAGCCCGAACTGCTCGAGCTGCCGTTGCCTGCCATGACACCCTTGGTGCCTGTAAACAGGTTCGTTGTATCGGCTGCAAACATCAGACCGCCAACGACGACGGCCCCTGCAAGGAAAGCGGTGAAGGCGCTCTTAAAGCGGGACGATTTCTTCGGCTGGCCGAACTGCCAATTCCCCATATTGCCGTTAGCGGATGGCGTACGTGGCGCCCCCTCGTCGGAGGATGTGAAGCTCATCGAGCGGAGCGGCTTAGGCGGTGTCACCTCTACCGGCGTTGCGCCTGCCTGCTCCTCGGATACGGGCTCCTGCGACTTGTAAGGTCCGTAGGAGTAGTAATACGACTCACGCTCTTCGCTGTCCTTCCTGATGCCGGACTGCTGCTCTTTATTGTTCGATTCTTCGCCCGGCGTGCGGAAAAAATCGCTATAGTCTCTTTTGTTGTTGTCGTCCATAGAGAAAACCTCCATTCATATCTTCAAGCATTGTAAGATGTAGGATGATGTAGTTTTTATTCTTGACTTTATCATGCATCCGCAACCTTAAAGCAACCTTAAAATTAAATAAAATGGAGGTAAAACCTTAGCAAAATTAATGAAGCCAGCTGCGCTCCACTTCCTGTAACATGTCCTTTGCCTGCTGAACCCATTTATCATCTACTGGAGCATCCTTATCCACCGGCTCTTGGAACTGATCAACGAGAGCTCCATAAGTGCGTATTTGGGCTTCCTTATCGAGACCTTCATTATATACGTGCTTCAGAACAAAAGGCGTGCCGACTCGAATCACGGCGTCGGTTGCATCCGTATCGCCTTCCAAGCGTCCGTGCGTCACCTCGAACGGGATCCGCAGCCATACCTTATGCCCCTCATCCAAGTATCTGTCGAAATAGCCATGCTCGTAATCCCAATTACCGCCCAGCACAAATTCAAACGAATGTAAGTAATTTCTTATTTTATCAAAAGGCTCTTGCGTATTCTCGATGCTCGAGTTGATCGGGATCATGTCGGTTCGCCTCCGCTGCTTTTTCTATTCGTTTCCTACTCATTAGATTGATCGGATTGGGGGAAAATTATGCCGATGTCAACTATGCCGAGGATCACAACGAACTACCATCATTTGATGTTATTAATTCTTACGTAATTCGTTGACATAATTATCATCAGAACCGTATAATGAGGGGCGTCAGTTCAATCTATTGTACGTTTTTTAAGGAGATGAGCTTCATGGATTTAGCCACTCTCGCCAGCGGTCTGGATACCATTTGGGTTGTCCTTACCGCTGCGATGATTCTGCTGATGGAAGGCGGCTTTGCCTTGCTGGAGGCTGGATTCGTCAGACAAAAAAACGCGGTCAGCATCATCATGAAGGTTTTTGTCGATATTGCATTCGGGGCTCTCATCTTTTTCTTCTTCGGTTTCGCCCTTATGTATGGAAAGGATGCCGGCGGTTTGATCGGAACTACAGGCTTTTTGATGGGAGGAGATCTTACACATATCGATCTCTCCATCTCTCATGACACGTATTGGCTGTTTCAATGCGCCTTTGTCATTGCTGTCATTTCCATCGTTTCGGGTGCCGTAGCCGAAAGAATCAATTTTCACGCCTATATTTTGTTTACGATTGCAATGACGGGCCTCATCTATCCCATCGCAGGACACTGGGTATGGAGTGCCGGCGGCTGGCTGGGCAGCCTCGGTATGGTCGATTTCGCTGGTTCTGCCGTCATTCACGCGCTTGGCGGCTTCTCCGCTCTGGCTGCGGCGATCCTGGTGGGCCCGCGTATCGGTAAGTTCAGCGAGAACGGCACTCCCAATATTGTCCCCCCTTCCAATTTACCGCTCGCCTCTGTTGGCGCTTTCATCCTTTGGTTCGGATGGTTCGGCTTCAACTCCGGCAGCACGCTGAGCGCAACAAACGGAAACATTGGCCATATTGCCGTAACGACGATGCTAGCCGCCGCTTCGGGCTGTGCCGCATGCATCTTGTTCACCATGATCCGTTACCGTAAAGCGGATCCGCCAATGGTCATCAACGGGTCGCTTGCCGGACTCGTCGGAATTACGGCGGGCTGCGCTTTCGTTAGTGACGCTGCCGCTATTCTGGTCGGCGCAGTATGCGGCATCGCCATGGTGTTCGCCACCGAGTTTCTTGAATCCAAGCGAATCGACGATCCGGTCGGCGCCTTTGCCGTTCACGGTGTAAGCGGAAGTATCGGCACGTTGGCCGTTGGATTGTTCGCTAAGCCGGAGCTGATCGAAGGTGTGGGGCAAGGCTATCACGGCCTCTTCTATGGCGGCGGTTGGAGCCTGCTCGGCATCCAAGCGTTAGGACTTGTAACCGTAAGTCTCTGGGGCTTCGCCTTGAGCTGGCTGGCTATGAAGGTGATCGGCAAGCTGATTGCGATCCGTGTCAGCCGCGACGAAGAGCTGGTCGGACTTGACGTCGGGATCCACGGCGTACCCGCCTACAGTCAGGAGCATGATTTCATCGAGCTGGATCGGTTAAAAATAGAGAGATAACCAAAGCCCCGCAGGCAGCCTGCGGGGCTTATTTTAACTGGACAAGGACCCGTTCCCGGGCAAGCTGCCGAAGCGGCATAACATAAAAAGGAGGCTGCTTCCTTGGCATGCATACACCTTAGGATTCAACCTCTATAGCTTCTAGCCTTTATATCATCTCTTTGGCCAATTCATCACTAATCGTCACAAGATCCGTAGGCTTGCTGCTCTGCAATATCGACCGTGCGTTCTCCACTTCCAAACGTAATTGGCGAATTTGCTCCATCGGGCGCTTAACATAATGAATATACTCAACCGCCAAATGGTGATCCGGCTTTTTCCCGGCAAACATCCTGCGTAAACCTGACATGGACTGGTAGCTACGCTCTTCCATTTGCCGTTTTTTCTCATAACGCTCGATCAATTGCTCCATTTCAACGATTTGCTCCTCTTTTCTGGCGATAAACGTCTCCAGAAAAGGGTAAACCTCCGCCGCTTTCCGATGTGTCACCGGCTTTGTACTCCCTGTTATTATAGCGTTCAGCACGAAACATCACCCTTTGATGTTAACATTTATCACAATACTTATATATTACACCAAAACATTCGGCTTGAAAACATCCATTTTTGTTCGGAAATGAAGAAATAAGAGCTTCATCATCCTTCAAAGGACAGGAAGCTCTTATTTCTCCGTTTTTATGTCAGCTATTCTTATAGTTTATCTCTCACACCCGCTGCCTTGGGCTTTCCTTGCGTTTGGCTCGGCTACCTTCTCCGCAAAAACCTCTTCGGCAAACTCCGTATCGATTTTTTTATTATTCTTGTTTTTGTTTTTTGCCATCCTTCTCACCTCCCGCATGTTACTTAGTATTAGCGGGCTTGTCAGACGGTATGTTAGCAAATGTATCCCTCTTCAGTTCAGACCAGACTGCTTCGGTCAGTTTTCCGGAGCCTCTTTTGACCACATAAACGTTGAGGGTTTTCTTTCCCCATTCTTTATATACTTGATCCTTCGTCTCGAAATAAAGATCAATGCGATTCCCTTTTACCGCACTTCCGGTATCCGCAACGACTCCATAGCCGTAACCGGGAATATACAGTACGGTACCGATAGGGAACACAGCGGGGTCAGCCGCAATCGTAGAGAAAGCATATTCATCGCGCAGTACGCGAAGACCGGATCTTGTCAGTCCATATTCCGGGTGTCCGGGATTTTTCCCCGTGGATTCTTTCCCTGCATAATAGCCGGTCGCTACTACCTCAATCGAGGAATAACGGGACAGGTCCTGATTCGTATTCGGGAACAGCTTATAGCTTCTGGCTTTCTGTGTGGAGACTGGCGCTGCCGGGGCCTCCGGCTTCGTTTCCGGCTTGCTGCTGGCAACAGCGGCAGCATTCGGTACCAATGTGCCTTCCACAGGCGGTGCAGCATTCGGTGCCCCCTGGCCGGCCAAAGAAGGACGCTCCTGTTCGAACCACACGAACGCAGTAAGAATGACAGTAACTAGACAGATCCATTTTGCATGGCTTGCCGTATTGGATAACATAAGTTGGTTTGTAACCTCCCCTTATGTCTTTCAGGTTTTCCAAGTAGGGAGGGGATTATACGCATAAACCCATGTTCATCCATGAACGGCAAAAAGAGGCTGTGTCCCAGGTACCTCTCGGACACAGCCTCTAAATACAATTATACTTGCTTCGATCGGATATCCTCGCTGATCAAGCCGATAACTTCATCCAGCGGCTGGACGCCTAAGTCGCCCTGCCCCCGTTTCCTAACGGATGCACTCTTCGAGCTGGCTTCATTCTCGCCCACGACAAGCATGTACGGGATTTTCTCCAGTTGCGCTTCACGGATTTTATAACCCAGCTTCTCATTGCGAAGATCGGCCTCTACACGAATACCCGCCTGCTGCAGCTGTTCCGTCACTTCCTTCGCATAAGCGTCGAACGCTGTGGAAACCGGCAAAATTTTCGCTTGAACCGGCGACAGCCAAGTCGGCAAGGAGCCCGCAAAGTTCTCAAGCAGGAAGGCCGTCATACGTTCCATTGTCGAAATGATGCCGCGGTGAATGACAACCGGGCGATGCTTTTGACCGTCCTGGCCTACATACTCCAGCTGGAAGCGCTCCGGCAGCAAGAAGTCGAGCTGCGCCGTCGAGAGGGTCTCTTCTTTTTTCAGCGCGGTCTTGATTTGTACGTCCAGCTTCGGACCATAGAATGCCGCCTCGCCTTCCGCCTCGAAATAAGGAAGACCGAGCTCCTCTACCACTTCTTTCAGCATGCGCTGGGACATTTCCCACATTTCGTCGTTCTGGAAATACTTCTCGGTGTCCTTGGGATCACGGTAAGACAGACGGAAGCGATATTCTTTGATTCCAAAGTCTTCGTATACTTGACGAATCAAATTGACAACGCGAGCGAACTCTTCCTTGATCTGGTCCGGACGGCAGAAAATATGGGCATCGTTCAGCGTCATGGCGCGCACACGATGGAGACCGGTCAGAGCGCCTGACATCTCGTAACGGTGCATCGTGCCTAGCTCGGCTACACGGACCGGAAGATCGCGATAGCTGCGCATTTCGCTCTTATATACCATCATATGGTGAGGGCAGTTCATCGGGCGGAGAACAAGCTCCTCGTTATCCATGACCATTTTGGGGAACATGTCCTCTTGGTAATGCTCCCAGTGTCCGCTTGTCTTATACAGCTCCACATTCGCCAGAACCGGTGTGTACACGTGCTGATAGCCGAGACGCTCCTCCAGATCGACGATGTAACGTTCCATTGTCCGGCGGATTTTGGCGCCGTGCGGCAGCCATATCGGGAGGCCTTGTCCCACCTCGTTGGCGAAGGTGAACACCTTCAGCTCCTTGCCGAGCTTGCGATGGTCGCGCTTCTTAGCCTCTTCCAGCAGATGCAGATGCTCGTCCAAATCCGCTTTTTTCGGGAAGGCGGTGCCGTAAATACGCTGCAGCATTTTGTTCTTCGAATCTCCGCGCCAGTAAGCACCGGCCACGCTCAGAAGCTTAAAGGCTTTGATTCGTCCGGTAGAAGGCAAATGCGGGCCGCGGCACAGGTCGAAAAATTCGCCTTGATCATAGATCGTAATGACGGAATCCTCTGGCAGATCACGAATCAGCTCCAGCTTGAGCGGATCCTCCAGCTCCGTGAAGATGCGGATTGCTTCCTCGCGGCTTACCTCACGGCGGCGAATCGGCAGGTTTTCGCCTACAATGCGCTCCATTTCCTTCTCGATCCGAACCAGGTCATCCGGAGTCAGAGAGGATTCCATATCAATATCGTAATAGAAGCCGTCTTCGATGACGGGACCGATGCCGAGCTTCACATTTTTCTCGCCGTAAATACGCTTAATCGCCTGAGCCAGCAAGTGTGCTGTGCTGTGACGATAAACCTCCAGGCCGTCCTGGCTGTCCAGCGTTACGATCTCGAGTCCCGCATCCTGCTCAAGCGGTGTGCTCAGATCCACCATCTTACCGTTTACCTTGCCGACAACCGCATTTTTCCGAAGACCCGGGCTGATAGAGCCTGCAATTTCCTCCACTGTGATGCCTTGCTCGTACTCGCGAACGGCACCATCGGGGAATGTTACCTTGATAGCCATAACTTCCTTACCTCCTGCATGCTGTAAAATATAAAAAAGCGCATCATCCTCAAAGGGACGAGTGCGCTTAGCTCGTGGTTCCACCCTAATTCGATCCGCATCCGAAGGGAATATCCTCTTACGACGATCACGAATCCTCTAGACATTCGGTAACGGGAATGATTCGGCGGCTTATACTGCTTGCATCCGGGCAGGATGCAAGGTTCCAAGCTGCAGCTACAAAGGGGTACTTCACCGTCGTCGCGCAAGGAGCTTGCAGCCGAGTCCCCTCTCTCTGGATCGTTCGTTTCAGTAAAGTGTGACTTTGATGTCCGCTTTATCCTTTATTATATTCAGCCGCCGTCGTTCGGTCAAGCTGGTGGCACAGACGGCAGTAGCTGCAAATTTCGACCCGGTTCTCAAAAATTTGCTTGATCGTTTTGATCACCTGAACGTCAGGCTCTCGCGTATGAATGTACACCTGTCCCGGAGAGACTGTGATCAGCGTACTCACGATCATATCCTCGAAATTCATATCCTTTTCGAGCATCTCCATCGTCACCGTTGCTTCCGCGTCGTCGGTATCGATTTGCTCCATACGGTCGTTCAGCAGCATAAACTCATTTCCGCCCTTATGAATCAAATGTACGAACGGAATTTTCGCTTCCTGGATATAGACGAAATATTTGAGCAGCGAGATGAACTCTTGATATTGGCGATCCATCACATACTCATCCACAGCATATTCCACGACATCCCTCAGCTCGTCAAGGTAAGAGCCTAGGCGGAAGCGAAGGAAGCCCTCCAAATGGAGCTCCGTATTTTGCTGCAAATAGTCCTCCAGCTCAAGCACGATCTTGTGTCTGCGTCTCTGCCGGGCCTTCTGGCCGGACATCGGTTCGTCGGTCTCCTCCGAGCCGTCCAGCATTTGAAGACAATAATCCATGATGGACCGGATATCCTCCTCCTGATCGTAGTCGAACTCCCTGCGGATCAGCATATGAAGGAGATCCGCTTCCGCTTCATCCAGAATATAATCGGCCAGCAGCTCCGCCGTATCATGATATAGGCTATGAACCTCGGCATTTAGAGTAAAATGCGGCAGAAGTCCATATAAGTCGATGGAAAAAAAGCCGTCACCGCGTCGCACGGACAGATCGAGCTTCGCCTTATTATGTACATAATAGTCGGATCGTTGAATGGCCATGACAAGCTTTTCTGCAAGTTCTTCCGGGCTTTTCATTAATGTTACCGTAAACAGCTTCAAGTCCAATCACTCCTTTTCGACCCTTCACTCTCCTTTAAAGTATATGGTCAGGTAGAAGCATATATACAAACAACAAGGGACCATGGTATAGTAAATAAATGAAAGTCAACACATTTTTACAGTACCTGTAATTAATGGAGTGAAATGGTATATGTCGTTTGATTTGCTGCAGAACGTCCATCTGCCCCGGTGGAATCGCAGACTTCTTACCGGCTTTTGGGGCATTGTTGGCTTATCCGTTCTACTAACGGCGATCTTCGATGCGGTGGTCTGGCTGCAAGGGTCATCCTCCGATATCGTACCTATCATCTCCGTGAATACCCTTCGGATTTGCGCAAGCCTACTGCTGGTGGAAGCGCTCCACGCATTCCTTAAGCCATGGCAAGACTACATTGTCCTCTTCGGTGCAGCGCTGCTTGCTGTCAACCTGATCATTTCTTTTCCTTTGACTAGTCCTCTGCTGACTACGCTTTACCTGCCCATCATGGTCTCCGTTTTTTATTTTCAGCGCAGAAAAGTCGTTTTCGGGCTTCTTATCAGCCTGCTAAGCTTTATTTACCTCTATGCGGGGCAAATGACACAGTACAGCATTTATCAATTAAATGAATTGCTTGCCATGCTTGGCGCATTGATCGTAGGAGGAGCCGTAGCCTTAGGGATTGTAAGCCGCGGAGCCGAGCTGCTGAAATTTTTGCGTAACGCCCTTGCTTCCGAGCAGGAGCTTCGTATTCAGAATATACTGATGGACAAGCTGTCCAAGACCGATGCGTTGACGGAGTTATACAACCATATGTCCTTTCATGAATACCTGGACGAGCTCATCCTGCATGGAGAAAAGCATCACCTCGACTTTACCCTGGCGGTTCTCGACATCGACCGATTCAAGAAGGTGAACGATACCTACGGACATCGTGCGGGGGATGCGGTGTTAAAGCGTGTGGCTTCCGTCCTTCGGGACATGGTTTCGCCCAATGATTTTGCCGCCCGTTATGGGGGGGAGGAATTTGCCGTTTTGTTCACCGACACGTCGCCGGAATCCGCTGTAGAGCAGGCGGAGCACATACGAAAGTCCATTGCGCTCATGAAGCATCCGGAGCTGGATTATCAGCCGGTAACCATCAGCATCGGCATTCATTCCTACGAGCAGGGCTGCAGAAAAGAGGAACTATTCATCGGAGCGGATGAGGCCTTGTATGAAGCCAAGCGTAACGGCAGGAATCAAACCGTAGTTTATAATGAATCGGATCAACACAAAAAGCGCCCATCTCCCACGAAGTAGCCTTTGGGAAATGCGGCGCTTATTTTGTAGTGAATTAGTTTTGCATGATAAAATCTTTATCTACACGAGTTGCTTGCTCGTCGTCAAACACGCGGAGAATATCATACTTTGTGTTACGCTGTGCCGGAATTTTGCCGGCCTCTCTGATCAGGCGCAAAATGCTCTCGATATTCACCTTATGTGTCGTACCCGCAGCGGATACCACATTTTCTTCAATCATAGTGGATCCGAAATCGTTGCATCCATAATGGAGGGACTGCTTGCCGACCTCAGGCCCCATGGTCACCCAGGAGGACTGGAAGTTCGGAATGTTATCGATCATAATGCGGCTGATCGCCACATTTTTCAAATAATCCTCAGCACCCAGCTTCTCTGCCTTCATGTTCGTGTTATCCGGCTGGAAGGTCCACGAGATAAACGCTTTGAATCCTTCCGACGGCCAGCCGTTTGCTACACATTCATCCTGCGCATCCCGGATCCGCAGCAAGTGCAGTGCGCGCTCCTCGCTCGACTCCCCGAAGCCGATGACCATGGTACCGGTAGTATGCATTCCTACGCGATGGGCCGTCTGCATGACGTCCATCCAATCGCGCCAGGACCCCTTTAAGCGGCTGATCTTACGTCTTGTCCGATCATCGAGAATCTCTGCTCCCCCACCCGGCAAGGAATCCAGACCCGCTTCATGAATTTGTCGAACAACCTCCTCCAAGGAGAGACCGTCCGACACATCCTTCATCTTCATGATCTCTGCAGGGGAGAACGAATGCATCGTAATCTGAGGAAACCGTTTCTTAATCTCACGCAATAAGTTTGTATAATAGCTAAAAGGCAGGTTCGGGTTCGTGCCGCCCTGCATCAGAATCTCCGTACCGCCTACATCGATGGTTTCCTGAATTTTCTGGAAAATAACCTCATCCGGGAGAACATATCCTTGCTCCGAGCCCGGTGGGCGGTAAAATGCGCAAAACCGGCAATACACATCGCATATATTGGTATAGTTTACATTCCGGCCAATGACAAACGTCGTAATGGGTTCCGGATGAAACCGCAGCATGATTTGATTGGCGACATGGCCCATTTTCTCAATCTCGTTCGACTCGTAGAGCTCCATGCAGTCTTCTGCGCTGATGCGGTTTCCTGCTAATGCCTGATCTAGAATGCGGTCTATAGAACGCATACGCTTCACTCCTTTATGAGTCCATCCTAACATAAAAGCAGCCTTACGGCTACATCAAAAGACCGCCATCCAGCGCTGAGGCTCGAGGCGGTCGGTAGGTTATGGCATTTATGGATCGTGCGATCCTTACTTATTCCCTTCAAGCTCAGCCTGAGCCAAATCAATGGCACGGGAGAGGTCGGCAATCAGATCGTCAGCATGCTCGATCCCTACGGAATATCGCAGCAGCTTGTCGTCTACCCCGACCTTGCGGCGAATTTCCTCCGGAATGTCAGCGTGAGTCTGCACCGCCGGATACGTCATTAGCGACTCTACTCCGCCCAAGCTCTCAGCGAAGGCGATGAGCTTGATGTGCCTAAGGATCGGTTCGATGTACCGCGCATCCTTCATTTTGAAAGAGAAGATCCCGGTATTGCCGGAGGACTGCTTCTTCTGGATTTCATGACCCGGATGGGATTCCAACGCAGGATAATACACAGACTCTACCTGCGGGTGATTCTGCAGGAAGTTGGCGATCTTCGTTGCATTCTCCTGATGACGCTCCATACGAAGCGCCAGCGTCTTCATCCCGCGCATCAGCAGCCAGCTGTCCTGCGGTCCCAGAACGGCGCCGATCGAGTTGTGCAGGAAGGCCATTTGCTCGGAGAGCTCCTTACCCTTGGTCACGATAAGTCCGGCGAGCACGTCGTTATGTCCGCCCAAATACTTGGTCGCGCTATGGATGATGATGTCGGCCCCGAGCTCCAGAGGACGCTGAAAGAAAGGCGTCAGAAGCGTATTATCAACGATAGTAAGGATGTTTTTCTTCTTCGCCCATCCGCACACCAGCTCGAGATCGGTAACCATCATCAGCGGATTGGTCGGAGTCTCGATCAATACCGCCTTTGTATTCGGCTGCACGCCGGATTCAAGTGCATCCAAATCATTCGTATCCACGTAGGTTGCGGTCACGCCGAACCTGGACATGATTTTCTCAAGCAAACGGTAGGTACCGCCATAAAGGTCTAACGAAACGATCAAATGATCACCTTGGCTGAACAAGGCGAAAATCGTCTGTAATGCCGCCATGCCTGAGCTGCAGGCGAATCCGGCGTCGCCGGATTCCAGCTGAGCGATGGCGTCCTCAAGCACCTTGCGCGTCGGGCTTTTCGTACGGGCATAGTCGAAGCCCGTGCTCTGTCCGAGCTTCGGATGGCGGAATGCCGTCGCTTGGTAGACAGGAAAGCTGATCGCGCCTGTCACCGGCTCTTCTTGAGAGCCGATCTGTGCGAGACGGCTCTCGATTTTCCACTTCTCATGACTCATATAACGTACTCTCCTTTGTGAAGATCAAACGGCGTTTCCTGATACACATAATAATTCAGCCAGTTGGAGAACAACAGGTTCGCATGCGCCCGCCAAGTATTCAACGGCTGTCTCGAAGGATCGTCGTTCGGGTAATAATTTTGGGGGATATCAATCTGCATTCCTTTGTTCACATCGCGGTCATACTCATTCTTCAGTGTACACGCATCGTATTCAGAATGGCCGGTAATGAAGATCTGCTTCCCGTCCCGCGTCGCCGCAATATAAACGCCGGCTTCTTCGGATTCGGACAAAATCTCCAGCTCAGGGTGACGCTCGATATCCTCCCGCCGCACTTCCGTATGGCGTGACTGTGGAGCTAAGAACAACTCGTCGAAGCCGCGCAGCAGCTTCACATTAGGGCGGTTCACTGTATGAGGGAACACGCCGAACAGCTTCTTATCCAGCGCATACTTGGGAACATTGAAGTGGTGATACAAACCGGCCTGGGCCGCCCAGCAAATATGCAGCGTCGAGGTTACGTTCTCGCGGGACCATTCCATGATTTGCTGCAGCTCCTGCCAGTAGTACACGTCCTCGAAATCAAGCGTTTCTACCGGAGCCCCGGTAATAATCATCCCGTCCATCCGCTCGTGCTTGACATCCTCGAAGGTTTTGTAGAATTGAGCCAAATGCTCCTGCGACGTATTTTTCGAGGTGTGCGTTTTCGGGTGCAGGAGCACGAATTCGACCTGAAGGGGAGTATTGCCGATAAGTCTCAGCAGCTGAGTCTCGGTCGTTTCCTTCGTCGGCATCAAATTCAGGATCGCGATGCGCAGAGGACGAATGTCCTGATGAAAGGCCACGCTTTCATCCATCACGAAAATATTCTCATTAATCAGCACTTCTTTCGCCGGTAAAAAATCAGGAATCTTAATAGGCATTAGGCTCACTCCTTCGAATGTAGGATTGGGATTCGTCGTTTCCTGCGCCTGCCGCGGAGCACCAAAAAAGGCCGTCTTCGCGCGGGCGAGAAGAGGCCTTTGTATATATCACATCGTCCTCTCTCATCTCTCAGAAGCTTACATACCGCTTCCGCAAGATTTAGCACCGTGCAATTCTTTGCCTTTTCGTCGTGTCGTCGTCATCGTGCGCAAAGATATTGTCGGTTGCCGGGTATCATCGGGCTAGTCCCTCCACCTGCTCTTGATAAGAGTTTGAAACCGAATCTATTCAATTGTTTTGGGTTAATACTAATGTAATCGAAATTACGGTCTTCGTCAAGCATCGATATTGGGACGCCTACACCCCTTAGGCCCCCATAATGCGGCACCAAACGTCCTCAGCACTCATATACTAAGCAAAAGGCAAGGATTTCAACGCAACTCCTGCCGTTTTCTCCTTGAATTGTGAAAAATGAAGGTTTATACTAGACAAGTATCTTGGACAAATCGTGTAAAAGGGGTGCAGTATTTCGAATGGACGGAGACCCGAGGAGTAGTATCTCTGTTTGTAACAACCGCATACAATTCCGTCAAGGACGTTGCGGCCACTCGCGTTACGTTCGTTCGGCATCCGCTGACATGCTACGCCTGTAGTCCGCCAGTTTGCCGACAGCCGACCGCTGCTGCCTCGAAGCCTTGACGGAACACTTCGTACAAGGGGGAGAGCGCCATGAAAGCACGCTTGGTGCAGGACGGCATTTTTACACTGGTGGAGGATATCACTTTAACGATGGAGGCGCCCGAACGGGGATTTTATTGGATCGACGCCGATATCGAGGACCTTGAGCTGCTTCAGCCCTTATTCCACCTTCATGAGCTGGCTGTTGAGGATTGCTTATCCGAGGAGGAGCAGCGTCCGAAGATTGAGCTCTATGACACGCACTATTTTATCGTCATGAACAGCATCCGTTTTGACGACGAAGAGATTTTTCTTCGCGCCTTGAACATCTTTTTGGGGAAGCATTACATCATCACGGTTACGCGCCAGAAAATCAATGAGATCCGTGCGTTGAAGCCAATTCTGTGGGAAGAGGAAGTTACCTCGCCCGACCAATTTCTCTATCACCTGATGGATCTCGTTGTCGATAATTATACCAATGTCGGCGATCGGATCGAAGCGAAGATTGAGAAGCTGGAAGAGGATATTCTGATGCACACGAAGAAATCGCATCTGAACGAGATTATCGGATTGCGAAGTGAAATTTTGTGGTTAAAGAAGGTGCTGATTCCTCAGAAAGAGGTTATCGCCACGCTGAACCGCAAGGATTTGCGGCTGATCAGCGAGCCACTTCGCAAGTACTTCGGCGATATTTACGAGAATGCTGTAAAAATCTCGGAAACGTTCGATACGTTCCGCGATTTGATGGGCAACTTGCGAGAAGCTTACCAGTCCAGTATTGCGAGCCGCGCCAACGAAATTATGCGCGTATTTACGGCGCTGACGACGATCTTCATGCCGTTGACCTTCATCACTGGCATTTATGGAATGAACTTTGATTACATCCCCGGTCTCCATTCCGAGCTGGGCGGCTTATATGCCGTATGCTTTATGGTGGTTGTAGGACTGACCATGCTGTGGTATTTTCGCAAAAAGGATTGGCTGTAGAGCCGATCCTTTTTTCTTGTTGTTTGCTGCGGTTAACCGATACTGCGCTGATCCTCGATCCGGCGAACCCGATCGATGGTTGAATCAAGATCCGTTTCAAGCATCCGTATGCCCCGCTTAATATGCTTGACGTCGAGGGCCACTTCATCGATCTGAAGCTGCAAGCTGTGATGAACGCGGTCAAGCCGGTTTTCCAAGGAATCCATCCTGCTGTCCAATGAATCCATTCTACTATCCAATGAATCCATTCTGTTGTCCAATGAAGTGATTCTGCCTTCTAATGTATCGATTCTACCGTCCAGTCTGTTCTCCATTGTGTCAACTCGCGTGTATAATGCATCCAATTTGGCGTTCGTGATCTCCTGGTTTTTTAGCACGGCTTGCAGAATGGATTTGATTTCTTCCATGTTCTGTATCCTCCTTGGACTCTCTTAGCTTCATGATACTCCAGTACCTGCACGTCTTCAATAGATTTCCAGCTGTTTCACGGAAAAAGAGAGGGCTCCAGACAGAAGCCCCACCTTTCCTTTACATTATTGCTCTTACCCTGCCTCTCTTGCCGTAGTCGCAGCATTCGTCCTGCGGAATTTCAGCCTCAATAGCCGAAGCCATTCGTATACCCGATCTGCATCCTTAGCCGACAGCTCCTCCTGCTTGTACATCGCTTGCAATATTGGCTTCAGGTACCGATCCCCTTGCAGCTCGAAGGCCTGCCAAGCCGCTTCGCGTTCCTTCTCCGGCACCTCGTTCAGCATCCTATCGATGTAAGGCTCCAGATCATAGCCCTCTCGATCGAGCTCCTCAATCCACAGCAGCAAATCCCTTCGTTGAATGCGCGATTGCTCCTGGAGCGAATCGATCTTTTCCCCCTTCGTAATCACCTCGAGAAGCTTGCGTTTGGTCTCTTGCTTGTCCGCCTCCGCCTTCCGCTTCCTCTCCTTCTCCTGCAGCAGCCATGCGAAGAACTCCCCCTGCGTGACCTCTTCCGCTACCCATGACAGCGGGAAAGCACGCTTCTGCTCCTGCTCCGCCGTCATGGACAAAATATCCGCCGCATAGAGCCCCGCCTTGTTCTTCCCGATGCCCGGAAGCTGCAGCAGCTCCTCTTCCGTTTTCGGAACGAAGGTGCTGATCAGCTTCAATACCCGGTTCGTTGCGATGATGAAGGGCGCCTTCCCCTCTTTGCCGGCCTGCTTCAGTCTCCATTGGCGAAGCTGGTCGTAAAGCTCCTCGTTGCTATTCGCTTCGCTATAGTAGTGGAGACGCTGAATGTACATGGTCCTCCCGTCCACCGTAAGATCACCGGAACCCATTTCCAGCAAAGGGATAAACCCTTCCAGCTGCTTCTCCAGGATCCGTTCGCGGAACACGGCCAGCATCTCATCCCAATGAATACCCTCGTACCAGGACTCCTGCGAGGCTCTCCCGTCCTCCTTTACATCACTCCACATCACGTACCATGTCCCCTGGGCCTCGCCGATCGATACCTGGGCCGTTCTTACCCGTTCCTCCTCTGTCTTCTTCTCCAAGCTGTTCAGAAACATCAAATTCAAGATGAGTCCCCCTTCAATGCAATTTAGATTTTCCAAACGCAAAAAGCACCTCTCCTACGAAATCGTAGAAGAGGTGCTTCCTCTTTCGGTTTGAAATTATTACCATATTAACATAGAAAATCCTGATTCGCAACTACCAATTTTGGATAGGTTCGACCTTTACCGGACAAACTGTTACCAGAAAACGAGAAGCTTAGGAGGCCTGCACCAATGGAAGAAAACCGCAGTCAAGACGGCTTCATTGAGGAAGATAAGCACGTTTATACGGATCTGGCTACCGTAGAATCTCAAAGGAACGATCTTACCGCCGAGGAATTCCCGGAGGGTCCCTACGGCTCCTCTTTACCGTTGGAATCCTTAGGGAAAAGCACTCCGTGGAGAGAAAGTCAGCGTTCGAACAATCGCTTCACTTACGAGGACCGCGAGTTTCACGCGGGCAGGTCCCGCGAGTATCCCGGGGATCATCCCACTCACGATTCGTCTGGGGATGATCAGCCGCACTAAAAGAAAACGAGCTCTGGAAGCATTCTCCCAGTGCTCGTTCTTTTATATTTACTATTTTAATGATTTCCATCCATGATAATCATGTACGGCAAATCCTCCGAAGGAAGCGTATTCGTCTGCCAGCCGCTGAACAGCCATGAGCTGCTCCTCCATGTACAGTCTACCTTCTTCATAAAAGGTTACCGAAGGCGTCTCACGGCTTGGGTTGGTCTCCACCGCAAGTATCACCTGTTTTCCAAGCAAGGCTGCTTCCTGCAGCTCTTGCTCGGATGCGGATAAGATCCGCTCCGCCGAGTCGCGATACGCCATAATCGTGATGGAGTCGAACTGATTAATCATCCAGCTGCTTAATGAGCTGTCCTGACCAGGGACTGGAATCTCATCAAACCAGAACGGCATGTCCGCGCCTGCATGCAGCTGCTCCTGTTTGGCAAATCTGCATATAAACTCCATACTGCTTTGCCACTGCCGTATAACCGAATCCCGGTCACTCAGCCACTCCGGGAGCAAGTACGGTTCAATATCTACATGGACACCACTAAACTTCTCTGATTCCTGTGCCTTCGATTGAAATTCGGCAACCCAGCTTAAGAAGGCCTTTACCTGAGTTCTCTCTCTCTCCAAAGCCATTGAGGGAGACCCGTCTAACGCATAAACACGAATCCCCTGCTTTAAGGCCATGTTATTAAAAGCTTTATAAAAAGGCAGCTCTACTTCGTTTGACACTTGTAAATAAAGCTCTTGAACTCCTTTGCTACTAGCAAAGGATATCAGGTCCTGAGGTTTATGGACAATGTCCCATGTATTCCAGACCCATGTTGCCTTAACATGCGGTTTCATATCAGCGCTCGCTCCAGGTGTAGCATAGAAGAAAGCAATTATGGTTACCATTGACAAGAGAACAGCATATGGCAGTCGTCGACGTGGAAACACAGGGTGACACTCCTTCGATTCGCCTATCAGGTCCAGAATCGGCAGCCCGGCTATCATGGCAGACTTATTAAGTCCGCTGTAGACCCGTGGCTTTGCGTCTCTACCTTTCGATAGATTTGCCCTGACGGAATGCTATTATTCATCTTTATTATAGGATAATCACTTCGACAAAGCTACCTTTTCATATAGCTGCTTCATGATGTAGTACGACTTCTTTAACCGTTCCTGGTACTTTGGCGTCTCCCACTTCTCCCATTGATACCTGTACATATCCTCTGCCTTTAACTGACCCTGAGAGATTCCCGGCAGGGAATAGGCGATATCAGGACTACCCGGTGTATCGGAGCTTCCCTGGGATAAAGGCCGGTAGGAAAGAACCGCCATTTTCAGATGATCTACCTGTTCACTGCCTTGCAGCCCCTTCTCCCATAAATCCCCCATAATTTGACGATGGCTGGGATCCTTCACATTAAGCAGCTGCCACGGAATACGGACCTCGACCACATGACCATTCTCATGATAAGCCACATCCGTCATAGAATCGAAATCAGGACTTTTCGGATTGGCATTACCGTATCGCAGAAACCCGGTTTCATACGTTTCTAACGGAAGCTCAAGCGTTTGTCCGCGTACATTAGGAATCGTTAAAGGTCGGTTCAGCACCAGCTTCATTTTATGAAAGACTCCATTATCCTTCTTAGACGCATAATCAAGGAAAGGCATGAATTTCAATTGATGGCCATACTGATAGTAGGTTGAATCATAGTAGCTGTCCACCCAAATTCGGGACTCCTTCGGCCCCTTCAAATCGATGACGAAATCGATCCCCGCATCCGTCGTAAGCCCGCTTCCTCCCGGAATACGATACTGCCCTTGACCGGGAATCGTGTCAAGCAAAATCATAGCCCCTGTCTTGGACCAATCCAAAGGACCGCCATTTTCTCCAAAATCAATTCGGAAGTGAACATAGCCGGCATCACTGGTTACGAATAGCTGCTTTATCTCCCTTTGTTTGTCGTTACTATCCAGGACCTTTACAGGAACGGCCGGCTTCATTGCTACCGGGGAAATTCCCGCTCGGGTCCAATCACTCACATCCCCATCCTCATAAATCGCTGCTTTCGGTTCGGAAGGGTCAAAGGTGAGGAGACCAAAGCTTTGCTCGCTCGTTTGGGTATTGGCCCAAAACGGACGACGGTCCGGATTGTCCAAATCCATAGTATTCCATGTGCGCTTGAACCACTCATCCTGCCAGGTAAACACGATTCCTCCCGCCATGCCCTCATGATATATGTCCTCAAACAATCCAGCGGCAATATTTCCTTGCTCTTGCTCATTGTGCTTCCCCTGATTCCAGCCGTGAACATTCCTATGCGTCATTCCTCTTGAAGAGGGAACTCCGAACTCGGCAATGAGCACGGGCATTCGATGCGCTTGCTTCAAATCATGCAAGTAGCCGGAATAGCTGTTCTTTACCCCTCGGAAATCAACATAATCCGTATATTTCGTTTCATAATTCATGAAATCAGGGTAGTACGGGTAAGTATGATAGGAGGCGAAGTAACCGGCCTGGAATGACGGTTTCTGATTAATAACATTGGGATCAACCGAAACCATATCTTCCTTTGAGAGTGGTTCGGAAGGATGATTCAGCAAATCCGTCGTCGTCCAATTCGTAAAGCTTACCGGCCGCTGCCAATGATACTTATCGGTTTCATAAGCTACGACCTCATCCATCGTTCCCGCCAGCCAGGCTTCGAACGGTGAAGCCTTCTCTGTCTGGAAATAGCGGCCGTTAAAGTCCCCGATGTCACGGTGCTTCTCATTGGTTCCAACTACCACCTCTGGATCCCATTCGATCCCCAGCACCCAACCAAGTACATATTTGGAAATATCCGCCCGATACACGCCCGAAGCATGCCCAGGCTTGGCGGGCAGACTAGCGTTCCCGTGAATCACATCAACTGTTAGCTGAATTTCCTTCTTATACTCGTCGGAAAGCTCCGCAGCATAAGCATCCTGCAAGGAAACCAGCTTCTCTTCGTTAACCCACACACCGTGAAGCAGATAGATTGGCTCCTCCGCCTTGAGGTTATATTCCAGCAGCGCTTCATAAAAGGCAGGAGGATGCAGCGTATAATTCCTTATCACATTGGCTTTCATTTCTCCGATATATTTGAACCAACGCATATATTCGGCCTTGGAAATAGCAGCTTCTCCCGGGAAGTGACCCGGTTTACCTATCCCCAGATTCACACCCTTGATCAAAAAGTCGTTCCAGCGATTATCTTTGTATAACTGCAGATACTGCCCGCCTACCTTAGCAGGAATCGTGATGCCGTCCGCTGTAACCGGAAACGTATTTTCCTTCGGGACGTTCGGCTGCTCCCGCAGATCGGTTGCTTCCTTAAAAATCCGTTTCATCAGCGGCAGGTAAGCCCTCCAATAAAAGCTTTGCTCGCTTTTACCCGAATCCCAAGAAACCGCACGAAATATACTATCCAGCCAAGAAGCCTTGTAGAAGCCGGGCACCTCATTGTTATCCGCATAATCACCTGCGAAATAATAGGCTCGATAGATCCCGGTGTCATGCCGGATCACGGCCGGGAACGTGGATGGCAGCCCTTGCTCCCGCAGCTTATCCTCTCCCGCATCCGTAACGTCGAGTTGATAATAAGCCAATACTTCCTTACTGTCTTCGGGCTCGATTACGTCAAACCAATAGTTATATCTTGCCTTCAGCGAAGAACCGACAAAGGCTTCTCCTTCTTCCGTTAAACGGAATACATTCCCGCTTTTCCCTGTATCTTTCCCTTCTTCCAATACGATGATTTGATCTTGTTCGCTCACAAAAACAAAGCCGGGGCCAGCGAAGGACCACTTTGTCCCGGTTTGATGCTCATAATTGCTTTTGGCCCATTCTGGAAGCTCGCCGCCACCGGACAGCTCAGGAAAAAACCGGCCGATCCAGCCTGACCAGCGCAAGCCCAAAATTTCATACAACGCCTTCTTAGCTTCGGGGTCCGTGGGGCTCCCAAAGGTGTTGAATTCAGCAATCAGGGTTGTTCCTTTAAATAGGGCATTCTTCACCTGGTCGATGTCAGAGGCTTGGAGTCCTCCATAAATTTTGTTCGAACGATTACCGTGCTCAATCACTCCTGAGATGTCGTCTTTATATACGCCATAGGTATCGGCAATATAAAGCAGATCGTAATCGTTCGAAAGATCAAGCTCCCGAATACTATGTCCTTCAGGCTCGGGAACATAGCCATAATAATCTTTTTCCACGGTATAAGCCGTTTTGTCATGCTTCACATACTTCATGTGATTTAAGAGCCACATAAGGCCCTTATGTTCACGAAATGTAGTATCCGGGACTGTTTTGTCCAATATTGCCACATTCAGCAGATGAGAGGGCTGCAAAGCCCAAACGAATACTGGAATAGACAATACGGATAGCAATAACAGAAACCCGGCGACCCATCCAAACCAGGCCCGCTTCATTGTTGTTCCTCCTTCTAGGCTGAAATTCCTTTGCGCTTCATTTCACCCCAGCCCTGCGTCCGACCCAGTAAGGCGGAAACCGTAGCCCCGGCTCTCCAGAACGTAAGCATCGGACGATACCAAAACGCCTCCGAAAGAGCATAAAAAAACAATAAATTCATCTCGGATAACTTCTTGTATTTGCCGAGCCGCCATTCCTCCAAAAGCACGGCGCCCATAGATAAAAAGGATCCGTATACAACCATGAGTGCAAAGAGCATCAAGGAAAATTGAATATAGACTCTGTCTAAGAGAAGATCTAAAACGAGGGTCAGATATCCGATAAACTCAATGAATGGCCCGAGAAATTCAACAAGAAAAAAGAACGGCATGGCTACAAAGCCGATACTGCCATACTTCCGGTTGAATAGCATTTTCCGATGCGTCCATAAGCTCTCAAACAGGCCTCGATGCCAGCGATACCGTTGTCTCCGCAAATATTTCAATGTTTCCGGTGCTTCCGTATAACAAACGGGGTCAGCCACATATTCAATTTTCGCCCCCCATTTCTGTTCTATGTTCATCCGGTGAAGCCTCACGACCAGCTCCATATCCTCACCGACGGTATCCGCCTTATATCCGCCCGCTTGAATCACTCTGGAGGTTTTAAACACTCCAAACGCGCCGGAAATGATGAGCAGCAGATTCTCCCGGCTTAAGCCGATACGCCCCATCAAGAACGCGCGCATGTATTCGATGCTTTGCATAATGACAAGTGGATTATGAGAAAGCCTCATTTCTTTCATTTGTCCCTGAATGACCTTGCTTCCGTTGGCAATAAGTACATTTCCGCCTGTCGCCAATATTTCTTCATCCGTGTTCTCTACGATAGGCTTCATAATTTTTAGAAACGAATCAGGGTCTAGAACAGTATCTCCATCAATTGAAGCAAAATAAGGGTATTTGGACAAGTTAATACCCGAATTCAAAGCATCCGCTTTTCCCCCGTTTTCTTTATCAATAAGAAACAAATATGGATGAATCTCCGAATGGTATACATTCCGAATCGGCTTAGTCTCGATACCGTTGCGTTTTTGAAACACTTTATTCTTGATAGGCACCATATGGAACCGTTCGATAACTTTTTGCAGGGTTTGGTCGGTGGAGCCGTCATTAACAACGATGATCTCGTATTGCGGATAATCCAATCTTCCATTGCCGGTAACCAGTGATAATATGGTGCCGATCACCCCGGCTTCCTCATTATAGGCTGGCACGATGATAGACAGCGGCGGAGTAAAAGAGGAATCCCTCATTCTTTTATATGGCTCTACCTGATGAAGACCCCTCTCCTTTTTCAACCGGACAAATGACATAGCAAACAATATCATATAAATAACGCAAATAGCGATAAAATAAATAAAGATGATCTGATTGAACAAGAGGAATGGATGCCGAAGAACATTCAGAATCTCACTCATAGTCCATACTCCTCTCCATCCATTCCTGGGATATGCTTCTTGCGAACGGGTCCGCGTGGGTGAAAGTAATTGTCTCCAAAATACTGATTCCATCTTTATATTTCCGAATGGATTTGGCCGCCTCCGACCGGACACTGTAGACTTTATCTCCTACAAGACGCAGAAGGAAGGGCATGAACCTCTCATGACGGATACTTCCCATAAGTCTGGCAAGCATTAGCTTCTCCCCTGTTTCCCGGGGATGATCCCACTGTCCGCTTTCGATCATACTTTCCATTCTGATGATAATCGGATCGATGGAAGTAATGTATCCTAGAGATGCAATGGTTTTTAGGCCTCTAACTCTAAGCTCGCTGTGAGGGGATTCGATTAATTGCTCCAGCAGAACTTGAAGTTCCTCCGACCGTAAGTTTTTATCACGGACAACGTCCAGCATAGCCTCCCTCCATGAATCTTCCAATTGGAAGAAATGCTTCACATACTGATCTACATTCCCTTGATGGACTACACGGCTCATAATTTCGGTTAACAAGAAGGATGGAATCTCTTTGGACTTTTGTAAGAGCTCCAATAATTTCGGGTATTCAAAGGAAGCAAGCATAAGATAGATTTGATATCTTTCTTCTGGAGAACACAGCTTACTTGATAAATGTCCGATCAGTTCATCCTGCATCGCCTTTATTTGGAACAAATCGATAAAATACAATGCATTCATTCGTGTGCTCCAGCGCCTATGCCGCAGCTGTTTTTTATATCTCGGAACCAAGTGCCGATCAACAAAATCTTGAAGCGGATTAAAGTCTTTTTCAAGCTTGAAATTACTGAGGAACTCGCTTAGCTTATCCTCGAGCGCCTCAAATTGGTACTCCTCCGTAACTATAACCAAGTGAGAGCCTCTTCCGGTGGTTAAACAATTATCGATATCGTGAGAATTTTGATGCACCCACATTGCTTTCTTACGGGATCGCAATTGATTATGAATCTTTTTCCAAAATAAATAGATATAAATCGTTACTAATAAAACAAGGGAGGCTGCGGTAAGCAGCAGTACAAAAAGAATATTCGTCATCGGAAACCACCGATTAATCTTGTGATCCTGGCACGAAGCTCATTTAAGCTGAAGGGCTTCGTCATATAGTCGTTAGCACCTCTTTGAATGGCTAGTGTAATATCAGCCTCTTTCCCCTTACTGCTGAGCATCAAGATCAAGTACCTTCTTCTGTCGTAACCCGCACGTATTCTACTTAAAATCTCAAGACCGTCCATCTTGGGCAAAATTCGGTCAACAATCAAAAGAAAACGTTCATTTTGCCGATGCCACGGATCGTTGAAAAACTCCTCGCCGTCAGCGAACACCTTAATCTCAACATCGAATATACGATCACCAATATCGGAAAGCTGATGCCTGAGCATCTCCCTTATTAGCCGGTCATCATCAATAATAGCTAACTTCAGCTTTCGTGCGGAAGTATCCTTCCCGGCTAGCGTGCCGTCCATTACAAGACTCGATCGAACAAGAGTAGAGTCAGTAAAAGGCATAACCTTCAAGCAATCTTCTGATGATTTGTCTGCATCCACAAATTCCACTATTTTACAGGAAAAAGTTGCAAAATGAATCCCACTAGTTATTTGTATCGGTTGTTCAGCAAATTTTTTGGTCAACCGATTCATTAATTTCATTGCATCCTCTTTGGCCGTTTTGGGAAGTACCAGAATAAAACCGTGGTTCGAATAATGCGCCACACAATCTGTAGGACGAATACTTTTCTGAATGAATTCAACAAGTTTCTGTCTTAAGACCCGGTGGCCCTCATAGTCTATCGTGCCAACTGCGTCCAGCTCCATATATACCATAGAGAATGTTTCGTGAGATCGTTTCATATCGGTAAGCTGCTTATCGACCTCAGCCCTCAGATATCGATAATTAAACGCGCCGGTTAACGGATCAATAAGAATCTGATCAAGTATTCTTTGTCTTCTTTTTAGTAAGCGCTGGATATGGGGGAGCAGCTTGTCTATTTGTAATGGGAGGTAGAAGGCAGCATCAGCCATAACTTCTGTTATCGTTTCCTGGTCATTTTCATGAACGATAACAACAACAGGGATATGCCTCACTTCACAATATTGTCTCAATTCCACCCAGTCTGTTAATGAAACGCCAGGTTCCTGTGGATCTATAAGCATTACCGTACAATCCGGATTCATGAGGTCAATTCTATCTAACAATTCCCGACTTTCATCGGAAATTATTGTAACGACTTGACAATCAAAATCAGGAGGAAACGTTATTTTATGAGCTTTGTCATTCAGTATACAAACAACGGGGCGTTTCAATGCTTGTTGGTAAGTCATAACATCACCTTGTATTTTCCGTATATCAATCCTATTGATCCCTATCCATCAATATATCTTATTTAAGTATTTCTTGTGATGTCCAAATAGTTCCACAATCAATCACATAGGTATTTGTACCTATACCTTACCATAGACTCGTCATTATTTTACAAAAGAATTGTTAAAGAAATTTTAGGTTTACCCCACCGCCGTTAGCAATAAATTGAAAGTTGAACATATGTACTGTAGTAGTACTAAAAAAGGAGGACGGTTGCTTATGAATCGGGCATTACTTCCCCGCGAGGAGCATGCCTTTTGGCTGGAGATTTTGGAGGATCACGCACATTTCGCGCATGACCATCTGGCGCCGCAGGAAACGGCGGATATTCAGCAAGCCGCTTTGTACATACAGGCGTTCGGGGCATTGAGAAGGCAGCTGGCGGCAATCCCTCCCGGACTTCCGGCTGCACATGCGGACATGATCCAATTCAGCAGGCAAGCATATCCTGTAGCGAACGGTTATTTTCGGTTCGAGGGCTCGCTGCAGAGCAGGCGCATTTTAAACCGGATCAACATCAATTTAACCCCCACCTACTTTAATGGAACATTGCTGGAAAATGAGGAATATTTACGTATCCTAAGCTTTTACATGCAGGGCATGGAGTTTCCGGAGCTTCCGTTGGCAGCGCTCATGGATATGTGGCTGGAAGACCAATTGGGGCATGCCGTGCTGCTTCGGAATGTGCTGGACCCGGTGGAGCTTCTGCTTACGGAGAAGGCCTCCGGATTCTCTCAGCTGTTTCAAGTACATATGACGAAAAATCGGGCCCTCACGGGCTACCTCCGGTTCATCGCACCGGGCTTCCCCGATCAGCAGCAATTTGCCAAAGAGGTCAGAGAGACGGTACAGCAATTTTATGCCTTCGTAGTGGAGGTGGTCCGCCGGTATCGAGGGACGACCGTACTAAGCCGGACAACGCTGCGTTTTCTCGAGCACCACTTTCCGGAATCGTGCTACTTTCTTCGGAAGCTGGCACTGTACGATCCGTCGGCCGGCTCGTTTGAGAGCTGTCCCCTAACGAAGCCGTCATTTTAAAAAAAGCTTGGAGCTCAAGGTGCGAGCACCTTAAGCTCCAAGCTTGGTTTCAATTATAAGGGATTAGATTTTCAGAACCCCGCCGTTGCTTGCATTCGTTACAAGCTTCGAGTAACGGGCCAAATAACCGGTCTTCACCTTCGGCTCGAAGCCCTTCCAGTTGGCCTTGCGGCGCTCCATCTCTTCGTCGCTGATCAGCAGTTGAATCTTGCGGTTCTCCAGATCCAGCTCGATCTCGTCTCCATCCTCAACGAATGCGATCGGACCGCCTTCAGCCGCCTCCGGAGAGATATGCCCGATGCTGATGCCGCGGGATGCGCCGGAGAAACGGCCGTCGGTAATCAAGCCGACCTTCGCGCCAAGACCCATACCTACGATCTGTGATGTAGGCGCGAGCATTTCCGGCATACCCGGTCCGCCCTTCGGTCCTTCGTAACGAATGACCACGACATGGCCTTCCTTCACCTTGCCGTTCGCAATTCCCGCCAGTGCATCCTCTTGGGAATCGAAGCAGATTGCAGGGCCCTTGTGATAGCCGCCGACGGACTTGTCCACCGCACCAACCTTGATGATGGAGCCTTCCGGCGCCAGGTTACCGAACAATGCGGCCAAGCCGCCGCGTGCGGAGTGCGGGTCGTCGATCGGACGAATGACTTCCTTATTCAAAATCTCGCAGCCGGCCACATTCTCGCGGAGCGTTTTGCCGGTTACGGTAATGCGGTCACCGTCAAGGGCGCCCGGTTTCTTCAGCAGCTCATTGATGATCGCACTTACGCCGCCTGCGTTGTGCACATCCTCAATGTGATGCTCGGATGCCGGGGCAATCTTGGCCAAATACGGCACGCGCTCAGCCACTTCGTTGATGCGTTCGATCGGATAATCGAAGCCCGCTTCCTTGGCCAGAGCCAGCGTGTGAAGCACGGTGTTCGTGGAGCCGCCCATCGCCATATCCAGCGCGAACGCGTTGTCGATCGTTTCCATTGTCACGATATCGCGCGGCTTCAGATCGAGCTTGATCAGCTCCATCAGCTGCTTTGCGGACTGGCGAACGAAATCTTTGCGTTCAGGAGCAACAGCCAGGATCGTACCGTTGCCTGGAAGCGCCAAACCGAGCACCTCAGCCAAGCAGTTCATGGAGTTCGCCGTGAACATACCGGAGCAGGAGCCGCAGGTCGGACAGCCGTACTGCTCAAGCTCTTGCAGGCCCTTCTCGTCAATCTTGCCGGCCTGATAAGCGCCCACGCCTTCAAATACGGAGGACAGGGAGATGGAACGGCCGTCGGACGTTTTACCGGCCTTCATCGGGCCGCCGCTGACGAATACCGTCGGAATGTTGACGCGGAGTGCGCCCATCATCATGCCCGGTGTGATTTTGTCACAGTTCGGGATACAAACCATACCGTCGAACCAGTGGGCGGAAACGACGGTTTCCAAAGCGTCCGCAATAATCTCGCGGCTCGGCAAAGAATAACGCATACCGATATGACCCATCGCGATGCCGTCATCCACACCGATCGTATTAAATTCAAAAGGTACGCCGCCCGCTTCGCGAATCGCTTCTTTGACGATTTTGCCGAATTCTTGAAGGTGCACGTGACCTGGAACAATGTCGATATAAGAGTTACAAACCGCAATAAACGGCTTGCCGAAGTCCTCTTCCTTTACCCCTGCGGCACGCAGCAAGCTGCGGTGCGGCGCGCGGTCAAAGCCTTTTTTGATCATGTCGCTTCTCATTTTACCGTTAGCCATTACCGTATAACCCTCCCAAGCTTCTATGCTACTTCAATTTGCTTCATATGATTGTACCATGTTTCTAGTAAATTGAAAACGAAATCCCATTTGGGAAAACCAGACGATCTGAAGTACCGCCGCCGGGTCCTGTTTTTGCCGAAGGAGAGCGTTTCGAGTATAATGAGGGCAGATGAAGGAGGCGTAGCCGGCATGTCCGCAACGGAATTTGATTATTTATACGATGGCGTAGAGGAGACGAAGACGCGTTTTGTGTGTTTTGTCGGAGAAACGATGCGCCGATTCGATCTTGCCATTACCACGACGAATCGCTTCTACGGAAAGAAGCTGGTGACGGATATGCAGCTTGGCCGCACGGCGGTGATCGGACCGGATGACCTCGAGGAAGAGGGTTACCTCGAGCACGTGTACAAGCTGAACGAAGAGGAAGCGAACGAGCTGAGGGAGTTTCTCGGGCAAATCGTCGGACCGGTGAATTTCACGGATATTTAAGTGGACACCGCCAGAAACACCGATAAAGGTAACGCAAAAAGTCGCAAAGGCAGCTGCTCTGCGGCTTTTTCTTGTTGCTGCCGGAGCTGCCTGTTGACCGTTAGATTAAGTTTGCGTTATCGCCGTAACTTCTTGCCGCCCATCGGCGTCTATCGAAGCAAGGAGTGTGAAGCTATGAAGAAAAGCATACAAATACTGCTGGCTGCGGCACTGCTGCTGGTTCCCCGGCTGCCCGTTCATGCGGAAAGCGAGCCCCTGCCGGGGGAGTCCGTCCATGTGCCTTATGTCACCCTGCTCAGCGAGTTTACGCTGTATCCCAGCAAGGAAACCAAGCCGGCCGAGGCAATCGGCGCTCTTACCCCGCTGCAGTCCGTCCTTTTGGCCGACGTAGAGGAGCAGAGCCTGCTCGGCGTCGCAAGCCAAAGGAAGATAGCCGTAGAGACATGGCTCGGCACCGCCTGGCTGAATATGGACGAAGGCTCGTACAAATTCGGCAAGCTGGAACAGCGGGAGCAGCAGCTTACGTTATTGCAGGAGCAGACGGAGCTGTACGCGAACATCCAATCTCAGCCTTCGCCATATACACTGGCTCCCCAAAGGGTGCAAGCGATCGCCTCCATACCGGTTTGCGACCCTTACACCCCTTGCTATTCGAATGACCGATGGTTCCTGATCCGGACATCCTGGCTCGGCGATCAGTGGATCCGTCCGGGTCATTATGCGGAAAAATACGTCGGCTCAGCTGTAGAAGGAATGATCGCGGTGGCCGAGCCCAGCGAGGTGTTCCTTCACCCCTTCGATAAGCCGATAGCCGACGAGCCTCGCTTCCAACCGCAGGTGGTGAAGCCGGTGAGCAAATACATCCAACAGGCGCGAATGGTGCCACCAAGCGTGTGGTATCAGGTGGAAACGCCTAGAGGGCTCCGTTGGATCCATCTCGGAAGCGAATATGGGCTTGGATACGAACGGGCTCAGGCGGTTGAGCAATCAATAAACATACCAGTCCCCTTCCAGTTCTACAAGAGTCCCTTTAGCTCCGATTCAGCGACTGAAGAACAGGTTCCGCGTCAGCTGCAGGCGGTTGGTTCCAGAGAAGGGGGGTGGTTATTCGTGCTGACGGGTGAGAAAGGAAGCTGGGTCAATCCGTCCATGGAAGCGGCCTCCCGCATCACGGGTGAATGGGACAACGACGTCAAGCTTGGCGTAAAGCAATCCCAGGCGGAGCTTCACCTGACGGAAACGTCTGTCATCCTGAGCAAGCCTTTCTTCGAGGGGAGCACCGAGCTGCTGCTCAGCCCGCAAACGGTGACCGCTTCCCGGGAGTGGACGTCTCCACACGGAGAGACTTGGTATTACATCCATACGTGGCAAGGAGCAAAATGGGTGCGGCCCTAACCATATATAAAACTTGACAAAGGGGCTGCTCATTCGTTATCTTACAATTAAGACCGATCGGTCTTATAATGCCGAAAGGATTAGATTTATGCGTAAAGGGGAAAACACCAAGCTGCGGATCATTGCTCAATCGGCGGAGCTCCTGAACCGCAAGGGCTATCTTCATGCTCCCGTATCGGAAATTATGGAAGCTACGGGATTAAAGAAGGGGGGCATTTACAACCACTTCGAGAGCAAGGAAGACTTGGCCCGGGAAGCGCTCAGCTACGCCGTTCAGCTGCTCGGTCATCGACTCAAGGAAGCCTTGAGCGCGGAAGGAACCGTCACCGAGAAGGTTCTGCGTTTTATGCAGGTAAGCCAGGAGCTGCTCCTCGGTGTGCCGATTCCCGGAGGCTGTCCGGTCATGAACGCGGCGGTAGAAGCGGACGATACTTCGCCCGAGCTGCGGGAGCTGGCCAAACAAGCGATGGATCGCATGGTCGGTATGGTGCAGCGTACGCTCCAAGACGGGATCGCATCCGGCGAATTGAAGCCGGAGCTTGACGCCGGGGCCTTGGCCTCCGTCATCGTAGCCACCATGGAAGGAGCCCTCATGATGAGCCGCTTGCACGGGAACGATCACCATCTTCGGATCGCGGCTCAGCATATAACCGGCGTGCTGCATTCCGCATGTGTCCCATCATAAATTAAACCGATTAATCCCCTCTTGCAGGGGCTTCCTTTTACCGAAAAAACAGACCATTCGGTCTCATATCAACCGCCTTTCATTTCAGAAAAAGAGGTGCACCCGTTATGTCTATTATGCCTTCGCCAAACGATTCCTCCGCAATGTCCCGCCGTGTCGTCATTACCGGCATGGGCGTCGTCTCCCCTGTCGGTTCTACCGTTCAGGACTTCTGGACACACCTGATCGAAGGCCGCTCCGGCATCCGCCCTGTCTCCGGGTTCGATACTGCTCCGTTTGCCACCCGGATTGCAGGGGAAGCGTACGGCTTTCAGCCCGAGCTCTACCTGGAACCGAAGGAGCTTCGGCTGTATGACCGCTTTCTTCAATTTGCCATTGCCGCATCAACCCAGGCGCTGCAGCAGTCCGGTTATCGGATCACGGAAAGCAATGCCGAGAGAACCGGCGTGTATATAGGCTCCGGCTTCGGCGGCATCTCCACGCTGCTGGACAATCACAGGCAGCTCTTGGACCGCGGAGCCCGGCGAGTCAGCCCGTTCATGGTGCCGATGATGATTCCGAACATGGCCTCCGGGCAAGTATCCATCCGTTTCGGGGCGCAAGGGCCGAACAGCTCGCCGGCTACCGCCTGCGCTACCGGCAACAACGCGATCGGCGACGCCTTTCACCTCATCCGCAGCGGACGTGCGGATGCTATGCTCGCCGGCGGCACCGAGGCTCCGATCTGCGAGCTTTCCTTCGCCGGATTCTCCAATATGAAGGCCATGTCCACCCAGAGCGATGCGCCTGAGCGCGCCAGCCGGCCGTTCGATCTACAGCGGGACGGCTTCGTCATGTCGGAGGGAGCCGGCGTGCTGCTGCTGGAGGAGCTAAACGGCGCATTGCGCCGAGGTGCCCCGATCTTGGCGGAGATCATCGGATACGGTCTTTCGGCGGACGCCTATCATATGACCGCTCCCGATCCGGAGGGCTCCGGCGCCTACCGCGCTATGGCGGAAGCGCTGCGGGACGCGGGCTTATCCCCCGGGCAGGTCGATTATATCAATGCTCACGCTACCGGGACGCCGCTGGGAGACCAGGCGGAAACGGCAGCCATCCGGCGGCTTTTCGGGGAGCATGCGTATCAGCTGGCCGTCAGCTCGACTAAATCCGTAACAGGCCACTTGTTCGGGGCCGCAGGCGGCGTAGAAGCCATTGCGACCGTTCGGGCGCTGCAGGAAGGCCTTCTACCTCCAACGATCAATTATGAAAGCCCTGACCCAACCTGCGATCTGGATTACGTTCCAAACGTAGCTCGCGCTAAGGACATCCGAGTGGCGCTATCCAACGGCTTCGGCTTCGGAGGACACAATGCCGTGATTGCCCTTAGCAAATACGAGCCTTAATCGATCGAACGGAAACAAAAAGGCCGTACCCCAAATAACATCATTTGGAGGTACGACCTTTTGACATGGTTATCGTTTTACTAAATCTTCCCGGACCGGGGTAAAGGAGTCCAGCAATGCGCTTGGCTCAAGCGCGCGGCAGCCGTGCTTCGCTCCGCTGGGGATATAAATCGTCTCCCCTGCTGTGATCACCTTTTTTTCGCCGTCGATGGAAAATTCGAGCTTACCCTTCAGGCAGTAGGACAGCTGCTCATGAGGATGGCTGTGAAGATACCCCTCCGCACCTTCCTCAAAATGCACTTCCATCATCATAATCCCTTTGCCCGGCTCAAAAATTTTGCGCTTCACGCCAGGCTCGGCGTTTTCCCATACGTTAATGTTGCTCATAGCTCCTACCTACCTTCCTTTCGCGTACAAGTAGTCCATTGCCACCCACAGTATATCGCAAATTCGCTATAAACAGAAGCGATTCCGTTTAGGTTTGCTTGGATTCTTTTTGGGGCGATGAAGTCAATGTAGGCAAAGCAGGCAAGCCTTCGCCTCCCGCAGCGAGCCGGGCCAAGCCCGCCTCACATACGCCGTAGCTTCTCCAGCGGCAGCTGGCACACCATTCCCCTATCCTCTCCGGTGCCACCAATCGGCGGATCCGTTCGAGCAGCTGTTCCCAAGGCAGCGTATCCCCGAAGGCCAGCCCCAGGTGATCCAGCACGAGACGGTCATGCCGAAATACCCCTTCTCGATCGCAGTGGTATTCCTGATCGGACGGAAAGCACGAGCATAAATCGTCCACACCCTCCACAATCGTCACAGAAGTCAAAGGGTTTTCCCGAAGCTGTACGTATACCGCCGTCATATTGTCCGTATAGGCCTTGGAATAGCCCATGCCCCGGTACCCCAGCAAGCAGAGCAGATGATGGCCCCGCAAACGAACCGTCATACGCTCCATAGTCTCACCCCCAACAGGATGCAAAATAACACCAAGCCCCCGCCTGCGGCAGTCGCGTCCGCCGTACGATTTCGCTCCTGAAGATCGGACAGGGACAGCCCCTTGCGGTGGATATAGCCCTTAATCTCCATCGCCATGATCAAATCCTCCACCGTCTGAAACAGCGATATGAGCAGCGGGATCACGAAAACAGGGATATCCCTGACGGCAATCTGGCCGCGGCGGGCGGCCCTCTTGCCCCGGGCTTGCGCGATCAGCGCAAAGCGCCGGGTTTCTTCCAGAATGAGCGGGATAAATCGCAGGACGAGCGAGGCGGCCAGCGCCAGCATCGAGGTAGACCAGCCGATCCGGTCGAAGACGGACAACGCTTTCTGAAGCCCCTGCTTCATCTCGGCCGGACTGGTCGATAAGGTGAACACAATCCCCAGCAGTGTCACCGAGAAGAAAGGCAGCAGATGGGCGAAGCTGCCCGCGGCTCCTTCCCAGGCAAAGAATAAAGGGAAGCCTTGATCGGTTTGAATCCGAAGTCCGGCAAAGCTCGAGGCGAAGGCCATAAAAAAGAGCAGCGGCTTGCACAGCCTCAGCACTCTGCCGGCATGCTCCCGGTCCAGCAGCAGCACCGCACCGAAAGCAAGCAGCAGCGATAAGACAGTGCCGACCCGCTCCGTCTGAAGCACAAAGCCGGCGGAGAGCAGCGTATACACCAGCCACTTCACCCGCGCATCCAACAGGTAGACGAGCTTGCGCCCGGTTGCAGTACCGGACTGCTCAAGCGGATTCACCGGCGTCACTTCGACCCGCTCGCTAACCGGCGACAACGCTGCCGCCGCCTCTTGAGGCCCAGCCTCGAAAGGGCGTCTGTCCATCGCCAGCGCCAGCTGCTCCGCCATCTTCTCCGGCTCCAGCATCTGCAGCGGCACGTCCAGCCCGGCGCTGCGAAGCTCTCTTGCCAGCTCGGCAGCGCCCGGCAGCCCGACTCCGGCCTGCTCCAGCAGCTCCGGATGCCACCGAAGCTCCTCCGGCGTCATATCCGCCACAAGGCGGCCTTCGTTCAGGATCAAGACGCGATCCGCCACCTCCAGGAACGCCTCCCAATCATGCGTTGCCATCACCACACCGGAGCTTCGCTTCCACTCAAGCAGCTGCTCCTTCAGCCGAGCGGAGGAGGCCGCGTCTAGGCAGGCAGACGGCTCATCGAGGAAGAGCCACGGCCGCTGTGTAGCGGATAGAGAAGCCAGCGCCACACGCCGTTTCTGCCCGCCGCTAAGCGTCAGGGGTGACACCTCCAACAGCTCCCGCGGCAGCTTCATTGAGGACATCGCCTTGTCGATACGCTCCTCCCGCTCCGGCTTGCCAAGCCTATACGGACGAAGGGAATAATCGAACTCCCCCTGAATCGTCTGAGCAAACAGCTGCTGCTCGGGAAACTGAAAGGCCATGCCGCTAAGCAGCAGCGCCTCGCGCACGGGCTTTCCTTCGCGCCATAAGGAGGTGCCATTGTAGTGAACCGTACCGGAGGCGATGGGCGTAAGTCCGGCCAACGCCTTCAACAATGTCGATTTCCCCGAGCCCGTACGACCGATGAGCAGCGTCAACGAACGCTCCGCAATTTCGCTGCTTACCGGATGCAGGAGCGTCCGCCCTGCTTTCCCCTCCGCTCTAACCGTGACGTCTTTCATTACGATAGGCATAGTGCGCGCACGACCTCCTTCAGCTCGCGGGCATGAACGGGCCGCTCAGGGATAGAATAGCCCTTGCGCTCGAGCTGTCTGACTACCCGGACCGTGTAAGGCAGCTCCATCCCAAGCCGCTCGCACGGACTTCCTTCTTCCCCGTCCTGAGGATAGAAGAAATGACGGCTCTCTCCGTCGTAGACAACTTGTCCAGCCTCCATCGCAAGCACCCGGTCCGCGAAGCCAAGCTCCTCCGGCCGGTGGGTGATCCAAAGGATCGCCGTTCCCGAGCGGTGAATCCGCTGAACGGCTTCCAGCACCAGCGCCCTCGACGCCGGGTCCAGCATTGACGTAATTTCATCCAGAATGATGAAATTGGCTCCCGCCGCAAGACAGGAGGCCAAATTCAACAGCTGCTTTTGCCCGCCGGATAAGGTAGTGACTAGGGTATCCAGCGGCACATGCAGGCCCACCTGTTCCAGCAGCTCCCGGACCAGCTGTACTTTCCCTGCAATAGAGCCATCTGCGGCGAGGCATAAGCTGACCTCCTCCAGCACCGTTTCTCCGATCAACTGGCTGTCCGGATTTTGCAAAACGATATAAGTGAGGACTCCGTCCTCTTTCATGATCCTTCCGCTGCTGACCGTACCTAAGCCTGCTGCGGCTTTCGCCATCGTGCTTTTGCCGCTGCCGTTCGAGCCGACAACCGCCGTCCAGGAGCCGGCAGGGAAAAACGCGGTCACACCGCGAAGCGCATAAACGTGCCCCGACAATCCGCTTTCATAGATCATATGTACATTTTCGAAGATCATAGCCATACGAAATAAAATTCGTCCCCTCTCTACCATTTTCTGAGAGACCATGCTATAATGCCAATTGTTAACCAGTAATATTTGTTTTTAGGTTAACAATCAAGTAATACTACTATATCATCAATAGGAGAGAGAGACAATGAGAGGATTGACACTGCGCGGAGTTGCCTTCAGCAGCTTGTTCGCCGCACTGGTCGTTGTGTTCGGATTTGTGAGCATCCCGCTCGGCTTTACCCCGGTACCTATCACCCTTCAAACATTAGCCGTCATGCTGGCAGGCGGCCTGTTAGGCGCCGCTTATGGCTTTTTCAGCTTATTTATCGTCGTTGCCTTAACGGCGCTCGGTTTTCCCTTGCTCGGGGGCAAAGGCGGCATTTCCGTACTGCTGGGACCGACGGCGGGCTACGTCTGGATGTGGCCGATTGCCGCTCTCTTAATCGGTTGGATCGTGCAGAAGCTGAAGCAGAAGGGGGTTGTCGAATTTCTGTTGATCTTCCTTGTCATGGAAGTGTTCGGTTCCCTGCTGCTGTATGTATCCGGAGTTCCATGGCTTGCGCACGTGGCCAAGCTTCCGTTTGACAAGGCGATGGTAGCCGGGTGTTATCCTTACCTGCCTGGTGATGCCATAAAAGCCTTGGCAGCTACGGTCATTGTCATTTCCTTACGGCGTGTGTTCCCCGTTCAGCGTTTGGTCGGCAGCAGCAGCAGCGTTTCTCAGCCAACCCAATCCACGTAATGTCCATGAAAAAAAGAGGCGTATCCCGCAACAAGCGCGGACAACGCCTCTTTTTTTCTTAAGAAACCGCCCCGATACGGCCGATTTCCTTCGTGAGCGAGTTGAATTCCAGCTCCTCAAACTTGGCTTGTACCGTTCGGCTGTCCGGACTCCACACGCCTTCCTCCAAGGAGCATGCGACCGGAGCGTCGCAGCAGATCGTAGCCAGCTCGCGACACAAATGCAGCATCTCCAGATCCGCCTCGATCTTACTTTTCACACCCTTCGGTAGCGAGGCAAGATTGGCTATAATCCCGTCGATGGACTCATACTCAAGCAGCAGCTTGACGGCCGTCTTCTCGCCGATCCCCTTGACACCCGGATAATTATCGCTTGTATCCCCGATCAGTCCCTTCAGATCAATAAACTGCGCCGGTGTCAGCTGCTTCTCTTCAAGCAAAGCGTCAGGGTCATAGACCGCGTAATTGGAAGCGCCCTTTTTCATAATAATAACCTTAGTCTTCTCCGTCACCAATTGAAGCATATCGTGGTCGCCGGTGAGCACATATACGTCCGCATCACTGCTGTAGTGGCGCGCCAGTGTGCCGATGCAATCGTCGGCCTCGAAGCCTTGGATCCCTACATTCGGCACGCCAAAGCTGGCCACGACTTCCTTCACCAGATCGAACTGAGGGATCATCTCGAGCGGAGCCTCGGGACGGTTCCCCTTGTAGTCGCTGAATTTTTCCGTGCGGAACGTGCTGCTGCCCATATCCCAACAGCAAACCACATGCGTCGGCTGAAACTGCTTAATCGCATCCATAAAATATTTCAAAAACCCGAACACCGCATTCGTCGGCAATCCCGCTTTCGTTTTTCTTATGTACCCTCCATAGGAGTTGGCATAAAACCCTCTGAATAACAACGCCATACCGTCTACCAGCAATACCTTCTTTTCTTGATCCATCGACTTTATCAACGCCTTACTCGTTTTTCTAGTATTATAGCATAGGATCGCCGAGTATTGGCTGGTATCATGATAGGAAATAAAGTGTAATTCGCAAAGCATGATTACCGGGTTTCCCGGTGCAGTGTCACTCTTTTCAACCGCGGACAGTATTTCTTGAGCTCCAGGCGGCCTGGATGGTTCTTCTTATTCTTGGTAGTCGTATAGTTCCGGTCGCCTGTTTCCGTGCATGCCAGCGTAACGATAACTCGCATAGCTAAACCTCCTCTCCTGACGGTCCGGCAGCCGCAGCCAGAATCTGCTCCAGCTGCTCCGAGGATGCGTTCGGCAGCCCGTCGTGAATTTGGCTCCAATCCGAGCGCATCTCCTCGTCCGTCAGCAGGCATTGATCCAACTTCTCCGTGATCACCGTCTTGTTCATATGAATACCGATCAGCACAAAACGCGTGATTCTATCCCCGTACACGGGGTCCCAAGCCTGCAAAAGCTCCGGCTCCTCCGCCAGCAGCGCCTCGCGTTCTTCTGAAGGAAGTGCGGAAACCCACATTCCGGCGGGCCCGAATTGAATGGATGGACCTGCCTGGCTTAAGCTCTGGGCCATGTCATTTCTTGACGCGAGCCATACCATCCCCTTCGCCCGAACGACCTCCTCCGGCCAATCGGTCATCCATTCGGTCAACCGCTCCGTGTGAAACGGTCTCCTCCGCTCATAAACAAAGGAAGAAATTCCATATTCCTCTGTCTCCGGGGTATGATGGCCCTGCTCGAGTTCCTTCATCCATCCGGCGGATGTGCTGGCTTCGTCGAAGTCGAACCGTCCCGTATTCAGCAGATGCTTCGGATCGACCATGCCCCGCGTTGTGCGGAAAATCACTGCCCGCGGTTGAAGCTTCCGCAGTACCTGCTCCAGTTCAGCAAGCTCCTCTTCCTCGACGAGATCGCACTTGTTCAGAAGCAGCACATCGCAAAATTCGATTTGGCTAAGCAGCAGATCGACCACGTCGCGAGTATCGTCCTCGCCTACCGCCTGCTGACGATCCAGCAGCGATTCGCCGCTGGAGTAGTCATGCCAAAAGCGGTATGCATCCACCACCGTCACCATGGTATCCAAGCGGCAAAACCGCGTGAGGTCGATGCCGTGCTCCTCATCGATATAGGAGAAGGTTTGCGCTACAGGGATCGGCTCGCCTACACCTGTAGATTCGATCAAGATATAATCGAATCTGCCGTCCCTCGCAAGCCGCTCCACCTCCCGCAGCAGGTCCTCTCGAAGCGTGCAGCAAATACAGCCGTTAGACATCTCCACCAGCTTCTCTTCCGTTTGCGAGAGACCTCCTCCTTCTTTGATCAAATCGGCATCCACATTCACCTCTCCCAAATCATTCACGATGACAGCTACCCTCAAGCCTTGTTTATTCGTTAGAATCTGGTTCAGCACCGTCGTCTTCCCTGCACCCAAGTATCCGCTTAGCACAGTAACCGGTATTTTCCTACTTGCATTTGTTTCGGTCATTCCTTAGCCCTCCATTAATTAATAGTAATTTTTACGATTATAGTTCATTATAATAACAGTCATTACGAATCCAAGTCAACAGGTAACAACAAAAAAGATCCCTCCGAGGAGAGATCTGTTGTCGTTATATCGTTTGGGTAACCATTACGGTCGGGTGGTCGGCGAGCAATAGCTCCTCCTCCGTTTCCAGATAACGGACCATGGGACGCTGCATGTGACTGACGATTTTGGTCACAATGGCGTACTTGCCGTTGTTCAGCAATACCTTGCTGCCTGGCGGATACGAAGGAACGGACGTAACGAAAGCATGCAGCAAGTGAACGTCATACGCGCTTCCGCTTAACGCCATTAAACGTTCTATCGCATCATGAGACGGGATCCCTTCGGCTGAGGTCATATTCTCATACCTATTGCACATGCCGCAGATCTGAGCATACTCGTGAAAATCCTTGCCTGCAATTCCGCGAGGATAACCGGTTCCGTCCACCCTCTCATGATGCTGAAACGCAATGTGAGCAGACAGAAGGCTCGCCTCTCTCACCCTGCGGATGACCTCAAATCCCTCCTCCGGATGTTTTTTGCTATCGGCGGTAACGGCCTTGCCGATATCATGCAGCAGGCAGCCTAACGCCAAATCCCTTAGCATCATATCGTTATAATTCAATCCTTTGGCCACCTGCAGCGCCAGTATCGCAACATTCACGGAATGTGCGTAGGGCTTAAGCTCCGTCGCTACCGAGCTGGCCGGAATCGGAAGAACCAGGCTTCTTTGCCGTGTTTCCAGGATAAGCTTGCCAATAGCGGCCTGAACGTTTTTCAGGGGAAACGGCTTTTTCGTCTGAACGGCGTCGTAGGTCTCATTCAGCGTCTGGATGACATCCATCCATGTCGGCATATCCACAAGCTCCTCCATCGTGATTCCTTTGGAAATGGCGTCCTCGACGATAAGACTATGGATCCCAATCTCCTTCAGCTTGTCCAGGTACTTCGGATTAATCCGGCTGTTCGCACTGAGAAGAATCCGCCGAAACCGGTCATACACCGGCTTAGCCAGCATCATTAGCTGCTCGTCATACTGTGTGATATGTATAAATCTCATGATGTACCTCCAAGAGCTTCAAGTTCTATATTGTAATCAATATCATATCACCCTTGTATGATTTTGTCATATGTTGTCGAATTAATAAGGTCTGGAATGTTTTTCATAACAAAAAAGCACCGCAGAGGTTAAACCTCCGGGATGCTTCGTTATTACAGCTCCGCGGATTTGCGGTGCTGCAGCCGATATTGCATAGGTGTAGTGCCAAGCTTCTTTTTGAACACGTAATGCAGATAGTTTGGACTGGAAAATCCATTCTGGAAGGCAATATGATCGATCGTGCTGTCGGTCGTCGCCAGCTCCTCGCAAATATGCGTCAGTCTGATCTGCTCGATATACTCACTGAAGGTGCCTCCCGTTTGCTCGCGAAAAATGCGCTGAAGCTGCCGCGCGCTAATCTGCACCCTTTCGGCAACGACCTCTAAGGTCAACGGCGCCATGTAATTGTCCTTGATGAACTGCACGGCAAGCTGATAACGGTAGTGCTTCATATCCCGCGACGGCAAATCCGGCTGAGGCACGGAGGCGTACGCCCTAGTCGTTCGCAGCAAAATCTGGATGATCGATTGCTTAATCACCGTGTACAGCCCAGGCTGGTTCTCGTGCCAGGCACGATAGGCGGTCAGGAAACATTCCATCGCCCGGTACTGGTCGACGGCAGGTTTTGACGGAAGCTGCTCCAGCTGGCGGATGCAGGCATCCGCTTCGGCTATCTCCCATCTCTCCCCCCAATCCTCGGCCTCCTCCAGCTCCGGCGCATCGTCGATCCGCTTAATATCCAGATGCAGGCAAAGCTCATCCATCACCTCGAAAACATCGGCCTCCTGATAATGCATCAGACCCGGACCCGTTAAATACATATGCCCCTCATGAAGCTGAAAGGGCTCATCTCCCAGAATAACCTTGCCTTTTCCGCGGGGAATGAAATGCAGCTCGTAATCTGAATGTTTGTGAAACGCAACAATTTTACCCGGGGCGAAGCTGGTATGATGGAACTTAATCATACGAATCCCGTATCTCCCCCACCGGAATTGCACGTCCAGCCGGTCTAACGCGAAAGGATTGCTAAGCATCAGCTCATAAGGATATGGCGGCTTGACGCCGCCCCGGGTCAACGTATTCATGGCTGCAAATCAGACAGCTTGAAAGCTGCTCCGGATCGAGCCGATAGATTGGAGGCTTCCATCAGCCGTGTAAGATCACGGGCCAAGCGAATATTCTCCTCCGCCGTAGTTCCGTTCTGGATATGGGAAACCCACTGATGGAAGGCGGACTTTCTTGCCTCCGGCTTCTTCTGGACCTGCCATTCCTTCGCCGCTTCCGCCCCAAGCTTCGAGCTGCGCACCAGCAGCTTGTCGTCATGAGTCGAGTACAGCAGGCTGCCTTCCGTACCGTGAATTTCAATCACGAAGGGTGAGAATCGATTCACGAAGCCTGCCTCCACGATGGCAAGTGCCCCATTCGGGTAGCGCAGAACCGCCACCGCGTTGTCCTCGACTTCCTTTCCCGTGACGTAACCGAAGCTTGCGGTCACGCTCTCGGGCTCACCAAGGAACAGATTGGCCAGATACATCGGATGGCAGCCCAGATCGATCAAGGCACCTCCGCCGCATTGCTCCAGACTATAAAAGTGAGACGGGAGCCAGCCCAGCTCACCGCGTTCGGACGGAACCGCTCCATTGTGCGAGAGACGGGTGCGAACAAGTGTCAGCTCGCCCAGCAGCCCTTGCTCCAGAATTTCCTGAACAGCCAGCGTATAGCCTTCATTCAGCCTGGGAAGCGAAACCGTCAGCTTCACGCCCGCCGCTTCCACAGCAGCCAAGATTTCGTCGCACTCCTTGAGCGTAGGGGCAATTACCTTTTCCGTAAAAATATGCTTACCGGCCTGCGCTGCCGCTACCATGACATCCCGGTGCATATTTGTCGGCGTATCTACGATGACCCCGGCGATATCCGGCTGAGCCAGCAGCTCCTCCAGATTCTCATAGAAACGAACGCCCCGCTCCTCCGCTTCCTTCCGCCCTCTCTCCGGGATTTCATCCCAGACGGCGACGATCTCCGTATCCGGATGTTCTGTCGCTTGTTTTGCATAATCCCTTGCATGCACATGCCAGAAGCTCAAGCTGGCTACTTTAATCACGTCGATTTCCTCCAATCGGTCCCACTTGGTTATTCGAAATAGACAGCCTTGCCCGTTTGAGCGGATTCATAGATCGCTTCCAAAATTTCCGAAACGACGCAAGCTTGCTCCGGCGTGACTACCGGCTGTTTATCGTGAATCACCGCATCGATCCACATCCGCATTTCCGTATCCTGAGGACTTTCCTTCTTGCCCGCATAAAAGTCCACGCCGCCGGATTCGAGCTGAATCTTGTTCGTATAGAGGCGGCTGTGTTTCTCTCCGTTTAACCGCAGTCCGTCCTCCATGTCCGCTCCGGCCTCCGTGCCGCACAGCGTAACCTTCGCTTCCTTCACATCCAAAGTATTCAAGGCCCAGCTGGATTCCAGAACAATCGTCGCACCGTTCTTCATCACGATCATGCCCATCGCCGAATCCTCCACGGTGAACTTGGCAGGATCCCATGGGCCCCAAGCATTGGCAGCGTTTTCTTTACCGGACAGCTTATGGAACTTCGTTCCGAGAACTACCTTCGGCTCATAATTGTTCATCACCCAAAGGGTCAAATCAAGCGCGTGCGTACCGATGTCGATCAACGGGCCTCCGCCTTGCTTCTCTTCGTCAAGGAATACGCCCCAAGTCGGTACGGCGCGACGGCGAATCGCATGAGCCTTGCCGTAATAAATATCTCCAAGCTCCCCATCCTCGCAAAGCCGCTTGAGGTACAAGCTGTCCGCACGGAAACGGTTGTTGTAGCCGACCGTCAGCTTCTTGCCTGTCCGCTTCGCAGCCTCTACCATACGGCGGGCGTCTGCAGCGGTTTTGGCCATCGGCTTCTCGCACATCACGTGCTTGCCGGCCTCCATTGCAGCAATGGAGATTTCGGCGTGGGAATCGTTTGGCGTACATACATGAATGACATCAATCGAAGCATCCTGAAGCAGCTCGCGATAGTCCTCGTACACCTTTGCTCCTTCAGCCCCATACTTTCCGGCGGCTTCCTCCGCACGTCCAATAATAATGTCACAAAAAGCGACAATATCGACCTGCTCCAGCTTAGCCAAGCTCGGCAGATGCTTTCCGTTCGCAATCCCCCCACAACCGATAATTCCTACTTTCAGCTTAGCAGACATACATAAATCCTCCTTGTATAATTCGTATCTTGCTAACATAGTACCACGAAGCTACCCTGCTTGAAATTGCAAATTAGCGACAGTCCGGAGTAAGAAATTGCGACATCGGATACATACTTGAGCGAAAGAGTGGTACTCCTCCTTTACTTCCCATCCGGTTTACTGTAGCAGCTAGGTATATTACAATTAGAATTATTTACTAAGGTGAGGAGCGATTAGCTATGCCCAATATAGATATCAAACGGCTGGAATCGGTAGATGAATGCTTCGATGAGCTTACGGAATTGATTATGCTGGTCGTTGAGGATGGAGCCTCCATCGGTTTCCTCCCGCCATTGGAGCGTCACGAAGCTCAGATATACTGGCAAGGCGTTCCGGCTCCCGAGGTCGTCTTGTATGCTGCTCTGATCGACGACAAGCTTGTCGGCAGCGTACAATTGCATCTTTGCATGAAGCGCAACGGAGATCACCGGGCGGAAATTGCCAAATTAATGACGCACTCTGACTATCGCAGACAAGGTGTCGGCCGTGCCCTGATGGAGGCTGCAGAAGCGCATGCGAAGCAAGAGGGACGTTCTTTGCTGGTGCTGGATACGAGAGAAGGCGATCCCTCCAATCTGCTGTATCAATCGTTAGGTTATGTACAGGCCGGCCGTATCCCCGATTATGCGAAATCCGCGAGCGGGCGATTGGATGCTACCGTTTTGTATTATAAAAGCTTGCTTTAAGTTACGCCGTCCTAGTCCGGACTGACCTTTGAAGGTCTCCGGGTGCGATTCCATACATTCACCGCGCGCTTAGGGATGGGTATGCGGTTCCGCGGCTACGAGATAATTTCTGCGTTTATACAACATTCCAAGACCATTTGCCTCGTTTCCAGCCATTGTATTCCCTCAAAGATGCTTTTACTCACAAAACTTCACTCTTAACCGTGCTTGGGATGGTGGATTTCTGCACTTTACCGGATCGAGATAAGCGCCAGACACCCTGTAACGCGATTTTTTCATCTTAAGGTCGCAGATGAACACATATTGGGTACAGTTAAGGCGAATTTATAACGTTACAAGGAGCGTTACCGGGCAGTGATAAGCACCAGATGCATTGTTACGCGATTTTTTCATCTTACAGCGGCAGATGAACATATATTGGGCACAGTAAGTTAAAATGAACGAAACCGACTACCATTTTGCATTACGTAGGGTGAATTTGGAAATCAATTGATTGAGCAATCAAATCAATATTCCAAAACAGAGCTACAAACAAAAGGAGTCGGTTTAGTAATGAGTATAACCATAAAATATGTTGGTCTAGACGTATCCAAAGAAAAAATAGCTGTAGCCATCGCCCCCGAAAATAGAAATGAACCCGTCAGGTTCCATGGTATCATCTCGCATACGAAGGAGGCTGTTCGTAAACTAGTTAATCAGTTAATGAAAGATGATGACGTAAAGTTAAGTATATGCTATGAGGCTGGCCCTACGGGGTTCGTCTTGTATCGATGGCTTTTGGAGATGTATGTGGAATGCGGCGTCATCGCACCAACAGACTTAGAGGGGAATACTCGAATAAAAACAGATAAGAGAGATGCTGTACGTCTAGCGCTTGACTCTGGAGAGCAAATGAATTGACAGAGATCTATGTACCACGTCCCGAGGATGAAGCCTTGCGAGATTTGGTTCGGGCCAGGGAAGATGCCGTGCAAGACAGGAATCGGCATAAACAGCGTTTAACCAAGTTTCTGCTTCGCCATCAGATCCACCCGCCCAAGGGCGTTCGAGTGTGGACTCAGCCATATGAAAATTGGTTAGATACTTTACGGTTTTCTCGGTGTTGTGAGGATATGGTATTCCAAGAATACCGAAACAGCATCCAAGAAGCTACGAACCGGATCCGAAGATATGAAGCGGAGATGGAGAAGCAAACGAGTGAAGGATGCCAAGCGACCATGATCCAAGCATTGCAGGGGCTCCATGGCGTTGCCCTAATTACAGCCGTTACTGTAGCTTCGGAACTTGGCCACATTGCAGGAAGATTCGCATCCCCTCAGCGACTCATGAGTTATGTGGGGCTGGTGCCATCAGAACGTTCTAGCGGGGGAGTCGTTGGCAAGGTGGGATAACGAAAGCTGGAAATGCCCATATACTAAGGGTATTGGTTGAAGCCGCCTGGAGCTATCGGAGCTCACCTGCCATACGGAAAACGTCATGCGAGATAGGCAAAAAGGACTGAGTTCGGAAATTGTCAATATCTCCTGGAAAGCACAAAAGCGATTACACCACAAATACAAGAAGCTCCTTTTCAAAGGAAAGCACAAAGGAACCATCATCGCCGCAGTAGCCCGAGCTTATAGGTTTCATATGGGCCATAGCCAAGGAAGTAGATAAGCAAAAAAACAGCATCACAGCATAAAAAATAAGGGTATGATTGAATGAAAAAGGAAGTGATTCCGGCTTAGTGAGTTAGGCAATGCGTTACGTTACATTCTTTGGCTCGAGGGCAAAGTACTAAAGCAAGGCAGAGAGTAATAATCCGCGGAAATCACCTGCGCAAAGTCAATCTTTCAGGTAGTGCGGCTTCATGCGCGTCGTAAGTTTAGCAGGTAAGCTCTCTGGTCGTATACAATTCACTTGTGATAACCCACGAATATCAGGTTGCCAACCGGCGCAAAGAACCATTTTGCCCTCGTGCCAAGGAATGAAACTCATTCGAACCACAAGCTCAAATTAAAGGAAGACAGCAGGGAGCACGCCCCCTGCACCCCGTTACTCGCCGTATGGCAGGGGTCTGGCTTGATCAGCCAGACCGAAGTAAAAAAGTATGGGCAGAGTGAACCGCCTGTCAAAAAAGGCATTTGACAGGCTTACTTTAGAGCACTCCAAATCAAGGGTACGTGCTGAGCACTTGACGGTTTCGTTCATATCAGGTGATTTCATAACGTTACAAGGAGCATTACCCCGAGAAGGAGAACAGCATTTACGGCATCTCTGCCTGCGGCATATAGACCGCGTTACAATTTGAAGTCTGCCGCAGGTAGCCAATTTCGATGTGTACATTTTCAAAAAAAATTACGCGGCATGTTTGGTCAAACGGATGTTCATATTCAAATGATTCAGCAAAATATTTAGACACGTTGTACGTTAGGTAACATAGTTCGCGATCGACAAACGCCTTTTTTTGAGCCTTCGTGTAGTGCCCATGCCAAAGTATATTTCAGATAAGCAAAGAAACGTTCAATAGCCGTTCGCTACTTATGGGCAGGAACGAGAGTTAACCGACTAGTGGCATGCTTCTGAGTAAGACAAAAAGAGGATAGCGGCGCACCATGCCGTTATCCCCTTTTTAATTAACTCTATTGCTGCTCACTAGGAACTCCGAAGAAAATCAGCAATCCGCCTTACGGCTTCCATCAGACGTTCTTCCTCCTGAACAAGCGCTATTCTGACATAGCCTTCCCCTTCTTGACCGAAGGCGTCGCCCGGAATTACGACAACCCCCGCCTTGAACAAAATTTCCCGGGAAATTTGTCGAGATGTCCAGCCCTTCGGAATCGGCGCCCAGATGAACATTGTCGCTTTCGGTTTGGGAATTTCCCAGCCAGCACGCGCCAGCCCTTCGATAACAAGATCGCGGCGGCGCTCATACAAGGAAGCTACCGAAACCGCGTCCGCCTCCATGTCTTCCTCTAATGCGGCAATCCCTGCATGCTGAACGGCACGAAAAATACCGTAATCGATGTTCGATTTCAACACACGCAGCGCTCGAACGACATCCTTCCGCCCGACCATGAACGCAATCCGACAACCTGCCATGTTAAAGCTCTTCGACAAGGAATGAAATTCGACGGCGACGTCCTTCGCCCCTTCGACTTCCAGAATGCTAGGGGGGCGAAACCCGTCAAAGGCCATTTCCGAATACGCCAGATCGTGCACGATGAGCAGGTCGTATCGCTTGGCATACGCAACCAGCTCCTCAAAGAATTCTCTCGTAGCAACCGCCGAGAGCGGATTGCTCGGGTAATTCAGCAGAAGAAACTTGGCCTTACGCGCAACCGACTCGGGAATTTCCTCCAACCGAGGAAGAAAATCATTCTCCGCCCGAAGCGGTACATAATGAGCCTCCACACCGGCAAGCACGAGACTGGCGGAATAAATAGGGTACCCCGGGTCAGGCACAAGCACGACATCTCCCGGATCCGTGACGGCAAGCGCCAAATGCGCAAGACCATCCTGCGAGCCCATGAGGGAAACAATCTCCTCTTCCGGATCCAGCTGTACGCCGAAGCGATGCTCATACCAACGCGATACGGTTTGGCGGAACTGCAGCGAACCCTCCGAGGTCGGGTATCCGTACATCGACGGATCCTTAACCGCTGCTTCGAGTGCTGCCATCACCTTTGGCGAAGGAGGACGGTCCGGACTGCCGATCCCGAGGTCGATCACATCGACTCCCCGGGAGACGACCTCCTGTTTCCATCCGGCCATTTCAGAAAAAATAGCTGAACCCATACGGGCCAGCCTTCTCGATTCAATATGCTTCATGTGGATAGAACCTCTTTTTTTAGATAGTAAATGGTTAATCAGGTGAACTACTGCGATTCACCGTGACTGCGGAATCCCGCCCAGATCATGCACGAGCATCATCATTAGAATGAGGAAGCAGGCCAGACCGAGATACCCGAGCCCGAAGCGCCAACGGGAGGCGGCAGGCACATCGTAATACCGGTCGTTCTCATGCGGTTCATAATCGACCTGGCAGTGAATCATGAGATGGAAGCCGTCTTCCTTATGCAAATGCTCAAGCCGCGTCACATGCGTTCTGTGAATAATGCCTTGATTCATCAGAGGGATCGTCCCTTGAAAATCAAGCCCTTCCCATATTACCCTCACGTACTGCGTGCCTTCCAGATCGGAATACGTCACGAACGGCAGCTCTCGCTTGTGCTCCGGCCCCGGAATAAAGTAGCCTTGCGCAACAAGCGGACCCGCAGGTACAAGGAAGCTTGCCGTAACGAACCGTTCCGCGATATGCTTCTTGCGCTTGACATACTTTTTATAAAGGTCATAAGCGAACAGTGCCCAGATGATGAAGAAGATCGGGCTGCGTAAATAAAAAATAATCAGGTAAAGTCCACCGATTAGTCCAACCAGCCATAACCATCTGCTCACTGCCGTAGCTATTCTTCCTCCGTCCAAAGGATGAATCGGAAGCAGGTTGATCAAGTTCAGAAAAAATCCGACATAAGCGAGCGAGTATAACAACGGACTTTGAAAATAATACGCCAAACCGAACACTACGACAGCGCCGGCCGTTCCGAGCACGGGGCCACCCATCGCTACGTAAGCCTCTGTCACCGCATCTCTCGGATGCCGTTTCATGTTAATCAGCGCGCCAAGAAACGGAATGAACATCGGGGCGCTGACGGGAAGCCCTTTGCGTTTGGCTGCGAACACATGCCCGAGCTCATGGATAAGGATCAAGATCACAAAGCCGATGGCAAAGCTCCATGGATAAATGATCGCATACGCCCAGATCGTGATGGCCATGGAGATGAGAGCCCCGCCGAACTTGCTGAATTTCAGCAGGGAAAACAGCCATTTCCCTTGGGCGAGAATAAATGTCAAAGCCGCGCCCAGGAACCAGAGGGGATTTTGCCTCTTATTTTGCTTCTTATTTTCCTCCTGCAACATGCCACGTTCCTTCCCTTAAGATTTCCCGGCGGAGCTCCAGGCGGCCTCATACTGCTCCGGCTTAAAGCCTACCGTAACCTGCTCCCCATCCGTCACAACAGGACGCTTGATCAGTCGGCCGTTGGAAGCAAGCAGCGCAATCTGATCTTCCCTGGACATTCCCGGCAGCTTATCCTTAAGCTTCTGTTCTTTGTATACCTCGCCGGAGGTGTTAAACCACTTTTTGAGCTCCAGACCGCTCTGTTCAATCAGCTTGGTTAACCGCTCAACCGATGGCGGATTCTCGAAGAGGTTGATGGATTCCACCTCGGCTCCATGCTCCTTCAGCCACTTGACCGCATTTCGACATGTGCCGCATTGAGGATACTGATACACCGTTAAGCTCATAACACCAATCCTTGTCTATTATTGTAGTATTTGCAGGCAAACATTAGTACAATTATACCGATGAAACGATAGGCACTGCAAATGACCCGGTGCCGAGTGAAATGACGGATAAGGCGGAGTGCGGAAATGATGCTTTATATTTTGAAAAATGTGTACGGATTCATCCTTCCTCCCGGCCTCTTCATCGTCCTTCTTGCCGGATTGGCCTATTGGCTTCACCGGAAGGGTTCGGGGCGAGGAACCGTGTGGGCTGCCGGTGTGGCTGCAGTGCTGCTCTGCGCCGGTTCCATTCCGCTGGTCGGAGATGCAGCGATTCGTTCCCTCGAGCAAAAATATCCGGTCCCGAGCCGCATCGAGGCTGACGGAATCGTCATGCTGACCGGAGGAGCCAATGCAGGAATTCGTGACATCGACGGAGTAGGTGGAGTAAGCGAGCACACTTTGCCCCGTGTCGTGACGGCAGCACTGCTGCACAAGCAGACCAAGCTTCCCGTACTGGTGTCCGAAGGGCTGGTTTACGAGGATGGGGGCAATGAGGGGCAGCTGTCGAAGAGAAAGCTCGTGGCGCTGGGTGTGGCGGAGAGAAGCATCGTGCTGGAGGACAAGAGCAGAAGCACACAGGAGAATGCGGCGAATTCAAAGGTGCTGCTTCGGCAGCTCGGCTGGAGCAAGCCGCTGCTGGTCACGTCCGCCTTCCATATGCAGCGGGCGGTGAAGCATTTTCGGGAACAGGGAATCGAGGTCATTCCTTATCCCACGGGGTATCGCGTAAGCGCAGAAGGAGCCTTCAACGTAAATAAGCTGATCCCTTCCGCGGATGCGTTGGATAAGCTGAGCATGGCGCTTAAGGAGTATATCGGACTTTTGCAGTGAAACTGCGGTGACAGGACCATAGTGCGGAGGAAAAAGTGGATATAACATGCCGCAAGGCGGTGTGTCCGTGGGAAAGCAACCCTACGAAGGTATTTCCCACGGCTCATCGCCAAGATTTGAATCGCTGCTACTGTCGGCCCAGCAGCTGAAGGCACGATTCCATATCTGCCGGCAGCGGTGCATGAAACTCCATCCACAGCTTGGTACCCGGATGTGTGAAGCCCAGCGTAGCCGCGTGCAGCGCCTGCCTACCGATCAGCGCCTCGTCGGCCCTTTCTTCGGGGCCGTACATTTTGTCGCCAATCAGCGGGTGGCCCAAATGCTTCATATGGACGCGAATCTGGTGCGTTCGCCCCGTTTCAAGCCAGAGCCGCACCATGGTGGCCCACATGAAGCGCTGCTCCACCCGATAGTGTGTAACCGCGCGATAGCCCGTCGGTGTCACAATGCGAATGTGCGGCGCCTCAGGATCCCGGTCGATCGGCTCGTCGACGGTTCCCTCATCTGCCTCAACTACGCCGTGCACCAGGGCAATGTATTCTTTTTTCACCGTATGCTCCTGCATCTGCTCCGATATTTGCTGGTGCACGTACGGATTCTTCGCGATGCACAGCGTGCCGGAGGTTTCCTGATCCAGCCGATGCACCGGGCGGAAGCGCACCTGCTCCCCTTTTTCCCGCCAATAGTGCACGACCCCGTTCGCGATCGTATTCAGGTAATGCCCATGCGTCGGATGAACGATCCTACCGGCCTCTTTATTCAGCACCAGCAGATCCTCGTCTTCATACACAATGTATAAGGGAAGCTCCTGCGGTAAAATATCGTCCGACTCCTCCTGAGCCATCCGAACCGCCACCTGATCGCCGGTCTTCAGCTTGTAATCGATATATTTGCGTTCCCCGTTGACAGTAATGCCTTGCTCCGTCAGCTTCAGCCGCGACATGAGCTTGCGGGAGATCATCAGCCGCTTCTGCAGCACCGTTCGCAGCAGCACGCCGTCATCCTCCGGAGGAACGGTATACTCGAGCGGCTTGTAATAATTCGTCGTGGTCACTTGCGTCTGAACACCTCGGCACTCCGGACATATTCTACATCCGCTACACCGGAGCGGTAATTCGCGGTGCGAGCTACGGTAAAGAAAAAATCGGACAGCCGATTTAAATACCGCAGCACCTCTTGATTGATCGAAGCCGTCCGCGCAAGCGTAACGACCCGGCGCTCCGCTCTCCGGCACACCGTACGGCATACGTGAAGCGTCGAGGAAGCTTGTGTTCCACCCGGCAAAATGAACTTCTTAATCTCAGGCAGCTCCGCATCGTACTTGTCGATCCAAGCCTCCAGACGATCCACCATCTCCGCCGTGACCTTGTAGGGCCGCAGCTCCGGCTTCAGCAGCGCCAAGTCAGAGCCGCAGTCGAACAGCTCATGCTGAATCTCGAGCAAATCGCCGAGCAGATCCTCGAACCGTTCCGGGTCGAGAAAGCCCATCGCCTGCCCGACAAAGCACTTCAGCTCGTCGGTCGTACCGTAAGCCTCGACCCGCACATCGTCTTTATCGACTCTACCGCCGATCACACCCGTCTGCCCTTTATCTCCCGTTCTCGTATAAATCCGCATTGCGCATCCCTCCCTCATGTAGGAAAAAAATTAGGTTGGTATCCCCATCATCTCATACAACCTCGGCAAATCCAAATGCTCCCTGACATGGGCGGCCAACCGGTCGAACGCCGCCTCGCGCCTAGCCTGGAACTGCAGCTCCTCAGGCAGAGGAGCCAGCCCTTTGTTCTCGCGAAGGCGATTCAGCCAACCCCTCCGAAACGCATCATTATGCAAAATGCCGTGCAAGTACGTTCCCCAAACTCTTCCCCCGTCCAAGGAGGCGCCATCCGGCTTCGAGCCCTCGAGAAGGAACGGCTGATCGACACGTCGCAGGAACGTCGTTTCGCCCATATGAATCTCGTACCCGGTCACGACCGAGCTTTCGGCACAATACAGCCTCGTCACCGCGGTGGACTGCACCGTCCGCTTCTCCGAGGCAAAGACCGTCTCCGAAGGGAAGAAGCCCATTCCTTGAAGCTCCGGCTGATCCGATTCCACCAGCAGCGGATCCAGCAGACGCTCGCCCATCATTTGATAGCCGGCACATATTCCGGTAAGAAAGCCGCCGCCGGATACGTAGTTTTTCAGCGCTTGCTCCAGCCCGTTGTCACGCAGATACAGCAAATCATCTACCGTATTCTTGCTGCCTGGAAGCACGATCGCATCCGGCCGGCCGAGCTCCTCGGGAGAGCTGACGAACCGGACACGCACATCCCGTTCGAACAATAAGGGATCGATATCTGTAAAATTCGAAAGCCTAGGCAGCTTGATGACGGCAATATCTAGCTCGGAAGGAGCAGCCTCTTGTCCTGGAGCAGACAATCTCCGTTCAAGCGAAGCCGAATCCTCATCCTCCAGTCCCAGATCCGGCAAATACGGGATAACCCCGAGCACCGGCTTCCCGGTCCGCTCCTCGAGCCAATCCAAGCCGGGCTTCAGCAGCGACACATCGCCTCTGAACTTGTTGATGACGAAGCCCTTCACCCGGTCTCGTTCTTCCGGCGTCAGGATCTCCAGCGTTCCGACGAGGGAGGCGAAGACGCCGCCTCGGTCAATATCGGCCACCAGCACCACCGGGGCATCGGCCCAGCCTGCAAGACGCATATTTACGATATCCCGTTTTTTTAAATTCACCTCAGCCGGACTCCCCGCACCTTCCAGCACGACAATCTCGTATTGCTCCCGTAATCGGCCGAGCGCCTCCTTCACAACGAGCTCCGCCTCGGACAAATAGCGCTCCCGGTACTCTCTGGCGCTCAAATCCTTATACGGCTTGCCGTGGACGACGACCTGTGCCACCATATCCTTCTTCGGCTTCAACAAAATCGGATTCATATCGGTTGTTGCCGGGATGCGGCAGGCGTCCGCCTGCATGCCCTGAGCCCGGCCGATTTCCTTACCGTCGGGAGTGACATAGGAGTTCAGCGACATGTTCTGCGACTTGAACGGCGCCACCCGGTACCCGTCCTGCAGCAAAATACGGCATAGGGCGGCGGTCAGCAGACTTTTGCCCACATCCGAAGCCGTACCCTGCAGCATGACCGTTCTTCCCGCAGCTGCTGGCGCCCCCTCCGCCTCTTCCCTAACCCTTGCCTTCACGCCATTGCCCCGCAGCATCCCTATAGCCTGCGACATCGCCTGCAATAGCTGCTCGTTCTGCTCTCTGCGCTTCACGGCGACACGGACATAGGTGTCACCCAGCCCCGGAAACAACGAGGCATCCCGGATCAGCACACCGAGCCGTCCCATCGTTTCTTGAAGCTCCTTCGCCTTGAGCCCGAGCGGAGTCGTGGAAAACAAAATATAGTTCACGTCGCTGTCCGTAACCTGCAGCCCGAGCTCGCGCAGACTTGCCGACAGCCATTCACGCTCCGGAGGAAGCCATGCTTTCGTTCGCTCGGCGAAGCCATAATCCTCAAGTACCTCGCAGCCGATCCATTGGGCCAGAGCATTAACGCTCCAAGGCACCTGGAGGCGTTTGATACGGCTGATGACATCCGGATGCGCAATCGCATAGCCAAGACGAAGGCCCGGAATCGAGTAAAATTTAGTCATCGAGCGGATCACGATCAAATTCGGGTTTTCTGCAGCCGCCGGAGCCAAGCTCAGCTCCTCTTCCCGGGGACTGAAATCAAGAAAGGCTTCATCGACGATCACCGGCTTTTCCGTCCGCTTCAGTCTTTCGATGACATCCCGCGTCAGAAGACGCCCCGTAGGATTGTTCGGATGGCCGAGGAACAGCAGATCGCAGGCGTCCAGCGCTTCATGTACCATCTCCCATTGCAACGTGAACCCGTTGCCGGACGTTAAAGGAAGATCATGGATGCGGCAGCCGATTTTGTGCAGCGCCTCCTCGTATTCGGAGAAGGACGGACGCGCCAGTCCCGCTGTCGTCGGCTGCAGCGCCCTGACCGCCAGGTCGATCAGCTCAGCGGCTCCATTCCCGACGAGCAGACACGCTTCCTTCACGCCGTGCTTGGCCGCCAGCTTTGCGGTCAGCTCGCGCACCGCCGGATCCGGATAATGCACCACATCCTGCCAGCTCGATCGAAGCACTCTCCCTACCGCCTCCGGCGGCCCCCACGGGTTCATATTCGAGCTATAATCCAGGAACTGTTCCTTGCTTCGTCCGAAAGCCTCCGCCGCGGTTCGAAGATCACCGCCGTGCCCGTATCGTTCCAGCTTCATGCAGTCTCCCCTCCTCATTTCTTAACTAAGTAAAATTATCGCAAGCAGCAGCAGCAGCGATTCCAGCATTTCGTTCAAGGCGCCGTAAGTATCCCCCGTCAAGCCTCCCAGCTTTCGTGCGAGATAGATGCTCATCCCTGCGCCGGCCAGCGTTGCAATCCCCGCGTAAAGGACACCAAGTACAATAGCCTCCAGTAGGGTCCCGGTTGTAAGCAGCAGCCAGGCCGACAGAGCCACAGCAATTGCCGAGCTCAGCAGCAGCTGAGCGGTTCCCAGCCCGCGGAATCGACCGCCAAGCCCGCCGCTCTGTTCGGAACGGGCGTACGGCCAGCAGACAATAGCCGTTACCATATACCACCGGCTCCAGAGCAAGCTAAGGATAAGCATAGGAAAGGCTTGCGCTTCGGGATGCTCAAGCCACTCCGTCAGCAGCGCCCATTTAAACAGCAGCTGAAGCACACACACGACCACACCCATCGCTCCAACGCGGCTGTCCTTCATAATTTCCAGCATACGCTCACGCGATCGGTAGCTGAGAACGCCGTCCGCCGTATCCATCAGTCCGTCCAGGTGCAAGGCGCCGGTTAGCGCTACCCAGAGCACCAGCAGCAAAACCGCACTGATAGGAGTGGATAAGCCGCTATGCTGCAGCGTCCACGCCGCTCCTGCAAGAATAAGCCCCAGCACAGCTCCGACCAGCGGATAAGCGGCTGTGCTGCGGCGAAACAGCTCGTCTGTATAGTTCAAATGCAACGGCACGGGAAGTCTCGTCAAAAATTGAAAAGCCGCCACAATAGCGGCTCCCCCGTTTCGTATCATGTCAGCCCAAGCGCGCACAGCAATCCTCCCGCCATGAGTAAGCTCACCGCATACAGCATCCGAACGGCGGCTTTGATGTCCTCTTTGGTTCTGGCGCGAAGCGGCCGGCCCATCCGGGCCCGGTCGCTCACACGGCCTCCGTAGTAATTTAAGCCGCCGAGCTCGATGCCGAGCGCCCCTGCCACCGCCGATTCGGGAATGCCGCTGTTCGGACTAGGATGCAGACGGGCAAACTGCCGTATCGCCTGTGCCGATCGGCGAGCCCGCATACCCGGAAGCAGCGCCGCACAAGCCACCATCAGCACCCCCGTCAACCTGGCTGGGAGCCAGTTCATCACATCGTCCCAACGGGCGGACGCCCAACCGAAATACATATACTTCTCATTCTTGTACCCGACCATGGAATCGAGCGTGTTGGCCGCACGGTACAGCATCGCCAGCGGCGCGGCCCCAAGCAATGCGTAGAACAGCGGCGAAACGACGCCGTCCACCGTATTTTCAGCCACCGTTTCAATGGTTGCTCGCGCAATCTCGCCTTCATCCAGCTCCGACGTATCTCTCCCGACAATATAGCCTACATAGGTTCTGGCCTCCGTGAGCTTCCCGTCCGCCAGCGGGATATATACCTGTATGGCCGCGTCCTTTAATCCCTTAACCGCAATGGTTGTGGAAATCAGCCACACCTGCAGAGCATACCCGAGCCATGGATGAATCTGATGCGCCGCCCAAACGAGAAGCCCTACGGTCCCGAAAGCAACCCCTAAGGTCAGCACCGTCAGAAGCACTCCGCGTAATCGCAGGCTTGCCGGTCCGGCTTGCTCCCGCCGGAGACGCTTCTCCCACCAGCTGATCCATTTCCCGATCACGATGACCGGATGCGTATACCAGCGCCAACGGGGATCTCCGATCCACCAGTCCACCGCCAGCGCAGCGAGAACCATCAGGACCGTCTCTTGCCAGCTGTAAAACAGCAACTTCTCTCACCCGCGATGCTATAAAATATAGGCCTTGCTCTTGAGCTCCACCGGAATGCCGGCCGTCACCAGAAATACTTGATCGGCCGCTTCCGCCAGCCGCTGATTCATCCGGCCGGACAAATCGCGAAATTGCCGGCCCAGCCGGTATTCCGGCACCAGGCCATAGCCTACTTCATTCGTTACCATAACGACATCGGCCCTGCAAGAACGAAACGTCTCGACGAGCTCCCGGATCTTCTCCTCCACTCGTGCTTCCGCATCGGCCTCCTGCTCCCACCGGAGCAGCCAGTTGGTGAGCCAGAGCGTCAAGCAATCGACAAGAATGACCTCACCGGGTTCGGCGGCGCCGGAGGACAGGAACTCACTGAGCGAATAAGGCTCCTCTACCGTTCTCCAAGCATAACCGCTCCGCTCCCTTTGCTCCCGATGCAGCGCAATTCTTGCTTCCATCTCTTTATCATAAGGCTGGCAGGTGGCAATGTACATCCCTTTTTCGGCCAACGTCGCCGAATATCGCTCGGCAAAGCCGCTTTTGCCGCTGCGGGCTCCCCCTGTAACCAGCGCTCTCATACGCCGGCCCCTTCCCCTGATTCTACAGCCCCGGAGACGCCTGCCGAGGAGAAGGTCGCCATCTCCTTCATGATCTTGACCGCCGCCTCGATAAGGTGAAACGCGAGCACCGCCCCGGTGCCCTCTCCCAGCCGCATGTCCATATGTAGCATCGGCTGCAGACCGATCTCGCTGAGCAGGCGGCCATGGCCCTTCTCCTGAGACAAGTGCGAAGCAATCATATATCCTGCGCTGGCTGGAGCCAGCCGTGAAGCCACGAGAGCCGCAGCCGAGGAGATGAAGCCGTCGATGACGACCGGCAGCCGGTGTCTCGCCGCGCCGAGAATGACGCCGACAAGGCCAGCGATCTCCAATCCGCCGACCTTTGCCAGCGCATCCATCGGATCCTCTGGATCCGGCCGGTTCACCTCCAGCGCGCGGCGAATCACCGCTTGCTTGTGCTCAAGCCTCCGGTCGTCGATGCCCGTCCCACGGCCTGCGGCGCTTTCCGCATCGGCTCCGCCCAAGGCCATCAGCAGCGCGGCGCTGGCCGTGGTGTTGCCGATGCCCATCTCGCCGGTGGCGAGGAGCTTGCGACCCTCGGCGCAAGCTCCTCCACCAGCTCGACGCCGACAAGCACGGCCGCCTCCGCCTCTTCGCGAGTCATCGCCGGCCCCTTCGCCAGATTCGCCGTGCCCCGGCGAATCTTCCTGCCGCGCAGCTGCGGATGAGACAGCTCCGCGTTCACCCCGATGTCGACGCACACGACATCGGCTCCCGCATGGCGTGCCAGCACGTTCACGGCTGCTCCGCCGTTCAGGAAGTTCAGCACCATCTGCGGCGTGACTTCCGCCGGGAAGGCGCTGACGCCTTCTTCACATACGCCGTGGTCGCCCGCCATCACAATGACGGCCTTCCGTCCGAGGTCGGGCATCAGCTCCCCATAAATCCCGGCCAGCTGCCGTGCGACCTCCTCCAGCCGTCCCAAGCTGCCCGGCGGCTTCGTCAGCTGATCCAAATGGTTGGCTGCCTGCTCGATAGCCGCAGTATCAACAGGCTTTATTCCTTCCAGCACTTCCTTCAAGCGAACCGAATGCTGTGACATTATATGAACACCCTCCCTTTCTTCATAACCGTGCCTAACAGCACCTGCGGCACCCCGCTGACGGGATGCTTCATCACGTGAGGTACGGTGCCGTATACCTGCTCCAGGAGCTCGGCACGAATCACTTCCTCGGCCGTGCCGATAGCAGCAGCTTGCGCATCGTGCAGCAGCAGCAGTCGATCGCAGTACTGCGCCGCCAAATTCAGATCATGCAGGATCGATACCACCGTCAGCCCGCATTCCTCCTGCCATGTGCGGACGAATTCCATCATTTCCAGCTGATAGCCGATATCGAGGAAGGTCGTGGGCTCATCCAGCAGCAGAAGCATCGGCTCCTGTGCCATCACCTTCCCAAGCGCAACGCGCTGACGCTCTCCGCCGCTTAACGCCTCAACCGACCTCTCGCACAGGTGTCCGAGACGCAGCCGGTCAATAATCCGGTCTACCAGCGCCCCGGCGTCCCCCTTCTCATCCCCGAACCAATTTTGATAAGGATATCGGCCCATCTCGATCACCTCCCGCACCGTGAAGCCGAGCGGCGGCAGGGCATCCTGGGGAAGCACCGCCACCCGGCGGGCCATTTCCTTACGACCGTAAGTCTCCGGCGTTTTGCCGTGCAGCAGCACCTGTCCGCCGTCGGCCGGCACGACCCCGGTGACGATCTGCAGCAGCGTGGATTTCCCGCTGCCGTTTGGTCCCAGAATACCGAACCATTCCCCAGCCTCGACATGGAAGCTGATGCCGCCAAGCACCTTGCGCCCGTCGTACGTCTTCTCTATCCCTTCCACCTGTACCGCCGGCACATCCATCGGAACGTTCCCCTCCACTCTATGGCTATATCGCTGGAGCATCTATTGCAGCTTCTTTTTTCTTCGTTTCAGCAAGTAAGCGAAAAACGGCGCGCCCAAGAAAGCCGTCACGACACCGAGCGGGATCTCCGTCGGACTCAGCAGCGTCCTGGCAAGCAGATCGGCCCACAAGACATACACCGCCCCGCCCAGCATCGAGAGCGGCAGCAGCAGCCGATAGTCCGGTCCGATCAGCATGCGGAGCAGGTGCGGCACGATCAAGCCCACGAAGGCAACCACTCCCGACACGGAGACGGCAGCCGCCGTAATCAGCGTCGCGGCGATCAGCACCAACATCTTCGTCCGCTCCACATTAACCCCGAGGTGAGCCGCCTGCCTTTCACCCAGCGAGAACAAATTCATCGCGCGGCCAAAGCTTAACAGCAGCACGGCGCCGACAGCCAGATACGGCAGCAGCACCCAACTGTACGCCCAGCCCCTCAGCGCCAGGCTGCCCATGAGCCAAAACACGATTTCATTAATGACCGTCTTCGACATGGATACCATCAAGGAGACGAAAGCTCCTAGAAACGCATGCATCACGACACCGGCCAGCACCACCGTCTCAATCTGCATTTTTCCGTTCGTCTTGGCTAAGGACAGCACCGCCAGAAGCGACAGCGAACCGGTGACAAACGCAACGACCGGAACCGTCCACTGGCCGAATAACGCATAATGGAGCCCGAAGAGAATCAAAAAGGAGGCGCCTACCGAAGCCCCCGTCGAAACCCCCAGCGTATACGGGTCAGCCAGCGGGTTTCGAAGTACTCCTTGAAAGGAAGCCCCCGCCAGTGCAAGAGCTGCGCCGACCAAGGAGCCCAGAACCACCCGGGGGAGACGCACCTTCCAGATGATCTGCTCGGAAGCCACCGCCCAGTCCGGCACGATAGAGCCGCCCACCCACGGCATGTGGTACAGCATGATTTTCCACACCTGCACGAAAGGCACCTTCACCGATCCCAGCGCAAGCGCCGCCGTCATGGAAATGAGAAGGAGGGCGAGTCCGCACCCGCCCCACAGCAACAGCCTTCGTTTCATTTATTTCACCAGTTCCGGATAAATGCCCTTAGCGAATTCCGTCAGCGCTTGGGTAATACGCGGGCCCGGACGGGACATCATGTTATTGTCCACGCCGACCAGACGGCCGTTCTTAATGGCATCTATCTTCTCCCAACCGCCGCGCTCCTTAATGATCGCATCCAGGTTTTTCTTCTGCTTGGAGTCAATAAGATCCTTCGGATACAGAATAACCTGCGGATTATCGGCGATAATCTTCTCCTCGCTGAATTTCACGTAGCTCTTCTCCGTGCCGGCCACGTTGATGCCGCCCGACAACGTAATCAGCTCATCCATAAACTCGCCTTGGCCTACTGTCCAGCCCGGGGAAAATTCGATGAACACCTTTTTCTTCTGCTCCGGCTTCAGATCCTTCACGGCAGTAACTACCTTATCGCGCTCCGCCTTCATTTGTGCGACAACCTTCTCTGCCTGCTCCTGTTTATCGAAAATTTGGCCGAGCAGCAGGATGTTGCTCAGCACCTCGTCGATCGTCTTCGGCTCTACCTTGTATACGTTCAGCTTCAGCTCGCGAAGCTTCTCTACCGTCGGCATCTTCATCGATACGCCGCCCAGGATAATCTCCGCCCCGGAAGCGATCATCGCTTCCTCATTCGGCTTGGTGATGCTGCCGAGCTTCGGCTTCGCCTTCGCTTCAGCCGGGAAATCACAGAAATCCGATACGCCCACTATGCTATCTCCCAGCCCCAGAGCAAACAGCGTTTCCGTCTCGCTAGGCGAGGTGGAAGCGATCTTCTGCGGCGCCTTCTCGAACGTGAACTCCTTGCCGGTTGCATCCTTCACCTTCAGAGGGTAAACTGTGCGCTTCGCGGTACTCCCTGCTGCTTGGCCCGAGCCGCTAGCCTTCGGCGGGTCGACCAATTGTCCGGAGCCCGTCGGTGACTTCTCCGTTTGGGCGCAGCCTATCGCCGAGCCGGCCAGCGCCAAGGTCAATACTAAGGTCAGCAGCTTTTTTGTCCCCTTATTCATCCCCATATCCAACTTCTGTTTCATTCTTTTTTCCTCTCCCTCTCCTACAATAAATAGCAAAAAGCCCCCTGCTACTTCCGAGCAGAGGGCACCCCTTCGATCCAAGCAGCCACGCCCGCAGGTTATCGTACCCCGCCAAAGCGAATCTGCAAACCGCAGCAGTGCGCCCCTTTTCCTCGAAAGGCCGCATGACACGCATCAGGCAGGTTTCCTGGCTCATGAGGGTGCTTGACACAGCTAGCACAATAGCTCCAGCCTTCCCATCCTTACGGACAGTGGCTGCTCGCGGAGCTTCACCCAATTACAGTGGCGGGACCGCGCCGGTATCGCACCGGCTTCCCTTTTAACCCGCACGGCGTTCGCCTGCGGGCACCTGATGGCTTATTGTTTTCCTTACTTTTGAGCGATCAGCTTCATGACCTGAACCGCTTTCTCTTTATTTGGAGCGTTCACCGGAATAAACGCAATCAAATCCTTGCCGTTCAGATTTGTTTCCTTGAACCATTTGGTTTCCTCGAGAGGAATGCCGTAGAGATGCTTCAGCTTCGTCCCGTTCTCATCGATTTCCAGCACACCCCCGGGAAAATCCTCCGCCTTGGCGAGATCGTCCAGAACGACGTAACCGCCCTGTTGGCCGATCGCCTTAAACTGCTCGGTCGGTACGACAATCACTCCATTGTCTCCCGCCGCAATTTCAACAATCAGCTTCTCCATAGAGAACATCGGCGTCGTTAACACTCTCACGGTCGGCGTTTCGCCCAGCTTCCCATGAAGCCATTGCTGCAGCTTATCGCCCACTTCGTTCGGGATACCCTTGGAGGACATCATGAAAATCGCCACATCGGGCTTCGGACCGCCGCCGCAGCCGGCCACCGCAAGCATAACCGTCATCAGCAGAGATACAAGAAGCAGCTTACCTTTCACAGTTCTCTTCCCCTCCTACATCTTCTCTATCATTAGATGATAGCATAGAACGGGGGCTGGTATCAAAGTAAGAAAATGTGAACCTTTGCGGAAAGCATAGCCGGCTTACGGCCATACCTTCCGAATACGGGACGTGAAGTCCTCCCGCCTCTCCTCCAATTGCTTGTGCCTGTGCGCATTGGCGCCGGAAGGGTGCGGGAACCCGAGCAGACAACGCTCCCTGTCCACCACCCCGCGCTCGGCCAGCTCGGTAAGCACCTCGGATACCGCCTGACCCATTGGTACCCATAGCTTCACCTTGTGAAGCCTTTTCAGCTCAGTCGGCAGCACCTCGTAAGCATACCGCTGCAAAAGCGCCGATCGCCCGACAGGGGGCTGGTGGCCGGTATAATTTACCCCCTTAACGAAAACCGGATATTTGATCACCGCCGTCGTATGCAGCAGCTCCCGCCGTTCCTCAAATAATGATGCAGTCGAAGACAAGCCCATTGCGGTATGCATTCCGCACCGGTCGAGCAGCTGCACTACATTGCAGCGCATAGGTCCGGCCAGCCCGGCTGCTCTCTTGGCCCGCTCCTCCGCTTCACGCAGGGTAACCTTCCCGCTGCGCAGGTCATCCCGCACGGACCGGAAAGCAAGCTCCATCTGCGTCCACCCCGGGGTGATGCCGATCAGCACAAGCTGCGCGCCCTCATTCACCACCTCGTTGTGCGGGGCGTAATACATCGACAGCTCCCCCTCCTGCTCCAGCAGAAACTCGGGGACTAACAAATCCTCCTTCGTCAGCTTCCCCGTCTCCGGAAGACGGCGAATCCGATCAGCATACGTTTCCAGTGACAATGACTCCGCCTCGTTCCCCCGCAAAGAAAAAAGAACCGATTGTTCATCGGTCCTTCTTGTTCGCGTTCATATATTCGTTAATCTTTTTATCTAATATCATGCTGATTTCGACGACCTTGTGTGAGGTAAGACTGTAGCCTTCTTTCACGAGTCGCTCCATTTCCAGCCGCAAATTGTAAATATCGTCTTCCAAAGACAGGGTAGATGAGGTGCGTTTTCTTTTACCAAAAACCCACTTGGCTTGATCTTCCTTCTCGCGAATCCATCCGATATTTAAATACTGGCGAAGCTGGTATTCCGGAAAAGCCATGACTGCATCCCTCCCACTGTAGCTTTAGAATCATAAGCCCCATATATTTATCCCAAAAACTATTAATATATGAAACTTATATCATAAAGATACCAGTTTTTTAGAAGAATGGAAATGACTTTTTTTGTCGAATTTACAGTTTTTTTAGGAAATTTCCGATCCGATCGATCGCTTCCGTCAGCTGATTGACCGAATAGGCATAGGAGCAGCGAAGGAACCCTTCTCCCCCGAGTCCGAACACGTCACCGGGAACGGCTGCGACTTTCGCCTCATAAAGAAGCTTCGTTGCAAATTCCTCCGATGTCATGCCTGTAGACTTGATGCATGGGAAGGCGTAGAACGCGCCCTGCGGCTCATGGCATTCCAGCCCAATCTCCCGGAAGCCCTTGACCACCAACCGGCGACGCTGATTATACGATTCCACCATGCGATCCTTCTCGTCCATGCCGTTCCTTAAAGCCTCCAGCGCCGCCACTTGCCCCATCGATGGTGCACACATCACCGTATACTGGTGAATCTTCAGCATCGCCGACAAAATATCCTTATGCCCGCAAGCATAGCCCATCCGCCAGCCGGTCATGGCAAACGCCTTGGAGAAGCCGCTGACTAGAATCGTCCGGTCCTTCATGCCGGGGAGGGAAGCGAAGCTCACATGCTTCTGCTCGTAGGTGAGCTCGGCATAGATTTCATCGCTGATAACGATCAGATCGTGCTCCTCTACAAGCTTAGCGATCGGCACCCAGTCCTCATACGTCATGATGCCGCCTGTCGGATTGCTGGGGTAGCAGAGAATCAACACCTTGGAACGAGGTGTAATTGCAGCTTTCAATGATTCTGCGGTCAGCTTGAACTGATCCTTGGCGAAGGTTTCGATACCTACCGGCACACCGCCGCCAAGCCGGGTAATCGGACTGTAGGAAATGTAGCAGGGCTCCGGAACGAGAACCTCATCCCCCGGGGCGATCAAGGCGCGCAGGGCAAGATCGATCGCTTCACTGCCGCCGACCGTGACCAGCACCTCATCGGAAGGCTCATACAGCAGCTGGAACGAATCGTACAAATATTCGGCAATGGCTTCACGCAGCTCCAGCATCCCCGCATTAGGCGTATACTTCGTGTTGCCCCGCTCGAGCGAATACACGCAGGCCTCCCGAACGTGCCACGGCGTGCTGAAATCCGGCTCCCCTACACCGAGGGAAATAATATCCTTGCTTGCGCTGACCAAGTCAAAAAATTTCCGAATGCCCGATGGCGGAATCGCCCTGGCGAGCGGGGCCAAGTAACCTGACATCGATCTGGACGAGATACCTTGACTTTGTTTTTGCTCTAGCATGTTATCAAGCTTCCTTTACGGTGAGATGAGGAGCCGGCGGTCGTCCTCGTGGTCCTCGAAGGTGATGCCGTCCTGTTTATATTTTTTCAAAATAAAGTGCGTTTTGGTGGAAAGCACCCGGTCGATCGGGGACAGCCTATTGGATACGAAGGAAGCGACTTCCTTCAGCGTCTTCCCTTCAATCTCGACGAGCAGGTCATAAGCGCCGGACATCAGATAGACCGATTTCACTTCCGGATATAAATAAATGCGCTCCGCAATGGCATCAAAGCCGCGGCCGCGCTCTGGGGTTATCTGTACTTCGATCAGGGCGGTGACCTTCTCATTATCCACCTTGGCCCAGTTGACGACGGTAGCGTATTTGACGATTACGTTCGCTTCCTCCAGCTCGGCAATCGCTTCCGCCACTTCCGCCTCGGACGCCCCGAGCATTGTTGCGATAAGTGCAGGGGTACGACGCGCGTCTTCCTTCAGCAGCTCAATAATCTTCATCTTAAATTGTTCCATCGTCTGATACGCTCCTTTGGTAAATTACTTGGAACTGCAAGCTTCGGATCCCAAAGCTTATTCCTACATATTACACCCTGCAGCCTGTCTTTGGCAAAAAAAAATTAAACGGCTCCCCTAGCGAAAAAAGTCCTTCACTCCGGGCCCGGGGCAAAGGACTTTGCATAGTATATGATTTACGGCCTAAACCTTTAATGATCTAATCTGAAGCAATCTTCTCATATTCTCTTCGATCTCGCGTCCCTTATAGTTCGGGGATACGGCAAATTCGAGCTCGGAAGCTGCTTCTCCCCTCGCAACCAGCCGTCCCAGGGCAACCAGCTGCTCCTGATCATAAGCGGCAATGACATGCGGGCTCTCTTTATAGATATCATATTTTGCTGCATCTGCAGGAACATCCGATTCGGAAATGGATTGGATCAGCCGCTGAAATTGCTCAGGGGCCGGCAGCTCGTTATGCAGTGCAATTTTCATGCTTTTTCCACGCTCCAATGTACATAATGTCATTTAGGACTACACTCATTATTATACATTTACTTGTATATTTATGCAACATGTCCGATGTTATTTTTCCAACATTTTTTCATCGCTTTGATTAATAGGGCAAGTCCCTGTTAAGCCACTACCTTTTTCCTACTTTTGTGTATATACTGTTAATTGACCATAGGTATAAAGACACAAATTACAATACTTTTTTCTGAAATGAGGTTGATGCACAGCTTTATAAACGTTCAATTACCTACATAAAACGGAGGATCTACCATATGAAGTCCAAAAAAGTACCTCAAGGCTCCATTGACCGATTTGGGGCCATCTTTACTCCCGGCGAGGCTTTGATGAACCGGTTGAAGTATGTTCATAAGTTTATCGTGATCGGGCTCATCGTTACGGTTCCGATGCTGCTGTTGGCCATTTTACAATACTCCGACGCATCCAAAGAGGCAGCCCACATCAAGAATGAACTGGTGGGTGTATCGTACGCGGAGCAGCTGAATGATTTTCTATACGCGATAGATACACGTCGCGCGCTTGTGAGCGGTATCGTTCTCGGCGATGCTTCTCTTAAGGAGGAGCTGACCAAAGCAGAGGCGGCGATCGATATCGCCTTTTCTTCGGTTGAACGGACGAACGAAGAGCTGGGGGAAGACCTCCAGACGAATGACCGCTGGAACCGCATTAAGCAAAAATGGCAGGAGCTCAAGGACAAAGGCACTGAGCTCGCTTCTCAGGAAAGCTTGGATCAGCATAGTGCGATCATGACGGATATCCGGTCTCTGCTTACCCATATTACGAACACCTCCGGTCTGGTGCTCGATAACGAGCTCGGCAGCTATTATTTGATGGATTCCGCTATGAAGCAGATGCCTTTACTCATGGATCGTGTAGGTCGTACCCGTGCCTTGACCATGGCTTACGCAGGCATGAAGACGCCTAGCACCGCCGATAAGAGGACGCTTACCACGCTGCTTGATCAAATCAAAACCACATCGGATACCATCAAAACAAATAATGAGATCACGGCTCAGCTCTATTCCAGGGAGGGCGAAAAGCTCCAGGAAGCCTTCTCGGCGAATGACTCGGAGATCGCAAAGCTGATGGAATTCATCGACGCCAGAGTGACCTTGACCTCCACGGTGTCGATTTCCCCGAAGGAAGCTTACACGAGCTTACATGCCGCCGTTGAGCAGACGTACAAGCATTACGAGTCTCAGCTGAAGCTTTTGCGAGACTTGCTGGAGCTCCGAGTGAACTTGGCCAATGCACAAATGGTAACCTTGGTCGTCGTAACCGTCCTTGTTCTGCTCGCGGTCATCTATTTGTTTATCTCATTTTATTTATCCGTGTTAAAAGCGGTTAGCGCACTGGAAACATCTGCTGCGCGAATCGCGCAGGGCGATCTTTCGACCCACGTGGAATTGAGATCGAAGGATGAGCTTGCCATCGTAGGCGCCTCCTTCAATCTGATGGCCGATACGTTCCGGGCTACGATAGTAACCGGCCAGCAGGTATCGGAGCAGGTGGCCGAAGCCGCGGAGCTTCTCACACGCAACGCTCATGCCTCCGCCGAGGTGAGCAACCAAATCTCCGGCGCCATTCAAGAGGTTGCCGCAGGAGCCCATGCGCAGCTGAAGGGGGCCGAAGAAACAAGCACCGCTATGGAAGAAATGGCAATTGGCGTTCAGCGGATCGCGGAGACCTCCACCACCGTAGCGGAGGCTGCCGCGGCAGCGGAGCAGCAAGCCCTGCACGGCAATAATGCGCTCCAGCAAGCCATCGGGCAAATGAATAACATTCATGTGACGGTGGGCGATTCGGCCGCTGTCGTGCAGCAGCTCGGAGCCCGCTCCGAGGAGATCGGTTCCATCATAAGCGTCATTTCCGAAATTGCGGTTCATACGAACCTCCTGGCACTGAACGCCTCCATCGAGGCCGCTCGGGCAGGCGAGCACGGCGCTGGCTTTATGGTCGTCGCCTCCGAGGTGAAGAAGCTGGCTGAACAGACGAAATCCTCCGCCCGTCAAATTACGGAGCTCATTCGGGAAATACAGGAGCAAACGGGAGGAGCTATTGCGAAAATGTCATCCGGGGTGAAGGAGGTTGAGCTGGGCAAGCGGGTGATTGAGCAGGCCGGCACCATGCTCGGGCATATCGTCTCTTCCGTACAGCAGGTATCCGAACAGATTCAAGAGGTTTCGGCGGCCGCGGAACAAATGTCTGCCGGAACGGAGCAGGTTACCGCTTCGATGGGCGAGATGGTCGGGATCTCACGCACCTCCGCGGATAACGCCCAGCATGTCTCCTCCTCCGCAGGACAACAGCTGGCTTCCATGCAGGAGATCGCCGCTTCAGCCGACGAGCTGAACAAGGTATCGCACAAGCTGCGAATGGTGATCAATCAATACAAGATGTAGAGGGGAATTTCCCTCTTCCTTTCAAGGCACGAAAAGGGGCTGAACCCAAAAGTAGAAATGCTGCTTTTGAGGTTCGGCCCCTTTTTACGTTCACCCTGCTTCCGCCCGCTTCCGCGCGTGCACCTTCCTCATGAAGAACCAGGCTGCCAGCGGCGAGCTTCCGATGAAGAGCAGCAGCCAGTTCATGGCGGCCGGCGCCTTTACCCAAGCGATGAAGATGAGGAACACGGCCGTACCAAGAAGTCTGCCGGCATTCAAAGCGAGCTCCCGCATGACCACATATTCCTCGCGGCGCTTCACGCTTTCCTCATCGCTGCCGATCAGGTCGAACACCGAGGAGGTCATAGGAATCGAGAACAGCGGGAAGAACAAGGCCACTCCAATCCCGAAGGTCAGCAGCGTCCAATAATTGACCTTCCAGAAGAAGGGCAATATCACGATAACCATGGCCGCCGACCCGATGAGCATGGCCACCTTCCTGTGCTGCGGCTTCAGCACCCGGCCGATGATCATAAAGCTGATTAAAGCCACCGCCGAGGTAATTAGGGAGAAGTTGCCCAGACTCATCTCGCTGCCCGTGTGAACGTACACCAGCAACGCGATCATGAACCCGAATACTCCTTCCCGAACCCCTTGCGCCACCAGCGCCAGTCCGACCGTCCGCCAAGCCGTATTCTTCTTTTGCAGGCAGGTCCAGGTATGCAGCCATGCATACCTGCCCTCCGATTTCCTTTTTTTCAAGAAGAAGCTGATAATGACTCCAATGACAAACACACTGAGCGAGATGGTAAAAATCAGACGATAACCGTTTGCCGCCTGCATATGCACGATCAAGTAGCCGGATACCCATGGCGCCACCATCCCTGCCCCTGAACCCAACAGGCCGGCCCATCCGTTGAACCGGTCCCGATTGTCCGGATCCGTCACTTCGAAATAGACGACGTTAAAGGCAAGCCAGAAAAATCCGGACGCTAAGCCCTGTACCACGCCCAGAATCAAGTAATTGTCGGCAGCCTTGTCCCCAAACCAGAGCACCAGCAAATAGAACAAGGCCGAAACCGCAACGCCGGCGCGCAAACAGTTCATTTTGTTATGCTCCTTAACCCACTTGCCCGCAATCCAAAACGTGAAGGCCATCGTCAAGTGATGGATTAGCGTGAACCAGCCGATGACGGCAAAATCATGTCTTGCCTTCCAAAGGTATACGTTGACGAAGGTACCGGATAAAGCATTGGCCACGGCGCACAAGCCGTGCACAGTTAACAGCAGCCGGGATTGGCCGTCGAGCGGATGATTATCTTTAGCCGGTTTTTCTTCCTTCTTGTCTACCTGAAGCCATTCATGCTTGCTTTTGTTTTCCTGAATCCATTTATGAGGAAAATGCTTCGTTGACGAATCGGAATGCATGCGCTCTCACCTTATCTATGTAATGTCTTAGTTAAGCTACCCAAAAGCGCAAAAATCATGTCCGACAGGAATAATATCCCAGCAAATTCTAGTTATCCTGATGCAAATCACGGTACTGCAAAGGTGTAATCCCTTCATATCTTTTGAAAATCCGATGAAAATACGTCGGCTGGTAGCTCACGCTCCCCGCCACATCGTTAATCTTCATATCGGTTTCGCGGAGCAGCTCTTTAGCCTTCTCCATACGCCTGTTCGTTACGAAATCAATGAAATTGACGCCGGTAATTTGTTTAAACACGCGGCTGAGCGTGTAGGGACTTGTATTGAATTGATCGGCGCACCATTCAAGGGATAAGCCGGGACTCATATAATGCTCCCTGATTAGCATGATCGTCTTCTCGGCCATCTGCTTCAAATGATAATCTTGCTTGCTGATCAGCTCATGAACAAAAGGACCGACGACTTTGCTTCGGAACCAGCGAAGAATATCCTCCGGCTCGTTGCAGGCACCGAGCTGCTCATACAAATTCACGCCTTCAAAGAGCTTCATCGGATTCATCCCCGCATGCAGCATGGCATGAAGCAGACTGCCCAGCAGCTGCATCATCCCTTGCTGCAAAACTAGCTTCGCCGCTCCATCCTGCGTCAGCTCCTTAAGGAAGCGCTCGATAAGCTGGGCCGCCTCCTCCTCAGACCCAATGCGGACGGCGTTGATGATCTCCGTTTCCAGCGCGAAGGGATATCGGAATTCCAGTGCCGAATTGCTTTTGCCAATCCGTTCGGAATCGATGATCTGGCTCTCCGAGCTAAGGTCCGCGTAGCTAAGCGCATGACGCGCTTCCTCGAATTGCATTGGGCTATGCTTCACGTTAGCAACAGGCTTGCTGATCGCAATGGTCATGCGCATCTTGAGCACACGGCCGACGGATTGAATCCATTCCTCTCCCATCCGGTTCAAGGTAGTCTGCTGCTCCTTCACGGTCATCTCTTCCGGAAAAGCTACCAGCAGCCCAATCGTCAGGTCATGAAAATTCAGAAGCTGAAACGAAAGCGAATCGGACAGCTCCGTTACAATGTTCGCCGCGGCGAAGGTAACGAGGCTCTCATCGCCATGTTTGAACCGCCCTACTTGACTGGAAAATCCGCCAAGCTGAATCAGCACGGCGACGAATTGCTTTCCCTCCGTCTCCCAGCCGTAATGCAGCAGACGTTCCCTGATATCCTTTTCCGTCATGGAGAACAAATGTCCCTGTACCAGCTGCAGCATGAAGCCTTCGCGCATTTGCGGCAGCTGTGTCTTCAGTCGGCCCTGCAGCGTCTCCCGCTCATTCGTCAGATCCTGCCACTGCCGCTCGATTTGCTCGAACTCATCCCGGTGACCCTCTTCCTTCGGCAGCAGCCGGACAAGCTTGCCTATCGGCGTATACAACCGGTAGGAAGCGCCGAGAGACAGCAGCAGCGCCAGGATGAAGCCGATTCCGCTGATCGACAGAATCAGCTTGGAGATGAACAGCACCGGTGCGGTGACGGCCGTCAAGGGAGCGGCGGATACGTAGGTCCACTCCTCGCCGATACGTGCCAGCTTGCCGACGGACACGGAATATGTCGCGCCGTTATAGTCAAAAAGAAACGAACCGCCCTTTTGCCGGCCGCTGGTTATCGCCTCCCTTAAAGCCAGCTCAAGTCCGCTCTGCTGCTGCGCATCTTGAACAATGAATCGCTCCCCTCCTGCCGACAGCAGGAAGGTGGTGCCGTCGCTATAAGGCGTCAAGGTTTGCAGCAGCTTATTCAGCTTCGCCTTGTCTACCGTGGTAATGATATACCCGAGGGGCTCCGTGCTCCCTCCCGGCACCTTGTTCACTAATGCAAGGGACGGCTTGCCCCACGTTTTTCCGTCGAATCGCTCGTAGTGCTCCGTCCAGAAGGCAAACTTGGTCTGCTGCAATAAAGCTTCAAAACGCTCACTTACCTTCGCATTGCTGATATCCAAGTAAACATCCTTCTGAAAAATCAGCGGGTACGGATGCTTTAGATACAATTCTACCCTGGAGATCAACGGATGCGCGCCCTCCATGATGAATAGCGTCCGATAAATGTCATGCACCTGTTGATAGTTATATACAAAGTCCAGCTCCTTCAGCTTGTTATCGAACTGTGCGTCAAACGCCCATTGGGTGAACAGCATTTCCATATAGGACAGCTGATCATCAATATTGCCCGCCCGCTGCTGAACCTGTTTTTCATGAAGCTTTTGAAGCTCGCTTTCGACCTGATTTGTTGAGGCCCAGTAGATGATGCTGCCCGTAATCATGCCCGGAATACAGGTAACCAGCAGAAACAAGGCTAGGCTCCTCCAGAAAAAACGTTTGGAGCGCCTGCTTTCCAGTCCTATTCTTAGCCAGCTTCTTAGGGTCTGCAGCATGTGGTGTCCTCCGTTTCATTGCTGTTGTGCCTTGCCCGAGGGGGAAGGCTTAGCTTCATGATGAAGACATGTCCGCCCCCTGTCAATGCTAACCGGCGGATTCCTTGGTAAAATACGCAGGCCGGAGACAGATCCTTGAGATCCGCCTCCGGCCAATACCTGCCGCTTCTTGAGATTCTAGCTGCTTGCTCTTATTATTGGCCGATCCGCTTCTTGTAAGCCTCCGTCAGCTCTTGGCTGATTTTCTGCAGGTCGGCATCCGTTTTCAGCTTGGAGACAAGGTCATCCCATGCTGTCATCGGTTCGCGGCCCAAGATAATCTTCGTTTTCAGGTCGGCGATTTTCTTCTCAAGCTCCGGTCCTGCCTTCTGCAGCGTCGGCGAGTAGAGGCCGGTGGTAAGGTCCGCCACACTGGACTTCGCGCGCTCGTCTTGAATTTTCGCATACAGCTCGTTAACTTCCTTCGGGAAGGAGGGCTTCGTCGAGCTGGCGTAAGGATCGGCAACATACAGAATTTGATTCAGGTCAGCAACACTATCTGCCGCAAGCTTTTCCGTATTGAGTACCTTCTGGCCATCCTTCACCGTGTGATGAACGCCTTCCAGCCCATACGTGTTATAGGCAAACACCTCCGGCTTCATCCAAGTATCCAGCACCTTCAGAATGCGCTTCATCTTGGCTTCAGGCACCTTCTTGGAAATGGCCAGAGCTCCGGCGAACCCGGGACCCTTCGGATTATAGCCGTTGATATTCGTTACCGGATAGAAATCGCCTTCCTTGAAGCTCGGATCGACGTTCTTCAGCTTGTCGAAGTGATCCTTCATCGTTCCGGCTTTTTCGATAATGATGCCTGCCTTGCCGCCATCGAACATATCGCGGATTTGTGTGCCTTTCAGTGATGCAAAGTCTGCCGGAATCAGCTTCTCCTGGTAGGCCTTCACGGCGAATTCCAGCGCTTTGCGGGATTCAGGCAGCAGCGCAATATGCGTCATTTGGTTATTGGTCCATTTATATTTTCCGTTGACACCGGTGAACATGCTGTCGATATGACCCAGCACGCCATAGGGACTTGCGGTGCTGCTCGAGTCCGTATTGGCGGCGAAGCCTACGGTATCGGCCTTGCCGTTGCCGTCCGGATCCTTCTCCGTGAAGGCTTTCATCACCTGATAAAGCTCATCGCTGGTCGTCGGTACCTTCATCCCCACCTTGTCAAGCCAATCCTTGCGGAGCACGAAGAAGGAATCCGCTTCGGAAGGACGCGGTCTTGGAATGACGTAATTTTTGCCGTCCTGCATCTTGGTGAGCTCCCACGCCGTCTTCGGGATGCCGTTCGCCAGATTCGGGTAATCCTTGATGTAAGGACCAACCTCCCAGAATGCCCCTTGGGCCGCCATATTGCGAAATACCGACGAGAACGGGTCACCGATGTATGTCAGGTCAGGCAGGTCTCCGGAAGCCAGTGTCACGTTCAGCTTATCATTGTAGTTGTTGGAAGAAACCCACTGAATTTTCAGCTTGCTGTTCGTTGCCTTCTCGATCGCTTGCTTCACAGCATTGTCCTCAGCCATCGGCTGCTGTGTCAGGAAATGAACCATTACGCTGATTTCGACAGGAGCCTCCGCCTGTCCTGCTGCATCCCCACTCGCTGCCGGGGGTGTGCTGCTCTGGCCGCAAGCGGCAAGCAGCGTCGAAAGTGCCAGAAACAGGCTAAGCGACGTTTTTGCATACTTCATTGATAGACCCTCTCCTTTTAATGAAATTGTATATATCATTATCCCTTAACCGAGCCAACCATGGCACCCTTGGCAAAATGCTTTTGCAGGAACGGGTATACCAGGAGGATCGGCACGGTAGCGATAATAACGGCAGCCATCTTCAGCGTCTCCGTCGGCGGGGCCTTCACGAAGACATCGGAGGTTAACTCGCTGTTGGACGATGAGATGAGCAGGTTCTGCAGTAATACCTGAATCGGCCATTTGGTCGGATCGTTCAAGTAAAGCAGCGCATTAAAAAATTGGTTCCAATAGCCCACCGCGTAGAACAATCCGAAGGCAGCGAGAGAAGGCAAGGACAACGGCAGGATGATTTTCAAGAAAATCGAGATGTCGTTGCATCCGTCAATAGCGGCGGATTCCTCAAGCTCGACGGGAAGGCTGTCGAAGAAGCCCTTCATGAGAATGACGTTCCAGCCGCTCGCCAAGGCGGGCAGAATGAGCGACCAAATGCTGTTGATCAGATGCAGGTCGCGTACCAGCAGATAATGGGGGATGATGCCCGGACTGAATAAGATCGTAAATAGAATCAGCATAAGAAATGTCCGGCGCCCCCGCAAGCGCTTTCTTGATAAAGAATACGCAAGCGCAGCGGTAACGATCAAGCTGCAAATCGTACCGACGACAGCCAAAAACGTACTGTTGTATAACGCCCCGACGAACGACTTGGTCGAGAGCAGGTACTTATACGAATCGAGAGACCATGTCTCCGGCCAAAGAATGAAAGGTTTGGTGATATATTCAACCGGATCGACGAACGATACGATGAACACATAGTACACCGGGAAGAACGTCACCATAGCTACGATGGCGAGTACAGTGATATTGATCGCGCCAAAAATCCGGTCTCCTTTGGAGCTAATCATGGGAATTCCTCCTTACTGTGTCAAATTGGCGGGCGACTGTCTTAGTACACGCCCTCTTCACCCATCTTTTTCGCTAATTTGTTCGCGCCTACAACCAGCACCAGTCCTACGATCGACTTGAATAAGCCTGCGGCTGTGCTAAAGCTGAACTGACCTTGTTGAATACCAACCCGGTATACATAAGTATCGAATACCTCCGCCACTTCGGACACCGCTCCGTTATACATCAAGAACACCTGCTCGAAGCCGACATCCATCATATGACCGAGCCTCAGAATGAGAAGGATGATAACGACGTTGCGGATGGCAGGCAGCGTCACGTGCCACATTTGGCGAATTCGGCCGGCGCCGTCCATTCTTGCCGCTTCGTACAGCTGCGGATCTACGCCTGCAATCGCCGCGAGGAAGATGATCGTGCCCCAGCCCGCTTCCTTCCATATCGATTGCACGGTAAGCATGAACCAGAAGCCGTCGGGATTCGTCAGGAAGTCCATCCGCTCGAAGCCGCCTGCCTCCAGCAGCTTGTTGACTAGTCCCTCGCCCTTGGCGAAGAGCAGGAAGGTCAATCCGGCGATGATAACCCACGATAAGAAGTGCGGCATATAAACGATCGATTGAACGAATCGTTTGTACGCCTCCGATCTGACCTCGTTCAGAAGAAGAGACAGCAGAATCGGCAGCGGGAAGAACAGTGTCAAGCTCATCAGGTTGATGGCCATCGTATTGCGAAACAAAAGCATAAATTCGGGATTCGAGAAAAATTTGGCGAAGTGCTCGAAGCCTACCCACTCGCTCTTAAGCACACCTACATAAGGTGAATAGTTCTGGAAGGCAATGATCACACCCCACATCGGCACGTACTTGAATATCAGGAAGAAGATCAGCCCCGGCAAGGCAAGCAGGTATAAGTACCTGTCTCTTTTGAGATCAAACCAGATACGCGATCTGCCCTTCGCATGGTTCAATGAACGTCGGTTCATTGACAAGGATCCGGATGTAGTGGAGGAATCGACTTTCGGCATGTGCACATCCCCTTTCTTCATGAAGTCAGCCTAAGATTGTTTACGCTGCGTGCCGTGATCCTGCACGGCTTCCATGACTTCAAGGTAAAGCATCTTTTCATTGCCCTCAACTATACTTTTTTGTTACCGTCCGGCCTTGTGTTTTCTGGTCTCGAAGCCATGCCCGATCGCTATTTCAGCCCGCCGCGACGCGGACTACACTATTTTGCACGCACTAACCTTTTTTGTACCTCACCTTAAGAGCCTCCATTTTCCCGCAATTTAAAAAAGTCGGACTGCCTTGTTTGCAATCCGACTTTGGCTCTGTTCATGGAGCTAACCTTGAATCCTCTGCAGCGTGTGCGTCTCGTAGTCGAAGGTCAAGCCCTCAAGCAGCCCGATCAGCGTGTTCGTCACCCGAATCTCCAGCTCGTTGTCCCCCTGATGCAGCCAGTCGGTTGAACCGGCCCATCGGTAAGGTGTCCATGGACGTACGCCCAAGGAATGACCGTTTACTATTACTTCCGCACAGTCATGGAAATGCGGATCCCAATCCGCGAAGCTGAGCTCAAACTCCGTGCCTTCCGGCGTCTTGCCGAACTCGACGGTCCGCCGGTAGCTCATGGTCCCTGCAAAGTATGGATAGCCTGGCTGCGGACCGCCGTTAAGGCACGCAACCGAACGTGGTGCAGCTCCAATCACTTGACGGCCCTGCTCATCGAACGCCACACCGAAATTCCCCTTCAGGTAAAACGGATCCGTAACACCGTCCGAATCCGACGCGATAGTCAGCTGAACGATCAGTTCATTCACTCCCTGCTTCAGCAATGACGCAACCGGGCAACCTACATTACGATGGTCGTAGACCCTCATAGGCTTGAATTGATCCGGTGTGACCAGATGACCGTTGATCAGCAGCCTCCAAACCCCCTGGAACGCATTAGCGTCCATGAAGATATCACACCGTTCGGGTAATTCCTTGATAATAAATTCGGCGGAATAGGCAGCATCAAGCGGGTAGCTCATCTGCATCCGTTGCGGAGTACCGAAGGTCTGCTTAAAGGAGACCGGGAAATCCTGCAGCTTGGCCAGATCCGCGCACTGGTCGATGAATGTTTTTGCCTTCACCGGCCTGCCTGTCGGCTCCCCTGCGATCCTCAGCGTCAAATCATCGAACCGGACGATGTTATCCTGCAGTGCCCTAATGAACCACTCACCGTCTGTTTGCAGTTCGATCACATCCGGAGCTTGTGGCGGAATCGGTGCCTCGGCGTCCTCCGAGCAAGCTTCCACATAAACCAGCAGGCCCTGATAAGGTGCCAAAGCGAAATCTACATACGGCCCCTCGCCGCTGTGCTTCACCGCCATCGGCCGCCTCACACCGGTCTCCAGAAAGAGCTCATATGCCCGAAGCCCCGTGCAACCGGCACCAAACAGCGCCTCAGGGTCCAGCTGCAGCTGACCGTCATGCGATGCTCCCTCCTGATTACTGATGAAAATGGCCGCTTCCCCTTCCCCCAGATACCTTGTCTGCATCAGGAAACACTGGGGATCCTGCGCCAGCTTCAGCCTCGCGGGGCGCGGCGACGCCTCCTCCAGCAGCCCTGCAAGCTGCGGCCAGACGGCTTCGATGCCGCCCTGCGTGGATATCGGCAGGAAGTGCGCTCCGCCATTTGAATAATGTGATTCAGTGAAGCGGCCATCCCAGTATAGAGTGCGCGGCGATTCCGTCACACCGAAGATCTGCATGGATTCTTCCTCCGAGGGGCTGCCCGGCTCGATAACATCGTGCGGCAGCAAGCCCAGCCCGATCACCGTTCCCCCGCCTTGCAGGAATTTGTGGACATTCGCCCATGCGGCAGCCTCCATATTGCTCATCGGCGGCAGGATCAGAACGGAATACTCAGCGATTCCGATGCGGATCACACCGTTTTCTACCGTCGCTTCACCAAGCAGCTCCGGATCCAAGTGATCATAGTCGAAGCGATTTCGGATGAGCTTGACACCTAGCTCGGTCCAATCCTGCACCAGCCGCTCAAGCTGAGCTTTCTCTTCTTCGGACGTGCCTGCGAAGTGAAAGGAATGAAACGGATTGGCCAAATATGTCCAGTAGGAAGTAACCGGATCGACGAACGCCATTCGGATATTCGCCTTTCCTTCCGTCATGATGTAGCTAATGCGTCCGGTATAGTCGCCCAATGTGCGGAAATGCGCCCAATAAGGGTTTTGCAAAAACTGCGAAGGAGGCGCGTCGTGCTTCGCCAGTGCGTCCATCGTGTAATAGAAAGCGTGAAAATTAAAAAAGTTCGTACCGAGCGCCGCCAGCCGGTCAATCATCCAGCGTGCATCCTGCAAAGTCATGGACCAGCCTACGCTGTGAAAGCATTCAATGAGGTTCCGGGTACGGCCCAGCTGGCGGGCAAGGGAGCTTACCATCTTCGGGTTATCGCGTGTGTGCCCGATATAACGGCGCAAAATCCAATCCAGCGAACGCCCCAGCTTCTCATGCGCGGAATCGCCGCCAGGTACATGACTGAATTTTTGCGTAGTCATGCGAACCGCAGGCACCTCCGCAACATATTCCATTCCATACCTTTCACACCAATCGTGCACCTTCAGGTGATACGACTCCCGAAGCAGAAGGTGGATGGTTTGATAATAATCATACCGTACCTTCACCGCATCCTTGGCGGAACGGTCAAGTAACGCCGGCAGATGCTCCAGCAGATCGTAACCGTTGCGCAGCTTAAACTCCTCCGGAAGCCGAGGGGACCATGGAATACGCCCGAGCAGCCCGATTTCATCCGTAAACATGCCCTTGACCGTGCTGCCGAAATACTCACCTATAGCCGGCACATATCTGTCATGGGTTAAGCGGATGAACGTCTCCATGGCCTCCCGGTTACACGGGTCGACGAACGTCCCATAATATTTGAAATCGTCGATTTCCTTCTCCTGGAACACCATGACCTCCCAGTCCCCGGGCGGCGCCTCCCAGACTAGCCGAAACACCGTTCGGTAGGTGAAGAAACGCTTTTGATTGTATCCGGTGAGCCCTGTTTTCTGAAAAATGGGATCCGCCTGCCAGTTACCGATATGCTCCTTGACATCGATGGCTTGGGTCCAGTCGATGGAGCCGTCCGCCTGTACGGGAGCGGCTTTGGCATACAGCACTCTTCCCCAGGGCAGCTCCACATCCAATCGTTGTCCGCCGGCCGTACGAATATTCCTGTGCTCCAATGTCTTATGCTTCGCATCGGGGTGCTCCAACACCACTTCTCCCCCGGCAATGCCGCTTGGGTAAGGATATTCATCGTACAGCCAGACATGCATGTCCAGTGACTTCGCTACCTCAACAGCGTATCGCACCTTATCGAACCATTGCTTGGATAAATAAGGTACCGTCATCCCTTGACGGGCACACAGGAAAAAGCCGCCGACACCTTTGTCGTGCATCTCTTCAATCTGCTCTCGGACGCGATCGTCCTCCATCTCACCGTTCCAAAACCAAAACGGATGAATCCGGTATTCCGGCGACGGATTCGTAAATCGGTTCATATCCATAGCATTCACCGCTTCCCCATTGGATTCGCATTGATGAGCCTACTATAGGTCCCCATGGAGTTGCAGGCAATTACACTTTTTTGTTACCGTGTCTCCCTGCGAAGGAAGCGCTATTGCACTCTTTTGCAAAAATTACACTTTCACACTTCCTGAGCAAAATCCCGCAGGTACGGTCAATGCTTATCTACATAGAAAAAAAGCACCCTTGCGGGTGCTTTCCATTTGTTTATTGTTGCTTCTCTTGACCGTGAATCTTGAGCTTTTCGATCAGCTCGAGGCGATCAGGCTCCGACACAATCTGCTCCAGCTTGAAGCAGGAAGGACATACATAGACATTCGTAGAGAAGGCGGCCTTCAGCAGCGGCTGCTTTATTCCCCCATGAACGAAAGGCAGGAAGGACTGCGGCGCGCTTTGGGTGCCGGCGAACAGCATAAAGCTATGGCAGGACGGACATTCCGGCGCCTCCTCCTGCTGATCAAGCAGCCGCTGTACTCCTTCCTCATAGTCGTCCATCGCTTCCATATCGCTTTCGTATTCTTCCTCGTCCTCTTCGCTAAGCATCAGGTTTTGGCCTGAATTTTTGAGCTTCAGGCTAATGCTCCGATAATCGCCCAGCTCGTTGAAACAATGCGGGCACGCTTCCTCAGGCCCCAGCTCCGGATCCCACACAATCTCCGTCTGGCACCACGGACAAATCTGGTCATGCAGATCAGACACAGCAAACTCCTCCTAGCCGACAGGGCTCCCCCTGCATCAGGCAAATTTCAGAAAATAATATACGCCGGAGCCCACAAACACAAGGGCAAGCGCAAATAATGTGCCCCATAAGTACTTCACCGCTCAGGCCCTCCTCAGGTTACACTTGCCCCGATGACATACGATAAGGAAATCGAAATGACCATAGAAATGAAACCTACGGCGCGGTTATCATTTTTGATCTCTTCATCGATCTTGAAGTAGGGCGTCAAAAATTCAAAAATAAAATACGCAACCAGCAGCAGCACAAAGCCGAAACCGGCCCAAATGAGGGAATGCATCAAGGAATCATTGTTAAGAATGGCAAACCGGAACAGATTGCAGATCCCGAAGATTTTGCCTCCCGTCGCCATGGCTACGGACAAATTACCTCTTTTGATTTCATCCCAATCCTTGTACTTCGTTACCAGCTCAAAAATGGTTAAGAACACAACCAAAGCCAGCACGGCCACGGAAAAAAAAGCAAGTGTTTCAACATACGGATTTCCCATTAATTTCCCCACCTCATCATCCATACGATCCAACCTCCCCCGTCCTCGTCCTTACGAAGGCCTACAACCGAAAAGACTGAAAGGAGCTAGCCTTCCAGTCTTTCCTTCCATCCTATTTTATTCGGTCTTGTTTCTGGCTGCAAGCTTTGCCCGAAGAGCGGCAAGCTCGTCATCGACGCCATCGTTCTTCCCGAGCTGATTCAGCTCGTCATCAAGGCTCTTGTTCTTGGAGCGAAGCTCATTGCTGGCCTCTGCCTCCGCTTCCAGCTGCAGCACCTTTTCGCTCATCCGGTCGAAGCCTTTAGCCCCATTGTCCGTACCGAAGCCCGACATCGCCTGATTGATCTGCTTCTGGGCTTTCGCCGCTTCCGCGCGCGCCACCAGCACTTCCTTCTTGCTCTTCAGCTTCGAGAATTCATCCTTCATCTCTTGCAACTGCTGACGAAGACGGTCCGCATTGCCCTTGGCTACGTCATACTGCTGCTTCATCTCGTCATAACGCGCCTGGTGCTCCTTCTTATCCTGCAGCGCGCGGCGGGCCAAATCCTCGTTACCCTTCTCAAGTGCCTGCAATGCCTGCTCTTCGCGCTTCTGAACCATCTCAAGCGCTTCTTCGTACTGCTGCTTGAATTTCTTCTCAATCGCAATTTGCTTGGCTACCGCCGATTCCGCTTCGAGAATATCCTGTTCCATATCACGCAGGAACTGATTCAGCATCTTTACCGGATCTTCCGCTTTATCCAGCAGATCATTAATTGAAGCCATTGTCAAATCACGCAGTCGTTTAAAAATTCCCATCGTAGAATCCTCCCGATCCTATATTTATCCTTAAGCCTGCAGGGCTTCAGCGATCGATCGTTACACATGGTATTACGACAGATAGGTGCAAAGAGTTTCGAAATGGAAAATAAATTTTATTTTAACTCGGCAACCGTTACGCCGTGACCGCCTTCATTGTAATTGCCGATACGGTAGCTCTTCACGTGCTTGTGCCTGCGCAGAAACTCCTGAATTCCGGTCCGAAGGACGCCGGTACCCTTCCCGTGAATGATGTAGACATTACCGAAATTGGCCAGATACGCCTCATCCAGAAAGCGGTCCACCTCAAGCAGAGCCTCCTCCACGTTAGCCCCGCGCAAATCCAGCTCCATCTTCGCATTGTCGTCTCGTGTCCGCTTCAGACTTGAGGTAGCCTGGACGGGCTGCTTCTTCTTCTCGGCAGGAGCTGCTTTAATCAGCTCGACATCGGCTTTGTTGACCTTCATCTTCATGATCCCCATCTGCACCATGACCTCATGGTCGTTCACGACCTCGACCACATGGCCCTTCTGCCCCAGGTTCACTACGCGGACCTCATCTCCCGCCTCGACCGCATCCGGCTTGCGCTTCGGAAGCTTAGCCGTGCTGTTCTTCCGCAGGTCCGGCACCGCATCGTTCAGACGCCGCTTCATCTCGCTCAGCTGATGGTCCTTCACGCCGCTGCGCTCCTCACGCTGAATGCGCCGGAGCTCCGTGATGACCTCCTCAGCCTCCCTCCGCGCTTTGGCCACGGCATCCGCCGCTTCCCGTTCTGCCCGCTCCAGCATGCGGTCGCGCTGCTCCTCGAACTTTTGCCGTTCGCGGGCCAGCTGCTCCCGGAGCTGCTCAACCTCGCGCCGCAGCTGCCCCGCACTTTCGCGGTCCGCCTCCGCTTGGATTCGGTTCTCCTCCAGCGTGGCAATCATCGACTCGACGCGCTGATCCTCTTCTCCCACCTCGCCGCGAGCGTAGTCGATGATCGACTTCGATAACCCAAGTCGTTCGGCGATGGCGAAGGCGTTGCTTCGGCCGGGAACGCCGACAAGTAAACGATAGGTCGGGCGAAGCGTCTGGACATCGAATTCCATGCTGGCGTTAATCACGCCTTGGCGGTCGAACGCGTAGGCCTTCAATTCGGAATAGTGCGTTGTGGCTACGATGCGGCAGCCCATTTTATGAATGTACTCCAGTATTGCGATCGCCAGGGCCGAGCCCTCCGCAGGGTCGGTCCCCGCGCCGAGCTCGTCAAGCAGGACGAGACTTTTGGGTGTCATCTCCCGCAGAATACGGATGATGTTCGTCATATGGCTGGAGAAGGTGGACAGGTTCTGCTCGATGCTCTGTTCGTCGCCGATATCCGCATATATCGCATCGAATACACAAAGCTGGCTCCCCTCCTCCGCAGGAACGAACAGTCCCGACATCGCCATGAGCGACAGCAATCCGACCGTCTTCAGCGAAACCGTCTTACCGCCGGTGTTCGGACCCGTTACGATAATGGTGCTGTATTTATTCCCCAGCTCCACATCAAGCGGAACCACGTTGTCCGAGGCGATGAGCGGATGGCGTCCGCGTTTAATTCGAAGAAAGCCCCGATCGTTCATCATTGGCCGGGTGGCCTTCATGGCGTTCGCAAGACCCGACTTGGCAAAAGCAAAATCCAGCTCGCCAAGCGCCTCTACATTGGCCAGCAGCGCATCCGCCACTTCTCCGACCTGCGCTGTAAGCATGCGAAGAATTTTTTCAACCTCTGTCTCTTCCTTCAGCTTCAGCTCGCGAACCCGGTTATTCAATTGAACGACAGCCTCCGGCTCAATAAACAGCGTGGCACCGGAAGCGGACTGATCGTGAATCATCCCGCCAAAATGACCTCTGTACTCCTGCTTCACAGGAATCACGTAACGGTCGCCCCGAATGGTCACCAGATTATCCTGAAGCATCTTCTGGATGGATGGCGTACGCACCATCTGCTCCAAGCGCTCCCGGGCTCTGGATTCGCTGGTGCGAAGCTCCGACCGGATTCGGGCAAGCTCCGGACTGGCGGAATCCATCACGTTCGCATTCTCGTCAATGCACAGCTTGATTCGGTCCTCAACCGGCTTGTGATCGGTAACCAGGGCACACAGCTCCAGCAAGGAAGGGAGCGGATAATCGTCGTTCGTCGCCTCGAGAAACTTCACCAAACGGCGTCCGCCTTGATTCGTAAGGGCCACGTCGAGCAGCTCCGTCGGATTCAGCATACCGCCGATCCGGGCACGGTGCAGCGCGGGACGAATATCGCGTATGCCGCCGAAGGGAGCGCCGCCTTTCAGGCGGTCCACGTTCACCGCTTCGTCCGTCGCTTGAAGCCTGCGTTTGACCTCGGTAAAATCACCGCTCGGCTCCAGCTGCTCAACCAGCGCTTTGCCCATGCTTGTAGCGGCATAATCCGCACAGCGGTTCAGTACGGCGCCGAAGTCGAGAGTTTTTAATATTTTCTGATTATATGATTTCATAAGCGTCACCTTTAGAAGACCAACCTTTCGTTCTTATCCTTATATTATATCCCAAAAGGAGGTCCTTTCGCTAATACCCTCCGATTCAAGGGATACATAAAACAAGGCAGGAAGTGACATCCTAAGCTGTGCACCCCTGGTAGCAGAATCAGCGCACGGCCGAACGCAAGAACCAGGAGAATCACTAACTTTCCCAAGACAAGAAGGAGGAAAACGCCGGATGCATTTGCTTGGACATATCGTCAGGTTTATCGTATCTGCTTTGATCCTTATGGTTGTGGATTGGGTCGTCCCGGGCTTTACCGTCGGCGGCTTCTGGAGTGCCCTGTTCTTAGCATTGGTGATCGCGATTGCAGCATGGATCATTGAAGGTGTTTTTGGCAGAAAAATCACCCCATTCGGCCGGGGGATCGTAGGCTTTCTCGTTAGTGCGCTGGTCATCTGGTTGTCGCAGTTTATTGTCAGCGGCGTGTCTTCCAGCTTCATCGGTGCCATTTTGGCTGCCCTCGTCATCGGGATCATCGACTTGTTCATCCCGGTCAAGACTCCGTTCGAACACGGAATCACCGGCCGTGAGAACAATAAGTAACCATGGCGGCATATACGGCAGGCCAAGGAGATCAGTAATGCGAAGCGATTCGCGTTGCTGATCTTTTTTTCTGAGATAGGGTAATAAGGTACAAACTTTAAGAAAATTCTAAGAAAAAACATGATATTTTTTCACAATTGGGCGCTATAATGAACTCAACCTAACGATGAAAACAATGTTCATTATAGAGAGGATGCATGGTCCGTGAGAAGCACTAGGAAGATTGACTACCGTCTGGTCTGGGTTGCCGCTGTGCTGTATGCCGTATTGACGCTGATGGTCAAGGCAGGAAGCGTTTCATCATAGAGATTGAACGAAGGAACGGCCAAGTGTGACGTATTTCACAGGAGAGGCTCGGAAATTCACGATTTTTTCACCTTGCTGTCACGGTCCCGTCACTGCAATTCCGGGAGCGCTGCGCTATAGTTAGGATTGTAAGAAGAACAAGAACCTAACTGGTGTGGATAGACGGAGGGGAAGTCATATGAAAAAATTGATCGTATTGGCCATCTCAACTAGCTTGATGCTCGGACTCGCCGCTTGCGGACAGAAGGAAGCAGCTCCTGCAGCTTCCAGCAACGCAGCCGGTGCCGCTGGGGCAGCAGCCCAAGAGGTGAAGCTTGTGGCGTCAAACTTTAAGTTTGATCAAGCGGAATATAAAGTAAAAAAGGGCTCCGACGTGAAGGTTACGCTGGAAAACAAAGAAGGTATTCACGGGGTGGAAATCAAGGGCTTGAACGTCAAGCTGCAAGGGCAAACCATGTCCGGCACCTTCAAGGCGGATAAAGCGGGCACCTACGATATCATTTGTAACGTTCCTTGCGGAACAGGCCACATCACCATGAAATCCAAATTGATTGTCGAGTAATATGGTATAAAGAAGTTTACCGCTTCGCTGACAGCTGCGGCTGTCGGCGAGGCTTTTTGCCGTTTATTAAAAGAATTTCTTATGTAGTCCATCAGATTTCGTAATTTCCCCGGGCCGGCATTTCTTGGTAAGATGGAGCAAATGTTAACAACAAAGGGGTTATGCAGGATGGGGAACGGGACACTTCAGGGAAAAACGGCGATCGTCACCGGTGCGGGAACGGGACTCGGACGGGCGGCGGCATTAGCTTTCGCTGCGGAGGGTGCGAATGTCGTGCTTGCCGGGCGTAGAAAAGGCAAAGTGGACGTCGTTGCTACGGAAATTACGGCTGCCGGCGGAAGGGCACTGGCGATCCAGGCGGATATCAGCTCGGAGGCCGACGTCCGGCGCTTGGTGGCATCGGCGGTCGAAGCCTTCGGACAGATCGATATTTTAGTGAACAATGCAGCGGTCTTCGAGCCGGGCGCTGTCGCGGAAACGAGCCTGGCGGAATGGAATCTTCAAATCGGCATCAACTTGACAGGAGCTTTTCTGACAACGAGAGAGGTGCTGCCGCACATGAGAGCCCGGAAGTACGGTCGCATCATCAACATAACCTCCGGCCTCGCAAGCAATGGCGCCGGCGGCTATGCCGCTTACAGCGCCAGCAAGGCCGGTCTCGAATCCCTTACCCGCACGACGGCGGAAGAGGAGTCCGAGCATGGCGTATTGGCTAACCTCTTCAACCCGGGCACGGTCAAATCGGAAATGCATGCCACCGGTCAAGATCCGGCAGAGGTCGCACCCGCACTCATTCGATTGGCCGCTCTGCCGGAGCACGGGATGTCCGGTCAGCTAATTGCCGCAACCGGCAATTAGTTTCGGATCGTTACCCGTGTGCCGATCGGTACGATGGCAGCTAAGGCTCTTACATCCTCATTGTGCATGCGGACACAGCCGTGGGAGGACATTTTGCCGATCGAGGACGGGTTGTTCGTTCCGTGAATGCCATAGTGCGGATGCGACATTCCCATCCAGAAGTCGCCGAAGGGGCCGCCGGGATTCGGTGCCTTGTTTATAATGGTAAACTCCCCTACGGGAGTTTTGTTATCCGGCATGCCGATGCCCACCTTGAAGCTTCGGATGACGCGGTTGTTTTGTAGCAAATGCAGCTTGAAATCGGAAATATCGATGATAATGCGGTACATGGGTAAAGCCCTCCTTGGCAAGGTCGTTGTTCTAACCTATTCAAAGGGGATGGCAGCGGATACTAAAAAGGCTAGACGTCACTGGGGAAATGTGATGTCTAGCCTTTTCTATTTGAGCTGTGAGCGATTCCGGGTCGCGGATGCGCGGGGGGTCGAGGGCGATTTTATCGCACTTTTGCGATTGCACGGGGCGAAAGTGTGCGGTACGGCTCCTGCAATGGCGGATATGCGATTATTCCATCGGGTTCGGTGATGCGCAGGGGTCCGAGGGGGATTTTATCGCACTTTTGCGATTGCACGGGGTTAGAGTGTGCGGTACGGCTCCTGCAATGGCGGATATGCGATTATTCCATCGGGGTCGGTGATGCGCAGGGGTCCGAGGGGGACTTTATCGCACTTTTGCGATTGCACGGGGTGAAACTGGGATGGTCGGCGCGGCCAAGGGCAGATATGCGATTATACGTGCTAAGCCACACCGTAGGGTCCTTCCTATAACTGCCCCCGCTATCTTCACACTTTCGTTTTGCCGTCGCTCCGTTTCTCCCAAAGCTCCTGCAGCTTATTCGAAATCAAGGGCGTGTGTTCGAGAATATACGGTGCCGCCGTAGATTCCTTTAATAGCCGCTGCGCTGTGTCATTTGGCACCACCGTCATGACTTGCACGGCAATAATCACGATCAATGCCGCCTCCACCAGCCCCAGCAGCGCTCCGCTCCACTTATTCAGCTGCTTCAGTCCCGGAGCGGCTGCCAGCAAATCAAGAAACCGCCCGGCCACACTAAGCGCCAGCTTCACGCCGAACAAGAGCAGAGCAAAGGCCAGGGCATTGTACACATAGGTTTCCAGGTGTAGGTTCTTCGCCAAAAACTCGTACTTTTTATAGGTCTCACTCTCCGAAAGCCCAAGAAGCTCCTTCAGCACCGGCGCCAGTTCATCATAAAACATGAATGCCGCCACATAGCCGAGAAAGAGGCCGAGAAAAGAGACCAGCTGTGCAACCAAGCCGCGTGAAAAACCAAGGGCAACGCCCGCCGCCACGAGAACCGCAGCGGCCCAATCCAGTCCGTTCATCGGTCGTTATTCCTTCTCTACGAGCTCAATCCACTCGTTATATTCGATCTGCAGCTTCTCATACTCGGACTTCAGCGAGCTTAGCTCACGGTAGACCTCCTCCGCTCGCTCCTGCTGCTGCGAGTATTCCAGCTGCAGCGCTTTATGCTGCTGCGCCTGCGCTTCGAGCTGCTCCTGCAGCTCGTTGTACAGCTCGACCTGCAGCGCCAGCTCGTCCTGCTGCTCGCGGAACTGCTGCTGCAGCGCCTCCAGCGAGCCGCTCTGCGCGGCCAGCTCCGCCATGCGCGCTTCCTGCGCCGCGAGGCGCCGCTCCAGCTCGCTGCGCTCCGCCTCGGCGCTGCCGCTGCGCTGCTCGAGCGCCGCGCACTGCTGCTGCAGCGCGCTCGCCGCCTCCTGCGCTGCGCCGAGCTGCTCGCGCAGCGCGGCCAGCTCGGCCTCGCGCTCGGCTACGCGGCGCTCCAGCGCAGCGTGCTGCTGCTCCGCCGCCGCCAGCGCCTCGCTGCCGCGGGCTTGCTCGCCGCGCAGCTGCCGCTCGAGCTCGTCGTGCTGCCCCTGCAGCTCGTCGTAGAGCTCCTGCTGCAAATCGAGCTCCTCCTGCTGCGCCGTCAACCGCAGGCGCAGCTCGTCCGCCTGTCCCGCCTGCTCCTCACTGCGGCGCTGCCACTGGCTCAGCTGCTCCTGCAGCTGCAGGTTGTACGCCTGCTGCTGCGCCAGCTGCTGATCGAGCTGCTGCTGACGCTGCTCGCGCTCGCTCAGCAGCAGCTCCAGCTCCGCCATGCGGGCCGCCTGATCCTCGGCTGCACGGAAATGCTCTGCCTCCAGCGCAGCCACTGCCACCTCGTGAGCGCGCGCCTGCTCCTCGCGCCGAGCCGCCGCTTCCTCGGCCGCAGCCTGCAGCCGCCGCTCCAGCTCGCTTACCTGCGCCGCCTGCTCCTCCGCTGCGCGAACGTGCTCCGCCTCCAGCGCTGCCAGCGCCGCCTCGTGAGCGCGCGCCTGCTCCTCGCGCCGAGCCGCCGCTTCCTCGGCCGCAGCCCGCAGCCGCCGCTCCAGTTCGCTTACCTGCGCAGCCTGCTCCTCAGCTGCACGGCGGTGCTCCGCCTCCAGCGCAGCCACTGCCGCCTCGTTTGCGCGCGCCTGCTCTTCGCGCCGAGCCGCCGCTTCCTCGGCTGCAGTCTGCAGCTGCCGCTCCAGCTCGCTCACCTGCGCCGCCTGCTCGGCCGACGTACGCCCGCTCAGCTCCTGCAGCTGCTGCAGCTCCGCCTCAAGCTCGCCGTACAGCTGCTGCTGCAGGCTGAGCTCCTCCGCGAGCCCGGCGGTCTCCCGCGCCTGCGCCTCCGCACGCGCAGCCGCTTCCGCGCCGTCCCGCTCGAGCGTCTCGCAGCGCTCCGCCAGCACGCGGCTGCGCTCGGCCTGCTCACCAAGCTGCACCTGCAGCTGCCGCTTCTGCTCGAGCTGCTCCGCCAGCTGCTCGGCATGCGCCTGCTCGAGCTCGCTCAGCCGCCTTTGCAGCTCGGCGCCGCGCGCCGTTTCCGCTTCCAGCGCCTCGCGGCTGCGTGCCTCCGCCGCGGACAGCTGCTCAGCGAATACGACCTCGCGCGCCTCGGCCTGCGTACGAAGCTCCGCGACAAGCTCGACCTGCGCGTTCAGCTCCAGCTGCTGCAAGCCAAACTGCTCCTGCAGCTGGTCATACTGCTCGCTCAGCTCCAAGTAGGCCTGCTCCCGCTCCTCCAGCTGTGCGGTAATCGCCGCTACTCTGCTCTCCGCCGAAGCTAACTGCCCGGCAAGCTCGGAGCCCTTCTGCTCGGAAGCCGTAAGGCGTCCGGCGGTATCCTGGCCGCGTTTCTCCGCCGCAGCCAGCTGCTGCTCCCGCTCTGCAAGGCGCTTCCGTACGCCGTCCAGCTCCCCGGTTAGCTCGGCCAACCGGCGCTCCTGCTGTCCTTTGGCCGTCACCAATGCCTCGATGCGTCCCTGCAGCTCCAGCGCCTCCGCTGCTTGCGTATTCAAGCGCTCCTCCAAAGCAGCACGCTCGTCAGCCGCTTGCTCCAGCGCCAGCCTGTGCTCATCCGCCGCCTGCTGCAAAGCCTCCGTCCCTTGGGCTAGCTCCTGCTCAAGTACAGCGATTCGCTCCCGGTCCGCCGTCTGCCCCGCTTCCAGCTCGCGGATTCGTCCGGCCTGACGCTCCATCTGCTGCGCCAAATCGGATGCCTCTGCGGTTGCCCCTTCATACGCTACGCGTACGTCGGCCAGCTCCCCTTCCGCTACGCCGTAAAGCTCCTGCGCCGAAGCAAGCTCCTGCTGCAGAGCGCCGTAACGATCATTGAGCCGGGCAAGCTCCTCACGCGCTTGCTCCAGCTGACGCTGCCGGCCGATCGAAGCCTCAAGCTCGGTCCGCATCTGCGTCCATTCGTCGGCCATATTGACCGCCGCCAATACGGCCAGCTTCGGCAAATCAAGCCGCGGATTCGCCTCGGCTATCCGATGCATTTCATCATTTACTAAGTTTGCAACGTTTTTTATATAGGAAGGGCTGGAATTGGATACCAGCTTGTACTGGGTGCCATAAATGTCGACGGTCATCCGGATTTTGTCTTCACCGTTCACTGTGGATGCTCCCCTTTCATAACTCGACGGGGCAAAAAACATAAAAGAGTTCCCCGCATCTAACATAATTCGATACGGGGAACCCTTTTTCCTTCTACAATTTGTAGACTTCTGTCAATTTGCAGGACGTGCCCATGCCGACTTTATTTCCGAAGCTCGGCCCCGAAGCCGTCCTCAAGTGCCGCTACCACTTTCGCATGCAGCTCGCTGACTTCTTCATCCGTCAGCGTACGCTCCAAGGTCCGGTATACGAAGGAGATCGCTACGCTTTTCTTGTCAGCGCCGAGACGCTCGCCTGTGTAAATATCAAACACTTGAATGGATTCGAGCAGACTGCCTGCCACCTCGCGCGCTTTGCCGATCAGCTCGCCCACCGCAACGCTCTTGTCTACAACCACAGCCATATCGCGGCCGATGGCCGGATAACGTGGCAGCGGAGTATACGTAAGCTTCTCGTCGGCCAGCTCGGCGAGCACATCCAGCTCCAGCTCGAATACGTACGTATCGGCAAGATCCTTCTTTTGCTGCAGGGCCGGGTGCAGCTGTCCGATGACACCGATCACCTTGCCGTCTGCAACAATATGGGCCGTACGGCCCGGATGGAAGCCCTCCGGCTGAGCTGCGGTGAAGCTGACACCCTTCACGCCGAGGTAAGCCAGCACGTTCTCCAGTACACCCTTGAGATCGTAGAAGTCCACATCACCCGGCTTGCCCGTCCAGTGAAGCTCGCTCCGTTTGCCCGTCAACAGGGCAGACAAAAGCAATCTTTCCTCCGGCTGCTTGGTAAGCTGCTTCTCCTGAGTAACAAACACCCTGCCAATTTCGAACAATGCGACATCGTTCTGGTTCCGGTTCCGGTTGTACAGCGCCGCATCGAGCAGGTGAGGAACCAAGCTGGTACGAAGGGTGCTGCGCTCCTCGCTCATCGGCATGGACAGCGATACCGGTTCGACCTCGCGGTAAAGGCCGGAATATTCTGCAATTTGATCCGGATGGGTGAAAGAATACGTAATGGCTTCGTGCAATCCGCTTCCGGTCATTAGCGTCCGTACGATACGGCGGATGCGTTGCTGCTTCGTCAAGGAGCCCGGCGTCGTAACTACGTTCATCAACGTCGTCGGAATATTGTCATACCCGTGCAGGCGAGCCACTTCCTCAATCAGATCGACGGTCCGGGTAATATCTCCCCGACGGCTCGGCACGTGCACCAGCAAGCCGTCCCCTTCCAATGGCTCGACAACAAAGGCCAATCGGTCGAAAATTCCTTTGATCTCCTCTACCGAAAGCGAAGTACCCAAATATCCGTTAATCCGGCCGGCCGTGATCTCGAGCTGAACCGGCTTATGCTCCTTCGTTACCGCTTCGACGATTCCGTCAGCGACAACGCCTCCGCCCAATTCAGCGATCAAAGCAGCCGCACGGTTCAAGGCAGGAATGACCGCCTCGGGATTCACTTCCTTCTCGAAGCGCAGAGAAGCTTCTGAGCGCAAGCCCAGCTGACGCGATGTTTTGCGAACGGAGCCGCCGTCGAATTTCGCCGATTCCAGCAGGATACGGGTCGTGCCGTCCGTTACCTCCGAATTCAAGCCGCCCATAACGCCTGCGATCGCTACCGGCTTCTCGCCGTCTGTAATGAGCAGCATCGAAGGGTCCAAAGCGCGTTCTACATTATCGAGCGTGACCAGCTTTTCTCCTTCCCGGGCCGAGCGCACGTCGATATGTCCGTTCGCCAGCTGATCGGCGTCGAAGGCATGGAGCGGCTGACCATACTCGAGCATGACGTAGTTCGTAATGTCTACGATATTGTTAATAGGACGAATGCCGGCAGCCATCAAACGGTTTTGCAGCCAGAGAGGAGACACGCCTACCTTTACGCCTTCAATGAGTCGGGCAGCATAATGCGAGCACAAGTCCTTTGCCGTAATTTCTACCGAAATTTTATCCGCCGCACGGCCCGCGCCGTCCGTTCCGCCAAGGCTCGGCTCCGGCAGCTTCACTCCGCGCCCGATGATCGCTCCGATCTCGTAGGCAGCGCCCAGCATGCTGAGCGCGTCCGAACGGTTCGGCGTCAGATCCAGATCCAGCACTTCATCGCTAATCGCCAGCACGTCGAGAATGCTGAGCCCGATCTCCGTACCCTCCGGCAGCACCAGGATGCCCTCTTGAATCTCCTTCGGCAGCAGCTTGTCATTAAGACCCAGCTCCTTCGCCGAGCAGATCATGCCCATCGATTCAACGCCGCGCAGCTTCGCCCGTTTGATGACAAGCCCGTCAGGCAGCTTCGCTCCGACCAAAGCTACCGGCACCTTTTGGCCTGCGGCCACATTTTTCGCACCGCATACGATTTGGAGATCTTCCCCTGTTCCCGCATCGACAATACATACGTTCAGCTTGTCGGCATCCGGGTGCTTCTCCTTGGATTTCACATAGCCCACTACGACGCCCGTAACCCCTTTATTCCGGTTTTCGACGCCGTCAACCTCAATCCCGCTGCGTGTCAGCTTCTCCGCCAGCTCACTTGCCGTATATCCGTTAACGTCCACATATTGAGACAACCATTGGTATGATACCTTCATGCTTTGCTCACGCTCCCTCTTCTCACAAATGCACGAACTGCTTCAAGAAGCGCAGATCGTTCGTATAGAAATGTCGAATGTCTTCGATATCGTACTTCAGCATCGCAATGCGCTCAACGCCAAGACCGAACGCGAAGCCGCTGTATTCCTCCGGATCGTAGCCGGCCATCTCCAGCACCCGCGGGTGCACCATACCGGAGCCCAGAATCTCAAGCCATCCGGAATGCTTGCATACCCGGCAGCCGGATCCGCCGCACATCGCGCAGGTAACATCCACCTCGGCACTCGGCTCCGTGAACGGGAAGAAGCTCGGACGCATGCGGATTTGCGTGTTCGGACCGAACAGCTCCTGCATGAACTGCAGCAGGGTTCCCTTCAGGTCGCTCATACGGATGCCGCGGTCGATCACAAGCCCTTCGATTTGCGTAAACACGTGAGAATGCGTCGCATCGTCATCATCCCGGCGATATACGCGGCCAGGGCAGATGATTTTGACCGGAGCGTGCCCCTTCATATTCTCCATCGTGCGTACCTGCACCGGCGAGGTGTGCGTGCGCATCAGAATTTCCTCCGTAATATAGAAGGAATCCTGCATATCGCGCGCCGGATGGTTCTTCGGCAGGTTCAACGCTTCAAAGTTATAGTAATCCTGCTCTACCTCGGGTCCTTCCGCCACCGTATATCCCATGCCGACGAAAATGTCCTCGATCTCCTGAATGATCTTGCTGAGCGGGTGTACTGCGCCTTGCGCCGCAGGACGGCCCGGCAGCGTCACATCAATCGTCTCCGCCTGCAAACGCCCTTGCGTTTCCGCTTCGCTGAACGCGGCCTGCTTCGCTTCGATCACTTCCTCAATCGCTCCGCGCACATCGTTCGCTACTTGACCGATGACCGGACGCTCCTCCGCGCTGAGCGCGCCCATGCCCCGCAGAATCTCGGTGAGCGGCCCCTTTTTACCCAAGTACTTAACTCTGAGATCGTTCAGCTGCTGCTGGTTTTCTACCTGCGAAAGCTCCTGCAGCGCCGTTTCCTGAAGTGCTAACAGCTTCTCTTTCATGGCTCCTCTGCTCCTTTGGTTTACGATTATACGAACGCAAAAAAGGCCCTTCCATCCCGGATAAGGGACGAAAAAGCCGTGGTACCACCCTTGTTAGAAGCGCTTGTGCAGTCAAATATGCTGCTTGCATCTTCTCACTCATTGCTGTAACGGTCCGTGACGCTTGCTTGCGGCGCGGCCGGTTCCCCCTACTTGCCAGAGCCTTCATCGGGCCCGGTTTCAAAGGACTGCTCAGGAGCGAACTTCGGCAGCCTGTATTCTACGGATTCGCTCTCAATCTCCGGCGATTCCTCCCTGTGTAGAAGCACTGCGTACTTTTCTCCGTCGTTGCATTTTGCTGTTATTCGAATTTATCAAGTATTATATGCAAAAGCTTCCTCAGATGCAAGCCCATCCTTTCAAGTAGGTCTGTCGTACGATTTTCGGAAGCCGTCGTTTATTCGACACCCATTGTCTGACGGATGCTTTACAATGATTTTGATACATAATGTATCTACTAAGGAGGTGCTCTTTATGTACCAACGAAAGCTCTATGACTCTCCTAAGGTGCTCCGTCATGAACCGCTTCAGTTCGAAACGACGATTAGCGGCGGTTGGCACCAGCATCCGCTTCCCCAAATTCCTTATGAGGATCTGGAGGATTGGTGGAGGAAGTTCTGGGATTGGTGGAAGAAGCATCACTAGCTTTACGGATGAACGTCATCAATCCCTTCTGTGCGGGGCAGCCTGCGAAGAAGGGATTGATGCGTTATTAACGGGCCTGCAGCTTTTTATCCAGTATAAAGGTGCCGAAGGGAATAAATGCCGAGATGAAGGCTCCGAGCACGAGCAAAAGCGAGAACCGCTTCACAATAGCCGCATGCAGCAAAGCCGCCAGAAACAGCGTAAACAGCAATCCATGCAGCGCACCGACCACGCTGACCGCTTGAGGGAAGTCCGCCCAATACTTAAGAGGCATCGCTATAAATAAGAGCAATAAATAAGAGATTCCCTCGACATTGCCGATCCACCGCAGCCGGCCTATCGCCGTTTTCCACATGATGTCACCTCCCCCTTTTGAAAAAATGCCTGTTTCTTCCTCCATTATACGTAGAACGCATCGCTTCCCCAAGCTCCGGCAGAGTTGTTCATAAACTTGTCGCATTTCCCCTGCCCACGTGTTCGCAGCAAATTTGGATGATTGAACCGCTGTATCCGCCCGTTCCTTCCTTACTCCGCATGCATTTACTATAGCAAGTCTAGTGAAGGCTGCACAGCCTGTCCTAGTCTTCATTTATATATACCGAAGGAGTGATAAGCTATGCGCCCTCCCAAAAGAAGCACGTCCGGTGCTGTCTCCAGGCTGAACGTGTCCAAGCATCGCAGTCTTGCCATGCCGACACAACGGCTGCGCCGGCTCACTGTCGTGTGGGTGGACCCTTCAGGCAATCCGTTTAATACCAGAGGGTTTTTCGCAACCATCAGTACCGTGGGCGGCCGTATTCTGCAAACCGCTCGTTTTGATTCTTTCGGCGTTGTAGTCTTCTCCCGGATCGTTACTCCGACTAATCGCACACTTGTCATCCGGACCTATGATGCTAACGGTGTCTTCTTTCGCCGCAGAACGATCCCTGCCGGCAATGCCGCCTTCGCCATTATCGGCTAATTTGGCCAATGCCCCTCTTCCCTTCGGAGAGGGGTTTTTCCTTTTTTCTGGGGAAATGCACTGGAATAATTCATCACAAGTAATATACTGTTCTATCCGAATGAAAAAAGGGGATAGGAACATGGCCACGTTTGCTGAGGTGTTACGCTTAAAGAAGCGTATGGCAAAGCAGCTGTTGAAGCAATCCGGGGTGTATGGTGTAGGGGTAGGCTATAAAAATCCGAACAAGCCGAAGGAGGGCGCCTGTCTTGTCGTTTATTCCTCCGGCCGTGCCGCCGCTAGGCTGGGGAAGCAGCCTCGGAGCACTCAGGCAGGGGGAGGTAAAGAGATTCCGATGCGTTTCGTCCGTACGCCCAAGTTTCGTTTGCGCGCATCCGCCTCAGCTGCACAATACACGCGCCGCATCCGGCCAGTCAGGGCCGGCTACAGCATCGGCACCTCGAGCGGCTCCGGCACCGCCGGGCTCATCGTCAGGCGCGTCGGGTCGAGCCGTCTCTACGCGCTGAGCAACAATCATGTGCTGAATCTGAATAACAGCACCGGGTACACCGCCACGTACCAGCCCGGCGGCGCTGACTCGCCCTCCAGCCGCGACCGCATCGGCAGACTGGACCGGTTCGTCCAGCTTCGCCGCAGCGGGAATCTGATTGACGGAGCGATATCCGTACCACTGCGAAGCAGTCTTCTCACCCCGCAGTATGCGAGGGTCGGCATCGTTCCCGGACACGTAACGGCCTACCGCATCGGAGAACGCCTGAAGAAGGTCGGGCGCACCTCGGGTTACGTTAACGGATGGGTGGAGTCCGTCAACACCGATGTGCGTGTCGACTACGGCGATTTCGGAGGCCTTGGCACAGTCCAGTTCGACAATGTCACGGTGATTCGCGGAAACAATCCCGTATCTCAACCGGGAGACTCCGGCTCGGTATGGCTCCGGAGGAGTGACAACTATGCAGCCGCCATTAACTTTGCCGGGACCTCGGATGGCCGCACCTCCATCGCTTACCCCGTTGAATGGTTCATGCAGGCGTTTCGCATGCGGGTTGCCCGTCCGGGCGGGGTAGGCCAAGTCAAGCGAGTCAATGGCCGGGGGAGCCAATATACCCGTCCGCTCACACTCCGGCAGCTGCGTAGGATTAGCGTTCTGCAAGCAAGGAGCAGATAACCGGACAGCGAAAAAAGACCGTTCCATCGGCTTTTGCTTTTCCCAAGCCGGTGGAACGGTCTTTTTTACAATTGCAGCCTTAATCTCCGCCACCCCCGCCGCCGTCCCCGCCTCCTCCGCAGCTGCTGTCGCTGCCGGCCGAGCCTGTATCGCAGCTGCCGGAGCTCCAGCCACTCGTATCCCCTGAAGAAACATAACTGTCGCTGGAGCTGCTGCGTCTGCGTTTTTTGCGAGAAGCCGGAGCGGACAGCGAAGTGATGACGGCAGACAGGACGATGTACCCAACCATTCCCCAGAAGAACCATACCATTGTTATCGCCTCCCATATTCTGTATCTGATTTTAGTGTAACAGCTGAATGTTAAGCTTACGTAAACAATTGTCAGAATATTTGTAAAATTTATAGAGGTGTGTCCGGAACTTGCTGGAAAAGCGTTCTGTATGAGCAGCGACCCGAAACGGTAAAAGTCCATCGTAGCAAGCGTTCCGCTTACCCGCTAGCGTAGGTACCATGAAGCGAAGTCCTCGCTCCCCAGTAATCGCACATTTGCCATTGCGCCCGCGAATCTGGCCCCTCAAAGCTCATGCAATCGCACATTTGCGATTAATCAAGCCCTTGAGCGCGGAAAACCAGCCCTCGCTCACCTCTAATCGCACATTTGCGATTAATCAAGTCCCTGATCGCGGAATACCAGACCCCGCTCACCTCTAATCGCATATTTGCCACTGCTATCGCCAATCTGGCCCCTCAAGGCTCATGTAATCGCACATTTGCGATTAACCAAGCCCTTGAGCGTGGAAAACCAGCCCCTGCCCCCCAGTAATCGCACATTTGCCACTGCTATGGCCATCTGGCCCCTCAAGGCTCATCAAATCGCACATTTGCGATTAATCTCGCCCTTGAGCGCGAAAAAACAGCCCCAGCCCCCCACTAATCGCAAATTTGAGAATCAGGGTCGATCGCAAGCCCCCCTTTTTTACAATAACGACAAAAAAACCGCAGACGAAATGTCCGCGGCTCCTTTTACCTATATATAAACTATGCGAAAGCCGGCTTACGATACTGGGCCTTCCGCTTCAATACGACGGTGTATTCCTGATCTCCGCCTTCTAACGAAGGAGCGATCACCTTATCATTCTCAAGCACCGATTCCTCACCGATTCTGGCTGCGCCTTGAACAATCAGCTTACCAAAACCATGTATGCCAATTCCAGTTCCCTTCCTGTTCATGTGGATTCGCCTCCAAACAGATAATGAATTGTGCTGAGCAAACCTTCGTTGCTATCCATCAGCTTCCCGAGCTCTGCAGCCGTAGCATGCCTGCCGGACAAATGGATCGTAATGACTAGCTCTTCACCCACAGGATAACATAGTAAATATACGTTGGCAACATGCTTTTTATACAGGACGACCTGCTGCGTGCTCGTTAAATAAGCATCCACCACGAGTACCCGCGGCTCCCCCTCCTGCTTCCCGTCGTTGACGGTAAAGGGGTAAAACTTGTTGCGTCCGATATTGCCGCCAACCTGCCTGAGACCGTCAGCCCCATCCACCTTCCAGATGGCTGCACCGGTTACCTTATGTCCCGTCTTCGACGTATCGTAAGCAATCCGGATGGCATCCGCCAGAAATTCGTACTTCCTCTCGGGCTCCCGGAGCATCTCCTTGGTAAAATCAATCAGGAAATGCATCATCGAAGCCTGCTGCGGATGCTGATAACACCGCAGGCTCTCGATCTTCTCGCTGATGGTATCGCACGCTATGCTTACAGCAGCATCATATTGTTCCGGTCGCACCTCGTATGTCAGCAGGGTCAGCCCGTGCAGATCGGAAGGGATATGAAATTCCGTCAATTCCTTCCCTTCGAAGCTTGCGCCCGAGGCCTCGGGAACGATGAAGAAGACCCTCTCTCTTCTAAGCTTCCCCCAGAAAAGTCCCATCTCAAAAACGGTGTTGTCCCTCGGAACGAGCATCCGCTTGCCTCTCATTGTGACCACATCATCCGGAGAAAAGACGAATACGCCGAAGTCACTTTGATCCAGCTGCTCCTCCAAATCCTCCATGGTGGACCGGTTCGGGCCGAATACCCCCGCATACCAAGGAGTTACTTCGGCGCAGCGCCGAAGCTCCCGATGGATGGCTGCGGCATATTTTTTCGATTCTCTGGCTGATCCGATAAAGAGCTTCGGCTTCGACTCCTGAAACACAACCTCACGACTCCCCTAAACAGCGTTAGGGTTAGTTTACCACAAATTTCCTCCGATGGCTCTAGGAAAATTGCAATACGGTCCCGCTTCCGAGCCTACCCCCGGAGCTCCGCGAATGCCTCGCTCAACAGCTCATACGATCGCAGCCGAGCCTGATGGTCATATACCTGAGCGGTCACGATCAGCTCGTCGGCCCCCGTCTCCTTGATAAAGGCAGGCAGCCTGTCCCGGACCGTCGCTTTGCTGCCGGCAATGGAATAGCTGAGCTGCTTGCGAATGATCGCCTTCTCCCTCTCGTTCCAGAGCGGCTCCATGTCGTCGACGGGAGGCTGCAGCATCCCCGTTTGGCCGCGGATGATTTTCAAGAATGCTTGCTCGTGGGAAGTTGCCAATCTTCTGGCTTCCTCGTCCGTTTCCGCCGCGATGATGTTCATGCCTACCATAACGTAAGGCTTCTCCAGCACCTCGGACGGGCGGAACGTGCTGCGGTACAATTCCAAAGCAGGCAGCAAATAATCGGGAGCAAAATGGCTCGCAAAAGCGAACGGTAGCCCCAGCTCGCCCGCCAGCTTCGCACTGAAGCCGCTGGAGCCCAGCAGCCAGATCGGCAGGTTCAACCCTTCGCCGGGGATCGCTCGTACTCCCGTAGGACGATCGTCGATCGCGCCTGGGTCAAAATAAGCCCGCAGCTCCCGGAGCAGCTCGGGGAAGTCGTCCCCGCCGGAGGTTAAGCCTCGGCGAAGCGCCTTCGTAGCCGGGAAGTCCGAGCCCGGTGCCCGGCCAAGGCCAAGATCGATGCGTCCCGGATACATCGATTCCAGCGTTCCGAACTGCTCCGCGATCATTAACGGCGCATGATTCGGCAGCATGATTCCGCCCGAGCCGACACGGATTGATTTCGTACCGCCTGCAATATACCCTATCACCAAAGACGTAGCCGAGCTGGCGATGCCCGGCATACTGTGATGCTCGGCCAGCCAATAGCGGTGGTAGCCCCACTGCTCGGCATGCTGTGCCAAATCCAGCGAATGGCGGAAAGTATCCGCTGCCGTAGTACCTTGCGGAATAGGCGCTAAATCCAGCACGGACAGCTTAATATCGGAGTAATTCAATGCTTGTGGCTCACGATCGGTCATATGGCACCATCCCTTTTTCTGTCACTGTAATAACTGTTTGTAGTATGGATCACATTCGTCTAAAATACGATGCGACTTGCTATCAGTTCGTAATGTACTAACTTTTGTATCGTAACACATTCTAACTGTAATTGAAATAGTGTCAGTTATACTCCTTTTCGCCCCGATCTGTTATCATAGAGTTATTCGAAAAGACGGAGCTGCTTACGGAAAGGAACCGAAACATGAGCTTTCCACTTACGACTGAAAAAATCAAGCTGCTTTGCGGCCGTTTTGCTTATGAAGAGGGGGAGGCGCTCTACCGTGAGGGCCAGGTGAGCCTGCTGCCCTGCGATTCCGAGCCTTGGATTCAAGAAGCGGAGGTAGCCGGTTCGCGGGAATTGTATCTGGTCGCCTTAGATCTCGACCGTGAAGGCGAGGCGTACGCGGAGTGCTCCTGCCCGGCGTATCATCCGGATGACAAGTATTGCGCCCACATAGCCGCGGTGCTCTGGAATTTGCTTGACGCCCCGCCCCCGGACCCTATCCGAAGCTCGGAAGCGGAACGTCTGTTGGCGGCAGGTATGCTGGATCTGTTCGCCCACAAGCCGCGGCGCTCCAGCGGAGCGCGACCGCTGTTCGATACCCGGGCGGTGCTTCAGGTGGAATTCATCTGCAAGCCTGTTATCTACGGAGACGGAAAAGCTTTGCTCGGGATCGAGATGAAAGCAGGTCTCAAACGGCTGTACCCGGTACAGCGAATTAGAGAATTTCTAGAAGCCGTCGGCCGGGGCACGCCTTTTCCGGTTAGCCGCGGCTTCGAATATGATCCCGGACTTCACAGCTTCTTGCCGGGGCACGATGCGGTCTTGCGCCAGCTCATCGAGATTGTTCGCAATGAGGGGCTCTACCGCAAACCGCAGGAGAGGGAAACGAAAGCCGGTACGCAGAAGCCGTCCGCAGTCGAGATTCCTCCTTACGCGTGGGAAACGATCTGCCCCTGCCTGGAGGCCGCCCCCTCTTTGAAGATAGAACAGGACGGAGAAGCTTACGAAGGCATCCGCTGGCTTGAAGAGAATCTGCCGCTGGAATTCCGCTTCACGGAAGTCCAAGGACAAGCTGAGGCCTATCAGCTGGAGGTGACCGGACTGGAGCGGCTTGTTGTGCTCGAGGAGTACAGGCTGGTGCTTTCGGGCGGGGGACTCATGAAGCTGCCGGAGGAGGAATGCCGCCGGGTTGCCGAGCTGAAGCGCATGCTGGCAGGCGCCCGACGCAGCCGGGTTCTCATCGCCGCGGAGCAGGCCGAGCCCTTTATGGAGAAGGTGGTTCCCGGGCTAATGAGGCTCGGCAGCGTGCGGATCGAGGAATCCGTGTCCGAGCGGATCGTACGCACGCCGCTGAAGGCCAGGCTGTACCTTGACCGGATGCGGGAGCGTCTGCTGGCTGCGCTTGAATTTCAGTATGGAGACATCATTATCAATCCGCTCGAGCCGACCGGCGGCATCCGGGACGGAGGGCGCATTTTGATGCGCGACGGAGAGAAGGAGCAGCGGATTCTAGAGCTGATGGAGCTCGGGAATTTCACGAAAACCGAAGCGGGCTACTTCATGGAAGAAGAGGAGTCGGAATACGACTTCCTCTACCGGATTGTCCCCATGCTGGAGAAATACGCTCAGGTGCTTGCAACAACGGCGGTCAAGCTTCGGATCCATAGCGGCCCGATCACCCCGACCTTAAAGGCGGAGGTCGATGTACGGACCGATTGGCTGGAATTTCAATTCGAGCTGGCCGGCATTCCTGAATCCGAAATTCGGAAGGTGCTGTTCTCGCTCCAAGAAAAGCGGCGCTATCACCGACTGCCCGACGGCTCACTGCTGCCCTTGGAAGGAGATGCCTTTCAGGAGGTGCTTCGGACGTTCCAAGAGCTGGGACTTGGACGAGGAGATCTCACGGCAGCGGGAATCAGGGTTCCCGCCTTCTACGGGCTGCGCCTCACGGAGCGCGACGACCGCAGCGGCGCCCTCCGCCTGGGGAAGTCGCTTCGCCGGATGCTGGAGCATATGCGCAACCCCGATCACTTGGAGTTTCCTCTTCCGGATAAGCTCGCTCCGGTGCTGAGGGATTATCAAGCGTACGGGTTTCAATGGATGAAGACACTTGCCCGCTACCGGTTCGGCGGCATCCTTGCCGATGATATGGGGCTTGGGAAGACGCTGCAGAGCATTGCATTCCTGGTTTCCGTGCAAAGCGAGATGCGGGAGCAGGGTCAGCCCGCCCTTGTGGTTTGCCCCGCCTCCCTTATGTACAACTGGCTCAGCGAGATCCGCAAATTCGCCCCGCAGCTGAAAGCCGTCGTAGCGGACGGCAGCAAGCAGGAACGCAGCGCTCTTTTCCGCGATTCCTTGGAGACGGACGTCCTTATCACCTCCTATCCCCTGCTGCGCAGGGACTTGGCTTGGTACGCCGAACAGACGTTTCACACCTTGATCTTGGATGAAGCACAAGCATTCAAAAACTACACCACCCAAACCGCCCAGGCTGTAAGGGAGATCACCGCCCGCCACCGCTTCGCTCTGACGGGAACTCCGGTCGAAAACCGGCTGGAGGAGCTTTGGTCCATCTACAACGGGGTTTTCCCTGAGCTGCTGCCGCCGCTGAAACAGTTTCAGGAGCTCTCGAGGGAATCGGTGGCAAGAAGAATCCGTCCGTTCCTGCTGCGCAGGCTAAAGTCCGACGTGCTGAAGGAGCTTCCGGACAAAATCGAGACGCTGCAGGCGTCGGAGCTGCTGCCCGAGCAGAAGAAGCTGTACGCCGCTTATCTGTCGCGGCTGCAGGAGGAAACCTTGAAGCATCTTAGCACCCAAGGCTTCGATGAAAAGAGCCGGATCCGAATACTTGCCGGTCTAACCCGGCTTCGCCAGCTCTGCTGCCATCCCGCTCTTTTCGTGCAGGACTACAAAGGAAGCTCAGCCAAATTCGAGCAGCTGCTCGAGCTCATCGACGACTGTCGCAGCGCCGGCAGGCGGGCCCTCGTCTTCTCTCAATTCACCGAAATGCTGGGCCTGATCGGACGGGAGCTGGGCTATCGCGATATACGCCATTTCTACCTGGACGGCCACACACCATCCGCGGAGCGCGTCGAGCTATGCCGCAGGTTTAATGAAGGGGAAGGCGATCTGTTCCTCATCTCGCTTAAGGCGGGAGGCACCGGCCTCAACCTGACGGGCGCAGACACCGTAATTCTCTATGATCTGTGGTGGAATCCCGCCGTGGAGGAGCAAGCGGCGGGCCGGGCGCACCGGATCGGCCAGAAGAACGTAGTTCAGGTCATCCGGCTCGTTGCTCAAGGAACGGTGGAGGAGAAAATGTACGAGCTCCAGCAGCGCAAGAAACATTTGATTGAAGAAATCGCCCTGCCGGGTCAGCAGAGGCTTTCGGCGCTCACCGAGCAAGAGGTTCGGGAAATTCTGATGCTTCATCCGTAATCAGCAAGCCTAGCCCTAACAACGATAGGGCTGGGCTTTTTTACGTGTAGGCAAGCCTCCTTAACTTTTTATTTGTAATTAACTACCTTTTCGTATATGATAACCATGTAACTGTAATTGTTTTTGTATCAGTTGTGCCGTATCATGAAAATGCTGGCAAAAGCAAATGCTAACCAGTGGCTTACACACTTATATACTCATTCGGATGGAGGAACATGAAATGAACAGTAAATACAATCCCTTGTTTCAATCTATGAAGCTGAAGAGCGGAATCGAGCTGAAAAACCGTATCGTTATGGCTCCGATGACTAACTTCTCTTCCGACGAGGAGGGTCACGTAACGGATGCGGAGGTAAGCTATTACGCCCGCCGCTCTTCCGGCCCCGGCATGGTCATAACGGCGTGCACCTACGTCACTCCGAACGGCAAAGGCTTCCCGGGCGAGTTCGGAGGCGACCGCGACGACCTTCTGCCCAGCCTGAAGCGTCTGGCAGCTGCAATCCAAGACAAGGGAGCCAAGGCTGTACTCCAAATCTTCCACGGCGGACGTGAGGCTCCAAGCGCTCTAGTACCCGGGGGGGACGTTGTTAGCGCAAGTGCAGTTGCCTCGGAGAAAGAAGGCAGCCTTCTCCCGCGCGCTCTAACGGAGCAAGAAATCCTGGACATCATTCGCGCTTTCGGCGAAACGACCCGAAGGGCCATCGAAGCCGGCTATGACGGCGTTGAAATTCACGGAGCAAACGGTTATTTGATCCACCAATTTTTCTCCCCGCATTCGAACCGCCGTGACGACCGCTGGGGCGGCAGCCTGGAGAAGCGCATGGCCTTCCCTCTTGCCGTTGTCGAAGAAGTAAAGCGTGTTGTGGCCGAGCATGCCAAACAGCCGTTCCTGATCGGCTACCGTTTTTCGCCGGAGGAAGAATCGACGCCGGGCTTCACCATGTCCGAGACGCTGGAGCTGGTGGACGCCTTGGCGGATCAAGAGCTCGATTACCTGCACGTTTCGCTGATGGACTTCTGGTCGAAACCGCGCCGCGGCGTGGATACGAGCAAAACACGGGTTGAATGGCTGCAGGAGAAGATTGCGGGTAGAACGCCACTGATCGGCGTCGGGTCCCTGCATACGGCTGACGATGCCCTGAAGGCGCTTGAGGCCGGGGTTCCGCTTGTTGCTCTCGGACGCGAGCTCATCATGGAGCCGGACTGGGTGCAGAAGGTAACGGAAGGCCGTGAAGCCGACATTTACACGACTGTGAGTCCGCAGGATCAGGAGCGCCTCGTTGTTCCGGATCCGCTGTGGCAGGCGATCATGAACTCTCCGGGCTGGTTTCCTGTCGTTACTCAGACGAAATAATTGTACTGATTGAGGCCGGCCTAGTCCGGCCTTATCTTTGTTCTATAATTAACCAGTGTTTAGTTAAAGGTAAAGCCCAATCTCTTCCTGCCGTTATTTTTCACACAAAAAAATCCAGCCATTGTATAATAAAGCTCATACCCGACTAAACCCGCCAATGGAGGGCAGCCGATGAAGAATCGATTTGTGATCGGACAGCACGGAGCATTCGACCGAAGAAAGGATGCGCGGGACTTTCGCGACGGCTTCTGGGGCGTGGAGGCTTGCCTGTTCGGCTCGGAGGAGGATACCCGGCAGCTGCTGCAGGAATCGGAAAGACGCGGATTCCGGATCGGCGTTCATTTTCCCTTCCGTTCGGGCTTATCCAAGCTGCGCGACGCTCCGGTTGTTGCCCAAGAGGACGCCATCCGGCAAGAAGCCTACGAGATCATTCAACAGGAGCTGGACTATCTTACCCGAATAAAGCCCGATTATATCTTATTTCATTATCCCAAACCGGTGATTCTGGACGATCGGGTGGATTGGAGCCGTTGGCGGTTTGCCGATCCGCTGGAATATGTGTATGAAAGTCAATATTCTTACGAGGAGCTGGCCCGGAACACGGAGCGGCTGTTTCAATGGCTTTCCGAGAAAAGTGAAACGTATCGTTTCGTCCCTGTGCTCGAATTCGATGCTTTGAATCGGTACGTATATGAAACCGGCTTCCTCACGGAGCTGCAGCAGAAGTATCCCCGAATCCGATTGTGCCTCGATACGGGCAGGCTTTATTTGCAAGAACGGCTGGACCCTTTTTTCGACGCCAAAAACGTGCTTCGTACTTATGCCCGATTCGCCTATACGGTGCACTTGTGGAATGTCCGTGTCGGTGACAACGTTACGCACAACCATTATCCAGCATTGCCGGAATTAGATCCTGCCGACGGCTGGCGCCTATTGAAGAATACTTAACTATCATTATGGAGGAAAACGACCGAGTGAACATCGTGTTCGAGCACAGGTCGGACCTGATCAGCGACGAACAGCTTGAGCAGTGTTATGCCTGGGTTGAAGGAATCATGAAACGGAGAGGCGGCGGTATGACAGATGGATGCCTTGTTTAAAGAGACGGTACGTTCCGAAGAGGAGCTGCATGCATTATGCGGCTTTCCTAATGAGATTGTGAACCACAAAACCATCTCGCGGATTGATCGGCACTGCCGTGATTTCATATCGAGATCGCCTATCGTCTTCGTTGCCACGAGCGATGCTTCCGGCAGCTGCGATGTGTCCCCTCGGGGGGATCAGGCGGGTTTTGTCCATGTAATCGACGAAAAGCATCTCCTCATTCCGGAGCGGCCCGGCAACCGGCGATTCGATACGCTCAAGAACCTTTTGCAAAATCCGGGGATCGGTTTGATCTTTCTCATCCCGGGGCTGGAGGAAACGCTGCGGGTCAACGGGCGGGCTTGCATCGTGAAGGACCCTGAGCTGCTTGAGCCTTTGGAGGCGTTCGGCAAGCGCCCTGTTCTTGGGATCGGCGTCGAAGCGGAGGAGTGCTACATCCATTGTGCCAAGGCTTTGAAAAGATCCCGCCTATGGGAGCCCCCCACATGGCCTGAGAAGGAATCGCTGCCCAAACCCGCGGCCATCATTGCGGATCACGCGAAAAAGCTCGGAAAGACCGAGGGTCAGGTTGCAGCGGCCATGCAGGAAAGCTATGAAAAGCGATTATATTAAATGGTTGGCGATTTCTCTGCAGCGGTCCAGCCAGCGCTTCGGAAGCGCCGGATTCGAGCCGAAGTGCAGATGGGTGTAGCCCGCTACGATGTTATACAGGAGGCTTCCCTCCGCCTTCGAGCCGCGCAGCCCCTTCGTTTCATAAGCAGGGGGCGGCGGCTCCGTCTCGTCCGGTACATACACCGAATAATGAAACTCATGGCCTCGCGCCTGTTCCCCGGCCGGCAGCAGGAAGTTCCCGGGTCCCCCGGTCACCTCGCGGTAGCCGAGCGCCGCCAGCTTATTCTGCATGCGCACATGCCCCGGCAGGATGCCCAGCATCGGGTAACGGTTTCCCTCGCGATCCTCAATCGCTTCGGTCAAGAACATAAAGCCGCCGCATTCCGCCAGGCAAGGCAAACCATCCTTCAGCGCCTCTCGAATCGAGGTGAACACCTCCTCTTTGCCGCTGAGCGTCCCGGCGAATTCCTCGGGGAAGCCGCCTCCCAGATACAGGCCTTGCGCCTGTGGAGGAAGCGACTCCCCTGCTAACGGGGAGAAATACAGCAGCTCCGCACCGGAGGCCTCCAGCAGCTCCAGATTTTCCGGGTAATAAAAATGGAAGGCAGCATCCTTCGCAACGGCGATCGGGACTCGGGATGCGGACATCGCTCCCCCCGAGGCAAACAAGGCCGGCTCGGCGTGAACCGGCTCCGATAGAGCCAGCTGCCACAGCATATCCAGGTCAGTCGTAGCGGTCAAGCGATCGGCTAACAGCGAGAACAACCCGTCCAGCTCCCCGCGCTCAATGGACGGAACCAGCCCCAAATGCCGCTCCGGCACCTCGGCCCCTTCCTCTCTCAGCAGATAACCTACTACCGGAATGCCGCATTCCTGCTCGATGGCTTCCTTCACGATGCGGTAGTGTCCTTCGCTTCCGACCTTGTTGGCGAAAACGCCGACAATCTTCGCCCTTGGCTCCAGCACCTGGAAGCCCTTCACAATCGCCGCAGCGCTTCTCGCCATGCTTTGGCAATTGACCACCAGCAGCACCGGCGCATCCAGCAGCATGGCGATATCGGCCGTGCTTCCCTCGTTCGAACGAGGGTTCTTCCCGTCATAGAAGCCCATGACGCCCTCTATGATGCTGATCTGCGCCTCCGAAGAGGAGACAGCCCTGCAGAAAATTTCCTTCACCGCATCCTTGCCCAGCATCCAGCTGTCCAAATTCCGCGAAGGAATTCCCGTCACCGCGGTGTGATATGTCGGATCAATATAATCCGGTCCGCACTTGAAGCCTTGCACTCTCCACCCGCGACGCTGCAAGGCGGCCATTAATCCGATGGTCACCGTCGTTTTTCCCGCCCCGCTCCCGGTCCCGGCAATCACCAGTCTGCGGGTATGCTCTGCTGTTCCCATGAAGACGCTCTTCTCCTTCTATTTACCTTCAAAGTGTAGTAACCCTACGGATAAGGTGACGTTGCCGGACTTCTTTTTTGTAACTGCCAGCCGGTCCGTCCCCGTGTAACGCTTCACCGCCGGTTCACTGACCCCGTAAGCCCCGGTAAACCGGAACACGGTCTCCGACGGGGCTTCTATGGCAATTTCGTTCAGCTCTGCGGGAGTATAGGCAATGAGCTGCCAGCCGTACTTGGCCGCAAGCTGCAGCAGCCCTTCCTCATCCTTCTTGATGTCTATAGTACATAGCGCTTTCACACTTTGCAACGAATAGCGAAGCTCGTCCATCGTTTCGCGGATGACCTGCTCCAGCTCCTCGGCGGAGGTGCCGCGGTTACAGCCGATTCCCAGCGCGATGACCTTCGGGCGGAACAGCACTCCGTTGCTAAGGATATGTTCCTCAGACGGCTCCAGCAGCCGGTGGGTGACGACCAAAGCGGCCTGCGGTTCAGCAGCTAAAGCCTCCTGAACGCTGCGATACACCCCGATATGCGAAGGCAGCGGCGTATCATAGATCCACCAGCCCGGCTCGCCCGACTCCTGTACGACGGCCACCCGTTCCTCGTTCACAACCGAGGCGCTGACAGGGGTCAGCTTCTCGTCCGACTCCCACACCCAGCCGAAGCGCCGGCCGAACAAATCCACAGCAATCGTCCCCTGTACATCGGAGGCTGTGGTAAGCACCGGCCTTGCTCCCAGCGCCGCCGCCACCTCGCGGGTCAGTTCGTTCGCTCCGCCCAGATGACCGGACAGGACGCTGATGACATGCTCACCCTTATCGTCAATGACAATGATTCCGGGGTCCTTCTTCTTATCGACGAGAAGCGGTGCGATCATGCGAACGACGGCTCCAAGCGAGATGATGCAGATGATTCCCTTATACGCGGGAAAAAGGGCAGGAAAGAGCAGCCGCACGCTGCCCTCGAACAGCTGAATGCCCTTCTCTCCCTCGTCCCCCCGCCTGAATTTGTTCATGTAATAGAGATCGACATGCGCAAAGCCGGCATGCAGCCTTCTTGCCAGCTCCACCCCATGCTTGGTGATGGCAACCACGGCATAGTCACCTTGCCTGTGCAAGGCAGGGATGACGCCTTCCTCCAACTGAATCATCTCCTGTGCAGATACGGAGGACATCAATCCTTCACTCCCCTGCGGTACCCGTGGGTAAACGTGCGGTCATACAGCTTGGAGCGGTAGGCATCCTGTTCATGAATGTCAGGGTCGAGAGCCCAGCCTGCCAAAATCATCGCATGCGAGCGAATCCCGTTCACCCGCATGTCTTCGTCCAGGCGTTCGAGCGTTGTGCGGACGATGACCTGATCCGGCCAGGTTGCCTTTTGAACGACGGCTACGGGAGTTTGCGGGCTCCACCCCGCCTCGGTGAGTTCCTTTACCACCTTCTTCGTTAGTGCGGCGCTTAGAAACAAGGCAAGCGTGCAGTGGTGCCCGGCGAGGTCTTTGAGCTGCTCCTTGTCCGGAACCGGCGTTCGTCCCTCCGCTCTCGTCAGGATTAACGTTTGGGTCAGCTCGGGAATCGTCAGCTCGGCACCCACGGCCGCCGCAGCGGCAAAGACGGAGCTTACCCCCGGAACGATTTCGATGGAAATGCCTTCCTTCTTGAGAAGGGCGGCCTGCTCCATCACCGCTCCGAAAACCGCCGGATCGCCGGTATGCACGCGTACGACACGCTTGCCCGCCTTTACCCGTTCGGCCATGAGCTGCACCATTTCCTCCAGCGACATGCCGGCGCTTTTCAAGATTTCGGCCTCGGGCTTGGCCTTCGCAATCAGCTCGTCATTGACTAGCGAGTCCGTATACAGGACGACATCGGCTTCCTGAAGGAGGCGCAGTCCTTTCACGGTAATTAAATCCGGATCGCCGGGTCCCGCCCCGATGATATGTATTTTCATTTTCTCACCACCATCAGTGTTAAATATTCCAGCGGCTGGCCTTCCAGCTCCTCGACGTTCAGCCAAACCTGCTCCTCCGAGGAGGTGACCTTCGTAAGCACAGCGGCCTTACGGGTTATTTGAAGATCGCGAAGCACGTGAAGCATAAGATCCATCACCTTCGCCACCTTGATAAACACGACGCAGTCATGCTGCTCGATGGCATAACGCATAGCGCTGTAATCCTCAGTGGCAGGGACGATCGCTACTTGTTCGTCTCCGTCCGCAAGCGGAACGCCCAATCGGGAGGCCGCCGCATTCACGGAGGAGATCCCCGGAATCGAGACAAGCGCAGCTTCCGGATGCCGCTCCTTCATCAACCGCATGAGATGGACAAAGGTGCTGTACAGCATCGGATCGCCCTCCGTCACGAAGGCAACATCCTTCCCTGCCTGCATATGGGCCCACACGATCTCCACGGTCTTTGTCCACTGAAGCTCCAGCGCCTCCTTATCCTTCGTCATCGGGAAGGTAAGGCCGAGCATCTCCTTTTGCGACGTGTCCACGTAAAGCTCGACGATGCCGAGGGCATAGCTTTTGGCTCCCATTTTTTTGCGGGGGTAGGCGATGACAGGCGATTCCTTCAGCAGGCGGAATGCCTTAACCGTGATGAGCTCCGGGTCACCCGGTCCGACTCCCAGGCCATAGAGTGTGCCTAAACGGTTCATTCTTGGAACGTCCCTTCTTTCTTCGACGTAGTTTCCGCGCGTCTTGCGGTGATGATATAGACGGGATTGAGCCCCTCGAACCGGTTCATCCCGAGGATCGGCTTGCTTCTTGCCAGCTGGGATAGCAGAATCGACGTCTCATAGCCGTTGCTTCCGAAAGCCTGTACCGCCTCATGCAGATTCTCAATCGTCGCTGCGTTCAAGACGATCGAGCCCTGCGGCCGCAGCCGGGAGCAGACCACCTGCAGCAGCTCCCGCAGCTCTCCCCCGCTCCCGCCTATGAACACCGCATCGGGATCGGGGAATGCATCCAGCCCCTCCGGCGCTTTGCTGTGCAGGAACGTGATGTCCGTCCTGAATTTCCGGGCGTTATCCATGGCGTTCGCCAGGTCGGCCTCGTTCTTCTCAACCGCAAATACCCGCCCTTCCCGCGCCATCCGGGCCGCTTCAATGGCAACGGACCCCGTGCAGGTACCGATGTCCCACACCATGCTGTCAGGCCGAAGGTTCAGGCCGGCTAAGCTTAAGATGCGAACCTCGCGCTTCGTAATGAGTCCCTTATCCGGCTTGCGCTGCGCGAATTCCTCGTCCGGGATGCCCAAGGACCAGTGGGGAGCCTCCGACATTTTGCGAAGGATGACCACGTTGAGCGGCGAGAAGGAAGCATCTTGCAGCTCCTCCAGCGAGTACCAGCCGGTCCGTTCGTTCGGGCCGCCGAGGTTCTCCGCTACAAAAGCCCGATATTCCGACATGCCGTAGGAGAGCAGATACCTGGCAATGACCCCGGGTGTGTTCGTGTCATCCGTAAGGAGCGCCGCCTTGTCCTTGCCGTCCAGCCGCTGGGCGAGCCCTTGCAGGCTTCGGCCATGCACGCTCGCGAGGTAGGCGTCCTGCCACGACTCCCCTATCCGGGCAAAAGCCAGCTGCAGCGAGCTGACCGCCGGGTAGATCTCCACGGGAAGCTTCCCGGCCAAGTAACCGCCGATCCCGTAAAATAACGGATCCCCCGAGGCCAGGACGACGACGCTCCGGGATTCGCTGCGAAGCCGTGCCGTCGTGTCCGCAAGTCCTCCCTGGAGCGTGATTCGCTCGCCTGGATAGTCCGGGAAACATGCGAGCTGGCGTTCGCCTCCGACCAGCACCTCGCTTTCCCGGATCCACTTCGCGTACTGGGGCGGCAATCCGGCTGCCCCCTCGTCCCCGAGGCCGATGATTTTGATGCGATGGCTCATGGTGCGTTAATCCTCCCTTTGCTTGTCTGCCGGTTCGCCGGTCCATTCAGCCCGGCCCAGCAGAGTGCCTTTCATTGAAATGATCACCGTTTCGATCTCCATGCCGCCTTGAATCTCCGCATAGCCATGACGGCAGCAGCTTTCACACAGCTTGCTGAAGAAGCCGGTGTTTCCTTGCTCCTGCATCCAGTCACCGACCAATGCGGCGGTATTCGCTCCGAGAATCGCCTGCACGGTCTCCGGGGATGCGCCGGCCTCCTCCGCCGTACGGGACAAAAATCCAAAATCGACCGGCGCGCTTTTGGAGTGCACCATCATCACGCCCTGCGCGACCTTGGAGAACTTGCCCATCATGCCAACCAGCGTAGCCTTGCGTATGCCTTGCCTGCGGCACTGCTGGAGAGCAAAGCCGACGAAATCGCCCATCTCGACGAAGGCCTCCTCAGGAAGGTTCGGATACATCTGCATGCCGTACGATTCGCTGCGGCCGCCGGTGGACAGAACGACATGGCTGCAGCCCCCCTTAACCGCCACGCGTATCGCTTGGGCTACACTGGCCTTATAGGCGGCGGTTGAGAATGGAACCACAATGCCCCGTGTGCCGAGTATGGATATGCCTCCCAGGATGCCGAGCCGGGCGTTCAGCGTTTTCTTCGCGATCTGCTCGCCGTCGGGGACGGATACGATGATTCGAACGCCCCGCCCGCTCATTTCGTACCGGTTTAGGACATCCTCTGCAGCCTCCCGCAGCATCCGTCTCGGAACCGGATTGATCGCAGCCTGGCCTACCTCCACGGGAAGCCCCGGCTTGGTCACTCTTCCGACGCCGATGCCGCCGTCGATCTCGACCCCCGGCTTCTCCGACCAATACACCTCGCTAATGATCCTGGCCCCATGCGTTGCGTCCGGATCATCGCCCCCGTCCTTGATTACCTCGGCCAAGCCGCGGGAGGGGTCATATTCGCAGCGTGCGAGCTCGAACGTCACCTCCAGCCCCGCGGGGATCCGGATCGTGGAGGCCGTTTGGTTCTCCTGCTCGATCAGCGCGATAAGCGCCGCCTTCGCCGCCGCCGTCGCACAGGCTCCCGTAGTGTAGCCGTGGCGGAGAGGCTTCCCTTCATCCGGCTGCTCCTTCTTAAGCATGAGTGTCCCCCCTGCTACTTCACTGCCAGTAAGGAAAGTGCATTGACTGCCGCTACGGCAACCGGGCTGCCGCCCTTCCTGCCGATATTGGTAATGAAGGGAATATCCAGCTTGAGCAGCTCATCCTTGGACTCCGCCGCCGAGACGAAGCCGACCGGTACGCCGACGATCAGGCTCGGCTTGGCTTCGCCCTCCTTCACCATGCGGATCAGCTCCAGCAGCGCCGTCGGCGCGTTGCCGATGGCATAGATGGCCCCGTCGGCTTCGCGGGCGGCCTTGCGCATGGAGATGATCGCTCTCGTTGTATTCAGCCGCTTGGCTTCCTCCATCACATCGCTGTCCGAAATGTACACCTTCACCTCGCCGCCGAATTGGGCCAATCTCGGCTTGCTGATACCGACCTGCACCATCTGCACATCCGCTACGACAATGCGTCCGCTGCGAATGGCTTCCACCCCCGCCCTTATCGCATTCGGATGAAAGCGCAGGCTGCGGCCCAGCTCGAAGTCGGCCGACGCATGAATGACCCGTTGGACGACCGGATACTGCTCCTCGGTAAAATCATGCGCTCCAAGCTCCTCCGTAATCATCTCGAAGCTTCGTTCCTCAATTTCCTGCGGCTGTACCGTCAGCGGCTTAAACTCCGTATGAAAATCCATTCTCACTGCGCCTCCCATCGGCTTCTATGGTTGTCCAGCTCCTCCAACAGGCCATCGAAGGAGGAGAATACAGCTCCGTATTCGATATCCGGACGCCCGATCACGATGGTTTCGATGCCCATTTCCATCGCCGCCTGCAGCTTTTCGTCGACGGCCCCCTCCTTGCCGCTCTCCTTCGTAATCATGAGCGTCACGCCGAAGTGCCGGTATAACGCCTGATTCAGCTCCTTGGAAAAAGGCCCCTGCATCGCAACGATGTTGCGCTGCGGCAGCCCCAGCTCCTCGCACTTCTCCATGTTGTCCTTCCGGGGCAGCATTCTCGCGATAAGCGTCGTAGCCTCCAAGCCTAGCAGGCGTTTGGCGAAAATGTGCAGCGTTTTGCTTCCTGTCGTCAGCATGATCACGCCTCTTCTGCTTGCCGCCAGCTCCGCCGCCTGCTCGTAGTCGACCGCCATCGTGAGCAGCGGATGCTTCCCGATGTCGCCTCCGGCCCGCTCGTACCGCAGATACGGGACCCCGGCCGTCTCCGCCGCTGCCTTGGCATTGCGGGAAGCTTCCTCAGCGAACGGATGGCTCGCATCGACCACTGCCTTCATGCCGTTATCGCGTATCAGCGCCGCCATTTCCTCGGCCTGGAGGCGCCCCACCCGCACCGGCAGCTCGACCTCACGCATGCTTTGAGCTGCGCTCTCCGTGACAACGGTCGTCAGGAGCGGGTACTCCGCCTGCCGAAGGCGAAGCGCCAGCTCTCTGGCATCGCCGGTTCCTGCTAAGACCAGAAGCATCAGGATACCTCCTCTTTCCCGGAAATGCGGCCGTGCGCATGTTCATGCGAATCGTCATGGTCGTGGTGGTGATGATCGTGGCTGTGATCATGATGATGGTGATCGTGGTCGTGATCGTGATGATGATGGCCGTGATGCTTTGCCGCCTCGATTCGGTACACGCACATATCGCAGCTCATCTTCACTTCACCAAGCAGCGCCTCCTGTACCCGCTCCAGCAGAATGGACCGAAGCAGCGGGTGAAAGCCGAAGTACTCGGCAAGCTCAAAACGAACGCCCGGATGCAGAGCCGCATACTCCTGAGCCAGCCCCTCCATCCGCTTGATCAGGACGCCGGTAAACAGGAAGTAAGGCAAGATCATTACCCGCTTCGCCCCGAGCCGCAAGCAGCGCTCTACGCCCTCCTCCACAAGCGGCGACGTAACGCCGATAAAGGCCGGCTCCACCCATTTCACGCGCATTCGCTCCCACAGGAGCCGCGATATTTTGTACAAATCGCTGTTCGCATCCGCATCGCTGCTCCCGCGGCCTACCAGCAGAATAGCCGTATCCTCCGCCTCCTGCCTCACGTGCATGCCCGCCGCCTCCAGCCTGGAGGCCAGAATCTCCAGCACCTGCTCGTGCACGCCGACAGGCCGTGCGTATGTAAAGCGGACACTCGGATAATGCCGCTTCGCTTCGTCGATCATCGCCGGAATGTGCAGCTTCGCATGCCCCGCCGAGAAAAGCATGATCGGAATCACCACGATGTGCGTAGCACCGCGCTCGACACAGCGTTCGATGCCTGCTCCGACCGTAGGCGGCTCGAATTCAAGAAAGCACGTCTCGACGATCGGCTGACCCGTACGCTCCCCGATCGACTCGACGAAGGCTCGAACCTCGTCGTTTCCTTCCGAATCACGGCTTCCGTGTCCCACAAATAAAACAGCGTTCATTCCCGCTCCTCCTCTTGCTCATTGTCCAAACAAAGCCTTAATCGCCGCAGGCCGCATTCTCGATCCGGGCTATTTGCGGTGCTTCATAGCGATACCCTTCCACTTCCTTCACCCGGCTAAAATATTTATGGAACCGCTCGTTCGGATGTCCCTGCTGCGCATAGGTCCGGACGATCCGTTCCACGGTTTCGACCAGCTGCTCCGGCGTCAGCCCTTCCGCCACCGGCTGGGCCGCATGAGCATTGCGGCCTACGGTCTTAGCGCCGAGGAATAAGTCGAACCTCTCCTTGCGGTACACAATGCCGATATCTTCCTTGACCGCCCCGTAGCAGGCCATGCCGCAGCCGTTGAAGCCGAGCTTCAGCTCCTTCGGTACTCGCTGCCCGCCGATTCGGCGCTGCAGTTCTTCCAGCTGAGGGACGGATTCCGCCTTCTCCATGTCGCAAAAATCGCACGCCTTCACCTGTACCACGTCCCCCGCCGGCTCCAGCAGCAGCCCCTCCGCCGTCAGCCGTTCCTTGACTCGCTCAGGCTCGTCCGTTGCGAGCCTCACGAGCAGACGGTGATGCGGGGTATACTCCAGCGTCCCCTGGTCCCCGACCAACTTGGCCAAGGCCACCAGCTGCGACGCGGACAGCTTCTTGTTCGCCAGCCCGGGGCTCACATAGAACTCAAGAATCTGTTCCTGCCGGAACAGCGCCGGTGCAGTAGACGCCCGAGCTGTATCCACCCGCTGCAGCGCTTCAAGCGCAAGCTCGAGCGTCGGCAGGCGTACTTCTCCACCGCGCGGTTCTTGGCTTATCGCAGCCTCCAATGACCAAGGCTCCGCCTTCACTTGCAGCCGTTCGCTCGGCCGAAGGGGCTGTACTTCCGCATTCAGAGTATATTTGCGTTGGTACCCGCGCGGGGTGATCATGAGCCCCTCGTACACAACGGTCGTGGAGTTCCCGATAATAACCGTGGTTAGCATGCCGATGTCGTGCTCCAGCATGCCGCCCAACGTAGTCAGTACGACTTCCTCGCGGTCGCGGTATGCGCTCTTTACGATCCCGACCGGCGTTTCCGGCGGCCGATGCCGCAGCACAATCGCCTGCGTCTCCACAATCTGCCGTGTCCTTCGGCCGCTCCGAGGGTTGTACAGTGCGATGACAAAGTCCGCCGCCGCCGCTGCCTCCACCCTTTTTCGAATCGTCTCCCAAGGGGTCAAATGATCGCTTAAGCTGATCGTGCATGCGTCATGCATGACGGGAGCTCCTAACAGGGAAGCCGTCGAGTTGATCGCCGATATGCCCGGGATGATCTCCACCTCTACGCCGTCTCCGCGCCGCCAGCCCTTTTCCATCAGCACCTCGTAGACCAGACCCGCCATCCCGTACACACCTGCATCCCCGCTGGAAATGACGGCTACCTTCTTCCCGGCCTCCGCTTGCCGAACCGCCTCCTGAGCTCTGCTCACCTCTTCGGTCATCCCGGTTCGCACCACCTGCTGGTGGCTTAGCAGCCCGCGGATCAAATCAACATACGTGTTATAGCCGATGATGACATCACTTTCTTGAATCGCTTCGCGCGCCCGCTTCGTAATATGCTCGAAGCTGCCCGGTCCGAAGCCGATGACAAGCAGCTTTCCTTGATCTTTCATCCTGAACCGCTCCCTTCTTCAACGCCGCTATCCGTTCCAAAGCATCGAGCCGCCTAAATACAAGCTGTACCCGCCGGTCAGCAAGCCAAGCCCCAGCAGCACCTTGCGGTACAGCCGGACCATCGTGAAGCCCCATGAAGCAAAGAGCGTGATGAGCGCTGTTGCCGCAAGCAGTCCTACCGTAAACAGTATGATTTGCAGTGCGGCTCCGGCTATATCGCTAAGACTCGCTGCGGAGGAAATCAACGCGACCTGCGTCGGCGTTTCGGCCCCAATCCCGTGAAGTATGCCTATGACAAAAGCTCCCGCCAATCCGTACCGCTTCAGACTTGCCTCCGTCCGTTCCCTGCGTCCCGTCAGCTTCCGGATGATACCCTCTACGAGCTTTAACCGGCTTATGTAGACACCCTCCCGCCGCTGCTTAATCGTGGCGGCCACAAGCACCAAGCCGAGGATCACCAGGCTGACGCCGACGAGCGATTCCATCGTGCCGAGCAGCGACTCGGGCAAGCTGGAGCCTGCATATAAGACAAGCAAACCTACCGCCAGAACAATCAATCCGTGCCCTAGTGCATACGTCAGTCCCAAACCTACCATTCGTCGAAACTTACCTGTTTCCGTACCAACCATATCCGCAATCGCTGCAATATGATCGGAGTCGAACCCGTGCCGAAGCCCGAGAATCACCATCGTTAAGGGAACCATCACCATCTCCATGCTTTCCAGCCTCCGTTTTTATTCAAAAATGCTGATACAACAAAAAAGGCATCCTCCGATGGAAGATGCCCGAACCTCGTACGTGATTTCTTCCAGCTCCCCTAAGCCCTGTCCGGCTCCATACGTCCCATTGACGTAATAAGCCAAACCAAAGCATAGAGAAAAGCTGTACAGCTGCCCCGTAAGCGCGTTCGACACCCCCTATCCGCGTAGGTTATTTGTTGGCCCGTTCGGCCAATTCGGTGACTTAACAACGCAGGCAGGTCTCCTGACTTGCGGATCGTCGCTTCTCTGCGGCCTTCCCATCGACCTAGGTCGACAGTGACACCAAAATGCAGATCGGCTCCTCGCTTACAGTGGCGGGACCGTGCCGGAATTACACCGGCTTCCCTTTTAAGACAGACGGCATCATGTATTGCCTGCAGCCTGTCACCTACGCTTCGAACCTATGAAATTGAAAGTCTAGTTATGATAGCATGATCCCTCGGCAGCTGTCTACCACCATTTACCTGTGTAAATATTTTACATAAAATTCAAGTTCAAATGATAGAATTCCGATATAGATAACGGTTTTTTATTTTACATACAAGGATGATGTCGATGCGTTGGACTGTTAGTGTCAAGCTGGTCGTTGGGTTTGTGGGGATGCTGCTCATCACCCTAGCGACAGGACTATTCTCATTGAATCGGATGGACTATATCCAGATTCGCTCCGAACGGCCCGTAACCATATGGCTTCCGGGTATCCAGCTGATGCATGAGGTGAATTACAGCACGGAGCACGTAACCAATCTGCTGTATCAGCATAAGGAAGAGCAGGACCCCGGCAGGATCAAGGCTCTGGAGGAACAAATCGCTGCCGGCTATGACCGGATCGATGCCGCGTTGAAGCAGTATAGCGACCGTGTATCGACGGAAGAGGAAGCGGCTGACTTTAAAGTGGTACAAAACCACTGGGCGGAATTCATGAAGAATACCCAGAAAACGCTGGTGGCCAACAAAGCGAAAAACGCGGCCGAATCCAACTATTTAATATCCAACGGTCAAAAAATATTCAATCAAATGCAGCCTCATATACAAGCTCTGATTGAATTCAATCGCAGGGGCTCGGAGATTTCCGCCATGGAAGCCTATCAAGCTCATGAAGAAAGCGACCGCATGATTTATAGCAGTATCGCCTTTGGGATTCTTATTACCGCCGCGATTAGCTACTTTTTCTTAATCCGGCTGGCCCGTCCGCTTCGGGAGGTAACCCAAGGGATCGTACAGGTCGCTGCGGGCAAGCTTCACCTCGAGCCGGTGCAGGCGAAAAGCAAGGATGAGGTGGGCGACCTTTGCGAAGCCTTAAACCGAATGGCCGGCCAGCTGAAAAGCACCATTGCGAGATCAGCCGAAGCCTCCGATAGCGTCGCCGCTCTTTCCAAGGAGCTGTCGAACGGCGCTTCCCAAACGACCGCCTCCGCTCTGCAAATTTCCTCTTCGATTGAAGAGGTCGCATCCGGTGCGCAGGAGCAGACGGCCGCCACCGAGGAAACCGCCCGGGCCATGGAAGAGATGGCCGCGGCGATCGGTAAAATTTCCGAAACCGCTGCAGGCATGGCGGCCCAATCCATGGAGACGACACAGGGAGCAGTACAAGGAGTTCAAGCGATCAGCGAGGTGGAGCGGCAGATGAAGGCGATTGCCGATGCCTCCGATGCCACTTTGCAGTCCATTCAAGCGCTGGGACAGCGATCGGAGGAGATTAGCGGCATTTTGTCCTTAATCAACGACATTGCTTATCAAACGAACCTGCTGGCTCTGAACGCTTCGATAGAAGCGGCTCGCGCCGGAGAGCATGGCAAGGGCTTCGCCGTAGTAGCCGGGGAAGTCAAGAAGCTTTCCGCCCAGTCTGAGGCATCTGTGAAACGGATTCGCGGGCTGATTGTACATATGCAGGAAGGAGCGGCAGCGGCTGTGGAGGCGATGGAAGGCGTCAGCCGCCAAGTGACGGCCGGTCTGGAGCTGACGGGGGAATCCGGCAGAAGCTTTCAGCAGATTGCCCGCTCTGTCGAGCAGCTGAACAGGGATATTCAGGAAGTGTCGGCCGCTTCGCAGCAAATCGCTGCGGGCACCGAAGAAGTATCCGCTTCCGTTGCGGCAACGGCCGGCATCGCCCGCTCGTCCAGCAGCAACGCCCAGAGTGTGGCAGCCGCCTCGGAGGAGCAGCTTGCTTCCATGGAGCAAATCTCGCAGAACGCGGCTCAGCTGGCCGAGCTTGCCGAGGAACTCAAAGCATCGATCCGTCATTTTCAGCTCTAATCCGCAAAATTGACATAGGACAACGCCTTTTCGACATAGGCTCTTAAGTATACTACCTTAGGCGAGAGGTGATCAGAGTGACCAAAGAATCAATGACGCTCGGCCAATTCCTGGAGCGTACGGCAAAGACGGCACGCAGCCGCAGACCGGTTTGGCTGATGCGAATTCCCGGCGGCAAGAAAACGTTCCGTGTCATTCGTTATTTGTTTCATTAAAAACAAAAAGCTTAGTTTAGAAGGCGTAAGCTCTCTAACTAAGCTTTTTGTTTGTGCTGGACCGCTCGAATGGCACGGTTCGCCAAGTAGACGCCGGAGACGATTAGAGCCGCGCCGAGCAGATGATACCAGCGGATGGTCTCCTCGGTGAAGGCGGTAGCGAACAAAGCGCTGAAGAGCGGAATCAGGTTGAGGAAGCCCGAGCAGCGCTGCGGACCGATCAGCTCGATCGCCCGGTTCCACGACAGGAAAGCCACGATCGAAGCGAATAGGCCGATGTAGAGCAATCCGGCTCCGAGGGAGGGACTCCAGTGTATGTCCGGAGTGCGAATAAGCAGCTCTGCTGCCGAAATGGGGAGCAGGAGCAGTAACGCAACGGCGATCTGTGCAAAAAGCAGCGGCGTAGCCGGGAATCGCCCGGCCGCCTTCTTCATGCCGACGGAATATAAGGACCAGCAAAGCACCGCTAGCAGCATCCAGAGATCTCCCCGGTTGAAGGTAAGGCCAAGTACGGCATCCAGGCTGCCGCGTCCGATGATCCATGCTACCCCTGCAATGGAAACCGCGATGCCGGGTAAGGCCGACCAAGCTATGCTTTCTTTGAGTACGAAGGATGATAGGATAAGCACGAAAATCGGGGTCGCCGCATTCATCAAGGAGGCGTTGATGGAGCCCGTATACTGCACCGCTACATACGTAAGGCTGTTAAAGCCGACCACTCCCGTTACGGATAAAAACACGAGCATCCTCCAATGCCTCAGCCATTCGGATCGCATCGCCCAGGTCATCTTCCCGAAAAACGGGAGCAGGCACAGAAAGGCGATTCCCCAGCGTACGGCAGCCATGGTCAAGGGCGGCATCAGAGTGACCAGCGCCTTTCCCGCGACAAAATTGCCTCCCCATATACAGGTTGCCAGCACTAACAATAGATACGGTGAATTTCGAAGCATAGGTCATCCGGCTCCTTCCTGCCTCGCAGCCGCGCTGCAGGCGTGTAGCTTCCAGCATACCACAGGAAGCCTCCAGGCGGAATACGCTTCGGCGAAATGGGACAGGCGCCGGTTACTGTGCTATAATAAACTGGCTTTGCAAAATTGTCGTTAGGAGTATTGCCGCCATGATCATCCAATTCATTCGGTACAGGTAATGGAAGGTGCAGGTCAGCGGCCCCATCCGTTTTTTTAATTGCGGCTTGAGGGTTTATTTGACTGCGCCTTTTTTCATTCACCGAATCCGAATGAATGGGGTGTATTTATTGTGTCCAACAACAAAAGCCAGGTGAGCTTTATTGACCTCCTGGCTCATCATAGCGGGGTTTTACGTTGCCCCTTATGCTTAGGTCCGATGCGTACAGTCGAATCGCGCAGTATCGTTTGCGGGAGCCGGCACTGCTTTGATATCTCGAAGCTGGGGTACGTCAATCTACTGAATCGAAGCATGCAATCCAAATATGATAAGCGTCTGTTTGACTCCAGAAGAAGGATGGCTGTGAGCGGCTTCTTTGAGCCGCTGAACCAAGCCTTAGTCGAGGGCATCCGCGGCAGGCATTCGCCTGGGCAGCCCCTTACGATCCTGGATGCCGGATGCGGAGAGGGCTCGCTTTTATCCGGCATCCGTATGAAGCTGGAGCAAGATCTTTGCCATCCGCCGCTCGCCGTCGGAATCGATCTCTCGAAGGAGGGTATCAGCCTGGCGGCCGCGGAATATAAAGGCGCGATGTGGTTTGTTGCCGATATCGCGAATTGTCCTTTTGCGTCTCGACAGTTTCATTTTGTTCTAAATGTGCTTTCACCCGCCAATTATACGGAATTTCAAAGAATCGCCGCTGCGGGCGGAACAGTGCTCAAGGTCATTCCCGGCAGCGAATACCTGATGGAGCTTAGAGATTTGCTGTACAAAGGCTCCGCTAGGAAAACCTATTCGAACGATCATACCCTCGCCCAATTTCAAAAGTATTTTGAACGGACCGAGGTGAAACGCGTTCGCTATCGCGTGAGCTTGAACCCTTCGCTGCTCGACTCCTTAGTTGACATGACGCCCCTGTCCTGGGGGGTTACGGAGCAGCAGCGGCAAAAAGCTCTGCAGCTTTGCGGGACAGCGATAACGGTGGATTTCATGGTCTTGTTGGGTCAATCATTATAGGTTTGCTTTGCGGTAACTCGTCGTAAAGCACAAGGACCGCTCTCTCCGGATGGAGAAGGGCGGTCCTATCTTTTAACGGCACGGAGGGGCGCTATCTCCGAGCTGATAGTCCTCATCACGGCGGCGGCGTGGGGTTAACGGCACGCGGGGACGCTATTTCACACGACCTCCCCTACTCCGCTGTCGCCCCGGCAAAAAAGCGAGAGATCGAGAGCGAGCATACGCCCAGCACGGTAGACCTCATACCAAGGCTGGAGAACTGCACTTTAAGCGATGCTCTCGGATACGGGAGCGAGCGGCTTTCGATCACTTCCCGGATCGGCTCCTTTAGCCAAGCCTCCGCTGTGGCGAGCCGTCCTCCGATCACAATCGATTCAGGATTAAAACCATTAATGATGTTAACCATTCCGATTCCTAAATATCGGCCGAGCCTGCCGAAGGCTTCTATTGCCGCGGGCTCTCCATCCGACGCCAGCTGCAGCAGTGCATCCACTTTGACGCCGGGGATCGCATTGCGAGCATCCTCCACAAGCGCCTTCTCCGAGGCATACAGCTCCCAGCAGCCTGCGTTCCCGCAGCGGCACGGCTTGCCGTTATGCTCGATCGTTACATGTCCGAGCTCGCCGGAAAACCCGGTGGAGCCGCGGAACAGCTCACCCTTGATCAGAATGCCCGTGCCGATCCCGCTGCCGATACTGACATACACGAGGAAGCTCGAGTCCTGCGCCGCCCCGAAGCGCTGCTCCCCGACAGCACCGGCGTTCGCTTCATTCTCGATCACGACCGGCAAGCCGAATTCCTCCTCGATCCGCTGCTGCAGAGGCACATTCTCCCAGCCGAGATTCGGCGCGAACAGCACATTCCCCTCTTCATCGCTGATCCCCGGGATGCCGATGCCGATGCCGACGACGCCGTAGCGGCAATCCGGCACGCGTCCAGCCACCTCCCGAATGCCCGCCTTCACCGCACCGATCACCGCATCGACCGACTCATTCTCATGCTTTGAGCGAGACTCCTCCACCACATTACCGTTCAAATCCGTCAGCACCGCCAGTACATAATCGGTCCCCAGATCGACTCCAACCACATAGCCTGCGGTCGCATCGAAAACCAGCATCACCGGCTTGCGCCCCCCGCTTGAGGCACCCTCCCCGATCTCTCGGACCAGCCCGCTCTCAATCCATTCCGCCACCAGACTCGACACCGTTGCCTTCGTCAGTCCGGTCAGCTCGGCAATTCGCGCGCGCGAGATCGGTGAATCAAATCGGATATGATTCAGCACGATCGATTTATTCATACGTTTTACTAAAGTTAAATCCCCGGTTTGCTTCATTCTGCTGCCTCCGACCCTCTGCCAATCATTCTTCTTTCGATTCTAGCATGAATCGACATCACTTTGCACGAACTAAGTTTGTTTAATCAATTTACAAAGTAATCAAAGCATGCTATCATGGGATTTGTAAGCGTTTCGTCCGCGGCGATCGGGCTGCGGAACGGTCATCATTCATTTTATCCGGAGGGATGCTCTGTGAGTTATTTTGGCAACGTTTCGAAGATTCAATTTGAAGGCAGACAATCGACCAACCCGCTTTCCTTTAAGTACTACAACCCGGACCAAGTCGTTCTTGGCAAAAGCATGCGCGAGCACCTTCGCTTCGCTGTTGCTTACTGGCACGCATTCACAGGCTCCGGCTCCGACCCGTTCGGCGCGGGCACAGCGATCCGCGATTGGGATAAATTTTCCGGCATGGACCTCGCCAAGGCGCGCGTAGAAGCATGCTTCGAGCTGTTGAACATTCTGGATGTCGACTACTTCGCCTTCCATGACCGTGATATCGCTCCTGAAGGCGATACGCTGCAAGAGACGAACAAGAACCTCGACGCCATCGTCGCTTTAATTAAAGACAACATGAAGGCATCGGGCAAGAAGCTGCTCTGGAATACAGCCAACATGTTCTCCAACCCGCGCTTCGTGCACGGGGCATCGACTTCCAACAACGCAGACGTATTCGCCTACGCAGCGGCGCAGGTGAAGAAGGCGCTCGAGCACGGTAAAGAGCTGGGCGCAGAAAACTATGTATTCTGGGGCGGCCGCGAAGGTTACGAAACGCTGCTGAATACGGATCTTGGCCTTGAGCTTGACAACCTGGCCCGCTTCCTGCACATGGCGGTTGACTACGCGAAGGAAATCGGCTTCGACGCCCAATTCCTAATCGAGCCGAAGCCGAAGGAGCCTTCGAAGCATCAGTACGATTTTGACGCGGCTACTACGCTTTCGTTCCTGCGCCAATACGATCTGCTGCCTTACTTCAAGCTGAATATCGAAGCGAACCACGCGACACTCGCAGGTCATACCTTCGAGCACGAGCTCCGTGTATCCCGTATTAACGGAGTGCTCGGCTCCATCGACGCCAACCAAGGCGACATGCTGCTCGGCTGGGATACCGATGAGTTCCCGACGGATCTGTACTCCACGACGCTGGCCATGTACGAGATCTTGCTTAACGAAGGCGGCATCGGCCGCGGCGGTGTAAACTTCGATGCGAAGGTTCGCCGTACGTCCTTCGAGCCGATCGACGTCGTTTACGCGCATATTGCCGGTATGGATGCTTTTGCAAGAGGGCTGCAGGTTGCCGCCAAGCTGATCGAGGACCGCGTATTCGAGCAAATTCTCGATACACGCTACGCTTCCTACAAGTCCGGCATCGGGGCGGACATCGTATCCGGCAAGGCGAACTTCAAGACACTTGAGGCTTACGCGCTGCAAAACAACCCAATCGTCAACCAATCCGGCCGACTGGAATTGATCAAAGCAACATTGAATCAATACATCAGCAACGTATAATTCGAAACGATTCTGCCGTCCTTCCAGCGAAGGGCGGCTTCTTATTTTCGCAGAGTAACCGGGATAATCATCTCATTTGAAGTTGCGCAAAGTGATCAGCGGAGCATTGTATTCCCAATAATGGATACGATAACATGATGGTATACAGATCCTTTGGGAGGGAACATTCTTGACTACGAATAAGCCATGGTCATCCATTATGTCCGAATCCTTCATGCAGCAGTATCCGCTCGTATCGGACATGCCTTTTCAGAAAAGACGCTGCTGGAACTACGAGAACGGTACGATCCTGACAGCCTTCGAACGGATGTGGCGCCGCACGGGGGACGACAAATATCTCCGTTATATTCAGGAGAACAACGACCTGTTCATTCAAGAGGACGGCTCCATCGCGACTTACGAGCTGAACGAATACAATGTAGACATGATCAATCAAGGGAAGTCCCTATTCGTGCTTTACGCGGAAACCGGCAAGGAAAAGTATCGTAAAGCGATCGAGCTGCTTGTGACACAAATGAAAAGTCATCCCCGCACCAGTGAAGGCGGACTGTGGCATAAGAAAATTTATCCGTTCCAAATGTGGCTGGACGGCGTCTATATGACCTCTCCATTGCTGGCTCAGTACGCGCATACCTTCGGTGACCACCACTGGTATGACGATGTAGCCAACGAAATCATTCTCATGGAGCGCGTCTCCCGCGATCCTCGCACCGGTCTGCTCTATCACGGCTGGGATGAGAGCAAGGAAGAGCGCTGGGCGGACTCCGTAACCGGTCTGTCGCCGCATTTCTGGGGACGCGCCTTAGGCTGGTACGTAATGGCTATCGTTGATGTGCTTGACTTCCTGCCGCTGGATCATCCGAAGCGCGGCCTCATCATCGGCATCTTCTACCGTCTGTCGGAAGCGATTGTAAAATTCCAGGATGAAGAAAGCGGCCTCTGGTATCAAGTGGTAGATCAAGGGCACCGCAAAGGCAACTACCTGGAGGCATCCTGCTCGTCCATGTTCACCTGTGCGCTGGCCAAAGGCGCCAATAAGGGCTATCTTGGCGGCTGGGCGCTGAACGCGGCCCGCAAAGCGCATCAGGGCTTGCTGGACCGCTACGTCGAGAAGGACGAGGACGGATCGATGCATCTGAACGGCATCTGCAGCGTAGCCGGTCTCGGCAACAAGCCGTACCGCGACGGCTCCTTCGAATATTACATCAGTGAACCGATTCGCCGTGACGATCCGAAGGGCTTCGCCCCATTCGTCATGGCATGCCTGGAAATCGAAGAAGCGGAAGGAAAGTAAGAACGAAATCAAGGAGAAGGAAGCCCTACATGCCCTTAGCTTGTAGAGACTCAGTCTCCTTTGTTATTCGCAGCGTTGGATCGGCAATTGAAGCGGCTTCACCTGCCCGGGCCGTCCCGTCTCGCCTCTGAAGAGTAAAAAAAACCGGAGCCCGTGCCCAACGAATGGACACTTGCTCCGGTTTTTACTTAAACCAGCCTTTTTCGGTAAACCGCTTGATCGCCTCAACCCGGTTGGTCACATCCAGTTTGTCGAGGATCACGGAAATATAGTTGCGCACCGTCCCCGTCGTGAGATACAGTTGCCTTGCGATTTCCTTCGTATTCTTGCCGTCGGCCATCAGCCCGAGAACCTCTCGCTCCCGCTCCGTCAGCGGGTTCTCCTCGGCGTAAGCGTCATCGACAAGCTCGGGAGCGAAAATGCGCCGTCCGGCCATGATGCTGCGGATGGAGCTGGCCAGCTCCTCGCTCGGGCTATCCTTCAGCAGGTAGCCGTGGGCCCCCGCGCGAAGCGCCCGTTCGAAATAGCCAGGGCGGGCGAAGGTCGTCAGGATCATCACTTTGCAGCCGGATCCGCGCAGCTCCTCGGCCGCATCCAGTCCGCTCTTGGCCGGCATCTCGATATCCATGATGCAAATATCCGGTTTCAGCTGCTTCACCAGCTTGACCGCCTCTTCTCCGTTCGCGGCACGTCCCACGACCGTCATATCGGGCTCCAGCTCCAGCAAGGATGCGAGAGCGCCGAGCAGCATGCGCTGATCCTCCGCAATTACGATACGTATCATAAGGTGCCTGCCTCCTTATCCTGTGCCTGATGCACATTCGGTACGGTAATGGTAACGGTCGTCCCGTTATCCCCGGCAATCTCCATACATCCGTTTACGAACTCCAGCCGTTCTCTCATTCCTCGCAATCCGTTGCCCCGAAAACAAACGGTCTCTCCGGCAATACCTACCCCGTTGTCCTTCACCCGCAAAACGAGCTCCTTCGCAGAAGGCTGAATGACGACGGAGCATTCGGAAGCCTGGCTGTGCTTCACCACGTTGGTGATCGCTTCCTTCAGACACATGCTGAGTACATTCTCCGTCATCAGCGACGTGCTAAGCAGCTGAGGGTCTCCGTCAAGCGTGAATTCAATGTCCGCAGCCTTGAGAATCTGCTTAACGCGGAACATTTCATCCTCCAGCCGGGTACCGCGCATCTGGGTCACCATCTCCCTGACCTCCTTGAGCGCAATACGGGCGGTCTGGCGAATCTCGTCCAGCTCATGCTGTGCCCCGCTCGGGTTCATAGTCAGAAGCTTGCCCGCCAAATCACTCTTCAGCCCGATGAGCGAAAGCTTCTGGCCTAGTGTATCGTGCAAATCCCGGGCGATCCTCTGCCGCTCCTCCAGCTTCACCAGCTCGGAGATTCGTTTGTTCGCATCCTCCAGCTGGCCCTGCAGCTTATCCCTTTTATTTCGCGAATAGGTTGTGAAGGGAAGAAGAATCACGGCGATCAAGCAGACCAGAACAAAGGGAAGCTGGGTAATGAATACGGACGTTTGCTTGACAAACCCCACATTGATCGTGACGAAGGTGCTGACTAGGTGAATGGAATAAAGCGTGAAGAAGGCGACGCGATTCTGAATGTTCCCGATAAAAAACGCCAGAAACAAGGAAAAATACACGTATCCGAACAACAAAGTCATCGCAATCGAGATCAGCACCTGCACGCCGGTCCAGAAATAAACGAGCCAGCCGCGGGATACGAAGGATAAGACATAACATATGAAAAATAAAATAATCATGGCAATTCCGCTCGCAATCTCATAGGGAGACGACGAGCGGAAGATGAAGTAGAACGGTAAAATATAGAACACAACCCACACATATGGGCTTAGGCCGGTGCTTCGCTGAAAAATTTGATACCATTTTTGCATGGCGGTCCATCCTTTTCCGGCACTGCTGGCATGCCTGTACCTCCATTGTAGGACAGGGTTATTCACCTTGCAAGCTGGCGCGGCGAACCTTCACCGCCTCCCGGGAGGTCATGTGCTTGATGTCGCCGAAGCTGACGAAGCCTTTGTTCTTCTCATCCCACAGACGGTAGCGAAGAGACTTCAAGCTGGTGCGGAGAGTGATCGTCGTTGCCTTCTGCAGCGGCGGCGTCTCCTCATGCGCCTTCTCCAGCAAATAGTTCGGCACCTTCGGGCTTAAGTGATGCACATGATGAAATCCGATATTCCCAGTGATCCATTGCAGCAGCTTCGGAAGCTTATAGAACGAGCTGCCTTCGACGGCGGCTTTCACGTAGCTCCACTCTTCCTCGTTCTCGAAGTAGGAGTCTTCGAACGTATGCTGCACATAGAAAAGCCAAATGCCCAGTAATGCGGAAACGAAAACGACGGGACCTTGCACCAGCAGGAACGATTGCCAACCTACCGTCATGATCAACGCGGTATACAGAGCTGCGATCAGCACATTGGTAAGATAATTATTGATGCGCTCCTTGCGGCGTGCGCCTTTGCGGTTAAAGCGATAGGCAACGGCCGTAATATAAATCGGGCCGAAGGCAAACATCAGTAGGGGATTCCGATAAATCCGATAGGCCATACGACGCCAGAATGAGGCGGCCACATACTCGTCAACCGTCATAATCCAGACATCGCCGACGCCGCGCTTATCCAAGTTGCTGCTGGAGGCGTGATGAATCGCATGCTCATTTTTCCACTGCTCGTAAGGGAACAGCGTCAGCACGCCGGTCAGGGTGCCTACGACGTCATTAGCCAGCCGGCTTTTGAAAAACGATTGATGGCAGCAATCATGGAATATAATAAACGTGCGGACCACAAAACCGGCAGCTGTAATCGCCAGCGGCAAGGTGAGCCAATAGGAAACGGACAAGCTCAGATAAGCTCCATACCAAAGCAGCACTAGAGGCACTAAGGTGTTAAGCATTTGCCGGACGCTCGCCTTTGTGTCGGTTTTCTCATAAGGTGCGACGGCCTTCTTTAATTGGGCGATGTTCGGATGCTGCATGGGTCGGTTTCCTCCTCGATTTCGACGCTCAGGACCGTAGTCCGGACGTATGACAAACTAGGTTATAGTTTTATTATAGGAGCTGGTACTTATTCGCAGTAGTCATAAACGTCAATGCGTATATATGATAAATGTCATACCCTGTGGAAAATTGAACCAGCCGCAGCGCTAAAAAGCCGGGAAACAGGAAAACGTTCTTCCCTGATCCCGGCTTACATATAACCTTTAGTGACCCACGGCCGCTTTCGTCATCGCCAGCTTCGCGGCCCCGATCATACCGGCCCGATTGCCGAGCTTCGCCTTCTCGATGATCGTCCGATGCTTGGACATGGAGGCGAGGCTGTCCGTCACATAGTCCCACCAAACTTCGTGCGAATCGACTAACCCGCCGCCAAGAATAAATTTGGCCGGGTCGATGACGTTCCGAATGCTGATCAGCCCGGCGGCTACATCCGCAGCGAACGCCCGAACCGCAGCAACGGCACGCGGCTCCCCCTCCGCGCACCTCTGCAGCAGCATCCGGCTGTTCCAATCCGGTGAAAGCTCCGCAGCGATCCGGTTCAATGCCGTACCTGAGGCGTACTGCTCAAGGCAGCCTCTTTGGCCGCAGCTGCAGGGATGACCTCCCGGTTTCAGCAGCAGATGTCCGACCTCTCCGGCCCCCCCGTTCACGCCGTGAATGATGTTCCCCTCGTACACGACGGCTCCCCCCACACCGGTCCCTAGGGCGATAAACACCACCGGAGCGCTGACGGCGGACTCTTCCGTGTCCTGCCCGAGCCAAGCTTCTCCCACTGCGGCGGCATTCACATCGTTGTCGACGTACACGGGAAGACCGAACCGGTCTTCCATCAGCTCACTCAGCGGGGTTCCCGTCCAGCCGGGCAAATTGTCCGTCGCATACCGCACAGTTCCGGCGGATACGTCGATTCGGCCGGCAGAGCCGATACCGATCGCAGCCGCGGCGCCTTCCGAGGTAGGATCGTCCAGCAGCTCCTGAATCATTGCCGTCAGCTCCCGCAAAATTCCGTCACGCCCTTCCTCGACCGGCGTCCGCCTCACCCGTTCAATCAGGACGTCGCCCTGCGGACCGACTACGCCGCCCTTAATGCCGGTTCCGCCCAGGTCAATGCCGATGCAAGGCTTCCTCATGCATCGAACCCTCCTAAGCTTGCCGCGAACTGGGCTGTGATGAGCTGCGGCCTTGTAATCGCAGAGCCCACCACGACAAAGTGTGCGCCGCGGTCGAGCGCGCTGCGGGCCTCCTCGGGTGTGGAGACGCCTCCCTCGGCTACCGTGGGCACCTCCAGCACCTGCGACAGCTGTTCGACCAGGTCCAAATTCGGAAGCTTGGTTTGGCTGTACGGCGTATAGCCGGAAAGAGTGGTCGAAACATAATCGGCCCCCAGGGCAGCCGCATTTACACCCTCTTCATAGGTGGAGATATCCGCCATAACCGGAATGCCCCGCTTCTTCAGCTCGCGGAGAACCTCCGCCAGCTCCAGCCCGTCCGGACGGGGACGGCTTGTCGCATCCAGGGCAACAATGTCCGCCCCGGCTTCATACACAGCTATCGCATCCTCAAGCGTTGGGGTAATGTATACGTCGAAGCCCTTGTAATCCCGTTTCCACAGCCCAATGATCGGCAGCCCGACCGCTTCGCGGATAGCGCTGATATCCTCGGGGCTGTTGGCCCGGATGCCGCATGCGCCGCCTTCCCCCGCAGCCCTCGCCATGGCCGCCATGTGGTGAGAGCCGTACAGCGGCTCGTAAGGCAGCGCCTGACAGGAGACCACCAGCCCTCTTTTGGGAATCATGCTTCTCATATCGCTTCTGCTCCTTTCCGTGCCTCCTCAGGACACAATTACTCGAATAAAGACTCGTTCAATAAGCCCAGCAGCAAGCCGGCGGAGATGATCGCCTGCGTCCAGCCGCTCTCCAGACAGTAAGGTCCCCAGCCGGTATCTCCGTTGTTGCCGAAATACTCCCCATGCTGCAAATCGAACGCACGCATCCACCCGCCATGGTAACGGGAATCCGCGCTGCTGATTTGAATCCCGCACAGGAAGCCGGACAGCCGGTCGTAGAACGTCTTAAAGCGCTCGTCTCCCGTAGCCTTCCATACCTCCCAGGCGTTCATCAGGAGAAAATTGTTCGTATACAGCTGGTCGGCAATGCCTTCGCCATTATGAATGTAGACGCCGGCATCCTCCTTCCCGAAACGGTCCGGATCCGGGTTGTCCGCCTCCTCGATTCCTCCCATGGGGTGCTGCTTTGACAACAGGTACTGGAAAATGTGCTCCAATGCCGCAGCCGTTTCACCGCTGGAGTCGTGCTTCCGGCTCAAATAGCCGAGAGGCAGAAGGAAGCGGTTTAAGCCCGAGGTCCGGCTGTACATGAAGTTTAGCTGCTCCATCCGGTCGGCCATGTAACGGCTCCCTTGAACAGCTTTGTGCACGTACGACTCCTCTCCCGTCACTAGGTAGGCTTGAATGAACGCCGCATGGGCGATGCTCTCAAAGTGCGGGTTCAGGCTCGGCGGCAGCTCCGCAGCTCCTTCCCTTCCCAGCTCCTTCAGCTGACCGCGAAGCAGCACATTCGGTCTGACGCAGTGCTCCCCTTGCGTAGCGAGCAGAGCCTCGGCCAAGGGCAGACCCCGCTCAAGATATTCCGGCCGCCCCGTCTTGCGGTATAAGTACAACAGCACGAAGCAAACCCATGCGTTATCGTCCGTAAACATCTGGTCGGGATAACGGTCCGGATTGTCATACCATTTGAAAAAACCGTAGGAGGGAGAGTCCTTCTCCAAATCCTGATAGCCGTTGTCAAACAAATATTGCAGCAGCTGATGGGAAGCATCGATCCATGCGGGATCTTTCTTCCACCGGCCGTATAAATAAAAGCATAAGGCAGTATGGGCGTGACAATCCGGTCTGCGGTCCGTCGAGAGCGCCGCTGTTACCGAATGTACGTTCTCCAGAACCCCTTGGGTTCCGTCCAATGCCGGGAGAATGCCGGAGGCTTGAAACCAACGAATGCTTGCTTCTACCGCCTCGGCGGCCGAATTGCTTCCGGTCAGTTGGATCGCCTGGGGCCATATGGTAAAAGGAATTCCCGTCTCGGCAGCTATCGCTGCGATGACCTGCTTCCAGCGGAAGTACGGGCGGAACGCCTCCTTCATGTCGCTCGAGAAAAGCGCGAAGGCGCTGTGCACAACCAGGCCTGCTCCCAACCGGCGGACGGATAATCCGGGATAGCCGCTAAGGGGCGCCGACTCCTCTGCCTTGTGGGTCCCCCGGTAAGCTCCGAATTCCAGCCAAGGCTCATTGCCGACAGGGAAGCCCGCGGCATAAGCGCCGCTCCATTCCAGCAATCCGTTCCGCTCCAGCGAGTCATCCTCGCGCACGATCCGAAGCTTCTCCAGCTGTCTGCGCGTTTTGGGGAAATCCTGCTTCCAACCGAACAATCGCGACGAAGGAAAATCAAACGCTTCTATCAGCTCGGCGTACAGCTTACCTCCCTTTTCCACATATCGCCACAATCGAGCCGCCTCCGGCGCGGTAAGCTTGGTTGGTTCATCGATTCGCGGAGAGCCGATCAGCAGCACCGCGCCAAAGCTCTCCAGCGGAAGCGATCCCAGCTCCGACCAAGGAAACAGCTCCGCTCCTTCACAGGGTAAGCGGTCCAAAGGTCGTTCCGTAACTACGGCGATTTTCATCCGATGACACCTCCCATACCTGCGGCCTTCAGCCACGCCGAGGCAATCAGTGCGTGCCCTGCCGGGGATGGATGCACACCGTCCGGCGCCCAATAGGTGCACGGCGCCTGAGTAGATGCCTGGGCGAATAGTCCGTCCAGCGGAATATAAGCCGCTCCTATCTCCCTGGCCAGGTCTCGAAGAGCATGAATTTTGAGGTCCAAATCCTCTCTCCATTGTCGCCGGATGTCGGAGGTCGGGAGCACGAAGGGCTCAAGGATGATCAGCCGGGAGCCCAGCTGCTCCTTCGCTGCAGTAAGCAGCTTCCCATAACGCTCGGCAAATTCAGGCGCCGGGATCGGCTCGTTCCTGTCAAACCCTCTGGCGACATCATTGATTCCGAGCAGTACCGAAACCACGTCCGGCTTCAGATCCAGGCAGTCGGACTGCCATCGCTGCTCCAAATCTCCCACCCGGTTGCCTCCGATGCCCCGATTGAAGAAGGTCAGCTGAAGATCAGGCCGCGCGGCGGAAAGCAGACCTGCGGCCATGAGGACATAGCCCTTGCCAAGGTCGTTCGGGTTTTCATATTGTCGTCCGGCATCGGTAATGCTGTCGCCGATAAACAGCACGGTTTCTCCCTGCCGGATCCGTAATTGCTCAGCTTGGAGCTTCGTCATGGATGAATCTTCCCCTCTGTATAATACGGCCTCGAACGACCGTTGCTTGAACCTGATAAGTAGAAGGCTCTACGATGGCAAGGTCTGCATCCTTGCCTAACGCAATCGAGCCTTTGCGCTGCGCCTCCCCCAGGATTCTGGCCGGCGTCAGGGCGGCCGCCTCCGCCGCTTCCGGCAGTGTGAGGCCCATCGCCTCCACGGCGTGCTTCACCGCGCGGTTCATCGTAAGCGTGCTGCCCGCCAACACCCCGGAGGGCAGTCGGACGATGCCCTGCCTCACCTCGACGGACCTGCCGCCGGCCGATGCATACGTACCGTCCGGAAGGCCCGCCGCCCGCATGGCATCCGTAATGAGCGCCACACCGCGCGTACTTTTCGTGCGCAGCAGAAGTTGAACCGCAGCCGGATGAACATGGTGAAGGTCAAGGATGACCTCCACCGTGATCCGTTCATCCAGCAGCACGGCTCCGAGCAAACCGGGCTCCCGGTGATGAAGCCCGGGCAGGCCGTTAAAGCCGTGGGTGACGTGCCTTACACCGCAGTCCGCAGCCTGGAGCATCTGCTCATATGACGCGCCGGAATGCCCCGCAGATACGATGATGCCGCGAGCAGCAAGGTACTCCACCAACGGAGCCGCTCCAGGCAGCTCGGGGGCTAGGGTTACGAGCCGAAGAGGAGCTAACCCGGCAGCCTCGATCAGCTCCTCCAATTCATGCAGAGAGGGTGTCCTCAGGAGATCCGCCCGCTGTGCCCCCTTGTAATGCTCATTCAGATAAGGCCCCTCCATATGAATGCCGAGCATCGCAGCCCCGGCCGGGTCAGGAGCCTCCGAATACCGTGCTAAGCGCCTTAAAGCCTCCTTTAGCTCGGGAAGCCCGAGCGTTCTCGTCGTCGGAAGCAGCGACGTCGTTCCATGAGCCGCATGAAAGCGGCACACCCGGGCGATGGCCTCTTGACTGTCGTCGGTCACATCGGCGCCGTCTCCTCCGTGAACATGGAGATCGATAAAGCCCGGGAATACGAGCAGCCCCTCGGCTTCTAGGACTTGATCGCCTGGCCTTGGGCTGCCGCCCAGCTCCGTAATGACCCCATCCTTCGAGCGTAAAGAGGTTCCTCGCAGCACTCCCTTCTCCGTGACCAGGTCTCCCCTCTCTACGTACAGCCCCATGCTTTCCACCCCCGTATCCTTACACGGCATGAATGGAAGGCCAAGACAGCTCCACTCCCGCCGTCTTCAGCAGGCTTTGGAAGGAAGTCAGCTCCTCCTCGCGCTCACGAACCTGATGCGGCTCCAAGTCCCGGTCTAAAGCATACGCCGCCAGCCAGCCTGCCGCCTCTCCGACATTCCACTCCACCGGATGAAGCCGGTAGCAGCCGTTCGTAATATGCGTCGTCCCGATATTTTTCCCCGCCGGCAGCAAATTGCGCATTCGCACCGGAAGCAGGGCTCCCAGCGGAATATGAAACGGATAGGCGGATACATCGATATACGTGCGAAGACCCGTACTCGGATGAAGGTCGATCCGGTAGCAGCCGATTCCGACCGAATCCGCATACGCCTCCGCTCCCTTATCGCCGCGAACAGCAGGGCTCAGGTGCTGCTCTACAATCGTGGTCACCGCCTGAATGCGCCGGGACTCGCGGATATACGGCGCCTTGGCCAGTCCGTCCTTCGTGCCGACCACATCCTTGCGCAGCCTCAGCCCGGGATACCCCAGACCGCCGTCCGGCCGCGGAGCCTCGGTCTGCAGCCAGTACAGCAGTGACAAGCTCAGCTGCTTCGCGCCGTAGAGATGCTTCGCCCGCTCCTCCTCGGTTACGTCAATGACCGAGCCGAGCCAGTAATCGTTCTGCGGCCAGTTAACCAAGGTCATATCGCTTTCGAATACACCTTCGGCGAAGTTCGACTTGTCGATAATTCTTCTATAGTTCCATAACGAGAACGACTTGCCGTCCGGGAAAAAGCTGTACTTTACCGGCTCCAGCGTATGGGGCACCAGCCCCATCCAGCTGAGCTGACGATCCGGCCAGAAATCCGCCCGGTAGCTTCTCCAGAAATCGTACTGCTCCGGCTTATCGATCGTAAACTCTCCGCCTTCGACATGATCGACCGCGAAGCAGTAGGTGAACGCCTGCATGTCGGCCGGATCGGGAGCACCGCTTAATGCGTGAGGCTCGCCAGTCTGCTCTACGGATTCCGCTCCGGTCACATATTCCGTACCGCTTAAGGAAAGCAGCTCTCCCGTTTCGGTGGCGTCCAGGAAATAAGGCGCCTGCAGCACCGTCACCTCGTCCGTGCGCACGTCGCGGATATGAACCGCTGTGACACGGTCCCCTTCGGTTTCCGCCTTTACCGGGACATGCTCCGTGAGAATTTCCAGCCGCCCGCTGTGGACATACGGCGCCAGCATGTCGGTGAGCACAGCCAATGCCGTCCTAGGCTCATGAGCAATGGTACTGACGATGGCGTTGCCCGGGTTGAAAATACCTGTACCGCGCGCTTCCGCTAATGGGAAATGCCGCGTGTAGTAGTCGCGGACGCGGTTGCGGAATTCCCGGTACGTCGCCGTACAGCCGAACTGCTCGATCCAGGGATGCTCGTCGGGCGGCACCGCCTGGCTGGTCAGCTGTCCGCCGATCCAATCCGTCTCCTCCGTCATGATGACCTTGCGGCCGGCCCGGGCTGCCGCCAGCGCCGCCGCGCAGCCGCCCGTACCTCCCCCGATAATGACAATATCCGCCTTCAACTCGTTTCTCATGGCTGCAGCTCCTTATCTAATACATATTCCGCGGCTGCCTTCTGTAATGAAGGAGCTCGGTCATACATCAGCAATACCGGAACGTCCGTCAGGTGTCTCAAATCATAGCCTGAGCCAAAATGGACGAGGTACACGTTCTTCCTTTCGGCAGACAACCGCCTGATGGCTTCCAGCACCTCGGAATCCATCAGCTTGTTATGCGTCAGAGACAGCAGCACCGGTCCTTGACCGCATGCCTGCAGGGCATCCGCCGCATCCTTATAACTATCCAAGCAGCGTTCCCCTGCAAAAGGAAAGCTCTCTTTCACCAAATCTCTGAATACCTCCGTCTGGCGATCCCACAGCAGGGTCCAGCTTAGTCCCTCTTCCCTTTCCGTAAGAACAGGCCGCATGCCGTTCAGGGTAGCCGCCGCCTTCCTGGCCAGCTTCAGACTGATAACTTCATATGCAGGATCGTTGGCGAAATCCGCTCCCGCCAGCCCGGCTTCGGTGCTTCTCCGGCTTAACCCAAAGCGTTCCTTCGTCTTCAGAATCCGCGCGACGGATGCCTCGATCCGCTCGAGCGGCAATCGACCGCTTCGAACCGCCTGCACAACCGCTTCGACCATCGCATCCTCTTCCTCCGGCGTCTCTCCGGTAGCGAGAAGGATATCGGCACCGGCCTCCAGCGCCAGCACGCATGCCTCCGGCAATGCGTAAGCCGCAGTGACTCCCTTCATGGAGAGGCCGTCCGTGACAATCAGCCCTTTGAAGCCGAGCCTTTCCCGCAGCCAGCCTGTCGTAATTTCCTTGGACAGAGAGGCGGGACGAAGAGAATCATCCCAGGCAGGTACGGCGATATGGCCTACCATGATCGCCTCTACGCCTGCGTCAATCGCTTCGCGGAACGGGTAGAGCTCGAAGCTCTCCAGCCGCGCCGTATCGAAATCCAGCACCGGCAGCGCCAGATGGGAATCCACATTCGTATCTCCGTGCCCTGGAAAATGCTTTGCCGTTGCGATTAAGCCATGCTCCTGATAGCCTTGAATGACCGCCCGGCCCAGCCGCGCCACGAGCCCCCGCTCCTCGCCGAAGGAATGCGTTCCAATAACCGGATTGTCCGGGTTATTGTTAATATCCACGACTGGGCTGTAGTTAAAATTCACCCCCATCGCCAGGGACTCCTTGGCCGTAATCCTCCCGGATTCGTAAGCCAGACTCTCGTCGCCGGCCGCGCCGATCGCTTTGTTTTTCGGAAAATGAACCGCTCCGCCCTGCAGCTTGCAGCCGGCTCCCGCTACGAAATCGGCGGATATAAAGAGGGGGAGCCCCGCTCCCTCCTCCAATGCCGTGCACTGCAGGCCGGCTGTCAGCCTCCGGACCTGCTCCGGGGTAACCAAGCTGTCCATGTCGAGGAAGATGCCCCCGACCTTCCGCTCTGCGACCAGACGGCGGGTGCGCTCCGTCAGCTCCGTCCCCCGGTTGGTTAATGTGAACAGCTGTCCTACCTTTTCCTCTAAACTCATATGCTTCAGCCGTTCCGATTCATTCGTATGCGTGAACAATTCCGTTCCCTCTTTCCGTTAGCTTCGATATGCTTCGATCAGCCACTCGATGTCTGTTCTTATCGCTTCCGCAGTACCGGAATCAATGGCTCCCGCCTGTGACTCGGCGCGCTCTAAATGCTTCAGCATGTCATCCCAATGCTTCACGGACTTGCCGATGTCGTCCAGCTCTTTCTGATGTACGGCCTGCTCGAGAGCGTTCTTCAGCTGCATGTAAACAGGCTGCGAGATGGCTCCCTTGCCTTTGCCCTCCTCAAGCTGTCCGGCGATCGATTCCGGCGTGCTCGTCACCCGCACCGTCCCTGAGGACGCCGTTAAGGTGACTCCATGGAGCGACACCGTTGCTCTGATCACCGCCGTTCCCGGGTTGCCTCCGATCAATGCTCCGTCCTGAATGCGGGCCACGGCCGGGTCGGAGGATTCCAGAAGTACGGTCCCCTCTGTCAGCCGCGCAGCCTTGCCGTTCGCAAGGATTCCCCTCACCTCAACTGAAGACGCTGCTCCGCGTGTGATATCGCTGCGGCCCAGGGTAACGGCCACTTCCTTCAGCGGAACGGGAAGGCGGTACAGCTTCGCGCCCAGGGCGTAATAAACGCTGCCGTCATCGCCGAGCGCCATCAGGTTCACGGTTCCGTCCACAAGCTGCTTCGTCGCCAGGCTAGCCGGATCGACTACCGTCAGCTTCCGGCCCAGCGTCGTGTAAAGCAGCCCGTCCTGGCCCCATTTGAGATAAAACGGACGGTATTTACTGCTGTTATACAGCGTTGGATACACAACCTTGCTTTTGACAATCTGGTACGTATCCGGATTCATCGCGAAAATCGTGCCGTCCATAGCCCCCCACAGCAGGCCGTCAGGACCGAAGCTCAGCTCACCGATCAGCTGCGGCGGCCCTTCCAAGCCCGGGATCATCGGCGTAAATTCCGCGATCTTCTCCCGCTTCGCCACATCGAACACGAACAGCTTGGCCTGCGTTTCCGTCGGGGATATGCCAAGACCGCCCACCAGGGAGGTGCCGCCGTAAATTTTACCGTCATGGTAAGCTAAGCCGAATATGCTTTGATCCTTCACGATATCGCGGTAAACGTCATACACCGTATTCGTTACCGTTCCGTCCGTGGCCGTCTGCTGCTCCATGATCGTTAGTGCGCCGCCCAGCTTCCCGTAGGAAGGGAACGTGCCGATAAACAGCTTGCCTTCCCCTTCGGTCATCGTGAACGGCCGGTCCTGCTCTTCCTCAATATCCAATGCCAAGCCCGGATTGCCCGCTCCGAATTCGTTGTAATCGACAGGTCGGGACGGGTCATAGGCGTACATTTTGGCCCCGCTGTACGTGCCGAAGATCACCTTGTCCCGATAAGAGCCTATGCCTTCCGGCTGATGGAAGCCTTTGTTCGTGTAGGTGAATTGCTGGGTTTTCATATCGAATATGCTAAGACCCCGCTGGTAGCCCCCCACATACAGCCGATCCCCGTAAGCTTCCATTGCATTGACGGCTACGCCCTGGGATTCTACCTCGGGGTAGATCAGACGATACCAATGGTCGGACGGATCGTAGAAGAAGGAATCGGTGAAGGCGGCCATGCCGACCAGAACGGTCTTCCCCGCCTTTTCCCCCTGCGTCAGCTTCATCCAGGCATGATTCTTCACAGCCGTATCTCCCGGAAGCGCCGGGGCTCCTTCCACCCGGGCCGTCTGGTTCGTGTTCATGTCGTAGGTGTACAAGCCGTCCGCCAGCTTATAGTAGATGAGGTTGGGCTGGAACGGAGACGGCTCCGAAATTTTGCTCTGGTACGTGATCGTATGGAGATGCTGTTCCGTAGCCTCGTCGATGACGTAAAGCTTTGTGCCCGCATTCACGAACAGCTTCCCTTGATACACCTGAATTTCCGAAATGGTGCCGTTCTCTCCCTGTACAGGAATGGCGATTTCCTTCCTGTCGCCCGTCCTCCGGTCGTAACGTACCACGTGCGCCTTGGTGCCGATGCCGACATAGACATAATCATCCGTGACTCCGAGACCTCTGGCGTACTGCTGACCAGGCATCATAGAGCCAAGGTCCTTGAACGAGCCTGTCGCGATATCGAATTCGAACACCTTGCTGTTCGGATACGTAGCTCCGTATAATTTGCCGTCCGCACTGGCCTTCAGGTCCCAGACGAATTTGTCCGAAGGGTTCACGCCGAGGTTCTCCAGCCTTCGTTGGTCTGGCAAATAGCGGAACAGGATACCGTTGGTCGTGCCGCTAATATATACGTTGCCGTCCGTTCCGACTGCCATCGCCCAGATGACGTCCGTACCCGGGAGCTCCTGCTTGAACCTCCGCTCCCCGGTCTCCGCATTCACGGCATAGAAAACGGCCGGCGAGCCTACCACCGCTATGTACTGCTCATTCTCACCCGCTGCATTTTTCCCGTACACCGTGGATTGCGAGAGCGGAATTTTCACCGCATCCCCCAGATCAAGCGGCGCCCCGAAGCTCACGGGCACCTCCGGCTCGGGCTCCACTGTACGCTTGGAAAAGGTCACATCATCGATATACGCCGTGCTCAAGCCAGAAGCCCCCATATAAAACCAGATTTCCGCTTTGGTCGCCGCCGCCGGTGCGGTACCCACGACCTCCAGCGGAGCCCACTGATTCAAGGTGCTCGCCAGCGCCGTAGCGTTCGGCAGCTGCTCTTTACCGGCGTTATCGAAAAATTTGATATACGCTCTGACGCTTGTCTTGGCCACATGAATCTTGGCCGTCAGCCGGTAAGTTTCACCTGCCTGTACCGGAATCGGACTGCTGATCAGACCGAGAGGCAATGAGCTGCTTCCGTCCGTCATGAGGGCGCTGCGAGCCCCGCTATGGCTAAGGGAATCCGTGATAACAACGGACGTGCCCTTGGCCGGGTCCGCCGAGAAGGTTCGCCAGCCTGGAAGGGAGTTACTCGCGCCAAGCTCCTCAAAGCCGGCGTTCACCACTTCAATAGGCACATACCGTTCGCCGCCGCCGGACGCCGCCGACGATGTAACGAATGCACCCGCACCCAAGGGAATCATACTCACCGCAAGCAAAATCGCTACTACAAGGAACAACCCTTTTCGAATGAAACTCATTCCTAAGCCTCCTTGAATTTTATGATTTATGCCAAGTAGGAAAGCCTGTCGGGATCGATGCGGCCTTCCATCGGGACACCATGGGTATACCTTTCCAGCTCCAGAGTGATAAAACGGCCGATTTGTTTCAGCCCGTTGTTGACGGCACCGGCAATATGGCCCGTAAGCACGACGTTCGGCAGCGTCCGCAGCGGATGGTCCGGTTCCGGTGGCTCGGGGTCCGTCACGTCCAGGCAAGCGAAGAACCTTCCCCGCTTGAGATGCCGAATTAACGCCTCCTCGTCGATAATAGAGCCTCTTGCCGGATTAATGAGGATGGCGTCCTCCTTCATGAGCCGAAAGCGCTCCTCGTTCAAAAGCCGGTACGTTGCCGGGATTTCCGGAGCCATCACCGTTACGACATCGGCTGCTGCGAGCAGCTCCTCTAGCGGGACCAGCTGGGCCCCCAGCTCCTCCGCCTGAGCTGCGGTATAGGTCGGATCGCTCAGCAGCACCTGCACATCAAAGCCCCGGAGCAGCTTGATATAGTGGCGTCCTGCGTGACCGCCTCCGATGACCCCGATCACGGTGCCGAACATCTCGCGAATCCGGTCTCGGACCGGATCGCTCTGGAAGCCCCACCAACCGTTGGTCCGGGTGTGCTCACGGATGGCCCATATGTTCTTTAGCGACACAATGGTAAGCCCTAGGGCCGTCTCCGCCACACCTTTGCTGAGCACCCCGGCGGCTCCCGTTACATCCATCCCCCGCTCCCAGCAATCCGGTGTAATGACGGTTTTGATGGAGCCTGCTGCGTGAAGCACGGCCCTAAGCTGCGGGGCCTCCGCCAGCACGTCTGCCGTAAGCGGGGGACAGCCCCAGGAGGTGATCGCCACATCAGCTCCCCGGATGAGCTGCTTGACCCGCTCCGGCGTCGGGTTGCCCTCCGCTTCGTTGAGTGTTACCTTGCCTGCCAGCGCACACAACCTCTCGAGATCCGCCGGAGTAAACACCCTGCGCGTAACATGAATTCCCGGTAGTACAGCAACATGTAAGGTCATATCATCAAAATCCTCCCTTCACCTTTACCTGTAAACGATTTCAATTTTCCTTGACTTCTTATCGGTATCCTTTTCGTTCCATACTTGGAGCTGGTATTCCGATGGGGACTGCCCGGTTTGCCTTTTAAACGCTTTGCTGAACGAATGGATCGATTGGTAATGCAGCAGCTCCGCAACCCGGGTTACGGTTGCATCGGTCTTCCGCAGCAGCTCCATGGCTTTCCTGACCTTTATGCGCGAGTAATACGACTGCAAGCTCATCCCCATTTCCTCGCGGAACACATGGGACAAGTAAGAGTAGCTGTAGCCCAGTACGTCCGCCACCTCCCTAAGCTCCTTCAGGCTGAAGCTCCGTTCCTCAAGGTACCATGCTGCGCGCAACGCGATGTCCTTTTTGCCTCCTGATGAATTAACAAGCGGTCCCCTGCTCCACGCCGCGTCCGTTACCGCGTCGCTGCGTTCATACGTGATCCACTGGTACGCCACGACGACCCCTCCTCCCATCCTCCGCATAACCGACTGCCACCCTAACCTGCTATACTTTCTATTTTCAATAAAACGGGCCGTTGTGGACATAATGCAATCTTACGATAACCAAGAAAATCTTACGGTTTTATGAAAACGGTTACCCTTAATGACAGCATTGCGAACTCGTATATCAAAAAAGCCCCGGACCGCGCAATTGCGCCATCCGAGGCTTTCCGACTTACTTTTTGAATTTGGCATACCATTCGGTTACTTCTTTAATCACTTCGCTGCCGCCCTGCGATTTCCACTGCTGCACAAAATTGTCGTAGCCCGACATCTTCTCGGCACCGGCGAACACTTTAATGATATAGTCGTTCTCAAGCTTGTTCAGCTTCTGAATATTTGTGCCAAGCACCGGCAGCGGAGGAGCGAACGTCAAAGGATCCTGCTTGCCGAACGACATTTGCTTCTGAATTTCTTCGAAGGTGGAATACAGCACCGGATCCTTCCGGACGCGCAGCAGCCAATACTCTTGGAACGCCTCCGGATCGCTGGAGGTCAGGAACCAGTCCGCATTGCCGCGTTCCTCGTTAAACTTCGGCAAAATCGGGAACAGCTTGTCGTTCTCCTTCTTGTAGTGAACGCCCTCTTCGCCGATGGACAAGTTCTTGAACAGCTCCGGCTGTACCTTCAGATCCAAATACTTCATGGCGGCTTCCTTGTTCTTGGATACCTTAGGTATCGCAATATACCAGCTGACGCCCCCGCCTTGAATCCATTGGGTCTGCTTGCCGTCCTTGCCCTTAAGCCCCGGGATCAGCGTAATCTTGCTGTTCGGGAAGGTCTTCTTCATCGCATCCGTTACCGCAGGTGCCATCCCCCAGCCATAAGGTATGACAGCCGCTTTGCCGCTCGTAAATTTCTGCTGTACGGTAGCCGCCTTATTCACAGGCCATTCCGGATCTAGCAGTCCTTCGCTGTACAGCTTGCTCATGAAATCGAGGTATTCCTTCATGCCCGGATCGTCAAGTCGGTTGATCAGCTTTCCGTCCTTTTCAATCCATTGCGTGGCGATGCCGAAAGCACCCGAGATTTCCGTAATCAAGCTTTCAAAGCCGGCAAAAGGAATCATATCCTTCTTCTTCTCTTTCACCGCCTTTAGAAGCGTATAAAACTCATCGAGCGTGGTTGGCACCTTCATGCCAAGCTCATCCAGTACATCCTGGCGAATGGCCAGCGAGCTGCCTACGAAGCCCCGCGGATGACGCTCCGGAATACCGTAGATTTTGCCGTCCACCTTGGCTGCTTCGAACGATTCCGGCGTATTGATCTTCTGGAGCGTTTGGCCGCTGGTTTTGAGCAGGTCGTCAAGCGGCTCGAGCGCCCCCTGCGATGCGAGCTTCCGGTATTGCGAGCCGGAAAGCTTCAGAATGTCGTACGGCTCCTTGTTCGCCATGAGCAGGTTCAGCTTGTCATCTGGATTTTCCAGAGGCAGCGCCTCGTATTTTACTTTATATCCGGTTTTCTCCTCAAGCATCTTGGCTACGGGATCGTTGTTCGGATCGAAATTTCGTTGGAAGCCGAGCTGTCGTAATTCCGGTTTCGCAGCTGAAGATGAGTCTGCGGACGTTTGGCCTCCCCCTGAGGTATTGCTCCCGCAGCCGGCTAAGGCTGATAGGACTAACGTTGCTGAAAGCGCCACGGTAACCTGCTTTTTCATGTAATCTCCCCCGTATGCTGAATGTTGAGAGTTCCTCTCTTCGCTAACTATATCACGGGCTAATCAACACGTATTTGTCTGAAGTTGCTTTCTTCGTTTGTCAGGATTCGCCTATTGTACCCAGCTCCGCCGCAGGGAAGCGTATCGTCACCTTCGTCCCGCGCCCCGTTACACTTTCATAGGAGAGGCCGTAGTCCCCTCCGAAATACAGCTTGATTTTGTCGTTCACATTCTTGATGCCGTAGCCTTCGCTCTTACCTTCCGCCAGCAGCGACTGCAACGCTTCCTCCGACATGCCCACGCCGTTATCCTCTACAGTCATTTGCACAAGTCCATCCTTAAGAACTCCGGCTATGCGGATGAGTCCCCGCTTATCATCCCGCTCGCGAATCCCATGAAGCACCGCATTCTCCACAATCGGCTGCAGGATGGTCTTGACCGTCGCTAGGCCGAGCAGCTCCTCCTCCACGTCGATGACCGTCTCGATTCCCCCGGAGAAACGCTTATTCTGAATATCCAGGTAAATTTGCACATGAGCCAGCTCATCTCGGATCGAAATGACATCCCTGCCATTGCTTAAGCTTAGCCTGAAAAACCTTGCCAGCCCTTGAGCGATATAGCTGATATCCGGCGCTTTGTGCTTCAATGCCAGCCAGTGCACCATATCGAGCGTATTGTATAGAAAATGGGGATTGATCTGCGCCTGCAGCGCCTTCAGCTCCGCATTTTTCTTCCGGACCTCCTCTTCGTATTTCTCAAGTATGAGCCGCTTGATATTGTCCGTCATCCGGTTGAAATGAGCTTGCAAAATGCCGATTTCGTCAGTGCTGTCGACCGGAATCTTGTCGTCCCACTTCTCTTCTTCAATTCGCTTCATTTGCTTGATCAGCGTGCTGATTCTCCGGGTGATGCCCCCGGACAGGAAGAAGGCCATGACAGCCGCACCCACCGTTGCCGCCGCAAACAGGAGCAGCATATAGCTGGCGATCTGCTTCGTAGACCGGAACATCTCCTCATGCGGAATGATGGCGATCAATCGCCAATCCGTCCCCTCGACCTGCTTATAGGTCACCATGGAGGGCTTGCCGTCCACCGTCATATGCCGGAAGCTTTCACTCCCCTGCACCCCCGCAATCTCCTTGAAAAATGGGGCCGACGCCAAGCTGGAGCCGATAGACTTCCGGTCGAGGCCGGAAATGACGGAGCCGTCTCGATCCACCAGATAGACCTGCCCGCCATTAGTGATGTTCGTTTGCTCCAGAATGCGGTAGATGCTGTCCTCAAGAATGTCCATGGAGAGCATTCCGAGAATATCGCCGAAGAAGCCTTGCGTCTGAAGCGTCCGCAGGCAGGATATCACCTGCTGCGCCTCCCTTTGGTCCCCGTAGTCGTGCAGATAGGTCGGGCGACAGTAAAGCCCCCCGCTCTGCTCTAACACACGGGGAAACCAGTCGGTATCCCGGAACTCCCCCATGCTGAAGATCGTGCTTTTCTCCTTAGAGAAAATGCCGGTATGATTGACAAACAAACGAATGCTGTAGATTTCCCGGCTGTTTTGTGCAGAGCGTATGATGTCGAGCAGCCGGTTGTAGTCATCAATCTGCTCGGCTAACGGATAGGGAGAGGGACGCTTCCGAAGAATTTGCTCAAGCTCCTTATTCATGACCAGCATGCTGGATACATCCTTCACGTTGTTCAGCTTGTATGAGATAAATTGATTGGCCTGCTCGAAGGCCCGCCCTGTCGATTCCGCTATCTGGTTCTCCATCATATCCCTGGACTTGTCATAGGAGAACCAGGTAACGGCAGAGATGGTGACGGACATCAGCAGCAGGTAGGACAGCAGCAGCTTATATTTGATCCGCAGGTTCCCAAAACGTGCTCCGACCCAAGCAACCCTTTGCCTCATGGCGACGTTTCCCTGTATTCGGACGGTTTAGCGCCGGTCAGCTTCCGAAACACCTTCGCGAAATAATTGGGATCGGAGTAGCCGACCTTCTGGGCGATTTCGTACAGCTTCAAGCTCCGGTCCTTGAGCAGCTGCTTCGCCTTTTCGATCCTCACCTGAGTAATATATTCGTTAACGGAAATGGAGAGCTCTTTTTTGAAAAGCAAGCAAAAGTACGTCGGTGTCAAAAACACCTGCTTCGCAATAGCGTCGATCGATAAATCATCCTGGTAGTGATTGTTGATATAGGCTACCGCTTCACGGATCACCGTCTTGTCCGGCTGTGTGGCCAGCAGGGTCAACCCGTCCTTGATCGCCTCCAGCTGCCCCTGAAGAAAGGCAAGAATCTCCTCCAGCCGGCCTTGCGCGAATAGGCCCCAAAGCTCCCCATTCTCCGGCTCGGCGACCGCATCAGGGAAAACCTTGGATACAACGATATACAGTTTGAACAGTCTTTTGCGAATGGCCGAAATGCCCGATGCCTCCAGCCGCCTCAGCTCATCGCCCACTTCGCTTAGCAGTTCGGCGGCTTCCTCGAAATCCTGCCGCTGAAGCAGCTTCTCGAAACGGAGAAACGTTTCCTTCTCGTACACCCGCTTCGGCCTGACGCCCCGCGTTGCGTCCCCGAACGGGATCACCGAGCCCCAGCCGCGGTAAAACTCCAGCTGCAGCGCCTCCTGCGCCTGCTCCATGGACACTGTGATTCCCTCCATGCCTGCTGCGGCTTCGCCAATACCTACGGACAGCCCGGTATGCAGCACGTCACGGCAATAAGCCGTCATGGCATTCATAGCGAGTACGATCGATTCCTTTTCCCCCGCCTCCCCCATATCGCAGACACAGGCGAGGACCTGCTCCCATTCGCACCATAAGGCGTGCAGATCGTAATGCGGCAGTGTCTCCTCCAGCTTCCGCACCATAGCCGCCTGCTTCCTGCGATCCTGCAGCTTCAGCACAAAGGCTGAATAGCTGCCGGCTGCAGGGCGATCCGGGTAAAGCTCCCGCCACTCCGCCTCCAGCTCCGCCGCCGTTCCGCTTCCTGACAGCATCGCCTGCAGCGTTTTGCCCGTCCGGTAAGGCCTGGCTTGGCTGACCTGCAGCTCCATTTCCTCAAGCCGAGCCTTGGCATCCCGCTCCTTGCGGCACGCCTCCGCCGCCTGAAGCAGTACGGCCTGCAGCTGCTCCATATCGACCGGCTTCTCCACATAATCGATCGCCTGGAGCTGTATGGCCGAGCGTAAGTATTCCACTTCCGAATAACCGCTGAGGAAAATGATTTTGCAGCCCGGCAGCTGCGCCCTCAATTCCTTAGCCAGTCCGATTCCATCCTTCTTAGGCATGCGCACATCGCATAAAGCGATGTCGGGAACGACCCTAAGAGCCGCCTCAAGTCCTTCCTGGCCGTCCGCCGCCACCGCAGCAACCTCCATGCCGAGCTCCTCCCATGGAACAAACGAGCACAACCCTTCGCGGGTGATCTCCTCATCGTCGACAATTAACACCTTGAACATGACCTGCCTCATCCCTTTCGGCTAACGATTCGTAGATTGACTGCGAAACAGGCAAGAGGGGTGCCGGATACGGCACACCCTCTACGTTTAGTATTATTTTATCAGCCTTTCACGGAGCCGACCAGTACGCCCTTCACGAAGTATTTCTGAAGGAACGGGTACACGCACAGGATCGGTACCGTAGCGACGATGATCGACGCAGCCTGCACTGCCTCCGGACTCCGGTTTAAATCCCGGCTTATGTCAATCATCCCCGACTGGCCGAGCACGTCGTTCGTGGAGGCAATCAGCTCCTTCAAATACAGCTGCATCGGCTTCAGCTCCGGTCTGCTGATATACACCATCGCGCTGAAATAGCTGTTCCACATAAGCACAGCGTAGAAGAGCGCGACCGTCGCCAGCACCGGCAGGGACAGAGGAAGCACAAGGCTCCACAAAATCCTCATGTTGGAGGCCCCGTCGAGCTTCGCCGATTCCTCCAGGCCTTCAGGGAGGCCTTCGAAGAAGTTTTTAATGAGGAGCATGTAGAACACCTGCACCATGCCGGGCAAAATCAGCGACCATAAGGAGTTGATCAAATTAAGGTTCTGCATGAGCAGGTAGTTGGGAATGAGTCCACCGTTAAACAGCATGGCGAATACGTAGAGCAGCAAAATCGGCTTCCGCCACCGAAGGCCGGGCTTGGAGAGCGGATACGCCGCCATGGCGGTCATGACCAAGGCAAGGAACGTATAGGACACCGTAATCAGGACGGTTACCTTAAAGCTGTTCATGAACTGCTTGTTACCGAGCACGAGCTCATAGGTGCCTGTCTGAAAGTCAATCGGAAATACCGTCACAAGACCCGAAATTACGGCCGCTTCGCTGCTGAAGGATTTAGCCAGAACATTGAGGAACGGAAACAAAGTGGCGATCCCGAGCAAGAAGAAGAAGAAATAGTTGCTTACATAAAAGATACGTTCGCCGAGCGACGCTTTGATCGTATTTGCTTTTGCCATCACCAAATGCTCCTTCCTAAGTACTTTCTGCACAGGAAGTTCCCGGATATGACGAGCAGGAACGCGACGACGGATTCGAACAAGCCGACGGCGGTGGAAAAGCTGTAATCCGAGGTTCCGATCCCGACTCGATACACATAGGTGCCGATCGTATCGGCCACATCGTAGACGACGGGGTTGTACATGACCAGAATTTGCTCGGTGCCGGCTTCGAGCAGCGAGCCCATTTTTAGAATGAACATCAGGGTAATGGTGGGGATCAAGCCGGGCAGCGTCACATGGAGCATTTGCTTGAATTTGTTGGCTCCGTCCATCTTGGCCGCTTCGTACAGCTGCGGGTCGATCCCCGCAATCGCGGCCAAATACACGATCGTTCCCCAGCCGACCTCCCTCCAGCCCTCCGAGAGGACAAGCAGCGGACGGAAGTAGCCCTGGTGCATGAAGAACGGAATCGGTTCCCCGCCAAGCTTCACGATCACTGCATTAACGATCCCTCCGTTGACGGAAAACATGTTGATGAACAGACCGCCTACGATAACCCACGAAATGAAGTGAGGCAGGTAAATAACCGATTGCACGACCCGCTTGAACGCCATTCGGCGTATTTCGTTTAACAGAATGGCCAGCAGGATCGGTGCCGGAAATAAAAATGCCAGCTTCAGCAGGCTGATCATCAGCGTATTGGAAAGTACATTCAGGAATTGATCATTCACGAACAGCTTCTCGAAATGCTTCAGCCCCACCCATGGGCTTTCGGAAATCCCCTGGAAAATGTTGAAATCCTGAAAGGCTATGACCAACCCGTACATGGGAGTGTACTTAAAGATCGCTAAGAACAGCAGCCCCGGGACCAGCAGCAAATACAGATCCCAATCCTTCCGTACCTCTGTCCACGCCCTGCCTCTTTTGACGGCCGGCCGGGCGCTGGCTGTCTCCTCCAGTGGTGCTTGCATATGCGCCATCCTTTCCTGAGCAAAGTAAGTTCGGTTACTTTCATTTTGCCGGAAATGGAAACGCTTTTTTATATCCCAATCTTATGATTAGGGAGAAAATCTTATGGTCTTTGTAGAAGAGAAGGCTCTATTGGCCGTCCCCTTCTCAGCGGAGTGGGCAGTGAGCGGGCTTAGGGGAACCGGGGATGGGGCGAGGGTGAAAACTTGAAGCGAAGGATAGCCGCGGCGGCCCATCAATAGCCGGCCAATCGCAGCAGCTCCTCGGGTTGATCATACTGCAGCGCTCTGGCCAGGGAAAGGATCGCTTCCTTGGTCGGAACCCGCTCGTCCCGCTCTATCGATTGGATGAGCGAGTAGCTGACCCCGCTTTTCTCCGCGAGCTTGCGCAGGGTCATATCCCGCTGCTTCCTCAGGTGCTGCAGCTGTTGTCCAAACGTCATGTTTATGCTCTCCCTTTCCGTAAGTTCGTTTTATTACAAACGATACTCTCAGATGTTTTGAAAATCAAGTTGGCGCTGAGCCGTCTGACATGGGGGGGGCCGAACTCTCTGGGCCTTATCCCCTTGGCTCAGAAAAAGGTGGGGGGCGAGTGGGATGAGGGCGGGAGCCGCGCAATAGAATATAACGGACTTTCGGGGACTTAATATGCCGGGTAACGCTGCTTCTCAGTGCATTAACGGATTCTGAGGGCGTTATTTCGAGCAGAAACGGGCTTTTTAAGGGCGACTGGACCTATTTTCAGCAAAATAAGTCCTTGGAAATCCGCTATTTGCCTCCAAACAGGCCTATCCCGGCTAATAAGCCCCTCATAATCCGTTATTCCTGCAAAGCAGCGGCTGCTGGCTAACGTACCTTTTTGCCGTCAAGCAGTTCTACGATGCGATCCAGCTTCTCAGCCATCTCCCGGTCATGCCGCCTTTTCCAATTGATATAGTTAATGACACTAAACAAGGCGTAGACCACCAGCAAGCTAATCAGCAAGGATACCAAAGATACGATCCCCGATCCAAGATTGAATGACACGTTGCTTCTCCTCCCTTTCCAACGCGAATTACCGAGCCCCTATTGGGTGCACAGTGCCTAAAAACGTAACGAATCTCCGCTCCGTTCTGTGATATTCCGGCGCGTCCTTCGGCAGCAGCCCGCATGCATATTCGATATCTACGAAATAGCCAAACATCCGTTTCTCCGCCCGCTTGCTTCCGCAGTCCTTACACGCAAAGCCGCAGCCGTCCGTCATCCCCTTTTGACCGGATTGAAAGGCATCTAGAACCCGCTGTTCCGCAGCTGATTCCGTAAGCCATGGGCACCAAGCACTAAGCAAAATGAATATAACCAAGCCCAGCAAGCCCAACTGATGCTTTTGCATGCTTTTCACCGCCCCCACTCCCATAAAAATAATCCATATTCCCCAAACGATGGCTCAAGAAAGCCCTCGGGCATTTCTCAAAAAACGAGACCGAGGGCTGTATCGTTATTTTTTCTTCAGGGTGATGTAGGTGACCTTCCCCTCCGCCGATTCCGCATGGAAAAACACCTGATACTCCCCGGCTTGATATACATAGGACCATCCCCCGTCAACGCCTTCGCCTTCTCCCATCGTAGGCTTCCCGAGAAGCTCCCTCACCTCCGGCAAGCGGTAAGGAATAGCGTCGCCCGCAATCCGAATCGCTCCGGCGTTTCCTTCCGGCTCCCAGAAAAAATAGTAATAATGGTGCCATCTCAGGTAAGACGTCTGCCATGACCCTGCTTGATGGGGTTCTCCCCATTGCCGGATGACTTCCTCCCGGTTCGCTCCTATGCCATACTCAATCCCTTTGATTTTCCCTTTGGAGGCAATCGTAAGAAACTCCTTATCCAGTACAATGGGTTTACTCAGATTGGTATCTTCGATCGTTATGGTTTGGTTAGCCTGCTCATATTTGACGAGCTTACCCAGGTTCTCGGCAACCCAACGTACAGGGACGTATGCATGCCCGTTGTGATTCAAGGTCGCGTATTCGCCGTCCGGCTCTTTCAACTGTCCATTGATGACGTACTTCGATGGAAATAAGTATACTTGGACCAGGTCCGAAGCATACACCGCGGTCGCAGCCGTCAGGCCGATCCCGCAAGCGAGGCCGAGAACGAACTTCCTCACCATGATCACTCCCGTCAGAGGTTTCTTACTGAATGAAACGTCATGATTCTGTGAAAAGTTGCAGACCCCTCCGCTTCAATCGGCCGGCGTCCCATTCTTTCGGAAATCGGAAGGCGTGACGCCGGCTTCTTTTTTAAATATCCGATTAAACGAACGATAATTTTCAAATCCGATGGCTTCTGCAATCTCGAAGGTTTTCAGGTCGGTGGTGAGCAGCAGCAGCTTCGCCTTCTCCACCCGGATGCGCGTCAAATACTGCATAAAGCTCTCCCCCGTAGCCTTCTTGAACATGCTGCTGAAGTAGGGGACACTGTAGTTCATGGTAGCGGCCATTTCCTCCAGCTTGTAGGGATAGCTCAAATCCTCCCGCATGCGCTGAATCATTCTCGAGATGGAAAGATCCATCTTCCTGCCGTCCCCCTGCAGCAGCTGCAGCTTGCGAAAGTATTTATAGACACAGTCGTGAACGGAATCAAAGGTTTGGCACTGTCCCAGCTCCCTGCGGAACGCAGCCTCCACATCCGTCCCTCCCCCCGCATCCGTGAAATACGGACTGATATCCAGAAATATCCGTAAGTAGATCGATTTGATCTGCTCGGGGTCCCACGAATGCTCTACGGCTTGTCCGTAGAACGAGCTGCGCTCCTGCTCCAGTGCCGCGGCGCTCAGGTGCGGCTCAAGCAGCGCCTGCTTCAATACCTTGACCCAGAAGCGGCTGTAACGTTCGGGAATATGCCGGAAGCCGTTCAGCTGCTCCCACTGCTCGCCGGTAACGGAAGCGTTATTACGATAAAAGAACGGGTACGGAGCTAACGCCAGCCTTTTCAAATCGGAACACAGCTCTCCTGCCCCCTGCCTGAGACTACCCTGAAGCGCAAAGCAATTCATTTTCAAATAAGCGGAAAAGGCTTGAAGGACTTGCTCCAATAAGCCGCTATCCTCTTGCGTCCGTTCTGCAGCGTATACGGCCAAGAAGCGGCCCTTATCCAGAGCGATCACTTTATTGGCACCGCGATTTCCGAGGAGCTCCTTCAATACGTTCACTCCGGCAAATTGCCACAGCCTAAGCTCCTCCAGCTGATCGATCGGGAAGCGCAGGGTGCTGCGGTCAAACTCCAGCAGCAGCGCGCCGCAACTTCCGCTGGTTACGGGGAGCTGGCCCGCTTCCAGCTCAGCCACCCACTTGGCCTCGGACGCAGGGTCGCGCAGCATCTCCAGAAACCGGCTCTGCTCAATCTCGATTTCGTTAGAGCGGAGCTTCTGCTCCATCAGCAGCTGCTGCTCCCGGGTTTCGTCCTCCGACACTACCTTGTTTGCGAGCTCCTCAAGCGTGCGGGCAAGGAGTGACGGATCCGTAAGGCAATCGTCCTTGATCAAATAGGCGGAGGCCTTCAGGTGAATAGCCTGCTGTGCATAATGGAAGTCCTGATGACACGTGAGTATGACGATTTGCGGCTGGGGCTGTCCGCTTTGTTCAATTTCGTGCAGCATCTCCAGCCCGTTCATCCCCGGCATCGTGATATCGGTGACGATCAGCTGCGGCTTCAGCGTCAGAAACAGCTCCAGTCCTTCGCGGCCGTCCTCCGCTTCGCCAATGAGGGTAAACAAATCATCCCGTTCCTCGATCATGTGCCGAAAGACGGTTCTTGCCGGAACCTCATCCTCGACCAGCAGTACTTTATAGTTGTTCATGAGGCGTCTCCTTCACTCGAATATGCTCCAGCGGCAAAACGAAGCGAATGCGCAGGCCCTCCATCGGCGCACTGCTCAGCTCAATTCGGACTTCCTTGCCGAACATCAGCTGTATCCGCATGCAGGCATTGTGCAGGCCTATGCTTTCACGGTAATCCTCCAGCAGGAGCTGTACTCGAAGCTTCTCCAGCTCGGCAGCGTCCACTCCAACCCCGTCGTCCTCCAGCTCCATAATCACATGCTCCTGATCCTCAGACCGGTACACTCGTACACAAATATGGCCTTCCGCCGTCTTCCGGGGCAGGATCCCGTGGAATACGGCATTTTCAATTAAGGGCTGCAAGCTCAGCTTCGGGATTTGCATGCTCCGAAACGGCTCTTCGACCTCTGCGTGCAGGAAGGTTTGACACTTGTAGCGCATATTGAGAAGCCCGATATAGTCCTCAAGGTAATCCAGCTCTTGCTGAAGCCGTACGGTCTGATCAAAATTCTCCATGGAGTAACGGAGAAGCGATACCATACGCCCCATAATCGTATTGATCTTGTCGTAATCCTTCAGCATTGCAAACATCCGGATCGTATTCAGCATGTTGTACATGAAATGCGGATTAATCTGCGACTGGAGCGCCCGGATTTCGAGCCTCCGCTTCAAATCCTCCGAATTTTGAAGATCGTCCAGCAAATCCTGAATGCGTACGGCCATAGAGTTCAGCATACGTCCGAGTTCTCCGATTTCATTGTTGGCAAAATGCGTCACTCGAGCGTCGAACCGCCCCTTTTTGATCGCTTCGACCTGTCGTTTGACCGCTTGAAGCGGCCGATACAGACGGTACCCGAACCCGAAAACGGAAAGTACACCTACAGCAACGAGCAAGAACAGAAAATAGGTAACCGTTTTGCGTATGATATCCGTGTTCTGGAGCAGCTCCCTGGACGGAATTTCCGAAATGACGATCCATTTATCGAAGGTCTCCGTCTGTTTCACGGAAATAATGGACGACTCCAGGCCGAATTGATTGGGCTTGCCGAGGGAGGTCCATTGCTGCAAAATATGCTGGATTCGCGCGTCATCCTCCGTCCTGCTCAGCTTGCTGGTGGTGGCGATCGTCTGACCCTGCGGCGTCAGCAAGGAGATGGACCCCTTGGAGCCCAGCTGAATATTGTCGATCTGGTGCCTATATTGCTCGTTGCTCATCGAAATCAGCAGAACGCCCTTCATCTCCTCATACGGCTCAAACGGAATGCGGCCGATATAATACGTGGAGTTTTGCAGCAGCCCCAGCTGAGGCATCGAGCTCTTATCCAAAAACATCCCCGAGCTCCCTGAAGCGAGAAAATACTCAACCAGCGGCTTATAAGGCGAGCTGTCCAGCTTAAAGGGGGCGTCATCCGAGGAGAGCACCTCTCCGGTAATCGCGGAATAAACCTGAAGTCCTTCGACATTGCCGATCACGGCTGAAGCGGTACTGAGCACGGAGATCAAGTCTTTCTTGCGCACCACTTCTTCAAAATAATGCTCGGAGGGGGACACCAGCGCACTCTGGATCGAGGAAATCCGCGAATATTGTTCACTTAGTTCCCTGAAGCGCGACATAGTCAGCTCCACACGGTCCACAACCTGATTGACCAGCTGGGCATTCAGCCGGTTCACCTGCTTCTCGACCGTATTGCCTGAAACGGCTATCGAAATATAAGACAAAACCAGCAGCGGAATAAGGGAAACGGCCAGCATCACAAGAATCATCCTGATATAAAAGCTTCGGGTCAAAAACTGAATAAACGGAGACATACAGACCACTTCCGTCAATAATTATTTGCTCCTTTGGATTACGAAGCTTCTTCTTGATTATAGTACAATGGACTGGCGGGAGCCTACCGCTAATTCGACAAATCGTAAGAATGGTGACACATTCGCTTGAATCGGTCATGTTGTCGTGTCGCATGATCTTCTATAATCCAAATTGCAAGCATGCTGCAGCGTAAATAAATAATGATAAATGGGGGATGACCATGTCTTTCAAAAAAGTACTCTTACCTGTAACGGCAGTTTCGGTCCTACTGACCGCCGCACTCTCGGGCTGCTCCGGCGGCAAATCGGCGGCGCCGGGAGGCGAATCCAATCAACCGGCGGCCTCCTCGCAGCCCACATCCATTAAGGCGCTGACCATTTTGTTCGGAAACCCTCCGGCCGTGGAGAACAATAAGGCCTTGGAGGATATCGAGAAACGCGGAAACGTAAAGCTCGACGTCACTTTCGTGCCCTCCGAAGCATACAAGGACAAGCTCTCGGTTGCCATTTCGGCAGGAAATTCCTATGATCTGCTTCTGCTGGACGGAGGCAAGGATGACAAGTTTATGAATTTGGTCAAAATGGGAGCCTTCCATGATCTGACCCCGTATTTGAAAAATGCCAAAAATATTAATCAGATCGAAGCTGCTGTATGGAACAATACGAAGGTACAAGGGAAAATTTACGGGATTCCAAGACCTCGCGGTCTTTACGGCGGTGGAGAAGCCAGCCTGCTGATCCGGAAGGACTGGCTGGATAAGTACAATCTCCCCTTACCGAAAACTTTGGATGAGTTGACCAAAGCATTGACCGTGTTCAAGGAGAACGATCCGGCAGGCGGAGGCAAAACGATTCCGTATACCGTCTTCGGCGTGGACGGCGCCGCATCACCGGGACCTTTTTCCGGCGTGCTGCCGCTTCAATTCGCCTTCGGTATTCCGAACACATGGAAGCTCGATAACGGGAAACCGGTCCGCGACTTCCTCACACCGGAATATAAGGCTTACCTGGATTGGATGAAGGATGCCTGGAGCAAGGGACTCATCGATAAGGACGCACCGGTTCTGAAAAACCAGCAGCAGTCGCGAAGCAAGTTTCTGGCAGGCGTCGCCGGAGTGTTCGCAGGTAACGTGAGCGATATGGCTGAGGCAAACCTGGCGAAGCTGCAGCAAGTGGACCCGAAGGCGGAAATTGCGATCATTGACATCTTGGAAGGCGCCGGAGGCAAGAAAGGTGTAGCAGTGATCGGCGGCTACTACGGACTGTGGGCCATTCCAAGCTCCGTACCGAAGGAGAAGGTTCAGAAGATCGTAGACTTCCTTGATTTCAGCGCATCGGAGGAGAATGTGGCCTTCTCCAAGGCGGGAGTTACAGGTATTCATTCCAGTGAGTTCAAGAACGGTATTGCCGTTCAGACCGAGGAGCAGAAAAAGCAGTACGATTTGGATAAGCCGTCTCAATTCGTTCTGCAGAATCGGGTAGACCCTTATGTTTATGCGAGTTCCAAGGATCCGGCCATTTTACAAAGACAAAAGGCTTCCTTGGATACCATCAGCAAATTCGGTATTGAGAATCCGTTCTTAAGCTACAGCTCGCAAACCTCCAGCAAAAACCCGGACACCTACAAAAAAATGAGCGCCGCGATGACCAAATACGTGCTGGGAGAAGCCAAGTGGGACGACGTGCAGAAGGAAATCGATGCTTGGTCGAACGGCTTGGGCGCACAAATCACGAAGGAGCTTCTGGACCAATACAACGAGGATCATAAATAAAAGCGGGTGCACAAAAGGGGGAGCCCTCCCCCTTTTTCGTATCCGCAGCGAAGGAGAGGAGTGCGCAGCTCATGGAGAGAACCTTGCGAATACATCGATTTCAGCAGCTTTGGCCCTTTTATTTACTCGCTGCCCCGGGCCTGGTTTACTTTATTTTATTTCACTACGTTCCGATGTGGGGACTGGTGCTGGCGTTTAAGGATTACAGTCCCTTCATCGGTATTTGGGACAGCCCGTGGGTCGGACTGGATAATTTTAGGCAGTTTTTCAGCACGTCGGATTTCTTTCTTTTGCTAAACAATACACTTTTGATCAGCTTTCTCAATTTGGCGGTGTATTTTCCCTTTACGATCCTGCTGGCTCTCATGCTCAATGAGGTGAGACTGCAGCTGTTCAAACGTTTATCCCAAACCATTGTTTATCTTCCCCATTTTTTATCGTGGGTAGTCATCTACGGGATCACCATCTCCTTCTTCGGGCCTTCCGGCGTCATTAACCACTATCTGGAGCAATGGTTTAACGGCAACGCGCTCTTCCTTGTAAGCAACGAGTGGTTTCGGCCCTTGATCGTGCTGCAGTCCATCTGGAAGGATGCCGGCTGGGGAACGATCATCTTCCTTGCTGCGCTGGCGGGGATTAACCCGGAGCTGTACGAAGCGGCTAAGGTGGACGGGGCGAACCGGCTTCAGAACATTTGGAATATCACGCTCCCGGGGATCAAGAGCACGATCGTAATTTTGCTGCTGCTGCGGCTCGGGTCATCACTGGATTCGAACTTCATGCAAATTTTCCTGATGACCAACAGCTTGAATCAGGAGGTTTCCAATGTATTCGACTTGTTCGTGTACCATATCGGGCTGGAGCAGTTCAATTACAGCTTCGCCATTACCGTAGGCATGTTCAAATCTGTAGCAAGTCTGATCCTGGTGCTGGCGGCCAACTATGCTGCCAAATTGCTCGGTGAAGAAGGCATTTTCTAGACAGGAGTGGACCTTAATGAATGCAAAAGTGACCTGGTTTGACAGTCTGCTGACGGCCATCATCCTACTGATCTGCTTGACGGTGATTTTGCCTTTTCTCTATATCATCGCCGTTTCCTTCAGCCCGCCTGCCTATTCGATGGCCGGGAGCTTCTTTATATGGCCGAAGGAATGGTCTTTGGACGCTTATTACTACTTGCTGCAGGCACAAACCTTCCTTACCTCCGTTAAAAATTCGGTGTACATTACGGCCATCGGGACGTGCGTAAATCTGGTGATTTCTATCACCTTGGCATATGCCTTGTCAAAGAAATTCGTGCCCGGCCGCAAATTCATGCTATTATTTATATTTTTTACCATGATCTTTCACGGCGGCATGATTCCTTCGTATCTGGTTGTGAGAAGCCTGGGGCTGATCGATTCGTACTGGGCCATCATCCTGCCTGCAGCGACCGGCGCCTTTAATATCATGGTCATCCGTTCGTTCTTCCAAAGCCTGCCCGAAAGCCTGGATGAAGCGGCCCGAATCGACGGGGCGGGAGAATTCCGGATCCTGTTCTCGGTTGTGATCCCGCTCTCCAAGCCGATCATCGCCACATTCGCCCTTTTCTTTATGGTGCAATATTGGAATGAATTTTTCTCCGCAGTCATTTATTTGAACGACCCGTCCAAGTGGCCGATCCAGCCGTTGCTGAGACAAATGGTGGCGATCAGTGCCTCCAACATCTCTACGGATGCCGCTCTGGATGCGCAAATGGCGGCCAATTTGGGCCCTAATGTCCAAAATGCGGCGATTTTGCTGGCCATGCTGCCGATCGTAGCGGTATATCCGTTCCTGCAAAAATATTTTGCCAAAGGCGCCATGCTCGGATCGATCAAGGAATAAGGCTGCCGATGGGCTACTATGTTGAAAACGAAGGTGAACCCTAATGATATCTATGGGCTATAAAGAGCTTCGGCATAACCCTGACTATACCAAGCCCCTTATGACGGATGAGACATTCCTGCGGGATGAGCTGGATCTGAACCGGCCCGGGATGGAGGACGTACGTCGCCTAATCCTGTCCGGGAAGTCGGAGGAAGCCCGCGATGCTTACTTGCATCTCATAACGCAGGACACGGTCAAACGCTATTACTTCGGCGTACAAGCGGTGCCAGAGCTCATGGCCTATGCCCAGGAGGCTTATATCCTGGATGAAGAAGCCCGGCAGGCGATCCGGGAAGCGGACCTCATTACGGAAGGCAGCCTGCCGCTCCCCAAGGGAAAACGGGTGGATTTCGGCAAAGGCGCCTATGACTGGAACAGCTGGCTGTACGACAGCTCGCAATACCAGCTGCATCTGACCCGCTTCGTCTACGTGAAGCACCTTTCGAGGGCTTATTGCTTAACGGGCGATGAAAAATACGCCGAATGCTTCAACAAGATGATGGATCACTTCATCGAAGATTGTCCGATGCCGGTTGACGGCACATTCCGGGTGCAGCACTGCACTTGGGACCCGTTGTCGGTGGGGGTCCGGTTGTTTATGCTGCCGGAGGCGTTCATCACCTTCTTTGGCTCCCCTTCCTTTACCCCGGAAGTCAAGATGAAGATGATTAAATCCTTTCATCAGCACGGCGACTATGTGCGCAAGTACCATGCGAGCCACGGGAATCATGTGTGTATGCAGCTGAGGGGCTTAATCCAGGTGGCGCTGCTCCTGCCGGAGCTTAAGGTCTCGAAGCAGTGGCTTGCGTACGGGCTGGGAGAATTGCCGGGATACATTCGTCAGAACGTCTACGAGGACGGGGTCCAGTTCGAGGCCAGTCCCAACTACCATCTGGTCGTCATGCGGGATTTGTATGAATTGGTGCCTCTGTTCCGTGCGCTGGAGCTGCCGACGGAACAATATAACGAAATCCTGGAATCGATGTTTGCCGTGATGATGCACTTGATCACGCCGGATGGTCAGCTCGCACGCTTCGGAGATACGGATCTGCATTCGGAGAACGAGCTTCGCAGCGTGATGAGCCTGGGAGCTTATTTATTCGAGCGGGGAGACTTCAAGTATGTAGGACATGAGAAGCTTCCGTTCTCCCTCCTATGGAGACTGGGTCCCGGGGCGGCGGAGCGGTATAACCGGCTTGAGGCCGTGCCTCCCCATGACACCCTGGCCTGCTTTCCCATCGGAGGCTATCTCGTGTCCAGGGAAAATTGGAGCCGTAACGCAATGCATATGGCGATGCGGGCCGGCGTCGGCATCAACGGCCATGCGCATTCCGATGCGCTCAGCTTCGTTCTCTATGCGAACGGCCGGGAGCTGATTGCGGATTCGGGGATGGGACTGTTCGAATGGAACAAGGAGCGCAAATATATTGTTTCCACCCGTGCTCATAATACCGTTGTCGTCGACGGGGAGGACCAGCATGTCCGCAGTCTGCATTGGAACAGTCCGCCTACCGCAGCATGTAAAATTTGGGATGTGCGCACCAACGGGCAATACGATTATTTTACCGCCAGTCACTATGGCTATACCCGTTACGAAGACCCGGTTATCCATACGCGCAAAGTGCTCTTCGTCAAAAACCGGTATTGGCTCGTTGTCGATTTGTTCGAGGCCAAAGCGCAGCATCGCTATGATCAATACTATCATCTCCCCGTCGGGGAAAGCACGGCGGATTGGAGCAGCCGGCAGATACGCACGAATCTGGCCGAGGCCAATGCGCTTCTGGTCTTCCCTACCGGACGGCACTCGGAAGACGATCGTCTGATGCTTGAGTCCGGCCTCCTCTTCCTGAATGGCGAATACAAGGTCAATCCGGTCGTGAGGCGCTCGCTGTCCGCAGCGGGGCGGGCTGCGATGGAAACCGTCATTGTTCCTTACGGCTCGCTGATGCCGAAGGTAGAGGTTCTTCGTCTTCCGGCACAGTTGGATGGGAGAGATTTGGAGCCATGGGAGGCTACGGCACTACGGATTGAAACGGAGGAGTTTACCGATGATATCTGTCTATACCACGACCATATCGCTGTGGATGCCTATTTGGATCACACGGGAAATCCCGTAGAAGAAGCATTGCTGCCTAAGCCTCGTTCCATCGGGATGCTGTATTTTGGCGGCGCTTATTATCACGAGGATATAATTTTGAAGCATTCCCCTACCGGAGGGGAATAACAAGAACCGCCCAACCTGAGTCGTCAGGAACGGGCGGTTTGTTCGTGCTGCACGCCATCCTCCTTGAGCCAGACGAGGAATTGCAGCGAAATGGCATCCTGAAAAAGCTGCGGATCGTAGCCGGTCGCTTCTTTTACCTGAGCTAAGCGGTAGACGAGCGTATTGCGATGAACCTCCAGCCGTTCTGCCGCTCTTGCGATGCTCAGGTTGCATTCAAGGAATACCTGCAGCGTCTCCAGCAGCTTCTCGGGCAGCTTCGGCAAAAGCCGCTCCATAAACCTCGCTTTGGACTCGGCCGGCACCTCGCTGAGAAGCGCCTCCGTTTCCACCTCGAGGTAACCGGTAAGCTCTCTCCCCTGCTTCAATCCGAGCTTAAGTGCCGTGCACGCCTCATGATAGGCAAACGATACATCCTCCAGCGACCGCACGGAAGAGCTTACGCCGGACTTCGCTTCGATGCCCGTCTTACGGAACAGCTCCTGCAGCCGCTCCATGCAGCTTCGTACGCGGGACTCCCCTCTGCCGTAGAAGACGATGACCCACGTATGGACATTGAGAAAGCTGCTGACCAGCCGCGTATCTCCCATAACCGACTCCGCAAGATGAAGCATCGTCTGGGTTTGCGACGTTCTGTTCTGTAGAGAAATAACAGCCAGCTGGTAAGGCGGCTTCATAGCGATTTTGAGCGCATCCAGCCGATGCAGCGCACCCTGCAGGTCTTGGTTCTCCGCACGAATGAGCTCCTCCACCGCAATATCCATCGCTATTTGCTGCCACTCCGTTTGAAGCTTCAAATAATTTTGCTTCAGCATCATTTCCGTCGTCATTTTGACAAGCTCCCCATAGGGCAAAATCTCCTCAGGAGACCCTGTGACGCCGATGACGCCGACCGTACGATTCTGAAACACGATGGGGAGATTGACACCGACGTTCACTCCCCGCCACTGATCTTGGTTGTCCGGCGTAATTACCAATGTGCGCCCCGTACGGATGACCTCGGCGGCCGCTTCATGATACGTATCCAGCCTCGACACATCCCCGCTTGCAATAATGCTGCCGTTGTCGTCCATAATGTTGATATTGCGGTTCAAGCGTCTCATCGTCTCTTGCACGATCTCTTGCGCCAATTCACGGGTCAGCATACCGGGTCACCTCACCTTATATGCTTATTATTCAGCAAAATCACTAAAATTGAAAGTATATCTTTCGTACTTTTTGTTTGCTGACCATAAAGACTTTGGATTCCAAGCCAAGCTATAATAACGATATATTCAAAGAAAGGGAGTCACCCACATGAACGTTGTCATTGCGCCGGACTCCTTCAAGGGCAGCCTCTCTTCCCTGAAGGCGGGTACCATCATGAAGCAGGCGATTCTACGGGAGGTTCCCCACGCCGTCGTGACAGTCATTCCCATCGCCGACGGAGGCGAAGGCACGGTGGATACGCTGGTGGCCGCCACAGACGGAGCTCTCGTTCCCTTAACGGTAACGGGACCCTTGGGGGAGCTTGTCGAAGCCCGCTTCGGCCTGCTTCCGGACGGAACGGCCGTACTGGAGGCAGCGGGCATCTGCGGCCTGACGATGGTTCCCCCCGCCCTGCGGGACCCGACGAAAACCACTTCGCGGGGCATCGGCGAAATGCTGCAGGCGGCCATGGACCAGGGTCACCGCCGCTTCATCCTCGGACTTGGGGGAAGCGCAACGAACGACGGCGGGGTAGGCATGCTTCAAGCGTTAGGCGGTCGATTCCTTGATGGATTCGGGAAGCCCGTAGACGGCTTCGGCAGCTCGCTGGCGGACATACGATCGGTCGAAATGTCGGGACTGGACGCCCGGCTGAAGGACTGCGAGATCCAGGTCGCGTGTGATGTCAGAAACCCGCTCTGCGGCGAAAGCGGAGCGACGTATGTATTCGGTCCTCAGAAAGGAGCGACCCCGGAGCAGCTGCAAACGCTGGAATCAGCCATGAGTGGTTATGCAGCCTTGGTCGAGGGACATCTGGGACAGCAAGGACTCAGCCTGCAGCCCGGCGCCGGAGCGGCAGGGGGACTTGGCTTCGCCATGCTGGTGCTTGGTGCAAAGCTGAAGCCCGGCGCGGAGGTGCTGGGAGAGGCCGTTAAGCTGAGCGAGCACATCGCGGGGGCCGACTGGGTCATCACCGGCGAAGGCCGAAGCGATCACCAAACGCTTTACGGCAAGCTTCCGATTCACGTCGCCGGTCTGGCCCGAGCCGCCGGGGTCCCCGCGCTGCTCATCTCAGGCAGCCTTGGCTCCGAAGCCGAGAAGCTGCTGGACCATTTTCGGGCCGTCTTCTCCATCGTCCCCGAGCCGGTGACATTGGAGGACTGCATGGCAAACGCCCAGACTTATTTATACGATCGTGTACGCAGTATTGCAAGATTACTTAACTAAAACGGGAGGCTATCATCATGACAAAAGTAGGTTTTATCGGACTCGGCAACATGGGCTTGCCAATGGCAACCAATTTAACCAAGGCGGGCTTTGAAGTATACGGCTTGAACCGGAGCCCCGGGGCGGAGCAGCGCTTCGCCGAGGCCGGCGGTAGAACAGGGCTTTCGCTGCAGGCGCTAAGTCAGGAAATGGAAGTGCTCACGACCTGCCTCCCCTTGCCTCAGGATGTGGAACAGGTGTATCTTGGAGAGAACGGCATTGTACCTAACGGACGTCCCGGGCTCATCCTCATCGATTTCAGTACGGTATCCCCGGACCTGAACAAGAAAATTGCCGCTGCCGCTCAGGCGAAAGGCATGGAGTTCTTGGATGCCCCGGTCAGCGGCGGTACTGCGGGTGCGGTATCGGCCACGCTCAGCATCATGGTTGGCGGCAAAGCGGAGGTGTTCGAGTCCGTGAAGCCCTTGCTCGAGGCGCTCGGCAAAAATATATACCTTGTCGGCGACGTGGGCAGCGGCACCGTGGTGAAGCTGATCAACCAGCTGATGGTCGGCATCCATACCCAGGCCGCGAGCGAAGCGCTGGTGCTCGGACAGCAGCTGGGTGCGAATTTGGATACTCTGGTGCAAATTTTAAGCAACAGCTTCGCCCAAAGCCGCATCCTCGACCGGCACTACAACAGCTTCATCGCCAAGGATCAGTTCGAAGCGGGCTTTGCCCTGAAGCTGCTGCATAAGGATGTCGCCTTAGTGCAGCAGGTGGCCGGCGAGCTGAAGCTGGAGCTACCGATGGGAGCCAAAGCGCTGCAGCTGCTAAGCGATGTGAAGATGACTGAGCTCGCCGAGAAGGACATGTCCGCGATGTATTTGTTCCAACAAACCAAAGTTAACGGAGGGAATAATCAATGAAATACTTTGCATGCTTCCTGCCTATGCTCGATGCGGAGAAGAGCCAGACGTTCCGCCCCCAGCATCTCGACTACCTGGAGCAAAAGCGCAGCGAAGGCAAAATTTTTGCCAACGGCCGCTTTGTAGACGGCTGGGGCGGACTGGTCATTTATATGGCAGAATCCGAAGAGGAAGCCAAGTCCTTGGCGGAGAACGATCCGTTCGTCATCGAAGGCGCGAGACGCTACGAAATCCACGAGTGGGATATTGTGATTACCGGGAAATAACTGTGCTAATCAAAAACCCTTGGCAGGATGCCAAGGGTTTTTGGTTAGACCGCCCTCCCGAGCAGGGTAGCGCAGCTACTGGAGCAAGGCGACAACACACATTGCATGAACAAAAGCTAGCCTACGCTCCTACCCGAGGCATGAAATACCGGCCATATGGTCAGCCTAATCGCAAATTTGCCACTGCACACGCGAAACTTGGCCCAATGGATCCTGTAATCGCACATCTGCCATTATCCGAGCCATAGTGGAGCTAGACTAGAAAGTAGACACACTCTATCAGCGACCTGGTACAATAAAATAAACTAAAAGGTCGAGGTGTGTCATGGGAGATATTCGTCAGCATTTTGATGAAGAGTTCAAGCGTCAAACCGTAAAACATATGCAAGAGAGTGGGAAAACCCCAGCCGAAGTGTCCAAAGAATTGGATATCCCTGTAAGCAGCATTCGAGCGTGGAGAAAGCAGTTTACCAACACGGGTGAAAAGTCGCAACTGTTTGTCGATTACGAACGACTCAAAAAGCTCGAAGAGATGAATCGAGAACTTCAAGAGGAGAACGAGATTCTAAAAAAGGCGATGCACTTCTTCACGAAAAACCGAGACTGATTTACGCGTTTATCCGTAAATTCCGCTTCCAGTTTCGTGTTGAGAAGATGTGCTCTGTGATGGGCGTTTCCCGAAGCGGTTACTACAAGTGGCTGAACCGAAAGCCAAGCGAACAGGAAAAGCTTCGCAAGAAACGGATGAAGCGAATCCAGCATCATTTCTATGCCTACAAGCGTCGTTACGGCAGTGATAAGATTGCAGCCAAATTGCGTGAAGAAGGCGATACCATCTCGACGAAAACAGTGGCTCGCCTGATGAAAGAGATGGGGCTGCGCTCTTGCACAGTGAAGAAATACAAAGCAACCACCAACTCGAAACATAATCAACCGGTGTATGACAATGTGTTAAACCGCGGCTTTACCGTACTTGCACCGAACAAGGTATGGGTAACAGATATTACGTACATTGGGACATCTAAGGGCTGGGTTTACCTAGCGAGCGTGATGGACCTGTACTCTCGCAAAATCGTCGGTTGGGCGCTTGGGGAGCGAATGACCAAAGAACTAGTGTTGGAAGCGTTTGACCAGGCTTGTGAACGGCAAAAGCCTCCTCCAGGTCTAATTCACCATTCTGATCGAGGCTCACAGTATGCCTCAAACGAATACCGCGAGCGGCTGACGAAGCAGGAGATGATTGGCAGCATGAGTCGTAAGGGCAACTGCTACGACAATGCATGTATCGAGTCCTTCCACAGCGTAATGAAGAAAGAGCTCGTGTACCAAACAAAGTTTCACACCCGAAAACAGGCGTATGATGCAATTTACCGGTACATTGAGTTCGACTACAACCGGATCCGCATCCACTCGACGATTGGTTATCTCACCCCGCATCAGTGCGAGAAGAGGTACTATGAACAACACCAGGTTTCATAGTTTCTGTGTCTACTTTCTTGACAGAGGTCCATAGAGCATGAAATACCGGCCATACGGCCAGTCTAATCGCAAATTTGCCGCTACACTCACCATTCTCGGCCAGCTGGATACCTGTAATCGCACATCTGCCATTATCCGAGCCATAGAGCATGAAATACCGGCCATACGGCCAGCCTAATCGCAAATTTGCCGCTGCACTCACCATTCTCAGCCCGCTGGATACCTGTAATCGCACATCTGCCATTATCCGAGCCATAGAGCACGAAATACCGGCCATACGGCCAGTCTAATCGCAAATTTGCCACTGCACACGCCATTCTCGGCCCGCTGGATACCTGTAATCGCACATCTGCCATCCGAGCCATAGAGCATGAAATACTGGCCATACGGCCAGCCTAATCGCAAATTTGCCACTGCACACGCGAATCTCGGCCCGCTGGATACCTGTAATCGCACATCTGCCATTACGCGTTCCAAACGGGCCGTAGGGAATAAAACCATATTCCCTATACATATCAAGAATTTCGTTTGGGATCGCGGATTTCTGCGCTTCTGCGCTTCTGCACTTTTGCAGCTTGGCGTCACCTTATGGGTCACGCGGCGGCCAGAAAGCCAGCGCGGAAATGAGCCGTACCTCGGGCGACATCGAGAGTTTGCCGGTTTATAGCAGGACTCTGGACATGCAGCGCCATTAAGTCCGAATCACAATCGCTGCAAAATCCTTCAGCTCCGCCAGCCGAATCGTTACCCCTTGTTCCGTGCTCGAATAGTCCACCTTCGACTTCGTCACCAAATCCTCAGCCCCCTGACAATCTCCCAGCCCGCGAAGCGACAGCTCGATTCCGTACACCGGAAGCGGCTCGAAATACGTTACGCCGTTAAACCCGGACAGATTGAGCAGATGGAGCAAATACGCGTCGTCATCCAGCCTGTGGAAAAACACCTCCACAGAAGGAGGAGCATTCGTACTAAGCTTCCACGGTCCCTCTGCCGCTTGCTCCAGAAGGTCAAGCACCACGTGTTTATGGTCGGCGAAGCCGTGCCGGTAATACAGCGTGCCGGGCTGCCACGGAAGGATTATGGCGCTGCCCTTCGTCTTCGCCGCAACCAGGGCTCCCGCCGCCTGCCCCGAGATGCGGTGTCCGAACGCCCGCTCCGGCGGACCATAGGTCGAAGGCTCCACGAGCGGCAGCTGACGTACCGCACCCGCTTCCGGCTGAAGCCGGTGGAACGGCCCGTCGAGAAAAATCCAATCCCGCTCCGGAAACCGAGGGAACGCTTGCTTGTCTTCCGTCCAGAGGTAGGCCGCCTCCTGATGGTAATAATGTACACCCTCAACACTAGCGTGGAATATACGCCGCAAAAACGCCTGCTCCTCCGCTCCTTCGGTAAAGGCTCCTCCTGTAGCCAGCAGGCTAACACCCTGCCCATGTGCCAGCTCCAGCGCTTTCAGCTCCTCTGCAGTGAAGCCGGCCGTATCCGGAATAAGGATGGCCCGGTAGCCCTTGAGCCGCTCCGCATTGGCGGCAAGCGTGTTCTGGTGAATGACATCGAAGAGGATGTGCTCCTCCTTCAGCATTTTGTACAAGCCGAAATATTCCTTCGTGTGCTTCTGCACCGGCCGTCCCGGCTTCACCAGCGCCACATCCGCCATGGAATGAAACTGCCCGTAATACCGCTCATTGTCCTTGTGATAACGGAAAATGTCGGCTACGACCGGCAGGTTCTCCCCATCAGGATAATCGTCGAATATACCGATGATGCAGAAGTCGAGACCCGAACCGCTGGCCAGCCCTTCCTTCAGACGAATATTGATTTCATGCTTGGAAACGCCCGTGAAGCGGTGAACCAAATCAATCGCGTTGATGCTGCAGTTGCTGACGAGCTTATCGTCCCAGCTGTCCTCCAGTGACTGTACGTTCTCCGAAGCGGAGTACAGCCAGACGGGATGCGGCCGGTGAATGTCCGTATTCGACTCCTTGCGGACAATATCAACCTTGTACTCGTTATAGGTAGAGATGGCGATCTCTCTGTCCTTGCTTTTGACGAGCTCATGGATTCGATCCAGGATCTGTTTGACCGTCACGTCTTGGAACTCCTTGTACAGCCGGTACACAGGATCATCGAGGCTCTCCGTCTCCGGCAGCTCCATGCCGCCGCTGAATTCCCTAAACCCGGCCTGACAGCTGCCGCAGAAGCAAATGCCGTAATGCTTGCCGCTGTAGTCCCTCGTCTGATACCCGAACATGTTGAAGAAAATGCCGTCCACCTCGTACCGGGTGAGCACCTCATCGATAACCTGCAGAGAGTATTCCCGCTGATAAAAGCTGTTGACGCACGTATGCACAATCCCGTGATAGTTGACCTCCTTGCCCTCCCGGGTCCGGTAGAACCATTCCGGCCGCTTCGCGTAGATCGATTCATGCGCCTTGCTGAAATCGAACCGCGCGATAAACCTCATGCCGTTCGCATGCGCCTTCTCCACAGCCTCCTGAAGCAAATCCTTGCGCTGGCCGGCAGCCCGGTAATGATATTCAAGCTCCGTCGGGTAAAAGGCCACGATCCCCCCGGCATTCATCATCAGCACGTTCGCGGATAGCTCCTTCAGCTGCATCATTAACAGGTCCACATCCAGATTGGCATCGGATTCGCGTAAATTATTTTGAATCAGGCGCAGCCTGTTCGTTGTCCACCAAGCCATGTCCCTTTTCCTCCCCTCTTTCGTAAAACGGTTACCGGGGACTCCCCCGGTAACCGCTTCCGCACAGCCGTATTATTTTTTGTGAAATTCCTTGTAGGCTTCAGCATTTTCCTGGAACGCTTTCTTCATCTCAGGCATATTGTTCAGCTTCTCCACATAAGCCTTGAACTCGTCCATGGAGATTTGGCTTACGATTGCTTTGGTCACCATCGATTTAAACTCGCTCTCATACTTCGGCCAGATGCTGTTGAAGGTCGGGGAATACACGTAACGGAACGGATCGACCTTGCCGATCGTGTCGTACTGCTCGACTTCCTTTTTCTTTGCGTCGTTGTATGCCTTGTCGCCGGAGGCGCTCTCCACCTTGCCCCACTTCGCATAAGCGAGCACGCCTGCGCCCTTGCTTGTCGTATTGACTTCCTTGACGCCTTGGTCCGTCAATACCTTCTGCCCGCCGACCACCTTATGGTGTACGCCCTCAATGCCGTAATAGCCGAAATCGGTCATTTCATCGGAAGCCGTGTAGTCAAAATATTTCAGCAGCTGCTTCACCTTAGCCTCAGGCACCTTCTTGCTGATGTAATACCCTCCGGATACTCCCGTTGACAGAACAATCGCATTGTCCTTCGGCCCCTTCAGGGTCAAATTGAGAATCTTCGGATTCGGCTGCGTCTTGCTGATCGAATCCTCCCATTCCTTATCCCACCATACGCTTCGCGCGTAGGAGGCCGCACGGCCGGTCTTATACAGCTCCTCGGCCTGCGTTTTCTTCATGACCGCGAACTCCTTCGACAGCACGCCGTCGGTATACAGTCCGCGGAACCAATTGACCATCTCGGTATATTGCGGAGTCAGCCGCTTATCGATCATACCGCCCTCGCTGTTGTAGGTCGGATCCAGAGCGCCGAAGCCGGCGGCGAAGGCATCGTCCCCATCGCTGATAATGACGCCGTGGCCGATCAATCCGAGCGTATCCTTCTTACCGTTGCCGTCCGGATCGCTGTCGATGATCTTCTTCAAGGCGGCGGCGTATTCATCCAGCGTAGTCGGCACGGGGATGTTCAGCTTGTCGAGCCAATCCTTGCGGATCTTGATGCCGTTATCAATCCGGGAACGGGAGCGCGGCACCGCGTAAATTTTGCCGTCAACGGATAAGTACTTCTGCCAGTCCGGGGCCATATTTTTCTTCAGGTTCGGATATTCGCTGAGATCCCCCAGGAACGGAGTGAGATCCCAGAAGGCACCGTTCTTGATCGCACTGCGCAGTGTCGGCCATGTGGAATCAGGGGAAGCCACAACCTCGGGAAGATCCGCTGAGGCGAACAGCAGATCCGCCTTCGTCTTCAGGTCGCCGTCCGGCACCCATTCGATGTCGAGCTTGCTGTTCGTGCGCTTCTGCCACTCCGTCCAGTACGCGTTGTTCATATCCGGCACTTCGTTATACAAGCCGGCAAATATTTTGATTGTCAGCGGTCCGTTATCGTTCTTCGTTCCGCCCGTTGTCCCCGCTTTCCCCGGTTCATTCGATCCGGAACAAGCAGCCAGCATGGATACAGCTACGAGACAGGAAACGGTTGCCGTGCTTTTCTTGAATGCTTTCATATATGACATCCCCCTTAAGGATTATGGTTGGTCTTGACCGGCACTAGCAAAGCCTTCGTTATTCATGATCATATCACGATTCCTCTGTTTCGATGAGCAGGCATTCCCAAATCCGCAGCTCCGGCACTTCCACATGGAGCATCCCCTCGTTGACGGAATAGGCTGGCGACTCTCCTGCAATCAGCTGCCGGACGGATTTGACGCTTTTTCCGTTCAAACGCAGCTTCGCCTGGATACCGTACAGCGGCAGCTCGGTCGAGAGCGGCCGCCGGCCCGCGCCGTTGACCAGATGGATCAGGATGTCGGAGCCCTTCTCAAAGGCCGTCACCTGCAGCCCTTGGTAGTGACTCGTCTCCAGGAGCTTCTCATCGCCAAGCACCAGATCGATGGCGTTTGCCAGCAGCCGGTAATGCTCATCCAGCTTAAATTCATTGATGAGATGACTGAGCGAGAACGGGAAGTACAGTGCATGGCCCTTGCCTGAAGCCGCACGCAAGGCAAGCGGTATGTCGGTGTGGCTGACGGCAAGCGACGCCCGCTCCGGAGGCGCTCCTACGCTCTCCATCGGCGAGAACGGCGGCACCAGCGTCGCCAGCACCTCCGTGCCCGCATCGGCCGGACGGGTATAGATCACCTTGCCGCGATGCGCAATGAGCTCCGTTTCTTCCAAGCCCTTTTGCAGTGGATTGCTGTCGCCCTCGAATCTTAAATAAGACGCCGCCAAATACTCGCTGCCGTACAGCTCCTGTGAGATGCCAAGCAGTGATAGCAGTTCTCTCCGCTCCGGTATCCCCCCCTCCGCCAAGATCTGTCCGCCCGCTTTCACATAGGCTGTAATCGCCTCCAGGAATTCGTCGGTATAGCTCATACCCTCAGGAATCACTAGGGCCTTATACCGCAGCAGCCTTTCCGGCGTCGCCTGCTCCAGCAGCAGCACATCGAATAAAATTTGCCGGGCAATCAGCCCGTCCGCCCAGCCCTCCGCCGAAGCATCCGCCGTCCACATGAGAGCCACCTGCGCCACCGTTTGCGCATCCTCCATGTAGTTCTCCACCTTCTCCACATTCCGGTTGAACTCGGAAACGACCTCCAAGATGCGCTTATCGGTAATGGTCTCCGGGATCCCCGTCAGCGAATGCCAGATGCTCCCGCCATGGGCCGGAATTTGCGACAGCCAGAAGCGGTATTCGGCCGGAGGCAGTCCCGTATGACGCCAATCCATCCCTGGGCTGGAATGCACGATGCCGAACGGAGCCGGACGCTCAGGCAGCGACCTGCCCAGCTTGATGCTCAGCGCAGGCTTCCAGAACTCGGGGATGTGACGGTGGCCGAGCGACAAAATATCCTGCGGCTCGGTGCAAAGCATATCCGTCGTTTGCGCGCGGTCAAACAAATTGTCCTTGTACAAATTGTAGTACAGGATCATCGGGACCTCAGGTCGGGTCTTCTTTATAGTGTTGTACAGGTTATCCATGTTGTCTCTCATGCAAGTCGATGCCCACTCCGGCGCAAATTCCTTAGCGTCCTGCGGCAGCTCTCTGCCATATACAGTCCGGTACTTCCTCCGGCAGCCCTCGCAATGGCAGGTGACATACCCCGGTGCATTAAAGAAGATGCCGTCTACATCGTATCCTTGCAGCACCTCCTCCAGTACAGGGATGGCCACGGCCTCATTGCGGTAGGCGCTGTTAATGCAGGTCGACATCAGCAGCGACCACGGGCCCGGCCTCTTGGCCCCGATGACCAAGGGCTCGCCGTCCGCTTGGCGTGCAAACCACTCGGGCCGGCTCAAGTAAGTCGAATCCTCGGCCTTACTGAAGTCGAGCCGGGCGATAAAGCGGATGTCTCTCTTGTGACACTCCTCGATCACCGCCTGAAGCAGGTCAAACGATGCCGGAAGATGCTCGTTCACCGTATGGTACGGCACCTTGGTCGGGTACCACGCATAGATCCCTCCGACATTAAAGACAATCGTATTGCCCCCCATGTTCTTCATTTGCTCCGCCAGCTGCTCCGGTTCGATCAATCCGGTATCCCGCACCTGCAGGTTCGGTTGGATGACGCGCAGCGGCCTCTGCCACCATGCTTTACGTTCTACGCTCATAGCTTCCTCCTGAATGGGGGTCCGTCAGCTCGGCTGATTCGGTACCCGCCGAATTTGAACTGCACTACCGGCTATCCCTTAACCGAGCCCAGCATCACTCCCTTGGCAAAATGCTTTTGCAGGAACGGATAGACGACGAGAATCGGGCCCATCGCCAGCATGATCGACGCCATGCGAATGGTCTCCTGCGGCACAAGCCTGTCGTCCCCGCCTCCGGATTGCCCGACGCCGATGGTGTCCGAATCGATGACGAGCGTTTTGACGAGCACCTGAAGCGTCCACTTTTTGGAATCGGAAATATAAATAAGCGCATTGAAGTACGTATTCCAGTGGGATACGGCAAAAAACAAGGTAAAGGCCGCAATCGCCGGCAGGGACAACGGAAGAACAATGCGCAGGAACACTCCCATATCGGAGCAGCCGTCGATCTTAGCCGCATCCTCCAGCTCGGCTGGAAGTGATTCCATGAAGCTCTTGATGACAAGAAGGCTCCACGCATTCGTAAGCGACGGCCAGATCAGCGCCCAGTAGGAATTCAACAGACCGAGCTGCTTAATCAGAAGGTAGCTCGGCACGATCCCGGCGCTGAATACGAGCGTAAAGATAACCGCGCTCAGCATCAGCCCTCGTCCGGGCATCGTTTTTTTCGTCAGCGCATAAGCGAGAGAGAATGAGACCACCAGATTCAGCACCGTTCCTACGACGGTAATAAACGTCGTGCTCTTCAGCGCATTCAAGAAGCTGTTGGTCGATAAAATGTACTTGTAAGCGGACAACGACCATTGCTCCGGGAAGATGTAAAATTCCAGCGGCACATAAGATTCCGGGTCCGTGAACGAAACGCTGAATACATAGAAGAACGGGAATACACATACGAGAGAAATGACGGCAAGGAGCGTGTAGTTGACATAATCGAACAGCTCCAGCTTCTTTTTCCGCGAAACAAAGCTCATGGCAGCTCCTCCTTGTTAATAAATTCCTTCGTGTCCGAGCTTTTTCACGATGTAGTTGGAGGTCATGACCAGCACGAAGCCAACCACTCCTTTGAACATGCCTACCGTAACCCCGGCGCTGATCTGACCCTTGAGAATCCCTTGGGTGTATGCATAGGTGTCGAATACCTCCGCCATGGAAATGACGAGCGGATTGATCATCAGCAGGATTTGCTCGAAGCCCACATCCGCCATTTGACCGAGCCGCAGAATGAGCAAGATCAGGATCGTCGGCCGGATCGCCGGCAGCGTGACGTGCCAAATTTGCCTCCACCGGTTCGCCCCGTCTACCACAGCCGCCTCATACCTTTGGGGATCTACCCCCGCCATCGCCGCCAGGAAAATGATCGTCCCCCAGCCCGCTTCCTTCCACATGTTCTGGGCCGTAATCAGCCCCCAGAAGTAATTCGGGTTCGACAAGAACGCGATGCTCTCGCCGCCGGACTCCGTAATCAGCTTGTTGATGATCCCTACATCCGTCGAAAGGATAAAGAACGTCATACTCGCCACAACGACCCAGGATAAAAAATGCGGCAGGTACACAATGGACTGGTTGATCCGCTTAAAGGTCTCGTGACGCACCTCATTCAGCATCAGCGCCAAAATAATGGGAAGAGGAAACATAAAAACCAGTCCGAAAATATTGATGGCAAACGTGTTTCTTAGCATGATATAGAAGTTGCTGTCGCCAAAGAGCTCGGTAAAATGCTTCAGCCCGACCCATTCGCTGCCCCAGAAGCCGCTGTAAGGGTTGTAATCCTTAAAGGCGAGCAGCAGCCCCCACATGGGCACAAACTTGAACAGAAGAAAATAAAGAATGCCCGGCAGCGCCAGCAAGTAAATGTATTTATGCTGCACCATGCGGTCCCGAAGCCGGAACCAATAGCCTTGCCGGGGGGCAGCCGCTGTCGTCGGGCGGGGTCGGGCTCTGGAAGTCTCCATCATTTCTATGCACCTCTTTCGGTTAGTCCGGGTTAAACGTTTCCCCCTGTGAGCTCATCATAAGTCAGCCGAGCATGGCAGCATAGCGACAATCCTTGCTTTGGACAAGCTCCGGCGGGAGCAGGTCAAAATCTGTCTTGTGCCCGTCAGCCGGCCTTTGGAACACAAAAAATCGAGGCCCGACATAAGTCAGGCCCCGATGAGCTTACGATATTACCGGTATGCGGATCGGAACATACTTGGAGTCATTTGCACCTTGCGCTGGAAAATGCGTGTAAGGTTCCGCTCCGAATAGCCGATGACGCCCGCGATCTCACTGATGCTCAGGTCCGTCTCCAGCAGCAGCCGCTTAACCTCCTCCACCTTGCATTCCACGACGAAGTCGAGGAAGTTGATTCCCATTTCCTTTTTGAACAGCCGGCTGACGTACGACGGACTCATCCCGACAAGCTCGGCGCACTGCACCAGCGTCAGGTCCTCTCTGCAGTGCTCGCGAATATGCAGACAGATTTGGCGGATCGCCGACTGCCCGTTATCGTTCAACGTTTCCTCCGTCAATCGCTTATGCAGCGGGAACAGCACTCCAGTGAACCAATCGATGATATCTCTCGAGGTTCGCTTGCCCTCCAGCTGGCCGAACAGATTGTGCTCCAGAATATCAAGAATGCTGCCGCCCTGCTTCTCCAAGGAAGTAATAATGGCGGACAGCAGAACCGAATAGCTTTGGTGGATAAAATGATACGACTGCGACTGCTGCAGCGCTTTCGTGAATTTCTCAAGCGACTGCTCCGCCAGCTTCGTTTCCCCTTTGGACAGCGAGTCGACAATCGCTCCTTCCAGCTCCCTTGGGTAGCGGAAGACCGAACGGGTTTTCGAGCTTTCCAAATCCTCAATGTACAGAATCGAAGCCGTATCCTGGTAGATCCGGTATTGCAGCGCAACGACCGCCTCCTTGTATGATACCGGCACGTCAGCGATATGGGAGTAACAGCGTCCGATGCCTACGGACACCTCGAAGGACAGGTAGCTCTGGAGCGAATCGCATACCGATTGGGCGAAGGCGATCATCCGCTGCGGCAGCTTGCCCTGCTCCTCCATATCGTCCCATCGAATGAGGCCTACGCCTCTTCCCTCATAGGGGAAAACGTAGCCCTGCAGATCCGGATTTTTCTCCATGAGCTCCTGAATGACATTCGCCAGCGTAAACGCAATAATCGGCTTGTCGCTCGGCAGAAACCGGGTTTCCCTGATGGCATTCTCCACCTCGACGACCATGACCCCGTACGTTGCCTTCACCGTCAGTCCGTACGTTTCGCAATCATGAAGCAGCGCGTCGCTAAGAATATAATCGCCGTTTACCAGCTGCTGCAGGCAGCGCTCCCGCAAGGTCGGCTGCACCTTCTCCATATATTTGCCGAGCCTTTGGGATTCCTTGTTCAAGTAATCGAGGCAGGCCCGAATATATTCGAGCTCGTTCTCGCTTCCTTGGATGCGTCCGGCCCCAAGCGATCTGCTGTGCTTGATCAGCTGTTCAATCGGGCTGTACACCCGCTTCGTGCTGAAATACGTAAACATGGCGGCGAGCGCAATGATGAAAAGCAGCGCTGTAATCGTCAGCACCCGAATCCACGCCAATTTGTCCGCAATAAGATCCTCCGGAATGACGGAGACATACGTGCGCCCGAACATGCTTTTCATATACGAGACGTGCGCTTTGCTTCCATCCTGCCGGGTCTCATAGAAGCTGCCGATGCTGTCCTCGGAAGCTGCAATCGTCTCGTAACCGGCCCATGACTCCAGATTGCCAAGGCTCTCCTCTAGCTTAAGATGACCGATCGTGCTGAGGAATACCAGCTCCTTGCCCATAGGAATGACCGCCGCCTCCTCAGGCAGGAAGCGAATAATCGCTCCAATGTCCACCTGAAGCCCCAAGATGCCCTGTGCATTACTGCTCGAGCCGACTGGCACCTTGCGGACAAACGTGATCAAGCCCTCCTGTCGGCTCGCGGGCAAGTAGGTCCACCTGGTCAGGCTTGCATCGTTCATCAGCTGCTGAATGTCCGCCTTGTATTTATATTGATCCAGCTCCATGGAACCGTAATTGTTCGTCAGAACGATGCTTTCCAGCGTGCTGTAGAAATAAATTTCTTTGATGAAGTCATTCGCATTTTTGACCAGCGTAATCTTGTTGACCAGACCCAGATGCCAAATCAGCGGCATATCTTGAATCCGCCCGGCGAATAAATCCGTGATGATCGGGTCAGCCGCCAGCTGCAGCGAGTCCTTCTCAATCCCCTGAAGCATCCGCTCCGCCCGGTCCTTGGCCAGTACGAGCGAAGATTGGCTCTCGCCAATAATCTGCTCCCTGGTCCGTTCCATCGAAACCTGGTAGTATACCAGACCCGCAATCATAATCGGTATACATACCGACAAGCATCCGACCCAAATCAGCCGCTGCAGATAGGTCCCGCTGCGTCTGTCACGACCCAAATCAAACCATCGTCTCCAGCGGTTCAACCAATTCTTCATGGGTCCCCTCCTCTGCCGGCAGCTTCTTGCTTATTTACAGCCTATCTTCATTGTAAAAGAAAATGCCCGATTGCAAAACCGACAGTTCTTGTTTTCATGGACCGGGCTACGAGTAGAAGGACAAGTTGTGGGGGAAAAGCAAAAAACGTCCGACCGGATGGCAGGTGGAGCAAAAAATGTCCGGTGCGGATAAAAAAACGTCATCTCCAATATCACATAAGATGACGCTAACGCTTACCCCTTAATGCCCTCACCGTTTCTCCTTCATAAAAAGCCCCTTGCAGGCGAATATGCTCATAGGGCGCTCCCGGGTTGGCGATTCTCCATAGCATGCGCTCGGCTGCGCGTTCACCCGCTTCCTTGACGAGCAAAATCGGGCGCGTCAGCTCGGGGAAAAAGGACGGCCGCTCATGCTCCAGACTGACGAGGGATACGTCCTCCGGGATGGACAGCCCGATTGTGCTGCACGCGTAGTAGAACCAGGCAGGGTCTCGCTGCAGCGCGCAAAGAATGGCCGTCGGCTTAGTTTCGGTCAGCTTCTCCCGCAGCTCCTCGATCCACTGTTCCTTCGTTGGGGGCGGCGCCGTCATGTGGGCCTTCGGATCAACCGTAAGTCCCGCTTCGTTCATCGCTTCCTGAAAGCCCTGCCAGCGCAGCCGAAAGCCGCGATGCGACTCGATATCTCCGACATACATGATCCGGCGGTGCCCCTTGGAGATGAAGTACCGGACCGACTGATGAACGGCGTGGTATACGTCCCAGACGACGCTGTCCACCTCCACCGTATGCGGCGGGAAGTTCAGCATGATCTTGGGAACCGGCTGCGAGAGCAGCTCCGATTCCGCTACAGGCGGAAGGACCGGGCTCAAAAAGAGGCCGTCGCAATAATCGAGCTCATGACGCTTCATCCATTCCCGAAACAGCTTGACGGAAGAGGCTGGAGGCACGACAACCGGATGAACCGAATGTCCGAATTCAATCATCCGTTCCTGTACCCCCGTCAGCATCAACCGGTTAAAGTGGGAATCCTCATTCAGAAGCATCATGAATCTTCGCTGCTTAACCGAATGATAGGGGATCCTTTCAACCGCCATGCTGCGTTCCTGTTCTTTCGTATGGTAGCCTAGCTCCTTCGCCTTTTCGATTACCTCCTGCCGCGTCCGCTCCGACATACCGGGCAGTCCCCTAAGCGCCTTAGAAACCGTATGAACGGTCAGCTCCAGCTCCGCAGCGATATCCCTCAAGGTCACCGGCTTGCTCCTTCGCATCGCTTCCCACCTCCTTCAGCTTCACTCCCATTAGTGTAAGTAAAATGTAACTAAAACTCAACAAAAATGAATGCTATACTGTTTGCAAAATGAGCGAAGGAGCTGTTAACGTGGTGTCGACAACCTATGAACTGAAACGGGATATCCCGGTGTATGACCGCGCCGATCTGGTCGTTGTTGGAGGAGGCCCCGCGGGAGTAGCCGCTGCCCTTTCGGGAGCCCGAAGCGGCAAGAAAGTCATTGTGCTGGAGCAATCTGCACAGCTTGGCGGCATGGGTACGCTCGGGAACGTAAGCATTTTTATGAAGGTAGGCAACGTCACGGGAATCTACCGGGAGATCGTAACTGAAATGATCAAGGAGCATGTCCCGGAAGGACAAGATTTGAATACGGCCCCGCAGTTTTCTCCCTTTCGCCTCCGCTATTATTTGAACCGGAAGCTGGAGCAGGAGAACGTCAAGGTATGCTATCACATGTCCTTCGTTTCGGCCGTTACCGAAGAAGGCCGTGTCAAAGCGGTGATCGTCAATACCCGCGAAGGCTTGCGCGCCGTGGAAGGTGCGGTGTTTCTGGACTGTACGGGTGATGCGCGGGTTGCTATCGACGCCGGCGCAGCATATACCTCGGGGCGCGATGGCGACGGATTGACGCAGCCGATGACACTGATGTTTATGATGCAAAAAACGGGTCAAAAGACAGAGCTCTACTTGCCGGAAGGCTGTTATTATTATGAAAAGGTCGAGGACCTGCCGCAAGGCCGCCATTTGTATTGGGAGCGGATGGGAGACGGCACGCTGCTAGTCAACATGACCCGGGTGAAAGGGAACGGCGCAAAAATCGACGACGTCAGCTTCGCCGAGCAGGAATCGCTCCGCCAAGTGTTCTCCGTCGCTAATTACCTGCAGCGCAACGGCTTCGAGAACTACATTTTGTCTCACATCGGAAGCCAGACGGGCGTCAGAGAAACTAACCAGATCGTCGGTCATTACACGCTGACCGAGGAGGACCTCACCTCGGGAAGAAGATTTGCCGACGTTGTTGCACAGACCAACTACGAGATCGATATCCACAGTCCGGATGGTGCAAAGGTCACGGATGAGCGCGATATCGACGGCTACGACATTCCGTATCGCTGCATGCTCCCGAAGGGGCTGGACGGCGTGCTTGTGGCCGGCCGCGCCATTTCCGCCACGCATGTCGCCATGTCGTCGATGCGCGTGCAAGCCACCTGTTATGCGCTCGGCCAGGCTGCCGGCGTTGCCGCTTCCCTCGCAATCGACAGCGGCTGCACGCTGCAGGATGTGCCGATTGCCGCTCTGCATGAGGAGCTTTATCGCCAAGGTGTGCGATTCGTTTTCCCTGCCGAGTAACTAGATCAACTAGGAGAAGGCCTTAGCCCGACTGTCGGGTTAAGGCTTTTGCTTTTTAACAGATAAGTGCCATTCCGCACGATGTCATGATTAAACAGATTTTAGGATCTATTTACAATATTTCTCTTTACGGATAACAGCTGCGGATGATAGAATTACATCAAAATACATTATTCGACATTATTTTTAACAATTCGACAGAAATCTAGGTTGGGAGGATTTATTCATGTTCGGTACGGTTACACGTAACGTCGCTCGAAAGCTGACCCTCATGGTCTTTGTAATCCTGCTTGTGTTTTCCTTATCATCGGCGTCGTTCACCTATTTTTCCATGCGTCAGATGCACATGAACAAGCTGGTCACGATACATGAAACGGATGCTATTACGGCTAAGCTGGTTGGTTCCTACATTAGCGGTGTGGCGGAAAAGGGCAAGACGGGAGCGGATTTAAAGGACGATGTCAACGTAAAGACGCTTACCAGCATACTGGATTCCATGACGCAAAAGGAGCTCGTGGAGAACGCTTACGTTTTTTTCCCGGAGGTAGAAACCAAGAACGGGGAGCCCTTTCTAAAAATGATCGGCACGAGCAGCTCGCTGGCTGCCGCACTACCTCCAATGAGCAGCTACAAGCTTCCAGACATCTTTAAAGCGGGCATTGAGCAGCTGAACAATGCAGAATTGGCAATTACCGATACATACACAGATGAGAACGGAACATTCGTCAGCAGCTTATCCAAAATTACAGACAGCAAGAACAATGTGATCGGTATCTTCGGCCTAGACTATAATTACGATGACATCAAGGAACTATTGAAAAAGGAAATTATTAAATCGGTAGGCATCTCCCTAGCCTTTGGAATTCTTTTCTCGGCCACAATCTGGTATGTCATCGCGAAGCAGCTCAGTCCGCTGAGAGAGCTGACGAACGCTACCAACCGCGCGGCGAACGGCGACTTTTCCTTCCAGATGAAGGTTACGCGTACGGATGAGTTCGGTCGGTTGAAGGGAAATTTCAATACAATGCTTACGAACGTGTCGGCTCTGCTTAAAGACATCGCCGTGTCAACGAATAATGTCGTTGCCGCCTCGAACGACATGCAGCAGGGCAGCAGCCAAACCTTGGCCGCATCGCGGGATATCGCCGAGTCCGTTAAGCAGATTGCCTCAGGCTCTCACACGTTATCCGAGTCGACGGAAGAGACGAAGCGTGCGATCAGCGAGATGACCGTCGGCGTTCAGCGCATCGCAGAGTCCGCAGGTGAAGTGAGCCAGCAGGCTTACTCCGTCGCCGAGGAAACGACGGCAAATCAGAAGCTCATGGCCGAAACGGTGGAGCAGATGGAACGCATCAACGCAAGCGTTCAGGAAGCCGTGCAGAAGCTGCAGCGGCTGCTGGAACGCTCCGCTGACATCAAGGGCATCGTGGATGTGATTGGGGACATCTCCACCCAAACGAACTTGCTGTCCTTGAACGCCTCGATTGAGGCGGCAAGGGCCGGCGAGCATGGGCGCGGCTTTGCCGTAGTAGCCGGCGAGATCCGCAAGCTGGCCGAGCAGTCCAAGAGCTCCTCCGAAACCATTGCCGAGCTCATCGGTCACATTAATCTAGATACCGAATCCATAGCGGAGAGTATGCAGGCCGGTGCCAATGAGGCAATGAACGGAGCAGCTATCGTCAAAGAAGCCCATGCCGGCTTCGATCGGATTGCCGGGTCCGTTCAGGGCATCACCTCGCAAATTCAGGAAATTTCGGCAGCCACCGAGGAAATGTCAGCCGGCTCCGAGGAAATCGCAGCGACGATGGAGGAATTGGCGCGAATTTCTCAGGAGTCCCGCAGCTATGCGGAAGGCGTAGCCGAATTCGTCCAGCAGCAGCTGGAAACCATGAATGAGATGGCTGCTTCCGCCCAGGGGCTGAAGGAGACGTCCGAGCAAGTCAAAACCGCGGTCGGCAAGTTTACGGTGTAACGAAATCAAGCCGGCTATATGTCATTGATGACAGTAGCCGGCTTTTTGCGGTTTTATTTAGATATCTTTTATTTTCTATTTCGTCTACGATATGAGGTCCCAAATCTGTTGCAGTAATTAAAATAATAACTATCCACTTTATGAACAGAAATCTTTTTATGTCAGTTAAATCATACTTTGTAATAAAAATAATAGAAGTTATGACACTAGTCACAATAATTACGATTATTGGAATTGATTTCTCGAATAGAGTAAGTGGGACACCAAAAATAATGCCAAATGGATTATTAATGTAAACTAATAATTTAGTGATAATATAACTTAAGAAGAGCAAGATTATTGATGTACCTTTGCCCATGATATAACAACTCCATTCGGAAGTTCATCTTGCGGTTCTAAATAATAGATTATAATATATGTACTTTCATGAATAATTGGTGGTTATCGGTGATGCACTTTCCATTTAAGGGTTACTTCTTACTATTCTTTTTTGATAATCTGTATTCTATTTTTGTATTTGGTCTTTTGTGTTTCTTTACTCTCATTTTGATTGTTGTTTATAAATCATTTGGTAGAAGAACTGGAAATATGTGCTTGGGGGTCCTTCTTTTATTATTCGCTTCAATTATTCTGTTAGTTGAGTTTTTATTCTAATTAATAGTCAAAAGTTAATTATGTACTCATACGATTCAGAAAAAAGAAAAACCCTTGATATACAAGGGTTTTTCTTGTAAGCGGGTGATGGGAATCGAACCCACGCCACCAGCTTGGGAAGCTGGAGTTCTACCATTGAACTACACCCGCGCGATGATAATGAAAGCGTTACGTAAGCATCATTATATCGCCTTCCGAGTTCATTGTCCAGTCCTACCCCTTGCGAAAATGTTCCAAAATCCGAAACGACTGAAACATCGCCAGATTATCCAGCTGGTTCATATATAACGGGCGCACCCACGGGTCCAGCAGCACTATAGCCACCACCACCGCCACCGCTCCGATCCCCTTCCGCCAATCAAGAGAGCTTCGACGAACAATCAACCGATTGCCCAGCAGCCAAGCGCCGGCGATCAACCCTATCGATCCAAAGATAAGGATGGGAGGCACCCTGCCTTCCAAACACCAATAGAGTAACCGCTCCCAATATTGAATCAGTACGGTAAACGCTACATTAAACAACACAAGAAGCCCATAGGCCTTCCACGGCTTCATCCCTAGCCCTTTCCCGCTGTCCTCTACCTTCATCTAAACGCCCACTCCCCTCTCATTCCATCCCGCGCGACACAGCCCGGCTGTGCAACGATGAACAACAACATCCATTGTAGCTATTTACGGTAAAAAGGGAAAGCGCCCATAAAAAAACGACCGCCTCGGCGTAATAAACCGAAAGCGGCCGTTTCTGATGTGAGCTTATGGCAGCTGAATGATCTGCCCTGGATAAATCAAGTGCGGATTGTTCAGCTTGTTCAGCTCCTGCAGTGTCTGCCACGTCGTTCCGTAGCGCTGGGCAATGGCGGATAAATAATCGCCCGGCTGAACGGTGTAGGTGCCGCTGCCGGCAGACTCTTGCTGCGAACCAGCAGCAGGAGCAGGGGCAGGGGCAATCGGTGCAGCTCCCGCAGGATCCGGCTTCACCGTAATGCGACCTTCTACCACAGGGGAGACCGCGCCTTTTTTCTGAATATACGCAATCAACGCTTCGTCGAGCGCAGGGAAGTCTCCCAAGTGCTGCGCCGTCTTGAGAGACGAATATTGGTCGCCGCCGGCAGCAAGGAAATCGTTGGTCGCGAGCACATATGACTTTTCCAGCTCCAGTGGCTGTCCCTTCACCTTCACAGAGTGAACGCGGCTTCCCGCAGGCTTCGATTCATCGATGGAGTACGACATACCTCCGACATGGGCAAAGCCTCCCAGCGATTTCGGATACGCCGAAGCGCCCACCTCTAATGCCGCTTTCAGCTCTGCGCCCGTAACCTTCTTGGTCTGGATATAGTTGCCGAACGGCAGCACGGTGATGATGCTTCCTTTGGTTACTTGACCGGCTTCCACCGAAGCTCGTATGCCCCCGCCATTGGTCAAGGCAACATCCGCTCCCGTTATATCCAGCATCGCATCGGTGATCAGGTTGCCGAGGTTGGTCTCTTGAACGCGTACCAGCTCACGATCTCCGTCAAGCTTCACCGGTACGGAGCCGATCACTTCATTCAGAATAACGTCTTGCGCCTTCTTAATGTCGTTAATTGTTCCTACCACCGCTTGATCCGGCATAACAAGACCGGCAGCATCCTTAGCAACCAGCTGTGCCTTTTTGCCGACCAGCTTGTTCCCTTCGAACGTCAGCTCGACTACGCCCAGATTCTTGGTGTATTCGCCTGCGCTTACAATCAGGGTGTTATTGTCGGTGGTTTTTCCCTCTACCAGCGTGCTGTGGCTGTGACCGTCGACAATGAGGTCAATCCCCGGCACCTCTTTGGCCAGCTTGATGCTGGTATCGGTACTGGATTCGTCAATGCCGAGGTGAGTGACCGCGATGATCGCATCGACCTTCTGCTTTTTCAGTTCTTCAACCACGGGCTTCGCTTCCACAGCAGGATCGACGAACTTCAAGCCGGCTACATTGTTCGGGTGTGTCTTATAGGTGGTTTCCGGCGTGGCAAGTCCTAGAATACCAAGCTTAATGCCGTTAACCTCTTTAATCACATAAGGCTTCAGAATCCGGGAGCTGTCCGCTTCCTTCCGCACATTGGCCGCGAGAATGGGGAACTCCACAATTTTCTCCAGCTCCAGCAAGCGTTGATAGCCATAGTTGAAATCATGGTTTCCTGCTGCCATCGCATCATACCCCGTCTGGTTCATGACCCTGGCAATGCTCTCCCCGCGAACAAGCGTAGCGAAGGTTGTGCCATGGAACGTATCGCCCGCGTCCAGGAGAAGCGTGTTCGGGTTTTGGCGCTCATAGTGCCGCACCAGCGTTGCGATCTTGGCAAAGCCCATGCCATCGTTAGAAGCTTCCTCCGCACGGCCGTGGGAATCATTCGTATGCAGAATCGTAATCGTCTTTTTGGCAGCCTTATCGCCCTGCGTCAGCTCATACACGCCCATCGTACCGGAAACCTCGTTGCCGACAAGCAGAAGCGCCTTACCCGTAGGGCTTTGATCTGCTGAGACGAACTTGAGTCCTTCCGGCCCGCTCTCGCCCTTGATGTCCTTCTCCCCTCCGGAGAAATCCCGGCTGGTAAAGTACGTGGCGAAGTGAGGCTTTAACGGATCGGTTACATTGTATACGAAAATGCCGCCCATCCGCTCAACGCCCACAAACGCATAAGCCTCATCACCGATGCGGCCGACCTTCACGTCCTCCGGCTCCGGACCTTTATCGTCGCTGCGGTCGTCGAATTTGTTATTGTCATTCGAAACGTTGAATTGCTTCGGGTATTGAACCGCCAGCGTTTGCTCGAATTGATCTCCGCTGTCGAACACCTGCGTCATCGTGGACGCATCCCATATGGAAAACGACCGTGCCCCATAGGAGTAGATTGCCTCATATTTGCCTTCCGCGTTAACTCCAGCTGTTGTCGTCGTCTTCAGACGTCCCAGCTTGGTATCGTCGGCAGCCGCTTTGGAGAGTTCATCGAGCTGCTTTTGGGTAAGCCCCGGGTAGTTCACCGCTTGAAGCGCAAGCTTATCTTTCAGGTCAGCTACACGAGCCTCCTCGGAAAAGCCCTTATAGTCCCTGCTATCGCCCTCATTGGCCGTGAAGAGATACGTCTTCCCATTCAAGGCCATCACATCCATGCCGTCCGGCATATACATGCCGAGCACCGGCCATGGCTGAATATTGATTTTCTTGTCTTTGTCAGAGGCGTCCAGACCGTTGCCCAGTTTATAATGCTGCTTCACTCCAAGCGAGGTCACCTTGGTAAAAGCTTTTGAAGCCAAATCAAGCTCGGCTACCGCGTTCACCTCCTGCAGCGACACGTAGGCTGTCTTGCTATCCGGCGCTACAACAATATATTCCGGCTCAAAATCTTGAGCTGCTGTCGCACCCGGCTTCGCCTTACGGACCTTCTCATCGATGATGGCATCGTTGTCAAAAAGCGCATGCACCACGCTGCCTTGAGTTACTTTGTCGGCTCCAGCCGATATATCAATAATGGAAACCGATCCTTCCGGGTCGATGGAGGTATCCTCGTTCGGCTCACCCTCGTTGGCAACAAGCACATAACGTCCATCCGGGGTAAAAGTAACCATATCGGGAAGCGCCCCTACTTCCACAAAGCTGATGAGGCTTCCGTCCATGCCGAGCAGGACGACCTTGCCGGGATCCGTTTTAACGGCTGCAGGCAGCGCAAGTGCCAGAAAATCTCCCTTTGGGCTCACCGCTACGCTGGTAATATCGCCGATCCCTGCGATCTGGCCGCTGAGCGACTCCAGCTTAATTCGCTTCGCCTCCGACAACGCAACAGTGGTTGACGGACTTGACTTTAGCGAGGACAGATCGACGATGTCCACCGATTTTTCGGCACCGTTAATAACGAAAGCTCTCTTGGATTTGGCATCATATTGTACGATCTCTGCCCCTGTGGCGCCGGAGCCTGTGTCATAACGCGCAATCAGCTTCGCGGTAAGCTCGCTTGTGCCGGAGCTTGTCCATACAGCAGAGGTGTCGGCCGCCGATGCCGATGCTACGGGTGTTACTGCTAGTGCTGCCGCCAATAAGGCGGATGTACATTGGACGAACCATTTCATAAGTCAGCCTTTCCTCCCCAGTCCATAATTGGTTATGCTACTACCTTATTGTAGAGACGAACTATTAATGTCCTGTAAAAATCATGTAAACCCATTGTCAAATTTGTTATCGGTTTCTAGACCCATTTTTTGACTTTGCGGCGAAGATCGTTTTAAATGAAGGAGAAGTACTAAGATCCGGGAGGGCGACTGATGAAATATCGCAGATTGGGTAAAACCGAGCTACATGTATCCGTTATTGGCGTAGGAACCTGGCAATTCGGCGGGGAATGGGGCAAGCCTTTCACACAGGATGAGGTCGACGCGATTCTGAATCAAGCCAAGGAATCCGGCATCAATCTGATCGACACGGCCGAATGTTATGGAGATCATACGTCGGAAGCACTGATCGGGAGCTACGTGGCCCGTCATCGACGCGAGGATTGGGTGATTGCCACCAAGTTCGGTCATAAGTTCCATCGGAATTTCGAACGGGATCAGGAGTGGTCTCCGCAGCAGGTGCTGGATCAGCTGGATGCTTCGCTGAAAGCGCTGCAAACCGACTATATCGACCTTTATCAGTTCCATTCGGGCACGGACGAGGCGTTTGACCAAGACGAGCTCTGGACTCTGTTAGATAAACAAGTGCAGGCCGGGAAAATCCGCCATCTGGGCACCTCCATCGGCAGCAACGATAATTTGCACCAAACTGAAAATTCCACCAAGGTCGGTTCCAAGGCCATTCAGGTCGTATACAACCGGTTGGACCGCAAGCCGGAGGAGCGCGTTTTCCCGTCCTGTCAGGCGCAGGATCTTGGCGTGCTGGCCCGCGTACCGCTGGCAAGCGGCTACTTGAGCGGCAAGTATAAGCCGGGCGCAGTATTCTCCGAGAGCGATGTACGCCATCGCCATGATCAGGAGCAAACCCGCCTGAAGCTCGAGGAGGTCGAACGCATTCGAGAGAATGAAGTTCCGCAAGGCATGGATATGGCTACCTGGGCGCTCGCCTGGTGCTTGAAGCATCCGGCCGTTACCTCCGTCATCCCTGGCTGCAAAAGCCCGGAGCAGGTCATTTCCAATGCTTCGGCGGCCGCTTATGTCGGAGAAAATCATCCGCAGGCAGTCAAATCTTAGTTTTCATTTTAAAGCACGATAGTCCATGTTTTTCAGTCGGTACGTCCATGGGAATCCCCTCTCACGCGCGGTATGCTAGGGAATACAGAAGGTACAACTGCGCGGAAGGGTTCTGATGAGGATGAAGCTATCGACACGAATCTATATGGATGCTGCTTTGCAAAATATGAAAAGCGTTAGCTTCTTCACGTTCTTACAAGTGCTGATTGCCCGTTTGGGGGCCAGCAATTTTGAAATCGCGCTTTCCAACTCCTTGCCACCTCTGTTCTGTGCGCTGTCCCTTGCGTTTCTAACGCGGCAGCTGCCTGTGACCAGAGGTGTTTTTCTTGTCAGCGGATACATTCGGCAGTTTGCTTTCCTCTCCATGGCTCTTAGCGTGCTGCTGCCGAATCCCATACCGTATTTGCTGTTCTTCTGGTCGATCAACGCCGTAGCGGTCATGGTTACCGGCGCGCAGCAGCCTGCGATCCTTCGAAGATGGGTCGAGCCGGCGGAGTTTCCCAAGATCTTCAGCAATACGAAAATGATCGGGATCGTCATCGTCACCATCGGCAGCTTTGCGATCGGCCATTTTCTCGATGCGTTCCAATGGATGTTCCCGAAAAATTACGTGATCTCTATGCTCGTCGGCTGTGCCGCTACCTTCGCCGGGATGGCACTCATTGCGGAGCTAGCGCCAAAGGAACGTCAACCGATCCGTCTCACCTGGGTGAAGCCGTTTCAGGAATGCGACCGCCGCACCTGGTGGATGGGCTTGAATCATGTAGGCACCGCTATGGTTGCACCGCTGTTTATCATTTACCATGTCAATCAACTCGGTTTAAGCAATTCCCAGATCGCCTCCTTTGTCGTCACCGCCGGTATCGTGTCCACTTTGATGCTCCCTGTCGCTCGGCGGGCAATGGATCGGTACGGCGTCATGAAGGTGTACGGCGTTGCTGTCATCGGTCTGGCGGCCGCCGTGCTGCCCTACGGATGGATCAATTCCTTCTGGGCGCTGCTCATCGTGCAAGGCTGGCTGGGGCTTTGCCTCGCCATATACGAGGTAGCCTCCAACTCCATCATGATGAACGAGGCGGCCAAGCACAAAAAGGAGATGGCTTACTTTTCCGACTTCCAGCTGGTCATGAATGTAGGTAATGCCGTCGGGGCGTTGCTCGCCGGTGCTTTGATCGCCGTCCTTCCGCTGTGGGGCTGCTTTGTGGTCATTGCGGTCAGCCGTTTGGTTATGTACTTTGCCTTCCAGCCTTCGGAAGCAGCAGCACCTGCGGGTATGCTCGAGGCGGCGGGTTCGGGGGTTCAGGCAGGGAGGTAGGGGGTGCGTGAGATTCTCCGCTCTCCGGGAAGCCTAACTCGGCGTGTAATCTGTAATCGCAATTTTGCCACTGCTGGTGGTATTCCGGCACTTTCGGTGCCTGTAATGGCAGATATGCCCTTATTTCGTCTCTTTCCGCTCTCCGGGAAACCAAACTCGGCGTGCAATCGCAATTCTGCCACTGCTGGTGGTATTCCGGCACTTTCGGTGCCTGTAATGGCAGCTATGCCCTTATTTCGTCTCTTTCCGCTCTCCGGTAAGCCAAACTCGGCGTATAATCGCAATTCTGCCACTGCTGGTGGTATTCCGTCACTTTCGGTGCCTGTAGTGGCAGATATGCCCTTATTTCGCCTCTTTCCGCTCTCCGGGTAGCCAAACTCGGCGTATAATCGCAATTCTGCCACTGCTGGTGCTATTCCGGCACTTTCGGTGCCTGTTATCGCATATTTGCCATTATTTCGTCTCCTACCGCTCTAGGTCGTACTTGTGCGATTCAGCGTTATTTAGCAATAGCTCATTAGCTTCCGACACTTCTAAGCTATGGTACCGATCCTCCCCTTTCCAACAAATCTAAGCCACCGGGGCAAGTTCCCAACGCAACTCAACACCACTCCTCTCTTCTGAGCCACCGGGATAAGCTCCCAACGCAACTCAACACCACCCCTCTCTTCTGAGCCACCGGGATAAGCACCCAACGGACCTCAACACCACCCCTCTCTTCTGAGCTGCCGGGAATGGCACCCCAACCTCCCCCCCACTTCCTTCCTCTCGCCGCTACGACAAAAAAAGCGCCTCCCGAACCCGCAGCACACAGCTGTTACCGGATCCGAAGGCGCTTATCCTTCCTTACGCACTTATGCACTTCTGCGCTCCATCAGCGCAGTAAATTCTTGAGCCGGAATCGGCCGGCTATAGATGTACCCCTGCACTTCCTTGCAGCGCATCCCGGTCAGGAACTGCAGCTGCTCCTCCGTCTCAACACCCTCCGCGATGACCTTCAGCTTAAGGCTGTGGGCCAGCGCCATGATCGCCTGTACGATCGCGGCATCGTCCGCGTCAAACGTAACGTCACGGACAAATTGCTGGGCAATCTTCAGCTTCTGAATCGGGAATTTCTTCAGATAAGTCAAGGATGAGTAGCCTGTCCCGAAATCGTCAATGGAAATTTGAACTCCCAGCGTCCGCAGCTCGTTCAGCTTCTCAATCACTTGATCCACCTGGTACATGGCGACGCCTTCCGTGATCTCCAGCTCCAAATATTGAGGATCCAGCTCACTCTCCCGCAGCGCGTCGACAACAACCTGTACGAAGTCCTGCTGATAAAATTGAATCGGCGAAATGTTCACAGCAATCTTCAATGGCTCATACCCGGCACGCTGCCAAGCCTTATTCTGTTGGCATGCGGTGCGCAGCACCCATTTGCCTATGGGAACGATCAACCCCGTCTCTTCCGCTAAAGGAATGAACTCCGCCGGCGAAATATATCCGACTCCCGGATGATTCCAGCGCAGAAGCGCCTCCATTCCGTTAATGCCGCCGACATCAATATCAACCTGAGGCTGGTAGTACACCATAAATTCTTCCTGATCGAGCGCCTTGTTGAGCCACTCCTCCAGCACCAGCTTGCGGATCACGGAATCGTTCATTTCCGGCTTATACCTTATGTAATGGTTTTTCCCCTGCTCTTTCACACGATACATAGCGGTATCCGCATTTTTCATCAGCGTTACCGCGTCTTCACCATCCGAAGGATAAAGTGAAATTCCAATGCTGCAGCCGATCCGAAGCTCATGACCTTCGATTCGGAACGGTCTGCTGAGCAGGTCGATGATTTTACGGGCAACCTTCTCGGCATCCTCCTCATGCGTCAGCTCGACCGCCACCACCGTGAACTCGTCGCCGCCCTGCCGCGATATCCAGTCCGTGGAGTGCAGCCCTTGCCTGAGCCGTTCCGCCGCTTCCATCAGCAGCTGGTCGCCAATCTCATGACCGAATGTGTCATTGATGTTCTTAAACCGGTCCAAGTCAATAAACATGACACCGAGCATACTATCATCTTGCTTAGCCTGACTGATCGCCTTCTGCACCATGGATTGGAACATGCTTCGATTGGGCAGCCCGGTCAGCTGGTCATGCTGTGACAAGTAATGGAGCTTCTGCTCCGTAATCTCCCTCTGTCTCAGAACCGAGAACAGAAAGTACAGAAGCGGAACGGTAATCAAAAGCCTCGCGGATGCCTCCAGCCAATCTCCCCTAGAAACACCGCCCATGCCGCCGTTCAACCGAAGCGCCATCTCAGCGCCTGCCATGCCCACAAAAATCAGCACCAAAAAAGGGATATAGCGAATGCCCCGAGACGAGCCATGCTTTGCCCCTATCATTAGCACACCGCTCAATAGCAGTGCGATCACAGCAGATACCAAATAGTCCAGCCGATCGCCTGGCTGCCCGATCATATGCCGGAATAGCAGGAAAATCAACTCCGTGCTGATCAGCACCGTCAATAAGCAAAGAAATTGGGGTCGCTCCGGCGGAGAATGCTGCCAAGTATCGACGAATGTTGCTCGTGTTTTTTTCGACATAGGGACCCTCATCTTCATATAAAACGAATAGTATCTCTATTGTAACGTTAGGAGTATAAAAGGACAAGCGAACATTTAGTTCTTAAGTCCCAATAATACAACAAAAGACTCCTTCGAATACTGTCGAAAGGAGCCTTCTCACTTCATATTTTAGTAAACGCGCATTTCTTGCTCGTACACCGTTTCATTGTCTTCCCGATCCATGACGCGAACCTCCACCTTCCAGTGCCCTGGATAAGGCAGGTAAGGCCCCCTCGCTTTGTACGTATGTTTGGGCATTCCGTAGGATTCGTCCGCGCTTGTATCTTCCACAGGCTGAAGAGGCACCATAAGCGGAGCGATTTCCTTAGAAGAACTTCTCTCCTGCAGCTTAAGGATCACCTGCTTCGGTTTCCCCAGCTCTTCAGGCAGCCATACCTTGACTGTAAAATCGTTCACACCCGGTGCATTCGGCGTTATCTGCGTCGTCATATGAATGCGTTCCCCCATTACATGCCATTGAAGCGGCTTGTTCGGCGGCAAGGGAGACAAGTAAGTGAAGATACCGACAATGATCACGATCAGACTCATCAGCACCCCGTCGGCCATCATCAGCACGCCGGGCGACCGTTCATCCCCCTTGCGGATCCCTCTTCTAATAAGGAAAGCAGTCATAACGACGGCGAGAACCAATACGGTTTTGGCTATAACAAATTGACCCCAGCCCGTCTCCACGACATACCTTACATCCGGGAGAAAAAGAAACACCGACAACACACCGGACACCGCTAGAAGCAGAATACTGAGCAGCGCAACGGCGGAGAAGGAAGGATAAAGCCGCTTAGCATCGTCTCGGCTATAACGCCACAAGAATATCAGCATCAGCAGCCCGCCTGTCCATATGGACGCGGAGGCCAAATGCAGCCAGTCCAAGGTCAGTGTCTCACTTACCGGTTCGAATGCGGCGGCGTGACCAAGCAGCGCCTTGCAGAACCACGCCAAAGCGACCCAGATATAATCCAGTACGCTGCTTCTATGCAGCATAAGGAAGGACACTAGCGCCAGAATCAGGCCACCCAGCCACGCAGGGCCGATCGTCGTACGGGTAAAGAGACTGAGCAGCTCTTCACGCCCGCCGTCTCCAATGAGGGCAAATAAGTGTACCCAAATAAATACGATAAACACCAGCAGATAAGCCTGCTGCAGGCGTGTACCTATGCCTTGGAGCCGCTCTTTGCCGGACGCGGAAACGTCCTTCGGCAGCCAGCGTAGCCAGAGCAGCCATCCGGTGAAGGAAAGGAGTATGAAATAATAAAGGATTCGAACGGCATAGGTCAGTTGATCCTTCCAGCCGGAGGTTTGAAACGGTGCCTCCTCTTGCCTGTGGGTATGCTCCAGCTGTGGAGCAGCCCCCACGGACGGCTTGTCCAGCGAGGTGCCGGAGGCAAAAACGTAAGTCCCCTCGACCGGATGTCCGTCAGCGGAAATGACGCGATACGTGACGACATACGTCCCTGGATTCAACGGCGGAAGCTCCAGGGAGAGCTGCATGCGGTTCTGGCTCATTACCGGTGGTCGATCGGTGACGCTCTTTTTGTTTCGGTCCAGTACGCGTAATGAATACAAGCTTTCTTCCAGACGTTCATTAAAAGTAAGAACGACCTGCTTCGGCGGGCTGGAGAGCTCGCTATCGGCAGCAGGAACGGCTTCGAGCAGCGAAGCATGCGCATCGGCAGCGGAGCCGCCGGCGAGACTCCCGATCGGAACCATCAGGACCAGGAGCATGACAAGCAGCCATCTGCCTACGATTTTTGCTGTGCTTCCCATACGGCTATGTCTCATTCTGCGCATCCCCCGTCAGCTTCCTCCGTCCGGCGAAGCCGTCGTGCATCCCATGATAATGCTCCACCCGCTCCTCGCCAAGCCGCCAGCATAACAGAACCTCTCGCCCGTTCATAACTGCAGGGAAATCGATCAGTCCGGAATCGATATCCTTCAGCTGTACACCCTTCATACGGAAGCTGTGCAGCAGGGTGTCCGCCTCCATCTGCATAAACTCGAGCTCTGCCTCCAGCGTGAAGAAAGGATCCTCCCCCTCCGTCATGCCATGCCTTTTCACATGCGCTTTCAATGCCTTAAGCTGCGAGTACTTGGCCTCGAAGCGGTGCTTTACCTTCTGAATCTGGTATAAGTCCAGCTTAATTGTCGGGAGAAGCGCGTCAGCTTCCTCCCGTGTAAAATATTTCTTCATAACGACGGCTCCCCCTCATGTCCTTGGCCTTGCCCATGGCCATATCCATGGTGATGTTCGTGGTGATGGGAATGCGTGTGTGGATGATCATGGGTATGATCCTCCATGCCGCCCTCCACATGAGTTACGGATAATTCCGCATAATATACGCCCTTCTGAACCTGAATCCTTTGCTGGAGCTCGCGCAGACGGCTAACGATGCCGCGAACGACGATGACCTCCAGACACTGCTTCGCATTCAGATGAATGTGAAGGGTAGAGTTGACCTCACGATGGTAATCGTGCTGGAGCTCCGTAAGCACCATCGGCAAATCGCTGATGTGGTGGTCGTACACCATCACGATAGTCCCCGCCGCCAGTTGATCCCCACGGATCAGCGAAGGCTCAAGAAGCGCCTTGCGGACCAGATCGCGAATTGCCTCCGAGCGGTTATCGTAACCCTGTTCGACAATTCTCGCGTCAAACTGCTCCATTAACGTCTGCGGCATAGAAATACCGAAACGAATGAGGGTATCTTTTTCCTGCATACCTTCTCTTCCTCTCTCTTCAATATACTAAATGTAGCATATTCCAGAGATACAAACCAAATTTACAATTAACCGTTGCATAACCAGGTACTCTATATTATTATGTACTTAATCATATGAAGGCGAGGTTTGACGGCTGTGGAGGTTGACAAGGAGCTTTTGAAAGGAAATATCGATTCGATGCTGCTCTCTCTCCTTCTGGACAAGCCCATGTACGGCTACGAGCTCTCCAAGCGGGTTCGCGAGAAGAGCCGCGGACAGTTCGAGCTGAAGGAAGGAACGCTTTACCTTGCTCTAAAGCGTCTGGAAAAGCACGGCTATATCGAGGCTTTCTGGGGCGAGGAGGCCGAGTCCGGGGGCGGGAGACGCAAGTATTACCGCCTCCTCCGTCCCGGAGAAGAACGCTTCCTGCAGAAACAGGCGGAGTGGCGATTTATGCGCGACATTATGGATACTTTTTTCGGAGGAGGAGCCGGGAATGAACGACAAGACAAAGCGTCGAATTGAAGACTACATACAAAGCGTATTTCGAGGGTTCGAGGGGGATCCCCAGGAACTGGAGGAGCTCAAGGAGGAGATGCGAGTCCATCTGCTGGAAGCCGTAAAGGAGCTGCAGGAGGAGGGGCTATCGGAGGAGGCCGGCGTTTCGCTCGCTCTTGAGCGATTCGGCAGCGGGAAGCAGCTTCAGCATGAAATGCTGAGTACCCTCTCCGTGCAGCATGTGTTCGCGCGCAGGCTTCTGTATGTGTCAATGGCATTCGCTCTGATCGGTGTCTTGATCTTCGGATATTTCTTCGCTCAAGAGCAGCTGCACATGGCTCAGAAATCCAAGCTGGATACAGGTGTATGGGAGCTTCTTAAAGGTCAAACGGAAATCACGCCGCAGCTGCGCGAGCGGCTCGATCGCCTGGCTTCCGAGAATTTGTACGGGACCGAATATATCGCTCTCTTTCGCGCGGAAACACTGCTGGAGGATCCGTTCCCTACCGCGCTGGAGAAGGCGGTCTATCTGTACCCGCGGGATGCGGTATACGACGAATATCATGGCGCGGGCGGCGGTAGCGGTCCGGAATGGGCTATGCAGTCTCAGACAGACCCTGCTCTGCATACCGGCTACCGTCAGGGCTGGAGTCTGCCCTTCTTCGCCGTATATTGGGTGCTGTTCGCTCTTTGGGGAATCATTACCGCCTACCATCAACGAAGACTTTCCTTGGCATGGGTGCTTCTGTTCTCCCTTCTTAATTTCGCCGGGTATGCGCTGTACCGGTTCCGCCGCAGGTGGGGCGGCTAGCTTGTATAGGGTTCGAGCTTGGTATATTTCCGAGACGAATCCTTTTTTATTTTCATTTATTTTCATGAATCGGCGAAACCCCTTGATGCACCTAGGAATCTACCGAAATGTCGAAATTTTAGGCAAATTTAAGAGATTGACAGGGGTGGTGCAAATGAGGTAAATTCTTCTTACGGCCTTCGACGGAAACAATATATAGTGTTATTAGGAACAACGAACTACGATATATTGTGTGACTGTCATGGAACAGTGTGGAAACTATTTTCGCTATGACTGCATACCGAAGGATGATCCGAGATTCGTAATTTTTTGTCATATCGGCACGAACTTATGCGCCAGACGCATGAGCGACAACCAGAGTGAAGGGCAATCTGCATGTATCCGCCACCCGGGCGGAGGGCATGCTTTTTATTTGCGAAGGAAAGGGAGATAAGTACTCATGATCATCGTCAAACGCGACGGCACGAAGGAAGAGCTAGTATTCTCCAAAATGAAGAAGGTCATCGATTTCGCCTGCGAGGGCTATCCAGAATGCGACCCGCTCGAGCTCGAAACCGCGTTGCTGCCTTTATTCCGCAACGGCATCACTACCAAAGAAATCCAGCGTCTCCTGATCCAAGTAGCGGTAGAGAAAACCAGCGTCGAGCAACCGAACTGGCAATATGTCGCCGCGAAGCTCCTTACTTACGATCTTTATAAAGAGGCCCGCTTGAACCGTAAATACGGGCACTTCGGCTATGGAGATCTTTATTCTCTTGTTACTTACTTAACGGATATGGGCCTCTACGGCAAATACATTCTTGAGCATTACACCAAAGACGAAATCTCTCAGCTAGGCGCTTATATCAAGCCAGAGCGCGACTATCTGATGAATTATATCGGTTTGAAAACCTTATCCGACCGCTACCTCATTCGCGGCTTGGACAAGGAAGTGCTGGAGCTGCCCCAGGAGCTGTTCATGGGCGTAGCGATGCATCTGGCCATGAAGGAGCAGGACAAGCTGCACTGGGCCAAGCAATTCTACGATGTGCTCAGCAAGCTGGAGATGACTGTGGCAACGCCGACACTCGCGAATGCACGCAAGCCGCTGCACCAGCTGTCCAGCTGCTTCATCGATACCGTTCCGGATAACCTCTGGGGCATCTACAACGTCGACCAAAGCTTCGCGCAGGTATCCAAGCATGGCGGCGGCATGGGCATCTACGTCGGCAAAGTGCGCAGCCGCGGCTCGAACATCCGTGGCTTTAAGAATGTAGCCGGAGGCGTTGTGCCTTGGATCAAAAATTATAACAATACCGCGATCGCGGTAGACCAGCTCGGCGTTCGATCCGGTGCGGTAGCCGTCTATTTGGATGTGTGGCATAAGGATATTTTCGATTTCCTGAACTTGAAGACGAACAACGGCGACGACCGCATGAAGGCGCACGACATCTTCCCTGGCGTTTGTATCCCGGACATCTTCATGAAGGCCGTCGAAGAGCGTCAAAGCTGGTACCTGTTCGATCCGCACGAGGTTCGCAAGCTGAAAGGCTACTCCATTGAAGACTCGTGGGGTGAGGAATTCGAACAGCGCTATTGGGATTGCGTAAATGACGAGAAGCTGTCCAAGGACGAGGTTCCTGCCATCGACATTATGAAGCGGATCCTGACGAGCTCCTTCGAGACCGGCACGCCGTTCCTGTTCTTCCGCGATACGGTCAACCGTGCGAATCCGAACAAGCATGCAGGCATGATTTATTGCTCCAACCTGTGTACGGAAATTTGCCAAAACATGAGTGCCACCGAGCTGGAGCAGACCACTCATGAAGACGGCATTATTACTACCAAAATGAAGAGCGGCGACTTCGTCGTGTGCAACCTGTCCTCTACGAATCTGGGACGCACTTATACAAAGGAAGACATTGAGCGCGTAGTTACAACCCAAATGCGCATGATGGACAATGTCATCGACTTGAACTACTATCCGATTCCGCAAGCGGAAATTACGAATAAGAAGTACCGTGCCGTCGGCCTCGGCTCCAGCGGCTACCATCAAATGCTCGCTCAAATGAAGATTCAATGGGAATCCGACGAGCATGTGGATAAGGCTAACGAGATCTATGAGTGGATGAACTTTTGCGCGATCAAGGCTTCCATGGAGATTGCTAAGGAAAAAGGCCCTTACCCTGCTTTTGAAGGCAGCGAGTGGCAGGATGGCTCCTACTTCGACCAGCGCGGCTACACCGGCTCCGAATGGCAGGAGCTGAAGGAACAGGTGAAGCAGCACGGCGTCCGCAACGGCTGGATGTTCGCTATCGCCCCTACGGCTTCGACATCTCTGATCGCCGGCTCTACCGCAGGGATCGATCCGATCTTCAACAAGTTTTTCGTGGAAGAGAAGAAGAACGCGGTTATTCCGCAAACGGCACCGAACCTCGGACCGGAGACCATGTGGTTTTACAAGGAAGCGCATCGCATCGACCAGCACTGGAGCATCAAGGCAGCGGGCGCACGCCAGCGCCATATCGACCAGTCGCAATCGTTCAACCTGTACATTACTCCGGAGCTTTCGGCGAAGGAATTCCTGGAGCTCTACATGGCAGCATGGAAGCACGGCTTGAAGACCGTATATTACTGCCGCAATAAGAGCTTGGAAGTGGAAGATTGTGTGAGCTGCTCGGCGTAAGGCGATTGAAGTAGTGCTAAGCGCCAGCCTTGGAGAAACGAATGTTCAACGTGATCACGGGTCACTCTAACGTAGTGCTTGTATTAGGAAGTCCCTTGCCGCTAGGCAGGGGACTTCCCATACGATATGCGGCCCTTGCATTACACGATGTATAAGAAACAATAGTACCGCCTTTGTCACGAGATACCAAGACAGGCGGATGGAAAGGGATGACTCAGCCTTGGATTTGCAAAAGAAAAAGCTTTTTAACGAGGATGGCGACCGTGACTGGGGCAAGCGCCGCATGATCGGCGGAAATACGACCAACCTGATTGAGCTCAACAACGTGAAGTACGATTGGGCTACCAAAATGTACCGTACCATGATGAACAACTTCTGGATACCCGAAGAAATTCCTTTGGCCCAGGATGCGAAGGACTACAAGTTCCTGTCTCCGGAAGAGCGCCAAAGCTACGATAAAATCATCAGCTTCCTGATTTTCCTGGATTCGCTTCAAACAGCCAACCTGCCGAACATCAATGAGTACATTACGGCGCCTGAAGTAAATCTTTGCCTCACCGTTCAGACGTTCCAGGAGGCCGTTCACAGCCAGAGCTACTCTTACATTCTGGACAGTGTTTGCTCTGCAGAGGTTCGAGACGATATTTACAACCAATGGCGCGAGGACAAGCATCTCGCACGCCGCAACCGGTTTATTACTGACCTCTACGAGCGTTTCATCGATGAGCCTACGACGGAAAACCTGATGCGTACAATTATGGCAAACTACATCCTTGAGGGCATTTACTTCTACAGCGGCTTCAGCTTCTTCTATGCCCTGGGTCGCCAAGGCAAAATGCTGGGCACCGTATCCGAGATCAAATATATTCAGCGTGACGAGCTGACGCATTTGGCCTTGTTCCAGAACATCTTCCGTGAAATTCGCAAGGAAAATCCGGAAATGTTCACCGACCAGCTGATCGAGGATCTGCGCGGCATGATGCGCACCGCCGTACAGCATGAGATCGAATGGGGCCAGTATATCACCAATAACAAAATTAACGGTCTCAGCAACGAGATCATCGACCAATACATCAAGTACATTTCCAACGAGCGCATGAAGAAGCTGGGTCTGGAAATTTTATACCCGGAAGTCGTAGACCATCCGATGAAATGGGTCGAGAGCTTCAGCAACATGAACAGCATGAAGACCGACTTCTTCGAGCAAAAGGTAACCAACTACAGTAAGTCCTCCAACCTGAACTGGGACGACCTGTAGGTCACTTGGCTATATGCCTTACAAAAGGAAAGGACCCTCCTGTCGGAAGGTCCTTTCCTTTTTATATTGGACATTGTTATGATGGCAGGTCCAGCAATTCCTTCACCTTCAGCTCCATCTCCACCATGGAGAAGGGCTTGTGCATAAAGGCATGAGCCCCCAGCTGCAAGCCGCGGCTCACATCGTCCTCGCGGGTGCGGCCGGAGAGCATAAGAATCTTCGTATCCACGCTTCGTGTGCGCGACTCTTGCAAACGCTCCAGAACGCCGAACCCGTCCATACGCGGCATCACCCCGTCTAGGACGGTCAGATCTACCGGCTTGTCCTTGAGAATACGCAGAGCCTCTTCCCCATTCGTTGCCTCAAGGAAATCAACCGGCAGATGTTTGAGCTTAGCGATGAGAATGGAACGCAGGATTTTGTCATCGTCTGCAATTAAGACGGTTTTACGCAGTTCAATGGAAGCAGTGGACTCCGCGACTGCGGCGACAGGCCTGTTATCCTTCACTAGCACACGGTTGCGTCCCGTTTGCTTGGCATCGTACATCGCCGCGTCGGATCTTTCGATCCATTGCTGGACGGACATGCCCGGCATCCACTCGGAAACCCCTGCGGAAAAGGTGATATGAAAAGCTTGTCCCTCATACTGGGCTACCGGTCCTTGATTCGTAAGCTGCAAAATATGCTCCAAGGTTTTCCTCGCATCGGAGGCATGGGTGTTCGGCAGCACGACGACAAATTCTTCCCCCCCAAACCGCGCAACGAGATCCGTCGCCCGCAGATGATGCTGAAGCATGTGCGCCAGCCCCTGAAGAACCAGATCGCCAATATGATGCCCATAGGTATCATTAATGGATTTAAACCGGTCAATATCGATGAACCCCAAGGAAATCGGTGCCGGATATCGGGAAATCCGCTGCAGCTCCGCTTGAATCTGGTGGTCAAAGTACCGCCTGTTGTATACCCCGGTTAACGGGTCGCGAAACGCCATCTGCTCGAAGGTTTTGGTCCGCTTCAGCAGGCTGTAAATCCGGGCGCTGAGCTCCCGATACTGGAACGGCTTGGACACGTAATCATCCGCCCCCAGATGAAAGCAGCGAACCTTGTCGTTCACATCACTGCGCCCGGATATGACAATAAGCGGAATCCATTTTAGCGTCGGATCCTCTTTCAACTGCTCGAACAATTCGTAGCCGCTTTGCGGGTGCATCATCAGATCCAAAGTGATAAGATGATACACATGCTCCCGAAGGAGCCGCTCTGCGGTTTCGACGTCAGCGGCTTCATCTACCGTATAGCCATCCAGCTTCAGCAAACGAACCAAATAGGAGCGAAGCACTTCATCATCATCAATGATCAGCAGTCGCTCTCCACTCGGTGCAGTCATCGTAAAAACCTGATGCTCATCAAGCTCCAGCTCGCGGGTATAAATGTCCGTCTCCATCTCAAGCTCCTGCACGATCGGGAGGCTTGCCTCGATACTCAATGCATACTTTTTGAGCAGAGCTTCCGCCGACGAGTTCTCCTCGAGCTTCTCTTCCGTCCACTGCCATACTTTAACGCAAGCTTGTCCCAGCGTACCGATACGCTCGAAGCCGAACATCGGCGCGCTTCCCTTCAAGGTATGCACCAGCCGATGGATGCGCCGCGCATACTGCAAAGCATCATCCGCTACTTGAAGCTGATGAAGCTCCTGGAGTTCTGCCAGCTGCTTGTGCAGAACTGCAATGTAACGCTTGCGTCCCTCCTTAAGCAAACGGGCCTCCCGTTCAATGCGCTCCTCCTCCGATGCATGTCTCAATTTCTTCACTTCCCGCTCTCATCATTATAGATAACGTATCTTTACCGGTAAGCGCCGCTAGCTGCCCTTGCGGATCAGCTCCTCCACGATGTCCAGCAGCTGCAAAGGGCTAAACGGCTTGACGATATATTGAGACACCCCGGCTGCTTTCGCCCGTTCCCGATCCTTATCCAAGGCCTTGGCTGTCAGCAGGATAACCGGAGCCTCCCGATTCGCATTCTCCTCGCTTCGCAGCCACTCGCATACCTCGACCCCGGTCCTCTCCGGCATCATATAATCCAAAATAATTAAATCGAAGCGCTCCGATTCCAAATATTGCTTCGCTTGCTCTCCGTCCTCAGCTTCCGTAATCCGGTACCCTTCGTCCGAGAGTGTTTCCGTCAATAAAAAACGCAGTGCCGCTTCATCGTCGGCAAGCAGGATCCGATAGTTTTCCATACGCAACTAGCCCCCATTCTCAGACCTCTACATGAATTCTTTCGTGTAAAGCATGTCATGGCCCTATTCCTTGTGTGTGTGAAAATACACCTAAACATATGGGCCAAAAGTATGATGTATAGACCCTTTGAACTATGGTATGATCAATGCATAAACGATTCTTGATTTAAATTTTAGTAATATTAGGAAAAACGCCCTATTGAGGAAGGATGATTCGAATGGACAACATTGATCACTTAATTCGCAAGGTGTCCAAGTATGTGTCCTTCGGCCAGCCGATCGCTTCCGGTTCCGTCGTATCCCAGCGGGTGTCGGATCCTCGGATCCCCATGCTCGCCTATTATTTGTCGCTTAAAGCTTTAGAAGACGATAAAAATCATTACCACGAAGTGTGGTTGAAGAAGGATGGACTCTTCGCGATCACCGATGCCTGGTATCGGGAAAGCACGGTTTCCCGGAAGCTGCTGCAGGATAATTTGACATTCGAGCAGCTGAAGAAGCACTACGGTGACGAAGAATCCCACAACATCGCTTTGCGCATATCCGAAATTATAAAGAAGTCGGAAAAAGAAGACTGGAAGCCGTACTCCGCCAAACGTTTCTAAAGGTGGAGTTCAGGCTTCTATTTCGCGGTGCGCTCTCCACGAGCCGGATGGAATACAGGAGCAGCCGCGGGAGTCCGTCCAAACGTACACCCAGCCCTCCAGCTCCTCCTCCCTGTTATCGCGAATCCAAACCCGTTCATAATCATTGCTGCAGCCAGCGCCGTAATATTCCTCCAGCTGATCCATGGCAGCCAGCCCTTCTTCCGTAACAACCAGCCATTCCCCTAGGACCGTTTCCCGGATCTCGGGACCGGAGAGGACGAGCGCAGGGTATTCCCCGGCATCGTACAGCTTGCCGCGGACAGCACCGGGCCTTACGGACAGCAAGTAGGGCGATACCACATGGTGATTGGTTTCACCCGTCAACAGCGTTCCATAGACGAATACGCGGAGCATGCTTTGGGCTCACCTCGATTGGTTAGCGGTCCCCTACATCATATCATAATTACCTGGACTCGCACAGAACCTGCCACGCCGACGATTCACCATTTGTTTTTGCGGTACATAAACTGGAGAGAAAGAAAGGGGAGGATGACAGATGCTAAGTCCTGAGGATGCTAACAAAATCATACGCTTTCTGTCGGCGGCCTATTTCACAACCGAGTCGGAGGAAGCGCGGAAGGAATTCAACCGGCTGGCCAATGAGCTGCGCAAAGCGTCCGGGCAGCCGGCCGAATAAGGCTCAAGCCATACTTATGCACTGTACGGAGGCGCAACCCGAATCTGCTCCAGTCCCAGCGAAGCTCGAAGCCGCTCGGCCAGTCGGGGTGCCTCCGGCCCATCGCCGTGAAGGCAGAGCGTATCCGCTTGCAAGGGCACTACATGTCCCTGCCTTGCCAAGACATGACCCTGAACCACGATACGTTTCGCCTGTTCCGCTACTGCCTCCGGGTCATGCAGCACGGCTCCGGGCTGGCTTCTTGGCGTGAGCGACCCATCCTGCTCATAGCTTCGATCGGCGAACGCCTCGGATGCGCTTCTCAGCCCGATCGCATCGGCGGCCCGGACAAGCTCGCTGCCTGCGAGGCCGTACAGAATGAGGGACGGGTCCAGCCGATAAACGGCTTGCGCGATGGCGTCCGCCAGCGGCCTGCTGGCAGCTGCCATATTATAGAGAGCCCCGTGAGGCTTCACGTGATGAAGCGTAAGACCCTCAGCCTTGACAAAACCGAGAAGCGCTCCCGTCTGGTACACGATCAGGTCGAATGCCTCCTCCGGCGTAATGTGCATCGTGCGGCGCCCGAAGCCTTGAAGGTCGGGCAGCCCCGGATGCGCACCGATCGCCACCTGACTGTCGGCGCAAAGCTTCACCGTTCGGCGCATCGTCGCCGGATCCCCTGCATGGAACCCGCAGGCAATGTTCGCCGAGCTGATATAAGGCAGCAGCGCCTCATCCGCACCGATTCGGTACGCACCGAAGCTTTCTCCCATATCTGCATTGAGGTCAATGGTCATCGGTTTTGGGCTTGTCGTCATCGAGAGAGAGCCTCCTTTATCGTGAGAGTAAGTGCCGGACAAAGAATAAAAGCCAAAAGCGCACGCTCTTGGCCTCCGGTTCGTTCTATATTAGTGCCGCTGGCCGGCTGCTTCTTGGCGACCGGTCAAGCCGCGTGTTTTAACAATGATCTTGCGAATGCTGTCCTCCGACAGATGAAACTGCTGAATGAGCTCCGGTACGGTCGAGCCGTTCTGATACAGCCGGAAGATCTCATGATTACGCCGTTGAATGGTTTGCCGGGTGCCGTTGTTCTCGCCCCAGCCGGCGCGGACCTGGTCCTTTTTGGGAATATAGATAATCTCACCTTGGATGTAATCCTGAAGCTGCTTCAGCAGATTCGCAGGCAAAATATCCTTTCCGTTCTTGTACCCCATTGATGAATGCCTCCTTTCGCGCTTTCTTGTGCAAGAGCCTCGAAAGTTAACAGCATTCCCATCCACTCCTCCTGAACGCCTCGCCGTCTAGGGGCTAAGCGTGCGTCGTTCGTCGTTTGTAGGGGGCATAAAAATAAAAAAACACGATCAACCGCTCGTGTCCTGAATGCCTCGCATATGGTGTCATGATTCTCATGACGATCAGGTGTCGGTAATGGAGAAAACGCTATTCAGTTTCGTAAAACTCTTTTCCTGCCAATGTGCCTCCGTTAAATGTGCCTCCAACAATCTTCTTCATTGATGACACTCCTTTCACCTGAAATTTGGAATATCGCAAAATTGCGACTCATTGTTTCATTATACCTTATGTATGGGAAAAATGTCCATCGGACGTTTGTATTTTCTTATAACATTAGAATTTATAAGTTTTGAGCGGAGCTCAAGGATTCTAATGTTTCAAGAAAAGCTTCCTCTTGCTCACGAATGTACATCCCCGAGAGGGCTTCGATAGAAGCTTTTCTTATAGATCATTTATAAAGGGGCCCGAAGGCCCCGTAACTTGAGATCTCTGCTTACGCAGAGACCACCTCTGTCATTGTAATCATTGCTCTGATCACTCCTTTCCTTGAATGTCAGCTGGCCGGCTACGTACTTATTAACTCATATTCGCCGATCCGCCTCAAGGGAAGGAATGGTTATAACGAATTTATCCTTGCTCGTACCGATGCCTGAAGGACTTGCGGCTCTCATGCTCCCGCGCCAGATACAGCGCCTGCGCCTCAGCCTGTGAGATTTCCGCGAAGCGCAGTGTTCCGCCAGGCCGTACTTGGGCGATGAGCGGCAGGTCGACGGCGGCCGCCTGGGCGATCCGCGGATAGCCCCCTGTCGTCTGCGCGTCCGCGAGCGGACGATCGGCCGGCCGGCCGGAGGCACCTGTATGGTGCCGGGCACGACGGCCTCGGAAATCATATCGAGCGGCGCGCGCAGGGCAAGCGGCGAGCCGTCCAGTCGGCGACCCATGCGGTCCGACTGCGGGGTCAGGCGCCAGGTCGCGGAGAAGAAGTGTTCGAGGTCGCTCGCCTCGAACGCTTCGGCCTCGCGGCCGCGCACGACGCGGATCACCGGATGCTCCGCATACGGTGGACGCGCCTGGGCCGCGAGCGCCCATGGGGCGGGCGTGAGCGGCCCCTCGGCCGCGCCGAGTCGCGCGCGCTGCGTGGCGGCGAGGGCCGGCGCGGGCCGACGGGCGCAGGTCGCCTCGTCGCCAGGGCCCGGCCGGCCAAGCCGCCGAGCCGCGCGCGCACGAGCGTGCGCGGCTCGCGAGCGGGGCGGGCACGGCGATGCCGCCCGCCACCGCGAGCACCGCGCGCAAGCCGGCGCGCGGGGCCGAGGCGCGCGTGGTGCCGCGCGCACGAGCACGGGCCGCCAGCCGGGCAGCGGCGGCCCCTCCACGGCGCGCGCGTCCAGCTCGGCGCCGCACAGCGCGACCAGCGCATCCTCGCGGAAGCGCAGGGTCGCGCCAAGCATTGTCAGCTCCAGCGCCGCATGCTGCGGCTCGTTGCCGACGAGGGCGTTGGCCGCGCGCAGCGCGAAGGTATCGACGGCGCCGCCGACCGATACCCCGATGCCGCGATGGCCATACCGGCCCAGGTCCTGCACGGTCGTCAGCAGGCCCGGGCTTTCCACCAGGATGCTCACTCGTCGCTCGCCTCCTTCCGCTGCAGCCGCTCCAGCTCCGCATACTCGGCTTCGTCGAGCGGCACAAACCGCACCCGGTCGCCCGCCGTAAGCAGCGTCGGCGGCTCCCGGTCCGGGCCGAACAGCCTGAGCGGCGTTCGGCCGATCAGCTGCCAGCCCCCAGGACTGGGCAGCGGATAGATGCCGGTCTGGTGTCCCGCGATGCCCACCGACCCCGCTGGGACAAGCGCCCGCGGCTCCCTTCGCCGCGGGCTGAACAGCCGCTCCGGCAGTCCGCCGAGATACGGGAAGCCGGGCTGAAAGCCGATCATCTGAACGCTGTATAACGGCTCGCAGTACAGCTGGACTGCCTCCTTTTCGGATAGCCCGGCACGCTCGGCAACCTCCGCCAGATCCGGGCCCGCCTCTCCTCCGAAGAGGACGGGAATCGTGACGATACGACCCTCCGTTCGCGCTCCTTCGTCAGGCTGCTCGCTCCCGATGCCGGTCAGCAGCTCTCCCAGCCAAAGGGTCATCTGATCATGAGGTGACCTGTCATCTCCGATTCCCCGCTTCAGCATGTCCCGATACAGGATCAAAGGATCATAGAACACCGTGACACTCGTATAAGCGCGAATCCATTCCGTCACATAAGCGGGAGTTTGGCGGCGCAGGCGATGCACCGTCAGATCCACGAGCCTCTGGTTCTTATCCTCCATACCGCCCGGAAAGCGAATGACTACGGCCTGTTCCCCGAGCGGGTACAGCTCGTACAGCCGCCCCCCAGCTTCCTCCTGATTCACCATGCTCTCTTAGCCTGCAAAGCCGTGTTTCTTCAGCCATCTGCCGCACAGCTCCGGCCATGTCGATGCTTCCGCATGCTCCTTCGCCAGGCCAAGCCCGTGCCGCCCGCTTTCATATACATGCAGGTCGAACGGTACCCCGTGGCGGCGAAGCGCAGCCGCAAACATCAACGCATTCTCCACCGGAACAGACGCATCGTCCGCCGTATGCCATAGGAACGTAGGAGGGGTATCCGCTGTTACTTGCTTTTCCGACGAGAGCAGCTCCACCAGCTCCGCAGGCTCCGATTCGCCTAGCAGATTGCGTCTTGACCCGGCGTGGGCATGCTCCCCGAACGTAATGACGGGATAGCAAAGCACCAGCAAATCCGGGCGGCAGCTCTGACGCTCGATCGGATCAGCCGCATCGGCTTGTCCAAGGTCATAATGCGTACCTGCCGACGAAGCCAAATGCCCACCTGCCGAAAAGCCCAAAATCCCCACCCTTTGCGGGTCGATATTCCACTCCGCCGCATTATGGCGCACCATACGAATCGCTTTTTGCGCGTCGGAGAGCGGGTTCGGATGCTGGTAAGGCGCTACACGGTAGTGCACTACGAACGCGGAAATGCCGAGCGAGTTCAGCCAAAGCGCTATCGGCTCTCCTTCATGATCCGCTCTGCGCGCGTACCCTCCGCCCGGACATACCACGACAGCCGCAGCCGGCTCCTTGCTTTCTATGAGATAGGGAACCAGTGTAGGCTTATCCTCTGCCTCTTCCCCTAGTGCGTTCGGTGTTCCTTCGGGCCATAACAGCAGTCTTTCACGTTCCATCGATTCAGCCTCCCTAATGAATGGTTACATGGATAACTACAAAATGATCATACACTATCTTCCGTTTGCACATAACCCCTTTTTCCAATATAATCAAGGAGAATACGATCGGCAGTGAAGCACACGCCGCTTTCCATGAGGGGTCATTCCCTCAGGAGAGCGGCTTATTTGCTATTAGGGAGGAGTAGAAGATTTGTCTTTGTCAGCGTTCGAGCTACAGTATGAGGAGTGGATAACCCGGCATCGCATAGCAAGAAGGGGCGAGCGGCTGCGGCGGCTTGAAGAGGGTCATGCCTATGCGGAAAGGCATTTTATTAAGGAGGTGTGGTGGCCCGCCACAGGGTCATTTCAGTATTTGCATCCGGAGTATGAGGTATATGACTACAAGGACGGTACGAGATTTCTTGACTTTGCTTACATCCGTCCTCATCTGAAGCTGTGTATGGAGATTGACGGCTATGGTCCGCATCTGCGTCATGTGAGCAGGCACCGGTTCTCCGACCAATGGCAGCGGCAAAATCACCTCATCATCGACGGCTGGCGCATTCTGCGATTTTCGGCGGATGATGTCAGTGAGCGGCCCCGTTTGTGTCAGCAAATGATTCAGCAGTTTCTGGGCAAATGGCTGGGGGAGGATCGTGCGCTGCCGAATCTTACCCGGATCGAGAAGGATATCGTTACCCTGGCAATCCGGCTCTGCCGTCCTGTTACTCCCAGCGATCTTTGCGAGCATGTGGGTATAGAGAGTAAGTACGCTTATAAGCTGCTCCATCAGCTGGTTTCCAAGCAATGGTTCGCTCCGGCGAGCGGAACCAAGCGAATTCGCTCCTACCAGCTGACGATAGACAATAAAACCTTTTTGCTGTGAGCGGTTTGCCGGCAGCATAACGGATTTTCGATCCGTTATGCGGGGCAAATAACGCCCAAAACGGAAAATAACGGATTCTGGAGGACTTATTTTGGCCGAAACATGCGAGAAGATGCCCCACATGTTATTTTTCCGCCGAATAAGTTCCTCATAATCCGTTATTTCATCAAAACGCACACATCGCGGCAAAATAAGTCCCTCAAAGTCCGTTATACTAATGTAGAACCCCCAATCGCTCCTTATGGAATCGGATTCGGCTCCACCGTCGCACCCACCTGTACCGTCCCTAAGCTACGTACCTCTATTTGCCCAGGATCCCGCACGTTCGCCCGATTAACGGCACCGCGTGACGTTACTGCTCCCACACTCCCCGACTTCGACCTTCTCCCCCTACTTTAACGTCCCTGCTTACCTCTATTGCCCAGGATCCCCGCTCGCTCGCCCGGTTAGCGGCACCGCATGCCGTTACTGCTCCCACACTCCCCGACTTCGACCTTCTCCCCCTACTTTAACGTCCCTGCGTACCTCTATTGCCCAGGAACCCCGCACATCGCCGGTTAACGGCACCGCGGGCCGTTATCGCTCTCGCACATCCCCTGGCTCCGACGTCTCGCCATTTGCCCGGTATTATCGCCGTCCCCCAAACAAACGCTCTACTTCCCGTCCCACACAACCTCCCAGTTGTTGTTCAGCGTCGCCTGGATCGTGCCTCGCTCCATAATGTAGTTCGCCAGAAGCTCCGCCATATCCGTCGGGATGTCCTTCACAGCAGGCTTCCCTTGGAACATCGAGTAGTTGCCGCCGCCGCCCGCACGATAATTGTTCATCACCACGTCGTATTCGCCCTTCATATCCAGCGGCTTCCCCTCATATTCCAACCGTTCCACCCGCTCGCCGACAGGCCGCGAAATGTTCAGGCGGTAGGTTATCCCTTCCCACATATCGTAATTATAGTGCTGCGGCTTCGGATCGCTGAAATCGGGGCTCACTTCGATCGGACCTTCCCCATGATACTCGGCAAAATAGGACGCCGATCGCTCCAGCGCATCCTTAATGTCCTGTCCCGACACGCGAATGACCTGCAGCGTGTTCGGATACACGTAGTTGGATACGATGTCCCGCATCGTAATGTTCTCAGGAAAGCCAGGCGATACGTTATCGAATAATGCCGTATTGGAGATCGGCGCGCCGGATATCTCCATCTGCACCCGGTTGATAAATTCAATCAACGGATGCTCCTGCAGGCGTACCTGCTGGTGGTCGCGGACGAGCATATCCCCGGTCAGCTTGCCGATCGGCTGGTCGAGCCATACCTGGGTCAGCTCCTCATGAGGACGCACCTTCTCTACGACCGCTGCGTCAGGTACGACGCCTTCGGGCGACAGCAGCTCGGAGCGCTTTTCCGCTACGCGCCACCGGCCCGTATCATCCTTATGCAGTTTCAGCTCGACGCGCCCGAGGAAGGCGCCTGCAACCCCAGGCTGCACAATAACGACGCCATTCACTTCGATCCCCGACAGCACCCGGTGCTGATGACCCGTCAGCAGTACGTCAATCCCTTCCACTTCCGTACAGAGCGCGTACCCCTGGTTCTCGCCCGTGAGCGCCTCCGTCGGCACGCCCGTTGCGAGGTTCCGCTCGAAGCCGCCGTGGTACGAAACCACCACAATATCAGCCCGCTCTACTTCACGAAGCACCCGCACCCACTTCCGGGCCGTTTCGACGGCATCCTCGAAGCGCAGTCCCCGGATATGCTCCGCTTTTTCCCAATTCGGGATATATTTCGTCGTCAGTCCGAGGACTCCTACCCGCAGGCCGCCTTCAAATTCCTTCACCAGATAAGGCTTCCCGAAGTAAGGCTCCCCCGTTTGCTCGTTCACAATGTTGGCGGACAGCCAAGGAAACGCCGATTCGCGAATTCCCTTCTCCAGCAGCTCCAGGCCGTAGTTGAACTCATGGTTGCCGATTACAGCGGCATCGTAGCCCAGCTCGTTCAAGCTGTCGATCATAGGACTGATTACGCCCCCGTTCAGCTTCGCATGATGGTATGCCAGCGGCGTGCCTTGAATCAAGTCTCCATTGTCAATGACCAGCAGCGGCCCTCCCTTTTTGCGCTCTTCTCGTATCACTGTGGCCAGCTTGGCAAAGCCCGTTTCTGTAGGCTGATGATTCGCATATAGAATGGGTAGCATATTCCCATGAATGTCACTTGTCTCCAATAGGGTGAGAGTATATTCCTGCTTCATCCCGATCACTCCAATATATTTGGTATAATTTCACTTTTAGTTGGACATTCCTAACATACTCCCATAGTAACAACTTTGCTAATTGTATTCAATGTCGACAAGTTTACCCAGTAACCGACAAAAAACACCTTGCTTCACAAAAAATTTACTGTTCGCCCGGCAAAGTTATGTTATAGTAAGAAAGGATTTTCCAAAGAAAAACGTAATCTACAGGAGGTCAATTTACATGTTTAAAAAGTTTGCAGCAATCAGCTTATCCGTTATGCTGTCTGCAGGAATTTTGGCAGCTTGCGGCCAAAAGGCGGAGCCGACTCCGGCAGCACCGGCAGGGGGAGACAAAAACCAAGCAGCTCCTGCCGCTAAGGGCTACGTTCCTAAAGAACTGACGGTTCAATTCGTCCCATCCCAAAGCGCTGAAACGCTTGAAGCCAAAGCAAAGCCTCTTGAGAAGCTTCTTGGCGACAAACTGGGCATTCCTGTGAAGGTTTCCGTATCCACCAACTATAACACGGTTATTGAGGCGATGGCTTCCAAGAAGGTAGATATCGGCTTCCTCCCTCCTACCGGTTATGTGCTGGCTCACGATGAGAAGAAGGCTGTAGATCTTCTGCTTCAGGCTCAGCGTTATGCGATCGACGACGCTACAGGCAAAGAAGATCCTACGAAACTGGCTGACAGCTATAAATCCATGATTATCGTTAAAGCCGACTCCCCGATCAAGTCCATTGCTGACCTGAAGGGCAAGAAAATCGCATGGCAGGATGTTACTTCTTCCGCAGGCTACATCTACCCAGGTCTGGAAATGAAGAAAAATGGCGTAGACCCGGATAAGGACGTTACAGGCATCACGGTAAAAGGTCATGACAAAGGCGTTCTCGCCGTATTGAACGGCGAAGTGGATGCAGCGGCCATTTTCCAAGACGCTCGTAATACGGTTATGAAGGACTTCCCGGATGTGTTCTCCAAAACTCGCGTATTGTTCTTCACTGCCGGTATTCCTAACGATACGATTTCCGTACGTAACGATATGGATCCGGAATGGCGCAAGAAGATCGCCGACGCGTTCATCGCACTCGGTAAGGATCCGGAAGGCTCCAAGATCATCTTCGAGGTATACTCTCACCGCGGTTACGTAGCATCCGACGACAAGAAGTTTGATGTCGTACGCGACGCTAACAAGCTGATGTCAGGTAAAAAATAAGACGACAACGATCCCCGGAGCTCCTGAGCTTCGGGGATTTTTTACCGATATGCAAGAAGGGGCGAATCCTTCAAGCAGGTTTGTCTGCTTGAAGGATTCGCCCCTTTCCACTTACTTCTTTAATTTTTGATAAGCAGCCTTGTATTCAGCCATAACCTTATCGCCGCCGTTTTTCTTCCACTTGTTAACTTCCTCTTGATAGCCGGCTTCGTCGATTTTACCCATGATGAATTTGGTTTGAGCATCCATCATCTGCAGATCAAGCTCCTGGCCACGCTCCGAATAGGTCGGGGATTTCAGCGTCAGCGCCGGATTCGAGACAATATACTTGATGCCGTCGGATTCCATCTTGGTTCCTTTTTCCCCGATCGGCACGTCCTTCAGCGGCTTCACATTGTAGCCTTCAAGTACAGTCAGGTTATCGCGGTAAGGCTTCACTTCGCGCTGGAAGATATTAAAGCCGTCGCCAATGAATTCTGTCTTGCCGTCCGCCGTGTTACCGAAGTGCGTACCTTCGATACCGCGCAGCAGCAATGTCGACATCTCCGGCTCCATCAGCTTATCGAGGAAGCCGAGCACACGCTTCATTTCCGCTTCCGTCTTCACGGAAGATTTCGGAATGACGAAGAATCCGTTGTTTCCGTTCTCGGAGGCGATGCGGATACCCTTCGGCCCTTCGAAGCTGGCCACATCGATCACTGCACTTGGATTTGTCTTGTTCAGACGATCCTGCTGGCTTTTCCCGTTGGTGGCTACGCCGAATCGGAAGCCGACACGGCCTGTATCCATCCACTTCTCCGCTTCGGCAGCATCAAGCACGGCGAAGTCTTGATTCATCAGGTTCTCCGCATACAAGCGGCGGAACAGCTTCAAGGTCTCCATGAACTCAGGAGTCGTGTACTCCGGTGTGAAGTTCCCGTCCTTATCGACTCCCCACTTGTTGACGCCGCCAAGCATAACGGCAAAACGTGTCGTCATGGATGCTGCGCCTTCATTATATTTTTTGTGAAGGATGATACCGTAGGTGTCGTTTTTCCCGTTCTTGTCCGGATCGTTCTGCGTTAACGCTTTCATGACGTTGTACCATTCGTCCACGGTCTTAGGATAAGCGAGCTTCAGGTTATCCATCCAGTCCTTACGGTATACAACGGCTCCGCGGCCCATGTTGCGATAGAGCGGTACCCCGTACAGCTTGCCCTCGACAGATATATTCTCGAAGAATTGAGGATTTTGGGCACTCAGGTTTTTGTATTCCTTCAGATACGGACCGATCTCCCAGAACAGCTGGGATTCGATCGCATTTACAATGGTAGGGCCCTGAGTCACACGAAGCAGCTTCGGCATTTCGTTGGATGCCAGCATGACATTGATTTTATCGTTATAAGCGGAGGAAGGGATCCACTGGATATCCAGCTTCGTATTTGTAAACTTCTCGATGGCCTGCTCGACCGGATTTCCCTTCGAAGGGATATCGCCTACCTGAGAAATCGCAATGCTCAGGTCTAACGGAGCTTGATTCTGGCTCTGATTTTGACCTTGCTGACCGGCAGCAGGAGCCTTGCTCTCTCCGCCGCTGCTGCAGGCAACCGTAAACAGCATGGAGCTGACAACTACCGTGCTGACCAACGCACGCTTCTTTACTTTTTTCATTTGACATGACCTCCCATAATATGGTTTTGATTTTTACCCCTTTACGGAGCCCAGCATAACGCCCTTGGCAAAATGCTTTTGTAAAAACGGGTAAACGATGATAATCGGCAGCGTAGCGAAAACGATGACAGCCATTTTAATGGTAAGAGGCTGAATATTCATCTCGTCGACGCTCACATCACCCACCCGGCTGCTGGCATTGATAACGATCTCTCGCAGTAACACCTGCACCGGCCATTTGGTATTGTCATTGATGTACATTACGGCGCTAAAAAATTTGTTCCAATGGTCGACCGCATAAAATAGTCCGAAGGTGGCCATGGCCGGAAGCGATAACGGCAGAACGATACGCAGGAGAATACCCAGGTCGTTGCACCCGTCAATCTTGGCGGAATCCTCCAGCCCGTCCGGCATTTGCTGGAAGAAGTTCTTAAGCACGATTAGGTTAAAGGCGCTGATCGCCGTCGGAATCATGAGAGACCACAAGGAGTTGATCATGCCTAGCGACTTCACCACATAATAGGTCGGAATCAGCCCGCCGCTGAATAACATTGTGAAGAGTACGGCAAGGAGCATTAACCGGCGTCCCTTCAGATGTGGACGAGAAAGTGGATAAGCAAGCAGTGAAGTAAACAGCAGGTTAATGATGGTCCCCACCACCGTTACATAGATGGACACCCCCAAGCTGCGAACCAGCGTATCCGTGGAAAAGATGTATTGGTAAGCAGCAAGGGAGATTTCCTTCGGGTATAAGATAAAGCCGCCTTCCGCTACGATATGCGGTGCCGTGAAGGAGACCGCCAGAACATATACGAAGGGAAGAATACAAACAATCCCCATGATACCGAGCAAACTATAGTTCAAAGCATCGAAGAGCCGATTGCCCCATGTTTTATCATAATTCATGGCGTTCCGTCCTCCTTTCCTTCATAAATTAGTAAACGCCTTCCTCGCCGAAGCGCTTGGCCAGCCAGTTAGCGGATAGAACCAGCACCAGTCCCACAGCGGATTTGAACAAGCCTACGGCTGCGCTGTAGCTAAACTGCCCTTGAGTTAAGCCTTTGACATACACATACGTATCGAACACTTCCCCAACCTCGCGGTTTGTAGGGGTCAACATCAGGAAGATGTGCTCGAACCCGGAATCCAGGAAATTGCCGAGCCTCAGAATCAGTAATATGACGATTGTGCTTCGAATGGCCGGCAGCGTAATATGCCATAATTGCCGCCAGCGTCCCGCTCCATCCATCCTGGCCGCCTCATACAGCTGCAAATCGACTCCCGCAAGGGCGGCTAAGAAAATGATGGTGCCCCAGCCGACCTCTTTCCAGATCGATTGACCGACGATCATCGTTCGGAACCAGTCCGGCTCGAGCAGGAAAGGGATTTTCTCCCCCGTCATCATAAAGAGCAGCTCGTTCACCGCTCCCCCTTCGGTTGTGAAGAGGATATAGAAGATCCCGACTACGACTACCCACGAAACAAAATGGGGAATGTAAACGAGGGTTTGAACGAATCTCTTGTATCTCTCCAAACGGACCTCGTTCAGCATGAGCGCCAATATAATCGGCAGCGGGAAAAAGAAGACGAGATTGTAGACGGCCAGCAAAGCCGTGTTACGGAACAGCATCCAGAACTGATCCTCGCTGAAGAATCGTTCGAAATGCTTCATACCAACCCAAGGGCTGTCCATAAACCCAAGATGCGGTTTAAAGTCCTGAAACGCCATGATGAGTCCATACATCGGCACATATTTGAATACTAGAAAATACGCCAGGCCGGGCAAGGCCATAAAGTAAAGCCACCTGTCCTTCAGCAGTGCTTTGCCCCATCCTTGCCATCTTGATGGTGCGGCTGCCGTTGGCTGGACGTATTTTTTTTGGAGTGTGCTCATCCTCCCGCCTCCTTCCGAATGTGTTGTTTTCGCTTTCTGAGTCTCATTATGTCGTCCCCGGCCGTAACATGCTATACACCGGGGATAACCTCTTGACCCGAAGCGCCGTGAACGCCTGTCCTGCGGGCTTTTTCTCAAGAAATGAACCGGAAGCAACCATCAGCTATCCCAAGATAACCAAGTCCGCACAAAGAAAAAATCCCGCCGGAGCAGCAGCAGCCGCTGCTTATTCCGTTAAACGGGATTTCAAACCAATCTAGGGATTATATGGATTATTACTCTCTCGATACTGTCCCGGCGTCATGCCGACGATTTTACGAAATGTACGAATAAAGGCGGTTGTGTTGGAGTAGTTCAGCTTATCCGATATATCCGACACCTTCATGCTGGTGGACTCCAGCCATTGCTTGGCAAGCGTCATTCGATAGTCCGTTACATAATCGCTGAAGGTCATGCCCGTCTCTTTCTTAAAGACACGACTGACATACACCGGGTGAAAATGCAGCTCCGCCGCGCAGCTCTCCAGCGTGATTTCCTGATCGTACCGCTCCTGAATCATTTGAATGACCCTTTGGGCAATACTGAGGTATTGTGATTCCGACTGCAGCTGAAGGAACGATTCAATCGGCTCCAGCAGCTCGCTCTTGAACCATTCCCGAATATCATCGTGCGTGCTCATCCGCAGCAGCCGGCCGAAGGAAGCGCCCTCCCCAAGCACATGCTGCACTGTGCCGCCTTTCTCCTGAACAATCTGATATAAGCGCGACACCAGCTGCATCAATAAGGCCGGATATTCCTTGACGCTCAGTTGGCTTTCCGTAAGCTCGTTCATAAACTTATCCAGCCACGGAACGGCGCTGGCCATATTGCCCTGTCGGATCGCCTGAACCAGCTGATCCTCCGTCCACTTGAGCTGATTGTATGCCGTAGCAGCCATCTCGCTCATGCCGGAGCGCAGACCCTCGTAGTGCAAAATTAAGCCATTCCCCAAATAAATGCGGCTCTTCAACGCATCCAGGCTTTCATTGTAAGCCCGCGGCGCTTCGGACGCTCTTAGAAACGGACGGCTAATGCCGATGCTGACACTGACTTGAAGAAATTCCGAGACCTTGGATTTAATCAGCTCGCTTACTTCGTACGTGAACTCCAGCCAATCGGACTCCTGCTCGAAGTTCGTGGCCAGCAGGGTGACCTGCGACTGCTCCAGTAACACATGACTGAACCGCTGATGGGCGGGAATCAGCTCCCCGACCATGTTGTGAATAGCGAATAACAACAGCTCTTTGTCCGGTTCCCGGTAACGGGTATCCTGTAAGGTGTCGATCTGCAGCGTCAGGACCGCTAATTGTTTCCAATCGGACGGGAAGCCGTACTGCCGGATGCGGGAAGCGATATCCTTCTCCGACAGCTGCCCCGTAAACAGCTTCAGCATGAAGTAGTCCTTCAATTGGGAAAGATGATCCTGCATCTGCTGCTGAAGCCTCTGTCCGTTGCTAAACAAGGTAAGAAACCGCTCTTCAAGCGAACGGAATTCGTCCTTCCCCGACATCCCTTCCGTCTGCACCGCTTGGGTCATTTCGGCCAGCCTTTTGATCGGTCTGTACATTCTCCGGCTGACCACCCAGGCAATGAAGCCGACGACAACAAGCACCGCGCTGCAGGCTACCAAGGTACCCGTACCGATTTTCCTGGATTCTCGCGTTATCTCATCCAAGGAAGCAACGGAGACATAAATCCAACCGTTATATTTGGACTGACGGTAAGAGAACACCATCTCTTCGTCCCCCAGCTTGCCTTGAATAAAACCGACGGTTTGACCTGTCTGTGCAATACTATCGATAATCTGTGCATTGACCTGCAGGTAGGGAGCGGCCGTATCCTCGCTTCGCGCCAGGAAATCGATCCCATTGCGATCCATCATATAAATATGGCCCGATTGTCCTTCGGTGCTGTCAGCCAGCTTGGTTCTTAGCTGCGACTTTAAAAGATCGATGATTAGGAAGCCTTTGGGCTGCATCGTGTAAGGTAAAATCGGAAGCTTCACTACAAGTCGTAGCGTATCGGTGCGATGGACTCCCCCTCCTTCTTGTAAGGAGGACACACTGTAGCCGGTATCCCAGAACATATTGTTCGAGTGTGAGGCATAATCGGCCAGATGCTTGTTAATATCCAGCTCCTGCAAAGAGCTGAAGGAAGTGTAGTTCAATGCCCAGCCCTGCTGCTGGTGAATAAGGTAGCTTTCTTGAATGCTGAATGGAGTCTGCAAGCTGTACAAGCCTGAATGAAGTTCACGAATCCGGAGATAATTGGCAGGCGTAAGCGATTCGGCCATCGCTGCTGTGATGGAGGGCGAATTGGCAAGCTGCATAGCGGTAAGCTCGAGCTGCTTCATATTCTGCTCCATGCTCATCTGCGTCTGGGCCAGGAGCTGCATGTGGCTTTCCTTCGTTTTGTGCTCCACATCCTCCGCCGCAATGTAATAAGCATACAAGCCGAGGGCCATCACCGGGATGGCTCCGATAAACAAGCTAAATGCAAGCAGCAGCTTCATGTACTGGGGAACGTGCCCCGTCAGTTTCCACTTTGTGCGCATGATGGATGAACCCCTCACAGATAGCTCTTGGTTAGAAGTCCTACTATTATATATTAAAACGCTTACATATGGCAATGTTTTAAGCAGGTGAAGCGAAACGAGGCGGCTAAGTTGAAAAAAAGCTTTCCCCCGGACCTGGATCCGGGAGAAAGCTATCCTTAATTATACAAGTCGTTTGCGAATATAGCCGGAAATGAGATCGATCAGCGTGACCATTACGATGATTCCCAGCAGAATGATCCCTACCCGCGGCCATGCACGCGCCTCTAAGGCAAACAGCAGGGGCGTACCGATTCCCCCCGCTCCGACGATACCTAGAATGGAAGCCGAACGGATATTGATTTCAAAGCGGTACAACGAGAAGGAGAAAAATTCCGGCAGCACCTGCGGTATGACGGCAAACCACAGCACCTGCAGCCGGTTCGCTCCGCAAGCGGTCAGCGCCTCGGTCGGCCCGAGATCCATGTTCTCGATCGCCTCCGAGTACAGCTTCGCGAGCATCCCGATGGAGTGAAGTCCAAGAGCCAATACCCCGGCATAAGCGCCCGGACCTACGGCCTTGATGAAGATGATCGCCATCACGATCTCCGGGAACGTACGGATACAGCTGAGAATGAATTTGCCGCTGCCGGTTACGGACTTGAATTTGCTCATATTGTTAGCTGCCCAGAAAGCGAACGGCACGGCCAGAATCGCCGAAATGAACGTGCCGAGAATGGAAATCGCGAGCGTATCCAGCAGACCGCGCAGCAAATCCTCGCCCTCGGGAATGTACACATAGGCCCAATCCGGGTGGAACAGCCCTCTGACGATCGCTCTGGAGATTTGTCCGGCTGTCTCTTTAATGCCCTCAAATTGAATGCCGGTAAAGGACCATGCATACAAGGCGAAGATGATAACAGCCACCAGCCAGAAACGGATGCGGAAGCCGGAAGGCTTGCTTGCCGTTGCCGCCGAGGTCGATTTGCCGTAAAGCAAGTATTCGCGAATCCGCGTACTGATATAATCGATGACAATGACGACGATCAGAGTGACCAAAATAATTAACGACGCGCGGTCATATCGGAGCTGGTTGAGCGAGCGGTCGAGAAGCAGACCGATCCCTCCGGCGCCTACCAGACCGAGAACTGCCGCTGCACGAACATTGACCTCAAAAGTATAGAGCAGATAAGCCAAAAACTGAGCCAGCACCTGAGGCACGACACCGAACTGAATCCACTGTATCTTATTGGCGCCGACGGCTGTCATCGCCTCCAGCGGTCCCGGATCAATGGCTTCGATGGACTCATAAGTCAGCTTGGCGATCAAACCGAACGAAAAGAATACGATAGCAAGCACACCCGCTAAAGGCCCCAAACCGAAGATCGCTACGAAAATCGCCGCGAACAGAAGCTCCGGAATCGTACGGATCAGGTTGAGAATGAACCGCGCCGGATAGTAAAGCCAAAGTGCCTTCGTCACATTGCCCGCCGCCAGGAAGGCAACCGGGATCGCAAGGAGCGCACCGAAGGTCGTTCCGATGACGGCCATTTGGATCGTCTGCATCATCGGCTTAAAGATGACGTCAATATAGCTCCAATCGGGCGGAACCATGTCCGCCAGAAGCTTGCCCATTTCCGGCATGCCGGTGATCAAATCCGTAAGAGTCGCCTCCGTCTTGAAGGCGCTCCAGACCATCAGCGCCAGGAGGATCAAGATGGTAACATAGGTTTTGGTCCGCGGCGGCTTCCTTAGCGGGGCGGACGAGGAGAGCGCGTTAGGCTTGCTCACGCTTCCACCCCCAGCAGCTCATCCTTCTTAATGGCGCGTCCGTAAATTTCGGAGAATTTCTCATCCGTCGCTTCCGATACCGGACCGTCGAACACCACTTGTCCCGCACGAAGACCGATAATCCTTGTGGCATACTCGCGCGCCAGGTCGATAAAGTGAAGATTTACGACTGTCGTGATTCCAAGCTCCTGATTAATGCGCTTGAGGTCGTCCATGACCTGGCGGGTCGTAAGCGGGTCAAGCGAGGCAACCGGCTCGTCCGCAAGAATGATCTTTGCTTCCTGAGCCAAAGCGCGCGCAATGGAAACCCGCTGCTGCTGACCGCCGGACAGCTCATCCGCCCGGGCGTATGCCTTCTCGCGGATATTGACACGCTCCAGCGCCTTCAGCGCGAGCTCGACATCATGCTTAGGGAACAAGCCCAGAAGGGTTCGCAAGGTTGAGTGATAGCCGACCCGACCTGACAATACGTTCCGAAGAACGGAAGAACGCTTCACAAGATTGAAGTTTTGGAATATCATCCCGATATCCCGGCGCAGATGCCGAAGATTGACGCCGGAGGCTGCCGTGATGGATTTTCCGTCAATCAATATTTGTCCATCGGTTATTTCATGCAGGCGGTTGATCGAACGAAGCAGGGTCGATTTCCCCGCGCCGGACAAGCCCACGATCACTACGAATTCCCCTTTATTCATCTTCAGGTTAATGTCCTTCAGACCTACTGTACCGTTGGGATATACTTTAGAAACGTTCTTAAATTCAATCATAGCGTACGAATCCCTTCTCAATTGAAATGGCCAACATTCTATGATTCGACACGAATCGCACATTTCCTCTTTGCACAGTACATCTTTACTAAACATTAACTTTGCCTTTTTATGCCATAAGTCACAGCCATCCGACGGCCCATACGATGAGGTAGGCACCGGGAAGAAGCAGCACTTGTGCGAGCAATGTTCCAAGCAGTCTGGACAGCATCAACAGCCCGAACATTTTGTTCATCTCGGTCAAATGCGACGGGTCCGACAGAGCCCGGTCCGTCAGCAGGGCCACCTGAGGATCGATCAGCAGTGTCAGCAGGATGGTCGCAATCCCGTTGATCAGCCCTGAGGACTGGGAGGCCGCTGTAGCGGATGCGGGAACCAGATAAGATGCGTACAGCGCCGCAAGCACACCCACGGTATAAATACCCGATACTAGGGTATTCAGCAGCAGGAGCCTCTTCGGAATCCCCCCGATGCGCAGACGGGACAGCATCTCGAGCCGGGGCCGGCGTAGATGAGCCTGCACGTGCCTCAGCTTCCGGACGGTTACCCCGTGCAGCATTTGCGGCATGGAGCCCGCAGCCTCCAGATGCGCAACCAGCCGCATGGAGATAAAGACAGCTGTAGGAAAAAGCAATATGGCCAGGATGGTTCCTACGGAAGCGGAGCCGATTATAAAATGGAGCTGTGTCCTTAGGTCCATTCCGATGCCGGCTTTTGCATCATCGATGATGCTGCCGGAGAGCGCACCCTGAAGCATGTTCGACGTACGAGCTACTATGAGAATAATCCCGGTAATCGATAAAGCAACGGCTAGCTTGCCGGCCCTCACACCGGCCAGCCTGACGGCATAGCCTAACGTTTCAGCCAAATGGATGACGGCCGTTAAGCAGCAGATGATCAGCAGCTGCCCCGTCATACCCCGTTCACCCAAAAGAAGACTAACATGGCTACCTCTCCCTTATATCATGTCAAGTCATCGGCCGAGCGATTCACAGCTTCCTTCAATTGTTGCGCCTCGAGCTAGAGGACCGTGGAATACGCGAGTGCCCCTGATGCGAAAAACGAGATCTGTCCCGGCTGCCGCCGAAAGAGGTCTCGTTTGTTCATGGGGTTAGGCGCCTGCTACGTCTCGCCGCGTAAAGATCAGCCAGGAAATTGCATAAAATAATATCCAGTAGACGACCAGCATCGTAACGGAAAAACCCAAGGTCATTCCCGGCACGATCGGCTTGCCCCCGGAGAAATAGGGCGTCAGGTCCGTATTGGCAAACAGCACGTATTTCACCCAGGTATAGTTGAGTCTCGCCATAGCCGCCACAATGGTAGTTGCCGTAAACATCAGGAAAATCGAGATGCCGATCGCCAGCGAGCTGCTGCGGAACACCGTTGAGATCATGAAAGCCATCGTTGCGGCCATGACGATTTGGAGCGTCTCCAAGCCGTAGCTCCCCAGCAGTTCCCCTACGCTGAAGCCCGGATTCAAAGGTCCGCTCACTCCGAAGAGCAGCAGTCCCGTAAAGTAGGAAAATACGAGCACTAGAATCAGCTGAACGATTAGAAACAGCAGTACCGCGATATACTTGCTCAGCAGAATCTTACTGCGGGATGCGGGTCGAATCAGCAGCAGCTTGATCGTTCCCCAGCTGAATTCGGAAGCAACGATGTCCCCCGCCAAAATGATCGTAAAGATAAACACCAGCGACGACAAGCTCACCGCCATATCCATGAAGGTCAATACATGCCCGATGCCGGCATTGATCACGAATTTCAGCAGCGCCCCCAAGGAGATGACCGAAAGAACCAAAATAGCCAGCATGATCCAGGTTCTTAGGCGGGCGTAAATTTTTTGCTGCTCGTTCATCACGAGCCGAAGCAGACTAGACAATTTGATTCCCCCTCGTCACTTCAAGGAACTGATCCTCAAGGGTTTTGTTTCGGGAGCGAATGGCATACACCCGAATGCCGTTCTTGACCAGCTGCTCATTCATTGCGGCTACCGCCTCCCGACGGTCCGGCAGCAGTACGACCAGCTCAGAGCCGTTCTCAATCCGTCCTTCTGCGGAAAGCAAGGCCAGCGCCTCCTCCGGACGGTCCACCTCGAAGCCGATTTCCTGCAAGCCTCCCGCTGCCGGTTCGTCACGGAACGAGCGTACGTCCAGCAGCCTCCCGTTCTGGATAATGGCGACGCGGTCGCACATCAGCTCCATCTCCGAGAGCAGGTGACTCGAGACGATTACCGCCAAGCCCTCCTCCCGTGCCAGTCTGCGCAAATAATCCCGCAGCTCGCGGATGCCTTCCGGATCCAGACCGTTCGTAGGCTCATCAAGAATGAGCACGGAGGGCTTATGCAATATGGCCTGCGCGACCCCAAGCCGCTGCCGCATTCCAAGGGAATAGGTTCTTACTTTATCGTCAATCCGGCTCTCCAATCGAACTAGGCGTATTACCTCATCCAGGCGCTCCGGAGTAACTCCTTCGTTCATTCGGGCAAAATGCTGCAGGTTCTGATAGCCCGACATAAAGCCGTAAAACTCGGGATTTTCCACAATCGCACCGACATGCCGCATCGCTTGCTCGAATTGGTTACGCACGCTTATGCCGCGAATGGTTACTTCGCCCTCGCTCATCGTAATCAAGCCTACCATCATGCGGATGGTTGTCGTTTTCCCTGCCCCGTTCGGCCCCAGAAAGCCGAATACCTCCCCCGGCTTGACCTCGAAGGAGAGCCCGTCCACAATCGTTTTGCCGCCGATTCGCTTCGTTACGCCTTGCAATACTACCACTGAAGAAGTATCGTTCATTAGACCTCCTGCATCAAAAAGAAAAGGATATGGTTCCTTCCCATGATTAGGAAAAGTATACCATACCCTAAGGTTAGCACCAAGCGTATCGCCTGATGCTATTCCGCAGCTGACTCCGCCGCGCCGGCGTAATATTTGGCTAAAGCAACGATCATGCTTCCCATGCGTTCTTCCTCCGGCGCCACAACCCGCCCGATCCCTTCCTCCCGAAGCGCCTCGGCCGTAACCTTCCCTACGGCCACGGCTACTACGCGGTCGCGGAAGGCTGCAACGACCCGGTCCGCAAACCCCTTCTCCCTTGCGTAAGCCATCAAGAACCGTACCTGGGGCGTGCTGGTAAAGGTAACGGCATCCACTTCATGCTCAAGTACTTCCCTCAGAAGCGTATCGACAACGGCGAGCTCCGGCGGTACGTGAGCATACGGCAGGATTTCATAGTAGTCCGCCCCCTGCTCCCGCAGCCAGCCTACCAGCTTCGGCGCATGGTCTCCATAAAGCTGCAGAGCAATCCGCTTCCCTGTTACTTGATAAGGCTGCAGAGCTCTGAGTATGCCGACGGTCGTACCGTCATCATCGCGGACTGTGGGCTCGAGCCCCAGCGATTTTAAATATTTGACCGTCTTGTAGCCTCTTGCGGCAAGCTTCGTTCGGCTCAACGCCTCAATAAACTCCGCTTCCTTGCCGATGGCCGCAGCCGTCTGCACCAGCATCTCCGTCCCGACGCCTGTCGTCAGAATCACCCAGTCCGCGCCGTGCTCGATCAGCCTCCTAACCTCGGCGGCTACCTTTTCCTGCTCGGTTGTGACCGTCCCCTGCGCCGGCCGCACCAATGGGATTCCGCCAAGCTTCTCTACGATCACACTGAGCTCGGCGGCCTTGCGCGGTCCCGTCAAAGCGATTCGTTTGCCCTCTAGTCTGGACATGCGGGTTCCCCTCCTTTATCCGTTGTTTGCCATGTCAGTTTAAGTAACATTATTAACTAGTACTATACCTGATGAGGTGAAAAGCGACAATTCAGCATATTTTATCGAGTTCATAAGAAAAGCTTTTATTAATATTCAGGCAAACGCTCCAAAATTAACAATAACGGATTTTCGAGGTTCTATTTGGGCATTGTAAGGGCATCCGCGCTAAATAACGGATTTCGAAGGTGTTATTCTTGGGCAAACGGCTCGACAAACTACATTTTTCATGATGTTTCCCAGAATAACTCCCCGAAAATCCGCTATTTCGATTTACAGCCCCTTTCACCGTAAAATAAGTCCCTCAAAATCCGTTATCGGCCCGAGGCAACTGGCCCAAATTAAACGCCCCAACGTTCAATGTCCCTCGTACTTGTCCTGAAGTTTCCGGATTTCTCCGATCAGGTCGCGTCCGATCTCCCTCTCAAACTGATCATACAGTGGCTCCCAAGCTTTTCTCCACTCCGTCCGCTCTTGCGGAGTTAAAGTATGAATTTCTACCGAGCCGGCGGCCTTAATGTCGTTCCATTGCCGTTCATTCATCCGAATCGCATTCTCGTTCGCCCATGCGGAAGTCTCCGCCATCGCTTCTCTGATGCCTCGCTGCAGCTCCGGAGGGATTTGCGCCCAAAACTTCTTATTCATTAATACGGCATAGCCTAAATAGCCGTGATTGCTTAATGTCATAAATCGTTGAACCTGATAAAATTTTTTAGTGTAAATATTTGAGATGGTATTCTCACCGCCATCGACCAGACCCGTTTCCAGACCGCGGTACACGTTATTGAACGGCATCGGAACGGATTTGACGCCCAGCAGCTTGAATTGCTCCTCAATGACGCGGCTTGGGATGATGCGGAACCTCTGATCCTGAAAATCCGACGGCTGCCGAAGCGGACCCTGGTTCGAGGTCATTTGCTTGAAACCGTTGCCCCAGTAGGCCAGTCCGATCATGTTCTTCTTTTCCAGCCTGCTGAAGAGCTGCTGCCCGATAGGACCTTCCATTGCTTCCTTCACTGCCTCTTGGGACAGGAAGGCGTAGGGCAGGTCCATGACCAGCCAAGAGGGTACATGCTCGGACAGATGCGAGGTCGAAGGAGCAATCATCTGGATCTCCCCGCGCATCAGCGCTTCCACCTCTCCGGCTTCCGCATACAAAACCCCGTTCGGGTAAATTTCCACCTTGACGCGATTGCCCGTTTTTTCCTTGACCAAATCGGCAAACCGCTGCGCGGCTAACCCCTTGGGGGTGTTCTCGGCAACAACATGGCTGAATTTGATGATAAGCTCATTTCCGTACCCTTGCTGCTCATCGTCCTGCGGGACGGATCCCCATGTAAATGCAGGATAGAAGCCGATGAATAAGGCTGCGGTCAAGCCGAGCAAAACAAAAACAAGGGTTCCTGCCCAAGGCCTCATGTCGCCACCCCCTTCCCCGGCAGTCTGTGTGCTTGTGGTATCAGTATACAACAAATCGCCCCAAGGTATAGACGCATAAATTATTCTCGAAGAAACAGGCCATCCTAAGAGTAAAGGCAATGAAAGGGGCGTATGATGCATGACACGGCGGTTATTTTTTCTCCATAGCAGTCTGGCTCTACTCCTCCTGTTGACAGCTTGTGGAGGTAATACCGGGGGCGGCTCGGGCAAGGCATCCGAAGGGGGCGGCGGGCAGCAAGCGCAAAGCCAATCCTCCGGCAGCGAAGACCCCGTTAATAAAGAGCTTCAGCTCTATATGAAGATGTATCAGGAAATTAAGAAGCATGAGCAGGAGCGGGAGAAAAAGCTGCTGGAGGCCGATAAGGCACAGCTGAAGCAAATGCTGAAGAATCAGCAGGAGACGCTGGAGCGCGAGGTCGAGGAAGAAGAAAAGGTTCGCACGAAAAGCGGAATCACGATCTATGGCAGAAGTCCGGAAAAAGAATTCGAGCAGGAGAAGAAGGAAGAGCAGCAAAAGGGCGAAGGAAAGAGCGGCAGCATGTACGGCAAGGAACAGGCTGGAGATCAAGGCTCGGCAGGCGGCGGCGGTGGAGCTGAGGGAGGCAAGTCCGGCGGTGGGGGACAAGGCGGAGACAGCGGCGGCGAGTCGAAGCAAAAAGACAAATCCGGCGGCGGGAAACAGCAGGACTAACCCGTCGAGACATAAACAACCGTGCTTGCGACGGCAAGGGCGGTTGTTTGTCGTATTTTCAATAGAGCGCATGCTGTTGTATGATGATACCAAGATTCCGTCAGGATAAAGGAGCCTCCAGCTCATGCTGCAGCGTTTACGGATTAATTGGAAAATCGCGATTCTCTCGTTCGGCATCGTGCTCTTCGCCTTATGTATCGGCGGCACGATCCTGCTCGGCGGCATCGTCAAGCTGAAGGAGGAGGAGCTCGGCCGCCGTCTGCTCGTGACGGCGCGAACGGTTGCGGCGATGCCGGAGGTCACGGCCGGCCTTGCCGACCCGGCGAAGCGCGCCGGACTGCAGGCGGCCGCCGAGCGCATCCGCATCATCAACGACGCAACGTATGTCGTCGTGATGGATATGCATCGGGTGCGGCTGTCCCACCCGATCGAGCGCATGATCGGCACCGTCTCCACGGGGGCCGATGAGGGCTCTGCCTTTGCCGAGCACACGTACGTGTCCAAGGCAAAGGGGGAGCTCGGCACGGCGCTGCGCGCGTTCGTGCCGATCATGAGCGCCGAGCATGAGCAGATCGGCGTCGCGCTTGTCGGGCGCATCATGCCGACACTTGGGCAGGTTGTGCTGGAGCAGTCGGGCCAAGCGTACATCGTGCTGCTGCTTTCGCTGCTGTTCGGGCTTTGGGGCTCCTGGAAGCTGGCCGGGCATATCAAGCACCAGATGTTCGAGCTGGAGCCTCACGAGATCGCGAGGCTGTTCGTCGAGCGCACCGCCACCTTCAACGCGATGCACGAGGGCGTCATCGCCATCGATAAGGACGAGAAGGTGACCGTCTTTAACGAGAAGGCCAAGCAAATGCTCCGTGTCGAAGGAGAAGTCATCGGACAGCCGATCCGCGACGTCATACCGGATACGCGGCTTCCCGAAATTTTACAGCTGAACCACCCGATTTATAATCAGGAGCTTACTATCGGCACCGCTCTTATCGTGAGCAACCGTGTCCCGATAAAAGTCGGAGCGAATACGGTCGGAGCCGTCGCCATCTTCCAGGACCGCACGGAGGTGACCCGCATGGCGGAGGAGCTGACAGGCGTCCGGGCTTTCGTCGATGCGCTTCGGGTACAGAATCATGAATACATGAATAAGCTTCATACGATCGGCGGATTGATTCAGCTGGGCAATAAGGATAAGGCCCTGGAATATTTATTCGAGGTGATGGAGCAGCGGGAGGAACTGACGCGTTTCCTAAGCCGAAGGTTTAAGGATGACAGCCTGACAGGACTGCTGCTGGGCAAAATCAGTCGCGGCCGCGAGCTGGGCATCGAGGTGGAAATTGATCCGCAGAGCCGGCTGGAGCAGTTCCCGGAACGGCTGGATCATCATGATATGGTCATTCTTATCGGCAATCTGATGGAGAACGCGTTCGATGCCCTTCAGACGGTGCAGCGGGACAAGCGGGTATTTGTAAGTATGGAGCAGGATGACGACGTGCTGTCCTTACTGGTGGAGGATAACGGCTGCGGCATGGAGGAGACGACGAGGGGACGGCTATTCGAGCGGGGCTTCACGACGAAGGGCGGACCGGGGCGCGGGATCGGCCTTCACCTCATTGCCGGTATCCTGGAAAAAGGCGGCGGAACGATACGAATCGACTCCACGCCCGGGGAAGGCTCGTCGTTTATGCTGACCTTCCCTATGCATTCCCTGCCTGAAGATCAAGCCGGTAATCCGGATCCATCTGCTCACTAGGAGGAAACCAAGCTATGCGAACGATAGATGTGATTTTGATCGAGGATGACCCGATGGTGCAGGAGGTCAACCGCCAGTTTGTCGAACAGGTGGAAGGCTTCCGGATCGTCGGCGTCGCCTCAAGCGGCGCCGAAGGAATCGAGCTGGTCCGCCGGCAGCAGCCGGAGCTGGTGTTCCTTGATATCTTCATGCCGGTGCTGGACGGGTTACAGACGCTCAGGCAAATTCGCAGCGAAGCTCTGGCGGTCGATGTCATCGTGATCAGCGCGGCTAACGATATGACGACAATTCAGCGAATGCTTCATCAGGGAGCGGTGGACTACATCATTAAGCCGTTCAAATTCGAACGGGTAAAGCAGGCGCTCGAGCACTACCGGAGCAAAAAGGAGGCACTGGAGCCCCGGGAGGGAAGCACCTTATCTCAGACGGAGCTGGACCGCTTACTGTTTGGACAAGCCGGTACGGGTAAAGACAAAACCGGGCTTTACCCCAGCTTGCCCCCGTCAGCTCAGGACCCTGCCGCACTGCTTCCTGATCTGCCTAAGGGACTGCAAGCAGCCACTTTAAGGCAGATTGTGCAGTACGTCGTTCAGCAAGGAACGCCTCTATCGGCTGAGGAAGTAGCGGAGGGCGTCGGGATCGCCCGCGTGACGGCAAGACGATACCTCGACCATTTGGAGAAAAGCGGCGTCTTCCGCCTCGACCTCCAGTACGGCGTGGGCCGCCCTGTGAACAAATACGTGTATACAGGGCGGTAACAGCCCCTTTAAAGAAACGGCGGCACCCGATGCTTGGTGGCCTGCTCGTATGCGTAGGCGATGGCAATCAGCACCGGCTCGCTGTAGCCGGTGCCGACAAAGGTCACGCCCTGCGGACCATTGATCGCGTACCCTCCGGGCGCAATGATTCCGCTGTCCAGCGTTCCGCTCGTCTCCTCGCTTCGCAGCAGGCGGCTTTGCCCGTATCGCAGCGCAGTCTCACTTCATATACAACCCGAGCCGGCGGCCACTGCTTCAGTAGTTCCTTCCTCTTCCTCTCCCCTGACCAAAATGATCAAAACAACCATTATGTTCTAATGATTCCCTTCTCCTCTTGAAAGCGATATCATGGGTCCACAGACAAAGAACAAGGTTAGGAAGTGAACCCCATGTCCATTCCATCAGGCGCACATACCAGTATCATTCTTCGGCTTGAGCTGAATAAAGAAACCGCATCCTTCGCTCAAATCGCAGCAGCGATCGGGGAAACCGGCGGCGATATCGTTGCAATTGACGTCAACCGATCCGATAAAGAGACCACCGTGCGCGACATTACCGTAAACGTCTATGATCAGAAGCATACCGACCTGATCGTACAAGCGGTCAACGCCGTTCCCGGCGTCAAGGTGCTTCACGTCTCGGACCATACCTTCCTGCTGCATATCGGCGGCAAAATCGAAACGACGCCGAAAACGCCGATCAAAAACCGCGACGACTTGTCGCGTGTGTATACTCCCGGCGTAGCCCGAGTATGTATGGCGATCCATGAGAAGCCTTCGCGGGCCCATTCCCTGACGATCAAGCGCAATACGATCGCCGTCGTATCCGATGGCTCCGCTGTGCTGGGACTCGGCAATATCGGCCCGGAAGCCGCGATGCCCGTTATGGAAGGCAAGGCTGTTCTCTTCAAGCAGTTTGCCGGCGTAGATGCCTTCCCGATTTGCCTCGACACACAGGATACGGAAGAAATTATCCGCATCGTGAAAGCGCTTGCGCCTACCTTTGGAGGCATTAATCTCGAAGACATCTCCGCTCCGCGCTGCTTCGAGATCGAGCAGCGGCTGATTGAGGAACTCGATATCCCTGTTTTCCATGATGATCAGCACGGTACCGCTGTAGTTCTGCTGGCCGGTTTGATGAATGCCGTGAAGCTCGTCGGCAAGCGGCTCGAGGATTGCAAAATCGTCGTATGCGGCATCGGCGCCGCCGGCACCGCCTGCTCGAAGATATTGCTCGCTGCAGGGGTCCGCAACCTGATCGGCGTGGACAAAGCCGGTGCAATTTCCAGCGGCCAGTCCTACGACAATCCCGCATGGCAGTGGTATGCGGAGCATACGAACCCGGAAGGCCTCACCGGCCAGCTGTCGGATGTTATTGCCGGCGCGGATGTATTCATCGGCGTTTCCGGTCCGGGTGTCCTGAAGACGACAGATCTTCAGCGCATGGCTAAGGACCCGATCGTTTTCGCGATGGCGAATCCTACACCGGAAATTTTGCCGGAGGAAGCCGAGCCTTATGTCCGGGTTATGGCTACCGGCCGTTCGGACTACCCGAACCAGATTAACAACGTCCTCTGCTTCCCAGGCATTTTCCGCGGCATTCTCGATTGCCGTGCCTCCCGAGTCACCGAGGAAATGAAGCTCGCCGCCGCCAAGGCTATCGCCTCTGTCGTTAGCGACGAGGAGCTGAACGAGTATTACATTATACCTAGCGTATTCAATCAATCGGTCGTCGAGAAGGTCCGCGAGGCCGTTATCCAGGCTGCCTACGATTCCGGCGTCGCCCGCAAGCAGGCAGCTACTACCAACACGAGATAAATGGAGGGATTCCAGGTGAGAATCAACCTGAAAAATTTGACTGTGCAGGTGCTCATCGCCATCGCGATCGGTATTTTAGTCGGACAGTTTTTCCCCGCCTTCGGTGTGGAATTGAAGGTATTAGGCGACATATTTATTAAGCTGATCAAAATGGTCATCGCCCCCATCGTCTTCTTCACGATCGTCATCGGCTTCGCCGGTATGGGCGACATGAAGAAAATCGGGCGCATCGGCGGTAAAGCGCTGCTGTATTTCGAGATCATCACCACCTTCGCCATGGCGATCGGCATCGCCGTTGTGATGATCGTACAGCCGGGCGCCGGTATCGACACGAGCAAGGTTGGCGCCAAGGCGGCCGATGTAGCGAAATATACGAAGCAGGCGGCCGAATCTCCTCACGGATTTATGGACTTCTTAATGAGTATCATTCCGGATAACGCTATCGCCGCTCTATCCAAGGGAGAAATGCTTCCGGTGCTGTTCTTCTCCGTCATGTTCGGTCTCGCTCTTTCCATGCTGGGTCCGAAAGGGAAGCCGGTTACCGAATTTTTTGAGAAGCTCAATGAAGTATTCTTTAAGCTGGTAGGCATCATCATGCGTTTCTCCCCGTTCGCGGCAGGCGGCGCAATGGCTTACACCATCGGGAAGTTCGGCCTTGGCTCCCTGTTCTCACTCGGTAAAATGATGGCAGCCACCTACCTTACTATGTTCCTCTTTATCGTGCTGATCCTCGGTACGGTTGCGAAAATCTATAAGTTTAACTTGTTCAGCCTGCTGCGTTTCATCAAGGATGAAATCCTGCTCGTGCTCGGTACGTCCTCTTCGGAATCCGCCCTGCCGCGCTTGATGGATCGCCTTGAGAAATATGGCTGCTCCAAATCCGTAGTCGGCCTGGTCGTGCCGACGGGCTACTCGTTCAACCTGGACGGCACCTCCATCTACTTGTCGATGGCCGCTCTTTTCATCGCTCAGGCATACGGCATTGAGCTGACGTGGATTCAAATTCTTACCGTGCTCGGCATTCTGATGCTTACCTCCAAGGGCGCCGCCGGCGTCACCGGCTCCGGATTCATTACCTTGGCTGCGACGCTGACGGCCATCCCGGGAACACCGATTCCTGTGGAAGGCATGGCCCTCCTGCTCGGCGTAGACCGCTTCATGTCCGAGGCACGCGCTATCACGAACCTGATCGGCAACAGCGTGGCTACGGTGGTCATCGCCAAGAGCGAGAAGCAGTTTACCGGCCTGCAGCCGGAAGGGGCACTTGCCGACGCCGATGCTTCTTATGTAAGCACAGGCGGCACAGCGATGACGCCATCCGTCGAATAACACAGCAAGAAGACCCGGCAGCCCCCTGCCCGGGTCTTCTTGCTGTGTTTGGTCCTCCCGGCGGGACATGATATGATGAAGCTAAAGCAGTATACTCTTCTCCTGTAAGGGGGCACAGCAGGCTTATGGCCGAAACTCGTATTGGAGCTGTAATGGATTTCACTTCATTCCCAGCGGAAGTGAGTCTGGACAATCAAGCGTATTATTTAGTAAAGGATGGAGCCGATTACCGTCTCTTCTCCCGCCGCTGTCCTCATGCCGGGGCGCGGGTGGAGGCCGCGGACGATTGCTTTGAATGTCCGGTGCACGGCTGGACGTTCGACCTTGAGACCGGCGCTTGTGAGAATGTGCCTTCGGCAAGCTTAAAGAGCCTTTCCGTTATAGAGCGGGAGGGAGCCTTATTCGCAGCCATCGAATAGGCTGCCTTCGGATAGGCTGCCTTCGGATAGCGGCCCGCCCAGCAGCGGGCTGCTTGCTTTTTCCATCGCACAAAAAAACCGCCCGACCGAAACCCGAAGGCATCGTCGAACGGCGGTTTCCTTACGCTTATACTTCCACTTTCATCCCATACTCCTCCAGGGCTTGCTCCAGGCTCCCCTTGGTCTCAACCTTGTCGGCGAACGTAATCCCCATATTGATCATCGTATTGGCAATTTCCGCCCGAACGCCCGTGACGACCGCCCGGCAGCCCATCATGGAAATCCCGTCGATGATACGGAACAAGTGCGTTACTACGGCCGTGTCCATATATGCGACACCGGACAGGTCGATGATCAGCTTGCGGATCTTCGTTGTACCGATTTGAGCCAGCACCTTTTCCTGAATTTTCTTCGCCCGAAACGTATCGATCGTCCCGACCAGGGCAAGAATCGACACGGTAGGAGCAAGCGGAATCAACGGCACGGACAAATCATCAATCATTTCGCGGTGAGCTTGCAGTATATCCTCTTTAAACTGGGTATAAGACATAAAAAAATGACGGAGGAAGGAATCAAGCGATACATTGATTCGTCGCTCCTGGCGGTAAAACTCTTCCCGGTCGGCAGGCTTGCCGCATTGCAAATCGTAATGGTACAGGAAATCCCACAATACCTTGCGAAACACCTGAAGCCATTCCAGCTTGAGGGCCAGTGTCAGCGAATGGCGAGCCCACAGCTTTCCCTCGTCCTTGGCGAACTGCACCAGCTCGTGCTCATGCCTTCCCAGAAGAAGGCCCACCAGCTTATGCGCATTCTCAATCAGATTGATACTGCTCTTGGTATTGATCTCATCGAGCTTCTCCCTGACATTGACCGCCTCACGCAGCAGGTATTCGTCGAACTTGTCCTGATTCACCGTAAAATAATCTCTTAGCGACTGGTTCTCCATGTAAGTCAATTCCATTTCTGTCACTCCCCACTCCGCCCCGCTTACAATCGGAAAAACAATCTGAAACTCCGTCCCTTGTCCAAGTCGGCTGCGAACTTGAATTGTTGCCTGATGTTGGTATATGGTAGAGAAGACTTGGGCGAGTCCCATGCCAGTCCCTTGTTCTTTGGTTGTAAAAAAAGGCGTCCCGATCAGCTCCAGCTTGTCCTCCGGGATGCCTTGCCCGGTATCGCGGATCAGTACATGGATTTTCCCGTCGCGCATAGCATGCTCTATGGTGATAACACCACGGTCCGGTATGGCTTCGAATGCATTTTTCAGTAAATTAAAGAAGGCCTTCTTCAGCTGATTCTTCTTACCGTAGATCGGCTGATCGCCGTCGTGCAGTTCTTTCTTAATCGTTACCCGATAAATCTGATCTTGAAACAGCTGAAGCATGGATTCCAGCTCTACACACAGAAAAATCTCTTGCGTCGGTTCATCATCTAAGTCCGGCTTCGACACCTGAAGTAAATTTTGCAGCGTGGTGATGGCATTCTCCAGCTCCCCCTGCGCGATATCGAGATACGGGTGGGGGGACTGCTGTTGAAGCAGCTGAAGGAAGCCCTTCACCGCCGTAAGCGGATTGCGTACCTCATGAGCGATGCCGGCAGCCACTTGCCCTACCGATACGAGCCTGGATAGATGACTGTCATGTTGATGTTCTTCTTCGATTTCCATTGATCCGTTTCGCAGCATGAATGATGGTTCCTTTCGTAGAGGATTCCAGAGTGAATTCGTCCATAAGCCGCTTAGCCCCCGCGAGACCGAGACCTAATCCGCTGGCCGAACGGTACCGACCTTTCATGATTTCCTCCGGATTCGATATGCCTGAACCGGTATCTGTGAAGGTAAGCTGGAGCTTGTCCTCCGTCAATTCACAGCGAAGGGTCCCGTTGGCACCGCCATGCTGAATGATGTTGCGTGCTAGCTCAAGTACGGTAACCGAAACGCTCTGCTTCTCGCTTTCGTTAAAGGGTACGTCCCTCATAAGGAAGCGCACGCAATGGAGCGCATAATAAATATCATCCTCGGTTCGGATATCTACTAGGATCATCCTGATTCACCTGGGTTCATTGTTCTGTTATATATACATAACCCATTTTGATTGGCATGGCAACACCAAATTGGGTAATGATTTGAAATTATCCTCCGGAAGGAGATTCCTTATGAAGAAGCTTCTGCAATTGAATCGCATCACGGGAGGCTACAGCCTTCAGCGTCCGGTGCTGCACGACATTTCATTCGAGGTCGGCGCAGGCCAAATGATCGGACTGATCGGTCTGAACGGAGCCGGCAAAAGCACGACCATCAAGCACATCCTTGGCCTGATGCGGCCGCATAGCGGAGAGATCCGTCTCAAAGAGCGGCTACTGGAGGAGGGCATCGGAGAGTATCGCCGCACCTATGCTTACGTGCCCGAGAACCCGCTGCTGTACGAAGAACTGACTGTAGGGGAGCATATGGAGCTATCGGCCATGGCTTACGGCCTTGAACCCTCCGTCGCCGCCGTACGCGCCGAAGAGCTGCTGGAGCGCTTCCAGATGACGCCTCACCGCAAGCAGCTGCCCGGCCACCTTTCGAAAGGAATGAAGCAGAAGGTCATGATCATGAGCGCCTTCCTGGTCAAGCCGGAGCTGTATATCATCGACGAACCGTTCTTGGGGCTCGACCCGCTCGGCATTCGCTCGCTTCTCGAGCTGATGGTCCAGGTGAAAGACGAAGGGGCTGCTATTCTGATCAGCTCCCATATCCTTACGACGATTGAGCGGTATTGCGACGGCTTTCTCGTGCTTCATCAGGGGCGGCTCATCGCGCGCGGAGGGATGGAGGAGCTTCGCCAAGCCGCCGGAGAAGGAATGGAGAATGCGCCGCTCGATGATGTCTTCTTCCGGCTGGTGACTGGCTCATGAATCCATTGAAGCTTTGGCATCATCGATCTTCTCTTTTTATGCGGGAGATCCTTCCTTACTTAAAATATGCGCTGCAAAGCCTGTCCTTTTCCTCCATCCTGCTCATTGTCCTGTCATCCTACGTGTACGACCAGCTCCTGGGGAGCATCCCGCCGCAGTTTCCTACGCTGCTGACGGCCTCTCTTCTTATGCTGCCGGTGCTGGCTGTCACGCCGATTCTGACTTACCTGCAGAAGCCGGACATCATCTTCCTGCTGCCGCGTGAGGCGGAGCTCGCCGATTACTTCCGTGCTGCCCAGCGGAAGGCGTTCTGGCTGCAGTCGCTCGCAACAGCTGCCGGCTGGCTCATCGTATGGCGCCTGATTCGGATGTCGGATGCCGATATCAAGAGCTATTTTCTCCTTGGATTGCTGATGGTGATCGTGCTCAAAAAAGTGCTGCTTCACGGCAAGTGGCTTGAGCTTCATGCTTCAGAACCGCGGATCAGACGCATCCTGGGCGCCGCCCGATGGATCATGGCGGGTCTGCTGACCTACGGTCTGCTGAAGCTTCCCCATCTGTGGGGCGTTTTGATCGTTGCCGGGGGTTCCGCCGTCTATCTACTGGCGGTCTCTTCCCTGGTCCGCGGAGAACGGCGACTGCCATGGATGAATCTGATTGAGCTTGCGCGTCACCATCGAACCGTGCTTTACCGGCTGCTCAATTTATTTATCGACGTCCCTTCCGTGCAGGGACGCGCCAGACGGCGTCCTGTGCCGCGCCGCCTGCCTGAGTGGCTCGGGTTTCGGCCGAATCGGGCCTATCTTTACCTGTATGTGCTTGTATTTCTTCGGTCGGAATCGTTCGGCATTCTTCTGAGGCTGACGATTCTCGGCGCTGTGCTGGCAGCATGTAGCGGCGGAGGCGTCCTCGGTTATGTTCTCTGGGGCTTCTTCGCGTTCATCACCGCAGTTCAACTGGGGGAGCTGCAGCGCCAGTATCTTCATTCTGAACGCTCTTACTTGTACCCGCTCCCGGAGGAGCAGAAGCTGAGCTCGGCCAGAACGGTTCGGTTCCTACTTCACAGCTTGACTCTTCTGATCCTGTCCGCAGTTCTGGGAGCGGCATCGGGATTATGGGTCAACGCTAGTATTCTGTTCATCCTAGGTGCTGCAGTCTCTTACCTGTATCATCGATTTCGAAAGTAATTTCCTGCACATAGTAGAAAGCGACGCCCCCCGATAAGGAAAGAGGCGTCGCTTTATAGCTATCAATACAAAATCTTCTGCCCGCTTCGGGAGGAATCGTAGATGTCCATGACGAGACGAAAGCCTTTGTAGCCCTCCGGGCCGTCCAGCCAAAACTTCCTGCCTTCGGCGATGTGCTCATAGAAGTCCTCGATTTGGACTTTATGGCTTACGCCCCAGTAGGATTTGACTCCAAGATCATTCACCACAGGCTCGCAGAGCTGGGTTTGCTTGCCGTCCTGCTCCAGGTATAGGTAATCTCCCCGCTGATACAGCGTACCCCGCTCGAATACGACCTCGATCTCTACGGGCGAGTTCTTGATATAAGCGTTCGTTGCGTAAAATACCGCCTTCGCTCCATTCTTAAAAGCAATGTAGGCATGCGCCGAGTCCTCTACCTCAATGACGCCTTCCAGGGAATCATTGGAGATCGAGCCCTTCACATACTCGATATCTCCCCCAAGCCACTGCAGCAGATCAAGCGTATGGATCGATTGATTGATGAGCGCGCCGCCGCCTTCCGTTTCCCACTTGCCCTTCCATTCCGACTGATAGTAGGCTGCCGTTCTGCTCCAGGCCACCAGCCCCTTCATCCCGAGCAGCCTGCCGAGCTCACCGGAGTCAACGTAATCTTTCATCTTCCGGGCGGATGGATTATATCGGTTTTGGAAAATAACGCCAAGCTGCACGTTCGGATACAGCTCGGCCGCCTCCAGCATACGCCGGGCTGCCGCGTCGTTCTCCGCCATCGGCTTCTCTGTGAGCACATGCTTGCCGGCCTTCAACACGTCAACAGCCATTGGCGAGTGCTGGAAATGCGCCGTACAAATATGCACGATATCAACGTCCTCGCGCTTCAGCATTTCGTGATAATCGCTATAGTAATCGCAGCCGTATTCCTCTGCCGCCCGTTGGGCCAGCTCCAGGTTCGTGTCGACAACCGCTTTCAGTTCTCCGAGCTTAGATCCCGACACCGCTTTCAAATGAACGCCCGAGATGGCGCCGCAGCCAATGATAGCAATCCCCAGCTTTTTCACGTTTTCACCCAGCTTCCGAAAAATGTAGTAGTCGAGTGACCTTCCCTACGTAAGAAGGCTCTCGCTTGTCTTTTCATCTTGCCGTATAATTAGAGCAGATTCCTTGCATCAATTGCTTAGTTTCTTGCTTTTTTTGACTTCTTATCCGGGAGGAGACGCACCATGCATTTCCGCATTCAGAATCAGTATTTTCATTACAGCCATCGCCGCACGGAGCAGCCTCCCCGGATGGATTTCCATCTCCATGATTCCTACGAATTGTATTTCTTCCTGTCCGGCGACGTTCATTATTTAATAGAAAAGAAGGTATACCCGCTACGCTACGGCGACCTGCTCATTATGAATAACCGCGAGCTGCACAAAGCGACCTTCCGCTCCAACGCCACTTACGAAAACATCGTTGTGCACTTTGATCCTGCAGTCTCGGAGGCGCTGACAGGGCTGTCCGATTTTCCGCTGCTCGATTGTTATATCAACCGTCCTCAGGGAGAGTCCAATCTCATACGGCTGAGTCATCAGCAGTTAGAGGAGGCTCAGGCTATTTTTCACAAAATAGAACAGCTGTCTCCCGAGTCTCAGAGCGAATCCGGCTTGCTGCTGACCGCTTATATGATCGAGCTGCTCGTCCTTATTAACCGCTGCTTTCACTCGGACAAGTCCTCGCAGGATACGGTCCCTACGGATGTCCATGAGAAGCTGGGCCCGGTGCTCGATTATATCGATTCCCACCTTGATGAGGATCTTTCACTCGAGACGCTGGAGCGCCACTTTTATATGAACCGCTATTACTTGAGCCGTCTCTTCCGCCGAAGCACCGGAAGTACGGTCCATGAGTACATCGTCCTGAAGCGCATCGCCCGGGCCAAGAAGCTTCTTCAAGAGGGCAGCAATGTAACGGATGCCTGCCAGCAGTCCGGCTTCAACGATTACTCCAACTTTATCCGCATGTTCAAGCGTTTTGTCGGCGTTCCGCCGGGACAATACCGGAAGCAGCGGTGATCTGCATCACATGCGGATGCTCCCTGCCTAAATTGTTTATCACAGCTTATTCACATATTGACGATCCAACGGTCCCGATGTATGATTTTCTGGTGTTTGTTTTCGAACAATGACCGATTGGAAAGGATCAAGTGAAATGGACTCCAAGACCATAACGATTTCATTGTATCTGTTGCTCATTTACTGGCTCTCCTTGCACTTTGAGGTGCTGAAGCCGTTATTTTATCCTACGCTCGGAGCCTTCTCGTACTTATTCGTCAGCCGAACGTACGCCCTTAAGGATCTGCTCAAGCTCGTGATGGGCGCAGGCATCGCTTCGTTCATGGGCTGCCTCTTATACCGTTCGGATATCGGCATTCTCGGCTTTCTGGCCACTGCCTTGCTGACCATTCATCTTCTGCGCCGATATCATCTGCAGGCACCTCCGATTATGGCGGTCGCCCTAATCCCGTTCTTCGCCAACCCTGCGTCGGTCTGGGTATTTCCAGTGTCGGTCGTCGTCTCCCTGATCGGTCTCATCGGCTTCCTGCTGGCGGTGGAGAGCCTGAGCCTCGCTCTGGTGCGCTACCGCTTCCGATTGCTTCGCGCACGCGTACGGCAGCAAAGGGCCGCCAGGCTCTAACGGTCAAGGAAGCGGCCCCTTTCACCGGGCTTCGGCAGCCGGCACGCATCGGCCTTGCCGAACCACCGGTAGCGGTTATTCGCAATTACGTGATACACCCCGTCACGAAGAAGCCTCGGTACGATGACCAACCCGTAGAGCAGCGGCCAGCCGCCGTTTAATCGCCGGGCCACACGCAGTGCCGCCGTGGACCTCGTATACACACGCCCCGATTCCAGAAGGACGAAGGTTTTCATGTCTGCTTCATCGTAACCATGCTCCCGCAAAAGTTTGCCCCCAATCTCCGATTGCAGCGCCGCAAATTGAAACCGCCCTTGCGGATCGCGCGGGATGATAAACTGGACCGCTTTATCGCATAAACCGCATTCCCCGTCATAGAACACAACGGCGTCTCCCACTTTAGGCTTGCCATCTGAAAGCATACTTCTCACCGTCCCTTCCGTTTTTCCTATTGTACACCGTCCTGCCCGAATTAGGGTACTACTTCAATTTAGTACTCTTTTTTATTTGCGAACCGCGCTACAATAACAGTAGTTCTCATATCTTAGTAACGATACGGTTTGGAGGAGCGGATTCAATATGTCCTTCTTGTTTCTTGTACTGCGCAGCCTGCTGAGACGTTTGTTCCGCTTACGCATTAGCGGGATCGAGAAGCTGGTGCCCGGCCAGCCTGCCCTGCTGATGCCGAACCACGTATCTTTGATTGACGGCGTGCTGCTCCTGCTGTTCCTGCCGAAGGGGGCTACATTCGTCATCAATACCGGCTGGGCGCGGAGACTGGCTCCGTTCATGAAGCATTTTCCCCATATTGCCGTTGACCCGATGAATCCCTACAGCGTTCGTTCCATGATCCGTACAGTACAAAGCGGCGTCCCGCTGGTGCTGTTCCCGGAAGGCCGCGTGACCTTAACCGGCGGTTTGATGAAGGTGTATGCCGGAGTGGGCTATGTTGCCATGAAGACCGGCGCGAAGCTGTATCCCATCGCTATCAACGGAGCGGAACAAAGCAGGCTTTCTTATATAACCGATAAAATCAAAACGGTGTGGTTCCCCCGGATTGCCATCGAGATCGGGGAGCCGTTTCAGCTTGAATCGCGGCCGGGCCTTCCCATGAAGCTTCAGAAGGAACGCGCGGCGGATGATATTCTCCGCGCCCTGCAGCGGCAGCTCCTGAGCGCCCGGCTCCAGCCGCAGGTACAGCTGTTCGACGAGCTGCTCGAGCAAGCATCGCGCAGCGGCTTCCGGCTGCAGGTGCTGGAGGACGTTTCGCTTGCGCTCACCTACAGGAAGCTGCTGATCGCCGCCTATGTATTTGCCGCCAAGCTTCGCCCCCTGCTGCTCGGTCAGCAAACCGCCGGCGTACTGCTGCCGAACGCCGCCGGCTCGGTCATTGCCTTGTTTGCTCTGCTGCGGCTCGGCAAGACCCCCGCCATGCTGAACTTCTCCGCCGGTGTGCAGAACTTACTGGATGCCTGCGAAACGGCTTCCGTCCAAACGGTGCTGACCTCCCGACAGTTCGTCGAGAAGGGGAAGCTGTCCCCTGTGATCGAAGCGTTATCGGCCAAGGTACGAATCGTGTATTTGGAGGACGTCCGCAGCCGCGTCAGCCGGACCGATCAGCTGGGCGGGCTTATGCAGCTCCTGCTTCGACGCCGGGCGGAGCCCGGGCCTCGCGAGGTGATTTTGTTCACCTCCGGCAGTGAAAGCAAGCCGAAGGGAGTCGTGCTCTCGCATTCTAATCTGTATGCCAACATTCAGCAAGCGCGTTCGGTGTTTGATTTCACGGCCAAGGATAAAGTGTTCAACGCGATGCCGATGTTCCATTCGTTCGGCCTGACGGCGGGAACGCTGCTGCCGCTGCTGACCGGCGTCCGCGTGTTCATGTACCCGAGCCCCTTGCACTACCGGGTCGTTCCCGAGGTGGTATATGACCGAAGCGCAACCATCCTGTTCGGCACCTCCACCTTCTTGGCCGGATACGGACGCGCAGCCCATCCGTACGACTTTTACTCCGTACGGTATGTGGTTGCCGGTGCTGAGAAGCTGAAGGATGAAGTGATTGAGCTGTGGTCTGCCAAGTTCGGCATCCGCATCTTCGAAGGCTACGGTACGACGGAAACCGCACCTGTACTGACGATCAATTCCCCGCTGTCCTATCGTCGGGGGACGGTGGGACGCTTCCTGCCGGGCGTTGAATATGAGCTGAAGCCGGTAGAGGGAATTGAGGGGGCGGGCAACCTGCTGGTCCGGGGACCGAACCTTATGAAGGGCTATCTGATTCATGGGCAGGGCTTCGTCCCTTGCCCGGAGTGGTATGACTGCGGGGACGTCGTCAGTATTGACGAAGAGGGCTATGTGTCCATCCGGGCACGGCTGAAACGGTTCGCCAAGATCGGCGGCGAGATGATATCGCTGCAGCTCCTTGAGGAATTAGCCGAGAGATCCGCTCCCGGAGGTGCAGTGGCGGCGGTTTCGATCGCTGACGGCCGCAAGGGCGAGCGGATCGTCCTGTTCGCCGCCGGCTCCGGGGTCACCCTGACCGGCCTGAAGAGTTATTTGGCCAGCCACGGCTTCTCGCCGTTATTGCTTCCCGGACAAGTGCGTGTCGTTGACAAGCTCCCGCTTCTGGGAAGCGGAAAGACCGACTATGTTACGCTGAAAAAATGGGCTGAGATGCCGGAGGAAAAACCATCCTCCGCGTAGAGACCGAATGAAAAGAGAGGCAATCCTCGGCGTGGATACCCACTCCATGGATTGCCTCTTTCGCGAGGAAATTTATTGTTCTTCCTGCCTGTGCAGAACCCGGAGAAGAATGGCTGCTGCCTCGGCTCGGGTACCGGACGCCAAAGGCAATATTCTCCCCGTCTCGTCACCGGCAGCCAGACCTGCCAGAGCCGCTTTGGCAAGTAGGTCCTCCGCCCAGTCGCTGATTTGCTCCGTATCGCTCCATGCCTCCAGCTGCCGCTTCCGGTCAGCCTCCGTCAAGGCTACGGAACGCTTCCTCTCCGCTGCTCTTACCGCAAGGGCAAACATCTCCTGCCGTGAGATTTCCTCCCCCGGGCGGAAATTCCCCTCTTCCGACCCTTGGATTAGTCCTTCCCGGTAGCCGTAACCGATCTCACGGTAAAACCAATCCTCCGCCGTGACATCCTTGAACGGTACTTCCGCCGCTTCTTCCCGAGACATCAGCATGCGGACCAGCATCGCCGCAAACTCCGCCCGCGTCACGGTCTGATTCGGACGAAACTCGTTATTCTCGTACCCGGAGACATAACCCTTGGCCGCAAGCTCTTCGATGATCTGCTTCGCCCAATGAGACGAAATGTCCGAGAAGCTGAGACCGGACTTCAGCCAAGTGTAGTCCCCCGGCTCCCGAAGAATTGGGGATTGTTGATATACCCATGTTTTATTTCCATGATCATATTTATATAAGTATGCTCCGTCGCTTCCTCCGGCAGGCCGGAATGACGCTTCCAGCTGGCCCCGAATCGACAGCTGCGGGCCTGCCGCTGTGAAGCCTGCCGGCGGCGGAAGCAGCCCGGCAGCCAGCTTCACGCGTAGGAGCACCTTGTCTTCCTTGACGGGAAGCGTGACCTGAACCCGTTCTTCCCCCTGCTGCAGCACCAGCCGGATCTTACGCCGGGTCAATTCTTGTGCCAGCTCTTTACTTGCTTCCACATCAGATAACTCACTTCCGAGCGGCAGGACAAGCTCCTTCGTTTCGGTATGCTTATTCAAGGCTTCCAGGATTTTGTCCGCGAGCAAGGTGATCGTTGTAGATTCGCCCGACTGTCGAACCTCCATCCCCTTGCCATTCTCCAAGAGCAGCCTTCCCTCTTTATACTCGATCTCGGCGGCCGCGATGAACCCTCCTCCTCCGCCTGCAAAAACCGGACCCTTTACCGGGGGTGGAGGGGGCGGAGGAGGGGGCGGAATAGGCGTCGGCGGAATATAAGACGGCGTATGTTCATAGAGAACCGCCTTCGTATCATAGTCCCAGAACGGATACCGTGTCCGGGTCCCCGTTTCGCTCACAAGCGTAATCCGCACACCGTCACCTACGGTCATCCCGGGAAGCGACACCTCTGCGCGCTGCCCCTTTACCGCTTCCAGCCGAAGCTTCTTCTGCTCGGGTATTTGTGCCGGTACGATCGTTTTCGGCTGGCTTGCACTCGACCAGAAAAGACTGACCGTATCCAGCCCGCTGTCCACCGGATGCTCATTATAATACGTCAGCTCGAACGAATAGGCGGTTCCTGCCGTAAGCGACGCGGTACCCACTCCTTTGCTGCCGTTAGGGAACAGCTCCTGTCCGTCCAGCTTCAGACTGAAATTGTTGCGGTCTACAGCAAAGGCGGAGAATGTGTAATCTTCCGTAAATTCCGGCACAATCACACCGGTCCATCGCCAGGAGCCCGGCTGAGTCCCAAGCTTATAGCTGATCGATTCGACCTCTTTGTCCCCTTTACGGTGCCGGAACCGGGGATCGGTAAAGCTCTCCTCGCGGAAACGGCCGCCGGACCTTACGGGATAATCGCCGTAGGTGATATAGACGATCCCCGTCACGCTGGGCGTGAACGCCAGTCTGGCGCCGCCCGGCGCCTTCTCCAGCAGAGGAGCTCCGATGACAGGTCCCTCCACGGCTTCTTCAATCAGCAGAAAGCGCGGATAATCCACCGAATCGAGCTTCACTGTAATGCTGTCCTTGTCGGCCCGGACCGTTTCGACAGAGATGCGCTCCTTGGTGAGCGGATCCATCGCGGAAACCTTGGCGCCTGTACCGTAAATATTGTTCAAGGTAAACTCGAAGGTCTGCGGAGGCATGCGGTAGCGCTCAGGATCCAGCAAATCCTTAGTCGGGTCCCAGGCATGCGCGGCGTTTCGGGTGACCACATAATAGCCGATGGCGAAGGTTCCGGTATCCAGCTGATAAGGTAGAATAGCAAAATCATCCCGATGATAACGGCTCGGATGCTGCAAGCTTCCATCGCCTTCATAGACATAACGCGGCTCATATTCGATCAGCTCCGTTACCTGCAGCGGCCTCGGTGAATCGATGCGCTTGCCGCTCCGCATCAGATCGGACACTTCCTTAAGACCTTGCAGCTGCAAGCCGGCATTTGCCCGAACGGCTTCGTTCAGCACGTACTTATTTTTGCGGAGCTCCTCATAGAAGGCCTCCGGCAAGATCCCGAAGCCGACATCCTCGCTTTTGATAGCATAGGCGTTGATCGTATGAACGCCCTTATGGGCATAGAAGGTAAACATGCGCAGAAGCGACTTCGCCCCGATCTGCTGCATAAGACGAAGAAAGCGGGGATCCTTCATATCCACCCCCTGATCCTTCAGCACCTCGGAGAAGCCGTTACGCGAATAGTTCGTCTCCGTGTTCCAAAGCTGGGCAATTCGGCCGCCCCCCGGACTTGAATAGCGGTAATGGTCGGGATACAGCCCCGGGAAAGGCTGCAGATCGCGAATCATCATCTCGGTTTGGTAGGGGAAGGACCATTCTTCCGGCAGTGCGGCAACGTGTGGAGGTATATAAAAGCTGCCGGGAACGGAATGATCCTTATCGGGAACCTTCGTCCCGTCCAGCCCCTCCAGCGCGTTCAAATACAATTTGGTTGATTCTTTAAAATCCGATGCCGACTCCGGCGTAATCAGAGATTTGACCTTATCGTAGCCGGAGTAGTAATGCCGGCTAAATCCCGCCTCATCCACCCCCATGGTACTGCCGTTATCGAACGGACGCTGATTGGAGAAGCCGCTGACGACGTTCACGCCGGGCAGCTTGTTCTCCGGATTTTTCACGTAATCGGCTGTCAGCGGCAGCAGCATCTCGTGGCCCTCCACCGTCTTGCCGTCCTTGGTAAAGCTGATGGGCTTGCGGAATTCCGGCTTCGGATCATAATAATGCTCGATACCGAGATAATGATAGCCAAAGGTGTACTCGTTATAAATCTCCAGGTCAAAACCGGCGTCGACTTCGTTATTCTGAGTGCCCAGCTCCTCCTTGGCTACCTCTGTGACGGTTTTCACATAGCGGAGCCAGCCGTTCACCGTCTCCATCGCAGCCGGATTCGGCGTCCCGTCCTTATATTCCAAGCCCGAGAAAGGCTGATACTTCAGCTTAATGAGCACTACCTCCCCCGCAGGCACATCCTGAGGCAAAGGGGCGGAAAGCGTGCATCGGCCCGTGGTGGCATCGATATCGGTAATGATAGGGAACATGGCCGGCCGGCCGCCTCCCAGCTGGAAGCCCGTATACTTCGGACGAATGCCCGAAGGATCCTTCACATAAATTTCTCTTGCGCCCTTCGATGCCAGCCTTGTCAGCTCCACCTTTGCATCCGTATTCGGGTTCGGCATGCCGGAATTCATGTTGAGCAGAATGATCGGCCGAATGTTATGGCGCTTCAGAGCTCCCAGCATCAGCCGCATGCTCTCGCGGTTGTATTCCCGAAATTTCGAATCATCGTAGTAATCCAGGTTGTCCCAGCCGATCTCGATCCTCGCGGAACGAACGCCCGCCTCCTGCAGCAGCGTTGCGGTTGCCTCCGCCTCGTCGCGCTCCATGTTATAGTTCACTCCGAGCGCTTCCAGGAACCGGCTTCCGTCCCAAGTATCCATATAGCTTCGCCAAGGCGCATGGAAGAAGGAACGATATCCGTAGGGAACCTCCTGCTCCCGCTGGCTGACATACGGACCGCTTAGCGCCGCTTTTGCCGTTCCATCGCGTTCGCCTACCTTGCCCAGCTTTTCCTCTGTGGATGCGAAGACGCTGCCGACCGGCCATGACGTGACCGCAAGGAGCAGCGATAAGACCGTCATCCACCTTGACTTCGATTTCATGTTTTCCCTCCGAACGAATATAGTTTCTATGTCTGAATTCGAGCTTCACTCTTCCTTGCCTGCCAATCCTTCTCTTCACCTCCATAAAAAGGCAGACATCATAGTATAGACGCTAGATTGATACAATATGTTTCTTATTTTGACAAAAAAATGTACCATTCTAATAGAATGATACATTTTGGATTTGTTATTCGATTAGCTGCGGCTGCGAATTTGCTCTATTACCCTTCTTATAAAATCGCTGACATCCATAGCTGCGGCATCGGCTTCCCCGTATTTTCGCACCGAAGCCTGCTTCCGCTCCTGCTCGCGGTCTCCCACAACGAGGATATACGGGATCTTGTCTTTCTGGGCTTCGCGGATTTTGTAGCCAAGCTTTTCGCTGCGGGCATCCAGCTCCACCCGGACTCCGGCCTGCAGCAGCTCCTCCTGCACCTCTCGGGCGTACTCGCCGTTGTTCTCGGATACCGGTATGAGCTTCACCTGGACCGGTGCAAGCCATGTTGGGAAAGCCCCGGCATAGTGCTCGATCAGAATGGCCAGAAAGCGGTCGATCGAGCCGTAAACAGCCCGGTGAATGACGATAGGATGCGCCTTCCGGTTCTCCTCATCTACATAGGAAAGCTCGAACTTGAGCGGCATTTGGAAATCCAGCTGCACCGTAGCGCATTGGTGGCTCCGCTGAAGCGCGTCCCGGATATGAAAATCAATCTTCGGCCCGTAGAACGCGCCGTCGCCGGGGTTCAGCTTGTAATCGATGCCGAGCTCCTCCAGTACTTGACGTAGCGCCCCTTCCGCCTGCTCCCACAGTGCATCGTCGCCGAGCGACTTCTCCGGTCTTGTCGACAGCTCGACCGCATAGGAGAAGCCGAACACCGAATACATCCGGTCGATCAGCTGAATAACCTTCTTGATCTCCTCGCCTACCTGACTTGGCGTCACGAAGATATGGGCGTCATCCTGGCAGAAGGTGCGGACGCGCAGCATACCGTTTAACGCTCCGCTGAATTCATGGCGGTGCACCTGTCCGAATTCGGCTATCCGGATCGGAAGCTCTCGGTAGGAGCGCAGCCGATTTTTGAAGATCAGCATATGTCCGGGGCAATTCATCGGCTTAAGCGCAAAGCTGCGGTCGTCCACCTCCGTGAAATACATATTCTCATGATAATGCTCCCAGTGCCCCGATTCCTCCCATAGCCTTTGGTTCATCATCAGCGGAGTCCGCACCTCATCGTACCCGTACTGCCGCAGCAGTTCTCTCGAGAAGCTCTCCAGCTCGTTTCGCACAATTTGCCCCTTCGGCAAATAGAACGGCATTCCCGGCGCTTCCTCCGAGAACATGAACAGCTCCAGCTGCTTGCCGAGCTTCCGGTGGTCTCTCTGCTGCGCCTCCTCCAGGAAGTGCAGGTGCGCATCCAGCTCGGCTTGCCCGGCAAAGGCCGTCCCGTAGATTCGCTTCAGCATCTTGTTGCTGCTGTCCCCGCGCCAGTACGCCCCTGCCAGGCTGAGCAGCTTGAAGGCTTGCAGATCCCCCGTCGAGCTTACGTGGGGTCCTCGGCATAGATCTACGAATTCCCCCTGCTCATACAGGGATACCTCTTCGCCAGCCGGAATGCCCTCCAGCAGCTCCAGCTTTAAACCGTCTCCCAGCTCCGCGAACAGCCGCGCCGCCTCCTCTCTCTCTACGACCCGGCGACGTATCGGATGATTCTCCCGTGCGATCTGCCTCATAGCCTCCTCTATGCGCGGGAGGTCGTCCGCGGATACGGCCGCCGAAGTATCGAAATCGTAGTAAAATCCATTCTCGATCGCCGGACCGATGCCCAATTGTACGTCCGGGTATAAGCGCCTCAGCGCTTGTGCCAGCAGATGGGCGGCGCTGTGCCGCAGGATAGACAAATCATTTATCGAATTCATGTGTACTCACTCCATATGTTTAAAATGAACAGCAAAAAGCGCACGTCCTCCCGGAAAGGGACGAGTGCGCTCGTGGTTCCACCCTACTTCGATTTGCCTAGCTTGCATGACAGGCGAATCCTCATCAGCTCTGTAACGGGAGCACCCGGCAGACTATACTCTCAATGACATGTCATGATTTCCAGCCCGCAGCTGCAAGGGGGTAAAGTCCTCAGGATCGCCGGAGGAAATTTCAGCTCGGGTTCCCTCTCTCTGTGCGGCATCGCATAAGGCTTCATGTCCTTGGTCAACGCTTGATGATTATTGTTACGTATATAAAAAAAAAACACACTCCATCCCGCAAAGGGACGAGCGCGCTCGTGGTTCCACCCTAATTCAATCCGCATGTGCTTAACCGCTATGCGAATCCTCATCAGTCTCTATAACGGGAGCGCCCGGCGAACTATACTCTCATGGGTACCTCATGATTTCCAGCCAGCAGCTACAAGGGGGTAAAGTCCTCAAGATCGCCGAAGGGGCTTGCAGCGCCAGGTCCCCTCTCTCTGTACAGCGTCAGTAAGGCTTCATGTCCTTGATCGAAGCTTTTGATTGTTCACGATTATATCGAGGTGACGAGTCAGTTGTCAAGCACAAATCATCGCAGCTTGTTTAGGGCGTTGTATTCGCGGTCCAGTATGCTCATGATAACGTCCGTTTCATAACGCCCGTCGATGAACGCCCCTTCTCGCTCTACTCCCTCCACGACAAAGCCGCACTTTTCGTAGCAAGCTCTCGCCCTGCGATTATATTCCAAAACACGCAGATCCACTCTATGCAGCCTCAGCTTCTCGAAGGCATACTGCAGAATGAGTTCCGTCACTTCCGTGCCGATCCCCTTGCCCCAGCAGGAAGTATCCAGAATGCTAATTGAGTATCTCGCACGATGGTCTGCAGCCTGATGCCGAAGTCCCGCCTTGCCGATAAAACGTCCCTCATATTCGATACACCATTTGTGCTCGGCTGAACGGATGTTCTCGAAGTAGGTAACGGCAGCTTCATGTGTGTTCATCAAGGGCTGTGTGTGGTCACGTCCAAGCATTCTCATGAGCTCGCTGCCACAGTCGTAAGAGACATAATCGACGAAGTCTCGGGGAGTCGGTTTCCTCAGCAGAACACGTTTTCCGCGGATGCTGTTCACGGTCATGTTAGTTCCCATGCGATACTTCTTTTACCGCGGCAGTCATAGCGAGGCAGGTTTCCTTCAACCTGTCCGCAGCATCGTTTACCGGCTCCAGCCACCCAAACCCATCCTCCTTGTACCTGGGAAACACATGCATATGATAATGACCGAGGTCATTAAACCGCCCGCCATTTTGCATCACGGTGATGCCGTCCGGCTCATAAAGCCGCTTTAACGCCTTACTGACAACGATCGACGCTTGATAGACCGATTGAACGGTCTGCTCGTCGAGCTCTTCCAAGTCCAGGTAGTGCCTTTTGGGCAGGATTAACGTATGTCCTTCGTTTAACGGAGCGATGTCCAATAAACAAGTTATATGTTCATCCTCGTAGATGATCTGTGCCTCGATGGTCCGGTTTGCTAACCGGCAGCCTAAACATTCCATAATCCTTCGGACCTCCTGTTCGGTTCGTTTCTCGGCGGGCGAAGCCACCACTGACTGCAGTTTTTGCAACGAAACCGCTCAAAACAATCCCATCAAGCCGCCTCTATTGCACGGTTTGCAACGTAAATCCGGCCAATCGGCCTCACATCAGTCTAAATCCCTGTTTTGATTGCGCATCCTGCAGCACAGACGTCAAGCAGCGGCCTGAAAAAGAAAACCTAGCCGCCGCCAGGTTTCTCCGTATTATTTACGCAGCATGCCCCTATAGATCCCAGGGGTGGAGCCTTCAATCACCGTAGCGCCGACTATACGGCTGTAGTACTCCTTTGGTCCGGCGCTTCCGATCACCGCGTAGGCGTAGCCGGACAGCTTCATCGCCTGCAGGCAGGCCAAGAGCAGCCCTTTGCCCGCACCCTGCTTGCGCGCGTCCGAGGCTACGCCGGTGGGTCCGAAGAAGTTACGGCACGTAGCATCATAACAGCCGAAGCCGATCAGCGCTCCGTCCTTCACCGCGATGTAACAGGACACCGGCTGATTCGCGAACGCCGCCTCGCACTCGCTTGCCCACGCCTCGTTGAAATGCTCGCGGACCCAAGCCACGACAACATGCTTCTCCGGCGCAATCGCGCGGCGAATGTCGACCCCTTGCTCCGCCAGCTCCGCAAGGACAGGCTCCACTGCCGGAAGCTCGTACAGCTTAACTAACATATCGGACATAACCGTCCACTTCCTTCCCTATTGTTGTTCAATACACGCCGCGACGGCGTTATGGAAGCAATCCCGCAGCCTCACGACAGACACTCCGCGCCCGTAATGCACACGGTTCGTCAGCAGCACCACGCTAAGCTCCCGTTCCGGATCGACATACAAGCTTGTTCCCGTGAACCCGGTATGACCGTAGCATCGCTCGGACAGCAGGTCTCCCGACGCATCCCAGTAGTCCCCCTTGAGAGACCAGCCGAGTCCGCGCCGGCCTCCCGGAAGACCGTCCGTCCAGGAACGGGCTGCCGTCTGCACCGTAGCCTCGGAAAGCAGCCTCCTGCCGTTCACCGAACCGCCCCCTGCCCATAGGTCGGCATAACGCGACAGGTCATGAGCCGTCGAGAACAGTCCTGCATGTCCGCACACGCCTCCCATTGCCCTGGCATTCTCGTCGTGAACTACGCCCCAAAGCGGAGCCCCAGTCTGGTCATCCTACTCCGTCGCCGCTATGCGTCCCCTGACTTCCACTGGAGGTACAAACATCGTATCGCTCATCCCCAGCGGCTCGTAAACATACCTTCGAGCCGCCGCATCGAGCGGCATGCCGAACCGTGACGCTGCCAGCTCCCCCAGCACGATATAGCCAAGGTCGCTATATTCAATGCGCTCTCCGGGCTTAGCTGCCAGCTCCTGCTCGTACACATGCGCCAGGATCTGCTCGGCCGACCAGCCGTGGGAGTGCAGATTCACATGGGACCGCAAGCCCGACGTATGGGTCAGCAGCTGCCGAATCGTGACCCCCTCCTTCCCGTTGACTCCAAATTCCGCCAAATGGTAAACAACGGGATCCTTCAAGCGAAGCTCGCCTTGCTCCAGCAGCATCAGGATAAGCGGCAGCGTGCTTGCGGCCTTGGTAAGGGAAGCCGTATCATAGATCGTTCCGAGCGTCGCCGGGATCTTGGTCTTCTCCGTATCCACAGCCCGTCCCGCAACATGGAAATATTTACGTCCCGCCAAGCTGACGACGGCTACCGCTCCCGGCGTCACCTTGCGCTCCGTTTCCCGGTCAAGCAAACGGAAGGCGGCGGCAAGCCTTTCCTCATTCATCACCAATAAGCTCATCCCTTAGTTCCCCCAAAACAGCGCAATAATCCAATCGTAGTTCCGTGCCGATTGCCGGTCTTTCCCTAGATCTTTATTTCTATCCCCTGGTCAAATATTCCTGCTAATACTAAAAAAGACCGTACCCTTCACCCAGGGTACAGTCTTTATCTATGTTACGCCGTCTGGACCTGCGGATCCAGCTGTCTCAGCAAAATCCGGGAGATTCGCAGATCGTCCGTTTCTTCCACGATGAATTCATACTCGTCATTGTACATGATCGCTTGGCCCTTCTTCGGAGGAATCTCAATCTGAGAGTAAATCCATCCGCCCAGCGTATCGTAATCCTCAGAGGTAATATTCAAGCCGAAGTGAACGTTAAACTCGTCAATCAGCAAGCGGCCGTCAATCGAGAAGGTTCTGTCGTCCTTCTTCTCAATGCTTTGGCGCTCTTCCGTATCGAATTCGTCCTGAATTTCCCCGACGATTTCCTCCAGAATATCCTCAAGAGTAACAAGTCCCGCCGTTCCGCCATATTCATCGATCAGGAGCGCCATCTGCACCTTTTTCTTCTGCATCATCTTCAGCAGATTACTGATCGGCATGGAGTCCGGAACCTTCATGATCGGACGAAGCATTTTTCGCAAGTCGGATACATTAAACTGTGCTTTTAGCAAATCCTTTATATGAACGAAGCCGATAATATTGTCCTTATCAGGATCGCATACCGGATACCGTGTACGCATCTCCCGCATCGCAATGTCCATGTTCTCCTTAAAATCAAGATTCGCATACAAGCAGCTCATCTCTTTACGGGGAATCATGATCTCACGGGCATTCGTTTCCGTAAACTCAAATATATTGTCGACCAGCGCGATCTCCGTATTGTCGATCAGACCGCTTTTGTGGCTTTCTTTCATCAGAACGCGAATCTCTTCTTCCGTATGCGCCGCTTCGTGCTCCTGAGCAGGCTCAATCCCGACAATGCGCAGCATCCAGTTGGACAGTCCGTTCAGGACCCAGATAAACGGAAACATAATTTTGTAAAAAACAAGCAGCGGAATCGACGACCACAGCGTCACTTCCTCCGACTTACGAATGGCGTATGTCTTCGGGAACTGCTCACCCAAGGTAATATGCAGCGTGGTCATAATGGAAAAAGCGATAATAAATGATATGGTATGCAGTGCTACATCATTTAATCCGAAATAATCGATTAAGAGCGGTTCAAGCATTTGGGCAATGGCGGGTTCGCCGACCCAGCCTAAGCCTAGTGACGTCAAAGTGATACCCAACTGACATGCCGATAAATACGCGTTAATGTTGGTAAGAATGTTTTGCGCAAACTTCGCGCTGTTGTTGCCTTCCAGAACCAATGCTTCGATCCGGGTATTGCGGACCTTCACCATCGCGAATTCCGCGGCGACAAAGAAACCGTTCACAAGCACCAAAGCAAGTATTAATGCAATGTTCCATAAGGCAGGTAAAGGATCACCCAATTAGTTTCCTATCCACTCCTCTTGAGCGAATAGGTACACCTCCTTGAAGTATGTTTAGATAGCCATACAGAGTCGTATCGCTTATATATCATTATAAAGCAATAACGAGCAATCACAAGGAACCGTCCGGGTCTTCCCCGGCGATAAGGGGATGGAACGGGAATGTACGGCCTACATTTGTGAACTTTTTCGCTTCTTACGGGTCAATTTGCGTCAATTTGGACGATAGCGAAGGAATTTCGATGAGTCTTGAGAAAAATTCCGCAGACACCAAAAACCTAGCCTGCGAGGGCGGCTAGGTTCATTAAGTCTGGGGGGATGGCTAAGCATTAGCCTTTCCAATCAATAATGCCCGTTTCGAGGCTTTATTTGATGCCGGAGCAACTTTTGGGAGCAGCGTCAACATCCATTAAGCAACTTTTGTTGTTACTGGCCCAATATTCCGGGCCGTGATAGGCACCGGACGCGCGGTAACATTATTTTTTCACCTTACTGGCCTAGTTGAACTCATGTTTGGCAAGTTAAGGTGATTTTATAACGTTACACGGCCGTTTCCTGACCTTGATAGGCCATAGGGTGCCCCCTAACGTTATTTTTTCACCTTACTGACCCAATCGAACTCATGTTTGGCAAGTTAAGGTGATTTCACAACGTTACAGTGGGCGTTTGGCCGTTCAGTCTGTTTAAACACACGGCGATACCTTATGGCCTCCCCCGTATCCAGCCCCCAAAACCTTGAACACCATTCTGGAAAATGCAGCTTTCAACTCCATTACCCCTTGAAGAACGCCAGAATCTCGTCCGCCAGCTGCCGCGGCGCTTCCATCATGCTCATATGCCCGGCTCCTGCGATGAGCGCCTGCCGGATGTGTCCGCCCGATGCGGAGAACGTGCGAACCGGAGCCACGATTTGGTCTTCCTCCCCGGCAACCAGCAGGACCGGCACCTTCGCCTCGGACAGCACCTGATTCCGGTCCGGGCGCGTCCGCATGCCCTCCAGCGTCCGAATCGCCCCGCCGGGGGAAGTCCCGAGACCGATCTGCCGCGCTTTGTTCACGGCCTCCGGCATCGACTCCACATGCTTGGGGGCGAACAGCCGGGGAATCAAACCTTCCAAGAACACAGGCAGTCCCTGCTCCCCTATCGTTTGCATTCCCTTCAAACGGCCTTCCTTACCCTTCTCATCATCGGGGAACGCGGTGGAATGCACCAATCCAAAGGCCGTCAGCCGATCGGCATGCCGCTCCGCAAGAGCCAGCGTAATGTAACCACCCAGCGAATGCCCTAAGACACTCGCCTGCTTCAGCTCCAGCGTATCAAGCAAACCTGCAATGTCAGCAGCCATCTCCTCCATAGAGGAACCCGTATCGGGAGCCGACGAAGCCCCGTGACCCCTCAGGTCGGGGACAATCACCCGGAGCTCCGTCTGCAGCAGCGGCACGATCTCGTCCCAATACGCCGAGCTGCCGCAAAATCCGTGCAGCAGCACAACCGGCTGACCGCTTCCCGCTTCATAATAAGCAAGCCTCGCTCCGTTTACATCGGCATATCGCTTATCCATCCTCTGATCACAACCTTCCGCTTAATCTTCATGCTTACTCCTATTATATCTCTTCTCCCCCAGCCTAGCCAAAATGATGAAAAAAGCCCGGCAGTATGCACCGAGCGAAAAGGTGCAGCCTGCCGGGCCGCGTGAAGCCTATTATTTTCCCGCCTCTGCCACCGGTTGATACTTAGCCGAAACGTACGTTACGGCCTTAGGCTCCGTAATAACGGTCAAATAGCTCATGTCGGGCTTCGGATCCGTCACGGTATACTGCACATAGGCCTTGTCGTCCTCGAAGCGAATGCCGGTGATGGCGATGGTATACCCTGAGCTCGGCTTCTCCCCGCGGGAGAGCGTCACCTTATTGACCTCCTCGCTCACCTTCTCCACGGTAACCTGAACCTCTTCCGCCGGGGCAGGCTTCTCGGTGTGGGATTCCACGAACTTGATCGCATTGTGCACCCATACGGCTGCTTCACCGCGGGTGATCTCGCGCTTCGGATACGCCATTCCGTCAATCGGCGTCGAGAGCTTGTGCAGGAACAGCCGCTGCAGGCTGTAGTTATATTGAGGATCCACCTGATCGGCGTCCTTCAGGTTGATAAGCATCTTGATCACCGGGAAGCTGCCCTTCGTATCGATAGCCTGAATCAGCAGATGCGCAAACTGCTCTCTCGTAATGGTGCCGTTCGGATCCACATCCTTCGGAATCGACAAACCATTAAGGTGAGCAATAATAAAAGCTTCGGCATACCAAGCGTCATTGGCGACCGTCGTAAAATAGTCGGAGGCTTCAGGCTTCTTAATAAACCGGATGTGATCGATATTCAGGTCCAGACCCTTCACAAGCAGCTGTATGCTTTGAGCGAAGCTGATCTTGTTCTTCGGAGCGTATCTCTCCGCATCGACGCCGCTTACGATCCCGCGGGATTTCAAGGTCATAATCGATTCCTTCTGCTCGGGGCTGTCTATGTCGTTAAAAGCAAACACCGAGCCGGCCGTTACAGAGCATAACAGCGCGGCCGTCGTAAGAAGAGTTACTACTTTTTTCATTAGGATCATCATCACCTTTATCACGAAAATGGGAAGTACTCCGGAGTTACCTTCAAGACGCCGGCTCCGCTTCAAAGGTTGCAGCAGTGGCAAATAAAATCGGCATGTGCGCCAAATCCGGGCATATACCTAGAAATACACCCGATTCATCCATCTTATAGGAGGGATGCCGAATGCCTCAATCCTTGATTCAGATTGCTTTGATTTTGATTATTGCCCGTTCCGGTTACCGTGCGTTTACTTGCATGCAGAAGCTGCGTAAGCCTTGGCTTGATTTGCTGCATTATATATCGGTGGCCGTAGTAGCGCTAGGCTTTCTGATCCGTTAATCCATAGTAGTATAAGGCATATATAACAAAAAGCTCTCCATGAATCCATACTTTGGATGACGGAGGGCTATTTTCATTTATTACCCCTTGTGATAAAATGTACAATTATTCCATAGATTTGTCGATCAATGACGAATTTCCTTGAAAAATCTTACTTACATATTGACCGCTTCCCATGAACGGTGGTAGAATACGGATAACCAAGTAAACCCATTGGGTTTATCAGATACACATACATAGGGGAGGAATTATTAATTATGAGCAAGTGGAAACAATCCGTTGTCATGCTTCTCGTGCTGGTGCTGTCCATCGGACTGCTCGCCTGCGGCGCCAAGCCGGCAACGACAGAGCAAGCAAGTAAGCCGGAGGGCAATGCCGCGGCAGGCGGAGCCGCAAGTCTTGACGGCAAGAAAATCGCACTCATTATGCAGATTAACCTCGGTACCTTCTCCGCGCAATACATTGAAGGCGTGAAGGAGCAGACGGAAAAGCTGGGCGGAAAGGTCACTGTATTTACAGCGGACGGCGACCTCGCCAAGATGTCCTCCAACCTGGATGCCGCCATTAACCAGAAGTTCGACGCGATTCTGATCGACCACGGTACGGCTGAAGCGCTGGATGCAGGTGTGAAGAAAGCGATCGAGCGTAAAATTCCGGTTGTAGCCTTCGATGCGGACCTGAAGGTTCCGGGCGTTACCGTATTGGAGCAAGGTGACCAGAAGATGGCGGAACTGACGCTGGACCGTCTTGCGAAGGATATCGGCGGTAAAGGGAACATCGTGAAGATCTGGGTAGCCGGCTTCGCCCCGATGGAGCGTCGTCAAATTGCTTACAAGTCTTTCCTTGAAAAGAACAAGGACATTAAAGAAATCGCCGCTTTCGGTGCCGCTTCCCAGAACACGGCGCTGGACACGCAAGCGCAAATGGAAGCGATCCTGAAGAAGTATCCGAACAAAGGCGATATCGCTGCCGTTTGGGCTTCCTGGGATGAATTCGCCAAGGGCGCTGCCCGCGCGATCGAGCAAGCCGGACGTACGGAAATTAAAGTATACGGCATCGACATGAGCGATGAGGATCTGCAAATGATCCAAAACCCGAAAAACCCTTGGATCGCTTCCGCTGCCGTAGATCCGAAGGATATCGGCCGCATTCAAGTGCGTTACGCTTATCAAAAGATCAAGGGCGAGCAAACGCCTGAGAAGGTTGTACTGGATCCGGTGTTCGTCTCCCGCGACCAGCTGCCGCAAACGCAAATCTCCACTGCTCAGCTTAGCGAGCATGTGAAGGGCTGGGGCAACAGCCAGCAGGGTTATACCGATTGGTTGAAGCAAGCCGAGAAGCCTGTGCAGAAGTAAATTTGAGTTATGATCCCATCGGCGCTATGCTGCCGGTGGGATTTTCAGATTATGGGCGAAGGAGCGAGGAACGTTTATGAAGAATGCAGATGCCGCATCTCTTTTGCAAATGAAGGCGATTGTGAAATCGTTCCCAGGCGTGCGCGCCCTGCAGGAGGTGGACTTTGAGGTCCGTCGCGGCGAGATCCACGCGCTCCTCGGAGCGAACGGCGCCGGGAAGAGCACGCTGATGAAGATTTTGTCCGGCGCTTACCGGCCCGATGGGGGCCGGATCCTGCTGGAGGGGCAGGAGCTGTCGATCGGCAGCCCGCTCGATGCCATTCGCAGCGGAATCCAGTGCGTTTATCAGGAGGTGGATACCGCGCTCGTTCCTACTTTGTCGGTAGCGGAGAACATTATGCTCGACAAGCTTACCTCCGGCAGCGGCTGGATTCAGTGGCGAGTACTCAAGCAGGAAGCCGCTCGAGCGCTGGAGGGAATCGGCCTCGGCGGCTTCGATGTCGATCGGCCGGCCGCCGAGCTGACCATTGCTCAGAAGCAGCTGGTGCTGATCGCCCGGGCGCTGGTGCAGAAGGCTCTGCTGATCATTTTTGACGAGCCGACCGCCCCTCTGTCCGGCGAGGAAACCGAGCAGCTGTTCCGCATTCTTGAGCGCTTGAAGGCCGAAGGCGTCGGCTGCGTCTTCATTTCCCACCGGCTGTCCGAGGTGTTCCGCATCTGCGACCGCATCACGGTCATGCGGGACGGGCGGCGCATCTCGACGAAGCCCGCCGCGGACACCGACGCGAAAGCCGTCGTGGAGGAAATGCTTGGCAAGCCGTTCGAGGAGGAATTCCCGAAGGCGGCGGCTTCGATCGGCGAGCCGCTGCTGGAGGCTCGCGGGCTGACCAGCGGCACGAAGGTGCGCGGCGTGGACCTGACCGTGCGGCGCGGCGAGATCGTCGGCGTCGTAGGTCTGGTCGGCGCCGGCAAGACGGAGCTGTCGCGCGTGCTGTTCGGCGCGGACCGGCTGGACGCGGGCGAGCTGCGGCTCAGCGGGCAGCAGCTGCAGCTGCGTGAGCCTTCCGACGCCGTGGATGCCGGGCTTGCGCTCGTTCCGGAGGAACGCCGCAAGCAGGGCATTCTCGTGGAGCAGTCGGTGAAGGCGAACCTGGCGCTGCCGCTGCTGAAGCAGCTGAGCAAGCTCAGCTTCGTGAGCCGCCGCCGGGAGGCGGAGAATGCGGAGGAGCGCATTCGCGAGCTCGGCATTCAGCCGCCGTCCGCGCTGCAGCTTGTGAAGTACCTGAGCGGCGGCAATCAGCAGAAGGTGGCGGTGGGCAAGTGGCTTCCGACGAACGCGCAGGTGTACTTGTTCGATGAGCCGACCAAGGGCGTCGATGTCGGGGCGAAGAGCGATATTTTCCGACTGATCGGCAGGCTCGCTCAGGAAGGCAAGGGCATTGTTTATTTTTCCTGTGAAATCGCAGAAATTCTGGGCATTGCGGACCGGATTCTTGTCATGAGCTACGGCAGGATTGTGAAGGAGCTGACTCGTGAGGAAGCGACGCAGGAGCTGATTTTGTATTATGCCAGCAGCGGGGAGGCTGTGTGATTCGTCATGAAAGACAAGTTTCTGGACTATTCCTATAAATACGGTGCTTTGGTCATTATCGCCGCTGTTTTTGTTGCATTTACCCTGCTTAATGAGCACTTTCTTTCGTACGATAATTTGGCGGACATATTACGTTCCATTTCTATCGTTACGTTCGTCGCGATTGGTGTAACTTTCTCTCAGATCGTCGACGGCTTCGACCTGTCGGTTGGCTCTACCGTCTCTCTAACAACGGTGGTGGTAGCGACGATGATGGTTTGGTACCAGCTGCCGCTAATCGTGGTATTGACGGTTCCGCTGCTCATCGGTATCGTTATCGGTTTGCTGAACGCTTTCCTTATCGTGAAGGTGCGTATACCCGATCTGCTTGCCACGCTGGCCGTCATGTATATCATCGGGGGCGTTCATAAGACGTATACCAAGGGCTTCTCGATCTATAACAACATGCAAATGACCGACGGGACGAAGGCCCCCGGTAAATTCACCGAGTCGTTCCTCTGGATCGGCAAAGGAGAGCTGCTAGGCCTGCCTGTACCGGTCGTCCTAATGATCGTTGCGGTCGTGGCCGTGCATATTTTCCTGACCTATACCCGCTTCGGCCGCCAGCTGTATGTAACCGGCGGCAACCAGGAGGCGGCGCGTCTCTCAGGGATTCAGGTCAACAAGGTTCGAACGATAGCGTATGTGCTGTCCGGGATCTTCGCTGCGGTTGGCGGAATTTTGTTCGCCGCACGGGTCGGCTCCGGCCAGATCGACGCCGGCGCTCCGCTTCTCATGGAGGCGGTCGCCGCCGTGTTCGTCGGCTTCTCCGTCCTCGGCGCCGGCAAGCCGAACGTGATCGGAACGTTCTTCGGAGCGGTGCTGATCGGCGTTCTGCTGAACGGCCTGACGATGCTGAACCTGCCTTACTATGCCTTCGATATCATCAAAGGAACCGTGCTCGTGCTAGCGCTGGCGATTACGTTCATTCACTTGAACCGCAGGAGAGCATAAACCCATATATAGCCCCATTCGGCGCTGTCGCCGGGTGGGGCTATTTTTTGGCTGCTCTCACCTTGAAGGCGATCAGATCAACGAGCAGACCCGCCGCGAACCAGAACCCCAAATGCAAAGCATACAGCAGGGCATGCCAAGCTTCTTCATTCCCCATAGTCTCATGCAGCCTTGCGACTGTTCCTTCGAGTGCCATATTTAGAGGGTTCGTCATGAAAATGAGAATATTTTTGTCATCATGGCCAGACAGGTGGTTTAGACAAATCAGCGAAGAGAACAGCAGAAGCCAGAAGGTGAAGGTTCGGGATATTTTCATCGTAGGAGCCTCCATTCTTTATCGTGCGTGTAAGATCAATGTAACATCATTGCCAAACGGGAAACAGTACTATGTTTCTTTAGTACCCCTGAACCAAAGCAGCATGGCGCTCTCTGCAGTGTCATATACTGAGGTAGTGGAGTTGTCCGATTCACTTTATACTTCCATACGGTATCGGGGAGGAAGGTTACATGACTGCAGGTATATTCCGGTGGCTGAACCTATTAGGGCTGGCTGCCGTGCTTGTGATGAACGGACTTGCGAATGCGCTTCCGCTTGGAGGCAGGACGACGGGAGAAATATCCGCTATGTTTCCCGTGCAGATCACACCGGCCCCTTATGCCTTCTCGATCTGGGGCCTGATCTATGCTCTCTTGATCGCCTACGGCTGGGTGCAGGCGTTCTCCGCAAGACGCAGCTGTCGGGAGGTGCTGGGAGCGAACCCTTGGTTCCTGATCAGCTGCTTCTTCAACATCGGATGGCTGCTGCTTTGGCACCAGCTGCAGATTGCCGCGTCCGTGTTCGCTATGCTCGGTCTGCTCTTCTCCCTGATCGGCTGCTATCTCGGCACACGGCCCCAAGGCAATTCCGGCGATCCTGTGATCCGGCTGCTTGTCCAGCTGCCGTTCAGCGTTTACTTGGGCTGGATCTCGGTGGCGACGATCGTCAATACTACGGTTGCCTTGTCCGCGGCGGACTGGAACGGCTTTGGCTGGTCCGGTACAGTCTGGACGCTCATCCTGCTCGCTGTGGCCACGGTTCTCGCACTGCTGATCGGCTCCCGTTATCACGATCCGGCGTACGTACTGGTCTTCGTCTGGGCCTTCGTCGCTATCGGCGCAGCGAACCTGCGGCTGGAACCGATCGTCGCATATGCCGCTTGGGCGGCTGCCCTGCTTCTGCTCGGCTTCGCCCTGTGGCTGCTGCTCTCGAACAGGCGGGCCCGTACCTCTGCGGCTGCGTAATGGATATTCTCCTCCCGTTGATGGCAACCTATAATCCGGGAGGTGATTTCCATGTCAGGCAGAAATAACAAGCCCAAGAACGACGGACCGGCCAGCGAGCCGTCACGTCTGGATCAGTTCGGCGACAAGCTGGCGGAGGACACGGTGTCCGCAAGTCAAGCGGAAGCTTGCGACAACAATGAAAAGCGCTAATCATACATGACTCAAACAAGGCTGAACACCCGGATTGGCTGTCCGGGGTTCAGCCTTTGTTATGTGCGCTGCCGTTTGCAAGCCCGATGACCCGCTATACTTGCCTCGCCTCCAGCCTTCCCGCCACCAGCGACAACGAATAGTTCACGACGAAGTAGATGAGCGCGGCGAGGAGCAGAATCGGGATAACGAAGTTGATATTTTGCCCGGAAATGATCTGCGCGTTATGCATCAGCTCCGGCAGCGATACCACGACGGCCAAGGAGGTGTCCTTGAGCAGCGAGATGAACTGGCTTACCATCGGCGGCACCATCCGGCGCAGCGCTTGGGGAAGCAGCACATAGCGCAGCGCCTGCACGTAGGACAGTCCGGACGAACGGGCCGCCTCCAGCTGGCCTTTGTCGATCGACATGAGCCCGCTGCGCACGATTTCGGACACCATGGCCGCCTCGAAAACCGTGAGGGCGACGATGACGCCGGTCACGAGATCCAGCTTGATCCCTATCTCCGGCAGGGCGAACTTCGTAAAGAAAATTATCAGCAGCAGCGGCAAATTCCGCACGACCTCCACCAAAACGGCAAGCACTGGGGAAACGACGGGAACCTTGGCAAACCGGAGGGTCCCGATCAGCGCCCCGATGAAGAAGCTGGCGACAATTGCCGCCGCTGCCACCGTAAGCGTCATCCATAAGCCTTCCAGCAGAAACCGCAGATTTGCCGGAGAATACGCCTCAAGCAGGTGTTCCATCCCTATCCCCCCTTCCTTCCGTGTATCCGTTGTCCGTTAAGCCGGTCCTGCCAGCCGCTTCTCCAAATACCTTACGCCGATACTGAGCGGTATGGTGAGCACCAGATAAAACATCGCCACAAAAATATAAACCTCGAACGTCACGAACGACTTCGATGAGATGATGTCCGCGTAATACATCAGATCGAGACCCGCAACGACGCCGAGAACGGAGGAGTTTTTGACCAGGTTCAGAAACTGGTTGCCGATCGGCGGGATCACAATCTTGATGGCCTGCGGAAGCACGACATAACGCATGGTCTGAATGTAGGTCAGGCCCGAGGCCCGGGCCGCCTCCGTCTGCCCCCTAGGCACGGACTGAATGCCGGCTCTTACCGCCTCTGCGATAAACGCGGAGGTATACACGGTAAGCCCGATGGTGCCTGCCGCAAAGCCGTCGAGCGGGATCCCCAGCGCAGGGGAGCCTAAGAAAAACAGCATCACGATGAGCAGCAGCGGAATATTACGGATAAATTCGACGTACGCGGTGCTAAGCCACTGGAGCGGCTTCAACGGAGCGATGCGGAGCACAGCGATCACGGTTCCGAGAACGAAGCTGGCCGCCAGGGCGATCAAGCTCGTTTGAACGGTGTTGCCGAAGCCCAGCAAATACGTATCCCAGTATTTAACCATGATGTCCCATTTCACCCGCATGATCACCTCCTTCGTAACCCCGAAGAGCCTTCGTTACTTGCTTGGCTTCTCGCCGATCCACTTCTCGTACGTCTTATCGTATTCTCCGCTGGCCTTCATGTCCTTCAGGAACGTATTCACGAAGCTTACGAATTCCGAATCTCCCTTGCGAATGGCCATGCCGTAAGGCTCATCCGTAAACGTGCCCCCAACCAGCTGGTAGTTCGGATCCTGCTTCGTCATACCGTACAATATCGCGTTATCCGTGGTCAGCGCATCCCCCTGTCCCGCTTTAAGCGCCGTAAACGCTTCCTGATAGTTCTCGAATTCCAGCGTCGTTGCCTCCGGCGCCTTCGCGCGAATGTTCGCGGCGGAGGTGGAGCCCTTCACGGCAAGCACCTTCGTCCCTTTGGTCAAGTCGGCGATGGACTGAATTTTACTTCCTTTCTTTACCAGCAGCGACTGCCCCGCCTTAAAATACACATCGGAGAAATCGACCTCCTGCTTGCGTTCCTCAGAAATCGTCATGGTGGCGATGATCATGTCGATCTCCCCGTTCTTCAGCATCGGGATGCGCGTCTTCGACGTCACTTCCTTCAGCTCCAGCTTATTCTCATCGCCCAGAATCTTCTTCGCGAGCGCCTTGGCAATGTCGATATCGAAGCCCTCCACTTTCCCCGTCGCGGGATCCTTCAGGCCAAACAGCTTCGTATCATGTTTGACTCCGACGACCAGCTTGCCGCGCTTTTTAATCTCCTCGAGCGTCTTGCCCGGCGCCGCTCCCTGCACGGGCGTAGCTCCCGGCTGGGTCTCCTTGCTGCCCGAACAGCCCGCCAATACGGACAGCGCTACAAGCAGAGCTAAGCCCGCCTTCCACCAAGCCTGTATCCTTTTGACCATCGTCATCTATCCCCTCTCCTTTGGTTTAGTGCTGAAGCAGCCGGCTCAGGAACAGCCTCGCCCGCTCTTCCGCAGGTCTCGTGAAAAACTCCGACGGAGGCCCTTCCTCCACGATCAGCCCCTGGTCCATGAAGATCACCCGGTCCGCCACCTCACGGGCAAAGCCCATCTCGTGAGTGACGACGACCATCGTCATGCCCTCCTTGGCCAGGCTGCGCATGACGTCCAGCACCTCGCCGATCATCTCCGGGTCGAGTGCCGACGTCGGCTCGTCGAACAGCATGATCTTCGGCTTCATGGCAAGTCCGCGTGCTATCGCCACCCGCTGCTGCTGTCCCCCGGACAGCTCCGAGGGATAGGAATCCGCCTTCTCCGGGATACCTACCTTTTTCAAAAAATACAAGGCGGTCTTCTCTGCCTCCTCGCGCTTAATGCCGCACACCTTGATCGGAGCGAGGGTAATGTTCTGAAGCACCGTCATGTGAGGGTACAGGTTGAAGTGCTGGAACACCATGCCGATCTCCCGGCGAAGCTTGTTCATATCGGTCTTCCTGTCGTTCACTTCCACCCCCAGCACGTTCAGCTCGCCGTCCGTAACCGTCTCAAGCCGGTTGATGCAGCGAAGCAGGGTGCTTTTGCCCGAGCCGGAAGGTCCGATCACGACCACGACCTCCCCTTGCTTCACCGATAAGTCAATGTCTTTAAGTACATGAAACGCGCCGTAGTGCTTGTTTACCTTCCTGAACCGAATCATTCGGGTACCTCCTTTATGCGGCGTCGGTTCTTACAGATATATACCCTTTGCATTGAAAATATGACTTTCTCTTTATTAAATCTGTCATAATTTGTCATAGACAAGCAGGTGGGGAGACCCATATCATGAAATAGATACGAATATTATCGAGGAGTAACCGTAGTTGGGTTCTGGTAAAGTGATTTTTTCAGCTTAGAGCGAGGATCAGGACCGGGAGCACAAGGATAACGTGATTTTTTAGCGTTACAGCGAGCGCTAGTACTCTTCTTGCAGGAAGAGTGTCCTCTTAAAGCGATATTTTCACTCTAATCGTGTGGTATCGGCAGTGGTTCGCAGCTTTAAAGTGATTCTTTCACCCTATTACGAATATACGAGGAGGCATCACATGAAACGACTTCTCACTTACGCGCTCCCCATCGTTATGGGGATATCGTCCCTGGCCTGTGCCGCACCTCAAGATGCGGCTGCTGCAGGCAGCTTTACCGACACGGCGAAGCACTGGGCCGCTCCGGCGATCGGCTGGGCGGTGGACCAGCATATTGTGGATGGCTACGAGGATGCTACGTTCCGTCCGGACCAAGCGGTATCGGAGCCGGAATTTTTGGCTATGCTGCTGCGTGCCTACCCGGAGGCTAAGCTCCCCGAGGCGCAAAACGGAGCCTCGTGGTACGAGCCTTACTACAGCTTCGCTGACGCACACCGTTGGCCTGTGATCCGCTCCACCGACCGGGCCAAGTATAACCGCGGTGAGGTCGCCCGGGTGATTGCCGCCTCACAGAAGGGAACGCAGCTTAACGTCAGCGATTCCGTGCGCTTCCTGCTTGAGCAAGGCTTGTCCCAAGGCAAGTCGGCAGCAACCGTCGAAGGCTACGAAGCGGCGGACAAGCTTACTCGTGCAGAGGCCGTACAGTTCATCAGCAACCTGAAGCAAAAGCAGTTTCATCTGCTTCCGGGCCAAAGTCCGGCGGGGTCAGGCACAGTGCCCGCGACTCCCGCACCTCCGGCAGAGCCGGCATCTACCAAAGCTTCGGTTACGGTTAAGGGAGTTGCGATCGGAGATTCCGCGGATGCCGTCATTGCCCGCCTCGGTCAGCCTGCACGGAAGGACGCCGCAGAGTATCCGGGCATGACCTGGTACATTTACGATCAGGATTACGCTTCCTACGCTCAGATCGGGGTCAGCGAGGGGGGCAAAGTTGTCGCCCTGTATACGCCTTCGAGCAATTGGTCGACCGATCGCGGCATTAAGGACGGCTCGGGCAAGGCCGAGGTGACGCAGTCCTACGGCACTCCGCTGAAGTTCATACTGAAGGGGAATACGCAATTTATCATCAATTATGGAAAAAGCGGCGGGGAGTTTGCCACCTACGAGGCAGACGGGGCTTATGTAACGTTCTTCTATGATCTTCATAAGGATCAAACGGTGACAGGCATCCAGGTGGTTGAAAAAGGAACCGAGCAATCGCTCAAAGCATTCTACCCGAAAGGCAGCAGCGAGCTGGCTTCCGCCTTCGAGCGCCAAAGCTTGGACCTTGCCAATGCACACCGGGTAAAGCTCGGTCTTCCGGCCTTCGCCTGGGATGATGCCGCCGCAGCGACCGCCCGCAGGCACAGCCAGGATATGGCGGCCAAGGGTTACTTCGACCATACGAATCTGCAAGGGCTGAGCCCCTTCGACCGGATGGACCGGGACGGTATCGAGTACCGTTCGGCGGCAGAGAACATCGCAGCGGGACAGCAAAGCGCCATTCAGGCGCACCATGGCTGGATGAACTCCGAAGGCCATCGGGTGAATCTGCTAAGCGACAATCAGCGGCTTGGCGTCGGCGTACACTTCGGCGGCGACATGCACATTTACTACACGCAAAATTTCTTGAGTCCTTAACAGAGAAGGACCTGACGGCCTTTGAATCGGCGCAGTCAGGTCCTTTGTTTCATTTCTTGCGGTAACTTGTCGGCGTTACCCCTGTTTTCCGCTTGAACAGCCTGTGAAAAAACTTCAAATCCGCATAGCCTACGGCGGACGCAATATCCCGGATGCTGCGGTCGGACGACCGGAGCAAGCGGCAGGCTGCGTCCATGCGGACATTTTGCAAATACGTGGAATAGTTCATACCGGTCTGCTTCTGAAATAAGCGGCTGAATTGCCGCTCGCTCAGCTTCATCTGGGACGCAAGCTCCTTCAATGTCACATCCCCCGCATAATTCGCGTCAATGTAAGCTATAGCCTGATCCAAAGGGTACCAGCCAGAGGAAGCCGCCGGTCCCTCCGCTGAATGCTGAAGCCGATGAAATCCGATCAAGATGCGAAGTACAATGGATGTCAGCACCGCCTTGCCGCCGGGGAGCATGGCTGCATATTCCCGGTACAGCTCCTTGAACCAGCCGTGAAACTCGCCGGGGTCGCGAGCCTGCCGCCACGAGGAAGACGGCTCCGCATAGACAGCCAGCAGTCTCTCCGCATCCGGGAACATCGACTGCAGCTGCTTCACATATTCCGGCGGGAAAACACAGTTATAGACAACCAGCTTCTTATCCCGCTCCGGCGTAGACGGACGAAATACGTGGGACACACCAACCGGGATAAAAAATACATCCCCCTGCGTGACCGGGATCACTTCACCGCCGATATAGTGGGTTCCCGAGCCTTCACTGACGTAGGTCAGCTCGATGAAGTCATGCCGGTGCTCCGTCAGCTGGAACGTTTCCAGTGCGCGGTTTACGTACAACGAAACCCCCGGCGAGAATAAAGACGTCCCCTGAAGCTCCTCCACCTTGCGCTTAATCCCCAACCTCACCGCCTCCTGCCAGCATGGATCTTTTCCTTATCGTAGTGCATTTCCCCTATTATTGTCCATAGCGACCTATAGGAATGTCCGTTTCACCCCCTCTTCGAATGCTTCAAACCGCTTACAATGAAGGTAATCTTACGAATATCCATCATACCGGGAGGAATGAAACCATGAGTACCTTACATGTTGCCGGCCTTCGCTGCGAGTATCTGCAAAACCCGTTAGGGGTGACGGTAAAAGCGCCGCGCTTTAGTTGGAAGCTCTCATCCGACCTTTTCCATGTGCTGCAAGGAGCTTATCGCATTCAGGTGTCAAAGGAGGATGCCGGCTTCGCTCCGTCGTCCCTCGTATGGGACAGCGGCGTCGTCGCTTCAGACCAAAGCGTTCATGTGGAATATGCGGGAGAACCGCTTGAAGCCATGACAAGATATTACTATCGGGTACAGGTATGGGACCGCTCGCATCATTCCACAGACTGGAGCGAAGTCGCCCACTGGGAGATGGGGCTGTTAACACCGGAGGATTGGCAAGCAGAATGGATTACGCCGGACCCGGCGGTTCTCGATCCGAAATCCGAAGCGGCCTTCCTGCTGCGCAAGGAATTTGCCTTACAGCCGGGCATTCGCCGCGCAGCCTTGTTCGCCACGAGCCTTGGCCTCTACGAGCTGCAGCTGAACGGAGCCAAGGTCGGCGATAGCCTTTTCACCCCGGGCTGGACCAGCTATCGCCATCGGCTTCAGGTGCAGGCTTATGACGTCACAGATCAGCTGAAGGAAACGAATGCCATCGGAGCAACATTGGCTAACGGCTGGTATAAGGGGAATTTGGGCTGGCAGGGAAAGTCGGAGCTCTTCGGGGACACACGTGCGCTGCTGCTCCAGCTGCAGGTCTGGTACGAGGACGGATCGCAGGAAATGCTCGTAAGCGATGCCTCCTGGCGTGCGGCTGCGGGACCGATTCTGATGTCGGAGCTGTACCACGGCGAATCATACGATGCTAGGCTGGAGCATCCCGGCTGGAGCTTGCCCGGCTTCGATGAGACGCGTTGGGCGTCCGTGGCTTCGGTATCTCATCCGAAGGATCTGCTGGTCGGAGAGCAAAGCGAGCGGATTCGGGTTACCGGACAGCTGAAGCCTGTTGCGGTGCTTCGCACTCCTAGCGGCGAGACCGTACTGGATATGGGCCAGAACATGGTCGGACGCATGCGTTTTACCGTTGAGGCTCCTGCAGGAGCAAAGGTTACCCTCCAACACGCCGAGGTCTTAGACAAGGAAGGTAATTTCTATACGGGCAATCTGCGCAGCGCGAAGCAAACCGTAACTTATGTGTGTAAGGGAGGCGTAGAGGAAACCTACGAGCCCACCTTTTCCTTCCAAGGCTTCCGGTATGTCAAGCTGGAGGGCTTCCCCGAGCCGATCGATCCGGAGCGGTTCGTAGGCAGCGTCATCCATACGGATATGGAGCCCGCAGGCTTCTTCGAATGCTCAAATGAGCTGATCAACAAGCTGCAAAGCAACATTGTCTGGGGCCAGCGGGGCAACTTCCTCGATGTCCCTACCGATTGCCCTCAGCGTGACGAGCGTCTTGGCTGGACCGGAGACGCCCAAGTGTTTATCCGAACGGCTGCCTTCAACTATGGAGTCGCCCCTTTCTTCACCAAGTGGCTTAAGGATCTGATGGCCGACCAAAGGCCGGACGGCGGAGTTCCCTTCGTCATCCCTAACGTACTGGGAGAAACCTCCCATTCCTCTGCCGCGTGGGGGGACGCAGCGGTCATCTGTCCGTGGACGATCTACTTGTGTTACGGGGATCGGAGAATTCTTGAAGAGCAGTATGACAGCATGAAGAGCTGGGTGGAATACATTCGAAGCCAGGGGGATAACGAGCTGTTATGGAACACAGGCTTCCACTTCGGGGATTGGTTAGGCCTGGACGCCAAAGAGAACAGCTATATCGGGGCGACGCCGAAGGACCTCATAGCAACAGCGTTCTATGCCTACTCCACCTCTCTTGTAGCCAAGACTGCGGTCGTACTGGGCCATGAGCAGGAGGCTGAGCAATACGGCAAGCTTCATGAACGCATCGTCGAGGAATTCGCCCGCGAATTCATTACGCCGAACGGTCGATTGGCAGGACATACCCAGACCTCCCACGTCCTTGCGCTGATGTTCGATCTGGTGCAGGGGGAAACGAAAGCCCGGTTGGCGGCAACACTGGCCTCCTATGTGGAGGAGCAGAAGGTGCATCTGACTACAGGCTTCGTCGGAACGCCTTATCTCTGCCATGTTTTGTCTTCAAACGGATATCACGAGCTGGCCGTCAAGCTGATGCAGCAGGAGGATTATCCGTCTTGGCTGTATACGGTGCGTCAGGGAGCTACCACCATCTGGGAGCATTGGGACGGAATCAAGGAGGACGGTTCTTTCTGGAGCGACAACATGAATTCCTACAATCATTATGCTTATGGGGCGATCGGAGACTGGCTGTACCGCGTCGTATGCGGAATTGAGCTGGATGAAAGGCTCCCCGGCTACAAAAGGATCGTGCTTCAGCCGAACCCGAACTCCGGACTAACGTATGCCCGGGCAGCCTTGGATTCCTTATACGGAGTCATTCGCAGCGAATGGAGCAAAGCGGGGGACGGCTCCATAACCTACTCTTTCGAAGTCCCTGCCAACACTACCGCCCTCATTCGATTCTCGTCTACCGGAACCCCAACTCCTCTTGTGAACGGGCGAAGTGCATCTGCAGCCGATGGCGTACTCAGCGTAAACACCTTCAACAATCAGGTTGAGCTCGAGGTGGGCTCCGGACGTTACACCATTATAGCCAAGTAACATACCGAAGCCGCCCTGCCGATACGTTCGGGGGGCGGCTTATCTTTATTGCAGCTGCTCCAGGTCGGCAGTTACCTTCTCGATCATTTGAACGAAAGAAGAAAGCTCCTCCGCACTGGCTGCCTGTGTCTGCGATTGCGCCGTGGTCTTCTCCGATTCGCGTTCAAGTTCCCTAAGGAGCTTAGAGATCACGCTAACCTTCTCTTGTATTTGAGAGAGCGCTTCCTTGGAGCCCCCGGCAAGCTTGCGCACTTCATTGGCGACCACCTGAAAGCCGCGGCCCTGTTCACCGGCCCTTGCCGCTTCAATTGCAGCGTTTAAGCCAAGAAGGTGCGTCTGATCCGAAATTTCCTTAATCAGCGTACCCATCTCTTCAATGTGATCAACTTCCTTCGACAGCGAATGTACCATGCCGTTGGCAATTTCCTGCGATTCGGCGGTCCGGATGGCGGAATCGGCTACGGACTGGCTGCTGCCGCTCAGCTGCACCATCATCGAAGCAAGATCCTGTACGGCTGCGTTGATACCCTTAAGCAGGCGGGCCTGGTCATCGGCCAGGGTTTGAATCTTCTTCTTCTCTTCTATTTCATAAGCCTCAAGCACAAGCTGAGAGTCCAGATTGAACATTTTGGTCAGCGAGTGAATGATCTGCAGCCATGCCTCCGGTGCCGCCTGCTTGAAATATCGCGTAGCCAATTCCAAATACAGCATATAAGTCCCTAAGTACCATTGCGTGTCCAGCCCGATTCGGGAATGGACTTGCCCGATAAAGATCCGCTTGTTAATAAACTCCTCATCAATGATTCCCGCCGTTAGCGATAAAAAGTACCACCGCTGGGTTTCCTTCAGCCGATCTACTGTGCTGTGCTTTTCTATGATTTGCCTGAGCTGCGGCTTCTTCATGATTCGGTCATACAGCTCGTCCACCAGCTTGTCAACCACCGCTTGGAATACCGGTTCTTGCTTTTGCAAAAGTGATAAATCTTCGTCCGTAATGCCGGTATACTCCAGCTGCTCTTTTCGCGCTTCAGATAAATGCTTCATTCGATCCCCCATGCTGCTTCATAATAATGTGAATTGGCAGTACGGCTGCAATCTGCAGCCCCTAACCCAGACTCCCTTTCATTTTACCCTGTTTCGACCGTTCGCGCTATTGCAAGCAGGCCAGCAGAAAAAAGCAGCCCTAGGGCTGCCATCGTACCTTACCATTGCGTTTTTAATTGTTTGAATGCAGCAATGAAGGCGTCCGGACGATCCTTCAACGTATAGGAGAATACGCCTTGGCTCGTGTATAAATATAACATCCCGTCCGTTCCACCCATGTGCCGGTAGGAGGCGTCGAACACTTCCGCAACCGGAAAAGCCCGGTTCCGGGTTACGAGCTTATCGGGATATAGAACCATTTCACGATGATCGGTGACCGTGGTTTGCTCGGAGCCCTCCACTTTCCTCTCCACCTTATAGTAGGGCTGTTTGGCTATCCAATTCACGCAGCTCCTCCTTATTCCAAGAGCCCGGCAGCGACTGCCGCTGCGCCAGCTACGGTCATTAACGCCCCACCCAGTCGGGTAGACCACAAATACAAAACAGAAGGCTCCGTGGCATCACCGGACTTCCAGCTTTCCGTAACAGCCCACAGGACTGACGGTTTGATCATCATGAGCAGCCCGATTAGAACAAGCAAAACTCCTATCGCCGCCATAGCTCACCCCACAACATGAATTCATTAAGGATATATACGATTTATGCTGTGTTCGCGTTTCAGTGGAGCCTTTCCATCTGCCGGTTGCGGTACATGAAGAATGCCAGCATCATGAAAAATACCATGATAAACATCCGGCTATCCTTCCAGAAATCCGTAAACTCGGATGTCTCCGATTCTATGGACGACAACGCTTGGACGGCCCCCGTAAAATACCGGCTTCGGTTCGGCAAGAAGTCCGTGTACACGCCGTAAACACCCTTCTCGCTTAGCGTTTGAATCTCTTCCTGGGTGTTTACGGTGTGAGTGTATATTTTCACTCCGGCCTTGTGCAGAGCGGAGACCAGCTCTGGAATGAGGGAGACTCGCTCCACAGGCATGGCTACTGTCCGAATCTGATGATCGGTTACGAATTGTACCGTCTGCGCTACCGGCTCATCACTTAAATAGAGCGAGTACAGCAGGTTCGGAAAAGAATAAATTTCCATCACGGCATCATACATCTGGGGAGTATAAATCTCCGGGATCAACCGCTCCAAAATGGATGGCTCCACTTCATTCGCAATCTGCCTGATATATTCAAATTGCTTGCGGACCAGCTCAACGTCCGTTTCCTTCGTATCGGTAACAATATATACATCCGGGTACTGCTGCATTAATTTGGCTACATCCCGAAACGACAGCGGTTTATACTTCTCCAAAATTTGGGCGCTTTTGAATTCCCTTAGATTAAGCGATTCTCCGATTCGGTCTTCCGGCAGACTTTGCTTCAAAAGATCGGCCGTATAGGGAAGCCAGTCGTGTCTGGCGGCCAGCTTTCCGTCCCCCGTCAAAATCAGATCGACTTCAAATACCCTATGTCCCTTCTCGTAATTGACCACAAAGGCTTCATAGGAATTCGTATATTCAGCTCCGCTAATCCCGCCCATGGCATGGGCGATTATTCGATGCTGCGTCCATTGCGGCGGCTCAGCCGCAGCCCTACTGGGCTGCAGTGCGGTACACATACAAAAGATGGTCACCAGCGTGATCAGCATCAGGCGTTTCAACACTACCACTCCCATCTGTAGGAAATTCCCCCTACAATAGTAAGCGGCTTGCCTGAAAATACGCTGAAGAGAAGCTGAAGCTATGCTGAAATTGTTGGTTTTCGGCTATCCGGCTTTTCACTCATTATTTCTTCCCTATATATTCGAACAAGAACGACTCTCCGTTACGGTAAAATCGCGGATCGTACAGACCGAGCCGCTGCTCGTCATCTACGATGACTACAAACGGGGACCACTCGAGAAGTGTAGCCGCCTTAGGATTCTGCGCAAATAGCGGCCCCAGCTCCGCGTTCTCTGCAGACCTCAGCTCGACTACAGGCTGCGGCTTGCTCCAGACCGACCCCTTCGACAGGACCACCTGCTCCCCGCTCTTCCCTACCACCGTGAACACGCCCGGAACAAAATCGGCAGACAGCGCGACCTGCTCATACTGGCCCTTGGCCTGCTCATAGAGCACAGAGCCTTGAACCGACTGCAGCACAACGTGCAGCAGCATGAGCCCCCATACAGCGCGATATACCTGATGAGATTTCATACGTCCGCGTCCGAAGCGAACGACAAGTAATCCGCCCAGCATCAGCGCCCAGAATACCAAATCGACTATAGGAATCGTTCCAAAGGTAATTCTCATGTTTGACAACGGCTCGAAATAGCCTGTTCCCCAGGCATTGAACAGATCGCTGGAATCGTGAATAAATACAGCCAGCATCGTGAACAAAAACCAACGCCGCATCCCCGTTCTCCAGAAGAGATGGGACAAGCCGGACAGTAGCGCAGCCCACACCGGCACCAGAAACACGGAATGGGTTAATCCGCGGTGCCACATTTGATATCTCCCTGCCGTATCCCACCAAGCGGAGATCACGTCAATATCGGGAATTTGCGAGCCCGCAAGCGCCGTGAAGAGCAAGGATTGCTTTTCCTTCCTGGACATTCGGCTTTTATCGACAGCTCCATATAAGGTTAAGCCGAATAACGTATGTGTAACGGTATCCAATCGTTTCCCCTCCGCAATTCCTAAGAATGAACACTCATTCCAGTATAACGCAAGGAAGGATAGCGCGAAAAGTAACCGTAACGACACGAAAATATACCTAAGATTAAGATACTTTTTGTATCAAAAATATATTGTTTCGCAGTAAGAAATAGAGGGTAATTAATGAAAGAGAGCCTACCGGATGCCTCTAGATTTGGGATGTAGGACCTATATGAACTAACATATCTTACATTTTTAACCATATAAATTATACATATTGTTACTATATCAAGTGAAAATTCGGTTAACTACCCCACAAAACAATTAATATTATACGAACTGTATCATTGAGTTGTTTTACGTGTAGGACTTTCATAAGGTATAATATTTCCATTACTAGTCAGCTAACACGGGAGGATTTGGATCAGATGAAATACGGACATCGCATCGCGAGCCTGCGGGATGACAGAAAGCTGACACAAGAGGAACTGGCGAGCAAAGTTGGAATTACTCGTGCTGCCTTATCTCATTACGAGAATAATCGCAGAGAGCCGGACTATGATACGATTCGGAAAATCGCCGATTTTTTTGGAGTATCGATTGATTATTTAATGGGGCGCAGCGACGAAACAGGAAGCAGTTTGGATAAGGATGTGCTCGGCTTTGTCAACGATTTGGAGCTTTCCGACGAGGCGATCATGGAGAAATTGAACTTGAAGATTGACGGATACGTCCTGACGCCGGAAGAAACCAAACGTTTCATCGCTTTCATTCGTGCGGAGCGTTCTTTGAATTCGAAGTAAACCGCCTGTGCGGGGAACGGAACGTTACCGAATTCGTCAGGAGGGTACGGCAGAGGAGGTCTCGGATTCGTACGGAGGGGGCAATTCTGCGGAAGAGTAAGCCATCCGATTCTCGATCCTGTGTTGATCCAGTACATCCGATTCAAGAAGCTTCTCCATGCTGATGTTAAGACCTGTCAATATATTGCGAATATCGATCGTCTTTTTTGAAACTTCCATCATTTAGCACTCTCCATCCTTTACTCTGGCGAATACTTACTCATTCCGTATGTATTATATATAAAGATGGTGGAAAAGACTGTCAGTTATTCCCGTTCGTTTTGTCGAATACAGCTAAGTTAAAATAAATTCTTCTTAAAGATAATGAAGTGTTACTTCACTTCTTACCATGAATCTGCAATTCAATCCCGCCTGACCGATTCCCTTCGAAATATAAAAGGTCCCGAAGTTCCCCTGGTGAAGCCCCTTGTAAATTCCTTTCGAAGGCAGAGCTCCTTTCCGTTTGATTGCAAAGAAAAAGGGCAGGTTAAACTGCTTGCCATGCAAATGACCTGACATCAAATAGCTGTACGGCTTTCTCAGCTCGCAAACTACGTTCGGATCATGGGTCAGGATGATGGCGGGCACATTCGGCTTTACCTTGCGAAATGCAGCCGGTAAACGACTGTGGCCGCTGCCGTAATCGTCGATGCCCACCAGCTGGAAGCCATCCATCTGAAGCGATTCGTTCCGCAGCACGCGAATGTCCAGCCGGGCAAGCAGCCGAAGCAGCATACGAACATCGTTCATTTTATAATCATGGTTGCCGAGTACGGCATACATGGGAATTCCGCATGCTTTGAGCCGTGTCAAGAACTGCTCTACTCGCGGGAGGTAACGTTCCTTGCGGGTAAAATCGCCGGTAAGAACAATCAGGTCGGGTGTTTCCTTGTGAATGAGCTTCAGCAGGCGTTCAGGCGAAACTCTGAGCATTTCCACATGCAGGTCGCTGATCTGCAGAATGGTCAATTGCAGGTTCAACGGATGTCGGACACGCTCGATCTTCAGCCATTGTGTCGGGAGGATGAACAAGCAATAGACGACGAGAGAGGCAAGTAGCAGCGCAAGAAGAAGCAATAAGGTCAACGGCAATCTTCCTTTATATATGTAAGAATAAATCACATTATAACCGTTCTCGCGGTTCCTCGTTGTAGTTTTGTGTATGTCGAATGGAAAAAGTTTCAGTTGAATGTGTCGATTCTTATTAAATATTATTTACTGCTTCCCAAAAGCGTCCGGTCGTCCCCTAGGAGGAGACGGCCTTGCTTTTTGTTCTCTGCCAAAACACAGCCGCCGACTTACATAACAACAGCCCGATGAGTCCTCCTACGCAGTCCAGACCAACATCCTGCAGCGTCCCTTTACGCATGGTGCTGTGAGTCTGGTTCAGCTCATCCAGGAAGGCCGGAAACGCCACAAGCAGGAAGGCGAGCAGAAATCGCAGTCCCTTGGGCAGCCGATAGGGAAGCAGCGCGATGTACCCTAAGCCTCCCAGCATGGCATAGACGAACAGATGGGCCGCCTTGCGAAAGACGAATTCTACGAACTCATAGGGCGACTGCTTGGCCAGAATCATATCCCTTCCGTAGCGGAAGCGAAGATCGGGTACCTTCGCGCTAAGCTCCTGCTTCGTCACTTTTCCCTTAAGATAAGGAATAATCGTTTGTTTATGATACGATTGAGAGGATAACACAGCAAGCAAAAGCACCCAGCAAAGCAGCGGTAAAGCATAGCGTATTTTTCTCATGCGAGTCTCACTTCCTGCTGTATTTGTTCCATTTTTTCTTCGGATGCAGAGGCACGACCGTAAGTCCGTTCACGCAGCTGCTTAGACTGTATAGAAGGTCATAAGCCCTCTTTTTTCCGTATACTTCCAAGTAGGTACGGTCTCCATAACGGATCCCCCATTTGATCGGGTACTTCATCGCTTCAATCTGGCTCATCTCCTATTCCGAGCTTCCGCTCCGATCTAAGGCAGCATCAGGATGATTTCATCCCATGAGCTGCTGAGCCGGACAATGTCCTCCTCCGTCAGCTCGCTTCCGGACTGCACCTCAATGATCTCCAGGTCTTCCGTAGCCCGAATGCTGTGTCTTGTGCCTACGGGGATCTTGAGCACGTCGCCCGCTCGAACCGGATGAATTCGCTCGTTCAGGACAACCTGCCCATACCCGGAAATGACGGTCCACACCTCGCTTCGCTTCTCATGCAGCTGGTAGCTCAAATTCCGTCCTGCCGAGATGACGATACGCTTGGTCAGCACCTCCTGACCGTCAGGAAAACGCTTGTAGTCCAGCACCCGGTAGGAGCCCCAGCGGCGCTCCTCGTACATCGGACGCTGATCGAGGTTCTTGATCAGCTCCTTCACTCTCGGACTCGCATGCTTATCGGACACCAGAATCCCGTCAGGGCTAACGGAAACGATGACGTTCGACACGCCGAGCACCGCTACGGGAATGTCGAGCTCATTAATGACATGCGTCCCATGTGAATCGGGGCTGATGGTCCCTTTGCCGATCACGTCCACCTGCACCTCTTCCGTCAAGGTATTCCAGGTGCCGAGATCCTTCCAGCAGCCCTCATACGAAGTGACGACAAGCCGCTTCGCCTTTTCCAGCACCTCATAGTCGAAGCTGATCGACGGCAGGCTGTCATACACCTTGGCCATGGCCTCGTACTGAATCGGCAATCCTTTGGCTATCAGCAGATTGATGAGATAATCCAGCTTGAAGGCGAATACGCCGCAGTTCCATAACGCCTGCTGCCCGATCAGCTCCTCCGCCTTCTCCTCGCAAGGCTTCTCGGCAAAATGGCTCACCCGTTTCCAAGCCGCATCCCGAACAGCTCCTTCCTCCGGTACGATATAGCCGTATTTCTCCGACGGACAGGTCGGCCTTACTCCCATCAACGCTACTTCCGCCCCGGTATCCCGGATGATTTGCTCCAAATCCTTCATTTTTTCGAAAAAGGAGTCCTCCACATAGGGATCTACCGGCAAAATGGTAATGACCTCGTTTAAGCTCACGCCCTCCATGGAGTATAGATAGGTGGCAGCGAGTGCAATGGCCGGAAACGTATCGCGCCGATCCGGCTCGATGATGACAGGCACCTCACTGCCGATTTGACTCTGCAGCATGTCAGCCTGCCCCCTGCCGGTAGCAATATAAGCGTCCCGGGCGAGCCCCGCATCGCTCAGCTGCCCCCACACACGCTGCACCATGGACTCCAGCCGGCCGTGCTTCCCCCGTAACACCTTCAGAAACTGCTTGGATCGCATATCATTGGACAAGGGCCACAGCCGCTTGCCTGAGCCTCCGGATAACAGTACCAGCTTCATAACACCGCTCCTTTTTTCTTATGTGCCAGCGCAGGAACCGCGGGGCGTGCCGCCGGATTGCGCGAGCTTAGCTGCCCCTCGATCAAGGAGGCGAGGTTCCGGATGAAAACCTCCTCGCTGAACTGCTCCGCATGCTTGCGGATTTGCGCGGAATCCCAAGCGTAATGCGTGAGGCTTCGCAGCGCATGCTCCAGCGACTCTACCGTTTGCTCTGAGAAAAAGAGGCCGTTAACCTGAGGGATGACCGTGTCCAGTGCCCCTCCTCCCCGGTAAGCCACCACCGGGCGGCCGCAGGCGTTGATCTCCAGCGGCGTGATGCCGAAATCCTCCAGCCCCGGGAACAAGAACGCCTCGCAATGCTGCATGTAGCGCACCACCTCCCCGTCCGGCAGGCGTCCGAGAAACTGTACCGTCGGACCCGCAAGCCTCTTCAATCGGTCCCGGTCGGGCCCGTCTCCGATGACGATCAGCCGCTTGCCCATACGGGTGCAGGCCTCCACTGCGAGATCGATCCGCTTATATGAGACAAGCCGGGAGACGACAAGAAGATAATCGCCCGGAGGCTCCTTGGACACCTCGAAGCGCGAGACGTTGACGGGAGGATAAATGACCGGCGCGCTTCGGCCGTAATGCTGCTGAATGCGCTCCTGCACAATCGTCGAGTTAGCCACAAGCTGATGAACCCGGGCGGAGGTGGCGCGATCCCACCAGCGCAGCGGCTTGATCAGCAGGCGGGCCGCCGCCTTGAGCACGGGCGATGCTTCATTGCCTTCCATGTATGTGGCGAAATCCCAGGCGAACCGCATCGGTGTGTGGCAGTAGCAAATATGCCGCGTATCCCCCTTCACGGTAATCCCTTTGGCATAAGCGCTGCTGGAGCTGATCACAAGGTCATAGCCTCTCAGATCCATGGAGCGGACACCGAACGGGTACAGCCAGAAGAAGTGCTTGAATCGCCGCAGTATGCCGGGGATGCTCTGCATCCAGGTCGTGCGGATGTCCGCCCCCTGCAGCTCCGGAAGCAGCTTCCGGCGATCGGCAATCGTGGTGTAGATCGGCGCTTCGGGAAACATCCGGTGCAGCACCCCCACAACGCGCTCCGCTCCTCCCATCTGGTTGAGGTAATCATGCACGATGGCCACCTTTAGCGGCTGCTTCATCAGGAAATCTCCTTTCCTTTGCGCTCCAGCGGCAGTGGGTATCGGCCGGCCGGTGCGGTGATCGCTTGATAGACGCTCTCCACCTTGGCCACTGTGCTCTGAATCGTAAACCGTTCCTTCGCCCGCTCCTTGGCAAGACCCCCCAAGCGCTGCCGAAGCTCATGGCTTTGCAGCAGCTGGCCGGCGCATCGCGCCAGCCCGTCGATATCGCCCACCTCGTAGAGCAGGCCGCAATACTCATGGTCGATAATCTCCGGAACGCCCCCGGCATCGGTAGCGACAACCGGCACGGATTGGGCCATCGCCTCAATAATCACCCGGCCGAACGGCTCGTTATCCGAGCATAATAAAAGGAGATCCGCCGCACAGCAGATCTCCGTTACATCCTGTCGAAAGCCGGTAAAGCGGACGCGCTCCTCGATGCCGAGGTCTGCCGCCAGCCTGCGCAAGCCAAGATAATAGTCCGTATTTTCTTTGCGGAACTTCGCTTCGCCGACAACCCACAAATACACGTCCTGCCCCTGCTCAAGCAGCTGTTTGGCGGCAAGCACCGCATCGGATTGGCGCTTCCAAGGGGTAATCTGCCCAACGATGATCATCACCTTGCTCTTCATCGGTGTTTGGAACTCTTCACGCAGCTGCCTGCGGTTGCGTCGGCGCTCCATTTCGGTGAGCTCCTGCAGCTCCACACCGTTGTGGACGAGGAACATCCGGCCGTGAAGCCGGCTTCGGTCGAAGCCGTTCAGCACCGGCTGGGAGATGCCGATGATCGCCGTTACGGTAAGACTCGCCAACCGGTTGATCGCCTTACCGATCAACCCTGACGGCGGAATATCCCGAACGTGCCAGACGAGCGGACACCGGTGCAGCCAGACGAACAGCGCCGCCATAATGCCGGCCCGTAAGGAATTGGCATGGATCAGCTCAACCTTATGCTTGCGCAGGATGACGGCCAGCTGTAAGCCTGCCCACAGCATTCCCAGCATGTGGAGGAGGAGCTTAAACGGATTCTTCGACAGCCTTGCCCGGTAGCTTGGGATCGCCACGGCCTGCACGCCCGATTCACGAGCCCGCTGAAGCAGCTCCCCCTCCGGGGCGAAGATGACCGGCTCCGCCTTCATCATGTTCCGCGCGGTAAGCAGAAGGCTGATCTCCGCTCCGCTAACGGTGCTGGTATGGTTATAGAACGCTACCTTCATAGCCTGCATGCTCCTTTCGCAATTGAATAGCTTGCTCGAGCACTTCCGTTACGCAAGCCGCAATACGGGGCCAGGTATAGTGCTGCAGCACATAATCGCGGCATGCCTCCCGCGACGGAATCGGGCACTCCCCCGTCAGAACGGACACCAGCTTCTGGGCCATCGCCTCCGGCGAGTGGTCCGCAAACAACAGCTGCTCGGACAGGCCCTCCAGAATTTCCTTGGTTCCGCCGTAGGGCGTACCCAGCACGGGGGTACCGCAAGCTAACGCTTCGGTGGTGACCAAGCCGAAGCCCTCCAGCGTAAGGGTCGGGACGATGCTGAGATCAGCCGCCTGGTACCAGTCCACCAGCTCCTCGTTCGAGACGCGGCCCAGCATGCGGACGCTGCCCTGCAAGCTCTGCTCCGCGATCAACGCCTTCAGCTCCTCCTCCAGCGGTCCTGCCCCGGCTACAAGAAGCACGGTGTCCGGTACGGCTGCGCACACTTGACGCATCGCTCGAATGAGTTGATCGATGCCCATCCTACGCACCAGCCTTCTTGCGCTGAACAGCACACGGGCATTCGGCGCGAGCCCGAGCCGCCGCCTAACACCCTCACGGTCCTCAGCCGGCCTGAACCGATGGATATCCGCCGCTCCCGGGATCACATGGATCCTGCTTTCGTCAATGCCGAACTCGCGGGACAGTACGTCCCGAAAGTAAACGCTCAGCACGATAAACGCGTCCGAGCGCCGGTAGACATTTTGCTCGATGCTCTTTTTCACAGCAAACCGAAGGAGATTCGGCAGCTTGGCTCCGCCCATATCCTCCACCATCGACTCATGCGCCCAAGGACCGTGGAAGTGGGTCACGATAGGGATATGGCTTGGGATGGCCGAACGGGACAGAAGCGAAGCATACAGGGCAAAATGCGGATTGAACACCTGCGGCCGGAACGCGGCGGCCCTCTCCTTCCCCGCCCGGTAAAACGATCGGATCCGGTTTAAGGTCGTCAGCTTGGCATCGCCGTGCATCACATCCCTGATGTAAGCCGGCGCAGGAGGCAGCGCTTGGCCTTCTCCTGTCAGCAGCCCCTCCACCTCATGACCGTAAGCGGCCATGGCCTTCAAATAATCGGCATAATATTGATTCAATCCGCCGGGGATATGCTCGAACCATTCCATACCGGTCGCTAAAATTTTCATTGTCTGCTTCACTCCCGCATCCCGCTTGGATTACACCGTCACCGGACTCGCCGAGACCAGCGCATCCGATCGCTTCAGCTTGCCGTCTACAAACATCAGGAACCACAGCTCCAGAATAAAAAGGGACCACAGCTTCTGGCCGTGATCCGCCTTGCCCTGCTCATGCTCTTCAAGCCATCTCCGGATAACCGCGCGGTTGAAGTAGCCTCTGGCATTCAGCTTCTCCGATAACAGCGTCTCGCGCACGAGACCGTTCAGCTCGCCGCGAAGCCACGCCGACATCGGCATATTGAAGCCCTTTTTCGGCCGGTACAGCACCTCCTTGGGCACATACCGCTCCGAGAGCTTCTTGAGCAAATACTTCGTTTGAAAATGTTTCGTCTTAAGCGGCGACGGGATCCGCGCGGAAAACTCTGCAAGCTCCGTATCCAGCAGCGGTGACCTCGCTTCCAGCGAGTGCGCCATCGTCATCGTATCCATCTTGACGAGCAGCTCATCAGGCAAGTAAGTCATCAGGTCGCCATACATCGCCTGGTCGACGTTGTCCTTGGCCTCGGCACGATCCCAGACCGCCTGGTACACCTGGTCGGGATGGTACCCGGCCAGCTGGCTGCGGTATTCGGCGGTGTACAGCTCGCTGCGGCTGGATCGCAAAGCCCGGTCAAAGATAAACGAATCCCGCGCGGACCGGGCTCCGGCCCGGATGACCTGCTTCATTGCGCTAAGCGACCGTAATCTCGGCTTGCCGCCGCCCTCCAGCAAGGCATGCAGCTGCCTGCGGATCGGAGCAGGCACGAGGCTGCGGTATGGCGATGCGAGCCGCTCCACCATCGGGCGGGCGTAGCCGGCGAACAGCTCGTCGCCCCCGTCGCCGTTCAGAACGACGGTCAGATGCTTGCGTGCCAGCTTGGCGACGTAATAGGTCGGCAGCATCGAGGAGTCGCCCAGCGGCTCGCCGGCATGGTAGATCAGCTCCGGCAAAATCGCGGACGTTTGCGGCCGGATGACCTCTTCATGATGCGCCGTGCCCCACCGCTCGCTGACCAGGCGCGCCTCGGCCCGTTCGTCGAATTGCGCCTCGTCGAAGCCCATCGTAATGGTCTTCACCGGCTTATCCGACAGCGTTGCCATCACGCCTACAACGAGGCTGGAGTCCACACCGCCGCTAAGGAAGGCGCCAAGAGGCACATCGCTGATCATGCGGCGCCGGACGGCCGAGCGGACCAGGCGGTCCAGTTCGTCCAGCACCTCCTCCTCCGACATCTTCACCTTGCTCGCAAAGGACAAGTTCCAGTAGGGACGGATGCTGCAGCTGCCCCTCCGGTAAGTAAGGAAGCTGGCCGGGGGCAGCTTGTGCACGCCTTGGAATATCGTCTTCTCCCCCGGCACGCACATGTACGTCAAATAATCGTCCAACGCGAGGGGGTTGATCTCCGGTACCCGGCCGTTACAGCCGAGCAAGCTTGGAAGCGTGGAGGAGAACAGCAGCCTGCCGCCCTCATGGGTATAGAACAACGGCTTCTTGCCGAAGCGGTCCCGGGCCAGATACAGCGTTTCCTTCCGTTGATCGTATAACGCGAAGGCAAACATGCCCTGAGCCCGCTCCAGCAGCCCCTCCATCCCCCACTCGACATAGCCGTACAAGAGCACCTCCGTATCGGTCGTAGAGCGGAACGGGTATCGCGGGGCCAGCTCCTTTTTCAGCTCCGGATAATTGTAAATCTCTCCATTGAAGGTAATGGAAACAAGGCCGTCCTCCGTCTGCATCGGCTGTCTGCCGTTGCGGCTGAGATCGACGATCGCAAGCCGCCGATGACCGAGAACAAGACCGGGCGCCACCTCCTCCAGACCGTAATCGTCCGGTCCGCGATGCTCCATAAGCTGCAAGCCCTTGTACAAGGTCTCCAGGCTGTAATTGATGCCTCCTACGATTCCGCACATACCGCTATCCCAACCTTCATTGTTTTATAGTTCTCCTAGTGCCGCCGCCATTAGCTAGATCTCGACAATTCCGCCGTACATTTCGCATTCCTTTACAATCTTGTGCCACTTCGTCAGCTCTTGGTACCATTTCAGCGTGATTGTCTGCTCGCGCTTGCTGATGCGTCCCGAGAACAAGGCATCGTAAATCTCCCTTGCCCCGTCCGCCACGGTACGTTGTGCCTTCCAGCCCAGCGTACGTTCGATTTTATCGAAATTGACCCGGTAGGAGCGGTGGTCCGGATCCCCGTACCATTCGATCCGCACTTGAACCGGAAGAGCCGCAGCAATCTCTTCGGCCAGCGGTCCCAGCTGGTAATTGCTCCCGTTCGAGCCCACGTTGAAAATGTGGCCGTTGATCCGCTCCTGCTCGGCCTCCAGCATCAGGCACATCACCTCCGCCGTATCCTGCACATGCACGAACGGGCGCCACTGCTCTCCCGACCGGTTCAGCGGGATGACGCCGTCCTCCCAAGCCCCCATGGTCATCGAGTTAATAGCAAGATCGAACCGCATGCGGGGGGAATAGCCGTACACCGTCGATTGCCGAAGCACGACGACGGTGAAATCATCATCCGCGAGCGGAAGAATATCCTGCTCCGCCCGTTCGTTCGCCCTGGCATAGGTGGTCAGCGGATTCGTACCGGAGCGTTCATCGACGACGCGATCCCCTTCGACAAAGCCGTAAATGCTGCAGGAGGAGGGAAGAATATATCGCTTGACCCCCATCCTCTTGGCGGTTTGGGCCGTATTCAAGCGCGACATGTGATTGATTTCGTAAGTCGCTACCGGGAACAGGTCTCCGCTCGGATCGTTCGATATCGCCACCAGATCGATCACCGCGTCCACACCTTCAAAATACTGCGTGCCGAGCCTGCGCGTGTCCTCTTTAATCAAAGTAAGATGCTCATGCGCCTCCAGCTTATCCGTCCCGAAGAAATACCGGTCGACCGCGAGCACCCGATAGCCTTTGAGCAGCAGCTTCGGCACCAAAGTGGATCCGATGTATCCCCCTGCGCCGGTGACTAGAATCGTTTTCATACGATGTCTCCTTTGTTTGTCAGGATTTATTTATGCGTTGCACGTACAAACCATCCGGCAGCATGCTTCCAAGGGAAAGGATGCCGCAGCCTTCTTCCGAGCAGAAACGGAAAGAAGCGGTTTATTCCATACATGACAGGAGAAGCCAGGACAAGAGTAAGCAGCACTCGCAGCAGCTCAAGCTTATAGCCTGAAGCGCTGAAAGGAAGACGCGACAGCAGCTTGGTGGAAATATTGAGCAGCGGCATATGTAAAGCCATTAATAATAAGGCGTTATTTCCAAAGTAACGCAGCAGCCCCGACCGGAGCATGCTGGAGAGCAGCAAGCAGCCCGTGAGACCCGCGAGCGCTCCGAGATAGAAGTCGAAATAGTGTCCGTGAACCTTCATATTCAGGTTCATGCGTTGATCGATAATGAGAAGGTTGATTAGAAGAAATAGTACTGTTGATACGATTCGTATCGTCAAGGACATCGTTAACAGCTTGCTATATCCATTCTTGAGCAAATGGCCCATCCCGAAAAAAACGATGGCCGTCAGAGCCACATCCGCGCCCCAGGGAAGCTTTACCGGGTTCCACAGGCCGTCGGCATATCCGGCAGCGGAGCAGATCAACAGAACGAACGCCAAGGCGGCGGGGGAGCGGAATGCCTTTTTCATCGTATAAAAGAGCACCTCTACCACGAACAAGCACGTGAGAAACCAAAGCGGCAGGTTGAAATCCATCCACTCTCTCGTTCCCGCCGAATAAACGATCCCAACCAGCTGCTGGACGATATTCAAATCCTGATAATACTCGGCGCTGCCGAAGTGATATCTGGCGAGAAAATAGCCGTAGGACAAACAAGCAAAAACGAAATAGGGCAGCAGCAGCGTTCGAGCCTTGCGGCTCAGGAAATCCGGGAAGCCTGCATACTTATCCATCGAGAACAAATAGCCTGAAAGGAAAAAAAACAGCGGCATATGAAACGAATTAATAAAGCTGCCGATCCATGTAAAATCAAGCGACGTATGGGCAAGGACGACCAGCACGATGCCGATCCCCTTCGCCGTGTCTATCCATTCGATTCGCTTGCCGCCTTGCGCGTTGCTGCTGTCCATACCTCTCGCCGTCCCTCTTGTTTACTTGACGTGCTTTGGGCTTCCTCTAGAATATCGTATACAAATTCGGTAACATTTCGTATCTGCCGTTCTTGATCGAATACCGATACATATGCGGGTACCCGGGCTTTCCATGCCTGTATGTGCTCATCCGTCAGCTGCTCCAGCAGCCCCCTCATATCGTGGATATAGGTGTCCTCCCAAGGCCTCGCCCCGTTCAGACGGATCATCCAATCCTGACCCAAGTCGTAGGCCATGGGGATTTTGCCGGTCACGATAGGCAGCTGCGCCGCCCAGTACTCGCTGACCTTCGTTGTATAGCGGAAGCTGCCGACCTGATCGACGCTTTGCGGCAGGCTGGCCAGATCCATCGCCGATAAGTAAGCGGCCACCTGCTCCCGCGGAACACGTCCCGTCAGGATGATGCCGGGATGGCCTGCAGCCAGCTCCTGCAGTCTTGACCGTCCGCTGCCGTCGCCGACGATCAGCACGGTGACGTCCTGGCGCTGGAGCTGCCGCATCGCCTTCACCAGCTCGAAGCCGTAGCAGTAGCCTACACGGCGGTTCCAGCTAAGTGAGCCGACGATGCCGACGACAATGTGATGCTCCGGTATGCCGTATCGGCTGCGGATACGGCTTCTCGCGGCCTGACGCTCTTCCTCCGTGAAGGCGAACGGTGCCCAGCCGGCCGCCGTCATGCTGAACGGCGTGCCATAGGTCAGCGCCCTCCCGGCCAAATAAGGCGTCCACCCGATGAAGCCAAGGGCCCTGCGGTACAGCAGCCGCTCATACATCGTGAACAGCGGACCAAGTATTGGATATTGGCCCGCCACGAACGGTCCGACGGCATCGCCGCTGCTCACCACATAGGGCACCTTGGATAATAGGCTGCCTATGAGCAGAGCCAGCCCTCCGGCGATGCCCGTGCCTTCCATGACGACCAAATCCGGACGCTCCTCCAGCATAAGCCGGATCAGCCTCCGGGTGTTGCTCAGCTTGCTTCCCTTATCGAAGGCGTACAGCTCGGCGTCCGGGATCTGCGACAGCAGCGACCGCAGCCGTTGCTCGTCATCGCCTCCGGCCCCCTGTGTAGCGAAGCCGATCACGCGGGGATGGCTTGCATTACTTTGCTTTGTCATTCGTCACCTGCTCTCTATTGGAGTCATCGTTTTGCTGCGGCTCCATTCGCGGCGGAAGGAGAGGTAGCCCCAGGAAGCTGCGAACCGGCAAGCATGGGAAAACGCCTGCGGCAGCTTGCCCTGCAGCGCCCTTACGGTCATTCGGACTAAGCATTTCATCATATCGGATACGGGCTGCTGCTTGAACGGAGAGCCTTGTGCACCTTCGCTGGTGATCATGTCGAACATGGCTGCGGTCCGGCCCCCGATGTAGGAGCGGCGAAGCGGCCATCCCGCTTGATAACGGCTACGGCCGATACGGTGAAGGACCGGTGCCTCCCGTTCGAACCAAGCCTTCCAGCCGTTCTGCAGCAGTCTCTTGTTAAACAGCGTTTCCTCTCCGGCTAACGGAGACGAGGCCGCGTCATTCCAGCCCAGCTGTTCATCGAACTGCAGTCCTTGGACCGCCGTGCGCCGGTATGAGGCGTTCACCCCGATGATCATATCGATCCCGCAAGGACCGCTTTCCGGCCCGGGGAAGCAGCTCATAAGCTCATCCGTGAGCGGCGACCTCCACCAGGGCTGCGGCTTGGTGCCCTCCGGCACGACCAGATGCGAGGGCCCGCCGCAGAGGCCTACCTCCGGCTGCTCCCGGAATACCCGCAGCAGCCGTTCCTGCCATGCGGTGTCGACGGGAGAGGCATCGTCATCCAGCATCGTAATGATCCCACCTTTGGCCAGCTGGAGCGCCTTGTTCCGGGCGCTGGACAAGCCGGGCTTCGGCTCGTGCGCGACGGTTACCCGGCAAGGGATACCGGCTGTACGGACGTGATGGCGGATGAGGGGCGTTTCCTCCCTGCGTCCGTTGTTGACAATCAGCAGCTCGGTCCGCCCGGGAAGCGTAAGCTTGCCGGGCAACAGCTCCAGCGTCCGCTTCAGCACCTCGGGCCTCCCGGCCGTGCAGATGACAATCGTATGCAGCAGCTCGCCGGATTTACCGGCCTCTTTCGTAAAGCTCAACCCACTCACCCTTTGCTGCCGCTTGACCGGCGGTTTTGTTCCCGTGCAGCTCCTCGAAGAGCTCGATGTACTTGCCCGCAACCGATTCCCAGCGCTGCCGCTCCGCGATGCTTCTCGCTTGGCCCCCCATGCGCTCGCGGAGCGCGGCATCCTCCGTCAGCAGTCTCATCGCCTCGCGCAGTCCCCGGACATCCTCGGCGTCCTCCAGCACAATCCCCGCGCTCGGAGCCGTATCCACCAGCTCGGAGACGCCGGACTGATACGTCGTAATGACGGGCAGCCCGGAGGCCAGCGCCTCGATCACCGCCAGCGTGCAGGCTTCATACCGGGAAGGAAATACGAAGAAATCGGCGTTGTTCATCAGATCGGCCATGTCCCGGCGAAAGTCCAGGAAATGGACCCGCTCCTTGAGGCCCAGCTCCGCGGCCAGCTGCGGGAACGGGCTGCCCTTCGTTCGTCCCGCCACGGCCAGATGAAGCCCGGGGACGTCCGTCATCGCCCTCAGCACGGAGTCGAGGTTCTTGCGGCTCGACTTGATATCCCCCGCGAACAGGGCCAGAGGCACTTGCTCCGGCAAACCCAGCTGCGCCCGGCTTACGCGTCGGAGGGGTGTGAATTCATCCGTATCCACCCCGTTGGAGATCACCCTCGTGCTTTCCGGCCTGCGGAAGCCCATCGCCTCGATCTCGTCCTTCACCTTGGCCGACACCGGAACCAAGTAGTCAGTGCGGGCGAACGCCACCTTCTCCAGCAGCGCATTCACGCCGGTGAACAGCAGCTGGTACCAGCCGGAGGCATTCCTCCGCTGATGGAAGGGATGTGCCTTCGATCGCAGCCAGGAGCCGTGCACATAATGCACCGCGTTCACGTCGCTTTTGACCCAGGTAATGAAGCCGTTGACCATCAGCAGATCGAGCTCGCGCCGGCGCGGAAGCAGCCGGGCTGTGCTGACGACCGAGAAGACCAGATTCTTGAGCAGCTGCGAGGGCCAGCCCTTCACAGGCACGGGAATCCACGATGTCCCGGCATGGTCCAGCAGCTCGGGCGTCACGCTGCTGGAGAACAGCGTCACCTGATGCCCTCTCCGCTGAAGCTCCTTTACCAGCTCGTAGTTGACTCTCGCCTGCCCGTCGCCCTTCAGCAGCTTATGCGTAACAATGCCGATTCTCACCCGCCGCCCACCTGCCTTCTAAGCTCATCGCAGTCGTTCAGAATGTAGCCCGCCGAGCCGCACAAGGAGATCACCTTGCCCGGAATGCCGACAACCACGCCGTGACTCGGAACATCCTTGGTCACAACGCAGTTCGCACCGATAGCCGCGTAATCCCCGACGCGAATCGCGCCGATGAGCTTCGCTCCCGGGCCGATATACACATGGTCGCCGATCACCGGGCAGCCGGCCCGCTCACCGCGGCTCGCCTGACCGATCGTGACGCCCTGGCTGACGTTCACATTCCTTCCGAGCTTCGCCTCCGGATTGATGAAGATTCCGCCGAAGTGGCTGATATAGAAGCCCTTGCCGATCTCCGTTCCGAAAGGGATATCTATCGTCAGCTTGTAGCGGTAATGCTTGAGCATCTGCCTTGCGGCGAAGAAGAGGGTCTTGTTCAGGATATGCGGCCGGGCTTCCCCGAAATAACGGCACACCCGCATCCAAAACGTATACTGAAACCCAGGCGTGCTTCTGAGGTTGGCAAGAAGCAGCTTCCGGTTCACCTTGCCCTCATATCGGTACAGATCTGCTGCAATGAGCTCCCGTAAATGTCCAAATGTCATGACGAACCCTACTTTACCCCGAGATTTGGTGGTACCAGGCCACCTGCCGCTCCAAGATATCCTTCTCCATGAAGCGGCTCCTAACATTCTCCACCGCCTGCTCCGACATGCGGCTCCACTGCTTCGGATCCGTCAGGAGCGTCAGCAAGCCTGCAGCGAAGCCTTCCTTGTCGTCCAACTCATAGAGGAAGCCGTCCTCCCCGTGTCGTACGAGCTCCGGAGCCGCTCCCGTCCGCCAAGTGACGACCGGCAGCCCTGTGCTCATCGCCTCCAGGAACGGGATGCCGAGCGTCTCGGCCCTGGAGGCGGAGACGAAGACGCTCGCCCGGCCGTAGTACTGATGCAGCTGCGTTCGCGGCGTCGCCGGGATAAACTCGATCTGCTCGAATACGCCGAGCTGCCGGGCCGTATCCATCAGGTACTCGCGGTAGGAGGTGCGGTTCGGCCCGGTCGGTGTGTCCTGACCGAGCAGGATGAGCCTCAGCTCCGGCAGCCGTTCCTTCAGCATAGGGAGAATCCGCACCAGATCGATCGCCCCCTTGCGGCGATCCATGCCCCCGACATAGATGAGCGTCGGTCCCTGGAAGCTCTTCCTCACCGCCTCCGTATGACCGATCGCATGGGGGTCGATGCCGATATGGCATACGTCGATGCGGGAGGCCTGCAGGCCGAAGTCGCGCACGAATTCCTCCTTCAGGAATTCCGAGTTCGCCAGCACGCCCGAGCTGAAGTGCACCTGCAGCCATTCCTTATAATGCTGCTTGCCCTTGGCCTGCTGTTGGCCGTGCACCCGCTGCACCCAGAGGTTGTGGCCGTGACCGCGGGTGATGATGCGGCCGGCCTTCTTCGGCAGCAGCATTGCGGGAATCGCCCCGTGACCGCCCCACTCCGGGAATTCCACGATATCGAACCGCTGCTTCCGCAGCCAGAAAAACACCGTAACGTCCCAAGGGAGCTTGCCCTTCCGCGGCAGCCCTACCCAACGGATGCCGCTGCCGCCGCTTTGGAAGGCGCTTTTCGATTGGCACAAAATCGTAACCTCATGCCCCTTCTCCGCCAGCATGCGGGTATACCGCAGTATGTACTGGCCGATGCCTCCCGGGATGATCGCCGAAGGTCCGACGATCTCCTCTTCACTTACCATGCATATGCGCATGACTTGAACCCTCCTGAGCAGCATTTATGCGGACATGCCCGAGTGCTTGCCCTGCTTCCGGTGAATCCGGATGTATCCCATCGAGCCGAGCACGGAGCGCATCGCCCCGGCAAATCCCTTCTTCCCTTCCGACCGGACTCCATACTGAAGCGTATGGAGGAAGGCGACCATTAGAAAAGCAACGGCCTTCAGCCGCTTGCGCTCCGTGTATAAATACCGCTTGAAGGTCGCATACAGCCTCGACGTTTCGACATGGGGCTTGTAGTAGTCCCGATTGACCTCCGACGGGTAATGGTAGTTCACCGCCCCTTCCAGCAGCCGGATCGGGTACCCCCTTCGCACGGCTCGAGTGGCCATATCGACCTCCTCATAGCCGTAAATCAACTGCTCGTCGAAAAGCTCCTCGCGAAACAGCTGCGCCGGAAACACCGTGCTGTTGATGACGATCGTATTCAGCGCCTCGCCGTCCTTGTACTTGCGGTTCTGGAAGCCGAGGAACGTCTGATCGTGCGGATAAATGATAACGCCGTTCTTATTCTCCAGCCCGGTCAGAATGAGCTTGCCGCCGTATGGCTCCTTCTGCTCCTGGAACGCCTGCTTCATCCTGGTGAAGAAGTCCCTGGCCAGCACGACATCATCGTCGATAAAAAGAACATGGGTTCCGGTCACCGCCCGAAGGGCGTTATTCCGGTTGGCGGACAACCCCTTTTTCGGACCCGGTACATAACGAACCGCCGGAAAATACGCCTCCAGCAGCTGCTTCGTCCGCAGATCCGTACTGTCGTCCGACACGACGATCTGATAGACCGGCACCTCCGACTGCTCCAGCGACTTGAGCGCCTTGTACAGATCTTGCGGCCGGTTGCGGGTACAAATGCACACGCTGAATTGCATGAGCTGCGTTCTCCCTTCTAGACGGATAGCTTGCCTCTCCATTTCACACTAACCTTGCGCCAAATTCCGAGCCCCAGGCTTGTGATTTCCTGCAGATCGGCCGGACCGGGAACGATGTCCCGCAGACGGATCCGCTCGATCGCCACCTGATACCACACGAAGCGGACCAGAAAGCTCATCATGAACCCGATCAGCGTGGATAACGCCGCACCGGCGATGCCCCAGGCATCCAGCGTAAAGAGCATGCTTCCGAGCGTCGCTCCCGTATAGGCCCCGGTGGCTACCGTATTGTGCAGCGTCCGGCCCGTGCTGCTGAGCGCATCCCCAAGCAGATCGGAGAGCCCGCCGAAGAGCGCATTCGGCAGCAGGATGAGCGCCGGCAGCACCGCAGCCGTATAAGCCGCTCCGAAGAAAAAGGGGATGACTATGGGCTCCGCAAGCCCCAGGAGCAAGGCGGAGCAAGCCGTGGCCAGCGCCGCAAGCCGGAAAAACCGGCATAGCTTGGCGTGAAGCAAATGCGGCTGCTCCTTGACCATATCCGGAAAGCTCGTAATGCCGATCGCCTTCGGTATCGCCCATAACACCCCGGTAGCGCTGGTGGCCGTCTGGAAGAAGGCCAGCGACGCTGGAGTGAGTGCGAACAGCATGATTTGCGCCCCGCTTCCCCCAAGCACATTGATTACCGAGCCGCCGTAGCCCCGCAGACCGTACCAGGCACCGTCCTTAAAGATGTCCCAGCGAAACCTTCCAAGCGACCGAAGATACGCCCGCGCCTGCCACAGGAAAGGAACCATACCCGCCGTAGCGATGACTGAGCTCGTCAATAGACACAAGCTGACGCTTAGGGCACCGGTCAGAAAATACGCCAGCCAGAGAGAGGTCAGCACGGCCGGCACCCCGATGCGCACCAGATTGATCAGGGAAAAGCGCTGCTCCGCCGCCAGCACGCCCGACAGCATGCTGATGACCGGTCCTCCGAACGAAGAAGCGAAGTAGACGTAGGCCATGATTCGCTCCTGCTCGCTCAGATGCCCCTTGATCATGTAGTCCGCCAGCACGGCAACGATGCCGACACAGATCACACCGGTGCCGAGAGCCCAGCCCAGCATCGTGGCGAATACGTCCTTCTTGCGCTGTGAATCCGTACATTTGCCCCACAAATAAATGGTGGCCATATAAATCCCGATGTCGCACATACCGACAACAAAACCGCTCCACATCGTAGTCCCTAGGTAGACACCCCGGTCGTCAGGAGTCAATCCGCGGGATAAAATTATCGCCGAGAACACGTTGATAGCCAGTACGCCGAACATGCTCAGGAAAGTCTGCAAGGTTTGCATCAGTAATCGGGCTTGCCCCCGGGGGGCTGCCGTCGTGCTTTGTGCGTCCATTAATACCTCACGGCAGCATGCTTATCATGGATTTGTTTGCTTCGATGCCGGGCGCTGCCTTGACCGCGGTCCGGCGACATCGTCATGCCCTTCAGCTTGGAGATCAAATCCGTTACGATCGTCGTGTGGGAAAATAAACGGACCGCTTCGGTACGGGCGATCTTGGCGATCTCCTCCCGCTTCTCCGTCTGCAGCTCCTCGAACAGTGCGCGCGCATGGCGCTCCAGCTCCGCCATATCGCCGACCGGGAAAACCCGGCAGCACGTCTCGTCTACTCCCTCCGATGCCCCGACCTTGTCGCTCGAGATAACCGGAATGCCGCAAGCCAGCGCCTCCCCGACCGTCAATCCGAAGGGCTCGTAATGGCTTGGCTGAATGAGCGCATCCACGGTGTGGTACAAATTCATCATCTCTTGGCCGGACACCTCGCCGATATATTGAGCCGTCTCCGGATTCAGGCCGTTCAGCAGGCCCCGGTAATCGGACCAGAGCGAATGGTTGCCGACCACGAGAATTCGTACCTTCCCGCCCAGATCCTGCAGACGGTGCGAGAGCTCGACGATCATCTCCGTGCCCTTCCTGACGGAAATCCGCGACACGAACAGGAACGTGATCCGGTCGTCCTTCCGCCCGGCCAGCCGCTGTGCAAGCGGTGCGGCCGGGGGCCGGAACCGCTCGAGATCGATCGGGTTCGGTACGATGTAATCCGTCTTCTCGGATGGAAGCCGGTAATCCGTGCTCAGGTCCGCCGCGAAATTGCGGCTGATGCTCAGCACGTAGTCGGCGCTGCGGATGTGTCGCTTCTGTACGCTGGCCCGGGCCATCAGCATGCAGCGAACCGCCGCTCTCGTGAGCAGCGATTCGGAGCTCTTCGCCAGATGCGCCTCCCGCCGGTGCCACCGCAGCTCGCCTGCGGAATGGACGCTCGGATGCAGCACGATGGGCGGCAGCCTGCGCTTGTATTTGCGCAGCGCGTGCATCTCGATATGAGAGAACTGGTAGACAAGATCATATGGCTTCAGCTCATGCTGCTGCATCAGCCTCCTCGCCAGCTTCATCTCGCACTTCAGGTTGGCGTATTGGCCCGTAACAAACGCCATATAATTGTTCCGGCTGTACCAGCGGTTCCACTGCCAGCCGGACGACTGGCAGAAGAAGCGCAGCTTCGGCTGCCGCAGCAGCACCTCCGGCAAATATTTGATTTCACCGGGGAAGAAGCAGTCGATTTCGACCCCTTGCCTGGCCAGCTCCATCAGCAGCTGCCTGCCCACTCCCGAAGCCCCTCCGCCGTTATTCGGCATCGGGCCGATCCACGCGATTCGCACTTGATTTCCCCTTTTCCCTATCGATATATCCGATCATGAGCCAGATGAGGCCCGCCGTGGAGTAATGGCCTCCGTTCAGCCACTGGCCTCCTTCTGCGATGAGCACGCCGAGAATCATCAGGTGCAGACTGCTTCGATGCGACTCGCGAAAGGCCAGCGTCAGCGTTTTGATCATGATGATCGTATACAAGACCCCGCCGACCACGCCGGTCGCCAGAAACTTGTTGCTCAGATCGACCTCCGAGCTGACCGTCATGGAATTGAACTTGCCTGCGGCGATCGTTGTGCTGCCGAGACCGTGGCCAAGCGGATTCGCGATGCCTTTGGCAAAGCCTTCGACCATCATCACCAAATGCCCGACCGTCGTCGCTTCCTCCCCGAAGGGATCCGTCAAACCGATGACCGAATGGTAGATCAGGTCGTTCTCCATGTTGAGCTTGGTCATGCCTACCCCCAGCCCGGCGGTGACGACCACGGCCATCAGCCCGACGAGCAGCTTCTGCGAAGCCTTTCGTACATTCATTAGGGCGATAGCCATCATGGCGGCGGCTGAGGTCACGATGATCCCCCGGGCCGACTCGATGAACATCGCGCTTAGCAGCAGGGCCAATCCGAGCAGGGACAGCAGCTTGCCGGATTTGCTCTTGCTGCGCAGAAAATACACCCAGCCGATGATGCTGGCAATGCCTAGGTAATGCGCATACTCCGAGGCGCTCGTAAAGAAAGAGATCGGCCGAAACACGCTGTACACCTTCAAGGCCGTATAGCCGGAAAGATCGATCCACATATCCTCGAAATCCGAATACCCTAAGAAAAACTGCTTATACCCGTACACCGCGGAGATCAAGCCCACCGCGTATACGCTGGCTGCGATGAATTTCAGCTTCTTCTCATCCATGTATTGCCTGCCGAGGATCATGTAGCAGACAGGGACAATATAGAACATCACGCCCGCGAAGCCGGTAAACAGGCTCCCCTGCATCGGGTTGAACACCTGAAGGAGATCGACCAGCAGCATCCAGCGCACAAGCTGAAACAGCCGGGTATCGTATTCAATCGGAAGCTTATTCTTATAGGTGTCGAACACCCACTTGGAGACCAGTACAAGAATCATGAAGGGACCGACAACGACGAAGGGATCCATCGAGTTCCAGCCGGCAACCGGAATAAGAAGCCTACGGATGAAGCCTAGAAACGGCAAATACATCAGCAGCAGGTAGATCACGACGGTCGGCTTTCTTTGGCTGAACGCGAACAGCACCATGATCATGGAGCCGGCGACCAGCAGGCGCAGCTTGCTCGGGTCCGCCGCCATCCGGCCCAGGACAACAGCTGCCGCCAGGCAAAATAGTGCAAGCAGCAGCGTGGTTACCCAGGGCTGCCTGGGAAGCTTAAGGACGCTCGTAATCAATGCTCATCTCCCTACTTCCGCATATCGTTTGGCATAAAGCCGCCACTTCCTTAGCCAGCCGCTCCGTCCCGAAGTCCTGCGCCCGCATGTACCCGGCCTCGCTAAGCCGGCGGTACTCCTCCGGGTCCGCGATCAGCCGCTCCATCGACGATGCCAGCCCTGCGGCATCGCCCGGAGGCACCAGCAGCCCGTTGACGCCGTGCGTGATCGTCTCCAGCGGTCCCCCTGCCTTGGAAGCGATCACCGGCTTGCCGGACGCCATGCCCTCGATGATTACCATTCCGAAGGGCTCCTCGAGGGAAGCGTGCACCAGCACGTCGAAGGCTCGCACCCATCGGGCGCTGTCCGGCTGATGGCCGGCGAAGGTGATCCGTGACTCCATTCCGGCCTGCTGTGCTTGACGCCGCAGCTCCGTCGGATAATCCGGCTCCGAATAATGCTCCCCGCCCACCACGACGAAATGCACATCCTCATGCCGCCGTGCCAGCTTCGCCGCCGCATCCAGAAACGTATGCACCCCTTTCCAGCGCTGCAGTCTTGCGACCAAACCGAGAATTCGTTTGCCTTCCGGCAGACCCAGCTCTTTCCTCGTCTTCTGCATGGCCGCATGACTTACCCGGAAGTACGCCTGCAGGTCGACGGAGGGATGAATGACCGCTGCCGACAGCCTCGGTGTTACACGCTTTTGGTGCTTCAAAGCAGCTGTTGAGGGACACAACACCGCTTTGGAGGGGATATAGCCGTAGCACTTCTCCAGCAGGTCCTCCCCCGCAATCCCGTGCTGATACCACAATGCCGGCACCTTGGCCAGCACAGCGGCAGGTCCTGCGTAGAGATGCGCCTTGCTCATCCACGATAAGACGGCATCCGCCCCTTCCTGCTTCAGCCACGCGTACAGGAGCTTAACCGTTCTCGCATAACGGCCCGCCTGACGAAGCTTCCCCGCCTCGAACACCTGAACGCGGTACCCGAGCGCCTCGGCTTCGCGAGCCAGAGGACCGTCCTCGAAGAAGGCAAGCGAATAATCGATGAGCGCTGCTTGCCGGTTCGCCCGCAGCAAGTGCAGGAGCATGATCTCCGCACCGCCCCGGAGGTCCGCAAGCGGCATCACAATGGCTATTCTCATAAGCTCACCTCACCTGTTCTGGACTTTGTCCCGGCTCCGTCACCCCGCTTGCAGTAAGCTCTCCAGGTACGCCAGCCGTCTCTTCTTCCTTGAGCCGCCGCCCGCCACTTCCGGTTCGCCAGCGTTCCCTCCTTCAGCACCAGCCTCACCCACTGTAGCCAGCCGGGGGAGGAGGAAGATCCGATACACACCGCCCATAGGAGGAAAATCAACCGCTGCCACGCCGCCAGATGCTTCAGCAAAACGTACGTTTCGTTATGTACGGCGTTGCTTCCCGCCAGGGGATTGAAGCTGTTGCGCAGGTCCTCGTCGAACCGCTGCGCCGGGTAGTGATCGATGGCGACCTGCGGGTCGTAAACCAATCTCCAGCCGGCCTTCTTCACCGCCATGCTGAAGTCCATGTCGTTATAGACCTGGGCTCCGCTGCCCTTAAGCAGCGAATCGAATTGCAGCTGCCGGATGGCGCTGCGACGGTAGGTCATATTCGCTCCCTTGAGCAAATCAACCTCACGGGCACTCCCTGCCCCCAGGTGATGATTGCCGATAACCCGGCCGAACCACTGGATTTTCCCAACCACCTGCCTGGAGCCCGTCTCGGTCCGCCCGCTTTGATGCACCCAGTCGCGTCCGCCCAAGCCGCCCAGCCTCGGATCAGCCAGGAAATGCTCCTCAATCCGGCGAAGCCAGTCGGCCCTCGGGGCCGTATCGTCGTCGGTAATGGCTAGCACCTCACCGGAAGAGGCCTTCGCGCCGGCATTGAGCGCCGCTACCTGACCGGGTACATCCACGATGACCCGCGTAAGCCGCGAAGGGGTGACATCGGCCTCCTGGAGATAAAGCTGCGTCTCTTCATCCGTGTTACGCACGACCACCAGAATTTCGTCAGCCTGCCGCTCCTGGACCTTCAGTGCCTGCAAGCAGCGGTCCAAATCCCGTACTCTTCGATATGTAGGAATCATTACGGTAATCACCATCATGCCAACCACCTATTGCTTCATCTTCTTCACAAGCCGCTTCGCTTCGCCGAAAGGAGTCTCCATCGTTTCATAGATGTAGACCGAGAGCGGATATTCCAGCTGCTGTGAGCGGGAATCGTCGAAATCGATATTTTGCCAGCCGCTGACGAGTCGGTTCGCCCCTGTGAACGGCACGACCTTCGAGGACAGCATCCGGCCCAGCTGATCGACAATCTCCACTCGCATTTTGGAAAAGTTGGAGTCCACCACGATATTGCCTTCCCGCGTGATGTCCAGATTGAGCCGCAGCTTATAGGAGTATCCCGAGCCCAAGGCATATTGCGCGTTGATGGTCCAATCGTCCACCTTCACCCGGAACGGATACATGCTGAAGGCCGCCTCCTCCGAGCTGCCCTTCACCGCTTTGGCCGGAACCGCTGCAATCGGAATGCCGTACGGCGCAGCCGTTTGACTATCCAAAATCTTCAAAGTCAGCTTATCGCCCTTCTCCGAATCCGGCACATTATAGGAATAGCTGACGAGATAGCTTAATTTGGGAGCCAGCGTCTCCACAGCCGTCTTCTGTCTGGCTCCCGAGTAGCTGAAGCCGTCGCTGCTTATCAGCTCCGTTGCGAACGACGGCACCGGCACCGGCTGGTCGCTCAAATTGTCGAGGCGGAACTTGGCGATGGCCGTCTGGTAGCCCGCTCCTTCCGCTTCATGCAGATGCAGCTCCACCAGCGATACTTGGACATCCGAACGTACCAGCTTATTCAGCGGATCGAATCCGATCGGCTTCCCAAGCTCGTAAGCTGCCGCAGGCGCAGCGGTTCCCCCCGATGCGCTCGCCAGCTCCGGCCGCCCGATGCGGAGCCTGCCGATGCTGTAGACCGTTTTCACCAGATCCGTATGCACGAAGCTCTCGGGAGTCAACACGGTAAAGCCCTGAAAGGAAATCTTCTGTTCACTGACAATGGCGTAATGGATATACCGTCTCTCCCCCGGCTCCAGCACGATCGGGTCCTGCTCGACCCGCTTGCCTGGATACACCTTCTGCTCTGTGCGGCCGTCCACGCGAAAATCCGGCACCGTCTCCCGCAGCTCCCCTTTGTTCTCCACAAGCAGCACCACCACGGTCGCAGGTCCTTGAGGGGTGCTCTGGCGTACCGTGCTGACGGGCGTATATTCCAAGCTCGGGGAGAGCACCGACAAGGCAAAGGGCGCTCCCCAAGAGTTCACAGGCAGCGCTGTGCCCGAACCGTCGCCCTTCCACTCCACGGAAACTACCGGGATGGTCGCGATCGTCGTTTCCTTCCGCGGATATTCGTTATCATCCGCGCTGATCCATGACAGCTCCGAGATCGAGAACTCATCCTGACGGTCGACCGTAACGAGATAGCTCAGCTCGACCCTTTCCTTCGGCTGAATCGCCTTCGCATTCGCTGCGCTCGGATTCAGCGTATACTTTACGCCATCCGCGGTGCTGAGTCTGACCTCATAATCGGGCACCCGCACCACGCTCGTTCCCTGGTTCGTCAGCCGGACAACGGCCCCCAGGCGGGTTCCGCCCGCTTCCCGTTCATTCAGCACGCTTTTGACTTCAGCCGTAATGGCATGGGTCAGCATGTAGGTCGATGCCGCTGCGGAGCTCGCAGGCAGGTTCTCCGCAATCGTAGCCGCGGGCGATTCCAGCATAAGCAGTGCGGCTGCGACAGCGGCAGCCCCCAGTCTCCTTCTCCAGCTTCTGTTCACTTGCGTACCTCCGTTGCTTTCTTATTTGCCGCTGACTTGGCCAGCATTCGTCTTCGTTACCTTCTCGCCCGGCTTCAGCTCACTGAGCCCTGAAACGATCAGTTCCTCACCCTCCTGCACTCCGGAGAGCACCTCCTGCAGCGGCTCGTTCAACCGTCCGAGCTCTACCCGCCGCTTCTCCGCCGTATCGCCTTTAAGCACGTATATGTAGGCGTTGTCGCCCTCTTTCAGGACGGCATGCGTCGGTACCGCCAGCACGATCTGCTCCGCCTCCTCCGTCAGCTCGACCCGCACCCGCATCCCCGGCTTCAGCTGCATATCTTTATTCGGCACGGACAGATTCAGCTCGTAGGCCTTCGTCTGCGGGTCAATCACACTGGCCAGGTAGCTTACCTCGGCCTTCGTCCGCTGAGGCGTTTCGGGAATATAATAAGTGAGCTCCTTCTTGCTGCGGACAAACTTCGCCGCATCCACCGATAAATTCACTTTGATCTTAATCGGATCGAGCTTCTCAATCAGTCCGATCTGGGCACCGCCGGCGACCGTCATGCCGAGCTCGATCGGCATCTCCGTTAAGACACCGCTCGCCGGTGCCTTCACTTCCAGCTGCTGCAGGGCCTGCTCCGCTTGCTGCAGCGTCATCTCCGCCTGATTCTGCTCCACCGTAGATACCGGCGGCGCGCCGAATGCGCTTGACGTCCGCTGCTGCTCCTTGAGCAGCCCCAGCTCCAGCTCTCCGCTTTGCAGCGCCTTCTCCGCCTGATCCAGCTGAGCCTTCGTCGCTTGGCCGCGATCGTATTCATTGCGCGTTTTATTGTAGCCTTTGCGCAGGTCGGTGAGGCTCTGCTCCAGACGAGTGATACTCTTGCGCAGCTCCGACTTCTGATCCTCCTGCTCCTTACGAGCCTTCTCCTGCTCGCTTCGGGCCTTGGCCAGATTGTCCTGCGCCGCCTGCAGCGCAAGCGCCGCCCGGTCTCTCGCAAGCTTCAGGTCGGGGGAGGAGAGCCGCAGAATCACATCTCCCTCCTGCACCGCATCGCCTCGCTTCTTGACGATCTGCTCCACATCGCCGCCGACCTTGGCTAGAGCTCCAATCTGAACGGAGGATAACACCTCGCCGTTTTGCTCGACCGGATCACCGATTTTCTGTTTCGTGACCTTCTCCGTCCGGACTGTCTTCACTTGCTGCTCCTGTGCGGAGCCCGTAGAATTAGCAATCAGCGCATCCACCCCGGAGCAGGAGGCTGTGAACAACGTGCTGAGGGCAATCACACCGATCGCCATCGACCTGCGCCGAATGGGAAGAAGAAGACTGTGCCGTTTCCTTCGTTTTCGTCTCATCGTCTGGCTCCTCTGATTATCATTTGCTCTTACACCAGCTCATGCTGCCAGCGGCGAACGGCCTGCTCGCCGAGCCCGATGCCCCGGTAATCCAGCAGCTGCCTCTCTTCCTCGGCGAGCGCGTTACGTCCATCGATAAGCAAGGGATTCTTCATGGCCGACAGGAGAAAGGCCGCCTTCAGCTTCGCGTAAACAGGCCATTCGGTAACCAGCAAGGCTCCCTCCGCTTGATAGAGCGCTTCGTACAGATCCTCGTGCAGCTGAACCTCCATAGGCAGCGCCTGCCTCGCCTTCTCGACGGCGATCGGATCGTGCGCATGCACCTCGGCGCCCAGCTCCAGGAGCCGGGCAATGATCGGCAGGCTCGGCGCCTCGCGAAGATCGTCCGTTCCCGGCTTGAAGGTTAGCCCTAGAACCGTAATTTTTCTTCCCCTCAGGTCGTTCAGCTCTTCCTGGAGCTTGTGCAGCATGCGGAATTTTTGCTCATTATTCACTTCGATGACCGACGACAGCAGCTTGAAATCATAACCGCTCGTGCCGGCGATATATTGCAATGCTTGGGTGTCCTTAGGGAAGCAGCTTCCGCCGTACCCGATCCCCGCTTGGAGGAAGGCTGCGCCGATGCGCGGGTCCGTTCCGATAATGTCGGCCACGTGCTCCACGCTGGCGCCCACACCGTCGCATACGTTGGCGATTTCATTAATGAAGCTTACCTTCATGGCCAGAAAAGCGTTCGCCGCATACTTGGCCAGCTCCGCGCTCCGCCGGTCGACGGTCAAGAACGCGACGCCGGCGAAGCTTTGCGGGCGAGGAGCTCCCTTAGGTGCAAGGAAGCTCTGGTCCAGGATCGGAAAGTACAGCTGTCTCAGGGTACGTACCCCGTGCTCATCCCCGCCAACCACAATACGGTCGGGGTACAGCGTATCCTTCACGGCGCGGCCCTGGCGCAAAAATTCAGGATTCGAGACGACGGTGACCCGCCCCTCCAAACCGGCGCTGCGGATTTGCTCCTGCATCTGATCGCCGGTGCCGACCGGGACCGTACTCTTATTCACCAACACCGTTGGCGTTTCTTTCTCAGTTATGAAACGAATTGTATCATCGAGTGCACAAAACAAGTAGCTGAGGTTCGGCGACCCGTCTTCGTTCGCAGGCGTTCCAACAGCAAAGAAGATGACGTCCGCTTCACGAACGGCTTCTTCATAAGAGGTGGTGAAGGCCATGTTCTCCCGGGCGGCTGTGAGCAGCTGATCCAAGAGCGGTTCATGAATCGGCAGGCTGCCTCCTTGCAGACGATTGATTTTATTCTCATCGACATCCACACAAGTCACCTCATGGCCAAGAAAGCCTAGTGTAATCCCTGTTGTAAGGCCGACATATCCTGTTCCAATCACAGTAACCTTCATAGCGATCTCCTAACCTTTAGAATAATGGACTAATACGAGTTTTTCGGAAAAAAGATGATCCACACCGTCTTCAGAATGAGCTTTAGATCCAGCCATAAACTGCGGTCCTTAATGTAGGTCAAATCGAGCTCCACCATCTGCTCGAAGCTGAGGCCGTTCCTTCCGCTGACCTGCCACAGGCCGGTGCAGCCGGGGGTTACCGTCAGGCGCTGTTTATCATACGCGCTGTACTGCTCGACCTCTCTCGGAAGCGGCGGTCTCGGGCCCACCAGGCTCATATCGTTCCTGAGCACATTCCACAGCTGCGGCAGCTCATCGAGACTCGTTCTTCGAATGAATTTGCCCGTTCGGGTAATCCGGGGATCGTCCTTCATTTTAAACATGGCGCCGTGAATCTCATTTTGCTCCAGCAGCTGCTTGAGCAGCTCCTCCGAGCCCGAAATCATCGAGCGGAACTTATACATGTAGAACGGCTTGCCGTCCTTGCCGACGCGAATTTGCTTAAACAAGACGGCCCCCTTGGGATCCTCCCATTTAATAACAATCGCAATGATCAGGAAGATCGGCGAACAAAAAAAGATACCCGCAGCCGCGCCGAGGATATCCAAGCATCGCTTGACGAATAAATACGCTCGCTGCTGCTGCTCCGCTCTTTGCCGCGCCCGGGCATCCGCATAGTAACGTCCGGTGATCAGCGGTTTGCCTTCATTCGAATAGCCTTCCATCGTACGTACTCCTTCTAACCGATTACGCGAGGCATCCTTTGGTCTTCCAGCAGTTTCTCCACAGCGTACAGCAGCGGCGTACGAAGCTCGTCATTGCGGATGGCAAAGTCCAGCGTCGTCAGGATGAAGCCCAGCTTCTCCCCCACATCGTAGCGCACGCCCTGGAAGTGATAAGCGTAAACGCTCTGAATCTGATTCAGCCTCTGAATGGCATCCGTCAGCTGAATTTCGCCGCCGGCTCCCTGCTCCTGCAGCTCCAGGAACTGGTATATCTCAGGCGTTAATATGTATCGTCCCATAATGGCAAGGTTCGACGGGGCCTGCCCCGCAGGCGGCTTCTCGACAAAATTGCGCACCTGATACAGCTTGCCTTCCTTCGCTACGGGATCGATGATGCCGTACCGGTTCGTTTCGTTGTCCGCAACCGGCTTCACCCCGATCACTGAAGCGCCGGTCTGCTCGTACTGCATCATCAGCTGCTTCAAGCAGGGCACTTCCGCCTGCACGATGTCATCTCCCAGCAGCACTGCGAACGGTTCATCTCCGATGAAGCGTCTTGCGCACCATACGGCGTGACCGAGGCCTTTGGGCTCCTTCTGGCGGATGTAGTGAATCTCGACCTTGGAGGAACGTCGTACCTCCTCCAGCAGCTTCAGCTTCCCCTTCTCCGCAAGGTTGGTTTCCAGCTCGAACGCGTGGTCAAAGTGGTCCTCGATGGCCCGTTTGCCCTTCCCTGTAACGATAATAATGTCCTCAATCCCCGACTCTACCGCTTCTTCTACGATGTATTGAATGGTCGGCTTGTCGATAATCGGCAGCATTTCCTTTGGCATTGCTTTCGTAGCCGGCAGGAATCTGGTTCCGAGACCCGCTGCGGGAATGATTGCTTTTCTCACCTTTTTCATTGGCACGTTCCCTCCAAATCATAAATAAAAACACTAATTATACTGTCTTGTCTCATAGAAAACAGTATAACTAGAGCTTTTAAGAAAATTAGAAATGGGGCATCGAACCCCCCCTCACGCCACACCCTCGACAATGAATGTCTAAGGTCTTGAAAGCCCACAGCATGGCCGAGTGCCTACAGTGATACAGGTGCAGTAGACATTACCTACCGGGGGGCTGCGTTCGGCAGGCCTACCGGGATATATGGAGTCACGAAACTTCAAGAGCCTTAAGGGTAGTGAATGGCCTCCGTCTCTTTCTCGTTGATCTTGTTAAGCACAACGCCGAGCACGTTCGCCTTCACCTGCGTCAATTCGTCCTTCACGCGCTTCGCGATCGCCCGCTTCACCTTGCCGTATTCCATCACAAGCAGCGTACCGTCGCACTTGGAGGCTACAATCTTCGCGTCCATCAGAGTAAAGGCCGGCGGCGTATCGATCAGAATGATTTCGTAGCTTTGCTTCCACTCGGCAAGCAGTGTCTCCAGCCTCTGGGAGGCAAGCAGCTCGGATGGGGACGGAGGAAGCGGTCCGGAAGTAACCACCGTCAAATTGTCAATGTGCGTCTCCACAGCAACCTCGTTCATCTCGTGCTTTCGTGTCACCAGATTCGTTAATCCGACACTGTTGTCTGTATAAAAGGCATGGTGGATCGACGGCTTGCGCAAATCGGCGTCCACGAGCAGCACCTTTTTCCCTGCCTTGGCATAGGCTATGGCCAGATTCAGCGCCGTTGTGGTCTTTCCCTCATCCCGGATGGCTGAAGTAATGGCTATCGTTTGAATTTCCCGGTCGATGGCGGAGAATTCAAGATTGATTCGTAAGGTTCGATACGCCTCGGAGGCGGGAGATTCCGGCTGGGACAGCATCACAATCGTCGTTTTAGTGCTTGGCGGCATAGCTGGGTTCACTCACCTTTTTTCGGGATGGTTGTTTCTTGGGTTGGAACTCCTTCTTGGAAGCCGGGATCGCGGAGAGGGTCGTCAGCCCGAGCACCGCTTGAATATCGTCCTCGGATTTGATCGTATCGTCCAAAAACTCAAGCAGGAAGATCAAGCCTATGGCGAACATCAATGAAACGGCAAAGCTGATGATGATGTATTGGGTTCTTTTGTAATCGACCGGCAGAGGCTTATCGGTGATCTTAGCCAGGGTGAGCACCGCGACGTTGTCGACCTTCATGATTTTGGGAATTTCGGACTTGAACACCTCAGAGACGGCATTGACAATCTTGGCGGCCCGTTCGTAAGAGTAGTCTGCGGCGGAGAGCGTCATCACCTGTGTGTTGTTCAATGCGGAAACGTTGATGATGCGGCTGAGCTGGTCTGAGGAAAGCTGAAGATCCGGATAGCGCTGGACGACCTTATCGGTGATTGCCGGGGTTTTGATGATTTCCTTGTACGTTTCGATGAGGCGGATGTTCACGGCGATGGCCCCGAAATCCATCTGTTCCTTGCCGAGCTGCTCCTGCTCGATGGTCTTGTTCACGATCAGCTTCGTATGAGCCATGTACACCGGCTTGTAGTAGAGAAAGCTATAGAGCGCTGTCGTTACGGTAGAGACGATGACGCAGAGCAGGATGAACCATAGTCGCTTCTTGATGATGCGTAGGTACTCTTTCAGTTCCATGATTACCCTCCAGTCACTCCCTGATACATTGTGTATCATGCGGTACATACCTTATCTTAGGATACAAAGTGTATCTTGTCAACGGGTATTCCTTAAATTTGTCGTATCATAGACACGTTCTGTATCATAATTCACAAAACCATGAATCGTATTTCTGATGCTAACGGCAAATGCGACAAAAGCGGCTCATGAGAAATTACATATATCCTCCTTAAGCTTTTCATAGTATAATAGTACCAATTCGTCATTATGCGACATATTTCAACAATTCCTCGCCGAGGGCAAGCTTGCCGAGTCATGGATACAAAGCCGAGTGTTTACAACGCTGAAAGCGTCATCAGAAGCAGGCTGCCGAATGTTATTGGCTATTGGGATCGTGTCGAATGATGACTTTGCTGTCGTGTCATGAAGCTATTTGTACAGTCCGTATAACACAGGAGGCGGAAAGAAGAATGAAAATCTCAAAGTGGCTTAAAATTGTAGGCGTTATCTTTAGTTTTCTGGCTGTCTTATCCATCGGATCTGCTTTTATGCTTCGGACAAATTATATTCTGGTGCTGGAAGCCGTACAGAGACAAGCCGAGTTCAAGCAGTTGGGTTTCGATCTCGCCAATGCGTCCGATTACTTAACGAATGAAGCCCGAGCCTACGTTCAGTTCGGCGATAAGAAGCACTATGACAACTATTGGAAAGAAGTGAACGATACCAAAACGCGGGACAAGGTCGTATCCCGATTGAAGGAGCTGAATGCTCCTCAAGAGGAGCTTGATTTGATCGATAAAGCCAAGAAAAACTCGGATGCGCTGGTGAAAACCGAGGAAGCCGCAATGAAAGCGGTACAGGAAGGTAACTTTACGCTTGCCAGGACGCTGATGTTTGACGATAAATACGAGTCCAATAAAAAGGTCATCGCGGAACCCGTCACGGAGTTTCAAAAGAAGATGAACACACGTGCCAAGACGGAGGCTGACGCACGGCAAGCCGAAATGTACAAATTCCTTTATATTACTATCGTGCTGATCGCCCTTGTCACCGTTACCATGATTGCCGTTCTCATTCTCCTTAACAGAAAGCTCAGACCTCTTAAGCTGGTGAACGAAAAACTGCGGGAGCTCTCCAGCAACGAAGGTGATCTTCGGAGCCGGCTGCCGGTAACGTCCAAGGATGAAATCGGCGAGCTGGCCGTTTCTTTCAACACCATGCTCGATAACTATCAGGTTTTCATTCGCAGTATAGCCGACTCCGCCCAGCTGGTTGCCGCCGCGTCGCAGCAAATCTCGGCAGCAACGCAAGAGGTGGCTGGCGGAAGCCAAGAACAGGCCAGGTCATCGTCCCAAATTAATGATCTGCTTAAGGAGCTGACGATAGGAATGGAAACCGTTTCCTCCAGCGCCGACTCCGCAGCCGAGCTATCCACCCGAACAGTGAAGGTGGCCACCGAGGGCGGCGAGGTGATGAAGCAATCTGTCAGCGGTATGGAGCGGTTAAAGGATCAGGTGGAGGTATTGGTGTCGGATTCCGATAAAGTGGGCCAAATTATCGAGGTTATCGACGACATTGCCAGTCAGACGAATCTGCTTGCCTTGAATGCGGCGATTGAAGCGGCACGGGCAGGCGATCAGGGACGAGGCTTCGCCGTCGTGGCGGACGAGGTGCGCAAGCTTGCCGAGCGGAGCGGAGCGGCGACTCGAGAAATTACCGCTATCATAAGATCCATGCAGGAGAAAATGCGATTAAGCGCTCAAGCGGCGCAGGAATCGGAGGCGTATTCACGGCAAAGCGGGGAAGCGTTCGAGATGATTCATCGTTTGATCCGGGAAACCTCCGGAACGATAGCCGAAATCGCCGCTGCAACGGAGGAGCAGTACGCCCAATCCAATCAGGCGCTGCATTACGTAGGGATCATCGCCTCCGGCAGCGAACAGACAGCCGCTGCAACGGAGGAAACAGCCGCCTCCTCGCAAAATTTGGCCGTCCTTGCCGAAGAGCTGAACCATTCCGTTTCGGCCTTCAAGGTTTAAGCTCTCTATGCAATAACGCCTCCTGCTTGGGGATGTAGCCCTCTAAGCAAGAGGCGTTTCTTTTACTTCGCCGCTACGTTCTCCGCTTCCCACCGGGCCACTTCCTCCCGGACGCGCGGCGCTACCTCCGTGCCCAGCAGCTCGATGGCTCGCATGACGTCCTCATGGGGCATCGTACCTAACGGAACATGCAGCAGGAAGCGCGTGATGCCGACCTCCTTGCGAAGATAAATGATTTTGCGCGCCACCGTCTCGGGGTTGCCAACATACAGTGCCCCTTCCAAGCTGCGCGCGGCATCGAATTGGGCACGGTCATAGTGCCCCCAGCCCCGCTCCCTGCCGATCACATTCATACTGGCCTGCGTGGAAGGGAAAAACTTGTCGGCCGCGGCCTCCGTATCCTCCCCGACAAAGCCGTGCGAGTGGGAAGCGACCGGCAGCTTCGAAGCATCATGTCCTGCATGGGCGGCCGCTTTCTTATAAAGCTGCACCAGAGGGGCAAACTGCCTCGGACTGCCGCCGATGATCGCGAGCACGAGCGGCAGTCCCAGCAGCCCTGCGCGGATCACCGATTCGGTATTGCCTCCGCTGCCGACCCACACCGGAAGCGGATTTTGCACCGGACGCGGATAAACGCCAAGCTCCTGAAATGCCGGCCGATGTCCGCCCTTCCATGTCACCTTCTCCGACTCCCGCAGCTTCAGCAGCAGCTCCAGCTTCTCCTCGAAGAGCTCGTCGTAATCGTTCAGATCGTAGCCAAACAGCGGAAAGGACTCAATAAAGGAACCCCGGCCGGCCATAATCTCAGCGCGTCCGTTCGAGATCCCGTCCAGGGTGGCGAAATCCTGAAACACACGGACCGGGTCTGCGGAGGACAGCACCGTCACCGCGCTGGTCAGGCGGATGCGCTCTGTCTGCGAGGCCGCTGCCGCCAGTACGACAGCCGGAGAGGATGCCGCATAGTCCTTGCGATGATGCTCCCCTACGCCGTATACATCCAGTCCTACCCGATCCGCCAGCACGATTTCCTCAACCACCTCGCGCAGCCGCTGCGCATGACTTATCACTTCCCCTGTCCGCTCGTCCGGCGTCGTCTCAACGAACGTGCTTATTCCGATCTCCATCGATTGTTCCTCCCCTGTATTCAGTTCCTTGCCCCTATGGTAGCATTATTGAGGGTTTGTTGTCCAAATGCCCGCCGCCTTGACAAATACCCGCTGCGGGAGCTTCAGGGTGGCCAAAATGAGCTCCGCCACATCCTCCGGCTGCATCATGCGATCCTCATCGCCGATCTTTAAGCCGGCTTGAGCGGCAAGGTTCGTATTCACGGTGCTGGGCGTAAGCGCCGTAACGCGGATATTGGATTTTCTCACTTCATGCAGTAAGGCTTCCGTGAACCCGATCACTCCGAACTTCGATGCACAGTAAGCGGAGCCGGTTGCAAATCCGCGCTCACCGGCAGTGGAGGCAACGTTGAGAATGCTTCCCTCGTTTTGCTTGAGCATGATCGGCAGTGCTGCCCGGGTTACATAATACGTCCCCATCAAGTTCGTCTGAACGATGCGTTCCCACTCGGCAGGCTCCATATCCAGTACAGTGCCGAAGGTTGCGACCCCGGCATTATTGATCAAAATGTTTATCGCTCCAAGCTTGTCCGCAAGCTCGGCGACTGCCTGCTCCGCCGAATCCCGCTTGGAAACATCCGCTGCGGCATGGTACACCTTGACTCCGTACGTGCTTGCCAATGAACTCTGAAGAGCCTCCAGATCCGAGGTGCTTCTGGCCATTAAGCCCAGATGGACGCCCTCCTTCGCCAGCGCTGCAGCAGTCGCCGCTCCGATTCCCTTACCTGCTCCCGTTATGATAGCCGTTTGATTTTGCAGTTTCATCCCACAATTCTCCTTACTTCCCTAAATTTGAACAACGCTTTGATTGTTCCCCATTTTCATCGGGTACAATCAAAACAGGGCTATAGGAAGCCAAGCTTCCCGTAGCCCTGTTTATCCCGCGGCTGTCGCGGCCTCCGCTTCGCCTTCCCGCTGCTCATGCTGCAGCCGGTGCAGCCGTGCATATAAGCCCCCCGCGGCCAGCAGCTCGCTGTGGGTGCCCTGCTCGGCGATGCGCCCCTGATCCATCACGACGATGAGATCGGCGTTCTGGATCGTCGACAGCCGATGGGCAATGACCATCGTCGTCCGTCCCCGCATCAGCCTCTCCAGCGCCTCTTGAACGGCATGCTCCGTCTCGCTGTCGAGAGCCGAGGTCGCCTCGTCGAGCAGCAGGATAGGCGCATTCTTCAAGATGGCCCGCGCGATCGCAAGACGCTGCTTCTGTCCGCCGGACAGCTTCACTCCGCGCTCTCCGATCTCGGTGTCGTAGCCCTGCGGCAGCGTGAGAATAAACTCATGCAGGTTGGCATCCTTGGCCGCCTGCACAAGCTCCTCTCCGGTCGCCTCCCTCCGGCCCATGAGCAGGTTATCCCGCAGCGTCCCGGAGAACAAGCTCGTCTCTTGGGGCACATAGGCCATATAGCCCCGGAGCTCGGGCCGTGCGCCGAAATCGAGCGCCACGCCGTCGAGCAGGATCTCACCTTGCGTCGGCCGATAAAAGCCCTGCACCAGGCTGAACAGCGTACTTTTGCCCGCGCCGCTCGGACCTACTACGGCCACAACCGAGCCCGCGGGCACGAGCAGCTGCAGCCCCTCCACCGCCGCTTCCTTGCCGGCCTCGTAACGAAAGGTCACCTGCCGCAGCTCCAAGCCCCAGCGAAGAGCAGGCGTGTCCGCTTTCCCCAACGGCCAACGCTTCATCTCCGCCGGCTCCTCGAGCACCCGTTGAATCCGCTCCACCGCGGCAATCGAACGCTGGAAGCCTCCCCACAGTCCTGCAAGACCGCTTAAAGGCGAGATCAGGTACTGCATCAGGCTAACGAACGCGAGCAGCGAACCGACGGTCATGTTACCTTGCGCCACGAAGTATGCCCCGAGCCCCATGCTGAACAAATAAGCAAGTGACCCTGCCGCACCCGAGCCGACACTGAACCAGCCGCGGAGCAGGGCAAGCCTCGATTCCATGCGCAGCAGCTCCCGGTTTTGCTCCATATAGCGGGAGTGAAACATATTCTCCAGCATATAGGAACGAAAGACGGTATGGCCTGAGAAGACATCTCCGAGGAAGCTGTGCATACGGCCCACAAATTCATGCAGAGCCTTGCTGTGCTTTCTCAGAAGCTTGCCCAGCAGCGCCCCCGATCCCAGCGCCAGTGGAACCAGGAATAGGCAAAGAAAGGAAAGCTGCCAATTCACTTGAACCAGGTAGATGAAGGTAGCGGCCGCCATGAGAGGCAGGCGCAGCAGCCCCAGCAGATTGGAGCCGATCGCCCCGTCAATGCTGTCCACATCATGTGTCAGATGCGCAACAAGCTCTCCCGTATGGTGATTGCCATAGTAGCCGGCCGGCAGCCGCAGCATATGCTCGAATAAATCATTTTTCAGATCGGCCTTCACCTTCTGTACCGCCGTCGTGGACAAATAAATGTTACAAAACACTACCAGAGAGCTAACGAGCGTACCTCCCGCCCCCAAAAGCAAATAATGACCTACGCCGGCAAGATTTCCCTGCACCGCTGCGTCGGTCATATGCTGCAAGAACCATGTAAAAAAGAGTGTCGTCCCGATTCCTGCAAACAACAGGATTCCGAGACCGGCATACGCCTTCCAATAGCGCCCGACATAAATGAGAAGCAGTCGCATGGGCTTTCGAAGCTCCCCCAGCTCGAGCAAGCCTTTCAGCCGTTGTTTGTATGATCTCAGCATATATAGGAGCCTGCCCTCCGGCCGCGCGTCTTGTTGTGGAGCCGCACGCTGTAATGAACGCACAAGGAAACGAAAGGAAGCCTCGAAACGAGCCAGCCCCACATTCGCATCGACAGTGCATCCGCCCGGATCAGCCTTTGTCCGGCGCGGACCGACACCATACGGCCGATCAGCTGCTCCTCAGGGACAGGGCGGTCCGATGTGCGGTTGGAATCGCCCTTGCATACATAATAAGCTTTGCCCTCTTTCACTAAGGTGCCGATCAGCCGATGCCCGACAAGCTCCCCGGTAACGCCGACGAAGAGCACAATATCGCCGACCTTCAGGGACCTTGCCTCGATGTCCGTAAAGCGGCATACATATCCTTCACGTATGGCAGGAGACATGCTGGTTCCGATCGAAGGAAGCTCGATATAGCCCCTCTCCCTTACAAGCTGCTTTAAGGCCTTCGCATTAATCTGCATGCTCAACCAAATCCATGCGGCGAAGCTCCTCGATAAAGCCTTCAATATCCCGCTCGGCCTCCTGCGCCGTAATGTCGTAGCTCTTCATAACCTCCTCTGTCAGCTCCTGAACTGTCCTGTGCTGCTGCAGCAGCTCCCAGCAAAGCCCGCCCACCTCATTCAACCGGGTCACGGTATATTTGGCGGTATGCAGAATGACCCATTCGCCGTCGACTTCAAGCGTCTCCGCCTGCGTATTGCGTTTATAACCTCTCGATACCTCAATCATGAAATTTCCTCCCAGAATGTATCGTTTTTTTGAAAAGACAGCTCGTAAACGGGTACTCTCTCTACCAGCGTTTTGCACATCGTCATGAGCTTCTTCGTTTCCTTCGGATCATGCGCCCAGTAGAACACCCTCTGCAGAAGCTTCAGGACGGCGTCCATCTTCGCCAGCGGGAACCTCTTGTTATAGCTCGCCTGATGCAGCAGATGTACCGCCTGCAGTCGATAAGGCTCCGTCAAGGAAGGCATATCGGTATCGCTGCGGAAAGGAGAATTGTAGACCAGCACGCCCTGAGCATCCAGCCTTATTATCGTCGCCTCATCGGAGAGAATCGGTCTCGGACGGGAAAGCCGCGCTACCGTAGACTTCCCTGCCCCCGAATGACCGGCGAACAAGTACGCTTCGTCCCCTTGCACAAGGCAGGAGGAATGAATGACAAGCCCCCACTCCCGTGAAGTGAGGAATGCACTATACAGGTTCAGCAGCGCATGCTTCAGGGCAAACTCATCGAACACCTCGATCAAAGCTTTATAGTACGTCGGATCCGCCTTAATCCGATAATCCTTGCGGACATACACAACGGTTTCGGGCCCGGATAAGATTTCGACCTCATAATCGACGAAAGGGACGCCATAGCCCTCTTCGATCATGACATACAGATCCGGTGTGCAGGGATCGCTTGCCTCCAGCAGCAGCGGCCTGAAATGCTTCATAATATACTGCGCCGCCATCTCCGATTCCGTGGAAAAGCCGATGACATGCTCGGCGATACATACCTTGAATAAGCTCATGTCCGGAAACCTTCCTTCTATTAATAGGCCTTGCGGATGGACCTGATCTGATGCTTGAGCGTATCGAAAAGAAAATGGCGAAAAAACAGCTTATATTGATAATACCCCTTCGTCTTGCGGCCAAGACGCCCACCTCGTACGGTGTCGTAGTCCCAGTGGGTGTCCAGCAGATCAAAAGGAAGCGGCTTGAAGGTCTGAAGGTGGGGGAACTGCTGGTATACAATGGAGAGTACGGCTTGGATGCGCTTCGAGGTTTTATCGACAGAGGTGAGCTCCATCAACCGGCCATAATCAATGTGCCGGCTGTGCGTATGAAGCATTTGGACGATATCGATCAAATAACGGACCGAATCCATTTGATGCCTCGCGCCATGAAGGCAGATGAAGTAAAAGGTGTGCAGAGGCGTGAGCTCTTTCACATGCCGATACCCATTCACCGCAGTTGCCGAGTGCCAAAAGGATTCGGGATCAAGGTCCGACCAGTCCCGCTTATCAAGTGTCCAGTGCAGCTCCACCATCATCCCGTCCTTATGCAGCCTGGCGTGATGATCCTTGATAATCTCGAAGTCATAGCCATGGACGACGAGACAAGCGATGGCTTCCTGAAGCCGCTCGGCACGAACCAGCAGATCCATATCGCTCGTGATTCTGGCGGCATAATGACCGAAATACCTTTCTGCGAACCGTACTCCTTTGAGCGGGATCACTTCCAGGCCATGCTTATCCAAAAGCTCCAAGGCTTCCGTTTCCTTATGCTTCATCACAAGATTCTGATACATTCCCTGCGTGTGCCTAGCTTTGAGCTTGGATAGAACCTCCTCCGGTAGCGGATCGAGACGATGCGTGGTCTGCAGCAGATGATACACCTGGGCATGAATGGCAAAGAGCTCCATATCGTGCATCGTCTGGGCACTTTCCCACCAAGAGCCGGGACAAGGCCGTTCCGTATCGTAGAGTGAGCGAAGTAAAGGAATCACCATAGAATCAACTGAACCCCCGTTTCTTGTTGGACAATGGGGGAGAGGCTGTCTGACAGCTCTCTCCCGTCATCTTGGCTCCGCAGCGAATTAACGCGGGAACCAGGTGTTGTCCGGACGAACGCAGATAGGAATCTGGCCGTTATAAATTTCTCCCGGCTGATTCGGATCGTTGCACGAGATCAGCGTTTCGAAGGCAATCCTTTCCTCGCTGAGAATAGCCGGCTTGGCGTACTGCTTCTTTTGCATGGGGAATGGCTTCCTTTCCTTTTGTGGTTTTTGATACGTTTTGTATCACAAAACAAATTATAGCTTTACCGCTACAGAAAGTCTAGCGGATGATGCAACTTTTTTGCACAAACCATAGGGACCGTACCACCGGTGCATGAGCTCCCCCATTCTCCCGTTCACCCATTGATACAGGCGGAGATGATCGTCCTCGGGCAGTGCGCACTTCAGCGCGTACTGCCGCAATTCGCCGCAAAGCTCCTTACTGTCCGTCAGCTCTCCCCTCACCTCAAGCAGCTCAGCATCCAGTTGAAGCTGTAGCGAATAGGTCACTCCGGCTAGACAAGGCAGTCTCAGACCGCTAAGAAAGCGGATTTGGCCGGAATGAAGCTCCAGTAGGCGGATGATGGATTCATTGGACCGGACCGTACGAGAATTCACTTCGATGATACGCAGACGGCACTCCAGAGAGGACAGCAGATGCTGCAGGCAGGCCGTCTTGTAGTGGAGCAGCCCCTCATTCAATCGGCATCCCCCTTGATATCCTGTTTTTCATTTCGCGTGGATACGATTTGTATAAAATAACACCATTTACAACAATTTATGTTACAATACGTATCGTGTCAAGCAGTTTTTTCTTGTATTCCGGAGGTGATCATGGGATGAAGCACTTGGGCAGCCGTATTTCCCTGCTGCGCGAGAAGTACGGTTTTACACAAGAGGACGTAGCCTCCCGGCTTGGAATATCCCGTTCCTCCCTTTCGCATTACGAAACGGACCGCAGAGAGCCTGATTACGATACGCTCAAGAAATTCGCCGATTTTTACCGCGTATCCGTCGATTATTTAATGGGGCGGCTGCCGGGAGAGCAGCAGCAGGTTGCCCAGCACGTCGGCAGCTTCGAGCGAAGCCTGGAGCTGTCGGATGAGCGGATTCTTCAGGAATTCACCCTTACCGTGGATGGGCGGGAATTGACCCGCGAGGAGGCCACCCGTTTTATCGCGATGATCCGCAAAGAGCGCCAAAGGAATCAGCGCTAGCCTTTTTCGACCCAAAGAGGCGCGCCGCGCGCCTCTATCCGATGGATTGCTGCTCCGTTCTTCCTTCGATCACATACTCCACACTGACGGCAAAATACTTTGCCAGCTTCATTAGCGTCTCATAGTCCGGCTGTCTCCGGTCGTTCTCGTAGTGAGACATCGCCGCCCGGGTGACTCCAAGAACCCGCGCCAGCTCGCCCTGCGTAATCTGTCGCTGCTCTCTAAGCTCCGATATTCTTTTTCCAAGCTTCATGCGACTTTATCTTTCCTTTCTTCAGCTGGTTTCTGCTGCCCGTCAAACGCTCCACCTGTAATCGCTTACGGCCTAGCTGTATTATACATCGTCTATGACCAAGATACAATTTGTATCAACAAAATAGTCATAAAGCCTGTCTGCGCCTTTGCAGATCAGGCTTTATGGCCTATGCCGGGTTCCGGTTCTTCTGCGAGCTGTAGGATCGGAACCGGCACAATGCTGCAAATTGTGATAAGATCCAACACCGCCTCCGTACAACTTCCGCTTGAATACCTACGAACGCTTGGGATGGCCTGCCTCCGGCCCGTCTTCATTCACAAATCTCCACAGCAGCTCCTTCCCCTTCGATATACCGATACGGGGCGTGCTTCGAGTGGGTTCGCTTGAAGTATGCCATTCCAAAAAAAGCTCCCCTTCCGGCTGCTGAAGAAGATCGTAGCCGTTCCACTCCATCCCGATTCCCATCGCCTTGGCCAGCTTCCCCGGGCCATTAACCAGTTGACGGTCAGGTACCCCGGGACGGTTCGCCCGCAGCAGCTCGATCCCCTCGATGGGCCACCCTCCCCTTAGCAGCACAGCCCCAACCTCGCCGCTTCGGTGCGCCACGATATTCATGCAATGGTGCATGCCGTAAATGAAGTAAACATACAGCCTTCCCGCTTCCCCGAACATCAAGTGATTGCGCGGCGTTCTTCCGCGATACGCATGGCTTGCAGGATCATCGGAGCCGCGGTAGGCTTCTGTTTCGGTAAGCTTGACACGGATGTTACCCTGCAGCGTTCTTCGTACCAAATGACAGCCGATTAGCTGCCTTGCCACCTCTACCGTGTCCTGTTCCAGAAGTCTTGGGTCCATAGGATTCCCCTCCTTCACTTGCCCTTTTGTTCTTGCTCCCTTCAAAACATTATTACCTTTACCCGGTGAAATCAGCCCAAATGTAATCGTATTGAAACATCTGCCGCCGCGCACGCGTCTGAAATAGTACACGATGCGAAAAAGGAGGCAGATCCATGAAAGCACGGTATCGGACATGTTCGCTTATCATCAGCTTGTCGTTGATCGCAGCCGTGGCGTCCGCCTGCGGGAAGCAGGCGCCGGCCGGCCAAACTCCACAGGCTTCGCCGCCACCGGCCGTAACGCCGCAGCCCCAGCCGGAGCCGCAGAAGTCAGCTCCTTCCCAGCCATCCGATCCGAAGCAGGCCCCCCAAGAAGCGAAGCCTTTGCTGGAAAACAACGCCTTCCGGCTGATAAGCCCGGCGCCCGGAACAAAAGCCGCTGCAGGTATGACGGTAAAGGGGAAGGCCCGCGTTTTCGAGGCCTCTTTCAGCTACTCTCTTGAAGATGGACACAATATCCTTGCCGAAGGCCATGTCATGGCAAAGCAAGGAGCGCCCGAGTGGGGAGATTTCGAATTTGTCATTAAGGAGCTCCGGAAGCCGACCAGCCCGAACGGTGTACTTACGTTATACGAAATTAGCGCCAAGGACGGTTCATGGGTGAACGAGCTCCACATTCCCGTCAAATTCGATTAAATGCAGCAAAGCCGACGGTTCTCCACTTCAGGAGAGCCGTCGGCTTGTTGTAGGTTCCGAACTCAATCCGCAAGCCCCAGCTTGACCGTAAATACCATAGTGGTCCCTTGCTCACTGCCTAGGGGCCGTGCTACATAAATGCTGCCGCCCATCATCTCAACAATTCGCTTGCAGATGGCCAGCCCCAGACCGGTCCCGCCATGCTTGCGAGCCATGGAAGAGTCCAGCTGGTGAAACGGCTGAAATAGGTGCGGGATCTCCGCTTCCGGGATGCCGATTCCGGAGTCTTTTACCGTAAATTCCAGATCAATATGTCCAGGCGTCCTTTGCCGTTCCCGAACCTCTATTACAATGACACCTTGAGCGGTGAACTTGACCGCGTTGCCGATCAGGTTAATCCACACCTGCCGAAGGCGGACGATATCCCCGATCAGCACTTCGGGAATCGAAGGATCCGCACTGACCCGGATGGCAAGCCTCTCCTCCTGCAGCTGTGCTTGGAAGAAGCGTACGGTTTCCTCCAGGCTGCCGATCAAATCAAAGGGCTGCTCCGCCAGGTTTACCTTGCCGGAATCCATTTTGGAGAAATCCAGCAAATCGTTAATGACAGAGAGCAGTGCCCTGCCGCTGCTTCCGATAATCCCGGCATACTCCCGCTGTTCCTCGCTCAGCTCGGACTCCTCCAGCAGCTCGCTCATGCTGATCACCCCGTTCAGCGGAGTCCGAATTTCATGGCTCATGACGGCCAGAAATTCGCTCTTGATGCGCGCCGCACGCTCCGCCTCCAGCTTGGCCTGCAGCATGGCCTGCTCGGTATTCTTCTGCTCGGTGACATCCTTCGATATCGTATAAATGTCGACGATTTTTCCCTGGGCCTTGGACGGCACCAACGTTGTATTTAAGTGAATCCCATAGCCTTCCCTGTGGTGAAAAACGAATTCGATTGTCTGCGGCTGTCCCTTCAGCACCTGCTCGAACCGCTTGCGAAGCCGTCCCAGCTGGGTCTTGTCCACAAAATCGGATAGCGGGCGACCCAAAAGCTCCTCTTGGGTATAGCCTGTAATTCGTTCGGCCGAAGGGTTCACCCGCTGCAGCCTGCCCTTGGCGTCATATAGACATACGATATCCGGATGGTGCTCGAATATCGAATCGTACCTGCGCTGGTTCCACTCGGCAAGCCGCAGGGCAAACCGGCGATCCAGGAGCAGGCTGACCGTGAATACGATCAGCAGCAAAAGCGAGGCGGCCCCAATAAGAACGGCGAGCAGCATCGGATGGATGGACGAACGGGCAAAGCTGACATCATGGCGGAGAGGATCCACCGAGAACTGTGCAGCGAGCATGCCGATATAATGCATGGCGGCAATACCGCAGCCGAGCAGCAGTGAGGCGCCGATTTTTGCCGTAACGGCTGCCTCGCGCAGGTGACGTTCCTGATGGCGCTGGTTACGATAAAAGAAGGAAAGCCGCATCGCCATGAAGGATATCCCAATGGCGACAAGGATGGATAAGACCAAATACAGCGGATCGTAGGTGATTGTTCCGGCCCATTGAATCGAGGCCATCCCCGTGTAGTGCATCCCCGATATGGCTACGCCCATCAGCAGTCCCCCTGCAAGAAGGCTCCGGAGGTTGCGGGCTTTGCCCGTAATGACGTATAAGGCGGCAAGCGCGGCGATGATTGGAAAGACTGCCGAAACAACAACCAAGCCGATATCATAATGAACGTCCACCGGTAGATGAAACGCCAGCATGCCGATAAAATGCATGGACCAAATTCCGATTCCCATGGCAATCGATCCGATGATCAGCCATAACGTCCGGGACCGGCCCTCCAGCCTGTGCATCCGCTCAATCAGCTCAAGAGCACAATAGGAAGAGAACACCGAGATCATGACGGACAAGATGACCAGCGGCCAGCTGTAGGTGCCTTCCAAATGTTCCATAGGTTCCTCCCCGCCTGTTCAAGGTTGAATTCCCTGCTTTATCTGGGTAATTATAACATATCCCTTTTCATTCCTTGACCCTTTTCATGTAAAATGGGTCCATTGGATTACACAATATGGACGAGTGGGAGGCGATTGCTGTTGCAGTCAAGTTATGGAAGGCAACAGGGAACAAGCAAGGACAAGCCTTTTGCCGTCGTTACGGGGGCTTCGAGCGGATTCGGCCTGCTGATCACGTTAGCGCTGGCCAAAGACGGATATCGCGTAGCTGCGGTCCTCCGCGACCTAAGCCGGGGCGATGCCTTGCGGGAATCCCTTCAGAAAGAAGGCTTGTCCGGCGAAGCGGACCTGCTGGAAGCGGATGTGACCGATGAGGCCGCCGTGCGGCGGGTCATTCAAGAGACAATAGGACGGTACGGCCGAATCGACCTGCTTGTCAACAATGCCGGCTTCGCCTTGGGCGGGTTCGTGGAAGAGGTCCCGATGGAAGAATGGCGGCGTATCATGGAGACGAATTTCTTCGCGCTTGTTTCCATGACAAGGGAGGTGCTGCCGATCATGCGCGCCCAGCGCAGCGGGTGTATCGTGAATATGAGCAGCATCAGCGGCCGGGTAGGCTTCCCGGCTTATGCACCGTACGCAGCCTCCAAGTTCGCGGTGGAGGGCTTCAGCGAATCGCTTCGGCTGGAGATGCAGCCTTATGGCGTTAATGTTGTACTCCTGGAGCCGGGTGCCTACCGCACAGAGATATGGAATAAGGGCTTCGCCGCCATCCAGCGTTCGCCTGACTCGGCGTACGAACCCTCCCTTGACGCGGTGCTGCGGTACTCGCAGCGCTCCGCGGCACAGGCGCCGGACCCTCGGGAGGTCGCCGAGGCCGTGGTTCGCATCGCGCGGGATATGCGGCCGGCGCTGCGCTATCCGCTCGGGCGCGGTACGCGGCTGACGCTTGCGGCGAAGGCGCTGCTGCCGTGGCGGCGATTCGAGCGGCTGGTGCAGCGGCTGCTGCGGTAGGGCTCGGGCCGGCGGGCCGCTGAGGCCTTCTTGCCGGGCATGTCGGAGCTTAAACCGGCCTGCTCGGCACCTTGTACGCCTCCTCGTGCAGTTGTGTACCTCCCATCCCCCGCGCAATCGCACATCTGCAACTATTTCCGCCATTTCACACTATTCCCCCACCTGTAATTGCAAATCTGCCATTGCAGACCTCAAGCCTTCTCAACACCTGCAGCTCTACTCCCCCCAAAAATAAATAAGCACCTGCCGAAAGGGATCGGCAGACGCTTCTGATTTATTTTACATACTCAATAAGTTGCTGTGTTAATGATTTAGATAGTGTATAACCGACGCCTGTATTGCGGACACTGACCCACATACCCTGCTCGGCATCCGGCCGCAGCCAGAAATGGAAGGACATGCTGTCGTTATTTTTACCTTTGATGACGAAATCATAGTCCGGTACTCGGGTATCCAGAACACCCGGAATTTGCTCCCCCGTCTTGATCGCCTGCAGCACCACATCATGCTGCTCCTTCATCGTCAGCTTGCGCACCAGCTCTGTACCGATGTCCCCATGTGCCTTGGACCGGTAGACATAAATCTCTGCGACCCCCTGCTCCTCCAGAAGGCGCACGATCTGATCCCGGGTTAACGGACGGGTTTCTCCCCCTGGACTAGGATCCGACTCGCATCCCGCCGTTACAAGTGCAAACACTAGCGAGACGAACAGCAGCAACCTCATGACCTCGTATCTCATACAGCACTCCCAGCATAGAACGGTTGCCCTTATTTTACCACACAGGACAAGTCCTTTATACGCTCCACGGCAAAAGGCTTGCTACCATTCTGCTCTGCGCTTGCCGAAGCCTCACTAGAGGGTAGTGGCCTTATTAACAGCGATGCCATGTTTCATGATTTTCTGGGAACCGATGTAAAACGAAGCGTAATATCGTGCAATTCTTGAGCCATGTCTGTCAATGCCTTGACAGCATCGGAAATTTCCTCCATCGTAGCCAGCTGCTCCTCGGAAGAGGCGAATACATTCTCCGTATTTTCGAAAGCTGACTTAGCGATGCTCTCCATGTGATGCAGTGACGCCGTAATCTGGTCCGCGCTTGCCGACATTTCCTCCGATGCAGCGGATACCTCATGGATTTGGGAGGCTACTTCCTGAATGGCGTGGAGAATGGAAGTAAAGGCATCCCCCGCTTCCTTCATCAGGATCATTCCGCCCTCCACTTCACGATCCCCTTTTTCCATAGCCACAATCGCTTGAGTCGTCTCCGTATGAATCTGTCTTACGATTTGAACAATCTGATCCGCCGATTGCCTGGATTGCTCGGCCAGCTTACGTACCTCATCCGCAACAACCGAGAATCCGCGCCCGTGCTCTCCGGCTCTCGCAGCTTCAATAGCCGCATTCAAAGCCAACAGATTGGTCTGGTTCGAGATGTCCGTAATCACATCGACGATTTGACCGATTTCCTTGGAACGTTCTCCAAGCCGCTTCACCATTTGCGTGGACGATGATACCGAGCTGCGGATCAGGCTCATCTGGTCTACCGCGCTTTGAATGGAGCGATTTCCTTCATCGGCTTGCCTCGAAGCCCCGACGGAGGTTTCGGTCACATTGCCCGAGAACTCTGCGATCCGCTTGACCCCTGCGGCCATCTCCTCCATCGCCCGTACGCTCTCGTTCGTACTCTTCAGCTGTGTTTCCGCCCCGCCTGCAATCTCCTGAATGGACATCACTACTTGATTAACCGCCTGGCTTGACTGCTCGGAGCTTGCGAGAAGCTGCTCCGTGCTGGCAGAAAGATTTTGAGATTCCTCGGTTATTTTCACAATGATGGACTGCAGCCCCGAAACCATGCGGTTAAAGTCGCCGGTAAGCAAACCGATTTCATCCTTGGAATCGTAATCGCCCCGAACGGTTAAGTCGCCTTCCTGCGCCCTCGCCATGAGCTTCTGAATGCTGCGAATCGGTCTTGTGATCATCTCCGAGATGCCGTATCCGAAGACGCTACACAGGAGAATGGCAACCAGAGTGACAATAATCGTAATGACATTCGCCGTACGGGAGTTTTGAATGCTCTCTTCATAAAAAGCCTTCGCATCCTCTTCGTTGTATTTCACGGCATTCTCCAAGCTCTTTATCATTTCCGCCCGGATCGGCTTGAAGGATGCGACGTATTCCTTGTGGGCCGCCTCCTTCTGGTTTGCGACCGCGAATGCGTCCACCTGCTTCTTGGCTTCGTTGTTTTTCGGAATCAGATCAACAAACTTCTTATACTCCTCCTGCGCTCGCGGGGAAAGAGCGATGGATTCCAGCTCCTTGCGGATCGCTTGATTCGAGTTCCGCTGATCTGTAATTTGCTTTTGTATCTGCTGAATTAAGGCTTCGTCCCGTGCGAGCAGCAATTCAAGCTGCAAGGAATCCATCTGGGAATTGCCGAACAGGAGACCTTCGATCAAGCTGTTCGGTTTTAGCTTTTCCTCGTACATGGCACGAGCCTTCGTACCCATCGCATTCATAGCAATGTAGCCGGTGATACCGACCAAGAGAAGAGACGCAATCGCTATTCCCAAGATGCTGAAAATTTTGGTACGGGTTTTTAAGTTTTGTACAAATTTCATCGGTGATAACCCAAGGTTCATTTCGTTACTTCCCTCTCTCGTTTGTCAAAATATGTTATAATGTGTCATTTTTCCCATGTGTTTCGGGAATACAGTCCCGATTATAGTACAACATTACCGTATTTTTCAAGAATACTGTCGAATTCTGTTAAATTATTCACATTTTTCACGGAAAAGATTGACAAATGAACTGGCCATGGATTATTCTCGGTTTTGTCCGGACACAACGATGACACTGACATAAGGAGATTGGACGCATGAAAAAAGGACTAAAAAAGCTTACTTTGGCAGGTTTGGCAGCAACCGTTATGATGTTCTCTACAGCATTTTCGTGGAAAGAACCGCAACAAGAGCACTCTTCGCTTCCTGCGCAAAGCAATAAAGCATTTAAGGTGGCCCTTTTGCTCCCGGGCAATGCTCAGGATGGCGGTTTCATGGAATCCGCTTACCAAGGCCTTATGAGAGCACAGCAAGATTTCGGAGTGCAGGTTACATACAAAGATAAGGTTCCGCATGATACGGAGAAGCTGTCCGAAGCGCTTCGCGAGCTGGCCAAGACGAACCCTGATATGATCATAGGGCACGCCGGTCAAAGCATGGAAGCCGTGAACATCGTATCGAAGGAATTTCCTAAAATTAAGTTCGTGAATACGCAAACAAATTTGACCGGCGAGAACGTATCCAGCTACCAGGTGCTTCAAGAGGAATCGGCATGGCTGGCCGGAGCTGCAGCCGGATTATTAACAAAAACGAACACAGTCGGACATATTTCCGGAGCAAAGGTTACCCCTGGCTTCAAGGGCCGCGCCGCCTTTGCCGATGGCTTGAAATATACGAATCCGAACGCAACCTTTTTGACCACCTTTACCGGAAACCAGGACAACGCTGAGCTCGCCAAAAGGGTAGCCCTGGCGCAAATCGAATCCGGTGCCGATATGATTTTTACCATGCTGAATATGGCCCGCCAAGGAGTAATCGATGCGAATCGTGAAACGGGCACACATCAATTCGGCAACGTACGCGATTATTACAACGACGCTCCGGATGTCTTCATCGGCTCCGCTGTCTCCGATGCAAGCCGCACCGTGTACAGCGCCATTCAGGATCTAGTCGAGCGCGATTGGAAAGCCGGTTCCGTTGTGCTGATCGGACTCGAAGATTCGGAAGCGGTCCGCTTGGCGCTTTCCCCGGAAGTGCCGCAAGAAGTGAAGGATAAGATTGAAGAGCTGTCGCAAAAAATACGCTCCGGCGAAATCGTCATTAATTTGAACTATACCGGTCCGGAATTTACGAACTATTAATTCGGAAGTAATAACAAAAAAAGAGCAGGGATAACGGAGAATTCCTTTCCGCTACCCCTGCTTTTTATCTGTTTCAACGTAAATAGTTAATTAACTGGCCTAAATCCTCTATACAGCCTACGGGCTGCACACCGCGCTTTCTCATCGTTTCCATCGAGGTCCGGTAGCTGACGAATCGAATGCCGGCCGTTTCTGAGCCCTTGCCGTCGATCCAGGAATCTCCGACCGACAGCCACGCCTTAGGAGGCACCTTACCAAACCGGCTCAGCACAAGCTCATAGCCGGAGGGCGACGGCTTCAGCGCCGTCATCTGCTCACGTCCGACAATCAAGTCGAAGCAGTGCGCGATGCTTGTAGCTTCCAGAGCCCGAACTGCGGCCGGATAGGCATTGTTCGTTACGATCGCGAGCAGATAGCGGCCCTGCAGCATCTCAAGCAGCTCTACCACGCCAGGCTCCAGCCCGGCATCGGCCATCCCTTCCAGCTCATGCTTCGTGGCGATATCCATGATGCGGCGGACCTGCTCCTCCTCGGCACCCTGCCGCTTCGCATGCTCAATCAGCGTAGCGCAGGTGTGCTCTTCAAGAGGAAAGGGCTCCTGCAGCAGCCGCTGTTCCAGCAGATACTCATAAGTCTCCTTTTTCATTGAAGGAAAATCAATTCTGGATTGCAGCAGCGTATTATCCATATCGAAAATAATGCCCTGAACTGTGCCCCCGATCGACCGAAACCCTTTCATCGTCGCCATCCGCCTCCTCACTTGAGCCCATTGTACAACATCGGCCATCTGCAAGGAACCCCCCTATGCTTTCGCGGCAGCCAGCCGAACCTTCCGGTTCACGTTCGATGAAATGGCGGTCAAGTCTTTGAACGACCGAATGGCGACGTTTAGTTACCGTCATGGACATCAAAAGGTTTGAAAAAAAGGCGTTTTTCAGGTATAATTGAATTGATTTCGCTTATTTTTCAAAGAAAAGGGGGTGTAAACGTATGATTCGTCGTGCTTTCTCAAATAATCGCTGGTTATCTTTGCTTCTGATTGTCGTGTTCATGCTCTTCGCATCGCCTACTCCGAGCCTTGAAGTGAAGCCGCAGGAAACCGGCAAAAGCTCCTCTTCGATCGGAATTGATTACTTCGAAGCGAAATCAACCACGCGCCCCCACGTCTCCACGTTCGATGACAGTCTGGAATTTGCGAAAGCTGCCCCGCTGTTCTCATTGCTCTTATGCGCTATGATGAGCTTGCTTTGCCGTACTCTTCGCAGCACACATGTGCCCTTTGAACCCCTCATTTCTAACCGTTTAACAGGACGGTTCTTATTTCCTATCCAACGTACCTCCAATTACGTGTAAGCCGTAGCTTAAACTTGACGCAGAAAACCCGATGGCGAGTTTTTATTTCGCACATTGCATGGTTGTATTTGTGCTGCATGTTTAAGAAACGGATCACACGGGAGGAACTTACCTAGATGAATATACGAGAAACAGACTTGCCTGGAATTGGCAAAAAATACTTGATCGATACACGCAGCGGAGAACGGCTGGTCATTATTATCCACGATGACGGTCGGCGCGAGATGTACCATTTTGAACACGATGACCCGGATGACAGCATCTCCATGGTGTCGCTGGACGACGATGAGGCGAGACAGGTAGCCGGAATTATCGGCGGCATGACGTATAAACCGAAAGCATTGGAAACGATCGAGGTAGCCCTGGACGACTTGATTATCGAATGGTACAAAGTGGAGCCTCACGCCAAGTCCATCGGTCAAACCATCGGAGAGCTGCAGGTCCGACAAAAAACAGGAGCAAGTATTATAGCCGTTGTGGGGAAGGATGGCTCCAAGCATATCAATCCGGGGCCGGACTTCAGGGTCGGTGCGGAATCCACACTTGTCGTAGCCGGTGAGCGCCGAAACCTCAAATTGCTTAAAGACATCTTACAGAATGGTGGTGATTGATCTTGGATCACATCATTCTGGAGGTAGGCTTAGCGGTTGCATTGATTGCTTTGGCGGGGCTGCTGTCAGCCAAATTGCGGTTTTCCGTCATTCCCTTCTATATTCTTATGGGAATGGCGGTCGGGCCCCACGCGCCGGAGCTATGGCACTTTGATTTCCGGTTCATAGAAAGCGCGCCTCTCATCGAGTTCATGGGCAGACTCGGCGTCCTCTTCCTGCTGTTCTATCTCGGGCTGGAGTTTTCCGTGGGCCGCTTGATCAAATCAGGACGCTCCATCGTTGTCGGCGGAACCATCTATATTTTAATTAATTTTACCTTGGGTTTGCTCTTCGGCTTAGTTACCGGCTTCCCGTTTAAGGAAATTCTCGTCATTGCCGGGATCACGACCATCTCCTCCAGCGCTATCGTCGCGAAGGTATTAGTGGACCTCAAGCGGACGGCCAATCCGGAAACCGAAATGGTTCTAGGCATTACCTTGTTTGAGGATGTATTTCTGGCGGTGTATATCTCTATCCTTTCGGGTCTTGTCCTCAGCGGCTCCACCTCGGTTGGCGGCGTGCTTCTATCCGCCTTGTTCGCACTAGGCTTTATGCTGTTCATCATTATTCTGGGGCGAAAAGCCGTCCCCCTGCTGAACCGGCTGCTGAATATTCGTTCGAATGAATTGTTTGTTCTTGTCGTGTTCGGCGCCCTGTTCCTGGTAGCAGGCTTCTCGGAAACGATTCATGTCGCTGAGGCGATCGGGGCCCTGCTGGTAGGCTTGGTGCTTGCGGAAACCGAGCATATGAAGCGGATCGAGCATCTCATTCTTCCGTTCCGCGATTTCTTCGGCGCCATTTTCTTCTTCAGCTTCGGTCTTACCATTGACCCGTTCTCGCTCGGCGGAGCCGTGTGGCTGTCCCTCGGTGCCGTAATACTAACGCTCTTTGGCAACGTTCTGGCGGGCATGCTCGCAGGACGAAGCGCTGGGCTGTCCCCGAAAGCCTCGACGAATATCGGCTTGACGATCGTATCGCGCGGAGAATTCTCCATCATCATGGCGAATCTGGGCAAAGCAGGCGGACTGCTGGCCATTATCCAGCCCTTTGCCGCCCTATATGTACTCATATTGGCCATACTGGGGCCTCTATTGACGAAGGAATCCAAAATCGTATATAAGCTGCTTGACTCCATCTTCCGGTTCAAGGGAGGAAAAACCAAGGATCCGCTCGCAGAACAAGCCGTTCAAAAGGACGGAGGAGCCTAGCGCTGCTTATAGATAAACTAGCTGTTCATAGAAAGGATGATTCAAATTGGAGCCTGTATCCTTGCAAGCCAGCACAGCGGCGCCGCAGCAGCATTCCAAGCTGTCCATAATGAAATTAATCCGGCGCATCGTTTTTATTTTTCTAGGCGCTTCCCTAGTATCCGTTGGTCTGGAAATTTTCTTGGTCCCTAACCGCATTATTGACGGAGGGATTGTAGGCATTTCGATTATCACTTCACACTTAACCGGACTTCCTCTCGGGATCTTTCTTACCGTTCTGAATTTGCCCTTCTTATTGATAGGGTACAAGCAAATTGGCAAAACCTTTGCCTTATCCACCTTGTTCGGTGTTCTTATCATGTCCGTAGGCACCAGCTTGCTTCATTCCGTCCAGCCGCTCACCATCGATCCGCTGCTTGCGGCGGTATTCGGAGGCATCATTCTCGGTGTCGGAGTCGGGATGGTCATCCGCTTCGGAGGTTCGCTCGACGGAACCGAGATTGTCGCCATCCTGTTCCAGAAGAAGCTTCCCTTTTCCGTGGGCGAAATCGTGATGTTCCTGAATATTTTTATTCTAGGCTCCGCGGGCTTTGTCTTCGGATGGGATCACGCCATGTATTCGCTGATCGCTTACTATATTGCCTACAAAATGATCGACATCACGATCGAAGGGTTCGACGAATCCAAATCCGTATGGATTATCAGCGACAAAAATAAAGAGATCGGCAACGCCATCCTGAATCGATTGGGCCGCGGCGTGACGTACCTCAACGGCGAAGGCGGCTACAGCGGCGGCAGCAAACGGGTCATCTTCTGCGTCATTACAAGGCTGGAGGAAGCGAAGATGAAGTCCATCGTCGAGGAAACGGACCCCACTGCCTTTCTGGCTGTCGGCAACATTCACGATGTTAAGGGAGGCCGCTTCAAGAAAAAAGACATTCACTAAATGGAATGTATCACCGGAGGGGAAGGCACATGGAGGCTCATCTCGGGTTGAAAGCACGAATCCTGCGCCTTGGCGCTATCCTGCTTGGTGTTGGTTTGATATCGGTCGGTCTGGAAATGTTTCTCACTCCGCATAAAATCATTCCCGGAGGCGTGAAAGGGGTCGCGATTCTCCTCTCTCATCTGACGGAAATGAAAATGGGTCTGATTTTATTGTTTATCAATTTGCCTTTTGTCCTGTTCAGTCGGAGGAGGAGCTGGAGAACCATTCTCTCCTCCCTTATCACTTTGCTCATTGTTGCGATTTGCTCGGTATTCATGTACCCGTTCCCGCCATTGTTTCAAAACCCGCTTCCGGCCTCCATTGCAGGAGGGCTTACGCTGGGGATCGGAATCGGTCTTATCATCCGCTTTGGCTGGTATGTGGACGGCGTACATGATGTCGCTTTCTACCTTCAGCAAAAAACAAAACTAACGTTAAGCGAAGTCATCATGATCTTGAATATTTTGCTGCTGGCGAGCGGAGGCTTCCTCTTCGGCTGGGATCAAGCGATCCACTCGATCTTCGCTTACTATGCTGCGTTTCGAGCGGTCGATTTCACCTTGGACTTCCGCAGCAGGAAAATGGTGCTGATCCATTCCTCCTGCCGGAGAGAAGTCGCGCAAACTTTATTGCAGGAATTCCGAGGGGACATCCAGCTGCTGGAGAAGGAGCAGACGCGGGGCGGCCAGCAAGAGCATCAGCAATTATTCCTGGTCATCGCCGGGAAAGAGGTCAAACGGCTGCGGTCGACGGTGCTTCGGATTGATCCATACGCGCAGGTCGTCGTGTCCTATTCAACCGCCTCGCATATTGCATAAAACACCCCCTCCTTGCCACATTGCTTCATGTGGACGGGAGGGGGTGTTTCTTTTAAGGCAAGGCCAGCTTGCCCATGATGGTATGAGCTGCGGCCCCTGTGGCAGCCGGAAGATTGTTCGGCACACCGTGCAGCATGTTGTTGCCGAAAATCGCGAAGCAGATCGCTTCCTTCGCATCGCTGGAGACGCCCAGCTCATCGGAGCTAAGAATGCGCTGCTCCGGGAGCAGCTCGCCGAGCATACGCATCAGTGTGCCGTTGTGGGCTCCGCCCCCGCTGACGATCACCTCGTGCATAGCGTAGTGCGGCAGCACGAAATTACGATAGCCCGAGGCGATGCTCTGAGCGGTGAACGCCGTGAAGGTAACGACGATGTCCTCGGCGCTTAAGCCTGCGGCGTTCATGCGGCTCAGCCATTCGGCGGCGTAAGCCTTGCCGAACATTTCGCGGCCCGTCGTCTTCACCGGCGGCATCGAGAAGTACGGATGGCTGAGCATGGAGGCAAGCAGCTCGGCATGCGGCCGGCCCTGCGCTCCCCAGCGGCCGTCCTCATCGTAGGATAGGCGCCCGCCGGACAGCTCGATAACCGCTTGGTCGATCAGCATGTTCCCCGGACCGGTATCGAAGGCAATGATCTGCTCCGGCTGCCCGTCGGCCGGAATGGCCGCACAGTTGCCGATGCCGCCGATGTTCTGCACGATGCGGCCCTTTTGCTCGTCGCGGAACAGAATCAGATCGCCGTAAGGCGTCAGCGGCGCTCCCTGCCCGCCCACGGCCATATCGGCTGTCCGGAAATCGCCGACGACCGGCGTTCCGGTCAGCTTCGCAATGACGGATATATCCCCGATCTGGAGCGTCGAGCGCACCCAATCCGGATGAGCTGTATCAAGCTCAGGGATATGCCATACGGTCTGACCGTGAGAGCTGATCAGGTCGATATCGCTCATCTGAAGGCCTGCGGCTGTAACAGCCTCGGCCGCCGCGGCCGCGAACCGCTGTCCGAGCTCGAAGTTCATCGAGCATACCCCCGCCGTGTTCGAGCGGTCGAGACTGCAGAGATCCTTCAACCGCTCTCTTAGCTCCGAGTCATAGGCTACGCTGTGAAAGTAGACGAGCTCCACCTTGGAGGTCAGCCCGGAGCCGGCAATGCGGACCACGGCCGCATCGATTCCGTCCAGCGACGTTCCCGACATCAGACCGACAATGAGTCTTGCCGGCTTGCTCATAGCAGCACTCAGCCCCATCATCGGCTGCCGCCTCCCGCCAAAACCGTCTCGCCTTCGCTCAAGGTAATCGGCAGCTTGCCTCTTGCCTTGCTATCGCCCATCAACACCTTCGCCGTGCTGCGGAGGGCAAGCGGACGGTTCTCGTAGGCAACAACGTACGTCGAAACGGCAGGGAACGCCAGCAGGTCGTACGGACTGCGCTGCGCTACGACGGTAATCTCCTTGCCCAGCGCAAGCAGTTCGCGAATGAGCTCAGCCTGAGCGGGATCAAGATAGGCATTGTAGGTAGCGATGATGACTTGACGCTCGTAGCGGACCGCACTCAGCAGCTCCTTCTTCAGCTCCTCCACCTTGGTCAGAGGCACCACCAGCTCCGTCACCTGAGCGCCCAGCTCCCGAAGAGCCGAGCCGAGCGTCAGCTGTGCATCCACTGCTTCATCCACCTGCGTCAATACAGCGCCTTCGATGGAAATCAGGAAGAGCGAATCCTCCGTGCGAAACGGCAGCAGTCCCGCTTCGTCCTTCACCAACGTGATCGAGGACTCGCTGATGCGACGGGCAACCGCTTTATGCTCCGCCGTTCCTACAACGGCTTTCACTTCCACAGCTGCGGCGGGCTCATACAGGCCGCGCTTCTCCTTTAATGCCAGCAGTCGATTCACCGACCGGTTAATCCGCTCCTCAGAGAGACGTCCGCTGCGCACAGCCTGGAGCAGTGCATTGATGGCACCCTGCTGGCGGTCATGGCTGTGACTGATCAGTACAAGATCCGCTCCGGCCTCCACGGCCATCACGGCAGCCTCCACCGTGCCGAAATGCTCGGCAATCGCGTTCATTTCCATGCAGTCCGTCATAATGACGCCTTCGTAGCCCAGCTCCTCACGAAGAAGTCCCGTCAGCACGGCCTTAGACAAGGTAACCGGCAGCTTCTGAGACTCGAACGCCGGGAACACGACATGCGAAGACATGATGGAGTCCACCCCGGCAGCGATGGCTTCCCGGAACGGGCGCAGCTCCACCTGCTCGATCCGCTCGCGGGCATGCGGCACCGTCGGGAGATCCAAGTGCGAATCCACATTCGTATCTCCATGCCCCGGAAAATGCTTCGCCGTCGCGATGACCCCGGCAGACTGCAGGCCTTGCAGTGTCTTCACGCCGTACTCCGCCACCTTCGCCGGGTCTTCGCCGAACGAGCGGACGCCGATCACGGGATTCGCCGCATTGTTATTTACATCCAGCACCGGCGCATAGTTCAGGTTGATCCCCAGCGCCTTCAGCTCCTGTCCGCAGATGAGGGCCGCCTGATAAGCCTCCTCCAGGCTTCCGGCCGCCGCAATCGCCATCGCACCCGGCATGAGCGCCACGCCGTCGGTGATACGCGCCACCATGCCGCCTTCCTGATCGATCCCGATGAAGAGCGGCTCCTGCCCGCTCGCCGCGGCAGCTTCCTGCAGCGCGGCGCTAAGGCTAACAACCTGTTCCACATTTCTCACATTGCGGGCAAAATAAATAACGCCCCCGATCGCCTTCTCCCGGATCAGCCGCAGCACTTCCTCCGACGGCTCCGTCCCCTCGAAGCCGCACATGACCAGCTGGCCGATTTTTTGCTCTAGGGTCATTTGCTCTACTTTTCTCATCAACCGCTATTCCCCTTTCCTCTCTTTCGATTGAATCACGAATATAGCAAATACGGCTTTCTAGCTTCCTTCCATTGTAGTTCCGCTTCGAGGTACGCTTCCTTTAAGCTCTGGAGCCCGTTGCCCGTACCTAATAACATTCTTACCTCATCCCCGCCCGATAACAGGTCGATAAAGGATCGTCCGCCCTCCCGGACCGGCGGCAGCCACTCGAAGGACTCCGGATACAGCTTAGCGATCGTATCAAGCAGCGTCAGTCCGGTTTCTACGGCACGGAATGCTTCCGGTCCGGTCACGAACAGCCTTACCCCGCCGCACAGCGTCCCTTGATGCTTGGAAAAGGTCGGCGTGTAGTACACCGGCTGCGCATGGACGCCAGGAAGGCTCAGGGCGCGCAGCTCCTTGGCCAATTGCTCCGCGTTGATCCAGGGAGCCCCGATCATTTCAAAAGGCAGCGTCGTCCCCCGTCCCTCGGATACATTCGTTCCTTCGAACAGGCAGGTGCCCGCGTAAACTCTTACCGTATTTAGGGACGGCATGTTGGGTGACGGCAGCATCCAAGGCAGGCCCGTCTGATCATATTCCATGCGCCGATCCCAGCCCTCCATAGGTACGACGGACAAATGGCAAGACTTTGGCAGCCTGTCATTCACCCACAAGGCGTATTCGCCGATCGTCATTCCGGTTGCATAAGGCGTCCCGGCCACGGCGCCGACCATTGACTCATAGCCGGGCCGCAGCAAGCTCCCTTCCACCCGCCAGCCTCCGAGCGGATTGGGCCGATCCAATACGATCAACTCCTTCCCCGCCTCCGCGCAGGCTTCCATGAGGTAGACCATGGTCGAGAGATACGTATAGAACCGGTTGCCGGTGTCCTGGATATCGAACAGGACGATGTCGATGTCCTTCAGCATTTCCGCTTCCGGTTTCTTTCTGGTGCCATAAAGGCTGTAAACCGGGATGTTCAGCTCCGGATGCACCGCATCCTCGAACCGCTCTCCTGCCTGAAACTCACCGCGCAGTCCGTGCTCGCACGCAAAGAGCGCGGCCAACCGCCCCGAGGGCAGCGCCGCGCATTGCTCCACGGTAGTGACGAACTGCCGGTTCACACCGGTAGGGTTGGTCAGCAGCCCTACGCGTTTGCCGGATAGCTTCGGTTCCATCGAATGTAATCGGTCTGCGCCGACTGCGATTTGTCCTGCCATCGCTAATCACTCCATTGTGGATATATTTTTTTATCCTTGTGCCCCTTGCAGCTCATGCTTATCTTCCGGCCATTGACGACCTTGCAAAGTCCAGCTGTCCTGCAGCTCCTTCCGGTCGTCTTGTTCCTCTTCCGGTCCTTGCAGCAGGTTACGGGTAATGAGGTTTGCGTAGATCCCGAGCGTTCCGGTAAACAGGAAAGCAAAGCCAACGACCGTCAAGCCGAGCAGTACGGTCAATGCAATCACCTGTACGAATGCACCAAAGGTGTAGCCCGGATGGGTTACGGTCAGCTTCACGCTGCGTCCCACCGCCCGGAACAGACTCTCCCGCTCCTGAACGATCAAGGGCAGCGTATATACCTGGGAGACAAAGAACATCGCGACGAAATACGATTGGAAAATCGCCAGCGCCCAGCTCCACATGCTGTCCTTGCTGCCGTAGAACCACCAGGTTGAAGCCAGAATCAGCACGAAGAGGGCGCACAGCAAGCCAAAGCCTACGGCCGGCAGGAAAAAGCGCAACGCTCCTTCGAACACGTCCTTCAGCCGCGGCCGCTCTCCGGACACGACCCGGTAGCAGGCGTGAAATACGCCCGCGACGAGCGGCGCGTAGATGAGCGGGAGCACCGCCAGCGCTACCCCGATCGGCAGCAGGAAGATGACCGGGACGAGCACGAGCGAGCTCACGGCGCTGAACAGGAACACCGAGATCATCTCCCGGTATACGTACCCGCCCGACTTCACGATCATTTCATTCAGCTTACGCATGGTATCGCCCTCCAACATACTGATTTTAGTTATCCCAGCTCAATCCGCGCTTCCGTCTTCGGATCGAAGAAGTGCGCCTTGTTCAGGTCCAGCACGAACGTCTTCGCCACACCTATGCTGGCGGATGTCTCCGGATGCACCTTCGCCGTCACCATCCGCGAACCTACGCGGAAGTACAGCAGGTTCTCGGAGCCAAGGTTCTCGACCACTTGTACGACAGCGTTCATCTTATGATCATGCGCCACATGCAGCGCGAAATCTTCTCCGTAAATATTCTCCGGACGAATGCCCAGCACTACGCTCCGGCCTTCGTACGCCTTCAACCCGCGAGCCGCCTTCTCCGGCAGCACGAACGATGCGCCCTCCACATGAACACGGCCGCCTTCTACGCGGGCATCCATGAAGTTCATCGCCGGCGAACCGATGAAGCCCGCTACGAACATATTGCTCGGGTTGTTATACAGCTCGGTCGGCGCCGCAATCTGCTGAATCACGCCGTTGTTCATCACGACGATACGCTCGCCCAGCGTCATCGCCTCCACCTGATCGTGCGTTACGTACACGATCGTCGCGCCGAGGCGCTTGTGCAGCTCCGACAGCTCCACGCGCATCTGGATGCGCAGCTTCGCATCAAGGTTCGACAACGGCTCGTCGAACAGGAACACCTGCGGGTCGCGTACGATCGCGCGGCCTACGGCCACCCGCTGGCGTTGACCGCCGGAGAGCTCCCGCGGCTTGCGGTCAAGCATCTCGCTCAAGCCCAGAATCGCCGAGGCCGACTTCACCTTTTCCTCGATCTCCGCCTTGCTCTTCTTCAGGTTCTTCAGTCCGAACGACAGGTTCTCGCGGATCGTCATATGCGGGTACAGCGCATAGTCCTGGAACACCATAGCGATATCCCGATCCTTCGGATGCAGATCGTTCACCACGCGGTTGCCGATAAGGATTTCTCCGCCCGATACGGTTTCGAGACCGGCTAACATGCGAAGCGATGTGGTTTTGCCGCAGCCGGACGGGCCGACGAACACGACGAACTCTTTATCATTAATGACAAAATCCGAACCGGCTACCGCCGTGAATTTGCCCCGTTTTTCATCCTCATATTCCTTGCGCACATTCTTAAATACGACTTGAGCCATATCCCTTACCTCCTAGCCCTTAACGGCTCCAATGGTGATACCCTGCAGGAAGTACTTCTGCAAAGCGAAGAACAAAATAATCATAGGCAGCGCGCCGATTGTCGCACCGGCCATAATCGCGCCGTAATCCGTCGACTCAGCGAAGCGGAAGCTGGCGAGACCGACCTGAATCGTCCGCATTTCATTGCTTCGCGTTACGAGCAAAGGCCAGAAGAAATCGTTCCAATGCGCCACGAATGTGAAAATCGCAAGCACCGCCAAGCCGGGCTTGGCCATAGGCAGAATGATTTTATAAAAAATACCGAACTCACTGCAAGCATCGATTCTCGCTGCATGAATGAGAGACGTCGGCAGCGTGGACATGTACTGCTTCATTAAGAAGATGTTCCCTACTCCAACCAGTGCCGGCAAAATCATCGCCGTATACGTATCGCCCAGGTTAAACGTATTGATGACGAGCACGTACAGCGGGATCAAGGTTACCTGAGACGGGATCATCATGGTGCTGAGCAGCACCCAGAAGATCGACTTGTTGCCCGGGAATTTCAGCTTCGCGAAGGCGTAGCCCGCCAGGGAGGCGAAGAATACGTTCGTCAGCGTCAATACCGCGGATACGAACAAGGAGTTGAACAGCCAGCGGAGTGCGGCGGTTTTGCCGAAGAAGCGCTCGTATGGAGCCACCGACCATATTTCCGGGATCATCTGCGGCTTGAAGGACGCTGCCGCCAGCGAATCCTGGAAGGATCCGATGAACATCCAGTACAGAGGGATCACCGTGATGAACGCCCAGAAGAGCAGCACAAGGACGGAGATGCCGATAAACGTTTTTTTGCTAGTGCTTGTCATGAACGGATCCCCCCTTTAGTACTCGATGTCCGTCGAGAAGTATTTGAACTGAATAATGGAAATGATGATAATGACAGCCGCCAAAACGAACGATTGCGCGGAAGCAAGACCGAATTCGTAGAAGACGAACGCCGTTTCGTAGATCAGATAAGCGATGGTCGTCGTCGCAAAGTTCGGACCGCCCTGTGTCATCAAATACACGCTGATAAACACCTGGAACGACATGATCACGCCCGTTACGAGAAGATACAGTGTCGTCGGCTTCAGCAGCGGCCAAGTGATTTTGCTGAACTGCGTCCATGCGCTGGCATGGTCGATATCCGCCGCCTCATACAAGGACTTCGGAATCCCGCCCATCGCCGCGAGGTACAGAATAATGCCGCTCCCGTGCGAGCCCAGATACGTCATCAGCATTAGCGAAAATAACGCCGTGCTGGACTGTCCCAGCCAAATGACCGGCTCAAGACCGAACAGGCCGAGCACCCGGTTGAACAAGCCGCCTGACGTCGGATCGAACATGGCCAGCCACACGAGGGACAGCGTAACGCCGGAGGCCACGGAGGGCAAGTATAGCGCCGCTTTGAAGAAGGTTTGCCACTTGGTTTTCATCTGATAAATCAGATAAGCCAGCACGAAGGTAATGATAATATTGACCGGTACGGTAAAAAGCGTAAACACAGCCGTGTTCTTCATCGACTTCCAGAACACATCGTCCGTGAACAGCCGGGAGTAGTTGGCCCCGCCAATCCATTTGGACTTCATAATGCCGTATTCCTGAAAGCTCATAACGAACGCCGAGAGCACCGGGTACAGCGTGAAGAGGAGAAACAGAATCACCGGCACGGAAATAAAGAGATAGGCCCAGCCGTACTCCCGCCAAAATTGGGTGAACCGGCTCCGCGTTGGTGTCGATTGTGCGATTGATGGTTGCATGTAGGTCTTACCTCCTTAAACAAATCCCCCAAAAGTAGTTAAGTGAACTCCGAAGCTTTTGCGGGAGCACCCGTTGTTGGGAATGGCTAGGCTGCTGATAAAGGGTAAAAAGAAAGTACAAGCCGGGAAGCCCGGCCTTCCAGGCTGTCTCGATACCGAGCTGCTGACGCCGGACTGCTTCCCGTTTGTACTTTGCAGCGTTACTGTAAGTTCAACTTACTGACCGAACATTTGCTTTCCTTTATTTTTGAAGTCATCAGCCGCTTGCTCCGCCTTCTTCTCGCCGGCGAGCACCGCTTGGAAGTTCGGCTTCACTACTTGCTCGTTGAACTGCTTCATCTTCGCAGCTTTGTCTACGTCTAAGTTCAGCTCTACTGGAGCAACCATGTTCTTCGCCATGATCTCAGCTGCAGCCAGGTTCGTCTTGCTAGCCTTGCCTTTGCCTTCGAATTCCTTCGCTTGCGACTTACGCACGAACGGCAGACACAGCTCGTTAGCGGAGTTACCGGCCTTGGCGCCGCTCAGCGCTTCCATCACGAGGAACGTGTTCTTCGCGTGCTGCTCGCCCTTGTCGTTCTTTTGCTTAAAGGCTACATAACCTTCGCCGCCCATGGTTGTTTTCGCTGGGTGGTCTTTATGATGAGGAACCGGCAGCAGGATGAATTCGATCTTCTCGCCCTTCACCTTGCCTGCGTCGATGTCCTTGTTGCGGTTTTGGATGATAACATCATAGTAAGGAATCGCCTTACTGATGATCGCCGCTTTGCTGTCGTAGAACATTTCCGTACGCTTCGCCGGCTGCAGCGCCGCGCTTTCCTTCGGCATAATGCCGTCCTTGATCATGTTCTCCATGAACTTGAGCGTATCCAGGATGCGGCCGTCGTTCCACTGGAACTTGCCGTCCTTGTCGAGTACATCCGGCATGCCGGCATTGCGGGAGAGCATTTGAATGAAATCAAGGCTTGTGCCGTCCGTAACCAGACCGTATTGCTGGGAGCCGTCAGGCAGCTTCTTGGTCAGCTTCTTCGCCGCATCGTTAAACTCTTCCCAAGTCCAGCCCTTCTCCTGGATCTTCTTCCAGTCGATGCCCGCTTCCTCAAGAATACGCTTGTTACCGCCCCATGCCCATTGGAATTGGTAGATCGGCAGGCCATACTGCTTGCCTTGGATTTGTCCGAGCTCCAAAGTGCCCGGCAGGTAATCGTCCTTAATTTCCTTGGTCATGTACTTATCCAGCTGCAAAGCCAAACCCGTATTGACGTATTGGCCTGCTACGGAGTGGAAGTACAGATCCGGCGGGTCGCCTGCGTTCAGGGCAACGTCGAATTTTTTCGGACCTTCCGCCCAGGAGAGCATTTCGTACTCTACCTTAATATGTGGATTGGTTTTATTAAAATCGGCAATCAGCTGCTTCAAATCATCTTCATACGTGGCATGCACCGGGTAAGTCCAAACCTTAACGGTATCCGGCTTCTTGTCGTCAGCCGCAGGCGCTGCTCCTTTGTTGTCGGCAGGTGCAGGTGTGGAACCGCCGCTGCAGGCTGTAAGCGCCATTGCGCCGGCAAGCATGATGGACATGATCTTTACTGATTTCATTCGCTTCGTCCCCCATATGATCATAGTGTTGGTGCCTTGCATGCCTTGCATTATCTGCTCAGGTCCTTAATGGCCGCCCGGCTTCTGTCCAAATACTCGACCGATTTGTCATAGTTGCGGCTCGCCACCCCAAGATACAGAATGTCAATGACATTCAGCTGGGTAATACGAGAGGCCATCGCACCGCTGCGAATTTCATTCTCTGTAGAAGAAATGCAGAGTGGAATGTCCGAATGTGCATGCAGTGAGGTCGTTCCGTACTTGGTGATGCTGATGGTTGTCGCTCCTTGCTCCTTAGCCGATCGGAGGGTGGCGATAACCTCGCGCGTCTCTCCGGAATACGATATTCCTACGGCAACATCCCTAGGTGTCAACGTCACGGCTGTCGTTAGCTGCACATGAGGATCGAAGAAGGCGAAACATGTCTTATTGATTCGTAAAAACTTCTGCTGAGCGTCCTGCGCTATGAGGTTGGATGCCCCGACTCCGAAAAAGTAAATGCGAGCGGCCTGGTCCAGCGCCTCTACCGCTTCCTCCACCTTCGATGCATCCAAAATCTTGACCGTATCGCGAATCGACTGGATATTGTTCGCCGATACATTCTCGATGATGGTCGTGATGGAATCGTGCGGTTGAATTTCCTGATACCCTTGCTTGCCCTGCGATGCTACCGTCTCCTGCAAGTCTCCCGCAATCTTCAGCTTCAGGTCGGGAAATCCCTTCAGCCCGAGTGACTTGCATAAGCGAACGATGGCCGCCTGACTTGCTCCGCTATACTCCGCCAGCTGTGAAACCGACAGCTCGACGGTCTGCTTCGGGTCGGTTAAAATATATTCCGCGACCTTCCGCTCCGAAGGGTTCAGCTGATTCATCGCTTCCCTGATCCGGACGAGCCCACCATTCATAAAGCATCTCACCCCGCTCTTCTCTCTATGTATCCTGAAGCGATGCATAGGCTTTCATGGTATCGCTTCCAGACGAGATTCATTATAAATCCGCTGAAACAAAATTTCAATAGTTATTTTTACAATAAAATTTTATTTTACATGGACAGGCTTTATCGTTTATACTCAAACTACAATTCCGGCAAGAAGGTGACCCTTGTGAAACGTTATATAGGTGTAGACGGCGGAGGGACAAAGACCGAGCTAGTCATCACCGATGAAGCCGGTATCCAGCTGGGAAGCCTGATCGGGGGTTCAACGAATCCTCATTCGATGGGGTTCGAGGCAGCTGTTACCGAGCTGTCGGCATTATTGAAGCAAGCTGTCGAAGCTTATGGAGCGAAGGAGATGCACTGGAGCATCGGACTCGGCATGGCCGGCGTCGGAACCCCCGAGGAGCAAGCCGCTATGTCGGCCGCTGTGACGGACGCTCTTCCAGGTCTTCTGGCAGAGGCTGGCACGAAAGTACATGTTATGAATGATGCGGAAATTGCTCTGGCCGCAACGCTGGAACGAGAGCACGGCGTCCTGGTGATTTCGGGCACGGGCTCGATCGTCTTTGGCCGCACTCCCGATGGAATACAGTATCGCGTCGGCGGCTGGGGCCATTTGCTGGGGGATGAGGGCAGCGGTTATAAGGTTGGCCTCGATACGCTTCAGACGGTGATGCGCAGCTACGACGGCGTTCTTCCCGAAACCATGATGACGCAGCTGATTATTGACGCTTACGGCTTTTCTTCCATTACGGAGCTCAAGGGCTATATTTATCGACCCGAGGTAAGAAAGCAGGACATCGCCGATTTCGCCAAATATGCCATTATCGCCTCCAAGGCGAACGATGAGCTGGCTGTCCAGCTGATCGAACGCAACAGCTTGGAGCTCGCCGGGCATACATATACACTCATCGGCAAGCATCCTTGGTTCGCCCAAGCGGATCTGGTCCTTAGCGGCTCGATCTTCAGCCACAGCGAGCTGTTTCGGGATACGTTCCGGCAGCACCTGGCTTCCGCTTATCCGCACGTGCGCATTCACGAAGCGAAGCGTTCTCCCGCTTATGGCGCCGCCCGTTTGGCTAAGGCACGAGATTAGAGAAATAGAGACTAGACAGAAGAAGGAGCCGACTCCATGAACATACAGCAATTAATTCAATCGCTGATTACCGAACAACCGAATGAACGCACGAAGCAGATTGATCAGCTCCCTACCGAGCAGATCCTGACGCTGATTAATGATGAGGACCGATTAATTGCCGATGCCGTTCGCGGCTTGATTCCTCAGCTCACTCAGGCGGTGGATCGCATCGTCGAGTCCTTCCGCAAGGGCGGCCGTCTGTTTTACATCGGCGCGGGCACCAGCGGACGCATAGGGATCCTTGATGCGTCCGAATGCCCCCCCACCTACGGCACGCCGCCGTCCATGGTGCAGGGGATCATCGCCGGAGGGTTCCAGGCGATCAAGGATCCGGTTGAGGGCGCAGAAGACAGCGAGGAGCTCGGCGCCTCCGACATCGATAAGCATGGCGTGGATGCGAACGACGTCGTTGTCGGCATCGCTGCCAGCGGCCGGACCCCTTATGTGCTGGGCGCTATGAAGCGCGCGAAGGCGTTGGGTGCCGGCGTCGTGGGAATTTGCAACAACCACGACACGCCGATGTCTGCGCTGGCCGATATCAAGCTGGAAGCCGTCGTCGGTCCGGAGGTCGTGCTCGGCTCCACGCGAATGAAGGCCGGCACTTCACAGAAGCTCATCCTGAATATGCTGACTACGGCGTCCATGATCCGCATGGGCAAGGTGTATGGCAACCTGATGGTGGACCTGCAGCCGTCGAACGTCAAGCTCGTCCATCGCGCGAAGCGGATCATTACGATGGCGACCGGCGCCAGCGAGGACGTAGTCGAGAAGGCCTTCAACGAGGCCGGCGGCCAAGTGAAGACAGCCATCGTCATGATTCTCGGCGAGGTCGACTGCCACAAAGCGACGGAGGCGCTGGCAGCGACCGACGGCTTTGTCCGTAAGGCGCTGGAGAAGCTGCGGGGTTAAGTATTGGAAGGGCTGGTCACGTGATCCGTAGGGATCTGGCGACCGGCCCTTTTTGCTGGCACATCCGTACCGCTGCATTCAGGCCCCGCTCACAAACTCTATCTCTACACCGAGCGTAATCGCAATTTTGCCACTATTCATGCCACCCCATCCTTCTCTGGACCTCTGTCAAGAAAGTAGACACAGAAACTATGAAACCTGGTGTTGTTCATAGTACCTCTTCTCGCACTGATGCGGGGTGAGATAACCAATCGTCGAGTGGATGCGGATCCGGTTGTAGTCGAACTCAATGTACCGGTAAATTGCATCATACGCCTGTTTTCGGGTGTGAAACTTTGTTTGGTACACGAGCTCTTTCTTCATTACGCTGTGGAAGGACTCGATACATGCATTGTCGTAGCAGTTGCCCTTACGACTCATGTCGCCAATCATCTCATGCTTCGTCAGCCGCTCGCGGTATTCGTTTGAGGCATACTGTGAGCCTCGATCAGAATGGTGAATTAGACCTGGAGGAGGCTTTTGCCGTTCACAAGCCTGGTCAAACGCTTCCAACACTAGTTCTTTGGTCATTCGCTCCCCAAGCGCCCAACCGACGATTTTGCGAGAGTACAGGTCCATCACGCTCGCTAGGTAAACCCAGCCCTTAGATGTCCCAATGTACGTAATATCTGTTACCCATACCTTGTTCGGTGCAAGTACGTTAAAGCCGCGGTTTAACACATTGTCATACACCGGTTGATTATGTTTCGAGTTGGTGGTTGCTTTGTATTTCTTCACTGTGCAAGAGCGCGACCCCATCTCTTTCATCAGGCGAGCCACTGTTTTCGTCGAGATGGTATCGCCTTCTTCACGCAATTTGGTCGCAATCTTATCACTGCCGTAACGACGCTTGTAGGCATAGAAATGATGCTGGATTCGCTTCATCCGTTTCTTGCGAAGCTTTTCCTGTTCGCTTGGCTTTCGGTTCAGCCACTTGTAGTAACCGCTTCGGGAAACGCCCATCACAGAGCACATCTTCTCAACACGAAACTGGAAGCGGAATTTACGGATAAACGCGTAAATCAGTCTCGGTTTTTCGTGAAGAAGTGCATCGCCTTTTTTAGAATCTCGTTCTCCTCTTGAAGTTCTCGATTCATCTCTTCGAGCTTTTTGAGTCGTTCGTAATCGACAAACAGTTGCGACTTTTCACCCGTGTTGGTAAACTGCTTTCTCCACGCTCGAATGCCGCTTACAGGGATATCCAATTCTTTGGACACTTCGGCTGGGGTTTTCCCACTCTCTTGCATGTGTTTTACGGTTTGACGCTTGAACTCTTCATCAAAATGCTGACGAATATCTCCCATGACACACCTCGACCTTTTAGTTTATTTTATTGTACCAGGTCGCTGATAGAGTGTGTCTACTTTCTAGTCTAGCTCCACTCAGCCCTCTGCAATCGCACTTTTGCAATTGCACGAACGTTTTCCTTGCGAACTCCCCCTCTACGCCGAACGTAATCGCACTTTTGACACTATTCATGCCATCCTATTCCACTCAACCCTTTGCAATCGCACTTTTGCAATTGCACGAACGTTTTCCTCGCGAACTCCCCCTCTACGCCGAACGTAATCGCACTTTTGAAACTATTCATGCCATCCTATCCCACTCAGCCCTCTGCAATCGCACTTTTGCAATTGCACGAACGTTTCCTCGCGAACTCCCCTCTACACCGAACGTAATCGCACTTTTGACACTATTCATGCCACCCCATCCTTCTCAGCCCTCTACAATCGCACTTTTGCAATTGCATGAACGTTTTCCTCTCAAACTCCCCCCTACGCCGAACGTAATTGCACTTTTGACACTACTTATGCCGTCCCATCCTCCTCAGCCCTCTACAATCGCACTTTTGCAATTGCACGAACGTTTTCCTCGCGAACTCCCCCTCTACGCCGAACGTAATCGCACTTTTGACACTATTCATGCCACCCCATCCTTCTCAGCCCTCTACAATCGCACTTATGCAATTGCACGAACGTTTTCCTCGCAAACTCCCCCTCTTCACCGAACGTAATCGCACTTTTGACACTACTTATGCCGTCCCATCTCCTCAGCCCTCTGTAATCGCATTTCTGCAATTTCTCCACGATCGCTTCCATCGCCAAGCCGCACGCCCAAACAAAAAAACGAGACCTCCTAAGAGGTCCCGCCCACTTATCTATGCTTCGGTCGCATCTGCTTATGAAGCTGCTTCATCTGGGTCTTGTACTCCCTCGCCGCCCGTTCGCTCACCTTGCGCTCCGCATAGGCAGCTTCCCGCTCCAGCTTCCGGTAGTGCTCAAGCCTGCTCTCCTGAAGCGTCCCTTCCCGAATCGCCTGCTTCACGGCACAGCCAGGCTCCGCCTCATGAGTACAGTCCCCGAAGCGGCAGCCGTCGGCAAGCTCGGCAATATCCGCGAACGCTTCCTTCAGCCCCTCGCCTTCCAGCAGCTGCAGCTCGCGCATCCCCGGGGTATCGATCACAATGCCGCCGCTCGGCACAAGAAAAAGCTCCCGATGCGTCGTCGTATGCCGGCCTTTGCCGTCCCCTTTGCGAACGCCCTGCGTGTCCTGCTTCTCTTCGCCAAGCAGCCTATTGATCAGCGTAGACTTTCCGATGCCGGAGGAGCCGAGGAACACTGCTGTTACCCCCGTACCGATCCGCTCCCTAACCGCATGTAGCCCCTCGCCTGTCACCGAGCTAACGGCTATAACCTCCGCACCGACCGCGGCCCGCTCCGCTTCGCTTATCCGCTCCTCGGCCAGCTCGCCGGCCTGATCTGCTTTCGTGAGGACGACGAGCGGCATCGCGCCGCTATTCCAAGCCAGCAGCATATACCGCTCCAGCCGGTTACGATTAAAGTCATCGTCGAGCGCCATACACACCATGACCACGTCGGCATTGGCGGCAACGATCTGCTCCTCCGTTTGCGCTCCCGCTACCTTCCTGACAAAAGCACTTTTGCGCTCCAGCACGGCATGAATGACGCCTTCGCCTTGTTCCTCCGTCTCTCTGTCAAGGATGACCCAATCCCCCACCGCCGGGAAGTCCCCTCGTCCTGTCGCTTCGTGCATCATCTTGCCGCTGACCCTAGCCAGGAGCGTCGCTTGCGCCGTCATTACCCGGTACAGCCCTTGAAACTCCGCAATCACCCTGGCGGGATAGCCCGGAAGACCCTTGGACTCCCTTTGCTCTTCCCAAGCCCGGTTCCAACCTAGTTCTTGCAACTGATTATGCTTTTCTCTCAATGTAGTACCCTCCATAGGTTCATATGAGGGCATAAAAATGCCCTGAAGTCTTCCGATCGAAGCTCCAGGGCTTACCATTACTTATCCGTCCCTGGAGTGAGGCTAGTAACCATTCCGGCTTGAACGAACCTCATAACACCTCACTCCTTTCACTCATGATACGTTTATTCTACCCCGTGCTACCTTGTTCTAACAGGGAGAAAATAACTTTATACATTCTTTCCCACTGCCGAAGTCTTGGGGAACCGGGATGCCCAGCCTATCAAAAGCAGCAACAGAGCTGAGAACATCACCGGCACCAGCAGGGTTTGCTCTACCGTGAAGCGGTCCATGCTCCATCCGGTAAGCAGCGGCAGCAGCGCGCCGCCGACCCCGCCTGAGGCAATTAACAAGCTGGTAATTCGTTCCTCCCTTCCAGGAAAAAATCCATTCGCATAAATCAGTAAAATCGCAAACATGCCGGAAAGCATCAGCCCTATCAACAGGACCAAGGCGAAGCTTCCCCACGGACCGGTATTCATCGCAAAAGCCCCCAACAGAAGCGTTGCCCCCGCTATGCTCCAGAGCAAGTATCTGGATGTCCCGACCCGCTCCACTACATTCGCCGCAAACAGCCTTCCGATCGCCATGGCTCCCCAGAAGCAAGTCGCGCTAAGCGCCCCAATCTCCGGCTTGACATGCAGTGTCTCGATAAACATCGAAGGCAGGAAATTGGCGATGCTCATCTCTGTGCCTACGTACACCAGGAAAATGAGCAAGAAAACAGCCAGATATAACACAGGAGCGCCTTTCGACGGTTGGGGCGAAACAGCCTCCGTGCCCCCGTTCCCTCCCTCTGTCCGGCTCATGAGCGAAGTCATGCTGCCGAGAGGCAGGAACAGCCACATCAGCAGCAGGGCCGCTGATGACGTTGCCAGCATGATGAAGGCGCCGCGCCACATGCCAAGAGCGATCATAAGCGACGAAATGAGCGGCATGACGAGCGCCCCGACACCGAAGAACACCTCAAGCCGGGTCATCACTTTGGTTTTCTGCTGCTCCTCCAAATACTGAATGACCAATGCGCCGATCACCGTCTCCACCATACCGAAACCGAAGCCCGCAAGCGGGGCAACCGTCATAACGATAGTCCATGGTGGCAAAAGTGCAAACACCAGTTCTGCAGCCGTTAAGCAGGTTAGTGAGAGCAGCAGCGCTCCCCTTTTGCCTAACCGGGCCGACCACCAAGGACCGGAGAGCACCCCTACCAGAAAGCCGGCGAACTGTAAGGCGATGAGCTGTCCCCCGGAGCTGTAATCTACAGCATAATAACTCAGCATTTCCGGCAGCAAAGAGCCTACGATGACATGCGCTAATCCGATTAACAAATAAGAGCCGTAGCCACACCATAAGAAAGTTTTCATGGCGTTTATGATACAGAAAAAAGCTCCCGCTAACAAGCAGCAATTTGCTTTGTTAACAGGAGCTTATTCTATTAATTCAATTCCTTTATTCGAACAGGGTGCAGACTTCTAAGCAAATCAAGGACTAAAGCTTTCGTTACTCCGTTGCCATTTACGATTTGTTTGACAACATAGCTTAAACCGTGCTGCTCCGGCCCTATCAAGCTCATTACCCAGCTATCCAACATTCCGGCGCTAATGGCATAGGCCTTAAGCGTCTGCCCGACTGCAATGCGCGGCTTATTGTCAGGATCATACATCATGCTGGCATTCGTAGGCTCGCTTCCATCCACGGTATAGAAGATCGTGGCCCACGGCGTAGCCGAGGTCAGAGTTACTTCCATTTCCGTAGTGGAAATATAGCGGATACTAGGTTCTACCGTAACCGTTCGGTCCGCCTCAAACACGCCGTAGATCGAGAAGTGAGATACTTTGGCCAGAACCTTACCGTCCGATGTGATGGATGTCTTCTGGTATTCCCATCGGTTCTCCGTTTCATTGTAGTAGAACACACCTACGCGGGACAAATCTGACCCGGAGTTCACCGGAAACGATAGATCAACAGTTTGGCCTGGGCTAAGAGTAACCCCGGACAAGGTGAAATCCATTACTGGCCCGGAAGCCTTAAAGGTCGGCCCTGTCAAAGGCGGATTTACCGCAGAAGCTCGAATCGTGGCCCCGGCTGGAATCGACAGTCCTGTAAAGTCAACCTTCACCCCATTCTCAAATCGAGTCGGCTGATTAGGCTGCAATACGACTGGTTGCCCAAGCGGAGCATCACGGATGACATGGATATCGAAGTACAATACGTTGTCTCCCTGCGTAACTTTTACAGGAATTACGGCACTGCCTCCAAAGGTCATTCCGCTTACAGTTACTAAGCTTGGGTTGCCGCCGGTTACAGAGTAGGTCGCCCCAGTTACGGTGCCGATGCTAAGCTGCGCATTAGGATAAACGGTGTATACCGAAAGCGTCACGGATTCAGCCGTTGTCCTATATTCCCATACAGTTGTACCCGGAATAGGGGAAAGCTGTATGCCGTCATGCTTGACGACGATAGCGTCACCGCCCGTCGGCTCTTGCTTTTTCACAATAACATTAAACGTTCTAGACAACGAAGCATTGCCTTTGCTGACGATAGCTGTAAGCGTTACTGCCGCATCCCCGGCTTCATAGGGAGGTCTTGATACCTCTCCGTTATTACTGATGATAGACGGATTACTTGATAGCCAAGTAATCGTGGTACCGTTGCTGCCCGTCGTAGGCAGGTTTAACGAATAGGTTACTACAGAGCTTACTACTCCCGTAAGAGAGTTGTGGTCGAGTGTAACTGCCTCGGCATCTGTAATAGGCTTTCGATGAATCGCCAGAGTGAAGGTTTTTGTCGATCCATTCGTTGCAGTAATGATCATTGGGAATTCGGTCAACTCACCCGAATGTAAAATAACGTTTACTGCTCCTCCGTTGGCAACCGCGTTCCCGTTGATCACTATCGTGTTTCCGTTGGCCAAGATGGGGGTAATGGTAACTTCCGAAGTCAAATAAGGAACAGACTTACTGAGAGTGGTCGCCTCCTCCGGCAGTTCAATCGTTTCGCCATTTACGATGATCGATTGAGGCACTGTCACTCCCGTCAGCTTAATTAATCTGGCAGAATCATATTCTAAATGAGCCAGGATAAATCCGTTATCACTCGTTCGAGCAATATCTGAAAATGTGCTGTCCGATCCTCGAGTATGAAACCATACCGGATTACCGTACGCATCAACTTGGACTAATTGCGGATTATGGCCATATCCGTCGACCACATTCGAAGTGTAACCAGCGACCATAAATCCTGAAGTACCGTCCGAAACGATCGATAACGCTCCATCGTCCCCCGAGCCGCCGAAGGATTTCTCCCACAGCTTGTTCCCGTTCGCTTGATCCAATTTAATCAGGTAAGTTTCCATATCCTCGCGATAAGAAAAAGCATCAGTGCTGCCCGCCAAAACGATATGACCATCGGAAGAGACGGCAATAGCATTAGCATATTCCGATATATCGTAGGCGCCAAATTTTTTAGACCATAACCTTTCAACTGCTTTGGTCCCGTTGCTATCCTTAACCTCCAGCTTTGCTGCAAAAATATCTGGATCACTTTCAACCAAGGCCCGCTCTCCGGCTACGACGTACAACTCTTGCCCTTCCACCGGAAGTCGCTTGAGATCCGTAGCATGGAACCAGTTGTATTCATCACCGAGACGATGCGACACCATGTCCGTAACTTCACCGTTAAAACCGAAGTAGCCGCGATAAAAGATGGTTTCTCCGCCTACATTTGCTATCGCGGCAAATCCATTGTTCACCAGCTCAAGCTTCACTCCATACATGTCGTCTTCATATGGATTATCAAAGCCCGTGTATCTCCATTTCTCTACGATATACACATTGCCTGTTACCGTGTCTACTTGTTCTTGGTATTTGGCAGCAAATAAACGACTGGTGCCTGACTCCTCCTCACGCCCCAGAACCAAATAAGCTCCCGGACTGAGCTCCCGAGTATCAGCGATACTTAAAAAATCACTCCACCACATTTCGTGGGTGCTTGGGAAATCCTTAGACCATAGCTTATTGCCTTGCTTGTCTACTTTGATTAACGACTCGTCAGGGTCTCCCTCTCCAGCCCCATCAGAGTACGTATGATACAAATACCCGCCAGACACCTCGCGTACAAAGCCCATCTGCGAAGCATAGAGCGGATATTGCTTCTCCCACTCCACACTTGCCAAATCCTTATAGATCGTCAGCAGATAAATCCTTTCACCGCTGCCTTTCGAAACCTTCAGCTCGATGGGAGTCGGTTTATTTGTTAATCCGGATAATGTAAGTGCGGTATCGCTGTTCGGGCTTACGGTTACGCTTCCGTCTAACGATCTCGCCGATAAAGCTACCCCTTCTCCATAGAAGCTGGAGTCAATCGTTACCGATTCAGCTTCCTTCGGAACCACAACAGAGTAATGGCTCTGCACATCATTTAGTGTAGGTACAAGGGCTTGGATTGCCCCGTTGTACTTTACATCCAGCGTCAGGAAATCCAATTCCGTACTATAAAAAATCTCATCGGTCAGAACGTTTGCAACATGACCGTTCGCGTCGAGGATTTCGACAAACACTTTAGATATGCCTTCTGCGTATCCTGGAAGAAAGGTATGTATCGGTTGTCCCGGTATATATTCAATCAGGTTATACGGCCAGTCGTCCGGGTCGGTTGTAACTCTTACGAATTTGATCGGATTTGCCGAGTTCATATCTGTAATATTCAATTGTATTTGCTTTGAATACGCTGTTGCTGCGCCACCGTTAATTTCCACGGCACCCGCCGGAATGGCAAGAGTCCCGCCTAAGAAGATGGTAGTAGTGGTGTAAGAAATATCATCCAAGCTAACTCCAATGCTATAGGCTCCTTGCCCTCTTTCAGAGAGGCTGTCATAATATGACGGATGATTGATACCGAAGCCTGGCTCGAACACCAGCTTGACCGTTGTTCCGCTTGGAATCTCCTGTGCTATGGACAATTCAAATTTATTAGGTCTGTTAGGATCATACTGTGGTGTTACCGACACAGGATAGGTGACCGAGTTCAAATCAGCGAACACGTGATCACTGGTATCATATAGATAATACCGGCTATCGAAGTCTACATAAAACTTGCTGTTCGCGGCAATCGTCTGATTTGGCTTAAAACTAATTTCATACTTTACTTCACTTGCTCCCACATTGGTATTCCAGGGATTTACTGTAAGTCCGGATATCGCGCTTGATGAAGCCGTAGCGCTTGCAGTAGTGAATAGACATAACATGAAAACAAACAGTATTAAACGACCGATCATCCTTAACGTCCCGGAATCGTATGACCGTGAAACCCGGACATTGAAAAATTCCATGTATTTCCCTCCGTTAGACATAAAATTCGACACGATTCCTCGCGCCTAATGACACTATAGTTAATTATATCTAGCTTTTGGAAGCATTCCTAGTTCTTTTTTCATTTCAAACGGTTAAATTATTCACATCTTTCCCCCTCACCCACATGCTTCAGCGCCTCCCTGACGCTCAGCGGGGACAGCGGTGTATCCGCCACGAAGCGCTGCACCGCCTCCGGCGATGTCTTCGCATATTCCCGAAGCGCCCAGCCGATGCCCTTGCGAATGAAAAACTCCTGCTCATGAGCACAGCGGCGAATCAACCGGAAAAGCAGCTCCTCGTCGGTCTTCTCCTTGTAGCCGAGCTGAAACAGCAGGGCCGTACGCCGAAGCCATAGGTTGTCCGAGCCGATCCAACGCTCCGTATAGGCAGGAATCAGCTCGGGAAAGCGCAGCAGATGCCCGCCGACCAGCTTCGAGGCAAGTAAATCAACCGTATCCCACCAGGACTTGGTGACAATCAGCTTTTCCAAATAGTCAAGATGCTCCCGTTCCGCCTTCTTCACGTGCTTTTCCAGCAGCCCCTGCGCGATATACTGAAATTCCCGCTCCGGCAGTGACCATAGCTCCTCCGCCACGCCAAGCAGCTTTTCCCCCTTCGGAATGCCGTACTCCTTAACAAACTCGCCCATCAATACCTTGCGTTCCGGTGTCTTGAGCCCCAAGAAAGGGAAGTGATGCTTCATATAAGCTTCCATCGGCCCTGCTTTCTCCGCGCATGCACTGGCTCGCATTCGTTCCACCAATAGTTCCGTATATTGACGCATTGGTAACAGCCTCCTTATACCTACCATAAAAACACAAAAAGAGCAGCCATGTCGACTGCTCTTTCGCTCGTTACCTTATTCTGTTACTACAACCGACTGGGACTCGGCTTCCCAATCCACTTTCGCCTTCAGCGACTCGCTGATAAAACGAACAGGCACCATCGTGCTGCCGTCGTAAATTTCGCCCGGCACTTCCAGCGTTACTTCTTTGCCGTCAACGGTTGCTGTTGTGTTGCCGATCTCCAGCTTTACGGTAATGCCGTTCTTCACAACGGTAACCGTGCGAGTTTCCTCATCCCAGCTTACTTCCGCTTTTAGAGATTCCGCGATGGCACGGAAAGGAACCAGTGTGCTGCCGTCTTTAATGAATGGGGCTACCTCGAAATTCGGCTCTTCCCCGTTCACGAAGGCTTTCACGCCTTTCTTGCCCAGCTTGTCGAGGAACTTGCCCAGCTTCTTGTACAGCTCCAGGTTCGCCGGATCCAGCTTGATCGCTTCCTTCTGCACATCAGCCGCTACCTCAACTTCGCCGGTTGCTTCCAGCTCTTCAGCCTTTTCCGACAATGCAGCGGAAGCCGTAACATCAATGCCGTATTTGCTGCTCAGCAGATCGGCGATCACGGCGCCGGCCGGCTTATCCTTCACATTCTGGTAAGCGCGCTCCAACCCTTTGTAGCCATTGCCGTATGTATCGTAAGTAACGGAGGTTACCGTGGCGGAGCCTTCCGTTTTTACTTTCACATCGGTTTCTTTCTTCGTTTCGGTTACTGCAGGCTTGTTCTCCGGAGCGTTGCCGTGCCCGCCCTTATCTTCCTTTGGCGCAGCCAGGGCCGAACCGGCAACGAGAGAGAATGATAGGACAGCGGACATAATGGTTACCATAGATTTTTTCATTAAATAATTCCTCCTTGGTGTCAGAGCGTCTAGGCCCGATTTATACTATATCATTCTTGGGAGGTTTCGTGTTTAAGAGGGTTGCAGGTTCACCTTCAGAAAATTATTCCAACGGATTTCGGTATTTTTCAAATTTCCGAAGTACTAGCCGCACCTGGTCCACTCGCTCCTCAAGGCTTCCGGACAGCAGCCGGTAAGGGATTCGGCGCATGGCCAGCTCGGCCAGCAGCTGCCTCTGAAACACATGGCGATGCACCTCACCCGAACGGTCCCAAGTGTCGTCATACGGAATATCGTCGGAGCAGACAAAGACCAGATCATACCGCGACGCGGCCCGGTCGGCAAGCAGCTCCAGGTGAGGGTCCGCCTCGCCATGATAATATCGCGCGAACAGACACGTGGTCAGTGCATTGGTATCCACGAACAACACATCCTGCGCTTGTTCCGCGAGCCGGTCCTCACGCTCCAGATGGCCTTCGGCAATCTCCACAAGCTGTTGCGGTGTAAGCCGCCGTTCCACCTGATGCCGCTCCCAATATTCCCGCCCGTACTCCGGCATCCAGGTCGTACGGTACACCTCGGCAAGCTTGGCAGCCAGTGTGGTTTTGCCGGTAGAGGGAGCTCCGAGCAGAACCACTTTGGTAATAAGATCCCGGTAAACCAGGGGCTCGACGAGATGACGATACGCATAGGCTCCGCCCCGGACGGCCGTACCGGACACGGCATACTGCAACCGCTCCGGATCCACTTGCCGGTTCACAGCCCCCAGTGCAGCGCTCATGTGTTCCCCATACGGCTCACTGGAATAAAAATGGGTCACCCGGCGTCCCCCCAACAAACCCAATATATACTCCTCGTGCCTGCGTTTGATCTCCGGGGTATACCCAACCTCCGCCGGTCCGTCCCATGCCTCCAGCACCGTCACCTCCGGGTACAGCTCCCGAATCCACCCTGATCTTACAGGGAGAGGGATCGCGGTCACCTCCGGGCTATCGTAAATGACCACGATGACCTCATCCGTTTCCTTCAGCGCCGTCTCGATCATATATTGATGTCCGCGGTGAAGCGGAGCAAATTTGCCCAGCGTGAGTCCCACCTTTTTCCGAACGATCCGTTCCATTAGCCTCTGACCTCCCCGCTCTGCTGCATACGATACCCATGCTTCCAGCTGAACAGCCCCGCCGTCGCAATCCCCAGTAATATGACATACAAGAACGCCAGCATATAAAGCTCCTTATAGGCATACATGCCGATTGACAACACATCGACAACAATCCATACGTACCAGCTCTCCACTACCCGGCGCGACAGCAAATATTGGGCGATGACGCTCAGCGTTGCGATTAAGGCATCGGCGTATGGGATCGAAGCATCCGTATAACGTGCCAGCAGGTAGCCCCAGCCGACGGCAGCGAGGACCAGTACAAATAAGAGAACCAGCCCTTCTTTTCTCTGTAGCCTCGCGGATGGACGCACCTTCGCGCTTCCCCGATTCGTTACCCATACATACCAGCCATACAGACTTAGGACAAAGAAGAATACCTGCAATGTCATATCGGCGTACAGCTTCACATCGTAGAACATATAGAAAAAGCAGGCTACATTGACCAAACCAATCGGCCAGCACCATAGATTTTCCCGTGCCGTTAGCCATACACTGAGCAACCCGGTTGTCGTAGCTGCGATCTCCACCGGTGACGAGGAAGTAAAGTACGCTACAAGCAGCATGCACCCCATCAAGGCTGCCATCACAACAGGATGGTCCAATCGATCCCAAGGCCTCATCACTCATCATCCTCCTAATGATATTCTCATAATGACAGTATTGGACTTTAAAAAAATGAGCCTAGCTGTACAGAGACAGCTTCGGCGTCTCCCCCGCAAACCGGTACAGCTGGGCTGCCCGTTGGGAAAATTCATTGGACTTCTTCGGCCTGCCATCCCTGTCGGTTACTTCCTCCAGCAGTCCGCTGCGGCTTTGGGTCGATTTCATTTTGCGGATAAAATTGGCCTCTTGAAAATCCGGGACTACGGTTGTGATCACCTGATACAGCTCGCTCAGGGTGAATTCCTCCGGCAAAAATTCCTTCGCAATCGTTGTAATCAGCATCTGCTCCCGAATTCTCTCCAATGCATCGGCTACGATCTCTTTGTGATCGAAAGCCAACTGCAGCCGATTCAGGGCATCCTCTACCGGAAAAAGCCCTACCTCCGCCGCATCGTCGGCGGCACGCCGCCCTGCAAGCAGTCTCTCCTGTACGAGCGCCACATACGCGTGCGAGAGGATCCACCCGCGCGGATCGCGTCCGGGCTTGCTGTAAACCCCTAGGTAATCGATGTGCACATCGGCTACCCCCGTTTCTTCCTGAAGCTCGCGCCGCGCCGTCTGCTCCATCGACTCCGTCTCCCTGGAGAAGCCGCCGGGAAGCGCCCACATCCCCTCAAACGGCCACACCTTCCGCCGGATCAGAAGCACCTTCAGCTCCCGCTTAGGTAGCGCCTTCGTCATTCTTGGCTGCGCCTCCGATGTAATGGTAAATATCACGATGTCCGCGGGTGCTCCGTCCGGAGTCCGGTATTTGCTTGAGTTGTACTGACCGTCTTGTTCGTTCATCATGCTGCATCACCATGTTTCGTTATGATATTTTCATTTTGACATATTGGTTATCAGGAGTCAATAGTTATATGGAACCAAGTGAACACAACGAAAATTACCATCCCGATGCCGAAGACAACGGCAGCCGACTTCATCCGAAATCCTGTCGTGTCGGGCAAGCAAAAGTAAATCAATGGATTGGCCCTCATCAAGTAGAGCAGGATCGCCAGTTCTCCAATCATTCCTGCCCCATGCTTTATGTAGAACACCGGCATATTCTTGTGTACCGAGTCCAAGGCAGCGAAGAATTGGGAAACAGGCCAGATGGCATTGCCGTTCTTAAGGATGCCATAGGCCATATAAAACACTGCCAAATACCATCCCCACTGCTTACCGAGCCACATGCCTGCCCCTGCAGCCAGCCCTACGGCCGACTGTAAATATAGCGCGATCATCAGCAGCATCGCTTCCATCCCCATCAACCCCGAGAGAGCGGTTATCGCCCGGGCTTGCGTCAGTTCAATGATCAAGGTAACCGCCCCGGTAACAAAAAGCAGCGCGGCCAAAATACTGACCCCGATAGGCCGTTCGTAGGAAAAATCGATAATCTCCTGCTCTCCGTTCCGGAATGAATTGGTTTGTAGGAGCGCCATTAGAAACCCCTCCTTTCATGATTCGTCATATTAATACAACGTCCGATGCTAAGTATATAGTTCTACTAAATACATAATTTTCCTGTATCTTCGTTCATTAAAAAAATTTTAAGTAATAGCTTAATAAGCCTCACCCGAGTAGGCGAAGCTTAAAGAAAGCCGCTGGTATATGATTAGCTTTGGCAGACCAGGAGCTGCCTGCTGAAGCTTCCTTTGCGGATGCTGCAGCGTTCCAGAATCCGAAGCCCGCTTGCGGATAACGCCTCGTCGATCTCCTCGATCGTGAGAATGACAACACGGGACGCCAGCCTCCTGACACTGCCGAGCATTTTCTTCTGCTCCTCCGTCGGCAGCTTTGAGCATAGGTTGTAAGGCATATCCAGAACGGCCGCATCGTAAGTCTCCGGTCCTAACGATGTCATATCAGCCAGCTTCACGACATTCGGGAAGCCGAAATATTCCAGATTAATTCGCGCTCCCCTTATAGCCAAAGGATTGATATCATATCCAACCATTTCTATCCCCATCGACAAGGCTTCGATGAGCACGGTACCGATGCCGCAGCAGGGGTCGATCGTCCTCACTCCGCGGGGCTCCGGTACAGCAATGTTGACAACCGCCCGAGCCACCCGGGTGCTCAGCGCCGTGGAATACTGCTGCGGCTTGTCTACATGCCGGAGCCAAACCGCCTTCTGGCTCTCGCTCTCTCCGAGCAGCCAGCGCCCCTTTATGCAAGCGACGCTATAGACCCGTTCCGGCGTGCGCATCTCCGCCTTCCCCCGGATATGAGCACCGAGCTTGCGCTCTATGGACCGCTGCTCCTGGTAATCCGGGTAGGGCTTGTCCGTTTCCAGGAAGACGACCTTGAAGGTGCTTCCCTCCAGCTCCAGACCTTGCGCCTGCTCACAGAGCTCCGCCAAACTTGCCGCTTCCAGCCGGGCGTGCATCCGCACCTTAACAAAGGGGCTGCGGCTAGGATCCAGGCAGCGTGCGCTCCATAGATAGCGGCCTTCCGAGGCTACCGGCGGCTCCTGCCCGAGCAGCGACTTCAGCTCCAACCGGCACAGCTCTTCTTCATCCTCATGGCAGGCAAATGTGTATAAATAAGACATGCATTCCGCTCCATCCTTGTAAGCTTCCTATATCATATCATAGACGGCTTACTTTTGTTCTGAGGCATGAACCGGGATGCCGCTGCAAGGTTACTTGGATTTCAAGTCCGGCAGCTGGATCGGAAATTCGTGCTCGATTTTCTCTATTCTCCGTGCAATCTCCTCTTGCCAAGCCTTGTCAGCCACTAAGGACGCAGCGTAGGCGCAATTGTACAGCTGCGCGAGCTTTCTGGCGAAATTCGCATTCGCCTGAAGGCACATCGTCAGCTCATTTTGTTCCTCCGCCGTCAGCTCTCTGGCGTGGCTTAACGTCCAAAGCTCGGCCAATTTCCAATGATAAGGCAGCACACTATCCACTCTCCCCGGAATCGATTGCTTACCTTTCCATTGTTGACGATTTCACCTTGCTTTAGACGTTGATTCCAAGCCCCCCGGGGCAAGCCTATGGGAACAATTGGCATAAGGTCGCTTTCCCGCTACATACGATGTAGAGATGGGTGGAATACGGGAGGAGATGAAAGACATGCAAATTCATGTGGTGCAGCGGGGAAATACACTGTACGGGCTGTCACAGGCCTATGGCATATCGGTAGAAAGCATTACGGAGGCCAATCAAATCTCGGCGTCCGACTCGCTGGTCGTCGGCCAGACGCTGGTGATTCCGATCGTGGGCTCTTATTATTGGGTGCGGTCCGGAGACAGCTTGTTCTCAGTTGCGCAAAGGTTCGGGTTAACGGCCGCCCAGCTCGCCTCGGTGAACCGTATCCCTGTCGGAGGTCCGCTGCGCGTCGGCACACGGCTCTATATTCCACCGAGGCCGAAGCGACGCGCAGAGATCAACGCCTACGTCGAACCGCGGGGGAATGAGGTATCGGAAGAGCTTCAGAGAGCGTCCAGAGAAGCGGCCCCCCAGCTGACCTATCTGGCCCCGTTCAGCTTCCGCATTCAGCGCGACGGCTCGCTCGCGGCGCCCCCGCTCGGCAACCTGCCCGCTATCGCGCGCGAAGATGCCGTGACGCTCATGCTGGTGGTCACGAACCTGGAGAAAGACCAGTTCAGCGCCGAGCTCGGAGGGCTGATCTTGAACAGCGAGTCGCTGCAGAATACGCTGCTCGACAACATTATCAGCACGGCGGAGCAATACGGCTTCCGGGACATCCATTTTGACATCGAGCACCTGCATCCGTCAGACCGCGAGGCCTATAATCGGTTCCTGCGAAAAGCTGCAGATCGGCTTCATCGGCAGGGCTACCTGATGTCCACCGCACTCGCACCCAAGACCAGCGCCACCCAGACGGGTGAGTGGTATACGGCTCACGATTACCGCGCCCACGGGGAAATCGCCGACTTCGTGGTGATCATGACCTACGAGTGGGGCTACAGCGGCGGTCCGCCCATGCCGGTTTCCCCGATCGGTCCTGTGCGACGGGTACTGGAATATGCGCTCACCGAAATGCCTGGGAATAAAATCATGATGGGGCAAAATCTGTACGGCTACGACTGGACACTCCCCTTCGTCCCGGGGGGACGATACGCGAGGGCCTTGAGTCCGCAGGCGGCCATCGCCTTGGCGCGCCGGGAGCAAGCCGCCATTGAGTATGACTATGAGGCGCAGGCTCCGCATTTTGACTATTGGGATGACCGCGGCCGCCAGCATAAGGTTTGGTTCGAGGATGCCCGGTCGATCCAGGCCAAGTTCGATCTCGTGAAGGAGCTCGGCCTGCGCGGGGTCAGCTATTGGAAGCTGGGGCTGCCTTTTCCGCAAAATTGGCTGCTGATTGAGGATAATTTCGATGTGGTAAAGCGCGGCTGATTGGCTGATACTAATAAAGGGCTCGTCCCGCGCTGTGGCGGCTGCTAACTGCGGGACGGCCCATTCAGCCTGCGAAATGCTTCGATTCCGGGGATCGTAAAGCAGGCAAGCTCAGCCGGCAGGGCGGACAGCGGAAACCAGCGGACCTCGCCGATGGCCCCGCCCTCCTCCATATTCCGGGCCGTGCCGGACAGCACCTTGGCTTCATATAGGGCAGAGACCCAGTGCTCCTCCGATTCCGGGCGAATCGTCTCTGCCATGCAGAGCAGTCTTACGACTTCAATCTTCAGATCGACCTCCTCAAGGATTTCCCGCTTCACCGCATCCTCCAGCCGTTCATACAAATCCACTTTCCCGCCGGGAATGCTCCAGGTCCCCTTCTCCGGCTGGCGGTTTCTCAGGACGAGCAGCACCTCCTGCCGTTCATTCACAATGACAGCGCCCACGCCGATTCGGGGAATATCATATGGCATCGTTATCGCTCCTTACCTTGTTCTAATATCGTTTACCCGCTTAATTCTTTATCACGTCAATAATCAACGCCATAAAAGAACCCAAGCCGCTCCGCTTGACGGCGGCAGCTTGGGTAAGTAGGATTTGGCTTGTTGTGCTTGGAACGCATGAGGCACATACCGGGACCTCCAATCGCAAATGTGCGATAAAAGCCCTGAAACACGGACTCCAGCTGACCGCCGGACCTCCTAATGGCACTTTTGCAGCTATTGGTGCGCTCGAGCACGCATCGGGACCTCCATAGCATATTTGCTATTAAAACCCTGCTGCACCAACCCCAGCTGGCCCGCCGAACCTACTAACGGCACATTTGCAACTATCGACGCGTATTAGGCGCGTATCGGGGTCTACAATCGCAAATGTGCGATTAAAACCATGCCGCACCCATACTGCTACCTAGCGGCATCTATGGACGCGAACAGCATGTCCAGCACCTGCATGTTCAACAAGCTGTCCTCCAGACTCATGCCCGGAGGGCGTTTTTGCAGGATTGCCTCGGCAAAATCCGTCACCTCGAGAGTGTAACGCCCGGTATCTCGTACCGGTACCTCCCGTGCCCCGGTGTCTGTAATGACCGTGATAGCACCGTCCATACCCGAGAACGTATCCGGGATCTCCAGCTTGCCTTTGGTGCCGATGATCTCCGTGCGGGTGTCCTTCTGAGCGTTGAAGCCGCTGTTGACCGCGGCAATCAAGCCATCCTCGTACTTCATAAGCGCCGAGAAGATCACATCGACCCCTCCCTCCAGGACGCTCTGCGAAACACAGGAGACCGGCGCCCGTCCGGTAATCATGTTCACGAAGCTGACCGGATAACAGCCCACATCATATAGCGAGCCGCCGCCGAGCTCGGGGCGGACCTTGATCGTATTCGGACGGTCCAGCAGAAAACGGAATGTCGAGTGAATGTATTTGAGCTCGCCAAGCTCCCCGCTGCCGATGATTTCCTTAACCCTTAGGGCCAGCTCGGTAAAACGGTACATGAACGCTTCCATAAGCAGCACGCCCGACTGCTCGGCCGCCTCGATCATTTCGCGGCATTCCGCAGCATTCAAAGCAATCGGCTTTTCGCAAAGCACGTGCTTTCCCTTCCGCATCGCCTTGATTGCCCATTCCTTATGCATCGAATTCGGCAGCGGAATGTATACGGCCTGAAGCTCAGGATCCTCCAGCATAGCATCATAGTCTTCGTACAGCTTCGGACAAGCAAACAGCTCCCGGCATTCCTTCAGCTTCTCCGGGTCCCGCGAAGCCACTGCATACAGCTCCGAATTCGGAGCTTCCTGAATCGCTGGAATCAGCGAGTTTTTGGCGATTCGGGCATACCCAAGCACGCCCCACTTGATGGTCTGACTAGTCATGGTGCACGTCCTTTCATTTTCTTTCCATCTTAGTTTATACTATTTTCATGCAAAGAGAAAAGGGAGCGTGCGGCAAGTGGAAGCAACAGCAGAGGATGTAGCCCAGTGGATGCTGCAGCAGTTGAGGTTCGCAGGGATTCTCTACCAGACGGAAGCCGTGGAGTACATACGCCGTCATTACGGGGAGCAATTCATCTACACAGGGGAGAACGGGAACGTATCCATTGATAAAGAGGTAAAAAAGAGATTCAAAAAGCTGCACGGCGGCAAGGCCGCCTGGGACCGCGACGGCTTCTTCTGGGGCTGGACGTAGATCCCGCAGCCCTACAGCCACCCATGCAAACTCGAAGAGCCGCCACGGAAGCAAACGCACTTCCATGACGGCTCTTTGCTTTACAGCTTCACCCGCTGCAGTCGCAGCGCGTTCAATACGACCGAGACCGAGCTGAGCGCCATCGCCGCTCCGGCAAGCCAAGGGGCCAAGAACCCGAGCGCGGCAATCGGAATACCGATGACATTGTAGGCCAGCGCCCAGAACAGGTTCTGCTTAATGTTCACCATCGTCCTGCGGCTCATGAAGATCGCATCCGGGATGCTGTTCAGATCGCCGCGCATCAGCGTCACGTCGGCCGCCTCCATCGCCACATCCGTCCCAGTTCCGATAGCCATCCCGATATCCGCCGTAGCCAGCGCAGGAGCATCGTTGATCCCGTCGCCGACCATCGCTACCTTCTTGCCCGCATTCTGCAGCTTCTTGACTTCCGCCGCTTTGCCTTCCGGCAAAACCTCGGCCAGCACCCGGTCGATGCCGACCTCGGCAGCGATCGCCTTGGCCGTGCGCTCATTATCCCCGGTAATCATGATGACCTCGATGCCAAGCTGCTTCAATCGGGCTACCGCTTCCTTGGACGTCTCCTTGATCGTATCGGCCACAGCTACCATACCGGCGTAGCGCCCATCCACAGCCACGAGCATAGCCGTCTTCCCCGACTCCTCCAGCCCGCTCATCCGCTGAGCTGCGGCTTCAGGCAAGGCCACCTCGTAACGGGCCATCAGCTTGCGGGTGCCGACCAGCAGCTCCCGGCCTTCCGCTACAGCGCGAATGCCGTAGCCGGGAATCGCCTCGAACTGCTCCGAATCCGGCAGGTCCACGCCTTGCTCCTTAATTCCGGCAACGATGGCTTCCGCCAGCGGGTGCTCGGAATTTTTCTCGGCCGAGCCTACCAGTCGCAGGAAGGCTGTTTCCTCGATATCAGGCTCCACCAGCACATCCGTCAGCTCCGGTTTGCCTTTCGTTACCGTACCTGTTTTATCAAGAATAATGGCATCGATCTTGTGCGTAGCCTCCAGATGCTCCCCGCCCTTAAACAGTACGCCCAGCTCCGCCGAGCGGCCCGAGCCCGCCATGATCGACGTCGGAGTCGCTAGGCCCAATGCACATGGGCAGGCGATGACCAGTACGGCGATGGCTTTTTCCAATGCGCTTGAGAAATGGCCCGGTTCTACGATAAAGTACCAAATGAGGAATGTGACCAAAGCGATCCCTACCACAATCGGAACGAAAATGCCGGAAATGACGTCCGCTACCCGCTGAATCGGGGCCTTCGAGCCTTGGGCTTCCTCCACCACCTTAATGATCTGTGCCAAGGCCGTTTCCTTACCGACCTTCGTCGCTTTCACCTGCAGCATACCGTTCTTGTTGATCGTAGCACCGATGACGGAGTCTCCCTCACGCTTCTCAACCGGGATGCTTTCTCCCGTCAGCATCGATTCATCCACCGTGGATACGCCGCGAAGCACCTCGCCGTCCACCGGGATTTTCTCGCCCGGCTTGACGACTACGACGTCACCGGCCAGCACCTGCTCCACCGGTACGATCAGCTCTTGACCGTCCCGAATAACAACCGCTGTCTTCGCCTGCAGACCCATCAGCGTTTTGATAGCTTCCGAGGAACGTCCCTTTGCGAGAGCCTCGAACAACTTGCCAAGCAAAATCAACGTAATCAGCACTGCGCTTGTTTCGTAGTACAACTCCACCATGTGGTGGCTGCCGCCGCGGCTGAACTCTACCGTCTGATACAGGCTGTAGAAGTATGCGGCCGACGTTCCCAGCGCAACCAGCACATCCATGTTGGCACTGCCGTTCCGAAGCGCCTTATAGGCGCCTATATAGAACTGTCTGCCGATAATGAACTGTACGGGCGTGGCCAGAGCGAATTGAAACCAAGGGTTCATGAACAAATCCGGAAGCCAGATGAACGACGTGAAGGAAAAATGGCTCACCATCGCCCACAGCAGCGGGAACGAAAGCAGTGCCGAAACGAACAGCTTGAGCTTCTGGCGGCGAATTTCTTTCTGACGGCGGTCGCCCGTATCCAGCTGATCCTGCTTCAAAGCGGCTTTATAGCCGATTTTCTCCACGCGTGCGATCATATCGCTCACAGAGACCACAGCCGGGTTATATTCAACATGAGCCGTTTCCAGCGCCAGATTCACGGTTGCTTTTACGCCTTCGAGCTTGTTCAGGCCCTTCTCGATCCGGGTCGCACAGGCCGCACAGGTCATTCCCGTTATGGTAAAATCGGCCGTCTCGCGAACCACACCGTAACCAAGCGCTTGAATCTTCTGCTCAACCTGACCGAGATTCGTTCTCGCAGGGTCGAATGTGACGGATGCCTGCTCTAAAGCGAAGTTCACCGTCGCCTGGGATACGCCCTCCACCTTATTCAAGCCCTTTTCGATTCGATTGGCGCATGCGGCGCAAGTCATTCCCGTAATCTGCAGCGTCGATTGCTGCTGCTCCGCCTCTGCTGTAAGCTGTTTTTCCATCTCGTTGTCCTCCTCTTGAACCAATACCCGCGGGGGGTATACAAATCGGCAAAAAAAATTTCTTGAATCTCACTCTATCTCTTTATTCAAACCTTAACGCTATTTCTTCATCTTACATATGTCAATTCCAAATCCGCTGATGCTCGTAACGTTATAAAGTAACTTTATCCAAAGCTAATCCGCCGCCAAAGCCCCAGACTAACCACTGAAAGATGATTTAATCACCTTACGTAGTAAAGTTCTCATCGCATTCTGACGGTAACGTTATAAAATCACCTTAAACCTCACCGCAGCTATCCAGGCCGGGAATCCGGCTTACGCTACATCGTAGCCCTGATCCTCGATTGCTTCTTTCACCGCAGCCAGCGTTACCTTCCCAGCATCAAACTGCACATCCACGGTTTTTGCCGCAAGATTGACCTTCCCGGCCGCCCCGATTTCCTTCAACGCTCCCTCAATAGCACGAACGCAATGATCGCAAGACATGCCTTCTACTTGTAATGTTACCTTTTCCATAGCAAATCCCTCCATGATTGTATTATTTCATTAATTTGTTCATCGTAATCATCAATTCGTCGACGACCTCGCGATCTCCCGCTTGGATGCGTTCCACGACACAGCTTCGCATGTGCCCCTCCAGCAAAATTCTCCCGACACTCGTGAGTGCCGACTGTACGGCCGCGATCTGATTCAGCACATCGTCGCAATAGGTATCCTTCTCAATCAAACCCTTCAGACCGCGAATTTGTCCTTCGATCCGATTCAGCCTTGTCGCCAAATTCGACTTGATCTTATCGGAGTGATGGCTCTGCCTGGCTTCCGTAGAAGCTGTGCAGCAATGCTCGCCTGCATCGCTCATCGATGTCACCTCCCAGCCTTGCAACATCAATATACCATACCCCCCACCCGTATGTAAATAGCTTTACGAAACTTTTTTCTTCACGAAAATAAGAATCATCGCAATGCTCGCAATGGAAGCCGCAGCACTAATAGAGTAAAGCCCGGCGAAGCCTTGCGCCATCGAGGCGATCATCGGACCGGCAATCGTCGGGCCCAGGGTCGAGCCTACCGAACGGAACAAGCTTAAGTACCCGACGGCCGATCCCGTTTCCTTCGGCTCCACCGCTTGCAGTATCATCATATTCAGTGGCGCGCCTATGATGATGCCGACACCGAAGCCCATCACGATGATCGTCAGAACGAAGGAGGCAACCGAAGTGACTGCGAAGGCCAGCGATCCTGCGCCTAACAGCGAAACCGCGAACCCGAGGAGAAGCACCCTGCGCGGGCCCATTTTATCTACCATATATCCCGCAATTAAGGAGGCGATCATGGAAGATACCGCCATAGGCGCTACGGTCAAGCCGGAATTCCCTTTGGTCAGGCCGAGCAGCGTTTCTCCATACAACGGAAGCAGGTTCGTAGCCGTTGCCATAACGAAGCCCGAAAGCAGCGAGGCCAGCAGCAACGTCAGCGTTCTAGCCCGGGTGAAATAGCTCAAATTCATCACCGGATCCTGATGCTTCCGTTCAATCAGCAGGAAGACCGGCAGCAGTACTGCGGCCGCGAGAAGATACCGGACGTTGGCTTGTGTGATGCCCAGCATCAAGGAAAGAATGAGCAGTGTCAGCAGGACGATGCCGGCCAGATCGATCGGCTTTTGAACCGTCTGCTGCTCCGAACGGAACCGGGAGATCATCGCCAGGATGATCAGCGAAATCGGAACATTGATCAGGAAAATCCATTGCCATTGCATGAACGTGATGATGACGCCGCCGAGAACCGGTCCCAGAATCGTGCCGATGCCGAAGAATACCCCGATCAGGCCCATGGCCTTGCCTCTTTTGTCAGGCGGGTACGACACCGCGATCTGAACTGCGGTAATCGGGAAGATCCCCCCGGTACCTATCGCCTGTACCGCCCGGCCCAGCAGAAACACGATAAAGTTTGGAGCCAAGGCTGCAATGACGGAGCCGATGGCGAAGGTGCTGATGCCGAAGGTAAAAATCTGTTTGCGGCCGAAACGGTCCGAAAGCTTGCCGAGTACCGGAATGCTGACGGCGAACAGCAGAGTGTAGATCGTGAAGCTCCATACGCCCCAGGAGGAGTTCAATTGGTAGGCCGCCATAATGGAGCTGAGCGCCGGGCCGACGATCCCGTGGTCAAGCGCTCCCATAAAGATACCTAATAAGAATGTAAAAATGACCATCGGCTTCGACAGCCCTTTGGCAGTCTGCTTACCCGGGCCAAGCCGTGTTGTTGAGGTTGCTGGCGTAGACATAGTGATTCTCTCCTTACGAAGTTGCGTTGTTGGTCTTGTGCCAAAGCCGGTACCCGCCGTATACGACAGCTAGGAAAGCTCCATAGATCAGCACAACCGTCAGCGTCCGGGCTGCGCTCGTGAACATCTGATCGCCTACAAGGGCGAAAACGAGCATGACGGGCACCTTGCCCATCAGCGTGGCCGTGAAGAAGGTGATCAGCGGCGTCCGGCTAATGGCGGAATAAATATTGACGGCCGCTGCCGGTATAAAAGGTATTAAGCGGGCGAAGAGAATACTCATGAAGGGATTTCGTTCAAAAAGGACGGTAAACCGCTCCAGCTGCTTGAATCGGCTCAGGTAAACGCGCCCCTGCTCCCTGAACGCATAACGTACGAAAAGGAACATGAGCACCGCCGCCGCGGTAGAGCTCGCCGTATTAATGAAGCCCCCGAGCAGCGGGCCGTATTTGGCTCCCATGATTCCGCCGACCACGCCGAACGGAACGACAGGCACGAAGGCAAGGAAGGTGGCTAGCGCCAGTGCCAGCGGCCACTCTCCCCTTTCGCCGTTGTGAAGCCATTGCAGGATAGGATCCTGCTGTATGTATGCGAGGCTCAGCAGGGCCCCATAGAACAGGACAACTCCGACAGCCTTCATTTACGGCACCTGGACGACGTAAGGCACAGTGAATACTTTGCCGTTATGCTGAAACTGTCCCCAAATTTTGTAGACGCCGCTCTTCGGGAAGCTCGTGCTGAACCTGGCATCCGGACCTGTCGCCTTTTCATCAATCGGATGGTTGTGGATGTACTGCTCCACATCGCCGCTGATGATGACTACATGGCCTACCGCCCCGAGATAAGGCTGCAGGTTCTTGATCGGCTCCTTCGTCTTCGCATCCTTAAACGAGAAATTCATTTGTACCGGCTGACCCGCTTGAAGCTTATCGAAGCTTAACGTAACCTCGATACCTTGAGCCGTCTGAGTCATGCCGCTGTCAGGCTTGATGGGAGCCGGGGCCGCCGGCTTCTCTGCGCCGACTTGAATCCAGTTCGTTTCGGTTCTCGGCTGTCCTCCGGATGGAACGAAGTCGGCAATGAGCTTATACTCCCCGTTCTTCGGGAACGTCGTGCCGACCTCGAAGAGCCCCTTTTGCTTATATTCCGGATGAATGTGGTCAAAATAGCTCAAGTCCTTGCTCACCACAATCAGGTGCATCTGCTTCTCGTGGCTTACATCGAACTTCTCGATAGGAGCCCCCTTGGCATCGTTGATTTGGATTGCAATATTCGTCGGCTGGTTCGCCTGCGGCTGAGCCGCGGACAGCTTCCAGCTTGCTTTCGTTTCGATAGCCTGGCCTGCCGCACCATGATCGGCGTGTGCCCCGTGCGCGTCATGCCCTTCCTCTTTCTTCGGCGTGCATGCTGCAAGCAGCGCAGCGGACAGCAGGGTGACTGCGGCTATTTTACCGAGCTTCTTCATTGGGAATGTTTACTCCTTTCGATCGGTAGGGGAGGCCTGGTAGCCCATGCTTTGAATCGTTTGGAGGACGGTCTCTTCCGAAGCCCCGCCTTCCGTGATGGTTACTTGGGCTGTCTTCTCGGCAAAATTCACTTTGCAGCTGACACCGTCCAGCGTGCCCAATTTGCTTTCAATTTTGCCGACACAGGATTGGCACCCCATACCCTCTATACGAAAATCTACTTTGTGTTGATTCATGATCATCGACTCCTTCTCTAGGATAGGTTATTGGATATCGTTTTATACCCCTGCGGGGTATGTTTTCGATGTGTTTATCATAATATACCCCAATAGGGTATGTCAAGCGCTATGTTACAATCGTTTCATTACGTGCCTACCTTGTTTTTTCCCTAAGCAGCTTGCGGAAATCGGCAGGGGTATACCCCGTTTTTCTCTTGAACAGTGTGATGAAATAAGGGGCGCTCGGCATACCTACCGCGGTTCCGATCTCCGCAACGGGCTTATCCGAGCCGGCCAGCAGCTCCTTTGCCTTACGAATTCTGGTTCTTTGAATATATTCACCTGGAGTCATCCCCTTCCATCGCTTAAAGGTGCGCTGAAGATGATACGGGCTTCCATGGCAATGGTACGATAGGGCTTCTAAGGTTAGCGGGTCCTTGTAGTGGTCATCGATATATTGCGTAATTCGGGCAACCCAGTCCTCTATAGGGCCCAGGCGGTCCGTAGGCTTGCATCGCTTGCACGGGCGAAATCCGGCAGTCCGTGCTTCTTCCGCATGCCCGAATACAATCACGTTCCCTCGATTCGGCACTCTGGACCTGCAGGATGGCTTGCAAAAGATGCCTGTCGTCAGCACAGCGTAAATAAATAGGCCGTCATAGCTCGAATCACAATCGATGATCGCTCGCCACTGCTTTTCAGACACAGGGGCCTCGTGATTTTTCATACGTATCTTCATGTTCTTCACCTCATCTTGGAGTATACCTGACCCCCGTATCTCGCGTAAGACCCGAACCATAAGAGAGCAAGATCTCGAAAGCTCCCAGGCGAGTGCTGATTGGGGCTCTGGAAAGAGAGCGCAACATTTCAAATGTCGCACCGTGATACAACAAAGGGGTAAGGCCAAAACAAACCTTGAGGAGATGACGAAATGGGCAAGCTGAAAGGAAAGATTGCTTTAGTTACCGGAGCAGGACGAGGCATAGGGCGAGCCATTGCACGGAAATTGGCGCAGGAAGGGGCCATCGTTGCCGTTCACTATGGCAAAAGCCGGGATGCTGCGCTGGAAACGGTGCGCGAGCTGGAAAACAGCGGGGGGACTGCCTTTGCAGTGGGGGCCGACCTGGAGACGTTAAGCGGAGTGGAGACGCTGTTCGAAGCAATGGATGCGGAGCTGGGCGGAAGGGTGGGCAGCCATCACCTGGATATTCTCGTAAACAATGCGGGCATAGCCCTTTACGGCTCGGTAGAGAATACTCCGGAGGCTGCTTTTGATACAATTTTTTCGGTAAATGTGAAAGCTCCTTTCTATTTGATTCAGAACGCATTGCCGCGGATGCGGGAGGAGGGGCGCATCATCAACCTGTCCTCCGCCGTCACGAGAATCGCCATACCGGATATTGCCGCGTATAGCATGACGAAAGGGGCTATCAATACGCTGACCCTCACGTTAGCCAAGCAGCTGGGACCCCGCGGCATTACGGTCAATGCGATCCTGCCGGGATTCGTCGCTACGGATATGAATGCCGCCATGCTGCAGGATCCGGCGTCAAGAAAGTTCGGTGCGGAATTCTCCATCTTCGGGAGATGGGGAGAGCCGGAGGACATTGCCGACATTGCCGGCTACCTGGCCTCCCCGGATAGCCGCTGGATCACCGGGCAGTTGATTGATGCAAGCGGCGGCTCTTATCTATAGGCGGAAAAGGGAAAGTCCGGCTCCTCTTTTACGAAGAGGTCCGGACTTTTTTGTCAAAGTCTAGCGTGCGTCCGCAGGAAATACCAGCCCCATTTGCCTGCGTGCTTCATCCATCATTTCCATCGTAATCAACGAACTGGTATGGGAGTTCACTTGGGACTCCGTCCGCCCTTCGCCGATTAACCGGGCAAATTCAAGCGCCTCGTAATACATCGAATGATGCTCCACCGGCACGGTCAGCTCCTCCGCCCTGCCGTCACGATAGCGGATTTCCACCTTGTTCGGCTGATTGATCCGGTCGATCAGCATCGTGCCGTTCTCTCCTTGAATCTCGGCAGGGAGATACGAATGGCTGATCTTCGAATGCATAATCACGGCATCCATGTCCTTGTACTCAAGCAGCAGGCTCCCTTCGCCGTCCACGCCGGATTCCAGCAGCAGTCCGCTCGCCTTCACCGTCTCCGGTTTCCCGAACAGCACGGCAAGCGGGTACAGGCAGTAAATTCCGAGATCCATCAGCGAGCCGTTGGAGAACACCGGATTAAAGGCATTCAGCACGGTCCCCTGCTTGTAAGCATCGTACCGTGACGAATACTGGCAATAGCTTGCAAAATACCGCCTGATCCGGCCAAGCTTCGGCAGATGCTCGCGGATCGCCCCGAAGCCCGGCATCAGCGTGGACTTCATCGCTTCCATCAGCAGCACGCCGTTCTGTCGCGCCGCCGCTATCATCGCCTTGAGCTCGTCCGCATTCGAAGCGATAGGCTTCTCGCACAGCACGTGCTTCCCTTGCTTCATGCAGGCAACAGCCTGCTGAGCGTGGAAGGAATTCGGACTTGCTATATATACTGCATCAAAGTGCTCGCTCCGTACAAACCCGTCGAGATCTGAGTACAAGTGCTGCGCCCGGTGCTTCTCTGCAAATTCACGCGCCTTCTCCTCCGTACGGGAGTATACCGCTGTGAGCTCGAACCTTCCGGTTTCCTCCGCCGCCTTCACAAATTCTTCTGTAATCCAGTTCGTACCAATGACTGCCAAACGTATCACGATGACCCTCTCCATTCACGAATGTATGCTTTGCATCATTTTACCATACAATTGTGAACCGCTCATGTGAATGAAAAAACCAACCGGCCTTGGGGCGGTTGGTTTACGCAATGTTTATTAAATGTAAGCATACGCCGCGTTTCATTGCATTTTTGCCATTGCCGGTGCCGATTGGGGTGTCTTGCTCGCATGTAATCGCATCTGTGCAATTATTCCCACGCTTTCTTCTCTCCGCAGGCCGAATCCACCCGTTTATCGCATTTTTGCCATTGCCGGTGCCGATTGGGGTGTCTTGCGCGCATGTAATCGCATCTGTGCAATTATTCCCACGTTTTCTTCTCTCCGCAGGCCGAAACCTCCCGTTTATCGCATTTTTGCCATTGCCGGTGCCGATTGGGGTGTCTTGCTCGCATGTAATCGCATCTGTGCAATTATTCCCACGCTTTCTTCTCTCCGCAGGCCGAATCCACCCGTTTATCGCATTTTTGCCATTGCCGGCGCCGAATTGGGTGTCTTGCGCGCATGTAATTGCATTCGTGCGATTATTGCGCGCTCATGTCTCCAGGTTCATCCACATCCATGCCTTCAACGAAAAAAGGGAGCCCCCGGCTCCCTACAAAATCGTCTCGCCGAACAGCGAGCCGACCAGCTCCACCGCCACCTTCGCGGTGGAGTTCAAATGGTCGAGGATCGGATTGACCTCGACAAACTCCGCGCCGACGAGCACATTGGCCTCGGCGATCATCTCCATCGCCAGCTGGCTCTCGCGGAAGCTGAGCCCGCCCGGCACCGGAGTGCCGACGCCCGGGGCGAACGACGGGTCCAGCGCGTCCAGATCGAGGCTCAGGTGGACGCCGTCCGTTCCGTTCGTCACGATGCGCAGCGCCTGCTCCATCACGCGGGTCATGCCGATCCGGTCGATCTCGTGCATGGTGAACACCTTCACCCCGAGCTTCCGCAGGAACAGCTTCTCCCCCGGATCCAGCGACCGCGCCCCGATGATAACGACGCGAGACGGATCCATCGGCGATTTCATGTGACCGCCGATCGATGTCAGCAGCTCGTGTCCGTAGCCCATCGCAACCGCCAGCGCCATCCCGTGGATGTTGCCGGAGGGAGATGTCTCCGCCGTGTTGACATCGCCGTGCGTATCGTACCAGATGACGCCAAGCCGAGGGTAGTGCTGCGACAGCCCGGCCAGCGTGCCGATGGCAATGCTGTGGTCTCCCCCGATCACCAGCGGGAAGTTTTGTCCAGCTACGGTTTGCGATACGCGCTCGCACAGTTCTCCATTGACTCGGGCGATTTCGTATAAATATTTGAGGTTCGTACCCTGCGCCGGCTGAGACTTCGCTCTTCGGACGATCAAATCGCCCTCATCGCGTACCTGATACCCCAGCTCCGCAAGACGCTGCTCAAGTCCGGCACATCGGATCGCGCTCGGTCCCATATCTACGCCGCGGCGATCCGCGCCGAGGTCCATCGGAACGCCAAGAACGGTAACGCTTCGGTTCCGGCCTGGATTCATTGGTCCCCACCCCCTTCTATCTCCGCAGAAGTCCTTTGATCACAAACCACAGGTTGGCGGGCCTTTCCGCAATGCGGCGGGAGAAATACGGATACCACTGCTCTCCATAAGGGGTGTATACCCGAACGCGATAGCCCTTGGCGGCCAGCTCCAGCTGCAGCTGACCGGCGATGCCGTATAGCATTTGAAACTCGAAACGATCCGGCGCAACTCCTTTGTCCTTCGCATACCGGATCACTCGTTCGATCAGCTTGCGGTCATGCGTCGCTACCGCAACATACCTTTTGCGGTCGAGACACAGCCGCACCAGCTCAAAATAATTGTCGTCGACGTCCTTCTTGCTAGCATAGGCGATTTCCCGCGGCTCCTTGTAGGCCCCCTTCACAATGCGCAGATTCGCCCGCAGGGAGCTCAAGCAGTCCACATCCGCATAGGACCGGTAAAGATAGGATTGAATCACCGTTCCTACATGCTCCCTGCCGTACTCAGCCAGCAGCCGCGTGAACACCCGAAGCGTCGCATCCGTAAGCGAGGAATCCTCCATGTCGATCCGAACAAAGCCCCCGTATTGCCGCGCCCGCCCCACAATGACCTCCATCTGCTCTAGACATAACGATTCGTCGATCATGAGCCCCAGCTGCGACAGCTTGAGCGATACATTAGCCTGAAGCTTCAGCCGATCGAGCTCCTCCAGCATCCTTAGGATTTCTTCACGAACGACCGTGACCTGCTCCCGTTCATACACGCTCTCTCCAAGATAATCCAGCGTCGCCATCAGCCCTGCCTTGTTTAACCGCTGGACCTGCTCCAGTGCCTCTGCGAGCGTATTGCCCGCCACAAACCGCCGCACGCCCCAAGCCATCCCACGCTTCTCCATCCAGCCGCGAATGCGGGGATGACCTGCCACGGACAGTACCATTTGTCGATACAAAAGCTCGATTCCCATAAACGTCTGCCTCCTCGTGTGAAACAAACATGGGCTGCGGCGAGCGGCTATAAACGCTCAGCGATCAGCTTGGGTTGAGTGAATAACAGCAAATAGTCCGGACCGCCGGCCTTGGAATCGGTGCCCGACATGTTGAACCCGCCAAATGGATGGACGCCGACAGTAGCCCCTGTACATTTCCGATTGATATACAGATTTCCCACGTGAAAAGCGGCCTTCGCCCGTTCTATGTTCTCCCGGTTGTTCGTATACACGGCACCGGTAAGCCCGTAATCGGAGAAATTGGCGATCTGCAGCGCTTCTTCGAAGGAACCTGCGCTAGTGAACGCGAGCACCGGCCCGAAAATTTCCTCCTGCATCAGCCTAGCGCCCGGAGCCACATCGGCGAAAATGGTAGGTGCGATATAGTAGCCGATATCGTCCGCATAGGTCCCGCCGGTAAGTAATCGTCCTTCCTGCCGGCCTGCTTCGATATAGCCGACGATTTTGCGGTAAGCGGCCCGGTCGATCACCGGCCCAAGATCACTCGCCGCATCCGTCGCCGGCCCCAGCTTGAGCTGCTCCGACAGCACTCGGCACCGTTCCAACACTTCGTCGTACACCGCATGGTGAATAATAGCCCTGGAGCAGGCGGAGCATTTCTGCCCGGAGAAGCCGAAAGCGGAGGCGATGATCCCGGCCGAAGCCTCCTCAAGATCCGCGTCCTCGTCGACGATGATCGCGTCCTTGCCTCCAAGCTCCCCGACGTAACGCTTGAGCCATATTTGCCCCGGCTGTACCTCGGCCGACAGCTTATGCAGGTGCACACCGACTTCACGGGAGCCGGTGAACGAAACGAACCGCGTCAGCTTGTGCGCCACGAGATAATCCCCGATCTCTGCGCCGCTCCCCGGCAGAAATTGCACAACGCCATCCGGCAGCCCGGCCTCCGCCAGCAGGGACACGAACCTTGCGGCAATGATCGGCGTTTGGCTGGAGGGCTTCACCACCACCGTGTTCCCCGCTACCACTGCAGCAGTAGTCATGCCTACCAGAATCGCCAGCGGGAAGTTCCACGGCGGAATGACAATACCGACACCGAGCGGCAGGTACACGAGCTGGCTCCGTTCGCCCGGCACATGCACCAGCTTCGCCGCTCCTCTGCCGTCCAGCTCGAGCATTTGCCGCGCGTAATATTCCATGAAATCGATCGCTTCCGCCGTGTCCGCATCAGCCTCGACCCGGTTCTTGCCCGCCTCAAGCATCATCCAAGCGGAAAATTCATGCTTTCTCCTACGCAGGATAGCCGCCGCTTTGAAGAGAACATCCGCGCGCACCTCCGCTTTCACCTGCGACCAGGCTGCAAACGTGCGATGTGCCTCCTGTATCGCCTGCTCCGCAAGCGCCAAGTTCGCCTTAGCTGCGCGGCCCACGACCTCCGAATGCCGGGAGGGGTTGCGCGATACGATCCATTCCCCCGTCTCGCAGGCTCGGCCACCGAGCACAATCGGATAGTCCCGACCGAGCTGAGCTTGCACTCCCGCCAGCGCCTTGGCAAGCGCCTCCTCCTCCCGTGCGGCTTTAAAATTCGTTAGCGGTTCCGGACGATAATCGATCATAAGCATAGTCCCTCCGTCTCTGTATGCCTTTTGCCTCGCTATCACCATACCGGTTGTTCAGAGAGCACTTCTACAATGCGTTCCAAAGCAAAATCCAGCTCCTGCTTCGTGATGATGAGCGGCGGTGCTAACCGGATGATCGTGTCATGCGTTTCCTTGCAGAGAAGCCCTTGCTGCATCAGCTTCTCGCAAAACGGTCTCGCCGGGCGATCCAGCTCGATTCCGACAAACAATCCCCGTCCCCTGATGTCCTTGACCCAAGGCAGTCCGGCTACTCCTTTTGCCTGCAGCTGAGCTAACAAATAAGCACCTAGCGTACGGGAGTTCTGAGGGAGCTTTTCATCCTCCAGCACTTCCAGGGAAGCTAGGGCAACGGCACAGGCAAGGGGATTGCCTCCGAACGTGGAGCCGTGCGACCCCGGATCGAACACCTGCAGAACGTCATGATCTGCAGCGACCATCGACACCGGCAGCACACCGCCACCGAGCGATTTGCCGAGAATGTACATGTCGGGCACCACCTGCTCATGGTCACAGGCAAAGAGAGCCCCGGTTCGGCCCAGGCCGGTCTGAATTTCATCGGCGATAAGCAAGATGCCGTTATCCCGGCAAATGCGGGATACATCTTTCAAGTAACCGTCGGGGGGGAGCACGATGCCCGCCTCCCCTTGCACCGGCTCGACCAGAAATGCTGCTGTGTGTGGAGTGATGGCTTGCCGCAGCGCCTCCGCATCCCCATAGGGAACAGCGGTGAAGCCGGGCGTGAACGGCCCAAAGCCGTCCTGGTAGGAAGAATTCGTGGAAAATGAGGTAATGGTAGTGGTGCGTCCGTGAAAGTTGTTCTCACATACGATGATCTGAGCTTGATCCTTCGGTACGCCTTTCTTTCGATAGGCCCAGCGCCGAGCTGCCTTGATCGCCGTCTCAACAGCTTCGGCACCGGTATTCATGGGGAGAAAGTGCGTTTTGCCGGTCAGTTTATGAAGCTTCTCATAAAGCTCTCCTAAATATTCATTATGAAAGGCGCGGGAAGTTAATGTCACCTTAGCCGCCTGCCGGGCTAAAGCATCGATAATTTTCGGATGCCGATGGCCGTGATTCAGCGCGGAATAGGAGCTGAGGAAATCCATATACCGTTTCCCTTCCAGATCCTCCACCCACACCCCCTCTGCCTTGGCAATGACTAGCGGCAGCGGATGATAATTGTGTGCGCCGTACTGCTGCGTTTGCCGAATCACGTCTTTTGAGGATTTTTGGCTCATGCCCCCGGCCCCCTTTGATCGATCGGTACGCTTGTTGAATTTTCAGATTTTTTCGACTATTTATAATTTCATTATATTCGCTGCAAGCTGACATGGCTACACCTTTTCTCGTTCGCGAATATAGCTGAGCAGCGTATCACACGCCTCATCGACCAGCTTGTATACCTCCTCGAAGTTGCCGGTATAGTACGGATCGGGAACATCCGTGACACCCGCATTGGGAGCCCAATCCAGCAGCTTCCTCACTTCCGCCCCGTGTCCGGAAGGAGCAATTGCCTCCAGATTCCTCACATTGCTGCTGTCCATCGCGATGATGTACTGATAATCCCGAAAGTCCTCGGCACCTACCTGACGCGCCTTCATCCCCGTCGTGTCGATACCGTATTGCTTCAGAATCCTCCTTGTCCCCTCATGCGGCGGCTTGCCGATATGCCAGCTCCCTGTCCCCGCAGAATCGATCCGGATGCGATCTTCCAGCCCCGCCTCCCGGACCTTCTTACGAAACACCGCCTCCGCCATTGGTGAACGGCAAATGTTGCCTAGGCATACGAATAGGATGTTGATCATGCGATATCATGGCCTCCTGGTTTATTGATTGTTGTATTGCTACTAATTTAGAATAAAAACAAACAAACTTCCAGAGGAGACGATGCAGTATGGGACTTACTTCACACCGTCGGCGGTATATTCGTCCGTATGTTTCTCGTTGGTTGATCCTATCGGCCGCCTGTTGCTTTCTCTGTATGGTGTGCTTGCTTGTCCTAATACGGATGACTCCCGCCGCTGAGAACCGGGTGATTGCCCTCACCTTCCGGCCTTATGAAGCATCTGTGCCCCAAGCCGTTACGCCGGTTGCTTCAGCGGATTCTCTTATGTTCCTTTCCGAAACACCTATTGCTACAGGAAAAATGATCCTCTTCAAAAAACAGAACGATACTGAGCCATGGGTATACGCAGGCTTTCAGTCCGAAGGAGATCCCGTTCTGTATGATGTCGGACCGGTTTCTTACGGGGACCTTGCCAGCTCCCCTGTAGACGTCACTTCAAGCGGCGCTCTGGGAAAGAGTACCATACGGCTGACCGGTGCCTGCGGTGCAAACTGCCCCCTAACCCGTTATCTAACTGTAGAGCACCATATCCCAAGCGTATGGCTGAACCTCGAAGCCCACGCCGTGGAAACGGATCTGGACGGCGATGGCGTTGCAGAGCTTGTCACCTCTGTAGGGACGCTTGCGGAGACGAGCATACTTCGCATGGAACAGGGCCAGCTTCTTGTCGCATCGCTAAACCGGGAACTGGACGCTATGGCGGTAACCTTTATGCCGGAAACGCAAGTTTTTGCTGTTGATTACCTATCCCGTGAGAAGAAGCCTGAGATCTTTCGATACGAAAACGGTCGTCTCCGTTATATCCGAAATTACCTTATGTAAAACGGCAGCCTTCCGGCTGCCTTTTTCATTACACAAGAATCGTGCGAGTGATGATTACCAAAAGTATGAACAGAACCAGGATCGCCCCTGTCGATGTCCAGCCGCCTACGTGTGTCATGCTATCGTCCTCCCTTTTTTTGTTTGTACCTTACGCTATATCCTATGCCTAGCGGGAGGTTTTGGGATGGGTGGATATCCCGTCCGCCCGAATATGTGCAGGGGCCTATTGTCTGTTCGCGAGGCCTTGCGAGCTTATCCCCAAGACTCAGATTCGTGCATGAAAAAACGGCCCCGAAGGGCCGCTCAAGCAATCTGCCTTATTTAAACAACGCGTTGAAAATGGCCTGCGAACTCTCGGCACGGGTAGCTACTGCCGACGGGTCGAAGCGGTCTCCGTCCTTCCCGCTGAGTAAGCCCGCCTGACGCGCTTTGGCTACCGCCTCGGACGCCCAGCCGGAGAGGCTCGACGCGTCCTGGAACAATCCGGCGTCCCCGGGCTCCAGGTTGCCTACACTCTTCTCCCATGCGCGTACCAGCAGCACGGCCATCTGCTCGCGGGTGACCGGCTCATTCGGCGCGAAGCGACCGGCTTCGACGCCTTCAATCAGTCCGCTGGCCGCAGCGGCCTGAATAGCTCCGCTGTACCATGCATCGCCGCTTACGTCCGTGAAGCTGCTTGTTCCTTGCGCAGTAAGGCCGAAGGCACGTACGAGCAGCGCCGTGAATTCCGCCCGGGTCACCGGCGCATTCGGTGCGAACGCATCCTGGGAAACCCCTTGGACCACATGCTTGGCTGCCAATACCTTCAAGGCCTCGTTAGCCCAGTGTCCGTCCTGAACGTCGGTGTACGACTTGTTGAATTCAAGCACGGCATAGGTTCCCGCTGCATTCAGCTCAGCCGTTAATACGTTGTCCTTCACGTTGCCGCCCACATAGACAGCCGAGCCGTCCGGCTGGATCGCATACAGTCCTAACAGGCGCGAATCACCCTGGCTTTCCACGGGAACGCTAACCTTTGCCGGTCGATCGAGCGGCTTCAAGGCTGTTTTCGTACCATCCTCTTGGGCAAAAGATAAGCCGAAGGTAAAGGCTTTTGCCGCAGGCTTCATCTCCTTAGAGAGAGCCGGGGCATCCGTAGGCTTGAGCTCAATATGCAGCTTGGTCACCGCCGTTCCTTCTGCTGCATCCTTTAATGAAGCTGCAGGCAGTGTCAACCGTGTATTCCCCTGCTCCACAACGAGCGGGGTCGTGCTTAGCTGCTGCAAAATGTCCCGGGTAATAGCCAGTTCAGTTTGCCGCTCGTCCAGCTTGACCGCGATAACACCCGCTTCCGGCTTCAACGCCTCCGCCGTAAGCACCTGCTGCGCAGGCTGGCTTGGAGCGGTCAGGGCAGCCGGGCCGACTGCGCCGCTGTTGCCAGGCACCATGCTGCCGCTGTCATCGCCGCCTCCGGCTTCCTCCGGGCTCACAATCACCTTGAGCTCCAGCGTATATCCTTCAAACGTAACGAGCAGTATGCCCGCACCCGGCTTCTTGGCGCGAACCAGTCCCGTGCCGCTCACTTCAAGCGAGCCCGAGCCTTCCTTAACGGCGTAAGCCGCCTGAGCCGTGGCATCTCCCTCGAAGCCGCCGTTATATACAGCCTTCACGGCCAGCTGATAGGTCGTGCCTTCCGTCATCCGGCCGTTTTCCGGCAGCACGACGCGAATGGCATCCGGCTTAGCCACCTGAACGGAAGCCGTCAGTACACTGGTTCCGGACTGCGCCGTAATGGTGGCCGTCCCGGACTTCAATCCCTTCACGCGTCCGTCTGCCGTTACCTGTACAACGGACGGATCGCTGCTGGTCCATGTATAAGCTAAGGTCACGTTCTCGGCATCGCGCTTGCCTCTGTCAGCCAGGACGGTCGCCTGCGCTTCCGCGCCGACGTTCAGCTCGGCCGGAATTCCCTGCAGGGTACGGCTGTCATAAGCGCGCATCATGGCCAGATCCAGGCGAAGCAAGCGATCCATGGAGTAAGAGGACATGTGCCTCATGTGGTTAGCTCCGGACTCAAAGTTCACATACAGCTGATCTCTTCCATCCTCTGTCCGGATAAACAGGTTCTCCGAGCCCGTCGGAACGTCGATGGAGCCGGTAAAGTTCTGTGCGTCCAGCATCCATACCGGGACATTCACTCCCCCAAGGGCTACCTCCGTCTGCTTCGAAGCAAGTTCATTCAATTTCGGCATCGCATAACGCAAAATTCGATTATACGGACGACCGTGATTGTACGTTAGCAGGACTTCATCTCCGTGGAATTCTACACCTTGGATTTTATCCCCGATACTCATGATGTAGGTCGGTACGGCCTTATTCACTTTCTCTTCCAGCACCGTCGGTGTGTTTGCAGGCAGCAGATCGTCTTGCCCTAGCGGATACCCTGCAATCCAGGCCAAATGCGCCTCCCCTTGACGGTTGTCCAGCTTATGCTCAGGATTCGTCGTGTAGGAAGGCGGGTTGCTATACTCTCCCACCCACAGAATTCCGTCATGATATGCGGCAAAAGAAGAATTCGTCACGACATCGAACGCATCGGCGAAGGTAGCGAAGCCCCCGTCCTGGGCATCGATTAGTGCCTGAATCGGCAGTCGGTGCATCTTTTTCCCGGAGGAAAGCCATACGTTCTCCTTGCTTACCGCTACACCGCCGGCATGGCCTATGTAGACGGAGCCGTCGGCATTTTTCAGATGAACATATTTCACCAGCTCTCCTGTCTTCGCATCGACAACCGCCATTGTACTCGGGTCCCCCGAGAAGTGGTAGGCTGCCATGAGAATCCATTCGCGGGTATCGTCCTTATAGTAGGACATTCCCTGCGGAACATGGCCCTGGACCAGTCCCGGAATGATCGGGCCTTTCCCGCCGACATCCCATGCGGCTTGATATCTTGATTCGGTAAGCGCATTGGCAGGGCTTGACTGCCGTTCCTCCTGCGTCATGATGGCGTAGGTCGGCTTGGCCGATGCGGTCACCCGCTGCGACTCGTTGCCGGATGTATCGATTGCGCTCAGCTCGAAGCTGACGGTCATGGCGCCATTCAGCCCCGGCACACGATAGGAGGACGCAGTTGATGGAAGCGTCAGCTCCAGCTGTCCGTTCATGTAGACACGATATCCGGCCACATCGGCGTCAGGACTCGGCTGCCAGCTGAGGGTCGCTTCGCCTGCTCCGGCTACCGCCTGGAAGCCCTGAGGAGCAGCAGGCGCCGTCTTGTCATCGGAGGTTACCCGCGGGATCTGCGCCGTAGTTACGGTTCCCGGCGTTCCCGTTTCAATCGTTGCATACGTCCGCATGTCCTTGCCCCCGAACATAGGGTAGGCGAAGGAAATGCCCTTTTTCTCTTGGAATTGGCCTGCCTTATATTGGGCTGTCACCACTACCGTTCCATCCGGCTCCACGATGTCGATAATGCCGCCGCTGTTATTCAGTCCGGCTGCACCGTCGGCCAGAACGATCTCCGTTTCCGGAACGTATTTGGCTTCCTGGAATCCGTTGTAGAAGAAGTTAAAGCCATCCGGCTTCAGGTAGCCCAGCCCATTCGGACGCACCCAGAAGACCACCGTCTGCTTCGGCTTGATCACCGTAGACTGGCTAAAGGTCCAGGACCAGCTCTTCGTAGCATCGTCCGGCTGGGTGAATCGAACGGTTTTGCCGTTCATATCGATCGGCTGCGAGCTCTGGTTATACAGCTCGATATATTCATATGCATCGTAAACATCGCGTGCTTCCAACGGCTCCGTGTTCCACGTATCCGGCACGACCTCGGTAATCATCAGCGCCGGAAGCGAATCCATGGTAGGCGTGACCGTGACCGGTGCGGTACGAGCAGATTCGCGGCCTGCCGTATCCACTGTCGATAGCTGAACCGATACGGCTTTCCCGTTGTCCAGCCCCTCGATGACCGCTTCCGTCTCCGGCATCAGCAGCTTGGCGCGCTCGCTGCCGTCAACATACACTTTCACGTAAGCGACATCCGTCTCCAGTGCATCGCTCCAAGCAGCCTTCACGCCGCCGACTCCCGCGATTACCTGTACGCCCGAAGGAGCCGCAGGCGGGGCCAGGTCGAAGGGATCCGCCGCCTTCTGAACCGGATAGAGGTAACCCGGATTCGCCGGCTTGGAGAAGCGCTCCGCCGATACGACGCCGTTATTGCGGTCCGGCACGAAGTTGGCGGTGATGCTCTCTCCGACGTCCTCCGGCTGGTAGGTCGTGTCCGTCAGCACGATATTGTCCGGGTCTAACAGTTGCACACGCCGTGCAGCGGTATTGGACATGCCGCCGTTGACGACGAAGTGGAGCTGCTCTTCGGTGATGCTCGTCCCATACGCAGTATTGAATTCGGATAGGCCCAAATGCTGTAGAGCGGTATTTTTAAACCAGATGATGAAAGTTCCCTGCGGTGCAATGACCTTGTCCTGTTCAATGAGATAAGGATAAATGGTCGAACCTGCGATATATTTCAACGTAAAGCCCTTCAGGTTTAACGGGGCATCCGTCGTATTATGCAGCTCGATGAATTCAAAGGCATCCGTCCCGCCTGTTTTGTAGTCCGAGTTCTTCGTGTTCGGGGCCATTTCCGTAACCAGAACCGCCGGCGCTGCCTGCGGCTTCGCTGTAACGACAGACGGTAATGTAGAGGTTTGACCCAGCTCGTTGACGGTATAAACGGAGAAGGTCACGGTTTGTCCGTTCGGCAGGCCTGAAGCGGTATAGGTATTGCTAGCCGTCAGATTTTCCAGCAATGCACCATTCTTGAACACGCGGTAGCCCGCCACTCCAAGCTCCGTGGATGCATCCCAGCTCAGACGAACCGCTCCGTCGCGGGGCAAAGCCCGTAAGCCGATCGGCGCCGAAGGGATTGCCGGAGGAATGCCCGGCTTCGCCGTTACCACCGCGGAGGCGGGAGATACGTTGCCGTCGGCGTAAACCGATGAGAGAGAGAACGAATACGGGGTACCGTTCGTCAAGTTCGTAAAGGTATGCGAATAGGTCGACCCGCTCACCGTTACCGGCCCAAGGCCGTCTCGGGAATAAATGCGATAACCGCTTACGTTCGGGTCGCTGACAGGCGGCCACGAGAGTGTAAGGCTTCGATCCGCCCCGTCGATGGTCAGTCCGGAAGGTCTTGTACCCGCTACTTCCTCGGAGATAAGAGTCCCCGGCGTGGCCGTTTTATTGCCGCCGTTATGGATCATGGCCAAACCGGAAGCAGGCTGTTTAAAAGATATCCCGTTATTTTTGAAGGTATCATCAATTCCGTTCACATAATAGGTTGCATTAACCATCACTTGATCCTGAGGACTTACTAGGGATACGACAATATCCTTATCGGTGGAGGTTCCGTTGTATAGTCCGGAAACATTCGGCAGCACTATCATTTGGTCATCACTGAGCTCGGCTGCAGTCACCCCGTAATTCGCTCTGAATTTATCCTTGGTTGCCAACGGTGAAGACGAGATCGCTTTCAATTGCGTCCAGATCAGAATGGTTCCTCGCGGAGGAACCATAACCGCCCCCGGCAGAACGCTCTCCCATTTAAATGTAGCTCCATTGTTGGTAGCGACACGAATTTTATGTCCTGTCAAATCCATGACTTGATCCGTCGCATTGTAAAGCTCGATATACTCATAGCCGTCGTTGGTGTCTATGTTCTCTGAGTCCGGTACGAGCTCCGTAATCAAAATAGACGGTGCCTGAGCATTCGCTCTAACCTCCTGCGCAGGTAACAATCCGTTCGCTGCCGACGCCGCGAGCATGGAAATGGCTAACGAGCGGGCAACAGCTTGTTTCAGCTTGCGTTTCATCATATTCCTCCTCCAGTATGAGCTCATGGCTTCCTTTCCTTCTTGCAAACGCAAAAAAGGAGACAAATAAAAAAACTCAGGACTCCGCCTGCAGCAACGTAAGCATCGCATTCCTATGCGATCCGTTAAAGCAAGTGTCAGATCCTGGGTTATCTCATCGTCTCCAACCCAACATCATTCAGTTGTAGCTTGTCGAAAGTGAAACCGTTTGCATCTATCCTCTATTATCAATGGTGCCGAGGAGAAATGCAAGTACTTTTTTCTACAGGGCTCTCCGCGATTTCATAACAGATTATGCAATCCGTCCACTCCCGCTGCCCTCCTCAACCAACCCACTAGAAAAGGCAGCCCGAAGGCTGCCTAAGCTCATTACACGAGCAGTGTCCGGCTGATGATCACCAGCAGAATGAACAGTACCAAGATCGCCCCTGTCGAAGTATATCCGCCTACATGTGTCATGCTGATCGTCCTCCTTGGTGGTAGTTTGTATCTTACGCTATATCCTATGCCAAGAAGGGTTCCCGCGGATGGGTGAATGCCTCGACCCTGCAACAATGTGCTCCAGCCTATTGTATTTCCCCAGCCTGCGATACAACCTATATTGCGCCCAAGTTTAGGCAGACCAATGGGGCGGACGAGCAACCAGCGGGGGCAGCTTGGTGACTGCATCGCCCTTGGCGGCATTAACCTGGAACTGTGTGAGAAACATAGCGGTCGAGAGATCGGCACCCCGAAGATCCGTGTCCCGCATATCAGCGCCGATGAGGTCTGCGCAGCGCAAATCGGCACCACGCAGATCGGCCGCGATCAGGTAAGCCCCCCGCAGGTTCGCCCCTCGAAGGTCCGCGCCCTTCAGCTTGGCTCCGATGAGGTCGGCACCCCGGCTGAAGGTCCTTCGCCGTCCTGACGAGCCTTTCAAGGTGCGCAGCGCCCCCTCCCTTACCAGCTCGCTCGTCCGAAGAAGCAGTTCATTCACCTTGGCCCGATGCGAAGCCACATCCAGCTCCAGAATCGCCTCGGCACTTAGCCCGGTAAGCCGTTCCGTCTCTTCCAGCGCGGAGGCCAGAGCTTCGCGGATCGACTGAGCAGGCTGCAGCGTCAAAGCTTCGCTCAAATACCACAGCAGCTCATGAAGCTGCCGCATGACCGGGAACACCTCGTACATCGGTTTCGCCGTTTCCGGCGCTTGCCTCCAGTCCCGGCCCGCGTAGGTCTCTTGGGAAACCTTCTGCCCGGCGCCGAAGCAGTCATACACGGTGCAGCCCCGATAGCCGATTTGCCTGAGGCTGCTATGAACGCTGCAGCGGAAGTCAGACTTCAGATTAGAGCAAGGCTGGCCGGCCGCCTTGTCCGCCGCAAAATCGGTCGAAGCCGCAAAAGGCAGCGCGACACAGCAAAGCCCGAAGCAGCGCTCGCAGTCCGCCTGCAAGTGCCTCTGCCCGGATAAAGTATGTTCATGAGACATGATACGAGTCTCCTTCTGTTTTTTCATCCATGGTAGTACCGAACCCCGCCTCACGTCAACTCCCGCATAGGAAAAAAAGACTCCCGCCCCTTCGGAGGGACGAGAGTCACCACTCTATTATTTATACGCTTTGGCCACCTGGCCGATCATCTCGGAGACCGACACCAGTCCGCCGCCCGACAAATACCAGTAGTTCGGATCAAGATACACAATGCCGTTGTTCGCGAAGGCCTTCGTTTTCTTCACCAGCTCGTTCTCCACGAGAGCCTTGGCTCCGGTTTGCCCCGCACCCGCCACTACGGCACCGCGGTCCACCACGAACAGGTATTCCGGATTCTTCTCGGCAATAAACTCGAACGAAATGCTTTGGCCGTGCGTGGATACCTCAAGATTTTTCTCCACAGCCGGAATGTTCAGCACGTCATGGATCAGTCCGAAACGGGAGCCCGGTCCGTAAGCGCTGATTGCGCCCTCGTTCGCCAGAATGATAAGCGCATTCTTATTGCCGGAAGCCACCTTGCCCTGTACCTCTTTCACCTTCTGGTCAATCTGCTTCAGCTCGGCGTCCACTGCGGACTCTTTCCCGAAAATCTGACCGATCAGCTTCATATTGCTTTGGAACGACTCCATGTATTTCTTCGTATCCACGCCGACGAATACGGTCGGACCCAGCTTGCTAAGCTCCGGATAGGCAGCCGACTGGCGTCCGGAAATCAGAATCAGGTCGGGCTGGATCGAGCTGATTTTCTCATAATCCGGTTCCTGCAGCGAGCCGATGTTTTGATATTTTTTATCCTTATACTTAGCCAAATACGGAGGGATGCTGGCCTGCGCCACCCCGGTCACTTCCACGCCAAGCTTATCGAGCGTATCCAGCGCGCCGAAGTCGAACACAAGCACCTTCTGCGGATTCTTTTTCACCTTCGTCTCGCCCAGCTGATGTTTAATCGTCAGCTCCTCCGCCGGCTGAGCGTTTCCTTGAACAGGAGCAGCCCCATTCGTTCCGGTGCCGCTTGTGCCGCAAGCAGCCGTCAGCACGGCCAAACATAACAAGAGTAACAGCATTGATACGTGTTTTTTCATTTTCTACCCATCCTTTATTTTTTATTTAAAATAAATACATACTCTGTTGCCATCAATGGTCTGCACCGGAATCTCCATATCGTAAACTTCCCGGAGCACGTCGGTATCAATGATTTGTTCGACCGGTCCTTCTTTCACGACCCTGCCGCCCTTCAGCGCCACGATGTAGTCCGAATAGCAAGAGGCAAAGTTAATATCGTGAATGACGATAACCACCGTCTTGCCCAGCTCCTCCACCAATCGGCGAAGCACCTTCATAATCTGCACGGAATGCCGCATATCGAGATTGTTCAGCGGTTCATCGAGCAGCACGTATTCCGTGCCCTGCGCAATGACCATGGTGATGAAGGCCCGCTGGTTTTGCCCGCCGCTCAGTTGGTCCAGGTACTGATGCTGCAGCTCCTGCAGCTCCATGTAGGCGATCGCCTGATCGACATGGCTCCAGTCCTCCGCCGTCAGCCTCCCCTGGGAGTAAGGAAATCTCCCGAAGGAAACCAGGTCCCTTACCGTTAGCCGAACATTGATGTGGTTCGATTGCTTCAGGATGGAGATTTTTTGGGCCAGCTCCGTGCTCGCCCACTGGCCGACCTCCTTACCGTCAATGCGAACCTCACCCGCATCCTTCGCGGTTAAGCGGCTGATCATGGAAAGCAGCGTGCTTTTCCCCGCACCGTTGGGTCCGATAAAGGAAGTAATTTGTCCTTTGGCGATCCGGACCGATACATCGTCGATGACGCGCTTGTCTCCATATGCTTTAGTTAGCTGCTTGACCTCAATCATGCCTTGTTCTCCTTGAGCAATAGATATAAGAAGTACACTCCGCCGACCAGATTGATGATGACGGATAACGTCGTGTTGAACGTAAACACTCTCTCCACGATCAGCTGCCCGCCCACCAGGGCCAGAACGCTGATCAGAATGGAGGCGGGAATCAGCAGGGCGTGCCGATGGGTTTTCATTAACTGGTAAGCGACATTGGCCACCAGCAGTCCCAGGAAGGTGATCGGACCAACCAACGCCGTAGCTACCGAGATGAGAGCGGCAATGACCAACAGCATGCGCTTTACGACGAATTGGTAATTGATCCCCAGATTAATCGCATGCTCTCTCCCTAAGGAAAGGACATCCATATACTTGGCAAACCGGGAATAATACACGGCGATCAGAAGGACCACTATCGTGCAAATAACGATCAGCTTTTCCTGAATTTTGTTATAGCTGGCAAACATTCTTCCCTGCAGCACGAGATATTCGTTCGGGTCGATCAGCACCTGCATGAACGTCGTCAAGCTCCCGAGCAGCGTACCCAGAATCAAGCCTACGAGGAGCAAATAGTAAAGATGCTTGCCCTCCTTCTTGAACATCACCTTGTACAGCAGCCCGGTAAAAAGCAGCATGAGCCCGAGGGTCATCGCGAAGTTCAGGTTGTTGTCCACCAGGAGCTTGCTGGCCGAACCGAATAAATATACGACGGCCGTTTGCGACAGCATATACATGGAGTCCATCCCGATAATATTCGGGGTCAAAATCCGGTTATTCGTTATCGTCTGAAAAATGACGGTCGAGAAGGCGATACAGCCGCCCGTCAAGACGATCGAAGCGATCTTCCAGCCCCTGCGGGGAAGCACATAGCTCCAGTTGCTGCCGACATCCACCAGCAGAAAAATCAATATGGCCGCTAGCGAGGCCAGGGATAAGGTCACCAGCTTGGCTTTAGATGTCATATGCCCTTCTCCTCATTAGCAGATAAAGAAATATCGCGCTTCCGATGACGCCGACGGTCAGCCCGATCGGAATTTCATACGGATAAATGACTACGCGTCCCAGAATATCGCAGATCAGTACGAATACCGCTCCTAGTACGGCGGTATGCGGAAGATTTTTTTGCAGGTGATCCCCACGGTACATCGTCACGATATTCGGAATGATCAGCCCGAGAAAAGGAATCGTGCCCACCGTCAGCATCACGACCGACGAAACCAGGGCGACGATAATCAAGCCGAGATTCACTACTTTGTTGTAATTCAGCCCCAAATTCACGGCGAACTGCTCGCCCATCCCTGCGATAGTAAACTTGTTAGCGTACAGATAAGCCAGCAGCACGACGGGAATACTAATGTATAACAGCTCGTAACGGCCTTTCATCGTTAAGGCAAAATTACCCTGAAGCCATGTCGACAGGCTTTGGATCAGGTCATACTTGTAGGCGAAGAAGGTCGTGAACGACGCCACAATCCCGCCGAACATGATGCCTACCAAGGGGATGAAGATGGCATCCTTGTATTTCACCTTGTCGAGTATTTTCATGAAGATGTAGGTGCCGGCTAGCGCGAAGACGAAGGCTACCAGCATTTTTTGCAGCGAAGTCGCCGCCGGAAACAGCAGCAGCGCCACAAGGATACCGAGCCGGGCGGAATCGTCCGTTCCTCCCGTCGTCGGGGAAACGAATTTGTTCCTGCTCAGCTGCTGCATGATCAGCCCGGCGATGCCCATGCTGGCTCCCGCGATCAGAATACTGGCCAGCCTCGGCAGCCGGCTGATGAGCAATACCTGGATTTGATCCTCATGGAGCCTGAACAGATCGGCCGGGGAAATATTTTTCACTCCGATAAACACCGATGCGATGGAGAGTACGACGAGAGCGATAAGCAAATATCGAAGCTTCATGAGCCGCGTCTACCCTTGATCGATGACCGTCAGCAGGCTGGAAGCCGAGCTTCTCGGCCGGGCCGGCGGAATTTGTGCAGGATATCCGATGTGAAGAGAGCCCACCAGCTTCTCTCCGGGCTGGATGCCCAAGGCGCTGCGAAACTCCGGCACATGCAGCAGAGGATACGTCTCCCATACCAGCCCGATCCCGTGCTCCCAGGCGAGCAGGCTGAAGTTATGGATCAAGCAGCTGGTGGAGGCATAATCCTCCTCTCTCACGACCGGGTGAGAATCCTCTTTCATCACGACGGCAAGAAACACCGGTACCCTCATGAATCGGTCGTAAAATTTCTGCCCAAGCTCCTTGCTCTTCTCCGGGTCCTTCTCCCGCTTCTCGGCGCCGGCCCTTGCAATGTCCGCCAATCTTCTGCGCCCCTCCCCATGGATGAGAACGAACCTCCACGGCTCCGTCAGCTTGTGGTTGGGAACCCATACGGCGGTTTCGAGCAGCTCCTGAATTAACTCGATGGAGACAGGCCGGTCCTCGAACTGATGGATCGAGCGCCTTTCTTTAATGATCTGTGCCAAAGACATGGGCATAAGCCTCCTATATCAAAACGATATTGAGAATCATTATCAACATTAACTATTTTACACATGTTGCCTTGCGTGAAAATGGATATTTCTTTATAGGTCATGGACATTTCTATAGGCGATAGGACAGCAATACATCCACATAGGCATCTACCAAGCCCTCGTAAAACAGTGCGTTATAGAGCAGCGGATCCTCATGCTTGAGAAACATGCACGATGTGCCCGCCTGCTTCCGGTGGAGCAAGTGCCACTCCTCCTCAAGCTGCAAGCAGCTTTCGTCAGGCAGCGTCTGCGGAACCAGGAAGATGACCCGGCTGCACTGCAAACGCGCTATCTCGTCCAAGCCGGTGACATCCAGGAAGCTCGCTTCCCGGACTGAATCCGGAGGCTGTACGCCAAGCTCGCCGTAGAATAAGTCCTGCATTTTCTTTCTTTGCATTCCGTAGACCCGGTACAGGCTCGGGTACACGCTAACCACAAGGAACGCCTCTTCCTTAAGCTGCTGCCGGGTGAGGAGCCGCGCATTTTCCACCTTGCGGTCAAAAAGCGTCAGCCACCGTTCCCCCACCGTCTCCAGCCGCACCCTTCTGCTGATGTCTCTAAGCCGATCCCTCCAGGGATATCCCTTCCACTTGATCATGACAACCGGTGCTATCCTTGCAAGCCTCTGGTATACCTCGTCCGGTACAGGGGAAGTAAAGATTACCTCCGGCGCGGTGTACTCCAGCTTTTGCAGGAAGGCTTCCCTTTGGTCCCCCTCCCACCAGCCTCGCGGAAAGGCAATGACAGGGGTGATTCCCAGAACGCTGAAATCCCCTGTGAACACAGGTGTCAAGCACGCTGCCTGCAGCCGGGTAGCCGCTACATAATCCGTAGGAGAGATGCCCATGTGCTTCTTGAACAGCCGGCTGAAATACAGCTCATCCGAATAGCCTACCGCATAGGCAGCCTCCATCACTGTCGAAGCCTGGCTGGACAGCAGGCGCAAGGACTCGTTTAACCGCGCCGTTGTGACGAATTGGAGCGGACTGAGCCCGGTATACCTTCGAAACGCCTGATAAAATCGGGTCGGACTCGCCCCCGACATGCGGGCCAGCTCTTCCATGTCCATGTCTTCCTGGCACTGCTCGAGCATGCTGCTCTTGACCTGTACGACATACCCCATTAGCTCGTCTTCCGTCCGGGGCTTTGCCGCTGCTTCGATAAACTCGGCCGCAATTGCGTATAAATAGGACTGGAGGAGATAGTAGCGGGAAGGCTTCTCTCCGGTGTCCAAGAGCAGCTCCTGTGCCCAACCTCGTGCACGAAGCATACGAATCCGGTTCAGCTTCGGCTCCTCTCCTCTTCCTTTGCTTAGGGGCTCGGGGTATCGTACCTTCTCCGGCGCGTCCATAGTGAATCGAATCATCAGGACGGAGGCGGAGGCCTTCTCCGGGTTGCGAAACGTGCACGGAGAATCGGCAGGAAGGTATACCATATCCCCATACGAGGCCTTCACGATTTGACGGGCGGCCGTGCTTTGGCGCAGCTGAATCGTACCCTTCATGACCAAAGCGAAGGCATGAGCTTGCTTGTTGTGTACGTCCAAGCTCGTGTGGGGGTCCACTGTATACTGATGGGTATCCACATATTGTAAAATTACCGAATGAAGCCCTGCTTTCGAAACCATGCTTCCTTCTCCTTGCCCAACCAATGAATTATTCGTATAATAAATGATAATGATTATCATCGTCAATTATTAATTTTTGGGGGACGTTTTTTTTTATGTACATTGAGACACTAACGATTACAGTAAAGCCGGGGTTCGCGGACCAAGTGGTCCACCGTTTTGGACAAGAGGCAGCGGTGGAAAAGGCGGAGGGGTTCGTTGATTTAAGCGTTATGGTGCGGAGTGCCGGTCGGGAAGAGGAAGAAGTCATGGTCCTGATTCGTTGGGCGTCCGAAGCGCACTGGAAGCAATGGGAGCTCAGCGAACCGCATCTGGAGGGCCACCGACGAGAGCGTCAGCAGGGCAAGCCCGAATGGGTGCTCGGCTCGGCAAGCCGGGTTTATGAGGTGAGGGCCGTCAAGCACCCGGCGCCGGTGAAGTGAGCGGGGAGCGACTCTTCCCGCTTTGTGACGAGTAGGCTGAGGGGGTTAATCGCATTTTTGCCACTGATGATGCGGGCTTTGGCGCTGTTGGTGGTCGCAATGGCAATTGTGCCATTATTTCGACCTCTACCGCTTTGCAACAGGCAAGCTGGTACGTTAATCGCATTTTTGCCACTGCTGGCGAAGTTCCGGCATTTTTGGAGCGCGCAATGGCAATTGTGCCATTATTTCGCCCTCTACCGCTTTGCAACAGGCAAGCTGGTGCCATTAATCGCATTTTTGCCACTGCTGATGCGGGCTTCGGCACTTTCGGCGGTCGCAATGGCAATTGTGCCATTATTTCGACCTCTACCGCCTTGCAACGGGCAAGCTGGTGCGATTAATCGCATTTTTGCCACTGCTGATGCGGGCTTCGGCGCTGTTGGAGCGCGCAATGGCAATTGTGCCATTATTTCGCCATCTACCGCTTTGCAACGGGCAAGCTGGTGCGATTAATCGCATTTTTGCCACTGCTGGCGAAGTTCCGGCATTTTTGGAGCGCGCAATGGCAATTGTGCCATTATTTCGACCTCTACCGCTTTGCAACGGGCAAGCTGGTGCGATTAATCGCTTTTTTGCCACTGCTGATGCGGGCTTTGGCGCTGATGGAGGTCGCAATGGCAAATGTGCCATTATTTCGACCTCTACCGCTTTGCAACGGGCAAGTTAGTGCGATTAATCGCATTTTTGCCACTGCTGAGCGGGATTCCGGCACTTTCGGAGCGCAATGGCAATTGTGCCATTAGTGGGCCTGCCCCTTGTCCGCTAACATAAATAAGGACCCCGCCCTATAAAAGGCGAGGTCCTGCTGTTTCGGCAGCTGAAGGCCGCCGTATCCTTTTATACCAGCAATGTCCGGCTGATGATCACCAGAAGAATGAACAAAACCAAGATCGCACCTGTGGAAGTGTACCCGCCTACGTATGTCATAGCTATCGTCCTCCTCAGTTGTGTTTTGGTCTTACGCTATATCCTATGCAGGTTTGGTGCCATGCGGATGGGTTCGTATCCTGCCGCCGGAATATGTGCTTCCGCCTAAGCGCCGCCGGCAGTCGTTCCATGTGCTTATGCTCTTCCCCCAATCATGGCATGCATAATCCGTTCCGCATCACGGCCAACCCAGCCCAGCAGCGCCGAGCCGCGGCACGTTTGCCATGGCAGGCCCAGAAAGTACATTCCCTGTACCGGCCCGATCCCCTTATCATGGAACGGCAGTCCTTGCGAGTCAAGCGCACCGGGTACGTCAATCCAGCTGTATTCGGAGCGAAAGCCCGTCGACCAGATTACATTCGGGGCTTGCACCGACGTACCGTCCGCAAACCATAGGGCATCTCCCTGAACCCGGACAGCACGCGGCTTACGCCGTACGGTCCCCGCTTCGAGCAAATGCTTCAACTCCAGACCATAAATAAGCTCCGGCCGGTTTTTCAGCCAAGCCCCTCTCCTCGTGGTTTCCCCCGCACGCAGCAGGCCCAGCTTATCAAAATACCAAAAAATACTTTGTCCCAGCACGTAAAGCGGCTTAAAGCTCATGTCGTGTCCGACGGAAATGAACACTTGGCGATCCTTGGCCAGCTCGGCAGCGATTTGGGCGCCCGAATTGCCTGCTCCTACCACCACAACCGGACCGTCCTTCAGCTGCGACGAGTTGCGGTAAGCGGATGAATGCACCTGATAAACTGCAGGAGAAAGCTCCTTGGCGAAGACGGGAATCGCAGGCCTTTGGAAAGGTCCTGTCGCAATCACTACTTGCTTCGCCTCAATCTCTCCTTGGTCCGTCCCTATTCGAAAGCCTTGTGACGTTTGCTGCAATCGGGTAACCTTCGTATGGAACTGAATCGGCAAATCGAAATTCCTTGCGTAGCTTTCTAAATAATCGGCTGCCTCATCCTTGGTGGGGAGACCGTCCGGCTTGCCGGGAAAGCTGTAACCAGGCAATTCGCTATACCTTCTCGGTGTAAAAAGAACCAATGAATCGTACCGATTCCGCCAAGTGTCCCCCACCCGCGAGCCCGCATCCAAAATGACAAAGTCCATGTTCTCTTGTTTCAAAAAATAACCCATGGCCAAGCCCGCTTGGCCGCCGCCTATAATGACGATATCTTTTTTCATCATTCTCACCTCTCATGCAAGTACTTGCTTGCACCCATATCAAAAGGAAAGCTAGGGAGCTAAACCCCTAGCGAAAGTGACAACGCTATGGTGCAGAAACGACTGCGCATCAAGCTTCGTGACCCGGTCTCCGTAGACCGATTTGGAAACGTAAAAGCCTAGATTCATCCAAATAAAGGTCATCGCTTGCGATTCGATATTCGTCTTTCGCAGTAAGCCCTTCTGTTCCATCGTCGCAAAATATTCCATCAGGCTGTCCCTGAATTCCTTAGGCACCAGGGCAGCCTTCTCGTCCAGCTCTTCGAAAGCGCCCGCTTCTCTAAGTGCGATCATGACCATGTCCCCGTGGTCCCGCATAAACTGCTGGTAGGCTTCGGCTACGGCGAGCAAGTCCTTCTCCAGCTCCCACTGGGCCCGGTTCAGGATTTGGCGAAACACCGGAACGTAGGAGTACTTATCCACCAAAGCGCTGACAATGCCTTTCTTGCTCCCAAAGTGCCGAAACAGGGTCGTTTCATTCACACCCGCTTCTTCTGCAATCGCCCGCGTAGTCACCGCTTTGAAGCCTTTCTTCCTCATTAAGGAGGCTGTCGCTTGAAGTATTCGGTCCCGCGTCTCTTCCATCGAACCCACCCACCCGTGCAAGTACTTGCTTGCATTTTAAAATAAGTGCAGGCTGAATGTCAAGCCGGCCGTCGTGCAAAAAGACCTCCGCTCTACAGAAGCGAAGGTCACCCTATGTACATCGGCAGCACGGAGGCTGCCGCTCCATTTTATACAAGCAATGTCCGGCTGATAATCACCAGAAGAATGAACAGAACCAAGATCGCACCTGTGGAAGTAAATCCGCCTGCATATGTCATAGTTATCGTCCTCCTCTGTTGTGGTTTGGACTTACACTATATTTTATGCCGTGCGGATGAGCATCGATTGGGTTCCTGCCTTGCCTGCACGAAATTGTGCGCCGGCCTAGCTTCAGTGCAGTAATAAAACCAAAGGACTCTTTTTTATACAAGTATCGTTTGGGTGATGATCACCAGAAGAATGAACAGTACCAAGATCGCCCCTGTGGAAGTAAACCCGCCTGCGTATGTCATAGTTATCGTCCTCCCTTGGCTGTGTTTCAACTTACGCTATATCCTATGCCCTATTTAGGGTTTGGGAATGGGTGGATGCCCGGGGGGATTAGAAACGGGCGCAGCCTATTCAATTCCTTATCAGTTCGTCAAACGTAAAAGGAAATGGATGCTTGGGACACGGAACCGGTGCTTATACCCGATTGGGGTTTAAAGCCGAATCGGCGTGTGATTTGTCGTTTGTATACTACAAATCTATTTCGGTATCGAAGCTTCGATTGCTGTGATAAGCTTTGGGAGGCTGCTGAACAAGGTGGGCTGCTGCTCTTGGAGTTTTGCGAATTACGGGGTGCTGGGGGAGCATCATGAGAGGGCCTGCATCCTGTTGTTTCGCAGAGGAATAGGATCGTTGTTGCCCTTCAATGACTATTCTATTAATCTTGTTTTATCTTGCTAATCTCGGATTCCACATGAAATAACCGCTTGTTCAGTACGTCCATACTATGATCGTGATGATTCAGTTCCTTCTTAATGAACTCTACGCGATCATTCATCATACGAACGGCCTCAATCAACCGATTGTCTGCCTCTATGTTCTCCACATGCCTTACCCGAATGTCTTGTTCCAATTTGGTGAAACGCTCATGCATTTCGTTGCGCAGTCCGCCAATTTGCTCGTGCATTTCATTACGCAACCCGCCGATTTGCTCATGCATTTCGTTACGCAGTCCGCCGATTTGCTCATGCATTTCGTTACGCAGTCCGCCGATTTGCTGGTTCATTTCGTTGCGCAGTCCGCCGATTTGCTCATGCATTTCGTTGCGCAGTCCGCCGATTTGCTCTTGCATTTCGTTACGCAGCCCGCCAATTTGCTCGTGCATTTCGTTACGCAACCCGCCGATTTGCTGGTTCATTTCATCCATCTTAGCCAGAATCAGCTTAAGCATCTCTTCCATCCCTACTCACCTCCCTCCTAAAAATAGTATATCATCGGAGGGCCGAGCCCGGCAATGATGCTAGGCTCCGCCTCCTTTGGCATACTGCAAAAGAGCCGCCGCCGCCCGCTCCCGCCGCTCCGGGTCGTCGCTTCGCAGCGCTTCCTTCAGCACACGGATGGCTTCAGCGATCGTTTCCCCGTCGACCAAAGGTGCGGTACTATCGGGAGCGCCTGCAGGTGTAAGCCACCGCTCCAGCTGCGCTTTCTCAAACGGCGCCTCGAACCGGACAATCGGACGCGGATCCTGCAGGAGCAGCTGTACAGCCGGGCTCAGCTCGGCGACCGGGATCCGATGCAACCACGTGACACCGCGGCGATGACAAGCTCCTTCCGCTTCCTTCTCCGTGTCTTCAACGTAAAAGTAGTCCCCTACATCCCCCAAATACGCTTCATGACCGTGCCCGTGGAGAAGCACATAGTCGCCATCCTGCATGGTATAGACAAAGGTGTGGAGCTGCTCCTGTGCCTCCGGATGAACGGGATACACAGCGGAGCATCGCGCGTTGAGCTCTTCCAAAGATACTCCCTCAAGATCACCGACTTCCGGCCAGCCGATACTGATATAATGCTCCTTCAAAAACTCGGATAGTCGTTCGCCACCCTCGCCAATAGCTTTTACTCCAAAAAGCCGCATCCGTGCGCCCCCCCGATTTTTTGCATAGAGTAGTATCTATTGTACCACATCCTTCCTCCACAAAAGGACCAAGCATTCCCATCAATCGCACTTGGCTATACTATGGATTTCAATGCTATAATGGAAGTTAGAGCTTTTTGACCATGAAGAAGTAGGGTGATGAAATTGAACAATAAAGCCTTGGTTATATTCAGCGGGGGACAGGATAGCACGACATGCTTAGCATGGGCTATGAAGCAGTTCGACGAGGTGCAGGCCGTGACGTTCGCTTACGGGCAGCGGCATAAAGCCGAAATCGACTGTGCGGTGGATATCACGAAGCAGCTCGGCATCCCGCATCACATTCTGGATCTTTCCTTGCTGAGCCAGATTGCACCGAATGCGCTGACGCGAAGCGATATGGAAATCGAGACGCCGGCGGACGGCGGAGTGCCGAATACGTTCGTGGACGGCAGGAACATGCTGTTCCTGACCTTCGCCGCCATTTTGGCAAAGCAGCTGGACTATCATCATCTGGTGACCGGCGTGTGCCAGACGGATTTCAGCGGGTACCCGGATTGCCGCGATGTATTCGTAAAGTCACTTGGCGTTACGCTGAATCTGGCGATGGATTACCCTTTCGTCATACACACCCCGCTCATGTGGCTGGACAAAAAAGAAACCTGGGCGCTTGCCGACGAGCTCGGATATTTCGATCTTGTTCGAGAGCAGACGCTTACCTGTTATAACGGGGTGATCGGCTCCGGCTGCGGTACGTGTCCGGCTTGCCACCTGAGACAAAAAGGATTGGATCTGTACTTGGCGGAGCGCAGCTAAGCGCGTCCTCCTTTTGACAAAAACTTAACATATACACCGGCCTTTTTCCTGTAAAATGGTTATTTGTAAACCATTGTTCAATAAAGGGAGTGCCACATGATCCAAGAGAAGCCGCCGATCTACGAAAGCACACAGGTATTAGAGGAAAAAGCCGTTCTCGCCGCACTTGAGAAATCGCTTGCCATGATTCAGTTTCATCCGGATGGAACGGTCCTGTGGGCTAATGATCTTTTTGCCCGAGCAATGGGGTATTCCGCAGCCGAGCTCCGCGGTATTCATCATCGGCAGTTCTGTACGTCGGAATATGCGACGAGTGCGGAATACGGTAACCTATGGCGGAATTTGCAAAGCGGTAAGCTGTTTCAGGAAAAAATCGTACGTGTCGCGAAGAGCGGAGCCCTCCTCTCACTCGAGGCTACTTATATGCCCATTCGGGATGAGCGCGGGGAGGTTAAAGCCGTTCTGAAGGTCGCGACAGATATCACAGCAAGAGAAGCCGCAGCAGCTGAAGTAACGACGGCATTGCAGCAGATGGCTGAGGATTTACTGCAGCGTACGGAGGAAGGCATTGAACGCAGCCGGCAGGTAGTCTCGGCGATTGAACGCGTGCTGGGAGAGAATGAGGTGAATCTGCGGGCTTTGCAGGAGCTGGAGAAGCGGACAAAGGAGATCGGCGGCATCGTGCAAACGATTCGCGATTTTGCTTCGCAGACGAATCTGCTGGCATTGAATGCGGCGATCGAAGCAGCTCATGCCGGCGAGCACGGGCGCGGCTTCAATGTGGTAGCTACGGAGGTTCGCAAGCTGGCTAATCAGGTGCAGCTGGCGGCGGATGAGATTCAAGCCACCGTGGAGGGGATTGCCAAGCAGGTCAGCCAGGTGGACAAGGGCACGAAGAGTTCCCAGCAGACTATCATTAGCAGCGAACGGCAGATTCAGCAGGCGGTCGCCGAGTTCACAGGCATCAGTGAGGCGGCCGGTAAGCTGGAGGGGCAGGCTAAGGCGCTTAGCGAGTTATTGCTGCTCTAGAAAAAAAGATAAAGTCCGCTGCATGTTTTCGGCAGCGGACTTCTTTTGTTTACTTCACATAGACAGGCTCCACGAACTCCAGCAGAAGGGTGGCATCGGACCTGGTAAACACTCCGTCGCCGTCGACATCAATGTTGGCTGTCTTTCCCTGCCCCATCCACTGCATAATCTCCTTCATACTGATAACAGCACTCCCGCTCGCGTTTCTGAGCTCCTCCAGCGAATGTTTCACTTCGGAGACCGGGCGAACGACACCGGATTCATTCATAACAGGATAAGCCGTTACCGCATAGCTCCCCGCTCCGTTAGTTCCACGGAATGCCCCCTGCTCCAGACTGATCGTGACCTTATCCCATTTGTAGATAAGCCCGCTAACCCAAAGCTTAATGGTAGTGGGGTCCGTATACGTTGCCCCGCTTACAGTCACTTGGCGACCGTTCACAGCTAGTGTGATCCCTCCGCCGTAAGCAGCCTGATGGGCAATGGGCTGGTCAAACGTTAAGTAAGTGTAATACCCGGTCGCATCCGTATGAGCGGACGATAGCGCAACGCCAGAGAGCTGCTGCCTGGTTACAAGGATGGAGTAGGTCCGTGCAGGAACGGCAGGGTCCTCCGGCTGCAGCCGAACCTCTACGAGATTGCTGCCGTCCGCGAGCGGAAGCTCCGACTCCAGAGGCATCCACTCCCCGTGGCCGACCCTTACCGTGACCATAGAGCCTGGGGCCGTCCCGTAGGCATGCACACGCAGCTGTTCCACCGAGCTATTCACAGCAGAGCTGTACTGATAAATCTCAGGATGAAACGCTGGACTGAGTGTGCCCGTCGACAAGGACAATCCGGAAAGGTAGCCTTCTCCTCCGAGTTTGGTCAGCTGCACGGTATACAGGCGTTCCGTACCGTCCTGTGCTTGTACCTTGATTTCTACCAAATTATTGCCGTTCTGTAGAGGCAGCTCGGTCCCCGGCGGCAAGTACGTACCTTGATTCACACGAACCATCGCATAAGCATGCGGATCCTCCGGCTGTGGCCATGCATATACGCTGTTCACTACACTGCTGACGGTTGCCTGGTAGCTGTAAATATCCCGCTGAAAGCTTGGGCTTACTGTCGGAACCGAAAGACCAAGTGTGCTTAAGGCCGCGTTACTGCTCTGACGAAGAATATGAATCGTATAAATGCGTTCCGTCCCATCTTGAGCCTTGACCTTAATACGTACGGTGTTGCTGCCGACCTGCAGCGGTATCGGGCTTAGCCCGCCGATGTAGTCTCCGCCGTTAATCTGAACTTCCAAGGTTGCTTGGGGATGTGCTGCCGATAGTTCCAGGCTAATCCGGTCTATGTCACTCCCTACTGTTCCAACATAAGAGATGGTGGAGCTGTTGAATCCCGGACTAAGCTCAACACCTGGAATCGACAGGCCGCTAAGGCTTGCGTCATTGCTGGTGCGAGTCACCGCGACGGTGTATACCTTGGTGTTCCCGTTCGGCGCGGTAACCTTCACCTCCAGGGTATTGGTGCCCACTTGCAGCAAGAGAGGTGTATCGACAGGAGCATACACTCCGCCGTTCATCCGGATTTCAGTCACAGCCATTTCATCATAAGCCGGTGCATACACGGTCAGCGTGTCCGTCTCATTCGGCACAATAGCGGAATAGGCGATCGTATCCCGGTCGAATAACGGGTTCAGCTCCCCAGCTGACAAGCTGAGTGTACTCAGGTCGGCAATGCCGCTTAGGCGTTCCACTTCAATGCTGTAGATCTTAATGGTGCCGTCTTCCGCCGTCACTTGAAGTTCCACTGTATTGGCGCCGACCTCAAGCGGCAGCGGTGAAGATGCGGCCTGATATTCCCCGCCGTTCACCCGCACAAGAACATTGGCGTTCGAATCCGCCTTCGTCGGTGTTACTGTGATACTCTCGTTGGCAACGGTCGCATTGTAGGAAGAAATGCCCGAAGAAAAGCTTGGTGAAAGCTCCCCTGATGAGAGACTTAGCGAGCTTAGGTTCGCATTATTGCTTTTTCTAAGGACCATGATCGTGTAAATCTTAGGAGTGCCGTCCTGGGCGGTTACCTTCACATTGACTGTGTTCATCCCTAGATTCAACGTAAAGTAGCTCATCGGTGAGGTATAGGGACTCCCGTTCACAGCCACGGCTACGGATGCGTCAGGGTGCGTTTTCACCGGCGTTACCTGCAGGCTGCCTGCGGAGAAAGGTACGGAAGCCGTATAAGAGGTCGTTGTTGATGTGAAGGCCGGAGACAGCGTTCCGCTAGATAACGTCAGACTGCTCAAGTCATTATTGGAGCTCCCCGCCCGGTTGATAATGATTTGATACGTATGGGTAACCGCAGCATTCGCCGATGTCGCCACAATGGTAGCTGTCGTCGGACCGACAGGCAGATTGACCGTTGAGGCCGTTCCGTTAGTAAGTGCAGCCCCGTTCAACGTCAATGTTGCTTTACTATCGGTTAGCACCGGTGTAACCTTCACAGAGGTTACCTCGTTTGGTACGTTCTGGGTGTAGTAATACACCCCGGGAGTAAATGCCGGACTTAGCGCACCTGTGGAAAGGGTTAGCCCTCTCAAGGACGCATCGTTCGACAGGGGGACGTGTATGTAGACGGTATAGGTTTTGGTCGTCCCATCTTGAGCGATCACCTTGATTTCAATCGTATTGATACCGGTTGAAATGCCGAATTCTCCCGATGAGGTCCAATCCGGCAATCCAAGCCACGATAGGAGCCCATTTATTCGATATTGCATCGTGGCCGTCGCGTCACTAAATCTTGCGGCAAAGTAATAGGTTGTCGTACCGCTTGGTGCATAAGCATGATACTCGGTAACATTCGGGGAGAACTCTGTTGTAAACGGATAAGGAGTTGAAATTCCCGCCAAATCCGCATTGGAGCTCACCGCCCCTACGGGCTTCCCCAGTAATGCAAATACCGGCAAAAGCAGCAGCAGCAGCCATCCTATTCGTTTCATCTCACTAATTCACTCCATTCCTAAGCGCGGTTGAGAAACTGTGGAAATTTGTCAATTTCCGTCGACATAGTACTATTATACCATGCACTCGTTTTCCTCACATCATAGGAATGTAAAAAGCTTGTGGGCGGGATGGTGCGGTGCCGCCTACGCTTGTAAGCTCTTAAGTCAATCCACCACCCTCGCTACTGCATGTCCGCAGGTCGCACAGGTGCCCTGCAGCAGCAGCCCGAACCGGTCTACCTCCACCGTGTAATCCTTCATTGTTACTTCCCCGAGGCATTTGCCGCAAAAAACATTGCTCAGCAGCCGTTTGCGAAGCAGCTCGGGAAGCTCCAGCCACTGCTTCATCGCCGCAAAGGAAATCGCCGGTTTCTCGCCGCTGCCAGCAGCCTCATTCCGCGAGCCCTGTTCGGCCCACTTCAGGCGGGAATACGACTGCTGAAGGATATAGTGGAGATCCGGCAGCTCCCCCTCGGACTTGCGAACGATTGCCTCTAACCGTGCCTGATACAGACGATACCTCTCATCGGAATCATCCCCGCTAAGCTCCTGCATCAGCTCCTCGAACAGCTCGCCGATGAACAGACACATGTCCTCGTCGAGATCGCCGTTTTCCTCCAAAAATCGGAACGCCGTCTCGATAATATACAGCTGCAATTGAAACGGGTAAGGCGTACCGCCGCCAAGCGATTTCATACTGGATAGCAGCTGCTCCGCTACGGATACTCGCTGCCTCGCTCTTCCTTTGGCAGGGAAGAACTCCTTCTCGATCTGATCGATGAACGCCTGCAGCATTCCCGCTACGGCACGCTCGCCCTCAAGCTTCACCGTGACGATCGCTCGGATATCCTTGCTGCTTTTGATCGTATCGGTGAACAGCTCGATAATTTCCTCCTTCGAGAGCTTCTGCAGCTTTCTTTTCACCTCAGCCGTTGTCAAAATAGGCGTCTTGCCGCCGTTCTTCTTCGTAGTCATGACAATGAATACCCTCCGATTCGTTAATAAGTCTAGTTTACCTTATAAAAGAAGATCGGGTCTAGAAGAATCGTCGTTCTGCATGCAGACATGAAAAAACCAAAACCGGTGTTCCCGGCTTTGGCGCTCATCTAGTAGACTATGCTCTCTCGTATTCCACCTCGCATAATCCTTGTACATTCCCGGAACTATGCAGCGGAAGGCACACGTATGCGCGAGTTCCTTCGTTCAACCAGCTCTCCATCCGGATGCTCCCCTCGAAATGCTCGAGCAGCTTGTGGACCATGAACAATCCGATCCCTTGACCGGATTTCTCCTCATTCATTTTCTCATATTTGCGAAATAACCGCTTTACCTGCTCTTCGCTCATCCCTGCGCCTGCGTCTTCAACCACAATCTCCAGCATCCCGCCGGTGCAGCTTGCCGCTACCTGAACCGAGGCACCTTCGTCGCTGTATTTAATGGCATTGCTGACCAGGTTGGACACGATAAGCTTAAAGCCGATTGCATTGCTAAGGATCATTTCCGTTCCCGCCAGCTGCAGTCGGTCTTCTACCGTGATGTTCTGCGTTCTCCCCTTGATTTTCATCATCTCGATGACTTCCGTCAGATGCGGCTTTGGAGTGATCAATTTTCTCCGCCATAAAGCCTCGGTAGACAGCATTTGCTCCGTCATAATAATATGAGAGATTTCGTTATCAATCAGATCGACATAGTCGCAAATGGATCTAAGCTTATCCCTATCCGCGGAATGACCCGTGCGGTCCTGCAGCAGGGTGGCGTAAGCCTTAATGACCGTCAAGGGATTGCGTACTTCATGCGAAACCACGTGGACAAAATCCAGCTTTTGCTTGTACAGATCCATTTCGTCTTCCAGCTCGGATTGTGCGGAGAGCGAAGGGAAAGAGCTGCCCCAGCTGCTCTTCTTATTTTTGCGGTAAAGGCCGGAGAGCGTGAGCTCCTGATCCGTCATTAAATATTCGTGGGTCCGCATCATCTCAAGCTGAACGGCGGCCGGCACCGTTGCGGCCGGATAAGCACAAACCGTTAAAAATCCGAGCTCGGCAATGGTGATGTCGCATTCGCATTCATAGGTATGCAGCTTTCCTTGAATGCCCTCCTGCGGACTCCAGTCTACATGCCCCCACAGCCTCACTTCCGATTTCTGCTCCAAATACGGCTCGATCGCCTCACTTAAATTGCTGAGCACTTTATCGAAATGAAAATCCTCATACACCCGATAAAATTCATAATTGTTGATATATTGTATTTCCTTTCCTTCGCCTTCCCCGATACCCATCTCGGCCAGCTTGGCTTGAACCCGAAGAAAACGTTCCTCATTGTTGATGCAGGTCAAAGCCCGCCTTAATGAAGGATGCGGCATTATCGATGTAGCTCTGGTCATCTCCATAAAAATACAACACATGACTGCCGTTGTTAATATGAGTGTGCTGTGTCAAGGAGATCGTACGGGTTACAGACAAGAGGTCGTCAACCCCCTTCCTAAATATTCCTTTATCATATTCACTACCTATGAATTAATCAATAGTCAATTATTTCCACGATAAAATCGTCGGAATTGGCATGGTACAAAAAAAAGCACCGTTGCCCACGTAACCTGCGTGAGCCCCGGTGCTTCCTGCCTTACTTCCGATTGCTGATGACCAAATGATACGTCTCCGTCAAACCTCCTGCGGTTACCGAGATGAAGGTCGAGCCGTTCTTCAAGGCCTTCACCGTGCCGGTATCCGTTACCACGGCCATCTTCTCATGCTTACTCTCGAACGTTACGCCTTTCGTCAGTACACGCTCCGCTCCGCCCGCGTAGTAGCCCGTCACCACGAGCTGGTCGGTCTCCCCTTCGGCCATGTACTTCTTGCCGGTAATCGCAATCCGCTCTAATGCCGGTACCGGTACGACCTTAACGGCTGCAGCCGCCTGCTTGCCGCCGTAGCTCGCCGTTACCGTGGCTTCGCCGGGTGCAGCCGCTGTTAGAACCCCTTCAGCGGTTACCGCCGCTACCCCCGGATCGGAGCTGGCGAAGCTTACGCCCTCCCGCAGAAGGGTCGTGCTGTCGTCGGAGTAGACCGCCGTCACACTCAGCTGCGCCGTATCGCCGGCCCACAGCTCCGCCGGAGCCCCGAGCTCCAGCCGTTCAAGCGCCGCCGGTCCCGCGACGTTCAACGTCGCCTCCGCCTGCTGCCCGCCGTACTTGGCTGTCAGCTTCGCACTGCCTCCGGCAAGTGCTTTCACCGTCCCGTCCGCTGCCACAGCAGCTACGCTTTCCCGCGAGCTGCTGAAGGCAACCCCTGCCGTCAGCTGAGCCTCCGAGCCGTCGGAATACGTGCCGACGACGGTCAGCTTCCGCGTTTCGCCTGCGTTCAGCGCCCCCGGCAGTCCTTCAAGGCGAAGACCGGTCAGCGTCAGTACCGTGCCGTTCAGCTTCACGATATTCATATTGGCGTAATAGCTGTTAAGAATGCGGTCGTAGCTCCAGCCCTTGCTGCCCAGCATCGAAGCGCCGTATTGGCTCATTCCGACGCCGTGCCCGTTCCCCCCGCCGTAGAAGGTGACGCGGACCGGCTGGCCGTTCGCATCCTTTTCCAGATCGAACGCGGCGAAAGCGGAGGTCAAAATCGTCGGATTCTTCACCTGCATCGAGGCGTCATAACCGGTCGAGCCGCCCTTGGCGCGGTGCAGAATAACGTCTGCTCCCAGTGTGTACGTTTTTGAAGGACGGATGGTGAAGCGGATGTTGTACTCTTTAATAATTTTATAAGTGCCTGTCGTGCCTTCGATGACCAGCTCCGTCATGTTGCCGCCGGCTCCGCGCTTCGCTGCGTACATATTCTTGAGCGTACCGATGCCCCCGGCGGGAATCGGCTTGCTGGCGTAGCTTCCGTCCGGCTGCTTCGTCAAAACAAAGAGCGGATCCGCCGCCTGGCGTCCGGCCAGGTTGGCATTGACCGTGTTCTCCAGCTCCGTCCTGCTTAGGGCTACCTTCCAGCGGAAATAATACGATTCGGAGTCATAACCGGTAAGGCTCAAATTTTTGTAAAAAGCGTTCACCTGCTGTTCATCCTGCGTGTTGATCTGCAGCATCCGAGTCGGGTCAGCCGGATCATAGGTGTAGCTTTGCGCTACAAGATAAGGGATCGGAGTGCCCGGGAACTGATTCGTGCCCGTGTCCGACCATACTTCATGCTTCGATGCCCCGTAGCCGCCCGAAGTCGAGTAGAACCTTGCATCCACAAGTTCGCCATTGCTCAGCATGATCATGCCGGACGTATCGTTGACCGCTTGGGTAGTCAGCACATGCTCCGCGCTGTTGTTGTATACCTGGCTCAAGGTGCTGTCATCAATATGAAAGCCTCGATCGGCGAAGCGGTTGCTCACGTAATCCGTCAGTGCGTACGTTCTCGCTGCAATCGCCTGTGCCCGTAACGCCTCCAGTCCGAAGGAAGCCGGCATTTCGCTCGGAACGACCTGATACAGGTACTGTTCCATGTTCACTTCGTTGATCAGCTTCAGCGCCGTCTGCGACGAGGCTAGGGAAATCTCGAACATCCCGCGGTACTTCGGGTTGCCGTAAGCGCGCGTGAAGCTCATCGCCTGCATCAGCTCTCCCGGCTGGGCCGATTCAACATAAAGCCGATTCGCCGTTCGATATACCTCCGAGCCTCCCTGCGTAAGTATGATTTGCCCGTTCGCGGTCTTGAAGGTCGCCGTCGTCCCGGCAGGAACGGCAAGCGCGGTGCCGGCTTTCTTATCGGTGACTCGGAGGCCGCCGGCCGACTTCAGATCGATCTGAGGATGATCCAGCTGCTTCAGGTCCGAAATATCGGCAATGCTTCTGCGAATCCCTACCCGCATGACATCAACCGGAGTCTCTCCCTCGATGACAATCCGGAACACCTTGCCCGCACTGTTAAAAGCAAGCTTCACATTCCGCGCGCCCACCATGACGTCGCTGAGCGACTTCAGAACCGTCCGGTCGCCAAGCTGCTGCTCCACGGTATAAAAATCCGTCAGCTGGACGACGCCCCGCTCCTCCAGCTCCAGCGTCCGGCTGGACGCCGACTTCGCCAGGAGGCGGTCCTGCACCGGTACAGCCTGGGACGGGGTTACCGTCAGGACGAATTGCCCCTTACCACCGCCATACGTAGCGCTAATTACCGTTTCACCGGCGCTTCGTCCCTCCACCAGGCCGTCAGCCGTTACCTTCGCCACCTGCTCGTTCGAGCTGGCGTAGGCGATGCCGGCTGTTGCGCCCGGCACCGGCTGGCCGTTCACCTTAAGCGCGGTCTGCGCAGCTTCACCGGCCGGAACCGAGGCGGGACCGTTAAGCTGTACGTCGTATACGGAAGCTGTGACCGCGGTCCCTAACGCACCGGGGACTTCTACTCCATAACCGCCGGTTGATTCAGCCGCCGCTATTTTGAAAACGCCTTCAATCGGTACTGCACAAAGAACCGCCACAAGGACAACAGACAACCACTTACGTAACAAAGGGTGCATTCCATTAGCTCTTATCATCGATCTCCTGTCACTCTCCCGCAATGAAAGTTCGTTATGTACCGGAATTGTTTGGTCCCCTTTCCGAGGAACCGGAACCTCATCCAACATTTCCCTCCCCTCATTAAGGCTAATCATACTTTAAAATATTATTTTAGTAAATATGTATTATTTGAAATTTTATTTCACAGACAATTTCACCCCCATACGAATACCCCCGATCTGAAAACAGCCGGGGGTAGTAAGGTTATAATTCAAATCTCTTCAAAGAGGATGTAATTCTTTATAGATTGCCTGCTGCAGCGTGCTTTCGATTTTGAATTTATTGCCGATCTCTACTTTGCAATTCAACATCAGCTTCGTCAGAGAAGCTTTGATTCCGGTAAGAATGACCGTGCATCCGAGCAGAGTGAGACCGTCATGAATCCGAACCAAATGGCCGATGGCTTCAGGGGCAAAGATCAAAGCTCCCGACAAATCGATAACAATTTTTTGTATGGCTTTGTACTCGACCTCTGCAAAGACCCGGTCTTCAATTTTGGTTAGCCTTTCTTCGTCAAGCGTGCCTATGAGCGGAAGAACGGCCACTTGGCTGAGAATAGGAATTAAGGGTACCGTCAACTCATCAATAATCTGCCGCTGCGTTTGCAAGGTTTCATCTCTATATTTCGTAAAACTCACGTTAAAATGAATGATGAAATTATCCAACGCTTCGCTGATCCGATCCGATAATTCGAATACCTCTATTGCGGAAATGTTCTTGTTTACATGATAGTATCGGAGAAAGGACCACATGACTTTTCGAAGCGAGTAGAACCACTCCATTTTTGAAATGATGGGAATGTCCGATTTGGCCCATGCGATTCCTCGTTCTTGTGCAAGCTGAATAATTTCCTGCGTCAAGCCTTTGTGAATTAAATTTAATATTTGATTGGCGTGGTCCAGCAAATCCTTTGCCGAAACCAGCTTCGATTGAGACACCACTCGAAAGGTATTGCTCGCTGCAAGCTCCAATTGCTTATTGAACGATTCTCGATTCAGCTCAAAAAATTGCTGCACATCATCCGCTAATTTCAATTCAGTCATCGTGAAATGTTCCTCCAAATCCGGTGTAGAGACGGGTAGTCTTAAAGTAAATTCCGTTCCTATGCCTTCCGTACTGTCAGCTAGAACTTGTCCGCCATGCTCGTGAAAGGTTGCATACACTTGAGCCAAGCCAAGACCATTGCCAACATCGCCTTTTGTCGTAAAGAAGGGGGTCCCTAACAACCCCAGCTTCTCTTTGGGAATTCCTTTCCCTGTATCTCTAATAATGAAATGTACAAATCCGTCTTTTTCATAATGTTCAAGACAAATGCGTCCATCCCCGTCAATGGCCTCAAAGGCATTCTTGATCAAATTAAAAAAAGCCCTCTTCAGCTGGTTGCTTTTGCCGCGAATTTTGGCACTCGTATTGTGAAATTTTTTTTCAACTTGTACACGATACATTTCATTCTGGAAAAGAGAAAGCGTGTTCTCTACCAATACGCATACGGATAAATAACTTTCTCTTTCTTCCACTAAGTTGGGCTTGGCGACCGTAAGCAGATTTTGGACCGTATTGATGGCTTGATCCAATTCCGTGTTGATGATGTCCCAATAACGGCTTTCATGCTCCTTTTGCAGCAGCTGCATAAATCCTTTGACTGCCGTCAGCGGATTCCTAATTTCATGTGCGATCCCAGCAGACATTTGGCCTATCGTAGCCAATCTGTGATTTGTTTCATCCCGGTTGTTGTCCGTCTTCACGATTCGTTCACCCGCTTAGCTGGATCTAGTAAGCTTCTACCTAACTAACCTAGGTTATTACCCGAATATCGCTCCTCTGAAACAGGGATCACAGCTTGGGCTTTTCCGAGGCTATGCGCCGAAATCCGGACCGGACTCCCGAGGGACTTTCACTCGAATGCCGGCCGCGGCGATGTGGCAGGGGAGCTGCTCATAAGCCCCCAGCGTCTCGATGATCGGATACAGCTCCTGCAGAGCCCCCTCCGACAGCTTGCCGAGCATGGAGGTTTTCACCATGTCTCTTGCCGTGACGCCGGAGAATGCTTTGGCATACCGGTTCGTTGGCAGCACCGCCGTAATGCCGATGGCGTAATTGGCTGCGGAGAACGGCGTGTGCCCGCCGAGCAGAATCTCACCGGCATGCTGAATGAGCCCGAGCACCTGCCGCTGAAACGAATCCTGACCGGCTATCATCAAATGCTCCGGTGCGAACGTATCCACGATGCCGCAGCCGCTGTGCACGTCCGGTGCAACGACCATCGCTCCCTTGCCCGCCGGGCCGAACACCTGCTGCAGGTAGCTGCGCCTGGGCTCCTCGATCTCCGCTATCCGAAGCCGCAGCGCCTCCTCGACCCGTTTCGCCTGCTCCATCGATGTCGTAACCAGCAGAGCTGCCGAATCCGCTCCATGCTCCGCTTCACTGATCAGGTCGCAGGCGAGCTTCAACGGATCCGCCGTTTCATCGGCGATGATCGCGCATTCCGTCGGTCCGAGGCCGAGAGCGCTCTTCTTCCCGTAGGTCATCGCTACGCTCATCGCCGCCGCAATGCCGCCCGGTCCCGGCCCGAAGATGCCGTCCGCCTCGGGAATCGTCTCGGTGCCTACGGCGAAGCCGGCTATGACCGCGACGCCATTGCCGACCACAAACGCGTCGGCACCCGCCAGCTTGGCCCCGGCGACCGTCCCCGGATCCGGCAGGCCGTTCGCCAACGGCGGCATGCCGACCACAATGCTGCCGACCCCGGCGACCTTGGCCGCAGCGACAAGCATGAGCGCCGTAGAGACAAGCGGCCCCTTCCTCGCAGGGATCCAAATGCCAACACGGCCAAGCGGCGTAACCTTTTCCCCGACAATGGTCCCGGGACGGAGCTCCTTTTCCCAAGACACCGGAAGCAGCTCCTCATTCACCTGCCGAATATGCAGGATCGCGCGCTCGACCGCCGACCGCATAGCCGGCGAGAGTGAAGCAAGGCACTCCTCCACATAGGCGTCCGAAACCCGCAGGTCCGTAAGTCCGACCTGATCATGCCGAAGCGTTCGGCAGCGAACGGCCGCATCCCCGTCCCGGACTACCTCGTCGAAGATGTCCAGCACCCCCGCCAGCACCTCTCTGCCAAACAGCACCTTATGATCCTGCAGCCGCTGCTCCAGGGCCTCCTGCTCCGACGGCCAAACATAACTTAGTTGATTCATTGATCTCTTGCCTCCATTCAGTAGGATTGAAAAACAAAAAGAGCCATGCAGGTAGAAAAAATACCCACATGACTCTTCCTTCAAGTCCGCAGGTACAACGCCAAGAAGCGTTCATCCCTGCGGAATATCCGCGGTACGAACGCTTACGTATGATGATGCCTGCAGGAGCTGAACAACATGTCGATCCACTTGCGTGAGGTAACGGCGACCATTCGTGTCAGCCTCCTTTGTGTAAGTTGTAGGCTATTATATAGATCCGAAGGAGGATTGTAAATAGCTTCCATACAAACTAATTATTCAATTGGCTTTCAATCGCTTGCCGAAGCAGGTCCATTTCGTCAGTGGGCTCGAATCGCGCGACAACTTCCCCGTTCTTATCAATCAGGAACTTCGTAAAATTCCATTTGATGGAGCTCCCTAACAACCATTCCGGACTTTTCTCGGTGATCATCATTTTCAACAATTTTTCGTTAACATTGGTCTCATCGAATCCTCTGAACGGAGCAGCCTTTTTTAAGTAATCGAACAACGGATGCGCGTGCTCGCCGTTCACTTCGATTTTGGAGAAGATGGGAAAGGTAACTCCATAGTTGATCTGGCAGAAGGATTCCGCTTCCTGATTGCTCCCAGGCTCCTGTTCCCCGAATTGATTACATGGAAAACCGATAAATTCAACATGGTTGCGGAACTGCTCGTAAAGACGCTGCAAATCGGCAAATTGCGGAGTAAACGTACATTTACTGGCTGTATTGATAATAACAAGCGGCTTTCCTTCCAATTCATACAAAGGCCATCTTACACCATTGGACTTGCGAACCGTAAAATCATAAATACTCATGATGTCACCTCTTCTTATGTAATTGAATCCCTTTAACAAACCCTACGCCTCCTGCAGCTCCTTAGTCCTCGCAAGCTGCATCAGCAAATAAAAATCCGCCGCCAACGCCACAACCATGATCAGGTTCACCGTCCGCAGGGAGAAGAACGTTATCACACCGGAGCCCATGACGATGAGCGTGATCCAGATATGCGATGAGCTCATGGTAAAACGCACATGCTGCGAAATGAAGGAGAACCCCCAGCGGAACCGTACGATCAACGCCACGATTCCTGAAGTAATGACAATGGAGACGGCCTGAAGGACATAGTTGACCGGACCCATTGCCATGATGTCCGCCATCGTCGTCAGCCCGGAGGCGACGCCCCCCCAAGCCATCAACGTTTGCAGCAGGCCGTACCCGATGTAGCCGATCAGCGTAACCATCAACACTTGTGTGTAGCGAAGACCGAACAGTATTTTGATTGCGAGAAAAAATAAAACGTACATCAGCAGCGGCTTAAAGGGCTCCAGCACAGGCGCGCTGCGGATAAAGAAAGAAGCGACGCTCATCGGAATCGATAGCAGCAGCAGCGGCCGTCCGTATCTTACAAACTTAAAGCGAAACACAGCCAGCATAAGCGCGAACATACTTAGGATCTCCAGCGCGGAGAGTACAATCGGCAGGCACACCTTCACCCACATTTCACCCACTCCTTTCCAGATACCCGCACACCGCTCGTTAAGGCCCTTCGGTCGCTCCCAGCTCGCTAATCTGCTGCCGGGCCGAGGCGACGTATCTGCTTTCATAGTGGAACTGCTCCTCGAGCTCCTTCAAGAACCCGCCATAGCTTTCCAGCGGCCGCTGACCATAGATGAATCTCCACAGCTCCTGCTCGATATACCGCTTGGCGTCGTCCAAGCGAAACCCGTCGGGGGGCTGGATCAAGCCGTCATAGATGGAAATGAACGGCTGCCTCGCCGCCATCGTGAAATCCGCTTCACGTTCCGGAAACTTCGTTCTAAGATAGCCCATCTCGTCCCGTCCCGTCAACTGATAGGCGTATCCCAGCGTTTCCTTCAAAATTTCGTGCAAGACAATCTTCCCGTTCGTCTCGGTATAGTGCTTGCCCGGCAGACCGTACATCACGAGCTTATTCCCCTCCGGGGTGGAGACGTAATTCAGGAGCTGAATGATCTTGTTCAGCTTCACCTTGTCGTTGCCGACGGACTTGGGAATGACAAGAATACTATCGGAGACGTCCTTCGCATACGCATACCTGTCGCCGTTTGGCCCCTGCGGAGGATCGATCGGAATCCAATGCGCGTTCGCGTTCACCTTAAGATACTCTTCCTGGTACCAGTTCGGCCAATTGAAATAAAACAGGCCGAGCTGCCCCTGCAGCGCCTTCTCCTTGTGCTGCAGGCTCGTATTGGAGACAATGCCGGGATCCACTCCCTTCGTCTCGAAGATCGAGCGGATGTAAGAAAGTGCTTGGGGCGTGGCCGGATCGTACAGCGAATTGATTAGCTTATTGCCTTTTATATAGAAGGAGCCCGGATACGTCGTGCCAAAGGCACCGAAAAGGGGCCCCAGCGCCTGATTCGGCCTTCCGCTGAACCCGTACGTGTCCTTCTGGCCGTTGCCGTCGGGATCCCTCTCGGCCATCGCCTTAACCACCGCGAGGAACTCTTCTGTCGTCCGGGGAACGTTCAGCTTCAGCTTCTCCAGCCAATCCTGCCGGATCCAAAAGCTGTATTGATAGGCGGTTTCCGTTCTGGGCAAGCCGTAGACACCGCCTCCGGCCTCCGCCAGCTGCAGCCTCTCCTTGCCGACCATCTGCATGGCCGGCTCAAGCAAATCCAAATACGGCGACAGGTCGAGCAGTAACTGCTGTTTGCTATACTGAACGAATTCCTGACGGTTTCCGATGCTGAACAAATCCGCATTGGAGCCTGTCGCCATCCCCATCTTCAGCTGGTTCGCATAATCCTCTGGAAGAAACGTGCGGATCGTCAAATCGATGCCCAGCTTCTTATCGAGCTCCTGCTTGATGGGATCCTCCTTCGGGTCGGGAAGGGGTCTGGTACCGATCATATGGACCGTAATCTTCACCCGTTCCTGCACCGGCTTCGGTTCCGATTCCTTGCTGCAGGATGCGGTCAAACAGGCAGCGGCCAAAAGCAATGCGATCGGGCTATACACTCTGCGGGTCAATGCTCGCTCCAATAGGCTCGTCCCCTTCTGCTGTCGTTATATCGTTCGGTATACTACTAGTGTACAACGAATGGATAGGAAGTTTAACAATATCACGATTTTTTTCGTAAAAATTCCCCGTACTTTTAATCAGGACTGCGTCCAACTTTGGTACAATGAGAGTACCTGGGCCGCTTGTTAGGAGGATGAAGCATGCATCGGCTGCGATATTACATGAATTGGAAGCTCTCGACCAAAACCTTCCTGCTTACCTTCCTGCTGACGGAAGTCATCATTCTGCTGCTCGGCTATTCGTACTACAACTATTCTTCCAATATCCTCGTCTCCGCGCAAACCAAGTATGCGATTGATATGAACGCCAAAACCAATAACTACTTGGAAACCCAGCTCCGGTCGATCCGTAATTTCGCCGCATCGATCGTCGGGGACAGCCGGCTGCTTGAGGACAGTCCCACCGAAATCAACCGCTGGTTTCACGATAATTTGCTGTATTTGCTCCCGACGGTCAATAATATTCATTACATTCAGGACGGCAGAGTGACGGCCAGCACCTCCAGCATCGGCTGGATGCTGATGAATAACGAAACCTTCAAATGGAACCGCGTTCGCGTGCTGGAGGCGAATAAGCTGTACTGGACCGAGCCGTATTGGTCGGAGGCGTCCCAATATACGGTTACCTTTTTTATGCTCGTTCCCGGTAAGGAAAATTCACGCATGATGCTGGCGCTCGACATCGGCTTCGAGAAGCTGTATGAAGCCCTGCTGCCGGATGCACCCGACCTTCTGCACGGGGAGCTGATCCTGCTGGACGCGGCGAACCGCCCGATTTACGGCAAGGGCTCGCATACCCGCTATAACGTGTACACCAACCAGGTGGAGTGGACCGACTTCCCGGAAGCGATCCTGGAAGCTCCTTGGAACGAGTATTCCTTGTCGCTGCCGGAGTCGGCGACCCGAACCGATTACTTTCTAACCCGCAGCAGCAATAACGTCATGAATTGGCAGGTCATGTGGATGATGGACAAGACCGAGCTGCTGAGGCCGCTGGAGGCTACGGTTCGGTTCACCGCGGCGCTTGCCGTCGCGTCTCTGATTCTGGCTCTGGTCATAGCCTGGATTATGTCCAAAATGATCGGTCAGCCGATCCGGCAGTTCGCCCTGTCGCTCGACGAGATCAGCTCCGGCAACCTGAATGCCAAGATCCCCGTCAACCGCCGGGATGAGATCGGCAATTTGGCCCGCCATTTCAACCGGATGACGAAGCAGATCGGTCTGCTGATCGAGGACCTGAAGACCACGGAAGCGAAGAAGAAGGCCTTCGAAATCCGCATGCTGCAGGCCCAGATCAAGCCGCATTTTCTTTTTAACACGCTTAATGCAATCAGTATGAAATCCCGCGAGGGGGATTTGTCGAAGGTGGACCTGCTTATTTCCTCACTCACCCGGCAGCTCGACTACAGCCTGACGCAGACGATGGAGGATGTCAGCCTGAAGGATGAATTGAACGCGGTGGAGCACTACATCCAGCTGATGCAGGTTCGGTACGAAGGCCGCTTTGATTATGAAACCGATATCGATCCGGCCACGCTCAGCTACAGACTCCCCAAGTTCACGCTGCAGCCGATTGTGGAAAATTGCATCTTCCACGGCTTGTCGCCGATGCAGGGCTCCGGGACGCTGTTTATCGGCTCCACTCGCGACGGCGACGACTGGGAGCTGCTCATCGAGGACAACGGCATCGGCATCCCGGAGGACATGCTCGGGAAGCTGCGGGCGGTTCTGCTTCGCGACTCCGTCGAAGAAGCGGACGAAGAGGAAGGGATCGGCTTCGCGAACGTGCATTACCGCTTGCGGACGCTCTATGGTCCCGCCTATTCGATGAGTCTCGATTCCTCCGCGGACTTCGGCACGCGGATCCTGATTCGAATGCCCGTAGTTATCCAACCCTAAGAGGAGGCACCGCATCATGAAAAAAATACTGCTGGTCGATGACGAACCGCTGGCGCTGAAGCACATCCGCCATACCTACCCTTGGAAGGAATGGGGGTATGAGATCGTCGGAGAAGCCGGGAACGGGGAGGAGGCACTCGGCATGATCGCCGAGCTGCAGCCCCACATTGCCCTGGTGGACATAACCATGCCGGTCATGGACGGGCTGCGCATGCTTAAGGAAATGAGAGTCCGTTACCCGGCAGTCAGGTGCATTATGCTTACGGCGCATCGGGATTTCGACTTTGCCCAGCAGGCCATCCAAAGCGGGGCGATGGGGTACATCCTCAAATCGCCGATCGACATGGAGGCCACCCGCTCCGCGCTGGACCGGGCTTCGGCCGATCTCGACAAGGAGCTCGACCTGGAGAACAACAAACGCGCCCGCCGCAAGATTGTGCAAAACTATCAGTATTCCCTCCGCAAGGATTACTTTGACAAAATCATCTCCGGCGTGCTGGCCGAGCGGCAGGAAATGATCCGAATCGGAGCCGAGCTCGATATCGATCTCGAAATGCCGCCTTATCGGCTCATCGTATGCCGAGTGGACGATTTGGCGCGGTATGCGGCCCGTTACTCGGAGAAGGATAAGCCGCTGCTTGAATTCTCCATGCTGGAGATCGTCAGAGAGACGCTGGCGGAGAAGCTGCCGGCCGGCTTTGAGCTCTTCCCGAACCGGTTCGGGCAGTTCACCCTGCTGATTCACGCCTCGGAGCCCGCCCTAAGCGAGGAGCTCCTCCGGGAGCGGCTGATTCAGCTGGAGAAGCCCTTGCTGCAGTTTATGTCGGTGCGCCTCTGCATGTCGGTCAGTCCTTCCTTCGAGTACCTGCATTTGCTTAGGAGGATGTATTCCCGTGCGGAGCACCACCTGCTCTACCGGTATTATCAAGGGAATCCGTATCCGATCTTCGCGGAGAAGGAGATCCCGTTTCAGCCGGTGCCGCCGGGCTATCTAGAGCAGCTGTCGGCAGCTTTTCCGAAGGAGGCACTGTCGGAAGGGGACGACCCGCAAGCCTTCAAGACCTGGCTGCAGCAGCTGGAGCAGGTATTCGGCGAATACCGGCCGGAGCCTGCGGCGGCGCAGAGCTTCCTGAAGGAAATGCTTCAGCAGCTCCCAGACCGGATGGCTCAGCCGTACGAGGCCGCTCTGGAGGAGCCTTCCTTCCCGCTCACTGCAGCAAGCCTAAGCCGGATTTGCGAGGAGCAGCACCGGAAGCATCAGCAGAAGCGGCTGCGTCCCGAGGTGGCGCTTGCGAAGCAGTACATCGACCAGCATCTGGGGGACGACCTTTCCTTGGAGGACATTGCAAGGGAAATCCAGTTCAGCCCCTCCCATCTCGGACATATGTTCAAGAAGGAGGTCGGCATGACGGTATTCGACTACATCCTGTCCCGGCGAATCGAGATGGCCAAGAAGTATCTCTTGGACGGACAGTACCGAAACTACGAGCTGGTGGACCGCATCGGCTTCAACAGCTACTCCTACTTCTGCACGATGTTCAAAAAGCATACCGGCATGACGCCCAACGAATTTAAGAATGCGGCCAGGGGCGGGAAGTAGATCATGAGAAAACGCCTTGTACCGTCTAGAATTCTGCAAAAAAAGGTGAATTCATAATGTTATAAGGAGCGTTACCGGGACGTGATAAGCACCAGACACCCTGTAACGCGATTTTTTCATCTTACAGTGGCAGATGAACATATATTTGGTACAGTAAGTTAAAATGAACGAAACCGACTACCATTTTGCATTACGTAGGTTGATTTTGGAAATCAATTGAATTGAGTAATCAATCAAATAATCCAAAACAGAGCTACAAACAAAAGGAGTCGGTTTAGTAATGAGTATAACCATAAAATATGTTGGTCTAGACGTATCCAAAGAAAAAATAGCTGTAGCCATCGCCCCCGAAAATAGAAATGAACCCGTCAGGTTCCATGGTGTCATCTCGCATACGAAGGAGGCTGTTCGTAAACTAGTTAATCAGTTAATGAAAGATGATGACGTAAAGTTAAGTATATGCTATGAGGCTGGCCCTACGGGGTTCGTCTTGTATCGATGGCTTTTGGAGATGTATGTGGAATGCAGCGTCATCGCACCAACAGACTTAGAGGGGAATACTCGAATAAAAACAGATAAGAGAGATGCTGTACGTCTAGCGCAGCTCTGGAGAGCAAATGAATTGACAGAGATCTATGTACCACGTCCCGAGGATGAAGCCTTGCGAGATTTGGTTCGGGCCAGGGAAGATGCCGTACAAGACAGGAATCGGCATAAACAGCGTTTAACCAAGTTTCTGCTTCGCCATCAGATCCACCCGCCCAAGGGCGTTCGAGTGTGGACTCAGCCATATGAAAATTGGTTAGATACTTTACGGTTTTCTCGGTGTTGTGAGGATATGGTATTCCAAGAATACCGAAACAGCATCCAAGAAGCTACGAACCGGATCCGAAGATATGAAGCGGAGATGGAGAAGCAAACGAGTGAAGGATGCCAAGCGACCATGATCCAAGCATTGCAGGGGCTCCATGGCGTTGCCCTAATTACAGCCGTTACTGTAGCTTCGGAACTTGGCCACATTGCAGGAAGATTCGCATCCCCTCAGCAGCTCATGAGTTATGTGGGGCTGGTGCCATCAGAACGTTCTAGCGGGGGGAGTCGTTGGCAAGGTGGGATAACGAAAGCTGGAAATGCCCATATACGTAGGGTATTGGTTGAAGCCGCCTGGAGCTATCGGAGCTCACCTGCCATACGGAAAACGCTGCGAGATAGGCAAAAAGGACTGAGTTCGGAAATTGTCAATATCTCCTGGAAAGCACAAAAGCGATTACACCACAAATACAAGAAGCTCCTTTTCAAAGGAAAGCACAAAGGAACCATCATCGCCGCAGTAGCCCGAGAGCTTATAGGTTTCATATGGGCCATAGCCAAGGAAGTAGATAAGCAAAAAAACAGCATCACAGCATAAAAAATAAGGGTATGATTGAATGAAAAAGGAAGTGATTCCGGCTTAGTGAGTTAGGCAATGCGTTACGTTACATTCTTTGGCTCGAGGGCAAAGTACTAAAGCAAGGCAGAGAGTAATAATCCGCGGAAATCACCTGCGCAAAGTCAATCTTTCAGGTAGTGCGGCTTCATGCGCGTCGTAAGTTTAGCAGGTAAGCTCTCTGGTCGTATACAATTCACTTGTGATAACCCACGAATATCAGGTTGCCAACCGGCGCAAAGAACCATTTTGCCCTCGTGCCAAGGAATGAAACTCATTCGAACCACAAGCTCAAATTAAAGAAAGACAGCAGGGAGCACGCCCCCTGCACCCCGTTACTCGCCGTAGGGCAGGGTCTGGCTTGATCAGCCAGACCGAAGTAAAAAAGTATGGGCAGAGTGAACCGCCTGTCAAAAAAGGCATTTGACAGGCTTACTTTAGAGCACTCCAAATCAAGGGTACGTGCTGAGCACTTGACGGTTTCGTTCATATCAGGTGATTTCATAACGTTACAAGGAGCGTTACAGGGCCGTGATAAGCGCCAGAAGCCCTGTAACACGATCTATATGCCGCAGGTAACCAATTTCGGGGTGTACATTTTCAAAAAGTTACGCGGCTTGTTTGGTCAAATTTCAGATAAGCAAAGACACGTTCAATAGCCGTTCGCTGCTTAAACAATTCGGCAAACTTAATGTGGGGAAATACTCCTTTTTGTTTGCCGAAAAACCTTATTCCACATGGGCTTTCTAATTATGAAATTGACTTAAAATGCAGTTTCCCCAACATTTTCCCACTAAGCCCAGATTATTGCTGCGTATATCAACTTCTCACAAATCGCTTACCGAACCTCGCTTAAGATCGCGGATTGCTGCCTTTTTTGGCAGCATTGCCATCCCTTGCCCGACACAAAATGAGAAAGAAGGAGCAGCGCTCAGGCTGCTCCTTGTTATTCATTCCTCAGCCTGTAGCTTCGACCCGGTTCGATAACAAACCGAAGGGCGCCGGTTACGTCCGATACACGGGGAGCCGTCGCGAGCGGAAGCCACTCCTTCTCCCCATCGGCAGCCAGGTCCGCTGTGCTTTCCACTACGAAGCGAGCGGGTTCCCATCCCTCATGCCGCAGCTGCAGCACGGACACCTGTACCCCGTCGTTCCACACATGCCGGTATTCCGTCCCCGCGGGAGCTACCGGATACACCTCCATCACCGCAGCGCCGTCCTCCAGGCATACGGTTACTCCTGCGCCTCCGACAAACACAGGGATCGCTCCCTTCGGAATCGGGTGATTCCGCAGGAAGGCCGGTCCCTCGTACCGCTTGCCGGTTTCGTATTCGATCCAGCTGCCTTCCGGAAGGTACACATCCCTGGTTTCGGCGGTATCGAAATCGTTGCCGAACAGCGGCGCCGCCAGCAGCGAAGGACCCAGCAGCCACTCATACTGCCGAGTCGTCCGGTTGGCCAGCCCGTAAGTGGCCGGATCGTCCGGGTAGGCAAGCGGCAGCGGCGTCATGGCCGCCGGGAAGCCCGTCTCATAGGCCGTAATCACGGCGCTATAAATATAAGGCGCATAGCGGTTGTGCCAGTCCGCCGCCTTTTTGACATGAGCCTCGTACTCCGGTCGCTGCATCTCCCAAGGCTTCCTCCCCATCGACATCGCAGGGCATAACGCGTTGAACGTCGCATTGCGCACAAAGTAATCCTGATACGAAGGGAGCGTTGGATCCGTCTTGGGCGTTCCCCCGGTAATGTCGGGATACAAATTCGATACCCCGCTGGCCGCATAGTTCAGCAGATTGATCGGCACCCGATCCTGATCGAAGTGGAAGCCTTCTCCTTTGCCGTAGTACGTGTCATTGATCCGCAGCACATCCCCAGGCGCCGAATACGCGGTGCTCCGCACAATCGTCGGACAGCCCCGGTCCATGAAGGCCTCGTTCAGCGGATTCCAATTCCCGTCGCGATAATGCTTCGTGTACACCATCGCATCTTCCTTATATCCGTCCGCTTCCCACTTCTCGCAGCCCTCCAGAAACCACGATAGCGCCCCGGGATTCCGGGCATCCAGCATGTACAGCGTGCCCCTTGGAAATTCCGCATTGGTAATACGGACCAGCTGGCCTTCGGCATCCTTCAGTAAATACCCCTTTTCCATCGCTTCATGGACATAAGGGCCGTTGTTAATCCCATGATGATAGCCGCCGTCCTCTGCCGGAGCCTTGAAATGGTTGCGAATGCCGATCAGCAGCTTCATCCCCCGCTCGGCAAAAAAACGCTTGATCCCCTCCGGGTCCGGATACCGCGGGTTCGGCAGCTCGTCCGTGCGATGCTCCTCCCGCTCGTCGTCCCAGATGCCGAAGCTGACCGTCGAACCCTGCTCCGGCAGCTTCCTGTCGCCCTTCCAGAAGCCGGAGCCGATGACGCCCCACGCCAGTTCGTAGCCGCGCTCCGCATATTCGCTCAACGCTTGCTCCACTGCACTCTGGTACGAGTTCCAGCCTAACGAGCCGTAAGCCTCCCAGCCTACGCGGAACATCTCGTACTTGGGCTTCCGGTCGGGATATCCTTCCGCCTCCCGGGCATCGCGGTAATCGGCATAGATGGTCTTCATATCCCCGATAAAATAATACAGCCCCTTCACGGAACGAACACCCGCGGCACCGAGCAAATTGTGCTCTTCCGTTAGGGCGACCCGCTTCGAGCCCTCCTCGAACAGCACCTGGGCGAAGCCGTGCGCAGGGAAGACGCAGAAGGTGCTGATAAAGCGCATGTTCGTGCCTTGATTCACCACATCGTTACGGACGAGCCCGAACACGTCCGCCGTATCCCTAGCCGGTATATCGAGCTTCCCGCGTTCCGGGGCATCCTCGGTCGGCACCCGATCGACATGGGCCCCGAAGTCTCCCATGCCAAACACCGGCCGCTGCGACGCCGTTCGCACCTCCAGCGTGTAGCTGCCTTCCACTGCAGGAATTACATTCATGCGCACCGCGTGGGGGTCCAGTCGAAGCGCAACCGCAGCCTCCGTCCCCCGGCTCGTCGTAATGCGAAATTCGGCGGTGTTCAGGCCGGTGAGCCCCACATACCGGGTTTCCTCCGCATCCACCGCGTCGCCGCCTCCCGCCTCCGACAGCCGAATGCCGGACACGGGGTGCGCTCCCGCCGCCAGCCTGCCATCCTTGTGGAGGAGGGAAAACCCGAAGCCTTTCCTGCGAATCCGAACCGTATAGTCCGGCGCGGTGAGTACGATCTCCTCCGGGGATTCCAAGATATCGACGGCAGCGATTCCTTCGGCCTTCACAGTCATGGGCTCACCTCATCGGCAGGCCGCAGCACCGCGACATAGCCCCCGTTAGGCGGCATTTGGATTTTGAGACGGCGCTCGCCATTCTCCAGAGCCGACTCCTCACGAGCAAAGGCGGCAGGGCCAGCATCCGATAACATGACAGCCCGGTAGTTCTTATCCGCCGGCAGGAACGTGAGCTCCTCCAATTCAAGCGTGACCGCTTCAGCGTTACCGTTCAGCACCGCCACGTACCAGACATCGCCTTTCCTTCTTGCCATGGCGGCGAGCTCGCCGATCCGGCTCTCTTTCAGCACGACCGTCTCCTCCCATACCGAAGGCAGCTCCTTAATCAAGTCCAGAGCGGGACGGCATGACGGCTCCTGAAGTAAATACTCAGGATGCTCTGCAATGACCTGCAGCGGGGAAGTAAAAAGAATTCCCGTCGCCAGCTGATGAGCGAAGGTCGTATCCCCCGGGTTGGAGAAACCGATCGGCGTATAATCCCCATGTCCTGTCAAGAACCGGGTGAACGGCAGCGCCGCATTGTGCCAGGCGGGGATCGGGCCTTCCTTCATCTTGTTCAGCTCCAGCCCCCGGATGCCTTCCCGGCTGATCTCGTTCGGATACGTGCGGGATTCTCCCGTCGGCTTTGAAATGCCGTGGAAGTTGACCATCAGTCTGCGCTCCGCGGCAATCCGGAGGGCCGCCGTTTCGAAGGCAATGGAGACCAGATCCTCGCAGTCAATAAAATCAATCTTGAGCCCTACCGCGCCGGCCGCCTTCACATGATCCATGAATTCGCGCATAGCCCGGTACTGATCCGCGGGATCGTTCATTTCCTTCGACCGCTTCCAGACGAACACCCCGACTCCCTTCGCGGACGCGTAATCGGTCAACGCCTTCAGTGCGGCCCACTTGTCCTCCCACAGTTCCCAGCCCTCATCCACCGTCGTAAATTCATAGCCTAAATCTTCGGCATGATCGATCATCGCCTTCTCTTCCTCGAAGCTGCCCGTCCCCCGGCTCCACCAGCGCCAGACGGAGCGTCCGGGACGAATGTAGTCCTGACCCGGGAACAACGCCGGGTCCGGCTGCGGATTGAGGTTCGTGAGCAGGTCGCTATTCACCAGCCCGTTCAGGTCGGGGCTCAGCATGGTGACTCTCCAGGGCGTCACCACCTCCCCTGTCAGCTGAAAGCCGTCCGCCCCCTCGGTGAAATGGGCCTTCACGATGCCGTCGCCTACTGCCTCAAGACGCATGCCGCTGTAATTGTACAGCGCCGCTTCGCAGACGACAGCGTAGCCCCGCCCATCCGGAAGCTCCACAACCAGCGGAGTCCCCTGAACGGGTCCTTGTGAGGATACCGTATGCAGCTCCTCTGCCCCGGTACGAATCCATTCTCCCGCGTAGCTTTTGAGCTTCCAGCCGTTATTCCGTTCGAAGAACCACACGCCCGCCTGAGCAGGAAGCTTCCAAGAGGAGGCTTCCCCCTGAATCGTAACCGTCCCCCGGTCCGGGAGGACGTAACGGATCGCAAAGCCGTCCTCGTAAGCACGCGCTTCCACCGTATACTTGATGCCCGAGCCTTTATGGGTGACGGCTATCCTCATCTCGCGGCAGCGATTAACGGCCACCGTGTGCACCCCCCGGGCCGGATACGTTTCGTCTACCTCCAAATAAACAGGCGCTTCCGCCTCTACTCCGTCGCCGAGGTGGTGTCCGTCGACGAGGACCCCGAGGTCCGATAAGCCCACGACGGAGGTTCCCCTGAACTTCACCTCATATTGAAGCTGCCCCTGTGCGTTGATGAGAAGATCTCCGCTTACGGCTCCCTCCGGGCTTTGCAGCTGATAACGCGATAATGGAATCGATGGATTAATCATTTGACATTCATCTCCTATAAAAAGTGGGTGAAGAAGGTCAGCTCTTCACCCACGGCTTATTTACTTGCTGGTTTCCACTTTTTTGATATAATCGTTCATTTGCTTGACGAAATCCTCGCCCCCGGCCTTGTACCAGCCTGCCAGCAGCTCATCGAATTTGGATACCGGCTGCTCGTTCATGATGATCTTCATGATCGTCTGGCTCCATACCTTCTGATAATCCATGTAGTTCGGCTTCTTGGCCGCTTCGGGGACATAATCCAGATGCTTCGAATTGACTACCGAGGTGAAGGACAGATCCATCCAAGGCTTAATCAGATCGCGAATTTCTTTTTTCGTTCCGGCAGTTATGAAGAACTCAGGGTCATTATTGCGGCGCATCGAGTTGCGGCGAATCGGGCTTTTCGGGGCGTCCATGATCGGCGTGATTTCTCCGTTAACCTTGTTATAGTCCATGCCCTCGAAGCCTTCGACAACCGTTTTCCAAATATCATCCGCGAGCCACGCATCCAGCAGTTCGACCGCCTTTTGCGGATTTTTGCTCGCCTTGGTAATGCCCCAGAAGCCCCACAGCCCGGTTCCGTAGCCGATACCGCTTACCTTGCCGTCCTCATTCTTCACGAACACATACGTCAGGTCCACGTTCGGGTTCAGCTTCCGCATTTCTTCCGTATGCCAGGTGTAGTGGCCTGCGAAGCCAGGATATACGCCCGCGATGCCGCGCCAGAAGCGTTCTCTTGCCTTGACGCCGTCATTCGTCGCCGAATCCGGGTCAAGGAGCTTTTCCTTCTGCAGGTTGGCCGTGTAAGTAAGCGCCTTCTTAAATGCCGCGCCTGAAGGATCGTACGTTGCATCCATATACTCATACTTGCTGCCGGCCGGTGCCTTCTGCCATTGGAAGAGCCCGAACTGGCTGGTCAGGATCGGCTGCAGCACCTTGTTGCCGTCTACGAAGCCCGCGTAGCCGTAAGTATCGTTCTTGCCGTTTTTGTCCGGGTCATTCAGGGTGAATTTGCGCAGGATGTCCGTAAATTGATCGATGGTCACCTGGCTGTCGGCAGGAATGGTGATGCCCACGTTTGCGAGCCAGTCCTTGCGCACCCAGAAGGCGTCGTTACGCGTCACCGAGGTACGCGGAATCCCATAAATCTTGCCGTCCTGGTTGACCTTGAGCGCATCCCAGGAGGCTTGATACGAATATTTAGTCAGGTTCTTGGCCGAGCTCAGGTAGTCGTTGACCGGGATTACGATGCCGTCCTTCACCGCATTGATGAAAGCCTGCTCGCTTGTAGCCGGGAAAAAAACGATGTCCGGATAATCGCCGGAGGCCAGCATCAGCTGCAGACGCTCCTTGTATCCTGTCGTCGGAGGGATTTCAAATTCCAGCTTGGTGTTTGTTTTCTTCTCCAGCATCTCCACGAATTTCTTGTCCGTTTCGGACAGGTTGGCCTGCTCGTGGTTCGCCATCATCTTCAGCTTGACCGGCTCCTTGCTTGCGGACGAATTGCCGTCCGCTGCCGGTGTTTTTGCCGGCTCCGTTCCTCCTCCGCATGCGGAAGTGAATAGCAAAGCCGCAGCGACCGATACGGTCCAGACCCCTCTGAACTTGTTTTTCATTTTCATTCCTCCAATGATGTTAGGATGATATGGATAAAGCATCGGCCCCCTTACAGGTTACCCTTTCACGGAGCCGAGCATCAAGCCCTTGACGAAGTATTTTTGCAGGAACGGATACACACACAGGATCGGCAGCATGACGATCATCAGCGTCGCATACTTCAGCGTCTCCGTCGGTACGGTGCCGGCCCCGAGCTCGGCGGCGTTGCCTCCGGTGGAAATTTCCATCATCTTGGAGCCCTCGATAATCTCCCGGAGGAAGAGCATCAGCGGCCACTTCTCCACGCTTCGGATATACACGATGCCGTTGAAGAAATTGTTCCAGTACCCTACCGCGGCGAACAAGCCTAAGGTCGCTATGATCGGCATGGACAGCGGGAACACGACGCGGAACAAAATGTACGGCTCCGAAGCTCCGTCGATGCGAGCCGCTTCCTCAAGTTCCTCGGGCAGGCTCTCCATGAAATTTTTCATCAGAATCAGGCTGAAGCCGGACAATAATGCCGGAAGAATCAGCGACGCCAGCGTATCCAGCAGCCCTAAAGAGCGCATCAGGTAGAAGTTCGGAATGAGCCCTCCGTTGAACAGCATCGTGAACACGATCAGCAGCATGAACAGTCTGCGGCCGCGCAGATGGGTTTTGGATAACGGGTAGGCCGTGATCAGATACAGAAAGACGCCGATGATGACCCCAGATACGGTGACGATGATCGTGTTCAGATAGCTTTTCCAGAGAATCGGGTGACTTAAAATTTCCTCATAGGCTCCCAGGGTGAAATCCTGCGGCCAGATCAGCATCGGGTTCGCAACAAACGCCGTATAGGAGCTGAGCGAAACCGCTGCAACGTTAATGAACGGATACAGCATGCAAATACAGGCGAGGACAATCAGCACGTAGTTAATCAAGTCGAACAGTTCGATCCGTTTCCATCTCATGAGCTTCACCTACCAGATTTGTTTGCCGAACAGGCGGGAGAGGCGGTTTGCCCCTACGATCAGCACGAAGCCGACAGCCGCTTTGAACAGCCCTACCGCAGCAGCGAACGACATCCGGCCGTCAATTAAGCCGATTCGGTACGTATACGTTTCGAACACATCCGCCACATCGTACGTCATCGGACTGTAGAGGAGGAAGATTTGCTCGAAGCCGTTGTCGAGAATATTGCCCAGCTGCAGAATGAACAGCACGATAATCGTACCCGTGATGCCGGGAAGGGTAATGTGCCGAATTTGCTGGAAGCGGTTGGCGCCGTCCATTTTGGCCGATTCGTATAGCGTAGGATCGATGCTGGTCATGGCCGCCAGGTAGATGATCGTGCCCCAGCCGACGCCCTTCCACACCTCTGCGGTAACGATAATGCTTCGGAAAAACTCCGGCTTGAGCAGGAAATTGATCGGCTCGCCCCCGAATTCCTTGATTACGTGGTTCACCGCTCCGGTGGAGGGGGACAGGAAGTTCATAATCATACCCGCAAGTACAACCCATGAAATAAAATGCGGCAGGTACAGAATCGTCTGGGACACTCGCTTGAACAGCATGTGCCGGACCTCATTGAGCATCACCGCCAAAAGGATGGGTGCCGGAAAGCCGAATAAAATTTGATACATGCTGAGCACAAGTGAGTTCCGCAGCACCTTGTAGAACTCAGCCGATTGGAACAAATACTCGAAGTTCTCGAAGCCGATCCACTCGCTGCCCCAGATGCCACGCACGAGGCTGAAATCCTTGAAGGCAATAACAATGCCGAACATGGGGATATATTTGAAGACCAGGAGATACGTGAATCCCGGGATCAAAAACAAATACAGCCATTTATTCTGCCTCATGTAGGTGAACAATGATTTGCGCTTGGGAACGGCTGCGGCTTGCTTCGCAGCCTTGGAGGAGGCCGTTATTTCCATCGTTGTCACATCCTTTCTTATCTGCTGCTGGGGTAGGTCTCTTGTCGTACCTTTATTAAACCACGGCCGCCGGGTGAAAAAAGTTCAGAATCTGGCGAAATGTTTCACTATATCGTGGAGTTGCCGGGCCGCCTTGGGCGGGGAGAATGAGCGGGTCCGCCCGCTGCCGCTCAGCCTTGCGCGAGGGGATCCCGCGGCCCGCGCAACTATCGGCTACCGCAGGCTTCCTTGGACGGCTCTCGTACGCACAAGCCCTCTCCCGAAGGGCGGTTACCTGCATTTCCTGCAGCTAAAGACTGGGATCGCCATGATCATCTTGCATTAGATGAAGGAAATACAGATAAAAGGCCTGAGGAGCTCGAGCTCCTCAGGCCTTTGCCACACCGATTCAACGGTTGACTAAAAATTGCACGATTCTTAATTCCAGTGGGGACTCCGGCTCCGCTCCCTCCCCTGCCGTGAGCCGCAGCTCCAGAACATGGTCCCCCGGCTCCAGCTCATCCTCCAGCATGCGAGCCCTGATGCGCGAAAACCCGTCTCGGTACCCGTCGTGAAGCTCCTGCAGCTTCCACGGGCTGCCGTCAATTGAGTAGCGCACCGCTCCCGTATGCTGGTTCGCCAAGTATAACAACCCGACGGCTGTACCTCGGAACGGAAGCCGAAGTCCCGCATCCAGCCCCTGCATATGCAGAATCTCTACAGGTTCCTTGTAATTCCGGTTGACCCCCGTAGCCTCTTCTACGATATGTCGGCAGCTGCCTACGGGATCAGCCTCCCCTATGCCCGCGTACGCGGCTCCTCCGTAATGAAAGGAGTCATAGGGCTCGACAACGGTCCGACACACCCCTTGCAACAAGGATGCTTCCAGCAGCTCCGCCACACGATTCGCATAGATCAGGTGGCCTCCATCGTACGGATGAACCGTATCCCCGGCAAAATCGTCCCACGCCAGCGTGCCGCCATCTATACACCGGGCGATATCCAGGCACAGATTAACGGAAGGCAGACCATAGTGTTCCGCCACTTCCTCCATATGCCGTATGTTGGGCGGCACCTCTCCCTGCCGGTACAGCTCCATACCCTGCCTTGTAGCACCATACACCAGGACAATGCCCGTCTCCGGCTCGGACAGCCTCAGCTTACGCATCATTCCCTCGACAGCTCTTACGGTCTCATCGCGATTACCTGCATCGTTCACGGCGAATTCGATGAAAACCAGATCCGGCGGCTTCGGCAGCAACAGCGGCTCCAAGCGGTATACGCCATAGGTCGAGTTGGTCCCGCTAATTCCGCCGTTAGTGAAGACGCACTCCGCTTCCGGATAGCGCGTCGACAGCCTGGCGGACGTAAGCGCCCGCCAGCTGAACCGTTCATGATCGGAGGAGCTGGCGCCAACCGTGACGGAGCCCCCCAGGTACAGCACCTGGAGGCGTCCCGTCGTTCGGACCCGCTCCTCTGTATATGGCAGCCCGTAGCGCAACATATGGATCATTCCGCTGCCCCTATCAAGCCTAAATCAAGCAGCATCCGATCCGCAAAGGCCGCCTGGACTCCTTTGCCCCGCTGGGCGCGAAGCTCGTTCATCAGCGGCTGTACCCGGTCCTGCTTCGCCAAGAGGCTTCGCAGCAAGCCCTGGCCTTCAATCCAGCCCTGGGCGTAGGCGTAGCTCAGCGCTTCCCCGATGCCCTGGGCCTGCAGCTGCACAGCAAACTCATGACGCTGCACGGCTTCATTGCCCGCCCCGTCGACCGCCCGAACCAGCAGCTCGTGGCTGCCGGAAGCAAGGGAGAACGCCTCAGCTCGGTAAGGCGCCGGGAGCGGCCTGCCGTCCAGCTGGACGCTGCTGTAGACCACACCGCTGACCGTATCGGCGAACGTAATGTTCGCCGTAAAGGCCTGCGCCGGTGAGATCCGCTCAGGAGCGGTCAACGTAATAACCGGCGGAGCCTCATCCTTGACGGTGTGAAGCTCAAAAGAACGGCTGTGCGTATCCAGCATCGTTCCGAGCTTCGATCGGACTTCGTCCGATAAAAGAACCGCATACTTCGTAGCGTAGGCCAGCGGTGCTGCCGGTGTAAGCGTCAAGCGGCGAGTGGCGTCGTCCCATTGCAGCGTCGTCGGTACCACGGTGCCATACACCGCTTCCGTTACCCTCACCGCGGTGGCGGTGAAGGTTTCGGGAGCCATCGGCGCTGTAAACTGCAGCACCAGCGGCTCGGTGACGGATGCGCTCGCAGGGTCGCTCGGCTGCACCAGCTTCGCTTCCACCGGAACCCAGCGGAACTTCACGGCATCCGCCCGCGTATAGATCCGGTCGAGCACTTCCGGCGGCAGCGTCGGTGCCGTGCGCGTCAGCTTCACGTATTCCGCTCCGCTGCCGGTGAACTTGAACTGCCCGAGGCTGACCCAGCCCGAAGGTGCCTCGGTAGCATTGACCGTGCGGGTTTCCGTCCGGTCCCCATACCGCACCTCCACCTGGACGGAAGCATCGTTCCCTGAGGTGTGAACGATTTTGTAGAAGGAGACCTCATATTCTCCGGCATGCAGCACCGGCGTCCATGTGGCTGTAGCGCCTTGTTCTTCAGTGTAGCGGCTTTTGACGGCTTTATTGTAGCCGGTCAAACCGCTGGCGGACCACCTGCCGGTCTCCAGATAGCCCGGCTGCGAGGAGTCCACAATGATCTCCAGCTCCTTCAGCGCAAGGCGGATCGGCTCCGTCACATGCTTCTGTCCGTCCGCCGTAACGACCTCAGCCCATACGTCCAGCTCCGGCACGTCCGGGTTGTACGTCTCCAGCGTCAGCCTTCCGGCCGCATCGATGCGAACCAGCTCCGGATGATACGTATGGTACGTCACCGTCGCCTGCGACAGATCGCCGTCCACTCCCGTTGTTAAGGTGCCTCGCACCTTCAGCTGGGTTGACTCGAACCTGCCTAACGCTTGCTTATCGGCCTCGATGGTGATGCTGCTCCACTCATCGGCTACCGATTCGTGAATCAGCATGATCGCATCGGCAGCCACTTGTGGCTTGCTGCCGGTATTGGCCAGCTCCACGCGTCCGCTCGTGCCTGCTGCGAACTCGTGCGTCCCGAGCAGCTGCCATCGGCCTGTAGAGGCCGATTGATCCACCGTGTACGTCTTGGTCCCGGCCGCGTCGTACACCGTATACTTGGCGTCAGGAGACCACTCCGTCCGCCCGACCGGTACATTGACATACACGCGGTACTTGCCTGCCAGCTGCAGCTCAGGTACCCATGCCACCTTGGCAGCAGGTGCTCCCGGTACGGTATTCGCCACCAAATAATTGTCATAATAATAGCCGTTTGCGGCCGTATTCCGCATCCAAGTGCCGCTGAGCTCCGCTTCGACATTATCTACACGGACTACGCCCGGCTGCTCTTCATATGCAGGCTGTTCCGGCACACTTGTAACTGCATAAGGTAAATACAACGTACGCGCACTAGTGCGCTTGCCGTTCGATTCCACATAATACGTAAAGGTCGTGCTTAGCTCATCCACCCGTATGGACCATTCCATCGGATAGACGGCATCCGGACTGGACTGATACGTTCGTCCGCCGTCCAGCGAATAATGCAGCGTCGCCGGGTCCGTCGTCTTGGCCTGAACATAAGCCTGATAAGAGGATTTATCCGGCTTCACGAGCAGCATTCCCTTCATGGCGTCAATCGGGCTGTGCGTATCGAAGAAGTAGCTCGCGTCCGACGTGTCCTGCTCCGGTGCCGCCTGATGCAGAGGCACCTGGATGTTCATTCCGCCGACGATGACGGCCGTGAGACCTCTCGCCGTTACGGTAACGTTCAGCTCCCCGCCCGTAAGCACCGATGTTTCCGGATTCCCGCCGTCCCGGATGATCGTGACCGGATACGACTTCGCCGGATCGAATCCGATCAACGTTGCGTTCAGCGTCAGCTTGACCTGCTCCTCCGACTTGGCTTCGTTAGCTAAGGAGATAAACAGCTTATCGCCGCTTTCCGCCGTAATCCAGTTGATTTGCGGATTGCTGGACTTCAGAATGCCTTTCGGCATCCAGAGCCATGCATTCGGATGGCCGTAGAAGGTGCCTGGCTTCGCCCCGAACACATGATACTTAAACCACAGGAAGTCCGTTTCAAAAACCGACGGGAACGAGATTTGCCCGTTCGAGCGAGCCATCTGCTCCGTGATGAGATAGTCGATCGTCTGCCCGAGCTGTGCCGGGGCGTGATGGTAATAGATCGACGTTCCCTCCGTCGGACCGAGGATCGGGAAATCCGGATCAAGCTGGCTTGTGATGAAGCCTCTGTAATAATAGCCGGGATAGTTCGAATAACGGCCGACGACGGCGTTGTGCGCAATATCGGCCATCAGCGTATCCCCTGTATACTCCGCCAGCCTCAGCAGGAACGGTGCTTCCTGCGCATTCATGCGGTAGGCCGAATTCGTATTGCCTGCCTCATACGTCAATCCGTTCGGCGACACCATCCAGGCTTCCGCCTGCATCGCAGCCCCCGGCTCATCCTCCGGCAGCTTCGCCCGAGGATACTGGTACTTCCCTTGATCCTCCCAGTTGTTGGCCAAATAATAACGGAACGGAGACGGATCGGGGATCGGGATCGTTCCTTCCGGCACCGGCCTTACGGTAAAAATACTGACATATCTCTGCGCTTCCTTATGGGCGGCGGCAAGGTATTTCGGATCCTTCGTCTCCTCATACAGCTCCAGAATCTCCACCCACAGCTTGCCGTACTGGTAGAAAAAGCTGTTCCGGTCGCCGTTCCTCGTCGTCGGAGTGTCAATCTCCTCCGCGATGTATTTATCCGCGGCCGCCTTCGCCTGCTCAAGGTAAGACGCATCCTTCGTCATCCGGTACATCATCAGCGGCTGAATGACCGGACCCCGGGCATATTGCCCCTCATTGCGCACCTTGAAATCGTCCTGCCCCATACGGTACAGTCCGGCGTTGTACCCTTTCGTCATCTGATAAAAGGTCGACAGCGTCGTCACGTCGAAGGCGACGGACGTCATTTTCCACAGGGAAGGATCTCCGTAAACCGGCTTCTGCTTGGGCGACCAGCCGCGCTCATTGCGGGAGACCCCATGCTCCAGCATCGGCAGCGCCCTTTTATCATAGAGCTCTCCATCGTTCGTCACATAATAGGCACCCATCAGCGTACTGCTCGCCGCGGTTCGGATCGCCTGATCGTTCTCGATGTCGATGAAGCCCTTGGCCCGGCTCCACCAGCCGCTGGCACTCGGCACATAATTGACCGTATCGTCTCCGGCCGGATCGATTTTGAGCAGGTCGATCATATTGAACATCGCATCCGTCAGCGATTGGCCTTTGACGTTCTGGCGATAGGCGCTGTAGCCGTATTCCTCCCGCAGAAGGCTGGTGTAAGCTTCATAGATCGTACCTTCGCCCGCATAAAGGCCGAGCTTGAACCTGTATGGCTGACCGGCCGTCAGCTTCGAATAATTGCCGAGCTGCGGGGCATACAGAATCGGCTGCACCGTATTCTCGTTGTTTACGAGACTGATCCCGACCGGCTGATTGGCCCCTGTACCTGCCGGCTCGAAGCGGAGCGGCAGCTCGGAAGCAGGAATGTACACGCCGTACGTGAGTGGTCCATCCGTGCCCGGCTTCTCCACCAAGCCCATCGGAGCCGTCAGCTCCCAGAGACCGGTCGATTCGACAGTGCCCACCGCTTTAGCCCGGTTGCGTCCCCCGCTCAGCACCTCGGTAACCGTCTCGAGCTTCTCCTCCGTGAAAGACTGATAGCCCACGACATAATCGCCGGTGGTCTTCGGCACGAACTCCAAGGAAATTTGCGGCGTTTGGGACGCCAGTGACCAATTCACTTTAAAGTCAAACTGATCCGCATGCTCCGTATCGGTCAGCTCCACCGTTTGGGCATCCACCTGCCGGATGTGCCCGGGGAGCACCCACGCGGTGTTCATCGTTTCGTAATAGTTCAAGCGGCTGCCCGAAGCTCCGCTAAGCACAACCCATTGCTCCTCCAGACGCTCCGCCTGCCCGTGAACCGGAACCCAAGCTCCGTTCTTTCGGAGGAACAGATCCTTCACGATCGTTTTGCCCCCGTCCCAAGCCGCTTCATAGAAAACGACCCGGTAATCGGCATTCTCGATGGCCGCCTTCTCCGTATAGGTCAGGTTGTTCAGCTGGCGGGTTCTCAAAGCGCCCGGCGGAGGATCCTTGCGGACGATGTCCCCCTCGAACTTGACGGCATCCACACGGGTATAAATGGTCGACCCGCTCGCCGCCGTCCGTGTCACTTGAACATACTCATGGATCGGATCTCCGGCAAAATCATACGTGCCCAGCTCCAGCCAACCGGCACCGGGCTTGGTGAAATCCACATATACCGTATCCGTACGGCCGTTATGCACGATGTCCACCCGGATATTCGGATCCGCCTTATCCGGCCAATCCGGCTTGTAAAGAGAGATGGCCGCTGTGCCCGCTTCAATATTCGGGCGATACAGGACGGAGGAGTTCTGCGTCGTCGTGTATCGGGTGGAGGACTGATTGTAGCCCTTCACCGTCGTCGACCCGGTCCAGCTGCCGCTCTCGGTGTAGCCATAGTCGCCAAAATCAATCACAAAGGCCGTCGTTGCCTGGCGAAGGACTTTGACGACGTAGGACTGCGAAATGCCGTTACTGCCGGTTACGGCGATCGTTACGTTCGTTTCCGCTCCGGTAAGCGGCACGGGACCGAAGGGAACGCCGCTCGCCGCCGTCTGCCCGTTCACTTGAATGACCGCCGACGTTTCCGACGCCGCAGCCGTCAATGTTACCGCTTGCACAGAAGCGGATACTTGCGCCTCATATTGGAATACTGCCGGATCAAAAGCCGGGCTGAGTGCAGCTCCCTGCACCGTTAATCCTGACAAAGCCGCTGTCGGAGCATCCTGCACCCGCTCGAATCGGACTGCATCCGCATGCGTAAACGTTCCGCTAAGCGTTGTAGTGCGGGTCAGCCTCACCAGCTCATTGCCGCTGCCTTCGAAAGCGAACGTCCCGAGCTCCACCCAGCCGGATGTACCCTCCGTTGCGTTGATCGAAGCCGTGTGCACTGCACTGCCGTGCAATACCTCCACCTTCATCTGAGGATCCCCGGTGCTAGGCGTAGGACGCACGACCTTGTAGAAGGATACCCGGTACGTTCCCTTCTGAAGCGACGGCTTCCATGACGCCGTATGCCCGACGCCCCCGGTCACTCTAGTGGTCGTGCCATTGTAGCCCTTCACGCTGCTGGCTCCCCAGGCCGGGGACTCCGAGTAGCCCGTATCCCCATTGTCGAGGATGATCGTTTCCTCCGCCTCCGCAGCTTGAACCGTCGCTTCAGGAAGCCACAGACCTTGCAGCGGCAGCATCCCGACGACCAGCAGCATCGTCAGCCATAACGCCGTTTGTCTTCGTATTCGAACCATCAAGCTGTACATCACACCCCAACCTTTCCTAGTTATGGTTTGCTTCAATAACCAGTCGTTCCTCTACTTTCCATGAGATCGGCCGACCTCCGATAAGAAGCGATGCAGTTTGATTTTCTGTGGTGGTATTCCCTTCAAGCTCCACCGTTCCGCATGCCTTCAGCTCAAGCGCATGTTCCGCCCCGCCATGAGGAGGATAAGTGGCGGATCGCTCGATTCGATTGCCGGTAAAAGCAAGCTGCGCTACCGAATGGCCCTTTACCAAAGGTTTGTCATAGGTTCGGAAGACATTATCCTCGATACGAATCCGTCCGTGATAATAGCCGCCTGCGGACTCCGGATCTTGAATTTCAGGGTCAATGTCGATGACGGCCTTTCCCCAGCTCGGGTAAGCATAGTTGCAATCGAGGAAGGTGTTGCCCCTGATCACGATGCTCTGCGTTCCTCCGGATTCGAACCAGAAGTTCGCGTCTCCCGAAATTTTCACCCCTGCCCCCGGACTGCTGATCGTGTTGCCTTCTAACAGCACCTCCCCGGCGGCCGTAATTAGAAAGCCCCGTGCCCGGTTCCGGCGAACCGTGCACCCTTGAATCACTACCTTGGCCGTCCGGCTTATATTTTCCACCGCATCGCCAGGCTGCAGCGTTTCAGAAAGCTCATCCTTGAACGTCAAGAGCATATAATCCATGTTGATTGGATGAACGGACGTAAGCTCGGCAGCTCCGTAGGTCAGCAGCGATTGACCGCTCACGAAGCCCATCCTCTCCCCAGGTGACGCGATGTTCACCCCTTTTTGCTGACGGTTCATCAGCTGTACGAGCAGCGTATCGGGAGTAACACGGCGGGCGATTCGGCCATAAATCCCGTGCACGTTGCAGGGATCGTCCATCTGATGCTCCAGCAGGCAATCCTTCAGCTCGATGAGGCCCGTGCAATAAACAAAATGCGTCGCATCCGCCATCGTCGTAAAGACCCGCTCCGTGTCTTCCCTTCCGGTTACGTGGAACCGGTTCAGACGGGTATCTCTGCTGTTCTGCGCAATGACTCCCATCCCTAGGGCATGACGGACCGTAACCTCCTCGATGACGGTATCCGTACAGCCGGAGACGACAATAGCCGGATGATCCCTCCGCCCGAATCGGAAGATCAGCTTGTTGCCCAGGATCGGCTTTCTCCTTGTGCGATTGCCGCTGAACCGCAAAACCCCGGGCTCAGGCTCCGTCACTTGAAGCTCCTTGTAATGCCCCCAGCTCCATTGGTCCGCGCTGCCATAAGCCGTCGCCTGTGTGGCCGGGTCGTATTCGATCAGCCCCCATACTTCCCGGCTCCAGCCTTCGCCTTGGAACGACAGCTTTCCATCTGTGAGCTCGTACGCATAGCCCTCGTCTACACGAATCTCGAACCCTTCTTCGAACACTTCGGTAATGGAGCCCTGTGCCATCATCGGCACCTCCCAGTCGATAGAGAAGCCGCTCAGCCGAATATTGCTGGAGTTATCCAGCAGGAAGGGAATGATGAGGCCGTGGAAGACGAACTCCGCCTGAGGCGCCTCAATGGAGAGCTGCTTCATGCCGATCAGGGGAAAAGCTATTTTCCTCCTCCCGTCATTGTCATGATTTGAGATCACCACCTCCTTCTCATAAGCCAGCTCCGGCCAAAAATCATATCGGCCCGGAGCAAACCGGAGCACCGCCGCCTCCATCTCCCTGCACTGCTGCAGCGCACGGAAGACAGCCAATGTCGCATCCTCCCCAGAGTCCGGCCTCGCGCCGTATTGGGTCACTTCTATTACCGCAGGAATCGTTGCTTTCATGTCATGGATCCTCCTCTCTAGTTTCTATTATCAGGAGGGATCGGAAGGAAAACATTACAATATCTGAGGAAATTGTTCGGTATTTCACGAATGTGCGGAATGTGCAAAAAAGCCCTCACCTTTGCGAGAGCGGAAGGAATCATTCCAAAGAGATTCTATTGCCTATGAATTGGGTAATAAGCACTAGTGGTCGGAATCTACAGCCAGACCGCCCTCGTACGTAGCAAGAAGTGGCTGTCGGATTACTTCATTTTCCTGTAACAGGCCTTACAAGCATCCTAAGTACATAACAAAGATGGATTCTTGCCCTTTTTATGGAAATATTTACCTTAACTTTACCAATATTTAATGGTGGCTAACGAGCCACTAGGGGTTTATGGCTTTTTCTTTTTCTAGAATTTTCTTTATAGTAGAAGAATAATGACTCAGCAGAGGAGCATAACACAGAAGTATGCTAAGACGGGTTTGGTTAATACAAATAAGAGAAAACAAGCAGTTGACCCAAAAGCAAGTGGCCGAACGTGCCTTCATCGACCGATCCTATTATGCTCAGATTGAGACAGGGGAGCGTAACCCGAGCCTCGAGGTTTCGAAAGAAATCGCCAGAGCCCTCGGCTTTCACTATTCCATTTTTGAACAAGGAACCAATCCCTTTTACTATGCTTTGAACCAAGCGCCTTTCATTCTCGCTCAATGCGATGTAGATTTGCGATATACTTGGATTTTTAACCCGCATTGCGATTTTCAGACTTACGAGGTCATCGGCAAAACCGATAGAGAAATTCATGACAACCCCGGCACCCAGGCCCTGCAGCAATTAAAACAGGATGTGCTTGAAGCCAAAATTCCTATGAACCGCGTCATCACGTTTCCTCTCTCCAACGGCAATATTTCCTATCAAGTGTTCGCCCACCCTCTATTTGACGATAGCCTTACGCTCGTTGGGGCCGCCACCGCCTCTTCGGAAATCACCAAGTAGAATACGTAGCGGCGAAAAAAAGCAGGGATAGAGGAACGGGGGTTCCTTTATCCCTGCTTTGCTTTCCGATAGGCTTGGTAACGCCGCCCTGCAGTCATGGTGGATTCGTAGACCGTTCTGCCGATGAGATAGCCGACCTCCGTGACCGTTCCGGCATAGCGGTGAAGTGGTCCGCTGCCTAGTGCCGCGACCAGCACGGCATCCGACGTCGTCCCTGTTGCGTGAAGCTTCCCCTCGACCCGCTCGTCCAACGCCTGCAGCGCCGCCGCTTTCGCCTCCGTCGCTGTCATCACGGCGTTCACCATGGCTGCATCCGTCATGATGCCGCGCACCAGCACGATCGTGTTGATCGTGCCCGGATACAACTGCGGGCTCGGCAGCGCCAGCCCCGCCCGTGCCTTGTTGCTGAGGCCGACCGTCACGATGCCGGTCACCCGCGCTTCGCCGTAGGCCGCGCTCTCCACCGCCGCTTCCGCAACCTGCGCAGCCGTCATCAGGCAGGCCGTCTCCCGCGGCTCCAGCCGCTGCGCCTGGAGGAACGCCTCCATCTCCGCGATGGGGTCGTTGCAGTTGTACGTCAGGTCCACCTGCCTGTTAAGTAAGTATTTGTGGTAGCCTAGGCCGCCGCCCCAAGGGGATGAATTCAACGTCCGTGCAGGCTTGTCCAGCTCCACGAGAAGATATGGGTTGCCTGTGTCTGGCACGAGCCATGCTTGGACGCCGTCTAGTTGCGTTGGAAGCGGCACGCGGTTGGGATATGCTTTGCTTTGCATTTCGGGGGCTCCTTCGCTGTTTTCCGTTGGTTTCCTCCACTGAAGTCGGATAAAACCCATTATGCCATGTGCGGCTTATTTACGCCAAGTTGTATGACATACCAAAAGACTGCCCTGCACTTCCGTACCAACGCTAGTCTGTTCTCTTACCTCCACTTTCAAGTATCTGCTTCACAAGCCTTTTCGGCGCGGCCCGCAGATACGCTTCCTTGATCAGACTAGCCATCTCGTCCCAATCGGCAGCTGCCGCTGCATCAAGCGAAACCCATCCGTGATGTCCGATATACGGCGTTTTGACATAGCCGCCCTTTTGGAGTAGCAAATATTGATGTTCTTTATCCGACTTGAAGGATAGTCCCGGAGGGCCTTCATTTTCTCCCATGATGACGAAGGATTTTCCCTTTACTTTGAAGACATTATGACCGAAGCCATCGACCAGCTCTTCTACCTCCGGCCATGAGCCGCAGATGGTTCTTACCCGGTCCAACATGTTTATACCTTGTTGAGATTTCAATAAAGTGTCCGCCTTTCTTATGATTGGAATACCATTTTATTAATAAACAATTTTACACTATATCGATTCCTATTTCATTGTAATGATTTCGGACGTATGCCTCTCATTTTTTGGCGGAGCCCATGTCGCGGAAATAAGAAAATATCCCTACATCACTTTTTACGCTGATGTAGGGATACTATTTGACAATTTCGTTGCGTCGATTGGTTTAAGCATGTGTCCGGGAGACTTTCACTTCTTGCTCGACTGGGCTACCAAACACGGGTTATGTTCGCATTAGAAATTAAGGAATTGTCCATGACTACTCTCATTGATTAAATATTTGATAATTCGCTTCACTACATAATCTGCAGCTTCTTCGATTGTAAACTTGCTTGTGTCGATTTCAATTTCCGAGTTCCCGGGTCCGTTGCCTGCAGGTCCGTTTACATAAACCTCAATGTATTCTTTCCCAATGATGTCTTGCGCGATTTCCCGGTCATTATCGTACGGGGAATCATTCGCTACCAATGCAATAAGTCCTGCATCGTTCATCCATTTGGCCAGTTCCATCAATCGCCGCGGCGATTCTCCTTGGCCATTCGTGAGCAGCATGGTATGGTAGCCTGACGATACCAAACGCTTTTCGACCTCTTTGGCAATGCTGGATTTATCCGAAGATGAACCGGTGAACCAAAGGGTGAATGGATTCTGTCCTTTTAGCTGGGCACGTACATCTCTGGTGACTTCTGCATCCAGCCGTACCAATTTATCGGAGCTTTGGAGTGCCTGGTCAATGACCCCGCAAGCGGATGTCATATTGGTTACGCGATCAATCAGAATAAATCCGCCAATGCTTTTATTTTGTTCAAAGGAATCGAAAACAATGTCATCCGATAAAGAAAATTCACATTTCGCCAACTCATTTTTAACCACATGATCTGCTGAAACCGTTTTTCCGGTATTAATATCGATTTTATGAGTAATGGCCGTCACAGTACCCGGCAGGATTTTCGTTCCTACTTTGACCAAATAATTTTTACCCGGTGTCAGTACGGAATCATCCATCCAAAGAATCGTTGCACTGAAGCTGTCCGCCTCGTGGATTTGATCGTCTTTCGTAAATACGCAGCCCCGCGAAACGTCGACTTCTCGGTCCAATTGTATCGTTACAGGTTGTCCTGCATAAGCTATATCCCGATCTTGGTCCGTCACTAAGATACGTTTCACTTTTGCTTTTTCATGGCTAGGCAGCGTCGTCAGCTCATCGCCGACCGCGATACTTCCAGCCTCAATCTGGCCTTGGAAGCCGCGGAACGTATGGTCAGGCCGGCATACACGCTGAATGGGCATCATGAATTGTTTCGTATTGTCGGTTTGATGAACATCCACATTTTCTAAATACGACAACAACGGAAGGCCCTTATACCAAGGCGTATTGTCTGATTTTTTCGTAATATTATCCCCTTCTGTAGCAGAAACGGGAATCACCTGTATGCTTTGAAAGTTAAATTCAGCGGTCGTAAGGGAAAAAGCTTCCTTGATCTCATCAAATATTTTTTGATCGAAGCCCACTAAATCCATTTTGTTCACAGCTAAAACAAGATGTTTAATTCCCATAAGTGCGCAAATCCGGGTATGTCGCTTGGTTTGGGTAATGACACCCTTCTTAGCGTCCACAAGAATGACCGCAAGGTCTGCAAAGGATGCGCCCACCGCCATGTTACGTGTATATTCTTCATGTCCCGGCGTGTCCGCTACGATAAAAGAGCGGTGATCCGTCGTAAAATACCGGTACGCCACATCAATCGTGATCCCTTGCTCACGCTCGGCCAGCAAGCCGTCAAGAAGCAACGAGTAGTCAATTTTTCCGCCGCGGCTGCCAAGTCTGCTGTCCAGCTCCAATGCTTTTTCCTGGTCAGCGAACAACAGCTTTGCATCATAAAGCATATGTCCGATTAAGGTGGATTTACCGTCGTCTACACTTCCGCATGTAATAAATTTAAGCAGACTCTTCATCTTAGAAATAGCCCTCCCGTTTCCGTCTTTCCATACTTCCGGCCGCTTCCTGGTCAATTACCCGAGTTGTCCGTTCGGATGAAACCGCACCAAGCGTTTCTTCGATAATGGCATCCAGCGTATCTGCCTCCGACTCGGCACCGCCGGTAAGCGGATAGCAGCCTAGTGTGCGGAACCGCATCTTCTTCATCTCAATCTTCTCATGGGGTTCGAGCTTCAGCCGGTCATCATCCACCATGATGAGATGCCCATCGCGTTCGAGGACGGGTCTTTCCTTCGCAAAATAGAGAGGCACAATATCAATGTTTTCTCTTCGAATGTATTGCCATATATCTTTTTCCGTCCAATTGGATATAGGGAAGACGCGCATGCTTTCGCCTTTATTGATTCTTGTGTTGAAAAGCTTCCACATTTCCGGCCGTTGGTTTTTCGGATCCCAAGCATGATTTTTATTCCGGAATGAAAAAATCCGCTCTTTCGCACGCGACTTCTCCTCGTCCCGTCTTCCGCCGCCAAACGCAGCCGTAAATCCGTATTTGTCCAATCCCTGCTTTAACGCTTGGGTTTTCATAATATCGGTGTACGCTGCACCATGGTCAAACGGATTAATCCCTTGCTCAATACCTTCCTGGTTCGAGTGAACAATCATTTCGATCCCAAATTCTTTCGCTTTGCGATCGCGGAATTCGATCATTTCTTTAAATTTCCACGTTGTATCTATGTGCATGAAAGGAAATGGCGGTTTCTCAGGATAAAAAGCCTTCAACGCCAAATGCAGCATCACGGAGCTGTCCTTACCGATCGAATACAACATCACGGGCTTTTCACACTCCGCCGCTACTTCTCGTATAATATAGATCGCTTCAGCCTCAAGTTGATCCAGATGTGTCATTTCATCTATGGAATCAAGCGTTAATTTCTCCATGGAAAGGTCCTCCCTTTTAATCCTCACTAAATCTATCGGTATTACATCATATTCTAACAGATTGTGGCTTTTATGCAAAGTGGAAGAATGTAAATTCTTTATATTTCTATACTTTTCATTGAATAATGTAGTAATTTTTTAGAGAAGTGATCCGAAAAGGACTGACATAAAGAGAGGGAGTGAATGGGAAAGGCTTTGGGGTGGGGTAAGCCTGGGTAGAACGTTGGAATATGGAGGGTTTTCAGGAGCCGCGGGGACTCTTCAAGGGGATAAAAAAGCCGAGCGACCAGGAAATTAAGCCTGAGTAACGCTCGGATTGGGATAAAGATCGGGAAGAGAAGTGGGATGGTTTATCTGCTCTTACTCCGGCTCTCGATAGGGAATAGCAGGAGTTTATTTGATTTTGGAAAGAAATTGTTTGTTATAACATTCCGCATAAGCACTTACCGGTCCCACATGTACCGTATGCGGGAACATGTGGGGGTTGGCTGGGGTCTGTGTTAGTTGGATAAAACCCTTGATATATAAGGGTTTTATCCATGGCATATTGTTCTATTTGTTTGATGTTTATATGTTGTTGACGATGTTTGTCAACAAGTCGTCAACAATTTCATACTTTTATACCAATTCAAATCACTACATATTAATTTTTTTACTAAGACCGTTCTGCTTCCGCCAATTTCTATGGGATCTTCCTTATCTCAATCCAATACTCCCATTATAAAGATTATTGGCTAGCCCTCAACAGGGCAAAAAGTATGTTGGGCAGCTCAGCTTTTATCCGAAAAAATATTCAAATTCTGATTTTCAATCAACACACTAAATGAAAGAAAATGGTTTAATTATACGAAACATAATTTGGTCCTCAAGTATCTGATATGTCGGTTCCTCAATACTAATAAACCCATGAAATTGGTTATTCAAAAACATTGCCAATTCTTTACCATCGCTCCAATCTACCATTCTTCGTTTATAACTATTTTTACGTTTTCTATACTCCCACACGGGGATCTTTTTACTTTTAATAATAGTTTTTAATGTCATAAAATCAATTATTGGATAAAATCCATCTTTATGTTCATATTTTTGAAGTTCTTTATAACCATTAAAAAAATGGTGATTTACAAGAATAAAAGGAAAGATTTCTTTTTCATTAATAGAAATGCCCGTTCTATTTTCTAACATCTCTAAAAAGTCTGGGGAGTTTAATAGTTGCATTCTTATATTCAACTGTTCTTGTGCATCTATAAGTTTGTCTTGTAAAAAAAAATTTGCCTCTATTAAATTTGATGGTTTAATAGATGCTTTTGCTTCAAATAAAAATAAATATTGATCTATTAAAAATAGGCCATCAATCTCGGGAATATTTTTCCTTTCGTTTCTATCAATCCTAAAGAAGGGTATGTTTTCTTTGCAAAAAAAATCCTCAATCATTCGTTCAAATGTTATTCCTTTTTCTATTTTGATAGTTTTTTTAATTCCATCTTCGGATAATATCTTGTCTATTATACTTGGAATTTCAACGTGTTCTATCCAGGAAGGTACAACGATATAAACATTATCTTTCCTAATCAAAGGTTTGTAGTTTATTAAGTGGGTCGGACTATTTGATTCTATTTCATAAGAAATTAAATGAAGCAAACTACGCCATTCTCTTGGAATATTTAATTTATTAATTAACTGATTCTCGCCAAAAATAGATGAATGATGTGCATTATTTTTAAGCGTATGTGCGAATACATTAAGACTTGAGATACAATTCGCTAAATCCTTAATACTCCACTGCTTATTATCGTACATGAAACTCGTTTCTTCATTACCATATATCAATTGAAGTAAATCTAATGACTTTTGTTTATAACGGGCCGTATCATACGCACCAGTATGATCCCCATTAATATACAACAAATTTCCCCTATATGTATTATATTCTGTTACTACTCCACTATCATATAAATATTTATCAATCTCTTGCGATTCAAAATCTTCATAAAACCATGAATTATTTAAATCCCTATATAACTCCATAAAAGGCCAATATAGTGGCAGATGGTTCGCTAAATAACACTTGTCAAATAATACACCAGTTGGACCATTTACATTTTCGAATACTTCGGGGCTGTAGTGCTCCGCACACATGCTAATAAGAAAATAAAGAATAATATTCTTATAAGTAATTATTCTATATATTTCGGAAACTAATTCGGAGGATGTATTTTGTTCAAGTGGTAAATTATTATCATTCATAAATTGAATTACTTCTGAAAAACAATCTAAAATATGATTATACTGAGATATAGTTATCGCCTTCGGTCCCTTACTCCCGTCAGGGCTAGTGGATCTCTGTGCCATTTCCTCCAATTTCCCCAAATATTCGCACAAGCTTAACACACTAACTTTGGCCTCTTTTTCAAGTAAAGCTGTTAAAGCAAGATCATAGGACGATTTCTTATTAACAAGATGAGTGATAAAAATCCAATCTTGTTTTATCACATGAGGAATAAAGTCAGCATTAAGTAATCTATCCCCAATATATCTAATATCATATAAATCGAGTCCCATTATGAAACCGCTATGTAAAAAAAGCTTGTGAAAATCAATACTATTAGTTTCGTATTTATCTAAAATATATAAAAGCAAGCTCTCCTTATGATCCTGTAACTTATTTAATTTTTTTTTGAGTTCTTTTAACTCTTTTGGTGAAATAGGCAGCATAACTTCTCCTGTCTTGCTTGTTAAAAATCAACCGAAAATTCCTATAACAATCATTATTTAATAGAAATGATAACAACAGCCCCGAGAACCGGGGCCTAGCGAGTAATTTTGCTTCAACAGCGAAACATCAGTCATATTTTCATTTCTTATTTAAGCCTTTACCATGTTAAAAAGGGATGCATCAAATTCCTTAGCAAATGTAGATTGAGCACCTGAACACACCATGTAAAGCTGTTTTTTCGCACGTGTTAATGAAACATACAGAAGCCTTCTCTCAACGGCTATGTGCTCTTCAATCTCCTGTGTGTCTTCTTCAATAAATGGAACAATACCGTCGTTGAACCTGGCAATAATGACTGCGTCAAATTCCAGTCCTTTTGCAGAGTGAAACGTAGTAAGTTTAATTCCAGGGGCATGACAATTCCCTTTGTCCTTTTGTATAATCTCAGGCTTTAAACCGTACTCTTCTAAGCTATATTTAATATCGCGGATGTCTGACCAAAACCTGCATAGTATACCCACAGTGTATTCTGGATTAGCCTTATAAATAGAAGATGCCAACCTATTAATGACCCTTTTCTCCTCCAGCTCGCCCGAACATACAAGCATCTGCGGAGTTGCTCCCTCAATGTCGGGATAGACGGGTTCAACATAGTCTTCATCTCTATTACGACATACAGGATCATGCTTCTGGAGACTATGTGCTAGCGAGATTATTTGTTTCGTAGATCGGAAGGTATTCTGAAGTATCTTGGTTCTACCCCCAAGAATATTGATCCCCACATCTTTCCACGCAAAAGAGGTCTTGTATATTTTTTGTCCCTTATCCGCGGCAATAAACAAACTCTTACGGGCAGCTATTCTAAGGAGATTAAGTTGTGTTTGCTGTAGATCCTGAGCCTCATCAATAAATATATGATCGTATTGACCGCTAAGGGGAAAGTTACCAAGATCGTTAAGAATCATTAATGCAAAATCATCATAATCGTTTTTCCTAGCAGCCCGTAAGAGCTGCTGATACATCACATAGACTTCAAAAATAGCAGCCTTGTCTATCTCCAATACACGAACCTTCCCACCTCGGCCAGTACGCGGGGAATTTAAATATTCAGGCAAGGTTGTCATTCCCTTGCCTTTAATCCAGCTGATTTCGTCCTCCATAAACTCGAGGTATTTCCTCATATCCAGCAAACGATTCTGTTTTCCTTGAGCCACAGCTGCCGCCGCTTGTATGATTAAATGTTGTTTTTCCCTATCATCAACAGGCGATACACGGACTCTCATTGTACGGAGCTGCTGAAACGCCCAACTATGAAAGGTAAACACCTTAATTCGATTCGGGCTTATCATTTTAGCCAGCATTTCTGCATAGCTCGCTAAAGTTGTATTATAAGTAAATACAGCAATGGTACTTCCATGCTCTTCTTCTACGATTTTTTTTGCCTTTCGAAGTAATACTGTTGTTTTTCCGCTGCCGGCGATCCCTTTAATAAGCAGATGATCCCCCCGGTAATCAAGCACTTCTTGTTGTTTGGGTGTCAACGGATGTTCAAACAAAGCTGACAACATTGTAGTTCCTCCTTACAATTCATCCTCTTCATCACTTTCCCCAAAAATGGCGTCAATGGCAGAGGGAATTTTAAGATCTGTTTGATGTTTTAGTGTCTCTTGTTGGGCTCTATGGACTGCGAGATCCGCGGACTGGAAAACCTGCTGTGCTCTTTCTGTTGATACAGTCTGTGTCCAGAGAGCAGCAGTTTTTACCCATAGCTCAAAGTTTATCCTTACCATAATCTCTACTCCCTCATATGGTCATCAATCGGGTAGTAGCCGTCTCTGCAAACGGCTAGATGCGGACAATACCTGCAAGCCGTTGAAGGTTTTGATGCGAGCAATGGATGGGAGTCTTCTAACAAAGACTGAACAAAGTTTTCCCTTGCATTATCAGCATCAAATAACTGGTAAGCCTGAATAAATGATTCATAACCCTGACGCCGTGAGTTGATGAGAAATTGAAACTTTCTGCGATTTTTCGTGTAGAGCCTGCCGTCAATAAGCTCTTGATCATCTTCATACTTTCCTTTATTTAAACCATTCTCTATAATTTCTTGTCGGCGTATCTCCTCCCATTGAGGGAATAGAATACGCATTTCTTCTAATATCTGTTGCTTAGTTGCTGATCTTGACAAAACTGTAGCTAGATTCGACAAAAGAAACTGATGATGAAAGTCGCTGTCATAATCTGCGTACTCTTCGGCGACAAAACTGTAAAAAAATCTTCGGGGGCAGAAAGTGTGCTCTGCTGCCGCGTCCAGCGGATACAGTGCCACTTCTTGAACAATTTCCTCCCTAGGTTTAGAAGGCGCTATGGTGTGCTTTGGTTTCTCCTGAAATATACGTGCATTAGCAGAGCGTTTTTCGGTCCTATCGCTTAGCAAAGTTAAGTAGGGAGACTTTTCAATTTTAGTTTTGTCTTCCCATGTCCGCATCCATGAGAACGTTAGCCGGTTTGAGAATGCAAGAACCTGATAGAACAAATAACGTGAAATTTCCGGTGCCATTTGATCACGTAAAACCAGCATCTGAATCGATGGAAAATCCGTCATCGTTTCTAGTGAATTTTTGGTAAACGGCCAAGGCATCGATGAAACTCGGAATGGCAGCGAGTACTCATCCACACAGGCAATATGCATTTCGTAATTGGGTTCCACCGATTGCAGCAAAACAGCACCGTCCACGTCTTCAAACCTTTTAATGAGCTTATCCTCTTCGTCAGGGTCACCACGAAAATTTCCACCTAAGAACAAAGACAGCGCATAAGCAAGATCTTGAATTAGGAATTGTTCCTCAAGCTCATCCGTATCGCTCAAGCGATCCTTTAGAGTTTGGATAATTTTACGTTCGGTTCCTTTCAGCTGGCTGATATCCATGCCTTCAAGCAGGATTCGTTCGATTTTGGCAAAGTGGTCTGCTAGCGAAATTCGCTCATCAGCTTCAGAATCAAACAGGAATTCAGAGACTTCCATTAATCTTTCAATAAATTGAAGGACTATTTTCGCCTCGTGCTCAGTTACATTAAAAAATGAGAACCTGGAAAAAGGGCTCTCCATCATTTTATGGAATCTCTGATTAATTCCACCGCTTTCTTCTTGTTTAAATGACGCAGCGGCTTCGAATTTTAACAACTTCAAATGTTCAATTCGTTTTCGCCAAGAAGGTAAATCGCTGCACCCGTTGAAATAGGGCAGCAGGTCCTTTAAGACTCGGGTATAATTTCTGCTGTCATGATCACCGACCCTGAGCCATCCAGAAGAGAAACACTCGAAAAGACTCTTATCATTTAAAATCAGCTGATTATTATTTTCATCCCACATGCGGTGAAGATGGAATAAAAACTGTCCAACCGGGTAGGAAAGAAAATGCCTGTCTTGAATATATTTTTCAGGAAAATATTCTTTTAGCCGCTCGTTTAGCGGTGATTCATTAGGCGAATAGTAATGTACGTCTGGACATAGCTTTCCATCTACTCCCGTCAATTCTGCAAGCATGCCATAAAAATCATCGTATTGCCTAATAGAGGGGATCCCCTCCGCGGATATCAAATTTCCTTCAAAAAAAGAGGCAAAACGATCTGACAACCCATTGGAAGTGACATTTTCTGAACTGCTATTGAACAAATGTTGATAATCAACCCACCCATATTCTCCGCTGATAAATGCTTCTACGGCTTTAAACGTTTGACGGTATCGTACATCGTAGAGATTAAGAAATGTAAGGGTCATACCTGCCTTTTCCAATAAGGTAAATATTCTGTGCTGAATCGGTGTAATAAAGTAAAATCCGTGGAGGATGATTTCTCCCAATCGAGATTTATGTAATATTTTATCAATTCGTTCTGAAGTGTTAGGATCGTCCTTTGCCAGAGCTTTGGCGGCACTCTTTAATGACTGATGTAACCGTTCCAAAATCCTGGCTGGTTCTTTGTCCATTCTTGAAAATATGTCCCGAAGGCGCTTAAAGCTTGAATTTTCTTTTTCCATTTCAGTCCACAGCTGCAAAAAGAGTGTCTCTTCGGGAGTACGTGCGCGTATATCCTCCGGTTTCATCCCAATTTCGGTAAAAATCCGCATCGACTGCAGTACTTCAGCCTGATTACGACGAAAGGACGTATAGTAGTATTTCCTTAAATCATTCCGCTCCTGACGCTCAGTATTCCTAATCACCTCAGAGAGCTGTGCAAACTGTTTAACCTTAGTTCTCGCAGATGACCAGCTGCCCAAAATATGAGAGATAAGAAGCCCCGCACCTAATAATGGGGAATTTAGAGTGGTATTTCCCTTCTTCGGCTGGTACTTAGCTTTCATACCATCAGTCAAAGACCTAGTGGCGCAAAGATGAAGGACTTCACTGTGTTTTTTTAGTTCCGGATGCTCATGGAGGTTAAGCGGGTTGGTATACGTTATCATGTTTACAGGCATCCGTGTTCCCTCAATTCTTTATAGGGCATAATTTTAGCCCAGTTTGAGTTTTCTTTTGGATATAAAGGATAGTTATTCTGAATAATCCAAAGACGTTGTTCGCACCTTGTCAATGCAACATATAAAAGACGGGCCTCTTCCTTATTTACTTCTTCTACTTCGTTCTTGCTCATGCTATCGTATTCGTTTGATTGATAAATAATTTTTCTACCTGACGCGATTGCCCAAGACGCCTGTACAGGCCCGCTGTCTTCTCGTTGAAAGAGCAATTCGTGCGATGTAAATCGATAAGGCCGTTCCGTACAAGGTATGATGACTGTGTGATATTCAAGTCCCTTAGACTTATGTACGGTCACAATCTGTATGCGGCGAGAAGCGGGGTCTTCATTTGAATCCCCTTCAGCTTCTTCATCCAATTCTGGTTCATCTTCTTCAATATTCGTTGCCTGGTTTATAAGCAACCACTCATGCAATGAGTACAATGTAATGAAATCAGTATTAAAATGTTGATGTATAAGTTCTAAGAGATGATTTAAGTTTTTTTCATACTGTAAAGTTCTCAACCGAGCTTCATTCTCAATATTTTGGTTCTTGTCGTTCATCCTAAGCAACGCAGCAGTTTGGCTATAATACCCGTCAAACACGTCGGTTTCATTAATTATTTTCCGAAGGACAGATAACACCGGCTCCGTTCGAAGTTTTTCTCTATATTCATGCCACTTTGGATGCGGCAAGTGATTGTCCTGATCAAGAAACTGAATCATACTGTTCATGTTACCATGGAAAGATAATAATAACGGCCAGTTGATCTCTATACCTGAATAAGGAGATTGAAGGACATTAACCCTAGCTTTGGGTTGATTAGGAAAAAGAAGTGCTTCAACAAGATAAATGAAGTCTTTTACAGCAGTGGATCTAAAGAATGTTCCTCCGATCTTGAGTTCTGTATAGATCCCCTCCGGCTCACACCATTCTTTCAACATACGTGCTTGCGCATTAGTCCGAACCAGAACTGCAATTCTGTGTGTGTGCCCTTCTTTATCCTGCTTTAGTGTATCTCGTGCAGCGCGGATCATTTCAATAGTTAGTTCTTTAATTTTGGAACTGTCCTTCCGCTCTTTTACAACTATAGCCTTAAATGAGTGATCTAGTGTTTGCATTCCGACCAAACGGTCGTCGTTGTCATACGACAGCCATTTCTTTCTACCCCAATTGGAAAAACTTCGATCCAATTCTTCCAATATTGCAGCCGAAGTCCGGTAGTTTTTCTTCAATGGAAAGAATTGTAGTTTCTCCCCTTGTTTCTTTAGTACTTTATTAAGCTGCTCAAACGCAGTATCTGTGGCCCCCCTGAACCGGTAAATACTCTGCTTAATATCACCCACAGCAAAAAGTTTCGCTTGATAGGCATTCTGAATGGCCGCAGCAAGACGGATTTGAGCATCGTCAGTGTCCTGGAATTCATCTATAAACAAATATTTAATTGTTCTTGATATGTTTTGGAAAGAAGCGCCTTGCTTGCTGATCAGATCGATTTGACGGGTAATGTCACTGATGGATACTGCATTTGACCGCTGTTTTTCTTCCTGAAATATTTTTTCGCATTTTGTGAATACTTCTTCAAAAACTTCATGGAAAGCTTTATTATTACCCTCGGCTCCCCCCCATTCGATATCCTTAATATCGTCAAGGGTATACCCTTTCTTTTCTAGCTCATCCCAATATTTCTCAATTATCCCCACCAGTTCATACAACCTGATGCTTTTAAACTTCCCTGCAAAAGATCTTTTCTCCAGCCATTTCTCTAAGCTTTTGTTTAAGTAAGCTTCGATAATGCGCCGGCGCTCCATCGTAAAGGAACGAATTTGCACTGTGCTTCCGTATCCGAGCACCGAACCTAATTCCTGCAGAATGGTTTTTGCGAATGAATGAATTGTCTTCACACGCAAAAAGGGAAGCTGTTCAATATATTGAAGATATCGGACATTCTGAGTAATGTAGAACCGTTTATAGCATTCCTCGCGCAGTTTACGAAGCATAACTTGAGACGCGTCTCGAGTAAAGGTAATCATTGCAATATCATCCAGTTCTGCTGCCCCTGTTTGCAGCAGATACATAATGCGCTGCACCATTACCGTCGTTTTTCCGGTGCCGGCTCCGGCCCGCACAGCAACATGAATATGCGGATCAGCATGTTCTATCACGAATTGCTCAACATTAAATCTGGGTGCTGCAGAAGAAAGTTTTTTTTCATCTTCTACTGTCAGTTTACCATCGATCACCGAGAATCCTATGGATACTGTGTTCGGGTTATCCATACGATACAGCTGCAAAAAGTTATTTTTCCGATGCTGGGTCAGCTTCTCATTGTTCCAAAGCAGCGGAACCTCATCATCAAAGAATAGTATATGTTTAATGCCGCTTCGCAACCCCGATTCTATTACATGTACATCGGCAGATGTAAGCTCGGATGCTTTGCACACCGCAAGTACAGAATACACCGCTTGCTTTTGCAAAATAGAAAAAGACGACTGCTTTTCATTCATCTCTTCTGCCTCTTGGTCCCGGTTACTTTGTTGATCTATGACGGCTTTATACGAAACGGGTACGTAATAATTTGATATTTTTGACAGAGATCCTTGAGCGATAAATAGCTTCGCCCCTGAAGCATATTCAAATACACGATAAAGGTAGTAGTTAGCGTCATTAATTTCGGAAAAAGAAAGCTCATTTTGTGAAAAATAAAAGGGAAGAAACATACCCCCATTTGTAGTCTTCACTTCAATATATCGGATGGAACCATCTGTTTCAAAAGATTGAATATCGAATCCAGCACCGTCTCCAACTACTTTTGACGTCCAGATAATTCTTTTGGCTAAATCTAGTCTTCCCGCCGTAGTAAGTCTCTCCCTTTCAAAAGCTAAGACAAACTCTTCGCCTCTTTCACCAAGTTTTTTATTCTGTTTATCTCGTTCGGCGAAATCTATTGTATGTAATCGGAAAACCTTTTCTTTTCGATCAGGCAGCTCTTTCAGCTGCGTTAGGAGCGGTTCCTTTACCTCGAGTTCAGGTGCACGGTCTAAATATGAGTACAGGGTAGATAATGTGGATGAATGCCTCATAAAATATTGTTCAAGCTCATCTACAAACTCTTTAGAATACTTAACGTTTGCTTCGAAAGCAGAGAGGTATGGCAGCCCTAAATCCCTTAGAACCGCACTAATATTCTTATACAGCTTTTTGGTTGCCTCTGTAAGATTTTTATTAGTAAGTTCTTCTTTAATATCTTCATCCAAAAGCTGCGAGAGCAAGCCCCGAAAATACTCTGAGATATGACGCGTCTTTTGATTTTCTCGCTCCTGATTCATGTGTGTCTCCTTAGCGCATCAATAGTAAAAGAGTTTAATTGATTACCGTATAACTATAGAAGAATGATATGACCTATATTCTAGGAAAATACAGAACATTGCTCTGCCGTTTCCGATTAATCCATGTGACTTAATATCGATTTTACTCGAATTTTGTAGGTTGCGATAGATATTAGGCTTAGAAATTTTGAGGAGAAATTGTTATGATGATGAGGTTTACTAAAATGAGGGAGCAAAGAAGTTTGAAGACGACCGTAATAGAAAATAATATAGTTATCATGTTCGGTTTCCCGAATTAAGGCTTACAGGTATTGCTGCTCCACCTTAACAACGGGACAAGAATACCGACCTCATGCTTCTCTCTATTGGCATGATGATAAACTTCTATTTACTTGCCGGTAAAAGATCCGCACTAATCATACAATTAACGAACTCATTTTCAGTCTTTTCTTTGTTTTGCCGCTTTATGTTCTTCTATAGTCTTAACAATAGAATCTACTACATCGTCCAAGCTTTTCTTTGCCTCATGCTCCCAGAATCGCATTACCCTCCACCCCATCTCACGATACAGATCATTAATTTCCTGGTCCCGTCTTCTATTCCGATCTATTTTGGGCACCCAATAATCTGCGTTAGTTTTAGGAACGGTATAATGTTCGGGGCATCCATGAAAGAAGCAGGAGTCCAAAAAGACCACAAGCTTATATTTTTTAATAGACAAGTCCGGTTTCCCTGGGAGACTCTTTACGTTTTTTCTAAAACGCACACCTCGTTTCCAAAGCGCCTTTGAGATCCGCTCTTCCAACTTCGTTCCCGTAGAACGGATATTCTGCATATTCTTTCTTCGGTCTTCCGGTGTTAGATTATCCATTTATTTGCAGCCCCCCGAACCAAATCCAATATTTATAATAAAAGGATGGACAAATCTGTGGAAGTTCAATCCTAAATAAAAAGCGTCCCTGGACGTATTCAGGGACGCACGAAAGCTTACAAAAGAACAAGCTCTTCCATATTAGGTTTTTGAAGCATTTCATCTATATTCCATTTAGAAGGAATATGATCATAGTCTATTCCAGCATAAGTTTTTAAAACAGCCTCGAGAATGATTTTAGCGCCCTTTGGCGGAACCGCCATCCCAACCTGCTGACGCACCTTCTCTTTTGTCCCCTTGAACACAAAATCGTCAGGGAATGTTTGCAAACGTGCACGCTCTCTGTTAGATAGAGCTCTTGGTTCTTCCCAGTGGTACATATGAGTCCCCCCGCCGCCGCTTCCCGTAACAGTATACGAGGGCGAATTACGGTCAAGCCGGCGATAGATCTGGCTCATTCTGGCTCCTTTTACTTTCAATCGCAACTCTTCCGGAATCCCTTCGTACCAAGCATTCTGTCCTTCAGGGATATGTTTCAGGAACTCAACAACACGAGGCTTATGAACCGGAATATAATGATTAGGTGCATCTGCCACTAAGGGGTCCTTCATCAGCGCATCAAATGCTGTCTCATAAGGAAACTCTCTTCCAGGTCCATGTGTAGGAGCAGGGACTTTGAATTCCTTATTTAAATCTTTACGTATTCCCACAATTAGGATCCGCTGCCTAGACTGAGGCACACCATAATCAGCAAAATTATATAGATGCGGCGTCAATCTGTAACCGCCAAACTCACCGGCCTCAGACATTTCAGTAAGTATTTTAATAAATGCCTTTCCGTCGTTCGCACTCTGCAGACCGCCAACATTTTCCGCAATAAACCACTTTGGGTTATGGTGATTCAGCACTTGAATGCCGTAGGAATACAGGGGACCAAAAGTACCGTCAAACCCCTTTTTCTCGCCAACCAGACTAAAGTCATTACAAGGAAACCCATATATAAATGCGTCGATCTTATCAAGTTCATTAATCTTTAGAGAGCGTACATCACCCCGGTGCACCGTATCAGGACGATCAGGACAAATATTGTGAATATATGTATCACACGCACTATCACAATAGTCATTTGACCATGTATGCTCTATAGTAAATTCTTCGTTAGTCACCGGATGTTTAACCTTTGCATGTTTTGCACCCCAGGCAAAACCGCCGGGACCATTGAAAAGCTCACCCTTTTTAAAAATCATGGTGTTTCTCCCCTCTTGCCTGTGATATTACTCTTCTATTATAACATCTTTACTAGATTTCCACCAGCTTTTGCGAACAATTGTTCTGAGTGAGAGGTTGATTCGATGTATATCGACGTTGCAAACTGACGGAAATCGTAATAGCAGCTAGAAGGAGAGCTGCCCCTCATGTTTTCACTAATTAATCTTCCGAATCATCATCATTTACATCATAGTACACAATATTACTTGGCAGTTTGATATTAGGCACCCATAGTTTTCTCCCGCCCCAGCCCTTTTCGCCCGTCATCTTGTAAACAGTCAAAACAATTTTGTCCTGTATTGATGCGCCTAGCTGCCAATCGTTCGCAGACAAAAGCGCACCGGTACCTTTTGCAACATTTCTATTTCTGCGAACAATAAGAATTCCCTGCGCTGTAGGCTGCTCGGTTAATAATGATTTGATAATGGAAACAAAAGTGTTGATTCGAAAATCTGCTGCTGAAGTAATATGATTGAGGATTTCAATCATGAATCGCAAGTTAACTTGATAGCATTCCTCTGTATCATTAAAACGTGCAAGAAGTTGATCTAACTCTTCTATAGAATCATTTTCTGGTGAAAATGGATAGTAGTTTGTTCCGCCTGAGATAATACCCACTTTTTTATTGTCCAACACATTTTTTCTGGTAGGGTAGATACCTTCCGGGTAGTAAATTTTAATATTACTTAGGCCCCGCTCTACCTGAGAAATAATAGAATTATTCGTGGCATTAATATCTGAAAATAATTTATATAGGTTTTCATCAATAAACACTCGCATTAAACCTTCATCTCGATCATATCCAAACATCCGGCTATGCTGCCACATCGTATCGGCCTGTGGCTTTTTAGCAGTGCGAGTATAATAAATTGTCTGTAAGCCAGGGAAGGTGACACCTCTCCCCAATGTATTTCCGCCAATTAGAATATTTGAGCCTGTTTCGTATTGATCACTGGTAACGGTTGAAGAACCATTCAAAACAAGCACCTCTACCTGGCCGCTCGTTAAAAGTTCTTTTATTTTGGTATATACATCTTCAAATGCTGCTCGTTCGAACTTCTGCGGATACGTACGTTCATAAACGTTCTTCAACTCTATTATGAAAGCAGGATCATCAATGTTGTTCTTACAATATTGGAGCTCTTTCTCCACATCGTTCTGAAATTGGCTGTGAACCGCTTTGCGAACACTTGGATGAATCAAGCAATTGCAAACCTTACCGTTGGATACCAATATTTGACCCGATGCCACAAGATGATGAATAATTGCAGATTTTAACGGGTTTTCAAGCGTGTCAGTGATCGCGATACATGATGATAATCCGTTTTTCTTAAAGAAAAAATCACCTCCAAGATAACCAGTACCTGGGCGAAAATAGTAAGTAAAATAGGGATGCCATCCTGAAGCCATTGTTTGTAAGAGTATAGATTGAGGTGTGCCGGTAACCTGGAGGTAAATGCTGCATGCCGCTTTCGTTTTTATTTCTTCCAAATACCTGTTGATAGAGGATCTTTGATTTCTATTAACTAGGGTATTTAAAGAAGCTGCATCAGCTTCGTCATCAATAATAAACAGGGGATTTCCTTTCATAAAACCGGTCGATGATAAGATGTTTGACCATTGCTTCAATGTGTTAACATTTTTCTTCAACACAATAATTGTAGGTTTCATCAAGCAGTTTTGGGCAAATATCTCCGAATCATATTCGTCGCAGACACAATAGCCTTTTAAATCCGCTCGTACCCTGTCAATGGTTTGCTGCTGAAGTACAACATTATCGGTTGTTAGAATAATAAACGCAGGAAACCCTAAATCCGTTGCAGCAGAAATAATTCCAAACATCTGACCGGTTTTTCCAGACTGCACATTGCCAAATAGCAAACCTATTTCATGATCGCTAAACGAGAATTTTTCCAAATACGCAGGCGCAACATCATTTACAGTTTTTTTTATAGATTCTGCAAGCTGGAGGTTCCCTCTATCTATTATAGTCTTGAGATATGAGTCTAAATACTTCAAACTGTTACCTCCTGTACATCTGTGTTAGGTAAAAACGAAAGCATCCAAACATCCATTTCCGTGCCGTCTTCTGCGATTGTCTTCACTGTTGTTTTAGTGAGAGTAATACTATTTCTACCGTATTTCTCAAGAATTTCTTCTGTTATCATTCCCTTAAATGCTTTATCAGTTTCAACTTGATTTACCGGTTCCACTAGACCCGAAGCAACAAGACGTCCTTTTATCCAGCGCCCCATAATTTTCAGATCATCTTTTGAGTAAAGATTCTTATTGTTTTGACCACAGGTCCATGCCTTAAACTTCCATCCATCGTCAGTAACAGCCATAAAAGGTTTATTATGTTCAGGATAACCTGGTAAATCTCGAATTTCTTTACCTACCACCATTTCGATTTCCCACCATACTCTTTTACGGCCGCTTGCATAACAAACATTTATGTTAGAACCTCTCATCCTTGGATCAGCGTGGTTTTCTGGAACTTTCAAAGGTATTTCAAATGAGATGTCTGTTACGTTTCTTTGATAAGCGGCCACCTCGTCCGAGGTGATTCTTGTCACAAATTCTTGGCCCACCAATGCAGTATTAACTTCTCGAACCAGCGGGACTCTTACTTCTTGAATGTTAGCAGAGCACCTCGGCTCCTTTAGTTTCCTGATAATATTTGACACTTCTTCGATTTCTTCCGGAGTTTCAGTAACAGCTGAAATTTCATACTGCCGCAGATTAGATGCTTCAAGTTTTAAAGCACCCAAGTTGTTTGATCCAATAATCCCTGCTACTGGGTTCCCCTTTTTGTAAAAGGTATAAAGCTTTCCGTGATATTTAAACGCTTTTACAATTCTTACCTCACCAATGCCCGCTTGCTTCCATGCCTCATTAAGTGATAAAGCTGCATTGTATGTACCCTCAGGCATACCTTCCAAATAGTACATGCCAATATTAAGGCATACATTGTTGATGCCGCTATCTTCAACAATGTTTTGAAGCTCCATTAATGATGCCTTCGAAACATAACCAACCGCTATTTCCAAACTATCAGAGTTTCCGGCTGCTTCTTTGAAATAGTCAATAAATGATTGCTGTCCCTCTTCCAGTCGAAGCGGTAAAATATTTGAATATAGTAATCGCATCTCATGTTAGCTCCCATAGCAAAGTGAGTTGAGTTAATGGACTCTTCGTATACATTTTAGCTCTCTTAACTCTTATATAAAAGGTATTCCTGTAAGATCTAGAATCCTCTGGCTCTTTAATGTGTTTCATGCAAGAAGTCAGTTGGATAAAAGTCAGACTTGAATGGGGAAACATCTTGGAAATAGTCGCCATAATACATGAGGGTCAGTGTCTTTTTAGCCCTTGTTAACGCAACATATAATACCCTCTTTTCTCTGTCGGTGATTTGCCGCTTATCATCGAGATACATCTTTGTCGTGACGTCTTCCGCATTATATCTTTCCAATGCCTTGAACTCATCCTCTAAGGGGTAGTTTTTACGGTCAAAATTAATGATAAATACATGATCAAACTCAAGACCTTTTATCGGATGAGCATCGGTTACATATACATGACTGCCTGATCCGGCTGAACTGGGATCATCTGCTTTCTTTACGGAAAAATATCGGCCCAATCTGGTCTTTAAATCATTTTCTTGTATCTCATCCTTTATGCGGTGCACCACTGCAACAGATTCCTCTGGATTCCTATTTTTCAAACGTAAGATTTCCTCAATTAAATAATTAATTTCATCTTTATAGGTTCTGAAATGAAGAATCCTTGGTTTAGTTCCTTCTTTATTGTAAATTTCCTTATCCTGCTTATCATCATCTTCACGAGTAAACTGAAGTGCATTGGCTAAAGCCATAATCTGGCGAGTAGACCTAAAAATACCCTCGAGCATATAATTATTTCCCCGGTCAATCTCAATCCCTAACTTGCGATAAGAGTATGGGCTGCTCTTATAGATTCGTTGTTTATCATCGCCGCAAACAGTAAGGCTCTTCCTCGTGAGCAGAGTCAGTGCATAGAGCTGCATCGGCTGTAGATCCTGAGCCTCATCTATAAAGACATGATCATATTTTAATGAATTAGGAATTTGATCAATCAATTCGATAAGCTTTAAGGCATAGTCTTCCGCATCCAGTCGGTTATGAAATGCATGAACCTGATCTTCCCTGTACTTTTCAAAAAGCCGAAAGATCGTTCTTCTTTGCTCTCTTGAAATATTCGGAAGATTTCCCCGGCCTGTACGTTCCAAGTTACGGTCAGTGTACCGTTCTTCAGTAATGTAGTTATTAGCCTTCATCCATAAAAATTCATCCCGCAGAAAATCGACATTCTGCTCTTTCTTTATTTTATGGATAGGAGGGAGATCCTTAAATTCCTCTGAATCTAACCATTGCAATACTCTATGCATTTGCCGGATCATCATGCCATTGCGCCTTCTAAGTTCTTGAGGCGTTGTCTCAAATCTGGGTATCGAAAAGCCAGCGTCATCTAAAACCCTCTTCACTAAATCATGAAACGTGAAAAAATGAATATTGTCATATTTACCGTGCTTATCATCCATTTCCTTATAATAAGGAGACCGCTTGAAACGATGATTCATATCCTGGACTAATTTGTTATTATAGGATACATACAAATAACGCCCTTTATCTTCTTCGATCATCCTCCCGGCCATTCTGGAGAGAAGAGCCAGACTTTTGCCGCTTCCTGCCGCGCCGCGAATTAACATATGCTTACTCTTACTGAGAACAATTTCAACTTGTTTTTTGGTCAGCGTGACGTTATGTAGTATCTTGTCTGCTTCATAACTAATGGCTGCTTGAACAATGCTTTTTGACGAAGCTGACCATTTCAAAAAGGAATCCCAGACCAAAGCGTTCTTTCTCAGATTCCCTTTGTTCGTCGTCATCGGTCTTGATCCTCCTTAGTTTGCATACTGTTCATCATCAACAGAGTGCCGTCCGTCCGGACAAACATTCAAATGAGGACAATACTTGCAGTTTGAACTCGGCCGTGTCAACGTAAAATCAGGCGCTGTTTGAGTGAATTTATATCCGCTGTTACTCCATGCTTTTTTCCAGCCTGCTGAACTGCCGGATGGATTGGCGAGATACTTCAAACCGCTTAAACAATGATACTCTAATCCGGCATAAGCGTAACTTTTGAAAGCTTGGGGTGATAAAGCGTGCCGGTTGGCCGTCATCCCTTTTGATATGTGCTTAAAGCTGCTCCAGTATGGAAATACATCTTGAAGTATCATGCCGGGCGTATCCGTAAAATGAGCCAGTACAGAATACAAATTTTGATAAAAGAAACTGTAGTGAAACTCTGAATGATATACGCTGTATGGGCGTATCAAATAACTGCTGAAAAACCTCCGGGGGCACATGTGAATTTCAGATAATGCATAATCCGAGTAATGCCCGAAAACCTTGCTGAGATCCTTCGTATTTCCTGCCAATGTTTGCGCCGCTGAAGCGGGAAGGGCAGGAAGCAGTCTATGATCATTTACCTGAGGTATCTGATCTATCAGTAATCGAAGATAAATAGATGGTTCTAAATTATTCTGTTCCTTCCAGTCCATGAACCAGGATAATGTAACCTGCTGCTTTCCGGACAGCAGGATATTAAATAAATACCGTGGTATGGCATCTTTATGTTTTTCTCTCAATACCGCGGCCTTCATGGCCGGAACCCGCTCACTTAATTTCTCTACAGTCTGTTTCGTCAGCGGCCAGGTCAATGACGATTCTGCATTCGGAAATGAAAATTCGTCAAGGCCTGTAACATGTACAGCTCCCTCACGAAAGATGATCCCATCGATCTCAGCCAGATCATGAAGCTCATTTGTTTTGGCAAGCGGGAGGTTTTCCTCTTCTTCCAAATGAGCAGCAAGAAGCACATGCAGCGCTTCAGAAATATCTTCTATCTGATATTTCTTATCTTTAGGATGACTCTGGCTGGAATCAGCAAACTCCCATATTTTATCAACCAGAATCTCTTCATGCTTTAGAAATTGAACTTCGGACTGTTGTTTGTAGATGAAGGAAAGAATCAATTGGAAGTAATCAAACAGCGAAAGTCCCTCGTTCATATCTTTGAAAAACAGCTGAACATGAGCAGAAATACTCTCCAATATCGTTAATACACCCGCCAATTCTTCTGGCGGGATCGCATATGGAGCAATTTTTTTGATTGGATTTTGAATTTCATCAACAAACCGGTAATGTTCTGGTGAAGCTTCAATCCCTCTGATCAAAAATTCGCCGTTTTCAATCTCATCAATCAGTTTCCCTATACCTGTTCTCCATTCCTCCAATGACATCATTCTTGGGAAGAAATCTTTAAGTAAATAAAGAAAATGAACATAATCAGAAGCAGGCTGCTTTTTACCTGTACGAGGATTGACTGCAGAGAGCCAAGGGGAAATAAAACATTCGGTTAACATCTCGATGCTGACCAACTGCTGTTTCCTTTCCTGGTCCCACATCTTGTGCAGATGAAGCAGATACTGCCCTACAGGATAGTACAAGAAATTGCGTTCTTCTTGAAATCTCTCTGGAAAAAACTCTTTCAGCCGGGCTTGTAAATCATTATAATTAGGCGTTAAATGATGAGTCTGGATCTCGGTGTTCCCAAACTCCGCGATCCATTGGTAAACGTTTCGATAATGCTGAATAATGAACCGGTCTGTCCACAATGGTTCAGCAGATTCTTTTATATTTTCAAATAAACCCGCAAAATAACGGCTAGCAGGTGCTTCTTGTGAAAACCGGCTAACTTTCCATTCTTTAGCCGGAACCCAATCATTCGATGTTCCAAGCACCTCTTCAAGAAAACGAAACGTATGCGGAAAATCAGGTTGATAGTACTGAAGAAACGTAATTTTCACTCCTGCTTGGCGAAGTGACTGAAACATTTGCTGCTGAAGCGGAGTAAGGAAATAAAATCCATGAAGTATGACTTCTCCATCCAGATGCAGGTTCTCTTCGCTTACTGCTAATGATTGTCCCGATTCCAGATCCTTCGCATACTTTTCCTTAAGTCTGGCAGCCGTCATTATTTTAAAAGCCGCTGGATGACGAAAAGCAAACATGACCTGTCCTAACTTCTTAAAGTGATTCGCTCCCTCATCCTGCTTAAGCATATTCACCCAGATGGCGGCCAGCTCTTTCTCATTCGCAGTATATGCATATTGTTCCAGATCTTGAGGTTTTACCCCTAACTCAGCAAGTGTCCGTATGGCAAGAAGGACTCCCTGTTTATTTCTTCGAAAGGATTTTTTCATCGGTGTATCTTCAGGGTTATCTGCAGAACCCTTTCGAAGGAGTTCCGAAAGATGAATATACTGTTCCAGTTTGACATACGAATCCATCCAATTACCGAGGACAGCGTCAGTAAACCATTTTGCAGAGATAATATTTTTCCGTTTGCCGCCGTCCCAGACAGTCATCGCCTGAGTCAAGCTTGCTGTAGCACATATATGGAGCACTTGATCCCGGTCACAGATGTCCGAAATAACAGGATCATCGGGATGTGTATACGTAAAAACCGTAACTTGTTCCATGTCGAGTTGTCACTCGCTTTCATATACTGGCAGATATTTTGCCCAGCATTCCTTGCCGGGTTTGAATGTGCATTTAACAATCCATAACTGCTGCTCTGCTCTTGTCATCGCAACATACAATAATCGCAGCTCTTCCGCTTTAATCGCATTTTGTTCCGAGGTCTGAAGACTGTTAAAGTTCGGGCTGGTATACTCCTTATCATCTTGGCTTTGTTCTCTTCCCACTTTTAAGCGAATCTTCCATCCTGCCTGCGCTTTATCTTTATTAAAAATGATGCCGCTGTTATATAAAACCGACGCATGAAAGAAACGATCCGTAAATGGAATGACAACCGTATGGTATTCCAGCCCCTTAGCTCGGTGGACGGTAAGAATATTCACGGCGTGGTAAGTAAAAATATCGTCCTTTGGTTCGTCTTCTTCCCGATTGCTTTTAATCTGGATCTGAAGCCAGTTCAGTATCGAGGGCAATGAGACATGATCTCCTCCCTGACTCTGCACCATCAAGTCCATAATTCTGGTTAAATTTAGTTCGTAAGCTGTTGCGCGGCGTTTGGCCTCTTCCGGTTCAGCACCTTTTAGAATCAATAATTCGTAGTATCGGTTAACCGGTTCACTTTCGTTAATAATTAACCGAAGCAAAGACAGAATCGGAAGCCTTCTTATCTCTTTTTGATATCTTTTCAAGTCTGTAAGATAAGGATCTATTATTTTACGGACAGCATCAGGATTCCCGTCCGCTTCAAATAAAAAGGAAGGATCTAACTGATATGAACTATATGGACTCATTAAATATTCACAGGCATAAGCCGGCTCATTTGTAAACAACAGCGCATGAAGCAACCGATTCAAATCTCGTGCTGATGGACTCTCAAACAGTGTGCCTCCAATATCCAGGTGAAATGGAATTTTTTCAGATGCACACCATTCGGCCACTAACCGCGCTTCTTTTCGAGTTCGCGTCAATACTGCCACTCGGTGCTTTTTGGGCTGTTTCCCCTCGGCTTGCTGCATGGCGCGCTTCATCCACGATATAATCGTACCTTTACATTCCTGCTTCTCTTCATAGGCCAGCGGAGTTACCTTCAGCGGGATCACGCCGTTTTCTTTTGGTTTATTAGAAATGAGGCGGTCCTTTTCCGTATAACTGAAGCTGCTTCCCCAAAAAGAGAAATACTTTTGATCCATAACTTCAAGAAGTTTCTTTGAGGAGCGGTAGTTCTGTTGCAGTGAATATGCAGGAAGCCACTTATTGCCCCCATAATCAGCTCCCAGCAATTTTTCGAAGGCGGAATCATCCGCTCCGCGGAACCGGTAGATCGATTGTTTGACATCTCCAACAACAAATAATTTCATTTGGAATTGGACAGCCAGCCTTTGAGCCAGACGAATTTGGAAATCGCTGCTGTCTTGAAATTCGTCAATAAATAGATAATCATAGTCTAATTGAATCTGCTGCATCAATTCGGGGCGTTCCATAACTGCCTGATCCAGCATGCTTGATAAATAACTTAAGGTGACAGCATTCTCATTCAGCTGTTCTTCTAGAAAAGCACTGTGACAGGCTGTGATGACAGAGACTATTAAATCTTGCAATGGTTTATAATATTCATCTGCCGGTCCAAACAGTTTCTGAACCACCTCCTTGCTGCTGGGTATTACACCCCTTTTCTCAAAGTCAGCCCAAAACTGATCGATGAGCCGAATCAGCTCATAATCCCGTATTTCTGTTAAAAACTGTTTAAATGCAGATGTAATCCGGTTGGCAATTTGGTAACTATTGAGAAACGCATCAATCTCACGTTCAATAAGTTCCCTGCGCTCTAACTTGAAATTTTTGATTGTAAAATTAGAACCCAATCCGACTTCTCCCCCCAGGTTCTTAAACATCCGGTAAAGGAAAGAATCGATAGTACTGATCTGCAGCTCATTTAGATGTTCGATATCTTTAAGATACGCGGCATCGCCCGTAATTTGAAAACGGAAATACAAGGCTTCTCTTAGTTTTTCGAACATATTTTTAGCTGCTTCCCGCGTAAAGGTTATCATTGCCACCGAAGATGGCTCAACCTTCACATGCTTTAACAGGAACAAAATGCGCTGGACCATGACTGTAGTCTTTCCGGAACCTGCCCCAGCCGTAATAAGGATGGATCCTTCGGGATCTGCGTGTTCCACCTCGTACTGCTCTTGATTAAAGGTTGGAAAATAACCGGCCAATTCTGATTTAATCGTATTAAAATCAAGCCCGTTCTTTATCGATGTAGCGGCTGAGGTGAACGGAAATTTCGGATCGATGTGAACCTGATACAGCATGCTTTCTTTCAACATAGTGCTGTTTGACTGACCTCTTAATGTGACTTCACAGTCAGTAAGTAAAATCATTTTGGTTCCTGAAATCACCTTGCTGTAAACTTCATCTATATGAATATCGATCCCTCGTGCTATGAGAAGCTCTGAGTACAGCTCTTCCATCTTGTTTCCTCTTTCTATTTCATGATGGCCAATCTTTGCAATTTATGCTGCAGTGATGTCCAGCACGCTTCGCGCTTACAATACTGGGTGACATTTGTTCCTTTTACCGGCGGATCCGTAATGTGGTCCCATACCACTTCAATAATTTTTTCCATTTCATCTTTCTGTTCCTTACTGATTGACTGCGCAGCCCAAATCTGTTTGAAGTCGAACTTTGGATTCAATAACGATAATGCAGCTATTGAATAAGTAACCAGATTGGCTTTATACCCTTTATAATTCAGAGTCTGAATCAGCTTATCTGTATCACGGAAGAGAATTCCTTTAGCTATCATATCTTGATAGTAGTTTTCGTCCGGCTTAATTTTATCTTCTCTGACGAAGTTACAGAATTCTAGAAAGTTGGCTTCCGAACCTTTGCTGACAATATTCGGATACTGATTCCAGCTCATGATATATTTAGCCGCTTCCGTTTTCGTAATAACTTGTTCTTTTGGGAATTCCACTTGATACGCCCTCTTTTTAGCCGAGGTCGATCCCTGTCGGTTAACCTCCACCATATATTGACCGCGGGTGCGTTCATAAAACCACTTGGTTGCAGGATTTGTATCCGGAACCGTAACAGCGTAAGAGAGGCGCTCAAGTTCCGCCTGATAGGCGTCGTTAGAACGAAGATCAGAAATGGATATCTTGTTCTGGCTGTTTGCATACTCGGAAATGCTTGAAATAATTTCATCTTTCCGGCTCATATCTTTAATCACATTCAACTTAATTTGTACGAACAGTTCGTCTAACGACTCTCCCTCTTTATATGCACGGTAAAGTGAAGCCGTCGTCTGGCCGCCGTTAACGATCTGCCAGCCGATCAGTTCACTGATTTCAACAAAACCTGTTACCTCTTTTTTGGAGAAGACTGCCTGTTCAGCAATCGTTGTCAGGCCGTTATTATAGGCCATAAACATGGTCGGGCTTTTCTTAGCCGTCATGATGATGCCTTTATTTATTTTCCCCCGTGCTTGCAGGTAGGAGCGCACATTTCTCTCCATCAATCGATTACCATAAAATTCATATGCCTTTGCCAGCAGGTTGCCGGAGACATACCCTATGTAGCAGCTGTACGTATCGTTTTCTACGGGAACTTCAATTAGACACATTGGTTCAGCAAACTGCTCATCCAGCTTTATATGCAGTTCATCCATCTGAACATTTTCTACATCAAAACCGTAAAGCTTTTTCAAATCCCAGATGTGAAATGTCACTTTCGCATTCTCAATCATGGTGTCGTCAGGGTTCGCATCCAGCTCACTGATTCGATTCGTTATAATATGTATGGAGGCATGCCGAATATGGCCAATATTTTGTTTTATTGTTTGGCTTAAGTCGAAAATCTCCGGATACTTATTCTGGTTAATTATAGTCCCGAGCAAATCGGAAACGGCGGCGAATATAAAGGTTTCTGTCTGTTGAATTAATCCTTTTATTTCCTCGCGGCTGATTACACTCGGTACTGGCCCTTCATGGTAATCAACTGCAAATACTTGCAGTGTGTTCATTTCATCGCTGAGCTCGTATCCATGAATGGATATGCCGTCGCGTGCACTTTGAAAAGCACAAACCTGTGGTGAAGACAATACCTCACCTTCTACAAGACGATCACTGGCGATCGTGGCAAATGATACTATTTTTTGATTAAAGTTGAGTGCAGCATGATTGTCCACATGCTCTGTTAGTTCTGTAAAATACGTGTTGATTTTACTCATCCTTATGACCCCGAACAATTAGAATTTTTAATGAATGAACTTCACTCATTTATGTGAAGTTATTTTTATCTTTCGACACCAAGCCGTAGTTCCTATAGCCTAAAAAGAATAAATATATATCTATTCTACATTAAATATGATATATCCTCTGAATCTTTTTTTAGAACTTCTTTTAAATGACGGTACGTGACCTTTGGATGACCTTCGGGTGACCTTTCGGTGAGATTTGGGTGACCTTGAGGTGACCTTGAGGTGACCTTGAGGTGACCTTGAGGTGACCTTGAGGTGATCTCCGGGTGATCTTTGAATAATTCTAACTACCCTTACTTGGCTAAAACAATAAAAAAACATCTTCAGATTTATTTTCCCCCAACTTTACAGCAATAGAGACACAGCCCATTAACTCATTCTCCTCTCTTGAAAATGATACGTATTTATTCACCTTTCCAGCAGGCTTCCGCTTGTCACTAAAGACTGCGATTAAGAAAACCTTGCTGCATAAGCCTTTTTCGTTTATATTTCTAGTGATTATTACGGTGACAAAGCAGGTGATTATCTCGGTGATTCAATCACCTGCTTTGTCACCCACTTTGTCACTGGGTTAATCACCATCCCAAGCTTCCATTTCATTTCTTTCATGAGATCATGAACCTGGATTTTCAGTAGGAATTGCTATAGGACAGGATGTAGACAACTGAGTTGAAATTTAATATACTATCCTTATATCTTGTAGATTTGCCCCTATCTGTTCCAGCCAGACGGCAGGAACCATTCTAACGTTAATTAGACCAGATGCCTGGTTTCCTATTGTCTTAATTACCCACGGGTTATGATATCAATCCTCTCAAACGAGAGCCAAGAGTAGGCAATCTCCGAACATCGGAGCTTCCCTACTCTTTTTTTGGTTTGCCCGTTCCACTGAAAAAACTGGCATAAATCTAAGAAAGATGGGGTTTTTAACATGAGGACAGTTTACAGCGCAGCAGAAATTGCAAGAAAGTTAGCTTTGCCCGAATCAACGGCTCACAGACGGATCCAACTAGCAATTGATCTGGGATTTATCCAGGCAGAAAAACAGGGGGGGCGATACAAATATTCTGAGACAGATTTGAAGGTCGTTGAAATTCTAGATGCCTGCTACGGGATGGTTCCCTCGGAACGCAAGCTGATAGATTTACTTTCAAATAAAAATATTACAAACACACCTCGAGACGGATTGGCTAAGTTAATAAGCGTAATTGTCGGCATTACCAACGAGATGTTAATCCAGTATGCTTCAGTGTCTGACGCCTTGAAGAAAGCCGAGGAAATGAACTGGGATCTTTCAAGGAAGCTGTCCAATGTTCAAGATAAACTAGATGCCCTTTGGTTAAAAATCGATCGGTTTGAATCTCGTATTGGTCGTTAAACTCAACATCTTATGCAAAACTAACAAGGATGCCGAGAAGACATCCTTGTTTAAACCGCCATATTTGTAACTGCTATGCATTGTGAAGCACTTAATTTGGCGGTACTCACTCAATGATTACATCAACATAATGTGGTGGTTCAGGTTTATTATATATTCTCGCGATTCTTAATGCTTGGTTCATACCTTTAATCTGACCTTTAATAAATTCGCTATCTGGATCTAATTCAAGTTCCTTTTGCAGCTCAGAAATATAGTCTACAAAGTAATCTATCAGGAAATCAATTTCTTTTTCCAATCAACAGTCCCCCATTCTCCCCACTGTAGTAAACTTTGAACTTATTATTTCAACAATAATATCGAGTCCACATGAGATAGTGGGCGAATTACCAGATCGTAACTAATAGCACCACACGTCTGTTCAATGATTTTTGTTGATAGACCAACTTCTAGATAGAGCCCTACCACATCCTCTACACGCAGCGGATACCGAAAACCATTCAACTCTAATCTTTCTTTAACCCTGTTTTCCCTCTCAATAAGTAAAGTATCTTCATTAAGTTTGCTCGAAGCAGCACCCAATTCTTGATCATTCAGGAGAAAAGTATCCGGTCTTACCTTTCCTTTTAGATAGCACAACAGTTCTTCTCCGTTAAGTCCTTTTGCGATTCCATCACTAAAGAACGGTAATAACATAATACATGGCATTGGCAGCCAAGACGCCCAACCCATCTCATGAAATTGGGTAGGAAAAGCCGTTTGTCCTGTTGGTATCAAACCAAGTTCCGAGAGGTCTCTGACCCTGATAGGTCCATTGGTCATAAAATTTATGGCCTTTGATTCAAACGAAGACATTATAACCCTTCCCTTCTATCAACAGTGGTTTAACATGCAATTCTGATATCAATTTGTATCTAGAAATTAGATGAATTTAATTAAATCGAGCGCATTATGATAGGAGTCAGCGATTTGAAACCTGTACTCTTTTTCATGTGTTACAGCTGGAACATTTCGACATACGCCCAGAACCCTGAAGTTTTCTCCCTTGTCATCAACTAAATCTGTTATCCCTTCTTTACTTTGAGTAACAGCAAATCGAAAAGTTTTATTACCCTTTTCTAATTCTAGAAACAGTTGTTCTTGTGTGTCCTCTCTCCAAAGTTTATGAAATTTAAAACTATTCTTATCTCCGTTTCTTTTTATCAATACTAACGTCTGTAACTGTTCTCCTAGCATCATAAAATCTCCCTATCTCAAAATTCGAAACAGTAACGACTGCTCCTTATAATAAAAGTATATAAATCACCAATTTAAAAAAAGGTCCAAATTAGTTTTAAACATCGCACATGAATCTTAAGAGATTTATTGCTGCTCTATTTAGGGAGGGGAACAATGGATACTTTCAGGAAGCTAATTGGTCAAAGAATTAAAACCCTTCGAAAGGAAAAGGGACTAACGCAGGAAAAACTAGCTGACAAAGCCCAGCTAACGTACCAATATGTGGGGGCTGTTGAGCGTGGGGCCCGGAATATTTCGATGGATTCTTTAGAACGCATTATCTGTGCACTGGGAGTTGAATTCGATCAACTTTTGAATCTGAAAGAAGTAACCAAAAATCCGATCTCGGAGGATGAACACAACAAAGGCTATATTCTAACTATCCATAATCACTTATTAAAACCCCGTTCTGTACAAGAGATACGGGCAATTCACAAAATTACTGAGGAGATATTAAAAATTTTACCTGCTAATATACAAACTTAGCTTAGCTCATGTTTTCATTTTCTTACTAAGTGCTCATAATCACTGATTCTTGACAAGCCTCATTTTTATCTCTATTATTAAGATATACCACGCAGTCAACACCCTTTTATTTCTTGTTCCCGCCAGGCGGATGGGAATCATTCTAAGACTAATTCCATGCTTAATTTAAATTGGCGAACATTTTCGTCATAATAGTAAAGCCCTTTTCAGGTAGTAAGCTTTAATCCTACTGAAAAGGGCTTTTTTGTGCTTTTCAATTTGTTTTAACGATAATTAGCCTGGTTCCCCCATCAATCGATCGGAGGCATATACACAAGGGAACAATCATTTTATTAATTATTGGAGGTTGATGAAAACAGCAACGGTACCCTTCCATTTACCTAGTAATTTGGGTTGTTCAAAATTTGATGATCTACTATAGAAGCCTTACTCTCTTATTAAGGAGGTATCTTCATATGAACGAATCCACAAGACAGCTATCCATCGAATATATTCCAGCTGCTAAACGTAATACCTTAACCCTTAAAGAGGCTTGGGAAGAGGTATTTGAATGCCAGATATCAAAAGACAAGCTTTACGCAGAAGTCAGAGCTAAAAGAATTCCTCACACCCGCGTTGGAACAAAAATCCTCTTTAGAAGAGATACTTTGCTGTCTTGGTTCCAAGAACAGGAGACAAAAAATTATTGTCCAGAGGACATTGAAACACATTGAAAATGAGGGGTGCTATATATGGCAAGCTTACAAAAACGCGGCAATGATTCATGGCTTTTAGTAGTGGAAGCTGGTATTGGGGCAGATGGGAAAAGGATTAGACGAACAAAGACAGTCAAAGCGAAAGGGATTCGTGAAGCAAGAAAGCTGCTCGCAGAATTCGAAACAGAGGTCGAGGCTGGCCACTACATCGCACCTGAAAAAATGACCTTTGCAGCATTTGTAGAAGAATGGAGGGAAAAATATGCCGAGTCAGAACTTGGGATCAAGACATTGGATATCTATTTGCGGTTCCTAAAAAACCGGATCCTTCCAGTGTTTGGTCATATGAGGCTAGATAAGATTCAGCCATTCCATGTAGTCAATTTTATCGCTGATCTTGGCAAAGACGGCAACCGGCAGGACGGCAAAATTGGCCAGCTTTCTTCAGGTACAATACAGTATAATCACCGGATACTTAAAAATATTTTCTCCCGGGCGGTGGAGTGGAGGCTTATAAGGAATAATCCCGCGGCAGATATCAAAAAGCCCAAGGTCAATCGGAAAGAAATAGAAGTATACGATGAAGAAGAAGTTGCTTTACTGTTTGAACTCCTTGAAAAGGAACCTTTAAAATGGCGTATGATGATCATGCTCGCAATAACTACAGCACTTCGCCGAGGGGAACTTGTCGGTTTAGAATGGAAGCATATCGACTTGGATAAGGGTATCCTTGAGGTAAGGCAAAGTATATCCCACTCAATTAATGGACAAAGGATCATTTCCGAGCCCAAAACGGTGAAGTCTAAAAGAAAGGTAAGCTTACCAGATACTGTAGTTGAACACCTTAAAGAATATTACTTGGAGGCACGAAAAAAACGTTTGGCGCTAGGGGATGCATGGAAAGGTGGAGATCATTTTTTTGTCTTTTCTAGTGACGAAGGAATGGCCTATTATCCTGAGACACCTTATCTATGGTTTCGAGGTTTCCTAAAAAAACACAGCTTAAAATACATTAGATTCCATGATCTCCGTCATACGAGTGCCACATTATTGATAAATAAAGGCGTCCATGCCAAACTTATATCGGAGCGCTTGGGACACTCCAATATTTCTACTACAATGAACGTCTACGGACATGCCCTATAGTCAGCTGACAGGGATGCTGCGAATAAACTTGATTCATTGGTACCACCAACGAAAGAAAGGAAGAATGGTTAGATACTGACCGTGCTGGGTATATTCCAGTACGGTCAGTATATTTATACTCATACAATTAGATATCTTGCCGGCCCTCTAAAGACCTCTCTTATGTGCCAGTTTAAAAAATTATCTTTCGGCGTATATAACGGGTGTATAGGAGTCCGGACCTTCTTACCATGATATTTCATGAGCCACTCATCAAAACCATTTGTCCCATGGGCCTGTTCAGCTACTAGCAATTCCCGCTCCTCCGTTATAGTAAAAACACCGCGGTCAAACAATTTATGATGAAGTGAGCAAAGCGCAATCCCATTCTCCTCCGTGTCGGGTCCGCCGGCTTGATGCCACTGAATATGGGCCGCGTCGATGGCCACCAAATTATTTCCTAGCCTGACATTAAAACCACATACTGCACAGCTGTACTCATATGCTTTTAGAATTCTGTCCCTGAAATTAGGATCGCGTTTTCGTTTTTGTCTTATTGAAAAATCAAGTCCCACTTCCTCAATAATATCCTGATGAATACTATCCGGGAAATGCTCATTTAACAGCAGTTCAGTCAGTTCTTGAATAAGTAAATCATTATTCTTAAGAAGTGTTAATACTTCATTATTAAACCCTCCTGCCACTTGTTCTCCAAGGAGCTGCTTATCAGAAAAATTTCTTTTATCAATAGAATGGGATAAAGTCCAAATTCCGTCAGTAGTTAACCTGACAAAAGGTTCTTCAGGATGATATGACTTTCTAGATGGGCCAAACTCAACTAACAACTTTTCCAACTTTTCCCTAATTTGATCATATGGTAAAATCGTTTGATTTTGTTGGAGTTGAGCTAGACCCAAAAGAATTAATAACGGTTTATGTGGAGCCCGTTGTCCGTTCTTTTTCCATATAGTTAGATTTAATATCTTCTCTTTTAACTCGGATGCCTCCACTGTCTTCACCTCACACTACAAATGATCATATTAAAAAGAAAAAAGCGGTCGCCCACCGCCAAAAAGGTTGACCGCCTTACGTTGGGTCCGCTTTCTTCTCATTCGAAACATTGCAGCATCTCTGTGGGATAGCCCACAACTATTTACTTATAACGGTCCGGCACCCGTTACAATTATCATACTACAACCAAACTTACCTCACAAAGGGTATTAATCGAATATGTCATCCGCATGTCCTAACCTTACGTGTTCAGAAATGAGAAGGGTGTCCCAAAAGTAACAAATTTATATCAAATGGGATAATCCGAAACTCATAAAATGTGAACATGTTTATGAAGAAAGCAATTAAGCGGCTTTTATGAACAGTGCCCCGGCTTATGAAAAATGAGATTAACACCTGGTTTTCTTTTGGCTGTTAACAAATGATTTCATAAACCGTAATTCGACGTTAGTTCATTGGGGACTTATTGCTATTTTGTAATTTTAGACCTTCCTCTTTAATAACATCAGTTATAAAATGCAAATAACCCGGAGTGTGAAAACTATTTTCAGAGTGTTCACACTCCGGGTCATGGTTGCAAGAGCACCATCAAAGTCCTTTGTTAAACATTATTTAAGTTGAATAATAGATGCATTCCGTCAGTTGGAAAACGTAGAGCCGGCATCCAAAAATCCACACCATCCCAGTGTTTCTCTTTCAAGCCTATTATTTTATACAACACTAATATAGGTGCACTATCATTGAAATTTTTTACTTTTGCATACATTTGTTCCGAAAGTAGAGATGGTATCCCTCTGTTTAGATTCCTGGTGATTTTACTTCCCTTTATATTATAAAACAAATATCCTTGCTGTTTATTATAATGATTTACATACCAATCTAAATAAGAAACTATTACATCCTTTTTCCAACTGCCTTCTTCTTTAATTGGAATTAGTTCAATAAGCTTTATTATCGTTTTTATATCAACTACCTCAAATGATTCTTGACAATAATTCGATAACTCAGTATCTATATTACTGGTAACAGTCTGAATACCATTTACTTTTTCATATTGTGGTAATTTGGGCATATAAATTTGTCCGGTAGAATACACTCCAACAAAATTTGGAATTACCGCTGGTCTTGTTGGGTCTATTTTATTGTAGTCAAAATATAATACCTTATGACTTTCTTTCTTTTTCAGAATTTTCCTTTGAGCTTTATCATGATCAGATATTACTCGTAACCAATCTGCAATCTCTTCTGTGACGAATACCCTAGTGACATCAAGATCTTTTTCCCTATAACCACACATTCTTGCATGTTGAGATATTGTATCGATCTTGGGGGCCGAGGTATATCTTCCATAATATGTAGTTAATAATCTTGGAATAGTTAGTCCCCTTCCTAGTTTATTACCGCCAATAATGAAAAGGAATTTGGCTTTGCTGTCAGTCAATGTAGTTTCTGAAGAGGAATTTAGCATTTTAACATCATAATCCTTGACATAACGTTTAAGTGTTGCAATTAGATCAGGATAATGAATCTTTTCATCAGAAAATTGAGACAACTCAAGGAAAGCTGCGTGCAATTTAGATTTTATTTCATTGTCAGTTGTATCAGAAAGTGCTTCATAGACGTCACTTTTAAATCTTAACAAAAGACTATTAAGCTTTTCATGTATGGTTTGTAATGGACTGATGTGGATTAAAAAGGAGAATTGCAACTCGTTTTTTGACCTTCTTCTACGAAATCTTTCTTCTTTAGTAATTTTAATTGATGCTCCTATTAAAAAATAACACAATGCTTCTAAAAGAGTTTCTGGATACCCATCCATGAATAAATTTGTTTCATCCGTTAAAATATCAATTTCTTTTGAATTTATATATTTAACATACTCGTTTTTTTTGTGGTCAGAGAATAATGTATCTATTCCTACGTAACCATCACCTGCTTCGCTAACTTCAATAAAACTCGGTGATAATTCATTCCCATTATCTTGAAGTAGTATTGCTTGCGGGGTCGCAGTGACTTGCAAATAAAGATGCAACAAAAAAGTACTCTTCAAATTAACTAGATACTTATTAATTGAACTAGGAGAAGTATTCTCCAGACGCTGATTGGTATTTAGTCCTACCACATCAGCCTCATCATCGATTATGATAGTCGGCAAGTTTTGAGCGTTGAGCAACTTAATGTATTCTATTAGACCCTGTAAATCACTAACATTTTTTTTGCATACAATAGCAATACCTTCATTTTGCACAACAGCTTGTAACATATTCAGAGATTCTTTTTTCAAAGAACTTATGGTGTATGGAAAAACCGTCTCAATAGAATCATGCAAACGATCGTATGTTTGTTTTTGTAATGCATTATTATTGTCAGTTAATAGTATAAATAACTTATACCCATTATCAGCCGCTAATGAAATTATCATATTAATAATATTTGTTTTTCCACTTTGAATTAATCCATATAAGAGACCAAGTGATTGATTAGGGCCCAATTTTGGTTCTGGAGCTTTATCTAGAATATTTTGAGCATGTCTTAATACTGTAGCAGCACCTTTTTCACCAATTTCTTCAGTAAGATCTTCTAATAAATAAGATACATTTATACCATTTTGCAATGATTGAAATTCCAAATAGATCACCTCATAGGTAAGCTCAATATTCTAGCATTTACTAATTTGACTTTATTTATACAGTGTATATGGTACAATACTTATGAATAAATTGGAAACCCGATCGAGGAGTGCTGTTCATGACTATTGACCCCAAACAAGAAGTAATTCTACAATTAAAAGAATCAGCATTATATAAAAGTTTAGTTAAGAAATCAGAAAATGATCATTCTATCAAAGAGTTGCTCGCTCTAATTGACAATGCCTGTAGCGAAGCATACCAGGTAACCAAAACTATTATGGTGTACATGAAACAGTACACATTACATGACGGAGATCATTTATTTCGTGTACTACAAATCATGGATTTATTAATACCAAATGATCTTATTGATAATACACTCAGCCCTCTGGAGATAGGTTTATTAATTCTAAGTGCATTTTACCATGATATTGGTATGGCTCCAAGTAAAGATGACGTAGATATATGGACTGGCGGAAAAAATCCCTCCAATACAAATCAAGAGACCCAAAAAAGAGCATTCGAGAGATACTGTGCTGGTAATCCAAGTCTTCAGAAAAAGATTGAAGCATTTCATTCTGAGAATAAACATGATGAAGCACAGATTTTAGAAGAGCATAGATTATCAGAGTGGATTAGGAAAACGCACGCTTCACGTTCAAAGCAGGTGGTTCTATCTAAAAAAGAGCTCTTTAAATATAGCAATTTTGATTTTGCAGAGATATTAAGTGATATTTGTTTAAGTCATAATGAAAGCAATGATCACATCATCAATAAACAAACCTGTGTTTTAGTTGCGGCTAATCAGTATGTCAATGTTGCGTACATATGTATTATCTTAAGACTAGCTGATATATTAGATTTTGATTCAAAGAGAACTCCAAAAGTTTTGTTTGATCACCTAGGAATTAGCAATCCTATAAGTTTAAAGGAATGGCAAAAACATCGCTCTATTCAGGCTTGGAATATTTCAGACAAAGGGATAATTTTTTCGGCTAAATGTTCACATCCAGCAATTGAAAAAGGGATAAGAGTATTTATAGAAGACATTCGTAAAGAATTACTAGATTGCACTCATATATTAAACCAACTTCATTATCCACTTAGAACCGAAGCAATGGCTGCTTATCATCTAGCCCCAATCCCCGTAGTAAGTACTCAAATTACCAGGGAAACAGATGAACAAGGCAAAGAAAAATATAAATTCGTAGATATTTCTTTTAACTTAGACCAATCTCGAATTATTGAATTATTAATGGGAACAAACTTATATGGTAATCCATTGTATTCCTTAAGGGAACTTCTTCAAAATGCCATAGATACTTGTAGATTACGTAGTTTAAGGGAAGAGAAATGGGGAGATCCATATACACCTAAAATAATAATCGATTTTAAGAAAGAGGAAGAGGGTTATACCCTACAAATTGAAGATAACGGATTAGGCATGGATAAGCATATATTGGAAAACTACTTTTCTAAGATTGGGATGTCTTATTACCGATCACCCGAGTTTAATGAAGAGCTTTCTGATGAAGATCGACTGAGTTTCACCCCGATCTCTAAGTTCGGTATTGGCTTTTTATCAGCCTTTATGGTAGCAGATAAGGTAGAGATAGATACTCTGAGAAAGATAGGTCCTGCTAAATTTTCAGAACCTTTAAATATTTTAATTGAAGAACAATCCGGCGTCTTTCATGTAAAAGATGGGGATAAGGGGAAAAGTGGGACAATCATTAAGCTTTATTTAAAAAAGAACCATCCATTTGGAGATCCTCTAGATAAAAAAGAGGACTCCATAATGCTAAAATACGTGAGGGACTGTTTGAGACACATAAATATCGAAGTTGAAGTCAATACAACTATTTATAATGATACAATTACAAATGTTGATTTTAACGCAAATTTAGTAGATATAGCAATAGATGAATATAATATTAAACCTTATCACATCCAGATTAATGATGAGGAATTAGGCATAAAAGGTGATGTTAAGTGTTATTTACTCCTTAAGAATCATGAATTTATAGATGAAATCATCCTTACGAACGAAATATTGGAATATAACGGAAAAAACGTTCCGTTTAAAAAACTGGTGAAGATGAATATCGGCACTATAGAGGAACTCAATAAAATCGGTGATCAGGATTTTACGGTTCCAATTCTCAGCAGCAACGGTTTTTTAACAATAAACGGGATTAGCGTTGAATGCCCAGTTTTTACTAACAAAGATAAAACCGCAGAAACCATCAGCTGGCCTTTTGTTGTGCATTATGATTTAGAACTAACAAAAGATGTTCAATTGAATCTTACAGCCTCCAGAAACAATATTATTTTCGATGATACATGGAATAATTTTAGGGAAAAGTTAACACATATTATTGCAATAAGATTAGCCGAAGAAATCTCGCAACCAGAAATAACTAGGAGTCTGGTAAGATTGTTGAATCAAACTGACGATTCAAATACACTCGGAACTAAGATTCGAGATGAACATATTCGCCTTGTAAGTGCTAAAGCAAAGGAAGCCCTAGATTTCTAATGAAATTGGTTATTAAAAAGATTTAACGAAAAGGAGCTTCACTTTACGTTGAACTGACCCCCAATTTTTAGACATTATATTATTAGGTTGTTGAAAAGGCATGAGTTCGGTATGCTACCGGGCTCATGCCTTTAAGTTTGGCCTTGATCCGTTTATGGTTATAGTAGTGAATGTAGTTATCTAGATCCGCTCTAAACTGATCGATATTTTCAAATTGCTGTGTATACAAAAACTCAGATTTCAAGATGCCAAAGAAGTTTTCAATGACAGCATTAACGTAACAGTTGGCTTTACGTGACATGCTCTGTGTAATCCCGCATTCTCTAAGCGCTTGCTGATACTGAGGCATTTGAGCCACTCATGACCTGAATGTATAAGCAGCTTATTCTCGGCCCCCAATCGTTCAAACGCTTTATCCAGCATCCTAGAGACAAGTGTATATGTTGGGCGTGAACCGATGGTATACCTAATAATCTCCCCGTTAAACAAGTCTAACATAGGTGATAAATACAGCTTCTCCCCAAAGAGTTTGAATTCCGTAATATCCGTTACCCACTTCTCATTCGGTTTTGTAGCGCTGAAATCCTGTTCTACTATGTTTGGGTGCAATCTTACCTACCGTTCCCTTATACGAGCTCGAGCGATATTTTTTCATGCGAACAACGGATTTTAAGTTCATATCATGTATGATGCGTTGCACCTTTTTATGATTTATGGAGTGCCCTTCATTGTTCAATTGTAAGAATGATACGACGATAGCCATAGCGCTCTTTGTGTTCATGATAGATCGCTTTAATACGGTCTTTTAAGCTTGCGTCTTTGTCCGGACGATTCACTGCACGTATCCAGCAATAGTGCCTACTGCGTGGAATCTGAGCTAGTTGAAGTAGTGAAGTAACGGGATATTCTAGCCTTAGCTCAAATACTACTTGCGCTTTGTCTTGCTGCGTAACTTTTCCTTGCTTTGAACTAAGGCATTCAACTTTTTTTAATAGGCGTTCTCCATTCGTAAACGTTCTAGTTCTGCTTGTAACGCTACAACAGACCCTTCAACTGGTACTGGTTTTTTTATCTTCTTTTATCTCTGGACGCCCCTTCTTTGGTTTTAGGGCGTCAATCCCACCTGCTTCGAACAACCTCTTCCATGTAAAGAGAGTAGATTCAGAAGATATATTAAAGCGCGCGGTGGTTTCCTCTATAGATGCCCCAGATAATTAAGTACATCTATTTTAAATTGGATATCGTGATTTATATAGGATGAAACAAGTCCCTGCACACCATGTTCACGATAACGATAAACCCATCGTTTTAATGGTGTGATGCTCACATTGCGCGCTTGTGCAATTGTCTTTTAAGATGCTCTTCCTTCTAGATAGGCTAGGACAGCCTCTAATTTTTCGTCAAATGAATATTTGGTCAAAAAAACTGCAGCAGTTCACGTTTGGCTAAGCTCCTTTTTGGTTTTTGTGAATTTAACAAGGGAGTCTCCCCCCTAACCAATCAAGAATTAGATCAACCACCAATTAATCTATTAATTTCGTCAACAATCAGTCAACTCTACTATTTTCTAGCCTCTGTTTCACAATTCCATCTAATCTGTACTACTCCCCAAACCCGCTCCACCACTGCATTCTCAGCACTCTGTACCATTCCTCACCAACAACGCCACAGATTCTACGTGAACGGTATGCGGGAACATATCCACCGGCTGCACCTGCACGGTGCGATAGCCGCCATCCTCCAGCACGTGCAGATCGCGGGCCAGCGTCGATGGGTTGCACGAGACGTACACGACGCGCTCCGGGCGCATCGCGAGGATCGTCTCCAGCAGCGCGTTGTCACAGCCCTTGCGCGGCGGATCGACGACGATGACGTCGGGGGCGATGCCCTTCTCGCGCCACGCGGGGATGACGACCTCCGCCGGGCCGACCTCGAACCGCACGTTGCGGATGTCGTTCAGCAGCGCGTTGCGGCGGGCGTCCTCGATGGCCTCCGGCACGATCTCGACGCCGTACACCTCGCCCGCCTTCTGGGCGAGGAACAGCGAGATCGTCCCGATGCCGCAATACGCATCGATGACGGTCTCTTCCCCGCGCAGCTCGGCATACTCCAGCGCTTTACTATAAAGGACTTCCGTTTGCACCGGATTCACCTGGTAGAACGACCGCGCCGAGATGGCGAATCTTACCTCGCCGATCGTATCATAGATGACCTCGGAGCCCCACAGCACCTTGGTCCGCTCGCCGAAGATCACATTCGTCGCCCGCGTATTTACGTTCTGCACGATGCTGCGGACACCCGGGATGTCCTCGCGAATCAAACCGACAAGCTCCGCCTTACGCGGAATGTCCTCCCCGTTCGTCACCAGCACGACCATGATCTCGCCGGTGTTAAACCCGTACCGGGCTACCACATGGCGAAGCAGCCCCTGCTGCGTCTCCTCGTTGTACGGCCGGATGCCGAGCTCCCGCGCAATGCGCTTCACCGCCGCGACAACGGCATCGTTGTTCTCATGCTGGATGAGGCAAGCCTCCATGTCGATGATGCGATGGCTGCCCTGCGCGTAGAAGCCGGCAACAAGGCCGCCCTCCTCGCCAAAGCCGATCGGCACCTGCGCCTTGTTGCGGTAACGCCAAGGCTCACTCATGCCCAGCGTCGGATGCACCACGATGCCGGACCCAGCCCCAACGCCCCCACTCTCACCAGCACTCGCACCCGCTCCACCAGCAACCCGCAGCTTCCCGATCCGCTCGAGGTTGTCCACCACCAGCTGCCGCTTCCACCGAAGCTGCGCCTCATAGCTCATGTGCTGCAGCTGGCAGCCGCCGCACTGCTTATAGATCGGGCACGGCGCCCCAATGCGGTCCGGGCTGGCCTCCAGGATCTCAAGCAGCTTGGCGTAGCCATACTGCTTCTTGATCTTGAGCACCTTGACCCGCACCCGCTCGCCCGGCAGCGCCCCCACAATAAAAAGGGTAAAGCCGTTCACCCGGCCTACCCCTTCCCCTTCATGCCCGATTCCGATGATATCGGCGATGTACTCTCCATTTTTCTCGACGGGTACCCCGATCATCTCTTTATTCTTCTGTTTCATCTTCGTCCACTCCGGATTTCGTTTTCCAAGGAAATTTCAACGCCAGGTTCATGCTTTGCTGCTTATAGGTGGATTGCCCCGATTCATCGACAAAAATACGCAAGTGCTGCGGCAAATTCGTAAACACGCACGGCAGGGTGCCCCCGAACTCCCCATCCAGGTTGATCTGAACGTAATCCGGCGACGTTACCTCAATATAGTTGGTCTGCAGATAGATGATGTTCGGGTCATCCAAATGCTCGCCGCGCAGCGCCAGGGAGACGACGCGGATGAATTCCGCCAGGTTGCATTTTTTCAGGATCAGCACATCGAACAGGCCGTCACTGAGCGACGCATCCGGCGCCAGACGCTCGAACCCGCCCACAGAGTTACTGTTGGAGATCAGGAACAGCATGACCTCCTCATGGAACTCCCGCTCCGGCGTTCGCAGGAGCAGCTCAATCGGGCGCAGCCGCGGCAGCTTCTCGAGCCCCTTCATATAATAGGCCATCTGGCCGATCATCGTCTTCAGCTTGCTCGGCACCTCGTAGGTCAATTCCGTAAGCGAACCCCCGCCGGCAATGTTGATAAAATAGCGCTGATTCATCTTCCCCACATCGATAACCCGCGTATGCTGCTGCAGGATCACGTCGATCGCAAATTCCCAGCTCCGCGGAATGCCCAGCGCCCGGGCGAAATCATTCGTCGTCCCCAGCGGCAGAATACCGAGCGGCGGACGGTTCTCCTTCTCGGCCATGCCGTTGATCACTTCATACAGCGTCCCGTCCCCGCCGGCCGCTATGATCAAGTCAAAGCCGCGTTCCACCGCCTCGGCCGCCGCCAGCGTCGCATCGCCTTCCCCTATGGTCGCATGCGTGCTCGTCTCAATGCCGCCCCGCTCCAGCCGCTGGAGAATGTCCGGCAGCCGCTTCTTGATCTCCTCTCTGCCCGAGGAAGGATTATATATCAGTCTTGCCCGCTTCGCTCTTACCGCCATCTCGTCCTCACCCGTTCACTAGTATCGGCGCCGCCTGCTGCTCGATCCACCGCGAAATGCCCTCATGCGGCAGCAAAGCCCGTCCGTTATATCGATAATCATATCCGGCCAACCGCTCAGGTATGACTTGCTTTGTAAAATATCCTTCGCTCAAAAAAAGCGGCGCCACAATCACCGTATAGTCCTTCGGATCGTACCGCTTCCGCCACAGCTTCATGCGAAGCTGGATTTGATCGGGCAGCAGCATCGCCGTCTTCGCATCCGCGTATCCGCCCAGCGCCTGCAAGCGCTTAGCCAATTGCTCCATCCCTCGCCGCCAGAGGGTATGGAAGCCCCGTTCCACACTGCCGTGACCGACTAAGAGCAGAAGCTCCTTAGAAGGGTCGATGGATAACGGCTTGATTTTTTCATGCAAAATCCCGGCAAAAACCGGATCGTCATCGATCGGCGATCTCATATGAATGCGCGCCCGAATCCGGAACGGTGTCATATCCGTCGGCAGCAGCGGCTCCGGCTTCACGCCGAGCGCGTAACTGATCTCATCGATGTGCGTGCTCCCCGAAGACACGAATAAGGGCACCACGATGATGTCCGTGACCCCAAGCTCCTCCAGATAGGTAATTCCGTCCTGGATCAATCGCCCTTCCACCAGCTCCAGGTACGAGGGAAACACCGGCACGTCAGCCGGCAGCCTTGCTCCCGCAACCGCCTCATCCACGAGCCTGACCCACGCTTCGCTGCGCGAGCCGTGACTTATGACTAATATACCGTGTTTTGCCATGTGTTATCCCTCCTGCAAGCCCAGCTTATGGAACCGGAACACGAAAAATCCCGCTCACCCCTAGGCGAGAAGGATTTGGGCGGACTGTCTATTCGTTAGCGTCCGAGGCGCTCGAGGGTCATTTTGTACCCGTCGTTGCCGTAGTTCAGACACCGCTTCACGCGGGAGATCGTCGCCGTGCTGGCGCCGGTTTCCGCCTCGATCTGGTTGTACGTATTGCCCTTGCGAAGCATTCTCGCCACTTCAAGCCGCTGCGACAGCGACTGAATCTCGTTCACCGTGCACAGATCGTCAAAAAACACATAACATTCTTCAATATCCTTAAGTGTGAGGATCGCCTCGAACAGCTGGTCAATCGCTTTATCGTTAAGCTTCTTTAATTGCATGGTTTCGTTCAACCCCTTGATGGTCATCATTACTTCTGCGATAGGGCAGGGATTACCGTTTCCGCCTGATCCGCCGTCGCTTTTCTATGGTAAGACTCTGTTAAGAGTGTATTCGACATCTGGGGATGAATTCCTCCCTTTAGATTAGCGAAACGTTACTATTTTTATGCGGTAATGGGGTAAAATCTCCGAATTTCCGGAAAACCGTGACAGGAGTCCAATCCAACCATTCGCCTATCTCATACAGTATACTAGGAATTCGTCTATAGTCAAAAGCCCGCAGGGCAGACAGCCTTGCAACAAAACTATGTATAAAAGGACTGTGAAGCTATGAGCTATCAAAAACCGATCATCGGTAACCAAGGCAAGGATGTGCAGACACGCAGTTTTGCCTCCGGTAATCCGTATGGGGATTATCCGGGGCTTGGAGGAGCGCAGTTTCCTGCTCCTTATTCGGGGGGCATGGAAGGAGGAGCCGGCGGGGGCGGAGGACTCGGCGGGGCGCTGGGCAATTTGTTCGGCGGCGGGTCCGGGGGCGGCAGCGGCCTCAATATGAACCAGATTAAGCAATTTGTCGATAAAATGGGCGGTATTGAGGGCATCATGACCCGCATGCAGCAGGCGCAGAAAATGATTTCGATGTTCCAGCAGATGGCGCCGATGGCGAAGCTGCTCTTCGGCTCGATCGCCAAAGGGGGAAGCGTGAAATCGGAGTCTACCGACTACGACTTGGACGGTCTGGCGCCGACCGGCCGGCGGCGCCGCAGACGGAAGCGCCGCGGAGCCGGTCCGGTGCGGGGACGTCGGCGCAGACGGTAAGCTCTATAAGGGCCAACGCATTAGGGAAGGAGCATGGGAGCAGGTACCCGTGCTTCTTTTTTGTTAGCAGCTTGGGTATAATAATTACACCCCGACTCTCAACAAACCATCCACTGCAAAGGAGTGTTTACATACTATGCTGTTTACCCCTTATACGATCAAGCAAGTAACCTTCAAGAACCGCATCGTGATGTCCCCGATGTGCATGTACTCCTGCCGCGACGAATCGGGCAAGGTGAACCACTGGCACAAGGTGCATTACCCTACCCGTGCGGTCGGTGGCGTCGGCCTCCTTATCGTGGAGGCGACGGCGGTAACCCCGCAGGGACGCATTTCGCCGCAGGACCTCGGCATCTGGAGCGATGAGCACATCGCCGGGCTGAAGGAGCTCACGGAGCTCGTCCACGAGCAAGGCGCACACATCGGCATCCAGCTGGCCCATGCCGGACGCAAGGCGATGATCGACGGCCCGATCCTTGCTCCGTCCGCGATTGCGTTCAACGAGAAATCAAAGACGCCCGAAGCCATGAGCGAGCAGCAAATCCGCGAGACGATAGACGCCTTCGTGCAGGGAGCGCGGCGCGCCAAGGAAGCCGGCTTCGACGTCATCGAGATCCACGGGGCGCACGGCTACCTGATCAACGAATTCCTGTCGCCGCTCGCCAACAAGCGCGACGATGCCTATGGCGGTGACCGCGACCGGCGGTACCGCTTCCTGCAGGACGTCATCGACGGTGTGCGATCCGTCTGGGACGGCCCGCTCTTCGTTCGCGTATCGGCCCACGAGTACGATCCGGCCGGGAATACGCCGGAGGATTACGTGTACTACGCCGCGCGCATGAAGGAACAGGGCGTCGACCTCATCGACGTCAGCTCCGGCGCGGTCGTACCGGCGGCACCTGCAGCGTATCCCGGCTACCAGGTGCCCTTCTCGGAGGCCATCCGCCGCGGTGCGGAGATTGCCACTGGGGCGGTCGGCCTGATCACCTCGCCGCAGCAGGCGGAGGAAATCCTACAGAACGGCCGCGCGGACCTCGTGCTGCTCGGCCGCGAGCTGCTGCGCGACCCGTACTGGGCGCGAACCGCTGCGCAGGCTCTCGGCGTGCAGCTGACGCCGCCGAAGCAGTACCAGCGCGGCTGGTAACAGACAAAAGAAGGCTATTCCGCCCGCAGCACTTATGGATCAGCGGGGGAATAGCCTTCTTTTTTAACCATAACTTACTTCGCTTTGATTTCTTCCAGCGGCTTATGATTGCCGTACTTCGGATATTCGCGCGTCGTCGGAGCCGCCCAATGGACGCCGTTGCGGATGACCGTACGAATCTGCTCATTGTAATACGTAGGGTATGTCTCATGACCCGGACGGAAGTAGAAGATTTTGCCCGACCCGCGATGGAACGTGCAGCCGCTGCGGAACACTTCGCCGCCTTCAAACCAGCTCACGAAGATCAGCTCATCCGGCGCCGGAATATCGAAATGCTCGCCGTACATTTCTTCCTGAGGAAGCTCGATGTACTCGCCGATGCCCTCCGCAATCGGATGTCCCGGAGCCACAACCCAGAGGCGTTCCTTTTCGTCGGCTTCGCGCCATTTGAGGTCACAGGTTGTGCCCATGAGCTTCTTGAAAACCTTCGAAAAATGACCCGAGTGAAGCACAACAAGCCCCATGCCCTTCAGCACGCGCTGGTGCACACGGTTCACGATCTCATCCTGCACCTCGCCATGCGCCTTGTGCCCCCACCATACGAGCACATCCGTATTGTCCAAACGCTCCTGGCTCAGCCCGTGCTCGGGATCGTCTAGCGTAGCATAGCTCACTTCCACCTCGGTGCCTAATCCTTCTCCGATAGCGGTATGAATCCCGTCAGGGTATACCGAACGGACTTTTTCGTTTTCTTTTTCATGGCGGAATTCGTTCCACACAAAAACTCGCAGCTTTTGGCTCATAATGCAGGCAACCTCCCATAGTGGTTTCTTATGTACCTTGAGTATAGTCTTCGGACAGGCAAAAAGATATTCTCGATCTTGTTTGATCTATATCCAAAACTGTCTTCCCCCTGGCAATCATGGTATACTTAGTGGTGTTAATCTTTCATAACGTTATGCAATCCTGTTTTATCCAACCTTTTACAATCCGAGGTGCTGCCGCCGTGCCTGCTGTAGTCGAGACCGGTCCCGATATCGTCAACGAAGAGGTTATTTATCAGAATCCGCTGCTTTTTCTCAAAATATGGCAAATTCACGAGTCCAGACCGCACCACGGCAAGCCGGGTGGCTTCTGGCGCTGGCATTATCATAAACAGGTGGAATTCCTTGTGATCGTCGAGGGGGAGCTCGGGATCCAAACCAAGCATGAGTACCATGTGCTGGGACCCGGCGATGTTTATCTCCTCGGCTCCTCTCAGCTGCACCGCACGCATAAGCAGCATCCGGGCGAGCTCCGCTATGTGGTGTTCCAGGTAGATTTGGCGCAGCATTTTGACCAGAGCACGATGCCGTACCTGCACTGCTTCTCGGAGCTCACACGGCCGCTTGGGGTGATGAACTATATTTTTCGGGAGCATCCCGAGGCCCGCAAGGAAGCTTACTTGCATATTATGGACATTTTCGAGGAATCGCAATCAGGACGGCGCGGCTACGAGATGGCGATCAGCGCTTCGATCAAGCGGCTGCTGCTGCTGCTCCTGAGATACGACTCTCGCGGCCTTCTGCAGGGAACCGAGAGCGAGGAGCTCATGCGCATCCGGCCGGCGCTCGATTATGTGGATCAGCACTTGGCGGAGAAGATTGCCGTCGAGGACGTCTGCAGCGTGCTGAATTTGAGCTATCATTATTTTATCAAGTATTTCAAAAAGGTCATGGGCCTCTCGTTCATCGACTACGTCAACTACAAACGGATCAAGAAGGCGGAGCGCCTGCTGCTGACGCGGGATCTCAGCATTATGGAGGTCGGCTGCGAGGCGGGCATTCCGAATATGGCCCAGTTTTATAAAATGTTCAAGCGGTTCAATCAATGCTCGCCGAAGGAATTCAAGCAGCGCATGCGCGGCGAAGCGAAGGTGCCGGAATAAAAGGAAAGCCGCAGGTTCTCCAGATGGGGCCTGCGGCTTGTTCGTATGTTTAGAAAATCCGATGCTTCCAGCCCTGCAGCTTGGCGAGCGCTTCAACGTAATAGTAGTCCCCGTAGATAAGGGAGACGTCGATGTTCTGGCCTGCAGGCAGGTTGCCCGTGCCGGCCACAAGAATCGCCTCGTGCCCCGGCTGATCCCACGTGGCGTAATGCTTCGTGAGCGAGAGCAGGATGCGGTCGGCGGCGCGGCGGTACAGCGAGCCCTCGACGCCCGGCAGCGCAGCGGCCAGCTCGAGCAGGCCCGAGGCGGCGCAGGAAGCCGCCGAGGTGTCACGCGGCAGGCCGGTGAGGTCGTCCGCCGCGCGGAAGTCCCAGTGCGCGACGTAGTCGTCCGGCAGGCACGCGAGGAAATAATGCGCGACGCGCTGAGCCGCGTGCAAGTATTTCACGTCACCGGTATACCGGTACGTGTTGGCCATGCCGTGGAGCGCCCAGGCTTGCCCGCGGCTCCACGAGGAGTTCGGCCCGGCGCCCTGGCCGCCGAGCGGTTCGATCAGCTCGCCCGTCCTCGGGTCGAAGCTGAGGATGTGGTTCACCGAGCCGTCCTCTCGGATGAACTTGGTGATGACCGTGTCGGCGTGGGCCCTTGCGATCTGCTCGAAGCGCGGATCGCCGATCTCCGCCGCCGCCCAGAACAGGATCGACAGGTTCATCGAGGAATCGACGATGGCCCAGCCGATCTTCTCCTGGTTCCACGCCCGCAGGAACCGGCCTGCCAGGTTGAAGCGGCCTGCCAGGAAATTCGCCGCTTGAAGCCCGCGTCTTCTGGCGTCTTTGTCGCCGGTCAGCATATATTTGATCACGGCCGTAGGCGAGAATTGGAATCCAACATCGTGGTGGAAGTTGTTGTCCTCAATCATTTTGCGCTCGAAGCGCTCATCCCAGCCCCACGCGGCTTCCTTGTAATGCTCCTTGCCCGTTTGGTCGTGCAGGATCCACAGGATCCCCGGCCAGAACCCGGAGGTCCACCAGTCGTGCCGCATATCGTCATAGATCCCGTCCGCCTTCGCTACATGCGGAGATTTGCCGCCAAGCTGTCCGATCATGCGGTCGACCTTGGTTTGCAGCGCCTCCCATACGTCCGGAAGAGCTTCCTGCATCGTAACGGCGTTCTGCCACTTGCTTGAATCGATTGTGCTCATTCGTGTCCATCTCCCCTGTATTTGGTAATAAAGGACTTTCAGGGACTTATTCTTAGGAAAACAGGCTTCCCGGAAGGAATAAGTCCTTTTGAGGGACTTAATTGGGCGAGAATGGGCTTCGTACTGCTCGTAATAGCTCATTTCCGCCAAATAAGTCCCTGAAAATCCGCTAAGCTGCTTGTAACCATCCATTACACGCAAATAAGTCCCTAAAAGTCCGCTATCGCTCAGCTTTATTGCACGATGAAGCTCGGCAGAACAAGAAAAGTTACTCCACGCACCCTAGCCACGTTACGCAGGGACTTCCCTCACTGCACCTTGCTAACTATCCAGCCATAATCGCCTGAGTTTGTCGACCGACGACACTCTTAGTTCTTTCAGTTACTCCACGCACCCTAGCCACTTTACCGCCGGCACTCCTCACTGCACCTTATAACCTACCCAGCCATAGCCATCCTGAGCGCACCAGCCAACCTCACTCTACCGCACCCGAGCAACACTACCGCCGCCCAAGCCTTCAGCCACTCCTACGCACCCGAGCGCTCCGGAACGGCCAACCTACCCCAGCGTGATCAGCGCCGTCGGCAGGCCCTCGCACCGCACGCTGACCACCGACACCGGCGCGGTCCGTGCGCCTCCTGCTCCGGCCAGCGCCGACGCCGGGCCTCCCGCCGAGACGAACCCCGTCTCCCCGATGGCTGCCGGAAGACCGCCGACCGGGTCGACGTAGATGCCCGCACGGCCGCTCGCCAGCTGCACGAGCCGCGAGCCGCGGATCGTGCCGAGCCCGTCGAGCAGACGGCCGTCGCCGCTGAGCCCGAAGCGCACGAACTGCGCAGCGTCCGGGCAGAACACGCCGCTGGCGTCATAAGCCCGCGCCTCGACGTACACCCGGCCGTCCTCGCACGTCTCGGCCGTCAGCCGCAGCTGTGCCGGCGCTCCCCATGCCTCCGTCTGGTACTCGAACGTCAGCTCATCCTCCACCGTGACCCCATCCTGCGTCGCTACGACGCGCAGACGATTCACTCCTGGGACGAACACCGCCTCCCAGCGCAGGCCGGCAGCCGGGAAGCTCTGCGAATCCCGCCGCTTCACGCCAAGGCTGACTCCGTTCAGGAAAAGCTCCGCCTCCCCGCAGTTGGAGTACACCTTCACCAGCTTGCGCTCTCCCTCTTGGCCCCAGCGTACCTGCATCGTATGCCCGTACAGACGCACCATCGGCTTCGCCGCCCAGTACGATTGGAACACGTAATAGGCTTCCTTTTTCGTCAGATCGCGCTCCACAATGCCCTTCATGTTCAGGAACGGAATCGGCGAATCCGGCCGCACCGGCGTGGCAAAATCCTTGAACGACCACTGCGCCGCCCCCGTCAGCCAGTCCATCGTCTCCTGGCACTTCAGATACCAGTCGATCATGTCGCAGAAGTACGTCTCCGACCAATCCCCGTCCCGGGATACTCTAGGCTCGCCGCCGGTCAGAAGGTAATCGCCGTCGCGCTCATCCGTCGAGCCGCCTTCCCCCTTAGGAATGAATTCGAAGCCCGTGAACGGCTTCTCCACATGCCGGGTGGCCAAATTATCCGCGCCCCACTCCATATGGAAGAACGAATCGACATTCTCGAACGCCGTACGGCAGCTCTCCTCATAATCGGTATAGATGCCCCGATACCATCCGGCCCAGATCGAGGGCGAGTACACGTCCACAATATCCTTGCAGAACTCACAGCGGCGAATCGCCGTCAACCGCCCGTCGTCCAAACGATGCGACAGCTCGTGCAGCTCCTTCATAAACCGGCGGATCTCTTCCTGATCGAAATAATCAAAGTCGCATTCCCAATCATTCTCATTGCCTAATCCCCACAGAATGACCGATGGGTGATTGTAATGCTGCGTAATCATCGCCGTCAGCATATCGCGGCATTGCTGCCGGTACGCCTCGCCTCCGAGACCTCCGCGGCACCAAGGGATCTCCTCCCACACCAGGATCCCCAGCTCGTCGCATAGCTCCAGTACAATGCGGGATTGCTGATAATGACCAAGCCGGATAAAATTCGCGCCCATCTCCTTGATCAGCTGCATCTCTTCGCGGATCTGCTCCTCCGTCATCGCCGGACCGACACCTGCGTGATCCTCATGGCGGTGCGTCCCCCGAAGCAGCAGCCTCTCGCCGTTGAGCATAAAAGGTCCCCGCTTCACGAACTCAAACGACCGTACCCCGAACCGCTCCCGAACGGACGTCTCACCGTGCACACTCTCCAGACTCACCGTACAGGCATACAATCCGGGCGACCCCGGCGACCATAAGGAGGCGCCGTTCAACGCGTACACCGCAAGCTCCTTCTCCCCTTGCCACGGCAGGCATTCCAGCGTCGATTCCGCCACCACGTCGCCGTTCGGAGCATGCAGCCGAATCGCCAGCTTCACAGCCTCCGAGCACTTCTCGGGGTTATATAACGAAGCGCGCACCTTCACCCGGCACGATCCCTTACCGTCGCCCGCCACGCTTACCTCACTTGCTTCCACATGCACCTGCTGCAAGCTCACCTTGGGCACATACACCAGATTCAAATACCGGTAGATCCCCCCATACAGGTGAAAATCGCTCGCATCCGACGGAATCGTCTCCAGATCTCTGCTGTTATCGCACATCACCGCTACAGGCACGAGACCCCGATAACGTTCGATAGCCGCCGCCTGCTCCACAGCCTCCGTCATATCCACCGTAAACTCGTCATAGCCGCCGAGATGCTCTCCGATCTTCCATGTATAAACGTATACCTCCGAGCGCTGCCCAGCCCCTTCGAAATGCAAAAGCGTCCGGCCCCCCGGATACGGATTGTTCACTTCGAGCTTGGCCCGGTACCAGCCCTGTCCTTGATAATACTTGCCGTCCGGGTCCATCACGTCGAGCCCGTTGTAGCTGTGCGGCAGAGAAACCGGCTGCCACGGCACATTATAATGATTTTTCAGCTTATCCCCGCGCCACACTTCCCAAGGACCGCCCAAACTCCCGCAATAATGCTCCCACTGCTGCACCAATCGCTGCTTCTGCAAGATAAACACTCCTCTAAGTTCGTTGCTTTCAGCTTAGCACGATTCGGCACTCCAAAGTTTTGTCCTCTTATGATAAAATGTTGCTATATTACGGTCGCCGCCAGGCGATGACCGAAGGGCTGTGATCGATTTGAAGCTGATGAACTATATGAACCTCAACCGGCACCCGGCTCAGTTTTCCTTTCAGCTGGACCGCACGCGCGAATTTGTGGAGGTTTTCCACGCTCATCAGGGCATGGAGCTGCTGTACGTTCACGAAGGGTATGGAACCGTCATTGTGGAGCAACAAATTATTGAGCTGAGGCCCGGCATATTATTCTTCTTCAAGCCGTTCCAGCTGCATCGTATTCGGGTCCATGACCTGCCGAACAAAACCTACATCCGGTCCCTCTTCGTCTTCGAGCCGGCAGTGCTTGACGCCAGTCTCGCCTCTTTCCCGTCCCTGCGGGCTTTCTTCACCAAGCTGTGGAAGGGCGCGCTGACCGAGCAATGCTTCACCAAGCTCTCTCAGGAGGCGATGCTGCAGCTGTTCCAAGTCCATAGGCCCATCCTTGCAAACGCTTCCCAAGAAGAACGTTTGGAGGAGCAGCTTCTGTTCTTAACCGCTCTCCTTCATCAGCTCAAAGCAACGGCCGGTCCGCTCACCGATTTGCCTGGCGCCCCTTCCAAGCCATCCTATACCGCGGAGAGGATCATGGAGTGGATCGAGTCGCATTACATGGAGCCCTTCGAGCTCAAGAGGCTGGCACATGCCATTCATCTCTCGCCCAATCATGTATCCGCCGTGTTCAAGATGACGGTCGGCAGCAGCATCACCGAATATTTGACCGCCCGGCGCATCCGGCAGGCGTGCTGGCTGCTCAAGACGACCGACGCTCCCGTTCAGGAAATCGGGCAGCTGGTAGGGCTGAGCAACTTCTCGTATTTTTGCCAAATGTTCAAGAAGCACGTCGGTCTGACTCCTCATCAATTCAAGCGTTCGCCGCAGGCCTAGTCCGGCCACAGAGCTGCCTAATCAGTAGACAGTCTCTGCATCAGCTTGCGGAATTCGCTCGGGGACATCCCGTTCATTCGCTTGAATAACCGGGAGAAGTAATACAGCTCGAAGCCTACCTGCTCCGCGACGTCCGTCACCGTAAGCTCCGTTGTGACCAGCAGCTCGCGCGCCTTCTCCATCCGTTTGCGATTGATATACGCAATGGGCGAGACGCCCAGCATCGATTTGAAATACGGCATGAAGTAATTCGGGTGAAAATGCACCAGCTGCGCCAGCTCCTCCACGGTAATCGGCTCGTGCAGACGCTCATCGATGTAGGCGAGGACGCTGTTGATTTTGCCCGTTTCGCTTAAATGCACCATGCGGACCCCCCGCTCCTGCTCAGCCGCCGTCTCCATGTAGGCCGATACGAGCTCGTGCAGCACCGATTTGATGCGCAGGGGCGAGGTCAAGGTAGGCTGGCTATGGTGCTTGATCAGCTCCTGGAACCTTTGCTCGAGCCATCCTTCATCGGGAAAATCCAATACATAAGGAACATCCAGCATCTGAAACAAACTGATATCCCCCACCGTCGAGGTAAAATGACACCAATACTTGCCGTACGTGTTGCCCCACGCTTGCGTACCGAAGGACAGCCGCACTCCTGCCGGGAGTAGAATCAGCTGGCCCGGCCGGGGCTCATAATGGCGTCCCTTGATTTTGATCCAGCCTTCTCCCTCACGAATGTAATACAAGCGGTTCACGTCAGGTGTATGAGGAGGCGATCCCCAGGTATGCGACACCTTCGTATAGGTCGCGATGTGCAGGTTCATTTGCGTATTTTCCAAGTAGCTGCGAAGCAGATGCTCCTGCTGCAGGTCGATGGGCTGACTTCTCTCCGCCATGTGCTTCCGTCCCCCTTGGACTGCATGTAGACATAGTAAATACTCCCATCATACTATTTGCATGAATGGGAGTCGATACGTTATTCATTCAATTGAGCTGCCGCCTTGCTCTCTTCCAGCAGACGCTGTGCTCTTTGCTCCAGCCTTTGCAGCCCCTGCTCCACAGTCGCATGGCCTTGCATAATGGCGTCCAGCTCCTCTTCAGCGAACCGGTCGAAGCCTTCATAGAAGCTTAAGTGCAGCGGCGCGTGGAGCGCCTGATCCGCTGCTTCGTCATAAGCAACGTCATAGAAGATCCGGAGGCTCCGTCCCTCCTCCTGCCCTACAAACCCTTGGCGGGTCAGCAGAGCCTGCGACGTCTTTCTCTCGACCTTGGCGGCCTCCGTACTGTGGAAGTACCGGATGACCTGCCATGCGGCTTCCACATTCCCCGCTCCGGCATAAATGCTGTAGATCGGGCTCAAGGAAAAATCGGGACTGTACCGCTTCCCGCCTTCGGCCGCAGGCAGCGGGGCAATGTCCCATGACACCTTGCTGCCGCTCCGCTTCAGCTGATCGATCTGCCAGGTCGTATTGATCGTCATGGCTGCCCGTCCCTGACCGAAGAGATCGGCCTTCTCCAAATCCTCCTTTTCCCATCGCTGCTTCTTCGTATCTGCAGGAGCCGGTGTGCTGCCGCTGCGAACGGCTTCCTTCACCGATTGAACCACCCGGCGCCAGGAGGGCGTGTCCACCGTAGCCCTGCTGCCGTCCTCCGTCCAGAAGCTCAGCCCTTGCATTCTCCCGGCTTGGAAGACCATATTGTACACGCTGGACATGAAGGGAAAGTGATACCCGTACACCTTCGGCTCCTCCTGCTCCCCTCCGAATCTCGCTGCCACCCGGTAAAAATCTTCCCACGTCGTCTTCTCGTTCGGATAAGGGATGCCGTAACGGTCGAACAGCTCCTTATTGTAATAAAGCACGGAATTGCTGAACTGCGGGGCCAAGCCGTACAGCTGCCCGTTTCCCTTGCTGCGCAAAAATTGTACCGACGCGGGAAGCATACTTTCAATATCGAAGCGGTCCTTCTGGATCATCGAGTCCAGGGATACTAATTTCCCTGCTCCTGCCAGCCTCCCGTAGCTGTTTTTGTCCAGCAGCAGCAGGTCAGGCTGCTCCTTGTCCATCAGCCGCTCCAGCTCCTGAAGCCGATCCCCGCCCGCGCCGCTCGCCGGCTTCGTCTCGATCACTTCGATTTCCAGCTTCGGGAACATGACTGCATAATAGTCACCGTACTGAAGGTCGAACGCCTGCTTGTCGTAGTACGCAACCTTCAGCTTGCCCTGAGTCGCCTCCGCGACGGCCGGCTGCTCCTGACTGCAGCCGAGCACATTCATCAGGAGTGCGCCCATCAGGAATAACTTCGTATAGGTCATCTGTTTCATGCCATCGAGATCCCCTTTGTTCACTTGGCTTCCGCCTTGGCTCTGACAAGCGCCTGCTGACCGGCCTCCTGCAGCTCCTTCAGGGCAGCGTCCACGGCCTTCCTTCCCGCCAGCACCGCCTGGGATTGCTGCATCGCAAGCTCATTGAACGACTGGTAGAAGGAAGACGGCACATTCTTAGGTGAAGCCGGAACAGCCGGCTTCAGCATCGTAAACACCTCAAGCCGATGCTCGTTTGTTTTCAATACGCCGGTGCGGGCCGGTACTCCCCACGAGCCGGAACCGGAATCCATTTTGCGCGCCATCTCGTCGCTGGCAATAAATTTGACCAGCTCCCAAGCGGTCCGCTTGTTGGGCGATTTGGCGTTCACCGCATACACAGTCGGTACGGTGAACGATGTCGTCTCCTTCGGCCTCGAGGGATCCACCGGCTCGGTTGCAAGCTCCCAGGGGAAGGCGGACAGCTTATAATTGTTCTGGGCTTCCTCCAAGCTTCGCACATAGCTGTACGTCTGAAGCGACATAGCCGCCTTGCCCATGATAAAGGGATTTTTCTTATACAGCTCTTCCATCGTGATGCTTCCCATGATCACTTCGGGCAGATGTAAGCTCCCTTTGCGGAACGCTTCCATCGTTTGCATGTACAGCTGTTTCCATTCCGGGGTATTCACCGTTACCTGCTGCCCCGCGTCATCGATGATTTGCAGCCCCTTGGCTCTCCCCGCCTCCTGCACCAGCTGCATGGGATCGTAGGCCGTGCCTATCGTAAGCCCGTACAGCTTATCGCCTTCCGCCGCGGCCGGGAACCTTTGGGCCAGCTGCAACAGCTCCTCCCAGCTCATTTGGTCCTTGGGATAAGGAATACCGTATTTGTCGAACAGCTCTTTATTATAAAAGAGCGCCCGCTGATTATATTGCGGCGCGAGTCCGTATAGACTGCCGCCCCCCTTGTCCCGCAGCACCTCAGTCAAGCCGCTGTAAAGGCCCTGCAGATCATAGCGGTCCTGCTTCATAACGGCATCCAGCGCATACAGCTTGCCCTCGGAAGCCATGCGTTCGTATTGCTCCAGCGTTAGGGCCAAGACATCCGGCTGCCGCTGCTCGATCAGCTGCTCCGGGCTCGGTCCGCTGCTGCTTGCCGGTCCGTTCGGGTGAGAGACGATCTCCAGATCCGTATTCGGATAGCGAATGATAAATGCCTTGCCATAATTGGCCATGAAGGTGTCCTCGTGAAAATAATACACCTTCAGCTTCTGCTCCTTTTCCTTATCCATGGCTTCCAATGCCATTCGTTCTTGCGGCTTGGAAAGCTTGGTCAGAAGCGTGCCGATCGCCTCCTGCTGCGTCAACCCCGCGGCCATCAGTACTGCCGCCGCCAGCACCGGGCTCAGCCTTAGCCAGCTGCTGCGTTTACGACCTCCGATCTTCTCCACCTCGGTTCGCTCCTTCACCTTCTGAATCAGCTCCTTGGAGAAGCCCCCTTCCTTCAGCGGCAGCCTAGTCAGCTGCTTCTCCCATGCCTCCGGCTCCATCCGCTTCATCGTCCGTCACCTCCTTCCGCCTGATGTAACTGCTCCGAAACCTTGGCCCGCGCCCGATAAAGCCTCGACTTGACCGTTCCCTCCGAGACGGACAGCAGCCGGGCGATCTCAGCGTAGCTTAGGCCATGATGAGCATGCAGCAGCAGCACCTCCCGCAGCTTGGCGGGCAGGCCCAGCACCACCTGCCATACCTGCTCGGTGACAAGACTGCCGATCGCTTGGCTTTCCGCCGAAGCCATCGTTTCTTCGCGCTGCAGCACGCCGAAGGGAATGACTCTGCGAAACCAGGCCGAACGCCAGTGATCCCGTACCAAATTGCGCGTAATCGTGAGCAGCCACGTCTTGACGGAGGCTTCCCCGCGGAATGTGTAAATCCGCTCAAACACCTTCACAAACACATCTTGCGTTATATCGTCGGCCAGCTCGGGCTTGCGTGTGAGGAAGAAGGCATAGTTCCACACATCCTCGCCATAGGCCGCCATTAACTCCTGCAGAATGGCGCTCTTATCCATCCCTGAGGAGAGCGACTTCAAATATTCAAAGGCCACCGGTGTTCACCTCTCAAAACATTGGACGGTACAGGAAGGAAAAGGTTCCCTTTCCATGGCAAAAAGTTCATCCTAGCCGACAAAGAAATGCATAATCATGGCAAAAGATTCCGCATACTACCCTTGATGCGATATTTACCAAGGGAGGACGACGATGACCAAGCGAACCATTACCCCATTGCAGGCCTACATGATGCTGATTCTTGTCATCGGGGTGAATAATCATGTGATCCTTCTGCCCTTCCTGCTCGAAACCGCGAAGCGGGATTCCTGGATGGCTGTCGTCATTATGATCATCCCCGCCCTTTTATGGGCCCTCCTTTGGTACGGCATGATCAAGCGTTCCGACCGGCTGCCGATCCTCCACTGGATTCGGATGCGTTACGGAACCTTCGCTGCGATGATTGTAGCCCTTCCGGTTCTTCTTCTGCTGCTCGCTTCGATATTTGTTTCCCTGAGAGATACCGCCATGTGGACGCACGTATCCTATCTGCCCCTGACTCCATTGTCCGTCATCGGCGCCACCTTCCTCCTGCTTTGTGTGCTTGCCGCGATGGCGGGAATCGAATCCATAGCGATTATTTCCGGCATCTTCCTTCCGGGTGTCGTTCTGCTCGGGTATTTCGTCATGTTTACGAATTTTCAGTTCAAGGACTATTCGCTGCTCACGCCGCTATTCACTCATGGCATTGGCCCTACGATGCAAGCACTTCCTTATCTCGGAGAGGCGACCGGCGAGCTGATGCTTTTATTGTTTATTCAGCACCATGTCAAAGGCCCGATTCGGCTAATGCCGCTGCTGTCCGTGGTGCTCATTTTGTCGGGACTTACCATAGGACCGCTAATGGGCTCCATTTCTTTATTCGGACCGTTCGAATCCGCGCATCTCAGATACCCGGCCTTCGAGCAATGGAGAATGGTGATGATCGGCAAATTCATCTCCCATCTGGACTTCCTCTCCATCTACCAATGGCTCTCGGGCGCTTTTATCCGAATCTCACTTATGCTGTTTATATTGTCAGACATCATTCCTTTGAAGCAGAGGCGTTACCGGAACGGCATCCTTATCGGAGCTGCCGCACTGATTATGGGCGTCAGCCTGCTTGAGCTTAGCGATATGGAGTTTATGCAGCTGTTAAAGCAGGTGTATTATCCGTCCCTATTCGCTATCTGGATACTGCTCACGGCGCTTATCGCCCTATTTGCATTTCTTCCGGCAGCGAAGAAGGAAGTAACGTCTTAACCCACAATCGGAATTACATCAGTAGGAGGGAAGCTCATGGAGCGTTGGGACGAACAAAGGCTGCGGAACTTTTTTGCCCAATCGTCGGATGTCCAGATACATCATCATCAGCTGGGAGAGCCCGGCAGACTGCATAGCGTGGTGCTGCTGTATTGCGAAGGGATGGCGGATACGGAGCAGCTGAACGAGCATGTTCTTCCTTCCCTGAATGTCATGCTCGCCGAGCAGGAGCCGGGACTGCTGACGGAGACATTATCCCAGAACCAGCTGCAGCTGACTTCACTTCCCTTCTCGCCTTTCCAGGATGCGGTGACCCGGATCTATTCCGGGCACTTGCTGCTGCTGTTCGAGAAGGAGCAGCTGCTCTACTCGCTCGACATTGCGAAGCTCCCTCAACGAACGCCCGAGGAATCCAGCACGGAAGTTTCGGTAAAGGGCCCGAGGGATGCCTTCACGGAGGAGCTCGCAATCAATACGGCGCTAATCCGCAAGCGGATTCGAAGCAACAGCTTGTGCAACGAATCCTTCCAGATCGGCCGAAGGAGCAATACCCGAGTCTCCTTGATGTACATAGACGATGTGTCCGACGCTGCCATAGTGGAAGAAGCCCGGAGCAGACTCCGGCGGGTAAATGTGGATGCCTTGCTCGGCAGCTCCCAGCTGGAAGAGATGCTTGCGGATACGAAATATCCGCTGTTCCCGCTGTTCGATTATATCGGAAGACCTGACTTCGTGGCTCAAAGTCTGCTGCGGGGTCGCCTTGCCATTCTGGTTGACGGCTCCCCGATGGTGCTCATCGGTCCTGCGAATTTAACCGCCATTCTGAAATCTCCGGAGGATATGTACCTCCCCTTCTATTTCGTGTCTCTTGAACGGCTGCTGCGATTAATCGGCCTGCTGATCGCAATTTTGCTGCCCGGCTTCTGGGTTGCTCTCACGTCGTTCCATATGGATCAGCTTCCCTTCCCGCTGCTGGCTACCATTACCTCCTCGAAGCTGGGACTACCGATGTCCGGCTCGCTGGATCTGTACTTCATGCTCGGTCTGTTCGAGCTGTTTCGGGAGGCGGGGCTAAGGCTTCCCCGTGCCGTAGGACAAACGGTAGCTGTGGTAGGAGGCCTGATCGTCGGTGACGCAGCCATTCAAGCGGGAGTCACCTCCCCGACGACGCTGGTTGTATCGGCATTAACGGCGGTTTCCTCGTTTACCCTGGTGAATCAGTCCTTGAATGGAACCGTTTCGGTGCTGCGGTTTTTTATTTTGACCTGCGCTTCCTTGCTCGGCATGTACGGGTTTTTCATGGGGATCTTCGCCACGGTTTTATACTTATCCGTGCAGCGGTCGTTCGGCGTTTCTTATCTTGCGCCGATTTCTCCTCCCTCCTGGAAGGAATGGCCCCAGGCTTTGCTGCAGCTTCCCTTGCGGCTGCAGCCCAAAATCCCCGCCTTTCTGCGGTCCAGGAAACCTAACCGGTAAGGAGGAGCTGATTCATGCGCAGCATATACTGGAGAACGGCGGCGCTCATCAGTAGTCTTCTGCTGCTGTCCGGCTGCTGGGACGTGAAGACGATGCAGGATATCAACTACAGTACGGCGGTCGGGATCGATTATATAGACGGGAAGTACGTGGTTTACGTACAGCTGCTGGATTTCACGAATGTAGCCAAGCAGCAGGGGGGCGGCAAGCCTGGTCAAGAGGCTCCGGTCTTCGTAGGGACAGGGAAAGGTAAAAGCTTAGCGGAGGCGTTTCACGATATCAATCGCGCCGCACAGCAGGAAATGTTCTGGGGCCACGTATCGGCCTTGGTCATCGGTGATAAGCTTCTTCGGAAGGGACTTCGCGCAGAGGACTTTGATAGTATGATCCGTTTCAGGGAAATCCGCTTCTCCCAATGGGTCTATGGGACGAAATCGTCGATCGTCGATATTTTCAGCACCAAATCGTTCTTTAACCTGTCCTCCCTCTCCACCATATTGCATCAGCCCGAGATGAATCACCGCCAAAGCTCGACGATCATCCCTATGCGATATCAGCGGTTCATAGCGGAGCTGCGAGAGCCGGGCAACACCGTGCTTCTCCCCTCCTTGGGAATCACCCGCAAAAGTTGGAAGATGGATGAGAAGGACGAGCCGCTGCTGTATAAGGACGGTGTCTATGCCCTGTACAAGGATCATCCTGCCGTCTATTTCCCTCTGGAGCAAGGGATCGGTACCCGGTGGGTAGAAAGGGACACCGATAGGGTGACCCTGAGCCTCTCCGTTGACGGGCTGCCGACTTCATCGTTGGTGTGCAGAAACCCGGTGCGTGCCATCAAGTCCGAGGTGACGGGCGGTAAGGCGAGCTTTCGCATCGAGGGCCATGTCGGCTGCCGCATCAACGAGTTGACCGGGGAGGAATCGGACGAGCTTCTTAAACAGCAGGCCCAGAAGGAAATCGCAAAGGAGATTACCTCCGCCTTCCAAGCGGGTAAAGATAAGCAATCGGATGTGCTGAGACTTGAGCACGTCCTTTATAAGCAGGATTTCAAGGCGTGGGCCAGGCTTACCGATTACGGGAAGAAGCCACTAGCGGACTATAGCCTGAAGTCGATCCATTGGAACATCGACCTGCTTCACTCGGGCATGTATAGAAAAGAGCAGGATGGGTCTGATTATTAACGGCTCCCTGATTTGGTTCATCGCCGGCCAAAGCGGGTAATATCAGGACAAGCGAAATCATCTTACGTGATGAAAGGAGCTGCTTGCCATGATGAGCTTGCTGATTACTCTGCTGATGGCGATGGTGATCGGAACCGTAGGTTCCGCCGTTGCACCGGGCACCATGCCCGGCGGTATTCTCGGCGCCATGCTGGCCGGCTTCGCCGGCGCTTGGATCGGCTATTGGCTGCTAGGGTCGTGGGGACCGATCATTGCCGGCTTTGCGGTTATTCCCTCCGTGCTCGGCGCGGCGCTGTTTACCCTTCTGCTCGGTCTGATTTCCCGAGGCTCCGCAAACCGGAGAGCCTGATGATGGATAAGCGGTTATTCCTCTTGGAGACCGGGGGAGAACCGCTTTTTTTGTTACGAAACGGCACAAAGCAAACACGCCCTCGATCAAGGACGTGTTCTACGATTCCTTCCCTCCGGCGGACTCCTGAAAGAACGCCTTCAGCTTATCCAAGGCCCGCTTCTGAATCCGGGATACGCTCATCTGCGATACGTTCAGCTGCGCCGCAATCGTTCGCTGAGACTGCCCCTCGACATAGGCAAGCTGGAGCACCTTCTGCTCCTCCGGCTTAAGATGAACCAGCGCCTCCTGTAGATCCAATCGCGTTTCGACCAGCTGGTAAGCGTCGCTTAAGGAGCCGATCACATCGCCGATGGTCGATCCGTTATCCTCCGAGGACAGCGGCGTGTCCAGCGAAACATAATGATAATATTCGCGGCCGGCGAGAATTTCGATCGTCTCCTCCACCGACAGCCCCATCTCCGCAGCGATTTCGTCGACATTCGGCGACCGTTCCAGGCGCACCGTCAACGTGTCGATAATTTGCTGGATCTGATTTCCTTTTTCCTTGATCCGCCGAGGCACCTGCACATACCAGGATTTATCACGGAGATAATTTTTCATATGGCCGATGACACTTTTCATCATATATGCCTCGAACTGTACGCCCAAGGAAAAATCAAATTGCTTCAAAAGACGAAGCACAGACATCTGCCCCACTTGGTAGAGGTCCTCGAAGAGATCGGGGCGATTGCGCGACATTTTGCCGGCTGCCATTTTCACCATTGGTTCATAATGCTGCAGCAAGACGGTCGCGGTTTCGTTACAGCCCGTCTTCTGATAGTGGAGTATCAACTCCTCAGCGCGCTGGCCTTCGAATCGCTCCGAGTGCATATTCATACCATTTCCTCGCTTTGGCTGACCGTCTTCGTCAGAATCACCTCGGTGCCGTTGCCGGTTTTTACTTCGACGTGATCCATCAGAGCCTGCATCAGATAAATACCGAGCCCGCCCACATTGATTTCGTTCAAGCTCTTGTCATGCAGCGAGCCGGCCTTGCTTGCTTTCTCGGCGTAATCGAAGCTCGGTCCCTGATCCTTCACGGAAATACTCAGTGCCGATCCCACGCGCTCAAAGCATACTTCCATGCTGCCCGGCATCCCGGGGTCGTAGGCATGAACAACCACATTGTTGCATGCCTCGGCAACAGCCACCTTCATGTCCTCGATTTCCTCATAGGAGAATCCGAGCTTGGAAGCGATGCCGTACAGCGTAAGCCGGACCAGATCAATATATTCCGCCTGTGCGGGTACGGTCAAATGTACTTTTTCCGGTTTCATACTCTCGCTTCGATCCTTTCTATAACCGTTAATTGGGCCGTGCCTCAGCTGGCGTTGGTCTCGCTTATATGCAAGAACGGCGTGATGCCGGTCAAGTCGAACAGGCGTTTGATTTTGGGAGGAATCTCCTCCACCCGAAATTCGGCCTTCAGTACATCTCTTGCCTTCAACACCGATACAATCACACCGATCCCGGTGCTGTCAATGTATTGGAGCTGCTTCAGGTTCAAAACCAGCCTTCGGTCGGTATCCGCTACGAAGGGGTCAAGCGCCTGCCGCAAATCGCCCACCTTGGACAAGTCCAGCTCCCCCTGCAGTGAAACGATATTCGCAAGCTCCGTTCGTTCCGTTTGTAATTGAAAGTCACGGTCTGGAGTCATTGGTTGCCTCCACCTCCACATGTACTCATTCTCCTATTCTTAACCGGATTTCCGTCTATTGAAACATCGGCTTGCCCCTGTTTCGCTCCCCTGTTCTGAGGTTAAATGATGGACAAGCGGACACGAGACCAAGTGTTCGCTGTGATACGGACGGTCCGGGTGCTGCTGCGCCGGCCCGGGCTGTCCGCCCAATATTTCAAATGAATAAGGAGGACTCTGAAGATGACAAATCCAACATTGGCGGCAAACCAAGTAGAACTGAATCGATTGCTGAACCGGCAGGTGGCGAATTGGGCTGTACTCTACATAAAGATTCACCAATACCATTGGTTTGTCAAAGGAGCCTACTTCTTTCAGCTGCATACGAAGTTCGAGGAGCTGTACCAGGAGGCGGACCGCTTTCTGGACGAGCTGGCGGAGCGGGTGCTGGCGCTCGGCGGCGTCCCGGTCTCAACGATGAGAGAATTCATGGAGGCTGCCTCGATCCGGGAGGATAGCCATGACCTGTCGGCGGAACGGATGGTAATACAGCTTACGGACGATTTTCGCCAATTGCTCGGAGAATTGACGGAAACGATGGCAGCGGCGGAGGATGCGCATGACGAAGGAACGATCGATCTGCTGGTGGACATTCGATCCAAGCTGGAGAAGCATGTCTGGATGCTGCAGTCCTTTGTAGACTAAGCTTCGGACCGAATGAACGGGCAAAGCCTTGCACAGCAAGGCTTTGCCCGTTTTTTTTGCTGATCTTTTTTCATGTGATCGGTAAACAGAAGTAAAAAAATATTTTATTTTACTAATGATACGTTCATAGCTAAACTATATTATGTAACGAATAATTACACCAAGGGTGACTATTTCTTATGCTCTCTGTCCTGTATCTTAATGCGGCTTTGCTGCTTTCCCACATGTTTTTGATTCATCGCCTCAATCATACATTACAAAGGTACAGACAGGATGTACGGTTCAGTTCGATGTTTTATGGTATCCTTTACGGTGTCGTCGGTAATCTCCTCATGTATTATTCAATCCATTTACAGGACGGAGGCATTCTTGACCTCCGTTTCCTTTCCATTATGCTCGCAGGGAAACTAGGCGGCGTTCCAGGCGCTCTGATCAGCTCCCTCATTGTCGCCGCAGGCCGGATTCTGCTGTTCCCCCTATCCGAGGCCGCGGTCACAAGTTCCCTGCTTACCGTCGTCGGTGGTATAGCAACCGCTATCTTAGCGTATTTCTACCGGTCCCTTCGTCTAAGTCATTGGGCTCTGCTGATGTTTTTTTATCTTGCCGCTTCCATTATCGGCTTTACGTTCCTCCTTACGTCCCGTGAGCTTTTAACGACCATCATCATCGAGTTCATCATCTTTAATACCTCCGTCGGAAGCATGGCTTATTATTTTTGCGTGTATTTAGAAAACGCGGAAAAGGCTCGGGAGAAGCTGCAGCGCAGCAGCCGAACCGATGCCTTGACCGGCTTAAGCAATTTTCGGGGACTTCAATCGCAGCTGCAAGCTCTGCTTAAGCAAACCTCCTCATCGAAGATTTCCCCTCACCTTTTCCTGCTGGACGGCAAAGAGACCCGGCTTTTGAACGTCAAGCTCGGTTACAAGGAAGTTAACCGGCTGTTAGTCCTTGCGGCAGAGGTGCTTCAGGAGTATCTGCCCGGGGCTTATTCGATTGCCCGATATAACGGGGATAAGTTTGTCATTCTCATCGACGGCCTTCAGCAGCAAAGAACCCGTCATTTTCTTCTTAATGAATTGCCGAGATATTGCGGTCTGCAATTCGAAACCTTGTCCTTGGAGCTAAGAGCCGGGATTTCCGAGCAAGAGATCGTCGCCGTCATGGAGGATCAGATGCTCATGAGCAAGAAGGAGCGATGGAAGAAAGAAGAGGAGCGGCTCTTGCACAATGAGAAGCTCAAAACCGTGGGTGAAATGGCAGCAGGACTAGCCCACGAAATTCGCAATCCGCTTACCTCCGTGAAAGGCTTCCTCCAGATCGGGAAGCAGCAGGGCGATGTAGGCAAATATTACGACATCATCCTGGAGGAGGTGGGCCGAATGAATGAGCTGACCAAAGAGTTCCTGCAATTCTCCAGACCGAATGCCGCCGATGTCATGAGCATCGCTTTGCTGGAATGCGTCAACAGGGCTTTGCAGCTAGCGGAATCCCAGGCACTGCGTCTCGGGCATCAATTGCAGTGGGAGGGCGCTTCGGCAGCGATCACCGTGCGGGCGGATCCGAACAAGCTGGTGCAGGTACTGCTGAACCTAATGCAGAACGGACTGGAGGCGATGCCGGAGTCCGGTACCTTGCGCGTTACGATGTATGAGAGCCCGGAACGGTTCGCCGTGGTGGAAATCACCGACACCGGCACCGGGATCCCCGAGGATCAGCTGGAGCAAATCTTCCATCCTTTCTTCAGCACCAAGGAATCGGGAACCGGTCTCGGCTTATCCATCTGTCAGAAAATCATTCAGGACCACCGGGGCACCCTCCGCGTCCGCAGCAAGGTTGGCTTGGGTACCACCTTTACCCTTAGCCTTCCGTGTGCGTAGTTTCCTTGCACCGCCTCCCATAAGCTATCCTCCGGTACTTCCCCAGCCGGCGGATAGCTTTTTCTCGTTTTCCACACATTACATAAGAAACCAAAGCTTGAAGAATACTACCCATGCTGAAGCCATGACTTTCATACGACAGGGGGAAGCCCTCTTTTGCAAACAAGACAATTCGGTACAACGGGCCTCCGGTTCCCGATCCTGAGCTTCGGCGCCCAGCGGATCGTCGATGCTCACGGCTGCAGCGAGGAGGAGGCGATCCGGATCGTGCATCGCGCGATCGATGAGGGCATCACCTACTTCGATACGGCGCCGAGCTACTCGAAGGGCCAATCGGAGGAGCGGCTCGGCAAGGCGCTCTCTCAGGACGGCCGCCGCAATCGCATCCATCTTGCCACGAAGACCCACGACCGGACGCGCGACGGCTCCTGGCGGCTGCTTGAAGAGAGCCTGAAGCGGCTGCAGACGGACCACGTCGACGAGTGGCGGCTCCACAACGTGGCGTCGATGGAGGAGCTGGATCGCTGCTTCGCCAAGGACGGAGCCATGCAGGCTATGCGGGAAGCAAAGGAACAGGGGCTCGTGAAGCTGGCCAGCATCAGCGGTCATACGAACCCGGATGTGCAGATCACGGCGCTGCAGCGGTATCCCTTCGACAGTGCGCTTGTTGCGCTTTCGGTTGTGGATGCGTTCCTCTACAGCTTCGAGCATGAGTTTCTGCCGGTAGCGGCCGAGCAAGGTACGGCCGTCATCGGCATGAAGGTGCTTGGGCTCGGCAAGCTCGCTACCTGGTACGAGCAGGCGCTGCGCTATACATGGTCGCTTCCGATTTCCACCGCCATCATAGGCATGGAGACGATGGAGCAGCTGGAGCGGAATCTGGAGGCGGCCCGGAGCTTCCAGCCTCTCACTGAGATCGAGCGCGCGCTTCTGTGGAAGGAAACCGCGCCGCTCATCGATCCGGGTGTCATGAAGTGGAAGGCTGCCGCATGGGAATCAAATGAATGGTACATACGCCAGAAAACAACACCAACGGAGGGATAAGCTGATATGAACAAATGGATGACCTTAAGTCTGACCGCTGTCCTGGCGCTCGGCTTCACGTTAAGCGGCTGCGGGAAAACAGCAGCGCCGCAAACCGGTAATACGAATCAAGGCGCAGGCGGCGGAGCGGGAACGGCTGCCGGGGGAGGCGAAAAGCCTGGCGCCGCTTTCAATATCGGGATGGTCACGGACGTCGGCGGCGTGAACGATAACTCCTTCAACCAAAGCGCCTGGGCCGGCCATCAGAAGCTCGAGAAGGATACCGGGGCGAAGGTCAAATATATTCAAAGTAAAAGCGATGCCGAGTACGTTCCCAACCTGACACAGCTGGTAAAAGCCAACTTCAACCTTACCTGGGGCATCGGATTGATGCTGGGCGATGCCGTCGCCACCGTGGCGAAGCAGAACCCGGAAGCCAAGCTGGCCATCGTGGATAATGTGGTCTCGGCGCCGAATGTGGTGTCAGTCACCTTCGCAGAGAACGAAGGGTCGTATCTGGTCGGCGTGGTTGCCGGACTGATGACCAAATCGAACAAGATCGGCTTCGTCGGCGGGATCGACCTTCCGGTAATCAAGAAGTTCGAGGCCGGCTTTAAGGCCGGCGTAACGGCGGTAAATCCGAATGCAACCGTCACGGTCAACTATACCGGCGCGTTCGATAAGCCTGACCTCGGGAAGGCGGCGGCAGCGACGATCTATAACTCCGGAGCGGATATCATCTTCCACGCTTCCGGCGCTACCGGCAACGGCGTATTCAATGAAGCGAAGGACCGGGTAAAAGCCGGCAGCAAGGTGTGGGTTATCGGCGTCGATCAGGATCAGTCGCTCATTTTTGGCGATGATGTAACGCTGACCTCCATGATGAAGCGTGTAGATACCGCCGTGTACAAGGTATCGGGCGATGTCATTCAAGGGAAGTTCCCCGGCGGGACGACGATCGTGCTCGGTCTGAAGGAAGACGGCGTAGGCCTGTCCGAAACTTCGAAGAAGAATGTGCCGGCTGACGTGCTGGCGAAGGTCGAGGAATACAAGCAGCGCATTGTGAAGGGCGAGATCAAAGTACCGGAAAAATAGGCGGTGAAGAAAGCATGGCGGCAGGAGAAGCCAGAGAGACAATAGTGGAGATGCGTGGCATAACGAAACGTTTCCCCGGCATTGTAGCCAACGACGGAATCAGCCTTACCCTGCGCAAGGGCGAAATCCTGGCGCTGCTCGGCGAGAACGGCGCCGGTAAATCGACGCTGATGAATATCCTGTTCGGGCTGTACCAGCCGGACGAAGGCGAGATTCGCATCGGCGGCCGTCCGGTGACCATCACCGGGCCCAAGGAAGCGATCCGGCTCGGCCTCGGCATGGTGCATCAGCACTTCAAGCTGGTGCAGCCGTTCACTGTAACCGAGAATATCATTCTCGGCACGGAGCCGAAGCAGGGGCTGCGTATCGATTACCGGAGCGCGGAACGGCAGGTGACGGAGCTGTCGGAGAGGTACGGGCTGCGAGTCGACCCGAAGGCCTACATCCATGATATCTCCGTCGGCATGCAGCAGCGGGTTGAGATCGTCAAGACGCTGTACCGCGGGGCCGACATTCTCATCTTCGACGAGCCGACCGCCGTGCTGACCCCTCAGGAGATACAGGAGCTGATGGAAATCCTGCGGATGCTGGTGAAGGAAGGCAAATCCATCATCATCATTACGCACAAGCTGAAGGAAATTATGGCGATCGCCGACCGGGTGACCATCATCCGGCGCGGCAAGGTGATCGATACGCTGAAGGTGACGGAGACGAACCCGGACGAGCTCGCGGAGAAGATGGTCGGCCGCCACGTCACCTTCGAGCTGGACAAGACCGATGCGCGGCCCGGCGAGCCGGTCCTTAGCGTCCGGGATGTGACCGCCCGAGGGGCGAATCAGGTGCCGGTACTGAGCGGCGTCACCTTCGAGGTGCGGCGCGGCGAGATTCTGGGGCTTGCCGGCGTCGACGGCAACGGCCAAAGCGAGCTGATCGAGGCGCTCGCAGGGCTGCGTCCTATTGAGCAGGGAAGCATCACGCTGAACGGCAAACCTATCTCCGGACTGGATCCGCGCAGGGTCGCCGAGGCAGGGGTCGGCCATATCCCGGAGGACCGGCATAAGCGCGGGCTGGTGCTTGACTTCTCGATGTCGGAGAACATGGTGCTGAAGACGTACTATCAGCCAGCCTACAGCCAAGGCGGCTTCTTGAACCGGGAAGCCATTGACCGGCAGGCGAGGCGGTTGATCGCCGAATTCGATGTGCGGACTCCCGGGACGCATACCCCTGCCCGCGCGTTGTCCGGGGGCAACCAGCAGAAGGCGATCATTGCCCGCGAGATGGATGCCGACCCCGACCTGCTGATCGCCGCACAGCCGACGCGGGGACTGGATGTCGGAGCCATCGAGTTCATCCATAAGCGCTTGGTGGAGCAGCGGGACAAAGGCAAGGGCGTGCTGCTCATCTCGCTGGAGATCGACGAGATTCTCGGCGTGTCGGACCGAATTGCCGTGATCAGCGAAGGCCGCATTGTCGGTATCGTCGATCCGAAGAATACTACAGACCGGGAGCTGGGCCTCATGATGTCCGGTTCCTCGGGCTTATCCGCTCGCGCAGAGGGAGGTGACCTGCTTCGTGAATAAATGGGTACGGGCTTTTACGGCAGATACGGCCTTGGTTCCTCTTGTTGCCATCGTGCTGGGGCTGGCTGCCGGCGCTTTGATCATGCTGGCGGGCGGCTATAACCCGCTTGCCGCTTATGCCGCCCTGCTCGATCGGGTACTTGGCAGTCCTTATAATATCGGCGAGACGATTCGTGAGATTTCTCCGCTCATTCTTACGGGCCTGTCCGTCGCCTTTGCCTTTCGTACGGGCTTATTCAACATCGGCGGCGAAGGGCAGTTCCTGCTCGGTATGATCGGAGCCGTAACGGTGGGCATCAAGCTCGATCTGCCGTTTTGGCTTCATGCGCCTCTCGCTGTGATTGCGGGGGCTGTGCTGGGAGGATTGTGGGGTGGCATCGCGGGATGGCTGAAGGCGGCTCGCGGGGTAAATGAGGTCATCACGACGATAATGCTCAATTGGATTGCGCTGTTCCTGTCCAATTTCATCGTCAGCCGATTTCTGCTGCAGCCCGGCCAACAGCGGACCTACCCGATTCACGAATCGGCGTCTCTTTCGCTGGTACGGCTCTCGGAGTGGTTCGGCAACGCGCGGCTGCACTTAGGGATTCCCATCGCCCTGCTGGCGGCAGCGGTGTTCTATATGCTTCTGTGGAAAACAAAACAAGGCTTCGAGCTCCGCGCCGTCGGACATAACCCGCACGCCGCGGAGTATGCCGGCATGAACGTCAACCGCAATGTGGTGCGGGCCATGTTCATCGGCGGGCTGTTCGCCGGGCTGGCGGGCACCTTCGAGGTGCTGGGCGTCTTTCATTATCACGTCGTTGCCGCCGGATCGCCGGGCTACGGCTTTGACGGCATTGCCGTAGCTTTGCTCGGCGGCAATCATCCGCTTGGCGTGGTGCTGGCGGCAGTCCTGTTCGGCTCCCTAACCTACGGCTCCGCCGGTATGAGCTTCGGCGCGGATGTACCGCCCGAGATCATTCGGGTCATCATCGCCCTGGTCATCTTCTTCGTCGCCTCGCACGGCATCATCCGGTGGATGCTGCGTCCGCTGCTCGGCAAACGAAAACGAGGGGAGGCGGCCTAACGAATGGATACGCTTCGCATTATCGGCGAGCTGCTGCATACGACGCTCGTCTTCTCTACGGCGCTCATCTTTACGTCAATGGGCGGCATCCTCTCCGAGCGATCCGGTGTCGTCAATATCGGGCTTGAGGGGCTGATGGTGTCCGGGGCCTTCGCTTCCGCGGTCGCCACCTGGTCCGCGGAACGGTCGGGGTATGGGGCGATGTCGCCCTGGATCGGGCTTGTGGCTGCATTGCTCTTCGGCATGGCCATCTCGGTTATTCATGCCGTCGCTTCAATCACCTTCAAGGCGGATCAGGTCGTCAGCGGCGTCGTCATCAATTTTCTGGCGCTAGGCCTGTCCGTGTACCTGGTCAAAATCCTGTTCCAAGGCTCCGGCCAAACGGAAACCTTGAATGTGGTGTTTCATAAAATTGCCATTCCCGGCTTGTCGCAAATTCCATTGATCGGGCCGGCCCTGTTCTATGCCTACCCGACGACATACATAGCCCTGCTGCTCGTGGCAGTCATCTGGTATGTTCTGTTCCGCACTCCGTTCGGGCTGCGCCTTCGCGCGGTAGGCGAGCATCCGGGCGCGGCCGATACGGTGGGCATCGCCGTTGTGCGCATCCGCTATCTGGCTGTATTGCTGAGCGGCGCTCTGGGCGGCCTCGGGGGAGCGACGATTACCCTGACCACAACGAGCAACTTCTCGCACAACACGATCTCCGGCCAAGGCTTCATCGCCCTCGCGGCTATGATCTTCGGCAAATGGCACCCGGTCGGTGCGCTTGGCGCGACGATTTTCTTCGGCTTCGCCCAGGCGCTTCGCAACTTCGTTCAGCTCTTCGAAGCGACCAAGCTGATTCCGATGGAGTTCCTGTTCATGCTGCCGTACGTTTTAACGATTCTCGTCCTGGCTGGTGCCGTGGGCCGTGCCTCTGCGCCTTCCGCCCTCGGTGAACCCTACGATCCCGGCAAACGATAGCGGATGGTACAGGATTCTACCGGTCCGCAGCAAAAAGGCCTCGAGTGCATCCCTTCGGGATCACTTGAGGCCTTTCCTGTTACTCCCGGCGCTTGCAGAGAACAACCTCCTCTGCACCGCCTTCCAGCTTAAGTACGGTGACTTCGTCCACCAGCGACTGCATCAGGAACAAGCCGAGTCCCTCCGTTTCAGGCGGCAAGCCTGGCATGACATTCGGAAATGGAACGGCGGAGGCCCCGTCCTGAAGGCCCGCTCCCGCACCAAGCTTGCCATAGGTTACCGGCTCTCCTTCATGCTGAATCCGCATCCGCAGCTCCTGCCGGCTCCTTTCCAGGGTCAGCCGCAGCTCACCGGCCTTCCCCGGCTCCAGCTGCAGAAGCGCATGCGTGCATGCCTCCGTGACGGCAACCTTCATGTCCTCGATGGCTTCATAGGAGAAGCCCATCTGCGCTGCGGTACCGTAGAGCACCAATCGAATCGTGTCCAGATACGCAGGCATCGCCGGCACCTTCAGCACGACGTCTTTTCCCTTCAAGTCCGGGCTCATGCGCCGCCTCCCTCCAATGTAAGAAACTTGGTCAGGCCGGTCATGTCGAGCAAGCGGCGAATCTTTGCGGGCACCTCCTGAAGCGTGAAGGGCGCATCGGCAGCTTGCCTGATCTTCAGAATGGACACGAGGATTCCGATCCCCGTACTATCAATATACGTGAGCTCCCTCATATTTAGCGTGAGAGGAATCCGATCTTCGGCGGCGAGCGGCTCGATCATACGTCGAAACTCCTCGGACGTGCCGAGATCCAGCTCACCGGCCGCGAACAATACGTTCGCTTCAGGCGTGGAAAGCAGCTTTAAGTGAAACTTATGGATATCATTTTTCATCAATGGTTCGTACCCCCGTTGGAACTGCAAACATTCCTCTCATATCTTATCATGCAGGTCAATCGTTGGAAATTAGTACGTCGGTTAAGATTCGCTAAAGAATCCTTAGGTTTGTCCTATCCTGCAGCCACATGAAAAAAGTCGACCGCTTCGAGCTGCTCGCCCGTTTCGTCCAAGGTAAGCTTCAAAGCCGTTTGACCGTAACGGTATACAAGCCCGTCCTCGCCCACATGATAAGGGTCGCCTAACAGCTCCCGCAGCTCATCAAGCCTCATGTTGACCAAACTGCTGTTGATTTCGATCTGCCGTGCCGCTGCCGGAACCGTAACATACCGCACGAACTGGTCAAGGAGCCCGATGCGGCAGTCCTCATAGATGAGCACCCGCTCGCGTTTATTTTCCGGGGACGTTTCGATCTGCACAGGCTCTCCCTTCATTTCGTAGACGGTTTTCAAATCGTCTTGGATCGCAATGCCGCACACCCTTCCCACTTGCAGCGGCGTCCTGACCTTAACCGTTTCCGATGCCGGCTTGGGAGCGCTGCTCGCCAACGCCACCGGCTGGCTCGTAAGCGGCAGCGTTCGCTCTGCCTGATCATCCGCGCGCAGAAAGGCAGCCCACAGACACATGACGGTAATAACTGGTACGATGTAATGCCAAGTACGCATGAGGCTTCCTCCTTTTCTTAGGTAAAGGAAGGGCAGATTGAGCTCTAAGCTCGCAGACCGATATCCGCCTTCCTTTCCGATCAGCCGATGGGCTCGAAGGTGAATCCCTGCACAGGCATATAGAGCTTAGGCAACAACTCATGCTTTCTTCGTACGATTTCGCGATCGCCGACGACGGCAACAGGCAGATCCGTCAGACGCTCCACATCCGCCCCGTCTTCAATGACGGCGCCTTCGCCGATGATGGCGCCCCGAATCGTTACATTGCGGCCGATTCGTGCATTCGGCATGACGACACACCCCTGCAGCTGGCTTCCCGCACCGATCTCCACCCCGGAGGAGATGACCGACCGCTCCACCTGCCCATGGATGGTGCAATTTCCGCTGATGAGCGACTGGGTGACCTGCGCCGAAGGATCTACGTAGGTTTGGTTCACGGTACGGAGCGGAGTGAGAATCGGCCAAGCCGGATCGTGGAAGCCAAACAGCGGCTTACGCCCGAGAAGATCCATATGTGCATTCCATAAGCTCTCTACGGTTCCTACATCGCGCCAATAGCCTTGGAAGGAATACGTGTGCATCCGTGCCCCGCTGTTCAGCATGGCCGGTATCAGATCCTTGCCGAAGTCATGACTCGTGCCGATCGCCATGGCATCCGCCTTCAGCCAGGCACGGAGCGCCGACCAGCGGAACATGTAGATTCCCATGGAAGCCAGATTGCCCCGGGGCTGAGCCGGCTTTTCCTCGAATTCGATCACGCGCCCGCTTTCATTCGTACGTATAATCCCGAAGCGGGAAGCCTCCCCCGTACTCACAGGGGTAACCGCTAGGGTCACGTCCGCCCCGGAGCGTTGATGCTCCTCCAGCAGCTTCCGGTAATCCATTCGGTAAATGTGATCGCCCGAAAGAATCAAGACATGCTCAGGCTCATAGGTTTCTATATACGGAATGTTCTGATACACCGCGTCCGCAGTGCCTGAGTACCCGCTTTTTCGTATGTGCCGCTGTGTGGAAGGAAGCAAGGTGACCCCGCTCTCCGGCAGCCACGTGTCTCCGCATCCGATATGGTTATGTAAGGATTCCGACTTATACTGAGTAATGACTCCTACAGCCGAAAGACCCGAATTCCGACAGTTGCTAAGCGCAAAATCAATAATGCGGTACGCCCCTCCGAATTGAACGGCCGGCTTCGCCTTCTGCCGCGTCAGCACGCTCAGTCTGCGGCCTTCCCCGCCTGCCAGAAGCATGGCAACACAAGTTTGCGGATTCATCATTTCCCTGCCCCTTTCGTTCCCTGTTCGCTTACTTCTCATTAACCGCCCGGCTAATTGTTGAATCATCATTTTTCCATTAATTGGTCGTCCATATCCATGATATTTTCGGCAAACCAAGCTTGAGGCGGTTCCCTTTCCACATATTTTCTCACTATTCAGGGAAAAGTAACCATAACCTGAATGGGGAGGTCTCACGTATGAAGGAAGGGTCGTCCGCATTTGAAGCCCAGCTGGAAAGCAACATCCACTCGTTCACCGAGCTTCTAGGCGAGACGGACGATTTTGTCGTGCGACGATTTCGGATCTTTGCGGAGCATGAAGCGGCCATGATGTATTTGGCGAACATGAGCAATACCGCAGTCGTCAATGAGGATATTCTGAAGCCCTTGATGCATACCCCGCCCCATCTTCAGAACCGAAGCATCCCTATGAGCCAGCTAAAGGATGTCCTCCTCCGGGATGTCATTTATTTCAATAATGTAAAGTCGGTGCAAACCATAGATTCGGCACTGAGTGATCTTCTTCGCGGCGGCACGCTTATCACCGTGGACGGCTTGACCGAGGCGATTCTGCTCGACACGGCCCAGATCGAGAAGCGTTCCCTGCAGCAGCCGGATACCGAGCAGGTAATCCGCGGTCCTCGGGAGGGCTTCATCGAACAGCTCCAGACGAACATCTCGCTTCTCCGCTATCGCCTGCCGACACCCGATTTTCAAGTACGTACGCTGTCTATCGGACGAGTCACCCAATCCAAAGTGGCGGTCTGTTATTTAAAAGGCATCGCGAATGATGAGCTGGTGAAGGAAGTTATGGAGCGCATCTCGGCTATTGATATCGGCGGTGTTCTGGATGCGGGCTACTTGGAGCAGTTCATAGAAGATAACCACCATTCGCCTTTCCCGCAAACCGCCAACACGGAGCGCACGGATAAAGCGGTAGCGAACATGATGGAAGGACGGGTGGTGATCCTGGTCGACGGGTCCCCTTTCGCCTTGATCGTCCCTACGGTGTTCAATCAGTTCTACCAGACAACCGAGGATTATTCGGAACGATACCTGCTGGTCAGCTTCATTCGGATGGCCCGCTTGCTGGCGCTTGGGTTTTCTCTGGTCACGCCCTCCCTCTACGTTGCGATCATCTCGTTCAATCCGGAGCTGATCCCGACCGAGTTCGCAGTGGCTGTTTCCGGAGGGCGTGCAGGTGTCCCTTTTCCATCCGTTATTGAGGTAATGATTATGGAGGCTTCCATGGAGGTGTTACGCGAGGCGACGCTCCGCTTGCCCCAGCAAATCGGGGGCGCGCTTTCCATCGTAGGGGTTCTGGTTATCGGGCAGGCTGCCGTGGCGGCCGGCTTCGTCAGTCCCATTACGGTAGTCGTTATCGCTTTGACCACCATCGGCTCCTTCGCTACGCCGGCCTATAATGCCGCCCTTGCGTTACGGCTTCTTCGGTTTCCGCTGATCGTGATGGCGGGTATGTTCGGCTTGTACGGCGTCATGCTGGGCCTGATTATGATCGCGAACCATCTGTTGTCCTTAAAATCGTTCGGCATCCCCTACCTAAGTCCCGTTGTACCAGGAAACTTCGAGGGCATGAAGGATACCGTCATTCGCGCGCCCTTGTGGAGCATGTGGCGGCGGCCTACCCAGCTCCATACCAGGAACAAGCGCAGGCTGGGCAAGCAAGTAGTGGATAAGCTGAAGCAGCCGACCACGAATGTGCTTGACCCGTTGAAGGTCGGCAGAGAAAGGAGCAAAACGCCGAATGGAGACACCCAAGCAAATCACAACGATCCAGGCGGCAGCCATTCTGATTAGTACCATCATCGGTGTCGGCGTACTGCCTCTTCCCTTGTTCGCGGTTCGCGCGGCGGATACGGGGGCGATCCTGGTTACTATGATCGCCATTCTCATCGCTTCCGCAAGCCTGTGGCTTATTACGAAGCTCGGACAACGGTTTCCCAGCCTTACCCTTGTGCAATATAGCGACTTGCTGATCGGTAAAGCGCTCTCGCGCACAACCATCATGCTTATCGTGCTGTTCTTCGCCCTGCTGACCTCGCTTGCGGCAAGGGAGTTCGGGGAAGTGGTCATCACCTCCGTACTCAAGAAAACACCTCTGGAAATTACGGTGCTGGCGATGCTGCTGCTGGCGACGATCTCGGCGAGAAATGATTTGACTACGTTTACTTATATTCACCATTTTTATTTGCCCTTGATTGTGTTTCCGGCCATCCTGATTGTGGCGCTGTCCCTCAAGAACGCACAGCTGGTCTACATGCAGCCGATTTGGGGCAGCGGGCCGATACCACAGATGCTGCCCGGCATCCTGACCATCGCGGCGCTGTTTCAAGGCTCCTTTGTTTACACGATGGTCATCCCCCACTTGCGCAATCCTGCTAGAGCGATGAAGGGAAGCTTCTGGGGAATGCTTATTGCCGGGGGTCTTTATCTGTCGATCGTTGTGGCGGCCGTCGGCGTCTTCGGCACGGAGGAAACGAAGAAGCTGCTGTGGCCTACGCTTGAGCTGGCCAAAACGACGACGCTCCCCGGCAACATACTCGAGCGGCTTGACGCTGCATTTTTGGCTGTTTGGGTAACGGCCGTCTTCACGACGCTGTTTTCCAGCTATTACTTTACTGTACATACCTTATCGAAGGTCGTCGGACTAAGGGACCACAAGCTGCTGTCTTTGTTTATTCTCCCCACTCTCTTTGCCATGGCCATGTATCCGGAGAACATTCTGGATATGTACGAAATTGTAGCGGTAGTCGGGCAGCTTGGACTGATTCTTACCATCGGTTACCCGCTCCTTTTGCTAATCATCGCCGTGCTGCGGAAAAAAAGGGGGCCCTCCCATGAACAGAAGCAAGGGAATCCGGCTACTTAACGCCGCCTTAGCGATAGCTTTGGCGGCCCTCCTCCTCTCCGGCTGCTGGGATCGCCAGGAAATTGAGGAAAGGGCGGTTGTCCTGGGAATCGGAATCGATAAGGCTTCGGAGGAGGATATGAAAAAGGAAAGCGAAATTTCCCACATGAAGGGCAGATTTGGGGCTCCCGAAGCCAAACCGATCCGGGTCACTATTCAAATCGCCGTACCGGGCCGAATCCCGCTGGGACCGGGAAGCGGCGGGGAGGGCGGCAAGGGAGGCGGGCAGAATACCGTTTGGGTGGTCGAAGGTAGAGGGCATACGCTGAACGATGCCTTGAACAATTTACAGCAGCGGGTTTCGCCTCCGCTGTTCTACGGCCATTTACGAATCATCGTTGTCTCGGAAAGCGTAGCTAGAGAAGGGATTGAGAATTTGAACGACTTTCTCCGGCGTAATCCCGAGATCCGACGGATGAACTGGATGTTCATCAGCCAGGACAAGGCTTCGGATTTGATGAGGGCCGCGCCCCAACTGGAACGGGTGCCGACCCTGTATCTGATGAATACGATGGATCAGTCCGTGAAGATGGGACGATTTCCGGATGATTTCCTCGGCATCTTCTGGAGCAACTCCTCTGCGAAGGGTCAGGAAGGGTACCTCCCTTACATCCGGCTGAGAAGCGAGGATACGGTGGAGATCGCCGGGCTCGCTTTTTTCCGCGGCGACCGCATGGTCGGACATACGACACCGCTGGAAATACCGTTATTCATGGGGATCAAAGGGATGAATCCTGCCGGGGGGCAAGTGTACGTTAAGCTGGAGAACACATCGGAGTACTATATGTTTGGGGGAAGGAGCAGAAAGTCCTTTATTCGCGCGGAGCTTCGGGACGGAAAGCCGCATATCTCCATACGTATTCTGGTGGAGGGCAATATTATAGAAAAATCGTCGGATGTCGGCACCCTGACGACGGAACAAATCGATGAGATCGAGTCCAAGCTCTCGAAGGAGGCCGCCAAGGCCTACTCCGATCTTATCAAGAAGACGCAGGCCCAGCGGTCCGATATCTTCGGCTTCGGCGAGCATGTTCGGGCCAAGAAACCGGACTACTGGAACCGGCAGGTGAAGACGAAGGAAACGTGGCAGGAAATGTACGAAACGCTGTCGTTTGAAATCACCGCAGAAATGCATATTCGACGCATCGGCATGAAAGCCAAGTAACGGCTATAACGGAAGGAGGAGAACCGCTTTGGCATCGGGATTTTCCATCGGTTATTTAAGCTTTACCATCTTTCTGCTGATCGTATCGGGGGTCGGTATGCTGCTACTCGATGTGAAGGTGTATGAGCTGGACGGCATGCAGAAAGAAAGGAAGGCCGCCCGATTCCTCGGCTGGTTGAACATTGTCCTCGGCATCGTTACCTACGCCGGGAATCACGTGTATCGGTTTATCCAAAATACTTCCTAACGGCAGCTGGAAGCCTTCACCCGGGCGTGAGCACCCGCTGCGTCAGGCTTCCTCCGCTAACGACAGCCGGCACTCCCGCGCCAAGACCGTAAACACAAATTCGGCGCCGGGGGCGTCCCGGTTGGCCAGATAGATGTGTCCGCCCATCATGTGTACCAAATTGCGGCAAATCGCCAGCCCCAGTCCCGTACCGCTGTACTTGCGCGTCATGGAGGAATCCACCTGCGTGAACGGCTCGAACAATTGGCGGCGATGCTCCTCGGGAATACCGATGCCGGTATCCGCTACGCGGAATTCCAGCTCCAGACGCTCCCCCTCTCTGCGCAGAAGGGATACCGTGACGTGCACACCCCCCTGATCGGTAAATTTGACGGCATTGCCGACCAGGTTAATCAAGATTTGCCGCAGCCGGCTTTCGTCCCCGACCAGCAGGGCCGGGACGTTCGGTGCCACCTCCGCCGTCATCTCCAGCGACTTGCTGCGGCAGTCATGGTAGAAAATCTCGAAGGTTTCGACCAGACAGGCATGCAGATCGAGCGGTCCCTCCTTCAGCTCCATCTTCCCGGACTCGATCTTGGAGAGGTCCAGAATATCGTTAATCACGTACAGCAGCGCCGTTCCGCTGCGGCGAATCGTTTCCGTATAATCCCGCTGCTCCTCATTGAGCGGCGTCTCCAGCAGCAGGTCGGCCATGGCCAGCACTCCGTTCAACGGCGTTCGGATTTCGTGGCTCATGATGGCCAGAAATTGCGCCTTGGCCCGTGCCGCCTGCTCCGCCGCCTCCTTCGCCTTCTGAAGCTCGCGCGTGCGCTCGTTAAGAAGCTCCGTTTGCTGCTGCAGCTTTTTTTTGACCAGATGAATGCTGACGAAGCCCTCAATCTTGGACTTCAGCGTGCGCGGCACGAACGGCTTTACAATGTAGTCGATTGCCCCGACCGAGTAGGCGGTGAAGGATTGATCCTGGTGCTCGGGCGCCGCCGTGATGAAGATGATGGGAATCGCCTTCGTTTTCTCGCGGGATTTGATCCACTGCGCCGTTTCGAAGCCGCTCATTCCTGGCATCTGCACATCGAGCACAATGACGGCAAAATCGTATTTGAGCAAGTGGCGAAGCGCCTCTTCACCGGAATAAGCCTTCACAAGCCGGTACGGCTCATCCTCCAGAACCGCTTCCAGCGCCAGCAGGTTCTCCGGTTGGTCATCGACCGCCAAGATATGAATCGGTTCTTCCATAGGAACACCTCGCTTCGGGAATGCCTCCAGGTTAGGTTACAGCCTTGCGATAAATCTTCTCCTGCGCATCGAGCGTCTCATAGCCTGCGGCATGCTTTGTGAAGGTGATCGATTCCTTCTGCCCGAGCACCAGAATCCCTTCCGGACTCAGGCTTTCATAGATGAGCCCATGTACTTGGTTTTGCAGAACGGAATCGAAGTAAATCATCACATTGCGGCAAAAAATCAAATGAAACTCATTAAATGAACGGTCCGTTACCAGATTATGCTGGGCGAACACAATTTTTTCCCTCAAAAACGGATGAAATACAGCTGCGTCCCCCGAAGCGGAATAGTAGCGGGAGAACGCATCCTTGCCTCCGGCCAGCATGTAATTCTTGGTATAATGCTGCATCTTTTTCAGCGGATAGGCTGCCCGCTCCGCCGTATTCAGCACCTCTTCGTTCACGTCTGTCGCATAGATGCGTACCCGGTCATATAAGCCCTCTTCATAAAGGAGTATGGCCGTTGAGTACACCTCTTCCCCGGTCGAGCAGCCCGCATGCCAGATCCGGATGAGCGGCTGCTTCTTCAGCATGGGAATGACCCGCTGCCGCAACGCGGCGAACAGACTTGGGTCACGGTACATCTCCGTTACGTGAATGACGAGATCGGAAACGAGCCGTTCCATGCAAGCCCGATCGTGCAGCATTCTCTCCTGCAGCCCGGATACGGTCTGCAGCCGCTCCGCATGAATCCGGTGCCAGATACGCCGCCGCATGGAGGGGTAGGCATAGTTGCGAAAATCATAGCCGTAGAGCCGGAACAGCCCCTCAAGCAGCAGCCCGATCTCAATTCGCTCCCGCTCCTCCTCTTCCTTGCCTGCAGGAGGAGGAGGAGGGTATATTTCAGGAAGGGACATGTGCCTTGTCTTGGTCGTCATGTGAATGCTCTCCTTTATCTCGCCGCCCTTTCCGCCCGGCTCCGGATTGCCGCCTTTCCCTCCCCCTATTTGCACAGCCATACCCTCATCAGCGAAAGCAGCTGCTCGGCGTGAATCGGCTTCGTAATATAGTCGGAGGCTCCCGCCATCAAGCACTTTTCCCGGTCATCCTTCATCGCCTTTGCCGTTAACGCTATGATCGGCAGATGCTCGAACGCCTCTTGGGACCGGATCGCCCGCATGGCCTCATAGCCGTCCATTTCCGGCATCATAATGTCCATCAGCACCATATCGAAATCAGGCTCGCGCTCCAGCAGCTCAAGCGCGCCCCGTCCGGTTTCCGCGAAGGAGACCTGCATATCCATGCCCTCAAGAAGATTGGACAGCGCGAACACATTGCGGATGTCATCGTCGGCCAGCAGCACCTTCTTGCCGGCGAAGACGGCCTCCTTGCTGTGCAGCTTCTGCAGCACGATCTTCTTCTCTTCCGGGAGCCGCTCCTCCACCCGGTGCAGGAACAGCGCCGTCTCATCGAGAAGCCGCTCCGGTGACTTGACATCCTTCACGATAATGGACTCCGCATATTTCTTGAGCCTCAGCTGCTCCTTCTTATCCAGTGTCGTTCCCGTGTAGATGAGGATCGGCAGCCGGCGCAGCTTCTCTTCCGCCTTGATCCGGTCAAGAAGCTCATATATCCCGGGCTCCGTAATTCCATAATCCAGCACCATGCAGTCATAGGATCGCTCCTCCAAAGCCTGCAGCGCCTCCTTGCCTCCGGCCACGGCGGTAATGCGGACGTCATCATGGCTGATCAGCTCGATTAAGCTGCTGCGCTGCCGCTCATCCTCCTGCACGATCAACAGCTCGCGCAGCTCCCGCTGCAGGAAGCTCTGGACGTGGGCAAAAGCCTGCTCCAGACTTTCCTTGGACGAAGGCTTGCGAAGCCATGCAATGGCTCCCATGGAAAGTCCCTGGTGAATTTCATCCACCACGGAGATCACATGCACCGGAATGTGCCGCGTTGCCGCGTCATGCTTCAGCTGCACCAGCACAGACCAACCGTCGATCACCGGCAGCTGTATATCGAGCAGGATCGCATCGGGCTGCAGCTTCCTCGCCAGCTCGAGTCCGGTATCGCCCTGATGCGCAACGACTCCCTTGAACCCGCGGCTGCGCGTCATATCCAGCAGGATTTGGGCAAAATGCGCATCGTCCTCGATAATCAGCAGTACCCGGTCCTCTTCCGTAATGGCGTCGCGGTCATCCCCCGGTGGTTCTTCCTCCGCCGCCGCCCGCTTCCAGGGATCGGGAGCCGCCGGCTTCAGCGGCTCCGCAGCGGCGGAAGCCTCCGCTCCCGCATGCAGCGCAGGCACACGGCTGTGCTCCCACCCCGCCCGAAGCGGCAAATGCAGCGTAAACCGGCTGCCGGTCCCCTCCGTGCTGCTGAGCTCAATGAAGCCGCCGAGCAGCTGCGCCAGCTCTCTGCTGATGGAGAGCCCGAGGCCCGTGCCTCCATACTTACGGCTTGTCGTTCCATCCGCCTGCTGGAATGCCTCGAAGATCATCTGCTGCTTCTCCGGCGAGATGCCGATGCCCGTATCCTCCACAGCAAAGGAGATCATCGGCTTCGGCTCCCGAACAGCGTCCACCGTCAGCCGAACCTTTCCCTTATGCGTAAACTTGAGTGCGTTGGACAGCAGATTTTTCAGGATTTGATGCACCCGGATACCGTCGGATTCCAGCTCCGCCGGCACCCCGTCCGCCACCTGCACCTCAAAGATGAGCTCCTTCTTCCTGGCAACCGGCTCGAATACCTTCTCCACGGTCTCGACCAGCTCGCTTATTCTTACCCGTTCATGATGCAGCTCCATCCGACCCGATTCCACCTTGGCCAAATCCAGTACATCGTCGATCAGCTTCAGCAGATCGCAGCCGGAGGAGTAGATGGTCTCCGCATATTCCACCTGCTTCCCTGTCAGGTTGCTGTCCTTGTTCTCCCGCAGCAGCTGCGAGAGGATCAACAGGCTGTTTAGCGGTGTACGCAGCTCATGCGACATGTTCGCCAGAAACTCGGATTTGTATTTCGACGCCAGCTTCAGCTCCGCCGTTTGCTTCTCTAAGGCCCGCTTGGTCTGCTCCAGCTGCTCGTTCGCTTCCTCCGTCGAACGGATCTGCTCCTCCAGCTCCGCCGCCTTCAGCTCCAGCATCCGGTTGATATGCTCCAGCTCCTCTTGCTGACGCTGCAGAAGCTGCTCCGAGGACCGCAGCGCCTTCGTCTGCTCCTCCAGCCGCTCGTTCGACGCCTTCAGCTCGTCCTGCTGGGACAGCAGCTCCTCCGACTGGCTCTGCAGCTCATCGGTCAGCGCTTGATGGATCCGCAGCAGCTCCTCAATGCGAAGGCGGCCCTGCAATCCGTTCAGGACCGTTCCGAACACCTCGGCGATTTGCGTGACGAGCTGCTCCTGCAGCTCCGTAAACGGCTTCATCGAGGCCATCTCGAATGCGCCGATCACCGCCTCGTCGTACACCACAGGCATCACATAGAGCGCAGCAGGAGCTACCTCGCCGTAAGCCGACCCTATCGCCGCATAATCTCTCGGCCAATTGTTCAAGGCTATCGGCTTTCCGTCCGCTGCGCATTGGCCGATCAAGCCTTGCCCTAAGCGAAGGCGCAGCGCCGGCTCCCGTTCGGTCAGCGCATAGGAGCCTATCAGCAGCAGCGGCTCTCCGCGCTCCGAACGGTCCAGCGCGTACACCGCGCCTGCCTGCGCCTCGACAACACGGCACAGCTCCCCGATGAATGCCTCGCCGAGCTCTTCCAAGCGTTCCGCTTCCTGCAATCGGGAGTACATCGACGCGATCTGCGTCTGAATCCAGGCTCGCTCCTCGGTCAGCTTATTGAGCATCCGCTCCTTCGCCGTCGTCTCCTCCAGATCCTCGGCCAGCTGATTGAAGACTTTGGCCAGCTGTCCGAATTCATCCCGGCTGACGATCGGAACACGATAGGAGGCGTCTCCCCAGCGGCCGTTAGCGAAGCCCGTAATCATCCCGCCTAACACGCCAAGGCCCCGGGTCATGCTGGCGATAATCCAATACATGACGGCAAAGCCGAACAGCAGCCCGATCACCGTGACAAGCCCCGTGGAGTACATGGTATCGCGATTCGTCTGCTTGGCACTATCAATAGCAGTAATCAAGCTTTTATCTTGGTAAGCGGACATTTCCTTGATGCTTTCGTTGAGCTTCTCCTGCAGAGGTACCCCTACGCCGGAACGCAGCTCCCCCGCCTGCTGTTTGTTGCCTTCCCTGTAGAGTCGTACGACCTCGTCGACAAACTTTACATACTGCTGTCCGTCATAAAGCAGCTTACTTCCGATCACGCGGGCATCCGGGTCGGCAAATATACCGTTGGCCCGGTTCAGCTCACCCGTCAATTTATCCCTCAGCGTCAGAATCGTTTGCAGGTTGCTGCGTTCGGATTCTTCATTGTTCATTAACAGCAGGTTCGAAATGCCCCTGGCAAGATCCGATACGTCATATCTCATGTTCGAAACATATTGGACCTTGTAGTAACGGTTGTCGTATATTTCCGTGATCGTGTTATCCGAGCTGGTTAACCGGCTGAGACCGATCCCCGCCAGCGCAAACATCAATATCAGCAGTGTGCCGAACCCTAAGTACAGCTTAGTACGGATGTTCATTTCCCCAGATACCTCTCTCCCCAGCTATCGTTACTCCGCCTGCACCAGCACCAGGCAAATATCGTCGCTTTGGCTCTCCAGCGCTTCCTTGGACAGCAGGGTAGTTACCAGCTGAGCCGGATCGCCGTGCTTCGAGATGAGTCCCTGCAGTCTTTCCGCCAAAATGTCGCTTTCCGGCGTCTCCTCCTGTACATCCTCCGGCAGCGGCATCGCTTCAAGCAAGCCGTCCGTATACAGCACGATCCGGATCGGCTTTTCGTAGGCGTAGGTGCTTTTGACAATATCCATCTGGTCGAAAAAGCCCACTGCACAGCTGCCCTGATCCAAAGCCACGGGAGCCTTTCCTTCCTCGAATAAAAATCCCGGCGGATGCCCGGCGTTTACGTATTCGATCGTCTTGCGCTTCGTATCGATGAGCAGATAAACGGCCGTAAAATAATAGCTGACGGCCGCCCGCTGCCGATTCAGCTGATTCATGTACCGATTGAGCTCGGTGATTACAAATTCCGGCGCTACGAATCGGGTGATCGTATCCTGCATGACGGAGGAGATGAACATGCAGACCAGCGAGGAAGAAATGCCGTGCCCCATCATATCCAATAAAATCACGCCGTACCGGTCCTCATCGATTCGGTGCCATGCATACAAGTCGCCCGCCAGCTCGAACGACGGGTAATATGCGGCACTGATATCGAGATCCTCCCTGCTGACAGGCAAGCTCAGCACACTGGTCTGCACTTGACGGGCCAGCTCCAGCTCCCCGCGGATCTTGGCTTCGTTCTCCTTATGCCAGTCCTTCTCATACTTCAGTCGCAGCGCCACGCGGATTCTCGCAATAAGCTCCACCTTGTTCACCGGCTTCATGACATAATCGATCGCCCCGGCTTCCAGGGCCTCCGCCAGCTTATTGGAGTCACCCAGCGCCGTCACAATGATGACGGGAATATCCTTGAACCGCTCATCCAGCTGAATCAAACGGCACGCCTGAATCCCGTCCATCTCCGGCATCATCATATCCATCAGAATGAGATCGACCGGCACCTTGCCCCCCGAGGCATTCGCCTGCTCGTCAAGTCTCTCCAGCAGCTCCCCAGCGGAAGATGCCTTCCAGAACGATTCGTAGCCGGCGCTTTTCAATATTTTCTCAATGACAATAATATTTACCTGGTTATCGTCAACAATTGCTATATTCATCCGTTGGTTACCGCTCCTTGTCCCTATGGCATTCCCGAGTTCTTGATCCGAGCACAAAACAATCACGCTCTATTATAACAAACAATCCCATGCGGATCGTCTATTATTATGTAACCTTTTGGCAATGCGATTGAAACAGATTGGAGCGATAAACCTAAGCTTACCGGCCGGCAACGGGTATAAAAACAAAAAGAAAAGCCCTCACGCTTGCAATAAGGTGATGAGCTTCGTTACATAACGGATATCCGCCTCCATGAGCTCCATAGCATTCTCGTAGCCGGCCGCCAAATACGGGGACGGATCTTTCTCTCCCGTCATTCGCTTGCCCGCCTCCCAGAATTGCTTCTGCTGCTCGAGCTGAGCCAAGTTCTGCCGGAGCACTCCCAGCGCTTCCTCTTTCGGCAGCTGGGGAAGCCACGCAAGACTCAAGGTAAACTCGGACTTCGCCGAATGCGGATACGCCCCGAGCGACTGCAGCAGCAGCTCCTTGAACTGTGCTCTTCCCGCTTCCGTGATGCCATATACTTTGCGCACCCGCGCCCCGGTCCGCTCCTCCGACTCGGCTGCGACCAGGCCTTCCTCCTCCATCTTGTTCAGCGCGTAGTAAATCGAGCCGGACAGAATGTTCGCCCACTGGTCCATCTTGCTCTGTTCGATCATGCTCTGCAGCTCATAGCCATGCATGGACTTGTTCAGCAGCAATCCGAGAAGCGCCAGTCGTGTCATGCGCAGTCTCCTCTCCCTCTTCATCCCCAAAGCCGATGATAAGCTTCATAGGATTCACTTTACAGCGGGGCCGGAGAAGCTGTCAATTGTTCGTTGAATACACGACATGGCTCTCAAAATCAGGCTTCAGCGGCACCATCATCATATGCGTTTGGCCCGGCTGGAAGCTGATCTCCTTGTCCCCGTCGTAGAGCCGGATCAAATCATCCGTTCGCTCCCGCTTCCACTGCACCTGCTTTACTTGTCCGCGAATAAATACCAGAGCCGGACCCGTACCGGTCAGCCGCACCTCCAGCCGTCCTTCGCTGTCGAGCACCCTGTGGTCCGTCCCGAGAACGACCAGATTGGTCGCCGTCAGCTGCTCCTGGTTGTTCAAGTCAATATGCTTCGCTCCATTGATCGACCGCTGGTAAATCCGACGCTGAGCGTCATAGGCGTAGGATACCACGTAATTTTTGCTTAAAAAAGTGACATCCACCTTAGGCCCGTGTGCCGCCGCACCGGCCATCGCTTCTACCGCTCCGCCGGAGGAGGCTTGAAAGGAATAGGCGGGCGAAGCGTTGTCCGTCTCCCAAGCGTAGCCCTTCTTCTGGGCCCCGCTCTTCAGCTTCGGCAAGCTGGTGTACAGGTTATGCGGCGCTTTGCGGAAGCTCTCCCTCCAGAAGTAGGGGCCTGCATTCGTAATCTCGTCCAGATCCTCAATCCTTTTCTCGGAGATCATGGTATAGGCGTCGGGACTGCCCCCGGCATGCACCTGAAGGGCATGAAAGCTTTGTCCGATATCGATAAAATAGGGACGAATGCTGCGCACCGGCCCGATCGGCTCCTCAAACATCCGGCTCTGGAATATCGCCACAATCCGCGTGATATCGCCTTCCGCCAAGCATTCCAAAAGAATATCGGCCTGCGACAGCCCGCTCTGGGGACGCGCCGAGGCAAAGTTGTTCACCATCACCATGACCGGACGCCTCATGACGTCGGACACCGCTGTCTCTTGTCCCGTCAGCGGGGACTTTACCGATGGCTTATGGGCAGAAGGGGCTGCGGGGTTCTGAGGAGACGCGCCTGCAGGGGTCTGGATCGCCGGTGCTTCACTGGCGGCGGGAACGGCTTCCGGTGTGCCGAAGGAGCAAGCTGCCGCCGTCATGGCAAGCCCTCCGGTAAGCAGCAGCATTTTCGCGTTCCGCAGCCATGAGGGCAGCATGGTAGTTCGCTTCGTTTTATTCATTGTTTCATGTCACCTCTGTCAACTAGTCCGTCTAGGAATCTATATTCTAGTAGACACAGATTTAGAAGCGGCGAACAGACACTTTTCACGAATTATTAATCCTCCGTTCATAAGAAGGGCGCCTTTCGACAAGGCTTGACTTACTCGAGCTGGTCCGGTAGTTCCTTCCTCCTGTTTTTTCTAAATTTAATATTTTATTTCAAAATTTGTATTGAATCTGAAATTTCTTTTCACATATAATTCCACCATAGGCTGATTAAGGAATTCTAAAGTTCCCCTTCAGCCGGAAACGGAGGGATTTCATTCATGGGAAGGCGTCAACGCTTGTTCAGCCTGTTTTTGATCTTATCCATGCTTCTTACGTTATTGCAGCCGCTCGCACTGGCTTCACCGCTGAGCCTGCCGGCTACCGCCTTCGGGCAGGTGGTGGATGCGCGTCAAGCGGAGCTTGCTCCGGGGGCAATGTATCACTGGTACGACATGCTGATTCCCCGAGGGGCGGAGAAGGTACACTTTGTATCCTTTGACCCCAAGAGTTCGAATCTCAAGCTTCAAGCGGGTACGAAATCCGGCAAGGTGCGGGGCATGGAAGGCGTCACCAAAATGGCAGCCTACGCCGATCGTCCCAGCCATCGCGTCGTCGCAGGGATTAACGGCGACTTCTATGACATCAGCGGCAACGCCACGGGAGTTCCGAACGGCCTTTTTGTAGGCGAAGGCAAGATTCTGAATAGCGCTGCGAGCCCCTTCGCTTTCGGAATAAAGGCAGACGGCACATCCGTGTACGGAACGCCGGTATTAACGAAAACGGTTACAATCGGCGCTGCGACTACGAACCTCACTCACATCAACCGGTTCCGGGATATGAACCAGCTTGTCCTTTACACTACGGATTATTTCTCCTCTACCAAAACATCGGCAACGGGAGACGAGGTCGTGCTCGACATTGTGGAAGGGGCGGTTCAAAGCGGCGTACCTTTGAAGCTGAAGGTGGCTGAGCTTCGCAAGGATCAGGGAGATACGCCTCTTGTAGAAGGAAAGGTCGTGCTCTCCGCTTCGGGGACCGCGCGTCCGGTTCTGGCCGGGCTGCAGGTCGGGGATGAAGTCACCGCCTCTTTCGAGCTGTCCGGAGAATGGGCGGACGTGCAGGTCGCCATCGGCGGACAAGGGCCTTTACTTAAAGACGGCGTAGTGCAAACGAACGTTGGACCTGCCGGAGTGCATCCTCGCACGGCGATTGGGACCAAAGCGGACGGTACCGTCGTCATGATGGAAATTGACGGCCGGGCTCCCGGCTTCAGCGAAGGGGTGGAAACATACGAGCTCGCCCAAATCATGGCTGACCTCGGCGTTGTGAACGCCATGAATCTGGACGGCGGAGGCTCCTCCACCTTCGTGGCGAGAATGCCGGGCACCACCGGGATCCCCATGCTGAATCGCGGCTCCGACGGAGGGGAACGGAACACAGGGAACAGTCTTCTGCTGGTGAACACAGCTCCCGAGCTTTCCGTCGCCTCCAAGCTGGTGCTGCAGCCGAATGCCGAGCGTATTTTGAAAGGGGCTTCCTTCCCCTTCAGAGCGCTGGGGATCGACGCTAACGGACATCCGGCCCCCTACACAGGAGCTCCGGTTTGGCAAGCGGATACCGCCATCGGGTCCATCGATGCCAGCGGGAAATTCACAGCCGGCTTAGCTGCGGGAACCGGCACCATTACGGCGTCGGCAGAGGGCGGGGTGCAAGGAACGGCGGAGGTGGAGGTCGTGGACCGGCTTACGGAGCTTCGTTTCCCGGATGAGGCCAAGACCTTTCAATCGAACGCCGTCGTTCCTTTGTCCGTAACCGCCTTGCGCAGCGGCCAAGTGATTCAAGCGAGCAATGAGAGCTTTGAATGGCGTGTAGAGGGCTCCATAGGTACGATCAGTCCGGACGGTGTCTTTACCGCATCATCGGCGAACGGACAAACCGGCCGAATTTATGTAAAATATGGCGATATCGAGACCTCGATGCAGGTCAGTGTCGGCTTGCAGCCCGTCGTTATGGAGGGCTTCGAAGCCGGTATCGGCAAATACAAGGCAACCGGCGTGGCGGCCAACTCCGTCGCCATCTCTGAGGTAACGGACCCCGATTTCGTCCGATCCGGCGGCAAGTCCCTGAAGCTGGAATATGATTTTACGGGAAAAACCGGCACCTCCGGCGCTTATCTGGAAGCCACCTCGGCGGCGAACCGGATTCAAATTCCCGGATACCCTCAGAAGATCAGCATGTGGGTGTACGGGGACGGCAAGGGTCACTGGCTTCGCGGGCAGCTGCGTGACGGGGGAGGGGCGGCTTTCGCCGTCGATTATACCCCCCAGACCACCGGTGTCAACTGGACCGGCTGGCGGTATGTAGAGGCCACGCTGCCGACAGGCAAGACGACCCCGTTAACGATGGATCTGCCGGTCCGGTATATGGAGACGAACAATGCACGGAAGGATGCCGGAGCGATCTATATCGATGATATTCGGGCCGTATACGGGCCGGTAACGGAAGATATCACCCCGCCGTTGATCAAAATATTGAATCCGGCTGAGAATGCCACGGTTAAGACGGCCACTCCGGAAATCCGCTTCATCGGTGAGGACGTCGGCTACGATCCGGTCACGCATCCGGGTACGACCTTGATTGACCCGGATCGCATCCGTCTATATGTCGATGACGTTCTTGTGCAGCACAGCCTGTATCCGCCTCAAGGACGGGTTGCTTACACACCGACGGAGCCGTTAACCGAGGGCCGTCACAAGGTGAAGGCAGCCATTCGCGACTTGAGCGGCAATCAAACGATCAAGGAATGGTATTTCCATGTCAATCTCGGCTCGCCGCAGTATTTGTACACCACACCTGACACCCTCTATCTCGGGAAGAGCTATCATCTGGATGTTCGGGTAGAATCGGCCGGCAAGCTGAAGAGCGGGCATGCCGAATTTCAATGGAACCCTGCCATCGTCAAGGATCTTCAGGTGCTTCGCGGTCCTAAGCTCTCGGAGGCGCAGCTGACCTCGGTGATCGACCCATCTAAAGGTACCGTTAGGCTGAACCTGACGGACGTAGAAACAGCCGGACTTACGGATAGCGATCTCGTTGCTCGAATTCGTTATACCGTCCGGCCGGATGTCATCGGACCTCTCAGCTTGGAGCAAGCAAAGAGCGAGGTGACCCGAACGAGCACCATTCAATTCGTTTCCGGTTCTATCGTGAAGACGGAAACGCCGGGTACGACCACTCCTTTCTATGGCGCTCCGGTTACCTCCACCGTGAAGAGCGAGCTGCAGCTGACCTGGAAGCATGCCGATATCGCCCTTGGATACCCGGCGGCCTTCGAGGCAGCGGACGGAACCGCTAAGGTGGAAGGAGCCACCCTGCTGCTGAATGGAGCCGCTATCGAAGGGGCCGTTACGGATGCTGCGGGTAAGCTGATCACCGGCGCGGCAACCCAAGCGGTCGGAACCTATCAGCTGCAGGCCGTCAAGGATGGTGCGTATAGTCCGGTCATGAGCTTCAAGGTATCGCCGCTCGTCGGGACCGCCGCCCCTAGAAACATTAGCGTTACGATGGGTGATGAGGCGAGCACCGGCCGTCACTTCACCTGGCATACGCATCCGGATACGAAGAATACGATCGTCGAGTGGGTGAAGGCTTCCGAGTTCTCCGGCTTTGACCGGAACAATGTGTCCCGAACGGAAGGCTTCAGCTCCACTTACAACACCAACAACGACGGCACCTACCGTGTCCATAAGGCGGCGGTTACGGGACTTCAGCCGGATACCTCTTATGTGTACCGCGTTGGCGATGGAGCCGACCAAGTGAGTGTTTCGGGAACCTTCCGCACATCGTCGCCTGACGGCACCGGCACGAAGCTTCTGTTCTTCGGCGATTCCCAGGCATCCGATGCGGCAGGCTTCAGCCTATGGGGTCAGGTGATCTCTAAGGCTGCCTCGGAGCATCCTGATGCTGATCTGCTGATCCACGCTGGCGATATGGTGGATCACGGACACGAGCAGGAGCAATGGAACCTGTGGTTTGATGCGGCTCAGGATCAGTTCCTGAAGCATACCCTGGTTACCGTGGTAGGCAATCACGAGGTGACGGGCACGAACGGAAACGGAGATTATTTGGCTCATTTCCATCATCCGCAGAACGGGGCTCCGAACGCCGTCGGCTCGAACTTCTCGTTCGATATCAAGGATACGCACTTTGCGGTTATGAATACCGAGATGTCCGTTGCAGACCTTCAGGAGCAAGCCGTGTGGCTGGATCAAGATTTGGCGGCTTCCAAGAAGCGATGGAAGGTCGTTATTTTCCACCAGGGACCTTACGGCAGCATTTATTCAAGCACAGCTGTACAAACACATTGGGTACCTATTTTCGATAAGCATGGGGTCGATCTGGTGCTTAACGGACATGATCATATTTATATGAGGACCTTCCCTATGAAAGGCGGCGCGAAGGTCGAGGAAGGCCAGGGCACCCGGTATGTAGTCGGCGGATCAACCGGTCCCAAATTTTATGAACTGACGCCAAGGCCTTGGCAGGAAATCGTCTTCGATGACAATACGCAAATCTATACTACGGTCGAAATCATAAATCGCACCCTTACAGTAGTTGCCAAGACATTGGCAGGACAGGAAGTCGATCGCTTCGAAATCGTCAAGCCGGAGCCGCCGGTCGTCCTGACCTCCCTTCAGCTCGACGGGCCGACCTCGATGGTTGCCGGCACGATGGGCCAAGTCGTGACGAAGGCTCAGTACAGCAACGGTACGGAAACCACCGTGACAAGCGGCGTCTACTTCCAAAGCAGCAATCCTGCTGCAGCTGCTATCGATGCACAGGGCTTGGTGTTGGCTTTGGCGGAAGGCAGCACCGTCATTTCGGCCACGTATGGCGGGAAAACCGCGTCCTATGGGTTGACCGTAGTGAAGCCCCCTGCAGCGCTGACGGGGATTGTACTGGAAGCGCCGGCTTCCCTGAAGGTCGGCCAGAAGGATACCGCCGTAGTGAAGGCGGTGTATAGCGACGGCACGGTCACGGTCCTGACGGACGGCGTACAGTTCACGAGCAGCAAGCCGGGGGTCGCCGCCCTAAGCACGGCGGGTGAAATCTCTGCCTTGCAAGCAGGCAGCACCGTCCTCACCGCAGCCTTCGGCGGTCATTCCGCAAGCGTCCGCTTGAACGTTTCGGCGAATCCGGCGAATCCGGGCTCGCCCTCCGGTCACAACCCACCCGGTCGCCCGGGGAGATAAGCTGAAACAAGGGGTCCGTTTAGTGGGCCTCTTGTTTTTTTATGGAGGTGTGATTGAAATCACACTTCGCTTCTTGGAATCCCGGTACAATGGCGGAGTACAAAATAAAGAGAAGGATGTGGAGTGAACATGACAACAGCGCTTTATGAGAAGCTTGGCGGAGAAGAAACGATCGGGAAGGTAGTCGATTACTTTTATGAGCTTGTGCTGGCGGATGAAACGGTGAACCACTTTTTCAACAACACGGACATGGAGAAGCAAAGAAAGCACCAAACGAAGTTTATCAGCTTTGCCCTGGGCGGACCGAATCAATACTCCGGCTTGTCGATGGCGAAGGCGCATGAAGGCATGAACCTGCAGCCGGCCCATTTCCAGGCGATTGCAACGCATCTTCATGATGCTCTGGCTCACTTTGGCGTAAGTGCCGCTGAGATTGATCAAATTCTGACGCGGGTTGCCTCGCTTAAGGACGATATTTTATATAAATAGGTTGGATACACGCAGCCGCAGGTAGACCATGCCCCCATCAGGACGCACGCAGCCGGCGTCGCTCGCAGAGACAGTGTAATCGCAATTGTGCGATTACACAGGCCGATCATGCCCCAAGTCACGGTAATAGTGGCAATTATGCCACTGCACAGCGCGCTGAGGGGCTGGCTGGACCTCTGTCAAGAAAGTAGACACAGAAACTATGAAACCTGGTGTTGTTCATAGTACCTCTTCTCGCACTGATGCGGGGTGAGATAACCAATCGTCGAGTGGATGCGGATCCGGTTGTAGTCGAACTCAATGTACCGGTAAATTGCATCATACGCCTGTTTTCGGGTGTGAAACTTTGTTTGGTACACGAGCTCTTTCTTCATTACGCTGTGGAAGGACTCGATACATGCATTGTCGTAGCAGTTGCCCTTACGACTCATGTCGCCAATCATCTCATGCTTCGTCAGCCGCTCGCGGTATTCGTTTGAGGCATACTGTGAGCCTCGATCAGAATGGTGAATTAGACCTGGGAGGCTTTTGCCGTTCACAAGCCTGGTCAAACGCTTCCAACACTAGTTCTTTGGTCATTCGCTCCCCAAGCGCCCAACCGACGATTTTGCGAGAGTACAGGTCCATCACGCTCGCTAGGTAAACCCAGCCCTTAGATGTCCCAATGTACGTAATATCTGTTACCCATACCTTGTTCGGTGCAAGTACGTTAAAGCCGCGGTTTAACACATTGTCATACACCGGTTGATTATGTTTCGAGTTGGTGGTTGCTTTGTATTTCTTCACTGTGCAAGAGCGCGACCCCATCTCTTTCATCAGGCGAGCCACTGTTTTCGTCGAGATGGTATCGCCTTCTTCACGCAATTTGTCGCAATCTTATCACTGCCGTAACGACGCTTGTAGGCATAGAAATGATGCTGGATTCGCTTCATCCGTTTCTTGCGAAGCTTTTCCTGTTCGCTTGGCTTTCGGTTCAGCCACTTGTAGTAACCGCTTCGGGAAACGCCCATCACAGAGCACATCTTCTCAACACGAAACTGGAAGCGGAATTTACGGATAAACGCGTAAATCAGTCTCGGTTTTTCGTGAAGAAGTGCATCGCCTTTTTTAGAATCTCGTTCTCCTCTTGAAGTTCTCGATTCATCTCTTCGAGCTTTTTGAGTCGTTCGTAATCGACAAACAGTTGCGACTTTTCACCCGTGTTGGTAAACTGCTTTCTCCACGCTCGAATGCCGCTTACAGGGATATCCAATTCTTTGGACACTTCGGCTGGGGTTTTCCCACTCTCTTGCATATGTTTTACGGTTTGACGCTTGAACTCTTCATCAAAATGCTGACGAATATCTCCCATGACACACCTCGACCTTTCAGTTTATTTTATTGTACCAGGTCGCTGATAGAGTGTGTCTACTTTCTAGTCTAGCTCCAGGCGTCGCTCGCAGAGACAGTGCAATCGCAAATGTGCGATTACACTGTCCGATCATGCCCCAACCCACGGTAATAGTGGCAATTATGCCACTGCACAGCGTGCTGTGGGGCTGGCGGCGCTCGCGGAGACTGTGCAATCGCAAATGTGCGATTACACAGGCCGATCATGCCCCAATCCACGGTAATAGTGGCAATTATGCCACTGCACAGCGTGCTGAGGGGCTGGCGTCGCCCACAGAGACTGTGCAATCGCAAATGTGCGATTACACAGGCCGATCATGCCCCAATCCACGGTACTAGTGGCAATTATGCCACTGCACAGCGTGCTGAGGGGCTGGCGTCGCTCGCAGAGACTGTGTAATCGCAAATGTGCGATTACAGGGGCCGAGCATGCCCCAATCCACGGTAATAGTGGCAATTATGCCACTGCACAGCGTGCTGAGGGGCTGGCGGCGCTCGCAGAGACTGTGTAATCGCAAATGTGCGATTACACAGGTCGATCATGCCCCAATCCACGGTAATAGTGGCAATTATGTCACTACAACAGCGCGCTGAGAGGCTGGCGGCGCTCGCAGAGACTGTGCAATCGCAAATGTGCAATTACACAGGCCGACCATGCCCCAATCCACGGTAATAGTGGCAATTATGCCACTGCTCAGCGTGCTGAGGGGCTGGCGTCGCCCGCAGAGACTGTGTAATCGCAAATGTGCGATTACACAGGCCAATCATGCCCCAACCCACGGTAATAGTGGCAAATATGCCACTGCACAGCGCGATGAGGGGCTGGCGTCGCTCGCAGAGACTGTGCAATCGCAATTGTGCGATTACACAGGCCGATCATGCCCCAATCCACGGTAATAATGGCAAATATGCCACTGCACAGCGTGCTGAGGGGCTGGCGTCGCTCGCCTTTCTGCCGCAAAAAAAGCTCTCCCCCTCTCCCGAATGAACCGGGAGAGCAAGGGAGAGCTTTTGCTGTTTATGCCAATAAGGCGCGCACTTCCTTGGCGAACTGAACCAGCAGCTCCTTCGAGCCGTACTTGCCGCTGAAGTCCTCAACGCCGATGTAGCCGTCATAGCCGACGGATTTCAGGTCCTCGATCACTTGCTTCCAATCGACGACACCCTCAAGGTTCGGCTCCCAGTAGGAAGTCCAAGCCTGCGAACCGTCCGCGCGCAGCTCGGTTTTCTTCCAGCCGGTGTTCTTCATATGTACATGTGCCAGGTAAGGCCCAAGCAGCTCAAGACCCATGCGGAAATTCTCGTAGCCCTCGTGAATCATATTGCCCGGGTCGAACAATACGCCGATGTGGTTCGGATCGAATTTGCTGACCAGGCGATGAGCGAGGCCTGCGCTTGGCGTAATGGTGTGATGATGCGTCTCTACCAGGCATTTGACGCCATATTTCTTAGCGAGCGGCTCAACGCCCTCCAGGTAACGGACAGCAACGTCGAACAACTCGTTATAATTTTTCGATCGGTTGTAGCCCGGTACGCCGACACGAATCATCTTCGCGCCCAGCTTCTGAGCTACCTGCAGTACGCGCTCCGTAGCCTCCAGGTCACCGGCCGTCAAATACGGGGTTACGCTAAGGCTCTCCAGCCCGTTCTCCTTCGCCGCGCGATCGAACCGTGCAATCTCCTCGTCGGAAGCCTTCGGATCAATGGAGCAAAGGTTGTTGCGCCAGAAAGACGGCTTCTCCCCCTTGGCCTCCTCCGGGACTTCCTTGAACCGCCACTCGATGCCGTCAAGACCCGCTTCCTTCGCGGCAGCCGCGAGCTCCTCCGGCGTAAAATCCGGGGTAACAACAGTGAATACGGACAGTTTCATGGCAAATAACCTCCAGCGTCGTTATTATCGATCTCAAGCCGATTATAACAGGGTGCCGGAGGTTTATCCACAAAAATTGTTCACGTGAACAATTTAAATTTTTTCAACTGAACATATAACAATTCAAGCTCATGTTTCCGTATTGATATTCCTGATGGAGCAGCTTCGTCCGTTTCTTTCGGTCCGAGACTCCCATGCTGATGATCAAGGGGATCAGCTCCTCCGGGGCAGGGACAGCCTTCTCAGCATAGGGCGCACGCGCCATGTAATCGAAGAGTCCTTCCGTATCCCACACCTGCACCGTCTCCTCCAGCCACGCATCGAATTCCAGCGCCCATGCATCGACAGCCGCTTCGCGCTCCCAATCCATCCGCAGAGGATGGTGCACCGTCCCTCCGATGCCGAGGATCAAATAGCCGCTTTCCTTCAGCTCGCCGATAGCCCGTCCAATGCGGTAGCAGTCCTCCGGCACCAAGCGGGGATTCACCGATGCGGCAACCACCGGCACATCTGCCTCCGGAAAAAGCAGCGATAACACCGACCACGCCCCATGGTCCAGTCCATGGACTTCATCCACCTCGCAGGCGATGCCTTCCGCCTCGAACAATCGCTGCAGCTTCAGCGTGAGCACAATGTCTCCTTGGGCAGGATATTCGAACTCGCTCAAAGCCTCCGGAAGCCCGAAGACATCCTTCATCGTCTTCAGCCTTTGGCTGCCTGTAATTTTCTGTACGGGACTTTTCCAATGGGAGCTGAACACGACGATTCCAGCGGGCTTCGGCAGCTGCATGCCAAGAGCACGCAGGAACCGGGTATAAGCGTGGTGTTCCAATACCAGCGTTGGCTCTCCATGGGAGAAAAAGAACGAAGGGTACAAGCGCGCGGCCTCCTTTAAGCGTTTCTACCATTATAGACGCCGCGCGCTCAAAATATCATCTATAAATTACGATAAATGAGGCTCAATTAGTGCCTTCAGCTCTTGCAGCGGACGCAAGCCTACGGCGGACCCTACTTCTTTCCCGTCCTTAAACAGCTTCAGCGTAGGGATACTCATGATTCCGTAGGCGCCTGCCGTCTCCGGGTTGTCATCCACATTCACCTTGGCGATCGTGATTTTGTCGCCCAGCTCGCCGTTCAGCTCCTCCAGAATCGGAGCGATCATTTTGCAAGGGCCGCACCAAGGAGCCCAGAAGTCTACCAGCACAACACCCTCCTGAATCGTTTCTTTAAACACCGCATCATTTACATTCGTAATCGCCATAACCAATCCACTCCTTTGTTATTATAGAGATTCAGTTTACCTTCGGCAGTCTCCCGCCGCTCAGCCTGGATATATAAGAAGGAGACCATGAATGACCAAGCTCCCTTCCAGGCTCCTTCGAAGCAGCTGCGCTTCGGCCGGTAAGCTCGTCGAACCACTCCCGGTCGTGCATCTGCAGCGCCAAATCCAGCAGCAGCTCAAGCTCCTCCTTCTGCACAGGGACGTATACCGGCAGCTTCGCCACCTTCGCCGTCATGCTATCAACGGCACGGCCCACCGCTTCCGCGTGGTCGCTCTGCGTCACCCGGACTCGCAAGCCTCCCTCGGCATACAAGGCTTCCACATACCCGATAAACTTCTCATCCTCCTGCGAGGTACCGCTGACCCAATCCCCTACATTCACTTGGTTCGTACCCACCATGGCCCTTCCCTCCTTAATCTGAAACATTTTTGGTAACAGTTTTCTTGAAAATAATGCGCTCCGCCTGAGGCATAAGCGCCGTTACTATCGGTTGCTTGATTCGCGTACCCTGTTGAGCACATCCGCTACAGTGACCTTCTTCAGGTAGTCCAGCAGCTGCTGCTCCGCTTCGTTAAAAATGCCGTCCATAACCTCCGCCATGTTACAGGCGATCATACACTCCTGCTCCACATCACCCGAGCACCAGCCCGGCTTCATGGAACCGATCGAGGTCGTACGGTACACCTCATCCAGCGTGACGGCTGAAGGCTCGCAGCTCAGCTGATAGCCGCCGCCGATTCCTTCCTTGGTCTTCACATAGCCTGCCTTGCGGAGGCTGCTCATGACCTTGCGCACACGCGCCGGATGCGTGCAAACATTGTGAGCGAGCATCTCACTCGTCGCCATATGGTCGGATCGGTAGGCGAGAAGCACCAAGCTATGCACCGCTATCGTAAACTCGCTGTTCACCGTAAATCCTCCCTGCGTCGTGTTTGCTTACTGTTATTATATTGGTTACAGTTGATATTGTCAAGAGGCGCTCCCTCGCTTTTGCTTAGGCAGCGCCTTGCTGTCCCCTTAGGTTATGGAAAATGCCGGAATGACCGTCCTTCTCGGCCATAAAGCCGTGTTACAACGAAAATCCATGGAGCGATTCCTGTAATCCACAAGCCCATGCAGCCGTAACGCAGGAAGTCGTACAGCAGTCCGGCAGGGAAAACGGTCTTGAGAACCGATTTCAACAGCAGCACACCGGCGATCCCAATCACGAAGGCAATGACCCGGTTGAACCATCCGGCAGGCAACCCCATCTTAATGCGGCCTTCCTCCAGCAAATGACCGAGACCCGCTCCGAGCATAACACCGGTCACCTTCGCAGCGTCGGGAACGGGAAACCACAAGGTTAAGGCCACCGGCAGTATAATGAGACCCAGTACCTTCAACAAAAACGGAGGATACGGAAACAACCGCTCGAAGAGCACGGCCAGCACGAACATGACGAGGCCCACTCCCAAGCCTCCGAGCACATCCATGGGCCAATGCAAACCTAAGTACATTCGGGACAATGATACAAGAACAATCATGAGAGCAGCCGCCACCCACAGCAGAGGTTTTCCGGCGACACTGGCCAAGTAAAGCCAGAACGACGTCGTCCCCTGCGTATGGCCGCTGGGAAATGAATCATTCGGATACCCGTAGCCGCTCGAGGCTGTTTCCGTAAAAATCGAGCGGATCCCCTCCGTACCGACGGGACGCGGATTCCCGAAGGCTGACTTCAAGAAGCTGTTCACAAACATCGACAAGGCAAATACGTAAAACAAGCGAAAGCCTATTCTTTTCGAGAAGCACCAATAAATAATAGGTATGGCGAATAAATAAAAATCCTCGCCGCCCAGGATGGTAATGATTCTAGCCGCTTGATCAAGAACAGGATGCTGCTGGCTTGTCAGCCATTGCAAAAGTGCTGTTTGATCCATGATGAAACCCCTTTCTTCAGATCATCCGTGACCCGCATATCCGTCCTTCATATTAATGGAAAAGTTAGCTTTTGTACAGATTTCCAGCAAAAATCGACGAATGTCCCGAGGTGAATTTCCTTCCTTATTTTGCAATTCCCTGCGTCCAGGAGGTAAGATGAGGATAGAATCTCACTCTTTTTATAAAATGAGGCGTTTCATCGCATGAAACCTTATTTGAACCTTCGCGATTGGGCGGTTACCCAGGCTTCCGTTGCCGTCATTCTTTTTCTGCTTATACCCGTGTTCAATATCTTCGGGGCCACTGTTCATCCTTGGGCTTCCATTCTGCATGGGCTGGGGGCGACGATCACGGTTCTGCTGGGCTGCCAGGCATTGCATCGAACGTATCCATTGCTGCGCAGCAAAGAAGGCTCCGCCGCCAGACTGGAGCTGCTTCTTTGGGCCACCAGCCTACTGGTGTTGTTAACCATTATCCTTGGCAACTGGCTGTACATCGGCTACCGTCAGCCGGACGGAGGGCAGCAATGGCTGATGTATCATGAGCCCGCAGGTCATATGATCGCCATGGAGTATAAGGAGTTCGTCTCGCTGTTCCCGCTCCCGCTTAGCATCGCCGCGGCCTGGCTGCTGCGACGCTATAAGACGGCGGCTGAATCGCATCCGGGGATCGCATCCGTCATAGCTTTGCTGGTTACCCTGCTGTGGATTTGTCTGCTGATCGGGTTGGTGTTCGGATTAGGCATAACGAAGCTGATTATGGTGTAATTTCCAGAGGGGAACGGGATAATCATGAGTGAAAAACAAAGCCCTGCGACGGGAGAGGCCGTTGCCGCCATGTACGCTGTACTCTTCGGGCTGACGCTAATGCTGGCGAGTCATCTTTGGACGCTCGCCGAGCCGTTTCGGGCCCCGCAGCTGCTGTTAAAGCTCGGCTCCTGGATTCCAGGCTGGTGGGGAATCGGCGCCTATGCCGGCAAGGAAACCGTCGGGCTCCTCAGCTGGCTGCTTAGCTGGCTCTTCCTGCATGTGCTGCTTCATAGGCGAGCCTGCACTCTCAAGCCGCATTTTTACATCTTCATGGTAGGGTTCGTCCTGCTTCTCGTCGGTTATTGGCCTCCGGTCTATCATGCTGTCTTCGGCTGGACGCCGACCTTGCCTTAACCAATGAATTGATTGAAAGGAGTCTTATGCCGGCCATGGCTAAGCGTCCCCCTTATCTGCTGCTCCTAACGGTTCTGACCGGCTTCGGCCTTATGCTAAGCTCCCTCTGGTGGTCACGGATTCCGCTGCAGGGTCTAATGCAGGCTGAATCATCGGAGCCGGCTGCCTTTCGAGCCGTTTATTACGGCTTGCGCGGCGCGGAGCAGGTATCGGCAGGCCAGCCTGACGGTACCCTTACGATCGCGCCTCTCCGTGCCGTCTCCGAGCAGCTCGGACCGGTTCCCACATTATTGCCGGTGTATGACGGCAGCGTAACGGCCCAGGCATTCGCCGACGCTTACCCGAGCCTGCCTGCGGAAGCTCTGCCCGGCTTCGGCAAAACCGTGTATGCCGTCGAATACGCGAACGTCCGCTTGCTCCTGCTGAACGCTTCGCGTATGACGGAAACTTCAAGTGCGGCAGCTCAATGGAACTGGGCGCGTGATGCTTCCCTGTCTCCCGGCAAAGCCATGAACCTGTTGGTGGTGGATCAGCTGCCCGAGGAGGCCTTCCTGTGGGACCGTTTGAATGCATCGGCTGTTGATGCTGTGCTCGCAGGCAGTGACGTTTATATGAGGCAAAGCTCACTGATGCAGGAGACCGAAGGAATCATGAGCGTTCCTTCTGCAGTGGAATGGAAGAGGTGGACCCCTGAGAAACAGTTTCCTGAAGCGGTGCAGCTGCTGTTGGAGGGGACTAGCGGGCAGCTGCGAGTGAAGGTCGTTTCGCGAAAAGGAGCGGACCTCGGGTATGTCGTTCTGGACAGTTCGCCCTATGAGAAACAGGAACTGGCGGCTCTTCCGCCCGTAACCCTAATCCCTCAGCAGTCCTTGTGGTTTTACCGGGCCGGAGGAGAAGACCTTCCTGTCTTCATCCCGGAGGGCTTCGATATGCATGGAGAGCATCCCTCCACTGGAGCCGCGAACGTGCCTGCCGGGGATTGGCGAAGCCCGGACTTTCCCGATGCCGGGTGGCAGCTGGACGGGGCGCCTTTCGGACAGCATCGGGACCCGCTGCTCAAGCGGCAGCTTCGCACGCAGCTCCCCCTGCCTGCCGAGTCACCCGCCTACTATTTCCGCAAATCGTTCGAGTTTACGGGAAAGCCGGAGGAGCTGGCTGCCATGTCCCTTCTGATTAGCTACGAGGATGGGTTCGCTGCTTATTTGAACGGGGAGGAGCTGGCTCGAGGCTCTCTGTCCACGGGGTTGCTGACCCCTCAGAAGCTGGCTGAACCGAACGAAGCAGTGCTTTATAAAGCGTTCGATCTTACGTCCCGAATGGATAAGCTGCGCTCCGGTCGCAATGTCCTTGCCGTCGAGGTGCACCGGAGCCATCCGAAAGCACCGAACCTTCTCTTCGATGCCGTCCTTACCGTACAGTACAAAGGAGGCGTTCAACCATGAAGCGGCTCGGCTTGTTCATCATCCTTCTGTTCGGATTCCTGGCAGGCTGCGGAAATGCTTCCGTACCAAGCGACTCACAGCCTCTGTTGGCTGATATCGCCTTAACCAAGGAACATCTCATCGTGCGGAATGGAGACCCCGTCGTTTGGAAGCAGGTGACCCTTACGATCAACGGAGAGTATTCCCACACGGTGGATGTCGTGCCCCGGGGAGGCTCAAGCTTGCCACTCAGCCGCTTTGTCGATCTTCATGGAAAGCCGTTTGAGCCGGGTCTGCTCCACCTTCGCCGGCTGCACATTCACGTGGCCGATCTAGGAGACGGAACGCAAGGGGAATTTTCATGGTAAGCGAAAAAACACCGGCATCCTCTTTTATCGAGAGTGCCGGTGTTTTTAAAAGGCAGCATTTTATTGGAAGTAGCTGCGGTTTTGCTGTGCTGTGAATTGCTGAGCTTGCTGCATGGCGATATTGCTCATTTGCGCTACCGTTTGCTCCAGCTGAGCCGTGATTTGAGCGCATTGCTGCATGTTTTGGATCGCGATATGGTGACCTTGCAGCGCTTGCTGGATTACTTGAACCGCTTGACGCTCACGCTGAGCCAATCTTTCGAGCTCTTGTGCGTTTTGAGCTTCCTGCTGCAGCATTTGCTGGTACACTTGATTGGATTGCTCCGTTTGACGGATCAGCTGTTGAATGATTTGCTGGCATTGCTGGATTTGTGCGGTTACGTTATGCATTTGCGAAATCCTCCTAGAACATCGATTGGTCGGGAATTACATGCCCATACTATCGTTGCACAGTCCCTTGAGGATTATTCACTATAATTAAAAAATTTCCCACGAAAACATCCGCATACTTTACGCATGCGGTGACATAATAAAGCAGGTTCAAGAGAACGCGGCACCGTCGTCCATCCACACGGCAGCTTCTCAGGAAAATGTATTTCGACTGACGAAGGAGGATTTCGCACTGTTTTCGGGGTCGAAAAACCAGGGCTTCCTGAGTTCCATGCGGATGTACGCCAGCGGTACTGCACAAAAGCAAACATACACTATCATCCTGCGCCCATCGTTTGAAAATAGAACGGCGGTTAGTCGATGCAAACGGCTATCCGCCGTTTTTGTATTATGGTTGAAAAGCGTTTATTTTATTCTCCTTGCCTCTTTCGTGTAATCGTTCTACTGCTTGGGTATTCTAGGGATAATCGAAAACCAGCTATGGAGGGGATACTCATGCAGCCGTTCGCCTACTACTTTCATGAATATTGGCTTTCTCTTGTTATTATACTGGGCGTCATAGGAGCCGCCATGCTCGTGCACCGGAACTGGGATAAGATCGTGATAAAGGGCAGCGGGCGAAAATGATAAGAATAGATAGAAGAGCCGGGAACCCTACTGAATCGCATGGTCCCGGCTCTTTTTATACAAGTGCTTTCTTGGCAATATCCGTACGGTAATGCTTGCCCTCGAATCGAATGCGGTCTGCATCGGCGTAAGCTTTATTCCGCGCCTCGGCAATATCCTTGCCAAGTGCCGTTACTCCGATAACCCGGCCTCCGTTTGTTACGATGTGTCCGTCCTTCCCAGCGGTTCCCGCGTGGAATACGAGTGATTCCTGCACATCATCCAAGCCTTCGATCAGAAGACCCTTCGGATAGGACGCCGGGTATCCGCCCGAAGCGAGAACAACACAAACCGCCGCTTCATCGCTCCACTCGATTTCCATTTGGTCGAGTCGTCCATTGACCGTAGCCAGGAAAATGTCCAGCAGATCGGTCTTTAATCTTGGCAATACAACTTGCGTCTCCGGATCACCGAAGCGAGCGTTAAATTCAATCGTCTTCGGGCCATTCGGGGTGATCATGAGTCCCGCGAAGAGAACACCGCGGAACGGACGTCCTTCGCTCACCATAGCAGCCGCAGTCGGCTTAATGATCGTTTCAATGGCTTCATCAATGACGGATTGCGGAATGTGCGGCAGCGGAGTGTAGGTTCCCATACCGCCGGTATTCGGCCCTTTGTCGTTGTCAAACACCTGCTTGTGATCCTGAGCAGGCACCATCGGCTTCACCACATCGCCGTCCACGAACGAAAGAATTGACATTTCTTGTCCGGTCAAAAACTCCTCGATCACGACCTGATTCCCGGACTCCCCGAACACCTTGTTCACCATGATATCCTGCAGCGCTTTCTCCGCCTCTTCCATCGATTGCGCTACGACAACGCCTTTCCCTGCCGCCAGGCCGTCGGCTTTAATAACGATAGGAATTTGCTGCTTGTGCAAATACGCTAACGCATCCTCATACCGCTCGAAAGATTCATACGCAGCGGTAGGAATGTTGTATTTTTTCAGCAGGTCCTTCGTAAACACCTTACTGCCCTCAATGATCGCCGCATTTTTGCGGGGGCCGTACACGGTCAAGTTCTTTGCTTCCAGATGGTCGACGATGCCTTCCGACAACGGATCGTCCGGACCGATAACTACCAGATCGATATTATGATCGATAGCGAAGCTGGCCAGCTCGTCGAACTGATTCTCATTGATGGCCACGCATTCCGCGAGACCGGCAATCCCGCCGTTCCCCGGAGCACAGTAGAGTTCCTGAATCTTAGGGCTCTTGCGGAGCGCCCAGCAAATCGCATGCTCACGGCCTCCTCGGCCGACAACTAGTATCCGCACTTTTCAGGTCCTCCTTAGTCTTTATTTCGAACCAGCAGCTCCGTAGCTCCTGTTTCTACATTGATCGATTTGACAAGCAGAGAAATGCGGTTCTCGTCATTTAACGCATTCCAGTACGTATTCGAAATTTCCTCCAGGCTGTCGCCGAGCGGAACCAGCTGCGGCTCTCCCTTGAACGACGGAAGCGGATTGCCGTCCCCTTCGTAGGTATGGATGCAATGGCCAAAGCCAGGGATCGCTTTTTCATACGTATAGGTGTGACGCAGCGTTTGGTCTTCCGTGTTGCCCGCCGACTTCAGGATGGACAGCTTGTACGCGAACTGGCTGTCGGCCAAGTCGATGATGCCGCTAATCCGCGGAGTGAAGTTCGGAGCATCCGGCTCATACGTTCTGGTGCTCAAAGCCGCTTCGAACGTGCCGCCTTTTTGCAAAGCCTCATGGATCGTATCGGTTTGATCGCCGTTCGTAATGATATGTGCTCCGCCCAAATGCTTGGCCGGATAGTAGATAATCAAGGACGGGTCCGTCAGCTTCGCAGGGTCCTTTGCTTCGGTGCGAACAAAGCCATTGTCCTCTTGGATGAAAACACGGTTACGGCTGTTCTCGCTGCGGCCCATAATCCAGTACACCTGAATCAGACGGGTACCGTCCGGCGTCAAACCGATCACGATGCCGCGGCCGGGATATACGTTGGCGCTTAGGCTTTGTACATATTGCTCCGCTTGCGCGGCTCTTGTCGTTGTCGTCGTAGTCACTTCGGATCGAACCTCCTCTTAGTGGTGGAACAAGCGTACGCCGGAGTAGCACATTACCATGCCATAGTCGTTGGCGGCTTGTACCACTTCTTCGTCGCGCATCGAGCTGCCTGCTTGCACAACGTATTTCACGCCGCTGCGGCTAGCGCGGTCAAGATTATCGCGGAACGGAAGGAACGCATCCGAGCCGTAGGATACGCCCTGCAGCTTACTCAGCCATTCACGCTTTTCTTCACGGGACAGCTTTTTCGGCACTTCGTTAAAGCACTGCTCCCAAGCTGCTTGCTCAACAGGCGTCAGCTCATCCTCAAGCCAGAGGTCGATGGCATTGTTCTGCTCGGCACGGCTGAGGCCCGGACGGAAAGGCATGTTCAGCGCTGTCGGGTGCTGACGAAGGAACCAGCGGTCCGCCTTGTCGCCGGCCAGGCGCGTACAATGGATACGGGACTGCTGGCCTGCGCCGATCCCGATCGTTTGTCCGTCCAGCGTATAACAGATAGAGTTCGATTGCGTATATTTGAGCGTTACAAGAGCGATCAGCATGTCGCGCTTTGCGCTTTCCGGCAGATCCTTATTCTCTGTAACAATTTTCCCCAGTGAGGATTCGTCGATAACAGCATCATTACGCTCTTGCTGCAGAGTCAAACCGAACAAGTTGCGGATCTCGATCGGGTCTGGAACGTAATCCGGGTCGATTTGCAAAATCAGATAGCCGCCGTTTTTCTTCGCCTTGAGGATTTCCAGAGCCTCATCCGTGTAGCCGGGAGCTACGACCAGGTCGGATACTTCGCGCTTCAGCAGCTGTGCTGTAGAAGCGTCCACGACATCACTAAGCGCTGCCGCGTCGCCGAAGGAGGACATGCGGTCCGCACCGCGTGCACGGGCATAAGCTGTAGCCAGCGGGGAAAGCTCCAGGCCTTCGACGAAATAAGCCTTGGCCAGCTCCGGTGTTAGAGGCGCCGCTACAGCAGCTCCCGCCGGGCTTACGTGTTTAAAGGAGGCGGCAGCCGGAAGTCCGGTAGCACGTCTCAGCTCACGGGCCAGTTGGAAGCCGTTCAGGGCATCGAGCAGGTTGATGAAGCCGGGGTCACCGTTTACTACCTTGATTGGCAAAGGGCCGTCACTGCGCAGCTGCGCTTGCTTCTGATGCGGGTTCATCCCATAGCGCAAATTAATGACATTGGTCTGGCTCGTCGTTTGACTCATTTTGCAATCCCATCCTTAGTCTGTATTTGTACTCTATTCTCATGATAACGGTACGTTCCGTCGGCAATGCCTTGAATGACCTGCGGATACAGCTCATGCTCCATGCGGTGAATTCGCTGCGTTAACGTGTCCTCCGTGTCATCCGGCAGGATCGTCAGCGCCCTCTGGTCGACAATCGGACCGCTGTCGAGTCCCCCGTCCACGTAATGCACCGTAATCCCGGTAATCCTCACGCCGTGCTCCAGCGCCTGACGTACCGCGTGAAGACCCGGGAAGGACGGCAGCAGCGAGGGATGGATATTGATCATCCGCCCCCAATAGCCCTGAACCATCACATCCGTTAGGATGCGCATGTAACCGGCCAGCACCACGAGCTCGACTTGCTTGTCTTGCAGCTGCTTGAGGATTTCGGCTTCATAGGCCTCCCTGGAGGGATATTCCTTCGGCTTAAAGGTAAAGGCGGGGATCCCCGCTGCTTTGGCACGTTCTACGACAGGCGCGGCAGGCTTATCACAAACCAAAAGCTCGATGCGTGCATCGAGCTTGCCGGCGTTCACCGCATCCACAATCGCTTGAAAATTGCTTCCGCTTCCGGAAGCAAACACCGCGATGCTTAACGGCTTGGTCATACGACCGCCCCTTGGAAGGTAACGATCCGTTCCCCTGCGGTTACACGGCCCAGTGTATAGGCAGTTTCACCCTGCTCTGCAAAAAGGCGCTTCGCTTCGTCCGCTTGTTCCTCCGACACGATGACGACCATCCCGATCCCCATGTTGAACGTGCGGAACATATCGTTGTTGCTGATGCCGCCTTCTTCCTGCATGAGCTTGAAGATCGGCAGGATCGGCCAGGAGCCGTAGTCGACCTCCACGTTCACGTTGTCAGGCAAGCAGCGTGGAATGTTTTCCAGGAAACCGCCGCCGGTAATGTGAGCCATTCCTTTTATTTGCAGGCCTTGCTGAAGCGCGTTAAGGATTGGTTTAACATAGATTTTGGTTGGTGCCAGAAGCACGTCGCCCAGACGTTGGTTATCAAGTGCCGCTACAGTGTCATGCAGGCTGTAACCCTTCTGCTCAAGGAGCAGCTTCCGTACGAGGGAGAAGCCGTTGCTGTGTACACCGCTGGAAGCGAGACCGAGAACTACGTCGCCGGGCTTGATAGTGGAGCCGTCGATGATTTTCTTCTTATCCACAATACCCACGGTAAAGCCGGCAATATCATACTCGCCTTCGCTGTACATGCCCGGCATTTCCGCAGTTTCTCCGCCGATCAGGGCACAGCCGCCTTGCACGCAGCCGTCGCTGATGCCTTTGATGATCGCTTCGATTTTCTCAGGAATAACCTTGTCGCAAGCGAGGTAGTCGAGGAAAAAGAGCGGCTCCGCACCCTGTACTACGATGTCGTTCACGCACATGGCTACGGCGTCTACTCCGATCGTATCGTGCTTATCCATCGCGAACGCGATCTTCAGCTTCGTGCCTACGCCGTCGGTGCCGGAGACCAGCACGGGCTCCTCGTATTTGTCCTTGTTCAGGCCGAACAGGGCGCCGAAGCCGCCCAGGTCCGTCAGAACCTCAGGACGGAACGTCGTTTTGACGTGCTTCTTCATCCGCTCTACCGCTTCATTGCCGGCCGCGATATCGACTCCGGCTTGTTTATATGCATCGGACATTAGGTTTTTCACTCCCGTATTTTTTAAGTGCTTGCCTTGACCGTCTACGGGTTCGTGCTGTTGCCTTGCGGCCTCTCTTGATCAGGAGTTCTCAAACTAATTTACCTTGCGGTAAGAACTCCTGATCAAAGGAGGCACGTAAACTCTCCAGGCAACACACGACCCTTCGCCTATCGGCACTCCACTGAATAAAATCCACGCCCGAAAAACCGGCGGTTATTGTAGTTGGGTCTGATAACTCCGTTGCATTGTATCGGTGGTATAGGTTACTCCAAGTGCAATGTGTGCGATAGCGGCACTGTTGGACGCTATTGCCTGCTCCACAAGCACCATGCATCGCATTAACGGCACTCAGGTGCGCTATTCCACTCTGGAACCGGCTACCCACTGCCTCGTGCCGCACTTAGCGGCGAGGGCCGTTATTGCCTGCTCCACTCGCACCATGCATCGCATTAGCGCCACAGCCTCAATCGCACCCGCCGCAAGAAGCCGCAGCTCCGTCCGGTACCTGCGTCGGATACTGGTTGTCGAAGCACGCGGTGCAGTGACCGCGATTGATCTCCGCGTTCGGGCGGCCGATGGCAGCCAGCAGGCCGTCCTTCGTCAGGAAGTGCAGCGAGTCGGCGTTGATCGCCTTACGGATCTCCTCGACCGACTTCGTCGCCGCGATCAGCTCCTTGCGGTCCGGCGTATCGATGCCGTAGAAGCATGGGTTCGCGAAAGGCGGCGAGCTGATGCGCACATGCACTTCCGTTGCTCCCGCTTCGCGAAGCAGGTTTACGATCCGCAAGGAAGTCGTGCCGCGCACGATCGAATCGTCGATCATGACAACCCGCTTACCGGCCACAATACTCCGTACGGCCGACAGCTTCATTTTTACCCCCTGTTCGCGCAGCTCTTGCGAAGGCTGAATGAATGTCCGGCCCGTGTAGCGGTTCTTGATCAGCCCCAGCTCGTACGGAATGCCCGTCTGCTCGGCAAAGCCGATCGCCGCCGAAATTGAGGAATCCGGCACACCGGTAACTACATCCGCATCCACGAACGCTTCCAGCGCCAACTGCTTACCCATCCGTTTCCGGGCGGAATGGATGTTGATCTCGTCGATATCGCTATCCGGACGAGCAAAATAAATATATTCCATCGCACAGATCGCACGCTGCTTCATCGGCGAGAACCGATCCTCGACAACGCCGCTTTTCATATCCAGCACAAGCAGCTCGCCTGGTGCAATGTCACGGTAGTACGTGCCGCCCACCGCATCGAACGCGCATGTCTCGGAGGCGAACAGCCAAGCATTACCCAAACGGCCTGCGACAAACGGACGCAACCCGTGAGGGTCCCGTGCAACGATCAGCTTATCCTTTGTCTGGAACAGGAAAGCATACGCTCCCTCAACCTGCAGCAGCGCTTCCTTCACCGCCAGCACGATATCATCGTGCTTTGAGCGTGCGATCAAGTGAGCCACAACCTCGGTATCGCTTGTCGTTTGGAAGATCGAGCCCGAGCGCTCGAGCCGCTTTTTGATCTCCGGGGCATTGTGCAGGTTCCCGTTCGTAGCGATTGCTAGATCACCTTCGCGGTATTTGAACACCAACGGCTGTGCATTCGCCAGCTTGCTCTCACCCGAGGTGGAGTAACGCACATGGCCGATCGCATTGCTGCCGACCAATTCGGCAAGCACATCATTCGTAAAAACTTCCTTCACCAAACCCATGTTGCGGTGGTAATTGAACTTCTCCCCATCCGCCACACAGATCCCGGCGCTTTCTTGTCCGCGGTGCTGCAAGGCATGCAGACCGTAATAGGAAAGCGAGGCGGCCTCAGGATGACCGAACACCCCGAATACGCCGCACTCCTCCCGCAATTTATCGAACAGCCCGTCATGGCTGTTAATTCCTTCGTTATAGAATCGCCCCGTCCAAAGCTTTAGTGCATCAGACATGGAATCGCATCCTTCCAGACCTTTTCTAATTGTGCTACCGATGCTTCTACAACAGGGGACCCATTCACACTCACGCGCAGGTCGGAGCCGCCGACTACGCCCAGCTTCTGCACAGGAATTCCGCGACCGCTCAGGAAAGCAGCCAGCTCCTCCGCTTGATCAGCGGAAGCACTTACGAGAACACGGGATTGGCTTTCGCTGAACAGCGCAATATCGCTGCGCAGCTCACTCGCGAAATTCACATCGGCGCCCAAACGACCGCTGATGCAGCTCTCAGCCAACGCTACCGCCAAGCCGCCTTCGGCCAGGTCATGCGCCGAAGCAACCAGACCCGCTTGAATCGCAGCGAGCAAACCGTCCTGAAGCTTCTTCTCCACCGCAAGATCAATCGCAGGAGGACGACCTTCGGTCACGCCATGTACAACGTACTGGAACTCGGAACCGCCCAGCTCCGCACGAGTCTCACCCAACAGGAACACCACATCGCCTTCGCGCTTGAACGCTTGCGTCGTGATGTGATCCACATCGTGGACGAGGCCGACCATACCGACAACCGGCGTCGGGTAAATCGCGCCCTTCGCGTTCTCGTTGTACAAGCTCACATTACCGCCGATGACCGGCGTGCTCAACTGGCGGCAAGCCTCCGCCATCCCGTCAACCGCTTTTTCCAGCTGCCAGAAAATTTCCGGCTTCTCCGGCGAACCGAAGTTCAGGTTGTCCGTAATCGCCAGCGGCTCTGCGCCGGAGCATACGTTGTTCCGTGCCGCTTCCGCTACCGCGATCATACCGCCCACTTCCGGATCCAAATAAACATAACGTCCGTTGCAGTCGGTCGACATCGACAGCGCCTTACGCGTTCCCGGAACCGTAACAACCGCAGCATCCGAACCCGGACGAACCGCTGTAGAAGTACGCACCATGTAGTCATACTGATTGTAAACCCACTCTTTGCTTGCGACTGTCGGGGAGGCCAACACCTTCAACAAAGCACCGTTCAAATCCGTCACTTCCGCATAGCGGGTAGTATCGACGGAAGCACCGGCTTCGTAATAAGCAGGCACCGCCGAAGGCTTGTTATATACAGGGCACTCGTCAACAAGCGCGGTTACCGGCATATCGCCGACCAGCTCGCCCTTGTGATACAGCTTCAAGCGCCCGTCATCCGTTACTTTACCGACCTTCGCACAGATCAGGCCCCAACGCTCGAAAATTTCAACCGCCTGCGCTTCATGCTCCGGCTTTACAACGAACAGCATGCGCTCTTGTGATTCGGACAGCATCATTTCGTAAGGTGTCATGCCTTCTTCACGCTGTGGAACCATATCGAGGTTCAGCTCGATGCCGTTGCCTGCTTTGGAAGCCATCTCTGCACTGGAGCAAGTCAGACCCGCTGCACCCATATCCTGAATACCGACAACAATACCGCTATTAATGAGCTCCAAGCAGGACTCCAGTACAAGCTTCTCCATGAAAGGGTCACCCACTTGAACCGCAGGACGCTTTGCTTCAGACTCTTCCGTCAGCTCCTCCGACGCGAAGGTCGCGCCATGAATCCCGTCACGGCCAGTAGGAGGACCTACGTAGAATACCGGGTTGCCGATCCCTTTGGCCACACCGCGTTGAATTTTGTCATGGTCAATAATACCTACACACATCGCGTTAACCAGCGGATTGCCCTCATAGCTCTCATCGAACATCACTTCGCCGCCAACCGTCGGAATCCCGATACAGTTGCCGTAGCCGGCAATACCCGAAACTACGTGCTCGAACAAATACTTCACACGCTCATTCTCCAGACGGCCGAAGCGCAAGCTGTTCAGCACCGCCACCGGGCGCGCACCCATGGAAAAAATATCGCGGATAATCCCGCCCACACCTGTCGCGGCGCCTTGATAAGGCTCGATCGCGGAAGGGTGGTTGTGCGATTCGATTTTGAATACGACCGCTTGATTGTCGCCGATATCCACGATCCCTGCGCCTTCGCCGGGACCCATCAGCACGCGAGGCCCTGTTACAGGGAACTTGCGCAGAACAGGCTTCGAATTTTTATAAGAACAGTGCTCGGACCACATGACGCTGAATACGCCGATCTCTACATAGTTAGGCTTCCGGCCCAGGAATCCGCAGATTTTGGCATACTCATCATCCGTTACGCCCATCTGCTTGTAAATTTTTTGCTCCTCGATTTGCTGTGCCGTAGGCTCCTTAGCCGATAGCTGCTGCGCCATGCTTTTCCCTCCAAGTGCTCAAGATCGATGTGAACATCCGCTTGCCGTCCGCCGAGCCCAAAATTTCCGCAACCGCGCGCTCCGGGTGAGGCATCATGCCAAGTACATTGCCTTGTTTGTTGCAAATTCCTGCAATATCGTCAACCGAACCGTTCGGATTGTTGCCTGCTTCATAACGGAACACGATCTGGTTATTGGCCTTCAGCTCCGCCAGACCCGCTTCGTCGATATAATAGTTGCCTTCGCCGTGAGCGATAGGAATATTGATCAATTCGCCTTGCTTATATTCGGATGTAAAAGGAGTCGCCGTATTCTCCACCTGCAGCATCGCCGCATGGCAGCGGAACTTCAGAGATTGGTTGCGAAGCATCGCGCCCGGCAGCAGGCCGGACTCAAGCAAAATTTGGAACCCGTTGCAGATCCCCAGGATGTACTTTCCCTCTTCAGCCGCTTTCACTACCGCATTCATTACCGGAGCAAAACGCGCAATCGCGCCGCAGCGCAGATAGTCACCGTAAGAGAAGCCGCCAGGTACCAGGATGCAATCGTATTTGGACAAATCCGTTTCTGTATGCCATACATAATCAACAGGCTGACCGATCGTTTCTTCTACCGCCTTGTAGCAGTCGATATCACAATTGGAGCCGGGAAACACCAACACTGCGAAATTCATATCGTGCTCCTCCTCAAAATTGTGATTTTACGCTAGTTCGTATCTATAGTCTTCAATAACGGTGTTCGCCAGAAGCTTCTCGCACATCGACTTCACGCGCTCTTCCGCAACGGCACGATCCGTGGTGTTCAGTTCTACTTCCAAGTATTTGCCGATGCGCACCTTGCCTACTTCATCGAAGCCCATGGAGTGCAGTGCGCCCGATACCGCCGCACCTTGTACGTCCAATACGTTTTGCTTGATCGTTACGTAAACCGTTGCTTTTAACATGGAAAATAGCCTCCTTGGCTCGATCTAAAATTTATTTATTAGAAACCAATCGGTTATAAATGTCTCGGTAGCGCCGCGACGTTTCGTCCACCACATGCTGCGGCAAGGGATCCGGCTCGCTGTTCTTGTCCCAGTCCGTGCCGGCCAGGTAGGTCCGAACCGGCTCCTTGTCCATCGAGTCGATCTCGATGTCCAGCGCGTAATTCTCCTTCGCCCAAAAGCGCGACGAATCCGGCGTGAAGATCTCGTCGATCAGGATGATCTCGCCGTCAATCAGTCCGAACTCAAACTTCGTGTCCGCCAAAATAATGCCGCGCTCCTCGCAATACGCACGGGCGAATTCGTACAAGCGGATGCTCTTCTCCTCCAGCTGGCGTGTCAGCTCGGCCCCAACCAGCTCCTCCATGCGGGCGATCGAGATGTCCTCGTCATGGCCCACATCGTTCTTCGCCGCCGGCGTGAAGATCGGCTCCGGGAACCGCTCGTTCTTGCGCATACCCGCGGGCAGCTTGTGCCCGTTGACCTCGCCGCTCTGCTGATACTGTCTCCAGCCGCCGCCGGTAATGTAGCCGCGAACGACGCATTCGATATCGATCCGCTGCGCTTTCTTCGTTACCATGAAGCGGTCCTTCATGATCTCGCGATCCGCAATCACATCACCTAAACGATCCACATCGCCATGCACTACATGATTCTCTTGAATGCCGGCCGTTTGCTCAAACCAGAATTTGCTCAAGCTGTTCAGGACGTTGCCCTTATCCGGTACGGCCGGGCTCAGCACCCAGTCGAATGCCGAGATCCGGTCCGTCACCGCAATCAGGTAATGCTCTCCCAAATCGTACAGCTCACGAACCTTGCCTTTGTAGAGCAGCGGCGCCTTTACATAAGGCTCAGCGCTCGAAATCGCTACCGTCGTTTGCTCGTTCACTTGTTTCTCCTCCGCCCTAAAGACTTAGCTTAAGCCCAGTCGTTTGAAAATCGTATCCACATGCTTTAAATGCCAGCTCGGATTGAACGCATCGTCTATCTCTTCCGCACTCAGCACGCTCGTGATATCAGCGGACTCCTCCACGATCTTGCGGAACGAGCGCTGCTCCTCCCACGCCTGCATCGCACGCGGCTGCACGGTGTCGTAAGCTTTTTCACGGCTCCAGCCCTTATCGATCAGCTTCGTCATCACGCGACCGGAGAATGGAACGTCGTACGTAGAACGCATGTTGCGCTTCATATTTTCCGGGAATACCGTCAGGTTCTTGATGATGTTGCCCAAACGGTTCAGCATGTAGTTCAGGAGAATCGTCGCATCCGGCAAAATGATCCGCTCCACCGAGGAGTGCGAGATATCGCGCTCATGCCACAATGGCACGTTCTCATAGGCGGAAATCATATGTCCGCGGATGACGCGCGCCAGACCGGAGATGCTTTCACAGCCGATCGGATTGCGTTTGTGCGGCATCGCCGAGGAGCCCTTTTGCCCTTTCGCGAACGGCTCTTCGACTTCTCGGAACTCACTTTTCTGCAGAGCGCGAATTTCCGTAGCGAACTTATCGAGCGACGTAGCCACCAATGCCAAGGTCGCCATATATTCCGCATGACGGTCACGCTGCAGCGTTTGGGTCGAGATCGGAGCCGGCTTCGTGCCCAGCTTCTTCGTCACATACTCTTCAACGAAAGGATCAATGTTCGCGTAAGTACCTACGGCGCCGCTAATCTTTCCGTACTGCACGCCGTCCGCCGCAAACTTGAATCGCTCCAGATTACGCTTCATTTCCTCGTACCAGAGCGCCATTTTCAAACCGAAAGTAGTCGGCTCGGCATGTACGCCATGTGTCCGGCCCATCATCGCCGTGTCCTTGTATTGAATCGCTTTGTCCTTCAGAATCTCAATGAAGTTCTGAATGTCCTTCTCAAGAATCTCGTTCGCCTGACGCAGCAGGTAGCCCAGCGCCGTATCAACCACGTCTGTGGAAGTCAAGCCGTAATGAACCCATTTGCGCTCCGGTCCGCACGTTTCGGATACCGCACGGGTGAACGCGATGACATCGTGGCGAGTCTCCTGCTCAATCTCATAGATACGGTCGATGTTGAAGCTTGCATTCTTGCGCAGCTCCACTACGTCTTCCTTCGGGATCACGCCCAGCTCCGACCAAGCCTCGCAGGCCAGCAGCTCCACTTCCAAATAGGCGTCAAACTTGTTTTGCTCCGTCCAAATGCGCCCCATCTCGGGTCTTGTATACCGTTCGATCATGGTTTCTTACTCCTCCGTGTGTGTACTATCTATTTTTAGTTTCCCAAATGTTAGAAGCCGTTATCCAACGCATCGCCGTCTCCGCCGAACCGGTAAGCAGGTTCACATGCCCCATCTTCCGGCCGGTCTTCGCTTCCGCCTTCCCGTACAGGTGCACCTTTGCGGTCACTCCCTCGACGGCTGTCTCCGACTCCGTCTTTACAATCCACTCCAGCAGCGGCTCCACATGCTCTCCTAGCACGTTCACCATCACTACAGGTGTCAGCAAAGCCGGATCTCCGAGCGGCAGATTGCAGATCGCACGTACATGCTGCTCGAACTGCGACGTCTTGCAAGCCTCCATCGTGTAATGCCCTGAGTTGTGAGGACGCGGCGCCAGCTCATTGACGTAAAGCTCTCCGTCCTTCGTCAGAAACATCTCAACGGCGATCAAGCCGATCACATCCAGCTCCTCAGCAATTCTTACAGCCATTCGCTCCGCCTCAGCCAGCACCGCATCCGCTGCTCTTGCCGGCACGATCGACAGGTGAAGAATATTGTTCACATGCACGTTCTCCGCCACGGGAAAAGCCTTCACTTCCCCGCGCGGGCTCCGCGCCGCGATCACCGAAATTTCCTTGTCGAAGTGGATGAACTGCTCCAGCACCAGCTCCGTTTTCGCGCGGCTCAGCGTCTCATACGCTTCCGGCACCTCGTCCAGCGACCGGATCACCCATTGCCCTTTGCCGTCGTAGCCGCCGGTGGCCGTCTTCAGCACGCATGGCGTTCCGAACCGCTCTACCGCTGCCCGAAGCTCCTCCGCGCTGCCGATCTCTGCGTAAGGCGCTACCTTCACTCCCGCAGCTTCGATAGCCCGCTTCTCACGCAAGCGGTGCTGTGTCGTGTAGAGCAGCTGACTGCCCTGCGGCACGTAAGACTCGCTCATCAGCAGCTTCGTTACATCGGCATCCACATTCTCGAATTCATAAGTAATCACGTCCGCGAGGTCCGCGAGCTGTCTTGCTGCATCCACATCGTGATAGGCGGCCGTAATCTGCCGATCCGCCACTTGTCCGCACGGGGAATCGGGGGTCGGGTCCAGCGTTACGAATCGATAGCCCATCGCGCGGCCCGCCAGAGCCAGCATGCGCCCCAGCTGTCCGCCGCCCAGCACACCGATCGTTCCGCCCGGCGCTATCACCTTGCTTGCGTCATAAGCCTTGGAACTCATAACAGCTCACTGCTTTCGATGACCTTCTGAGCGATCCGCTCACGACGGTCTGCAATCTTCTGCTGCAGCGCTGGATCGAACGCGCCGAGAATCTGTGCGGCCAGAAGGCCTGCATTGGTCGCACCGGCATGGCCGATGGCTACCGTGGCCACGGGAATCCCGCCAGGCATCTGCACGATCGAGTAGAGTGAATCCACACCGCTCAGCGTCGAAGTCTTCACCGGAACGCCGATGACCGGCAAAATCGTCTTCGAGGCAACCATCCCCGGCAAATGCGCCGCGCCGCCCGCTCCCGCGATAATGACCTTCAAACCGCGCTCTATAGCGGATTCCGCATACTGAAACATCAGGTCCGGCGTGCGATGCGCGGAAACGACCTTTTTCTCGTAAGGCACGCCGAGCTCATCAAGTACGTCACACGCGTGCTTCATCGTCTCCCAATCCGACTGGCTTCCCATAATGACACCAACAAGAACAGACATCACGAACCTCCATCTAAAAATTTCATCTATTATGAAAACAAAAAACGCCCTGGGTGATAGAGTTGCAGCCTATGCAATCTACCGGCAGGACGACAAGAAGTACCCCTAAGCGCAAGCTAAGGCCGTGCATCGCGTGCCGACCTTTCCATTTCTTCGCTTACTCGTAGTCCAAAAATTTAAGGTTTTCGGGTAGAGACTTATCGGGCCATATTCCCGACATTATACGAGATGATTCGACGATATTCATACTGATTGTGGAGCATTTTGCCTTTTTAGTTTACCGCCATTCACATCGCATGTCAACATTAAAAACCGAACATTCAATATTTTATCAAGAAAAATAGTTCGCATTTCACAGTTCATTCACGCTTATTTTCCAGACGTGCCGAAACCTTCCGTTTCATTTCCTGAAGTTCCCTAAGCAGCTCCTCAACTTCCTCCGACGATAAGCCGCCTGCGGACAGCTCTTGCTCCGACAGTCCTGTCCATGGCTGCACCATCTCCGCTCCGCGGTATAACAGCTCTAGCAGCTGCTCCTCCTTCCCGCCACCTGAAATTGCTTCTATATAATGAAACAAAGCATCCTCCGCCTTCGCCCATCGGCCGGTTTCATTATAATAGGGGAATAGCAGAGTCAATAACCCCTCCGGCTTGCTCGACCGCTCTACCGGAATCAGTAACTCGTCAATTAATACGATAAAAGCGTCCCGCCATTCTCCCTCCAATGCATCAGGTATTCTTGCCGTCAGCAGCAGTTCGGCTGCCTTAAGCCTGCATTGCCGCGCCCCTTGAACCTCTCCGAGATCGTCGAGCAGTAAAGCCTCCGCCTTCAGCATATCCCCGAGCGCCAGAGTTTTCCCGAGATCCACCTCACCCGTTTTGGACAGCAGCAGAAGCAAATCCTTTACCGACAACGCCCTGACCAGGTCTGAATTCAAGCCTAGAAGCTGCTTCATCGCCTGGTTCAGAAGCGCCATCGCTTCCTCAAGCTGCCTGTTTTTCCTCAGGAACATCACCTTGTGGATCGCCTCGGCCGCCTGCTTGATGAGCCGCAATATATAATCCCGTTGATACATAATCTTCCCCTCTTCCGACAGAAAACGCGCTTATCTTCCGAATATACCTTATTGTACCACTGGCGCCCTGCTCATGGAAAAGCTTCTTCCAAATAGAGGGAGGATTTGGATGAATTTATGAGTTGAGCTCGAATTTATCCTGTGGTAAATTTAAAAAATGCCGAATCATACAGTTTTTCATGTACGTACGGGGGACGCATTACCCATGGGGTGAATGCTGCGCCGCGCGGCTTGGCAGCCGTAACGGAACGCAGCTAGGGAGCATACCTCTTCCCGAACCCGACAACTAACCTCGGAGGCAAATAGGAGGAACTCAATGTCACTTTTTTCTCGTACCAAAGGCTTTGCTTTGGCATGCGCTTTGGCGCTGCCGCTTGTTTTCGCAAGCACACCGGCTCACGCCGCACCGGCGCTCACCAACGATGATGTAAAGGTGCAGGTGAACGACAAGCTGGTGGTGTTCCCTGACGCACAGCCGTTTATCGACCCGGAGCAGCACAAGCTTCAGGTTCCGGCACGTATCATTGCCGATCAGCTTGGATTGAAGACGTCTTGGACCCAGAACGGCTCGGATATCCAGATCGCTTTATCCAACGAGAAAACGACCGTCTCTTTTACCTTAGGCAATCCAACCATTTCTATAAACGGACAAGCCTCCTCCCAAACGTACAATACGGCACTTATTGACGGTCGTGCTTATGTTCCATTCCGATTGATCTCAGATGCCTTTGGCATGATAGCTCAGTGGGATGGTACGAACCGGATCGGCATTTACGGCACCGACGGCAAATATTACGCTCCTGCGTGGTATGCACCCAAGTATGAGAAGGTCATCGAAGCGAAGGCAACCGCCTATACCGCTTCCCCTTCCGAGAATGGCTGGGGCGCCCGCGACTACATGGGCAACCCTCTGCAGCTCGGCACGATTGCCGTTGATCCCTCGGTTATTCCGCTTGGATCCAAGGTGTATATCGAAGGGTACTCGTTCGACGGTCTGCCTCAGGACGGGATGTTTGCTACGGCGACCGACGTAGGCAGCGCGGTGAAAGGCAACAAGATCGATATCTTCGTTCCTGTCAGCAAAAGCAAGGCTTACAATTTCGGCATTCAACAGGTTAAGATTTATGTGCTGAAGTAGGGAGAGAAAAGCAGTCTTCTGCATTCGTGGAAGGCTGCTTTTTTTTGCCTTAGGAGCTGCTTGCATAGAACGGTTGGCCGTTCCCCACTCTAATGAATAGATCTCATATCCGGAGGTGTACGTTAGATGAAGAAGCTCAGCCGTTTACCAATGTTGATGCTTGCTGCTTTATTAACCATGGGCAGCTCCTCCGCGAATCCGAACAGTGAGGTCGTGTGGAAGGTGGATACCGATCAGAAGCTGATCGCCATTACGTTCGATGATGGGCCGAACCCCCGCTATACCCCGCAAATTCTCGATATTTTGAACCAGTATCAAGCGAAGGCAACCTTCTTTGTATTAGGCAAAAGAGTACAGATGTACCCGAAGATCGCCATCCGTGAAGTGAACGAAGGGCATGAGATTGCGAATCACACCTTTGACCATCATTTTCTCAAAAACTACCCTGCCGAACGCCTCGTCGATGAGATCCGGCAAACGCAGGAGGTTATCTTCGATATAACTGAGCAAATGCCGCATGTTTTCCGGCCGCCGGGAGGCTTCTACAACGATACGCTGCTCCATTCGATGAAGGAGGACAAGCTCACGGTAGTCATGTGGTCCTGGTACCAGGATACTCAGGATTGGCGCAAGCCGGGTGTGGACAAGATTGTACAGACAGTGCTTGGCAATGTGCATAACGGCGATATTATTTTGTTCCACGACCTTGAGGGGGATTGCAGCCAAACCGTGGAGGCGTTGAAGCGGATTATCCCCGAGCTCAAACAGCAGGGCTATGAGTTTGTCACGGTATCCGATCTGATTTCGAGAACGAAAAAATAAACCCGAGTCCTCCGTCGGAGGCTCGGGTTTTATGCATTTGCTGAGGGAGCCTTGTTAGATCGGCTTCCCGTTTTCTTTATTATCGAAGCGCTGATCCCGGTTGTCATAAGGCCCTGGATTCAAATTTTCCGGCGGATTGATCTGCACCGGTTCATCCGTGGTGCGCGTCTTATACGAATTCACCGCACCCGCCATATGCGTCCCTAGATCCGCCAGTTCCGGATTCTCTTGGTTGTTTTGTACGTCGTTGCTCATGAGAGACACCTCCTGTAAGAATACATTCGAGGAGTAGTATGTCCTTAAAAGCGGGAGAACATAACCACCCCCTCCACCGCGAACAGTGAAGGGGTGCTCTCATCTACTCCTGTTTCTTCAGCATCCTGCCGACAACGATCGCAGCCTGAGCTCGGGTCGTAATGCCTTCCGGTCCAAAGGTCGTGTCCGTCATGCCTTGCATGAGGCCTTCCTTCAGCACCTTTTCCACGCCTTCCTTCGCCCAGTCTTGAACCTTGCCGCTGTCAGAGAACGCTCCTAAAGACGCACCAGCACTACTGGTCCCGCCTATACGAAGCAATTCAAGCGCCCGGCTCATCATGACCGCCATCTGCTCCCGGGTAATCGTCTCGTTCGGCTGGAACATACCGCCGTCCATTCCATTCACGAGACCCGATGCCGCCGCGGCTGTCACCACATCGTGGTACCAGGCGTCCGCGCTCACATCCGTGAAGGTCTGCTGACCTCCGGCAACACTTCCGCTAGAGGTAAGCCCCAACGCCCGTACCAGGATGGCCGCAAACTCCGCTCGGGTCACCGAGCCTTCCGGCTTGAACTCGCCGGACGAAACACCGTTTACAAGCAAGCGGCGCGCCATCCAATCGATATCCTGATAAGCCCAGTGCCCTACGGTATCGGCAAAGCTGTTCTTAAAGCTCATAGCCGCATACGGACCTGATGCGTCCGCTTCGAACCATAATCCGTCTTTACTCCGCACATGCTTCCATAATCCTATTCCAGCATCGTAACGATATACATCCGATACCTTCCCCTTCGCTGCGTTGAACTGTGCTGTTATGCCCTTTTGGTCGCTGCCTGAAAGTCCAATTACCTTATTTCCGTCCACAGCTTCCACACGAACAAACTGCAGGCCCGACACCAGCTGTAAGCCTTCGCTTTGTTTACGTGCTGAAGCGACTGCCGATTCAACCAGCTTAGTCTCCGCCTGATTGACAACCAAACGTACCTTCGCTCCGACAGGTACACCATCATATTTCAACTCGTCAGCCTTGAAACGGACATTCATCTGCTTTGATTTTAGCAGCAGTGTACCCTCCGCTTTGCCCAGCTGTCGCGCCGCTTCCAAAGGAAGCTCTACAACCACTTCCTCAACGGTGTCCGTAACCTCGACATACAGCTCTTTGCCCTTTATTCCATCCTTCAACGCATTAACTACTGCTTCTACAGGCACATTCACTATCACAGCATTCCCTGTACCAGAAGATTCCGGTTTGCGCTCTTTCGTGGCCGTTTCGCCGAGGTTCAACGGATCCTTATCCTGTGGTGAACCACCGCCAGCGCTAGGACCACCGAGTCCCCCAGGCCCGTCACCAGACGAATTTCCTTCTTCATCATAACGAACCTTCAATACATACTCACGTACCGCGGCACCACCGCCAAGCTCCACCTCGACACGGATATTCCCGTCTGCCGGAACGGTTATCGTCTTAGCTGCCCCGCTGACAGCAAGCTCCCCGCCGATGGTGAGCTTTGCTCCGGCATCAGCAGCGGTTGCCGTAAGTGCAAGCTGCTTCGTCCCTGCAGGAAGCACAAGCGTATACGCTAACGTTCCGGGTTCAAACGCAGGCGACAAGAGCCCCGTGCTCACCGACAACCCGCTTAATCCGGGATTCATGTCCGGCGTCAGCGACAATACCCCTGCCGCAGACCCATTGCCGCCCAGATCCTTCACCGCTCCATCGAGAAGCGTTAACTGGGCTGCTCCCGTAATCTGCTGTCCGTTCAGTGTCAGTACCAGCTCTTGTGTCTCGGCAATGCCCTTCTTCGTAGCGGCAACGGCCGAACTAATCGTTCCCGCAACGCCGTTCAACTGAAGCTTCGCTGTATCCGCACTGTACTGAATCGGCTCGTTGAACGTAAGGCGAATGACTCGACCTCCGCTCTCAGCCATCGCCTTGACCGCAATCGGTCCGGCGGTGTCTAGCTCCTTCACGATCAATCCATGCGGCCCGCTATTGGACGTCAGCATCGAAACACCCGCATAGCTAAGGAAGTACCTATTATCCAATGTCACGTTATACTCGCCGCCCGTAACCAATCGAGTCTTCGGCACCAGCCGAATCGTCCGGGACAGCTTCTCGTTGTTATCGCCCGTCTCTTCCTGAATGAACGCCGCCTGGTTCAGCTCTAGGGAACCCCCGCCTGCACCCGCCAGAACAATGGCACCTTCCGGCAGCCTCGTCACCTTCAAGTACTTCGAGAACGTTACATCCACGTAACTGCCCCCATCGTAGGTAACCCCTGTGACAGTAGCTATCTTCGGCTCCTCGCGGGAAACAAGTCCTGCATTCACTTCCGTATGAGGCGGTGGGACATCAAGCTCTGCACTGCTCTTAGGTAGGTAGCCGTTCTTGCTCCACTCGACCTTCCATTTGCCGGGCGGGACATCCCAGCCGTATTTGCCTTCCTTATCCGTTTGCTGAGGATTCACTTGACCGTATTCCCCGGCTTCGAGCCAAGGTCTCCATACCCCGTTATCCAGGTACATGACCTTTGCTTCGACGCCCTCCAGACGGTTGCTTTTTACCGCCTCGTACACATAACCGCTCGGATCATAGATCCACCTAGGATCGGCGATTTTCCGGCCCTTCTTCTTTTTCTTCTCCGGATCGTTACACTGATTATATCCGCTGCCGACGGAGTCGATCTGTGCATCCACATAGTTGTCGATCTTATCCTCGACCACACCCGTTACAACACCCGCAACCACCCCGGCAGGTCCGGTCAGCGCCATAGCCCCGGTCCATGCACCGAGAGCCGTTTTCGCCACCTCGCCAAGCACGACAGCCGCTAACGCCTTTCCTGCCTGCTTCGCGGTCGTCGGCATTTCATCTAGACAATCCAAGCCGCTCGTTTCCACGTTATACATGATCTTGTTGATTTTCTCCGCGTATTCCTTATAGCCGTCGAACTGATCCTTGATCTCGGAGATCTGGTCGTTTACTTCATCCACATCCGCCTTAATCTCCATAAAATATTCCGCCGTATGCCCCCAATCGCCGGAACCCGATAGCTTCGCCCTAGCGCCTGCGAACGATGCGGCACCTTGCTGAGCAACCATCTCTCTTGACATATAGCCCTTGATGGCTATCGCTAAGGAAACGTCCGTCTCCACCACTTCAAAGCTCTTCTGTACCGCAGGTACACCGGACCGCTCCGCAAGAGTGATTTCCTCCTGTGAAGGCTTATAGGCCGATTCCGGGTCGACGGTCATCGTAATGGTCATCCGTTTGTTCTTCAGCTGAGGGAACTGAAGCGTTGCTGAACCGGAGTATTTTCCATCCTTAAGCTCATAAGGCGTCGTCGATACGATCGTAAAATCACGCATTTTCGGCGGGAACGCTGCGCGAACCTCCTCCATGCTCGGCAGACGTCCGTCATAGGCTTGCGGCGTCTTTATCACATCATAATCAATGTAAATTCCGCCAAGCGAGCCGTTCGTCGTCGGCACGATCGCCCTGAACAGGTCTCCTTCCCGAACGGCCGGAATCGGCTCCCCTTCCTGCCCATCCATATAAACCCGAACGTTCTCAACCCTATCCGGTCTCGTGAACTCAAAATCAAACTGGAACGGATTCCCAGGATACACTGTGTAAACGAAATTCGGCGCATCCTTTCCAGGCTCAATCGTCATCCAGCGCTTATCCGGCAGCTGGGCAAACGCCATCCGCAGCAGCTGCGGTCCATCCTTATCATATTGCACATAGACCTTATCGGATTGCAGGGTAATGCTATCCTTTGTCGTGCTCGCCCAAAGCGCATGCAAGCTCGGATTGCCTAGATCCACGAGTGTAACGGCCGTCTTCCACATACCGGCTGCATTCGCCATCGCACCGCCGATTTTCACATTCGTATCGTAAATGCTGATCTCGCTTCCCGCCGGCGCATACCCGCTAACCACCGTCCGCATCCCTTCGTCGGAAATCCGGGTCGGAGCATCCAAGGTCACCCGCGGCGTATCCAGATGAACCGTGCCTAACGTTTCCTCCACTGCATCCGTCCCGAGCAGCCCCTTGATCCTGGCTCCCACAGCGGCGGTATCCTCGTTATAATCATGAGCTACCTGCAGCTTATACGTCACGATCCCGTTATCGTTTTTGGCCAAGGTGCCTAGCGGTACGGTGAGCAGACGTCCTTCCACGGTAATCGGTTCCTTGCCGCCGCTTACCGCCTTATTGCCGTTAGCATCCGAGACGAGTGACATCCCCTGAGGTATCTCCAACAGCAAAGCGGCATTCGTTAGGGTCCGGTCCTGATTATTACGGTAGGCAGCCCTCAAGGTCACCGTACTACCGGCCATCGCTCTGGCAGGAAGAGCCGAGAAATGATTGCCCGATTGATTTGTAAAATAACTTGTCGGACTAAAAGAAATCGTCCCTAAGCTCTTGATCTGCCCTTCGTCAATGGTGAAATCGACTTGCGCATATTCATATCGCGTCTTACTCCCGGTGTCACGGATCGTTCTCCCGATCTCCATTCGGAAGGTGCCGCCACGCGGAACATTAATGTTAAAAGGCGTCGTTTGGAAGCTCTCGTCCCAAACATTCGCGACTCTTTCCTTGCTGCCGCTCGGTTTGATTTCATAGATCGTAGCGTAGTAATAAATATTTCGTCCTAACCCTACGGAGCCTTGCACACGCGCACCTGTTTCTTGAAGCCTTACCTCGGCTGTCGCATTGGAGTTCTCATCCATAGTCACGGTTTGACATGAGTTCACATAAGCATGGATAGAACCAGATACGCACACCTGTACTGGCGTCCCTGGACTTCCGCCTAGTCTCACAGCGTTGGAATAATAAGTTCTTACCCAGCCGAACGGAGTCGATACATGGGACAGAAAGTTCTCATTTTGCATATCAAGCGGCCCCTGCCACTCGGTATCAAGCGCTTTTTTGTACACCTTCAAATTGACAACACCCTGATCCGGCTGCTTTACGGGAACGTCCAGGTACGTCGTCGTCTGGTCCGTCACTCTCGCCCTTACCTTGCCGGAGCTGTAATCATAGGAATACTCCGCCGCTTCCAGCTCAACCTCTCCTTGAAACAGCTCGAAGCGAACCTTGCCGTCCAAGCTCGTATGCCCTTGAATAACGACCGGCGGCATGCTGCTCTTCACCTTCTGTGTCGCCGTGACGTATGCGTTAAAAACCGGCTTGTTCTCCGGACTCTTCACCGTCACCTCAAGAACTCCCTTGCCTGGCGCAATCAGATTGACGGTGAGCACATTGTCCCCGCCATTCAGCTTGTAGCTCAAAGGGGTGCCGGGAGCCACCTCGTAGTAAAAATCACGCAAATCCAGCTCAGCCGTCACGTTCTGATCCCGCAGCAGACCATCTCTCCAATAGGTGGTGCCATCCTCTTGGGTATGCATGAATGCGATGGATTGTTGCTGGTCGTCCCACAACGTAACAGGAACGTTAGAGACCGGCTTACCCGTCGCATCCAGTACCTTCACCTGAAATCTTGCCGGTACGGATACAGGTACGGTAACGGCGTTCGTCCTGCCCGGCTCAATCCGTACATTATTTAAACGACCGATTTCATACCGTTCATCCGACGCATAGAGTGTAACCTCATAATCATCCCCCGGCCACAGCCCGTCAATCGCCTCAATACCATTCTCACGCACCGTCATCATGCGCTGATCTCCGGCTGTCGGGCTGTATAAGCTCAGCAGCGTCCCCCGTAACTCGGCAGGAGTCGCTCCACTCAAAGCCACCTGAAGCCCCCCGCCGACCGGAGCAGGCAACTCCTCCGCTTCCTTGACTTCAACCTGACCTCCCCCGCTGAGCATGAGCTTCATGCTCGTCAGCTCTGTCGTCTCCGGTGTCAGCTGCAGTTCTCCCATGTATAAGCCCGGGGCCGCGGCATTCTCCTTCAATGGGGCAGAGGCTGTTTTCGTCACTTGACCGCTTCCCGACCACTCTTTATAGGCCCACTCGACAATCGCTTCGCGCTTCGTCGCGCCTTGAGCGATTAATCGGATTTTACTGCCCTTTTTCAGCGGACCGTGATCCGTCTTTTCACCCAACCACGTTATACTGGTTTCCTCTTCACCCGGAGGCGGATTGCCTCCCCCTTGAGATTCCCAATTGTAGCTAGGACCGCTCATGCTGCGATGATACTTACTGTCAATTGCCTCTACTCGAAAAAGATAATCCGTATCCTCTTCCCGCACCTGATGGGTCAGTGTCAACGTTCTTGCTTCATTAGCGGATTTGTAAGCAATAGGGGTCCCGTTCTTATAAATCGCGTAGCCCGTAATCCCATCGGGGTCTGTTGCCGGCGTCCAAGTTAGTGTGATATGATCCTCACCAAGGTTTGTAGCGGTCAAGTTACTCCCTGCGGGCCAAGCTGGCGCCGTTCCATTTGCTGCGATGAAATAATCGAAGAACTCGAACTCAAAGCCGTTGATATTTTCCATATACTTGGAGAAAAATGAAACCGTCTGCCCTGTGTCTCCCAAGATCGGACGTTTTCCCGGAGAACGCAAAGGGATTGGTGCACCCGGAACGGAAATCCTTCTCGAAGACAATCCCTGCGCATCTGCAACATAAATCTCGGTGTCATTCCAAGCGCCGCTTTCTGATTTTACTTCATAAGCGACATAGGCCCCGTTCCGGCTGATGGATGGATACTGACTGTCCCCCGACAGCTGTGTGCCGTCTTCGTTTTGCGAGACACGGTTGAAGCTATTATTCGTATGGTCATAAACGTAGATGTCATCCCTATTGTTCGTATCACCCGGCACCAAGTTCGTTTTTGAGGTGGCAAAAGCAATATATCTTCCGTCCCCGCTGATCGATGGCGACTCCCCTTGCGTAATACGCTTCAGCTCATTGCCTGCCGAGGCGTTACGGTCGAAGAAGTACAGACTCTCTGTACCGATAAAATCCGTATCTTCTGTCAGCTTCGTATTGGATACGAACGCAAGCTTACTGCCATCCGCACTTATTGAAGGCGCCCAGCTGGCACTGTTCCATGTCTGTTCCTTCGGTACGCTGACTCTAGTCAGCTTCGAGCCTGCAGCTAAAGCGTCGTACAGGTATACATCCGCTTTTCCATCCGTGTCTCCGGCCACAAGTCCGTCGGCCTCCGTATCGAACGCAATATACCGACCGTCCGCATTGATTGAGACGTAATCCCGATCATTCATCCTGAACTCTGTAGAAGAGGTCGTTCCGTTCACAAGCTCTAAATAGTCCATTTCTCTATCGTATTTGTATACCTTTACCTTGCCGCTGATGAAATCCTCCGCATATGTATAAGCAAAATAACGCCCATTCGGTGACATGTCAAAATGCAGCACCGTCCCCGTCAGATCCGGAGTTTTGACCCTGCGGTATTGCCCTGTTTGCCGATCTTCTACCTCGATAACCTTTCTGCCTGTAGCTTGCTCATCATCCATAGCATACGTCATAAAAGCGAAATACCGCTCATCCGAGCTCAGCTTGGTATACGGTGAATCCGAAGCCGCATACACCATACTTAGAAATCCGTTATTCAGCTTACTTAACAGATTCCATGACAGCGGCGCAGCCAGACGGTAAGTTGCAGCAGCTACACTAGATACGGACTGAGCGCCGTATGGTTCTGCAACATTTCCCCCACTGCTTGTAGCATCTGCTGCCGACGGCAGCACCGATGTAGTTAACAGCAAGGCAGTCATGGTAGAAGCCATGGTTTTTCTAAGTTTTTGCCAACGAACTGATTTCACTGGTTTACCCTCCGATACGTCTGATACACATCGTATCACATTATATCGTACTTACCTAAGTTTTCCAGTGGTAAATTACACATTTTAGAAAAAATAAATAATAAAAAAACCACCTCTTTATGAAAAAGAGATGGTTGTGCGTTTGAAAGAATCGGGACGACACGATTCGAACATGCGACCCCCTGGTCCCAAACCAGGTGCTCTACCAAGCTGAGCTACGTCCCGTTACTAATATAAAGCTTTCATAGCGTGCCCTGAGAGATACGGCCTTTGGCCGACTGCGTAGTATTCCTACCGAAGCGCAGCTCCGACGAACTCCTTCGTCTGAATCTGTTTCCAGTTCACTTTGCAATTCGATGAAGCTTTAATGGCGTGCCCTGAGAGATTCGAACTCCCGACCTTTTGATTCGTAGTCAAACGCTCTATCCGGCTGAGCTAAGGGCACATATATGGAGCGGAAGACGGGACTCGAACCCGCGACCCTCGCCTTGGCAAGGCGATGCTCTACCACTGAGCCACTTCCGCAAGGATGCAGTCGAGAGGACTCGAACCTCCACGGCTGTTACACCACTAGAACCTGAATCTAGCGCGTCTGCCAATTCCGCCACGACTGCATATAGAGTTGATGGTGCGGTTGAGAGGACTCGAACCTCCACGAGCGTACGCCCACTACCCCCTCAAGATAGCGTGTCTGCCATTCCACCACAACCGCATAAAAAGTGAGTCATGTAGGACTCGAACCTACGACACCCTGATTAAAAGTCAGGTGCTCTACCGACTGAGCTAATGACTCATGAGATACACTGGGGATCTAGGATTCGAACCTAGGCATGACGGAGTCAAAGTCCGTTGCCTTACCGCTTGGCTAATCCCCATTACTGATTAAAGGGCGATCGAAGGGAATTGAACCCTCGAATGCCGGAGCCACAATCCGGTGCGTTAGCCACTTCGCCACGACCGCCACGTTATCAAAGGTACTGGCAGGGGCAGCAGGAATCGAACCCACACCAAAGGTTTTGGAGACCTTTGTTCTACCTTTAAACTATGCCCCTACAGACTGGTGGAGGCTGATGGATTCGAACCACCGAACTCAAGGAGAACAGATTTACAGTCTGCTGCGTTTGGCCACTTCGCTAAGCCTCCGTGGTATTACAATGGTGCCGCCGAGAGGACTTGAACCCCCAACCTACTGATTACAAGTCAGTTGCTCTACCAATTGAGCTACAGCGGCATAAAAGTGGCTCGGGACGGAATCGAACCGCCGACACGAGGATTTTCAGTCCTCTGCTCTACCGACTGAGCTACCGAGCCTAGTTAAAATAAAAAATGGCGGAGCCGACGGGATACTCTTCGTTGCACTCCGAGACTGTGATGTGAAGCTACCGAAGCTTATGCTCCGACGAACCCAAGGGTTCTCATCCCTCACAGGTTGTTATATGGCGGAGCCGACGGGATTCGAACCCGCGGTCTCCTGCGTGACAGGCAGGCATGTTAGGCCTCTACACCACGGCTCCGCAATAAAAATTGGTTGCGGGGGCAGGATTTGAACCTGCGGCCTTCGGGTTATGAGCCCGACGAGCTACCGGGCTGCTCCACCCCGCGTCGTGTGAATCTTATATGGTGGAGGCTGACGGGATCGAACCGCCGACCCTCTGCTTGTAAGGCAGATGCTCTCCCAGCTGAGCTAAGCCTCCATATTAGTGGTGACCCGTAGGGGATTCGAACCCCTGTTACCTCCGTGAAAGGGAGGTGTCTTAACCCCTTGACCAACGGGCCTTATAAGTGGCTCCCCGAACAGGACTCGAACCTGTGACAACTCGATTAACAGTCGAGTGCTCTACCAACTGAGCTATCAGGGAATAGCGTTTCAAAGCGACTTGCGCCTTGAAAACTGGATTCGAAACTTCAGCAAATGTCATATGCTTTATAGGATAAGCCCTCGACCGATTAGTATTCGTCAGCTCCACACGTTGCCGCGCTTCCACCCCGAACCTATCTACCTCGTCGTCTACAAGGGGTCTTACATACTGGGAAATCTCATCTTGAGGGGGGCTTCACGCTTAGATGCTTTCAGCGCTTATCCCTTCCGTACTTGGCTATCCAGCCGTGCCTCTGGCGAGACAACTGGTACACCAGCGGTACGTCCATCCCGGTCCTCTCGTACTAAGGACAGCTCCTCTCAAATTTCCTACGCCCGCGACAGATAGGGACCGAACTGTCTCACGACGTTCTGAACCCAGCTCGCGTACCGCTTTAATGGGCGAACAGCCCAACCCTTGGGACCTACTTCAGCCCCAGGATGCGATGAGCCGACATCGAGGTGCCAAACCTCCCCGTCGATGTGGACTCTTGGGGGAGATAAGCCTGTTATCCCCAGGGTAGCTTTTATCCGTTGAGCGATGGCCCTTCCATTCGGTACCACCGGATCACTAAGCCCGACTTTCGTCCCTGCTCGACCTGTTTGTCTCGCAGTCAAGCTCCCTTATGCCTTTGCACTCTTCGAATGATTTCCAACCATTCTGAGGGAACCTTGGGGCGCCTCCGTTACTCTTTAGGAGGCGACCGCCCCAGTCAAACTGCCTACCTGACACTGTCCCCACACCAGCTAATGGTGCCAGGTTAGAACTCCGATACGATCAGGGTGGTATCCCAACGGCGCCTCCACCGAAGCTGGCGCTCCGGCTTCCTAGGCTCCCACCTATCCTGTACAGATCGTACCAAAGTCCAATATCAAGCTGCAGTAAAGCTCCATGGGGTCTTTCCGTCTTGTCGCGGGTAACCTGCATCTTCACAGGTATTAAAATTTCACCGGATCTCTCGTCGAGACAGCGCCCAAGTCGTTACGCCATTCGTGCGGGTCAGAATTTACCTGACAAGGAATTTCGCTACCTTAGGACCGTTATAGTTACGGCCGCCGTTTACTGGGGCTTCGGTTCACAGCTTCGGATTGCTCCTAACCGCTCCCCTTAACCTTCCAGCACCGGGCAGGCGTCAGCCCGTATACTTCGCCTTGCGGCTTCGCACAGACCTGTGTTTTTGCTAAACAGTCGCTTGGGCCTTTTCACTGCGGCCCCCTCGGGCTATTCACCCTACCGAGGCACCCCTTCTCCCGAAGTTACGGGGTCATTTTGCCGAGTTCCTTAACGAGAGTTCTTCCGAGCGCCTTAGCATGCTCTGCTCGCCTACCTGTGTCGGTTTGCGGTACGGGCACCTTCTCCCTGGCTAGAGGCTTTTCTTGGCAGCTTGAACTCATGACCTTCGCTACTAAAATTTCGCTCCCCATCACAGCCCAGCCTTTCGGTTAGCGGATTTGCCTACTAACCAGCCTCGCTGCTTGGACGGACATCCATCAGTCCGCGTCACTATCCTTCTGCGTCACCCCATTGCTCATAACGGTTCACGGTGGTACAGGAATTTCAACCTGTTGTCCTTCGACTACGCCTTTCGGCCTCGCCTTAGGTCCCGACTTACCCTGAGCGGACGAACCTTCCTCAGGAACCCTTAGGCTTACGGCGGACAAGATTCTCACTTGTCTTTTCGTTACTCATACCGGCATTCTCACTTGTAACCGCTCCAGCTGTCCTCACGATCAACCTTCACTGCTGTTACAACGCTCCCCTACTGCCCATCATTGGACCCATAGCTTCGGTGGTGTGTTTAGCCCCGTTACATTTTCGGCGCAGAGTCACTCGACCAGTGAGCTATTACGCACTCTTTCAATGGTGGCTGCTTCTAAGCCAACATCCTGGTTGTCTTTGCAACTCCACATCCTTTCCCACTTAACACACACTTGGGGACCTTAGCTGATGATCTGGGCTGTTTCCCTCTTGACAATGGATCTTAGCACTCACTGTCTGACTCCCGGGTTAAAGTCTGCGGCATTCAGAGTTTGACTGGACTTGGTAACCCTTGGCGGGCCCCGCACCCAATCAGTGCTTTACCTCCGCGACTCATCACCCGAGGCTAGCCCTAAAGCTATTTCGGGGAGAACCAGCTATCTCCGAGTTCGATTGGAATTTCTCCGCTACCCCCACCTCATCCCCGAATTTTTCAACATTCGTGGGTTCGGGCCTCCAGTGCGTGTTACCGCACCTTCACCCTGGACAGGGGTAGATCACACGGTTTCGGGTCTACGTCTACGTACTTATTCGCCCTATTCAGACTCGCTTTCGCTGCGGCTCCGGCTTCTCACCTTAACCTTGCGCGTAAACGTAACTCGCCGGTTCATTCTACAAAAGGCACGCCATCACTCATTAACGAGCTCTGACTTCTTGTAAGCACACGGTTTCAGGTTCTTTTTCACTCCGCTCCCGCGGTTCTTTTCACCTTTCCCTCACGGTACTGCTTCACTATCGGTCACCAGGGAGTATTTAGCCTTGGCAGATGGTCCTGCCGGATTCCGACGGGGTTTCACGTGTCCCGCCGTACTCAGGATCCGTCTAGAGTCTCGGTTGCTTTCGGTTACGGGGCTGTTACCCACTTTGGCCGGCCTTTCCAGACCTGTTCGCCTACCAACCTGCACTCACATTGACGTCCTACAACCCCAAGGGGCAAGCCCCTTGGTTTGGGCTGTTCCGCTTTCGCTCGCCGCTACTGACGGAATCACTTTTGTTTTCTTTTCCTGAGGGTACTTAGATGTTTCAGTTCCCCTCGTCTGCCTCCTACACAGCTATGTATTCACTGTGTGGTACGTGAGTATTACCTCACGCGGGTTCCCCCATTCGGACATCCCCGGATCAAAGCCTGCTTACGGCTCCCCGAGGCATTTCGTCGTTCGCCACGTCCTTCTTCGGCTCCTGGTGCCTAGGCATCCTCCGTGTGCTCTTATTAGCTTAACCTATCGCTTCATATGCTATTTCTTCGTTCCGTTGTGCTTCGCACAAAGTCACTCTTAAACAACATATTTCGCTAGTAGCTATTCTAAGATCGGATGATCTTCGACATTTTGCTTTGTTTCGATATCCAGTTTTCAAGGAACAAGAGTTCTGAAAGGCATTGCACCTTTCAAAACTGAACAACGAGGAGAGTGAGTTCGCTGCAACTGTTACATCGTGGAACGATGTCAGTTGTCAGCTATTATGTCCGATGGCCTACAGCCATCATGGACTCCATAGAAAGGAGGTGATCCAGCCGCACCTTCCGATACGGCTACCTTGTTACGACTTCACCCCAATCATCTACCCCACCTTCGGCGGCTGGCTCCTTGCGGTTACCCCACCGACTTCGGGTGTTGTAAACTCTCGTGGTGTGACGGGCGGTGTGTACAAGACCCGGGAACGTATTCACCGCGGCATGCTGATCCGCGATTACTAGCAATTCCGACTTCATGCAGGCGAGTTGCAGCCTGCAATCCGAACTGAGACCGGCTTCTAAGGATTCGCTCCGGATCGCTCCTTCGCTGCCCGTTGTACCGGCCATTGTAGTACGTGTGTAGCCCAGGTCATAAGGGGCATGATGATTTGACGTCATCCCCACCTTCCTCCGGTTTGTCACCGGCAGTCACTTCAGAGTGCCCAACCTAATGCTGGCAACTGAAATCAAGGGTTGCGCTCGTTGCGGGACTTAACCCAACATCTCACGACACGAGCTGACGACAACCATGCACCACCTGTCTCCTCTGTCCCGAAGGCCTGCCCTATCTCTAGGACATTCAGAGGGATGTCAAGACCTGGTAAGGTTCTTCGCGTTGCTTCGAATTAAACCACATACTCCACTGCTTGTGCGGGTCCCCGTCAATTCCTTTGAGTTTCACTCTTGCGAGCGTACTCCCCAGGCGGAGTGCTTACTGTGTTTACTTCGGCACCAAGGGTATCGAAACCCCTAACACCTAGCACTCATCGTTTACGGCGTGGACTACCAGGGTATCTAATCCTGTTTGCTCCCCACGCTTTCGCGCCTCAGCGTCAGTTACAGTCCAGAAAGTCGCCTTCGCCACTGGTGTTCCTCCACATCTCTACGCATTTCACCGCTACACGTGGAATTCCACTTTCCTCTCCTGCACTCAAGTCTCCCAGTTTTCAGTGCGAACCAGGGTTGAGCCCTGGGCTTAAACACCAAACTTAAAAGACCGCCTGCGCGCGCTTTACGCCCAATAATTCCGGACAACGCTTGCCCCCTACGTATTACCGCGGCTGCTGGCACGTAGTTAGCCGGGGCTTTCTTCTCAGGTACCGTCATTTCCAGGGCAGTTACTCCCCGGAACGTTCTTCCCTGGCAACAGAGCTTTACGATCCGAAAACCTTCATCACTCACGCGGCGTTGCTCCGTCAGACTTTCGTCCATTGCGGAAGATTCCCTACTGCTGCCTCCCGTAGGAGTCTGGGCCGTGTCTCAGTCCCAGTGTGGCCGATCACCCTCTCAGGTCGGCTACGCATCGTCGCCTTGGTGAGCCGTTACCTCACCAACTAGCTAATGCGCCGCAGGCCCATCTGTAAGCCACAGCTTGCGCCGTGTTTCCAAGCTCCTCCATGCGAAGAAGCCATCTATCCGGTCTTAGCTACCGTTTCCGGTAGTTATCCCGGTCTTACAGGCAGGTTGCCTACGTGTTACTCACCCGTCCGCCGCTAGGGTCCGAAGACCCTCGCTCGACTTGCATGTATTAGGCACGCCGCCAGCGTTCGTCCTGAGCCAGGATCAAACTCTCCAATAAAGTAGTTTGACTTGCTCATGTTCAAAGCTAGCACGAATCCGAAGATTCGTTTTATTTTCACTCTCTCGTTGTTCAGTTTTCAAAGGGCAATTTCACTGCTTAAGGAATGTAGCATATTTCATTATGTTTTGCAACTTTTTGTTTTTCCATCCAAGAGGTATTCCTGCGAGGTCAGATCCACGATGTTTGTTGCGTTCCGCTGCGCTCTCTCAAGCGGCGGAGTCATAATATATCATGTTGTCATTCTCTTTGCAAGTCCGAATTCTTCCATCCGGAGTCATTCGGGTAAGGCATAATAAAGAGTCCTCCGGTGTCCCAAAGGACTCTTTGCTTGGCGACGTTCTACTCTCCCAGGACCCTTCGGTCCAAGTACCATCGACGCTGGAAGGCTTAACGGTCGTGTTCGGTATGGGTACGCGTGGTTCCCTTCCGCCATCATCACCAAACGTGATGCTTCTGCCAAGAAACATCTAGGTTGTTGTTCAAAGCGACTTGCGCCTTGAAAACTGGATTCGAAACTTCAGCAAATGTCATATGCTTTATAGGATAAGCCCTCGACCGATTAGTATTCGTCAGCTCCACACGTTGCCGCGCTTCCACCCCGAACCTATCTACCTCGTCGTCTACAAGGGGTCTTACATACTGGGAAATCTCATCTTGAGGGGGGCTTCACGCTTAGATGCTTTCAGCGCTTATCCCTTCCGTACTTGGCTATCCAGCCGTGCCTCTGGCGAGACAACTGGTACACCAGCGGTACGTCCATCCCGGTCCTCTCGTACTAAGGACAGCTCCTCTCAAATTTCCTACGCCCGCGACAGATAGGGACCGAACTGTCTCACGACGTTCTGAACCCAGCTCGCGTACCGCTTTAATGGGCGAACAGCCCAACCCTTGGGACCTACTTCAGCCCCAGGATGCGATGAGCCGACATCGAGGTGCCAAACCTCCCCGTCGATGTGGACTCTTGGGGGAGATAAGCCTGTTATCCCCAGGGTAGCTTTTATCCGTTGAGCGATGGCCCTTCCATTCGGTACCACCGGATCACTAAGCCCGACTTTCGTCCCTGCTCGACCTGTTTGTCTCGCAGTCAAGCTCCCTTATGCCTTTGCACTCTTCGAATGATTTCCAACCATTCTGAGGGAACCTTGGGGCGCCTCCGTTACTCTTTAGGAGGCGACCGCCCCAGTCAAACTGCCTACCTGACACTGTCCCCACACCAGCTAATGGTGCCAGGTTAGAACTCCGATACGATCAGGGTGGTATCCCAACGGCGCCTCCACCGAAGCTGGCGCTCCGGCTTCCTAGGCTCCCACCTATCCTGTACAGATCGTACCAAAGTCCAATATCAAGCTGCAGTAAAGCTCCATGGGGTCTTTCCGTCTTGTCGCGGGTAACCTGCATCTTCACAGGTATTAAAATTTCACCGGATCTCTCGTCGAGACAGCGCCCAAGTCGTTACGCCATTCGTGCGGGTCAGAATTTACCTGACAAGGAATTTCGCTACCTTAGGACCGTTATAGTTACGGCCGCCGTTTACTGGGGCTTCGGTTCACAGCTTCGGATTGCTCCTAACCGCTCCCCTTAACCTTCCAGCACCGGGCAGGCGTCAGCCCGTATACTTCGCCTTGCGGCTTCGCACAGACCTGTGTTTTTGCTAAACAGTCGCTTGGGCCTTTTCACTGCGGCCCCCTCGGGCTATTCACCCTACCGAGGCACCCCTTCTCCCGAAGTTACGGGGTCATTTTGCCGAGTTCCTTAACGAGAGTTCTTCCGAGCGCCTTAGCATGCTCTGCTCGCCTACCTGTGTCGGTTTGCGGTACGGGCACCTTCTCCCTGGCTAGAGGCTTTTCTTGGCAGCTTGAACTCATGACCTTCGCTACTGTAATTTCGCTCCCCATCACAGCCCAGCCTTTCGGTTAGCGGATTTGCCTACTAACCAGCCTCGCTGCTTGGACGGACATCCATCAGTCCGCGTCACTATCCTTCTGCGTCACCCCATCGCTCATAACGGTTCACGGTGGTACAGGAATTTCAACCTGTTGTCCTTCGACTACGCCTTTCGGCCTCGCCTTAGGTCCCGACTTACCCTGAGCGGACGAACCTTCCTCAGGAACCCTTAGGCTTACGGCGGACAAGATTCTCACTTGTCTTTTCGTTACTCATACCGGCATTCTCACTTGTAACCGCTCCAGCTGTCCTCACGATCAACCTTCACTGCTGTTACAACGCTCCCCTACTGCCCAAAATTTGGACTCATAGCTTCGGTGGTGTGTTTAGCCCCGTTACATTTTCGGCGCAGAGTCACTCGACCAGTGAGCTATTACGCACTCTTTCAATGGTGGCTGCTTCTAAGCCAACATCCTGGTTGTCTTTGCAACTCCACATCCTTTCCCACTTAACACACACTTGGGGACCTTAGCTGATGATCTGGGCTGTTTCCCTCTTGACAATGGATCTTAGCACTCACTGTCTGACTCCCGGGTTAAAGTCTGCGGCATTCAGAGTTTGACTGGACTTGGTAACCCTTGGCGGGCCCCGCACCCAATCAGTGCTTTACCTCCGCGACTCATCACCCGAGGCTAGCCCTAAAGCTATTTCGGGGAGAACCAGCTATCTCCGAGTTCGATTGGAATTTCTCCGCTACCCCCACCTCATCCCCGAATTTTTCAACATTCGTGGGTTCGGGCCTCCAGTGCGTGTTACCGCACCTTCACCCTGGACAGGGGTAGATCACACGGTTTCGGGTCTACGTCTACGTACTTATTCGCCCTATTCAGACTCGCTTTCGCTGCGGCTCCGGCTTCTCACCTTAACCTTGCGCGTAAACGTAACTCGCCGGTTCATTCTACAAAAGGCACGCCATCACTCATTAACGAGCTCTGACTTCTTGTAAGCACACGGTTTCAGGTTCTTTTTCACTCCGCTCCCGCGGTTCTTTTCACCTTTCCCTCACGGTACTGCTTCACTATCGGTCACCAGGGAGTATTTAGCCTTGGCAGATGGTCCTGCCGGATTCCGACGGGGTTTCACGTGTCCCGCCGTACTCAGGATCCGTCTAGAGTCTCGGTTGCTTTCGGTTACGGGGCTGTTACCCACTTTGGCCGGCCTTTCCAGACCTGTTCGCCTACCAACCTGCACTCACATTGACGTCCTACAACCCCAAGGGGCAAGCCCCTTGGTTTGGGCTGTTCCGCTTTCGCTCGCCGCTACTGACGGAATCACTTTTGTTTTCTTTTCCTGAGGGTACTTAGATGTTTCAGTTCCCCTCGTCTGCCTCCTACACAGCTATGTATTCACTGTGTGGTACGTGAGTATTACCTCACGCGGGTTCCCCCATTCGGACATCCCCGGATCAAAGCCTGCTTACGGCTCCCCGAGGCATTTCGTCGTTCGCCACGTCCTTCTTCGGCTCCTGGTGCCTAGGCATCCTCCGTGTGCTCTTATTAGCTTAACCAATCGTTCGAATGATCTTGGTTCTCCGTTCCGTTGTGCTACGCACAAAGTCACTCCAAACTCAAGACATTCTCACTAGCAGCTAAAAGATCGATGATCTCGCATGCGCTCAATCATCACATCGTATAGATGTTTCGACATTTTGCTTTGTTTCGATATCCAGTTTTCAAGGAACAAGCGAAAAATCATCTTACCACGCTGCTACCGAAGTATCAAGTGGTAGGTTATGGTGGAGCCAAGCGGGATCGAACCGCTGACCTCCTGCTTGCAAGGCAGGCGCTCTCCCAGCTGAGCTATGGCCCCAAGAGAATATTAACTTAATATGGTGGGCCCTAGTGGACTCGAACCACCGACCTCACCCTTATCAGGGGTGCGCTCTAACCAGCTGAGCTAAGGGCCCTTATTGCTATATGATCCACTAAAAGCGGAATCGCTTGGCGACGTTCTACTCTCCCAGGACCCTTCGGTCCAAGTACCATCGACGCTGGAAGGCTTAACGGTCGTGTTCGGTATGGGTACGCGTGGTTCCCTTCCGCCATCATCACCAAACGATTTACTTGAAAGGCATTGCACCTTTCAAAACTGAACAACGAGGAGAGTGATTTTAATGTCCGATGGCCTGCAGCCATCATGGACTCCATAGAAAGGAGGTGATCCAGCCGCACCTTCCGATACGGCTACCTTGTTACGACTTCACCCCAATCATCTACCCCACCTTCGGCGGCTGGCTCCTTGCGGTTACCCCACCGACTTCGGGTGTTGTAAACTCTCGTGGTGTGACGGGCGGTGTGTACAAGACCCGGGAACGTATTCACCGCGGCATGCTGATCCGCGATTACTAGCAATTCCGACTTCATGCAGGCGAGTTGCAGCCTGCAATCCGAACTGAGACCGGCTTCTAAGGATTCGCTCCGGATCGCTCCTTCGCTGCCCGTTGTACCGGCCATTGTAGTACGTGTGTAGCCCAGGTCATAAGGGGCATGATGATTTGACGTCATCCCCACCTTCCTCCGGTTTGTCACCGGCAGTCACTTCAGAGTGCCCAACCTAATGCTGGCAACTGAAATCAAGGGTTGCGCTCGTTGCGGGACTTAACCCAACATCTCACGACACGAGCTGACGACAACCATGCACCACCTGTCTCCTCTGTCCCGAAGGCCTGCCCTATCTCTAGGACATTCAGAGGGATGTCAAGACCTGGTAAGGTTCTTCGCGTTGCTTCGAATTAAACCACATACTCCACTGCTTGTGCGGGTCCCCGTCAATTCCTTTGAGTTTCACTCTTGCGAGCGTACTCCCCAGGCGGAGTGCTTACTGTGTTTACTTCGGCACCAAGGGTATCGAAACCCCTAACACCTAGCACTCATCGTTTACGGCGTGGACTACCAGGGTATCTAATCCTGTTTGCTCCCCACGCTTTCGCGCCTCAGCGTCAGTTACAGTCCAGAAAGTCGCCTTCGCCACTGGTGTTCCTCCACATCTCTACGCATTTCACCGCTACACGTGGAATTCCACTTTCCTCTCCTGCACTCAAGTCTCCCAGTTTTCAGTGCGAACCAGGGTTGAGCCCTGGGCTTAAACACCAAACTTAAAAGACCGCCTGCGCGCGCTTTACGCCCAATAATTCCGGACAACGCTTGCCCCCTACGTATTACCGCGGCTGCTGGCACGTAGTTAGCCGGGGCTTTCTTCTCAGGTACCGTCATTTCCAGGGCAGTTACTCCCCGGAACGTTCTTCCCTGGCAACAGAGCTTTACGATCCGAAAACCTTCATCACTCACGCGGCGTTGCTCCGTCAGACTTTCGTCCATTGCGGAAGATTCCCTACTGCTGCCTCCCGTAGGAGTCTGGGCCGTGTCTCAGTCCCAGTGTGGCCGATCACCCTCTCAGGTCGGCTACGCATCGTCGCCTTGGTGAGCCGTTACCTCACCAACTAGCTAATGCGCCGCAGGCCCATCTGTAAGCCACAGCTTGCGCCGTGTTTCCAAGCTCCTCCATGCGAAGAAGCCATCTATCCGGTCTTAGCTACCGTTTCCGGTAGTTATCCCGGTCTTACAGGCAGGTTGCCTACGTGTTACTCACCCGTCCGCCGCTAGGGTCCGAAGACCCTCGCTCGACTTGCATGTATTAGGCACGCCGCCAGCGTTCGTCCTGAGCCAGGATCAAACTCTCCAATAAAGTAGTTTGACTTGCTCATGTTCAAAGCTAGCACGAATCCGAAGATTCGTTTTATTTTCACTCTCTCGTTGTTCAGTTTTCAAAGGGCAATTTCACTGCTTAAGGAATGTAGCATATTTCATTATGTTTTGCAACTTTTTGTTTTTCCATCCAAGAGGTATTCCTGCGAGGTCAGATCCACGATGTTTGTTGCGTTCCGCTGCGCTCTCTCAAGCGGCGGAGTCATAATATATCATGTTGTCATTCTCTTTGCAAGTCCGAATTCTTCCATCCGGAGTCATTCGGGTAAGGCATAATAAAGAGTCCTCCGGTGTCCCAAAGGACTCTTTGCTTGGCGACGTTCTACTCTCCCAGGACCCTTCGGTCCAAGTACCATCGACGCTGGAAGGCTTAACGGTCGTGTTCGGTATGGGTACGCGTGGTTCCCTTCCGCCATCATCACCAAACGTGATGCTTCTGCCAAGAAACATCTAGGTTGTTGTTCAAAGCGACTTGCGCCTTGAAAACTGGATTCGAAACTTCAGCAAATGTCATATGCTTTATAGGATAAGCCCTCGACCGATTAGTATTCGTCAGCTCCACACGTTGCCGCGCTTCCACCCCGAACCTATCTACCTCGTCGTCTACAAGGGGTCTTACATACTGGGAAATCTCATCTTGAGGGGGGCTTCACGCTTAGATGCTTTCAGCGCTTATCCCTTCCGTACTTGGCTATCCAGCCGTGCCTCTGGCGAGACAACTGGTACACCAGCGGTACGTCCATCCCGGTCCTCTCGTACTAAGGACAGCTCCTCTCAAATTTCCTACGCCCGCGACAGATAGGGACCGAACTGTCTCACGACGTTCTGAACCCAGCTCGCGTACCGCTTTAATGGGCGAACAGCCCAACCCTTGGGACCTACTTCAGCCCCAGGATGCGATGAGCCGACATCGAGGTGCCAAACCTCCCCGTCGATGTGGACTCTTGGGGGAGATAAGCCTGTTATCCCCAGGGTAGCTTTTATCCGTTGAGCGATGGCCCTTCCATTCGGTACCACCGGATCACTAAGCCCGACTTTCGTCCCTGCTCGACCTGTTTGTCTCGCAGTCAAGCTCCCTTATGCCTTTGCACTCTTCGAATGATTTCCAACCATTCTGAGGGAACCTTGGGGCGCCTCCGTTACTCTTTAGGAGGCGACCGCCCCAGTCAAACTGCCTACCTGACACTGTCCCCACACCAGCTAATGGTGCCAGGTTAGAACTCCGATACGATCAGGGTGGTATCCCAACGGCGCCTCCACCGAAGCTGGCGCTCCGGCTTCCTAGGCTCCCACCTATCCTGTACAGATCGTACCAAAGTCCAATATCAAGCTGCAGTAAAGCTCCATGGGGTCTTTCCGTCTTGTCGCGGGTAACCTGCATCTTCACAGGTATTAAAATTTCACCGGATCTCTCGTCGAGACAGCGCCCAAGTCGTTACGCCATTCGTGCGGGTCAGAATTTACCTGACAAGGAATTTCGCTACCTTAGGACCGTTATAGTTACGGCCGCCGTTTACTGGGGCTTCGGTTCACAGCTTCGGGTTTAACCCCTAACCGCTCCCCTTAACCTTCCAGCACCGGGCAGGCGTCAGCCCGTATACTTCGCCTTGCGGCTTCGCACAGACCTGTGTTTTTGCTAAACAGTCGCTTGGGCCTTTTCACTGCGGCCCCCTCGGGCTATTCACCCTACCGAGGCACCCCTTCTCCCGAAGTTACGGGGTCATTTTGCCGAGTTCCTTAACGAGAGTTCTTCCGAGCGCCTTAGCATGCTCTGCTCGCCTACCTGTGTCGGTTTGCGGTACGGGCACCTTCTCCCTGGCTAGAGGCTTTTCTTGGCAGCTTGAACTCATGACCTTCGCTACTATAATTTCGCTCCCCATCACAGCCCAGCCTTTCGGTTAGCGGATTTGCCTACTAACCAGCCTCGCTGCTTGGACGGACATCCATCAGTCCGCGTCACTATCCTTCTGCGTCACCCCATTGCTCATAACGGTTCACGGTGGTACAGGAATTTCAACCTGTTGTCCTTCGACTACGCCTTTCGGCCTCGCCTTAGGTCCCGACTTACCCTGAGCGGACGAACCTTCCTCAGGAACCCTTAGGCTTACGGCGGACAAGATTCTCACTTGTCTTTTCGTTACTCATACCGGCATTCTCACTTGTAACCGCTCCAGCTGTCCTCACGATCAACCTTCACTGCTGTTACAACGCTCCCCTACTGCCCATATATGGACTCATAGCTTCGGTGGTGTGTTTAGCCCCGTTACATTTTCGGCGCAGAGTCACTCGACCAGTGAGCTATTACGCACTCTTTCAATGGTGGCTGCTTCTAAGCCAACATCCTGGTTGTCTTTGCAACTCCACATCCTTTCCCACTTAACACACACTTGGGGACCTTAGCTGATGATCTGGGCTGTTTCCCTCTTGACAATGGATCTTAGCACTCACTGTCTGACTCCCGGGTTAAAGTCTGCGGCATTCAGAGTTTGACTGGACTTGGTAACCCTTGGCGGGCCCCGCACCCAATCAGTGCTTTACCTCCGCGACTCATCACCCGAGGCTAGCCCTAAAGCTATTTCGGGGAGAACCAGCTATCTCCGAGTTCGATTGGAATTTCTCCGCTACCCCCACCTCATCCCCGAATTTTTCAACATTCGTGGGTTCGGGCCTCCAGTGCGTGTTACCGCACCTTCACCCTGGACAGGGGTAGATCACACGGTTTCGGGTCTACGTCTACGTACTTATTCGCCCTATTCAGACTCGCTTTCGCTGCGGCTCCGGCTTCTCACCTTAACCTTGCGCGTAAACGTAACTCGCCGGTTCATTCTACAAAAGGCACGCCATCACTCATTAACGAGCTCTGACTTCTTGTAAGCACACGGTTTCAGGTTCTTTTTCACTCCGCTCCCGCGGTTCTTTTCACCTTTCCCTCACGGTACTGCTTCACTATCGGTCACCAGGGAGTATTTAGCCTTGGCAGATGGTCCTGCCGGATTCCGACGGGGTTTCACGTGTCCCGCCGTACTCAGGATCCGTCTAGAGTCTCGGTTGCTTTCGGTTACGGGGCTGTTACCCACTTTGGCCGGCCTTTCCAGACCTGTTCGCCTACCAACCTGCACTCACATTGACGTCCTACAACCCCAAGGGGCAAGCCCCTTGGTTTGGGCTGTTCCGCTTTCGCTCGCCGCTACTGACGGAATCACTTTTGTTTTCTTTTCCTGAGGGTACTTAGATGTTTCAGTTCCCCTCGTCTGCCTCCTACACAGCTATGTATTCACTGTGTGGTACGTGAGTATTACCTCACGCGGGTTCCCCCATTCGGACATCCCCGGATCAAAGCCTGCTTACGGCTCCCCGAGGCATTTCGTCGTTCGCCACGTCCTTCTTCGGCTCCTGGTGCCTAGGCATCCTCCGTGTGCTCTTATTAGCTTAACCAATCGTTCGAATGATCTTGGTTCTCCGTTCCGTTGTGCTACGCACAAAGTCACTCCAAACTCAAGACATTCTCACTAGCAGCTAAAAGATTGTTCATCTCGCATTCGCTCGATAAACCATCGTATAGATGTTTCGACATTTTGCTTTGTTTCGATATCCAGTTTTCAAGGAACAAGGATTGTTCTTCGTTGCTCGCATTACCGCGGCAGGAAGGTTATCTTAGCACACTCGCAATCTTCGATGCAAGCATCAAGATTTACCAGAGGTGCTCACACAATAACGGACTTTGAGACCGTTATTTGCGCTTTTGGAATCGGTCAGAGGCAGATAACGGACTTTCGAACCGTTATTTTCTGCTGTAACGCGATTGTGGAGCGGTTTTGCCTTATTTTCGCCGAAATAGCGGTCTGAAAAACCGTTATTCCAGCTTCTCGCTGTTGTTTCATCAAAATAACGCCCTAAAAGTCCGTTATTCCTTCAGCCTTCAGCGAAGCAAAACATCCTATGTACAGAAAGGCATTGCACCTTTCAAAACTGAACAACGAGGAGAGTGAGTTCGCTGCAACTGTTACATCGTGGAACGATGTCAGTTGTCAGCTATTATGTCCGATGGCCTACAGCCATCATGGACTCCATAGAAAGGAGGTGATCCAGCCGCACCTTCCGATACGGCTACCTTGTTACGACTTCACCCCAATCATCTACCCCACCTTCGGCGGCTGGCTCCTTGCGGTTACCCCACCGACTTCGGGTGTTGTAAACTCTCGTGGTGTGACGGGCGGTGTGTACAAGACCCGGGAACGTATTCACCGCGGCATGCTGATCCGCGATTACTAGCAATTCCGACTTCATGCAGGCGAGTTGCAGCCTGCAATCCGAACTGAGACCGGCTTCTAAGGATTCGCTCCGGATCGCTCCTTCGCTGCCCGTTGTACCGGCCATTGTAGTACGTGTGTAGCCCAGGTCATAAGGGGCATGATGATTTGACGTCATCCCCACCTTCCTCCGGTTTGTCACCGGCAGTCACTTCAGAGTGCCCAACTCAATGCTGGCAACTGAAATCAAGGGTTGCGCTCGTTGCGGGACTTAACCCAACATCTCACGACACGAGCTGACGACAACCATGCACCACCTGTCTCCTCTGTCCCGAAGGCCTGCCCTATCTCTAGGACATTCAGAGGGATGTCAAGACCTGGTAAGGTTCTTCGCGTTGCTTCGAATTAAACCACATACTCCACTGCTTGTGCGGGTCCCCGTCAATTCCTTTGAGTTTCACTCTTGCGAGCGTACTCCCCAGGCGGAGTGCTTACTGTGTTTACTTCGGCACCAAGGGTATCGAAACCCCTAACACCTAGCACTCATCGTTTACGGCGTGGACTACCAGGGTATCTAATCCTGTTTGCTCCCCACGCTTTCGCGCCTCAGCGTCAGTTACAGTCCAGAAAGTCGCCTTCGCCACTGGTGTTCCTCCACATCTCTACGCATTTCACCGCTACACGTGGAATTCCACTTTCCTCTCCTGCACTCAAGTCTCCCAGTTTTCAGTGCGAACCAGGGTTGAGCCCTGGGCTTAAACACCAAACTTAAAAGACCGCCTGCGCGCGCTTTACGCCCAATAATTCCGGACAACGCTTGCCCCCTACGTATTACCGCGGCTGCTGGCACGTAGTTAGCCGGGGCTTTCTTCTCAGGTACCGTCATTTCCAGGGCAGTTACTCCCCGGAACGTTCTTCCCTGGCAACAGAGCTTTACGATCCGAAAACCTTCATCACTCACGCGGCGTTGCTCCGTCAGACTTTCGTCCATTGCGGAAGATTCCCTACTGCTGCCTCCCGTAGGAGTCTGGGCCGTGTCTCAGTCCCAGTGTGGCCGATCACCCTCTCAGGTCGGCTACGCATCGTCGCCTTGGTGAGCCGTTACCTCACCAACTAGCTAATGCGCCGCAGGCCCATCTGTAAGCCACAGCTTGCGCCGTGTTTCCAAGCTCCTCCATGCGGAGAAGCCATCTATCCGGTCTTAGCTACCGTTTCCGGTAGTTATCCCAGTCTTACAGGCAGGTTGCCTACGTGTTACTCACCCGTCCGCCGCTAGGGTCCGAAGACCCTCGCTCGACTTGCATGTATTAGGCACGCCGCCAGCGTTCGTCCTGAGCCAGGATCAAACTCTCCAATAAAGTAAAGTTCGACTTGCTCATTCAAAGCTAGCACGAATCCGAAGATTCGTTTTATTTTCACTCTCTCGTTGTTCAGTTTTCAAAGGGCAATTTAATTCCTAGTGCTCCGAGCGGTTTAATCGACCGGTTCAAAAGCGACCTTTATAATCTATCACATCTTACGGACCATTGCAAGCTTAATTTTCTTTCCAACTTTCAACAAGTTCGCCTGACAACCAAGCTTGTCCGGCCGCTTCAAAAGCGACAAGGAGTAATATATCAAAAACAAAAAGAGAATGCAACCCTAACTTTCCGTCCATATTATCCCATTAAAAAAGCCGTTCTCCTTAAAATTAAGAAGAACGGCTTCAATTTCTTACACGGACCAGCCCTCCAGCTTAAGCAGCGGCTCGGCCTTCATATCGAAGGCCGAGAACTGTCCGCGGCGGAGCTTAAGGAACGCCGCCGCCGCGATCATAGCCGCATTGTCTGTACACAGACTGAGCGGCGGCACCAGCAGAGGCACGCCGGCGTCCGCACAGCGGGCGCCCAGTGCCTCGCGCAAGCCCTTGTTGGCCGCCACACCGCCGGCCAACAACAATTGCCGCGCGCCGTACGCCTTTACGGCGCGCAGCGATTTCTCCACCAGGACGTCGATGACCGAGTCCTGGAAGCCCCGCGCTACTGCCGAAGGCTCTAGCGCGATGCCCTTCATGCTGGCCTGGTTCAGCACGGCCAGCACCGCCGACTTCAGCCCGCTGAAGCTGAAGTCGTAGGAGTCCGGCTCCAGCCACGCCCGAGGAAGCGTCACCGCTTCCTCGGCCTCATGCGCAAGCCGGTCGATATGCGGGCCGCCGGGATACGGCAGCTTCAGCGCCCGCGCCACCTTGTCGTAGGCCTCTCCGGCGGCGTCGTCTCTTGTCTGTCCGATGATGCGAAAGCGCCCCTCGGACTCGACAAACACCAGCTCGGTATGTCCCCCGGACACCACGAGCGCAATAAAAGGATATTCGAGCTCATGAACGAGCTGATTGGCATAAATATGTCCTGCGATATGATGCACTCCGATTAAGGGAAGCTCCAATGCCGCAGCCAGAGCTTTGGCGGCGACCATCCCTACAAGCAGCGAGCCGACCAGACCCGGTCCTTGCGTTACGGCGATCGCATCCAGATCCGCTGCCTGCACTCCCGCTTCGGTCAAAGCTTCTTCAATAATCCAAGTAATGGTCTCCACATGCTGGCGGGAGGCCACCTCCGGCACTACCCCGCCAAACCGTTGATGCGTTTCGATCTGGCTCGAGACGACATTTGCCAGAATGTCCTTGCCGTCGCGAACGATGGCGACCGACGTCTCGTCGCAGCTGGTCTCTACAGCCAAGATAAGCTTCGCTTTATTATCCACGTAAGTCCGAACCTTTCTATTCTTGGGCGGCCAAACGGTTTACATCCGGCAGATCCACCCACATGATGATGGCATCTTCTTTATTATCCGTATAATAACCGCGGCGAATACCGACGGAATAAAACCCAAGCTTCTCATATAAATTTTGCGCTACCGTATTGGAAGGGCGAACCTCCAAGGTCATCCGCAGCGCCCCGAACAGACGGGCATTGCGCATCATTTCCCGAAGCAGCCGCTCCCCGAGCTTTCGCCCCCGGTAAGCTTCTCTTACCGCAATATTCGTGATATGGGCTTCCTCCATAATGAGCCACATCCCGCCGTACCCCGCAATCTGTCCGTCCACTTCCATTACGAGATATTGGGCGAATTGATTATTGTTCAGCTCATTGTGAAAAGCACCGGAGGTCCAGGGAGTCGCAAAGGACTCCACCTCAATCTCACAGATGACGGGGATATCCTCCTCGCGCATAGGGCGAAAGGCGATATGCTCCGCGCTTAAGGAAGACAACGTCCGATCCGTCTCCATCCGCTTCCCTCCCTATTGTTTCTTCGCCAACAGCTTCGCTTCCGCCTCGGGCAGCTGGGTATAGTTCGGAACCAACGTATGAACTTCATGGACCAGCCCTTCCCGCCAGCGATCCAACCCCAGCTCCGCTATATGCCTGGCGAGCAACTTATGCGGCGCCTCCAGCACAGCCGTGTCACAGTCGCCCGCGAACCTCCGAATCTCCTCTAGATGGAGCTCCAGCTCCCCGGTAAAGGCAACGCCTGCGAACGAAGCGGCGCCCTGTTCCTTAAGCAAGCTCAGCAGCTCATCCACCCAAGCGGACATCAGCCGGATCCCGTCGGGAATCAAGCACTTCCACTTGGATCCCCGCACCTCGTACAAGCCGGTAAACACTTGTCCCCGTCGCGCATCCAGCATCGGGACAACCCACCGGGCACGTTCATCGGCAGCCAAGGATCCCTTTCCGTGAAGGACAATCCCTTCCACAAGTCCATCCGCCTCCGGCGCACCGCCGCCCCAAGCTTTCACCGCGCCGCCTAACGCCAAAGCCTCCATCGTAGACACGCCGATTAAAGCAAGCTTATGTGTCCAGGCAAACGTCTTCGCTACCGTGACGCCAATTCTTACCCCGGTATAGGAGCCGGGGCCTACCCCTACGGCAAATGCCGAAAGCTCCTTCGGCCGCACTCCCGCTTCCTTCAGCAGCCGTTGAATGGTAGGAACCAAATAAAGCGAGTGGTTGCGTTCGGCAGCCGAGCTGATCTCTCCGACCAGCGCATCCCCCCGCGTCAAAGCCACCGACATCGAGTTCGTTGAAGTGTCGACAGCCAGCATCCATTGATTCTCAGCAAGTGTACTCATACAATCAATCCGTTCTTCTTCAATTCGAGGCACCAAGCCTCGTAAGGCCCACCATAGGGCTGCAGCCGAAATCGCCGTCCGCTGTCACCCAAATGCTCAATTGTAATTTCAAGCCGGTCCGGCGGCAGCAGGTCTTCGATCAAGGACGCCCACTCCACAAGGGTGATGCCGTCCCCGTAGAAGTAATCGTCAAGGCCGAGGTCATCCGCTTCTTCCATGGAAAGCCGATACACATCCATATGATAAAAAGGGAACCGCTCCCCTTCATATTCCTTAATAATGGTAAAGGTGGGGCTGTTCACCACATCGGTTACGCCGATCGCCCGTGCCACCGATTGAGAGAAGGTCGTCTTCCCCGCTCCCAAATCTCCGTCCAGCGTAATGACCGTGCCCGCGATAAACAACGAGGCCAAGCGTTCCGCCAGCGCCTCCGTATCCGCCAGCCCTTCTGCGGTGTATTGGTACGTTTCTTTCATCATACGATCGGTTCATCCCTTTGTAAAATGATTATAGCCCTTCTTATCCAAGGATTGGACGGTACCGTCCTCACGGATCAGCCTCACTCCGGTATCCTCTGCGGTCACGTAGCCGACCACATCCAGCGTCAGACCCGCTTCGCGGAACGCTACCTGCAGCTCCGGCGCATAAGCGGCTTCCACCGTTCCTATCAATTGATAGTCTTCACCGCCGTATAAAATATAATCAAGCGCATCCTTCCCCGCCCCCGCGGCATAGCTGTAGAGCTCATCCGTCACCCGGATCCGCTCCTCCAGCAAATCGATGCCAACTCCCGAGGCCTCCGCAAGCTCCCAGGCTTCGCTGGCAAGACCGTCGCTGACATCGTTCAGCGCATGGCATCTTCCGCTCCTAAGCAGCAATTCTCCTGCTTCCAACCGGGGATCCGGCCGGCAGTGAGCCGTCACCAAAGGCAGGATCCGGCCATCGAACGCCGGCCACTCGTCGGAACGAAGCCGCTGCTTAAGTAAATAGTCAAGTCCGGCAGCGGATAAACCAAGCGGTCCGGTTACTACTACCACGTCGCCGCGTTTCGCCCCGGAACGCAATAAGGCTCTCCCCGCATCCACCTCGCCGATCACCGATACGGACAAGGTAAGTCCTCCTGTAGAGGACGTAGTATCACCGCCCACAACGGCGACATTCCACCGATTCGCACAGGCATACAGTCCTTCATACACCTGTTCCATGCGATCCAGTGTCCACCTAGGAGGGATGCTTACGGACACCATGGCGAGCCTTGCCGTTCCTCCCATTGCCGCAATATCGCTAATGGCGGAAGCCATGGCTTTATAACCGATATCCGAATCCCGCATCGTGATCGGCAAAAAATGCACATCCTCGGTCATCGTATCGCAGGTCAGGACGAGCTCCTTCCCAGGGGTTGTCTTCGCTACAGCCGCATCATCGCCGATTCCTGTCATTACGCCGGCCGAATCCAGCAGAGAGGGAGCTTGTCTGTCCGAGGTCAGACGCCGGATCAAGGCAAATTCATCCATAGAGCTCAAGAGCAAACCGCCTTTCCCTCAGTATTGAAACTTATTATAGCCCTCCAGCCCCCTACCCGCAACAAAAAAGCTCCCCGGCTCAAGTCCGCAGCGTTCGGCTGCAGCTTTGCTGAGAAGCTTTTTTCAAGGATGAAGGCTTATTGCATTTCTTGAAGCTCATCCACCGAAACGATCCGTGTATCCTGAGGACCGTTCAAGGAATGAATTCTTGCGGTTTTGTCATGGTAAAAAACAGTGTCGATCCATATGGATTCACCATTCAGCTTGACGTCTACCTGATCGTTCGAGCTCAAAATCTCTTGTGCGCGCTCCACCTGCATTAGCTGTCACCTCCATCCAGTACCGATTCCTGTTCATCCATGGTATTCGTGGTTGTGTCTTCGATAAGACCGTTCTGCGGAGACACCTGGCCCCCTCCGAGTCCCTCGTTGACCATACGATCCTCGTCCATAAAGCTGGAATCGCGCCCCTCGTGAGCCGAATCGTTCGCTCCGAAGCCGCCGGACGTATTCGCTTCTGCCATAGGAATCCCTCCCTTATTCGTTCGTATCCTAGCTTTTCCCATCTTTTCGTCGTGCATTCAGGTTAGGGCTTCGAATAGATGAGCATACTAAATGGTAAAACAAACGCAGGTAGAGGAGGGTTCCTATGCACACGGTATGGAAGGGTGCAATCAGCTTCGGTCTGGTTCACGTGCCCGTCAAAATGTTTACCGCGACGGAGGATAAGGATATCCCCATGCGCATGATTCACAAGGAGTGCAATACCCCGCTGAATTTTGTCCGCAAATGTCTCCATTGCGAGCGGGAGGTGGAGTGGCAGGAAATTTCCAAAGGCTACGAGTACGAGCCGGGCTCGTTCGTTCTGTTCGAGAAGGATGAGCTGGAGAAGCTGAACGGCGAAGTGACGAAGGAAATTAAAATTCTCGACTTCGTCAATCTCGAAGACATCGATCCGATTTATTTTCACAAAACGTATTATCTATCTCCCGGTGAAACAGGTGCCAATGCATACAGCCTGCTTCTGGAAGCCATGCGCCAAACAGGAAAAATCGGGATCGCAAAAATATCGATCCGATCCAAAAGCAGCTTAGCTGCCATCCGAATCATCGATAACTGTATCGCCATGGAGACGATTTTTTATCCGGACGAAATTCGTTCCGTTCAGCAGGTGCCGAACCTTCCTGAGCAGCACAATGTGAACGATAAGGAGCTGGAGATGGCCAAGATGCTGATCGCCCAGCTGTCCGTTCCGTTCGAGCCGGAAAAATACAAGGACGATTATCGCGAAGCCGTATTGAACGCTATTGAACAGAAGGTATCCGGTCAAGAGATTCGCGTTGCTCCGGAGGCACAGCGCACGAATGTGATCGACCTGATGTCCGCACTGCAGGCCAGTCTGAATCAAGCCAAGCCTTCCGCTCCCGTACCTACCGACGCTCCCGCTGCCGAGAAGAAGCCGAGGGCCAAAGGCAGCAAGAAGAAGGATAAGGAGAAGGAAGCTGCTCTTACATGAGCGATATCGAATTGCCCAAGGAGCCAATGGCCCCTATTCGCGAATCCAAGCTACCCACGGGGGCAGAATGGGGCTTTCAGCTGAAATGGGACGGCGTTCGCCTGCTTGCCGAGCTTCAGCAGAACCGGATCCGGCTTTTCTCCCGCTACATGGGGGATAAGACGAATATTTATCCGGAAGCCGTGAAGCTGCTTACGGAGCATGCCTTGAAGCATCAGCCGCTGCTGCTTGACGGAGAAGCCGTCATCTTCGATACGGTGAAGCAGAGGCCGGATTTCTCCCAAATACTCCAACGTGAACGTACCCGCAGCGCCACTGCACGGATAAAAGGACGGGAGACAAGCCACTTTATCTACGTGTTGTTCGATCTGCTTCATTATGGCGGGGAGGATTGGCGGGACAGGCCCTATCACGAGCGCCATGCCAAACTGCTGGAGCTATTTCCAGACAAGCACCCCCAGCTATTTGTCACGGATTTGATCTCGGACGGGGATGCGCTTTGGGACTGGGTCGATGCGAACGGCTGGGAAGGGATCATCTCCAAACGGCTCAGCAGTCCCTACCGGGAAGGAAAGCACCACAAGGACTGGTTTAAGAAGAAGACGGCGGAGGTTCATGAGGTGGACTTCATCGGCTTTATCATCCGGGAAGGAAGGGTGGCGAGTCTGATCATGGTGAAGAACGGTGCACTGTTCGGAAGAGTTTCCTTGGGTTTGGATACCTCGATGAAGACTCGGCTCCTTACCTTCGGACGTGAGCAGGAACGAGCGGAAGCGCCGCTTAACCGGACTCAGCTGCCTTATGAACTTCGGCGGGAGCAAATTCTATGGCTGTCGAAGCCGCTCAAGGGAACGGTTACCGGACTTGAGGTAACCTCCGCCGGACAATTGAGGCATCCGAAGCTTGTCCATATCGAATGGGAGGAGTGATTCTGTATGGCAACCGCTACCCGCGGCAAACAGAATAAAGCGACCGTCTTAATCGAGGGTCACGAGGTCACGATCACGAATCCGGACAAGCTGCTTTGGCCGGAAAAAGGCATTACGAAGGCGATGTATCTTGAACGGCTCATCGCTTTGGCCCCCTACCTGCTTACCTATTGCCGAGACCGCTATTTGACGACGATCCGATTCCCGAACGGGTGGAACGAAAAGTCGTTTTATCAAAAAAACACCCCCGAGCCTACGCCGGATTTCGTGCGGACGGCGATACTGGAGAGCATCAATTATGTACACCTGGACTCACTGCCCACGTTGGTTTGGCTTGGCAACTTGGCCTGCCTTGAATTTCATCCGTCTTTTCACCGGATCGGATCCCAGCTGCCGGAGGAATGGCTGATTGACATCGATCCCAGCATCGACCCGGAGCCCCGCATTATGCAGGCCGCCGAAATCATCGGCGATATTCTTGATAAGCTGAACATACGTTCGGTACCGAAAACCTCGGGTGCCACAGGCGTTCAGATTTATGTGCCGATTGCACGAGAGAAGGGCTACACCTTTGAGCAGCTGCGTCGTATCGGGCATTTCGTGGCAAGCTATGCGGTTCAGATGCATCCGAAGCTGTTCACCATCGAACGGCTGAAGAAAAACCGCGGATCGCTCATTTATATCGATTATCTTCAGCATTGGTACGGCAAGACGCTGTCCGCTCCTTACACGCCTAGAGCAAGGGAAAGCGCTTCGGTTTCTACGCCGCTCACCTGGGAGGAGGTTCGCCTTCGCCCCGATCCCCGCGATTTTCATTTGCTCAATATCGGGGAACGCCTGCAGCGTAAGGGAGACCTTATTCAGCAAACGCCCCCGCAAAATCTGGATCACGTGTTATCGCATATTCCCTAAGTACCTAATCCCGCGGTGTCCTGTCCCAGTACAGACGGGTCACCGGGGTGGACTCGCCTGCCTGCACTTCCGTAGCGGATGCCTCCTCCTCTAACGGATCATGCGTGCTCATCCCCGGCGCGATCGAAGGCTCATGCTTGCGTCTTGCCTCTTTGCCACGTTTCACCACAACCAATCACCTCCTTTGTCATGTGCTTTAAAATAACGGCGATAACAATCGGGCTATCGCTTCCTTGCGTTTTTGCCATTTGGGACGTTTCTCGAAAATGTCGGGTTTCACTTCAAAGCTGTCCTTCATATCCTGATAAAAGTCCTGCTCAAGCCGATGAATCGACTCCTGATCGAAAAGCACCGCATTCAATTCGAAATTGCTGAAAAAGCTTCGCATGTCCATATTCGCCGTACCCACCGTAGCCAAGAGATGATCGATGATCATGATTTTGGCGTGAATAAACCCTTTCTGGTAGCTGTAGAACCTTACCCCCGCCTGCATCAGCTCCTCCAGGAAGGAAAGCGAGGCATAGTTGACAAGTCTCGAATCCGCCTTATCGGGGTAAATGATGCGAACGTCCACACCGCTGATCGCAGCCGATTTGAGAGCCATGACGATGCTTTCATCCGGAATAAAATACGGCGAAGTAATGTAAATTCGCTTTTTGGCCGTCGTAATCGCGCCGAAAAACATTTCCAGGATCGCATCCCAATAAGCGTCGGGGCCGCTTGCGATCAGCTGGACCGCTTTGCGTTCCTCGCAGGTATGCTCCGGATACAGCAGCGGATCCGCCACTTGATGGCCCGTCACGAACGCCCAGTCTGTCAGAAACGTCTGCTGCAAGGAGTAAACGGCATCGCCGCAAAGCTCCAGATGCGTATCCCGCCAAAAACCCAAGCGCGGATTGGCCCCTAAATATTCGTCCCCAATATTGATGCCTCCGAGATAACCCTTTAATCCGTCCACCACAATGATTTTGCGGTGATTCCGGTAGTTCATGCGCTTATCGAAGAATGCGACAAGGGCCGGGAGAAACATATAGACCTCGGCGCCCGCCTCCTTCAGCTGCTTTATGTACTTATGGTTCAGCTTGTAGCTTCCGATCCCGTCAAAGATGCAGCGTACCTTCACGCCCTCTTTCGCTTTGCGGAGCAGAACCTCGTGGAATTGCAAGCCGATTCGATCATGCCGGTATGTGTAATACTGAAAATGAATATGATGCGTTGCCTGCTCCAATGCTTCGAGCATAACGGGATAAGCCTGCTGCGCATTCGTGAGCACCTTAACTTCGTTGAGCTGCGTAATCAACGATCCCGGAATATTGCTGAGCAAGGCAAACAGCCGCGGCTCATCCCGCCAGGCCCCCAGCTTCCCCTCCTCCAGCGGATGCTCGGAAGCGGAATGCTTTTTGCCCAAATAACGAATATCGGTCACATAACGGATCCCCTTGCGGCGTACCTTGCGGCGTTGGGAGTATTCCTTGGCCAGAAAGTAATACATAAAAAAACCAATAAGTGGAAACATAAAAAGAATGACCATCCAGGCTACTGTCTTCGACGGATGCCTGAACTCCCCGATCAACACGGTGAGAATTTGTGAAATGAATAACAAAAGTACGATTATGATCCATAGCACCGTACCGACCCCCTGCTTTTGAAAAGTTTTGGCGATTCGGCTTTGCACCTTTTAGCCTTTACCGGGAGGAGTTTCCCTATTCGTCTGTACGGTCGTTCGGCGCAGGAACAGAGCGATATATAAATTTTGCTAAATAAATTTTCAAATTTTGAGAAAAATAGTTCGGAACTCTTTTATAACGGCAGAAAAGGAGTACCGAAGCTGTGATCATTCCGAGAAAAGGCAAGAAAAAAGGACAACAGCAAAAAGAAGAGGCGATGGAGAAGCACGACTACCGGTTTATTCAGGACCTCAAATCCGTTTCCGTCTTCCCTACCCTTGAGGAAAACAAGGATTACCTAAATAAGCTGTTTGCCGATTGCTCCGACTTTGTGCTTCGCGAGTTCCTGATCGAGCCGGATATCCGCGCGATTCTCTTCAATATTGACGGACTCGTGAACGGCGGCCAAGTGAATGACATGATGCAGGCGCTCATGATTCTGGAGGGCGGCGAGCACCTTACCGACCGGATCCTGTCCGCCACGCTGCCTGTATCGCAAACGAAAAAGGCAGATAATTACGCGGACTTGCTGCTCGCCGTGCTTAGCGGGGATACAGGCCTGATTGTCGGCGGAAGCACACAGGCCATCGTTATAGGGCTGCGGGGAGCTGAGAAGCGCTCCATTGCCGAGCCCGAGACGGAATCTGTTATTCGGGGGCCCCGTGAAGGGTTCGTTGAGAGCCTTCGCACGAACACCTCAATGATTCGGCGGAAGCTGAAGACGCCGCGGCTGAAGATGAAGCCGATGACGATCGGGCGGGAGAGTAATACAAATATTGTGGTTACCTATCTGGATTCGATCGCCGATCCCCAAGTCGTCCAGGAGGTCGTCAAACGTCTAGAGAAGATTGATATCGATGCTGTGCTGGAGTCGGGCTACATTGAAGAATTTATTCAGGATTCCGCGTGGTCGCCGTTCCCGCAAATTCAATATACGGAAAGACCCGATATGGTGGCTGCGGCTCTTCTTCAGGGTCGTGTAGGCATTGTCATCGACGGTACTCCGTTTGTTTTGCTTGTTCCCTTTGTCTTTATGGAGATTATGCAGGCCAGCGAGGACTACTACGAACGTTTTCAGATCGCTACGCTGCTGCGCTGGCTGCGATATTTGTTCTTTGGGCTTTCCTTGCTGACACCGGGTCTATATGTGGCGATATCGACGTTTCATCAGGATTTGCTGCCGACGCAGCTCCTCTTATCGGTCGCTGCGGCACGCGAGTCCATTCCGTTCCCAGCCGTTGTGGAAGCGTTGATTATGGAAATTACGTTCGAGGCGCTGCGCGAGGCCGGTATACGGCTGCCGAAGACAATCGGCTCTGCGGTTAGTATTCTCGGCGCCCTCGTCGTGGGACAAGCTGCCGTGGAGGCGGGAATCGTATCCGCGCCTGTCGTTATCGTGGTCTCCATTACAGGGATCGCCTCGTTCACGATCCCTCGCTTCAACGGGGCCATCGCCGTAAGGATGCTTCGCTTTCCGATCATCTTTGCCGCTGCCGTCTTCGGAATGTACGGCATTTTGATTGCAGTCATGCTCATTATGGGACATTTGGCGAGCCTGCGCTCGTTTGGGGTTCCTTACTTGTCTCCTATCGGCCCGTTATCTTCCAGGGATATGAAGGATATCGCCATTCGTTCTCCATGGTGGGCCATGGAGACTCGCCCGGCCTTCATGCCTGTCATGGACGAGCAGCGCATGGGCGGGGATCTCTCTCAGGAAATCCTGCAGGATGGCGGCCAAAAAGGAAAAACGATTGAACATCACCGCAAGCGGGAGGGGGATGAGCAATGATAACGATGAATTGGCGAAGGCTCAAGAGTTTGCCTCTCCTCGTTATGTGCGTGATGCTGCTTACCGGCTGTTGGGACCGAACGGAAATCAACGATATGGCCTTTATCCTGGCCTCTTCCGTTGATCTAGAGCAGGACGGCAAGGTCCGGTTCTCGGTGCTGGTTCCCTTGCCGGGGCAAATGGGCGGAGCCACCGGGGGCGGAGGTGGGACCGGCGGAGAGAAGAGCTATTACATCGACTCCGAGACCGGCTCTACCGTTCGAGAGGCTCAGGGCAAGCTTCAGCAGCGAATGCCCCGCCGCATGTTTCTGGCCCATAGGCGTGTCTTTCTTGTGAGCGAGGAGTTTGCCCGCAAGGGAATTAAGGATCTCTTCGATACACTTCCGCGTACGACGGAAAGCCGCCTAAGCGGATACATGGTTGTGACGAAGGGCCCGGCATACAAAATGCTGCTGTCTACGCCAAAGTTTGAGCGCTTTCCGTCGGAAGCCATCCGGGAGCTGGCCAAGGGGCCCTACATTATGAATGTCAGCACGAAGAACGTAGCCGTAGCCTTGGCTGCTCCCGGATCCGATCCTATCGCGGCGTATATGGAGGTCAAGGAATCCGAGAAAAGCGAGAAGACGTCGAAGGAAGTCAACGTGCTGGGGTTTGCCATGTTTAAGGGAGACAAGATGGTCGGTACCTTGGAATCCGATGTCGCGAGCGGCCTTGCCTGGCTGATGAATCATCGAATCGTCGCCCCAATTACATTGCAGCTTGAAGACCATTCGGCCATATCACTGAAGATTTACAATACGGAATCCCATCTGAATACCATCATTCGGGAGGGCAAACTGACGTACCAGATCGAGGTTCTCGTCCGAGCCAAGATGCTGGAAAACTGGTCCTCTTACGATTTAAGCCAAACAAGCCCGGCCATTAAGGTAGAGAACGCCCTTGCCGATCATATTAAGCGCTCGATCCAGGATGCGTTAAGCAAGTCGATCAAGCAGCAGTCCGATCCGGCTCAGCTAGGCAACGCACTACGCCGCTCGTATCCGGCGTTGTGGCAGCAAAGCTACGCCAAAGCATGGCCTGCCCCTCTTCAGGACGCTGAGTTTGATATCAACGTCAAGACGGTCATAGCGGAGAACGGACTGATCCACCAGAATATCGTCAAGGGGGGAACGCAGAAACAATGAATTCGATTTTCATTTACGTATTCGGCGCTTTGCTTCTGGTAACCGTCTTGATGGATATTCAGCGAATCAAGACACTGAAAAGGTCGATGAGGCGGCTGCATTTGCTCGTGTATGTCGCCACCCTTGCTTTATTTGCTTGTATTGTACTCGATATCGATGTACCAATGCCGACTGGTTTTTTTATTGATAATGTCTCTCCATGGGTATTTAAGTATATCCACCCGTCGTAATAGGTACTTCAACGAAAGGCTGGTGCCATGCACTTGAACGACTTGCAAATCATCAATCACCGTCAATTCGCCTGGCTGACCGCAGCGCTAATAACGGGCGGCGGACTGCTGACGATACAGCATGAGCTTGTACGTGTTGCCGAGATGGACGCCTGGTTCGCGTATCTGATTCCAACGGCATACTTGTTCGTGATAGCCTTTTGCTTCGGATTTATTGCGCAGCGATTTCCGGGCATGCACATGTTTGAAATTACCAAAGCGATCTTCGGAAAATTTGCCGGCACGCTGGTCAATCTTGTGCTGCTTTTTCACCTTTGGCTCATTTTGGTGCGGGATCTTCGATCCTTTGGCAAGTTCATCGGTACGATTCTGCTTCCGAATACGCCGGATGAGATGATTATCCTTGTACTGGTGCTGGTCCTAATATTTTACGGCCGTACCAGTGTGGAGGTCGTAGCGCGGGTAAACGATTTTTTTCTGCCCGTCCTATTCGGGCTGTTTGTGCTGCTGCCGCTTTTTCTCAGCAATGAAGTTTCGGTTAATTTATTGCAGCCGATTTTGGCCTCGTCGGTTGCGGATCATTTGAGGCTCAATTATTTGACCTTCGGCTGGTACGGAGACATTTTTGTAATGGGCGCCTTCCTGCATACCCTGTGGAATGCCCGGCAGCTCACCGCGGCGGTTCGTCACGGCACGGTCATTTCCTCCTTTCTATTGACGCTCCTGTTAGTGCTGGAGGTGGCGGTGCTCGGCCCGATCGTACCCGGCAATATGGTTTATCCAAACTATAGTTTGGTACAGCATATCCATATTACGGACTTTCTTGACCGGGTGGACCTGCCGGTGCTGATGATCTTTGTCCCCATCCTTGTATGCAAAATGTGCTTAATTTTCTTGTCATTTTTAAACGGCATTGCAAGCTTGCTGAAATCGAGGGATTATACTGTGATCAATACGTCCTTCGCTCTTTTTCTGCTGGTCACCTCGCTGCTTTCGTTTAAAAGCACAACCGAGGTGTTCAGCTTCGGCAACTACAGCTCGTCGCTCATTTTCTTAAGCTACCAGCCGCTTCTTCTGGTCGCCATTCTGCTTGCAGCAGGACGCTTCCCTATGAGGAGTCCGGGAAAGCAGTCGGAAGCAGGGAATGGCTCCGGGCCAATGAACCGATCGAACAAGAACGGATGGTTGAGCTCCCTTGTCGGCCAGAGATCGTACCGTACCTGGAGTCGAACCGGAAATGCCGTATTAGTTCTGATGATAGGACTGGTGGCTTTAGGTGTCATGTTCGGCAGGCAATATGCTATCGTCGGCACGCTGTGCGGGATCGGGTATTGCATCAGCCTGGTTCTCCTGCTGGGGACGACGCATATGGAAATCCAATCGGCAAAGGAGCAAAACGTGCTTCGGGCAAACCCCGAGTTGGTCCCTGAGGGCTAATCCATGAAAGTGCAAGAAACCGAAAGGAGTTATCATGAATTACAAGTGGTTTCAAAGCAAGCTGACGTTCGTCATCATTCCTGAGGTGAACGGCAGTGTCGTTCGTGTCAAGCTGAGCCGGGCGGCCATCTGGGGTACCGTAATTACGGCAGCTCTTCTGGTGATCGCCTCCTTATTCGTCTATTTTCATTATGCTCATACCGCCGCCACGGCATATTGGTGGAATGCGGAGCTATCCGGACAAAATGAGCAGCTGGAAAAGGATTTGGACAGCAAAAACGCCACGATCGAGCAGTTGAAAAACGATATCTTCTCGTTGTCCAAGCAGGCCGAGGAGGTACGCAGCAAGGTCGAACAAATGAAGCAGCTGGAGGATGAGCTGAAGAAGCTGTCCCCGGGAGCAGAAGCAGCGATCTCACAGGGACAGGCCGACGCCGGAGGTTCGGCTCTAGCCGGAATGGGCGGCCCTGCCGTTTCCGTAACGACGCAGGAGACGAAAGCGTTGGCTTCCGCCACGGAAGCCTCTTATGCGGCGCTGGGCGCCGAAATGGCCGAGCTGGAAGCCCGCTTCGCGGAATCGAGACGCGTTCTGATGGAAAAGCGAGAGCGCCTGCAGCATACTCCAAGCCTATGGCCTACCGTGTCACGGATTGTGACCTCCAATTACGGATACCGTAAGGATCCGATTCATCATAAGCTCAGCTTTCACCGGGGGATCGACATCGCCGGCAAAATGAACGATCCGGTCTATGCCTCCGGCAGCGGCACGGTACATACGGCAAGCTACGACAAGCTGCACGGGAACCACGTCATTCTAGAGCACGGTTCCGGACTTCGCACCTGGTATATGCATTTGAACAGCTTAGATGTGAAGCAGGGCGATAAGGTTGTGAAAGGCCAAACCATCGGAAGGCTGGGCACTACCGGACGCAGTACCGGACCGCATCTGCATTATGAGGTGATTCAAGGCGGGAAGGCAACGGATCCGAAGCCTTATTTGCCGGCCAATGCAACGAAGAGCTAGTGCTAGCCTTAACATAATCATGAAGGTGGTAAAGAAATCATGGCAATGTTCAGAAAGATGAAGCCTCCTCTGGCGGTCAGCGGCGGTGCCGTCACCTTGATCGGAGAAGGCAGTGTAATTGAAGGCGACCTGTATGCACCGGCGGATCTTCGGGTGGAAGGCGAGGTGCGCGGCCGGCTGCGCTCGGAGGGAGAGGTCGTGGTCGGAGAACGGGGATATGTGCGTTCCGATCTGCATGCCGCCCATGTGATCATTGCCGGACGTGTAGAAGGCATTGTGCGTGCCGAAGGAACCGTCCGGATCACGGCGACCGGCAAGCTCTCCGGCACCATCTTGGCCGGCTCGCTGATTATTGAGCAAGGGGCCGTATTCCAAGGCAAAAGCGACATGTATGGCGGCAAAGAAGCGCTGCCGCTGCAGGAGGCAAAAGAGAAGGAGGATGCGGCGCTGTCCTGTGTCGTGGTATAATAGCAGGACAGCCGTTTAGGGGCTGTTATTCTATAGGTAGCAGGAGCCGAACCACGATGATGAAGCCGCAGACGATTTTGTTTGATTTGGACGATACACTGCTGTATTGTAATAAATTTTTTGATATGGTCATGGATCAGTTCGCCGACCAGATGGAGATGTGGTTTCACGGATATCACTTATCGATTGAGGAAGTGAAGAAGAAGCAGGCTGAGCTGGATCTGCAGCAGGTGCTGGTCAGCGGGTTCTCTCCCTCCCATTTTCCCAAGTCGTTTATCGATACTTATGAATATTACTGTCATCTGCTCGGACGTCCTTGGCGCGAAGATGAGGTTCACTCCTTGAAGGAGCTCGGGGATTCAGTATACGGTCACGATATCGAGCCTTACCCTCACATGGAGGAAACGCTGCTTGAGCTTCAGGCGGCCGGGCATGAGCTGCATCTATATACCGGCGGAGATCCGGCCATTCAAATGCGCAAAGTAACCGAAGCCGATTTGGCGCGGTTTTTTGGCGACCGCATTCATGTAACGCGGCACAAGACGACCGAATTTCTCGGCGGCTTGATCCGTTCCCACGGCTTCGATCGCAGCAGCACCTGGATGATCGGAAATTCCCTGCGCACCGATATCATGCCTGCACTGGAGAACGGCATCCATGCGATCTTCATGCCGGCGCAGCAGGAGTGGTCCTTCAATCAAGTGGAGGTAACGGCCAAGCCGACCGGCGCTTACTTGACCTTGTCCTCGCTGAAGGAGATCCCCGGGGCCATACGGGATTATCTGGAAGGGAAGCTGGAGTAGCAAAAAAAAGGACCTCTATTCCACGAATCGTGTGGATTGAGGTCCTTTTACCTGTAATCGGTCTTGGCTTATTGCTTATCGGGAAGCAAAATCGTAGTTAGTATGCGCTTGCGGCGCGTCTCCGTAGGTTCGTTGTCCATCATACGGTAGAGCGACTCCCTGAAGCCGGCGATAAATTCCAGCAGCTCCTCGTCCGAGGCAAAGAAGGACGCTTGGCGATAAGACAGTCCGTCCTTGCGAGGGTCGATCGATTCGCCCTCCAGATACGTCCCGAAATCATTAATTAAGCCTGCAAGGAAATGCAGAAAGTACTGCATATGATCCTGCGGCGTCGCCTTCTTAAGATCCTCCTCGGTAAGGCTCTCCCCCTGATCGGCAAGCGCATAGACCCGTTCGACCGCCCCGCGAATTTGCTTCTGATCTACAACCACCAGCAGTCCGCCCTTGCGCAGCAGATTCAAATGCCGGTACAGCGTTGCCTGAGGCACCTCGGGCAGTCGCTCGGCCATTTGCCCTACGGTGAGCTGCCTGCCGCCGACCAGCGTTTGAATGATCTTAAGCCGCACCGGATGCAGGATTAAGTCAGCCTTGTTTTTCACCGGACACCGCCTCCGCCTGCCATTATTCTCATTGTTTAAAATGATCATAATATGCTAACAGACCCGTGTCAACGCCAGTAAGGAATTACCAATTTACTCTTTTCCAGAAAGCAGCTTCCGGGCCTGCCATTCGGACCAATTGAAGGAAAACCAAGGATCGTCCTCCGTACGCATCAAGCGTTCCCGCATCCGCCTCAGCGCTTCGTCCGTTTCCCCCACCTCGGGATGCTTGCGCTTCAGCTCCACCAGCGATAGAACTACCTCGTAGCTCAGGCTTCCCAAATAGTTGACATCGATGCGCCCCGTCGTTTCATAGCGCTCCATATTGCTGCGGGCGATGATTGCGTCGACGTTCAAGTAATTCAACGCTACGTAGGCAAGCAGGGCAACAGCCAAATAAGGCTTGATTAGCGAGACCTTCGGCTTCCAAAGCTTATAAAGCGCGATAACAAACAGCACCAGCAAGAACACCATAAACGCATGCACCAAAATCCTCGTCACGGTGTAGCCGTAGGCCTCTTCGTACATCGACAGCCGCAAATAGGCGGAGCTTAGCATCACGCCCGTGCAGCCGATGAGCACCGCCAGCAGCAAGCGCAGCAGCCTGTACGCATTGATGCCGGTGCGGTTCACCCCGTAGAGCATGATCATGAGCACCGTGAAGTTGATTACTGTGACGGTGACCAGCTCCCCGAAGCCCTTACGGGCGTACTCGGCATACGTTACGCCCTCCGGCAGAGCGGAGGACCCTCCCCCGAAGAAGTAGGAGAATTGAACGAAGGCAAAGAGCAAGTAGACGCCATTCAACACCACAAGCAATGTCGCAGCAATGGTGGGGTCGATAAGCGGCTGGGTCTTTGATGAAGTCTGCAGGGCGGGAGGATCGGGCTCCCATACTCCCGCTTCCGTCTCCTTACGGGCAGCGGAGCCGAATGGTTTGGGATAGAGCAGCCCTTTCATATAGGCAAATAACAGGACGGCTACAAGAACAATCCAGAGTCCGCGAAACAGAAGCTCCCCCGCCTCCAAGCCCTCCAGCAGCTTGGGCAGCCGCGACAAGGACCGGTCGAACATGGTATCCGCGGAAGCAAGTAAAGAAACGACCAGCGCCAGCAAGGGGATCGAAATCAGCAGACCGGTCAGCACCTTGACCAGCTCCTTAGAGCGCCGGCTGGACATCCGCGAGGTCATAGACCGAAACAGCAGCTTGATCGGAGCGGACACGTTGCTGATCGTCTGGAACAACACCTGCTCGGCCATCAGCCCGAGCAGCTTTGTCGGTTCAAACCGACTGCCTCGCACCATCCATACGGTATGTAGCAGAACCAGGCCCGGCACCGCCAGCGTATTCAATACACGGAACAGCGTATTGCTAAATAAGCCGTAGGTAAAGCTGAGCAGAGCAACGGCAACAAGAACGATTGCCGACGGTCCCAGCGTTCGTCCCTCTCGCCCCTGGTATGCCCAGAAGAACATCGCATAGAAAAGGCCGATAAACAAAGGGACGGAAACACCCCAAGCATGTTCATAAAAAACGATGTGATGGACAGCGCCGCAAACCAGTGCCGCCGCAAGCAGCCACCCATCTTGGCGTTCCAAACTCGGTTGCGTATTCAACGGTTCGTTACCTCCTTATTGAAGCCAATTCCAGCTATCGGCATTTGGGCTAAGAACACGGATGACCTCAATCAATTCCTCGGCTGCTTTAGCGGCTACCTCTTCCCTTTCGCCCGGAAACCGAAGCGCCTCCCTGAGACACATCCCCGTTTCGTCGGACAAGCAGGAGCTGGCGATCACTCTCCGTATCACTTCAGCATCATCCAAGAAAAGCACTTCACTCACAGGCAGCCCCTCCTGCAAGCTGTAAAACAAACGCGCGAGCTCTGTCATCGTGTTCCACTGCCGCTCGGGAGCCCCCCGGCCTTGCTTCAGCTCCGCCTGCGCCTCCTTAAGCAGCTGTTCTCTCCAAGATAAAGTCAGCGGCATACGCGACTCGACCGGTAATTCCATCATGGCTATCGTTCCTCCCGCCTTATGGTGATCTGTCCTTATTGTAGCTTGAAAAACAGGAACAAAAAGTGTAACTTTTAAATAACAATTTTCGTATTTTAGGCGAAAGAAGGTGATCTGGATGAAGCTGGCCTCGCACTACTTGCGGCTTCGGGAGCAGTATCCACATATTCGGGAAAAGCAGCCGTTGGGGGTCACCCTCGATGAGCTTGCTGGCGGGCTGGATTGCACCCATCGGAACACACAGCTTTTGTTGAAAAAAATGCAGGAGCTCGGATGGGTGGATTGGGAGGCAAGACGCGGCAGAGGGCAGCGATCGAAGCTCCTTTTTCTCAAGCCGGCGGATGACTTGATTCTGGATGTGGCGAAGGATCTGGTGGAGCGGAAGGATCTGCGAGGGGCGCTGGAGCAAATGAAGGTGTTTCATGTCCCGGACTCCCTGAAGGAAAGCTTCCACCATTGGCTGAACGGATACTTCGGCTACAGCAGCGAGGTGCGGGGGAAGGTTCGCTTCGATCTGCTGCGCTTTCCTCTCACCCAGCCACTTACCTCACTGGACCCGGCTACGATTCACTTTACGACGGAGGCTCACCTGGTGCATCAGCTATTCGATCCGTTAGTGCGGTACAATCGGCTAACCCAATCGATCGAGCCCCATTTGGCCCATGCTTGGGAAGCCGATGCGGAGCGGAAGGCGTGGACCTTTCACCTGCGCAAGGGTGTGCTGTTTCACCATGGCCGGGAGCTGGATGCGGAGGATGTCGTCTATACGTTCGAACGGCTTAAACAGCGTGCTTCCGGCTCCTTGTACAGCTGGGTGCTCCGCCAGATTGAGGCTGTCGAGGCAATCGATCCGATTACGGTACAGTTTCGTCTTACGGAGCCCAATGAGCTGTTCCTGCAGTATGCCGGCACGAATCGCGCTTCCATCCTCCCTGCCGACGTATGCGAGGAGCTGAAGGAGCGCTTCGCGCTCTCTCCCGTCGGTACCGGCCCCTTCAAGCTCGTGAAAAATGACCGTTCCATGTGCGTGCTGGATGTGTTCCCCGCCTACTTCCAGGGACGTGCGCATTTGGATCGTGTAGAGCTGTGGCATATGGAAGGGCTGGAGGAGCAGGACCGCTTTCGGACGCTGGAAAGCTTTCAGATCCTGCATAATTACCGGCTGCCCGACGAGGCCACCGGTGCTTGGCAGCAAATTCAACAGCAGGGAACCACGGCGAAGTTTATTACCTTCAACTTGCTGAAGGAAGGCCCTCTGACGCAGCCGGAGCTGCGCGAAGCCGTTGTGGCCGCCCTGGATCGGACCCGGCTCCTTGAGCGCTTGGGCGGGGACGCCGTCTATGCCGGCGACAGCTTCCTTGACTCGGAGCAGCACTTATCCATGGAGGCCGTATCGGTAGCTCCGACCGAGGTCAGGGTACTGCTGAAGCAGGCGGGCTACACGGGGGAGCGGCTGTCACTATGCACCATCCCTCAGTACGAACGGGATGCCCTGCTGGTGCAAGCCCTCCTGCAGGAGGCAGGGCTGGCTGTAGAACTGAGACTGCTCAGTGCCGAGGAGTTCAAAGGCGAAGCGAGACTGCAGGCCGATCTGCTCCTCTTCTCCATTATGCTGGATAACGACGCGGAGCTGCGGCTCATCGATTTGTTCAAAAGCATGCAGCGCCATGTCGAGCCTTCTGTCCGAGCCCAAATCGACCTTTTGCTGACAGCGGCTCTTCGTGAGTCTGAGCGCGGGCGCCGTACGGAGCTGCTGCAAGCGATCGAGTCCCAGCTTAAGGCGAAGCGGCTGCTGCGGCTGCTGTATTTTAAGAAGCTCAAAACCTTGTATCACTCCTCTGTCAAAGGCATTTCGCTGGATTCGCTCGACTGGGTTCAATTTAAAAACATCTGGTTTAAGCCATAATCCTTCCATCTCCTGAATATGGTAAAAGTATCGAACCGCAGGAAAGGGGATAGGAAGGTGAGAGCACCGAAACGAATCACGTACCGCGACACGCGGTACGGCTTTACGCTGCGCATTCCAAGCTGGTGGAGAAGCTACTGTGTCATCAGCAAAACCCGAACGGACCGCGACGCGGAATATGAGCTGCATTTTAAGTTCAAGTATAAGGGCAAGGTGTATGAGGACATCTTCACCGTGCTGGTCTACCGCATCACAAAGAAGCAATGGGTGGAGGAAGGGTACGAGGAATCTCCCCTTGTCTTTATGGCCGAGATGGACGGACGTGTGTTTGCCTATATAACGCCGGAGGAGCTGCCTTACGCTTTTGTGAACAAGAAGACCGGCGATTACGATTATGCGAAGTATGGGCAGGCGATTCGTCTGCTGAAGCGCATGGTCAATGATGAGGTCCCAGTCATCACTCAAAGCATCCGGTTCCCGCGCAAAACGACGACGATTTGCTCTAAGCCTTACCGGGCCCGAGGAGTTTGGACGCCTTGCGGCTGCAAGCGCCGGTAAGGAGAAATAGCCCATGAGGGAGCTCAAGCCCTTCGATGGGCTGTTTTATTGTTGGCGGGGTAAAAAAAGAGCCGCCCGGCGGCAGCTCACGCTAGCTATTAGATAGACTATTTGATCAAACGAATCGTTAACGGATAGCGATATGTTTCCCCGTTGGCGGCTTTAATCGTAGCAATAATAATTAGAACTAAGGCTGCGACACCGATCAGAATGAGCAGGACAATACCGACCAGCACAAAAATCAAAATGGCCGAAATAAACGAGTAAATCATGATGGAAATCTGAAAATTCAGCGATTCCTTCGCATGGTCTTCAACGAACGCGGATTGATCCTTCTTCATCAGCCAAATGATAAGCGGAGCAAAAATACCGATAATAAAGCAGAGTAAGTGGGATAACAGCGCCATGTTCTTTTCTTCACTTGTTACCAAGGGAGCACCTCCTTACGGCTTGTGTGTTATTAGTGGTATAGCATCCTATGCATGGGATCTATACGGTATTACCTGAACCATTTGCCGGGCTGAGACTTCCTTCGGCCAAAGCGTTCCATGCGCGATATTGGAAGCTCCCCGTTTGGCACCGGGCGTACCGACTGAGCCTCGAATTCGTTAATGGGAGCAACCCGTGCAGGAGCTGCTTCCATTTGAGCCAATTGCTGCTCCAGAGCTGCCATCCGCTCCAGTAAATCAAGAACCGTCCGCTGCAGACGACGCACCTCCTGTCTCAGCTCCGGCTCTTCCTCCGGGCGATTCAGGGCGCTTAGATCGGCTTCCTTTGCTATAGAATCCGGATTAAGGCCTAAGAGGGCCATTCGTTCCTCCGGTGTCACAATTTTTTGATGCAGCATCCCCCGCCTCCTCCCCAGCCAATTCGTCATGGACCTTTGATATGCATCATTATAACCGATGGCCGCATGAGAGAAGTTAAAGATTCACTAAAGTCTGATGCAAAAAACACGGCGCTCCGCAAGTCTGAGGCCGTGTTTGTATCGCAGAGAACTAAGGCAAATTGCTTGAGCCCATCAGGTAGCGGTCCACCTCGCGGGCGGCTTCGCGTCCTTCGTTGATCGCCCATACCACAAGGCTTTGGCCACGTCGCATATCTCCGGCTGCGAATACCCCCTCCACGTTCGTGGCGAATTTGCCGTAGGCTGCCTTGGCGTTGGAGCGTTCGTCCTTTTCCACGCCGAGCTGATCCAGCACAGTGGATTCCGGCCCCAGGAAGCCCATCGCAAGAAGCACGAGCTGAGCCGGATATACCTGCTCGCTGCCAGGCACCTCGACCGGCACGAAGCGTCCCTGATCGTCCTTCTTCCATTCGATCAGCACGGTGTGCAGCTCCTTCACATGCCCGTTCTCATCTCCCACGAACCTCTTGGTATTGATCAAATAACGCCGAGGATCCGCTCCCTGCGTCGCGGCCGCCTCCTCCTGGCCGTAATCCACCTTCAGCACCTTCGGCCATTCCGGCCAAGGGTTGTTCGGCTGGCGAGTTTCCGGCGGCTTCGGCATAATCTCAAATTGGGTTACGCTGGCGCAGCCATGGCGAATCGACGTGCCGACGCAGTCCGTCCCCGTGTCGCCGCCCCCGATCACGACCACATGCTTGCCTTCCGCGCTGATATACTGCCCGTCACCATGCTCGGAATCCAAAAGACTCTTCGTGTTCTTAGAGAGAAATTCCATCGCCAGATGGACGCCCTTAAGCTCACGTCCCTCAATCGGCAGATCGCGTCCTTTCGTTGCGCCTCCGCACAGCACGATGGCGTCGTACTCCGCCTTCAGCTGAGATGCGGGTATATCCTTGCCGATCTCCGTGCCCGTCACGAAGGTAATGCCCTCCGCCTGCATGAGCTCGACCCGGCGCTGTACGTATTTCTTGTCGAGCTTCATATTCGGAATCCCGTACATGAGCAGACCGCCCGGACGGTCTGCGCGTTCATAAACCGTAACCGTATGTCCCGCCTTGTTCAACTGGGCTGCGGCCGCAAGACCGGAAGGGCCGGAGCCGATCACGGCCACCTTCTTGCCGGTTCGCTTCTCCGGCGGATGCGGGGTAACCCAGCCCTCGGAGAAGCCCCGCTCGATGATCGATTTCTCAATATTTTTGATCGTTACCGGCGAGCCGTTCAAGCCGACCGTGCAGGAGCCTTCGCATGGGGCCGGACAGACACGTCCTGTAAACTCAGGGAAGTTGTTCGTCTTATGCAGGCGGTCGAGCGCCTCGCGCCAGTGCCCCTTATAGACCAGGTCATTCCATTCCGGGATCAGGTTGTTAACCGGGCAGCCGGCGGCCATGCCGCTGATCAGCTTGCCGGTATGGCAGAACGGGATGCCGCAATCCATACAGCGGGCGCCCTGCGTTTGAAGCTTCTCCTCGTCGAGCGGTGTGCTGAATTCATTCCAGTGCTTGATGCGCAGCAAAGGGGCGGCTTCGGTCGGTACTTCTCGGTTATACTCCATAAAACCGGTTGGTTTACCCATTATCTTTCCTCCGTGCTGTGTGGGAAAAGCATGTCCTTGTGTTCATCGATTAGCGGAGAGCAGTGTATCTGACCGTAGAGTTTACGTGCCGCCTTTGAAATCGGGTTATTACCATTAATTACAATACAGACAACCCGATTTCAAGAGCGGCCGAAGGCAGATACACTGACTCGCAGCGCTGCAGATGAACATCAACGGTTTTCGGCTTTTCCCGCACACCCTATTATTTTAGTTGCCGCTGACGCGGGAGATGTCCTTCATGTTCTCTTCAAATGCAACGAGCATCGCTTCCTGCTGGCTTAAGCCGGAACGCTTCACTCGCTCGATCGCCTCGAACATCCGCTTGTAGTCCTTCGGAATGACCTTAACGAATTTCCACAGCAAGTTCACCCAATCATGCAGGACGCGCTGAGCCACGCTGCTTCCGGTAAACGTAGCATGATGCTGGATCATAATACGCAGCTCTTCGGCTTCATACACCTCTTCGACTGGCTCGAGCAGCACCATCTCCTTATTGCACTTCTCTGCGAAGGTCCCCTGCTCGTCAAGCACATACGCGATGCCTCCCGACATCCCCGCCGCAAAATTGCGGCCCGTGGGACCCAGAACAACAACGCGCCCGCCGGTCATGTACTCGCAGCCATGGTCGCCGACGCCTTCCACGACGGCACGCGCACCGGAGTTACGCACGCAGAACCTCTCACCCGCGATACCGCGGATGTAGGCCTCCCCATCGGTCGCGCCATAGAAGGCCACGTTGCCGATGATGATGTTCTCCTCCGGCACGAAGCTCGCCTTCTCCGGCGGGAACACGGCCAGCTTGCCGCCGGACAGCCCCTTGCCGAAATAGTCGTTCGCGTCTCCCTCCAGCGAAAGCGTTATGCCCTTGGGCACGAAGGCCCCGAAGCTCTGGCCGGCCGAGCCGCCAAAGTGCAGTCGGATCGTGTCATGCGGAAGGCCCTCCAGACCGTAGCGGCGCGTGACCTCGCTGCCGAGGATGGTGCCGACGACGCGGTTCACGTTGCGAATCGGCAGTATCGCATGGACCCTCTCCTTGCGCTCAAGCGCAGGCTCGCAGATGGTGAGCAGCTCCCTCCGGTCGATCGAGCGATCGAGTCCATGATCCTGAAGCTCTGAGCAGAAGCGGCCCACCTCTTCATCTACCTCCGGCTGATGCAGCAGCGGCGCCAGATCGATGCCCTTCGCCTTCCAATGCTGTACGGCCGCGTTCGTCTCCAGAATCTCCGTGCGGCCTATCATCTCCTCGACGGTGCGGAAGCCAAGCTCCGCCATCAGCTCGCGCGCATCCTGCGCCACGAAGTGCATGAAATTCACCACATGCTGAGGATCGCCGGCGAATTTCTTGCGAAGCTCCGGATTTTGCGTCGCTACGCCGACAGGACACGTATCCAGATGACATACCCTCATCATGATACAGCCGAGGGCGATCAGCGGCGTAGTCGCGAAGCCGAACTCTTCTGCGCCGAGCAGGGCGGCCACAACCACATCCCGCCCGGTCATCAGCTTGCCGTCCGTCTCCACGGTGATCCGGCTGCGGAGGTTGTTCAGCACGAGCGTCTGATGCGTCTCGGCAAGCCCCAGCTCCCACGGCAGGCCCGCGTGGCGAATGGACGTCTGCGGCGAGGCGCCGGTCCCTCCGTCATAGCCGGAGATAAGCACGACGTCCGCCTTGCCCTTGGCCACGCCGGCTGCAATCGTGCCTACGCCGACCTCGGACACCAGCTTCACACTGATTCGTGCCCTCGGGTTCGCGTTCTTCAGATCGTGAATCAGCTCCGCCAAGTCCTCGATCGAGTAGATATCATGGTGCGGCGGCGGCGAGATCAAGCCAACCCCCGGCGTAACCCCGCGCACCTCGGCAACCCACGGGTACACCTTTGAGCCCGGCAGCTGTCCGCCTTCTCCCGGCTTGGCGCCCTGCGCCATCTTGATCTGAATCTCATCGGCATTGACCAAGTAGTTGCTCGTCACGCCGAAGCGCCCCGAGGCCACCTGCTTGATCGCACTGCGCCTGGAGTCACCGTTAGCGTCCGGCGTGAAACGATCCGGATGCTCGCCGCCCTCGCCCGTATTCGACTTGCCCCCGATCCGGTTCATCGCGATCGCAAGGCTTTCATGGGCTTCCTTGCTGATGGAGCCGTAAGACATCGCCCCGGTTTTAAATCGCTTGAAGATCGATTCCACCGGCTCCACTTCCTCGATCGGCACAGGCTTCCTGCCCGGCTTGAAGGATAACAGCGAACGAAGGGACATGAACCGCTCGTTCTCCCGATGAATCAGCTTGACGAAGTTCTTATACTGCGAATAGTTGTTCGTCCGAACGGCAGACTGCAGCGCATGGATCGTCTCGGGATGGTAGAGATGCTCCTCGCCGTCCTTCCGCCACTGCAGCTCGCCTCCCGTATCCAACACGCGGTCGCGGCCCTCCTGCGGAGAGAAGGCCCGCTTATGTCGCAGCAGCGCCTCCTGCGCAATCGCATCAATCTTAATACCGCCGACGGGCGTGTACGTCCACGTGAAGTATTTATCGATCACGGACGAATCCAGCCCGATCGCTTCAAATATTTGCGCCCCGCGGTACGACTGGATCGTCGAGATCCCCATCTTCGCGAGCACCTTCACGACGCCCTTGGTTACAGCCTTAACATAATTGTAAACCGCCTTCTCCGCCGTCAGCCCCTTTAGCTTGTTGCTGCGCACCTGATCCCCCAGCGTCTCCAGTGCCAGATACGGATTCACCGCGCTCACGCCATAACCGAGCAGCAGCGCAAAATGATGCACCTCGCGCGGCTCGCCCGATTCGAGCAGCAGCCCGACCCGGGTACGCGTCCCCTCGCGGATCAGGTGATGGTGCAAGCCCGAAACGGCCAGCAGCGCCGGGATGGCGGCATGGTCCTCGTCTACTGCTCGGTCGCTTAAGATGAGCAGCGTAGCACCGTCCGCAATGGCATCATCCGCAGCGGCGTACAGCCCTTCCATCGCCCGCTCCAGACCCTCCGGCCCCTTTACGGCCGGGAACACAATCGGCAGCGTCACCGTTTTGAAGCCCTCGCGCTGAATATGGCGCAGCTTCGCCAGCTCCGCATTCGTCAGCACCGGCGTAGCCAGACGGATCTGCCGGCAGCTCTCCGGCTCCGGCTGGATCAGGTTGCGCTCCGGTCCGACGGTCGTGCCCTGCGCTGTGATGATCTCCTCAAAGTTCGCGTCGATCGGCGGATTCGTCACCTGCGCAAACAGCTGCTTGAAGTAGCTGTACAGCAACTGCGGACGCTCCGACAGAACGGCTAGCGGAGCGTCGAAACCCATGGAGCCGATCGGATCGACCCCTGTACGGGCCATCGGCTCCAAAATTTTGCGTAAATTTTCGAACGTGTAGCCGAACGCCTGCTGCCGCTGCAGCACCGTTTCATGATCGGTCTGCGGCACATCGGCGTCCGCCGCCTCCGGAAGCTCCTCCAGCGATACCAAGTGCTCGTCGAGCCAGTCCCGGTAAGGATGCTCCTTCACGATGCGCTCCTTGATTTCCTCGTCGGAGACGATGCGCCCTTCCACCGTATCGACCAGCAGCATACGCCCAGGCTGCAGCCGCTGCTTCGCCACGATACGCTCCGGCTCGATATTCAGCACGCCGGCCTCGGAAGCAAGCACAATGAGATCGTCACTGGTAACATAATACCTTGCAGGACGCAGCCCGTTGCGATCCAGCACCGCGCCGATGACCTTACCATCCGTAAAGGAAATTGCCGCCGGACCGTCCCAAGGCTCCATTAAACAGCTGTGATACTCGTAGAAAGCCTTCTTCTCATCGCTCATGGACTCATGCTTGGACCAAGGCTCCGGAATCATCATCATGGCTGCATGCGGCAATGACCGGCCCGCCAGCATGAGAAATTCCAGACAGTTATCGAACATCTGGGAGTCAGAGCCATCCGTGTCAATTACCGGGAGGATGCTCCGAAAGTCCTCTCCGAACAAACCCGTTTCGCATACCGCCTGCCGGGCATGCATCCAGTTTACATTACCGCGGAGCGTATTGATCTCCCCATTATGAATGATGTAACGGTACGGATGCGCACGCTCCCAGCTCGGGAACGTATTGGTAGAGAAGCGCGAGTGAACAAGCGCCATGGCCGACTCAAGCTTCGGATCTCTGAGCTCGACATAATAGCTGTCGACCTGCTCCGGGGTCAGCATCCCCTTATACACGATGGTCCGGCTGGACAAGCTGGAGAAATAGAACGATTCTCCGCCCTGCACCGACCGGATTGCGTTCTCCGTCCGTTTGCGGATGACGTATAATATGCGTTCGAAGCCAAGCTCATCCTGGACGTCTTCGGAGGCGCCGATAAACACTTGTCGAACATAAGGCTCGGCGGACTTGGCAGTATTCCCTAGGGAGGCGTTATCGGTGGGAACCGTTCTCCACCCGAGGAAGCTCTGGCCGGAATCGCGAATCTTCTCCTCCAGCACCCGCTCACATGCGATGCGCGCCTCGTGATCCTGAGGAAGGAATACCATGCCCACTCCGTAGCTGCCGGGTTCAGGGAGCTGGATGCCCTCCTCCTGACAGGCCGTTCGCAAGAAAGTATGAGGAAGCTGCATGAGAATGCCGGCACCGTCGCCCGTATTCGTCTCACAGCCCTGACCGCCGCGATGATCCAGGTTACAAAGCACATTCAGCGCTTGGGATACAATCTCATGGGAGGGGCGGCCCTTGATATTCGCGACAAAACCGATACCGCAGGCGTCGTGCTCAAATTGCGGATCGTACAAGCCCTGCTTGACAGGCAATCCTTTTTTCATCATGAAAGCGCTACCTTTCTTTCTTGTGGTTTTTGGTTGTGATGCTTTAAAGCCGTAAACAGCTGCAAAACACAAATAGGCGCGGAATCGGCATGGCATCGATAAACGCCGCACCCATCCAGCGCCTCGAATCTTACATTCCAGTCTCTGCATGTCTTGGTTGTGACAATTCTATGAACATTTTCGATAATATGTTTTATATTACCATCTGCTTTGGGTTATGACAACGAAAAAGAATGTCATTTCTCCACGAAAATATGCCGTCCTTCGAATGCCGACCGATAGCCCGCCTCCATAACAAGCGAGGTCAGAATGCCTTCTTCTCCCGGGCAAAGATACGTCTCTTCCCCCCGAATGGACCGAATAAACTGCTCTATCATAGGTACGTTCATATTCATATGCTTCGGCAGGTCGAATGTATGCTGCTGACCGCTGCCGTCCGTCCATTCGAAGAAAGAATCCTCGATACTGCGCATGGTGATTTTCCCGTCGCTTCCGAACACCTCCAGCTGATTGCCGACCGCTGCGCTGAAGCCGGCATGCACCGAAGCCTGACAGCCGGACTCGAACCGGATCAGGAGCGAAGCCAGATCCTCGACCGGGAGCGACTGCCACACATTGCCGGTCATACCGGCTACCTGTACAGGCTGACCCAAGCAGTAAATCAACTGATCGATTACATGGCTGCCTACATCCATCAGCGGTCCTCCACCCGAAATCTCCGGCCGAAGGAGCCACGCCCGATCCGTCTCCGCGTAGTCGGTTTTCCCGCTGAACTGGGCCCTAGCGTACACCGGGACGCCAATACCGCCCTCGGCGATAATGCGGCGAATTTGCTGCATTTTCGGATAGAATCGTCGATAATAAGCGATCCCTAATTGAACGCCATGTTCCCGGCAGGCGTTCACCATTTCGCGGGCCTGGACGCCCGTAAGCGCCATCGGCTTCTCGCACAGCACATGCTTCCCGCTCCGGGCCGCCCGGATCGTTTGCTCCGCATGGCCGGCCACAGGGGTGGCGATATAAACGGCATCCACCTCCGTGTCCTCCAACGCCTCATCATAGCTGCCATATGCCTTCGGCACCGAGAAGCGGTCCGTAAACTCCTTCAGCTTTTCTTGGCTTCGGCGGTATGCCCCCAGCAAGGTACTTCCCTGCGCTTGCTGCAAAGCTCCTGCTACACGTCGTTCCGCTACATCTCCCGCGCCTATCAACGCCCATTTGATCGTTCCCATTCCCTCAGCTCCATTCCGGTGATTGCCATCCGTTTAAGTATAAGCCTTAAAGAAAATTTATCCAATTGTCACGTTTTGAAAAAAGGAAATTTTTCCAATACAGCGAATTGTAAATCTACTCAACCTAACTTGGGGGTATGCCGCCGTGTTAAAAAGAAATCAAACGATCGGAAACGCTGAACTGCTTGCCTTATTCGGCGCAGTCGATCATCGGCCATCTCCGTTGGCAGAGCTGGCATACCAAAGCTTCGTTTACTCTCCTGCCGGAATGCTGCTGCTGAATACGGAGCTTCAGATCCTGCTGTCCAACGAATCCATCTGCCGGCAGCTTGGGCTCACAGCGGACCACTTGAGCGGCCAATCGCTCCCGTCGCTGATCCACTCCGGCGATCTGCTGCTGTGCATGCATCAGCTGAGCCAATTCCTCGCGGGACAGATTGAACCCTATCAAGCTATCATCCGCCTTACTCATGCGGCGGGCCATACCGTTTGGACCCACATTACCGTTTCGATGCTGGGCTCACAGACAGGAAATGGGCGCTACATTTTGGTGCAAGCCATGGATATGACAGAGAAAAAGCAAGCCGAGCTGGCCCTTCAGGAATCGGCGCTTAAAATCTCCTCGCTGCTCGAAACCATACCGGACGCTTTCATTATGCTGAATCGCCAGTGGCAATTTACTTACTTGAATAAAGGTGCGGAGCAAATGATTAGGCGCAAACGGGAGCAGTTGCTCGGCAGGGAGATATGGGACCTTTTTCCCGAAGCGGTGGATACCAACCTGTATAGTGCGTACTACCAGTCTATGGAGGAGCAGGAGCCACGCCATTTGCAAAATTACTACCCTCCGCACGAACGCTGGTACGATATTAGCTGTTATCCCTCGAAGCACGGGCTTACTGTATTTTTCCGTGACATTACAACACAGAAGCAGCAGGAACAGGAGCTGCTGAGCACCAAGCTGCATCTGGACTCCATGATCGACAATGCTGCCGATTCGATCGTCATCCTGGACGATACACTACGGATCATCCGTGCGAATCAGGCCTTTTGGGACATGTACGGATATAGGGAGGAGGAGCTCGCCGGGAACATCCCGAAGACGATTCCCACAGAGCTTGTTGATGAGACTGAGCATCTGTTTCGCAAGGTGTTTTCCGGAGAGCAGATTCCTCCGCTGGAAACCCGGCGCCTTCGCAAGGACGGAACGCTCATCGACGTCAGTCTTACGCTCTCCCCGATCATTAATGCCGACCGGAAGGTCGTTTCGATCTGTATCATTGGCCGCGATATCACCATGGCGAAGCATTTGGAGCGAAAGCTTAGGGAAAGTCAGGAAAGATATCGCTTGATTGCGGAAAATACGAAGGACTTCGTTTCTCTTATGGACGTCCGGGGAAAAGTCTTGTTTGCTTCGCCTTCGCATCGGGCCATTGCTCGTAATCCGTCGTCCGGCAGCGACAATGCTTTCGAGCTGCTGAAGGAGCCGTGGAAGACCAAGGCCGTTCAATGGTTTCAAGACATTGTGCAAAGCCGGGAAGCAAGGCAGATCGAGCTTACCCTGCCCAGCAAGGAGCATGAAAGCATGGTCGTCGAATCAAAAGGTGTGCCGATCCTCGGGCAGGACGGACAGGCGGAGGCGGTGCTTATCGTCTCCCGCGACATCAGTGAGCGAAAGAAAACGGAGGAGCTGCTGAGGCATTCGGAGAAGCTTTCCATTGCAGGGCAGCTTGCCGCCGGCATCGCGCATGAAATTCGCAATCCGCTGACCGCCCTCAAGGGCTTCATCCAATTCATGCAGTCGGACTCCGTATACCGGGAGCAATATCTGCAAATCATGATCTCGGAGCTGAACCGGATCGAGCAGATCATCAGCGAGCTGTTGATGCTGGCCAAGCCGCAGACAGTTCATTTTCAGGTGAAGCCGCTGGAGCCGATCCTTACGGACGTCGTTTCCCTGCTCGAATCGCATGCCAACATCAGCAATGTGATGCTCGATTGGGTACCGTCCGGAGATATGCCCCCGGTCCGCTGCGAAGAGAATCAACTCAAGCAAGTGTTCATCAACATCTTGAAAAATGCGATCGAGGCGATGCCCCTTGGCGGAAGCATTCAGATACGTGCGGCGGCCTCCGAGAGGGAGCCGGGTATGCTGGAGCTCACCTTCCGGGATGAGGGAATCGGCATACCGCAGGAGCTGCTGGGGCGACTGGGCGAGCCGTTCTACACAACCAAAGAGAAGGGCTCCGGCCTCGGACTGATGGTCAGCCAAAAAATCATTAACGAGCATGAGGGTCGTATGCATTTTGCAAGCCGACCTTCCCTTGGAACGACGGTCACCATTTTACTTCCAGCCATTCCATCCTAAAAGCGCCTGAGAGCTGCTCCCAAATAGTGGGCTCGAGATTGCCTGTACCTGCTGAACTTCTTGTGCTATGATAAAACACGTATTTTACGGCGAGAGGACGTTTGACAGGTGGCGAAGCTCTATTTCCGATATGGCACGATGAACAGCGGGAAATCCATTGAGGTACTTCGGACGGCGCATAATTATGAGGAACAAGGCAAGAAGGTGCTGCTGTTCACTCCGCTAGTCGACGACCGGTACGGCGTGGGAACGGTGGCCTCCCGGATCGGCATGCAGAAGGAAGGCATCATAATCGATGACGGGCTGGATATGGTTCAAATGGCTTTGAAAGAACGGCCGAACTGCATTCTAATCGATGAGGCGCAGTTTCTAAAAAAAGAGCAGATTCTTCAGCTCGCGGAAATTGTAGATACGCTGAATATCCCGGTCATTGCTTACGGGCTGCGGGCGGATTTCATGGGAGAGCTCTTCGAGGGCAGCTATCACCTGCTGGCGCTGGCCGACAAAATCGAAGAGATCAAGACGATCTGCTGGTACTGCGATAAGAAAGCGATCATGAATATGCGCTGCAAGGATGGCGTTCCTGTGTTCGAAGGGGCTCAGATTCAGATCGGAGGCAATGAAAGCTATTTGCCCGTCTGCCGCAAGTGCTATTCATTAAAGAAGAAGCAGTCGCATACGATGTAATTGAGGTTGTCCTCATCTGAAAAAAGGGCGGAGCCAGCGTCTCACCGAGACTTGCTTCGTCCTTTTGTATTTCCAACCAGGAACGGCGCTGGTATAATACATACTATACCGATTGAATAACACCACTTTTATTAAAGGAGGAGCAAGCGGCGTAGTCGATGAAATTTACACCGTGAAAAACGAGGACGCCTTCGAGACCGCTCGCCTGCTTACCCGCACCGAAGGACTGCTCGTCGGCATTTCCTCCGGTGCTGCCGCTTACGCAGCTGCTCAAATCGCGCGACGGCCGGAGAATAAAGGAAAAACCATCGTCGTCCTGCTCCCCGATACGGGAGAACGCTATTTGTCCACGCCCCTCTTCCAGTAGGTTTACTTTTGTAAGGACCGCCGGATTACACCGAGAAGCACCTGCTTCTCCTCCGCAGGTACACTCTCTACCAGCCGGGCCGCAGCAAGCGGGAGCTCCCATGCCTGCAGCTCCGCTTCCGTGGCCCCGGTCATTTCCATATAGCGCTCCTTATAAGCTTGGCATAGCGCTGCCCGAAGCCGGGTGATCATCAGCTTGACCAGCTTTGGCATTGAGCTCGGCAGCACTGCGTGTGTAAGCAACAGCACCGTCCTTGCCGCATCCGAATACGGATGTCCGCTCGTGGCCGTCATCCAATCCAGAATGACAGGGCCGCGGGAGGTCATCATGAGGTTGTCGGGATGAAAGTCTCCGTGGCAAAGAGCGTCTTGCTCCGGCAGCTGTGCAAGCCGCTTCAGGATCGCCGACTTTTCTGCGGCGGACAGCAGGGATGTATGTTCAATCGCCTCCTGCAGCGAGAGCTTTCTTTTGGGCATGGACGATTCCCCCTGCTCCTGATGAATGACCGCATGCCACTCGGCCAATCTTCTTCCCTCAGCCCGTGCAGACCAAGGCCGCGAGACAAGCTGACGGATCTGGGTATGACCCTCCAAGCGCTCGAACACAATGCCCCGTTTACCCTTCACTTCCTCGATTCCAAACACCCTTGGAACCGGCAGCCCCAGCTGCGATACATATAAGCTTAGCTGATACTCCTTCTCCATCCACGGATCGAAAGAGGAATGACGAAACAGCTTAATGACCCGATCCTTTCCCCACGCATACACTTCCGCCGTATTCCCTTGCCCGAGCCTTTTACCGATCATGTAAATTCCGCCTCCCGATGTTCTGTAAGAACAGCATACGGCATCGAAAGCAACCGCGCAAACGACCGCCCAGTAAATCATTCACTCTTGCCCTCCTTGCCTCATAACATGTACTACCTAAACGGAAAGCAGGTGAGAAGGGATGCTATTTTTCAAGCAAAACGGCTTCAAGCTTGGACTGCTGCTGTATCAGCTCCTGTGGCTCATCGGCTGCTTCTGGCTGGCCGGTCTCGTTCGCAGCGGAAAATTAACTACCCTGCTCGGCGTAGAGCTCGCGGCTGTGGAGCCCTACACCTATTACGCACTCTCCGGGGCCATCGGTGGAACCTTGTACTCTATGCGGCTGTTTCACGAATTTTACGAAACAATGTCCGAGCGGTGGGTCGTTTGGTATCTGGTTCGTCCGATGAAATGCGCAGCTGCTGCGGTGATGACAATAATACTGTTTCAAAGTGGGATCATGCTGCTGCAAACCGGCAGCTCCTTATCGGCCAAAGTAGGCATTGCCTTCCTTGTCGGGTTCGGCTACGGAAAGCTGATGGACAAATTAAAGCTCCTGACCGAAACGCTGTTTAACGGAAGTGGGGATAAGCCGTCTCTGCCGTCGGATGATCGTAAGCCCAAGGGATCGGAAAACAATATAAGCACTCGTAGCGAATAGTTATTCACAGCGTTATACACAATATTCACACCCCCTAAGCGTCAGTCTGTGTATATCTTCAGCCCATTTCATCAACATATCCACAACCGTAGTTATCCACATAAAAAAAGACCCGGTTCTCCTCAAAAAGGAAAACTGAGTCTTATGAACGAAACCATAGCTCCTTGTAATCCACCCAACCGAAAGAGCTGATACGGACACCCTCCAGCTCCTTCGGAAAAGAAGCCGATTGTCGCCAGCGGTACCAGGGAAGCAAAATGTTCGTACGCAGCAAGAGCCCTTCTCCGGCAAGTAATGCATCCAATCGCTTCTCTCTGGAGGGTTCTGAACGAACCGGTGCAAGCAGCTGCTGCAATTGCACTTTCATGGCGTCACTCAGCACCCGCTGAAGCAAGGCGGCAGGCGACATCAGATGTACCTGAAGCGTCCATTCCGCATCCTCGTCGACCGGCAGCTCAAGCAGCAGCAGGTCAGCCCAAGCAAGCGTAGCATCGGAGGTAAGCTCCTCAAAGGGCACAAGACGAATGCTAAGCCGGATTCCTCTGGCCTTAAGCTTCTCTTGCAGCCATTCCGCATCGGCTTCATGGCTTCCTCCGAAGTATATAGCGGCGGTAAGATGAATGGCCTCATTAGGCAACGGCGCCTCATCGGGGCTTTCAGGACATTTTTCTTCCGCGTCATGATCGAACTCGGAGATGAGCCGCCGAGCCCGCGGTCCCCGATTGCCTCCTGCTTCGAAAGCAATATCTTCCTCCGTAAGACAGATGACAAGCTTCTTTCTTTCCGAGTTCCGCTGAAGAGGACCCGCTTTTCTTTGGTTAAGGACGATGTACTTGCACCCCCGATCCGTGCGCTCCACCTCCTGCCAGGGCTCTTGGCGCTCCGTATGCCGGTAATGCTGAAAATTCATTTCTTCCAGCGGCTCCGAACGGCTTTGCTGCCGAAGGTCGTATAACTCCGGAAAACACCACATCTCTACCTGGTCCAGATGAGCCGGACGCAGGAAATAATCAGGATGCGCCTCTAAAGCCAAAAGTCTCTCATTTCGGTCTGACAGTCGAAACGGCCCGGTTCCGATCGGCATATCCCCATAATCCTGCTCCCGGTTAGCCGGCACGATGGAGGCAGCAGTGGAAGCCAGCAAGCTCAGCAATCCGGGAACCGGTTCGTGAAGATCGATGCTGATACAGTAGTCGCCGTGCATGTCGACGCCGCGAATGCAGCGAAACAAGTCCTTGTAAGGTCCTGTTTCCCGTAATCGAAGCAGCGTACCCGCTACATCCTTCGAGGTCATGATGGTTCCGTCGTGAAATCGCACCCGCTTTTGCAGATAAAAGCTCCAGCGCCGTTCGCCCGGAATCCAATGATGTGCAAGCTGCGCTTCGAATTCCCCCGTCTCCCGGCGGTATTTCACCAACGTATCGAACAGCTGTCGTACCATATGCAGCTCGGTTCTGCGGGTAACGTAGGCTGGGTCCAATCCGCCGACGATTCGATAAGTAGGAAAGCGCAAAACGTCAGCGTCTCCTTTACTGTAAGTATACGTCTGCAGCGACTGCTCCAGCAGCCGGAGCAATGGTGCTTGCCCCAGCGCGGCGAATTTTCCTTGCCGCAGCAATGATGATAGGCTCGACCATTGTCCGGCCTCCAGACGGGCTGCCGCCTGATCGGCAAGCAGCTTGTCAGGGTCGGCGAGCAGCTTCAGCACCGACCTTCGCCCCCGCCCGCGTCCCGGCGACCAAACTATCCAGCCCTGCTCCCGCATCCCCCGCATGAGCAGCTTTACGTTTCGCTCGGTACAGCTCAAAATGACGGAAAGCTCGGGCAGCGAAATATGCGCTTCCATCGTAGGGGACAGGCTCTTGTACAGTACGACATAATGCTCCCAAAGCTGCATGGCTCCTCCTTGCGGGCGCTGTCCTTGATAAAAGGGGAAATTTAATGTTTTTATTTTACCCTTTTCATTTTCCTTTTTCTATATACAATGAAGCATAACATCGCAGTAGAAGGAGTTATGGCCTATGCAACAAGCTTCCGGGTTTCCTTCCGTTCGAGGTCTTTCTTGGGTTACAGCCCTTTGCCTGCTTGGCGACGCTATGTTATATATTGTGCTGCCGCTATACTGGGATCAATTCGGCCTGGATGCGCTGTGGCAGGTAGGGGTCCTGCTGTCCATCAATCGCTTCATTCGGTTGCCGCTAAATCCGTTGGTCGGATGGCTGTATATCCGGGTGCCTAAGCGGATAGGTGTGGTCATTGCCGCAGCGGCTGCCGTTGCGACCACCATTGGGTACGGGTTGGTGAGCGGCTTCGTCCCTTTCCTGATCGCTCGCATGGTTTGGGGCGCAGCCTGGTCCATGCTCCGCATCGGCGGCTATCTTACCGTGCTGGAAGCGGCAGGCCAAGACGGCCCCCGCGGCAAGCTGCTCGGCAGCTATAACGGTATCATTGGCGTCGGCAGCCTTATCGGCATGCTGGCCGGCGGCATGCTCGCCGAGGTGCTGGGGCCGCGGGAAGTCGCCCTGATGCTCGGCATCGTCACCGCGGCCGGATTGCCTCTGGCATGGCGTCATGTGCCGGCTACTACTGCAGCCGTCCCCGGCAGCGCACGTTCCGCCCCGTTGTGGAAGCTCCCGCCCGCCGGATGGCTCCCGCTGCTGTCCGGCTTCCTGACGGCGGCTGTCTTCATGGGCATGCTGCTTGCCACGCTTAGCCCGCTCATTGCCTCCCATCTGCCGGGTAGCACCGAGCTCCTCGGCCTCGCCGTCGGCGCCGCCACGGTGGCCGGCGCCGTGCAGGCGCTGCGCTGGGGCTGGTCGCCCTTCCTGTCTCCCTGGTTCGGGAGACTGTCGGACGGCCCGAGCGGCCGCCTGCCGCTCTACCTCGCCGCGCTTGCGCTGGCCGCGGGCGGCTTCGCCCTGCTGCCGCTCGGTATGCCTCTCGCGGCGTGGCTCACGGTCCTGCTCAGCGTGATGCTGGCGAACACCGCCATCACCACGCTGACCGACGCGCTCGCCGCAGACGCCGCCTCGGGCCGCAGCGCGGCGGCGTATATGACGACGTATACGACCGTCGTCGATATCGGGGCGGCGGCCGGTCCGCTCGCCGCCTATGCCCTGGCCGGCACCTTCGGTCTCGGTGCCGTCAGTTTCACTTGCGCTGCGCTTATGGCGCTCGTTGCGTCGGCTTGGCTGCTGTATGGCCGTAGCCGTGACGTAGCAATTATTAAAAAGAGGCCCTTCTTATCTTAAGAGGGCCTCTGCGTGTTTATCTTTTTACCAGCTCGTTTATTTTTTTCAACGGCAATCCGGTATCCCGGGACAACTCCATCACGGTGGCTAGCGGATGCTGCTGCAGGTAGGCACGGATACGATGGGAATCGTCGATGTGATGTTTTAAACAGTCCGGGCACAAGGAGGTGTAGGATGCGAGCTGAAGCTTGCCGCAGCCGCTGCAGTTCATCAGATTCATTGAAGCCACCGTCACTTTCTTGAAATATGGACGAGCCGTAGATTTGCTGTTACAGCATTCGACGCTTCATACCGGTTTGTGGGGGTCGCCGTAGGGTAGCAAATTGGGGAGTTCGTCCGAATCTTTTTAGTATCTACGCAATTACATTAAAAGCGAGGCGACTCCCGTGAGATATGTGACCCAATGGAGATTAGACCACCTGCAAACGCTGCTGCGGAGCATCGAGGACCGCCACATCCAAAGTGAGGCCGTGCATCTGCTGGAATCCATTAAGCGAGACATTGAGGAAAATTATGCAGAAATTCAAAGGCCGATCCGATTGCAGGAGCCCTAGCGGTGACAGCTTACTTGTGGCCTATTCTACGACCACCTTCAACGCCGATGTTTGGCCGGGATAGGATGAGAGCATCAGCCCTGTAGTCCATACCTTTGCTTCCTTGCCTATAAGTTCCTTGCTAAACCCCGTATGTAACGGAATCCCCGCTACGATCAGCTTCCCGTCAGGCTGAAGAGCTACCCAAGACGCCTCCGGGTCATCGGTATTTCCGTTTTTCTTCTGCTCGTTGACGACGAGTATCCGCCGGTGCTCCTGATCGAACGTCTTGATTGTTCCCGTAACCTGCGGCTCGCCCTTACAGCATTGCATAACCGAGAGCTTCAACGGAAACTCCTTCCCGGCGATGTCGAACAAGGTTTTGTTGATCAGCGCGAGCTCCTCTTCGGAGACGTTCCCTTCGATATCACCAATTCGTCGAATATGCACTATAATATGATCCTCGCCTACCCCAGCCATCTGAATTTGAACCGAATGCCGCTCCTTCAGCTCTTCCGAATGCTCTGTAATTTTATTTTTAATTTCATGGAGTCCGTCTGTTGTGCGGGGCCGTGTCGGCGGGTCCGGGAGAGCTTCCTGCTTCGGTGTGACTGCTTGGACAGGCATCGGATCTTTAGCCGAGCTCAAGCTGCTAACAGTAAAAGCAATGCCAAGCCCGATCGCCGCCAGCCAAAAGATAACTTTCATAGGTTCTCCTCCCTGTCGTGTATGTTTATTTTTGTTGACGGGGAATTTGGAAAAAAGTTGCAGCAAGTGGCGAGGACACTCTTTTCCCATCGCTTTTGGACCTTATCCCGATCGCTCAGTTGAATTTTTTGGTATTTTTTTCTTGATACCAGAACATATGTTTGGTATAATGGTAATAAAAGGAGGGGGCTGTTCGCGTTATGAAAACCGATTTTTTGTTCACTGAAGCTCATACGTACCCATCGGGATCGGAGGATGCTTGTGTCACCCTTTTATTTCAAATAAAATGGCCTGACGGATTTGTATGTCCGCGCTGCACATATTCGGATTTCTACGTCATTTCTACACGCCGACTCCCCCTATACGAATGTCGTTTATGTCATTATCAGGCTTCGCTTCTTACAGGCTCAATCTTTGAAGGAAGCAAGACGGATCTGACCAAGTGGTTTACCGCCCTTGCCCTAGTCTCCACCGAGGGAGGAACTTCTGCCAACCGGCTGCATCAAATTATTCGTGTTACTTACAAAACCGCATGGCTGATGCTGCAGAAAATTCGTTATGCTATCGGCTGTGCGGACACGGAAACACTTCTCCTCGGTACCGTTCGGGTGAACACCGCTGTCTATAACCGCCCACAGAACTCATCTTTTCAAGCCTCGCCTACGGAACAGCCCTTCTTCGTCGGTGCCGGAGCTTCGATGGAGACTCCCGCGGAGCCCGATTATGTAAAAATGAAGCTGATTCCCAAGCAGTATATCCGTGATCGTGTTGTGAACGGCAAAGCGATCCAAGCCTTCACGGAAAGCGAAATCGACGGTACTACTACCGATGTTACTTTCGTCGCGCAGCGCTATAGCTCTGCCCGGTTTATTCCGCTGCTTCAGCTGGCAGCTCGAGCATGCCGTTGGATCAATCGCACTTTCATGGGTTTAGGCCGCAAGCATTTGCAGGTCTATTTGGATGAGTTCTGCTATCGTCTGAACACGTCCAGAATCAGCACCTGCATCCTCTCAACTCTTGCTAATCTGTGTATGAGAGCTCCCCGCTTTACTTACAAACAATTAACTTCCTTCAGCTCGTAATCAGGTACTTGGCCTCCTTTAGCGACTACCGCTTATTTGATCTACCTCTGATACATGCAAGATGAACGAAATAGCCCTATAAACTTTCCTCCCGGGTGTCACCTTCCTTTTCTTTGTTGTGCATACTTTTGTGTTAAAGTGCTGTAACCATAGAATGGTGTTCCAAGCTTCTCCATGTGATTTTTTTCTCAAACCTCATGGTTTGGTCTAATCATCCACACTCCCCCCCTGCGTACTGAGTCATGGGGATAAGGGCCAAAAGGGCGGACGAGACCCGAGGCCAACCTCTGGCCCCATAAAAAAACAGCCTGCCTCACAAACCCAGGCATGCTGCTTCCATAGATCCATTTATCCTAGTGAAAAAACGCTTCGTTACGCACCCAAGCACCGCCTTCATCCGTGCTCCGGTAAAACATGACAGCTGATTGCAAGGCACCCTTCGCCGCTTCCTCGACAGAATCGTAGCTGTTGCCGATCGAGACGGCCGGGTCCATGCTGTCCGCGCCACGGTACATATGGCTCAGCTCATAAAAGAAATGTCCGTTTCGATTTCGATAAATATGAATGCCGATATCCTTGCCGTCTACCCGTGCCTTCAAGGTTTCCACCAGCTGGTGCACAACCTCTATATCGGCATGAATATTGGCTAGTACAGATAAGTCTATCATGGGTAACGTCCTCCATACACGATGTCTTATCTTAAGAGTGCCCTTTCCGCCCTAATTTATCCATATTGCCAAAAACACGCAATCCCCCGTTATTTGGGCTCCGGTCCTGTGACCTTGACGGTAACCGGCGCCGATTGAACGGTCACTCCATTCAACGTGATGCGTACCGACAGGTCCGTTTGTCCCGGATGGTTCGCATGAATTTGGCCGTCTGCCGTCAACTCTGCTACCTTCGGTCGGCTGCTGACGTATTCAATCGTGGCTCCGGAGAGCTCACGGGTGACACGGCCCTTTTCCAAGATAGCTTGATAAGTGTAGGATGTCGTCTCGCCGCGGCGCAGCTCCGTAAGTCCGGCTTTCAGCTCGACCTGTGCCAGCTTCAAGACCAGCTTCGGATCGCTGTACTTCATCAGCTCGCTCCCGTACTTGAAGTACAGGTTGCCGAAATCGTCCTGCGCCAGCTTCTCCACGTTGCCTTCAAGCAGAACGGTTACTTGTTTGGTATCTGCATCAATACGGAACAGCTTGCTCGTGTAGGTTTTATCCGCTACGTAGCCGAGATAGATCGAGCCGTAGATGTTGCCGTCCGTCCCTACCATGAGGCGAGGATTGCTGTGAGCATAATCGGCCGCCGGGAACTTATCGTCACTATAAGTCACCTGGCGGGTATCCTGATCGAAGATAAACAGTGCCCCCATCGCCATACCCCACAGCTTGCCGTCAGGTCCCCAGAAGAAGGAGGTGACTGCTTTTTTACCCGCAACAGGAATGGTTTCAAACTCTATAGATTGGGTTTTTACATCGTAGATGACGAGCTTTCCCACTCCGCCGTTCATCGCACTGGTACCCATGTACAGTTTACCGTTCCGGTATAGCAAGGTATTAATGGAATGATCGGGAACGATATTGCGCTTCACATCGAATTGTTTTGTCCCAGGGTCATAGGTAGTCAAAGCGCCGCCGATCTTACCTGCTATCGGGTACGTGCCGATGTATAGCTTTCCAAGCTCCTCCGCACTGGCGAAGGCGACCGGACGGTCCTGCTCATCGCCTAGCTGGCCCAATCGAAGCGGATTGTTCGGTGCACTTGGGTCGGTCCGATTCCAGGGCTGCGTAGGATCATACTCAAAGATGGTAGCCCGCGGGTACACCCCAAAGTACATCTTGCCGTTCAGGGAACCGTAGCCCTCGACTTGGCCAATCTGTGGATAAAGCTTCGTCTCGTTCGCTGACGGGGCGTAAATACCCATGCCGCCGCCCGAGATGAAGCCGGATGTCAGCATTTTGCCGTCCACACTCTTCCCGATATTGAACAGCTCTACGAATTGCGGCGGTAAATCCAGCTCGGGCGTATCCAGCTTGCCGGTCTCCAGGTTGTAATAGAAGGCGCGACCGCCGTTCCCGGCTAAACCTACGAGCGTGGTACCCGGGTAATCCGGCAGATTCATAGTAACATAGCCGAAGGCGACACCTGCGCCCTTGACATCAGCCCCGGTAGACTTATATGTGTTCGTCTTGGTGTCATATTCATACAGGGACCATTGCTGCTTGCCGTCCGGCAGCGTTTCGTAAAAGGTATAGAACACCCGGCCGTCCGGGGAAACAGGAGAGAATCCGCGCGTGTTATACGCCGTATTATTCTTCACTATCCATGCAGCCGTTGCGGGATCGTATACGAACATGACCGGTCCCGGGTCGAGTCGCACGAACAGCTTGCCGGCCGTATACTGCAGGTCGTACACCGAGGTTTTACCTGCAAATTCCGGTGGGGTTAATGCCGTTTTTTGTCCCGTCGCCAAGTCGTATTTATAAAGCTTCGCTACATCGGAGCCGCCTACATAAAGCACATTGCGGTCAGGGTCGTATGCCAAGCTGCGTGTGTGCTGCTCCTTGCTCGCCGTTTTAAAGGAGGCCAACGTCTTGGTTGCGTCGGTAGCCGGGTCATACTCAAAGACCGACTGGGAGTAACCGGTTCCGCCGTACATCTTACCGTTCGGACCGGGCACCAGCACCCAGATGACGGTATCGGTAGGCACAGGCTTGCCGATCGTACGCATCGTCTCGCTGGCCGGATCGTACTGGAACAACGTCCCGTTCGGCGTGCTGCCTACGTAAACCTTGCCGTCGGTGGCCGTTGCGATTGCCCAGGCAGCCGTTACGTTGCTGCCGTCCAGCGCCACCAGCGGATGTTTCCCCAGAACTGCCTTGTTCTTCACATCCGTAACAAGGAACTGAGCCGGATCGCCCTGCACTACCGTGTACATGACGTCACGACCTTGGCGGTCTTTGCCGTAAGAGCCGGTCATGAGCGTCAAGCTGGTGCTCTGAGGACCGAGGTTCGTTATGTACGGAGGGGTATCTCGGATCTGCAGCACGGCGTCATCTGCATAGAAGCGGCCATTTTTATCATTAGGAAAATAAAATGAGACCTTCACTTGCGCTCCGTCCTTCGGTGCTGCTGCAGCTACGCGAAGCTCGGACCATTCGTTCGGCTCCCCCTGCACCAAGCCGCTGACAATCGAGATAAGCTTACCCTCGGTGCTGTAGAACTGCAGGTCTACCTTGCCGCCGCTGCCCGACTCCGAGCGAACTTGAGCCGTTAGAACAACATTGCTGAACGGTGCTGCAGGAAGGGCGTCACTAACGGCACCTTGCACGCCCGGTGTCGTTTTCTCAACAATGAGGCTTCTTGCTCCATCCTTGTAAACGGAATCGCTTACTTTAACCGAGCCGGATACACCCTCTGGCTGCCAGCCCAGTGGACGCCCATCGACGGTAAGCTGCTCGAAGCTCCCGTTGAGCAAAGCATTCTGCACTGCCTCAGCTGCGGCTGCATGCGGAGGCTGGTACGGTGAAACCGCTACCATTCCTGCCAATAAAGCGATCGTTAAAGCTGTAGTGGAAAGCCTTCGAAACCATTTGCTCTTCATCAATCCTTCTCCCCTTCCAGGTGATAGTAAGACAGAAGATCAATCGTTACGATTGTAGCATAGACGTGTAGTTGTATACAAGTAAAAAACATGTATTTAATGGGGTGAACCAATGCTACTTGGGGCTCCCTTCTGATCATGGAAAGAGGCTGTCCCAAAAGTAGCGTAAAATCTACTCGAGGGGACCGCCTCTTATTTTACAACTTCGTATATCGCAATAAAAATGGCCGGGCAGGGTTTATTCTTGCCCGGCTATTTGTCTTTTTTGCTCCGTGGTCACCACCTTAAGCAAATTGTGGGCAAGCGAAAGCCACCCGACCTCCAAGCTTACTTTTGGTAAGCCGCGAAGCAGGAACCTCCGGAATCCCCGGTTATTTTTCATTTGCCCAAACACACTTTCCACTTCGATCATTCGCTGAACCGAGAGCTTGCGTCCATCTTCGCTTCTTAATTTTTCTCTAGCCACTTTTTTGTAGCGAAGATACTCCATGCTGACCCTTATTTCACGGCTGCGTTCAGACTTGGTGCATTTCTCTTTGAACGGACACCCCTCACAGTTCTCATTTCGGTAGATCCGCAATTTGACCCCGTACCCACTATCAGTCTTGTTCTTGCTTTCCTTAATAAAATGTAGTGTTCTTCCGTTTGGGCATACCCAGATGTCTTTGTCCTCGTTGTACGTCCAGTTTTCTAAGCGGGATACGTCGTTTCGCCATGCCCTTGATACTTCCTTATGAAAGGAATTGTACTTCACGAGCGCTTCCACGTTTTCTTTCTCTAGGTACGCATAATTTTCCTCACCACCGTAACCGGCATCGGCGATGACGGTTTTAGGAAGACGACCAAGCGTCTCTTTTACCTTGTTAAGGTGCGGAATAAGGCAACGCGTATCTGTCGGACGCTGGTGGAGGGAGTAACCTACGATAAATTGGTTCTCTGTGCCGACTTGTACGTTGTAGCCAGGCTTGAGTTGACCGTTACCCATGTGGTCTTCCTTCATTCGCATAAACGTCGCATCTGGATCCGTTTTGCTGAAACTGTTTCGTTCGCCAAGGATCTGAAGCTGAGTTTCGTACTTCCGCTGGCGGGGAACAAAATCCTTACGCAGCTGCCGTACCGCTTTCTTAACCGTTTTGTTCTTTGGTTCACTTTTCAACTTGGCTTCCAGCTTCGTTAAGGCCGCCTCCATGCCCTCGCTTGTTAGATCGACATCTCCGCCCAGCTCGAGCAGGTCCTTACCGTTGTGCTCTTTATCTTCCTGAATCTCCTGCTGGTCAATCTCAATAAAGAGCTGCTTCACTTTCTCTTCCAGTCTGGCTTTCTGTTTCTTGACAGCTTTTCCCCAGACAAACGTATACCGGTTCGCATTCGCTTCGATTTTGGTGCCGTCAACGAAGTAGTTCTCCAGCTTGATGTACCCCTCGGCCGTTAGTAGTTCCAGCATTCCTGCAAAAATCTTCTCGAGCTGCTCCTTCATCCGCTCGGAGCGAAACCGATTGATGGTCCGGAAGTCCGGCTGTTGGCGACCTGCCAGCCACATGAAAGGGATATTCTCACGCACGGCCTTGGCAATCTGTCTAGAGGAGTAGATACGTTGAGAATAAGCATACACAATGATTTTAGTAAGCATTTTAGGGTGATAGCTATCCCGACCGCCTCCGGGATACGCAGCTGTAAACAAGCTGTCGTCCAAACGATTGATGAAGCTATTAATAACTCGCGCTACGTGACGTGGTGGGATGTCCATTTCCAAATCCATTGGCAGACATAGCTGATCCATGGTATATTGAATAAACAAAGAAACCTCTCCTTTCAATGGTTGCTCGACACTTCCATTTTACCAAGGATTGGTTTCTTTTTGTTTTACAAAATTGAGAAAAAGGGGCAGTCCCTCAGTCATCTATGACTTTTGGGACAGCCCCAGAAGCTAAGACGTATACTATATCCTCGGCATGTGTCCGGGTATATGAGCGATGTCGATCCCCTCGCCGCCTCGAAGCTACGAAAGGGGCTGCGTGCTCCGTTGCTCGTTAAACCTTCGCTCAATCCTCTGACAGGCCTCGTCCGGACTCTCCATGCAGGCCCAGAGCAGGTTCAGCTCATCATAAAGCTTATCGATCTCCTGCTGGCTGAGACGCAGGCTCCTCAGAGGCTGTGCGTAGGGCAGCACATCCAAGAACCGATTGTAGTGCTGCGGATGGATGGCCGGATTCAGCAGCGTATCGTCCTCGGCCACCGACTTCAATACGGGAATTGTACAGCCATACTGCTTCAACAGAGTCTGCGCCTCCGTTCCTGTCATGAAATCGACCAGCCGCTGGGCCACCCGCTCATGCTCGCTTCCGGCGTTCACCGCCAAGCCGCCGCCAAGCAGCAGCGTCGCCTGCTTCTTATGCTGGGGCACCGGCAGCACGTCCCATTGGATGGAATGATCCCGGAATTCATTCATGAAGTAATACGTGGACATGATCATTGCCACGCGTTCCTTCATGAATAAGCTCTCCGCCAAATGGCTGCTCCCATGGGCATAAATCGGAGACACGCCATGCTTATACATCAATGAGGTACAGAAATCCAGCGCTTCGATGTTCTCCGGTTTGGCCAGCGTGCACCGCTCCCCGTCCTCGGACATGATCTCGCCGCCGTTCTGCAGCAGAAACACAGGCCAGCGGTTGTAGGACGACGAGAAACAGAAGCCGTATTGCTCCACTAGCCCGTCCCCGTTCACATCACGGGTGCAATGCTTGGCTACCCTGAGCAAATCCTCCCAATCCTTCAGCGCCGTTTCCTCGGACAGCCCGCTCTCCCGGAATAAGGTGCGGTTAAAGCAAATAACGACCGGGGAGAAAATAAACGGAGCCGCCAGCAGTCTGCCTCCGTCCGAGAACAATTCGAACACCTGCGGATAGGTGGTTTCATCCGGTTTCAGGTGTCCCGGAACATAGCCCGTAACCTGCTCCGACTTCCCTGCATCCAGCCACTGGCGGAAATGCAAATCGGATAACATAAATACATCCGGCCCCTGCTCCTGCTCCATCTGACGGATCAGCAGATCGGCGTATCCCTGCTCAGGAAGCAGCTCCAGCTCTACCTTGACGAAAGGGTGCTTCTCCTCGAATGCACCGATGATGCGGCGAACGATATTGATTTCATACGAGCTGGAAAACCAGGCCAGCCGAAGCACCACCGGCGTCTGGTCCTGATCCGGCGGCTTGACCCGATTGCCCTTGCCGGCGATCTTCTCGATCAAGCCCTCTTCGACCAGCTCGGCTAGCGCTTTCCTAACGGACACCCGGCTTATTTCATATTGAACGCTCAGTGTATTTTCCGGCAAAATGTACTCGCCCGGCTGCAGACCGCCGCTGACGATTTCGTCCCGTAGCTCTTGAAGGAATTGGTTGTACCGTTCTTGAAAATTATTTCTTCTTCGCAGCAATATATACCGCTCCTATACATGTCTTTAAGCTTCAGTATATCATGGGACCTGCGACAATTCCATTCGGCTTCCATCATTTCTCATTATTGGCCAGCCATCGATCCAGGAAGGAGTACGCCAGCTCTCTTGCGCGGGGAGGAAAATCATGGCCGGCGGGGCCCAGCCAAAACTCAAAGGAGCCGGCCGCCGCTTCCTGCCCGTACAGCTCTTCCAAATCGGACATTCCTTCAGCGATGGCCTGCCAATTCGGGAATATACGATCCTTCAACCCGCTCCACATAAACAAGGGGGTAGGAGCAGCTAATGCCGCGACCTCGTGCCATTCAAAGGGAATCTGATCCTCACGAAGGTAATGGGTGACCTCGGGAAGATGGGAAAACCATTCCCGTTGACCCCAGCGATTCGGCTCCGGGTCAGCTGTGAACATGGAGAAGCCGCAGCTGGATACGACCGCGCGGATACGCCGGTCCCAGCCGGCCAAAAACCACGCGTTGTACCCACCTAGCGAATGCCCGATAGCGCCGATCCGCTGCGGATCCACCTCCGGCAAACTGCAAAGCAGATTGAGAGCGAGCAGATGATCCGCCAGCATTTTGCCGACAGCCGTCCACTGGGGGTTAAGCTCGTAGAACGGCGCGGTCTGGAACGGCTCCGCCCCCTCATACACTCGATCGCCGAAGCTGATGGAGTCCGGTGCAAGCACTACGTAGCCACGGGATACAAGCTCCAAGCCGTACCGCCGGTTCTCTCGGCCCTGTGGGGTCGCTACGTCCGCTCGTCCGCAATCCGTTGTGGGATGCATGGCGAGAACAGCAGGATATTGCCGTCCGGGCTCCATTCCTGACGGAAGCAGCAGATAGGCCGTAATGATATCGCCATCCTTCGTACAGTAGCGAATATCCAGCCTGCGATGATCCTTCTCCGTCCGCTCAGACATCACCTCGAATGCCACGTGCCGGCCAGGCTCGGGCCAAAAATCCTGCGAGGGCGGCATCCCTACTAGCCGCTTCCACACCTCCCTGATCTTCTCGCGCTTCGCCTGCCATGCTGCCGAAGAATCTACTCCGGCCAGCAGCTTAGGTATCGTGGCCAGTGTTCTCTCCGAAAGCTTATAACCCATGGTTTTATACACTCCCTTCCACCAAACGGTACATCCACAGCTCGCACCCGCACCCGAAATATAAGAGCCCGTCCTTATAGGCTATGCCACTGGTGGCGGGCTTCGGAAGAGTTGCGAGAAGCCCGGCACGATACGTGTTCGGATCTACCTCGAAGACGGCTCCGCTTAACAGCCCTATGAGGCTGAGCCTGCCTTGCCTCTCTATCCATATGAGCCCATGCCTTACTACTTGGCCCCAAGCGGATAAATCCTGCTGATAGACCGGCTCACCCCGTACCGTATCGAATACAAAGTAGATTGAATCTGAGGTCAGCCCATGGATCCGCTCCATACTGTCCACTGCGATCATGGAAATTTCCTTCGCACCGGGCACCGGCACCCAGCGGGCGGAAACCGCACGGCTCTTCCAGTCGAAACGGTACAGCTCCGCCTGCTTTGCAATGGGCTCCGCACCCCCTGGCGTCTCTACACTGGTTGCGCCGATTACATCGCCGCAGGATAAGGCGGCTAGGCCTAGCGTGCTCTGGTATGGGCAGAGCTCGTGGTGCTCATATACCGTGACGGACTCCGTCGGCACGTGCAGCACACCGAGAGCGCCGCCCACCATGCCGTAGCCTGGAAAGCCGCCGTACAGCACGTGCTCGCCGTCCGGGTGCGTCAGCATGCAGCGGGAACGATGAATCCGCTCATCGGAATAAAGCAGCCTAGGGTTTCTGGAGCCTCCCGTTTCGCCCGCCAGAGGCTTTGTCGTGTCCAATACGTGGAGATGCCCTCCTGCGTAGGCCGCTCCGAACAGCAGCTCCCCTTGCGAGGCATAAGCGCAAATATTGCCGCCACCGCCCTTCTCTACGGCCTTGCCGCCGTAAGTAACCACACCGGCTGCACCGGGTTCGTAAGAGTACAAGTGAAGGGGATGGTTCGAGGTTCCGTAGATGCGCCCGTCGGGCCCAAGGAACATAGGCGAAAGCGCCGTCCCATTGCCCTCGTAACGCAGCGGAACGGCAGTCTCGCTCTCTCCGTCGGAAAGCACCAGTTCCCCTTCCGCGAGCTGGTATTGCATTACCCGCCGGCGACCGGATAAGTTGCGATGCAGCTTGTTGTAGCCTGTGCCAAAATAGAGTGAAGGGGCAACAGCCGAACCCTCCATGGGAACGGCTTCACCCCTTGCCATCCGAAACCATCTGCGTCCGCTTTCCGCTGCGGGCAGAGCGGCGTATACCCGACCGTCCTCGCCAAGATGCACTTCGCCGGCCCCCCTGCCCGCGGCAAATACTTTCCGCAGCGCGCCGCTTCGCGGTTCGAAGCCCGCTACGACGGCGGTCTGCGTACCGATCCCGGCGTAAATCCAGCCGTCCTCACCTGCAGCCAAGGTCATGGCATACTTCTGCAGCGGGTCCAGCTGAACCAATTCCTCCACCTTTCCCTGCGAGAGCTCCAACCGCAACAGTTTACACCCCGGATAAGTGGTGGCATACACGATGCCCTCCCGATCCTCGGCAAATGCCATTCCGATGATCTCTTCTTCCGGTGCGGGCCGGAACCATCGGATAAATTGACCTAAGAACGGATCGAGCACCATCAGCAGCGGTCCCGCCCCGGTAATAAATAAGCCCGAGCTTGTCGCCATGGAGCCGAAGGGATAATCGATGAGCCCCTCTGGAAACGCCGTCTGCCGGCAGCTGCCGGTCTCAGGGTCGACGATGACCACGTAGCCTCTCGCCGCAAGAACGACGAGCTGCTTGCCGTCCGCGGAAGTGCATACCGCAGCCGACCGCGTTTCATCCGCCCTTACCGGCGTCCCAAGGCATATAAATGGATCTGCCATGTCGCTACCTCGCATAGGAACCCGCTACTTTGCGCAGCGCGGCTATGATCTCTTCCACGTCCTGCTCCGTATAAAATTCGCTTAAAGGAATTTGCACCGCAGTCTGCAAAATCCGCTCCGCTTCCGGACATAGTCCCCGATCGTACGATACATCGCTCTGATCAAACGGAAAATGGCTGCCCAAGTACGCCTGGCGCTGCTGAAACAATGGCTGCATGTAGCACACATCCGGAATATAGCCCGCCCGGTTCGGAATGCCTTCCGCGGTCAGCGCCTGGCAAAACTCCTCACGAGTACAAGTCAGCTCCTCCTCGCGCAGTCGAAACATATAGAACCAATACGTGCATTCATTCCCCCCCGCCACGTGATGAGGCACCAAGCCGTTAACCTTCTCCAATCCTGCCGTAATCCGGTCTCCAAAGCGTCTGCGTTGGGAGCAAATCCACTCCAGCTTCTTCAGCTGAGCGATACCGACCGCTCCTTGCAGCTCCGTCATGCGGTAGTTAGGAGCAACATAATGCGTATCCCGCTGGAGCCCCGTCCCGAATCGGCGGTAATTTTTATCGGCGAAGGCATGCGTCACCTGGTAATCCGTCTCATCTGCCGAATTTACTGTCACCATACCGCCATCGCCCGTACTAATGTGCTTGAAATCGTTGGTGCTGAAGCAGCCGTAGTCGCCGATCGTCCCGACCAGCCGTCCCTTGTATCTTGTAAGATACGCCTGTGCGCAATCCTCGATGACCTTGAGCCCGTGCTTGCGCGCAATGTCCATAATCGGATCCATATCGCACGGGTTCCCTGCCAGATGCACAACGACAATCGCCTTCGTTCTTGGCGTGATGCGGGCTTTAATTGATGCCGGCGTCATATTGTACGTATGCGGATCCAGGTCGGCGAATACGGGAATCGCATTCTGATACAGAATTCCGATTAACGTTCCTTGATCCGTAATCGGACTTGTAATCACCTCGTCCCCGACCGACACGCCTGCAGCCCCCATCGCTACATGAAGCGCAGCGGTGCCGGAGGAGGTGGCCACACTGTATTTTACTCCGTACATTACGTTAAAATCGTTCAAAAACTGCTTCACCTTGCCGCCGAAATGGTAGAAAAGCGTGTTCTGCTCCAGCGCCTCCAGCAGCTGGGTCGCCTCCTCCAGACCAAAGCGGCGTCCCGTCCCGAACGGGGTCGTCTTGACCTTCGGACCGCCTAATAACGCTAACTGTTCCATATGTTATGCCTCCCGTCCCGCTGCCGCTTGTACATCCGTTCCCGCTCCAATAACAACCTTTCTGCACCCTACGCCGAAGCGTACGGCTTCCGCGCCTTCACCTGCTGTCGTCGGAATCCATACGACAGCGCCGTCCGGCGCCTGCTGCAGCTGCAGTCCTCCTTGTTCGCCGGTTGCCAGAACAGTCCTCCGCCGGGCCTGCTCCCAGCGTAAGATCTGCGCCGACGTCATGAAAGTAAAGCCCCGCTCTTTCGCTCTGCGGACTACCAGCCCCATGGCTTCCCGCACCTTCGGCTGCTGGAGCACATGCAGCTGATGGAACAGAAAATGCGCCACGCCGCGCACCCTCTCCACGCCATCCAGGAACGGGTCGATCACCGAAGTATCCGCCAGTGACGGATGCTCGAGATCCTGCGTCAGGAAGCCGATTTCCAGTACGTTGTACGTTCGGTTCCGCTCATCCGACCAAGCGATCGGGTAGTACGGATGACAGGTGCCGAACAAAAAACCGATGTTGCCCTTCTTGCTCGGTCCGCGGGTTTGATCCGCCTCGATCCCGTTCTTCTCGCACCACTGAAACAGCTCGCCCCAGCCCTCATAGCGGGTATAATGGTTCTTATTCGATACGACCTCTTCCCCTGTAGAGGAGCGAATAAACTCCAGCTGCCGCTCAAATTCGTAAGCATCCCAAATGCCGTCTTCCTTCTCTAGCGCGTTATAATGGAAAGCCAGCTCGTGGCCGTCCGCTTTGATTTTCTCATAGATATCTGTGGAATATCCAGGCTCGATCATGCACCAGGTGGACTGAACGCCGTTCTCCTTCAGCACCTCCAGCGTAGCCTCCGCCGAGGCATCCACATTAAAATCGCTGTCATGGGATATCATCGCCACTTGCCGTACACCTTCCGGCCAGTAGTCCACAAAAGGCAATGCGGCCCCGCGCTCCAACGTTTCCCGAAGCAGCTGACCGATCATGGCTTCGCGCCACAGGTCCGCATACGGGACCCCGTAGTAAGGTACGCCTGTCGCCGTCTCCGTCCGGTCCAGCTCCCAATCCAGCTCACAGCAATCATCCGCTTTGAGGATTCCTTCATCCAGCGTGCCTGTTCCATCCGCTGCCGGGATTCCGTCCTCCACTACCGGGCCGGAGCCCTGCTGAAGACGTACGATCGTCTCCGGCACGTTGACGTTCCAGCGAATCAGCTTTCCCGAACCGATAACCAGCTCCAACGAAGCCGCCCCGATCGTCTCGCCGTTCGGCTCTCCCTTGCGAAGCACGCCTTGCGCCGTCGCCGTCTCAGCCTCTACACGGACCCATGGGCGTACCTTCAAGGCCCTCAGGGCCACCCCATCGGCGGCGATCCCCTGCTCAGGCAGCTCGGCATACGCCGCGTCCCGTACGGCAAGCTCGCGGCAGCCCAGTTGTCCCGCTAGACGGTTCAACCCAGCATAGGATATGAGCGTGCCGCCGCTTCGAACGAAGGACAGCAGCTCCTCCAGCGCCGCATCGGATTCCCCGGCCAGTGCAACGAGCAGCACATCCGGACTGTATACCGTCAGCTCGGCACCCGTGGTCAGCCTGCGAAACGGAATTCCCGCATGAGCCAATATTTCCTCCATGTACAATTCAAAAACGTTCTGCCCATAGCGCCATCTCTTCTCCGCAGCGGCGCCGTCCAGCCATACGCCTACTTTAGCCAGTCTTAGCATGATGTCCCGCTCCTCTCCTAAAAGGAAAAGGGGCAAAAGCCCGCTTTGCCCCTTGTTTGTCATTATTTAAACAACGCCTTCGGGTCTTTATTTTTGATGCCGGCATTGTACTCCTGTACGATCTTCGCTCCGCCCTTGTCCATGTACTCCTGAACCAGCTTATCCCAATCGGATACCGGACGCTGGCCGGCGATCATTTTCACCTGCTCGTTCATGAGGTACTTCTTCAGCTCGTCGCCCTTCTCCAGATCTGCAGGGGATTCCAAGCCGTTGATCGGATTCGCATAAAGCTTCACGCTCTTGTACATCGTCTCAATTTCTTTGACCAGATCGGACAGCTGCTTCGTCTGATAAGTGATGGAATAATTCACGTCGGTATCCTTCGGTGCCCAAGCGACATTGTCTACAAAATAAGTCGATGGAGCCAAACCGTCGGAGGCAAAATTTTTCTTGTTCACCGGCTGGCCGTTCACCATGTCATAGCCTACGCCCACCTTGCCGGACCACCAGTCGAAATCCGCATTCTTCTCGTTCTTCTGATCATCGGCATAAAACTTGCGGCCGAACTCATTCAGCGTCAGAATCCGCTTCAGCTTATCGGGCTCCTTCGCCAGCTTCGCGTTCAGCACCGTCAAACCGGCAAAGCCGCTCCCCGCCGTCAGGCCTTGGTTGCCGTTCTTATCCACGAAGGCACCCAGGCTGACGAACTGCGCATTCGGGTGGATTTTGAGCAGACCGTCCATGTACGCTTGGGACATGCCTCGCGGCGTACCGATGAAGATCCCCGCCTTGCCTGAATAAAATTCCTTGTTCGTGTCCGCCCAGTTCAGAACCGCGTAGTCCTTCGTGATCGCGCCTTCCTTGTAAAGATCGGCCAGCATTTGAATGATTTCCTTGCGGCCCTCGCCGATCATGCCAGGAATGTAATTTCCGTCCTTGTTCTTATGATACCAAGCGTCCGGATCCCAATAAGGCCCTTGGTTAAAGTTCGGGTTGATGTCCTTTCCGATAGCGAAGCCGTACGTATCGTTCTTCCCGTTCTTGTCCGGGTCGTTCTTCGTGAAAGCAAGCGCTACCTGCTTCAGCTCCTCATAGTTTGTCGGTACCTTCATCCCGACGGCATCGAGCCAATCCTTACGAATGACGGTAACCACTTGGAATTTGGGCGAATATTGCGGAATCGCATAAATTTTACCGTTGACGCGCATAGAATCCCAGATAAAATCCGGCACCACCTGCAGGGTCGGGTACTGTTTAATGTAATCGTCAAGCGGAAGGAAGGCGCCTTGTTTGGCAAACTTGGCATAACGAGCCTTCAGGTCCGTCGACATCAGGCCTACCATATCCGGAATGTCGCCGGAAGCGAAGGTCGCATTGATTTTCTCATCAAAGGCCGTGTTGGTCACAAAGGTAACCTTGTAATCGATGTTAAACTTTTCGTTGATCATATTCAGCCCTGGACTCGAGCTTGGGGGCGGATCACCGTAGCGGAAGTCCAGTGCGGTAATCGTGTGCTTCTTGTTGGGATCTTCCTTAGGAGCCTCTGCGCTCGGTTGATTGGTTCCCGCTGCCGGTTGCTTGGAGCACGCTACTGCAGTTGCCGCCAGCAGGACGGCTAAGGTGACGAACGTCGTGCGTTTTGCATTCATTCTTCGAACCCTCCATTTATATGTCATTTCAGTACAACCCGAGTATGAAGCTTACAAGGAAGCCTAGCCTTTCACAGCGCCCAGCATGACTCCTTTGGCAAAATGCTTCTGCAGGAACGGATACACCAGGAGAATCGGCAGCGTAGCCAGCAAAATGGCGGCCATCTGAATCGTCTCCGGCGGCGGCGGGTTCTCCGAGAAGGAATTGTCCCCCGCCAAGGTAGCCGTGGCCTCGCCTACCACGACGATTTGCCTTAGAATGACTTGAATCGTCCATTTTTCCGGAGCATTGATGTAAAGAATCGGCGCAAAATAGTTATTCCAATGCGTAACGGCATAGAAGAGGCCGAAGGCAGCCAGCGACGGCTTGGAAAGCGGAAGAATGATGCGCGTGAAAATCTGCAAATCATTCGCTCCGTCCATATGCGCCGCATCGTACAGATCGCCCGGAATGCTCAAGAAAAACTGCCGCATGACAATCAGGTTAAACGGCGTGATAGCAACCGGTAAAATGAGCGCCCAGATCGAGTCGAGCAGGCCCGTCGCCTTCACAACCAGGTAGGAAGGAATCATCCCTGCGGAAAACAGGAGAGTGAACACTACCATAAACATCACGGTTCGCTGCCCGATGATTTGCCTGGAGAGCGCATAAGCCATCGTTCCCGTAAAAATCAGGTTCACCAGCGTACCGATGACCGTCACCACAATCGTGATCATCATCGAGTTGCGGAACGCTCTGGATTCAAGGATGTATTCATACGCATCCGTCGTCCAGTTCGATGGCCACAGCAGCAGTCTGCTGGCCAGGAAGTCCTCCAGCGATGAGAAGGACACCGAGAACAAGTACAGAAACGGAAACAGCATAACGGCTGCAATCAATAAAAGCACGGAAACGTTAACCCAGTCGAACAGGCGGTCGAAGGCTGATGTTCTGTTTTTCATTAATAAACACCCTCCTCACCGAAACGCTTCGCCAGCTTGTTGGCCGCCATAACCAGCACCAGGCCGACCACACCTTTAAACACGCCGACCGCTGTTGAGAAGCTGTAGTCGGACTGTTGAATCCCTTTGTAGTACACGTAGGTGTCGAGCGTGTTGCCGATGTCCATATTGAACGGATTCAGCTGCAGGAATACCTGCTCGAATCCGACCTCCATCACGTCCCCGAGCCGGATGATCAGCAAAATGACAATCGTGCTGCGAATAGCAGGAAGCGTAATGTGCCAGATTTGGCGCATACGGCTGGCACCGTCCATGACCGCGGCCTCATACAGCGCCGGATTGACGCCGGCTAGAGCCGCCAGGAAGATGATCGTGCCCCAGCCCACCTCTTTCCATATGACCTCCGCCACAATGAAGGTTCGGAAGTAATCCGGATTCGTCAGAAACGGAATCGTCTGCTCCAAGCCGAACTTCTCCACAAGAAAGTCGTTTACAAGGCCGTCATTGCGGAAAAAGATCGTAACGATTCCGACCACAACGACCCAAGAGAGGAAGTGCGGCAAATAAACGATGGACTGAATGACGCGTTTGAACGCACTTCGGGACACTTCATTCAACATCAGTGCGAGCAGGATCGGCGCCGGGAAGGCGAACACGATCTGCAGCAGGGAAATGATCAGGGTATTCCAGATAACCCGGACGACCTCCGCATTTTCAAAAATCCGGGCGAAATTTTTCATCCCGACCCAAGGGCTATCGGCAATGCCCATGAACGGACTGTAATCCTTAAAGGCAATGACGATGCCGAGCATCGGCACATACCGGTAGACCAGAAAGAACAGCAGCCCCGGCATCAGCAGTAAATAAATATAACGGTCCTTCCAGAGCCTGGCTCTTAAGCGGGCTCCCTTGCTTTTGCGCGGAAGGACGGAGCTTACGTTGTCAGCAGCTTGCTTCGTCACCGTATTCAATCATTCACCCCTTCTACTCTATGGAGCCTGTGCTCTCCCGGAGATAAGGTCCATGTTCGGCTTGATTCGCCATGTATTGTCCAAATGAGCGCCGCCGCCTCTTGCCCGTAATGGTGGACGGCCAGCTCACCGGAGAATGCGTCGTACGCGATGTTCATCGGGATCTCCGCTTGCAGTGTCAGCCTGCCTTCGATGTGCAGATGCTGCGCTTCCCATGCGGCTAGCTTCGAGCTGTTCCGATGCATCCACAGTGCCTTACCCTGGAATCGGTTCCCGTCAAAGTCCACTGTGATCCGTTCATCGGCGCTTAGGATCAGTGCATCGTTGCCCTCTCCGAATGCCAGGGTTACACCGAGAACTCCTTCCGCCAGCTCCTTGCCCTCAGCCATGATGTCAGTGCTGTTAGTCGAAGATGGCGCCAGCAGCGTCACGAACTGCTTGCGCGTGCTCTTCGATGCTTGCTCCCGGACCGATGCGTACGGCCCGTATGTTTCCGCTCCCGGATACTCCGTAATGTCCATCTGTGCATCCGGCGGGAAGAGCACTTGCAGCTTCACGGCTTCCTTCTCCCCGTGGATCGTCACCGTGTTCGTCATGACCTTATCCCTTACGCTCAGGACCTTATCCTGCTGGCAGAACCGATTTGCCGACGCCGTATGAAACAGGAGCTGCGGGCTATCGTCCACGGTATTCGTCTCCACTTCATCCCACACCAGGAAACAGCTTTTGTTGATATGCAGGATGCTCCTGCGATAAGCCTTCAGCGCTCCCTCATAGCTGGCTGATGCGTCTCCCTGCACCGCTTCGAAGCACGAAGTCATCCAAGCCTTTGCTATAAAGCCGCCTCCCCGAGCGGACTGTCCCTGTCCGTTGATCAGCAAGCTGTTATGTCCGACGGTGCCTACCGTATAATCGGCTCTTGGCCCAGGAACATAATCCTGATACCCCGGATTCGTCAGCAGCCATTCCCCGGCTACGTTCAGCATCAGATTGTTTTGATCCTTATGCGTATGATCTCTGGCGGAGCCACTCGAGGTGAACGCCAGCAGGTGGTCGTTGGCGCCCCACCCCGTGCGGAGTGCTGCCCAACCGATCGTACCGAAAACCCGAGACGGCTGCTCCTTGTAAAACACATCGGGTCCGATGGCAGACGGAATCCCGCGCAGGTTCATCAACACGGAAGTCTTATCCGCTTCAAACTTCTCCACATACCACATTGCTGCGGGATGGGCATGGTGGGATGCCAGCATCGTCATCATGTAGGAGACATCCAGCTTCAGGAACGAATCCGCAAGGTTAGGGAACGTGTTGGTATTCCCTGCCGAAAGGAACCGGAAGAAACGTTCCGGAAGCTCCTCCTTTAAATAAGGATGATTGCAGAGAGTAGCATCGCCGGTAGCCCGGCGGTATAAGTCTGCCGCCATCCAGACGTGCCTTGCGGCAACGTTGTCGTACAGCAGGCCCTCCGTCTCGCTCGATACCAGCTTCCGATCGAGGTAAGACAAAATATAGTCGTACGCCTGCTGCAAATATTTGTCCGCGAAGGCACAATCACCATGCAGCGCTGCCGCTCCATACATCATGGCCACTTGCTTGGCCGCGACGATATTGTGCATATCCCGGTTGCCGAGGTCGATCGCGAGCGGCTGCAGCCCTCGGTAAAGCAGCGCCTTTGCCGCAATCTCTCGCTCTTCGGCGGTAAGGTAACCGTAAAGCGCATCGTAGGCGCTAGCCGCACCGATCACCAGATGCGCATTGCTCAAGTTGCCTTCGGCACCGCGATGGTCGAACTCATACCATTTGCTGAATTCCGTTAGAGCCAGCAGGTACATTTTCGCTTTGTCCGCATAAACCGTCTCCCCGGTCACCATATAAGCAGTGGATAGGACGGTCAGCCGCTCCTCCACGGCCCGCGAGAACATCGTCCAGAACGGATAATCGACGTAGCCCGCCGGGTTAGGAATAGTCTTTGGCTCCGTGAGCGGCAGCTCCACAAGCATAGTCATCGTGACCGATGGATACTTTACCTCAAACCGCTCTTCCTGTACGTAGTTATCCGCTGTATTCAGCATACTCTTCCAAAGCTGAGGAAAATGGATTGCAGGCCGATCGGTTGCTAGGAAATTCTCGCCTATAGGTGATGTGTCTTGTATGCGCTTTCGAAATTCCTGCAGCTCCCTATCGGTAAAGAGAATGCGCGGTCTATTGAAAAGGTGTATACTGGAATTTAATTGACGGTCAATTACCTGAACGGTCCAGCTTCTGCCTTCGGCGTCCGGTTCCGTGCACGGCCTGACGCGGATCGTAACGTTCCCGGGAGCCATTGCCCGCAAGCGAAATCCGCTTGCCTCCACTACGTTCGGGGCATCACTGCTGACGATCCAAGCCTCTTTATCAACACAACTGGTCACCCCTGACGTGTCTGCTGTCCGCAAAGCAAGAAGGGAATCCTCGCCGACCTCCAGCAGAGACGGCCTGGATATATGCAAATCACCCACAGCTGCTTCAGCCCCCTCTATTTCGTATACTTGTATATTACCTGTATGCATTGATTTTTGTCAATGCATAAATCACGTAAAAATGCCCGGAACGCATCACGGCGATCCGGGCTGTTTTGTTTGCTTACGATTGAAATTTCACGATAATCTGGACGATCTCGGAACGCGTGCCCATCCGAACCGGCGTTCCCCAGAAGCCATAGCCTGAGGATACGACAGTGTGGAGAGATCCCTTCTGCAGGTATCCCCAATCATTCTCATACATCCGGCCCGTAAAAAGGAAGCCCGGGGCGATCTGTCCGCGATGCGTATGTCCCGCTACCAAAAGATCGATGCCATTCTGCTGCGCAATGTCAAAATCATACGGCTGGTGGTCAAGCAGGATGACCGGCTTGGACGGATCCGCCTGCTTCGCGAGCTGCGGCAGCTCCAGCCTTCCCCGATCCCGGCGGTCCTTCCTGCCGATCAGCGTGAACCGGTCATCCACGACCACCGCTTCATCGTACAGCACCTCCATGCCGGTGCTCTCCAGCGCCTCCAGCAGCCTCCCGTGCATCCGGTCGTGATTGCCCAAAGAGGCATAGACCGGAGCTTCGATTTGCTGAAGAAGTTGCGGGATGTTTTTGCCTAAGAACGGTTCGATGTCATCATCCATGATATCACCGGGAAAGAGCACCAGATCCGGCTTCAGTGCATTAATGTTCTCTACCAGTCTCTTGGCATGATTGCTGCCGGACAGGATCCCGAAGTGCATATCCGACGCCATAGCGATCCGCAGCTCCTGCTTCCCTTCCACCTTCTTGGGAATCGTGATCTCGTAGCTTCTTACGACAGGTATGTACGCGTTGAACAAACCCAAGGCAAACAGCACGGCTACGGCGCCTATCGCTACCCAGCCCATCCATTTCTCGGCCTGAGCACGCGGGACCCGCGTAAATCGACTCAGGAATACCGTAAGATTGGCAAGGGGAAGCACCATGAGAGAGAAATAAAACAAGGCAAGCCAATACGCACCAATCAAGGTAATGATTACATTGCCATCCAGCCATCGACCGATAAAAAAGGAATACGCCAGCAGCATGAGTACGAGGATGTATACATAGCGGATACTCCTGCGGCCGCTCCACAGGGTACGCAGCCAAACCCAGCCGTTCCAGCCGATGTACAATAAAATCAAATGATAAATAATAAATAGAATGGCGCCTGTTACAGCAAACATGATGGAGAAGCTCCTTCTTTTGGAACTTTTATTCCGAAGCTGCCGTCTTACTCATAGAAATTCTGAGCGGGAGGAGCTGCTTCGTCATGAAAACAAATCGCAGCCTGACGGGCGTATGGATTCCGTTCACCGGTGTCATCTCGTTTCTTCTCTTGATCTTCCTGCTGGACCCGATCCGGGTGATCGGCTGGGTAGCGAACCCCATTCACAAGCGGTATGCCCAGCAGTATATGAATGCTCTGGCCCGGCAGGATTACGGCCAAGCGGCCGCGGCGCTGGATAAGAAACTGCACAATGTGAACGAGTGGACTGAGCGGGTGAACCGGTCGGGCATTACGCTCATCCGGTATGAAGGGTTGCGAGTTCCGTTCGACAGAGAACGCATGGACGGCAGAGCTTGGGTCACCCTGCTGACTGAGGGCCAGGAGGTAACCCACACGCTGATCCTAAACCTTAGCCTTCGAGGGGTAGTTCAAGCCTGCATCCCTCCTACTGAGGATAGTCCTGTCGCCAAGTCGTGGAACGCGATCCATTGTCCGTCATTAAAGTAGCTATACTTCGCCCCAAAACACTTCCGTATCATACAGAAATTCCACTAACCCTTCCTGCCGGTTTTGCTCGAATATCCGCTTTAGCTCGGCCATCATCGGCTCGTAGCTAGGGTGACCCGGCGTAGGAATGTAGGAGGAGGATACGAGACGACCCTGCAGCCCTTCGTAATCAAAATACTGACGGTAATCAAAGCGGCCCAAGGTAAGCTTGTCCGCTTGGAAGAAGGGCTTCAGCGTATCCGCCGTGATGACCTTATGTCCGACATTATCATAATCAATACCGTAGGTGCGCACCAGCCTGTCATAGGCCTCCATGAAGGGCGTCCCCCCTATACGGCGGGAGTTCCAAATCAACGCCACCTTGCCGCCGGGCTTCAGAATACGGTGAAACTCGACCTGTGCCGCAGCCCGGTCAAACCAATGAAACGATTGCGCGCAGACAATATAATCTACCGATTGGTCCGGCAAGCCCGTCTCTTCGGCTGCCGCTGCAACGCTGCGATACCGGCTCTCCGATGCCAGTGCCGCCTCGGCCGCCTCTCTCATCTCTCGATTGGGCTCTATGGCGAGCACCGTGCTTCCCCGCTCCAGCAGCAGTCTGGAGAATTTGCCTGTGCCTGAGCCAATATCGGCAATGGACGAGCCGGGCTGAAAGCCTACGACCTCGTACAAATAGTCAAGCGCCTCCTTCGGATAGCTGGGGCGATGCTTCACATAAGCCTCCACCCGGTTCGAAAATCGCTCCTTATTGTTCATGATCGGAATCCTCCTGTCGGCATGTTATTTCTTTACCAGCCACTCGTTCACGGCATAGGCAATGCCATCCTCGTGAAGCGACCGGGTCACCCGCTGGGCAACACCCTTCAGCCTGTCATCCGCATTGCCCATGGCAATGCCGGTGCCTACCGCCTGCAGAAGCTCATAATCATTACCGCCGTCTCCGAAAGCCGCAGCTTCCTCCGGGGCAATGCCTAAATGATCCAGCAGCAGGCTCAGACCGATCGCCTTGTGCCTTCCGTTCGGATTGATATCGAGCGCCCAAGGCCGCCAGCGGTGAAGATAATAGCCCGCACGCTCGTCCCCCGTTCCCGTATACGCATACTCGTCTTCCTCTGTGCAGAATACGATCACTTGGAACATATCAGGAATGTCCCCTGCCGTATCCAGCGGGATCGGCTCCATAAAGCCGATCTCCTGCTGCGCTTGACGGAAGAGAGTATCATCGGCTCCGTTGCAATACATCAGGTCCGCGCCGTAAAGCAGTAGATAGTGGTTGCTGCGCTCCGCCTCCGCCAGCCATCTGCGAATCGTCTCCTGCGGGAATGGATTGCCCACGACGGTTTGCCCCCGATACCCGATATGGCTTCCGTTGCAGGTTATGGCCCAATCGATGCCGAGCTCCTGTCGAAGCGACGCCATCTCAAATTCCGGCCGACCGGTACACAAGGCTAGCTGAACTCCGTGCTCCTTCAGCTTCTTCAAGGCTTCCCTAGTGGAATCAGGCAGGTAATCCCGGTCCCGAAGGGTCCCGTCTACATCAAAGGCTGCTAATTTGATCATCGTCTCCCCGTCCATTTCTTTGTTTTTTATTAACTATAACAGAGAAAGACGAGGGCTCACAATCACGGCTCGGTTGACTGCCGCTTCATTTCCACTTCTTTTTCAATTCCTCCGACTCCTTGAGGGTCTTCTGCAGCTCCTTGGCCATCTTTTCCAGATCACCGTACATTTTCTTCATCCCCTTGTCCTCCAAGAGAATTTTCATGGCTTGTTTAAACATAGGGTTCATCGGCTCGGTTCACCTGCCTTCTGCATCCATTTACTGCATTGTATGAGCGGCAGAGGGAGCCCGCGACATAGAAAAAAAGCGCTCATCCGCAGAGGAGAAGCGCTTTGGTCTACTTATTTCTTCGCTACATGCTTCCGAATATCGAACGCAACGGCGGCTACAATGATCAAGCCCTTAACGATCAGCTGCCAGTACGGACTTACGCCGATGAACGTCAGCCCGTAATTAAGAACGCCGAAGATGAGTACGCCCGCAAGCACGCCCGGAACCGTTCCGATGCCGCCCGCCGTCGAAACGCCGCCCACTACGCAGGCAGCAATAGCGTCAAGCTCGTACATGTTGCCGTAATTGTTCGTGGCACCGCCGGTACGGGCTGCTTCCAGCACACCGCCGAGGCCGTACAAGCCGCCCGCAATGGCGTAAATGTAAATCAGATTCCGGTTGACGTTAATTCCCGATACGGTCGCTGCATGAACATTGCCTCCAATGGCGTACATATGTTTGCCCAGCCTCGTTTTGTTGAAAATCACCCATACCATAGCCGCCACAAGGATCGCTATAATGACGATGTAAGGAATCGAATAAGGCCCGTTGGGCCCGATAAAGCCGGTTCCCAAATTGGTGAATTCCTCCCGAAGACCCGCAATCGGCTGGGATTCGTTCGGCTTCATATCAAAATAGATGGAGTTTGCGCCATACACAATAACCATGGTACCGAGCGTTGCGATGAACGGAGGCACGTGAAGCCTCGCTACAATCCAGCCGTTAACCAGACCGACCAGCAGCCCCGCCGCTACACCGGCGAGAATCGGAAGCCAGATCGGCAAATCCGGAAGGTCCGGGAAAAAGCGTCTCGGATAATCCGCCATCTGCAGCATGGAAGCCGACAGTACGGCGGTTAAGCCCACCACGCGGCCCCCCGAAAGATCGGAGCCCCCGGTGATGAGCACGAAGGCGGCGCCTAGCGCAATGATGGCGCGCGTGGAATTTTGCAATAAGATATCCCGAAATATATCAACCGATAAAAACCGCGGGTCCTTCACCGCGATAGCCAGAACCAATACGGCCAGTACAATATAAATGGCGTATTGGGAAAAAACGCGGCCTACAGCCTTGGTGTTCATAGCCTTATTGCCTCCCCCTGTTTTAGACCCTGTGACCTGTCGCCAGCCGCATGATGTCCTCTTCCGTAGCCGACCTGCCGTCTACAATTCCCGTCATCCGTCCCTCGCACATGACCATGATGCGATCGGACATCCCTAGAAGCTCCGGCATTTCCGAGGAGATCATGATGATGCTTTTGCCCTGCTTCGCCAGCTCCGTAATCATTGAATAAATCTCGAACTTCGCTCCGACATCAATGCCCCTCGTCGGTTCATCCAGCATCAGAATGTCCGGTTCCGTCAGAAGCCATCGGGCCAGCAGCACCTTCTGCTGGTTGCCGCCCGACAGGTTCTTAATGAGCGCCTCCACCGAGGGCGTCTTGACCCGCAGCTTCTCGGCGCTAGCCCTGGACTCCGCCCGGGCCTTCCGTTCGTTCAGCAAGCCCAGCGGCGATAGGAAACGCTCCAAATTCGCAATGATGGTATTCTCATGCACGGAAAGCACGGGAAAAATCCCCGTAACGCGCCGCTCCTCGGTAAGGAGTGCGATCTTGTGCTTCTTCGCATCAATAGGCGATTCGATCTTTACCTTGCCGCCGTTCAGCGAAATGGAGCCGGAGGCCACCGCCCGAAGTCCGAACAACGCTTCCACCAGCTCGGTTCGCTGGGATCCGACCAAGCCGCCGATGCCGAGAATCTCCCCTCGGCGAAGCTCGAAGCTTACGTCCTTGAACGATCTCGGATCCGGAGAAGTCAGCTGCTCCACCTTAAGAATCGGAGCGCCGGGGACATTCGTCCGCTCGGGAAAACGTTCGCTGAGGTCCCGGCCGACCATCTTGGTAATGATCGTATCTGTCGTCATTTCTTCAGCAGGCCAAGTCCCCACCAGCTTCCCGTCCCGCATGATCGTCACATCATCGGAGATGCGAAGGATTTCCTCCATTTTGTGCGAGATATAAATGATCCCGACACCGCGGCTTTTCAGCTCGGCGATAATGCGAAACAGCTGCTCCACTTCATTGCCTGTCAGCGAGGAGGTGGGCTCATCCATCACGATGATTTTGGAGCGGAACGATACCGCTTTGGCAATCTCAAGCGATTGCACCTTGGATACCGACATGGTCCCGACAATGGCTAGGGGATCGATGTCCATATCCAGATCACGCAGCAGCAGTTCGGTTTCTTTATACATCCTCTTATGATCGATTAGCTTCAGCGGTCCGAAACCTTTTTCCGGAAACCGGCCGAGCCAAATATTTTCCATGACATTCCGGTGCGGGACCGGGTGCAGCTCTTGGTGGATCATTGATATGCCGTTCGCCAAGGCTGCCTTCGAATTCACGATGTCTACAAGGACGCCGTTCAATCGAATTTCACCGGAGTCCGGCCGGTAAATACCGAAAAGACATTTCATCAGCGTCGACTTTCCGGCGCCATTCTCGCCCATGAGCGCGTGAACCGTGCCCGGGCGAACCTTGATCGATACGTTATCCAGCGCCTTCACGCCGGGAAATTCCTTGGAAATGCCTAGCATTTCGAGTACATATTCCGTTTGAGCCGGTGCCATAAGGTAAGCCTCCCCCTCTGTTCCTAAGAAGCAAGGAGGGGAGCCGCGCTTCCTGCCTTGCGCTGCCCCGCCTGCACCTTGCCTTGCCTATGCTGTCGTCCGTTTACTTTGCGTCGTTCATGTTATCCTTCGTAATCTTCTTGTACGGCACCCATACATACTTGCCGTCCGTAATCTCATAGCCGCCGATTGAGTCCTTGGTTGGTGTCTGGCCGTTAGCCAAAGCGTTCGCCAGATTCAGCGTAGCCTTGCCTTGGTTCTTCGCATCGTTCAGCACCGTTCCGAGAAGTGTGCCCTCCTCCAGCGCCTTCAGTGCCGGAGCCGTTGCATCCACACCGACAACAGGGACATACTTGTTATCCTTGAAATAGCCCTTCGCCTTCAGAGCCTCGATCGCTCCCAGCGCCATATCGTCGTTATTGGCGAAAACCGCTTCAATCTTGTCGCCGTGTGCCGCGAGGAAGGCAGCCATTTTCTCCTGGCCCTTAACCCGATCCCACATCGCCGTATCCTCCGCCAGCTTCTCTACCTTGATGCCCGCGTCCTCGAGGGCTTTGACGGAGAACTTTGTGCGAAGCTCCGCATCCTGATGTCCCGGCTCGCCTTTCAGCATGACATACTGCAGCGTGCCGTCCTTGTTTTTGTCGGCGGCAGGGTTCTTTTTGAAGTAATCCGCCACCAGCTCGCCGGACATGGTGCCGGACTGCTCCGCTTTTGCGCCTACGTAGTACACCTTATCCCACTTCTTCATATCCTCGGCCAGCGGCTCGCGGTTGAAGAAAACGACAGGGATATTCGCTTTTTTCGCTTTATCGATAATGACGCCTGCCGCCGTACGATCAACCGGGTTAATTGCAAGCGCATTCATTTTCTTCGTAATAAACAAATCCACTTTATCGTTCTGCGTCGGCTGGGAATTTTGGCTGTCTACGATATCCGCCTTTACTTTGCCTTCCGCTGCCGCAGAGATGGCATTTCGGACACCGGTCATGAACGTATCGTCGAACTTGTAGATCGCTACGCCGATGTTCTTCTGTTCCGCGCCGGAGCCCGAGCCGCCTGACGCACCGTTTGACGTCGACGCCGGAGTGCTTGCGTTACCGCAGCCGACGGTCGCCGCCATGGCCGATGCCAGGAGAATACCTGCGATTTGCCGTTTCATTGCGCTCTTCTTTTTCATCTGATGAAGACCTCCAATAAGTTTATTTGGCATGTAGTTGTCTTGTCTCGTTTGCTTACAATCTCATTATCTTCGAAATCCGAGGCTCCTCACAGGCAAAATCCTCATCTGTTCTATCGAAATCCTCATGTGTTGCAGCTGCTGTCTTTTCCATGAAAAAAAGCGCTGCTCTTCAGGGATGCTCTTGCCTAACGCATCCTTAAAGAAAAGCAGCGCTTCTTCCACTCGCTTTTATTGAACAAACGGGAACAGCAGCTTCTGGTTCTCCAGCCAGAACATGTTCTCCCGGTCGATCACCTTCGTTCCGGTATCCGTACGCGCTGGGACCTTCCGCCCCTCCAACACATCGACGGCATGCTTGACGCCAAGGTATCCCATGCTGAACGGGTTCTGCACAATGGTCGCTTGAATCACGCCTTCCTGCAGCAGCTCCACCTCCTCCGGCGTACTGTCAAACGTAACGAGCTTGACCTTGCCTCCGAGTCCCAGCCGCTCCATCTCCTGGGCCACGCCGAGGGAGGACACTGCATTGAGTGCGACGATACCTTGCAGCTTGGGGAAACGTTCCACCCAGCTTCTCGTTACCTCCGCGCAGGACGTGCCCACAGAGTAGCAGTGGTCCACCGCGACCACCTCGATGTTCGGCCGCCGCTCCAGCACCTCCAGCACGCCCTGCCGGCGCTGCTCCCCGTTGCGCGGACCTGCGCCGAAGCTCATCACGGCAACCTGGCCCCGCTGGCCGATCAGCTCCGCCAGCCGCGCCGCCGCTTGCCGCCCGGCTTCGACATTGTCGATGCCAATGAAGCTTTTCACCTTAGGCGAATCGACCTCCGCATCAATGTTGATCACGGGAAGGCCTCGGCTGACGGCACGATCTACTGCGGGAGCGACGCCTTTGTAATCGTTGGCGGCGACGATCAGCACGTCCGTTTTCCCGCTTGCCGCCACTTGATCGATCAGCGCTGCCTGCCCTTCTACATCCTCCTCGCTGGCTGGGCTCACCACCTCCAGGGTAACGGCCATCTCCTTCGCCGCCGCCTCCGCACCCAGCCTTACCGTCTTCCAATAGTCGATCTGCTGCATGCGGGCTACGAGCGTAACCCGAGGACTTTCCCCGAGCGGATCCTTCCCGCTCCCGCCGAGCCCTGAGCCGCAGGCGGAAACCAAGGTCAGCAGCAGCACTGCCATCCATAGCCGGACCAGACGAGCCGTCATTCCTTTCGTCCCCCCTCACGCAGTAGCGGCAGCCATAAGGTAACGGTCGTACCTTCCTCCGGCTCGCTTTCCATCACCAGGCCGTAAGGCTCGCCATAGCGCAGTCGAATCCGTTCATGTACATTCTTCACGCCTACTCCGGAGCCGTCGCCGCGGGTAGTCGAATCGTTAGTCTTCCCGTTCGCAGGGCTTCCGCCCAAGCCATACAGCTCCTGCCGGATTTCCCTTAAGCGTTCTTCACGGATCCCAAGTCCGTTATCCCGAACCTGGAAGCGAAGCTTCCCGTCACAGACATTGGCGCGGACTTCAATGCGCCCGGGGTCAGGCATCAGCTCGACGCCATGATAGATCGCGTTCTCTACCAGCGGCTGAAGGAGCAGCTTCATCGTGAGCAGCCCAGTCACCTGCTCGTCAGCGGTAATTTGAAATTCGAACTGATTTTTGTACCGCACCTTTTGAATGATCAAATAGTTTCGCACATGATCGAGCTCGTCGGCAACGGGGATGATATTTTGCCCGCGGCTCAAGCTGATCCGGAAAAATTTGGACAACGAGGTGATCATCGTAACGACATCCTCCCCTTTGCCGCTGCCCGCCATGCGCACAACCGTATTCAAGGTATTGTAAAGAAAATGGGGATTGATCTGAGATTGGAGCACCTCGAGCTCGCTTCGCCGCTTGGCCTCCTGCTCTCTGATATTTTGCTCCACCAGCTCGCCGATACGTCCTACCATGACGTTGAACTGCCGTGACAAGCGACCGACTTCATCCTCCCCGCCGACGGGCACATGAAGATCGAAGTCTCCCTGCTCTACACGCCTCATGGATCGTTCCAGCCGCTTGATCGGCCTCGATATGCGGGCGGACATGAAAGCCGAGATGAGCAGCACAAACACAATGACGACAACCAGCAGCCATACCATAAAGCCGCTGATTTCCTTTCGCGCGGTCATGATTTCATCCATGTAGGAGACGCCGACAATTTTCCAGCCGACGCCGGAAACCGTCTTGATCGTGACCAGCCGCCTTTCTCCCCCCTGCTCGTCGGTAAAGCTTCCGTAAGCATACTTCAACACTTGCTCCACATTCTCATATTTCAGCCCGATATAGATCAGCTGCTGCTGGGGATGGTAAATCATGTTGCCCGCACCTTCGTCGATAATGTAGACGTAGCCTTTGTTCCCTAAGCTCACTCTCCTGCACAGCTCGTCGATCGTACTAAAATTGATATCGACCAGCAGCACGGCATTCTCCGTCCGCCCCGCACGCACCACGGGAACGACCTTCGTCATCGAGACGACCCACTTATACTGGCCCTTATACAAATTCTGAATATGGGGGAGGGAAAACGTCAAGGAATTCGGACGGTCCAGCGCCGCCTGGAACCAGCCTTGCTCCCGCAGGCGGAGCCCCTCGCGCATTCCACCGCTTGGCAGGCTGAAGATCGGCTCTCCGTCCAACGTCAGCAGGGTCATCGAAACGAGATCCTTCCGGGTGCCCGCGATGGTCTCGAACGGCTCCAGCAAGGCCGGCTCTCCCCCCGAACCGATCCCGGTATCGCGAAGCCGCTGCTCAAGCGACCCGAACACATCCGTCATCCCGCGAAGATAGAGCTCCAAGTTGTAATTGACCTGTTCCACAATTTGTTGGTTGCTAAGATGGGCGTTCCGCTCCGCAGTCTCGGCGAACTTATCGTACAAAATGACGCTGACGACGATCATGACCCCTAAGGTAATGACCGTGAAGGAGATTGTGAGAATCAGCTGAATGCTCTTGACCTTCCATAGGTTATACAGCGAAAATAGCCATCGCCGGAGCCTGTCTCTCATTCGCTCACCCCCCGTGGCCCTGCGTCATGCTCTCCCGGTACTCCTTGGGCGACATTCCGCAGCTTTTGCGGAACGCGTAGCTAAAGTAGTTCGGCTCGGCATATCCTACCTTCTCCGCAATTTCAAAGGCCTTCAGCTCCGTTGTGCGAAGCAGCTCCTTCGCGGCCTCCATGCGCATTTGAATCAAATAGCTGCCGAAGGTCATTTTCGTTTCCTTCTTAAATAAGGTGCTGAAGTACCCCGCGCTGATGTGCAGGTGCTGGCAAAGCTTATTGATCGTGATATCCGGGTCGTGATAATGGGCCTTCATGTAGGCAAGGGCCTGCTCGATCAGGCTTTTGTACGTATGCTGCCGATTGCTGGCGATCTGGCTCATCAACCGGCCGCACAGGCCAAGAATCCATTGCTTGGCCTCCTCCGTGTGCGTGAAACGTCCGATCTCCACAAACGGGTTGAAGTCGGCTCCGACAACCGGCTCCAGAGCCGCACCCGAATCCTTAGCAGCCCTGAGAATTGCAGTAACGATCTCGAACAAGTAAATCTGCAGATCCGTAATCGACACAGGCGTGTCGGCAATGCCCAGAAACATAGCATCCATAATCTCACGCAGCTCCTGCGCCGTACCTACCTTTAGCGTTCGGATCAGAGACTGCTCCTTCAGCTCGTCGAACCGCAGCTTCTCCAGCACCCTCGTTTCCACGTCTTCAATATAGATCGAACGGTTATTGCCCAGCAGCAGCCGGTAATCCAGTGCCAGCACCGCATCCTTGTAGGAATATGCCACGTTCGTCAGCTCTGAGCCGGCAGTCCCTACCCCTATAGTCACCGTAAAGCGAAGATACTTCTCGATGCTCTGGCGAACCTCCTCGATCACGCTTAACGTTCGTTTCAGCGCCTCCTCCTTATCCCCCTCATCGATCGTCAGAACCGCAAGCTGATCGCCCACCAGAGCGACGATCCCCAGACGATGCTTCTCAACAATCTCATCCGCGATGTTGCGAACGGCGAAGAGCTTCAGCTCCATATCCTTCGAAGAACGAAGAGATTGCTCCCCTCCCAGGACAATCTCGTCCTCCTGCAAGTGGTCAATGCTGATGACCGAAACGACGTAGCTGCGGCCGCTAAGCGCCAAACCATAGCTTGCGGATTTCCGCTCGATCTCTTTGCCCGGCAGCCTCCTGGTAAGGAGGGAAGCCAGAAACACCTCCCGAAGCACGGGCAGACTTTCCCGGTAGTGCACCTGTAACGTTTGCACATTCTCCCTTTGAGCCGTTTCCTCGTCTATCTGAGACTTGATTTTGCCCAGCACCTGGACCAGCTCTTGCGCGGAGAAGGGCTTCAGCAAATACTCGTCGATATGCAGCTTCACCGCTTTGCGGGCATACTCGAACTCGTCAAAGCCGGTCAAAATGATGATTTTCATCACCGGATACCGTTCACGAATCCATTCCGACAGCACCATTCCGTCCATGAACGGCATTTTGATGTCCGTCACCACCACATCCGGTACGGAGCGCTCAATGAGCTCACAAGCCTCTTTCCCGTTCTCCGCCGTATCGATGATCTCGAAGCCGCAGGCCGCCCAGTCGATCTCTTGGACCAGCCCTTCCCGGACATCCTCCTCGTCCTCCACCAAGATCAGCTTGTACATCGGCAGCCTCCCTTCTTCTTCGTAATAACCAGGTATAAGAAAAGCTTCGACCCATGTGTAAGCCAAGGCCTGCCATCATTGAATGCATAATTCTGCTAATACGCAGCTTTTTAATGGTTTGAAATCAAAAACAATGCCTATTCTCGCAAATCCTGTTCCGAACATCGTCTGGGATCGTGGAACAGGAGTACCTCCCCACATTCTCGAAGTTAAGGTTACCAAATGGCATGGGCAACACGAGGGTGCAAAAACACGGGCTTTTGTCGATCTCGAACTAAATGTACAACTCGAAATCGGTTACCTGCGGCATATAGATGGCGTTACAGGGCGTCTGGCGCTTAACACGGGCCGGTAATGCTCCTTAGTAACGTTATGAAATCACCTGATATGAACGAAACCGTCAAGTGCTCAGCACGTACCCTTGATTTGGAGTGCTCTAAAGTAAGCCTGTCAAATGCCTTTTTTGACAGGCGGTTCACTCTGCCCATACTTTTTTACTTCGGTCTGGCTGATCAAGCCAGACCCTGCCCTACGGCGAGTAACGGGGTGCAGGGGGCGTGCTCCCTGCTGTCTTTCTTTAATTTGAGCTTGTGGTTCGAATGAGTTTCATTCCTTGGCACGAGGGCAAAATGGTTCTTTGCGCCGGTTGGCAACCTGATATTCGTGGGTTATCACAAGTGAATTGTATACGACCAGAGAGCTTACCTGCTAAACTTACGACGCGCATGAAGCCGCACTACCTGAAAGATTGACTTTGCGCAGGTGATTTCCGCGGATTATTACTCTCTGCCTTGCTTTAGTACTTTGCCCTCGAGCCAAAGAATGTAACGTAACGCATTGCCTAACTCACTAAGCCGGAATCACTTCCTTTTTCATTCAATCATACCCTTATTTTTTATGCTGTGATGCTGTTTTTTTGCTTATCTACTTCCTTGGCTATGGCCCATATGAAACCTATAAGCTCTCGGGCTACTGCGGCGATGATGGTTCCTTTGTGCTTTCCTTTGAAAAGGAGCTTCTTGTATTTGTGGTGTAATCGCTTTTGTGCTTTCCAGGAGATATTGACAATTTCCGAACTCAGTCCTTTTTGCCTATCTCGCAGCGTTTTCCGTATGGCAGGTGAGCTCCGATAGCTCCAGGCGGCTTCAACCAATACCCTACGTATATGGGCATTTCCAGCTTTCGTTATCCCACCTTGCCAACGACTCCCCCCGCTAGAACGTTCTGATGGCACCAGCCCCACATAACTCATGAGCTGCTGAGGGGATGCGAATCTTCCTGCAATGTGGCCAAGTTCCGAAGCTACAGTAACGGCTGTAATTAGGGCAACGCCATGGAGCCCCTGCAATGCTTGGATCATGGTCGCTTGGCATCCTTCACTCGTTTGCTTCTCCATCTCCGCTTCATATCTTCGGATCCGGTTCGTAGCTTCTTGGATGCTGTTTCGGTATTCTTGGAATACCATATCCTCACAACACCGAGAAAACCGTAAAGTATCTAACCAATTTTCATATGGCTGAGTCCACACTCGAACGCCCTTGGGCGGGTGGATCTGATGGCGAAGCAGAAACTTGGTTAAACGCTGTTTATGCCGATTCCTGTCTTGTACGGCATCTTCCCTGGCCCGAACCAAATCTCGCAAGGCTTCATCCTCGGGACGTGGTACATAGATCTCTGTCAATTCATTTGCTCTCCAGAGCTGCGCTAGACGTACAGCATCTCTCTTATCTGTTTTTATTCGAGTATTCCCCTCTAAGTCTGTTGGTGCGATGACGCTGCATTCCACATACATCTCCAAAAGCCATCGATACAAGACGAACCCCGTAGGGCCAGCCTCATAGCATATACTTAACTTTACGTCATCATCTTTCATTAACTGATTAACTAGTTTACGAACAGCCTCCTTCGTATGCGAGATGACACCATGGAACCTGACGGGTTCATTTCTATTTTCGGGGGCGATGGCTACAGCTATTTTTTCTTTGGATACGTCTAGACCAACATATTTTATGGTTATACTCATTACTAAACCGACTCCTTTTGTTTGTAGCTCTGTTTTGGATTATTTGATTGATTACTCAATTCAATTGATTTCCAAAATCAACCTACGTAATGCAAAATGGTAGTCGGTTTCGTTCATTTTAACTTACTGTACCCAAAATGTGTTCATCTGCCACTGTAAGATGAAAAAATCGCGTTACAATGCGTCTGGTGCTTAACACGGCCCGGTAACGCTCCTTGTAACGCTATGAAATCACCTTACTGTACCAAGAATGTGTTCATCTGCCACCGTAAGATGAAAAAATCGCGTTACAGGCGTCGGCGCTTATATCGGGCCGGTAATGCTCCTAGTAACGTTATGAAAATCATCTTAATGGGCAGAATTCAAAGCTCAATTTGTGCGATTGAAGTCAATTTTATTATGAAATTGACTTCTGGAGCAGCATTTATTCCTTGCCCATACGCGATGGCCTTTGAGCAAGGGCAGGATAGGGTAATCTCAACTTGCAATAAGTGCATCGTGCCCAGAGGAAGCTTTTCTTGAAACATTAGAATCCTTGAGCTCCGCTCAAAACTTATAAATTCTAATCTTATAAAGAAAGTCCCGGAAGAGAACGCTACCCCCGGGACCTTCGATTATTTCATCAGCTTGCTCATCGTCTTGAGCAGCTCCTCAATCACTTCTTCATCGCCCTGCTCCAGCCTCTCCACCACGCAGCTGCGCATGTGGCCCTCGAGCAAAATCCGGCCCACGCTGTTAAGCGCCGACTGGATCGCCGCGATCTGGTTCAGCACATCGTCGCAATAGGTGTCCTTCTCGATCATCCCCTTCACGCCGCGAATCTGACCTTCGATCCGGTTCAGCCGGGATACCAGATTATCCTTCACCTTCTGCGAATGGTGGCTGCGCCTCTCGCCCTCGGTATGACAGCAGTTCTCCCCCTGTTCAGGCGTTGCCGCTGGCGTATCCGCCGCCGGCTTGGACTCTAATTCCATGCGCTTCACTCACCTTCCGTTCGGGTTGTACCTTATGGTTGCCTTTATTATACCGTTCCCAAGGGCCTCCCGGCAATGCGCAGGTGCAGCTTACAACAAAACCTTGCGGCCTTCCTTCGCACTCTCCAGCGCTCCATAGACCATGGCCATGCTTCGGAGATTGTCCGTGCAGACCGTTTCCGGCTTACGCCCTTCCTGCAGAGCGGCGAACATCTCGTCCAGGCAGCCTGCATGACCGCTGCTGCCCTTCCAATCCAGCTCCGCTTCCACCCGGCGAAATTTACTGGAGAAGCCCGCAGCGGCATCAGGGTCCTTGACCTCCGCAAAAGGGGCTGCCGTCCCGTCCCATAGTGCCGTTCCCTTGCTCCCGGAGATACGCCAGTTCGCCTCCCAAGAGGTCGGACTGCCCTCGGAGGCCCAAGAGCCCCGGTAACAGAACACCCCGCCGTCGGCATATTCAAAAATGCAAACCGCGGCCGCGTTCCCCGCATACCATGAGCCCGCCGGGTTAAATTCGTGACAATACACCGAAATCGGGTCCTTCCCTGTAATGAACCGCGCCTGATCGAACGTATGGATCGCCATGTCGAGCAGCAAGGGACTTTCCATCGCCTCGCGGAACCCGCCGAAATGAGGCCCTAGGAAGAAGTCCGCATTCACAAAGCCGATTTCGCCAATCGTGCCGGACGAAACAAGACTGCGGAAGGCGCGGATCTGAGGGTTGTAGCGGCGGTTTTGCATCACCGCATAGGTGCGCCCGGACGCTTCAGCCTGCCCCACGATCCGTCTCGCATCCTCCATCGAGGTGGCCATCGGCTTCTCGCCAAACACATGGCAGCCGAGCTCAAGCGCTTTTGCCGTTACGGTCGTATGACTCTCGGGGATCGTAACGTCGAATACCAGATTCGCCCCGCCTTCACGGATCGCCTCCGACACATCCGTATAAGCTCCGCAGCTGAGGCCGTAAGCGGCAGCCATCTTCTCGGCATGCTCCTTATACAGATCCACCAGCCCGACGATCTCCGTGTCCTCTCGCTTTACTGCATACTCGATCCAGGCCTTGGACATCCCGCCGCAGCCGGCCACAACAATTCGATAAGGCTTCATGGTCATCGTCTCCTTTTATTGGGAACGGTTTCTTTTCCTCATTTTAATCTGTTCCTTCGGCGATGTCTTTACTCGATTGTGCGCTCTTCCTCTCGAATTTGGCTGCATAGCCTCCAATCCACCGGTGAATCGGGATGTACAAAACCGAGCCGGCCAGAGCCACGATCCAGGTAAAGCCGATCGCCCAAGGCAGAGACAGCTCCATTTGTCCGGCAAGCAGCCATCCGCCGATGATCCAAAGCACGTGGGACAAATATACGGCAAAGGAATAGCGGCCCAGCCATGCGATCCATCGGGCCCGTCCTTGTCCGATCCATGCATACAACCAGCTAAGCAGCAGGAAGGCAAGCCCGCTCAATATATACAAAACGGGAGTGTGATAAATATACAAATACACCTGCATCTCCACCATGGAATCGACCAGTACAAGATACAGGGGAATTAGCAATGCACCGAGGAGCATGATTCGGGCTCGGTGGCGCTGGAGCCAGGACAGCAGCTGTAACCGGGTCATGGAGAGCAGCATTCCTGCCGCGTAATAACCGAACCAATGCAGCGGGAGATGGGACTCCGTTTGAATATAGAACGTATCGAAGCGTCCGGCGAAAATATCCGACTCCACCTGGTAAAGCATTACCAGATGCACTAGAAGCAAGCCCCATGCCAACAGAGGATGTAAGCTAGACGGCAAGATTCGAAACAGCCCGACGACTAGGGGGGTAAGCACAATAAAGCCTAAGTAAACGATCATAAAATACAGATGAATCTCTGCGTAGCCGAGCAAGATCCCCGCTGCGTCCTGCCGGACATAGTCCAAATAGTCCGTAAAAATATCCGGCGTCCCGGTATACAGCCACGACCAAAGGAGAAAGGGAATGGCGACGTACAGCAGCTTTCTCCTGTAGAAGGACAACCAGCTCTGTGTATGCCGGTATTTCTCGTACGTCATGAAGCCCAGAATCGCGATGAAAAACGGCACGGCAAACCGGAACAGCAGGTCTCCCCAGTGTGCCAGAGAGAGCATCTCCTCCGAAATCCCTTCCTTCGGAACCAGCAGGAGCACGTGAATGGTGATCACGCCCAGAATGGCCCAGCCCCTAAGAAAATCGATCAAACCGCTGCGTGTCATAACGAACGTTCCCCTTATGTACCGTTTGTTCCGAGCATGGTATGGCAGGTACCATTATAAGCACTTATACCTCCGCGTCGTTAGCCCGCCATTCTGCATAAAATTGCTCCAAAAACTGCTCCATGAAGCGATGCCGCTCCTCCGCCACCCGGCGCGCCGCGTCTGTGTTCATTAGCTCCTTCAGCTTGAGCAGCTTCTCATAAAAATGATTGACCGCTGTTCCCTGCTCCTTCCGGTACTGCTCCGCGGTCATCTGTTCACGCGGCTGCAGCTCAGGATTGTGCATCGCTTGGCCCTTCGCTCCCGAGTATGCGAACGTTCGGGCAATGCCTATGGCGCCCAGCGCATCAAGCCGGTCCGCATCCTGTACGACGCGCCCTTCTTTCGTGCGCATCGGGGTGCCGTGTCCGCCGCTGTAGGACATCGTCGCGATGATCTCCAGCACGTGCTCGCGATCCGCCTCATCCAGGTTATGGCCCGCAAGCCAGGTTCGAACCTTATCCATTCCCGCTTCCTTGCTGGGATTGAGCTTCTCGTCCGCGACGTCATGAAGCAGTGCCGCCAGCTCACAAATAAACGAATCCGCTCCCTCCCCTGCCGCAAGCCGCTTCGCCATCTCCGTAACCCGCACAATGTGCCACCAGTCGTGACCGCTGCTGTCCCGCTCCAGCTCTTGCCTCGCATAAGCCCTTGCCTGCTCAAGGACGTGTTCCGTCCGATTTTGATCCCTCATGATCAATCTCCTCCCCCTCCGTCACTGCCACTGTCACTACCTCCGCCGCCTCCGTCAGAGCCGCTTCCGGAATCCTCTGAATGGGAGCCGGTACGGTAATCCTCGCTATCATCTTTAAACGGCCTTCGATGGGTGTCGTCGTCCTCTGAAGGCCGCCCGTCTTCTCCCGTATACACCGGATCGTGGGTGTGGCGGGAGAAGCCCGCAGAGGGGCTTGCCGCCCCGGAATTCCCGTTCCCGCCGGATGAGGCTGCTTTCGCAAGCGAAACGATAATAATCGCTATCGCTGCGATCAATACGATCATAAACAAGACAAACATGCCAAACCCTCCCATCCGCTCAACACTAATATCAAACATGCAAATATTGTAACTCGCCCGGCATTTCCTTGCAAAGCCAAAGAAAGAGGCTGCCCCAAAAGTAGCGAAAAATCTACTTAAAGGGACAGCCCCTTTTATACAACCCCATATTTCGTAAAAAAAATGGCCGGACAGGGTTCATTCTTGCCCGACTATATGTCTTTTTTGCTCCGTGGTTACCACCTTAAGCAAATTGTGGGCAAGCGAAAGCCACCCGACCTCCAGGCTTACTTTTGGTAAGCCGCGAAGCAGGAACCTCCGGAATCCCCGGTTATTTTTCATTTGTCCAAACACACTTTCCACTTCAACCATTCGCTGAACGGAGAGCTTGCGTCCATCTTCGCTTCTTAATTTTTCTCTAGCTACTTTTTTCTAGCGAAGATACTCCAAGCTGACCCTTATTTCGCGGCTGCGTTCAGACTTGGTGCATTTCTCTTTGAACGGACACCCCTCACAGTTCTCACTCCGGTAGATCCTTAGCTTGACCCCGTAGCCACTATCGGTCTTGCTCTTGCTCTCCCTAATAAAATGCAGCGTTCTTCCGTTTGGGCATACCCAGTTGTCTTTGTCCTCGTTATACGTCCAGTTCTCTAAGCGGGACACATCGTTTCGCCATGCCTTCGAGACTTCCTTATGAAAGGAATTGTATTTCACGAGCGCTTCCATGTTTTCTTTCTCTAGGTACGCGTAATTTTCTTCGCCACCGTAGCCCGCATCGGCGATGACGGTTTTAGGAAGGCGACCAATCGTCTCTTTTACCTTGTTAAGATGCGGGATGAGGCAACGTGTATCTGTCGGGCGTTGGTGGAGGGAGTAACCTACGATGAATTGGTTCTCTGTGCCAACTTGTACATTGTAGCCGGGCTTGAGTTGACCGTTACGCATGTGGTCTTCCTTCATTCGCATAAACGTCGCATCTGGATCCGTTTTGCTGAAACTATTTCGTTCGCCAAGGATCTGAAGCTGAGTTTCGTACTTCCGCTGGCGGGGAACAAAATCCTTACGCAGCTGCCGTACCGCTTTCTTTACCGTTTTGTTCTTTGGTTCACTCTTCAGCTTGGCTTCTAACATAATTAAAGCCTCCTCCATGCTCTCGCTTGTTAGGTCGATATCTTCACCCAGCTCGAGCAGGTCCTTGCCGTTGTGCTCTTTATCTTCCTGAATCTCCTACTGTTCAATCTCAATAAAGAGCTGCTTCACTTTCTCTTCCAGTCTGGCCTTCTGTTTCTTGACAGCCTTTCCCCAGACGAAGGTATACCGGTTTGCGTTGGCTTCAATCTTCGTGCCGTCAACGAAGTAATTCTCCAGCTTGATGTAGCCTTCGGCCACAAGCAGCTGCAGAATTCCTGCAAAGATTTTCTCCAGCTGGTCTTTCATCCGCTCGGAACGAAAACGATTGATGGTGCGGAAGTCGGGCTGCTGACGACCTGCCAGCCACATGAATGGGATGTTTTCGCGAACAGCTTTAGCGATCTGTCTAGACGAGTAAATGCGTTGCGAGTAAGCATATACAATGATTTTCGTTAGCATCTTCGGATGGTAGCTATCCCGACCGCCTCCGGGATACGCAGATGTAAACAAGCGGTCGTCCAAACGATTGATGAAATTATTAATAACTCGCGCTATGTGACGTGGGGGGATGTCCATTTCCAAATCTATTGGCAGACATAGCTGATCCATGGTATATTGAATAAACAAAGAAACCTCTCCTTTCAATGGTTGCTCGACACTTCCATTTTACCAAGGATTGGTTTCTTTTTGTTTTACAAAAATGAGAAAAAGAGGCTTCCCTTAGTCATCTATGATGACTTTTGGGACAGCCTCTTTCTTTAATGCAGCTCCGCTTCAGGCTGCTCCGGCTGCAGCTCCTCCAGCAACGGGGGAAAAACATCCCTTAGCCCCTTCTCCGGGGAGACCGTATAGCCTTGGGCCAAGCGTTCCCTGGCCGTAGGGTGTACCAGCTCGATCCACTCGCGAATCACGCGATTTACGGCATCGTAAGCCTTCGTCGGCAGCTGATGGCGTTTATTCTCAAAAAATTTCAGCGAGCTGTTCGGCAAGCCGTCGTGCAATATTTGAGCGTAGCGGTGAAATAGCCGGTCCTTATCCCCGTATAGAAGAAGCATGGGGGCTGTAATCTCCTGCAAACGTTCCGTACATTTGTTGACATAGCTTTGCCTCAAATATTGCCGTTGGTTGCGAATATCTCCCTTAATGGCGGATGTATACAATCCTTTAAATGTCTCCAGGGAATCCGCATTCGCCGCGCAGAGCGCTGCGGCAAGGATGCGTTTGGCCCGTAAGGATGCCAGCTGAAGCCCCGTCCAAATTTCGCCGACCATCGAGAGGCTGCTGACCTCCGACATGGCGCTGATGAGGATGCCTCCATAGAAACGGTCCGGGTAGTTCATAAGCGCATGCAAAGCGACAGTACCGCCCGTGGAGTAACCGGCGATGTAGGCTTTTTTAATACCGAGCTCATCCATCAGCTCCCGAACGTCTTCCGCAAGCAGGCCGTACGTAACCGATTCCTTCGAATAGCTGCTTTCCCCATGGCCCCTTAAGTCAAACACGACCACCTGATAACGCTCCGACAGCTGCTTCAGCTGATACATAAACATCCGGGAAGTAATCATCGGCGGATGAATGAAAATAATGGGCACGCCGCTCCCTTTGACCTGATAATGTATCCTCGTCCTGTTGACATTGGCAAATGGCATGCTCCGTATCATCCTTCCCGTGCGGTAGTAGCTTGGCAGGGTTAGGGTTACCAACAATTAGCTGAATCATTCGAAGACGCTTCCGATCCGCCAAAAAAATGAAGCCGCCGTTATACTCGATGCGTTTTGCGATAAACAGAGGGACTGAGATGAAGCTTCTTGGTAAACATTCGGCTCAGATAAAAGCCGCTCTCATACCCGACGGCCTCCGCGATCCGGTCGAGCGTCAGATCGGTTTCCGTAAGCAGCGCCTGCGCCTTCTGAAGACGAAGCGAAGTGACGTAATCCATCGGCGTCTGGCCGAAGGCGGCTTGAAAGCGCCGGGTAAACTGGACCGCATTCAGCCCCAGCTGAAGACCTACCTCATGAATGGCTACCGGACCGAGCGCATATTGGTGCAGCTGACGGGCCGCCTCCTGCATCTCGGGGTCCGGGACACCACCTTTGGCCGCCGCCTGCCGCCGGCGCTCCGCCTCCACGCTCAGCAGCACCCACAGATCCTGCCAATAATGCTCCAGCCGCCTTTGCCTGAGATCATGTGCTAAGCCCTGCTGCATCGCCTGCTCCATGTATTGATACGTCGAGGCCAAGCGGTGATGATCCTTCACGGTCAGATGGACGGGAGGACGCGGCGCCTCATCTCCTTCGGAATCCAAGCCGAAAGTATAAAAATAAAACGAAACCGGCTCCAGCACCTCCCGCTCAAACACCGTAGAAGGAGGACAAAAAATGAGATCGCCGAAGCCGGCCTCCCCGGAGAAGCTCTCGATCCGATAACGGAACCGGCCGTCCGCTACCGCAAACAGCACCCAATCGGCATATTCGTCCTCGCGAAATTGAAACGCCGGCTTTTGCTTCCAATAAACGTGTGAAATCGTAATCGGGGCGATACGAGGATCCCACATGCCGTAACCCCCTTGAAATTTTGTATATGTCTATCGTAAATCCGTGTATGTAAAAAGTAAATAGCTTTCGATACAATTGGTTATGTGAAATGTTATCCGCTTTCAATTCAAGGTGAAATTTTAGATATTATATTTAATCTCGAGGTGACTGAAGATGAGACATGAAACGATTCAGACGGACATTACCGTCATCGGCGGAGGGCTCGCCGGGGTGAACGCCGCCATTGCTGCCGCCAGGCTCGGCCGTACGGTCGCTCTTGTGCAGAACAGACCGGTCCTCGGCGGAAACGCCAGCAGCGAGGTGCGCGTATGGGTATGCGGCGCGACAGCGCACGGTACGCAACGATATGCACGCGAAACCGGCATCATGGGCGAAATGTTCGTCGAGAACCAGTTCCGCAACCCGGAGGGGAACCCGTATTTCTGGGATTTGGTGGTGCTGGAGGCGGTCCGGGCGGAGAAAAATATACAGCTCTTTTTAAACACGGACGTGCATGAGGTCGAAGCGGAGGGCGACGAGGACGATCGGCGCATCCTTTCGGTAACGGGCTGGATGATGGGCTCCGAGCGGCGCATTCGCTTCGAAAGCGAGATGTTCCTCGATTGCACAGGCGACGGCTTGGTCGGCTTTCTTGCGGGCGCCAAATTCCGTCTTGGCCGCGAAGCACAGCACGAATACAATGAGGAATGGGCGCCGGAGGTAGCGGACGATATTACTCTCGGCAGCACGATCCTGTTCTACTCCAAGGATGCCGGCCAGCCGGTCAAATACATTCCGCCAAGCTTCGCAAAGGATATTACGAAAACGACCATTCCGATGAAGCGCGTCATTCGCAGCGGCGATTCGGGCTGCCATTACTGGTGGATCGAATGGGGCGGCGAGCTGGATACGGTGCATGAGAACGAGCGCATCCGCGATGAGCTGTGGTCCGTCATTTACGGCATTTGGGACTACATTAAAAACTCAGGCAAATTCAACGCCGAGAATATGACCCTCGAATGGGTGGGCACGCTGCCGGGCAAGCGGGAATACCGTCGTTTTGTCGGGGATTACGTGCTCAATCAGAACGATATTATCGCCCAGCGGGAATTTGAGGACCGGATCGCCTTCGGCGGCTGGTCGATCGACCTTCATCCGCCGCAAGGAATGTACTCCACGGAGAGCGGCTCGAAGCACATGCATATGGACGGCAACTACCACATTCCGTTCCGCTCCACGTATTCCGTGAATGTACGGAATATGATGTTCGCGGGGCGCAATATCAGCGCATCCCACGTCGCCTTCGGTACGACACGGGTCATGGCCACCTGCGCCGTGATCGGGGAAGCGGCGGGGACCGGTGCTGCGCTGGCCGTGAAGCACGGTACAACGCCAAGAGGCGTGTACGAGAACCATCTGGCCGAGCTGCAGCAGACGCTGTTGAAGCAGGATGCCTCGGTCATCGGACTGCGCAATGAGGACGCAGCCGATGCGGCAAGGCAAGCGACCGTTACCGCCTCCAGCACTTTGTGCCGCCTTGCTGTAGAAGCGCCGGCGGAGGCCGTGAAGCTGGATACGGATCTGGCTCTGCTGCTGCCGGTAGCACCGGAGCTCGAGAAGCTGGAGCTGCTTGTGGATGCCGCCGAGGCAACCACACTGCAGGTCGAGCTCTGGAGCACCGGCCGTGCCGAGAACTATGTGCCTCACACGTTCGAGGTATCCGGCTCTGCGGCGATTGGCGCCGGAGAGCGCCAATGGGTGAGCGTGCCGCTGGCGTGGAAGCCGGAAAGCGCGCAGAACGCCTTCGTTATCGTCCGCGCCAATGCGGCCGTATCCCTGCTGGCAAGCGACGTGCAGCAAACGGGCGTACTGTCCTTCAAGCGGGTCGGCGAAGGCCGCACGGTGAAGCAGCTGGAGGATCACACCCCGACGCAGCCCGTCGTCCAATGGTCGATGCGCGGCTTGAACCGGAAGCCGTTCTGCTTCCGCGCTTATCCGGAGACATCCGCCTTTGCCGCGGAGAACGTAACCGACGGGTATCTTCGCCCCTATGGCGGCCCTCACCTGTGGGTGTCGGAGCCGCTTGCCGGCGGGGAAGCTTCGGTTGAGCTGAGCTGGAGTGAAGGAACGGCGATTCAAGAGGTGCATATCGTCTTTAACGACGATGTGAACGAGGATTTGATCAACCTGCACCACCACCGGACCCCGTTCGAGGTTATCCCGGAGCTGGTACGCGACTACCGCGTGGAAGCGCTGATAGATGGGGCATGGACCGTGCTACACCGGGAGACGGCGAACCGCAAGCGCAAGCGGGTGCATCGTCTGGACGCTCCAGTGACAGCCGCGAAGCTGCGCCTGGCGGTCGAAGCGACCAACGGCACGCCTTATGCCGAGGTATACGAGATTCGAGTATATTAAGTGAAAAAGCCTGCAGCGAGATAATCCGCTGCAGGCTTGTTTTTTAGCTGCCGGGGTGGAAGGCTTCCGCCTCGGCTAGGGTAGGCAGCGCCGGGATCGCCCCGCGGCGCGTTGTCGTTAATGCGCCGACCTTGTTCGCGAAGCGGAACACGTCGTGCACCGTCGCCTCGTCGCTGAGGCGACTCACCACGCTTTCGGCCGTGACGCCCAGCTCCACGAGCCGGTGCAGCATGGCGCCGACGAAGCTGTCGCCGGCGCCGGTGGTGTCCACCGCGTGCACCGGGAAGCCGGGCACGCGAATGCGCGCGCCGCCGGACGTGACGACGCGGCAGCCTTCGCCGCCCAGCGTCACGACCAGCACGCGGGCGCCCAGCGCCAGCAGCCGCTGCTCCGCGGCGGCGGCGTCACTCTCCTCGGCGAGGAACGTCAGCTCCTCCTCGCCGACCTTCACCACATCGCCGAGCCCGATGTGGGCTAGCACCTCCTGACGCATGCGATCCGCGTCAGGCCACAGCATCGGCCGCAGGTTCGGGTCGTAGGACACGAGGCCTCCGGCCTCGCGCACCCTACGAGCCGCCTCCAGCGTGGCCGAACGGCAGGGCTCGGCGATCAGCGATACCGAGCCGAAGTGGTACACCGCCGCGTCCTCCAGCCACGCGGCGTCCACCTCCTGCGCCTCCAGCAGCATATCGGCTGCCGGCTCGCGGTAGAACAAAAAGTCCCGCTCGCCGTCCTCGCGGAGCGAGACGAAGGCAAGGCCCGTTCGCGCCGCATCCGTCTCCACGAGCCGGGCATCCACGCCGGCGTCCTCCAGCGTGCTGCGCAGGAACTGCCCGAACGCGTCGCGTCCCGTCTTCCCGATGAAACGGGCCGAGCCGCCCAGCTTCGCTACGGCCGCCGCTACGTTGGCGGGTGCCCCTCCCGCAGCCTTGCGAAAGGCGGGCACATCGGAAAGCGGCTGTCCGTTCGTCTCCGGGACGAAATCAATGAGCAGCTCCCCTAAGCATACGATTCTCTTTTTCCTGGATTCCGACATGATATCCCTGCCTCTCAAGCATTGTATCTACCAAGATAGCACAAACCGTTCCAAAATGACAAAGGCGTGCCCCGCAATGCAAAAGAACCTCCGCACCGGGAAGGCAGAGGTGACAAGTTAGGCGAGTGTCAGAATGCGCCGGCCGGGACCTACGACTAGGTTTCTACCCATTTTTCAAATCCCGGGCCTCTACCCACCCGTCTTTCGTCCCCGAGCATATAGTAGTATTGTACCGAGGCCACAAGCCCCGGAGAACTGAAGAACCTAAAGGAGGAATAACATATGACAGTTGCAGGCGGCTACACTTCCACAGGTGCGATTCTGGTGCTCTACATCTTGCTGGTGATCATCACACTGGGCGGCTTCTTAGTATAAGGATCGAATGGAAAAAGCCGAGCCGGAGAGCTATTGACTCCCGGTTCGGCTTTTTCTTCTTACTTATTGTTGAAAATGCGTCTGATAATTTTGCTGGCCCTGCGCCATCGGCGCGATGCCCTGCATCATGGTGCGCATGGTATGGTTCGCCAGCTGAGGAGCCTGGTAGAAGCCGCGATAGTTCATGTATTGGAACATCTCGTAAGCCATCTCCTGGCAAATATTAGCCGAAGTAGCATGGAACGAGCGGATATCCGGGTCAACGCATTCCGAAGCCCAAAGCATCGACATCATCGATCCGGTTTTGTGCATATTCAGCGCAAGCGTCGCGATCGTTTGGTCGGAAAGCTCGGTAGCATTCGGATTCGGCGCCTGCATCTGAGGCTGCTTCAAGCCTGTTTGCGGTCTTTCATACACGTGAAAATGCGGCGTGTGCGGCGCCATCGCCATGCCGCGGCCGCGCAGCAGATTGGAGAGGAAGTTGTAGCCCTCGATCATCCGGCGCTGCTGATTAAACAAAATATCCTTCAGATGCGTGTCCTTGGCCATCGCAAACATCACGCCGTACAGCTCGATGTTCGCTGCCTTCGTTCGAATCGCTTCCTGGGTCTCCAGGAACTCATGTGCGGCATAACGCGGCTGCTCGATTTGCATTTGGAAATCCTCCACTCACTTTTCCTTGAATTTGTTCCATAGAACGAAATTAGGATGCCTTACCTTCTCCGAAGCTATGTACAAGCTCCCGGAAAAGCTTTCGGAAGTGGCGGAATTGGGCAAAGCATGCGTTATTCGTAAAGCCCTTCCGCTACCGTACCGTCGGGGTAAACGATATACGTATGGACTGTACGCTGAGCCTCCGTTCCTTTCGCATACCAGAGGTCCATTCGTTCGATTGCGCCTTCGGTTGTCCAGCGAATGAAGAGCTGCGCGTCAAGCTTCCCTTTAAGCAAGCCCTCCGTATCCACATTCAGGCCCCCGTGCTTATAGTCGGCGCCGGCGCCAAAATCATACCTCGACACCTGCTGCCTGCTGCTGTCGATCAACGTGACGAAGGAGGGCTCGCCGATGATCGGCTTCACGTCCTTCTGGGACATTCCCCGCTCCAGCCGGTACTGAACCGACCATACCTTTTTATCCGAATCGCTACCGCTTGCCGGTGACGACTGTACCGAAACCGTGCGGGTCGTCTCATCATAACGTGCCCCTGCCCCCAGCTGCTCTGCCATGAAACGGACAGGCACATACGTATGACCGTCGTAATTCAGCACGGCAAAGCGGGATCCCAGATCCTTGGTTTCCCCGTTGAATTGAAACGTAACCGGGAATAACGTCGCTCGGATTTCATCCGATGCATATAGCGTAGTCGACGCCGCCAAGATCGCACCGCATAACAGTCCTAGCACAAATTTTTTCATCGGGTAACACTCTCCTTTGTTCGATGCTCTATGGTGATTCCTTCGATTCATGTGTCCAAAGCCGATGCTGCCGGCGATATTGCTGCGGGGTAGTGCCCGTCAACTTGCCGAACAATCTTGTAAAATAGTTCGCATCCTCAAAGCCGAGCCCGAACGCGATTTCCGATATGCGCCTGTTGCTCAGGATCAACTGCCGCTTGGCCTGCTCCATCTTGAGCTGATGCAGGAAGGCCAGCGGGGACATGCCGGTATGCTGCAGGAACAGCTTGCGCAAATGCGACTCGCTGAGCAGCACGAATTCAGCCAGCTCTCCGATCGATGGCAAGTATTCCGGATGACCTAACAAATAATCGACGATCGTATGAATCCGGCTGTCCATCGCAATCGAAGCGGCCGTGTCCGCCGGAGGCGAATGGGCCGCATGATCGAGCAGCGCGGACAAGATCCGCAGCAGGTCCGATTGGAGCAGCAGACTCTGACCGATCCTTTGCCGTTCGGATGCGTGGACTAGCATATGTTCAAATAAAGGCGCCAGCTCTTGAGCCGGATCTTCCGTCCGCACAGGCAGGCGGAGCAGCTCCGACCAGCTTCGGCCGCTCAAGAAGGAAATCTCCGCATCGAAGTTGACGCTGATCAGCGAGATTTCAGCCGAGATGGCATACACGGCGACCTCCGAGCCGGAGGGCAGCAAGTAAGCGCTGTCGCTTTCCCCGGAGTAGGTTGTCCCGTTGACGCTTAGAGAGAACCGGCCTTGCCGAACGTACCACAGGACGTTATGCTGAAGCTCTCTTGCGCCGATGCGCCAGCTGCTGTCCAGGGCATAATCCTTCACGTGCCAGAACCGGACGATAAGCGATTCGATAAACAGCTGCAGGGGAACCATCCACTCTCCTCCTAGCATGCCCTATTTCCCTCATCATAACGGATTTATACAAAGGATGCCAAGCCTCGAATACTGGAAAATCCATGGAAACCATTGGTTCTGCTGCGGAAAACATAAAAACGGCGACCGTCGCGCGGCCGCCGCTTCTTTAGGTTGCAGGTATGACTCCCTTGATGCTGTCGTTCAAACGAAACCGGTCCTCTCCGCTCACGAGATAAGTGCGGATTCGGCTTGTGTCGCCTCCCCACTCCTCCATAAGAAATTTCACCTCCGGTGTAGTGTATCGTACCGAAAAAGCGACGCGGGGAATATTCGAATCGTTGCGGTCCGAGCCATGGAAGGTCGCTTCATTGAAAAAAGCGATCTGGCCCGGGGACATCTCGACATCTACGGCCTTCGATTCGTCTATCAGCTCCGCCGCGATCCCCTGCGTAAAGGCGCTGCTCTCGTCGCCTGTCGAAGCATGCTCGACGATGCTGCGATGCGTCCCCGGAATAACCCGCAGACAGCCGTTTTCGCGAATCGACCACCCGAGGCTCACCCAAGCCGTAGCGTTAATTGCGGGCTCCATCGGCCAATAATTGATGTCCTGATGCCATGGAATGTATTTGCCGTTTCCCGGTTCCTTATACCAAAAATGCATCGCCCACAGCACCAGATCGTCCCCAAGAATTTGCTTCATTGCAGCTACGATGCCGGGATGCGTAGCCAGCTCGTAAGCCCAGCGGTGGCGCTGATGCCAGGCGGATAAATTCATCCCAGCCGGGCCCGGCTCGTACCGGGACTGTCCTAGAACCCCGAAGAAGCGTTCATAGTAATCATCCGCCTCTTGCAGTGTAAGCCCCTGAATCGGTCCGCAATACCCTTCCTCCCGATACTGCTCAATAGAAAACGGCTGTCCCTTCGTGATCATGCCCATCGGCCTCCTTTGTTATCGCTCTTCTCCTCTTTAGTGTACTTTCGGTCCCGGTTCGCCGGTACCCCCCGAATCGCTGAAAAGTAGCACAAAGTGATCATTGCGTTTTCGCGAGATTCGACCATTTTCCGCAGAAAAGGACTTTATTCCTAGGACTCTTTGTATTAAAATTGGAGGAAATAGGCAAAAAAAGGGGGATTTTCCGATGGGGAAACGAGTGGCTGTCCTAGGCGGCGGTGTAGCCGGTATGACTGCGGCCCATGAACTGATGTTACGCGGATTTGAAGTAGAGGTGTTTGAATTCAAAAAAATCCCGGGCGGTAAAGCGCGGAGCATGCCCTTTGAAGGGTCAGGCAAGGATGGGCGTCCGGACCTTCCGGGGGAACACGGCTTCCGGCTGTTCCCGAAGTTCTACAAGCATGTCATCGACACGATGAAGCGTATTCCTTACGGCAAACAAACCGTATATGACAATCTAGTGGAGGTGCCCCGGCTGAATATTTCGACGGAAACCCACCCGATGGTCGAGCTCGTCACCAAGATGGAGCTGACACCCGGTAATATTAAAACGGTGATTCACACCCTCTTCGATAACGGCCTGGGACTTACGATGGAGGACATCGACCAATATACGGACAAGCTGTGGCAGGTAATGACCAGCTGTGACGAGCGCCGCGAAGAGGAGTACCAGCGCATCGCCTGGTGGGATTTTATCGAAGCGGCCCAGCACTCCCCCACCTTCCAGAAGGTTTTCGCCAACATTACGCGCACTCTGGTAGCCTGCAAATCGACCAAAGCGAACACCAAGACCGTAGGTACAGTAGCCGCCCAAATGACAATGGACCTGTTAACGCCCGGCACCTCCTTCGTGCGCATCCTGAACGGTCCGACCAATGACCGCTGGATTCAGCCCTGGCTCGACTACCTGCGGGCAAAGCATGTAACCTATCATCTTGATGCCAAAGTGGAGAAGATCGATATCCGGGACGGTCAGGTGCAGAAGGTGATTGTCACCCGCGACGGGGTTACCTACGAGGTGGAAGCGGACTATTATGTCGCCGCCTTTCCTGTAGAGGTGATGGCTACGTTCATCACGGATGAAGCGGCCGATGCGCATGTGGACCTGGATAACATTCGTCGTCTGTCCAGCGCGGTGGATTGGATGAACGGCATTCAGTTTTACCTCAAAGAGGACGTTCCCGTAACCCCGGGTCACGTGATGTATTTCGATTCCCCCTGGTCGCTGACGTCCATTTCGCAAAAGCAGTTCTGGCCCCACGTTGATCTCAGCCAATATGGTGACGGTACGGTCAAAGGCATCCTCTCCGTCGATGTGTCGGACTGGACAACGCCGGGAGAGCTGCATAAAAAGCCGGCGATGGAATGCACGGCGGAAGAAATCCGTGAAGAGGTGTGGTATCAGCTGAAGAAGGGGCTGAATGTCGGCACGGAGATTTTGCGGGATGAGGTGCTCCACTCCTCGTTCCTTGATACCGATATCCAGTTCACAAACGGCGGGCAAAACTGCGTGAATATTGAGCCGCTGCTCGTCAACGAGGTCCATACCTGGCCGCTAAGACCGTATGCCTACACCAGCGTTTCCAACCTGTTCCTGGCCTCGGACTATGTTCGCACGAATACGGACCTGGCCACTATGGAAGGAGCTAACGAAGCGGCCCGCCGGGCGGTAAACGCCATTCTGGAGGCATCCGGGGTCGAAGCGGAGCGTTGTGAGGTGTTCGAGATGTACCGGTACGAAGCCTTTCATATCGACTGGCTCGCGCCTTGGCATTCGAATGACCGTACCCGCTTCCGCAAGGATGAACCGTGGGACGGCAGAACGGCAATCGGAGAATTGTTCGCCTAACGCACACCTCATCTCAAATCTGTTGTATAATTATGGGATCATATCACAACTGAGGAGCCTGGACATTTGATCTCAATATCCGATTATGACTTGGTTGAAACCATATATGAGGGAACACGGACACTCATCAGCCGCGGCAGGCATCAAGCCACGGGAAGACATGTCATTGTCAAACGGCTTCGTTCCGACCATCCGCTGCCGGAGGACGATGCAAGGCTGCACAGGGAGTACGACATTGCAAGAAGCGTCAATCTTCCGGGGGTTGTACGACCGCTCGCCATGGTTCCCGACGGCAGATCGTATGCGCTTTTTCTGGAGGACTTCGGAGGCGAGTCCTTGCACCATCTGCTCGCCCGAAGGCGCCTTGAGCTGAGTGAAGCGCTCCAGCTGTCAGTGAAGCTGGCGGCGATCCTCGAATCGCTGCATCGAAGCGGCGTCATTCATAAGGATGTGAAGCCAAGCAATATCATCGTGGATTCCTCCTGCGAAACGGTTAAGATCACCGACTTCGGCATCGCTTCCCTGCTCGATACCGAAACCTCGGAGCCGCTGAGTCCCCGGGAGCTGGAGGGTACGCTGACCCACATGTCTCCGGAGCAAACCGGACGCATGAACCGGGTCATCGACCGGCGGACGGATTTTTATTCGTTCGGCGTAACCATGTATGAGCTGCTGACCGGGCAGCTGCCCTTCACCACGACCGAGCCGATGGAGCTCATTCACAGCCACATTGCCAAAGCCCCTCTGCCTCCCGCTCAAATGGATCCGAGCATCCCGCAGTCCGTATCCGATATCGTCATGAAATGCCTGGCCAAAAACGCCGAGGACCGGTATCAGAGCGCTTACGGACTGCTCTGCGATCTGGAGCATTGCTATGAGGGACTGCTGTCCTCCAGCTTGTCTGATGAGTTCGCGATCGGCACCAATGATCGGAAGGATTCCTTTTATATACCTCAGCGTTTATACGGAAGGGAGCAAGAGCTCGAGCGATTGCATGCCGTGTATGAGCGGCTATCGTTCAGCGAGAGCATCTGCGTGCTCGTTTCAGGCTACTCCGGCATCGGCAAGTCCAGCTTTATTCTCGAGATGATGAAAAGGGCGAATGAGGACGAGGGACAATTCATTCTAGGTAAATTCGATTCCCTGCGTCGCCACGTGCCTTACTCCGCGTTCCTGCAAGCCTTTCGCCTACTGATCCGCCGGCTTGCCTCCGAATCGGGAGAGGAGCTGGAAACCAAGGCGAACGCGCTGCGTAGCACGCTTGGCGAGCATGCCCCCGTTCTCGCTGAGGTTCTTCCTGAGCTGGAATGGATCTTAGGGCCGCAGCCCCGGGTAGAGCCGCTTCCTGCGTCGGAAGCCAAGCAGCGGTTTCACACCGCCATTCGCCTCTTCCTGACATGCTTCAGCGCGCATGGAACCCCTTTGATCCTGTTCCTCGACGATCTGCAATGGGCAGACCAAGGCTCGCTCCAGCTGATGCTCTATCTGATCGAGGAGGCCAAGCTGGAATCGTTCCTCATCATCGGCGCTTATCGCGACAATGAGCTGCAGGAGGCTCATGCCCTGAACTGGCTGCTTGGCGAGCTGGACAAGAAGGCCGATGCGGAATCGATCGTCCTGCAGGCGCTGGAGCCCGAAGACGTGCTCCGTATGCTGTGCGACACGCTGAACTGCGGACCGGAGGATTGCCGCCATTTGGCAGGGATGCTGATTCACAAAACGGGAGGCAACCCGTTTTATCTGAAGCAGTTCCTTACCGAGCTGCACCGCAAGGGCTTGCTTTATTTCGATTATGAAGAGGCAAGGTGGATGTGGGATTCCTGCACCATTCGCGAGCTGAACTTAAGCGATCATGTGCTCGGCATGGTCGGTGACAAAATCGAGGCCCTTCCGGCGGAAGCCGTTCAGGTGCTTCGTCTCGCTTCCTGCATCGGCTTTCATTTCGATTTACAGCAGCTGGCCATTCTCGCCGGAGATTCGCAGCAGGAAACGCTCGATTCGCTTTGGGAAGCGATTCAAGCCCACCTGATCATGCCCATCGGTACAGCCTACAAATTTTTGCCGTTTCAAAGCGGAGATCAGCCGTCGGACTCGAGCACACCGGGTCATGAGCCGATTCGGTTCAAATTTTTGCATGACAAAATTCGTGAATGGTGTTATGAGCATGTTCCCGTGCTGGAGAAGCATGCCATTCACCTGCGGCTCGGGCGCTTGCTTGCCGAACGCTTGGAGCATCAGGGGGATGAGGCGCTTTTTGAAACCGCCAACCATTATAACGCAGGCTCCGCATTGATTGAAGATCAGGAAGAGAAGGAACGGCTGGCTGTTCTGAACCTTAAGGCCGGTCGCAAGGCCGTTGGCACGGCAGCCTATTCGGCGGCGGTCTTGACCTGCTTGGCGAAGAAGGCTGGCACCAGCGCTATGACCTGGCCTATCCTCTGCAGCTCGGCATGATGGAGGCCGACTATTTGAACGGCCGCTTCGATGAAGCGAAAGCGCAGTTTACGCTTCTGACGACACGCGCCCGAACCCATCTCGACCGGGCGGAGGCTTACAATATCATGGTCATTATGCTGACCAATATGGTTGAGCATGAAGCGGCGGTCGCCATCGGCATGGAGGGACTACGCAGCCTTGGCTTGAAGCTCTCATCCTCCCCCGGCCGTACCGACATTTTGCTGATCATGGGCAAAATCCGGATGCGTATGGGCCGCAAAACCGTACAGGATCTGCTGCATCTGAAGCAGATGACGAACGAAGAAACGATGATGCTCGCCAAGCTGATGATGAATGTGGGCACGCCGGCTTATTTTGTTAACGCGAATCTTTACCTTTACATGCTTCTCCAGATCGTGAATCTGTCCCTGAAGCACGGGAACACCTTCGAGTCGTCCAACGCCTATAATGCTTACGGGCTCATGATCGGCTCAGGCTTCGGTCAGTTTACTTTGAGCGAGGAGTTCGGTCGTCTCGGGGTAGCGCTTAGCGAACGGTTTCACCAGCAAAGCCTGAAGAGCAAGAGCCGGTTTACGTTCGCCGTGTTCATCAATCCGTGGAAACGGCATATGCGAACGAGCCTTGACCACCTCTCCAAATCGTTTCACGCGGCGATGGAGGCGGGGGACCTTGTGTTTGCGAGTTATGCGGTGACGTACACCATCTTGATGTCGGATTTTCTAGGAGTGCGATTAAGCCAGGTTCAGGAGGACATTCGGCGTCAGCTGCCTTTCGTAAGGCAAACGCACAGCAAGGATACGGTGTACATGCTGGAGCTGCTCAGCCACGTGCTGAACAACCTGCAGGGTGTGGAGGAGCCTTCGTTCGTGCTGGCGGCTTCACCTGAGGAGGAAGCCCATCGGGTGAAGAAGCTCGAAGCCTGCTTCAACCAAGTGATTTTGCAAGTGTATTACATGAAAAAAATGAAGCTCTACTACATGTTCGAGCGTTACAAGGAAGCGCTGGACGAGGCCCGCCGCTCCCAAGCGCTTGTGCATGTGTCTTTGGCGCTCTTTCACACCGTCGAGCATTACTTCTATTACGCGCTGACGTTGGCAGCGGTCATCCCCCACCTCTCCGGCCGGGAGCGGCTGCTTGAGGAACGGAGGCTTCGGGGCATCTGCCGGAAGCTGAAGACGTGGGCGGAGCATTGCCCCGACAACTACAAGCATCTGTACCAGCTGGCGGAAGCCGAGCGTTACCGGGTTGGCGGCAATGCCCGCAAAGCCGAGCCCTGCTACCATGCCGCGATCCACTCGGCGCGCTTCGGCGGGTTTACGCAGTTCGAGGCCCTGGCAGCCGAGCGGGCGGCACGTTTCTACGCCCAGCGGGGACAGGACCAGGTCGGCAAAGTATACATGGCCGAGGCGTACCAGGGGTACGTCCGGTGGGGAGCGAAGGCGAAGGCCAAGCTGCTTGAGCGGATGTTCCCCGACTGGCTGCTGCTGGTGCCGCCTAACGGCCTTGGCCTCTCGGCCCATTCGACGACCACGATGTCTCCGATTTCGCTTGATCTGGCCGCTATCGTCAAGGCCTCTCAGATGATTTCCGGCGAAATCGTCTGGGAGCAGCTCATGCAGAAGCTGATGCGGGTCGTGATGCTGACAGCCGGAGCTACTCGCGGTGTCTTTCTCATGAAAGAGAAGGACAGTCTGATCGTGGAGGTAGAAGCGGAAACGACCGCCGAGGGGGAACAAATTCACATTCTGGACTCCCTGCCGGTGACGGTGTACGGTAAGCTCCCGATGTCCATTGTTTATTATACGGTACGGACAGCGGAGCATCTGGTGCTCGAGGATGCCTCCTCGGAGGTCATGTTCCAGAACGATCCTTATGTGCAAAACGGCAGCGCACGATCCGTATTTTGTCTGCCCGTGATGTATCAAGGCTCGGTGACAGCCGTCCTCTACCTGGAGAACTCGCTGGCCACTCATGCCTTTACCGAGGAACGCCGCACGGTGATTGACATCCTTGCCTCTCAGGCGGCCATTTCGCTGGAGAACGCCCGCCTTTATCAGCATATGGAGGACAAGGTGCGAGAGCGGACGGAGGAAATCCGCCGAATGGAGGAATCCCGCCGCAACCTGCTATCGAATATTTCGCACGACTTAGGGACCCCGCTAACTTCCATCCAGGGCTATGTCGAGGCTTTGATTGACGGCGTCATTACCGAGCCTGCTCAGCAGCAGAAATACTTGAAGGTCGTGCATTCTCGCGTACTGAGCATTCGCAGGCTGATTAAGGACCTGTTCCTTCTGAGCAAAATGGAGACCCGTCAGCTTCAGTTAAGCCACAGCAGCTGTGAGGCCGCCGAGCTGCTGCAGCAGCTGTACCAGAAGCATGAGATCGACGCAGAGCAAGCCGGGCTGAGGTATGAGCTGATGCTGCAGGAGCCGTTGAAGCAAGGCGGCTTCGCCGTCATCGCAGACCCGGACCGGATCGGACAAGTCATCTCGAATCTTGTCTACAATGCCATCAAGCATACACCGCGAGGCGGAAGCTTGCGGCTTGTGGGCGGGGTCAGCGTCGATGGGGGGGCCCTCCTCGTTCAAGTAACGGATACCGGCAGCGGAATTGCCCAAGAAGATCTGCCCCATCTCTTCGACCGATTCTACCGCGGCTCCAAGTCCCGCAATTCCGCCGACGGCGGCAGCGGCCTGGGCCTTGCCATCGCCAAAGAAATCGTCGAGCTGCACGGCGGTGAGATCGGGGTTTCAAGCGACTGGGGCCACGGAAGCTGTTTCTATTTCACTCTGCCGCTGCAGGTGAAGGCTCCTCAGGTTGTCTCCGTCGGATGACGGTCATGCTCGCCGCTCTTCGGAGCGGCGGGCTTTTCTGTGCGTGAGGGGATCTCTTGCATCGTTTAATCGCATATTTCACACTAAATGGTTGCAATTCGCACCTTAGGGTCCCTGCAATGGCAGATTTGCCATTGCAGGCGCGGATTCCCCTTAACTGAAATCCGCTTGGACCTTGTAATAGCAGATCTCACACTAATCCAGGGATTTCGAAGCATTTAGTTCTTGCAGTGGCAGATTTGCCATTGGGCTCGAACGCCACCGCTACACTTTTCCTGTATTTCTTCCGTTGGATTCTTATCCCCGTGGCTCAGTTCCGATGAGGTTAAGATGTCACATCAAAAACATCACCTTGCCTATGTCCACCTATTCGTGTCTCGTATCCATTTCAGTACCCGTTCTCTTCATTCGAATCCGTTGGACCCTTATCCCCATGGCTCAGAACAGTGGGTCGAGGTGCCAGTCGATAGTGAGCTACTGAGCGAAAGGGATAACGTTCCAAGGCTGTGCGGATATGCTCCTTCGCTGCACACGAGTAGCACAAAAACGCCCGAAATCTCATCGAGACCCGGGCGCTCACTTAATCGAAGCGCGACGATAAACCCACCTTATCCCCATGGCTCAGATACAATGAGGTCGAGATGCAGGCCCACGCTGAGCTACTGAGCGAAAGGGATAACGTTTCAAGGCTGTAGGATATGCTCCTTCACTACACACGAGTAGCACAAAAACGCCCGAAATCTCATCGAGATCCGGGCGCTGAAACCAGCACTAGCTTCTCTCTCTTTCCTCTTCATCCAGCGATTCCGCCAAAAAGTCCACCAAATGCAGGGCTTCCATCTTGCCCTGCAGCTCCGCACGCTGGACGCCCCACTTCATCTGGAGCAGGCAGCCGGGGTTAGCGGTTAGAAGAACCTGCGCCTTGGTTCGCTCTACATTCTCCATCTTGTGGTCCAACACGCTGGCGGACATCTCCGGCTGCGTCAGGTTGTAGATGCCGGCGGAGCCGCAGCAGCGGTCGGCACCCTGAAGCTCGCGCAGCTGAACGCCGGGCACCGAGCGGACGAGCTCGCGAGGCTGCGACTGCACGCGCATCACATTGCGCAAATGACAAGAGTCCTGATACGTCACGACCTGCGAGGTTGAGCCTGCCTGCCGCTTCAACGGCAGAGGGCGGCCCTCGGCGAGCAGCTCCGACACGTCGCGGACGCGGGCTGCAAATTGCTTGGCGGGACCCGCCAAAGCTGCATCCTGATGAAGGAGGTGGTCCGCCTCCTTCAAGCTGGCGCCGCAGCCGCCGGCATTGCTCGCAATCCAATCGATGCGAGCTCCCCCGAAGGCGGCGATGTTCTGCTCGGCCAGCCTCCGGGCGCTGGCCGTTTCACCCGCGTGCGCGTGAAGCGCACCGCAGCAGGTCTGCGAGGTCGGGATGACGACCTCGTATCCCGCACGGCGCAGCAGACGGACCGTGTTCACGTTGGTATCCGTGAACAGGACGTCCATGATGCAGCCGCGGAACAGTCCCACGCGGGCAAGAGGCTCGCCGGCCGCGGGAATGACAAGCAGCCGCGCCCCATCCGGCGCCTGCTCCTCTCGCGCAGGCAGGCCGAGCCGCTGCCAGCGCAGCACAACTCCGTCGCTGCCCGCCTCAGGCAGCACGGCTTCCATTTCCCGCATATGCTGCGGGAACAGCTTCATCACGCCGGCCGCTCGGGCCAGGCGCTGCAAGCCGCTGCGCTGGTACAGCCGGAGCAGGCCGCCCATCACGCGCATGCGCCCGTGATGGGGGAACAGCTGCTCCATGAACAGCTTGCGCAGCGAACGCACGTGCCACGGGTAGTCCGTCTCCGTGGCAATCGCTTCCCGAGTCTGCTCGATGAGCTGCCCGTACTTGACGTCGGACGGGCAGGCCGGCTCGCAGGCCCGGCAGCCAAGGCACAGATCCATCTGCTGCTTGAACGCCGCATCCGGCTCCATCAGCCCGTCGGCCACCGCCTTCATCAAGGCGATCCGTCCCCGCGGCGACGCCGCCTCCAGACCGGTCTCCTGGAAAGTCGGGCACGCCGACTGACAGAAGCCGCAGCGCATGCAGTTTGTAAGCTGGTCCGAGTCCAGCGTCTGCTTCAACGTTCCGGCTAACCGTTGTATTTCCGTCGCCATCCTCACACACCGCCCTTCGCTGAAGCCTCGCCCGAGGTCCCGGCATCCGAGGAAGCCGCCTCGGAGGCAAACACAATCCGCTTACGCGTCTCGGCGAACAGCTTACCCGGATTGAGCAGCCCCTCCGGGTCGAAAGCCGTCTTCAGCCGCTTCATCAAATCAATTCCCGAGGATCCTACCTTCCACTCCAGGTACGGCGCCTTGACATGACCTACACCGTGCTCCCCGGTAATCGTTCCCCCAAGCGCTATCGTGACCTCAAAAATTTCGGCAAAGGCCGATTCCACACGGTGGATCTCCTCTTCGTCGCGTGCATCCGTCATCGCCGTCGGATGCAGATTCCCGTCGCCCGCATGGCCGAACGTGCAGATCTGCACGTTATATTTGTCCGCGATCCGCTGGATCTCCAGCACCATGTCGGCAATCTTCGAGCGGGGCACCGTGGCATCCTCAAGGATCGTCGTAGGACGAAGCCGGGATAATGCCGCCAAAGCGCTCCTCCGCGCCTCCATAACCTTCATGCCCTCCTCCGGCGTAGCCGCAACCTTCACCTGAATCGCTCCGGCACTTCGGCAAATGTCCTCGATCAGCTTCAAATCCCGCTCCACAAGAGCTTCCTCGCCATCCTGTTCGATCGCCAGAATGGCCTGCGCTTCCACCGGAAGTCCGATCTTGGCGAACGATTCCACCACCTGGATGGTAGCCTGATCCATGAATTCAAGCGTACAAGGAGTTATGCGGTTGGCGATAATTTGTGAAACCGTCTTCGCCGCCGACTGCAGGTCCGCATATACTGCCAGCATGGCGCGGCGATAAACAGGCTTCGGCACCAGCTTCACCGTCGCTTCCGTGAGGATGGCCAGCGTGCCGCCCGATCCTACGAGCAGGCGGGTCAGGTCATAGCCGGCTACATCCTTCACCAGCTTCCCGCCGGTACGCAGGATGTCCCCGTTCGCCAGCACCGCCTCCAGGCCGATGACGTAATCCTTCGTCGTGCCGTATTTCAGTCCGCGCAAGCCCCCCGCTCCAAGGGCAATATTGCCGCCCATCGTGCAAATAATCATGCTGCTCGGATCCGGGGGATAAAACAAGCCCGTATCCTCGACCGCAAGGTGAAACTGCTTGGTATTCAGCCCCATTTGGAAAGTGGCGGTCAAATTCTCCTCATCAATCTCAATCAGCCGGTTCATCCGCGTCATCACCATGACCATTCCGCCCTTCAGCGGCACCACGCCCGCGCACAAATTGCTCCCTGCTCCCCGGGGGGTAACCGGAATTTTGTGCGCCGCACACACCTTCATAATCGCGGAAACCTCTTCCGTCGAGGAAGGGAAAATGACCCCGTCCGGCATCGATTGATACAGCGGCGTCGCATCGTAGCTGTAAGAAACGAGCGTTTCTTTATCATCACGGAACCATCCTGCCCCTACAATAGAAGCCAGTTCCTTGCGTACCGATTCAGCCAAAGCCATGCTTTATCCTCTCCCTAATCCAGACCTCACAAATACATCAGGTCATCTGATGACTTTATTGTAATCAAAACCACCCTTCGCGTCTACATAAAAAATCCCTTACAGCTATTCCCCTTGACCCAGACCCCGTCAGCCCGTGCCAATGTGACGAAAAAGCCACTTTCCCCTTTCTGTGTCATAGTTATCCAAACCTTTTAATCTTCCACCTCATATACTATATCAATTTCAAGCTAACTTAGAGAAAGGGTGATCGGAATGGCGCTGATATTTACGGATTCCTTCAACCGTGCAAGCACAAGCAGCTCTCTGGGCACAGCGGAAACGGGACAGCCTTGGCAAATTCTCAACGGCTCCTGGCGGATTAATTCGAACCGGGCGGAAGCCATAGGCTCTGGTAATCAAAATGCCGTGATCGATTCGGGCGAATCTGACGGTTCCCTCAAAGCAAAACTGAAAGGGAACGGCGGCAACTCCGCCTGGCTAACCTTCCGGGCTTCCAATGCCCAAAACTATTTTTTTGCAGAGGTTCGCTCCGACCAGAATTCCATCAACTTGTACAGACGGCAGAACGATCAGAACACGCCTCTCGGTACGGCCCCGATTTCCTATGTGGAGGGAGGCGAGGTCAAAGCGACCTTTATCGGAAGCTCTATCGAGATATTTTATAACGGACAATCCAAGCTGAAGGCGGCCGATGCCTTTAATCAAACGGCGACCCGGCACGGCATCGGCTCCTGGTATACGGGCAGCTGGCATGACGATGTTTCCTTCGAAACGTCGACAGCCGGGGGAGGCAACCCGCCTGCCGGCAGCTACCGGGGGGTTGCGCACGTCGAAGATTATGGGGCTGCAGGCGATGGTCAGAAGGACGATACGTCCGCTTTCTTAAGCGCCGTTTCCTATTTGAACTCCGTAGGCGGCGGGCTGCTGCAGCTTTCCCGGGGCGACTACCGGCTGGCTTCCCTGACGGCTCCCATCCCCTTGGACAACATTATCGTCCGGGGCATCGGCATGAACACCAGCCGAATCCTGATTCCGAGTCTCGGAGACAATGTCCCCGCGTTTCTCCTCAGCAGCGCGGCGACCGGCTACGGCACCGGGATGGAGGATTTGTATCTCGTCGGTCCCGGACCGAGACAAATCGGGGCCATTACAACAACAACCGTAGGGGTTGAGGCGACGAAGAAGTGCTTTTTTAACCGGGTCAAGATCGCGAATTTCAAATACGGCATCAACATTAACGGTGCCAGCCACGTGCAAATTGTCGGCTGCCGCCTGGAGGCAAACTATTACAATCTATATATGCAGCGGGATGAGGGCGATCATACGATTCTGGACAGTGAATTTACGGGAGCGGCAATGGCGGGGATTGCAATCAACGGGGACAAGGAAGGCCATTCGGGCACCTGGATCCTGCGCTGCCACACCGGATATTGCCCTTACGGCATTTATCAGCCTGCCCCTGCGAATCCGGGTGCCAGCCAAGGCTTTTTCAACGGCTGGACGATCGATAATTTACGCTTCGAGGCGATCGGCAACGGGGCGATTTATACCGAGCGCTGGAATGCAACCGATAGCGGCACGGTAAAGGACTCCATCATTCGCAACGTAGGCTTTAGCTGGAGCGATTGGCAGGATCACGCCATTCTGTCGAGACCTCGGGATTATGCCGTCGTCCTCGGCTCTGTCTTCGGGCGTATGGTGTATGAGCCGGGGGATGCGCCCTTCTACAAGCGGGCTGGAGGACTTGGCGTGTTTCGTCTGAATGGGAACGGAGCCGTCTGGCGGGGAGAGTTCGATTACAGCGACTTTACAGTAGGCGGCGACGGACGAAGCTACCTGATGCCCCGGTCCCCCCGGCCGGTTACGGTTACGGGGAGCACAGGGGGCAATGTCGTGCTCACCATGATTGCGGAGGACGGCTTTGCTACCTCCAACCCATCCAGGCCTTACCGGAAAATCATCCTTGAATTGACCGGCTACGTAAACAGCACGGGCACAGCCCAAACCATCGCCTTCCCCGCCCCTTTGGCAAAGCCCCCGATCGTGCTGCATAATACCGCCAACATTCCCGGACTCACCCTCGGGAATAGTCAAATCACGATTAACCCGAACAACGGTACGGCGTATAGCGGCACCATCATCCTCTATGGGTATTGACGGCATCCTAGCCCTCCTCCATGGAGGGCTTCCTCATGTTTCTTTCAAGCTCCATCGCATGACAGCCGATGTGCCGCTCATGCCCTTTTCAACAAAACCGAGCCTCTTATATAAGCGGACAGCCGGATTTCGCGGATCCACGCTAAGCGAAAGGGCTTCATATCCTCTCTTCATCGCCTCTTCCGCCAGCGCTTGCAGCAGTTTCGTTCCTGCTCCTAAGCCTCTATAAGCGGGCAGCAGCGCAATTCCGAGCTCCGGCGTCGCTTCGTCAATAAACCCGTAGCCGGGTCGGTCTGCCTGGAACAGCCGCGCCGTAGCGGAGCCGATGGCCAGCCCGTCCTCCGTCTCCGCGATGAAGCCGAAGTCCCCCGGCCTGCCCCAATCCTTGATATAGGCTCCTATTCCCGGCGAATCGAGTATGTCTCTACCCGGCGGTTCCGCTCCGTCCGGCACATAAACCGACACATACAGCATCTCCCGCAAAAAGGGCTCATCCTCCTCGGTCGCAGGACGGATCCGAATGGTTGTCGTCATCTATACCATCTCCTCTTCTCTTGATGACACTCTTACCAGCCTACCGCGTCCCCTCCCCCTTGGGTAGGGAATATTCCGCTATACTAAAAAATACCGCTCACACCTTCCGAGGCGCGAAGCGGTATTCCCATTATAGATGCTCCTCTGTCGCGGGCGGTTCGAGTGCCTCATCCTCCTTGTTGTCACGCACCGTTTTCTGCAGCACGAAGGAGGACATGGTCAGAAACAGCGCCGTCATCGCATAATAGCCCTTAACGGAGAGCGGCTGCTCCAAGTTAATGATACCGATCAGCATCGCGGCCAGCGCCAGTACGAAGGAAACCCAAGCCAGGAAGGTGAAGGCGCCGGTATTGCGCTTTTTGCCGTTGTACTCGTCTTCGTGATTATCCCTTACCACCTTCTGCAGCACGAAGGACGCCATCGTGAGGTAAAGTGCGCTCACTGCGTAATAGCCCTTCACCGAAAGCGGCTCCTGCAGTGTATAAATTCCGATAAACATTCCGATAAATGCCGCTGCAAAGGATCCCCAAGCCAAGAAGCTAAACGCTGCCGTATTCCGTCTTTTTCTCATGAACAACACCTCATCTATTTTATTTTGTTGCCTGTTGTTAAGACCTGATCTTAGTTTTCATTTTACTGGTAACCGGGGAAATGAGAAGTACTATCTTTACGTAGTACCGAGCCTATGCCGAAAGGATGCGTGTCATGCCAGTACCGAGCACTTTGCGCCAAAACATGCTACAATGACGGTACTTAAGCATGGTACGGAAAGTGAAGTGACGATGTGTATGATTCGGAAAGCTTATGAAGTTATCGCCGATACTTTGCGGGATCATATCCGCCAAGGGGAGTGGCCGGAGGGGACGCGCCTGCCTTCCGTGGAGCAGCTGGCCCAGCGCCATGGCGTAGGCCGTTCCACGATACGCGAGGCGCTGATGTCGCTGAAGACGCAGGGCTGGGTCGACGTGCGCCATGGAGGCGGCACCTTCGTCCTGCGGACAAGCGAGCCCTTGACCGCGGAGGCTCCTGAAATCGAAAGTGCCGAGCAGCTGCGGGAGTGGCTGGAGCTGCGCTTTATCCTTGAGACGGAATCCGCCGCCCTCGCCGCCTCCCGCCGAAGTGAGGCCGACCTTACCGGTCTTCGCAGCATACTCGCGGACATGGGCTCCTCGAACGAGGAAGCGCTGCTGGAGAAGGCGGATGCGGCCTTCCATCTCGGCATCGCACGTGCCGCCGGCAACGGCCTGCTCGTAAGAACGCTGGAGGGGCTTTTTCTGTCCATGGGGTCGGTCATGCGGGAAAGCCGCAGGCTCTGGCTGTTCGCCGAACGAAGCGAATCGGACCGGCTATACGAAGAGCACCTGTCCATTCTGGACGCCGTGGAACGGCAGGAGGCCTCCCTCGCCAGGGAACGGATGTCCGCTCACCTTCGCAAGGTGGAGCAGGTGCTGCACCAGCTGCAATTCCGGTAAGCTTCCACCAATTCTCAGGGAAATTTCAGTGATTTCTCAGTGTGGGAGTAATGCATTCCGCAATCATTCCGTATACAATGATAAGAAGACAATTTAGGCAACGAAAAGGTGACACTATGCGCATCGCATTCATGGACTCCGGCATTGGCGGGATCACGGTGCTTCACGAAGCGCTGAGACAGCTGCCCTATGAGGATTATATTTATTATGCAGATACGAAACACGTGCCTTACGGGACCAAACCGAAGGAGCTTGTGAAGCAAAGCATCTTCGAAGCGGTTACCGAGCTCCATGATCAGGGGATCAAGGCGCTGGTCATCGCCTGCAATACGGCTACGAGCATCGCAGTCAGCGAGCTGCGGGCCTCCTTTCCTTTTCCCATTATCGGCATGGAGCCGGCTGTAAAGCCTGCGGTAGAACGCGTGCAGGCGCTCCATAAACGCGTTCTGGTTACGGCAACTCCGCTCACGCTGAGGGAGACGAAATATCAGGACCTGGTGGCTAAAACGGACAACGAAAGTATCGTCGACTCGCTACCGCTCCCGGAGCTCGTGACCCTGTGCGAGCAGTTTGAATTTCGCGAGGAGGCGGTGCTTCCCTACCTCAGGGAGATGCTGCTTCCTTACCGGATGGAGGAATATGGCTCGGTCGTGCTGGGGTGCACGCATTTCCCGTTTTTCCGCCGGCATTTCCGCAAGCTGCTGCCCTCACATGTCGAGCTGATCGACGGAAGCGGCGGAACGATAAAGCGGCTCCGTCAGGTCTTGGAGCAGCACGGTCTGCTCTCCCGAAGCGGCACCGGGGACGTCCGGTACATGTCCTCGAAGGCGGAGCCGGGTGAGTTGGAGCGAATCCGTCAGGCTCATCTCCTGCTGAATGAAACTTTTAATGAAAATGATAATTAATTAACGAAATTTTCCCACCTTCCATACGATGAAGAAGATATATGCTTGACAGCTAGGAGTGAGGAAGGATGACCAACGTACCAGAAGCTCCCTTCAAGGGAGTTTGGCATCAGTGGAGTAAAGATGTGGAGCTTTTCCGGGGGATGGTGGAGGCTCTTACCAATAATGCGACCGTAGCATTCATCGTATGCAATCTCCAGGATCAAGTCATGTATGTGAACCAGACGTTCCAATCGGTGTTCGGCTGGACCTTGGAGGAGGTGTTCGGAACCCGTCTGCCTACGTTAAGAGAGCAGGATTGGCCTGAGTTCCACGAGAGGCTGCTCGGGGGGCAGTGGGAGCTGAAGCTAAGCGAGACCTTTCGGCTGAGAAAGGACGGCACCCTGCTTCCGGTAAGCGAAACGGTAGCTCCGATTAGAAGCCGGAACGGTGATGTGATCTCCTACGCCTGCGTCATTCGGGATATAACCGGCCGGAAGCACGCCGAACGGAAGCTGAAGGAAAGCGAGCAGCGCTTCAAGTCTCTCTTTGAGCAAAATCCGGATGCCGTCCTGTCGCTGAATTTGGCCGGGAGGATGACCGATGTCAATCCTGCCGGCCAGCGTATGATGGGGAACAGGCTGGAATTGCTGCTCGACGGCAGGCTGGAGGAGTGGATCGTTCCTGAGGAAAGGTCCGCCTTCAGACATCACCTTGAGCAGACGAAGAGCAGCGGTACGCAGCATTTTGACTCGGCGCTGACCGACTCACTCGGAAACCGGGTGGAGCTGAATATGAAGCTGCTGCCGATTTATGTTGATGAAGAAGTGGTCGGCATGTACTGTATCGCCAAAGACATTACCGGACATAAGCGGGCTCTGGAAACGATTAACTTCCTGGCATTTCACGATTCGCTTACGGAGCTGCCGAACCGCCGTCTGTTTCACAACCGGTTAACGGAGCTGCTCGGTCCGGATTCCCAGCCCGGTGAACGAGTCGCCGTCGTGTGGATCGACCTGGACGGCTTCAAGCAGATTAATGATACGCATGGACATGCGGCAGGGGATTACGTGCTGGGCGAGGTTGCAGGCCGCTTGAGAAGCTCAGTGCGTTCACAGGACCTGGTCGCCCGGATGGGCGGGGATGAATTTACAGTGCTGCTGCGCGGCATCAGCGAATTGGACGATGTGGTGAAGCTTTCCGAGCGGCTAATCCACGTGCTTGGCGAACCGATTCGCTACCGGCAAGAGCAGCTCTGCATTACGCCAAGTATCGGGATCGCCCTCCACCCGGAGGACGGTACGGACGCGGATACGCTGCTAATACGGGCCGACACGGCGATGTATCAAGTCAAGCAAGGCGGGAAGAACGGCTTCCGCTTCTATAGTCAAGCCAGGTGATGATTCGACGCTTACGGGCAGCCCTCAGCTGTATCCGCAAGCGTCGATTTCGTTTCCAACCTAAGCTCGTTACTGAAACAAAACGGCACGGGTGTCGGGCTTCTTCGCAAGCGTGAGCTGAAGCGGCTCCTCCGCTCCCGCCTGCTGCAGCATAAGCCGAACGGTGTGCGGCTGCGAGTCGGCCGAGGCCTTGGGCTGCAGCACCGTATCCTCCGAGAGGGTAAGGGCGAAGCAAAACAACGCCTCTTCCATCGCATGAAAATCAATAGGTGCCGCTTCCCCTTCATAAACGACCAAATCCAAGTAAGAGGCCGTGCCTTCAGCTGCCGTTTCCCAACGGAACGGACCGAGTCCGCTCATCCCCCCGTACAGGCCGCGTACCGTCAGCGCGGTTTGCCCTATCCTCGTCCGGTATACCTCGTCTCCTAGACGTTCCCATGACGGCGCTTGCCCGGTACAACCGGTTTCAAGCCGGATCCGCAGATCGGATGCCGTCATCCTTCCGTGAATAGGGTCCAAATTCACATGAGTATCCCCGCCATCCAAAGCGAACTGGATCCCGTACAGCACGGAACCATGCTTCTGATTGCTCTTGAACACCGCCGAGCAAAAGTCGTAGCCGTCGTGCAGAACACGCAGCCGCACATAACATTGTTCCTGTTCACCCGCGTCCAGATAGGCAAGCAGATTGCGGCACTGATTCCACATCACATTGTGATTGAACGTGCCCAGTGAATAGCTTGGCGTCATATAAGTATATGCCGTTCGGGTACTGAATGCCTGATTCGGGGGTAAATCCTGACGCAATTCCCGGACTCCCGGCAGCTCGGCGAACAGCTCCAACACCCGCTCCGGGCATGCTACCCCCTGACCGTACCATTCGGTATCGTATTGGAATTCCTCTTCGCTTATAAAAGGAACCTCCCCACGGCAGGCTGCGTGCAGGAACGAACGGCGTACCGGATCGAGGAACGAAGAATACGAACGGGCATGCGGCCCGGACCACTGCTTCAGCAGCGGATGATAATGCTCTGCTATCGTTTGCCAGGTTCCCTCCAGCAGCTCGTTCGTGATTTGCCTCGCCTCCTCAGAGGCGGTATACACCGCCAGTGCGGACAGCTCCAGTATCGCCAGCGTGCTGTAGGGCGGGCTGTTGTATTCTAGGAACGCTCCTGTTTGCATCGTATAATCGTACAACCGTTTCAGCCGTGCAAGGCCGTATTCCGCGTAACGGGAGTTCTCCAGCCGTTCTCCCGCAATTAACGTGACAAAGGCCCCCATGATTGCGATATTCGTATAATCCGGCCCCACATTCCGCTTGATAATGGCTTCACAGCTATGGCCGATCGCCTGACGGATTAGTCCCGACAGCTCACTAGGAAGCACGTCCCCATGCCGGATCAGTACCAGCAGCAGCCTTTTCCCGATAAAATCAGCCCAATTCCAATCCGGCGGCGCCATCTTCGCAAGAGGCTCCTCCCAAAACCAGGACCAGATTCCGTATGTAGGCGATTGAGGGTTTGGGTCCTGTAGGGAGACCACTTGGCCCATGATATCGAACGCCCGCTGCCGATACGTCGGATCTCCCCCATCCAGAAGAGCAAGCGCATAATCCATGGTCTCCCGGACCGGATGGACAAAGTCAGCCTGTTTGATCGTCGTATGGTACCCTGGGCTTGAAAAAGGGCAGCGGAGCATCTTGATTTCGGGATTGTAACGGGCATGCAAGGAATTGAGCTTCCTCTTCAAATGGTCAAACCATTTGCTGTCCAAGCCATGAAGCTTGCCTCTATCGCGGCTGTTATTCATTCTCTGTTCACATCCTTATGCCATCAAGATGAGGCTCGGGCAAATACTGTGCTAGCAGCATCAGTACAAGACCCTGGCCGTATAATGTGGGGTAACAAGCGATCCGGTTGTACGCTTCCACGGACTCCATTACCGGCGTACCGCCAGATACCCCCGTGACGGTGCCGGCCGCATCGATTTTGTGCAGTACGGCCTCCGCCGCCCGATCCGCCGCCCCTTTCATAGTCGGACTCAGCAGACCTTCCCGGATACCCAGCACAATACCGCAGGCGATCCCGGCGCTTCCGGACGTTTCCTGGTAAAAGTCCGGCTGATCCATAACCGTCGGCCACAGCCCGTTCTCCTGCTGGTAACGGACAAGCCCTTCCATCAGCCTCCGGTATCGGGATCCGATCTCTTCCGGTATCACCGTCCCTCCCGCCAGCTCGCGCAGAATCATGGGCGTTCCAACTGCCACCCATGCATTGGCTCTTGTCCACCTTGCGGCTGACATATGGTCCTGTGAGATGCAGTTCCACCCATGGAACAGCACCCCGGTTTCCTGATCCTGCAAGAGCCGCAGATGGAGAGCCAGCTGCCGAAGCGATTCCTCCGCGAAGTCTTGACGTTTCGTCAGACGGGCCACTCTGGCCAGGAGCAACACTGCCATGAAGACGGTGTCCGCCCACACCTGCTCCGGAAAATTCGCGTTTTCCGTTACGGTATGCTCGAATGCACCCTCGCGCGTCCTCGGCGCCTCGTTCATCATCCACTCCCCGATACGCAGCGCCGCTTCCAAGTAATACGGATCGGACGACTTGCGGTACAGCTCCGGGAAAATTGCGAATGGCGCCATAGAATTAATTACCTTTAGCTGCTCCGATGCCCCTTTGTTCCTGCGGGTCCATTCCGTCAGATACGTCAGAAGCTCTGCATCCCCGCTCTGTTCATAATAAGACAAAATCGCAATGACCCCTACCCCAGGCACCCAATCCCAGGCGTTGATATTCATTCCCCAATTGCCGGTATGATCCTTCCTCATCTGCTCGTATACGAGTGCGGCAGCTTGTTTGACACGCTGCACGGTTATCGTCATTCCCATCCGTATAACAGCTCCTTTGCCTTCATGATCTCTACTACCGACTATAACGGGTACATCTTTCAAATGGCTTGGGGAATCTTCTCCTTCCATTGGGGAATTGTCTACAATTTGCTACAATAGACTGAACGGCTCGAATCCGAGAGGGGAGTAGGGAATGGGGCAAGAGGACAAATTCGGGAATCAGCCCGACCACTGCATTGACAATGTGACCAACCGGATGCTGGAGGAATCTCCCGTTCTGTGCGCCTTCCGCGAAACGCTGCTTCGCCAGCCCATGCTTCATTCCCATCAAGGCTATGAGGTGTATTTATGTGTACAGGGAGCCGGCAGCTTCCTGGCCGGAGACCGCGTCTATTCCTTATCGCCCGGAGCCCTTATTATCGTCAGACCGATGGTGCTTCACTTATCAAAGCCGGATGAACGCTTGGCATTTCAGCGCTTCGTTCTCTCCGTGGACGAGAATTATATGGAGGCGTTGCTCCGTCAGGACGATCAGCTCAGCAGCGGCTTCGGCCGCCAACTGAAGACGGAGGACTCCTTTTTCATACCGCCCGCCGCCAGCTCCATCGCCATGCTGCAGGATACGCTCTATCAGTTGGAAAAAGAGCTGCTGTACAGAGAACCGTATTTCGAGGCCTCCGTCAAAAGTCTCCTCATGAAGTGCCTGGTGGATATGGCTCGTCTGGTGCGGTTCTCCCATGGGCCCGTTCGTTCGGAAGCCGGCTTGACCGCGAAGGTCGAACAAATTTTAAGCCACATTGCCGAGCATTATGAGGACCCTATCCATATGGATGAGGTAGCAAGCCGCTATAAGCTGTCTCGTTCATATATGTATCGCATTTTCAAAGAGTATACCGGCTATGCGCCGAACCAATACCTTCTCGCCTTCCGCATTAACAAAGCAAAGGCCCTGCTCCTCCATTCGGAGCTGTCCGTCATTGAAGTTGCGGCACGTTCCGGCTTTCAGGATGTTTCCCACTTCTGCCATACGTTCAAGAAACAGACCCGGATGACCCCCAGCGCATTCCGCTCCCTTCATTCCCTGCCTGCCGGAAGAAGGGAATAAGCGCAAAAAGCAGGGAGGCCGCTCCCACGGCTTCTCTGCTTCTCTGCTTCTCTGCTTCTCTGTCTTCGTATGGTTTTCAATTCCCCATCACACCTGCAGCCGCGCTGCCGCGTAATCCCGCATCCAGAGACATACCTTCCACAGATCGGCTACCGGCGCACCGGTATGCGGCAGCGTGTGAAGATACGGCGGCGGTCCGAATTCCGGCGTAAAGGTGACCGCTTCGGCTCCCTGCTTCGCCCTTTCTGCGACGATTCGCTCCCACCATCCCATATGGACGGCAAGCTCGCGGGAATATTCCGGTGCCGACGGATCAGGCACCTGAGGTCCCTGCGCATAGCCGACACGACCGTGAATGTGGATCGTACGGGATATGGCTTGGTCCAGGTAGGCCCCCATGTCGGGAAGAAGCGATTCACATACGCACACCCAATGACTGAAGTCCGCCACCAGCCTCAGCTCGGGGACATCCTCGAGCAGCCTCCCGGTCGTCCAAGGGGCGAACATCGCACGTCCGCGGTGCGTCTCGTGACCGATAGGCAGGCCAATCCCACGCTCCACCCCTACCGCCCTTCGGTAAAACACCAGCTGGTCCCCGTATCCCATTACATCCCGGGCACTATGCGCATTAATCAGCACAGGGCTAAAGCCGGCCGCTCTCTCCACCTGCCGCTCGAAGGACCGGATATGCTCCTCTACGCTTGAGCCCGTCGTAAATACCATCGCTATATAGTCCAATCCGTGCTCCTTCAGCAAGTAGCGGAAACGCTCTTCGTCTTCCGCTGACGGCATCGGAGACTCCACCCCGCTATAGCCCGCTTCCGCTATACGTGCGAATTGCTCCTCTAGGCTGCCCTGCATTCCCCATAAGGCTTTCACAAATTGCAATTTCAACAAGGTACGCTCCCTTCGTAAGCAGGTTCATCAATGCGCAGCCGTTACTTTGTGCTCCGCCCCGCAAGGTCCCCCGTTATCCTCATACAGCATATCCGTCACTTCCGACCCGTCCATCCGGTACATCGGCTTATAGTAGTGAGAAATCTTCGTAGAGGAAATGCTTGCATAATGGCAAATGAAGGCTCTTCGGAAACGGTCCTTCGAACGGTTCGGATACGAGCCGTGGATGACGCTGCCGTTAAAGAACAGGACGTCCCCCGCCTTCATATTCACGGGAACGACTTGATAACCCTCCGGCACATCCACCTCATCCTTCGTGAACGATTCGGCCGGGTTTGCCTGGTGCGGGCATTCCACGTCGAAACGGTTGGATTTCGGGACGACGACGAGCCCTCCGTTTTCTTCATCCGCCGGGTCCACCGCCGTCCAGGCTGCAATACAGGTGCCCGGCTCCACCCGAAGGTAGAAGTTATCCTGATGCAGCGCCTGCCCCCGCGCGCCCGGAGGCTTGAAGTAAAACATGCTCTGGGCCGCCAATGGCTCCTCGCCATACAAGTCCGCCAAAATGTTCATGACCTTCGGATGCACCATATAGTCCATGGCAAGACGATTTACTCGGTGCGGATGCATCATGCGAGGGTACAGCTTCAGAATGTCCCCGTTCGCCTCTTCTTCACGGACGGGCTCGAAGCAGCCGGGAATCGGACCTCCCGCATAAAGCTGCATGAAGTTGTCCCTGATTTGGTCGACTTCGTCTCGAAACAGGCCCTCCACCACCAGAAATCCATCTGTCGCAAACTGCTCTTTCTGTTCTGTAGAAAGCACGCCCCCAAGCTTATGTCCACTCATTCCAATCTCCTCCATTATTTGAAAATCGTTGCGGCTTCTCTGCATTCATCATAAAATGAAGTTCACAAGGAAGGAATGAAGCAAATGGCTAAAAACCATAACGATCCTGCTGTCGAGAGCAAATCGCCGCCGCCCGGCATCCTGGTATCCGGTCATTTTACCGAGCCCTTCGGGTACGCTACGAACCGCTCCAAGGGAACGCGCGATTGGCTGATTACCTTCACCTTGGCCGGGGAAGGCGAATACCGTATGGGCTCTGACGCTTATCGCTGCGGAGAGGGCGACGTCGTGCTGCTGTCTCCGGGAACCCCCCACCATTATTTGACCCCCGAGGGAGAAACGTGGGAATTCGTATGGGCTCACTTCGTGCCGGAGCCCGGCTGGTCCGAGCTGCTGCGGCTGCCGGCTAAGCTGCCGGGACATCATGGTACCCATGTGAAGACTAAACTGCTGCGAAACCGTCTCACGGACGGGTTCCGCCGCCTCATTCAAGACAGCCGGGAAACGACCTATTGGGCCAATCTCTTGGCCATGAACGATATGAAGGAGATCCTCATTCTTCTCCAGCAAAACCTCGATGAACGAAACACGCTTGATTCCCGCGTGGAGGATACGATCCAGTACTTGAGCAGCCACCTCAAGCAGCAGCATTCTATTGAGGATTTGGCCAAGAGGGTTCTGCTCTCGCCCTCCCGGTTCGCGCATCTGTTCAAGGAGCAGACCGGCGATTCGGTCATCGAGACGCTGCTGAAGCTGCGCCTTCGGCATGCGGCCCGGCTGCTGGAGCACACCGCGCTTCAGGTAGGCGAGATTGCGGAGGAGGTCGGGTTCCGCAGCCCCTTCTACATGACTAAGCAGTTTACCGCGCTTTACGGCCAAAGTCCCACCCGGTATCGCGCTAAGCACCAGCAGACACAGCGGCATAGACGAACGCACAATGCACAGGATTCTACCACATGACTGAGCTCCCAGACTGAGTATCAGCTAGAGGCGTAATGGGCTATGCAAAAAAAGCAGGCGCCGGGCGGCGTCCTGCTTTTTTGATTTTGTGCATCTTAAGGCTGATAGGTTCCGGAACCCATCGGCTCCATGCTCCGGTTGTACGCTACAATACGCCAATCCGCATTCGCTTGCCCTGGAGCAACTTCGATATCCATCTCCCACGGCATCTCATAGCTAATACCCAGACGCCGGTCCCCTTGGTACACAGCGACGGCGAAAGGCCATTCCTTGCCCTCCGGCTTCGCATACGCCATGATCTTATGCTTGCCGGCCGGCAAGGAGGCTGCCGCCAGCCGGTCGTAGGTGTAAGAGACCGGACTGCTGCCCCCCTGCTCCACCTGGCTCAGAAACCAATCCGAGCCGATCAAGCGGCGGTACTTGCCGTCCAGGTACAAATTTTCCCCGAGGTCGTAGACATACTCCATCTTCGACCTTACCGCTTGCGCCCGGCTGAAATTGAAGTACAGGATCGCCTTCACCTGCGGGAACATGCGCGGCAGCAGGCCGTACATATAGCCAAGCTGCCCTTCCGCCCAGATCTCGTAAGCCTTCTCCCCCTCCAGCACGGTATGGGCTACAGCGCCCTCGGAGATCATAATCGGCTTATGGCTGTATTTTCGGTACAGCGGCTCAAAATAATCAATGACGTTGTAGTCCAGATGCTCTTTGCCGCCCGTCAGCGGAGTGGCGTAGAGCGAGAATCCGACCCAGTCCACGTAAGCATCACCCGGATAATACTCATCGATATTGTTCGCCGGTAGGAAGTTCGGTGACCATACCATCGCGACATTGGGCGCTTCCTCCGCCATAATGTCATGAACCAAGCGAAACTTCTCAATATATTTCTTGGGATCGCCGTACCATGGTACCCAAGCTCCGTTCATCTCCGAAGCATAGCGGAGAAATACCGGGATCCCCGACGCCTTAGCCTCTTTGGCGAAGGTCCGGACATACTCGTCGTCCTTGACGTCGTCGAGTCCATACCGGGGCTCCCAGCCGATCTGCAGGGAGCCCCCGAGCTCCTTCACCCGATCCGCCGTCCGTTTTGGAAAATAGGTCTGCGTATCCGCCTGAAATTTCCTCCAGCCGACATACGATAAATACATCGCATGCTTGCGTCCGTAAACGCCCTCAATGCGGCTCGTATCGTACCCGACCCTCCGATCGGCCCCCAGCATGCCGAGGTAGGTTCCGTGCACCGGCTCGTGCAGGGCTAACGGTGCCTTCCGTTCCGGCAGCGGCTTCGCCACATAAAGGCTGGAGGCGGCCAGCGGCGGCACAGCCTTCCCTCCGTCCGCAGCAGCCGGCACAGGCGTCGCAGCAGCGGGCTCCTGCGAAAGACGAAACGCCTCGATCCGCGCCCGATAATCTGCGGCTACATCCATGCGCCCCTGTTCTTCCGCAGCCAGGGCTCGTTCCTTCCACCAGGCATCCGGCTGAACCGGCTTGGCTGCCTCGGCAGCCTGCTCACCCACGCCCTGCAGCGGCTGCTGCCCCCACCATTTCGTCGAGTATAATCCTCCAAGCGTAAGAACTAGCCCGATACCGGTGCACAAGGCAAGCTTTCGAGACGGCAGCATGGTCGGTTTCCCCATTTCCCCTAATGTATATCTCTATCATACTGCGCGGCCATCGCTTCGAACAAGACCCATGAATAGGGAAACGGGTGCCTTGCCAAATTAAAACATGTCAGCAGTGTAAAAAGAGGGGTGTAACCATGTTGTTTCGTCGAAGCTATCGACTTCTTATCACTAGCTTACTGCTTGCAGCGCTCACCATAGGCGGTATTGTCGTATCTCCGCATACATCCTTCTCCTTCCATACGGGGACGCTCAAATACGGCTCCCGCGGAGGGGATGTGTACGAGCTGCAGGGGCGTCTGCAGTTTATCGGGTTTTATCATGGAAGCATCGACGGAATTTACGGCTGGGGCACATATCAAGCTGTGAGGACGTTTCAATCCCGTTTCGGCATGACGGTGGACGGCATCGCAGGTCCCCAAACGAAAGACAAGCTCTACCAGGCCACTAAGGCATGGGTACGACCGGGAGGATATGGCCGCTTTAGCAGCAATGACGTTACGCTGCTTGCACGTGCCGTCCACGGAGAAGCCCGTGGGGAGCCTTATACGGGACAGGTTGCGGTGGCTGCCGTCATTTTGAACCGGGTGAACAGCTCCTTGTTCCCTAACACCGTATCCGGCGTCATTTTCCAACCCGGCGCCTTCACGGCCGTTGATGACGGCCAGATCTGGCTCGAGCCCAACACAACCAGCTATCAGGCGGTACGGGATGCGATCGACGGCTGGGATCCTTCCGGTGGGGCGATCTATTATTTCAATCCGGTAACGGCCACCTCGAAGTGGATCTGGAGCCGGCCGCAAATTAAGCAGATCGGCAAGCATATTTTTTGCAGATAACCTTCCATCCCCAGACATTTTTCGAATAAATAGGCATTTACCCCTTCTTTACGGGACGAATAACCGATATATTGCTTGTAAAGGAGGCATGGTAAATGTCCATTTATAACGAAACCTCACTTCCGGGTCTGCATACCGGGCGAGCCGGCTCCCCGAAAGCCGCATATATTCAATATTCTCTTCCGAAGTCGTTAGGCAAGCAAGTGGTGCTCTGTACGCGCGAAGGCACTTATCAAGGGCAATTATCAAAGTTAGACCAGGATACGATCGTGCTCCGGGATTTCGCACAAGAGCGGCAAATCGAAATCCGATCGATTTATGCGATTTTCGCCCAGGATTAACGAAAAAAACAGCCGATCCCCAGTAGTGGCGGATCGGCTGTTTTGCCTTGTCGTGCAATTTATTTTTGTACTCCATAAAATTTGTACAGATCGTCAAGCATCAGGTTCGCTGCCTTCACTCCGCCCGCTGTGTTCCAGATGGCATCGCTCACGCGATGGGCATTGCCTGACTTCACCACGTTGAGATTTTTCCAAAGCGGGTCGTTCGTCCACTCCGTCTCGGTTGCGCTTGCCTTGTTGTCTCCGGTCTCATAGGTGAAATAGAACAGCGTATCGGCCTCAACCTCCGGCAGACGCTCCTTCGTAATCTCGTCGGCGAACGTCTCCTTGCTCTTGGTCTCCGGTCTAGCAATACCAATTTGCTTGAAAATAACACCCGAGAATGTATCGGTATAGTAAATTCTCGTCTTGCCTGCCATGAAGCGGACGACGGATACCGTCTTCTTCAGCTTGTCGCCGGCTTTGGAGCGCAGGTCCGCAACCCGGTTATCGAAATCACCGATGACCTTCTGCCCTTCCGCCTTTTTGTTCAGCGCCTCAGCGTACAGAGCGAAGTTTTCCTTCCACTCGCCGCGAAGTGTCTCGGATACCACAGTCGGTGCAATCGCCTTAAGCTGATCATAGATTTTCTCATGACGGAGCTTGTTGGCAATGATCAGGTCCGGCTGTAGACCGGCGATCAGCTCCATATTCGGCTGGCTCTCCAATCCTAGCTCCGTAACCCCTTGCATCTCCGCCTTGATATGGTCATACCAGGGATTGCCAAGGAAGGATTTCACCGCGCCTACCGGTTTCACGCCAAGGGCCAGAAGCGCCTCCGTTCCTTCGTTCGTCAACACAACGACCTTCTTAGGCGTCCCTTTGATCTCAGCCTCGCCCATAGCATGCTTTACTTTACGCACCTCTTGGTTTTGCGCCGGAGCCGGAGCCTTACCCTCTGCAGCGTTCTGCTCCCCAGTAGCCTGCTTGCCGCATCCCGCCAAAACGAGAGCAAACACGATCAAAGCAATCATCGTCTGAACAAATCCGAATCTTCTTTTTCTAATGGCCAAGCCTTGTAGCATAACAATGGTGCCTCCCTTTATGTAGATTACCTAAATGATAACGATTATCATTCCCACAAGATACTATACATGCTGAAACGCTTGGTGTCAACAAAATTATGATAATGATTCTCAGAATCATTGACAGATCAATTCCTTATAGCCTATCATGAGAATGGTTATCATCTGTTTATCATCTTATGGGACAACGCTGGAAAGTAGGCCGCTTCATGACTTCTAAACCATTATTAATAGGTTATCGCACCGCAGGACTGCTGGCTTGCTTTATCGTGCTGGTATTATGCGTAACCGGCAGCGTGCTGTTCGGTGTTACCGATATCCCGTTTCATCAATTCATTGACGCTTATCGCGCCTTCGACGGCTCAAATGAGCATCTTATTATTCGTACGGCTCGCGTTCCCCGGGCTTGCATCGCCGCCATCGTCGGCGCAGGGCTTGCCGTATCCGGAGCTCTCATGCAAGCGTTGACGCGCAATCCGCTGGCTTCCCCCAGCTTGCTCGGCGTCAATTCCGGCGCCTCGCTGTTTATTGTCATCGCCTCCGCTTACCTTGGGGTGTCCGGACTGCAGTCCTTCACCTGGATTGCCTTCGTCGGCGCGGCAGTGAGTGCGGTGGCTGTGTATGCTCTTGGCTCGATCGGCAGGGACGGAATGACTCCAGTGCAAATTACTCTCGCAGGCGCTGCCGTCACGGCCCTCTTCGCCTCCATGACGCAAGGAATACTTCTGTCGAACGGAAAGACCTTCGATCAGGTGCTGTACTGGCTCGTAGGCTCCGTCGCCGGGAGAGATCTGGCGATGCTGAAGACCGTGCTTCCTTACGTGCTGGTCGGTTTTGCCGGAGCTCTGTGGATTGCAAGACATATCAATATTCTTGCCATGGGTGAGGATGTGGCCCGCGGACTCGGCCAACGAACCGTTTGGATTAAGCTGGGCGTCGCCACGGTCATCGTCCTGCTGGCCGGAGGAGCGGTATCCGTAGCCGGACCGATTGCCTTTGTCGGCTTGATTATTCCTCATATCACCCGGTTCCTGATAGGCACTGATTACCGCTGGGTCATTCCGTACTGCGCGCTCCTTGGCGCCATTCTGCTTGTCGGCGCGGATCTCGGCTCCCGCTATATCGCAATGCCCAAGGAAGTTCCCGTCGGCGTCATGACGGCTATCATCGGAGTTCCTTTCTTTGTGTATATCGCCAGGAAGGGAGCGTCGCTCTAATGAAGAAACTGCTTACGCTGCGCAACCGGGGCGGCTCCGTCTCCTTCCTGCTGCAAACCCGTGCCCTGTGGGTTACTCTTGCCCTAATAGTCGTCGTTGCGGTTATCGCCGTTCTGAGCATCGGTCTCGGCAGCTCCAAAATGGCCCTCTCCGATGTGCTGCGAACCTTATTCGGTTACGGTACGTCGGCACAGGAAGTTATCATCTTCAAGCTAAGGATGCCTCGCATCCTGATCGCTATTCTGGCCGGATCGGCCTTGGCAGTGGCCGGCGCCATCCTCCAGGGAGTGATCCGCAATCCTCTCGCCTCACCCGAATGGGTAGGGATTACGGGAGGAGCTACGCTGGGCGCTGTAGCCTTCTTCTTCTTCTGGGCCGAAACGCTGACGATTCACCTTCTCCCGGTGGCTGCCATGGTCGGGGCTTTCGTCGTCTCCGCCTTCATCTATGTCACCGCCTGGAAGCACGGGGTGTCTCCGCTGCGGCTCGTCCTGATCGGCATCGGGATGTCTACGGCGATGAGCTCGCTGACCTACATGCTGCTCATCTCGGGACCGATGGTGCTCGCCAATAAATCTCTGACCTTCATGACCGGCAGCATTTATGGGGTCTCCTGGGATAAAGACGTCTACGTGCTGCTGCCATGGGTGGGCGTGCTGATCCCGCTGACGTGGCTGTTAGCCCGTCACGTCAATGTCCAACAACTTGGCGACGACGTCGCCGCCAGTGTCGGCACCCGCGTGGAACAGAAGCGGCTGGTACTGCTGCTGCTTAGCGTGGCTCTGGCCGGATCGGCCGTAGCCATAGGCGGCGCTATCAGCTTCATCGGCTTGATGGCGCCGCACATCGCCCGCAAGCTCGTCGGCCCGTCCTTCGGCGGTGTCATTCCGGCGAGCGCTTTGATCGGGGCGCTGATTTTACTGCTGGCCGATCTTGTTGCCCGCACCGCGTTCGCGCCGCTGGATATTCCTGCAGGAGTGTTTACCGCCGCGATCGGCGCACCGTTCTTCATCTACTTATTACTTCGACAGCGGGCAGGCCGCTGAACCGTATAGAGGAGTGTACTTACTTATGACCATCCTGGAGGCAAAGCGCTTATCGTTATCGTACGGCGGCAGCACAAGTCCGATCTTCTCCAACCTGGACCTCATGATCCCGAAGGGGAAGGTCACCGTGTTTATCGGCAGCAACGGCTGCGGCAAGTCCACCCTGCTGCGCTCCATGGCCAGGCTGTTGAAGCCGCAGGAGGGCTCGATCTTGCTGGACGGACGTAATATCGCGGAGATGCCGACCAAGGAAATCGCCAAGCAGCTGGCCATCCTTCCACAGGGGCCCGTTGCCCCCGAGGGACTGACCGTGCTGGAGCTCGTGAAGCAAGGGCGCTATCCGTACCAGAGCTGGCTGCGGCAATGGTCCTCCGAGGACGAGGAGCAGGTCCGCTCGGCGCTGGAAGCGACGCATCTGAGCGAGCTGGCGGAACGCGCAGTCGATTCGTTATCCGGCGGACAACGTCAGCGTGCCTGGATTGCCATGACGCTGGCCCAGCAGACCGATTCCATTCTGCTCGATGAGCCGACTACCTATCTCGATATGACGCATCAAATTGAAGTGCTCGATCTGCTGTTCGAGCTCAATGCTTCGCAAGGGCGGACCGTCGTGATGGTGCTTCACGATATTAATCTTGCCTGCCGCTACGCACATCATATTGTCGCCATTAAGGATAAACAAATATATGCGCAGGGTAAGCCCGAGGAGATCGTTACGGAGTCGATGATCGAGGCCGTCTTCGATCTGAAGTGCCGGATTATGCCGGATCCGCTGTTTGGTACGCCGATGTGTGTGCCTTACAGCAAAGGACGGTTATCCGGCGATAAACAGGCCGCGGCTAAGCCCGATCCGGTTATGCTTCATTAAGAGATAACGATTCGGGATTCTTTTGCACGGGATGATTGGCATTCCCCCTCCAGTAGGATTATACTAGTACTTATAAAAACTACTTGCCAGGGGGTGCCGGACTGATGACGAATGCCAAGCCGCAGATTCATGCAGCGAAGATCGTTGTCCTGCACCAGGACCGATTGGTCCTAGTGAAGCAGACGCGGAGGGGAAGATCGCATCCCACCTTCGAGCTGCCCGGTGGAAGAATGCATACGTATGAGAGCATAGAGGAGGCGGCCTGCCGCGAGCTGAGGGAAGAAACCGGTCTCGTAACGGACAAGCTGACGGAGCTTGGCACGTTCTCCATCCCGACAAGCCCGATTACCGTGACGCTTTTTTTCACAAATGCGATTCAAGAGGCGGGATCTCAGCAGCTCGACCCCGATGAAGACATTGAGGTCGTGTATGTAGAAACCGCGGAAGCTTTCCGCAACATCGGCAGCGGCATTTGGCCGGATACGAGGCTTGGCTTCGGATTGCTGCTTGCCCGTGCGAGAGGCCTTCTGTAAGACATTTTCGAACAAAATAAGGGACTGTCCGGTATGCTTGCCGGCAGTCCCTTTTTTGCCGGATCTCACGTTCCTGCCGGCTTACTGCATGGGTGTAGTATTCGATTGGCTCAGCTGATTCTGCATTGCCGTTTGCTGCTGCTGCATCGCTTGTGCCTGCTGCTGGAACAGCGATTGCTGCATGCTCACCTGTTGAAGCTGCTGCTGGGACTGGTCGATTTGCTGAGTCATTTGCGCCAGCACGGAGAACGATTGGATCGTTTGAGCTACCGTTCCGAGCATTTGAGTTACTTGTTGAATGGTTTGCTGCAGTTGCTGGAACGATTGCTGCTGCTGCTGCTGAGCTTGCGTGCGGAATTGCTGCATTTGCTGCAACAGCTGATTTACCTGCTGTGTGCCGTTCGCTTGGCCGCTCGAACTCATCGCACTGCTGGAGCTTGGACTCATCATTTGGCTGGCCTGTTGCTGCTGTTGGCTTTGCAGCTGGGACAGTGTCGATTGCATTTGCTGCAATTGAGCCCTCAGCGGGATAAGCTCCTCGCCCAGCTCTTCTTCTACTTTGCTCTTGGCAATATTTTCTACCAGTTTTTTGTCCACCATGCCTGATTCCTCCCTAGGTAAATTATGGTTTGCCTTTGCGACCGGAATTCCGGCGAATGCCGGCTGTACATAGTCGGTCTGAAACAAAAACCACCGCGCAAAAAGAAACCCAAGCACGCCTAAAATCAATAGCAAGGCAAGGCCCATGAAAAGTATGCACCTCCTTCTTTTTGAGGTACATAGGTATTATGCCAAGGTCGCTTTAGACTATGATAAACGGCACGACGGTAAAAGGAGGGAACCCCGAACGAGGCTCCCCACAAAAAAACTCCCGCCAGGCAAGGCGGAAGCTTTGAGTTTCATACGCTTTTTCGAACATATTCTTCCGGAGACAAGCCAACGATGGCTTTGAAATCCCTAATAAAATGGGAATGATCATAATAGCCGAGCTCCAGCGATAAATCCACCCATTCGGCTACCTCCCCGTGCTCCATCCGCTCCGCGGCTTCATGCAAACGATATCGCTGAATGACGTTCTTGGGACTGACCCCTACATAACGCTCGAACAACCGCTGCAAGGAACGTTTGTGCAGGCCGCACCGGCTGACGACATCATCCACCCTCAGGATGCTGCGATCGTCCCGAATCTGATAAACGAGACTGCTTACCAGCGCAATGTTCGGATCCCGCTCGGGTAAGCAATTCAAAAAGAAATCATCCACCCGCCGGACCGCCGCATCGTCTCCCTCATGTACCGAAAATAACGTTTTCTCAAGCTGTTTACTTGGTTCCCCAAAAACGGTTTCCACAGGAACGACTAGTCCCGTTATGCCTGCCACCGTGCTTCGCCAAAACGGCTGAAAGCCTCCGGGCTTAAACTTGACTCCAACCACACTGCCTTGACCCTGCAGCAGATGGGTTGATGTCGTATGAGCAATTCCGTAAATGGCGCTGGCGCCGGGCTCAAATACCAAATTTACGTTCGGATGGGCGATGACCGTTTGGGCAAACGGGGGCTCGCCGCGCAAATCCCAGCGAACGATCCAATAATGCTGGATAAAATAAGCCGTCTCCTCGGATGGAAGATGTCTGGTAAGCGTATATTTTTGTTCGCCTGCCTGCCGTCGAAGGATTCCTTTTGATTTGGGCAGCTCAGGAGATGGGCTTGTCATAGAGTGAGGCCTCCGTTGTCGCATTTTTACAATACAGGGAAACCATGATTGCTTATAGTTAGAGTATCAGCTGCTGCACTCGATGACAATGATATTTTGCGGCTATGGGAGGTAAACTATGAACGAATTGGTATATCATTTCTACATTAATGCAAGTCCTCAGAGGGTATGGGAGGTGCTTGTTTCGGACGAGGGAGTCAAGCAAACCTTCTTCGGCTGCATAATTCGCTCCAGCTTCCGGGTCGGGGAGGAGTTCGCATATATCGGGCCTGGGAACGACGGAGATGAAACGGTTCATGTCTACGGAACCATTCTGGCCTTCGAACCGGGCAAGGTATTCAGCTATGCCGAGCATCCGGGGCCGAGTTATCGTGAGAATCACGCCGAGCTTGAAACCCGCGTAACCATGACGCTTGAGCCTTACGGTGAATGTACGAAGCTGACGCTGGTGAATGACCTATGGCCGGAAGGGCATCCTTCCTATCAGAATACGCAGGAGCATTGGCCTATGATTTTGAGCAATATTAAAACCTACGCCGAAACAGGGAAGGCACTGAATTTCGGATGGTAAAGGGAAAAAAAGGCTGGACCGCGAAGCTGCGGGTCCAGCCTTTTGTAAAGTTAAGCGGTGGTTGGTGCCGCACCGGCCCCCGCTCCGGTATTGGTTGCTTTCGGATTGTTCTTACGGGCAAAGGCTTTGCGAAGGATCGGCAGCAGGTAGTAGTCAACACCGAAGCGTCCGGCATTTGCTGCACCAGCGATAACGACCATGCCCAGCAGGATTAACCAAGGGTTCGTGCTTACGGTGCCGGCGAACATGAACATGAAGTTCATCATGAGTCCGAAGAAAGCGGCCGCCGTGGTCAAGCATCCGAGGATGAGGCCGAGGCCTACCAGGAATTCCCCAAGTGGAATCAGGACGTTTATGATCTTGACGTTCGGCAGGGCGAAGTTGTTCACGAAGGCGGTGAAGGTCGGGTATACGAGCTCGTTGGTTGCTTTATCGACAATCGGCTTTGCAACGGCGTTTTTCAGGAAGCCTCCGGCATCGAACCCGCCGGTCAGCTTGTGCCAGCCGGCCGTGAGCCATTCATATCCGAGGTAAAGTCTCACGAAGAGCAGCAAGCCGGCTGCGTATTTGTTTTCTCTCATAAAGGTTCCTAACATGGTAACCATCTCCTTTAATGGATAGTGAATATTTTCACAATTAATTTTAAAAAATATATGCGGTCTATCGTTGTGCTTGAGAAAGCTGCTTAGTAAGAATGGATTGCCGTTTCCTGTTCATGACGTCTGATCCCTTCCTTTACTTTGACTTGCTTGATCCTTGCTACACCTTTATCTTAACACCGGTCGCAAGGGGTGTATGTGACTTTTCTCACATCGTCTGCATCAAGCAAAAAATTGATTTTTTACTGAGAAGGCTCTATCTTATGGCAGGTGTGGCAGCAGCTCCGGCGCCCGGATTCTTCACATTCGGCTTGTTCTTATGAGTGAACACCTTGCGAAGAACCGGCAGCAGGTAGAAGTCAACACCAAAGCGTCCTGCATTGGCACCGGCCAAGACTACCACGCCGCCCAGCAGCACCAGCCAGGGGTTCGTGCTTACGGTTCCGGCAAACATGAACATGAAGTTCATCATGAGTCCGAAGAAAGCAGCCGCGGTGGTCAAGCAGCCGAGGATGAGACCAAGTCCTACCAGAAATTCGCCGAGCGGAATCAGGATATTAATGATCTTGACGTTCGGCAATGCGAAGTTGTTCACGAAAGCGGTAAAGGTCGGATATACTAGTTCGTTGGTTGCTTTATCAACAATTGGCTTCGCTACGGCGTTCTTCAGGAAGCCTCCGGCATCGAAGCCGCCGGTCAGCTTATGCCAGCCTGCTGTGAGCCATTCATACCCGACGTACAGTCTCACGAAGAGCAGCAAGCCGGCTGCGTATTTGTTTTCTCTCATAAAGGTTCCTAACATAATAACCATCTCCTTTTGGTATGTGAATATTTTCACTTATTTATGAAAAAGAAGGCTTTAGTAACTAGGTCAGTTGAGAAAGCGTCGGAGCGTTGAGGATCTTTTGATTGTTCTCATGGCTTCTGATCCCTCTTTCTTGCTTGATGTTTTGCCTTGTGTTTCCTTCCTTGCTACACCCTTATCTTAGCACGGAGTAAACCCGTCGTCTGTGATATGAATCACAAGGATTTTATTTTTTCATTTTTCGCAAACGTCCAATCCCTTTACCTTCCTTAGCATACAATACAGAAGTTTGTTTGGAAGGGAGGCAGCTATCCATGACCTATGCAGGTGTTGGTGCAGGCGCTGGTTACAGCAGCGCAGGTGTGGTTCTCGTACTGTTCATTCTCCTCGTTATCATTACCCGCACATTTATTTAATGAAAGCAGGCCGGCCTTATTGTTAGGGTCGGCTCCTTTTTTTTGCCCAAACGATTCCCACAAAAGCTCATCCAAGCTGCCGATAGCCTCTAGTTTAGTGTTTTTCCTCCTATTTCACACCAGCTCTCATAAAATTAGGACATACTAAGAGCAAAACCTGTTATCTATTTTCCGCCTACCCCTTGACGCGAAACCAAATGGTTTCGTATAATCCAATTATGAAACCTTTTAGTTTCGCAATAATATATCATGCAGGAGGCCACCACTGATGCCACAAAACGACCAAGCTACCTTACCGGATATTCGACAAACCATTGAACTGAAAGCGCCGCTGCAAAAAGTGTGGGCCGCCGTCTCTTCTTCCGAAGGGATTGAAAAATGGTTTATGCCCAATGATTTTCAACCGGAGCTGGGCTATGAGTTTACCCTGCGTTCCCCTTATGAAAATTCTCCTTGCAAGGTCATCGAAATTAATCCTCCTCATTTGCTCGTATTCACTTGGGGCGAGGATTGGGTCATTACCTTCGAGCTGAAGGAAATCGACGGCGGCACCGAATTTACGCTGATTCATTCCGGTTGGATTGCCGGGAAAACAACGGTTACAGGAGACACACACAATGTCATTCGCGACCGCATGAACGGTGGTTGGAGCTCTGCCGTACTTCCAAGATTGAAAGCTTACGTCGAGGCGTAAGGCATGACAGCTTCTGCCGCGAAGCATGATGTGTTTCAAGCGATTGCGGACCCGACACGCCGTCAGTTAATCAGCATGCTGGCCGATAAGGAGATGCCGGTTACGGTCATCAGCAGCCACTTTCCCATGAGCCGAACAGCGGTGTCCAAGCATCTTCGGGTGCTGGCGGAGGCCGGGCTCGTCAGCGAAAAGAAGGTCGGACGCGAAACCCGGTACAGCCTGCGACCGGAGCCGCTGCTGGAGCTGAAGCGCTGGCTTGCCTACTACGAGCGATTCTGGGAAAACCGGCTCCAGGTGCTCAAGCATTTGGTGGAGGAAGACGAGACCGCTCCCGCTGCGGAAGGTCCTCGTCTTGTGGAATAAAAGCTTCCCGTTGGGGAGCTTTTTCTTTTTTTCTACGAAACGGGGAAGACTATGCGGCGTATAGGTAGAATAAATGAATTTTGCGCTTGAGGAGTGGTGTATATGATAGAGTCTCGGGAGGAGCTTACAGCCGCGTTGCGTCAGGTGGAGGCTTGGGAAGCTGGCCAGAAGGATCTGTGGTTCTGGGAGAAGCTGGGCCGCTTACCCTTCGAGATGCTTGATCGAATTACACCCCAGTCGATTCAGACGAAGATTGGCGAAGCGCTTGGCGACCTCGGCGCTTATGTGCAATCCGGCGGGCAGTATCTTGTGTCGGATACTTCGGTACTGAAGGCCTTCCAAGCCAAGGTGCCGGACGTGACATTTGAGGAAATCCGCGGCTTGCCTATCCGTACGATGGATGCAGTGGCGGAAGAAATTTCGCGCCGAAGCGCGCTGGCTGCAACGGCCCAAGGAGCGACCACAGGCTTCGGCGGCGTGCTGACGCTGGCCATTGATATTCCTGCGATTCTTGGGATGTCGCTGAAGCTGATCCAGGAAATCGCTCTCGCTTACGGCTATGACCCTCGCGAGCAGCATGAGCGGGCTTTCGTCATCAAATGTCTGCAATTCGCCTCCTCCGACATCGTCGGGAAAAAGGCGATCCTTCACGAGCTAGGCCATTACGGTCAGCAAGAAGCACAAAACCAGATGATTTCCCAGCTTCAGGGCTGGCGGGAAGTATTCCAGACGTACCGGGATAACTTCGGATGGAAAAAGCTGTTCCAGCTGGTGCCGGTGCTCGGCATGTTCTTCGGCGCTTACGTGAACCGCTCGGCGATTCAGGATTTGGCCGAAGCCGGACAAATGCTGTACCGGAAGCGCAGAATCCTGGAACGGCTGCAGGCCGAATAGCACAAAAACACCGCAGCGGCCATGGTCAGGACCATGGCACCGTACGGTGTTTTTGCGCTGCTTCATATTACATTAGTGCATCCAGTGAATAGGCGCCGGCACCGGTTAAAGCAACACCGACAGCAACGGCGAGAAGCACGAGCGGGTACTCATATCCATTGGAGGTTGCCCAAATCCCGTTGGGACCGTGCACCTTGAAGATGGCAACGAGCATTGTAAGTGCAATGAGCACCGCAGCTACCGGAGTAAATAAACCTGCCGCGAACAGCAGCCCGCCGATCAGCTCCATGAGCCCTGCCATGACTGCCATAGCGACGCCCGGCTTGATACCGATCGATTCCATCCAGCCGCCTGTTCCCTTGGGGCCATAGCCGCCGAACCAGCCGAACAGCTTCTGCGCCCCATGCCCTACAAACAACAACCCGATTACCAAACGAACAATCAACAATCCTAATCCCATAGCTACCATAATACCATCTACCTCCTATAAATTTAAGAATCTTTAATTTAAGATATTTAGCAGTTTTGAAGGCTGATCTAGAAAGCAACCTTTTGAGTGCGACATCTTTTTAAATTTATCTCTGTGTTAAATATCTTGATTTAAAGATAAATCAAAAACGTCATGCTGTCAACTCTTTTTTTATAACGGCTACAATTTTATTGCTCTTATTGGTTTCACCACGGAATGTGCATTAGCTTCGATTGACGCCCCCGCAGATCAAAGTTTAAGATGATATCAGATATATATCCCTTTCGCGAAGGAGTTGTCGAGTATGACACACGCTAGACCTCCTTGTTGATTTTGAACCTCCTCGCATGCCCGTGCCCCTCCGTGCTCGTTTTCGTTACCACACCTGCGAATACGAACCCATGTGAGGAGTGCACCTATGGACGCTTTATCCAACATTCACTGGCTGTATGCCATGCGTTTCTTTCACAGCCTGATTCCTGCTCATGTGATCGAAAGACTGTTCTGGGAGCAGCGCGGCATGACGATTCCGCTGGTCGTCTATGCCGAAATCATCTATGCCGTCACCATCGTATTGCTTGAGGTTCCCACCGGCATCCTTGCCGACCGGTGGGGACGCAAGCGCATGCTTATCGCGGCAGCGGTCTTAAGCTGCTTCGAGTTTTTGATTCTGCTCTATGCTTCGGAGTTTTGGCACTTTGCCCTGGTGGTCTTTCTTGCCGGGATTGCACGAACGGCAGCCAGCGGCTCCGAGAATGCGCTGCTGTACGATTCGCTGCTGCAGCACGGAAGAGAGCAGCTCTTCGAGAAGCATCTGGGTCGAATGAACGCCCTGGATTTCACGGCGGCTATCTTGGCTGCTCTCAGCGGCAGCTGGTTAGCCGGGCGATTCGGCTTGGAGCTCAACTACTGGATTTCGCTAGGCAGTGCAGTGCTTAGCCTCACGATCTCCTTCTTCCTGAAGGAGCCTAAGGCTCTCCAAGCCGCTTCGAGTACGGAAAAACCGCTTCCGATCAGGCAGTATGTCGCGGGCTCCCTGCGATTTTTCCGCACTCGACCGGATGTCCGTCTCGTCGTGCTGACCGGGATGGTCACCGGCGCCGCGGTCAGCTTCATGGATGAATTTTGGCAAATTTACATGAACCGGCTCCACATTCCAGTGGCCTTCTTCGGCACCGTATCGGCAGCGATGATACTGCTTCGCGTTCCAGGCAGCGTCTTGGCTTATGCGCTGATCGGCCGGTTTCGCTACCGGCCTCTGATCCTCGGCGTGACGAGCGTCATTGCCGTCGGCTTCGGCTGCGTGGCACTCGCGGGCGGCTATGCCGGCTTTGCCGCCGTCCTCCTGATCTGCCTGTTTTACGGCATCATGGAGCCCCTGGCCTCGGGGTATCTGCACCATCGTATCGCGGACTCCTCCATGAGAGCGACCATCGATTCGTTTCAGTCGCTGGGAGAGAACCTCGTGCTGATCGTGACGGGCCTTGGCTTCGGCTGGCTCTCCGTGAGACACGATATTTTCGGCGACTTCGGCTTCATCGCAGCGCTATGCGGAGCGTTCCTTATGTACGCCTGGTTCGCTTCCCGCAGGATCGAGCCGTAACGAGTCAAACCCCGACAACCTGGCCGGTTGTCGGGGTTTCCCGATTGAGCGCAACGATTCGGACTAGACAAGGTAGGCAGCCCCATTTCTCCGATCCCGGATCACATGCCCGCCATCCAGCTCCAGCTCTACAAAGCCGGCCATCTCGGACATGTCCGCCTCGATCGGCTCTTCGCGGCCCAGCAGCAGCATATTGCGCTGCTCCTCCTTATCGTCCCCGGGCAAATAAAACACCCGCGTATACCGAAACACCTCTTTCAGCGTTGTGTGAATGGAGCTCACCCGCTTATCGTTCCACGGTTTGCCCATCAAATTCAGCAGCATCATCCCGCGGGACGCAAGCTTTTCCTTTGCCGTCTGAAAGAACTCCAGTGTCGTTAAATGCGCAGGCGTTCCCGCTTTGCCGAACGCATCCAGCAGGATGCAGTCGAACGCGCCGCCAGCCTGCCCGTTCAAGATCCTCCGTCCGTCCCCTATCACAACGTTATCCCATCGGTAGCCAAAATACTTCCGGCTGAGCTCCACAACCTTCTCGTCAAGCTCGGCCACTACGAACCTTTCGACGGGATACCGACGTGCCATCGTCCCGACGCCGTGCCCAATGAGAAACGCCTGACGAAACGCCGGGGCGTTATGTTCCATGCAGTGCAGGATCGCCCTCGGGTATTCAAGAACGACGCGCTCCGGGTCGCGAAGATCGATGGCCCCCTGTACTGCATCCTCGGCAAACTGCAGACAGCGGAATTTGCCCAGCTCTCCATACAATTGCGTTGTATCAAAGACGATGATTTCATTATGCTCCGTTACTTCTTTAGTCAATAGATGCACGCCTGCGCTCTCCTTTTCCGCCTGCCTTCAGCTCAAGCAGGGAACAGATCAACTCCCCGAGAGGAAAGAAAGTCCAGCGCTTCCTCTACGATGTCCTCCTGAAAGCCGAAGGTTGCACGCAGCATCTCCAGCCAGTCGCTTAGCCGCGTATATTCATGTACCTCGGTCCCCTTGTCCGTCTTGACGAGCAGCTTATGATTGATGACAGAGTAAGCCTTTCCCTCTCGAAACAAGGTCGCTGTAATTCTTCGCATAAAAGGGTTCTCGTCCTCATCCCTTAGAGAATGGGTGATTGCCTCCTCGAAGCTTTCGAGGCTGACGGGCTGCCATTCGATGCATTTGGCGACGAAGCTTTGCCCGTTCATTCGGCGATCGATGAGATATCTTAGGTCACCGAGCCGGGTGATCTCCACTTCCTCCCCGAATCGGGTGAACCGGGGCTGCTCCTCCAAGAGGAGCGGCTCAAAGAGCGGAGCCCCATAGCCGACATCCACGTAATAAGAACGCCCCTCCACCGTAACCATAAGGGCCAGGTGGGTATTCCCGCCGGCAGCTCGTACGAGGTCGATTTGAAAGCCCAGCGCCTGCAGCAAGCGGCCGAAGTGCGCATTCAGTACATAACAGTTGCCGCCCAGCCCTCTGTCTTCCATACCCGCAAGGTGCGTCTCCAGCGGGGGCAGCCATATCAGGCCGGTCCTTCCCCGATGAAGGTAGTAATGGATTTTGCTGATATTCTCAAAAGGAATTCGCTCCAGATGAAGCCGAATCAGGCTCCGCAGGTAAGGAAGCGAGGGCTTCCTTACGTCCGTTCCCAGAAAACGCACAAATCGTTCTATCGTTTCCATTGGCCCCCCCTTAAGGCTTCCAAACCATTAAAATGACGATAACCATGCTGAGAATGGTAGCCCACATATGAAGATTGCGTACTTTAGCGTACATGGCGGATATTACGGAAGGAGCCTTCTCTTCCGCAGCATCGTTTGATGCATCCAGCCGCAGGGTTCAAGAAGCCCACGACCAATACTTCGACGGCAATGAACAGGAGCAAGGATCCTGCAATCCAGGCTTGCAGGAAGGGGCCGTAGGAGCCGAGCCAAAACAAAACCGCTCCCGAAACGACAGCCAAGGTGCCGAATACCTTGGGGAACATCTCCAATCGCGTAACCTGCTCCAGGGCACGCCCCATCTCCCTGACGGAGGGCTCGGCCCGCAGCAGCATCGGGAAGGCCAGCGTAGGCCCGATCCCTAGAATCGCCGATACAACGTGAAGTAAGATAAGCCATTTCATACACAGCACCGCTTTCATCGATATGGTGGGTTGAATACCTCTCCATCATATCCGGCGATGCCTCCTTCTTGTATCGGTAGAACTACGTATTTTCTCAGATTCGTTAGCTTCCTTCGATATGAGGTGCTTCCTTCTGCAGCCCCTTCTCTACGATATATCGCGTCAGTGCCGCCCTTGAGGTCAGCTGCAGCTTCTGGTAGATTCGCTCCAGATGCGTCGTGACCGTACGAAGACTTATAAAAAGCGCCTTAGCAATCTCTGCATTCGTCTGTCCTTGAGCGACGCAGACGGCGACTTGGCGCTCTCTCGCACTCAGCACCGTATGGAAAGGCTCCTTCGTTTTACGCCACTCCAGCTTGGACCGCTCGATGACCTGGCGGAACAGGGGGCCCCACGCATGGCCTTCTATGCCGTCGGCTGAAGCGAGGGCTTCTCCCAGACGCTCGGACAGCTGCAGGAGCTCTTCGTCAAGGATGTGCTCCAAGCGATTCTTCCTTGGGTCCGTTTCTTCATGGCACACCACCCCGACGAGCTTTCCTAAGGCAAAGAGCGGAAAGGCGAAATAGCTTGTCGAAAGCGAAGGCACCCGGTCGCCCGAGCTCTCCTGCTGCTGCACCTGTTCTCCGGGCTGCAGGTGGTATACGTATCGCAGCTGCGATCGAATGTTATGCAAGCGGATCACCCGGCGATTCTGCATAACCAAAGCGGCCAGCCGCTCCATCGGCTCAAGAGCGGCCGGATGGGCTCCGGCGCCCGGAACCCCCCGCGAGGCCAGCAGCTGCGGCACAACGGAGCCCCCCTCCTCCCGTGGAATCCAGCAGGACAGCCGCTCCCAATCGAATTCGGCGAGGGCCTGCAGCAGCTCGGCATGACGCGGAGGGGCCGGCTCCAGCTGGACGGCTTGAAGGTCCTGATGCATCAGGGCAAAGAGCGGTCCCTCCTCCTCCGAACGCAGAAAGCGGAGCGTCAGCTCCCAGTGCAGGCGGTCGCTTGGGTTTACGATTTTCAGAAGGGCGGCCCTTTCGGTTTGCAGGTTCAGTTTCGTCTTATACAGCAGCTGATTCGCTATCGCCACATGCTCCGAATCCACATACCATACCCTGGACAAGTTCGCAATGTTAGGCACACCCTCCTTATCGCTTGTAACGATAACACAAGGCGCGACGCCCTGAAATGCAGGCAGTAATTGAGACGGCAGCACTGTTCTACCTCCTTTCCCCTAGTAGAGCTCCGGCATTAGGGCCCGGCGTCTGCAAATACACCTTGCTTACTTGTAATTCTACAGCTACACATTGCGACGCTTCAAAGGACACAAGCGGGGTCAGGTTTGGAAAATAGGCCGCAATCCGTTGCCGCTGCAGCTCCAACACCTCAAAATCCTCCATTGTTAGAGACTGCTGCCGTCGAAAGGCCCCTTTCAGCTGATACGATTCATTATCGGTTCCGGCCGTCATCAGCACAGAGAGCGGGCCAGGATGGGGGCGGGCCTCGCTCAGCCGCTTCCATTGGCTATGGAGAATCGAAACCCAGATCAGCTTCAGCTCTTCCTCCGAATGGAGCCGAACCCCATAACCCCTGCAAAGGAAGGGAGGAACCTCATGCCAAGCTGCCGATACATGGATGAAGAAGGGAACCTGTCTATGGACAAATCGAAGCAGCTCCTCAGGCCATATACTCATAAGTACTCCTCCTTTCTTGGGGAACATCACTGTCATGATTTTGCTTCTATGATAGCATAAAGCGATGAGGCTGAAACGGAAAAGCTCTTTGAGACCCTTCCGATACATGGGAAATTGAGCAAGATGTCGTCCGTAATACGCATATTCGCATCCCCCCTGCCTGCCATACACTGCATCATCCTGAAGGAAAGGAGGAATGCCGTATGGTAAACCGCCAGCTATGCAACCGCTTGGCCCGGATCATTGGAGGATCCGGAAGTATTACGAACGGTGCGTGTGTCGTCCAAACCCTTCGGAAGCTTAATGTGAAAATTTTTGGACGCCGCAGCCGCTCCCCTCTTACCCTGCCGTTCGCACTGTCCGTGGAAGCCAAGGACGCCAGAAGCCGTACCTTGAACCTGGGGGAAACCGTCATCCTGGAAAGAGAAATCAACCCCTTCGTCTCGGAGCTGCGCAAGCGCGGCATCAAAGTAACCGCCATTCACAACCACTGGCTATTCCAAAGCCGCTCTTTTAAATATATCCACTGGCAGTCCGTCGGAGATCCCGTGCTTTTCGCTCAAAAAAGCGCCGCAGCCGCCAGAGCGGTTGGCATCCTTCCCAGAAGGTAAGCAGCTGCACCAGAACAGGCCTAAGGGCCTGTTTTTCTTTGTTTGCGTCCATGGCTCCCTGTTTGTCCCTTTTTATATTCCTTGACAGGAATATTCGGTTTACTATACTATTTTCTTTGAAGGGAGTAACCGATATGGGCGCGAATTTGACAACCTTGAGTGCACTGGCCGAGCCCAACCGATTACACATCGTCGAGCTATTGCGCGAAGGTCCACTTACGGTAGGTGAAATTGCCGAACGTCTGGAGCTTCAACAGCCGCAAGCCTCGAAGCATCTTCGTGTACTCAGTGATTCCGGGATCGTTGAAGTGCATCCAATCGCCAATAGGCGGATTTATAAGCTGCAGCCCCAGCCATTTCAAGACCTGAACGAATGGATGGATTCCTTTCGCCGGCTGTGGGAGGAACGATTCGACCGCTTGGACGATTATTTGGCGGAGCTTCAAAGAAAGCAGGCACAAGAGCAGCCGCTTAACCGAGATCCATCCGGTGAATCGTAAGCAGTTAGCAGCAAACGGCTGTTATTTTACTCAAAAAAGAAGCACTCCGGCCCCCATCCCAAGATGGATGCCTGAGTGCTTCTTGCTTTTAATGCCCGGACGAAGCCGCAAGACCTACCTGCTCTACGAGCGCCTTGCTCTCCTGATTCATGCCGATGATCTTGACCTTCCTGCCTAGCTGCTCATATTTCATCTTAGTTTTGGAAATGGCTGTAACCGCCGAGTGATCCCACACATGGGATGCACTGAAATCTATCACTATGGTGTCCGGATCGTTCCGGTAATCGAACAAGTCAACAAAGTGGGACATCGTTCCGAAGAACAGCTGCCCGGTAATGCGATACACCTTGGCACCGCTCGGTTCCACAGCTGTATGTGCCTTTATCTTAGCGGACCTCCAGCCGAAGATCAACGCGCTTAGCACGACTCCGGAGATGACACCGATCGCAAGGTCCGAGGTAATGACCACGATCGCCACCGTAACAACCATGACCAGGGCATCGGCCCGAGGGATTTTGGCTAAGGTCCGAACCGAATTCCAATCGAAGGTGCCGATGGAAACCATGAACATCACTCCCACAAGCGCACCCATCGGTATTTCTTGGACCACTTTGCCTAATACTAAAATCAGGAAGAGCAAGAACACGCCGGCTACAAGGGTTGAAAGCCGGGATCTCCCTCCGGACTTCACGTTGATGACCGTTTGCCCGATCATCGCGCAGCCGGCCATGCCGCCGAAGAAGCCGGTAATGATATTGGCCAAGCCTTGGCCCTTCACTTCAACGTTCTTGTCGCTTTTGGTTTCCGTCATTTCATCGACAATCGTAGCCGTCATCAGCGACTCGGTGACCCCGACCACCGCCAGCGCCAAGGATAGAGGCAGGATCGTCATAATAGCTTCCCAAGAAAGCTTCATGTCGGGAATATGGAAGAAGGGCAGTGCCTGCGTAATTTGTCCCATATCGCCCACGGTTCTCAGGTTCAATCCTAAAGACATGGAAAGAGCCGTCATTACGATAATGGCTACCAGTGCGGAAGGCACCGCCTTGGTTAGAAGCGGCAGCAAATAAATAATCGCCAGTGTTCCCGCCACCATCGCGTACATCATCCAATTCGCGCCGCGGAAGTTCGGCAGCTGCGCCATAAAGATGATAATGGCTAGTGCATTCACAAATCCGGTAACGACCGAATGCGGGATGAAAGTTATAAATTTACCGAACTTAAGCACGCCCATAAGATACTGGATAATACCGGTCAGAACCGTTGCGGCGAATAAATACTCGACGCCGTGCTTGGCGACTAACGGCCCCATCAGCGAAGCCATGGCGCCCGTTGCCGCCGAGATCATCCCAGGACGTCCTCCTACGATGGAGATCGTGACCGCAATCGTAAAGGAGGCGTACAAACCCACCATCGGGTCCACCCCCGCTAAGATGGAGAAGGCAATGGCCTCCGGAATCAACGCCAAAGCAACCGTCATTCCGGACAGCACGTCCTTACGGGTGTTAAAAAACCAATGGCTTTTCAATTTTTGGTACAGCAAAAAAAGCTCACTCCTTATTGTTTAAAAGTAGGTGACTTTCCACTTTCAGAAAAGTCGGGGCCGATGGTCAACGGTTTTTATTATACACATTTCGGTCACATATCTCTACCCCTAGTTGCTATTTATAGTGATCTTATCGCAGCTTCAAGCTTGGCTCTGGCTTCCTTCACGGCCCGCTGAATCAGCAGGTTTGTCTTGTGCGCCTCGTAATCCTCTTTCTCATATTGCACCCGCAGCTCCGCCCGGCCGTCCTTCAGTTCTCCGATCACAACCGATACTACTTTCGGCGGTTCCCCTTCGTTCCCAAGCTCCCAGGCGAATATGGTGATACTGCCTCGATAATCCCCAGCCCGGGCATCCTCCCGATGCTCCAGAAGCTCCGACAGCTCTACCTTGGAATATTGCTTCATGCCGAATAGACCTCCTTTATATGCCAAAAAAGCGGCCGTTTCCCAGCATCATACTAGGAAACGACCGCCGTAAGCAAGCGCGCTTATTCACGTATACGGTAGCTTGGCAGATGGCTCAGCGCAAGGAGGACGTCATGCTTGTCGAACATTCCATCGCCGTTCAAATCCTGCCGCTTGACCATCAGCTCGAGCGTGATGACATATACCCTCTGCTCGGCTGCGTAAGAGCCGTAAACGGCCCTAATCACCGAGTCACCCCCTGCCAGCCCCTTCAGCATGCCCGTGTTCGGGTCGACACTGACGAGCAGCGGACTTAAGGAGGTAAACGTCACTCCGGTCGTCAGCGCTTCCCGGCTCCCGTCGGAGTATACGCCCCATACCCGGGCCGGGACCGCTGCTCCGACGGTTAAGAACGGGAGCGGATCCATCTCGATATAGTTGATATGTCTCTCAGGAGGAGGCGTCGTCCCTCCTGTAACTGTTACCGGCAGCTGGGCATTGTAGACGCCGTACGTTACCGTAATGACGGTAGAACCGTTGGAGAGTCCCGTCACCATGCCAGCAGAGCTTACTGAAACAATGCTGCCGTTATAGCCAAGGTAAGCTGCGTGATACGTCACATCCGTCACCGTTCCGCCCGCATACACCTTAACCGCAACCGGAGCCGTGCTTCCCACCGTCAGGTCCAGCGCCTCCGGAGCAAGGAACATCGGTGACGTATCTACATGAATTTGAAATTGCCGGTACCAATATACATCACCATAATGCGGCTCGCCATCGCTTAGCACCACTGTGACGATGGCGGTTCCTTTCGCATTCGGCTTAGCCTGGAACGTCAATGTGCCGTCAGCGGCGATTGCCGGCTGCACGTCGAACAGCTCAGGCCGGTCTGTCGTTACTTCGAAGACCAGCATCTGACCTTCTTCGTTGGAAGGTCCCGGGCTGATTCCGATCGCCCACAGCTCGGAAACCGGGAGCGGATGGGTCACGGTCATTTCCGTTCCCTTGAGGGCAAAGCTCGGCGGATCGTTCACAGGGGCCACCGTAACGGCAACCGTAGCGATATTCGATGCCCTGCCGGTTTCATTCGCTTGGAAGGTGAAGCTGTCCGGGCCGAAGTAATCGGGCTCAGGCTGATACTTAAAAGCCCCCGTCACCGCATCCTTCAGTGTAACCGTGCCGTGTGAAGGTCCCGTAACGATCCGGAAGGTTACCGGATCGTCATTGCCGTCATATCCCAGCAGCCTGCTGTTCAGGACTTGATCCTCCTCTATCGTGAAGGAGGTATGATTCAAGTATTCTTTCACATCCGATGCGGTCAATCCGTTAACCCCACCGTAGAGTCCGCCTATCACGTCGACGACAGAGGTCTGGACCAGGTAATCGAACGGGAAATAATTCGTAATATTTCCGTAGTACAAATGATTCGGATTAATGCCCTCATGCTCCAGCTTCGACAGCTCCGACCCATAGACATCGCGGTTGAAAAAGACAAGGTCGTCCATCCCGCCCACGAAGCCTTCCGCCTGTCCCGGCCGATTGCCCAGCGTGATCGATTGGAATTTGGTCTGCGCATATGTACCGACTTCGACGGAGCCGGAGCCTTTCATTTGACCGTTGATATACAGCTCTGCATAGGTGTTATAGAACATAAAACCAAGCTGCGACCACTGATTGAGCGGAAGCTCTTCCGTAGAAACAAACTGCTCCTCCCATGCGCCGGAAGGGCTCGTATAGGCCGCGTGCACCCGGTTATCCTTCAAGTACATCCAGATTCCCTTCGTACCTGTACCCGGAGGCTGATGGTACAGAGTCTGCACCGGGTTGCTGGACGTCGGTGAGCTATCCAACTGAGGATATACCCGCATGGCGATGGTGAAAACGCCGAGCTGATCGTTCTTATTCGGAATGACTACGGACTCGTTACTTCGGAAATATAGGGCTCGATCGGCTCCGGCCCGCGGCGCCAAGGAATTGCCATAGGAGATGTAGAAATTCCCCGGCGTGCTCAGATTACCGGCCGCATCCATAAACTGATGCCATACGCTGCCGGTTCCGTCGATCTTGAAATAGGTCTTCGTAGCGAAGGGCTTCCATGCCTGCCATGTCACGCCGTCATTCGAGAATCGCATGGACACGGCATCGCTTCCCGGCTGGGGGTTCAATTCCACCCAGCGAACGGAGCTCGTGCCCGGCGCCCATACGTCGACTGTCGGTGCTACTCCGTCTATGTGGAGCGTCGGATAGCTTGGCGCAGGCAGCGTCCCTGTGGCATCATAATCCCAGCCGCTTCGAATGCTTCCCGATGCCGTATTCAGCGCGGTTACCCTGAAGTCCGAGATGCCGTCCCCGGCTGCAACCACATAAGCGAATCGGAGCTTATTCGAGCCGCTCCCCGAACGGTAAACCGCCTGCTTTCCTCCCGTCAACTCCAGATAGGGCGACCCGGACACCCATACCGGCTCCGAGTAGGTCAGCTCGAAGGTTACCGCTTCCCCAAGCTTATACGCCCTCTCGGCAGGAGCATCAGGAACCGTGATGGACGTAATGGCCGGCCGCGTCGAGCTGTACAAGCTCTGCACCTCCGTCTCGGACAGTGCCCGGTTATACAGCCGCACATCATCCAGCGAAATATTGGCCGCGTACCATCCGGTCCCGAACTGGCCGATGGTCAGGTCTTGTCCATTCGCGCTGGTGAAGTCTACCTTATCGGGTGCGCTGAGCGGCTCTGTTTTTTTAGTGTCTCCATCAACGATCAATTGAATTTTATCGGTGGCAACGACGACGGCCACGTGATGCCATTCGCCTGGAGGACCGTCTGGAGGATTGCCTGTAGGATACGTATAATCCATAACAAGTCCATTTTGGCCGCTGTAGGCATCCATTGATTTATTAAAATAGATTTCATCCGGATTGGCCATATAATCCAGGTTGATGACAAAGCCCTCGGTGTCGCTTTTCTTCGCAAGGATCGACTGGACTCCTTCATCCAGCTGCGTCCAATACCCGTCCGTCCCCTTCTTGCTATCCACACGCAAATAGAAGGAGGCGGTCAGTTCATTCTGCAGCGCGAGTGTAGAGCTATCCGGGATGCGGATCACCCCGTTACTTCCCGCCGCGGCCACTCCATTGCCCTTGATTTGGACCGCCTGGCCGAACTTGGTGCCCGGGACCAAGGCGACCTCCCCGTTCGCCGTTCCGTGATTCGCCATCCCCGACAAATCCGTATAGCCGCCTTCAAAATCGAGCTGCAGCACAAGACCGTCGATGATCAGCCTTTTCGTCTGAGACAGCCAGCCGGCGACACCCGGGTCCGGCATCGCCACGTTGGCATCGTAGCCATCCATGCCCTTGATGCTTCCCCCGTTCAGAGCCAGACCCGTGACGTCAAGCGCCTTCGTTCGCTTCGTTCCGTCCACCGAATAAGTAAAATGCAGCGTGTCCGTCCCCGAGCCGCTGGCATATACCGCCTTGGCCCCATTATTCAGCGTGAGCTCGGGAGAGCCGGTGACGTTCACTGTCTTGGAAAACTGCAGCTGGAGATCCACCGTCTCCCCGTTCTTCAGGCGACCCTCCTTATCCGCATCCACCCTACTGATAAAAGGAGCGCTATCCAGCTGAAAGCTGTCAATCCAATGCGCTTGATAGGATCCGCCCGTGCTTGCCGAGAATCCGAGGCCCGCGAAGGAGTTGTCCAGCGGACCGTCCGCGCGGAACACCAAGCTGCCGTCCTTCCATAGCGTGACCCGATGGTTCTCCACGCGAAGGCTGACATCATGCCAGGCGCCGTCGCTCAGACCGGCGGCAGGCACCAGCGCCAGCGCATGCCGGCGTGTAGCATCCAGCGGGTCCGGCATATGCTTGGCATTGTCTTTGAACAAGGCGATATGGCTGCCGTCCTGATCATATTCGCCGTTATGGACGGTATCGAACTCGACCCCGTAGCCGCTGCCCGGCTCGAAGCCCATCCCGCCGCCCGAGGCCGGGGCCAGATTTTGCTGCTTATTGAACATAAACACCAGACCGTCGCCCCCGTCACCTGGTATCGGACGATCGATCTTGAACTTGAAGCTCACTTGATAAGGCGGAGCCGCGCTCTGCTTGAGCCAGATCGTCCCTACCTGGGAGCCCTTAGCCTCCGTCAGCCGGACGGCTCCGTCACCCTGCCGCGACGCATTCCCCATGTAGTCCCACAAGCCGGAATCGACAGTAAATTCATCCTGTATGGGCTCGGCATAGCTCCGCGGCGCTGCAAAAAAGCAGCAAAAGATCAGCAGCATCAGTACTGCTGCAGCAGTATTAATTTTCAAAGAATATCCAACCCCGCTCCCGTATCAATTCTACAAATTGCGACAAATACATCCACCTGTCAACAAAGCTATGAATCTATTATACTTCCAAGAATGGGCAATGATAAGTCATAGTTTTGGTGTTTTTTCATACGAAAGTCCCATGTTTCGCTGCCATCATTTGTACAAATCCATTGTGATTCCCATCACATTCCGATGCCTTGTCTTCTTGGTAAAGTGGTACCCATGAGAAAAACAATTACGAAAGATAAATTGGAGGAGATTCGTTATGTTTTGTTACCAATGCGAACAAACGCCGACAGGCGGCTGCAAGGTGATCGGGGTATGCGGTAAGGACGAGAATATCGCGAGCCTGCAGGATACGATGATTTTTGCTTTGAAAGGGATTGCGGCCTATGCCACCCACGCCCGCCAGCTTGGCTACAGCGACCCTGAGGTGGATAAGATCACGCATGAAGCGCTGTATATGACTCTAACCAACTCCAACTTTAATCTCCAGGAGCATATCGATATGGCGATGAAGGTGGGCAGTGCCGCCGTACGCATCATGGATGTGCTTGACCGCGCGCATACGACGCATTTCGGGATCCCGCAGCCCGTCACCGTTTCGCAAAACAAAATCGAGGGCCAATGCATCGTCGTTACCGGACACAACCTCTACGCGCTGGAGGAGCTGCTCAAGCAAACCGAGGGCAAGGGCATCAACATCTATACCCACTCCGAAATGCTGCCGGCTCACGGGTATCCGGAGCTGAAGAAATATCCTCATCTCAAAGGGAATATCGGGAAGGCCTGGTACGACCAGCGCCGTCTGTTCGAGAAATTCCCCGGCGCGATTCTGGCGACGACCAACTGCGTCATGCCGATCAAGGGCTCGTATGCCGACCGGTTCTTCTCTTATGAAGTAGCCGGACTTGAGGGGGTCACCAAAATTGTGGGCGAGGACTTCTCTCCTCTGATCGAGAGAGCCCTCCAGCTGCCTGCAGCGAATATCGAATCGGAGGCCGTGCTGACGACAGGCTACCACCACGAAACAGTAATCGGGCTGGCGCCGGAAATCATTCAAGCCGTAAAGGACGGCAAAATCAGACGCTTCTTCGTCATCGCCGGCTGCGACGCACCGGGCTCGGGCGGGGAGTACTACCGTGAGCTGGCTACCTCGCTGCCGAACGACACGGTCATTCTGACCACCTCTTGCGGCAAGTTCCGCTTCAACGACGTCGACTACGGTACGGTAGGGGCTACGGGTATTCCGCGCTACATCGATCTGGGGCAGTGCAATAACTCCGGCTCCACGGTCAAAATCGCGCTGGCGCTGGCGGACGCCTTCGGCTGCTCCGTGAACGAGCTTCCTGTCAGCATCGTGCTGTCCTGGTTTGAGCAAAAGGCCGTCGCTATTCTCCTTGGTCTGTTCAGCTTGGGAATCAAGGACATCCGCATCGGTCCGAAGCCGCCGGAGTTCATCACGCCCGGCGTAATGGATGTGCTCGTGCAGACGTTCGGCTTGAAGCTGATCGGCAACGCACAGGAGGATATGGCCGATATGCTGGCGCATTAACGCATCACCGGCAGCATCGGTCAAACATTCAGCGAGCTTTCAGCCCCTGCTCAGAACGGTTTCAGCCATCCCTCGCATAATAAGAGGCGATGAAACCATTCTGAGTATGGGAGTTTGCGAGGTATGAATAAAAAGAAATCGTATATCAAATTGACCCTGGATATCGTCATGGGGACCACGTTTGCTTTGCTTTTTAACAAAATGGTATTAGGGGGGCTCGCCTTTCACGAAATTGCGGGCACCGCCATTGCGTTTGCTTTCATCACGCACATTCTGCTGAATCTCAAGTTTGTGCAGAAGATTACGCTGCGCCTGTTCGACAAGACCCTCCCGGGCAAAACGCGGCTCAGCTACGCCTTGAACGTCATCCTGCTGATCACGATGGCCTTCGTTATTGTGAGCGGATTGCTCATTTCACGGGTCGTCCTGCCGGAGTTCCGCTACGGAAACGAGAATTGGTTTAAAATCACCCATATGGGCGTTTCCTTCCTTACGCTGATTCTGATCGGCGTTCACATTGGGCTCCACTGGCATTGGGTTATGAAGGTGACGAATCGGCTGTTGAATCTTAAGCTGCCCAAGACAGCCGCTCGTCCCGTCATGACTGCTGCCGCGGCCATCGTGCTGCTGTTCGGAGCTTACGAGGTGTATACAACGGGCTTCCTCTCCAAGCTTCAAATGCTCGGGATGGTGGTAAACGCCTCCTCCGCTCCGGCCGGGCATAGCGGGATGCAGCGGCCGGGAGCCGAGGCCGGGGCAGCCGAAGGAGCGAAGCCGCAGCGCGGCTCCATGGAGGGACGCGGCGCAGGAGCCCGCGGCGAAGGGATGCCGGGCGGCAGCCGGTTGAGCCCGAATGCGGTGACGGTCGCCGGGACTTACTTCGGTATCATGGCTGTGTTTGCAGGAATCACTTATTATGCGGATAAGTGGATCGGCCGACGACGCCGGGTAGCGATAGAGTAGGCGTCAGAGCTCGCTAGGCGGATTTCTGCGATAAGGAAGGAATCTGCTGCCGCAGCGCCCTTTGCACGGAAGATTTCTGCGGAAATACAAAATTCCAACACCACCGTGACGGGTAAAGGCACATTGACCGCTTTGAAAGTTGTACTATCTCACGAATCCTGCAGTTATCCGTTCTTTTTCCAAAATTTTGCTGCACATTATCACAAATCCCACATCATCTGCTAAACTCCAATGTCTCTTCTATAGAGAGAGAGTTGGAGTTTTTTTTCATTTGGCCGGGAATCCTACTACCATCTCACACAACTGATTAATGTGTCGTTATCCATGTTTAGTCTTCGTTATATCAAGAACGGCGATGGTGCTGTATCTTTATAACTGTAAGTCGAAAGCGCATTCATAAAAAAATAAACATATCATCCATATTGGAGGGTCACACTTTATGAAACATACACGAAAGCGTTGGTTTGGTACGGGAGCAGCCGTTCTGCTTACAGCATCACTAGTAGCGGGCTGCGGCGGCGGTGCAGGAGGAGCGACTCAGGGAGCATCGGATACGAAGGCGCCGGCGGCAAAGCCGTTCGAGGGCAAGACGCTGAACCTTGTAACAGCGAACCATCCTTGGGGAGACGCGATCAAGCCGCTGCTCCCGGAATTCGAAGCTGCCACCGGCATGAAGGTTACGGTGCAGGGCTTGTTCGAGGATCAGCTGACGCAGAAGCTGACCGTGCAATTCACTTCAGGCTCCGCAACCCCGGATGTGTTCATGTATCGCCCGCTTCAGGAAGGCAAGCTTTTCTACAAGAACGGCTGGGTTCAGCCTCTGGATGAGTACGTGAAGAAGGATGCGGCATATGACTTTAACGATTTCTCGAAATCCGCAGTAGGCTCGGCAACGGTTGACGGGAAGCTTGCAGGCATTCCGATCATCACCGAGCAGGAGATCCTTTACTACCGCAAGGACCTGCTTAAGCAAGCGGGCATTGAGGTGCCAAAGACACTCGATGAGCTCGTAGCCGCAGCCAAGAAGCTGCATGATCCGTCGAAGGAGATGTACGGCTTCGTCGCCCGCGGACAGCGTTCCCCGCTCGTCACGCAGGTGTCCTCCTTCCTCTATTCCGAAGGCGGAGATTTCACCAAGGGGGATCAGGCTTCGATCAATACACCTGAAGCAATCAAGGCGTTCACGACGTACGGCACGCTGCTGAAGGATTACGGCCCTCCAGGCGTACTGAACATGTCCTGGCCGCAGGCGATCGGGATTTTCGCCCAAGGCAAGGTAGCGTTCTATACCGATGCGAACTCCATCTACCAGAACGCAACGGATAAAGAAAAATCCAAAATCGCCGATCAAGTAGGCTTCGCCGTATTCCCTGCAGGCAAGGCCGGTTCCAAGCCTTACAACATCACCTCCTGGGGTCTCGCTATGAATGCGAAGGCAGCCAATAAGGATGCGGCTTGGGAGTTCATTAAGTGGGCGACGAGCAAGGAAATCGTGCTCAAGACCCAGCAGAAGGGTAACCCCGGTCCCCGTGCTTCCGTATGGGAGAAGCCTGAGGGCACGACCGGATTCCCGGCGGAGCTCGTTCCGATCATCAAGGAAAGCGCCAAAGGCGGCGTAGACCACGACCGTCCGGTTGTGATCAGTGTCGGTGAAGCGCGCGATGCCGTAGGTGAAATCGTACAGAAGATTATTACCGGCGAAGGCAACGTGCAGGAAACCGCAGATAAAGCGAACAAGACGCTGCAAGCCATCATCGACAAAGACAAAACGAAATAATCCAACGCTGACATAGGCTATCACGACAAAGGGTCAAAGGTGTATCCAAGCCATTGGCCCTTTTGTCTTCCGAGAAAGGAGTGCTTCATACTGTGAGCTACAACTGGTTTGACCGACATCTCAAATGGATCTACACGCTTCCGGCCGTCATCTTCGTCCTGGTCATGATGCTCTTCCCGATTATTTATACCGTGCGGATCAGCTTCTTCGAATGGAGCATGTCCGCTACGACTCCCCCAAAGTGGGTGGGCCTGGATAACTATATCTCGCTGTTCCTGGACAGCCGTTTCTGGAATGCCGTCAAGTCGACCTTCTCCTTTACTATAGGAGCCTTGTTTATTGAAGTTGTGCTTGGCGTCGCCATCGCCGTATTACTGTCCAGAGAATTCCGCGGCAAAAATATCGTTAAAACCATCTTCCTTCTCCCGATGGTCGCCACTCCGGTTGCGATGGGTCTGGTATGGCTGCTGATCTATGAACCGACCATGGGCGCCGCTAATATGATGCTGAAGGCGATGGGCTTCGAGCCGCTGCTGTGGCTGGCCTCTCCTCAGCAGGCTATACCTTCCCTCGTCATTGTGGACGTATGGCAATGGACGCCGATGATCGCCCTGATCGTAATGGCGGGCATTTCCACGCTGCCCACCGATCCGTACGAGGCGGCGGATGTGGATGGAGCCAGCGGCTGGAGAAAGTTCATCTCCATTACGCTGCCGCTTTTGAAGCCAACGATTATGGTTGCGGCTATGCTAAGGCTGATCGATGTGTTGAAGACCTTCGACATCATCTATGCTACGACACAGGGCGGTCCGGACCTGGCTTCCGAGACGCTCAACATTTACGGTTATGTGCTCGGCTTCCAGTACTTTAAGCTGGGTATGGCTTCCGCATTACTCGTACTGTTCTTCCTGCTCGTTATGAGTTTGACTTTGTTTATGATCTGGATGCGTAAGCGATTGGAGGGAACCGCCTCATGATGAAGAAAAAAGCCGGTCAGCGCTGGATTTACAGCGGCTTGACATTTCTGGTGCTGCTCCTGTTCGCCTTTCCGTTCTTGTGGATGCTGCTTGCCTCCTTCAAGACACAGGCGCAGATCATGTCCACCGATCAGCTGTTCGCCTTCAAGCCGACTGGCGTGAATTATATCAACGTATTTCGGGAATATGACTTCATGCAATTTATATGGAACAGCTTAGTCGTAGCGCTGGGCTCGACGTTCTTCTCTTTGCTGCTGGGGCTTCCTGCAGCGTATGCGATCGCGAGACACGGCCTCCACAAGCTGGGACTGGTTATTCTGGTAGCCCGGATCATTCCGGGAATTACGTTCCTGATTCCATGGTTCATCCTTTTTTCCAAAATCAATCTGGTGGACACCTACACCGCATTGATTCTCAGCCACATGCTGGTCGGACTGCCGTTCATCATCTGGATTATGATTTCCTTCTTCGAGGCGCTTCCTACCGAGATTGAGGAATCGGGCCTGATCGACGGCTGTACGCAGCATCAGGTGTTCCTTCGCATCATCATGCCGATCTCCGGACCGGGTGTGATTACGTCGTCGCTGCTGTCGTTCATTTTCTCATGGAACAACTTCATGTTCTCTATCATTCTGGCTGGCGACAAAACGAAGACGCTTCCGATCGCCGTATTCAACTTCATGTCGTATTCGGAGATCAACTGGGGCGCGCTCATGGCGGCCGCCTGCATTATTACGCTTCCGGTCCTCATCATTGCCTTGCTGGCTCAGCGATATATCGTGAGCGGACTCGCAGCCGGCGCCGTAAAGGGATAATGGAATTTGATTCCGCTCCGGTTGGGATACTATAATCTAGATTCAGTGACGTAAGGAAGGGGGAAGCCGGATGAAGCTTAGGTTATCGATGTTTACCAAAATCGTCATCATGGTCGTGCTCCTGCTTACTCCGGTTTTCGTGTTATACAGCTATTCCAACCGTGTGGCGAACAACGTCATTCAGGATCAGCTTCAAAGCTCGAATTTGAACCAGCTGTCTTTCTTTTTGTTTCAGTTGGACTCGCATATCGAGAACTTGTCGATGTTTCCCGTCATTTTAAGCCATGACCCTTATATACGCGAATTTGTCGATCCCTCGGTGCCCCCGGGGGATACTCTGTTACGGGAGCAATCCCGGGTACAGGAAAAGCTGGGACTGCAAAGCGTCTCCAGCGCCTGGTCGAACGACCTGACGCTCTTGATGCCGCGGGAGAGGAAGGTCATCTCATCGAATATTTTCGTAAACGGCAGCGATGCGGGCTGGCCTTGGCAGCAGACGCTTCACGGCACATGGACGTATGGGACGGACGTCTCCCGCGGCGGCGCGCAGGGCACCTTCAGCAAGGATATTAGCGAGCCTTCCCATGTGCAGACCTATGGCGAAGCCCGGGCGGTGTATCAGGTTCGTTTTCCCGTGCAGAATATTAGTGAATGGCTGGATATTTATAAAAAAGATAAGCAAAGCGATCCCTTCCTCTATTCGCCCGGTCAGGAGCCCATTGTGACCAGTACGGCGGCGAAGCCGGTCATCCGGTTAATCAGCGAGAGACTAAGCGGAATGGACTTGGCGGATTCCGGACAAACCCGCATGATGCTCGGGGATACGGAACATCTGGTGAGCTATGTGAAATCGCGCCAGCTGGGCTGGTATCTCATTGATTATGTGCCTGAGCAGCAGATTCTTACGCCGATTACGAAGACGAGAAACGGGTTCTACGGGTCCATCGGTCTCCTGCTGCTGGCGGGGGTGCTCGGCTCTTTCCTGCTGTATAGGCATGTGCAGAGGCCGTTGGTCACTTTGATCCGCGGGGTGCAGCGCGTGGCTCGGGGGGACCTGTCAGCTCGCGTAAAGCCGGATCCATCGTCCCGTGAATTTCATTATTTGATCGGGCGGTTCAACGGGATGGCCGAGCAAATTCAAGAGCTGGTCGAGGATGTGTATGCCGAGAAGCTGCGCTCCCGGGAAGCGGAGCTGAAGCAGCTGCAATCGCAGATTCATCCCCATTTTTTGTACAATTCCTTGTTCTTTATTATTAATTCGGCCTTGCTCGACGATAAGGATGCGGTTGTCAGGATGGCGGAGAGTCTTGCCGAGTTTTGCCGATACTCTACCCGGGTGGAGACGCAGTCCGTAAAGCTTCGGGAGGAACTCGAGCTGGTGCGTCATTATTTGACGATTCAAAATATGCGGATGCAGCGCCTCGAATATGAAGTAAGCGTACCCGAGTCGATGCTGGAGGAAAAGGTGCCGCGGCTGCTGCTTCAGCCATTAGTAGAGAATGCAATCGTGCATGGCATTGAGCATCGTGTGGGAGGCGGCTTCATCCGCATTACGGGAGAGCAGACGGAGAAGCTGAACCGAATCGTAATTGAGGACAGCGGCAAAGGGCTCTCGGACGAAGAGCTGCTGCGCCTGACAGCCCAGCTTAACGAGCCTATGACGGAGCAGATCGGCTGCGGGACTTGGAATGTGCACCGCCGTCTGTATTACCAGTTCGGCGAGGGCTCCGGGCTGTCTTTCGAGCATGCCGCAGGCGGCGGCGTCCGGGCGGTGCTTGAGTGGAATCGAAGTCAGCAGGTGCAAGGAGGGGCGAAGGATGGTACAGCTCTTGATCGTGGATGATGAGATGCACGTGGTGGAACGGCTGGCCGGCACTATCGATTGGCAGGCCATCGGCATAGAACAGGTGCACAAGGCTTACAACGGACTGGAAGCATTGGAGCTGATGGAGCAGGCCTTGATCGATATTGTCATTACTGACATCCAGATGCCCGGGATGACAGGTTTGGAGCTGGCCGCCATGATACAGCGGCGGTGGCCCAAAACGAAGTGCCTGCTGCTGTCGGGGTATTCCGAATTTGAATACGCGCAAGAAGCGCTTCGTTACGGTACGGAGGATTACTTGCTCAAGCCGGTGAAGGAGCCGGAGCTGGTGGCCGCCGTGGGCAGGGTGATGGAGAAGCTGCGGGAGGAATGGCAGGAGGTCGTCTCCCGGCAGCGCCTGACCTACACCCTGAAAGAGAACCTGCCCCTGCTGAGAAGCACGCTCCTAAGCGATGTATTGCAGGGCTTGCGGATGTCGGAGGCCTCGTTGCGGGAGAAGATGGACTTGCTTGGACTGGCCGGTCATACGAGCCGGAGCTTTTCCATTATGATGATCCGGCTGGAGGAGGCCTTCCTGGAGTTTGACCCCTCCCGATTGTCCCTGATGGAGTATGCGATCGGCAACATGGTGGAGGAGCTTTTCGGTGATCGCTATGACAGCTGGAACACGAAGGACCCTCACGATTATTTGGTCTTCGTGATGACGGAGAAGCAAGGAACAACCGATCCTGACGGCGCCGCCTGGTTCGAGCGGACGGCAAACCAGCTGCAGGCCGCGGTGTCCACGTATCTCAAGGGCACGATTTCCATTCTGGTGAGCACGTCGGGAAACTTCCCGGCGGAGCTGCGGCTGCTGTACAGCCGCTCGGTGGAGGCCTTCCGCAGGCACATCGGCCGCGAGAAGGAGCTTTTCCTGCGCATCGGAGAGGAGCTTGGCCAGCTGGCTCCGGAGGTTTCGTCCTTGCAGAGCCTTTATGAACCGCCCACGCTGATTCACCTGCTGGAGGCCTCGCGCTGGGAGAGTATAGAAGAGAAGCTGCAGGCTGCCTTCGAGGAGATGGAGCGTAAGCAGGCCGAGTCTCAGGAGCATGTGATGGAGGTGTATTTTTCCATTGCCTCTGCGTACACCTACATTTCCCATAAAAATGGAAGGCAGCTGTCGCAGCTGATCGCCGAGGATTACGGGAAGCTGACGGAAGGCGTACCGTTTCGGACGCTGCAGCAGCTGAAGGACTGGGCGTACCGCACGCTGCGGCGTATTCGGGAGGATCTGGAACGGCAAACGCAGGATACGCGCCACTCGGTCATCCGGCAGATCCAGCAGTTTATCGAGCACAATATCTCGAACGATGTTTCCCTGCAGAAGATCGCCGAGCACGTGTACCTGCATCCCGTCTACGTGTCGAAGATCTACAAGCTGGAAACCGGTGAGAATCTGAGCGATTACCTCCATCGCGTTCGTATGGACAAGGCGGAGTATCTGCTGCGGAACACCGACGAAAAGATCTACGAAATCGCCGCTCAGCTCGGCTACCAGCGGCCCCACTCGTTCAACCACGCCTTCAAGAAGGCGTTCGGCAAAACGCCGCAGGAGTATCGGGATCAGCATAGTGCCCGCTAGGGGGGCGTCGTCCCTCCTTAGCGTGCCTGCATGCCGCTATGGCACTCACAGCGCCCCGGCTCCGACGACGCTACCGACCTTTAGCGTACCTGTGTGCCGCTATTTGCTCGGATTCTCGCGCATCCGTCCCCATTAGCGGCACGCCATGCCGCTAGGGCGCTCACATCACCCCCGCTCCGCCGCCGCTCCCGCTTTTAGCGTACCTGCGTACCGCTATTTGCTCTGATTCTCTCGATTCGCTCCATTAGCGGCACGGCTTGCCGCTATGGCACACACATCCCCCTCGGCTTCGACGTCGTTCCCGCCTTTAATGTACCTGCGTACCGCTATTTGCTCTGATTTTCGCGGATTCGCTCCATTAGCGGCACGGCATGCCGCTATGGCACACTCATCCCCTCGCCTCCGACGTCGCTCCTGCCTCTAACGTACCTGCGTGCCGCTATTTGCTCTGATTCCCGCGCATTCACCCCGTTAGCGGCACGGCATGCCGCTATGGCACACACATCACCCCGGCTCCGATGCCGCTGCCGCCTACACCCCGAAAAATAAGAAAACCTCTATCGAGGCCTTTCAAAGATGTGGTCTAGCCCCAATTTTGTAGACATTAAAAAAAGCCCTAGGATGCAAGCTGGCGCCGGAACTCCAACGGTGTCAGCTTGTTTAGTTTTTTCTGTATTCTCTCATGATTATAAAAATGTATAAATTCCTCTATTCTCCGTTGTGCCTCGTCCAAAGAACGGATATCATAGGGATAGAGCGCTTCCGCTTTGAGATGCGAGAAGAAGCTCTCCATGGCGGCGTTGTCTAAACAATTGCCGCGTCGGGACATGCTGATTTGGGCGCCAACCGTAGGCAGCATGTCATGGTAAGCATGAGACGTGTACTGGAAGCCTTGGTCGCTGTGAACGATCAATCCGGCTATCTTATCAGTCACGTCTTTTTGCGTTTCGAACGCGGCTTTAAACGTTTCTAGGACCAATTCATTGTCGTTACGCTTGCTTATGTGATATGCAACGATATCGTTGCTGCACAAGTCCTTGATGGCCGACAAGTATAGCCTCTCATCCCCAACACGATACTGTGTCACATCCGTTACCCACTTCTGATTTGGCTTGTCTGCCTTAAAGTCACGCTGCAGCAAGTTCTCTGCAACCCGGCCGGCAGCTTCCGCCGCCTGGTATGTACTACGATAGTTGCGTCTTCTTCGGATGACTGCCTTTAATCCTAGCACTTGCATCAACCGAAGCACCCTCTTGTGGTTGGCCTTCTCATCAAATTGTCGTTCCAGCTCCATCACAATCCTCCGGTATCCATAGGTTCCATTTCGCTGCTCATAAATGGCCTTGATTCGTTCTTTCGTCTCTTGGTCTTTGTCCACACCTTGTTTGCTCAGAAAGCGATAATATCCACTTCTGGATACGCCCAATATGCTGCAGAGTTCCGTTATTGGATATTGCTCTGCGGCCGATTCAATGATGCGATACTTTCCTTGCACACCTCCTGCTTCCAGATTTTCAAACACTTTTTTAGGACTTCATTCTCCCGCTTAAGCTGCTTCATGTGACGATCCTGATCTATGTATTCCTCTCGCCGTCCTCGTTGATCCAACAGCCCAAACTCTCCAGCCTCTCTAAATTTACGCATCCACCTCTTGACTCTATCCTTGTCTTGGATTCCGAAGTGCTCGGTGATCTGCCGGTAGCTCCATTTCTCCTCAACGTGTAGGCGAACCGCCTCTTTTTTCATTTCATCTGAGTATGATTTGAACTTTTGTCCTTTAATCGCCATGAAAAAATGCACCCCCTATAATTCATCGGATTAACCAGGGGTTTTTCCAATGTCTATTATAGGGGGTGCACCTCAATGAGCGACCGCGTTTCAGTGGTAGGTTTTCTTGGTAAAGAATGTTGCAGCGCTTTAAAGCTTTAGCCAACTTAAACATTCTTTAACGTTCAAAAAGAGGCTGTCCCAAAAGCAGCGAAAAATCTACTTAAAGTGACAGCCCCTTTTATACAACCCCGAATTTCGTGAAAAAATGGCCGGACAGGGTTCATTCTTGCCCGGCTATATGTCTTTTTTGCTCCGTGGTTACCACCTTAAGCAAATTGTGGGCAAGTGAAAGCCACCCGACCTCCAGGCTTACTTTTGGTAAGCCGCGAAGCAGGAACCTTCGGAATCCCCGGTTATTTTTCATTTGCCCAAACACACTTTCCACTTCGATCATTCGTTGAACCGAGAGCTTGCGTCCATCTTCGCTTCTTAATTTTTCTCTAGCCACTTTTTTGTAGCGAAGATACTCCATGCTGACCCTTATTTCGCGGCTGCGTTCAGACTTGGTGCATTTCTCTTTGAACGGACACCCCTCACAGTTTTCACTTCGGTAGATCCGCAATTTGACCCCGTACCCACTATCAGTCTTGTTCTTGCTCTCCTTAATAAAATGTAGTGTTCTTCCGTTTGGGCATACCCAGATGTCTTTGTCCTCGTTGTACGTCCAGTTTTCTAAGCGGGATACGTCGTTTCGCCATGCCCTTGATACTTCCTTATGAAAGGAATTGTATTTCACAAGCGCTTCCATGTTTTCTTTCTCTAGATACGCATAGTTTTCCTCACCACCGTAACCGGCATCGGCGATGACGGTTTTAGGAAGACGACCAAGCGTCTCTTTTACCTTGTTAAGATGCGGGATAAGGCAACGCGTATCTGTCGGGCGCTGGTGGAGGGAGTAACCTACGATGAATTGGTTCTCTGTGCCGACTTGTACGTTGTAGCCGGGCTTGAGTTGACCGTTGCCCATGTGGTCTTCCTTCATTCTCATAAACGTGGCATCTGGATCCGTTTTACTGAAACTGTTTCGTTCGCCAAGGATCTCAAGCTGAGTTTCGTACTTCTGCTGGCGGGGAACAAAATCCTTACGCAGTTGCCGTACCGCTTTCTTTACCGTTTTGTTCTTTGGTTCACTCTTCAGTTTGGCTTCTAGCTTCGTTAAAGCCGCCTCCATGCTCTCGCTTGTTAGGTCGGTGTCTCCGCCCAGCTCGAGCAGGTCCTTGCCGTTGTGCTCTTTATCTTCCTGAATCTCCTGCTGTTCAATCTCAATAAAAAGCTGCTTCACTTTCTCTTCCAGCCTGGCTTTCTGCTTCTTTACTGTCTTTCCCCAGACAAACGTATACCGGTTTGCATTTGCTTCGATCTTGGTACCGTCAACAAAGTAGTTCTCCAGCTTGATATATCCCTCAGCCATTAGCAGCTCCAGCATTCCTGCAAAAATCTTCTCCAGCTGTTCCTTCATCCGCTCGGAGCGGAACCGGTTGATAGTCCGAAAGTCAGGACATTGGCGACCTGCCAGCCACATGAAAGTGATGTTCTCCCGTACGGCCTTAGCGATCTGTCTAGACGAGTAGATACGCTGTGAGTAAGCATACACAATGATTTTGGTAAGCATTTTAGGATGATAGCTGTCTCGACCGCCTCCAGGATATGCGGCAATAAACAAACTGTCGTCCAGACGATTGATGAAGCTATTAATAACACGCGCTACGTGACGTGGTGGGATGTCCATTTCCAAATCCATTGGCAGACACAGTTGATCCATGGTATATTGAATAAACAAAGAAACCTCTCCTTTCAATGGTTGCTCGACACTTCCATTTTACCAAGGATTGGTTTCTTTTTGTTTTACAAAATTGGGAAAAGGGGGCTTCCCCCGTCATCTATGATGACTTTTGGGACAGCCCCCTCTCTTTTCTTACAGCACCTTCGTCGTCCAAGACTCGCAGTTCCACGTATCCGTCACGACGTCGCGGTAAAATTCCGGCTCGTGGGAAATCAGCAGAATGCTGCCCTTGTACGCCTTGAGCGCACGCTTCAGCTCATCCTTCGCGTCGACGTCCAAGTGGTTCGTCGGCTCGTCGAGCACCAGCAGATTCGTCTCGCGGTTGATCAGCTTGCAGAGACGTACCTTCGCCTTCTCGCCGCCGCTTAGCACGGCTACCTTGCTCTCGATATGCTTTGTCGTAAGTCCGCACTTCGCCAGCGCGGCGCGCACCTCGAATTGGGTGAAGGACGGAAACTCATTCCACACTTCATCTATGCACGTATTGTAGTTGGCTTCCTTCATCTCCTGCTGGAAGTACCCGATCTCCAGCAGATCGCCCAGCTGAACGTTACCATCCAGCGACGGAATCTCACCCAGAATGCTTCGCAGCAAGGTCGTCTTCCCGATCCCGTTCGCACCGACAAGCGCGATCTTCTGGCCGCGTTCCATCCGCAGATCGAGAGGTCTCGACAGCGGGCTGTCATAGCCGATCACAAGCCCCTGCGCTTCGAAGATCAGCTTACCGGAGGTGCGGGCTTCCTTGAAGTTAAACTGCGGCTTCGGCTTCTCCTTCGCAAGCTCGATAACGTCCATCTTGTCGAGCTTCTTCTGTCTGGACATCGCCATGTTCCGTGTCGCCACGCTCGCTTTGTTCCGCGCTACGAAGTCCTTCAGGTCGGCAATTTCCTGCTGCTGGCGCTTATAGGCCGATTCCAGCTGCTGCTTCTTCATCTCGTACACCTGCTGGAAATGCTCATAGTCCCCGACGTAACGGGTGAGCTCTTGATTTTCCATATGATAGATTAGGTTAATAACGCTGTTCAGGAACGGAATGTCGTGCGAGATCAGGATGAACGCATTCTCGTACTCCTGCAGGTAACGCTTCAGCCATGTGATATGCACCTCGTCGAGATAGTTGGTCGGCTCGTCGAGGAGCAGAATGTCCGGCTTCTCAAGCAGAAGCTTGGCGAGCAGTACCTTCGTCCGCTGGCCGCCGCTCAGGTCGTTCACGTCCTTATCCAGACCGATATCGGTCAGTCCCAGGCCGCGTGCCGTTTCTTCGATTTTGGCATCGATCATGTAGAAGTCCTGGTTCGTCAGCGTGTCTTGAATCGTACCGACATCCTCCAGCAGCTGCTCCAGTTCCTCCGGAGACACCTCGCCCATCCGGCCGTACATGTCGTTCATCTCTTGCTCCATATCGAACAAGTATTGGAACGCGCCCTTCAGGACATCGCGAATCGTCATTCCCTTCGTCAGCACCGCGTGCTGATCGAGATAGCCGACCCGCATCCGCTTGGACCATTCAACCTTGCCCTCATCCGGCTGCAGCTTGCCTGTAATGATGTTCATGAAGGTGGACTTGCCTTCGCCGTTCGCACCGATCAGCCCGATATGCTCGCCCTTGAGCAGCCGGAAGGATACATCCTTGAAGATCGCGCGGTCCCCAAAGCCATGACTTAATCTCTCTACGTTTAATATACTCATTGGAAAAATAACACCTTTTCTATTTAAATAGGATTCTCCTTTCTATTATACGCTCTAGCAGGCCTCTAGCTCAATGTGCTGAAATTGGTTACGCGCCTTCCGCCCATTCCGCCGGATTCTGAGCCTGGTACAGCTCCTTATAGTATCCTCCCAGCTCCATCAGCTGCTGATGGCTGCCGCTCTCAACAATGCCCCCGTTCCGCACCACAAAAATCGTATCCGCCTCTAACACCGTCGAAAGCCTATGAGCAATCATGATCACCGTCTTATCGCGGGACAGCCGCTCTATCGATTGCTGAACGAGCTTCTCGCTTTCATTATCAAGAGCGCTGGTCGCCTCATCCAGCAGGATGATGGACGGATTCTTGAGAAACACTCTCGCGAGCGCCAGCCTTTGCTTCTGGCCCCCCGACAGCTTCAGACCCCTCTCCCCGATCTCAGTCTCGTAACCGCCAGGTAGAGCACTAATAAATTCATGGGCAAAAGCTTTCCTAGCCGCCGCAACGATCTCCTCGTCGGTTGCGTCCAGCCGCGCCATGCGCAAATTATCCCTTACGGAGGAGCTGTAGAGGAAATTGTCCTGCGTCACGATGCCCATCTGCTGCCGCAAGCCGGCGATGGAGTAATCCTTGATACTCACGCCGTCGATCCGTACCTCACCGCCGTTCGCATCGTACATCCGGGTAAGCAGCTGCATGATCGTGCTTTTGCCGCCGCCGCTTTCGCCGACGAAGGCGTACGTTTTTCCTTTTTCCAAGATAAAGCTGATCCCCTTAAGCACCGGCTCTCCATCGCTGTAGCCGAACGTAACGTCACGGAATTCGATCGATTGGCGGAACTCCTGCAGCTCGCATGGCTGCTCCTTCTCTTGGATGGTGACCGGCGTCTGCAGAAAGTCGAATACCCTCCCGATCGCAACACTCCCCTCGGTAAGGGCAGGGAAAGCTTGCACCAGCGCCGTAACAGGGCTTCTCATTCGGTCCACATAAGCAAAGAAGGCAAGCAGCGCACCGAGCGTCAAGCTTCCGTCGATGACCGACAGACTGCCGACCAGCACAATCAACAGCGGTGTTACGTCACTCAGTACGTTCACTGAGGCGAGGGAGAGTGCATTGACCCTGGCTTGCCGATCGGTCAGACGCTCGAAGCGAACCAAGTGCTGCTCCAGCTCTTCCTTATCCTTTTTCTCTGCGGAAAACAGCTTGGAAAGAAACGCCCCTTGGATTCTTTCAAAAATAAACCCGCTAAGCACCGAGCGGTAGCTCATCATCTGGCTCGTGGTCGTTTTCAGCCTCCTCGAGAGAAGGTGAGCCAGAGCGAACTGAAAGCCTACCAGCAGAACGGCCAGAAGCGTCAGCTTGAGGTCCAGCGTCAGCATCACGCCAATGACGAAGCTGAGCACGACCGTCTCGATCCACACGTTGGACAAAGCGGCTGTCAGGTAGCCTCTCACCCGTTCGATGTCGTCGAAGAAGCGCGTGCCGATCTCCCCGCTCCGATGCTGCGTGAAATAGCTCGTATCCAGCGCATGCAGCTTCTGGAAAGCATCCGTGCGAAGCTCCTTCAGCACGTTGTTGTTTGCCTTATGCAGAAAAAACTGCCTCACATACTCCATCGGGCCGCGAATGATGAAGAAAACCGCCAGCATCCCTGCGGCGATCAGCAGCAGCTGCTGTGTTTTGGCGGAATACGATAACGCCTCGTTCTGAAGCAGGTCGTCGAACATGTATTTGATCACGAGCGGGACGGACAGCGGAATGAGAAATCGGAACAAGCTTCCCACGAAACCGAGAAGGTATAAGTTTATCTGCTTTCGGACGTAGGGGATAAACAATTTCATGTGATTCATGAAGCTACAGCTCCTTTGCACGGACGTTGATTTGCTTAGTACCAGCTTACCGTGAAGGAGCTTATCGCATCGCGCAAACACTGCGGGTAGGGAGCGCATAAGGTGAAGGACGCCGCGCAAAACTTTGCGTTGTGCACGCAAAAGGAGAATAAAAAGAAGGGATAAAGGAAGCTAAGTCTCCCTTATCCCTTCACCTGCGCGTCACTGTGCCAGCCGCGCAGCCGCCGGCTTCCTCGGCCTCCGTAGGAAGCGTCGATCCACGGCATACGCGAGCAGTACAGCCACGCCAATCGTCAGGAGCAGCGCCCCGTACGTCTCCATAGAGAACGGCTTGCCGGACAGCTGTATATCCTGGGCCCGATATTCAAGCCGCTTCACGGCATGCTTCGCCGTCAGCACGTCCTCCTGCTTCGCCAGGTCCTCCAGCTGCACCTCGAAGAGGAAACGGTCCGGCGCGTCGCTGTGCACATACTGCAGCGCCGCCGCGCCACTCCTGTCGCTCCAGCTCTTCGCTTCCTTCGCTGCGAGCGTCCTTGCCTGCTTACCCGGGACGATCATTTTCTCGACGGACGGGGCCGCCTCAATGGTATGTCTGGCGATGACCCTCAGTCCGTGCTTGGTTTCCAGCGGCTGAATAGAAGAGGCAACCGACAGCACGCGCGTCGTACCGGAATCGGAGTAGATGTCGAAGGAAGAGGCAATCGCCATTTCCTCTACCCCCTCATACAGAAGTACACCCGCTTTGAGTTTGTTCCACTGAAACATGTTGTTGAGCACATAGATGCTGAATCGCCAATCCATAGAGAACGGAGTAACGACCGGATTTTGCTGAAAATGATAGGAAGGATATTTCAGGTCCTTGGCCAGCTGGGCGGCCTTCGGCTCTCCCAACTGCTTGGAGATGACATAGAGCACCGCATCGATTCCGGAAGAGATCCCCGCGGAAGACATCATTTGATCTCCGTTGGTAACATAACGGCGGTTCTGTACCCAGTTCACCTCCGGGTACTTCCTTGTCAGCACCGCCATGGTCTGCCAGTGCGTGGCGCTCGTTTTTCCGTTCAAAAGTCCGGTCGCCGCCAAATTATCCGCGCCTGCACAAATGCTTAGCAGAACGGTAGATTGATGCTTCAGGAGCCACTGGCGGATCGGCTCGTATTTCCCGGCATCACTCATGTTCATATAGGGAATGGCGATGATGTCGGGGCTGCGGCCAAGCAGCCGGTCGAGCTCTTCGAAGGAGTAGTGAGGAACTACCTCCAGCCCCCCCGTTAAGGTCCTCACTTGATTGTCTGACGCAACAGCGTACACGTTGTAGGCTCCTGTCATGGCGAACATTTGATAAGGAATGGTGAAATCCATGCCTTCCGTATTTTCGTTCCCCAGCAGCACAGCCACGGTAGGCTTGCTCGCTTCATGCTTCGGCTTCGCCAAGCCCGTGAGGTCCGGCAGCGGCTCCTGACGCACAGATGCCCAGAAATTTTGCTGAGAATTAGCATAACCGACAAAACCGACCGCTCCGGTAAATATCGTTATTATCACGATAAAGACGACAATACGCATTAACAGTTTCATAATATCCTCCTTGTTATGGAACCTTCACCACATACGCTGCGGTGAATACCTGTCCGTTTCTCTGGAATTGTCCCCAAATCTTATATACACCGCTCCGCGGGAAGCTCGCCTCGAAGACGGCGTCCGGGCCCGTGCCTTGGCCCTCCTCCGCATGGACGTGCACGTACCTTTCTCCGTCCTCCGACAAAATCACGACATGGCCTATCGCACCCAAGTACTGCTGCAGATCGGTGATAGGCTGATTCGAGGACTCCTCGGCCAAGGTAAAGGTCAGCTTTGTTTCCTTCTTGGCCTCCAGGCTATCCAGGGTCAGCGTCACCCGCTTCCCGTCTATCACCCGGACCAGCTTCTCATCCGGCACAACCGGCACCGCTTCCGATGGCTTGCCCTCCACCTTCAGCCATTCCATCTTGGTCATCGAATCGCCGTCCGCGGGCTTGAAATCGGCAATGAACCGGTACTCCCCGCCAGCCGGGAAGACGTTATCGATTTCGAATACGCCGCCTCCCTTATGCTCCGGATGAATGTGATTGAAGTAAGACAAATCCTTGCTGATCACTATCAAATGCAGCAGCTTCTCATGGTTGACCTGAAAACGATCTACAGGGGACCCGTCGCTCTTCTTCACCTCGAGCCGAATGCGCTTGCCGATGCCCGCTTCGGAGGCTCCCGCATCGGTCAGGCTCCAAGCTGCCTTGACTTGATCCGCCATCAGACGCTGAACCTGGCCGGCGCTTGCCGCGGGGACTTTCTCCTGATCCCATGAAGGCTTGGAACCGCAGGCGGATAAAATCGCGGTTAACAGTACTATCATCAGTATCCTTTTACTCATATCGCAAAGCCTCGCTTAAATGAATTTTGGCGGCTCTCGAAGCCGGTGTGAAGCTGGAGATCAGGCTGATTAGGATGCCGAACAGGGCAACCAGAGACAAGATGAGCCCGGAAACTCCAAATTGGAACGTCAAGGAGTTGATCTCCATGAACGTCGATGTGAGATAAATGAGCAGGATGCCGAGCACGCAGCCGATGACTGTTGCCGCCAAGCCCATGCCTAAACCCTCCAGCATGATCATTCGAATCAATTGCCCTCTCGTAACCCCGACCGCACGCATCATCGCCAGTTCGCGGATCCGTTCCATAATGTTCATGAGCAGCGTATTCGTAATGCCGACGCCGGAGATAACGATAGCCAGCACGACAAGGAAGTTAATCACGCTGAACGAGCCGGTTAACGTTGCCCCGACCACCGAAACAAAGTCCTCCGGTCCGAACATCTTCTCGATCCGGGAGCCGAACTGGTTAAACACGGCTTCCCTCAGCTGCAGCGGCGAAGCCTCCGCCTTTTTCAGCACGAGTGCATTTCGCTCAAATTTTAAGCCGAAATGGTCGCGGAAGTCGCTTATTTTCATAAAGGCTCCGAATCCGCTGTTCTTCATCGTGTTGACAACCGCAACCACCTTGAAGGCTTTCGTTCCCTGAGCCGTGTCCAGCGATATGCTTTCGCCGATGCGGCCGCCCCAGATGCCGTACGCGATTTGATCCAGCACAATCTCGTCCGGGGCCAGCCTCCCGATTACTTCACCGTGGGTTCCCTCTGAGGATCGGAACAGCGGAAAGCGGTCGATCCACTCCGCGCCCACCCCGTACACCCGCAGCTTGCGCTTCTGGCCGTCCAAGTTCCAGATCGCCGATTGCAGCGCATACGTCTCGGCTTCCGCCACTCCTTCCAGTTTGCGGATTTGCTCCAGATCCGTCTTCTCCGCATGGTGAAACATAACATCCAGATTGCCGCCGTAGGAGGCGAAAATGGCCTTCTCGTACGATTGAATCAGCGCCGAGTTGAGGGAGCCCATCAGCAAAATCATGGCGATCCCCATACAAAGAATGACCGAGGTCATCGAGGTGCGGCTGAGATTTCTTGTCAAATTGCGGGTGGCAATTTCGCCGCTGAAGCCGAACAGCACTCGATATACAGGCTGAAGGAGCAGCACGAACCCACGCAGCAGGTAGGGGAAGAGCAGCCCTACGCCGAGCAGCATCGGTACAATAACCAGAAGATGCTTGATCAGGAAGCCCGATAACAGCAGCAGGATGCCTAGAACGCCTCTCCATCGTGGGAGAACCGCCTTCTCCGACCGCGCCTCCTTCAGCACGGCAATGACGCTGACCCGTCCCGCCTGACGAATCGGATACATGGAGGCAAGCAGCGGCACCAGCAAACCTGACAGCACCGAAACCCCAAGCCCCTTCCAAAGCACCATGCTTCCTGCCTCATGCACACTGAACAGCATGAAGATCGCCAGCTTCAGTACATACGCAAGACCGAATCCAATGACCAGCCCTATGGCCGTCCCGGCAAAAGCAAGCAGCAGCACCTCCGCCAGCACAAAGCTTCGCAGCTGCTCGGGTGTGTAGCCGATCGTTTTCAGAACGGCAAACTCCTTCTTGCGTTCGTTAATGCTCACATACAAGGAATTAAAAATAACAAAGGCGCTTAACGCGATGCCGAGCAGCCCGGCGATATATAATGCCAGGAAGAAGGTCCCCGCATCATTGAATTGCGCGTCAAAATCCATAATGACCGGCTGCATGTAGATTTGGTCGTAGCGCTTCGTCAGCTCGTCGATCCGCTGCTTCACGGCCTCTGTATCCGCTTCGGGCATTGCCTTCAGCTGAATGGTCTCCACCTTCCCGGTTAAGCCGAACCAGTCTTGAAGGACAGGAAGCGGCACGACAACCGTCCATGGATGGTACTTCGCCATCGACCAGCTCGATGGCCCCATCAGCTCTACGGTGTACTTCACGACAGCCGTGATAGGGATCTCCTTCACTCCTTGATCCGTCTCGATCGGGAGAACGTCTCCCACGTCCGCCTTCCACACCTTCGCCGTCCGGTCCGTGATCACGGCACCGTTCCCTGTGAGGCTTCCCTTCACAAGAGCGAAATTCGTAAGCGCCGTATCGGTGCGGCTGTAGCCCTTCAGATCCACCCGCTTCTGTATGTCTGTAATGCCTTCTTCCTTCAGCCGAAGCTGAGTGCTCTGCTCTACCACCGCCATAGCGGTAACATCCTTCAGCTTCTGGACCTCATCCAATACGGCTTCCGGGAAGTAGGTATCCATTCCGTTGATTGTGTAATCCGCTTTGCCGAAGGCCGCCTTTAAATACAGAGGGAACGCCTTCTTGGCGGTATCAACCGAAGCGATGACACCGAAGGTAGAGCCGACGCCGATGATAATCGAAATCAGGGTCAGCAGCGTCCGTGTCTTGCGGCGCATGAGATTGCGCCATGCTAGGTGCCACAGGTTCACTTCAGCTCACTCCTTCCAGCCCGAACTGGGCAACCTCGCCGTCCCGCAGTACGATGACCCGATCCGCAGCTGCCGCCGCCTGCCGGTCATGGGTTACCATGACGATGGTGATTTGCTCCTCCCGGTTCAGCCGGGAAAGAAGCTGCAGTATATCCTGACCGTTCTTGCGGTCCAGATTCCCTGTCGGCTCGTCAGCCAGAATCAGCTTCGGCTTCATGGCGAGCGCCCTAGCGATCGCTACGCGCTGCTGCTGGCCGCCGCTAAGCTGCGACGGGAAGCTTCCCGCCTTCCCTTCGAGGTTCACTTCGCGGAGCAAGCGCTCGACTGTCGCATCGATTTCCGCCTTCGGGGCCTTATGGGCCGCAAGGGAAAGGGCGATGTTCTCGGCCACGGTCATCATCGGCAGCAGCTGATAGTTCTGGAAGACGAAGCCGACCTTCTCCCGGCGGAACAGCGTCCGCTCCTTCTCATTCAACTGCTCCAGCTGTACACCGTCGATCATGATGGTACCGTCCGTCGGTAGATCCAATCCTCCGAGCAGCTGCAGCAGCGTGCTTTTGCCAGAGCCGCTCGGACCCATAATGGCTATGAACTCTCCTTTCTTCAGGTGCAGATCGGTTGGCTTCAGGGCAGTGAAGCTGCCCGCCTCCAAATGAAATACCTTGGTTACGTTCTTCAGTTGAATCATCGTTCGTCGTCCTCCTACAGGCAGCTCTCGGCTGCCTTCATTGATATGAGATCATCATATACCCGAACGGAATCCTCGAACGCGCAAACGATGCATCGCCACGCGCAAATATTTGCGGTCTTCGCGCAAAAAGCGACGGTGCCGTCCGCACTCGGTGCAGGAAATAGGATGCCGGCAGCACGCAAAAAAACCGCCGCGAATGACTATCACCATTCGTCGGCGGCTGCTTATTCCGTTTGGGAATCGGCCTTCGACCGCTTCCAAGCCTCATGAAGGCTCCATACCTTCTTCCACAGGTCCTCTTTCTCCTGCGGACTATACTTCACAAGTCGTTCGCCAAACACATCACCTAACACCTCAAGCCATCGGGAGCGAGTCGTCAGCTCCGTCTTGGTGACTTCCGTTCCCTCCCTCTTGCTCCATATGCAGCCCCGAAGCTCGTTACTGCCGGTAGCATGCCTATGACGAACGAGGAACAGCTGGATCCATGGCGATTCCGGAGACGTGCTGTAATGCTCATGCTTCGGTTGAAATACATCCAGGCCATCTACCGCCTCAGGAGCAAAGTCAGCCCCTGCGAAGGAAGCTCCGGGGTCGTGCTCCAAGCGCCAGCCCTCCGAGTTAACCCCCGATGCCGTCACGCGGTATCGGAACGGGCCTTGCTCATAGCTTCCTGCGCGCAGTGGCAAAGGCTCATAAGGCATATCTCCCAGCCCGACATCCGCGATCCACCGCTCTTCCTCTCCGTTCTCGTGCGGTAAGCTGACCGTGAGCCCGAGGTGAAAGGAATTGATCCGAGGCTCCTGCCCCAGCGGCTGAACACCGGCTCTGTGCCGGAAGACGGTGAAGCCAAGGGAGCGCAGAAGCTCGCTGAAGGCGCCGTTCAAGTGGAAGCAATAGCCGCTGCGGCCGCCGGTCATCAGATTCACGGATGATCTGACATCAATAGGCGCGGGAGAGCCGGCCACAATATCGATCGTTTGCCAAGGCAGCTTCTCCACATGGGCTCGGTGAAGCTCTCTCAAATATGCGAGGCTTGGCGGCTGAATATCCGGGATGTCAAGCCTTCGCAAATAGAGACGGATTTCTTCGTTCGTCATCATGCCATGTATCCCTCCCAAAAGCTTTGTAATGAAATCCTTCACTATGAATTCGACCTAACCGTTGGTGCATCCTGCGCTCACCGGCCAGCTGCTCTTATAAAAAAAAGCAACCACTCTCAGAAAGTGATTGCTTCTCCTACTATCTGGATAGGCCGATTTCAAACAGCAGGAGCTTCCATGCCTATGGCTGCCCATTCTTCTTTGGCAGGACCATACACCCCCGGCACCGGTAAACCGGCTTGCCGCATCAGGATCGTGAATTGGCCACGATGATGAATCTCATGCTTCACAAGCGCATTTAAGGTAAATCCGTTTTTCCAAAGCTCTCCGTACAGGTCGGCTTCCTCCAGCAAAGTCTCATCCGTCCATTGCGTGCGGATTGCATCCAGCATGGATTGAACGGCGGTCCGGTAAGTGGATGCGATTTCGGCGGCCGATGCCGGCGGCTCGTTATGTTCATAAGGCGCATCGAACTTCAGGCCCGTGCGGTGAAGCATATCCGGTATCGTGGTCACGATATGCCAAGCCAATCTCCCAAGGGTCCGGTAGCCGGGCATAACTTCCTGCTTCAGGGATGCATCGGTCAAGAGGTCCAGCAGCCTCTGGGTGCCCTCCGCTTCGTTGGTATACTCCGCTATAAAATTTTGCAATGATGTGTACATAAGATTAGCCTCCTAGTCATTTTTTCAGGCCGGGGATGAATCCGGCAGCTTTAGTATACTTGGGGTCCACTGACAGCGTGTTGTCAGCAGACTTCAAAATTTATTACGGAAATTGCCCATAGAGCTCAGCGATTCGCCTGGCTTGTCCGCTAATTTCTTCGGCAAGAAATTTCGGCTCCAGCACGTGCACATCCGGTCCGTAACTGAGCAGCAGCCCGTAGAGCCAACTGTCTATAGGAAGCTCCGACCTTACGAGCAGCGATCCGTCCTCTTCCACCGTCATCTGCTCCGGACCAAAGCATTCCTCAACCCTTACTCTCACTCTCGGATGAAAGCGAAGCACCATCGTTATGTAAGGCCCCATTTTCCACCGCCCCCATTTGGCATCGAGATCCACCAAGCGTTCCTTCCGGCGGGGGAACACTTCCATATCAACACGGAGCTTCCGGATTCGGGAAAGCTTGAATGTCCGGAAATCTTTTCTCAGTCTGCAGTACGCGTACAGATACCAGGCGCTTCCTTTCCAGGCAAGCCCGATCGGCTCTACGGCCCTCTCCTCCGCCTCTCCTTCGGGGCTTAAGTAAGTCAGCCACACCACGTTCCGGTTCTTTGCCGCCTGCCGAAGCTCAGCCAGCTTGTCCTTATCCGTGTCCACCCTTGTCCACGGGCTCATACCTATAATCAGCTGCTCTCCCGCTTCCTCTATCCGATGCTGCTCGGATTTGGCGAAAAGTGCATTGATCTTGGCCAGCAAATGATCCAATTGTTGATCCTGCAGGGTCGACTGCATTCCTTTCAGAGCCGTAACTATAGATGACAGATCGTCGAGGGTGACGATTTGCCTTTCAATGCGAAATTCGTCCATGATCTCGTAACCGCCATCCATCCCCGCAAACGAAGCGACAGGAACACCCGCGTCATTAATCGCTTCAATATCTCTGTAAATCGTGCGCAGCGAGACCTCGAACCGGTCGGCCAGCTCTTGGGCGCCTATTCTCTTGCGGCTGAGCAGCAGCATGGTAATTCCTAGCAATCGTTGAAGCTTCAATGATAGCAACCTCCCGGGATTAGACCCTTACCTTATTTCGCCAAACCCCATCTGCCGTATCGTGCTTTAAGAATGTTCGGCTCCATGTCTTTCATTTTACCTGATAAAACAAAGTAGAGAGAACCCCTCGTTCCCCCTCGGGAGTCAAAAAAAATGACGCCGCAAACGGCGCCACTCTCTCTAATATAAATCCTCAGTCGGCAAAATCCCCAGGCTCTTCGCCTTCTTAATCACTTCCACGCGCGAGCTCGCTTGCAGCTTCTGAAAGAGCTCCGTCAGGCTGTACTCGAGGGAACGCTGGCTGATCATCAGCGCTTGGGAGATCTCCTTGTTGCTCTTTCCCTTCGCCAGCTCCCGCAGCAGCTTATCCTCCTCCTGCGTGATCGTCGTCTCCTCCCGTCCCTTGTCGCCTTGGACTATTATTTCCTGCCGCCTCAGCTGCTTCAGCAGCTGCATCGGGACAATCGCTTCCTTCCTGGCCGCGCAGCGGATCGCTTGAATGAGCTGCTCGCGCGTGGAGGTTTTGGCAATGAACCCGGAGACGCCCGATTCCATCAGCAGATTGAAATGCGGCGCGATCTCAAAGCCGGAATAGATGAGGATCACGGCATCCGGCACATAATCGAGAATTTTCCTCGTCAAATCGGCGCCGTTCACATTCGGCATATAAAGGTCGAACAGCATGACGTCGAATTTCTTCAAACGCACCAGATCCGGCACGCAGTATACATCCGTTTCGATCGTCACCTTCATCCCCGGCTCGGATTCGATCAGCATTTTCGTCCCTTCTACCACCGAGCGGTGGTCGTCCACCAATAAGATTTCCATGTCCCTCACCTGTCAGTTAATTTTTTGGAAAATGAATCGTCACCCGAACGCCCTGCTGCGGAGCCGATTGAAACTCGACCTTCCCTTCCAGACTGAGCACCCGCTTCTCAATCCCGGCAAGCCCCATGTGCTGGAAGGAGCCGTCGAATGCGGACAAATCCATCCCAACCCCGTCGTCGGCGTAATGGAACTGCACAGCATCCGCACTTTCGTCCAGTGTCATCGTCACCTTCTCCGCCTTCGAATGCTTGGACGCGTTATTCAGCAGCTCCTGTACGATGCGGTACATCCCCAAGATTTGCTCCTCGCTCAGGCCGTCCAGCTGCTGCCCCGCCTGGAATTCGATTTCGTAATTGGCAAACATCCGTGTATATTGAAACAAGCTCTTCAGCGACTCGACCAGCCCCATCTTCAGCAGGAACGGCGGACGCAGCTCATTGCACGTAATGCGAATCTGATGAATGGCGTCCAGCAGCCCTTCCTCGATCTGTCTAAGCTCCTCCTGCGCCGCATCACCGAAAAATCCCGCCGAACGCAGCGACTCCAGCTTACGGTACCATATGATCAGGTCCTGCAGCACGGAATCGTGCAGGTCGGCCGACAAGGCAAACCGTTCCTTTTCCGAAAGCTTAAATAGCAGTCTCAGCATCCACTTCGGCGTCTGGCTCGTCGATACCAGATCCTCGAGCCGCTTCATGAGATCTTCAATCAGCCTCAGGTTATCATACAGAAGCGTTACATAATGCACGGCGGTCTCCAGCCACTCTTCTTCTATCGGAAGGAAGGTGCGATCTGCAGCGATCCGCAGGTACACGGGATGCTTTTTCTCCCCGATCGGAATCCAGGTTGCTTGAGCCCCCATCGCCTCCGTCTCCTGTCCCCGCGGCACCTCCTCGATCGATGCATCACCCACCTGCAGAACGTTCCTTACTTCCTCCAGCAGGCGATGTTCGAGCTCGGAAACCTTCATGACATTGGCCAAATCGCTCGACAGGCTGTTCAGGCTTTGCTGCAGGAACTTATACCGCTCCTCGCTTTGGATCAGCTCCCGCTCCTCTTGCTTCCGCTTTGTAATGTCCTTAACGATCCCGTGAACGCCGTTAAGGCTCCCCGACAAGTAGATCGGCACGAACGTAATGCTGACAATCCGCTCTCCTTCGCTCGTACGGCTGAGCCGGCACTCAATATCCCGCGGCTTCCCTTGCTGCAGCACCTCGAGAAGGCATTCGTAGACCTGCGGATGGTCCTCGTCGTAGATCATGCCGAGAAAGCAGCGGCCCTTCAGCTGGGACATGCGGATGCCCGTAATGGCTTCAAAGGACCGGTTCGCATTGACAAAATAAAAGCCGTCCAGCTCGATTGAGAACACACCGTCCAGGTTGTTCTCGAACAAAGATTTATACCGCTGCTCGCTCTCTTCGAGAGCCAGCTCCGAGCGCATTTTCTCTGTAATATCGATAATCATGCCGTCCAGCCGCTCCACAGCCCCCGTGTGGTCCTTCCAAGGATGAACGACCAGCTGGCCCCACCGGGTTTCCCCCTCGATATGAATGTAACGAATCGGCTGACGGACCGATAGCCCTTCATCCAGCTTCCGCTTCACTTCCCCCATGAGAATGGCGTTATCGTCAGGGTGGATGTGATCGTGCAGCCGAATCGGGTTATGCATAATCTCCCGACGAGGGATGCCGGATATCCTCTCGATGCTCTCCGAGCAGAACGTGTATCTGGTAAAATCCTTATCGGTCGACCACACCGCTGCGTTGACGTTGTCCAAAATGTTCTCCAGCAGCTGCTCTGCCTTCTTCCGTTCGGAGATATCCCTGGCGACGGCCACCACGTACTTGACCTCACCCTGATGATCGAAAACCGGCCTAACCCGGGCTTCGATATGAATCGTATGGCCTTCCGCATGGACGAGCCGATACGTCAGCTCCACCGGCTGCTTGGTTCGCACAACCTCGGCATGGACCGATCTCACACGATCCTTGTCTTCCGGATGTATGACATCAAAGGCATCCATCCCCTCATAATCCGCGATCTGATAGCCTGACAACGCATTCATGGAAGGGGAAACATAGCGGACTACCGCCTGATTGTCCACCAGCACGATGGTATCCCAAGTGTTCTCGGCGACGAGCCGAAGCCGCTCCTCCCGTTCCACCGCTGCGGCATCGTCTTTCAGCACAGCGGTATAGGCTACGGTAACGTTATCCGTATCTACAATCGGCACCAAGCTAACCGATGCTTCGGGAAGCTCCCCAGCGCTGCCATACCGGCTTTCGAAAGCCCGGTTTCCCCACAGGAACTGCCCCTCCAGATTTATGATATACATGGGATCGGGGAGATTGGTCAGCCACTGCCTCGCTCCCTCGATCACCTTCCCATAAGCTCCCATGCCGATCTCCTTTTTATGGTCGTAATGAATGACTTAGTGAATAGCTACATTATATCGAATCGGAGAGCATCCTGCCGCGCAAAAAAATAGGGAATGCCCGCAAAAAGTGCAGGCATCCCCATAGGAAGCTTATTTCTCTGAGAACGAATAGATCGACTTCGCCGAGAAGGTTTGGGTAAAAGAGCCGTTCGATAAGGTCGCGTCGGCCATATTGTTAAGATTGTCGGTAGCGCTTGTCTTGAGCTTGGCAGCCGCCGTGGAGGTTGACGAGAAGCCGCTCACCGTGGCGGTAATATCGGAAGAGGATGTGTTCACGACGACAAGCTGGGACTTGCCGGTAGAGTTGATTTTGGTGGCAGCGACGAGCAGGGACGGGTTGCTGGAGGTGGCTTGAATGCGCTGATAGCCCGGTCTCATCACACGGCTGAAGTTCCCCATGGCGTAAAGCACCTTGCTGATCGAATACGTCCCGTTCGAGGTATTCAGGTTGATGAGCTGCTGGGCCAGAGCCTCATCCTTGCCCACGCTCCACCAGTATAGGAAACCTCTTGCTGCATTGGAGCCCCCTGTGGTCAGCGTACGCTGGATTTTGGCCGCAAGCTCTACAGCCTGCTCCGTATCATAGGCCGTGTCGCCGGGCTTCCAGAGATTATTGACCTCGTCCTTGAAATTGAATTCCGTTTGCAGCTTCGGCTTGGATTCGTTATACAGCGTGCTGTTGTTATTGCCGTAGTTGTGGTAGGCGATGTAGTCTACCTTGCTTTTATTAAGCGGCATATTGTTCAGGAAGTTCATCGCTACATTCTCGGACGTAGCCTCGGGGCCCGTCAGCTTGATTTGGGTGCGGAGCCCCCGATTTGTCAGGGCCGTATCGATGTAGCCGATGACGTTGTCCATTTCGGCATTGTAATATCGGGCCGTCGCCCACTGCGTGTTCTCGTAATCCGCTTCATTCTGAACGCTAAGCCACTTGATGTTGTAGCCGAAATCGTTCTTGTATTTCTCCACCCACCTGGTTATGTAGCTGGCAAACTCCGCGTACCGTGAGCTTAGCAGGTGGCCTCCGTTCGTGGAGCCGCTGTCCTTCATCCAAGAGGGCGGACTCCAGGGCACCGCATAGAACTGCATGGGGCTGTACCTGGCCAGAGCTTGTTCGGCGAACCATCGTTGATGAGCATCGGTGCTCCAGTCCTCGGTGCACCCATTCCATCCGCAGTAGGACACTTCGATCCCTGAGGGGTCCTCGCTCGGCTTGAACGGGTTGATCTCCCAACGGATGATCGTCAGCCCGGCATTGGAGCCGCTGTTTAAGAACAGCTTATCGAGAATGGCGGTTTGATTCGCGGCACTCATATTGCTTTTGAGGTAATGCACCGGTTTATTCGCCGCCGCACCGAAGCCGTCGATGGTCTGAAACGTCGTCCCTTTGTCGATGGCAATGGTGTCGGCAGCCGCAGCTCCCGGAATAAGAGACGGTAATGAGGCAAGCAGCACCGTACAAGCAGAGGCAAACGCCAGTGACCTTGCGATGATCCTCTTGCTATCCAGCTTCAATATCAATTCACTCCTCACGCAGATAAGTTACCTCCCAGCCGCGCGTTACCGGGAAGCTGCTGTAATTGTAAACGCATACAATTATTTCCGTCTATAGTCATTACCGTACTTTCTTTCCGGGATTTATCGTTGTCATCGATCTCAAGTGCACCGTCTCCGGGAGCCTTCCGCCTGCATTCCATTTCAGCTTGTTCGCGCGAACCGCATTGCAGAAACTGCACTCCAGTAATAAAGCAAGCTGCAGCCCCAAGGAATCCATTCGGCTGCAGCTTGCTCTGATTTACTTCATTTCCAGCTTATTCGATAACGAAACCGGCAGAGTGGAATCCTGAGGATCCAGCTTATCGACCACAAATACATGGATCTGGTATTGAACATCCCCCGGATCCTGCACATCGAAGTGGCCGGTCAAGCTGCCGGAGCCTGCGATGTCCGTCTCCAGCGCGACGTGGGAGATCGGCATGCTGCCCTTCAGCAGCTGGAAGTACACGACCTCCGTTCCAGCATGGTCGGCCGCTCCCGCTGTGCGGGACACATCGACCTTTGCACTCAGGCCGCCGGTTCGATTCAGTTGGCCGTTGAGCGCTAACGTGAACGGTTTATCTCCTGCGGGCACGACGCGGACGGTCCGCACCGCCGGAATCGCCGCATTGAGCGCATTGTCTTTGACGTTATAGGTGAGGGTGTACGTGCCGACAACCGCCGTATTCACGGTGCCGGTCACTTGAATCCGTCCGCTGATGTCGCCGTCTGCGTTATCCGCAGCCGTGGCGCCGGCATCCGTATACGTGCTGCCTACCGTTACCTCCACCGTCTCGGATCCGTTCAGCGTAATGACCGGCTTCTCCGTATCTACCGGACCGGAGGCAAGCTCAGCCACCTGGAAGTCATCGATGCGAGCCGGCTGATTCGCCACCCGGATGCCTGCCTTGCCTTGCGTTAAAGCCGGAGGGCTTTGCGGGAACAAGGCTCCGTTATCCACCTCATCGAAGACGAGATTGTCGTCCACGTAGCCTCTCAGTCGGTTGCCGTCAACGACCAGTCGAAGCTGGTACCAATTGCCGACAAGATAAGGATACGGCATTTTTTTGCTGTCCAGCTCCCGGATGTTTCCGTTATGGATGCGTCCCAGCACGACATAGCCTGTGCTGCCGCCCGGCAAGCCGTTCTCGCCGTTATGGATCCGCAGCATGTAGAAGTTTTTGGCGTCTTCGGATGCTCTCGCAATGACTCCCGGAAGGGAAGTGCCGACTTGAGGCTTCACTCTTGCCCGTACCTCGTAATTCGTCCAAGTGCTTTGACCTACGGTAAAGGCCATGCTGCCCGTCGTATGCTTCTCCAGAACCTTGCCGTCCTCCTCATCGACGACCCTCAGATGATTTGCGGCTCCGTTCGGTGTGGCCCCGTTGTTCCAGCCGGTTCCTGCAGCTTGGTCATATGAACCGCCGTTGAAATCCTCCTCGTGCATAATCGCGCCCACCGGTGCCGGCGGGTTAGCCTGGATGTGCAGGATGTACTCTGCAGCCGTTCCTGCCTCGGAGGTGACCCGTACCTTCGCTGTTCCCGCTCCGTTCACGAGGACGCCATCCGTAATCTGTACGGCCGACAGATTGCTTGCCGTAGGAACCGCCTCCAGCACCTTCACATAGTGCGTGCGAGAAGGCACGGAGATGCGGTACTCGGTTTTGCCGGGAACAAGCGCAATGCTGGTTTGCGGCAGCTCCGTGCCGGGCGCGGTCAACGGATCGGAGATGACCGAAATCCGCAGGCTGCTTAGCGAGGTGTCGGAATTGGCCGTTCTCAGCGTAAGGTTATAATAGTTAGCACCATTGCCTTCGGTCGACAGAGCGGCTACCGTATATTGCTTCTCCTGGCCGACCCCGGTGAAGGTAACCTGACCGGATGCCGGAGAGGCCGTGGCATTCGCCGTTCCGTATACAGCAGCCGTAATCGTGGCGGTCGTCGTGCTCGACGGCACCAGTACGGTGTAGCTGTTGACCTGCGGATCGAAGCCGGCGATGCTCGCGCCGTTCACTTGAATGTCGCCCAGCAGCGGCACGATCGGGTACACTCTGACGTCGTCGAACGCTGCCTTCGCCTCATGGCTGCGCAAGCCGAATCTTCCTGCCGTGCGGCTCGTATCGGTATGCTGCAGCACCTTTACTCCGTCGACATAGCCTGTAATAGTCGTCCCTACTACCTCCAGGTTGAGCTTATACCACTTGCCTTCCATTAGATAGTCATTCGGCAGGTTGTAGGTACTCAGCGTCGTATTGCCACCGCTCACCCGCTTCTCCAAAATGGCTTGACTCGTGCTGCCGTTTCGAAACAGCTTGAAGTAATACAGATCGTTATAGTTCGTGCCTGCACGGGCAAGCAGTCCCATTTGGACTTTGCCCGCTGCGCCGGTGCCCGGGACTTCTTGGACGCGGGCTTCGATGCCGTAATCCTTGAGATTCTCCCCGAAAATCGCAAAGCTGGGCGATGTCTCGTAAATGCCGGCAGGCTGAACATACGTATTGTGAGTGACGCTATCCGTCACGATTGTCCACGGGGTGTTCAAGCTGCTGTAGCCCTGTTTCGCCCACCCGGATAAATCCTTTTCCTGCGCCGTCTCAAAGCCATTCTTATACAGCGCCTCCGCGAACACCTTCACCTCATTAATCGACAGCGGTCCGTCGAAGGTCGAGCCGGTTACCGTGAGCTTCACATAACGTGCCTTCGTCTGGAAAAACTCCAGGCTGTTGCCCATCGGAGGCACATAGCTTGGGTCCGAGCCGTATGTTTTATCCGTTACGGTAGTAAACGTAGTGCCGTCCGAGCTGGTGGCAATCGAATATTTGTACCCTCTTGAAGCGCTGTTCGTCCAATCGATCTGCATGCCCGCCAAATAGTAATCCTTGCCTAAATCCATTTGAACCGTCTGAGGATACGTGCTGTCCGCAGCGACGGAAGCCGTAGAGCTGATCCCGTCCACCACATTCGACCCGTTCGTCATGCCCGGAGAGGTGGTTACCGTTTTGCCTGCGGAAACGATATTCTTAATGCTGGGATCCACCGCCTCCAGCTCGAGCAGCATGACTGCATTTTTCTCAAGCGTTTGGCTGAATACAAGATTGTCGCTTTCATTAACTATGCTTTCCTCCACCACTTGGAGCTCATCGATCTTGTTATACGCGAAATTGCTGTGTGTCTCGTCGACGAGATACTTCTTGTAGCGCAGGCTCTTGCCCTGGAAGCCCGCCGGCAAATTCTTCACGCTGATGTTCACGTTCGAGGAGGCAATCCCGTCTCCCTGCTTGTTCCAGACCATCAAGGTCGCCTTCGTGTCGCTGTTCTTGGTTGCCAGCATTCTCGTTCCGTAGATGGAGGTATCCCCTCCCGTCGTCTTCACGCGGGTATCCCCAAGACGGGCGAACATCCGCATCGTGTTGAAATAAGGGGTGAAAAATGTTTTGCCCAGCACCTCATAATACTTCAGCTTATCTGCGGTTCCAATCAGCTGGAAGGTGTTGATATCGGTATTGCCCCATTTGATATCTACCCGTGCTATGGCCGGAGCGCCCGCTCCCAGATCAAACTTCAGCCACGTCCAATAGTCCGCTTGGGTAAACATCGTGGCATCGTTGTTGTCCGTAACGGCCGCAATATTCGCGTCATTCGTCGGGTTCGGAATGGGAATCGGATTGTTGCCGCTGTCATAAAAGCGGATTTCCTTAATCTTCATCGGCTTGGAGGAGGAGGCTGATTCTCTCCAGCCACGCAGATTCAAGTATTGCAGCGGCCGCGGATTGCTGTTCGTGAAGGTTTGGAATTCCGTCGTATTCCCGTTGCTAAGCGCGTAATCGACATCGAACTGGTTCTTAAAGTAAGCGTTCAGCGTATGCACCGCAACCCAGTTCATCGGGATGTCCGTGCCGCCCCGTGCATAGAAATAGGCGGAATCGGTCATGAACGCCGCTTGCTTCGCCAGCCCCACATTATTGGTCGGGTCGCTTAAGCCCCCGCCTCCCTTCCAGCCGTACTCACTGACAATCGTAGTCGCCTGCGGGAAAAATTGACGCAAGTAAGCTTTCATCTGAAGCTCTTGCGTCTCATTCATTCGAACATCTTCCTGATAACGGTGCCAGGACACGAAATCCACATGATAGCCTTGCTGATAAGCGATATCGACGAATTGCTTCTGCTTTTCAAAATTGTAGCCGGACAAGACCGGGCCGCCGACCTTCAGCGTATGTCCCGCCAGGCCTTGAGTATTGACCCACTGGACCGCCTCCGACATCCCTTTATACATCCGCATATAGCCGGGAATATCGTCCTTAACATGCCCGTAGAAGGCAGGCTCCAGGTTCGGCTCATTGCCCACCTCGATATATTCAAGCTCCGGGTTCTTCTCCTTCAAGGTGTAGATGATCTTCTTCATTGCCTTGTCGAATTCCGGCCAGTTCATTTCGGTTTCGCCGGCGATCAGGCGGTTTTTGGCCGGATTGGCGTCTCCCCCGTAGGAATAAGCAAGCGATATCAAGAGAGAATCGGAGAACTGCGACATGAAATCGTACGTTTCTTTGCGCGCGTGCTGCAGGTCCGCGTTCGTAGCGTTCCGCGGGTCTTCGATGGAATAAGCGAGATAATCGCTGTTGCTGCTGTCCTTGTTGTAATACCAGTTGATCTTGACGAAATCCCGGACGACCTTCGTCTTGATCCCCTTCAGCTCATCGACGACATGCACTGGCAAGGGGGTGTAGTTCGTGTTGTTGAACTGCTCGGTACGAACAAGCGGCCCTTCCGAGACCGCATAATCGGCCTCTAGGTTCAGGCTGGCCGCCTGCGCCGTCTGAGGCGCATAGCCTGCGGCTGCAGTGGCCAGCAGCGCAGCCGCGGCTAGCAGAGCGCACTGCTTCTTGACACTGCGGTAAAGCTTGGTGCCTACGAATGCCATCCTTACATTCCTCCTCCAAGGTTATAAATGCGGTACAGCATCACGGCGGTTTCGGCACGGCTCGTGCTGCTCCGCGGGTGCAGCATGCCGTCGCTGCCCTCGATGATGCCCTTGCCGATCAGCTCCGCGATTGGGGCGGCCGCGTAGCCCGCAACATCCCCTGCATCGTGGAAGCGGCTCAAGTCGGCAGAGGGTGCCGAGCCCTCCAGCTTCCCGGCGATGCGCAGCGCCCGTGCTGTAAGCGCCATCATCTCTTGCCGGGAAATCTCCTTCTGCGGCAGGAATCGATTGTCTCCCGCGCCTTCGCTGATGCCGAGGCTCTTGGCAATGCCCAGCGCTTCGAAGTAATAGTCTTCCTGCGCTACATCGCTGAAGCTGCTGCCGATGTCTGCAGTCAGTCCCAGCGTCCGGACAAGAAGCAGCACGAAGTCTGCGCGCTTAATCGGTGCTCCCGGAGTGAACTCCAGCTCGGAGGTTCCGGTGATGATGCCTTTGGCCGCAAGCGCCTCGATCGGCTTCTTGGCCCACGCATGCTCCGCAAGATCGGCGAACGTTTTGACGACATGAACCACGGCGTATTGGCTGAAATGCGTCGTCTTGAATTGCACCATGCCCGAAGCCGCATCGTAACGGCCGCTGGTTACCGGCTCAGGCTTGCCGTTGGCGTCAAGGTACCACACGGTAATTTCCTCCGGGTTCGCCAGCTCGGCTGCCGACGGCAAGTACGGCACCGAAACGAGGACCGCTGTTTCGTTATTGGACCAGTCGATGGCCTGACCGTCCAGCTTCACGCTCAGGTCGATGATCGGCCGTTCACCGATTACCGCTCGGACTTGTTCGGGAAGACGATCTGGGTCCGCCTTGGCCACATGGAACGACACGGTGTTCGAGCTTCCGGCCTGACTTCTCTTCAGCATGTTGCCCTGCACCGTAACGATTGCCAGCTCGGTTCGGATCTCCAGCTTCAGGCTTCTGCCGTTCTCCGTTACAAGGGAGGCCGGCAGAACAGGCTCGTAGGCTTTGGCCCCGTCCGCCTTGGGCAGCTCGATAACCAGCTTTGAGGCGGTGCCGTCCTTGAGCAGAGCTAACGCTTGATCAATGATTTCCTTGGTCAGTAAAGCCTTAGCCGTGCCGGAAGCATCCGTACGGTCTATCGTTTGAAGCGTAAGCCCTACGGATCCGTCCGGCAGCACCGCAGGACGCCCCGGCACGCTGCCGTTGCCGTTGCCGTTCCCGCCTCCGACTCCGCCATTGCCATTGCCATTCCCGTTGCCATTTCCGCCGTCATCGTCATGGCCCCCACCGTGACCGTTACCATTTCCGCTCCCATTGTCACCCCCACTCCCGTTACCATTGCCATTTCCGTCTCCGCCTCTTGCCTTAGCTGCAACCGCAAAGGTAGTGACCGCCACACTGCTGCCCGCCCCGACCTTAACGGTATACGTGCCCACAGGAGCATCACTCGGCAGGGTCACCGTCTTGCCGCTCTGCAGCTGAGCCGACGACAGCTGGTCCATCTCCAGTACCGTGGTGTTCGGTCTGGAGATCATGATGATGACCTCCGGCAGGCTCGTTGTCCCTTGAATCGTAAATGACTCTCCCTGTACCTTGGACCCGATCGGAGCCAGTACGGCTGCCGGCTCGGCGGCATTAGCAACGCCCGCCGAGATCAGCATCACGAAGAGCAGCATCATGCACATCATTCGCTTTTTAAACAAACCATTCCCTCGCTTTCCCATAGTAATAATAGGTTATGTAGACGTACTCCTCCCCAAACGAACCGTTACCCGATAGGCTCGCCCCGCCTCATACGGAAGCAGAGCCCCTTCCCATGCCGTTCCGTCAACGATAGGCCCTGCAATGCCGCGCGCGTTCATCTCGGCGCAGACGGCATTAGCGGGAGCGGCGTCTTGACAGAATAGATGAGCGCCATCGAGCTCCAAACCGATTCCCTTCTGCCGCGCCGTCCCTGACCGTTGATCGGGTCACTCCGAGCTCCGTCTCCTATCAGACACAGCTCGTTGGCGCCAAGGCCGCCTGCCCTATGCTCAATCGCATACACACCTTTTCACCTTACTTCTCCGGCTTGCCCCGGTACTGCCCCGGGGTTATTCCCTCCATCTTACGGAAGTAACGAATGAAATTGGCCGGGTTGTTATACTTCAGCTTCTCGGCGATATCGGTTATGGTCATATCCGTATCGCGCAACCAGCGCTTGGCGACATTGAGCCGGTACTGAGCCAAGTAATCGGCAAAATTGATTCCGGTTTCCTGACGGAACACACGGCTGATGTACTGCGGATGGTAATTGATCCGCGCCGCACATTTCTCTAGAGTGAGATCCGTATCGAACGCCTCTTCGATCAGGCGCTTGACCTCCTCCGAGATCGTGCGGAACTGGGTATCCCGCCGCTGCTCCAGCAGCACAATCCCTGGCTCGATGATCTGCTCGTAGAACCACGTCTCGATATCCCGTTCTGCATGAAGATGCAGCAGCTCCTCGAACAGCGAGCCTTCCTTTCCATTCAGCTCATATAAGGAAATGCCCGAATCCTGAAGCAGACGGCTCACATCAACGAACAGCCGCACCAGCGACAGCTGATAATCGTTAGGATTACCCGCCGATCTGGAAACGTTCTCAATGAAGCCGGCCAGCGCCTCTTTCGCACGGCCCGCGTCGAAGGACTGAATGGCATCCGTCAGCTGCGCGGCGTGCTCCTTCGGATACTGCAACTCATTGCTTTTTTTCGGCTGAACATCCTCTATGAACAAGGCCGCCTCTCTTCCCAGCTGAACCCGGTACTTCAAAGCCGATACGCACTCCTCATAGCCTAGGGCGGCATCCGTCCAATGGTCGAAGCTCCGGCTGATGCCCACACTGGCTTCGATGGATAAATAACGCTTCACGGCCTCCTGTACGGATACAGCCACCCGGAATACCTTTTCCTTGAACGATTCTTCCGAGCCGGCCTGTGTGCCGACTATCATTACGACCGCATCGCGATACACAATGGGAGCCAGCCGTTCCTGCTTGTCAACGAGCTCCGATACAATATTGCCGATGGCGAAAAGCAGCAGGTCGCGGTCCTTCTCATCGAAGCGGCTTCCCTCCAGATCATCGATTTGAAACAGGAGCACCCGCATCCGTTCCCAAGCGAGCGTATGGCCGTAATATTGCAGCCGCTCCTGGATTTCCGACGATTTGGCTTCACCTGTCAGCATTTTGCGAACGAGCAGCTCCGTCATGTACTCCTGCTGCCCCTCCAGCTGAAACTGCAGCTTCGATTGGTTGGACATCAGCGACTCGATGCCTTCGGTGATCACGCCGAACTCATCCTTGCCCTCCCGCGGAGCCCGCACCTCCGAAAGCACGCGGTAAATGCTTCGCACAGGGCTGTATACGCTTCGTGTCCCCAGCACGGCAATGGCGACGGAAATACCCAAGGCGATTATGCTAACCCATAATGAGGTCCACGCAATCCCCTGCGCCCGTTCGGTCATTTCGCTGATAGGCAGCACTGACACATAGACCCAGCCGTTATAGGTCGACTTCCGGTAGGAAATTGACATATCCTCGTCGGCTACCTTAGAGGTAAGCACCCCTGTAGCTTCCCCGGACTGCACAATCCGGCGCATGAAGTCCTCCTGCGACAAATCCTTGCCGATCAGGCTGCTGTCCTCATGGGCGATAATGCGGCCTTCATCGACAATGTAAATCCGGCCCATTTCGCTGCCTTCCAGGTCGATCAGATTGTTCGTTTCCTTGGCGGAGAGCACCACGGCCAGCATCCCCTGAGGATTGAGGGAATTAATCGGCCATTTCTTTATATTCAGAATCGTCAGCTTGTTGGCGGCAGGATCGATTCCCGTTTCATACCGTCCTGACAGATCGAGGCTGGCCCACTTGGAGCCCTGCTGCATGGCAGCAAACCTCGCGAGCAGCTCCTTCATGCCCGGGTAGCTGTAATCGTCCAGCCCCGAATTGCTGATCAGCCAATCCTTTTCCATACTGTACAAAAAAACATCCCGAATCCCGAGCTCGAACGTCTGGATGCCCACCAGGCTATCGTAAAGGTCGGCGATCATTTCCGAGTCTTCGGTAGTTAGGCGCGTTCCGATGGCCTTCGTAATCAAGGGCGTATTCAATAGCTGCGAAGCGGAATAATCGATCGTCTTGAGCGTTTGCTCTACGCGCAGCTGCGTCTGCCGCAAAATTTGCGCGTTGCTTTCGTTCACCTTTTCCAGCACGGTACGGGAGGAATAATTATAGGAGTACCATCCCAAAATGAGCACCGGAAAAGCCCCCACCGCGAGCGTCAGCAATATGAGTTTGCGAAAGTACTTATGTGTCTTCATGCTTGTAGTCTCCTTCAACGACTCGTCCTGATTGCCCTAAGTATACCAAAAAAAGGGGTCTGTGCCGTGGGGATTCACACAGACCCTAACCGCGGGCAAGTCGTTATGCTTTATTTCTTGGCAGCTTTGTTGTATTCGGCGGTGTACTCTTCGATGATTTTGCTGCCGCCGTTTTGCATCCACTGCTCCGTAACCTTCTTCCAAGCATTCTCGTCGATGGCACCCATAATGAACTTCGTTCTTGCATCGGCGATCAGCTTGTCGAGCTCCTTGCCCTTCTCGCTGTAGGTGTCGGAGATAAACGCATTCACCGGATTCTCAATGGCGATCTTGGCATTTTCCTTCCATACCTTGTCACGCTGATGGACCAGCTCGGAGCCGTACGTGGTGACCTCGTCTCTCAGCACCGCAAGCTGCGAGGAATCGCCCATGCCGTATTCCACGAGCATTTTCGGATCGGTTGTTTTCTTGTATTCTCCGTTCTCTACGGTGTATTGGCGTCCTTCAATACCGTTATAGAGCATATTCTGCATTTCTTTGTCCGACAGCTTGTCAAAATAGTTCAGAATCTGCTTCACCTCAGCCTCTGTTTTCACCGAGGTTTTCGGGATCATGAAGATCCCGTACGAGCCCGAGCCGGCAATCGTTCGCTTGCCCTTCGGCCCTTCCAAAGCGCCGATCAGCGTCATCTTCGCTTTCGGATCTACCTTCTTCGCCTGCTCCTCGATTCCGTTGGCATCGTTCAGGTTCGCTACCCACGCGCCCGCCGTGCCCTTATTCATCACCTGACGGCCGTCCTTCACGACGGCAAAATCGAGATTCATCAGCTTCTCGTCATACAGCTTCTTATAGAACTTCATCGTCTCCATATATGCCGGGGACAGGTGCGCCGGGCTTGCCTTGCCGTCCTTGATCTCCCAGTCCGCCGGTCCGCCGTGCCATGCCAGCATCGTTCTCCAGCCTGCAGGCTCCTGCTGCTCTACAAGGCCGATCGTGTCGTTCTTGCCGTTCTTATCCGGATCGTTAAGCGTAAACGCCTTCATTACGTTGTAAAATTCATCGATCGTATTCGGCTCCTTGAGTCCAAGGTTATCTAACCAATCCTTGCGCAGCGTGATTCCGTCTCGGGCGAGGTCGCGCTCCCGGTAAATCCCGTACACCTTGCCGTCGATGGAAATGGCATTGAGGGCGATCGGATTCATGCGGCTTAAGTTTTTGTATTCCTTCAAATAAGGTCCGAGCTCCCAGAACATGCCGGAGCGAACCGAGTTTACAATGAAAGGGGCTTTCTGGTTCAGTACGGTAATGACGCTAGGCAGCTCTCCGGAAGCAACGGTTGCGGACAATTTATCCGAATACGTGGCGGACGGCACCCAGTTGAACTTCAGCTCGGTGTTCGTAACCGATTGGATCTTCTTGAAAATCTCTCCGTCGGTCGACATCGGCTCCGGATTGAAGCTCGGCAGCATGATCGACATCTTGTAAGGCGCTGCAGGCTTGGAAGCATCGCCGCCGGCCGCAGGCTTACTTGCGTCGTTCGTCGCAGCGGCCCCGCCGCCGCAGCCGGCCGCAACACCTGCGGTCAGCGTCAGTACGGAAGCCATGAGAACGGATTTGCAAAGCGTTTCGGATTTCTTTTGTTTCATCTTGAAGTCCTCCCTTTTGTTCAATGATATAGTTATCGAGAAACTGTGTAAACAGCTTACCCTTTGACGGAACCGAGCAAGACGCCTTTGGCGAAATGCTTCTGCAGAAACGGATACACGATCAGAATCGGCAGTGTGGAGACCACGATCACGGCCATCTTGATGCTTTGCTCCGGCGGCTGGACGAAGTCGGCCTCAAGCGCCGTGGAGTCCCCGAGTCCGCCGCCGTCGGACATGATGACGATCTGCCGCAGCAGCACCTGAATCGGCCACTTGGTGGAATCGTTAATGTAGAGCACGGCACTGAAGAAGGTGTTCCAATGACCTACCGCGTAGAACAGCGAGAAGGTCGCGATAGCCGGCAGCGAGAGCGGCATGACGATGCGGAACAGAATGCCCGGGTCGCTGCAGCCGTCGATCTTGGCCGACTCCTCCAGGCCCTCCGGCATCTGCTGGAAGAAGTTGCGCAAAATAATCAGGTTAAATGCGCTGATAGCTCCGGGAATGAGCAAGGACCAATAGGTGTCGATCATGCCGAGCTCCTTGACGATCAGGAACGTCGGGATCATCCCTCCGCTGAACAGCATCGTGAAAATAACCGCCATTTGGATCGGTCTGCGGTAATCCAGATCCTTTCGGGCCAACGGATAGGCCATCAGGCACGTCATGAAAATATTGATCAGCGTACCTACGACAGTAATGTAAACGGTCACTCCCATGCTTTTCATCAAGGTGCCGGTGGAGAAGATGTACTCATACGAGCTCAGCGTAAATTCGGTAGGGAACAGAATGAAGCCTCTCTCCAGCAGCTCCTTCTGGGTAGCGAACGAGCCTGCGATGATATAAATGAACGGAATCAGGGTCGAGAGCGCGAAAATAAGCAGCAGCGAGATATTGACGGTATCGAATAGCCTGCTGCCTAAGGAACGGTCTTTAACCATGGGACAGCCTCCTTTCCATGTAAAATTACACTATGCCTTCCTCGCCCATTTTTTTGGCGATATAGTTGGATGCCGCGACTAGCACCAAGCCGACGATCGATTTGAACAAGCCGACAGCCGTACTGTAGCTGTATTGCCCCTCGGAGATCCCTGTGGAATACACGTAGGTGTCGAACACCTCGCCCACCTCGCGGTTCATCGCGTTCAGCATGAGCCAAATTTGCTCGAAGCCGGTGTCGAGGAAGTTCCCGAGCCTTAGAATCAGCAGGATGACAATCGTCGAGCGGATCGCCGGTATCGTAATATGAAGCAGCTGCTGGAACCGGTTCGCTCCATCCATGCGCGCCGCTTCGTAGAGCTGCGGGTCGACGCCTGCCAAGGCAGCGAGGAAAATGATCGTTCCCCAGCCGGTCTCCTTCCAGATCACCTCGGCGGTGATGAAGGTACGGAACCAATCGGCACTAAGCAGGAAATTGATTTTCTCCCCGCCTAGCGACTCGATCGCCTCGTTGACCAGCCCTCCCTCGGTTGTGAAGAACAGGTACACAATCGATACGATAACGACCCACGACATAAAGTGCGGTACGTAGACGACCGTTTGAATCGTGCGCTTCAAAAACTCCATACGCAGCTCATTCAGCATCAAGGCCATAATGATCGGCAAGGGGAAGAAAAACACAATATTGTAAATCGCTAAGATAAAGGTGTTCTTCAGCAGCTGCCAAAACAGCGGGTCGCCGAAAAACCGGTTAAAGTGCTTCATCCCTACCCATTGACTATCCCAGAAGCCAAGGAACGGCTGATAATTTTTGAAGGCGATGAGCACTCCGTACATGGGTAAATACTTAAAAATGAGAAAATAGAGGACGCCGGGGAGCAGCATGATATACAGCCACCGATTGCGGAGCATACGTCTTGTACGCTGCTTTCGATATATTTTGCTTTCCGGGACCTGGGCGGCTATGGCCGTTTCCGTGCGCATCGTGTTCCTTCCTTTCTGTTCTTGCATCGAATGATCGTGCCGCCGATCGGTTCCGGCTGCTACTCCTGCATCATAGGGGAGGCTCTCCATTGCCGTCCATAGTCATTCCTGCACGAGTTCCCCCTAACATCCGAACCCCTGATAAATCAAGGGTTTTCCTAGGGTATAGTCATCATGAAATAAGCTATAGTCATTGTTTGACTATAGCTTTTTGGCGCATGCCTGTGACGCCTGTCACATCGTTAAGCCCCCGGGCATGATAAAGTATAGATGTAAGGAAGAAGTAGAGAAACACTGGAAAGGAACAGGAGCTATGAACATAATAAAACGTTCCACTAAACGATCCTGGTTAACTTATTTCAGAATATTATGTGAAAACTTTCACCACTCAACCTAGGAGATGATGGTCATGATGGCAAAATGGCTCAGAGAAAATAAATATGCGGCAGGGCTTCTGCTTTTCGTCCGGCTGTACCTTGGATATCAGTGGCTTACGGCAGGCTGGCACAAGCTGACAGGCGGCTTCGATGCCGGCGGATTCCTCAAAAATGCCGTCGCCAAACCGATCGTCGATAAAGCGACGGGCGACCTGGTTTATCCGACCTTCACCGCATTCGTTGATCGTTTCGCGCTGCCTAACGTAAAAATCATTAACTTCCTGATCCCGCTCGGCGAATTCCTGGTTGGCCTCGGCTTGATCCTTGGCGGTTTAACCGCTGCCGCAGCCTTCTTCGGTTTGTTGATGAACTTCATGTTCATGTTCGCCGGCACGGTAAGCACGAACCCATGGCTGGTCCTGATCGGCGGTATCGTGATCCTGGCCGGTGCCAACGCCGGCAGATTCGGCATCGACTACTATTTGCTCCCGGCGCTGCACAAGCTGTTTACGCATAAGAAAGACGGCGCCGCCGGTACCGGTACGAAGCCCGCTCAGGCACATGGATAATCGAAAACCCGCAGCCAGCCGGCTGCGGGTTTTCTCCTAATACCAGTTATAAGGTAAATCTTCTCGTAAGCTGCTCCAACCGCTCGGACAACATCTTGAGATGTTCTGTGGAGTCGGTCATCTGCTGCATGGCCGCCAGCTGCTCCTCCGATGCTTGGGAAATGCCGTGGAATTGCTCCGACGTATAACGGATCAAACGGTCGGTTTCATCTGCAGAAGCCAGAACCTGCTCGGTCCCCGCGGCAATCTCTTCGGAAACAGCGGATACCTCTTGAATTTGCGCCGCTACCTTGTCCACTTCGCTGACAATCCGCTCGAACGCCTCTCCCGCCTTGGCTACGACAACCAGACCGGCCTCCACCTCTTGCGTCTCCGCGTTGAAGCCTTTCACCACCTTCTCTGTGCTGGTCAGAATCGCATCGATCAATTCGTTGATCCGAGCCGCCGATTCCTCCGATTGCACCGCAAGCTTCCGCACCTCACCCGCCACAACGGCGAAGCCTTTGCCGTGCTCTCCCGCCCTCGCCGCTTCAATCCCCGCATTAAGCGCAAGCAAGTTGGTTTGAGTCGAAATGGCCTTGATAACGTCTATGATCTGCCTTACTTGACCGGAATGCTCGGTCAAGTATTCCACGTCCTTAGCCATCCCCTGAGCCGAAGCCTGAATCGACTCCATTTGCCTGACAGCCTCCCGGATGAGCCCGTTTCCGCTTCTTGCCGCAGCGGACGCCTCTTGGGCTGCCGTCGCGGAGAGCGATAAGGAGTCTGCCACGCGCTGAACGCCCGCTCCTACCTCACCCATCGACTTGACGGTTTCTTCGCTGCACTGGACCTGGCGCTTCGCCGCTCCGGCGACTTCCGCAAGATAAGCGTTGATCCTCTGATTCGATATGCTTGTCGCTTCCGCACTTTCCGCATGCACGCGGGTAGATTGCCGCAAATCCTGCACGCTTCTTTGGATTTCTTGTATCATTTCTCTCAGCACGGTAACCATCGTCCGGAATGCTTGGGCCAGGCGATGAATTTCGTCCTGACCCTTGACTTCCTCACGTGTTCTTAAATCGCCGTCCTGTACCTTCTGTATGTCCCGGATCAGCCTTACTACCGGCGCAACAATCAATCTCGAGAAGATATAGGTAATAACCATCGATGCCAACAGAACCGCTACCATCGTGTAGAGCGTTTTCCTTTTATTCTCCTTAAGCAGGGCATATACGCCCGATGCATCAAAGTCCGCTCCGACGAAGCCCAGCATTTCGCCGGAGGGGGTAACGATCGGAACATAGGCCGACAGCACCGCGCCGTAGGCTTCCGTCTCCATAAGCTCGCCCACCTGAGCCTTGCCCTCATGAAACGCCGCAATTTGCTCCTTGCCCATCTCCTCCTCCACTGAGCCGAGCGGGGAGAAGTCATCACTTGGGGCATCCAGCGGCATTCCATCTACTATATAGATGTATTCCGAACGATCCCCTTGCTTGCGCTCGGCCATTGTGTACAAATACTTCAGATGGTTGGCCTCGCGGATTTGATTCAGCTGAAGCCTCAGCTCCCGGTAATAGGCATTCTCTCCCGTTTCCGGTGTAATCCCCCGGTATTTCTCAATTTGAATTTGTTTGGATGCATATTCGGCAATGCTTCTGGCTTGTTCCCCAACGGAACGGGTAATCAGATCGACGGAGGAGGTATAAAGCTGATAGCTTACGAGTGAACCGGATAATAGCAGGATAAGGGAAAAGACGAGCGTAATGCGCAGATGAAGGCTCTTCAAGCAGGATCTCACCTCTGAGTGTAATTAGTATTAGGTTGTTAGACTCATATGATATTAAGATACCACATTTTCCGATAGGATTTGACAAATTTTTTGTTAATCCAAAAACAGCCCACCTCCAATTCCGGCATGGTGAGCTGTTCCGTCGATTAGTCTTCCATTGATTTCTCCAGACGCTGTTTGACTTCAGGCCACTCCTTGTCCGTAATGCTGTAGTAGACGGAGTCCCTCACATAGCCGTCGGGCAAAATCATATGGTTGCGCAATATTCCTTCCTTCACCGCTCCAAGCCGTTCGATCGCCCGCTGCGATCTGAGGTTGCGGCTGTCCGTCTTGAGCTGTACCCGAATCATTCCCAGCGACTCGAAGCAGTGCTTCAGCAGCAGATACTTGCACTCTGTATTCACGAAGGTTCTCCAAACGGCCGGGGTTAACCAGGTGGAGCCGATCTCCACCCCTCGATTCGCATGCGAAAAATCAAATAGTCGTGTGCTGCCAACTATTCTGTGAGACGACAGCTCGCAGATGACGAAGGGTATGGCATTGGATTGCTCGAGTGCTTTCGCTATGTAAGCCCGTGCATCATCTAGGGATTCGATTCGTCCTTGGGTGAGCTCCCAAATCTCCGGGAACCTTCCGGCTTCATAAATTCCTTCATCATGACCCGCTTCCATCGGAACCAATTTGATTTTATTACCAATGAGTATAGTATTTTTATTTATATTTTCCATCATAAGGCTCTCCTCTTAATTAAGCTGTTAATCATTTTAACATAGGATAAAAAAATTCCGGGAATAAACTTTTTATATTCCTTGACGGGAATATTCCTAATATGGTATATTAAGTTCATCAAAGAGAGCCGCGATAACACAACGGCATCCAAGGAGGTATCTGCTCCATGCTATGAATACAATCATGTTAAGCGCATTGGCCGAATCGAACCGATTGCAGATTGTAGAATTGTTATGCAGCGGTCCTCTCACGGTTGGAGAGGTCGCAGATCGGCTTCACATTCGCCAGCCGCAGGCCTCTAAGCATCTGAAGGTGCTGCTGGAAGCCGGGCTTGTCGAGGTCGAAGCCGACGCCAACCGGCGCATATACAAGCTGAGGCTCGAGCCTTTTAAGGAGCTGAACGCTTGGCTGGAGGGCTATCGCGACATCTGGGAGAATCGTTTTGATAACCTGAATCATTATTTGCAGCAGCTTTTCCAAAAAGAGCAAAAGCAGGAGGAATAACCGATGGTACAAGGACCTTCCCTAGGCAATGCACAAACATCCGTACAAGGACGGGAGCTTCAGGTGAAACGCACGTTTCAAGCTCCTCAAGAACTCGTGTTCGATGTATGGACTGACCCGAAGCATCTGCCGAATTGGTGGGGACCGAGCGGGTTCACGATTACGATTCATTCGATGGAGGTAAAACCGGGCGGCGCTTGGCGCTACATCATGCACGGCCCGGACGGGACGGACTACGACAATGTCATCCGTTACCTGGAGGTCGTCCGGCCGGAGAGGCTCGTCTACAACCACGGCGATACCGAGAATGAAGAGCAGTTTCATGTAACGGTCACCTTCGTCGCTCAAGGGAACACAACGGAGCTGACCATGCTAAGCCGCTTCCCGTCCGCCGAGGATCTGCAGATGGCCGTGGAGCAATACGGCGCCATCGAAGGCGCGAAGCAGACATTGGATCGTCTGGAAGCGGAGCTTGCCAAGCTGACCATGTAGCTTTTGCTATGAAAACGAATATAAATGATGCCGTAATGGCTTAGGAGGAATCATATCCATGTCAAACCATACTTCTTACCCTATGATGTCCCGAATTGAAGGCCAGACCCTTGTGCTGGAGCGCGTCTTCAATGCTCCCCGCTCCCTTGTATATCAAGCGTTCTCGGAAGCGGAGCATCTGAAAAATTGGTGGGGTCCGCGCGGCTGGGGGCTGACGGTTTGCGACCTTGATTTCCGCGTGGGCGGGTTCTGGCACTATTGCATGAAATGTTTGGATAAAAATCAAGGCGATTTCTACGGGATGGAGTCCTGGGGCAAGTCCGAATACAAAGACATCGTCCACGACGAGCGGATCGTTCAGACCGACTGGTTCTCCGATGAGGAAGGGAATATTGCCGAAGGCATGCCGGGCTCGTTGATTACCACCATCTTCGAGGACTATGAGGGTAAGACGAAGCTCATCAGCCGCGGGGAATATCAATCTGCGGAAGAACTGCAAAAGGTGATGGATATGGGCATGCTGCAGGGCGTTACCGAGACATGGGACCGCTTGAGCGAGCTGCTGGAATCATTGAAATAATTAGGATGATACGCAAGCGGAGGATCTGTAAAAAGATTCTCCGCTTTTTTATGCCCCTCTACGATCCAATATTCGGCCCCGCCTCCTCGCCACTCCCTATGTGGAAAATCATGCTAAAAAATAGAGAGCTTTCTGTCGATAAAATATATATTCTGTCAAAAAAAAGAAAGGTGATGATCCGCAACTCATGTTTTCCGGAACAAGAAAGCTCCTTCTGATTCTACTTGTGACCCTGCTTGCTTCTTCCGGGCTTCTCGGCAGCACCGTCTCATACGCGGAAGAAGTATCCAAGCTGGTGCTGAACAAGAACGAGCTCACCATGGAGGTAGGAGGCACCGCGAGCCTTACAGCGACCGCAATCTATGCCGACAACGACACGGAGACGGTTACGATTAAGACGGACTGGAACTCCGGAGCCCCTGATATAGCAACCGTGTACGCCGGCTCCGTTACGGCAAAGAAGGAAGGAAAGGCTGTCATTACAGCCACCTATATGGGCAAAACGGTCATCGTGAACGTTACCGTCACCAAGAAGGTGCGTTCCCTGATTAAGGATAAGCAGAAGATCGATTTGCGTAAAGGCAAGGACGAGCAAATTAAGCTAACGGCCTACTATGACGACGGCACCTCCGAGGAGGTCACCTCGAAGGCCGAATGGAACATTGACAACGGCCAGGTAGCCACCGTTGTTAACGGTCTGGTTACCGCGCAGGGAGCCGGTACGGCGATCATTACAGCTAAGTACATCGGTCAAAGCGTATCCATTCCTGTCAGCATCGAAATCGTCAAAAGAGTAGATCCTTCGTTAAGCCAAGTTTCCTTGCTCTTGAACGGCACGGAGACTATCAAGCTTGAAGCCACATATCCCGACGGCACGAAGGAAGATGTCACCGATCAAGCGGACTGGGAGTCCGCCGATCCCTCGATTGCCGATGTGTTGAAGGGGACCATTACAGGCTACGGCCCGGGTCAGACGGAGATTGTGGCTACTTACGGCACCAAATCGACCACGATCAACGTAGAGGTCGATCGTGCGATCAAGCTCGGGCTGGACAAAAGCAGCCTGCTGCTGGACAAGGATGCTACGTATCAGGCAAAGCTCACAGCTACCTACAGCAACGACAGCACGGAGGATATCACCGAAAGAGCCGTTTGGACATCCAGCAACAAAGAGGTGGCTAGTGTAGTAAACGGCCGCATTGTTGCCCACGCTATCGGCGAAGCGATCATTACCGCCAACTACGGGGACAAAAGCGCATCGCTTCAGGTTGACGTCGAGGTTCCGCGGCGCCTGGAGTTGAACAAGGAAGTCGTCTATTTGCAGACAGAGCAATCCGAGCAGCTTACATTAACTGCCACCTATGCGGATGGAACTTCCAAGAATGTGACCGCCTTTGGCGTATGGTCTGTCGATAAGGAGCAGATCGCCTATGTAGCGAAAGGGAAGGTTACGACCTACCGCGCCGGCGAAGCTACGGTGACAGCCGAATACGGCGGGAAGACAGCCACTGCCAAAATCGCAGTCGATATTCCTATCGCCCTGGTCGCAAGCAAGAAAGCCGTCAGCTTCCCATCCGGCGGCAGTGAGCGGATTACGCTGAAAGCCATTTATTCGGACGGCCGCGAGCCGGACGTTACGGACAAGGCTGAATGGATCTCCAGCTCCGATTCGGTAGCCGAGGTAAGCAAAGGGCTGATTACCGGCGTGGGCACAGGGGCTGTCACCATAACGGCCAAGTACGGAAACAGACAAACGACGGTACAGGTTTCGGTAGGTGTATTGAAAAGCTTGACCAGTACGGCGGAAAGCAATCTCTCGTTGAAAAAGGGAGCCAAGCAAACGCTGGAGGTAACCGCGGCTTATGTAGACGGGACGACCAAGACGGTGACGAACGAAGCGACATGGGCAAGTTCCGATACGAAAGTCGTGAAGGTCGATGCGGGTGTTGTTACGGCATTAACCTCGGGTAAGTCTAACGTGACGGCGGAATTTGACGGTAAAACGTTAACCTTCGAGATTCGTGTCGATTTGGCCGATAAGCTCACGGCGACTCCTTCCTATGTCTCGATCGATTTGGGAGAGAGGAAACAGCTCAAGCTGGAGGCTAAGGATGGTGCAGGTCAAACCATCGATGTAACCGGTGACGCGGAGTGGACCTCCAATAATCTTCAGGTTGCCGAAGTTAGCGGCGGTCTCGTCATCCCTGTCGCGCGCGGCAAAGTGAACGTCACTGCCAAATACGGCGGCCAAACGGTCACCATTCCCGTAGAAATCGGCGTTGTGGATATGCTGGAAATCAATAAGAAATATGCCGTTATGCGCACCGGCCAGACGCTGCAGCTCGAGCTGCTGGCGACCCTGACCGACGGAAGCAAGAAGGATCTTGCCTCCTCGGCTCAATGGAAATCCAGCGCTTATAAGATAGCCGACGTATCGAACGGAATGATTACCGCCGTAAGCTCAGGCAAAGCTACCATCACCGCTACGTTCGGAGGCAAGACCGTATCGATCCCGGTAGAGATCGACGTACTGAAGTATTTAAAGACTGACGTTGTCACCTTAACTATGGAGACAGGGAAAACCGCCGAGGTAAAGGCGACGGCTACCTTCTCCGATCAAACGGAGGCCGACGTTTCGATCGACGGCTTATGGAGTACCTCGAACATTCGGGTTGTCGACGTGAAGGACGGGATCTTAAAGGCCACGGGGAAAGGCACGGCTACGGTTACCATATCGTACGCCGGCAAGAAGACGAGCGTTTATGTGACAGTGAAATAAGGCAACGCAATGGAGCAGGCTCTTGGGCCTGCTTTTTTCCTTTTGCATGTGTTTATGGGAACTTGGGAACAATAGTCAGTGCTCTTATTCCCAGATTAGGAAAGTAGGGTATGTATGCCTTCTCTGCAAGATCCGCAAAAAATGGAGCAAGTGGGCCAATTTTATCGGCGGGTGACGGACGCCAATAAAGATTTTATACAATACTGGCAATCGCACACCTTCCTTCATTGGGACTGGTGGACTTCATTGGCCCTAACGATCATTCCTTGGCTGCTGTGGATCCGCTATAGGCACAAAAGCAGCACCGCCCGGCTCCTATACGCCGGCTTTTTTGTCATCATTGTTTCCTCCTGGCTGGACTTCGTCGGCATTACTCTAGGTTTATGGTTCTACACGGGTAAGCTTGTCCCGACTATGCCCAGTTATATGCCATGGGATGTAAGTCTCCTGCCTGTCGGCGTTATGCTGCTGATCCAAGCTAAGCCTCGATGGTCTCCCTTGCTGAAGGGATTGATTTTTGCATCCCTATGCGCCTTTGTCGGGGAGCCGATTTTCATGTGGCTTGGCTTCTATGTCACGATTCATTGGGAAATCTGGTACTCCTTCCCTATCTACCTGATCATTTACCTCCTTGCCGACCGGTTAAGCCGAGGCCGCAGCTTTGATCCCCTTCCATCATAAAGGCGGCTGTCACTATAAAAGCTCGCAAAAACAGCCCGGGACACAGGTTCCCGGACTGCTTCTGTTATTATTACGCCTCTGCCGGAGCCGGGAGCTCTTCTCCCTGCTCATTCACACCCAGCGCATGTCGGGCCATGACCTTATATTCCTCCAGCCCGGACTTCAAAGCGAATAAGCCAATGAGTACGGGATAGGCTGCCAGTCTTTCCACAATATGCTCGTGCATCCACGGCCATACGCGGCCCCCTGCCTTCTCGTACCGAACCAGCAGATCCGCCAATCCTTCGTCTCCGAACAAGGCATAGTAGATCGTAAAGTCCGCAGCCGGATCTGCGACCTCCCCTTCGGTCCAATCCAATAGCCCCGTTACCTTGCCCTCGGCATTGACAAGAATATGTCCCGGATGAAGATCGCCATGTACGAGGCCCGTGTAAGGCGGCCAGTACGTCTCATCGGCCAGCCACTGCTGCCAGCGGTCCCATAAGGCTCGGGAGACTCCGAAGGCGTGCCGGATATCGTTCATTTGCTCCGCCATTGCAGCTCGCACCTCAGCCGGCTCCTTCACACGTACTCCGTCCCGTAGAGCTTCGTCGGAACGGATCCCATGCAATGCCGCCAGAGCTTCGGCCAAGGACTGGATGAAGGCTTCGGGGATGGCTTGCGGGTCCATATGCCAATCGTAGCTCTTGGTTTCCATGTTGATGGTAGCCATTGGAGTTCCTTCAAGCATGCGGTAAGCGATCAGCTCCTGCGTATGAACCTCCCAGTTCGGCACGGATACCGGCAGCCGGCCGGCTGCAAGGCGCAGCACGTTCTGCTCGTAGGCCGCCGATTCAATAACATCCTCTCGACGGGGTGAGCGCAGCACCCAGCGAGCGCCTTCCTTGCCGTTTGCGAAGACGGCGAAAAAATCCAAACCCGATTCATTGCTAGTGGCCGTAGATGGCTCAACTTCAATTCCGTGATTCCGGGCCAGTTCGAGTATATGTTGTACTGAATTCGTTTGATGGTTAATTGTCATCACCGATACACCTCATCCATTCGTTTATTGTTACAATGGTTTCTTATCCTAACGTAAACGAATGTACCCGATCCCCATCGTCATGTACCTCCTAAATGTATCCTGCATCATTATGATAATCCAATTGCTTAAGGGGTCACAAGGGAGCGTTTATTTATAAAAGGACTTTCCGGCACTCTTTAAACCCGAAGGCGGCTATACCTTTGCAGACGAGAGGTGCCTTCCTCCCTGAACGGCCCAGTGGTATACTTCCCCTATAAAGAATAGAAGGGAGTGGATGTATGACCTTATTTTACTATATGGCTTCGACCAAAGAACTTCCCACCGGCTCCTTCGGCCAGAAGAAAACGACAATGAAGCTGATCGATTATTTAACCGACATCAATCCTTCCGCTAAAGAACAGCTCTCCATGCAAGCACTGTTGGAGAAACACTCTCCTGAAGATCTCCATATCGACATTTATGAAACGGAAGAGGATTCGGCAGGTTTGTACGTTACCGGTCCGATGCAGGGCCAAGATTCCTGCCGCGTCTTTCGATTTCCTTTCGTGTACCAGGTGAATCCAGAAGGGGGAGCCTTCCGCATCAGCCTTGACATGCGAGAGCAATATCCCGACTCCTACCGGAAATCAAGGAAATGTGTATCCGAGCTTTTCAGCTATTTGTACCGGATGATGGAGCCTGGCGAGGAGGTCGAGCTCTATTCCTGCTGGGCGCATGGAAGAGATCGTTTCCTGGAGCCGCGGCGTAAAGAGCTGGACCTTATGATTGACCTGACAACGTTCCGAGTAGAGGATGAGTTCCATTGGGAGGAACGGCAGTATATTGCTGTGCGCAGATAGGGCTAAGCAATGCTGCGCAAAGACCGCCGAAGCTTCAACGCTTGCGGCGGTCCATTCACTATTGGAACTCGCGGGTCTTGTAGAACACTTCCGTTTATTGCGAAGGTACCGCGCTGGGATCCATATACACCACTTCCCACAAGTGGCCGTCAATATCCTGGAAGCTTCCGTAATACATGAAGCCTTGATCCTGTGTTTCGTTCGATGGCTTCCCGCCCGCTGCGATCGCCTTATTCACGATCTCGTCAACCTGCTCTTTGCTGTCGGCGGAGATGGCCAGAATCACCTCGGCGGACCGGCTAGCATCGACAATGGATTTCTTCGTGAACGTCTGGAAAAATTCCTCGCTAAGCAGCATCGAAAAAATATTGTCCCCAATAACCAAGCATGCAGCTTTCTCATCGGTAAATTGAAGATTAAATTCAAAGCCTACCTTCGTATAGAACTCCATCGATTTCTTAACGTCTTTCACGGGCAAATTCACAAAAATTTGTTTCGTCCGGAATGCCATTTCCTATCACCTCATCGTTTATTTTCCACAATTAGAATATACCATATTGAGAATATTCCTGTAAAGGTATATTTAAGTAAAAAAAACACCATGCCCCCTATACTTCATGAATTGAACTGAACATAGGTAAGCATGGCAGCTGTGCAAAATATGTTATTTTCATTGATTCGCCGCAATACGAGTACAAATGCGCAGCTGATTGCCGTCCGGATCAACGATCGTCATCATTCGAAGCCCTTCCAGGCTCTCATTCGGAGCCTCCGCAATACGGACCTGCGCTTTCTCCTTTACTTCCTCATACCAGCTATCGACATCCGGAACGAAGAAATGAATCAATCCGCCTACCTGGCAGTCTCCCGCATGCTCGGTCAAATAAAGCGTCATGTCATCCCTCGTTAACTGAGCAAAAACAGGGAAGTTCGCTTCGAACCGATGCTCCCAGTCAATATGAAAGCCCATGCCCTCCACATAAAACGGTTTACTTCTCGCATAATCGGTTATGCGAAAGGATGGAATCACCCGTTGCATGTTCAATTTCCCCTTTTTCATTAAATGGTATGAGTCTGCCCTTACCGGTTGACGTGAAAATCCGGAGCCTTGTCCGCTACAAGATTCAAGACAACGTTATGCTCGAGAAGCGCCTTAAGACCGCAAAGCACCATCGTGTATCCGCCCATCGAATCGATGGCTTGTCCCACGATCTCGTCCCCTGTACCCGTAAACCCGGAATTCGTAATGGTGACGAAGGTTTCGTTATTCGCGCGCGGAGTAAAAACCCATTCGATCTCCGTTTGATCCGACGACACAACCCGAATCCGACGGTTCGGCTCCAATTGCTTCACGTACACGTCATCTCCTACACCGTACATCTCCCAATCCCAACGAATCTGCTTCCCCTCTTCCAGTCGGCCGCTGCTCTTGGTGAACCAAAACCGGGTCGTTACGGCCGGGTCGACAAAAGCTTCAAACACCTCTTCCACGGGCTTTCTTATCAGCATCTCCGCTTTGACTACCGGCTGTTGTGTCAACATGGTCATGCTCTATACTCCCCTCCATCAACAGGATTCCTTCTCATTATAACGCAAACCCCCCTTTTCCATTTCTTGTATTTTGCTAAACACGCAAAAAAGCCTGCCGCACTTATTTAGCAGCAGGCTTGGAAGCCAGCACCTGTACCCCTTCTTGGGCCGGTACTTTCTTATGTCGAAGGGCCAGGGTAAGCGGCAGCGCCACAACAACAAGCAGAGCGCTGATTAAGAATACCTCTTGGATGCTCACCGAAAGGGCCCATACCGCTGCTTTACTGTCCGTCGCCCCTGCCTTGCTGAGGTGTGTCGAGGTTCTTGTGGTCAGGATGGAGCTGAAAATGCTGACCGATAGCGCCGCCAAGCCCTGGCGAATCCAGTTCATCAGCGCCGAGGCTTGCCCCGACAGCTCGCTTGGCACGGAGCTCATCCCTGCATTCGTTACCGGCATGTTACTAAGGGCGATCCCAATATACCGGACCGCAATCCAGGCTGCAATAAAGAAGGTCCCGGAGGCAAGATCCAGCCGGCTCAGCGCCCAGGTAGAGATGACCATCAGCACGGCACCGCTAAGGATGAGCCGGAACGGGCCTACCTTGTTGTACACCTTGCCGACCCCGAAGGAAAAGAGCGCCATAGCCAGCGTCCCCGGCAGCATGACCAGACCGGTATGAAGCGTCGTCGAGTGCTGAATCTTCTGCATGTAGATGGGAACCAGGAACGTCCCCGCATATAGTGAAATGGTAATGATGCAATTGAGAATCAAGCTGTACGTGAAGCGCGGAATTCGAAACAATCGCAGCTGCAGCAGCGGCTGCTTTACCTTGAGGCTGCGCACGATAAAGTACGTGATCAAGAGAAGGCCCGCTCCCAGGAGGGTCAGCGTCTTCCACGAGGTCCATCCCCAGCTGCCGCTTTGGCTAAATACGGTGAGTAATGAGCTGGTGCCGAGGATCACGGACACAAAACCCGGCACATCGAGAGTAACGCCGCGGCTTAAACGGTAATACGGAATATTCCTTGCGGCTGCCGCAATGGCTATAAGTCCGACTGGGATATTTAGGGCAAACAGCGCCTTCCAGTCCCAATATTCCGTCAGCCATCCCCCGATCGTTGGGCCAAAGGCCGGAGCCAGCATGGCGGAGGCGCTCCACAAGCTAATGCCGAGCGCTTGCTTCTCCTTCGGGATGACCTGGTAAATGATCGTCATCGTCGTTGGCATGATGATGCCGCTGAACAAGCCTTGAATGATTCGGAAGGCAATCAGTGATTCCACATTCCAAGCGAACATACACAGCGCAGAGGTTAGAGTAAAGCCGACTAAGGCCCCTATATAGAGCCGCTTATAGCTCAGCTTATCTCCAAGAAATCCGATGACCGGGGCAATGACCCCCGTCGCCAGCATGAACCCGGAAATCATCCATTGGACGGTATGAAGCGGCGCCTGAAAATCGTCCATGAACACCGGCAAAGCCACGTTGATGGTCGTCGTGCTTAGTACAGCCATGAAATTCCCGAAGAAAATGGCGGCTATGATGCTCCAGAATGGGGGCGTATTTGAATTTGAATTTGAATTTGAATTCGACATCGAAACCTTCCTTCCCCTTTTCCGAAGATAGTTGTATCACGAAGTATTTAGTTGTATTATACAACTAAATAGCGTGATGTCAATCGCGTGTACGGACACCGTCCCGTCCATTTTTAAAAATGAAGTGCATATGCTACCATAAGCTGTATAGAAATTAGCTATCGATGAGGTGTCTATCGTTATGAATCAGCCTTCCCTGGAAACCGTTGAGCTTGAGCTTGCGATCCTGCTTCGCCGGGTAACTTCCACCAATAAGCAATTAGGCACGCTTGATCGATCCGCTTACTTGCTCCTGCACCAAATCGCTTCGCACGGCTCGGCCGGAGTGAAGGCATTGGCCGATGAATTCTACTTGGACATCTCTACGGTGAGCCGGCAAACCTCCGCACTGGAGCAAAAGGGCTATGTCACCCGCATTCCCGATCCGTCGGATGGCAGGGCTTACTCCCTTCAAATCACGGAGCTCGGCCTGCAGGAGCTGGTGAACACTAGACAGGCGCGCTTAGCCCGAATAACCGAGCTGATGAAGGAATTTACCGAGGAGGAGCAGGAAACCTTCGGAAGGCTGCTGGTGAAGTTCAACCGAACCTTTCGGAAATAAGACGGCGGGAGCCATCCTGCGATCCTACAAGAGCGACTTGAAGGAATGACGAATGACGTCCCCTCGGCTAATAATGCCTACCAGCACGCCGCGGCGTTCTACGGGCAGCTTCTTAATCCGTTTTTTGCCGAGGAGGGCCGCAATATTCTCAATATCCTCATCCCATGCCACGGTGTAAACCTTCTTCTGGGCTATTGCCAGCACATTCACATTCAAAATCCGCTTAGCCCTCTCCTCATATTGCTCATCATCCCCGTGGATCACTCCCATATAAAAGAAGAAATCCACCACCTGATCCTCATGCTTCCCGATGTATCGCATAATGTCTCCGTCGCTAATATAAGCGACAATCTCATTGCGGTCATTTACCACGGGCATTCCGCTGATCCGGTACTTGATGAATTTCTCCACAACAGACCTGACCGTATCATCTACCTTCACCTTATAGACCGGACTGATCATAATTTCATGAGCTTGCATTCCTGCTTCCTCCCCATAGGAAAACGATGCAGACCGCCTTCGATCTGCATCGTTTCATTCATCGCATCTTATTTGTTATTGTAAAGCCGGCTTTGCCTCTTGCGCCTTCTCCGTCTCGCCCTCCGAAGGTACCTTGTTCGAGGTACGAAGCGGAATTTCCCGCAGGAACACAGTAAGAACGAATGCTACGACGACTAGCGCGGTACCGGCCAGGAACACCGTCGTAAGTGAAGTGCTAAGCGCTTCGCGCAGCATGGCGACCATCTCTACAATGATCGGCTTGACGTTAGCCGGCATCGAGTCCATCAGCTGAGCAAGCCGCGGCTGATCGAGCAGCATGGATGGATTCTGAAACGGAGCCAGCTGCTGCGCCAGCTGAGGATCCATCGTAGAAGTGTTGAAGCCCGGATGGGCAGCTGCAGCCTTCGTCAGGTTGTTCTTTAGGCTGGTCGTCATGATCGTTCCCATGACGGCAATCCCGATCGTTCCTCCCAGGTTTCGGAACAGCTGCGAGGATGCCGTAGCGACCCCGAGGTCCTTAGGGCTGACTGCGTTTTGCACGGTAAGAGAGAATACCGGCATCCCTACGCCTAAACCAAAACCAAAAACAATCATGGCTATCACAGCCAGCCATACTGTATTCATATATGCCATAATGATCATTCCGATGATCATAATCGGCAGACCCAGCAGCGCGTATCGCTTATATTTTCCCGATTTGCTTATCCATCTGCCCGTAATGGTGCTTAACACGACCATCGCAATGGACATCGGCATTGTCACATAACCGGAATAGGTTGGGGAGATGCCTTCTACCCCTTGCACAAAGAAAGGAAGATAGATCAGCGCGCCCATCATACCGGCATTCATCAGGAAGCCGACACTGTTCGAAATCGTCACGATATCGTTACGGAATAAGGACAGCGGAAGCACAGGGCTTTTCGCTTTGGTTTCCGCAAAGATAAAGGCGATCAGGAATACCACCGCGGCTCCGAACAAGCTAAGCACTTCGGTGGAGCCCCAAGCATACTTGGTACCCGCGAATGAAAAACCGAGCAGCAGCGGGACAATCGTTAAAGTAAGGAAGAGCGAGCCTAAATAGTCGATCGACTCGGAAGGCTTCCGTTCTACCTTCGGGAAGAGCATTAGAATCATAAAGAAAGCGACAATGCCGAGCGGAAGGAAAATCCAGAACAACCATTTCCACTCGAGATGATCAACGAGCCAGCCGCCGAGTGTCGGCCCCAGCACACTGGAGAAACCAAACGCCGCCATCATGACTCCCGTCCATTTGCCTCGTTCACGCGGCGCGAATAAATCGCCCACCGCTGTAAACACTGACGACATGATAATGCCGGCACCGACCCCTTGAATTCCCCGGTACGTGATCAACTGAAAAATATCCTTCGAGAATCCGGTCAACAAGGCACCAATCATAAATAAAACAATCCCCGTAAGGATAAACGGCTTCCGGCCGTAAATATCGGACAGCTTGCCGACAAGCACGGTAGCGATCGTTGAAGTCAGCATGTAAATGTTGATAACCCAGGTATAATAGTCCATCCCGCCGAGAATAGCGATAATTCTTGGCATCGCGGTGCTGACAATCGTTTGATTGATCGCGGCGAAAAACATGGCCGTGACAATGGCAACCATGATGGTTACCTTTCGTTTATGGGATAATTCCTCCACGTATGATTCACTCCTTTATTTCTGTCTTTATCATTTTCTCCAGCATCGCGGTGATCGAATCTCTCTCTTGCGGCTCGAGTCTGGATAAATAACTGCTTAAGATGGCGTTCTTCTTCCTTATCATCAACGCCACCCTTTCCTTCCCTTCCTCGGTAAGCTCGACCAAGATAGCCCGGCGGTCCACAGGATCATCTCCCCGTTTCACATATCCGGACTTCTCCAGCCGATCGATCATGACCGTGACGGCGCTTGGCTTGACCTCCAGCTTCTCTGCAAGCTGGGTGATCTTGCACTTCTTCTTGACGTGAATGTAGAACAGCACGAACATTTGCGGGCCGGTAATGGGGGAGTCTCGAAGAATTTCGGACTCCAGTCCACGCCTTAGCGCCAATATGGCTGTCTGAAACCGTTCAATGAGATGCTCTTCCAATGACCTGCCCCTTTCTATAGGATCGCGATTGCTTTGTTTCAATGATATAAATATTAAACTGTTTAAACATAATCGTCAAGCACTTTCCTCGATAGAATCAATTGTATTCTTCTCCAACCCGGGAAGATTATGTAGCCTCTCGGCATGAAAAAAGCAGTCTAGGCCATGATAAGGCATAGACTGCTTCTTCTTATTAGCTTCTATTGCTTGGGCAGAATCAATACGCTGCCATCGGTCATCAGCTTCAATGCAGCGGATGCCGATTCGATCTCCTGAATCGCCCAATGATCCTGCGCTACGTCCGGCCAGCTGGAGGCTGTCACCGCCGCCGCGGGACGTTCAAACAGTCGGTTCAGCACCTTCACTGCTTCCGCACGGTTCAACGGGTTGTCCGGCTGGAACGAGCCGTCCGGGTACCCTTGCAGAATGCCGGCGCGGGAAACCTTCTCGATCGCATCGAAAGCCCAGTGCTCCCGTGTATCGGAATATCCCCCGCTCTGTGCGGCGCCTGCAGACTTGGAAAGCAGTCTTGCTGCGATGCTGGCCAGCTCCCCGCGGGTAATCGCGTCTTCAGGGCGGAATAGCCCGTTATTATCGCCAAGCATCAGCCCTGTACGCTGCATATGAGCAATGGCTTCCTCAGCCCAATAGCCCGGTGTTACGTCAGGATAGCCTTGAGCTTGGATTGGCAGCGGCTCCCCTTTGGCACTGCTTCCCTGAATGCGAGCCACAATCGTTGCCAGCTCCGCGCGCGTAATGGCTTTCGAAGGACGGAACGTTCCGTCCGGGTAACCGGACAAATACGGCTCCAGCACCTTTAGCGCGTCTGCATTTTTTTGAATAATGGTGAACGTACTGAATTTATTGATTTGAATCGCAATACCGGCAAGCTTGCCGTCCGCATCGTAACGAATTTCTCCTTGCTGCAGCGCCTTCTCTCCATCGCTGTGCTCGATGTATACGGCGAGCTGTGACAGGATCCGTTTAGCTGCTGCCGCATCGGCCGGCAAAACTAAATGATTCAGCGGCAGCAGTAGCTCCGTTGTATATCCGGCATAATTCGTTTCGATTTTGACAGGCTGACCGATCACGCTGACCGGCTGCCCCCCTGCCGCTTGCTTCACCAGCTCCGCGTTCTGAACGCGGGTCGTTACGTCGTTTCGCTCCGTTTGCTCCCGAATCGGAACTACCCGGAAGTAGGCATCCTTGCCGTCTTTACTAAGCTGCTGCAGCGATGCTCCCGGTAAGGAAATTTGCGCGTCCGGAAGCAGGATTTGCATGGACATGCCGCCTTGAGCAAGCAAGCTCACGGACTCGGCACTTAAGCTGACGATTCTCTCATCGGCAGGTGCGTCAGGAAGATCCGTCACGTAGATACGGGCAGTTGTATCCTTGTTCTGTATGGATTTCTCAACAATGCTCTTCGCTGTCCCCGCATCCAGCTTCACCGTATCCAGCGTCCGCCCCTCTTCCGTACGTGTACGAACGATGGAGGTTTGCTCAGCCCAGCCACCGACGCCACCCGAAATCGGCGCTTGACGAAGGTTGCTTGGCATCGGCGGCGAAGAGTTGTCTTCTTCTAGCCCTACCACATCGACAGAATACGTCTGCGAAGCGGTCCGGTCTGCGGACTCCACATTCACGATCAAGGTATTCACCCCGGGGATAATGGCCGGCTGGAAGCTGCCTCCCCCTCTTAGAGGTGTCCCTTGCACGGTAACCACGGCTTGGGGATCATTAGCCACTGCCGTTAAATTCACTCTATTACTAGTCGTCTGTCCTGTTGTGCCATACGAAAGCTTATACGGACTGAAAGGACGAGACAGCACCGTATCTACCTGAAGGCTCGACAGTAACGGCGGCTCAGCAGGCACTGCCTGCTGACGCAGTACGGAAACGGTATACACAACCTTGCTGCCGTCCTGAGCGTGAACCTCAATGGTAAGCGTCTGCGCATCCTTAACCAACGGAATCGATACTGCCGAACCGCTCAATGCGGCTTGACCGTTGACTTGAAGCGAAGCATCCGGCTGCGCTGCCGTCGCGCGGAGCGTAATGGCCGCGGCACTATGCGGCACGGATACCTGGTAGCTGCTTGTATTCGGTGTGAAGGCGGAGAGCAGCTCCGCACCACCCGAGATCAGACTCAGCTGATTGAGCTGAGCGTTGCTGCTTGGATTACGCCATACGACGACATTGTAGGTGCGCGTTTGCGTACCGTCCAGCGAAGTAACGAGAACCGGAATCGCATTCTCGCCGACCTGTAATGGGATCGGCTGGGAGGCTAACCCGCTTGGTACCGATTGTCCCTTCACCCGAATGCCGGAACCGGCCTTCAGTGCCCCCGGAGTCAAGGTAACGCTCTCTACCGCATAATCTACATAAACGGTATAGCTGTCCTCCGTTCCTGTGAACGGCGAAGCGGCGAGCTCCTTACCCGGTTGCAAAGCCGTTACGTCCTTCAGCTTCAGTGTACGCAGCACCGCTGCATCGGAGCCTGTACCCGTCAATTGCAGCGTGTACAGCTTCTCCGTTCCGCCAACAGGCTGAACACGGATCGATACATTGCGGCCGGACGCAGGCACTTCTACCTCCACATAGCCGTATGCCGTAAGCTGCTGTCCGTCTACCGTTACTACGGAATTCGCAGCCATAGGCACTGCGTAAATACGTACCTTATCTGAATTGGCCACCGCTTGATACGAGGTCGTGCCAAATTGATAAGGCATGCTCATCTTTGCATTGCCTGTCGTAAGAGCTGACAGACCCTCAGGAGAGCTAGGCATAGCTCCTGCCAAGCCACGCAGCACTTCAAAGCCATATTCCGTCTTATTTCCGCTTTCATCCGTTGCCGTCATGGTGATCTGGTTGCGATCCGCATTCGACACCCAATCCAGCGGGGCATAGTAAGCGAATCGACCCTCATCATCAAGAGGAACGCTGACTCCGTTGACGATCAGCTTCGCCCCGATATCTGTTTGTCCGATAATGTAAACCTTGCTGTCGTCAACTACTTTGCCGTTTAATGCGATCGGTCGGCCCTGATCGTCATCCCCTGCGGACGCGATCAATAACGGTCCGGTGCGGTCGATGACCAGCTTGCGGTAAGCGGTGCTTCGATCACCGCGCTCGTTGACCGACTCGATCAGCAGATTGTACTCCCGCTCCTTCAGCACGCTGACGTTGAGCAGCTCCTGCAGCTTGAATGCGTAAGTACCGCCGGCGCTTACTATTCCGCTGCCTACCTGCTGACCGTGAACCGAGAGCGTAAGCGAAACGTTCTGATCCGCTCCTACCTGTAAGGAAGCCTGCTCCGCCGAGGTAAGCAGCATAGTTTCTACACTTCCGTCAAGCGCCGTATAGGTACGCTGAGCAACGGGTTGGGAGGCTGCGTCAAGCGATATAGCCAACGCCGCCGGCAGAGGAGCAGGCAGCTCCGTAGTGACTGTCTCGGATTGCGGGCTCCAAACGATACGTCCTTGCTCCTGTCCGATAGCCGACACGCTTAAGATATAGGATGTACCTGTTGGCAAATTGGTCACAACAGCAGCCTGCTCGCTCCCGGAAACCGGAGCTACGTCCATCAGCGGAACGAGAGGTTGATTGCCTGCAGCATCAGCTCCCCAAATACGGTACGACGTAACATTCCCGGACACCGCGGAAAACCGAAGCGATACTTCCCCGTTCCCAGTAGAAATGACCTCAGGGCGCCCCGGTGCGGGAAGCGTGTAAGGAGCCGTTACCTGAACGGTCCCTTCCGCAACGGCATAGACAGGGGCCTTATCGGCATGAACCGCCGCTACAGAGACACGATAAGCTCCTGGTAATGTCTCTGCAGGAATGGCCAGCACCTTACTTCCGGAGGCGGACAAGCCGTCCGCAATCACTTCACCGATATATTGATCGGCGTTGTCGGTAAGCATGACCGTTACCTTCGTATCCGGTGCGGCATTTTCCGTTGACCATGTTAGCTGAATCCGGTTATCTCCTCCACCGGCTTGCGTTACCGAAGCCTTGACGGCGGGCGCAGGAAGCAGCTTCTGAATTTGCAGGTCGACCTTCTTAATATTTTTGACTGTCCATTTGCCCGAAGGCGCGTTCAGCAGCGAAACATACAGCGTATCCCGTCCGTCCACAGCAGGGGTCGGGGTAGAGATCTGCGTTTGCTGCAGCGGATCTCCGCTCACGCTTGCGTTCGGCATCCGGTCCGATGCCGGCTGCAGGTAGGCGTTGCCTCCTGGAGCATCAAAATTCAGTGTATACGGTTCGCCGCTCGGAGAAATGAGAACCGTTTCCTCATTACCACCGCTCAACGTAAGAAGGTAATTGCCGGATTCCGCCAGCTCGAAATACTTGCTGTAACGCCCTTCCATAAGCAGCGGCTTGATGGATTTGAATTTCCGGCTGTTCTTATAGGCGATTACGCTGGTAAAACGGCTGCCAGTCGCTTTCCATTCGCCTTTCAGATTCGCTCCTTCGAGAAGAAGAGTCAGCTTCTGCTGCGACTCATCCAGCAAGGCGTTCATGCCGGCTTGATTCGGATCAAGCTGCAGCGGATAAAGCTCACCGCCCGGAGTGTACACCTTCGTCTGTGCATCCGCTCCATAGATCTCAACGATGGCTTGCCCTAAAGACGTGTTATCCAATGCAAATGCCGTAGGATAGGCCTCAGCTTGAACCCATTGTACAACATCGGCCATTGTCGTTTGCGACGGTGCAAGGTTTAAAGCCGCTTGGGGGCTATTGCCCGCGCTGATCATCCAAGTGCCCGCTTCCACGGCATTGAGAAGCACGTACAGGTTGCCTCCCGCATCGCGATAGGCGTTCCAGTTCGGCTGGCTTTGCTCGGCATGCAGGCTGTAAGGCCGTCCGTCCGGCTTATATACGATGACTTCTCCGGTTGCCGCGCCGATTTGGAGCAAGTAGCTTCCACGTTCCTTTATCGAAAGTGACGTGACAGGTCTATCCGGCGCTTGGCCCCAAAGCTCAATCAACTGGTTGAGCGGCGTCGCTGCGTTGGCGAACAATAGCTCATGGATGCTGATTTGGGTACCGCCGCTTGTCGTCAGCTTCCAATTTCCCGGATAAAGCGATATGCGCATCCAGGTCACGTTCGCTGCTTGGTCGTAAGCCACATCTGGAGTTGCGACTTTCCCCACGGTGTGACCCGGAGCCGTACCGGTAAGAACAGCGGATGAATGGTCTCCCGAAATGGCAATCAAAGCTTGGAAAGGACGGTCTACGGCAAATGCCGTGCTTACCTGTCCGCTCGCCGCGTTAACCTCCGAGGTCATCGGCGGTGTCTTATCCAGCGTCGTCAGCTGTCCCTCGACCATTCGCGCCGGCACACCCGGTTTCGCGGTATCTTCCGGCTGGAAGGCCAGGCTGATGGGCTTTAAGTCATAGGCTCTTTTCAGTGCCGCCGAAGAAGCGGATGCCGAAGCCACCTTGACCTGCTTGCCCGAATCCGGCTTGCTCAGCAGCAGCTCTTCCGCCAGATCCAGCCACGGCTCCGCCGCTTCCATAAAGTCGGAAACATTGTTTACGAAGTCCAGACCCTTCTCCCACCAGGATTTCTTCGGAGGCTCTGCTTCGACCTCGAACAGGATGGTGTTGTTTTTGAAGGTATACTTGACATTCGCCCCTACGCCGTTATGACGGAAGGTCCCGACGATTCCGGATTCATTTACGCTCAGCGTAACGTTATTTACCGTAGCCCCGCCGATGCGTGGAATCCCTTTAGGAACATAAACGGTTCCCTTGATTACGCCGTTGTAGCCTTTTTGATTAAAGGAGTACGAAGTAATGGCTCCCTTGACCACTTCAAATACATTGATGTCGCCCTTCGCCGCAAAGCCCGGTGACGAGAAGCCCTTGATTCCTGCGGCCTTAAAATCCGTCACAGCTGTCATGCTCATGTTGTTGACAGGCAGCCAGTAATAATATTCGATCCCGCTGGCGTTAAAGCCGTAGGAGGATACGTCCATATCGATGGCGTCGGTTCCTACCAGGTTGAACTTGTAATTCACCTGAGGGTGTTTCAGCTCAGGCACAATCACGTCCATGACGGAGCCGGTGACGTCGAACTTCTGGGGAACCTGTGTTTTTCCCGCCAGCTTGTCTACATTGCCGTACAAGTAATTTACCTGCAGTCCCGTCGAAGCGAGCTTCGCCTTGCGGTACATGCCGAAGCTGACGCTGTCCAGACGGCCCTGCTTTGTTTTCATATACAGATCAAAGCTAAGATCCGTACCCGGCAGGCTGCCCTTGCCCTGCACGCCCACATAAGGGATGCGGCTCTCTACGACAAATTTGGTATCCTTTGCCGTGAATGGACCTACCTTAAAGCTATTGTTCATTGTGTAGCCGCCGGACAGATCGAACCGGCCACCCGAGAACCGGAGGCTATCCACCGGTACGGATTCCGCAACCCGCTGACTTCCGAGCTGCATACCGACCGAAAGCTGCCCCGTCAGGCGCAGGCCATCCTTGGTGAAAACAAGAGAGCTAGCCTTCACCGGCATGTTCATGTTTAAATAATCCGTTGCCTCACTGTTGTTCAAAGGTAAGGAGAAGCTGTCCGACGTGATGGTAAACGGACCTTCCATGAGCGTATAAGACACGTTCGCCCCTTCGGAGCCTCCGCCATTGACGTAAAGACGGCCCTCTCCGCTGATAGTAGCTTTTCCGTTCACGCCGCTCTTGTCCACGACAAGCCTGCTGCCTTTGAACAGGATCGTTTCGTTGATCGTCACCGGTTCGGATGTGTCATTGAGCACATAGACACTCGGTGCGGACGGATCTTCTGTAAACGGCCCTTGTACCACCAAGCTGTCCACTTCGTTGCTTGTCGACGTGCTCGGTACTTCTACCTTGGCAAAGTTGCGCGGCTTGTAGAAGTCAAGCGCCGTTACCAGCAGCGCATCCGTGAATACGTAGTCTTCATAGAATTCATGCTCCAAATGCACACTGTATTTTCCCGGAGGCAGTACCGCCTTAGAATCCGGCAAGGTCAGCTCCAGCTGGCGGTCATTAATAATATTATAAGCCAGCGGATATTCGGTACCCGTGGAACTCTTCAGGAAGTAATGAATTCCCTCCAACGGCTTGCGCAGCAAATTGGTGACCCCTGTGCCAACCGCAACCAGACGCATCTTGTCCTTAACGTGTAGGACCGATGCCCCAACGCGATCGTAATCGACATCGGGTGGAACCATGTTCGTATCATTATCAAGGATGAACGTCTTCGTATCGCTGTAGCCGGTGCCGATTTCATTGACAGCATAGGCCCGAACCTCATAAGTAACCTGCCACTTCGGTTGAAGGATCTCCAGTGTCACTGCACCCTTCTGGGTTAACGTCCCGCTCATCGGCTTCCGTGCCCACTGTTCCGGTTCTTGTCCGGCTTCACGGCGCTCACGATACTCGATTCCCCGCTCCACGACCACTTTATTGCCTGTCGATGTCACGTCCGTGATGATACTGACCCGGTCATTCTTGGTCACCTTATCTATGACCACGATCGGATCACTATTGATCTTCACAGTCGGCACGCTCGGCGCGCTATACCCGAAAACCCAAGTTTCTCCCATATTTTTGTTCCACTCGTGCCAACCGCCGAATAACACGAAGTTCGTTCCGTCGAACGCCATGCTCGCATAGCTTCCGACCCTAGGCCACGTGCCGTCGCCCTGGGGTGCCGAACCGCTTCCCAGCCATTCCTCCCACTTACCGTTCTGCCAGCCGTAAGCCGCCGGGCTTTTCCCCCCGAAATACTCCCATGACTGATTGATCGGGCGCTTGTTTGTCTTCTGCAGACTTGGCGTCGTGCCATTATAAATCACATAATGGAACTCCCCGCCGTAATAGACCACTCTCCGGCCGTCATTGGCCATCGCATGCCCCCACCGTCCGTCATAAGGGAACCGGTTCGCTGCCAGCGTAGGCTCGAGCGTCCACTCTTTGCTTGAGCCATCCCACTTCCAGAGCCTGTTGGAGGCATCATCATATGTAAATGATTGTCCGCTATGCTCACGGGTAACCGGGCCTAAGTTACCGCCATACATAACTGCTTGCGTTCCGTCGAACGCCATCCCGGCGGAATGTGTCTTCGGAGGGCTTGTTTGCGGAGACTGCTTGGTCCAGCTTGTGCCGTTCCAGGTCCAGGTATCGTTCAAACCGTTCTTGATTTGTCCGGATAACGTATATCCGCCGAACAAGACGAGCTGTGTGCCGTCAAAGGCCATCTGCGACCCTCCGCGAGCCGAAGGGGCCGTTGATAAACCGGTAACTTGTTCCCATTTGGCCGTTTGGCCGTTCCACAGCCAGGTGTCCCCAAGAAGTACGCCGGACGGTCCTTCCCCGCCAAAAAGCACTACTTTCTTGCTTGCCGGGTCATATGCCATAACGGCACCCTTCCGCTTGGACGGCTTCGGGGTCAGGTTTAATACTTCCTGCCACGTTTGCTGATCCCCGTCCCAAAGCCAGGTCTCGTCGAGCAGAGCATCGTTAACCCCTTGTCCGCCAAACATAACCACGTTTCCTGCGTTTTCATCATAGGCCATCACTGCGGCATGTCTTGCTGCCGGATCAAATTTAGCCTCTTCCTTTAAAGTCCAAGTATAATCCTGTAGATGATCCGTCGTGTATGTATTCGACCCAACGGTGCTTCCGCCGCCATAGGTTTGCTGCGTAACCGTTCCTTCGGCCTGAGCTCCGCCTAGCCCTCCGGGAAGCAGAGGGAAATACTGCAGCAGCAGGGCGGCCACCAACAGCTTGGCCACTCGGGTGTTCCACTGTTTTTTCATTCTCCTACCATTCGACAAAGAAGACATCAAGCGATGAAACATGTTGTTCACTACCATCCTCTTTTCCTAAAATCCAACAAACCAGCCCTCAACTAGGACAACCACTACTCCTTCCCTGCCGTAAACTGTCGAAGTATGTCGTTGGTGATGCTTTCTATATCGGCATCTTCCCATTCATTTTTTAGTCCTTTTTGATTACAAGATATGAAACTTTAGTCCTAAACCAAACAACAAAAAACAGCGTATCTCGAAAGAACGCTGTCCTCTATTACAGGCTTAGTAATGCCATGGCCGTGGGCCGTTCCCACTCTACACATGCCTCCTCGTACCGCTCCATGACTCCGGCCTCGGATTCCGTTGCTTTTAACAATCAGCATAAATCGACATGTAGGAGAACTTTTTTCGTGCCATGAAAAAAGCCGCCACTACGCCCGTGGCAGCCTTGCTTATCGTACCGGAAAACGGATATTCAACTGGTACCCGTCTCCCTCGGGCGAGCTTATCTCCAAACTGCCTCCAATTTGCTGGATCCGTTCGCGCATGTTCGTTAGGCCGAATCCCATGGGCACCTCCTGACGGAAGGGCTCTCCATTGTTCCACAGCTCGAAGAACACGGATTTCCCGTCATGCCACAGCTCGTAACGGAACGCCTTCGCCTTCCCGTGACGAATGCCGTTCGTCATCCCTTCCTGCAGCGTGTGAAAAATCACCTTCTTCTGAAGCAGACTCAGATGAGGCATGGTACCTATGGTTCCATTCACTTCTACCCCTGCGGCCATTTCCGTGAGGGAGGACAGTTCGTGCATAGCCTCCTCCAGATCATACTCCACTCCCGCCGACTGCATGCGGTGAACGGATTCCCGGATATCCTGCAGGCTCTTGCGAACCAGCTCCATGGACAGGTCAAGCCTGCTCAGGCCCTGCTCCACTTCCCGGGCCAGAAGCTTCTTGGCGGCTTCAATCTGCACGAGCGTCGTAGTCAACGTATGGCCCACGACATCGTGAATATCCCTGGCGATTCGAGTGCGCTCCTCCAGCACAGCCATTTCTGCGAGCGCCTCGGAGCGCTCCCGAATCGACTGCCGGAGCAACCGGTTGGCCCCTTCCAGCTCTAAGGTCCTCTCCTTAACCATATGCTCCAGCGCTACGGTAAATTGGTGATGCTCCCGCCGAATCCGGACCATCCTCGTCACCATAGCCATACCAAGAGAAACGACGAAGATCAGGACTCCTAGACCCGCTACATGCTCGAAAAAATAAAGATAAGGCGTCGTGGCGAAACGGAACGTGCCCGGCGAGCTAACCAATATCAACCCCGCTGTATGCATGATCGTGCAAAGGACGGCTGACAGCATGCCGCTGATAATCCATCCGGTCTCCGGGTCCGCATCGGATCGAATGCGCTTGATGAGCGGAACGACCGCCACGACCGCTTCCACTGCCAGCAACGGCAAGAACAAAGCATCGTATACGGCCCGGTACGTGCCGAAGTCTGCAGCGATGCCCAAACCGATGCAGACCGCGCTTAGGGAAAAGGTAATATTTGCAAACCAAAGGAGAAGCTTATTCCTGGGACCGCTTAAAAAATGATATAGAAACATCAAAAAGGCCCCTGTCGCTATCACCCCCGGCATATCGGTAAAATAAAGCAAAATATCCGGCACAGGGAATCGTTGGATGCTCATCGTGCGCAGTAAATACGCGGCTCCCCCACAAAAGGTAATGACGGCAAACCATAAGTACGCGTAATCTTTGGGAGCGCGAAGATATACGATAGCGGAAACCAAACCTAACATGCCGAACAGCAGAGAATAAATCAGACCCATCGTGTCGTACCGAAGCATCTCTGACTGCAAGGCCGTTCCTTCTCCCAGGATGTACTGCCCGAGCTTCAATCCCGGTACCGCCGGATCGATTCGTACAAGAAGCGTCTGTGGCTTCCCGCCTGACGGCAGCTCGTACATCCGCCACATATACCCCGGATGATCGTATCGATTGTCTCCCTGCCTATCGACCTCACCTAGTAAAGCGCCATTGACATAAACGGTGTACTGCTGCTGGCGCTTGATCCACAAATGGGGGTCCCGCCAGCCGCCTTCCTTGCCGGGCAGCGACCGTTTCACCCAGAATTCGCCGGTGTTCCGAAACCCCTCCGGCGTATCCTGCAGCTCGTCGATCGGCCTCCAAGCAACGGAACTCTCTTCCGGTATACCGCTTCGGACGGGCACCTCTCCCATGAAGACCTCCCAGCGTCCGTCCTTGCGCAGATCCAGAATCCGTTCCCCAGCGTCCAACCTGTCGGATGCGCCTACGATGCCGAACACCATGACCGTATACAGGAGTAATGCCATAACGGTAAGTATCGTGTTACGAAGCGGTTTTACCACAGACAACAAGGGCGGCCTCCCTGATCCCTTCAATCTTCATCACTCCCGCTTCCATACAACTTATATTAATAAGAAGTATAACGCGCTTTGAATGAATGCGACAGTAACTTGAGACGGTTTGTGACAAGTATGACCGGGATCAGTGACTTAGTCATGGGTATTCCTACCCGTGCGTAACAAGGACGTAACAGAAAAAAAGCCGACCTTCCCCGGGTCGGCCCTCCGCATCATGTTTCGGCTCTGACGCCCTGCGGATTTCAACCCGCGGGCATCTTTTCGGGCTACTGTTTTTGAGCATTTTTATCTGTGACAATAACAGTAACATCGCTCTTCTGTCCATTGCGGATCACAGAAATCACGGCTTGATCCCCCACCTTCAGCTCCTTCACCTTAGCGCTGACCTCGGAAGCATTGGCAACCGCCTGTCCGTTGATCCCGGTAATCACGTCATACGTCCGGATCCCTGCTGCGAAGGCAGGCCCCTTCGGATCGATTTGCGCTATGACGGCGCCTGTCGCATTGTTCAATCGAAGGTCGTTGCTCCATTCGGCATTCACGTCTTCCATCGCAATACCAAGGTACGGCACCGGCTCCTTAGGAATCGTTACGTTATTTTTTAAGTTATCCAAGACGGACGCTATCGTAGTTGTAGGTATCGCGAAGCCTATCCCCTGCGCCTCGGCATTGACCGCTGTATTGATCCCGATCACTTCACCGTCCAGATTCAGCAGCGGCCCTCCTGAGTTACCGGGATTGATGGACGCATCCGTTTGCAGCAGGTGTTTATACTGCCGCGTGCCTTGCTCATCAGGAATGGTAATCGGCCGTTCCTTGGCGCTCAAGACGCCGACGGTCACCGTTTGATCGAATCCATACGGGTTCCCGATCGCAACAACCCAATCCCCGATATTCGAATCATCCGGATTTCCCAGCTGCAGATAAGGGAAGTCCGCCTCACCTTCGATCTTAAGCGCCGCAAGGTCAAGCTCGTAGCTGTTGCCAAGCAGCGTCGCCTTGAACGGTTTCTCGTATCCTTGTACCGTCACCCAAATTTCTTCGGCCCCTTCAATCACATGCTCATTCGTAAGAATATAACCCGTCTTTTCAAAAATAAACCCGGTCCCCATGCCTCCGTCCTGCAGAGCCCCCTGGCCCTCGTTCGCTTGTCCTCCGAAAAACTGGCGGAAAAACGGATCTGCTGCCGAAGCTCTGCTGCTCGCCTTTACCTTCGTCTCGATCTTCACCACAGCCGGACTCGATTGCTTAACGATTTGCGAGATATTCCCCGTCGAATTCAAGCTTAGGGAGGCGCTCTCCACCCCGCCGCTGTTCTTCGAATCCGCTGCAGCCGGCTTACCGGCCGAAGCACTGCTTACAGCAGCTACTGCCGCTGAGTTATGCGATGTAAATAAATTCAATTCGTCCGAGGCCAGCATTAAGCCTCCTGTCAAGACGGTCCCTGCCATAAATGCGGCAAACGTGCTCTTCCATTTGGATCTTGGTCTATTGTGCTCTGTATCGTTATTCATATACTGAACCTCCATCGTGAAGTCATTGCGGACTGAGCTTATCGCCCTTACAAGGAACAGTATAGAAGCCGATGCTTAAACCAGGGTTAAAATGAACTGAAGGCTAGGTGAGAATCCGCTGAAAGCGGGCTGAATGCTGCAGCGAAAAAAAGGTCCCATGACCAATTAGGTCTGGGACCGTACCATATCAACTCATGAATTTGAGGCCGATAGCGGCGCTTAGTACCATGGACATGAACAATATTCTTCTCCAATCCTTCGACTCTCCATAGAACAAGATGCCGACGATACCGGAGCCGACGGTGCCGATGCCGGTCCAGATGGCGTAGGCCGTCCCCATAGGAATACTTTTCATGGCCAAACTGAGGAGCGAGAAGCTCATGATCAGCCCTACGATAAATACAAGAAACGAGGCGGCTGCTTTTTTCCGGGTGATCATATTCATGCCGATCACACCTACAACCTCAAATAAGCCGGCAAAAGCAAGAAACATCCAGGCCATTATACAGCACCGCCTTTAGGCTCAGGGTTACTCGTTACCAGCTTTAGCCCCATTACGCCGGCGACCAAAACCACGATAAGTACGATTTTGAGCACACGAAAGGGCTCCCCGAACACGATCATTTCCGTCAGAACCGTGCCCATAGTCCCAAGCCCGGTAAAGACGGCATACACCGTGCCCACCGGCAAACCGGAGCCAATCGAACGGATTAATAAATAGAAGGATAAAGCGATAGCCAGCACCGTCCCCGTCCACTCCAAGTAATGATGAGAATGCTTCAAGCCCGTAACCCAAAGCACCTCAATAACAGAGCCGATAAATACAAAAACCCATCCCTTGTTCATTTCAAGTCACCTCCGGTTGCGATTGAATGCCGCGCCAATAAACAAGCCAGGAGGCTTGGGCCCGTTTCAAAGCACGCTCTGCGCCGCCGAAAAACAATTCCACGAACAATCCGTCCAGAGCAGCGGTATAGGCCGTAGCAGCGATCTCTTCATTCACGGCTGGACTGATGCTTTTGTCCGCGATCGCCTTATGAAATATGGGAACCAGCAGCTTTTCCAGCTGATCGACAAAATCGTTGCCGCTGTCGACCGTCTGCTGCTTCAGATGGACGGGCGGAAAAAATACCGTTCTGAGAAAAAAGTTGGTATTGCGATCCTTTACATAACGATCAAGATACTGCAACAGGAAGCCATACAGAACCTCTTTAAACGGTTCCTGCTGCGTTCGATGAAAATAATGCCGGACAAAATCCAATTCTCTGCCTAGCGCGTCGTGGAACACCTCGAGAAAAAGCTCATCCTTCCCGCTAAAGTGCGCATAGATGGACGGCTTCTTGATGCCTACCTCACTCGCAATATCCGCTAACGACGCCCCGTCATAGCCATGGATAGCAAATTGAATGAGGGCCGCTTCTTTAATACGTTGTACTGTCATAATGGCCACCTTCCTAACGGTCGTTAGGTAATTCTAGCATGGAGCAGGCTGTAAATCAAGAATCATACGGCAGGTATGAGAAATAGCCTGCTTACGAACGAAGCAGGCTTTCCATTATCCTTACGTCATACCTGTTATTTACTTGAAGAGCCAAGCTTTTTCTCATCGATGGCTTTATTGGCTGCCTCACTCGCTTCTCTTAGAACCGTATTGATATCCTTTCCTCCCTTTTCCGCCTCGGTTAATGCCGGACTAAGCTTCCCTGTCGCCAAGGAATCGTATAGGGTGAATTTATGGAAAGGGGACGGCTTTGTTTTGAAGATGGCGTCCACATGCTTCCCTTTCAGCTCGGGCTGGTTCGTTCCGAAGCTCTTAAGAAGCTCCGGGTCTGTGGAAACAGGCAAATAGCCGGCCTTGCTCAATTCAAGCTGCGGTTCATGCGAGGTTAAATAGGATACGACCAAAAAGGCCGCCTCCTTATTGGCACTGCTGCTTGCTATGGATAAGTTATGGGAATCAACCTCATATCCCATCCCCGGGCGCTCAGGAAAGCTCGGGAGCGAAACCATATCCCAGTTCAGAGGAGTTCCTTTGGCCGCTGTATCTGCGAGCAGCGTCACCATGTCAGCATAGAAAGGATACATGGCAAGCTTCCTGTCTTTAAGGAAGGCATCCCTGGAAACTTTACTGCGATTCTCATTTCCCGGGATCTTATAAGCGGAAAGAAACGTTTGGAAAATACGCTTGAAACCGTCGTCCTCGAGCAACGCCCGGTGCGTCTTTTGGTCCACGAAATTCAACGATAATTGATGGGCCATTCCGGTAATACTGTTAGGGTCAATCCCGTGGTAAGTGATTCCGTCTTGTGTTTTTGTTAATGCTTTAGAAAGCTCTATCGCCTCATCCCACGTCATACCGTCTTTGGGATAAGCTACGCCGAATTTATCGAAAATATCTTTGTTGTAATATAACACCGAAAAATTCATCCAAAGCGGCATGTGATAAAGCTCACCGTTCTCACCCCATACCTTTAAAGCATCAACGACAAGCGGATTCAGCTTACTGGTATCGAATTTGTACTTTTTGATGAAGTCGTTCATATCGTATAGAAGTCCGAGATCCTTGTATACAGCATAACGGGGAATGCTCTCATAGATGAGATCGGGGAAATTCCCGGCAACCACGAGCTCATCGGGATTGCTGCCCTTTCCTCTTCTAACGATTTCAATGCTGATATTGGGATACTTTTTTTGAACCGGTACGATAATATGCCTTTGGATCCATTCGTCCGGCTGAAGAAGACCCATATACAACTTCAAATGCACCGGCTTGGACGTATCGAATGCTTCTACAGCGGGAACCGGGGCTGCTTCCTCGGCGCCGTTGCCTTTCGAGCAGCTGGTCAGCATCGCGAGCAGGAACGAAATAGCGGTAATAACGGCAATCGTCTTGCTCCTTCTTCCAATGGTCATTATGAACAGCCTCCCTCACCTTCTGATCGTAGAATCGAACGAACAAATAAACCGCTTACATTTTTCGTTTCAAAGTACCGCCTCTCTCCTCCTTACATATGGGAAGAATTGTTTCAGAAACGTTTCTAAATCTATCCTAAACCTTGTTCCTTCCATTCACAATGTGTTTTTTTATGATAAAGCTACGCTAAATTACGAAATCAGCCCTGACATGTTTAGGCAAGCAGCTCCTGCTTCAGATATTGGTACAGCTTGGAGCCGGCCTGATGCGTCGGGTATTCCAACGGCTTGGAGAGAATGCCGAAATTCATGGAGATCAGACTCCCGCTTAAGGCTCGGATCGTCGTCCCTGCCGGAACAGGCTCCACCATGATCTTAGGCACAAGAGCGATCCCTAGTCCGCTTTCCACATAAAACTTCAAGGCGATCATGCTGCCGATCTCCATCGTATCTATGGGAATGTTTCCCGCTTCCTGCAGCACCATCTCCAGCTTTCTGCGGTACGGACAAGCTTCTGAAGTAATGAGCAGACGAGCATCCCGCAGATTTTCCGGCACAATCACGGGTAATGAGGCAAGCGGATGATCCTCCGGCATAAGGAGTACAAACTCCTCTTGGAACAAGGGCTCAAAATAGATCTCGGACCCCAGCTCGGGCGCCGAGCCTAACGCCAAATCCAGCTCCCCTTGGAGAAGCCGCGCGGTCAGCCCCGGTGTATTCCCGAATTCCAGGGAGATACGAATGTTCGGATATTGCGCCATGAATTTCTTCAAGATGCAAGGCAGACGGTAGCTGGCTGTCGGCTCCGTCACCCCCAAACGGATATTCCCGCTCTCCCCTAACAGCAGGTCCGACATGTTCGTCTGTAATTGTTCCATTTGCTTGACAATAGGCAGGCTCTGCTCGTAGAACAGTCTCCCTGCTTCCGTTAATCGGATTTTTTTCCCCCGTTCGAGCAAAGTGACACCCAATTCGGATTCGAGCTTCTGGATTTGCATCGTAACCGTGGATTGCACATAATTCATTTCTTCCGCCGCACGGTGAAAGCTTCCGTACTTCACAATCATTTGAAATGTTTTTACTGTCTTCAGATCCATCGGCAGGCTCCTTTGATTAAGGTTCATTTTATTTGAACTAAGTATTCATTTAATTCAATTATACAAATACATATCTTCGCTGTACAATCATGCTTATTAGTAATTCAGCTAAAGGAGATGGATGAACACAGATGAAGGTACAAGATAAAGTAGCCTTAGTTACCGGCGGAGGGACAGGGATCGGCAGAGCCACCTGCCTTGCACTTGCTGAAAGAGGAGCCCTCGTTGCCGTGAATTATTCGCGCTCCCAAGCGGAAGCGGAAGAGACGGTACAATGGATTGAGCGGCAAGGCGGTCGCGCCATAGCCATACAGGGGGACGTTTCGCGGGACAGCGACGTTAAGGGAATGGTAGAAGAGATAGCGCAGCAATTCGGGACGATCGATTTGCTTGTGAATAATGCCAGCGTGACCCGGCATATCCCGCTTGGCGATTTGGAAGAGGCAACGGAGGAGGTATGGGATGAGCTGTTCGATGTGAATGTCAAAGGAATGTTCTATTGCGCGCGCGCTGTCGCCCCTTACATGAAGAAGAGCAAGCAAGGAGCGATCGTCAATCTCGGCAGCATCGCGGGGCAAACCGGCCTGGGCTCTTCTCTCCCCTATGCGGTATCCAAGGCGGCTGTGCACGGTCTGACGAAATCGCTGGCCCGGGCCCTGTCTCCCGATATACGGGTCAACTGCGTAGTACCGGGGGCCGTTGCGACAAGGTGGTGGGCCGGTAGAGAAGAGCAGATGCACAGGCTGGCGCCTCAGCTGCTGCTGCAGCGCATCGCAGCGCCCGAGGATATCGCTTCCTTGATCTGTACGGCTTTGGAGCAGGAAGCGATGACAGGCCAGATCATTACTGTAGACAGCGGACAAACGCTGTAGGGCTTAGCTTTGATTGCTTCGCTCGCTCCAGCGTTGAAAGGGAGCCAAGCTGCTAGCCGGGCTTAGCTTCTCCAGCGGAATGCTCCTTTGCTCGGCGGGCCGCTTCATTTCCTCCCAGAAGCTTTTCAAGGGATCAGGGAACTGAACCGCGGCCGCCGCTTCTTTTTTGCTGCAGGCATAGTAGACCGCTTTGGGCTTCGCCCAGTAGATAGCCCCCATGCACATGGGACAAGGCTCGCCACTGGCGTAGACGATGCAATCGCTTAAATCCGTTGTCCCTAAGGCGGTGCATGCCTGCCTGATGGCGAGCAGCTCCGCGTGGGCGGTCGGGTCGGATTGCAGGTGTACGGTATTGACCCCCTGACCGACGATGACATCTCCCCGTACGACCAAGGCTGCGAACGGACCGCCGCCCCGATCCACATTGTGCACCGCCATCTGAATCGTTTCGTTCATCCATTGCTCATGCGTTTTCATTTCGATTTTCCCCCTACTTCCGAGTTGGGCGCTCGTTATTGGGCAACGAGTTTTACTTTTTCTCTATGACGGCAAAGTAATTTTCTTCACGATCCGCAAAATTGAATACTCTACCGGAAGGAAGGCTTACCATTTCCCCGACGGTGACATTCTTATTTTTTAGGTCGTTATACAATTGATCGAGATCGTTTGAAAAAAACATTAAAGAAGGGGTACCGAGATGCAAGCCCGGGGACATCTTCGCTATAAGCTCCTTATTATGAAGAATGATGCTCGTTTCCGAATCCTTAGAGGGAGCGAGTTCAATCCATCTCATGTCCCCGTTGCTTTCCTCGGAAATGACTTGAAAGCCTACGGTTTCCGTCCAGAAGTTTCTCGACTCATCCTGGTTATTGACGTACAGCATCACTTGACCGAGTTTGGTAATCATAAGTTCCCTCTCCTTTGAATATAAATAATGATTCAGCTTGTCTTCCTTCCAAAGTATAGCATATACAGAGGGACCTGTTTCTTTTCATTTGCTGTCTACCAAACTTATCCGTCATCGTAAGAAAAACCTCTTCTTTGTCAGAAGAGGTTCGTCCGTTGAGCGATTGCAGCTAGGCTTGCTTTCTTCCTTCCTTAAGCTTGACGAGCTCTTCCATGATGTCGGCTTGTAGTTTACGGTCCTGCTAAGCATGAAAAAACAACGGCCGCCGGAGACAGCCGTTGTTTTGTTTGTCGTTATTAAGATCCGGTCCCACCCGGCGCGGTCGATTCGAGCCCGCGGTTACGGATAAAGAGCGCGGTGACAAGCGCCGCGAGCGTACTGACAAAGCCAAATAAGAACAAACCGTGAAAGCCTGCGATGCCCTGTGTGTGGGTTACAATCGCCCCCATGATAGTCACCCCTACGGCCGTGCCGATATTCCGGCAGAACATAAGGAACGAGGTGGATATTCCCCGTTGATGCGGCTCGGCCAGCTGCTGTACGGCAATAATCGCTACGGTCGACGTCAGGCCGAAGGCGAGACCGACGACGGTAAGGCAAACGGTCGCGAAGCCGACCCCCGACTCTGCATTGATCAGCGTAAGCAGTCCGCCGGCAAGGACGAGCAGCACGTTGCCCGCGATAAGCAGCGTACGGAAGCCGTATTTCAGCACCCACTTACCGGCCGGCACCGCCACGACCATCCAACCGGCCGCCAGACCGAGTAGAGGAAGGCCGCTCATAAATAGGCTGGCTCCGGCAAAGCTCTGCAGAAACAGCGGAATGAAGCTGCCTACCCCGAACAGTGCAAGGCAAGCGACGAAGCCGTTGATGTTGACCCACCGAATCGTTCGGTCACTCAGCATGCCGAGCGGCACAAGCGGGGACGCCTGCTTCCTTTCGAACAAATAGAACCAAATGAGGAATAAGGCACCGACAACTCCGAATACGGCCCGATTTTCCTCCAGGACCGTTACAAGCAGCAGCAAGCTTACCCCGATCGTAAACAGGATCGCACCGATGTAGTCCACCTTGGCCGGCTTCGGCTCGTACACTTCCTTATAAGGAAGCAGCATAAGAAAAGCCAGCACACATATGGGCAGGTTCACGTAGAAGATCCAGCGCCAGTTCAAGTATTCCACGAAAAAGGCGCCAAGCATCGGGGCCAGCAGCGCCGCGAGGCCCCACATCGAAGTGAACAGCGCCTGGATTTTCCCCCGATTTTCCACCGAGAACAAGTCCCCTGCGATAATCATCGGGAACGGCATCATTACGCCCGCTCCTATCCCCTGCACCGCCCGGAAAATTACGAGCTGTACCATGGACTGTGACAATCCGCACAAGAGCGATCCGACGAGAAAGAGCAGGATACCGCAAGCAAACACCCGCTTCCGTCCGAACAGATCGGAAATCCGCCCGGCCACCGGCGCCAGCACTGTATTGAAGATCATATAAGCCGCGAACGACCAGGCATACAGATCGAAACGCCCCAGTTCTTCGGCAACGATAGGCATGGTCGTGTTCATTATGGTCGAGTCCATCGACGCCACCAGCATGGCCAAGACGATGCTGATCAAAACAGATGTACGACTTTTCATTCCCCTGCCCCCCGATCGGCCCGAGCTCGCAGCGCGCGATGAACCTTACTGCGGGCCGGCCATTCTCTATAGATACTTTCCATCACTTTACCATCATCCTTTTATGTAGAAATGTATTCCGCGGCTGCCTTACGAATTTGACAAGCAACTCTAATCATATCACAGATTCGTTTCTTATCTACAGCTTCATTGCCTTCGCAGAGGACACCTTCAGTTATCGCCAACTTGGGGCGGAGAGTCCTTCCTTGTCGGGCAAAATAATTTTCTAACTTTTATGAAGTCACTTACTTTTATTTATTAAAACTTTGTGTTATACTTACTATTGTAAAGTCACTTACTATTAATCAGATTGGAGGTGATACGGATGGAGCTCGATTACAAACGGTGTCCTAGCTTTGAAGCCGCGTTTGAATTATTGGGCAAACGATGGACAGGACTGATTATACGCGCGCTTCTGAGTGGGCATAAACGATTTACGGATATCTCCAAGATGATTGAGCAGATGAGTGATCGAATGCTGTCCGAACGCTTCAAAGAGTTAGAAACAGAAGGGATCGTCGTCCGTCGGGTATATGACGAAACGCCGGTTAGAATCGAATACGAGTTAACGGAGAAGGGCCGCGCGTTAGAACCCATGATGAAGGAATGTGAAAAATGGGCGGAGGAATGGTCTGCCAAGTAGAGGGAATCATAAATAATCCATCGGAAAAGGAGCCATTCATATGAATAAACACACTACCGGAATTCACCACATCACGGCCTTTGCAAGAAATGCTCAAGAAAACCTTGATTTTTATGCCGGTGTGCTCGGGCTGCGTCTTGTCAAAAAAACGATCAACTTCGACGCCCCCGAAGTGTACCATTTCTACTTCGGTAATGAATCCGGGAGTCCGGGTACTATCATGACGTTTTTCCCGTGGGCCACAGGACGGAAAGGACGAATCGGCGGCGGACAGGTTGGCATCACCACTTTCGTTGTGCCTGCCGGTACGATGGATTTCTGGGAGGACCGGCTGCAGAAATTCAATGTTCCTTATAGCCTTACCGAAAGATTCGGTGAAACGTATCTGCAGTTTACGGACCATGACGGATTACAGCTTGAAATCACGGAGCGTCAGGAAGGCGCGAACAGTGAATGGTCATTTGGCGGCATCCCCGTGGACAAAGCGATCAAGGGCTTCGGAGGTGCGGTTCTTTATAGCACGTCACCCAAAGAAACCTCCGCTTTACTGGAGAATGTCATGGGCCTTGAAAAAATAGCGGAAGATGCGAGCTGGACCCGGTTTAAGGGAAGCGCGGAAGTCGGGAATATCATCGACCTGAATGTGACCCCGGCAGAACACGGGTCAGGAGGATACGGAACCGTTCATCATATTGCTTGGCGGGCCAATGACTTTGCCGATCACGAGGAATGGAGAAGCCACGTTGCGCAAAATGGATATCAGCCGACGCCGATTATAGACAGACAGTACTTCAATGCGATCTATTTCCGCGAATCGGGCGGCATCCTGTTTGAAATTGCAACCGACCCGCCGGGGTTCACCCGAGACGAGGCTTTTGATAAGCTGGGCAAAGGGTTGAAGCTTCCCGAACAGTATGAGCCGCATCGGGCACAAATTGAAAAGCTGCTGCCGCCTATTCAAGTTCGTGAACTGGAGGTCGAGTAACGATGAAGCATATTTTCCAGAAGGGTTCGGACCCTGAAGCTCCTACGCTCGTTCTTTTCCATGGTACGGGAGGTACAGAGCAAGATCTGCTTCCGGTGGCACAAATCGTGTCACCGGCCTCATCGGTATTAAGTATCCGGGGGAACGTACTTGAAAATGGAATGCCGCGTTTTTTCAAAAGACTTAGCGAGGGTGTATTTGATGAGGAGGATCTCCTCATTCGAACCAATGAGCTTCATGAATTTCTTGGTGAAGCGGCGGCTGCCTATGGGCTGGACCGTACTCAATTCGTAGCCATCGGCTATTCCAACGGTGCGAATATCGCCGGCAGTCTCTTGTTTCACCATCAGGGGGCATGGAAGGGTGCTATTTTGCATCATCCGATGGTCCCGCGGAGGGGCATAGAAATACCGAAGCTGAATGGGACCCCCATTTTTATCGGTGCAGGAACGAATGATCCGATCTGTACCCCGCAGGAGACGGAGGAATTGGAGCAGCTCCTTCGCGACGCCGGGGGCGACATAACGGTTTCCTGGGAGTCATTCGGGCACCGCTTAACCCATTCCGAAGTGAACACCGCGGCCGCTTGGTTCCAGAGTCATTGGGGATCGAGGTGAACGGACGATGCTAAGAATTGATCCGGAGTTACAAAGCGAAAGGGACATCTATAAGCTGCTCACGGGAAGCATTGTGCCAAGGCCTATTGCCTTTATCACAACCCTTTCCCGTAATGGGGTATTGAATGCGGCGCCTTTCAGTTATTTCAATATTGTTACCGCAAATCCACCGCTGATTTCCATCTCGATTCAACGGAAGAACGGACTATACAAGGACACCACTCGAAACATACTGGAAACCGGTTCTTTTGTCGTTCATGCTTCGGATGAAACAAACATCGAAGCCATCAATCAAACGGCAGCCAATCTTCCGCCGGAAGAAAGTGAAGTCTTTCTTGCCAAGCTTACCCCGGTTCCCAGCGAAAAAATAGGCGTACCGGGGGTTGCAGAAGCAAAAATCCGTATGGAGTGTGTTTTAGAAAAAGCAATAGAGCTTGGGGGAACGCCCACAGCCCCTGCTTGTGATTTGATCATCGGTAAGGTCGTTTACTTACATATCGCAGAGGATTTGTATGAAAATGGGCGCATACATGCTAATAAATTACTGGCGGTAAGCCGCTTAGCCGGCAGCAGCTATGCTAAGCTGGGCGACCTGTTTGAGCTGGACCGGCCGAATTAAAGAACCGAGGGAAGTCTCCGGACTCCCCTCGGTTCTTTCATCATCCTCATTTCATTTTCGTCCGAACCACGCCACTTTGACTCCCCACGATGAGTATATCCGTCATATTTACGAATAAGCCGTTTTCTACAACGCCCGGGATTCCATTCAGCCTTATGGATAGCTCCTCCGGATTGGAGATGACTCCGAAGCGGCAATCGATAATATAATTTCCATTGTCTGTTATGTACGGCGATTGCTCCGCGCGGCGCAATTGGGTTTGACAACCAAGCTGGATCAGCTGCTTGTTTGTGATGTTCCACCCGAACGGAGCCACCTCGACGGGCAAAGGAAACCGGCCTAAGCTGGAGACACACTTGGATTCATCCACAATAACAATAAACTGGGAGGATATTGATGCTACCAGCTTTTCACGAAATAACGCTCCGCCGCCCCCTTTGATTAATTGATACTGAGGATCGACTTCATCGGCCCCGTCTATTGTTAGATCAACCCTGTCGACTTCGTTGATATCCATGATCGGAATTCCGAGCTGAGCTGCCAATTGTTCCGTATTGCTTGAAGTACAGACGGCCTGAATTCGCAATCCATCCTTGACCAGCTGCCCAACCTTCATGATGGCCCAGTAGGCTGTTGATCCTGTACCAAGTCCTACGGTCATTCCATCCTTCACGAATTCAGCTGCTTGTTCTCCTGCTATCTTCTTAGCATCCATGGTATCATCCCTACTTACTCTCTTGGTCTTGGGCCGGGTCCCATCCCCGCTTCAGTTACGGTTAGTACCGGTTTCACTTCCAGGTCGGAGGTTACCCGTATTTGGCAGGATAACCGAATATGCCCGTCCGGTTCGATTCCTTTGTTCTGGAACAATCTCGTTTCCAGTGCTGAAACAGCCGGCAGAACGCCCTCGAGCACTTCTACCCTGCAGGTCCCGCACTGCGCATGACCTCCACACATATGCATAATATCTACACCGTGATCCTCGAGAGCCAGAACTAATTTTGTACCTTCTTCGGCATCAAATATTCGATTACATACGGATACTTTGGGCATCTGTGATTTTCGACTCCTTATTTGCGCTTTACATACTAAATGACATCCTCACGAACATTGTCAATCAAATTGTTGTTGTAGTCAAACGGAATGGCACCAGCTAAGAGAAACACGTCTATGAATCAATTCGAACTCCGATGATAACGTTGGCGTCCAGTTCCTCGGAACGAACCCATTTGGGAATCAATCCGAATTGAGTAAAAAGATCGGCAGTCAGCGGCGCCTGCTTTTCGCTAGTTTCGACTAGTAGAACGCCCCCTTTTGCCAGCCAATGTGGAGCTTCCGCTACAATTCTTCGTTGGACGTCAAGTCCATCCGTTCCTCCATCAAGCGCAATCCTCGCCTCGTGGTCGCGGGCTTCCGTTGGCATGAATGGAATGGCCCCCGTAGGCACATAGGGAGCATTGGCTATCATAACATGGACCCGGTTATAAAGCTGCACAGGCAGGGGATCGTACAGATCCCCCTCATACACCAAGCCTTTGTCAAAGCGAATATTACGACGGGCGCATTGTACTGCTGCAGGGTCGATATCAACCGAGTGTAATTCAATACGCCCCACCAAAGCGGCTAAGGCCGCGCCCAAAGCTCCGGAACCGCAGCACAGATCAACTACCACGTCGCCCGGTCGAGTGAGGGCAACAGCCTGGCGAACTAAAAACTCGGTTCGTTGCCGAGGCACGAAAACACCTGGATCCAATTCAATTCGTATCCCACAGAAATCCGCCCATCCGACAATGTGTTCCAGGGGATAACCGGCAACTCTGCGATCCACCAGCTGTGCCAGTTCGCTATCATTCCGTGAAGAAGCCATAAGCAACCGGGCCTCTTCCTCGGCAAAAACACAACCGGCAGCTCGCAGCTTCCTTACAATTCTTTCCCATACGGCACTTCCATCTTCGCGATAATCCACATATCATCCTACTTTGGCATGGAATTGTATTCACTCCATTCTATATGTGTTCACTATTTTCCAAAATGTAAAGTTTTCCTTATATAAAAACTATCGGCTCGTTTCGAGCGAGGCCCCCGTATCGATCCCGCTTACTCATTGTTTTAACCTATGACTATTATGTTTATTATATATTAGACAAATAATGATCTGTATTCATATTATGTATTTATTACAAGAACGAGGAGGGCTAATCCGATGTCTATCTACGATATACAAGTCAAATCAATTAGCGGCAAGCTTGTTGAACTATCAATATATCGTGGGAAAGTTCTCCTTATTGTCAACACTGCCAGCAGATGCAGCTATTCTCGCCAATTCGCCGATCTCCAAAAGCTTTACGAAAGTCACCGTGAGAAGGGGTTGGAAATACTCGGCTTTCCTTGCAATCAATTCAACGAGAAGGAGCCGGGGAGTAACCGGGATATACATGAATATTGCGAAAGCCACTTTGGAGTGAAGTTCCCTTTATTTGAAAAACTGGAGGTTAGGGGACCGGCTATTCACCCTTTATATCAATATCTCACCCAGCAAGCACCCTTTCAAGGTTTCGATACTCAGACCTCGAGTGGTAAACAGATGAAGGAGTTTCTGCAAACAAAGTATCCGGACATCTACGCCGGTGACGGGGTCAAATGGAATTTTTCCAAGTTTTTGGTCGACCGAAATGGCAATGTATGCAATCGATTCGAATCGACGACAGAACCATTTGACATAGTGCCAAGTATAGAATCATTATTATTAAAGCAGTAACCAACTCGGTTTGGTGACCAAGAACGACGAATGTCCCATTTACTCCCACATGCGCCTCGTGAAAAAATATGCTTTAATATACCAAAGGAGCGTGATTCGATGGACATCAAATCGTTTTTATATCCCAAAAAAGAGGTTTCTTATCTTCTGACGTCCTCTACTATGAAAGAAGCCATGGATAAATTGGAAGCGAGCAATTATACGGCCATTCCGATCTTAGACGATGATGGTTTATATTACGGCACGCTATCCGAGGGAGATTTATTATGGAAGCTTAAAGCTACGCCCGGCCTTGACTTCGATACAATGCACGAAATTCCTGTCGTATCCATAAAAAGACGGATGAAAGTCGAATGCGTCGCAATCGGCGCCGATCTGGACGATATGTTGACGTTGGCGGCCGACCAGAACTTCGTTCCGGTCGTAGACGCTGATCGGGTGTTCCTCGGGATTATTCGCCGCAAAGATATCATCGAATACTATACACGGAATATTACTGATTAGTTGGAAGGATAGGCTGCCGTTCGCCGGCAGCCTTCTCTCTTTTCAGATGATAGGACATTAATAGACACCAAGCGTTAAAAAGAGTCCCGCGGTTAGGAAAATGCAGGCGTATTGCAAGGTAAGGTGCGAGCAGGTAAGTACAGTCATTTCCTGTTTTATCTCTGCTATCTTCATACAGATTGGTTCTCCGGAGACTTAAAACTTGCTTATGTCGCTCCGACACATGATGACATCTTTTACTTTGAGATTATTGTGGATTGAGAGGTCGGTAAGCCGGTTATCGCCACCTCTGCATGACCGTGAACAACGTAGATGAAGCGATTGAGTATTCGGATTCAACAGGAGTCACTTTCATCGGAGAGCCTTTTGACCTAGATTTATCCATCGTCGCCTTGCAATTTCCACTGATCCATGAAGGAATATTTTTGAACGCGCATGACTCCCAAACGCGTTTCAGTTCGGAGAGGCGGTCGGTCGAACCCACGTTATTCTCGAAATCATTGCGCGGAAATGACAAGAGTACGTACACTGCCGCGCGCGAGACTGGGGCAGTAATCATAAAGGCTTCCCATCGAATAACGGATTGTAATACGCCTACCCGCTTATAGCTTTTTTCACCGAATGCTGTGCTAGAATGCGAAGAAACCACTCCTTGTTGGGTGTGGTTTTCTTTGTACGGTTTTGGCGATCTCTGTTTAACCTGGTTCCCCCCTTATTGTTGCTCAATCCAGCGGGATCTCCACGAACTTATCATACGTCTTCTTATAATGAATCCCTTGGATTTGCAAATACTCCGGCTGCCCGGTCGAATCGAACAACAGCGTTCGTTCCTTAAGAATTCGGCCATCCTCCCGCTTCTTCTCCTTCTGGCCTATGGTCGTGCGCAATTCGGTCGTTCCCAACGTCGTCTCCAGCGACACCCCGTCAAGAAGAACATCAACATCCGTCGCAAGGGTAATCTCGGCGCTTTTTCCGTTCGTCTTGACATCCCGGATCCATAGCTCCCTGCCTGCCAAAGATATTGTCTCCGTTGGAGAGACAAGCTTCAAACTCACCTTCTCGGCCAGCTTCTCATAACCTGGGAACTCTCTAACGGCCAATTGCAGAGACTCCAACTCTTTGGGCAACGCGTCATATCGAAGCTCAAACCTTTTACCTTTCATCGAGTGTTCGAACCCGCTCCCTTCCATCAAGACAGACTTGCCATTGGCGATCAGTTCGATGCCGTCGAACGGCAAACGAATCCGATCCAGATCATTGACATTCCAGGTTCCTTTAATCACGGTGGAGAGAGGAGTTGCGGTAATAGAACCGAACGTGATCGTCCCTTGGTCCACAGCAATTTCTTTCTTAAGAGATTGCCTAATCTGCGCCTGGATCGCCTCATCCGGATGATAAGGGAAAGTCAGGCTGCCCTCGATTACACGATGATCTTCCGTCTGCTCAGAGAAATGCAGCGTAAGCTTCTTGGCAAAAGGACTTACCGATTCAAAGCTCACGGTGCCGACCAATTCCGTCTGCTCATCATTCATCGTCGTCGTTCCCCAATCGGCGAAAGAATTCGTCCAGAAGCCCGTGAGGCGGGATAATCGAAAAAACTGCTGAGTCCGCTCATTGATCCCTTCCGGATTACGAAGCGCATAGTAAAGTATGATCTGGTTCGCATCGGCTATCACACCACTGACGATGAGTTCTGTTCCGTCTTGCAGGATCGCATGCCGGTTGACCGTTTGCCCTAGGCCGGCGGCGTTTAACTCTTTTAAAGTGCCTGTCATAACTTCGTCAAACCCGAGGATTCTCTGACCGTAGTAAGCGAAGCCTTCATAATTGTAACCAACGGTGGATACCAGTAGGGCCAATGCCATCGCGGCGACAGTCAGCTTCGGAGCTCTACTGCGCTTCCGCTTGTCCGGTGTTCGAGCTAATGCATGCCGAAGCCTCTCTTCCAAGCCATCGGGCGCGGTTATGGAACCTATCCTCTCTCTTTCGTCCGTTAGTAACCGCTCAACTCGTTTCATCCTATTCCCCCCCGTACCATTCCTTGAGTTTTTTTAACCCATTAAATACTCTCGATTTTGCGGTTCCAACCGATACATTCATAATTCTCGCGATTGATTCGTAATCGAGATCGTGAAAATACTTCAATTCGATAGCTTCCTTCTGATCCGGGTTGACCCGTTCGAGCGAACTTCGAATGTCCATGTGCCGGTCCAGTTGTTCGTAAGGATCGCTTACTACGACAGTCTCGGGCTCCATGCCATTGCTGTTCTCCCAATCTTCTATTAGAATCACCTTGTTTCGCCTCTTCAGCACGGCCTTGCAATGATTTACCAGAATGGTTCGGCTCCAACTGTAGAACGAATCCGGTTTCTTCAGCTGACCGATCTTCTCGTATAAGATGACGATCATTTCCTCCAGCGCATCCATCGCATCGTGCTCTTGCCCCATGTAAGCAAGAGCAAGCCTGTAATAAACATCCTTCTCGGCCAGAATCAATTGAAGAAGCGCTTCTTTGTTCCCTCTTTGTGCTTGCTTGACCCTTAGGGCAACCCTCATCTCTTCACCTCGCTCCTATATAAGAGTTTCACGGGCGACAGAAAGTTCATCCGATAGTCCTGATAATTGATAACTTGCCGTTACTTATGATATGGTTCAGCGCGAAAGATCTTAAACGACCATTTAGCGCAACGAAGGCAGCCGAACTTTCTGAAGCGGCTGCCTTCATGTCTTTAGCTATAGTTCTTCCGTTATTTCAGCGATTTGAAGTCTTATATGATCGTCTTAGTCGGTATGCAGCTTGATAAGTTTCTGAAATCTCAGCACCCCATAGCCGAGCAGCAACGTGCAGAGCAATTGGATCACATTCAATGCGCCTATGAAAGTTGAAATTCGGCCTTCCCCCGACCAGCCGCTGATCCAGTGTGTGGAATTCCCTAGCAATATCGCCAGGTTTGCCAAAGCTACGACTCCAAGCATCTTCTGGACTTTCCGATAAAACGATCGAATCGATTCCTTGTCGCTATATAGTTCGGTCGTCTCCCCTTCTAGATAAGGCCTCCGGAAGTATCGCCAGTTGACACAAGTCCCTACATACTCCCAGCCGGCATCCGCATACAAATCGCAATAATCTTCCAGTTGCTTGGAGTTCATCGTGTCTTGGTAATCCATCCGATACTCGTACCGGACACTCGGATCGTAATCGAAGCGGTAACGAATAAATCCCGGACAGCTCAGATGCAGCCCGCCCGTCGACAAGTCGGTCAACCAAACTTCATCGTTCTTATAGTTCCAAACGAAAGAATATCGGCTTTTGTATACTGATTTGGCGCTCCCAGCATCCTTTCTCATGTGGATCATTCCTCCCTAAAGTTGTGTGACCTTTCGGCCGTTACGCAACAGTTCTTCCATTCGCTCCATTTCCGCCATCACGACTTGCTTACCAAGCGGAGTAATTGCATAGGTTTTGCGGCGCGAATCCGCTTCAACTTCGTCCGAAGGGACGATCAGTCCTTTTTTCATCAGATTGTTGAGCGCAGTGTACAATGTTCCCGCCCCGATTTTGACGCGGCCTCCGCTCATCCTCTCCACATCCTGCATCATGCCGTATCCATGCGCAGAAGAAGCATACAGCGAAACCAAAATGTAATAAAATGCTTCGGTCAAAGGCAGCATATCCCTAGTCTTCTCCATCGGGCTGTCTCCGTTCTTTTTAATTATATCGTATGACGATATACTAACAAACGATATATCGACTGTCAATACATATGAGCAAAATAAGGCTATTATGACCCGACCGGTCTCGCTCTGACAAAGACTGTTGGTTTAACCAACCTACCTTTGCCAGATAAAGGCTACATCTTGTAATCTTTCCCTGACTGCTGAGGATGAGATCAAGAAAAATTTGATAAATGTGTTTAGAGGTCTTGATGATTACCATAAAAACGAAATAGTTGAAATTGTACGCCTAAATCGAAACAACCTTTGAATATTCTCTCTCCGGTAAGGAGTCCCCAGCCATAATTAAACTTCGCCGATTCGTTTTCTCCAATCCAAATGCCGAATACGTCTTTATTACCGTGTAAATCGATACCGGCGGTGACGGAAGAAGCGGCACTACTTGAATTAGATCGGTTTGAAGAAACCTGGGAGAATCGTAAGTAAAATGGTTGTATCTCTCACACAAATAAATCAAAGCATTTCGTAAATCGTCCGGGTCTAGGCAATGGAGGAGGCGGCCCTATAGAGGGATGGTATAAAGTATTTCATGAACTAGCCTTTTTTGGCGGAGGGTTCCTAACTGGGGGATCTTGTTAGAAACCATCCGTTTCTGTGCTAGTTCATTCGATCAACAAAAAGACCGTCGAAGGAATCGACGGTCTGAGAATTGTTAATATAATCATGTTATTCTAACGTCTAACATTTCTTTTATTTTTCAAACCGATAATATCTAGAATCTCACTTTGGCCATATGTAGATAACTTTCTAAATTCCATAATCAGAGTACTTTCCATCTGACTAAGCTCCTCGTTTTCCCCGAAACTACCTATATTGGAATTCCCTAACAAAAACCAAGTTACGTTTACGTTAAACCCTTCAATGATGGCAAGAATCGTTTCTAACGAGGGATTATATTTGTTTTGTTCAAGTTCACTAAGGGTTCCTTGTGAAACTCCAATCATGTTCGAAAATTGAATTTGGCTCAATCGATTCTTTTTTCTAATTTCCTTAATTCGGTCCCCTAACATTACCCAAAACCCCTTCCCGGAAAAGAAATCCCGATGACCTAACTAAGCATCATCGGGACTATTCTAGTGGTTCCATACATTTTTTGCTGGTTCCACAGTTTCTTTACTGGTTCCAGACTTTTTTATCATCCTTCAAAAAAGAGGGCTTTCGCCCTCTCCTTATTCCACCGTCACGCTCTTCGCGAGGTTCCGCGGCTTATCAACATCGTTACCACGAGCCAGCGAAGCGTAGTAGCTCAGCAGCTGCAGCGGCACTACGGACAGCGCAGGCGTCAGCAACTGATGGGTAGCCGGGATCGCGAACGTGTAGTCAACGACCTTCGCAAGCTCCGTCTCACCCTCCGCATGGATACCGAACACATGTGCCCCACGCGCTTTGACTTCTTTAATGTTGCTCACCGTCTTTTCGAACAGGTCGTCCTGGGTAGCCAACGCAATCACAGGAATTCCCTCTTCAATCAGAGCCAACGTGCCGTGCTTCAGCTCTCCTGCTGCATACGCCTCCGAGTGAATATACGAGATTTCCTTCAGCTTCAGCGAGCCTTCCATCACAACCGCATAATCCAAGCCGCGGCCGATGAAGAACAGGTTGTCGTGCGTTGATACCTGCTCCGCAACATCCTTAATAACTTCCGCTTGCTCCAGAATTTGCTCCACCTTCTCAGGCAAAGCTTGCAGGTCAGCAATCACTTCGGCAATATATGCCTCTTCTTGCGTACCCAACGTTTGTGCCAGATACAGTCCGAACAGATAGAATGCGATTAGCTGCGAAGTATATGCCTTCGTTGAAGCTACGGCAATTTCCGGACCTGCCCAAGTCGTGATGACATCATCCGCCTCACGGGCTACAGAGCTGCCGACTACGTTCGTTATCGCAACGACACGTGCGCCGCAGCGCTTCGCTTCACGCAGAGCGGCAAGTGTATCCGCAGTCTCACCGGATTGGCTCACCACGATAACCAGCGTCTCCGGAGTAATGATCGGGGAACGGTAGCGATATTCGGAAGCCACGTCCGTTTCTACCGGAATGCGAGCCAGCTTCTCAATAACAGCCTTCCCAACAAGACCCGCGTGATACGCTGTACCACAAGCAACAATGTGAACATTGCGTATGCCTTTGATTTGCTCCGGTGTCATGCCCACTTCGTTCAATACAACACGGCGACCGGAGTCATCAATCCGACTTCCCATCGTATCGCGGTAAGCCTTTGGCTGCTCATGAATTTCTTTCAGCATAAAGTGATCAAATCCGGCTTTTTCTGCCGTAATAATATCCCAATCGACATGGAATAATTCCCGGGAAATAAAATTCCCTTCCAAAGTCATAAGCTCCACGCCTTCTCGCGTCAGAACAGCCATCTCGCCATCGTTAAGAATATACACATTGCGAGTATATTCGAGAATTGCCGGAATATCCGAACCGATGAAATTCTCACCTTCGCCAACACCGATGATCAGCGGACTGAAGTAACGTACCGCTACCAGACGATCCGGTTCATACTCCGTCAGTACCCCCAGAGCAAATGCGCCTTTCATACGTTGTACAGCCTTCTGTACGGCCTTAACAATATCGCCCTCATACAAGCTCGCTACCAGGTGCGAGATTACCTCTGTGTCTGTTTCCGATACGAAGACATGCCCTTGCTCCGCCAGCTCTTCCTTCAGACTAATATAGTTCTCGATGATCCCATTGTGAACGACAGAGAACTTCTGCGAGTTATCCGTGTGCGGGTGAGAGTTCACATCAGATGGCTTACCATGAGTCGCCCAACGAGTGTGACCAATCCCTGCCGTACCTTGCAGCGGCTGCTCCTCCAGCTTCGATTCCAGAACCGCCAGGCGCCCTTTCGACTTCTTCACCTGCAAGCCTTCCTGTGTGTAGACAGCTACACCGGCAGAATCGTAACCGCGATATTCAAGCTTCTTCAAGCCTTCAATCAGAATCTTCTGGGAGTTTTGCTTCCCAATATAACCAACGATACCACACATATATAAATACCTCCGAATGTTTGAATGAAATGTAAATCGAATAGCACAAGTTGAAAAAAGTGCAGCACAAAGCTAACCCCACTCGAAAACTTGTCGGCCCAGTCACCCGGACGTTTTGATTTTCGAATTTACGGTACGGATCATACCGGAAGGTCCCCGCCGAATATTTCGAACACCTTCACCTCGTCAACTTCAAGATCAGCTATCGTTTTCCATGAGCACCGTGTCTAGGGAATAAAGTGAGGTCCAGCAGCACAAGCTACCCACATAGGACCTATAGACCGAATCGGCATTCACCGTCAACTTCAAAGCATAAACCTTCAAGTTCTGGCGCTAGTCGTGATTTTCGAACCTCTTCCCACCTTTCGTTTCATTTTGACATATAACCATCTTATTCATTTTGCCTATCGAGTGCAACTGATATTTTCATGATATTTTCAGACAATCTCTGCCATGAATGCAAAATCCCCCAAAACCGGCTCAGGTTCTGAGGGATTTATCTGTATTTGCTATACCAGCTCGCGTTCAATCACTGCTGCGATATCCCGAACATAAGCCTCAACCTGCTCCTTGTCCGGACCTTCGGCCATAACCCGAATGAGAGATTCCGTACCTGACGGACGCACCAGTACACGACCGTTGTCGCCCAGCTCTTCCTCCACCTTGCGAATGGCTTCCTCCACTGCAGCATTACCGTTCAGCTTGCTCTTATCCACTACACGAACGTTAACCAGCGTTTGCGGATATTTGCGCATGATCTGCTTCAGCTCGCTCAAGCTCTTCCCGGCCTGCACCAAAGTATCCACCAGCTGCAGCGCCGTCAGGATGCCGTCCCCCGTCGTATTATAATCGAGGAAAATAACATGCCCCGACTGCTCGCCGCCGAGATTGTAGCCGCCCTTACGCATTTCTTCCATTACATACCGGTCGCCCACGGCTGTCTTAGCAGCCTTGAGTCCTACCTTCTCAATTCCCTTGAAAAAGCCGATATTACTCATGACCGTCGTTACAATCGTCGAATGGTTCAGCTGACCTGCTTGATTCATCGCGTGTCCGCAAATGCTCAGAATGTAATCGCCGTCGACTTCCTCGCCTTTTTCATCAATGGCAATCAATCGGTCCGCGTCCCCGTCAAAGGCAAGGCCCAGCTGCGCCTTCACTTCAAGCACCTTTTGCTGCAGCTTCTCAGGATGCGTCGATCCGCAGTGGTCGTTAATATTGCGGCCGTTCGGCTCCGACCCTATCTCCACAACCTCAGCGCCTAGTGCGCGGAATACCTTCGGAGCAAGCTCATAAGCCGAACCGTTCGCACAATCCAGAACCACCTTCATGCCTTCAAAAGACGACTTCACCGTCGATTGGATATAGTCTAAGTAGAGCTGCTTTGCTTCTTCATCATCCGTAACGGTTCCGATGTCCCCGCCAACCGGACGAGGCAGCTCATCAGTTTCCGCATCCATCAGCCGCTCAATTTCAAGCTCTGTCTCATCCGACAATTTATAGCCGTCACCCGCGAAGAACTTAATGCCGTTGTCTTCCACCGGATTGTGGCTTGCAGAGATCATAACACCGGCATCCGCCTTCAGCTTACGCGTCAAATAAGCAACCGCCGGAGTAGATACGACACCCACTCGAACCACGTTGGCTCCGATCGACAAGAGGCCCGCCACCAGCGACGCTTCCAGCATCGGACCCGAAATACGGGTGTCCCGACCGATAATAACTACCGGCTTCTCTACTTGCCCTGCTAATACATAACCGCCGCAGCGGCCGATTTTATATGCCAGCTCAGGTGTCAGACCGGCGTTGGCAACGCCGCGTACCCCGTCCGTTCCAAAATACTTCCCCATGTTTCCCTCTCCCCTAGATGCTAACCATCTATCATAATGATGCTCAGCTAGGCTCCAAGAACCCGCTGAGCATATATTACCTTATTATCCTCTCTTCAAAACGTGCTCGTCAACACACATTATTGCGCCGGAGTTGCAGCCGCCTTAGGCTGCTTCTCGCTGATTTCTACGGTAGCCTTAAGCTCCTGCTGCGTTCCTTTCTTCACGAAGGTCGGAAGATTCCACGTTACTGGAACCTCATGCCTTCCGGGAGGCAGGTTGCTCACATCTAGAATCGCCTGAATATCCTGCGGCTTCAGCATGCCTAGAATATCCGGCGCACCTTCCACCGTAAGGTTCAGTTGGCCCTGCTGCGGCGAAATCACAGTTGTATTAAACCCATCGTTTTGACCGATAATCGAAACTGGAATTCCAGCCAGCGTCTTCGTAACGGAAGGAACAATGTCCACCGTAACCGTAACCTTTCCGGGATCGAGCTGGGTTGCTTTGTTGCGCAGCGGGATATCGAGAGTAAATTCCTTATCCTCCTTAAGCTCCGCTAAGTTCACCTGTGGTCCTTCGTAGAATTCCAGACGATCCAGCACGCTCTGCGGTCCATAGACGGTTACCTTATCTACGCTTTGGCGCAGCGATCCGACGGCAAACCCCGGAGGAGGCTCCCCAACAAGCTTCAGCTGCAGCGGCACAAGGGTAAACGGACTTGTAATCGGCACCTCGACATCAACGACAGCCGGACTGATGACGGCCTTGTCCATCGGCTTCCCGTCTTTATCGTATGCTACAAGACGCACCTTGTTCGAAACCGGCGTAGTAGCCTTCTCCACACTGATATCGGCCCGTACCGATTCCACTGTGTCCGCACTGTCGCTAGGAACCGTTACCGTCACCCGGTTCGGCTTAGCAACGGGCTGCCCGGCCTTTAGTCCAACACCCGGAATACCCGTTACATTCACAGTAACCGGCATCGATTTGTTTTCCTTCTTATCGACAACAACCTTCACCGTTCCCGGATTTACCTTGACCGTGACATTCGAAGGGAAATTAACCGGTGTTACAGCCAGTATATGCTCACCCTTGCCTACCTTGGTTAAATTCACTTCCACAGAATATTCCGCGGTATTGAGCACTTTCTTCAGCACCGAATCCCGCCCTGACAGCGTCACCGACACTTGAGCAGGCTCGATTGATTGCACGAAAAACTCGTTCGCATCATAAATAGGCGTTACCGTTACGTTAGAGATCGTCTCATCCTTAATACCTGTATTATTCGAGCCCGACAAGGTAGAGCCATCCATCCGCAGAACAGCCCATAGCAGAATCCCGATAATTAATGCAATCACCTTAACGACATTCGTATTGCGGAGCCAACGATCCATTTAGCGCAGCCTCCATTTCCAAATGGAGCTTTTTTCTTTTGATTTCACCTTCGGCTTCAGCTCTTCAAACAACTTAGCCAGCAGCGTATCCTCTTTCACATCACGGAGGATGTGTCCGTTCAGCGCCAGCGATACTTGTCCCGTTTCTTCCGACACAATCACACACAGGGCATCGGACACCTCGCTCATCCCGATCGCCGCGCGATGCCGTGTCCCCAGCTCTTTGCTGATAAAAGGATTCTCCGACAGCGGTAAGTAACATCCCGCCGCCATCAGCTGATGCTTCCTCATAATGACCGCACCATCATGAAGCGGCGTATTCGGGATGAAAATATTGATGAGCAGCTCCGAGCTAATGTGAGATTCAATGGAAATCCCTGATTCGATGTAATCCGTAAGTCCGGTTTCGCGTTCGAACACCATTAGAGCTCCGATCTTACGACGGGACATATAATTTACCGCCTTCAGCACCTCATTGATGCGGCGGTTGATTTCCTGATCCTCTTCTACTGTGGTTCGGCTGAACAGCGTGCCGCGGCCAAGCTGCTCCAGCGCCCGTCGAAGCTCAGGCTGAAATATAATAAATACCCCAACCAGCCCGAACGTGAACATTTGGTTCATCATCCATTGCAGCGTGTTCAGCTTAAACCAGGAGCTCAAGGCCCATGTCACTACAACGACCAAGATGCCTTTCAGCAATTGGATAGCCCGCGTTCCGCGGACCAGTAAAATCATCTTATATATCACGTAACTAACAATTATTATATCGATGATATCGGTAATTCGTATTTCCGTCAGCCAGTCCATCGCGCCGCCCCCAGCATTTCGCGGTGTATTTTCTCTATCTTTCGAAAGTGCTCCCTTCATCATACCATAAATGCAACAAAAAACCCTCCCTTTCTACCATAGTTTAGGGAGAGTTTATGAAAATTGGGTCGCTCGACCTATTTCGTTTGGGAAAGTTGAGTAATCAATTGCCCCGTCTTGAACCACAGCCAGCTGAAGGCTTCGTCGATCTGGGTTACTTGTCCGGAGATATGAGCCGTCGAGGCCAGATTCATTCTTCCGTCAATCACTGTGATGTCCCCACGAATGTCTCCCTCTACTTCCAGCTTTCCGTTCTCGACCGTCAAATTCCCTGCAACGGTCTTACCTGCCGGAACATATACCGTATCCCCTTGAATGACAACGGATTGCAGATCTGTTCCCTTCACGATCAGCTCTTGGTCATTATCCCACATGGTTAGGAAGCTGCCCATCATCACGACGAAAAAGACAGCAGCCACCGATGCCGCCGGATGCTTCCGAAACCAGCGGGACCAAGAGCCTCTCCGCTTCTCGGGAGGCAGTGCGCTCATGATGCGCTCCGTCAATCCTTCCGGGACCTGCGGTGATGGCCATGCTTGTACCAAAGCCTCTACCTTCTCCAGCTGCTGCAGCCGTCTGCGGCAATCCATGCAAGCAAGGAGATGCTCCTTTAGAGCCTTCTTCTCTTGACCCTCTAAATCACCGTCTAAATATTGATGCAGCATCGGGAGGGCTTCTCTACAATTCATCATGAGCCCCTCCTTTCTTCTGTCAAATTACACTTGTGTATTACCATACGATTGATTCGGGCGAATGTTTCAACGGAATGCAATTTTTCCACTACAAAATAGCCTCCAACTTTTTCCGTAAAAATTCACGTCCCCGGTGTAAGCGCGTTTTAATCGTCGTCACAGGCATAGACAGCGTATCGCTAATTTCCTGTAAGGAGAAATCCTGAAGGTACCGCAATATTACGATCGCCTTATATTTCTCCGGCAAGGTTTCGATCGAATCCCGGATCTGCTGCTGCGTTTCAGATAGTGTAACCTGATCCTCAGGCCCAGCATCCTGGCTCGCTAGGGTAGCGTACCAGTCTCCCCCTTCGCCGTCGCTCAGCTCCGCATCCAGCGAGTAGCTCGCCTTCTTCTTCCGCAGCCGGTCAATACACAGGTTTGTCCCGATGCGGTAGATCCAGGTCGAGAACTTCTGCTGTTCATCATACCGGTCCAGATTCGTATATACGCGCATGAACGTCTCTTGCACGATCTCCTCCGCCTCATGGCGGTTATGCAGCATCCGGTATGCCAAATGATAAATCTTATCCTTATACAGCTCCACCAATTCTTCAAAAGCGGCGCGGTCACCGCTTCTGGCTAGTTTGGCGAGCCTGGTGTCCATCGAAATCACCCATCTACCTCCAAGATCCGCTACAACCTTATGGGATAAGGTGCGGATTCGTCAGGATGCCGCTTCACTTTCAGCTAGCACAACTCCTGCCAATAGTAAGAGCATACCAAACCATTACCCCATCTGTACATACTCATGCGGAAGAAAATTACCGGTCTGCCGCGGTCAAGGCATTTCCATACCTATACTGGCTATTTCCATTTTAAACATTCCTACGGCTTTATAGCTGTTTTGGTTTCAATCCTGCATGCGGCACTCGGCCTGATGTATAACATAGTGTGCTCCAAGGAGATACCAAAGAATCAAAAAAGAAAACCGGGCATCCCCTGTTTTAGCGAGATACCCGGTTTATACATAGTTATTACTAACCGCTGAAATCAACCGGTGTTCCGGAGACCTGCAGCAATTCCGTTAATGGTCAGCAGAACCTCCCGGAGCAGAAGAGCATCGTCGTCTCCTTGCTCACGAAGTCCTCTAAGCTCTGTAAGCAGCTGTACCTGCATGTAGCTAAGCGGATCAACGTATGGGTTACGCAGACGAATGGATTCTTGAATGACCGGTACGTTATCGAGAATTTCCTGCTGTCCGGTAATCTGAAGAATCAGCTGCGAGGTACGGTCATATTCTTCCTGAATCAGGTTAAAAATACGTTCAGCAACCGAGGAATTCTTGATCATATTCCCGTATTCTTTCGCGATAAGCAGGTCTGCCTTGGCGAGAGCCATCTGCAGATTGTCAATCAGCGAACGGAAGAATGACCAGTTCTGATACATATCCTTCAATACGTTGAGATTCTCAGGGTTGTTCTGATAGTAGCTGTAAAGGCCCGTACCCGCTGCATACCATGCCGGAAGCAGATAGCGGCTTTGTGTCCAGGCGAATACCCATGGAATTGCTCGCAGATCCTCGAAACGGTCACTGTTCTTACGCTTGGAAGGGCGGGAGCCGATGTTCAGCTCGCCGATCTCCGGCAGCGGCGTCGATTCTTTGAAGAACGTCAGGAAGTCCTCGTCCCGGAAAATCAAATCCTGATACTTCTGCTGCGCTTTCTCGGAAATATCACGCATAATGGCATCCCAAGCCGGCTCGGAAGGGTCAACCTGAGGATTCCGGGCGCTAAGCGCGCTGGTGATCAAAGCCGATGTCGCTTGCTCCAAGCTGCGGTATGCAATCCCCTTCATGGAGTAACGCGAGGACAAGACTTCCCCTTGCTCGGTAATCTTAATGCCGCCGCCAATCGTATCAGCCGGCTGAGCCATAATACTGCGATTCAGAGGCATGCCCCCGCGTCCTAAAGCTCCTCCGCGACCATGGAAGAACTTCAGCTTCACGCCGAATTTCTTCGCTGCAGCCGTTATGCTGCGAAGCGCTACGCGCAGCTCCCAATTCGCTGTGATCACGCCGCCGTCCTTGTTACTGTCCGAATAGCCAAGCATGATCTCTTGCAGATGATTCGTGCTGACAAGGCTGTTCCGGTATGCCGGGATCTGATACAGTGTGGTCATGATCTCCGGTGCGGCATGCAGGTCGTCAATCGTTTCAAACAAAGGAACAGATTGAAGCGTGCAAGTGATCGATCCATCTGGATTGTGCAAGTATAAACCGGCTTCTTTGCCGAATACGAGTACCTCCAGCAAATCGCTTGCCGCTTGAGTCATGGAAATCAGGTAGGTCGAAATACAATTCCGTCCGAACTCCTGCTGTGCCCTTTGAATGACGCGATATACATCAAGAGTTTCCTTCGTAGAATCAGAGTATTGCATGTAAGGCGAAGTGATCGGACGCGGTTCATTCAGAACCTCTGTCAGCAGTTGTACCTTCTCTTCTTCGGACAAGGCTGAATAGTTTTCGCAAAGACTCATTTTGGCAAGAATCTCTGTCATGGCTGCTTCATGCTCTTTACTATGCTGTCTTACGTCCAGGCTGGCCAGATGGAAGCCGAATAGCTCGACCTGACGTATCAGCTTCGTAACATAGGAATCGGCGATAAAATCCGCATAATGATTGCGCAGGCTGCGTTCAATGATTTTCAAGTCCTCAATCAGTTCATTCGGATTATTGTACTTACGGTTATTAGCAAGGCTCGCGTTATCCGCATTGTTGATCTTTTCGATCATGTATTTCACTTTAATGCGGTAAGGTTCCTTCTCATTGCGCCACTCATCCGTACGAAGATCGATGCTATCGCGGTCCTTTTGAATTGATTCCAGCAGCTCCGGAGTAACTTCAACGATATTCTTGCTGAAGCTCATGTGTCCAAGCAACTCCTGCAGAAGCTCAGCGTACTTGCTGATCGCCAGCTTCCGCTGCATGGAGAGTGTCTCCCAAGTGATGTTGGAGGTTACCGAAGGATTACCGTCACGGTCGCCGCCGATCCACGAACCGAACTTCAGGAACACCGGCACATGCCAGGATTGCTCCGGATAGTACTTACTGAGGCAGCGCTCAAGCTCTTGGTATACCTCAGGCAGAACATCAAACAGGGTCTCGTCAAAATAGTACATCCCGTTACGTACTTCATCGATAACGGTTGGTTTACGGTCACGAAGCTCATCCGTTTGCCATAGCGTAATGACTTCGCCAAGCAGCTTCTCCCGAAGCTGTTCTCTTTCACGGAAGGTCAAGCTCGGATTATCCAGCTCCATTACATCTTTCGCGATACGTTGATGAATGTCCAGTACGGCACGGCGCGTCGCTTCCGTTGGGTGAGCTGTCATGACCAGCTCCAGGGAAATACCTTGCAGAATCTCCTGAACCTCATCTGCAGGAATATTTTGCGCCTTCAGACCGCGAATGATATCCTCGATTGAGCCCGGCTGCACATTCTCTCCGGCAGTGCGTTCATAGTCGCGTTTACGGCGAATCCGGTGATTTTGCTCGGCAATATTGATAAGCTGAAAATATACGGCAAAAGCCCGAATCACCTGGTGACGAATTTCGGGTGCTAATGCATTAATCGTTTCCTTAAATTCTGCAAACAGCTCAGGTGTGAATTGGGCACGAAGCGTTTTGCTCATCTCTCTTATTTTCTCTACGATGACAAGCAGCTCGTTGCCGCCTTGATGAACCAAAACCTCGCCGAGGATATGGCCCAAAAACCGAACATCCCTGCGCAACAAATTGTTCGAATTGTTTTTGTTTAAAATTGTGACTGAATCCGACATGGTTTTCCTCCATCCTTACTAATCATAATGAGTATTTTAACACATCCTGGCGGAACGATGTAGTCCTTTTTCACGTTGAAGTGCAAAATTGTTTACAAAAATAATTGCCAGATTTGGTGTCTTTAAATTCTCCTGCCTATATTTATCCAATTTATCCCCTAGCGAAACCCCGAAATGAAAAAAGCCCCTATGCCAATAACTGACATAAGAGCTTACGATAAGCGGGTGATGGGAATCGAACCCACGCTACCAGCTTGGAAGGCTGGAGTTCTACCATTGAACTACACCCGCAGACGATGGTCGGGACGACACGATTTGAACATGCGACCCCCTGGTCCCAAACCAGGTGCTCTACCAAGCTGAGCTACGTCCCGTAGTATAAAGTATGAAGCTGTAATGGCGTGCCCTGAGAGATTCGAACTCCCGACCTTTTGATTCGTAGTCAAACGCTCTATCCGGCTGAGCTAAGGGCACATATGTTATGGAGCGGAAGACGGGACTCGAACCCGCGACCCTCGCCTTGGCAAGGCGATGCTCTACCACTGAGCCACTTCCGCATTATGAAACTGGTGAGCCATGTAGGACTCGAACCTACGACACCCTGATTAAAAGTCAGGTGCTCTACCGACTGAGCTAATGGCTCTTGAAGCATGGCTGGGGATCTAGGATTCGAACCTAGGCATGACGGAGTCAAAGTCCGTTGCCTTACCGCTTGGCTAATCCCCAACAATACTGGTGCCGCCGAGAGGACTTGAACCCCCAACCTACTGATTACAAGTCAGTTGCTCTACCAATTGAGCTACAGCGGCATATGGTGGAGGCTGACGGGATCGAACCGCCGACCCTCTGCTTGTAAGGCAGATGCTCTCCCAGCTGAGCTAAGCCTCCAAGTATTGCTATGACCCGTAGGGGATACTCATCACTGCGTGATGAGACTGCGAAGTATCGCTATCGAAGCTTATGCTCCGACGAACCCATGGGTTCTCATTAAAGGGTGTTGCTATGACCCGTAGGGGATTCGAACCCCTGTTACCTCCGTGAAAGGGAGGTGTCTTAACCCCTTGACCAACGGGCCGAAAAGCTTCCAACCGGGATCGAACCGGTGACCTCATCCTTACCATGGATGCACTCTACCTACTGAGCTATGGAAGCAAGCTCCCCGAACAGGACTCGAACCTGTGACAACTCGATTAACAGTCGAGTGCTCTACCAACTGAGCTATCAGGGAATAATGCTTGGCGACGTTCTACTCTCCCAGGACCCTTCGGTCCAAGTACCATCGACGCTGGAAGGCTTAACGGTCGTGTTCGGTATGGGTACGCGTGGTTCCCTTCCGCCATCATCACCAAACCGGATTTTTCGTTAGAAATTATCCATCAAGGCTTGCGCCTTGAAAACTGGATTCGAAACTTCAGCAAATGTCATATGCTTTATAGGATAAGCCCTCGACCGATTAGTATTCGTCAGCTCCACACGTTGCCGCGCTTCCACCCCGAACCTATCTACCTCGTCGTCTACAAGGGGTCTTACATACTGGGAAATCTCATCTTGAGGGGGGCTTCACGCTTAGATGCTTTCAGCGCTTATCCCTTCCGTACTTGGCTATCCAGCCGTGCCTCTGGCGAGACAACTGGTACACCAGCGGTACGTCCATCCCGGTCCTCTCGTACTAAGGACAGCTCCTCTCAAATTTCCTACGCCCGCGACAGATAGGGACCGAACTGTCTCACGACGTTCTGAACCCAGCTCGCGTACCGCTTTAATGGGCGAACAGCCCAACCCTTGGGACCTACTTCAGCCCCAGGATGCGATGAGCCGACATCGAGGTGCCAAACCTCCCCGTCGATGTGGACTCTTGGGGGAGATAAGCCTGTTATCCCCAGGGTAGCTTTTATCCGTTGAGCGATGGCCCTTCCATTCGGTACCACCGGATCACTAAGCCCGACTTTCGTCCCTGCTCGACCTGTTTGTCTCGCAGTCAAGCTCCCTTATGCCTTTGCACTCTTCGAATGATTTCCAACCATTCTGAGGGAACCTTGGGGCGCCTCCGTTACTCTTTAGGAGGCGACCGCCCCAGTCAAACTGCCTACCTGACACTGTCCCCGCACCCGATCAGGGTGCCAGGTTAGAACTCCGATACGATCAGGGTGGTATCCCAACGGCGCCTCCACCGAAGCTGGCGCTCCGGCTTCCTAGGCTCCCACCTATCCTGTACAGATCGTACCAAAGTCCAATATCAAGCTGCAGTAAAGCTCCATGGGGTCTTTCCGTCTTGTCGCGGGTAACCTGCATCTTCACAGGTATTAAAATTTCACCGGATCTCTCGTCGAGACAGCGCCCAAGTCGTTACGCCATTCGTGCGGGTCAGAATTTACCTGACAAGGAATTTCGCTACCTTAGGACCGTTATAGTTACGGCCGCCGTTTACTGGGGCTTCGGTTCACAGCTTCGGATTGCTCCTAACCGCTCCCCTTAACCTTCCAGCACCGGGCAGGCGTCAGCCCGTATACTTCGCCTTGCGGCTTCGCACAGACCTGTGTTTTTGCTAAACAGTCGCTTGGGCCTTTTCACTGCGGCCCCCTCGGGCTATTCACCCTACCGAGGCACCCCTTCTCCCGAAGTTACGGGGTCATTTTGCCGAGTTCCTTAACGAGAGTTCTTCCGAGCGCCTTAGCATGCTCTGCTCGCCTACCTGTGTCGGTTTGCGGTACGGGCACCTTCTCCCTGGCTAGAGGCTTTTCTTGGCAGCTTGAACTCATGACCTTCGCTACTTGAATTTCGCTCCCCATCACAGCCCAGCCTTACGGTTAGCGGATTTGCCTACTAACCAGCCTCGCTGCTTGGACGGACATCCATCAGTCCGCGTCACTATCCTTCTGCGTCACCCCATTGCTCATAACGGTTCACGGTGGTACAGGAATTTCAACCTGTTGTCCTTCGACTACGCCTTTCGGCCTCGCCTTAGGTCCCGACTTACCCTGAGCGGACGAACCTTCCTCAGGAACCCTTAGGCTTACGGCGGACAAGATTCTCACTTGTCTTTTCGTTACTCATACCGGCATTCTCACTTGTAACCGCTCCAGCTGTCCTCACGATCAACCTTCACCGCTGTTACAACGCTCCCCTACTGCCCATAATTGGACTCATAGCTTCGGTGGTGTGTTTAGCCCCGTTACATTTTCGGCGCAGAGTCACTCGACCAGTGAGCTATTACGCACTCTTTCAATGGTGGCTGCTTCTAAGCCAACATCCTGGTTGTCTTTGCAACTCCACATCCTTTCCCACTTAACACACACTTGGGGACCTTAGCTGATGATCTGGGCTGTTTCCCTCTTGACAATGGATCTTAGCACTCACTGTCTGACTCCCGGGTTAAAGTCTGCGGCATTCAGAGTTTGACTGGACTTGGTAACCCTTGGCGGGCCCCGCACCCAATCAGTGCTTTACCTCCGCGACTCATCACCCGAGGCTAGCCCTAAAGCTATTTCGGGGAGAACCAGCTATCTCCGAGTTCGATTGGAATTTCTCCGCTACCCCCACCTCATCCCCGAATTTTTCAACATTCGTGGGTTCGGGCCTCCAGTGCGTGTTACCGCACCTTCACCCTGGACAGGGGTAGATCACACGGTTTCGGGTCTACGTCTACGTACTTATTCGCCCTATTCAGACTCGCTTTCGCTGCGGCTCCGGCTTCTCACCTTAACCTTGCGCGTAAACGTAACTCGCCGGTTCATTCTACAAAAGGCACGCCATCACTCATTAACGAGCTCTGACTTCTTGTAAGCACACGGTTTCAGGTTCTTTTTCACTCCGCTCCCGCGGTTCTTTTCACCTTTCCCTCACGGTACTGCTTCACTATCGGTCACCAGGGAGTATTTAGCCTTGGCAGATGGTCCTGCCGGATTCCGACGGGGTTTCACGTGTCCCGCCGTACTCAGGATCCGTCTAGAGTCTCGGTTGCTTTCGGTTACGGGGCTGTTACCCACTTTGGCCGGCCTTTCCAGACCTGTTCGCCTACCAACCTGCACTCACATTGACGTCCTACAACCCCAAGGGGCAAGCCCCTTGGTTTGGGCTGTTCCGCTTTCGCTCGCCGCTACTGACGGAATCACTTTTGTTTTCTTTTCCTGAGGGTACTTAGATGTTTCAGTTCCCCTCGTCTGCCTCCTACACAGCTATGTATTCACTGTGTGGTACGTGAGTATTACCTCACGCGGGTTCCCCCATTCGGACATCCCCGGATCAAAGCCTGCTTACGGCTCCCCGAGGCATTTCGTCGTTCGCCACGTCCTTCTTCGGCTCCTGGTGCCTAGGCATCCTCCGTGTGCTCTTATTAGCTTAACCAATCGTTCGAATGATCTTGGTTCTCCGTTCCGTTGCGCTACGCACAAAGTCACTCCAAACTCAAGACATTCTCACTAGCAGCTAAAAGATCGATGATCTCGCATGCGCTCAATCATCACATCGTATAGATGTTTCGACATTTTGCTTTGTTTCGATATCCAGTTTTCAAGGAACAAGAGTTTTGAAAGGCATTGCACCTTTCAAAACTGAACAACGAGGAGAGTGAGTTTATGTCCGATGGCCTGCAGCCATCATGGACTCCATAGAAAGGAGGTGATCCAGCCGCACCTTCCGATACGGCTACCTTGTTACGACTTCACCCCAATCATCTACCCCACCTTCGGCGGCTGGCTCCTTGCGGTTACCCCACCGACTTCGGGTGTTGTAAACTCTCGTGGTGTGACGGGCGGTGTGTACAAGACCCGGGAACGTATTCACCGCGGCATGCTGATCCGCGATTACTAGCAATTCCGACTTCATGCAGGCGAGTTGCAGCCTGCAATCCGAACTGAGACCGGCTTCTAAGGATTCGCTCCGGATCGCTCCTTCGCTGCCCGTTGTACCGGCCATTGTAGTACGTGTGTAGCCCAGGTCATAAGGGGCATGATGATTTGACGTCATCCCCACCTTCCTCCGGTTTGTCACCGGCAGTCACTTCAGAGTGCCCAACTCAATGCTGGCAACTGAAATCAAGGGTTGCGCTCGTTGCGGGACTTAACCCAACATCTCACGACACGAGCTGACGACAACCATGCACCACCTGTCTCCTCTGTCCCGAAGGCCTGCCCTATCTCTAGGACATTCAGAGGGATGTCAAGACCTGGTAAGGTTCTTCGCGTTGCTTCGAATTAAACCACATACTCCACTGCTTGTGCGGGTCCCCGTCAATTCCTTTGAGTTTCACTCTTGCGAGCGTACTCCCCAGGCGGAGTGCTTACTGTGTTTACTTCGGCACCAAGGGTATCGAAACCCCTAACACCTAGCACTCATCGTTTACGGCGTGGACTACCAGGGTATCTAATCCTGTTTGCTCCCCACGCTTTCGCGCCTCAGCGTCAGTTACAGTCCAGAAAGTCGCCTTCGCCACTGGTGTTCCTCCACATCTCTACGCATTTCACCGCTACACGTGGAATTCCACTTTCCTCTCCTGCACTCAAGTCTCCCAGTTTTCAGTGCGAACCAGGGTTGAGCCCTGGGCTTAAACACCAAACTTAAAAGACCGCCTGCGCGCGCTTTACGCCCAATAATTCCGGACAACGCTTGCCCCCTACGTATTACCGCGGCTGCTGGCACGTAGTTAGCCGGGGCTTTCTTCTCAGGTACCGTCATTTCCAGGGCAGTTACTCCCCGGAACGTTCTTCCCTGGCAACAGAGCTTTACGATCCGAAAACCTTCATCACTCACGCGGCGTTGCTCCGTCAGACTTTCGTCCATTGCGGAAGATTCCCTACTGCTGCCTCCCGTAGGAGTCTGGGCCGTGTCTCAGTCCCAGTGTGGCCGATCACCCTCTCAGGTCGGCTACGCATCGTCGCCTTGGTGAGCCGTTACCTCACCAACTAGCTAATGCGCCGCAGGCCCATCTGTAAGCCACAGCTTGCGCCGTGTTTCCAAGCTCCTCCATGCGAAGAAGCCATCTATCCGGTCTTAGCTACCGTTTCCGGTAGTTATCCCAGTCTTACAGGCAGGTTGCCTACGTGTTACTCACCCGTCCGCCGCTAGGGTCCGAAGACCCTCGCTCGACTTGCATGTATTAGGCACGCCGCCAGCGTTCGTCCTGAGCCAGGATCAAACTCTCCAACAAAGTAAAGTTCGACTTGCTCATTCAAAGCTAGCACGAATCCGAAGATTCGTTTTATTTTCACTCTCTCGTTGTTCAGTTTTCAAAGGGCAATTACTGTCGTTTGTTGTCAACCGTTTCAGCGGCGACTTTATTAATATATCACATTCGCCTATATAATTGCAAGTACTTTTTTTTAAAGAAATACTTGGAAATGAGTCAAGCATCCTTGCGAATGCTTGTCCGTTTAGCGAACGAAAAATAATTTATCACAAACCAATCTTAAAAGTCAAGCCCTCGATAAAGAATCTTTAATGTTGCATTCGATTTCTTGCATATCTCGAGATTTCCTTAGGCGAAGCAAGTCGTGCGTACATACGGAAGATTACCTTGTAACGGGACTCAATCGCTGTTTTTATGTCGGTATCGATTCTTTTATCGTTAAGATCAAAGAGCATTTCGTCCAATTCCTTGCGAAGCACGTAATCAAGCTCTCTGCACTCACGCTCATTAAATAGAAAACCAATCATCCCTTTGGCGGCCCCTTTCAATAACCAAATCTTCATCTTAACAGACAACAAAAAAGGCATACCATCAAAGCTCGTTGTTCATGGTTTCAGTAAATTCTGGGCTTTTATGCATGCCTTATTCATCCAAATCAGTGTTATGCCTTACTGTTATGCACAGATTTTGGATATTTTATTAGTCTGTGTAGGAAGATTTTTTTAACCCTTAACAAGCCAGAGGGTAACGGTGCTTTCAATTACAGCCGCTAAAAATAAGATGACGACAAGCATTATGGCTAAAGGAACCAAGGACTTCATAAATACCCTCAGCTGCTCCCTCGACTTGGAAGAACGTGCCGGGCTTACTAACGCGAATAGATTTTTGAGGATCAAGAGACCCAGTCTCAGCCCTAACGCACTGGCCACGATAATCGCCGGAATTTCCAAAATGCCGTGGGGAACGATCCCTTTGATCAGCGCCCATAAGGAATCCTGCTTAACACTGACTGCCCCGATATATCCCAAAAGAAGCCCGTTCCCGATTAGAAAGAAAAGGGGAAAAATACCTATAAAAACCCCAAGCGCGATAATTAGTAGTGATTTCGACGCATTGTTCCAAAATATGACCCAAAACAGTGTCCATTGCGGCTGCTCCGTTTCTTCTACTGCCTTCGAAATTTGTTTAAGAGCTGCGAGCTGTGCGTCGAGAAATGCCTGAAATTGCTCGGAACTGGTCGCTCCCAATACAATCCCGATCACAAATACAAGTGCGGATGCAATTAAGTAATGCTTCATAACCTTCAGTTGCGCTAATGCAGCGGATAAATTCATTGTCGGCCGTTCCCCCTTCTAAATAAGTGAGCATATGTTGATGGTACGAGCATACATTTTAGTATCAGATAATGAAAACAAGCCTTTCTTGACGTTAGGCATAAGGAGGACAGGGAACGTGAATTATTTTTATGTAATGAACGGAAAAAAACTTAAACAAGCCCTCATCATTGTCGTAGCCTTTGTATTCGCCATTGGTATCGTGTATTCCGAGAGAGAGAATGTCACTGTGTTCTCCCCAAGCACTCCTGCCGCCATCTACAGTATACCGACCGATAAAAAATTGGTGGCTCTGACCTTCGATATCAGTTGGGGTGAGAAGCGCACAGAGCCCATTCTTAAAGTGCTTCAGGATAAGAAAGTATCCAAGGCGACCTTCTTCTTATCTTCTCCTTGGAGCAAGAGCCATCCGGACATTGTAAGCAAAATAACCCAGGGCGGTTGGGAAATCGGCAGCCACGGACACAAACATGTGAATTACAGCAGCCTGACCGATGAGGAAATCCGCACGCAAATTCAGACGGCCCATCAGATCCTCGGTGAGGTTACCGGAAAAGCACCTAACCTCATTCGACTTCCGAATGGAGATTTCGACAAGCGCGTGCTTCGTATCGCTAACGAGCTGAATTATACCGTTGTGCAGTGGGATACCGATTCGCAGGATTGGCTGAACAAGGGTGTCGATACTATTGTCAATCGTGTCGTATCTAAGGCTCATCCCGGGGACATCATTCTGATGCATGCCAGCGATTCGTCCAAGCAGACGCACGAGGCTCTCCCTAGAATTATCGATGAGCTCCGCGCTAAAGGCTATGAGTTTGTTTCCGTTAGTGAGCTTATGAAGCAGACCACAGTGGATAACAAGCCTCCCGTTGAAGATCAAACCATGAAACGAATCCATTGAAACTATATACGTAAAAAGTGAAGAGCCGTTACACCGGCTCTTTTTTGGTTTCTACAATTTTCGTAAGGATTAAAATTTGCCATACGTTGCAAAGATATAAGGGGACCAGCATAAAAAAGGTGGAGGCTGCGTTGTTTAAACGGATGGACGGCAAAGCTTCCAATGCCGTTACAAACACAAGAAAGAAAAATGTCGGAATCCAAGCCGATTTATTCGTTATTTTTACCTTTCGGGCGGCAACGATCCAAGACAGGACTACTAAAGTAACTGGAAGCACTAGAAAGATGGCCCAGCCTTCTTGCCCGGTAGAGCCAGTGTAGCGGAAGTACACCAAGTCAACTAACACAATCCCTACCAGTATCAACTGGATTAAATCCCAGGTCAGCTTGTTCCTGATCATTCCCATCATAATAAAGCGGACGATCAAATAAGCAAAAAAGCCCATCTGGCTTAACACACTTATGGTAGCTCCGGCCAGCAGCATGTTAATCATGTTAAACCCTATTTCCTTGCCGGCCAGTGTCATACTTTGATCAGTTGCCTGTAATAGTAGCCCTGCCGCTAACGCAGCTATGGAACCGATAACCAACGTTGTCCAGAACAAATAAAACCATTTACGCAATGTCACTTTATGTACCCCCATAGACTCGTTTATCAACACTTAATTGTACCAACCTTCACCTGAAAAAGCCAATATAGGCTTGATTGAAACAAGTCCTCTTAATCCATACTAAGTACAAACAGAAGGAAAGGAGCCTTGTTCTGATGAAAGCCAAATGGGTCAGACTTGTGCCTGCGTTTGCAATGGTGTGTCTTATGACTGCCTGCGGCTCCGACACTCAAGCCTCAACGACCAATGGTGCCGGCGGCTATAAGGAAACCAAATCAATGGTACTCGATATTCTTAAGACAGAAGACGGGATCAAGGCCATTCAAGATGCCAACACCAGGAACAATACAAAAATACAAATGTTATCAGCAGGTGATACAAGGCAGCTTCAGCTTGCAGTAAAAGATGTGCTGGTGGATACGAACAGTACAAAGTTTTTGAACAACATGATCACAGATCCACTGTTCGCCGGTCAATTCGCCAAGGCGATCCAAAAGGAAACGAAGCAGCTGCAAAAGGATTTGATGAAGGATCCTGAATACCAAGTGCAATTATTAAATGCTATGAAGGGTGCGGAGTTTCAAGCCATGCTGCTTGACACGATGAAGAGTCCGCAGTACAAACAACAAATGCAAACGGCTATTCAGGAATCGTTACAAAGCCCTCTCTTCCGGGTTGAAATGATGAACCTGATGAAGAAGGTCTTAGAGAATGAATCCAAGCCGAAATCTATGCAAAGCGGCCAAGGCGGTGGCCAAGGCGGTGACCAGGGCGGCGGCGGTCAAGGTGGCGGCAGTGAAGGCCAGGGCGGCGGCGGCGGTCAAAGCGGTGGAGGTCAAGGTGGCGGAGGCCAAGGCGGTGGCGGAGGAAGCCAAGGTGGCGGCTCCAGCGGCGGATCCGATAGTGGCGGCGATGGCGGTGGAGACGAGAAAAAGAAGAAAGAGGAATCTTCTTAAGCTCATGAAAAAAAGGACTGGCCCCGAGCCAGTCCTTTTTTATGAGCTATGCTTTTTCAATAACTTGACGTGCCATATCCAAGTAAATCTGTCCCGTAGCACTATCCGCTTTATAAACAGATGGGCTGTAATCCGGTTCCGACACATGGTTATCCGGTACGCCTAAAGGAATTTGCGCTAATAGCTGGGAATGCAGCTCTTCCGCCAGTTTAGCGCCGCCGCCGCGGCCGAAGATATAATCCTTATTGCCGCAGGAGGAGCAGGAATAATAAGCCATATTCTCTACTACCCCTAGAATTTCATGGTCGGTATGGAGTGCCATAGCGCCTGCTCTGGCGGCTACGAAAGCAGCCGTCGCATGAGGTGTCGTAACAATAATCTCCTTACTCTGCGGAATCATCTGGTGCACGTCTAATGCCACATCACCGGTACCCGGCGGCAGGTCAAGCAGCAAATAATCCAGCTCTCCCCATTCCACTTCGTTGAAGAAGTTGCGGAGCATTTTGCCCAGCATAGGTCCACGCCATATGACAGGGGTATTCTCTTCGACGAAGAAGCCCATGGAAATTACTTTGACACCAAAGCGCTCAACAGGGATAATCCGATTTTCTACCACATTCGGACGCCCTTCGATCCCCATCATATCCGGTACGCTGAAACCGTAAATATCCGCGTCCACCAAACCGACCTTTTTGCCCAGCCGGGCTAAAGCCACGGCTAAATTTACAGTAACCGTCGACTTCCCTACTCCGCCCTTACCGCTTGCTATGGCGATGAAGGAAACACCGGATCCCGGGTCCAGAATGGACTGTGCTTTCGCTGCAGGTGCAGGTTCGCTCGTTACCTCTTGTTTTCTCTTAGCCGCTTCATTCCGCTCGTAATCCGACATCACCCGAAACCGAAGATGTACATTGCCGGCGCCCACCTCTAGGAAGGCATTCGTAATATCGTGGTGCAATTGATTTTTATAATTCTCATCGTCCTTTGAAAGGATAACGGTCGCGGACACATGATCCCCTTTCACCATGATGTCACGCACCAAGTACAATGCAGTTAGCGGAACGCCAAATTCGATATCTTGAATATGTCCGATTGCTTCTAATAATTGCTCTCTTGTAACCACACCGTCACCTCAGCCATTGTATGTACTCATTCCTGAGGAGTATTATACCACAAAATTAACTTTCGCTAACCTTCTCGCCTGAGTAGTATCGCAAGATCCCCTGATAGATGGAGGCAGCTACCTTCTTTTGGTACGCAGGGTCTCTTAGCAGTCTTGACTCCTCAGGATTGGAAAGGAAACCGACCTCGATTAAAGTGCTCGGCATTTGAAGGGTTTTCAACAGGTACATTCCATTGTCCAACGGTTTCGCGAGCCGGTCCGTATTTTTCAAATTGCGCTTTATTTCCTCCTGAACTAGTGTGGCCAAGGTTCGATTGTCTTTATGGTTGGAGGTATAGAACGTCTGTGCGCCGGACCATTTGCTGGAAGGGATCGCGTTCATGTGAATGCTCAAGAACAAATCGGCCTTTTTCTGATTAATAAATTCCGCCCGCTTTAGCAGATCCTCCGTCTTTCGTTTGCTATATCCCTTCGTATTCGGGTCGGCCAAATCCTTATCCTCTTCTCTGGTGAGGACAACCATGGCCCCGGCCTGCTGCAGATAGTCTCTCAGATGCAGCGTAATGGCAAGATTAATGTCCTTTTCAATGACTCCATCCTTGCTTGATGCGCCCCCGTCAGGGCCGCCATGACCCGCATCCAGCGCAATCGTCTTGCCGGAGAGCGGCATCGTCCAATAGGTCCAAGTTTTCGTTGCAGGCAGCTCGTACGTAAACATGAATACCATTAAGGCTATCAGCATAGCTGACATAGCCAGCTTTAAACCGCTGTGAGCCGTTAACCAGACGACGACCCTTTTCTTCCTTCCGAACATGAAAAAATCCACCTCACATCCCATAGAGTCAATACTCATCTATATGGGACAGGGTGGACAATTATACCTTAGTGCTTATACGTGGTACTCAGGTTCCTTCATGCCCTCGATCAGCACCTTGGCCACTTCCGGACGAGTGAATTCAGGCGGCGGGCATTGGCCGTTACGCAACAAAGCTCTTACCTTCGTACCGGAGAGATGCATATGATCCGCTTTGTCGTGCGGGCAAGTTTTGCTGGAGGCCATATTCCCGCATTTGGTGCAGAAGAAGCTATGCTCGAAGAAAAGCGGTGTAATTCCGAGCTCGTCGCTTGTAAAGTTGCTAAAGATCTCTTGTGCCTCATATGTTCCGTAGTAGTCGCCTACACCTGCATGATCCCGGCCCACAATAAAGTGGGTGCAGCCGTAGTTTTTACGTACCATGGCATGGAAAATCGCCTCCCGCGGACCTGCATAACGCATTGCCGCGGGAAACACTCCCAGGAACACTCTATCCTTCGGATAGTAATTCTCAAGCAGGACCAAATAGCTGCGCATCCGTACGTCCGCGGAGATATCATCCGATTTGGTTTCCCCTACCAGCGGATTAAGGAAGAGGGCGTCCACAATTTCCATAGCGCATTTCTGAATATATTCATGAGCGCGGTGTACCGGATTCCTTGTTTGGAAGCCTACAACTCTTTTCCAGCCCTTAGCTGAAAAGATCTCCCTTGTCTTGGCAGGGTCGAAGTAGAAATCCTCGAATTTCTCCGGCTTGGGCCGGTTCAGCACCTGAATCGGTCCGCCTACATACGTCGATGGTCTCGTAAACAACTTCTGTACTCCCGGGTGGGTCTCATTGTCTGTTTTAAATACTTTCACTGCTTCGTTCTTTTGGTCAATTTGGTAGATGCTCTGTACGTCGATAATACCATACACAACGCCGTCGTTCTCGCCTACAAGAGCCACTTGCTGCCCCTCCTGAAGCTTAGAGGCAACATCAGCTTCAACAGCTAAAGTAATGGGAATACTCCATACTGTGCCGTTAGCAAGACGCATACGTTCTACTACCGAGCGATAATCTTCTTCACCTAGGAAGCCAGTAAGTGGGGAAAAGGCACCAACGCCGATCAAATCCAAGTCGGAGATCGTCCAAGCATTAATCTTCAGCTGATATAAGCTCTTGGCTTGCTCAAGAAGCTGTTCTCTCTGAGCTCCTTCAGCAACCCGATTGATTAATGTTCCGCCATGCGGAAGAATGGTTTCTGCCATTTCACTTACCCCTCCATATAGCTTTCGCTTATTTATGAAGACCGCATTCCGTTTTCTCGTGACCGGACCAACGTCCTGCTCTTGGGTCCTCACCAGGCATTACTTGGCGAGTGCAATGGGAGCAGCCGATGCTAGGGTAGTGGTTATCATGAAGTGGGTTATAGATGATGTTATTATTTCGGATATAGTTCCATACATCTTCCGAAGTCCAGTCGGCAATCGGGTTGAACTTGACAAGCCCGAACTTTACATCGTATTCAACCTTCTTCGCATTGGCGCGAGTAGGCGCTTGATCCCTGCGGATACCTGTAATCCAAGCATCATAATTTTTTAAAATGTCCGTCAAAGGATCTACCTTCCGAATGTTACAGCATTGGTTCGGATTGGATTTCCACAGCTCGTCACCGAATTGACTTGCCTGCTCTTCCAAAGTGATCTTAGGGAGCACTTGGACGAACTCAACGCCATAATGCTGCTGAAGTCGGTCACGTGTCTCATAGGTTTCTTGAAAGTGAACGTTCGTATCGAGATAAAAAATATCCGTCTTCGGGCTGATCTTCTGCAGCATATCAACGAGCACCACATCTTCAGCACCAAAGCTGCAAGCCAATGTGATATTAGGGAATTTCTCTACGGCCCAAGCAATTAGCTCCTGCGGACTCTTGGTTTCAAATTCCTCAGCGGCTGTGTTAATTAACTTTTCCTTTTCAAATAAATTCATAATGGAATTAGGCCTCCTATAAAATAAATCCAAGTATGATCATGTGATTTGTTTGTATTAGTATAAATTATAGTCGGTGGCTACTTTTTGTCAAATCAAATTTTTCTCATAGGCACTACCCTATTGTATTTCTCAACATTTGAAAAGGTGACTATGATTTTTTTCAAAAATAAAAAACCTTCCCGCCATATAGGCAAGAAGGTTTCTTCTGGTATCGAAAAATTAACGCTTGGAGAACTGAGGCGCACGACGAGCGGCTTTCAAGCCGTACTTCTTACGCTCCTTCATCCGTGGGTCACGCGTCAGGAAGCCTGCGCGCTTCAAGGAACCGCGGAATTCCGGGTCAGCCTTCAAGAGTGCGCGGGAGATCCCATGACGGATTGCTCCAGCTTGTCCGGAAATACCGCCACCATGAGCGATAACCAGTACATCATATTTGCCAATAGTTTCAGTCAACGCTAATGGTTGCTTTACGATCAGCTTCAGTGTTTCCAAACCAAAATACTCATCCAACTCACGCTTATTGATAACGATACGGCCTTCGCCCGGTACCAAACGAACGCGTGCTACCGAGTGCTTACGACGACCAGTGCCATAATATTGTACTTGTGCCACAAAACAGTCCTCCCTTTATTTTAACCGCGAAGTTCCCAAACTTCTGGTTGTTGTGCTTGATGCGGATGCTCAGCGCCTGCATATACTTTCAACTTCGTCTTCAGAGCGTTACCGAGACGATTTTTTGGAAGCATACCATGGATCGCATGCTCCAGAACACGCTCAGGCTTGTTCTTGATCATATCCTGAGCTGTAGTTACTTTCAGACCGCCCGAGTACAGGGAGTGGTTGTAGTACTTCTTCTGTTGCAGTTTCTTACCAGTCAGATGAATCTTCTCTGCATTGATGATGATTACAAAATCACCTGCATCAACGTGCGGAGTGAATTGTGGCTTATGCTTGCCGCGGATAATGCTTGCCGCTTCACTTGCCAGACGGCCCAGGGTCTTATCGGTAGCATCGATGATGTACCATTTGCGCTCTACTTCATTTGGCTTCGCCATGTATGTGGTACGCATGAAATATGTTCCTCCTAAATCTATATCGATCATGGTTCATAATAGTTGATACAGTTCGGTTTCAAGACCCGGGGCCGTGGGATAGCCGATCAAGAAACACCAAGTGATATTTTACTACATTATTCTGGACTTTTCAAGGACTTATTGCTTCCTCATCGTAAAATACTTCCCATAGCATTAAACCATGAGCAACTGCAGTCGGTCCGGCCAGCTTGCGGCTCTTCCCCTCCAGAATCGTTCGCATCTCCTCACTGGAGCGTTTCCCCTGCCCGACTTGAAGCAACGTACCAACGATAATACGCACCATATTGTATAAAAAACCGTTACCGGTCAAATAGATATGCATAGCATAAGAATTCCATGCCGGATCTACAGGCTCACATTCAATCCTCGCCTCGTAGATGGTCCTGATTCTTGTTTTTTCCGGTGCGGTAAGGGGGGAACAGTACGAGGTGAAATCATGCTCGCCTACGAGGTGCTGCAGCCCCTCTCTCATCGCCTCTACATCCAAAGGAGCATAGTGATGATATTCCAGATGCCGGAGAAACAGATTCGGGTATCTGCCGTGACGAATGGTGTAACGATACGTTTTCCTCTTGGCCGAACGTCTTGAATGAAATTCGAGAGGAACCTCCTTCGCACTCCATACGCGGATATCGTCAGGAAGTCTGGTGTTCACTGCTAAACACCAATTCTTCAAGGGAATCTGGGATTGCGTGATAAAATTAAACACCTGGTAACGGGCATGTACTCCCGCATCCGTTCTTCCGGATGCCGTAATTTTCAAGTCCTCACCCGTCAGTAGTTTGATCGAGTGTTCCAAATGGCCCTGAATCGTATTCAGACCCGGTTGAACTTGAAAGCCGTTATACGCCGTTCCGTCATAGCTTACCGTCATGCAAATATTTCTCACGGCTTGCCTCCATGCCTTAGGTAAACCACTGTATCCCCTAGCTAAATAGAAAGTCCCCGCAGTGAATACGAACCAAAGATAGAGCTTCGGATAAAAAATTACAAAAAAAAGGGCTTCATCGGAATCTAACGATTCCGTCCACCCTTTCCCCGTTCTTCTTAAGCTCGATCAACTAGCTCCAAGTATACCATAGGCGCTGCGTCGCCGCGACGAGGGCCCAGCTTCAAAATGCGTGTGTAACCGCCTTGGCGCTCAGCGTAGCGAGGAGCCAAATCGGAAAACAGCTTTTGAATCGCATCTTGGTTTTCGTTAGCAGCTTCACGACGAACGAAGGAAGCTACTTGACGACGAGCGTGGAGATCTCCGCGCTTTGCGAGTGTGATGAGTTTTTCTGCGATGGAGCGCAATTCTTTCGCCTTTGCTTCGGTTGTTTGAATGCGCTCATGTATGAACAGATCCGTTACCAGATCGCGGAACAACGCTTTACGCGAGCTGGAATCACGGTTCAGCTTTCTATATGCTGCCATGTTTGCAAACCTCCTTCTGCTTGATCATGAGGAAGCGTAGCTAGGAGGCCTAGTCTTCCATCCGAAGTCCCAAGCCAAGCTCTTCGAGCTTTTCTTGTACTTCTTCGAGAGATTTGCGACCCAAGTTACGAACCTTCATCATGTCTTCTTCGGTTTTCGTAATCAATTCTTGTACCGTGTTAATGCCGGCACGCTTCAGGCAGTTATAAGAACGAACGGAAAGATCCAGCTCCTCGATAGTCATCTCGAGAACCTTCTCCTTCTTGTCCTCTTCCTTCTCCACCATAATTTCTGCATCCTTCGCTTCGTCAGTCAAGCCAACGAACAGCATCAAATGCTCCGTTAGGATTTTAGCGCCCAAGCTTACCGCTTCTTCAGGACGAATACTTCCATCGGTCCAGACTTCGAGGGTGAGTTTGTCATAGTTGGTCACCTGGCCGACGCGAGTGTTTTCGACGCTGTAGTTGACACGGGTGATTGGAGTGTAGATCGAATCGATCGGGATGACGCCGATAGGCTGATCTTCCTTCTTATTCTTATCCGCCTGTACATAGCCGCGACCCCGGTTTGCATGAATTCTCATGTGGAGCCGGGCATCTGACGACAAAGTAGCAATATGCAGATCCGGATTCAGAATCTCTACATCGCTATCCCCGCGGATATCTCCAGCTACGACAGCACCTTCACCCTCAGCATCAATCTCCAACACTTTCTCTTCGTCGGAGTGAATCTTAAGGGACAGTCCCTTCAGGTTCAGGATAATCTCCGTAACGTCTTCCATCACACCCGGAACGGTCGAGAACTCATGCAAAACGCCGTCAATCTGCACGGACGTTACAGCAGCGCCCGGCAGAGATGACAGCAGAATGCGGCGAAGCGAGTTTCCAAGCGTAGTCCCGTAGCCTCTCTCCAATGGCTCTACGACAAATTTGCCGTAGCTGCCATCTTCACTAAGAGTTACGGTTTCTATTTTCGGCTTTTCGATTTCGATCATGGGTAGAACCCTCCTTCAAACGTCGTTTCCCTCTGGATAACTTAAGACGTATAAAACGCGTAGTATTCCCATCCAAATAGTATTCACACTTTTTGGATATTTATACCACCTAGCTTAGCAATCCTAATTAGACACGACGGCGTTTTGGAGGACGGCAACCGTTATGAGGAATCGGAGTCACGTCTTTAATCAGGTTTACTTCCAAACCTGCTGCTTGAAGAGAACGGATTGCTGCCTCGCGGCCTGCGCCCGGTCCTTTAACCATAACTTCAACAGCCTTCATGCCATGCTCCATTGCAGCTTTTGCAGCGGATTCAGCAGCCATCTGCGCAGCGAACGGAGTGCTCTTACGGGAGCCCTTGAAGCCAAGGTTTCCGGCGCTTGCCCAGGAGATTGCGTTGCCATGAGGATCTGTGATCGTAACGATCGTATTGTTGAACGTAGAGCGGATATGAGCCACTCCAGAGTCAATATTTTTCCGGTCACGACGTTTCGTACGAACGACTTTTTTAGGTTTAGCCATTTAATTGTTCCCCCCTTTACTATTTCTTCTTGTTAGCTACCGTACGACGAGGACCTTTACGTGTACGAGCATTAGTTTTAGTACGTTGACCACGAACAGGCAAGCCGCGACGATGACGAACGCCACGATAGCAGCCGATCTCGATCAAACGCTTGATGTTCAGGGAAATCTCACGACGAAGATCGCCTTCCACCTTGAGGGTTTTGTCGATTACATCACGGATTTTGCTTACTTCATCCTCTGTCAGATCGCGAACACGAGTGTTCTCGCTGATCCCTGTTTGAGCGATGATCTTTTGAGCCGTTGTGTTGCCGATACCAAAAATGTAAGTGAGCGCAATGATTACGCGCTTGTCACGAGGCAAGTCTACACCAGCAATACGTGCCATTTATGCAAGCACCTCCTTAACCTTGTTTTTGTTTATGCTTCGGGTTTTCACAGATTACCATAACGTTACCTTTGCGGCGAATGACTTTGCATTTTTCGCAAATCGGCTTGACCGATGGTCTTACCTTCATGGTGTTTCCCTCCTCTAGTCTACCTGGGGCAAACTATCTTCGTAAGCTTAGATCCGATTTATTTAAAACGATAGGTTATACGGCCTCTGGTCAAATCATAGGGCGAGAGCTCCACTGTCACTTTATCCCCCGGAAGGATACGAATAAAGTGCATTCTGATTTTACCGGATACGTGAGCAAGTATCTTATGACCGTTCTCCAGTTCTACCTTAAACATTGCATTCGGAAGAGGTTCAATCACTGTACCTTCAACTTCAATTACATCTTCTTTGGCCACAGTCATTCTCCTTTCTCTTGTGCTTCCAGTTGTGAATTGTTCGCATACTTCATAAGTAGATCCCGCAGTTTTCCGTTGGTGACACGACCGGTCTCCAGCAGGCTTTCTCTCACGTAGGAGCTAATCACCGGCAGGAGCTCCAGATGAAGCAGATTTTTCTTTTTAGGCTTATCGAACTTCCGTTTGCAGCCGTCGGCAATCCATACAAATCGTTGGTCTACGACATTGATTATGACAGCATACATACCGGAACCAATTCCCCGATTCACCTTTACGATTTGTCCGATTTGAGGAGCTTGTGTCGTTGACATCATGCTTCCTACGCTCTTGGGAGCGTTAGAATTTCATAACCGTCGGACGTAATCGCTATAGTGTGCTCGAAATGAGCGCACAGTGTGCCATCCACTGTGACGACCGTCCAATCATCCTCGAGGGTCCGGACATACCGTTCTCCTACGTTGACCATCGGCTCAATCGCTAACACCATACCGGGCTTAAGCCGCGGTCCTCTGCCTGCGATCCCGTAATTCGGAATTTGCGGCTCTTCGTGCAGCTTCGTTCCGATTCCGTGACCCACATACTCTCGTACAACCGAAAATCCTTCATCTTCAATGCATTTTTGAATCGCATGAGAAATCGTGTAGAGCCTTGCGTCCGGCTTCGCTTCGGCAAGTCCTGCGAATAAAGACCGTTCCGTCACTTCCAGGAGCTTCAGTGCCGTATCCGATACGTTACCTACCGCGTAGGTCCAAGCCGAGTCCCCATGATATCCTCGAAATTGAGCACCGATGTCGATACTAATGATGTCACCATCTTTAAGCTTTCGTCCGCTGGGTATACCGTGAACCAATTCATCATTGACTGAAGCACAGATACTTCCAGGAAAACCGTTGTAGCCTTTAAAAGATGGGATTGCGCCTTGACTGCGAATATAGTCTTCTGCGATTTGATCGAGCTCTTTGGTTGTAATATCGGGCTGAACAGCTTCCTTCATGAGTCGATGCGTTTCGGCTACAATCCGGCCCGCCTCTCTCATAAGCTCCAATTCAGCAGCAGACTTACAAATGATCATTACGCTTGCCCTCGCAATAGTGAACTGATTTGTGCAGTAACCGTATTAATCTCTTGCTCACCGTTAACCTCACGCAATATTCCCTTGTTACGATAATACTCAAGCAATGGTGCCGTTTTGTTGATGTACTCATCCAAACGAGTACCTACTTTTTCTTCGGTGTCATCCGAACGCTGGTACAGCTCACCAGAACATTTGTCGCAAACATTGTCACGTGCAGGGGGGTTAAACAAGATATGATACGTAGCTCCACAGGACTTACAAATCCGACGACCTGTTAAACGTGCAAGCAGCAAATCACGATCTACTTTCAAGTTAACCACATGTTCGATAGCCGTTCCCATCGAAGTTACAATCTCATCAAGCGCCTCCGCTTGGGAAATCGTTCTCGGGAACCCATCGAGCAGGAATCCTTTACTGCAATCCGGCTGCTGAAGTCGCTCACGAACGATTCCGACCGTAATCTCATCAGGTACGAGCAAGCCTTGATCCACATACTTTTTCGCTTCAACACCAAGCGGCGTCTCTTGCTTCATCGCCAGACGAAATGCATCGCCTGTCGAAATATGAGGAATCTGAAATTCGTTAATGATTCTCTCCGCCTGGGTACCTTTCCCTGCTCCGGGAGGCCCCATAAAGATGATATTCACCGTGACTTCCTCCCCATCGCATCTTTCGATGCTAACAGCACAATAGGTGCCGATAGCTTGAAACGACTATCAGAACCTATCTGCTATTTATTGATAAACCCTTTGTAGTGACGCTTGATCAATTGGCTTTCGATGGTTTTCATCGTTTCCAATCCAACACCGATTACGATCAGCAAGGAAGTTCCACCGATACTAACCGATGCCGGCAATCCAGCCAATTTGCTGAAAAGCATTGGAATGATCGAGATCGCGGCCAAGAAAAGAGCTCCTGATAATGTAATTCTGGTCATCACTCTGGTTAAATAAACCGATGTTGTCTTACCCGGGCGAATACCTGGGATGTAACCGCCGTTCTTCTTCATTTGATCCGCCATTTGCTCAGGATTCATCTGAACAAAGGTATAGAAGAAAGTGAAGCCGATAATGAGCAGGACATACAAGGTCATACCTAGAGGATGCGTATAGTTCAAGTTCGTAATAATCCAATCGGCAACAGGATTCCCTCTCCAGAAGCTGGCGATCGTCGGTGGGAATACCAGAAGCGATAAGGCAAAGATAACAGGGATAACTCCAGCCGCATTGACCTTCAAAGGAATGTGCGTAGATTGTCCGCCGAACATCTTGCGTCCTACCACTCGTTTAGCGTACTGCACCGGTATTTTACGAATACCTTGCTGTACGAAGATAACCCCAACGATTAACGCCACGATCACGATCGCAATAATGACGACCTTGATAATATTCAGGAAGAGCGCATCCCCGGCATCCGTAAACTGAGATTGATAGATGTGTTGAATGCCTGTTGGAATGGCAGCCACGATCCCCGCAAAGATGATAATGGAAATACCATTTCCAATGCCGTTCTCGGTGATTTGTTCCCCTAACCACATCAGAAAAGCAGTACCCGCCGTTAAAACGATAGCAATCAAAGCATACGTTGTAACCGTTGGATTAATAACCAATCCGTTATAGATGTTATTAAATCCGATCGCCAGACCGAATGCTTGGATAATTCCAAGAACGATCGTGCCGTAACGAGTAATCTGCGCTAACTTCTTGCGACCGACTTCTCCTTCTTTGGCCCACTGTGTAAATGCCGGGATTACGTCCATCGACAATAGCTGAACTATAATCGAGGCCGTAATGTAAGGCATGATCCCCATTGCAAAGATGGAGAACTGAAACAAGGCGCCACCGGAGAAAGTATTAAGCAAACCAAACACATCGCTTGAGTTTGCCTGGTCTTGCATTTTAAGTATATCTGTGTTGATGTTAGGTACCGGAATAAAAGCACCAATTCTGTAGACGATCAGAACCAGTAGGGTGAAAATGATCCGTTTCCGGAGATCGTCTACTCTCATAATATTGGATATGGTACGGAACATTAAATCACCTCGGTTTGACCGCCGGCAGCCTGGATTTTCTCTACCGCAGATTGGGAGAATTTGTTGGCTTTCACGCTAAGCTTAACCGTGATTTCACCGTTACCCAGAATCTTGATGCCGTCCAAAGTATTTTTTACGATACCGGACTCAACAAGAACCTCTGGAGTTACTTCCGTACCTGCCGCGAACTTGTTCAAATCCTCAACGTTGACAACAGCATATTCCACACGGAATGGGTTGTTGAATCCACGCTTCGGCAAGCGACGATAAAGCGGGTTTTGACCACCCTCGAAACCAGGACGAACGCCACCGCCGGAGCGAGCGTTTTGACCCTTGTGACCGCGAGTTGCTGTCTTACCCATGCCGCTACCAGTACCACGACCAACGCGCTTACGGGAGTGACGGGATCCTGGTGCAGAAGAAAGTTCATGCAATTTCATCGTTTGCACCTCCTCTAGTCTTTTTATCAAGCGATTTATGCTTCGATTTCTTTCACTTCGATCAGATGAATAACCTGATTCACCATACCGCGAATAGCAGCATTATCAGGTTGAGCAACCGTTTGATGCAGTTTGCGAAGGCCAAGAGCGGCAACAGTTTTACGTTGCGTTTCAGGACGACCGATCAGGCTGCGCTTGAGCGTAATTTGCAATTGCTTAGCCATGGTATCCCTCCTAACCTAAAAGTTCTTCTACGGTTTTGCCGCGAAGCTTAGCAACTTCTTCAACACGCTTCAGACGCTGCAAGCCTTCGAGGGTAGCATTAACCATATTCATGGAATTGGAAGAACCAAGGGACTTCGTCAAAATATCGCCTACACCGGCAAGTTCAAGCACGGCGCGAACAGGTCCGCCGGCAATAACGCCAGTACCCTTGGAAGCTGGCTTCAGAAGAACTTCACCAGCGCCAAAGTGGCCAATGACCAAGTGAGGAATCGTTGTTCCTACGATAGGAACATGGATCAAGTTTTTCTTCGCATCTTCGATGCCTTTGCGAATCGCATCAGGAACCTCGGAAGCTTTACCGATACCAGCGCCTACCCAGCCCTTACCGTCACCCACGACTACGAGTGCGCTAAAGCTGAAACGACGACCGCCTTTAACTACTTTCGCTACGCGGTTAATATTAACCACTTTTTCAGATAGCTCTAAAGTATTGGGATCAATACGCAAGTCCTTTACCTCCTTGTTTGTAAATTTGATTAGAATTCCAGACCTGCTTCACGAGCAGCGTCAGCAAGAGCTTTAACACGTCCATGGTACAGGTATCCGCCGCGGTCAAAAACAACAGAAACCACACCGGCTTTCTTAGCACGCTCAGCGATCAATGCGCCGACTTTCGTCGCGGCTTCAACGTTACCGCCATTGCCGATGTTCTCTCTCAGTTCTTTGTCCTGAGTCGAAGCGGCAGCGATCGTTACACCTTTTACATCGTCGATCAGTTGAGCATACATATGCTTAGAGGAACGGAAAATGTTGAGGCGTGGACGCTCAGTCGTTCCTTGAATTTTCTTACGAACGCGAAGATGTCTTTTCAGACGAGCTTTGTTCTTATCGCCTTTAGTAATCATTCGAGGGTCACTCCTTTCGATTCGGATGAGAAATGGGTTTAGCTTAACACCTTAAGCTACCTTATTTCTTCTTACCAGCTTTACCTTCTTTACGAAGAATGCGCTCGCCTTCGTATTTAATACCTTTACCTTTATACGGCTCAGGTTCACGAACGGAACGGATTTTTGCAGCTGTTGCGCCTACAAGCTCCTTATCGATACCTCTAACGATAATCTTAGTGTTAGAAGGAACTTCGAACTCGATGCCAGTAGCCGGCTCGATTTCTACAGGGTGGGAGTAACCAACGTTCAAAACCAGCTTATTGCCAGTCTTGTTCGCACGGTAACCTACACCAACCAGTTCAAGGTTCTTAACGAAACCTTCCGTTACACCGCTAACCATGTTTTGAACCACACTGCGAGTAGTACCGTGCAAGGAACGATGCAGCTTATTGTCGGATGGACGTTCTACGTTCAGAACTTCACCTTCAACCGTAATTTTCATATCTTTGTGCAGCTCGCGAGTCAAAGAACCCTTCGGTCCTTTCACTGTGATCACTGTATTATCAAGGGAGACGTTAACTCCGCTAGGAATTGCAATTGGTTTGCGACCAATACGGGACATGTGTTGCACCTCCGTTCATTTGAAAATGGGTATTACCAAACGTAGCAGACAACTTCTCCGCCGGATTTGGATTGACGAGCTTCTTTATCGGTCATTACGCCCTTGGACGTAGAGATGATCGCGATACCGAGGCCACCGAGAACGCGAGGGATCTCCTGGCTCTTCGTGTACACGCGCAATCCCGGCTTACTGATTCTTTTCAGACCGGAAATAACGCGCTCTTGGTTCGGGCCATATTTCAGGAACAAGCGGATGATACCTTGCTTGTTGTCTTCGATATATTCAGCGTCACGGATGAAGCCTTCCTTCTTCAGGATCTCAGCGATTTCGCGCTTGATCTTCGAAGCTGGGATTTCTACAGTCTCATGACGAACAACATTAGCATTGCGGATGCGTGTAAGCATATCTGCAATTGGATCGGACATAACCATGTGTGTAAACCTCCTTCCCGAAACTTTGGGTTTTACCAGCTAGCTTTTTTCACGCCAGGGATCTGGCCTTTGTATGCTAATTCGCGGAAACAAATTCTGCAAATTTTGAATTTCCGTAGTACGGAATGCGGACGACCACAGCGTTCACAGCGCGTATAAGCTTGAACCTTGAACTTGGGAGCACGCTGCTGCTTAATCTTCATCGAAGTTTTTGCCACTTACCTATTCACCTCCGATAATGCCGCTGTCATTACTTCACGAACGGCATTCCTAATTGGTTTAGTAATTCACGGGACTCTTCGTCCGTTTTTGCCGTTGTTACGATAACGATATCCATACCGCGCACTTTATCCACTTTATCGTACTCGATCTCTGGGAAGATCAACTGCTCTTTCAGACCCAGTGTATAGTTACCGCGACCGTCGAATGCTTTGGTCGATACACCGCGGAAGTCACGTACACGTGGAAGAGCTACGTTGAATAATTTATCAAGGAAGTGATACATACGGTCGCCGCGAAGAGTTACCTTCACACCGATCGGCATATTTTCACGAAGCTTGAAGCCTGCGATGGATTTCTTTGCTTTAGTGATAACCGGCTTTTGACCAGCGATCAGCTGCAAATCGTTAACGGCTGTATCCAGCACCTTGGAGTTGGAAACTGCTTCACCAACACCCATGTTGATAACAACCTTCTCAATTTTCGGAACCTGCATAACAGAAGTGTAGTTGAACTTCTGCATCAAAGCAGGAGTGATTTCGTTCAAGAAACGATCTTTCATTCTTGCTGCCATGAATCAAGGACCTCCTTTCTTACCTAAGTCGATTAATCGATGACTTCACCGGATTTTTTCGCTACGCGAACTTTCTTGCCGTTATCCAATACTTTGTAACCTACACGAGTTGGTCCACCAGTCTTAGGGTCAACCAGCATAACGTTAGATACATGGATTGGAGCTTCTTGCTCAATGATTCCACCCTGAGGGTTTTGTTGTGTCGGCTTGGAGTGCTTCTTGATCATGTTCACTCCTTCAACCAGTACACGGTTTTGACGAGGATAAGCTGCCAGAATGCGGCCTTTCTTGCCTTTGTCTTTACCAGTGATCACAAGAACGGAGTCATCTTTCTTCACGTGCAATTTATTGTTATGGGACTCAAGTTTCTTTGGTTGCTTTGGCATTTTGATTTACACCTCTTTTCACGAGAGAACTGAACGCTTGATTAGATTACTTCCGGAGCCAGAGAAACGATCTTCATGAAGTCTCTGTCACGAAGCTCACGAGCAACAGGTCCGAAGATACGAGTGCCGCGCGGGCTCTTATCTTCCTTAACGACAACTGCTGCATTCTCGTCGAAAGTGATGTAAGATCCGTCCTTACGGCGCGATCCGCGTCTTGTGCGAACAACAACCGCCTTAACTACATCACCCTTTTTGACAACGCCACCTGGTGTTGCTTCTTTCACGGAACAAACGATCAAATCACCAATGTTAGCTGTACGACGACCCGTACCACCCAACACACGGATACACATCAGTTGCTTCGCGCCAGAGTTGTCAGCCACAGCCAGTCGAGTAAATGGTTGAATCATTGTGTATTCCCTCCTTCCGGAATTGGTTCACGCTGCTTATATTAAACGATAACCGCTTTTTCTACGACCTCAACCAATCTCCAGTTCTTATCCTTGGAGAGCGGGCGAGTTTCCATGATTCTTACAACGTCGCCGATTTTCGCTTCATTGTTCTCATCATGAGCTTTGAATTTCTTAGTGTACTTAATACGCTTGTGGTACAAGCTGTGCATCTTGTAGGTCTCTACAGCTACAACGATGGTTTTGTCCATCTTGTCGCTTACGACTTTGCCCACTTGCGTTTTACGCTCGTTGCGTTCAGCCATCGGAGATCCTCCTCTCTAATTAACTAGTGATACCCAATTCTCTTTCACGCAAAACGGTCTTAGCGCGAGCGATTTCTTTACGAACCTCACGAATTTGAACCGGGTTGTCGAGCTGGCCAGTAGCCAATTGGAAACGGAGGTTAAAGAGCTGCTCTTTAAATCCGTTGATTTTTTGTTCAATCTCAGCAGTGGTTAAGTTGCGGAATTCACTAGCCTTCATTTGCTTCACCGCCTACTTCTTCTCTTTTCACAAACTTCGTCTTGATAGGAAGCTTGTGGGAGGCAAGACGCATTGCTTCGCGAGCAATTTCTTCGCTAACGCCGGCAAGCTCGAACAGAACCTTACCTGGCTTAACAACAGCAACCCATTTTTCAACGTTACCTTTACCGCTACCCATCCGGACTTCAAGCGGCTTTTGAGTGATTGGCTTGGCAGGGAAAATCTTGATCCATACCTTACCACCACGCTTGATGTAACGAGTCATGGCGATACGAGCAGCTTCGATCTGACGGTTGGTAACCCATGCCGGCTCCAGAGCCTGCAGACCGTATTCACCGAAATGTACTTCAGCGCCGCCTTTTGCGTTACCGCGCATGTTGCCGCGGTGCTCTTTACGATGTTTTACACGTTTTGGAACTAACATGATTAGTTGCCTCCTTCCGTAACAGCCTTTTTCTTAGCCGCCGGAAGAACTTCGCCACGATAGATCCATACTTTTACGCCGATACGACCATATGTGGTATGAGCTTCTGCTGTACCATAGTCGATGTCCGCACGCAATGTATGAAGAGGTACCGTACCTTCGCTGTATCCTTCCGTTCTGGCGATTTCCGCACCGCCCAGACGACCGCTTGTCGATGTCTTGATACCCTTTGCTCCGGCTCTCATCGTTCTTTGGATTGCTTGCTTCAGTGCGCGACGGAAAGATACGCGGCGCTCCAGCTGCTGAGCAATGCTTTCTGCAACGAGGACAGCGTCAAGATCAGGGCTTTTGATTTCTTGGATGTTGATGTGAACCTTTTTGCCGTTCGTCAGCTTTGTCAGGTAGGCGCGAATCACTTCTACCTCGGAACCGCCTTTACCGATTACCATACCAGGCTTCGCTGTATGGATAGTTACGTTAACGCGATTTGCTGCACGCTCGATTTCAAACTTAGAAACAGCAGAGTCTTTCAGCTTTTGCTTAAGGTACTCACGGATTTTAACGTCTTCCATCAGAAGATCGCCGAAATCTTTACCTGCGTACCATTTGGATTCCCAGTCACGGATGATACCGATCCGAAGACCTACCGGGTTTACTTTTTGACCCACACGTTATCCCTCCTTATTTCTCAGATACCACTAATGTGATGTGGCTGGTACGTTTATTGATGCGGCTCGCACGACCCATAGCGCGAGGACGGAATCTCTTAAGAGTCGGACCTTGATCAACGAAAGCCTGGGAAATGACCAAGTTGTTTACGTCCAAAGAGTAGTTATGCTCTGCGTTCGCAATCGCGGAGTTCAGAACCTTCTCGATAATCGGAGAAGCGGACTTCGGAGTGTGGCGCAGGATGGCGATCGCTTCACCTACTTGCTTACCGCGGATCAAATCAACCACGAGTTGAGCTTTACGAGGAGCGATACGAACATATCTTGCAATAGCTTTTGCTTGTTGCATGGATGTACCTCCTTTCATTTACGCTGAATCTATTCGATCGAAATCAATCTTATCGCTTGCCCGTCTTCTTATCGGAATCAGTGTGACCTTTGTAAGTACGGGTTGGAGCAAATTCACCCAGCTTATGTCCGACCATATCTTCGGTTACATATACAGGTACATGCTTCTTGCCATCATAAACCGCAAAAGTGTGACCGATGAATTGCGGGAAAATCGTCGAGCGGCGAGACCAAGTCTTGATCACTTGCTTCTTGCTTGCTTCATTCATGTCTTCCACTTTTTTCAAAAGGTAACCATCGATAAAAGGACCCTTTTTCAAACTGCGACCCATGCGTATTTCCTCCCTTCGTTAAAACGAGTGGTTATATTACTTCGTACGACGACGAACGATGTACTTGTTGGAGTGCTTGTTTTTCTTCCGTGTCTTGTAACCAAGGGTAGGCTTGCCCCATGGAGACATAGGAGATTTGCGTCCGATTGGCGAACGGCCTTCACCACCACCGTGAGGGTGATCGTTAGGGTTCATTACGGAACCGCGAACTTCTGGACGTTGACCCAACCAGCGGGAGCGGCCAGCTTTACCGATTTTTACGAGTTCGTAGTCTTCGTTACCTACAGAACCGATGGTAGCGCGGCAAACCTTCAGGATCTTGCGAACTTCACCGGAAGATAAACGAACGGTTACGTAAGTTTCTTCTTTACCGAGAAGCTGAGCTTCTGTACCGGCTGCACGAACCAATTGTCCGCCTTTGCCTGGCTTCAGCTCGATGTTGTGGATAACTGTACCTACCGGGATATTCTCCATCGGAAGTGCGTTACCGATTTTGATGTCGGCAGTTGGCCCGGAAACGACTTGATCGTCTACCTTCAGTCCTTTAGGAGCGAGGATATAACGCTTCTCACCGTCCACGTAGTGAATCAAAGCGATGTTAGCCGAACGGTTCGGATCGTATTCGATCGTAGCAACGCGTCCTGGTATTCCATCCTTGTTCCGCTTGAAGTCGATAATACGGTATTTACGCTTGTGACCGCCGCCTTGATGACGAACCGTGATTTTACCTTGGTTGTTACGGCCTGCTTTCTTGCTAAGAGGCGCAAGAAGCGATTTCTCCGGTGTGGATGTTGTGATTTCTTCGAATGTAGAAACCGACATCGCACGTCTTGCAGGAGACGTTGGTTTATATTTTTTTACTGGCACGTGGATTCCCTCCTTACTTCAAAAGTTTCTATTAAACCGATTCAAAGAATTCCAATTCTTTGCTGTCTGCGCTAAGCTTCACGATAGCTTTCTTCCACTCGGAAGTATAACCGGAGTAACGGCCATAACGCTTCGGCTTCGCAGGCATTCTCAAAGTATTAACATCAGTAACCTTCACTTTGAAAATGGACTCAATCGCTTGCTTGATTTCCGTTTTATTCGAGCGCATGTCGACTTCGAAAACATATTTCTTCTCAGCCATCATTTCGCTAGTACGTTCAGTGATAACCGGGCGCTTAATAATGTCGCGAGGGTTTTTCATTACGCAAACACCTCCTCTACCTTTTGCACCGCGTCCTTAGTGATGATCAACTTGTCATGAACCATTACGTCCAGAACGTTGATACCGTCAGCAACTACGAACTTCACACCAGGAATGTTGCGTGCAGACAATGCTACATTCTCTTCATACGAAGCTGTTACAACCAAAGCTTTGCTTGCAACCTTCAGGTTACCCAGGATTGCAGCGAATTCTTTCGTCTTAGGAGCTGCCATAGTCAGCTGATCCAATACGATGATATTGCTAGCAACTACCTTAGAAGACAAAGCAGATTTGATCGCCAAACGACGAACTTTCTTAGGCAGCTTGTAAGAATAGCTGCGCGGAGTCGGACCAAATACGGTTCCGCCACCCTTCCATTGAGGAGCACGGATACTACCTTGACGCGCACGACCCGTACCTTTTTGCTTCCAAGGCTTACGGCCACCGCCGCGAACTTCGGAACGACCTTTAGTTTTATGAGTACCTGCACGAAGGGAAGCACGCTGCATCAAAACTGCTTCGTTCAATACATGAACGTGCGGCTCGATACCGAATACGGAATCAGACAATTCCACTTCGCCAACCTGGGCACCACTAACGTTATATAATGCTACTTTTGGCATCTGTTAATCCTCCTTTCTCGCTTTCTTAGGCTTTCACCGAAGATTTAACCGTAACGTAGCTGTTCTTAGGACCCGGAATGGAGCCTTTTACAAGAATTACGTTGCGTTCTGCATCCACACGAATAACTTCGAGGTTCTGCAATGTAACTGTTTCTTTACCCATATGTCCTGGCAGGTTCTTACCTTTCGGCACGCGGTTCGCTTGGATGGAACCCATGGAACCTGGACCGCGGTGGTAACGCGAACCGTGAGTCATTGGACCTCTGGATTGGTTATGTCTCTTAATTACGCCTTGGAACCCTTTACCCTTGGAAACGCCTGTTACGTCAACGAATTCGCCTGCTGTGAAGATGTCAGCTTTAAGCTCCTGACCTACCTCGTAGTCACCGATTTGAATGCCGCGAATTTCTTTAACGTAGCGCTTAGGTGTTGCGCCTGCTTTCTTCGCATGGCCCAACTCAGGTTTATTCGCTCTTTGCTCTTTCTTATCGTCAAAACCGATTTGGATCGCTTCGTACCCGTCGTTCTCCAAGTCCTTCTTCTGGAATACAGTGTTAGGACCAGCCAGAATTACAGTAACCGGTACAACCAATCCTTCCGGAGTGAACACTTGAGTCATTCCAAGCTTCTTACCTAAGATACCTTTAGTCATCGTTGACACCTCTTTTCCTCTCATGCATTGTATTTAACGAGCTGTTACTATCTATTACAGTTTGATCTCAATATCCACACCGGATGGCAGATCCAAACGCATCAAAGCGTCTACGGTTTGTGGTGTAGGATTCACGATATCGATCAAACGCTTATGTGTGCGCATCTCGAACTGCTCGCGCGAGTCCTTATACTTGTGAACCGCACGCAGGATCGTGATGATTTGCTTCTCAGTCGGAAGCGGAATCGGACCAGATACTCCTGCCCCGGAACGCTTGGCTGTTTCCACAATCTTCTCAGCGGACTGATCCAGAACTCTGTGATCATAAGCCTTCAAACGAATACGAATCTTTTGCTTTGCCATAGTATTCCCTCCTTCTATCGCCCAATTTAGTATCGGACATACTCCGTGAAAATCTCCTGACGCCGCCCCTATGGCAAAGGGGCCGGGTGTGTCAGCAACCTCTCACATCATCGCAACGTCACAGACCAACGTTCACTATTATATAAAAAATGAAAACATAATGCAAGTTTTTTTTCATGCATTCGCCTAAGAAAAATACTTACTTATTATAATAGAAGAAACTTTAAAAAACAAAGGAAAAACCCCCCACCGAAGTGAAGGGTTTCTTCTATTATATAGGTTGGCGAATTACTTCTGGATTGTAGCAACTGCGCCTGCGCCTACTGTACGTCCGCCTTCACGAATCGCGAAGCGAGTACCTTCTTCGATCGCGATTGGGGAGATCAGTTCTACAGTAACGGAGATGTTATCTCCAGGCATAACCATTTCAGTACCTTCTGGCAGGTTGATGATACCAGTAACGTCAGTTGTACGGAAGTAGAACTGAGGACGGTAGCCAGTGAAGAAAGGCTTGTGACGGCCACCCTCTTCTTTAGTCAGAACGTAGATTTGAGCTGTGAAGTTAGTGTGAGGCTTAACGGAACCTGGCTTCGCAATAACTTGTCCACGCTCGATATCTTTACGGTCTACACCGCGAAGCAATGCGCCGATGTTGTCACCAGCTTGAGCGGAGTCAAGCAGTTTACGGAACATCTCAACACCCGTACATACGGATTTGCGAGTTTCTTCTTGAAGACCGATAATTTCAACTTCGTCACCAACTTTAACAACACCGCGCTCTACGCGACCTGTAGCAACGGTACCACGACCAGTGATCGTGAACACGTCCTCTACCGGCATCAAGAAAGGCTTGTCAGTGTCGCGCTCTGGAGTTGGGATGTAAGTATCGATGTGCTCGAACAGCTCAACGATCTTGTCAGCCCAAGGACCATCTGGGTTTTGAAGTGCTTCACGAGCAGCGCCGCGAACGATTGGAGTGTCGTCGCCTGGGAACTCGTATTCGTTCAGCAGGTCGCGAACTTCCATTTCAACCAGTTCAAGCAACTCTTCGTCTTCAACCATGTCGCACTTGTTCAAGAATACAACGATGTAAGGTACGCCTACCTGACGGGAGAGCAGGATGTGCTCGCGAGTCTGTGGCATTGGGCCGTCAGCTGCGGATACAACCAGGATCGCTCCGTCCATTTGAGCTGCACCAGTAATCATGTTCTTAACGTAGTCGGCGTGACCTGGGCAGTCAACGTGTGCGTAGTGACGGTTAGGAGTTTCGTATTCAACGTGAGCAGTGGAGATAGTGATACCGCGCTCGCGCTCTTCTGGAGCTTTGTCGATTTGGTCGAATGCTACAGCAGCACCGCCGTATTTTTTGGAAAGAACTGTTGTGATTGCCGCAGTCAAAGTTGTTTTACCATGGTCAACGTGACCGATAGTACCGATGTTAACGTGCGGCTTATTGCGTTCAAATTTCGCTTTTGCCATGAGATAGAATGCCTCCTCAAAGTAACAATTTTATATTAGGCGCCTTTGTTTTTTGCCACGATTTCTTCAGCAATCGACTTAGGCACTTCCTCATAATGAGAAATTTCCATGGAGTACACACCGCGACCTTGCGTACGGGAACGAAGCGTCGTGGAGTATCCGAACATTTCGGAAAGAGGTACCTTAGCGCGGATGATTTGTGCACCGAACTTGGCGTCCATACCTTCGATACGGCCGCGGCGGGAGTTCAGGTCGCCCATAACATCGCCCATGTATTCTTCCGGAACGGTTACTTCTACTTTCATGATCGGCTCAAGGAGAACCGGTTTACACTTCTCAGCTGCTGCCTTAAGCGCCATAGAACCGGCGATCTTAAATGCCATTTCACTGGAGTCTACATCATGGTAGGAACCGTCAACAACCACGGCTTTGATGTCAACAAGCGGGAAGCCTGCATAAACACCATTTTTCATGGATTCTTCGATACCAGCTTGGATTGGTGCGATAAATTCACGAGGAATCGATCCACCCACAACCTTGCTCTCGAATTGGAATCCTGTGCCTGGCTCAAGAGGTTCGAACTCAACCCAACAATGTCCGTATTGACCACGGCCACCGGATTGGCGTACGAACTTACCTTCAACCTTAGCCGCTTGCTTGAATGTTTCGCGGTATGCTACCTGTGGTTTACCCACGTTGGTTTCTACCTTGAATTCACGAAGCATACGGTCAACGATAATCTCAAGGTGAAGCTCACCCATACCAGCGATGATCGTTTGGCCTGTTTCTTCATCTGTATGTGCACGGAATGTCGGATCTTCCTCAGAAAGCTTGGACAAAGCAACGCCCATCTTATCTTGGTCTGCTTTGGTCTTCGGCTCAACCGCGAGCTGGATAACCGGCTCAGGGAAGTTCATCGATTCCAGGATTACCGGATGCTTCTCATCACAGAGTGTGTCCCCTGTAACAGTATCCTTCAAACCAACGGCAGCTGCAATATCACCAGCATAAACTTCAGTGATTTCTTGACGGCTGTTGGCATGCATTTGGAGAATACGACCAATACGCTCACGCTTGCCTTTGGTTCCATTCAGAACGTAAGAACCGGAGTTCAGAACGCCGGAATATACGCGGAAGAATGTCAGCTTACCAACAAACGGATCCGTCATGATCTTGAAAGCAAGTGCAGAGAACGGCTCATTATCAGCAGATTTCCGTACAACTTCTGTACCATCATCGAGTGTTCCTTTGATATCAGGAACATCGATTGGAGAAGGCAAGTAGTCTAGTACGGCATCCAACATCATTTGAACGCCCTTGTTACGGTAAGAGGATCCGCAGATAACTGGGAAGATCTTAACGCTAACTACACCTTTACGAAGACCGCTCTTGATTTCTTCGATGGAAAGCTCTTCGCCTTCCAGATACTTCATCATAAGCTCTTCGTCCAGTTCCGCTACTTTCTCTACTAGTTCAAGGCGAAGCTCTTCAACCTTGTCTTTGAGATCAGCAGGGATTTCGACTTCCTCAGGGTCTTTACCCAGGTCGTCTTTGTAAACATATGCTTTACGCTCAACGATATCTACTACGCCTTTGAAGTCATTCTCTGCACCGATAGGCAGCTGAATAGCTACCGCGTTAGCACCGAGCTTCTCGCGCATCGACTCGATTACCTGAAGGTAATCCGCACCGATGATATCCATTTTGTTAACGTAAGCGATCCGAGGTACGCCGTAGCGGTCCGCTTGTCTCCAAACGGTCTCGGACTGAGGCTCAACGCCTTCTTTCGCACTGAATACGCCTACGGCGCCGTCAAGTACGCGGAGGGAACGCTCAACCTCAACTGTGAAGTCAACGTGACCCGGGGTGTCGATAATATTGATACGGTGACCCTTCCACTGAGCTGTAGTAGCAGCGGACGTGATAGTGATTCCACGCTCTTGCTCCTGCTCCATCCAGTCCATTGTCGCAGCACCCTCGTGAACTTCACCGATTTTGTGCACGCGGCCTGTGTAGAACAGAATGCGCTCAGTAGTAGTTGTCTTACCGGCATCGATATGCGCCATGATCCCGATGTTACGTGTATCCTTCAGAGAAAACTCTCTTGCCATCAGGAAATCTCCTTCCTACACTTAGGAATTTGAATTTGGATTCTACCAACGATAGTGCGCAAACGCTTTGTTGGCTTCTGCCATTTTGTGTGTGTCTTCACGCTTCTTAACCGATGCGCCAGTGTTGTTGCTTGCGTCGATGATTTCTTGAGCAAGTCTTTCTTCCATCGTCTTCTCACCGCGCAGGCGGGAGTAGTTTACAAGCCAACGAAGTCCCAAAGTAGTGCGGCGCTCAGCGCGAACTTCTACTGGTACTTGGTAGTTAGCACCCCCAACACGGCGAGCTTTAACTTCAAGAACAGGCATGATGTTCTTAATCGCTGTTTCGAACACTTCCATTGGTTCTTTACCCGTACGCTCTTGAATCAGGTTGAAGGCATTATAAAGGATGCGTTGTGCAGTACCTCTTTTACCATCAAGCATCATTCTGTTGATCAAACGGGTAACCAATTTGCTATTATAAATTGGATCTGGCAATACGTCTCTGCGAGTAACTGGACCTTTACGAGGCATAGTTATCCCCCTTTCTCAAAAAATTCATTCTGTCATTCTAGTTTATTACTTCTTCACTTTCGGACGCTTAGCGCCGTACTTGGAACGAGCTTGCTTACGGTTGTTCACGCCTGCGGTATCAAGCGCACCACGAACGATGTGGTAACGAACCCCTGGAAGGTCCTTAACACGACCGCCGCGGATCAGCACTACGCTGTGCTCCTGCAGGTTGTGTCCGATACCCGGGATATAAGCAGTTACCTCAACACGGTTAGTCAAACGAACACGCGCATATTTACGAAGAGCGGAGTTCGGTTTCTTCGGCGTCATTGTACCTACACGAGTACATACACCACGCTTTTGAGGAGCGCTCAAATCCGTTGCTTCTCTCTTCAAGGCGTTGAAGCCTTTTTGCAGAGCGGGGGATTTGGATTTTACAACTTTTGCTTGACGTCCTTTACGAACGAGCTGGTTAATTGTTGGCATGTGGCCACCTCCTTCTAAGAAATAAGTCCTTTCTGATTCCAAGCCCACAGATCCAGGCGAATCGTAAATGAACAAAGGAAAAGTTTTTGCCGCCAAGACTCAGAACAAGTTTTCACGACAAAAACATGATGACTTCATTCATTCACTACCGCCGCCATAGCAGCGCCTACTTCAATTCCACACGCTTTACCTAGCATTTTCATGGATTCCACGTATGTTACTTTAACCCCCATCTTCTTGCAGAGGTTAACCATCTTTATCGTAATTCGCGGATCTGCATCTTTCGCAACAAACACTTCCGTGGCCTTGCCTAGCTCCACGATTTTGGTTGCCTGCTTCGTGCCGGTAATTATATTAGCCGCCTGTTTCACTTCTTCATAAGACATAGAAACATCCTTTCAGAGGGACAGGTGATTCATATAAAATGGCACACTTTGATATATTAGCACTTAGAAAAAGCAGTGTCAAGGAAGGAAGCTGGTCTTCACAAAGAATTTATTTGGAAATTCACATGAAGACCAGCAGTTCCCATCATTACTCTACGGTTACAGCTTCCACTTCGTTCTCAACCGCTTCCGTCTCATCCTCATTTGGGTTGGTGATACGGATGTTGCGATATCTCGACATCCCAGTACCCGCAGGAATCAGCTTACCGATAATAACATTCTCTTTCAAACCTAGCAACTGGTCAACCTTACCTTTGATCGCCGCATCCGTAAGAACGCGGGTCGTCTCTTGGAAGGACGCTGCAGACAGGAAGGAGTCCGTCTCGAGAGAAGCTTTGGTAATACCGAGAAGCACAGGCTTAGCGACTGCTGGCTCTTCTCCAGCAAAGAGCGCCACCTTGTTCGCTTCTTCATATTCATGAATATCAACGAACGATCCTGGAAGCAAAGTAGTATTCCCCGCATCCACAATACGGATCTTCCGCAGCATTTGACGAATCATAACCTCAACGTGCTTATCGTTGATTTCTACGCCCTGGTTCCGGTATACGCGCTGAACTTCCTGTAGGATATAGTTCTGCACGCCGCGGATCCCCTTGATACGCAGCATTTCTTTCGGGTCGATGGAACCTTCGGTGAGCTCGTCGCCCGCCTCTACGTTCTGGCCGACCGTCACACGAACGCGGGAGCCGTAAGGTACGGAATATACCTTGGATTCCGCTTCACCGCTAACTTCAATTTCGCGGCGCTCTTTCGCTTCACGGATATCTTTAACCACACCGTCGATTTCGGTGATGATCGCTTGCCCTTTCGGATTCCGAGCTTCGAAAAGCTCCTGAATCCGCGGAAGACCTTGCGTAATATCATCTCCGGCAACACCACCGGTATGGAACGTACGCATCGTGAGCTGAGTTCCCGGTTCCCCGATGGACTGGGCTGCGATGATACCGACCGCTTCTCCGATCTCTACATGCTGGCCTGTAGCCAAGTTACGTCCGTAGCATTTCTTACATACGCCATGGCGCGTGCGGCAGCTGAGAACAGAACGGATTTGCAGCTTTTGAATATCGGCGTCAACAATTGCATCTGCAATTCCAGATGTAATTAGCTCGTTTCTGGACACAATAACTTCACCGGTCTGCGGATGACGGATTGTCTCGAACGAATAGCGTCCTTCAATACGGTCATACAGATCCTCAATAACTTCCTTGCCATCCTGAATACGGCTAACAATAAAGCCTTTATCCGTACCGCAATCTTCGTCACGAACGATTACGTCTTGAGCAACGTCTACGAGACGACGAGTCAAGTAACCGGAGTCCGCCGTACGAAGCGCCGTATCCGCCAAACCTTTCCGGGCGCCGTGCGTGGAGATAAAGTACTCCAATACCGTCAGACCTTCACGGAAGTTCGATTTGATCGGCAACTCGATAATTCTACCGGATGGGTTAGCCATAAGACCCCGCATACCGCCCAGCTGGGTGATCTGCGATTTGTTACCCCGTGCTTTGGATTCCACCATCATCATGATGGAATTGTATTTATCCAAGGATTTCATCAGGATATCCGTGATTTCATCCTTCGCTTTACTCCAGATGGCAATTACGCGATCATAACGCTCGTCGTCCGTAATGAGACCACGGCGATATTGATTCGTAACCACACGAACCTTCTCTTCCGATTCTCCCAAGATGCGTTCCTTCTCTTCCGGTACCGTAACGTCGGCAACGGCGATCGAAATTCCCGCACGGGTTGAATAGGTGAAGCCGAGCTGTTTAATGTTATCCAAAATAATGGATGTCTGCGTCGTGTGATAACGACGGAAGCACTCAGCAATGATCGTCCCCAGGTAATCCTTACCTACTGCCTTCTGCTCAGGTAGTTCCTCAAACTTCTTGCGGATGTCTCCGCCCTTCTCGAATACAAAGAAGGTGTCAGGAATGCCGTTCAACAGATTTTGCTTTGTAGGCTCGTTGATGAATGGGAAATCGGCCGGATAAATTTCATTAAAGATAATCTTACCGATCGTTGTTACGAGCATCGCTTCCTGCTGCTCCGGAGTAAAGCTGGTTTTACCCAAAGCTTTTGCCGGAATGGCAACACGCGCGTGCAGGGATGCATCTCCGCGATGGTACAAGGATACGGCTTCATGAACGGTACGAAGAATCGTTCCTGCTCCCTTAGCTGTCTTGCTGTCCATCGTCAAGTAAAAGCTACCGAGAACCATATCCTGAGACGGAGTAACAACCGGCTTTCCGTCCTTAGGGTTCAAGATATTGCCTGCTGCAAGCATCAGAATTCGTGCTTCCGCTTGCGCTTCCGCAGACAATGGTACGTGAACGGCCATCTGGTCCCCGTCGAAGTCAGCGTTATACGCTGTACATACGAGCGGATGCAGCTTGATCGCACGACCTTCAACGAGAATCGGCTCAAACGCCTGAATCCCGAGTCTGTGCAATGTGGGGGCACGGTTCAGAAGAACCGGATGCTCCTTAATTACTTCTTCAAGAACGTCCCAAACCTCAGGGCTAACGCGTTCTACTTTGCGCTTCGCACTCTTGATGTTGTGGGCCAAGCCTTTATTCACAAGCTCCTTCATTACGAAAGGCTTGAATAGTTCGAGCGCCATTTCCTTCGGCAGACCGCATTGATACATCTTCAGGCTCGGTCCTACTACGATAACGGAACGGCCGGAGTAGTCAACACGCTTACCGAGAAGGTTTTGACGGAAACGACCCTGCTTACCCTTCAGCATATGGCTGAGGGACTTCAGCGGACGGTTACCCGGTCCGGTAACAGGACGGCCGCGACGACCGTTGTCGATCAAGGCGTCGACCGCTTCCTGCAGCATCCGCTTCTCGTTCTGAACAATGATGTCCGGTGCGCCGAGATCAAGCAGTCGCTTCAGACGGTTGTTCCGGTTGATTACGCGGCGGTACAGATCGTTCAAGTCGGAGGTGGCGAAACGGCCGCCATCGAGCTGAACCATCGGACGAAGCTCCGGCGGGATGACCGGAAGCACATCCAATACCATCCACTCAGGCAAGTTTTTGGAGTTCCGGAACGCCTCCATTACCTCCAAACGCTTGATCGCACGGTTACGACGCTGACCTTGCGCTGTCTTTAGCTCTTCTTTGAGCATATCGACTTCCTTCTCAATGTCGATATCCATAAGGAGCTTCTTGACTGCTTCGGCGCCCATACCGGCTTGGAAAGCATAACCGTACTTCTCACGATAGCTGCGGTATTCCTTCTCCGAGAGCAATTGCTTCTTCTCCAGAGGCGTATCCCCTGGATCCGTCACTACGTAGGAAGCGAAGTAAATGATTTCTTCCAAGGAACGGGGAGACATATCGAGTGCAAGACCCATACGGCTCGGAATTCCTTTGAAGTACCAAATATGCGATACAGGGGCCGCGAGCTCGATGTGACCCATCCGCTCACGACGCACCTTTTGACGAGTTACTTCGACGCCGCAGCGATCGCAGACAACGCCTTTATAACGTACACGTTTATATTTACCGCAATGGCACTCCCAGTCCTTGGTCGGTCCGAAAATTTTCTCGCAGAACAAGCCTTCTTTTTCCGGCTTCAGCGTTCTGTAGTTAATCGTCTCCGGCTTTTTTACTTCACCTCGGGACCACGATCGGATCTTATCCGGAGAGGCCAAGCCGATTTTCATAAATTCAAAGTTGTTGACGTCCATGAAGGAGCAACCCTCCTCATTTGTGGTGTAACAAGCATGTAAAAAGTTATTCTACACCCATTTCCGCGCCTTCGAGATTAAGGTTCAGCTTATCGCTTGTTACCTCATCATCATCGTCCGCTTCCTTCATTTCGATCTCTTCTTCGTTCTCGGTCAGGATCTTGACGTCCATACCCAAGCTTTGAAGCTCTTTGATCAAAACTTTGAAGGATTCCGGAACGCCCGGCTCAGGAACGTTCTCACCTTTGACAATCGATTCATAAGTCTTCACGCGCCCTACGACGTCGTCAGACTTGACGGTCAAGATCTCTTGAAGTGTATAAGCGGCACCATAGGCTTCAAGCGCCCATACCTCCATCTCACCGAAGCGCTGACCGCCGAACTGCGCCTTACCACCCAGCGGCTGCTGCGTAACAAGCGAGTAAGGACCAGTAGAACGGGCATGGATCTTATCGTCAACCATGTGCGCCAGCTTAATCATATACATAACGCCGACGGTAACTTCGCGTTCAAACGGTTCTCCTGTACGACCGTCGTACAAGAGGGTCTTCCCGTTACGCTGCATACCGGCTTCTTCCATGGTATCAAACACGTCATATTCACGCGCACCGTCAAATACCGGGGTTGCCGTGTGAATACCCAAATATTTCGCTGCCATACCTAAGTGAAGCTCAAGCACCTGACCGATGTTCATCCGGGAAGGAACCCCAAGCGGGTTCAATACAACCTGTACAGGTGTGCCATCCGGCAGGAACGGCATGTCCTCTTCCGCCAGGATGCGTGCGATAACCCCTTTGTTACCATGACGTCCGGCCATTTTATCGCCTTCAGAAATTTTCCGCTTCTGAGCGATGTAGACACGAACGAGCTGGTTTACACCCGGAGGCAGCTCATCGCCATTCTCACGAGTGAACACCTTCACGTCAACAACGATACCGTCGGTACCGTGAGGCACACGCAGGGAGGTATCACGTACTTCACGTGCTTTCTCACCGAAAATCGCATGGAGCAAACGCTCTTCCGCCGTCAGCTCGGTTACCCCTTTCGGCGTTACCTTACCGACAAGGATGTCGCCGGCGGCAATCTCCGCACCCACACGGATAATACCGCGCTCGTCGAGGTTTTTCAGCGCATCTTCCCCTACGTTCGGGATGTCGCGTGTAATTTCTTCCGGCCCCAGCTTGGTATCCCGCGCTTCGGACTCATATTCTTCAATGTGAATGGAAGTGTACACATCTTCCTTCACAAGCTTTTCGCTAAGCAGGATCGCATCCTCGTAGTTGTAGCCTTCCCAAGTCATAAAGGCAACGACGACGTTACGTCCAAGTGCCAATTCACCCATCTCCGTGGATGGACCGTCGGCTAAAATATCACCGACGCGAACTTGCTCGCCCTTGCGGCAAATCGGACGCTGGTTGATGCAAGTACCTTGGTTGGAGCGCATAAACTTATGAAGCTTATGCTTCACCAGATCGCCGGTTACAAGCTTGCCGTCGACCATATCCTGGCGACGAACCCAAATCTCATTCGCCGAGACGCGTTCTACGAAGCCGTTCACCTTGGAGACGATACAAACACCCGAATCCTTAGCCGATTTATGCTCCATACCGGTACCTACGAGAGGTGCCTTAGGGATTAGCAATGGTACGGCCTGCCGCTGCATGTTGGAACCCATGAGCGCACGGTTGGAATCGTCATTCTCCAGGAACGGAATGAGCGCTGTTGCAACGGACACAACCTGTTTAGGCGATACGTCCATGTAGTCAACGCGATCCTTAGGTAAAACGAGGTTATCATCCTTATAACGAACGATAACGGTATCGTTCTTGAAGCGGCCTTCTTCGTCGAGCTCGGCGTTCGCCTGAGCCACAACGTAGTTATCCTCTTCATCCGCTGTGAGGTAAGCAATCTGATCCGTAACACGGCCCGTCTTAGGATCAACCCAACGATATGGGGCTTCGATGAAGCCATACTCGTTAATCCGCGCGAATGTCGACAAGGAGTTGATCAAACCGATGTTCGGACCTTCCGGCGTCTCGATTGGACACATACGGCCATAGTGGGAGTGGTGAACGTCGCGGACTTCGAAGCCTGCGCGCTCTCTCGTCAAACCACCGGGTCCGAGTGCCGACAAACGACGCTTATGCGTAAGCTCGGCAAGCGGGTTCGTCTGATCCATAAACTGCGACAGCTGGGAGCTTCCGAAGAACTCCTTGATCGAAGCGATAACCGGACGAATATTAATCAAAGCCTGAGGCGTAATGACATTGGCATCTTGGATCGACATCCGCTCGCGTACCACGCGCTCCATCCGGGACAAACCGATACGGAACTGGTTCTGAAGCAGTTCCCCTACGGAACGAAGACGACGGTTACCCAAGTGGTCGATATCATCGGTATTGCCGATTCCGTGCAACAAGTTAATAAAGTAATTGATAGAAGCGATAATGTCAGCAGGCGTAATATGCTTGACCGACTTATCAATCTTCCCGTTCGCCGTCACCTTGACGATCTTGCCGTCTTCCAGAGGCGAATATACATTGATGCTCTGCAGCGGAATACGATCGGACTCCGTAACGCCGTTGACAACAGCGTACTCCTTAAAGCCTACGTTATCTTCCAAATGCGGCAGAATCTCATCTAACAAACGACGGTCAATCAATTGTCCGGCTTCCGCTAGAATTTCACCCGTCTCCGGATTTACTAGCGTCTCAGCCAGGCGTTGATTGAACAAACGATTCTTGATATGAAGCTTCTTATTAATCTTGTAACGACCTACATTTGCCAAATCATAGCGCTTCGGATCGAAGAAACGGGCAACAAGCAGGCTGCGCGCGTTATCCAGCGTAGGAGGCTCACCCGGACGAAGACGCTCGTAAATCTCAATAAGAGCCTTATCCGTAGAGTCCGTGTTATCCTTATCCAGGGTGTTGCGAATGTACTCGTCATCACCCAGCAAATCTATGATTTCTGCATCCGTACCGAAACCGAGAGCACGCAGCAATACGGTTACCGGAATTTTGCGTGTACGGTCGATCCTTACATAGATGATATCCTTCGCATCCGTTTCGAGCTCGAGCCATGCACCGCGATTTGGAATGACGGTAGCGGTATATGTTTTCTTTCCGTTCTTATCAACCTTCGTGCTGAAGTATACACTTGGAGAACGAACCAGCTGACTGACGATAACCCGTTCGGCGCCGTTGATAATGAATGTTCCGGTTTCCGTCATCAGAGGGAAGTCTCCCATGAAGACCTCTTGCTCTTTAACCTCGCCGGTTTCCTTATTAATCAACCGTACCTTTACTCGAAGCGGTGCGGCAAACGTGACGTCACGCTCTTTGGATTCGTCTACCGAATACTTAGGCTCTCCTAAGCTATAGTCGATGAATTCCAGCACTAAATTCCCCGTAAAATCCTGTATCGGGGAAATATCCTGAAACATTTCACGCAATCCTTCATCAAGAAACCACTGATATGATTTCTGTTGGATTTCAATCAGGTTCGGAACCTCCAAAACCTCATGAATCCGAGCATATGACCTGCGCTTACGTCGACCTAATTGAACAAGATGACCCGCCAACTTAGATTCACCCCTCGTGTCTACTCAATAGAACAAAATAAAAGCCCCTAACCGAAGTCTTCGTAAGGTAGGACCGCCGAAGTATTTCTTCATAAGGAAGCTTCCGCGCCGCATGGTTAGACGAAATTTCATGTCACCGCAATTTTCTCCATACTTGGTAGGGTTTACTTAAAATTTAAACATTATACGTAATAAGTTAAATTTTTATTCACCCTGGGTATGAAAATAATTCTTGACATTTTAGCAAACTAAAGACAAATATCCCATTGTTTATACTGACATTATATGATAATACCATATATAAAAAATCAAGTCAAGGATAATTCCATGTAAGGAATATATCGTTTATCTTCATTCCACACCAAATACAAGGCCCTTTAGACAAACGATATATTCCTTGCAATTTATTTGGTTGCTTTGAGAATTCGATAGCCCTTGTCCTTATCTACTTCCTCCACAGAAGAGAACAGCGTCTCCATCTTGGCGAAGGCTGACGGTGCGCCTTGTTTTTTCTGAATCACGACCCATAGGCTGCCGCCTTCCACCAAAACCTTGCTCGCCTGCTCAAAAATTCGATGAACGATTTCCTTACCCGCACGAATCGGGGGATTCGTCACGACCGCATCAAAGGTTTCATCCATCACTTCATTCAGCGTATCACTCTGAAGAACCCGAACGTGGGTTACGCGATTACGCGCTGCATTGTCTTTGGCTAGAGCAATAGCCCGCTCGTTGATATCGACCATCGTTACATGACCTTGGGGGACTAATGTCGCTAAGGAAATGCCGATAGGCCCATAGCCGCATCCCACATCCAGCACTTTCGCATTAGGCTCTAAAGTTACGGTGTCAATTAAGAGCTTTGATCCGAAATCGATTCCCTTCTTGGAGAAGACACCCGCGTCCGTCTGAAAGGTGAAGCGTTTGCCACGAAGAGTCTCTTCGATCGTATGAATGTCATGCGCCGTCGAAGGCTTAGACGAATAATAGTGCTCCGACACTAGATCACCTCCTCAATTTCGGTCTTAAAGCAAAACCCCTTGGAGAGGGTTAGCTCTACAAGGGGCGGTTGAGGCTTGAATTACTTCACTTCTACGGAAGCGCCAGCTTCTTCCAGCTTTGCTTTGATGGATTCTGCTTCTTCTTTGCCGATTTTTTCTTTCAAAGGCTTCGGTGCGCCGTCAACCAGGTCTTTTGCTTCTTTCAGACCAAGACCAGTGATTTCGCGAACAACCTTGATAACGTTGATTTTGGAAGCACCAGCGTTGTTCAAGATTACGTCGAATTCTGTTTGCTCAGCAGCTGCTTCAGCAGCGCCGCCGCCAGCTACTACAGCTACTGGAGCTGCTGCAGTTACGCCGAATTCTTCTTCGATTGCTTTAACGAGATCGTTCAGTTCCAATACAGTCATGCCTTTAATGGCTTCCAAGATTTGCTCTTTGCTCATGGTTGAACCTCCAATATAGTAATAGATTAGTTTTAACTTACCCGTTCGAAGCGATTAGGCTTCTTGAGCGCCGCCTTCGTTCTTCTCTGCAACAGCCTTAACCGCAAGGGCGAAGTTGCGCATAGGAGCTTGAAGCACGCTGAGCAACATGGACAGGAGACCTTCGCGGGAAGGCAGATCTGCCAGTGCTTTGATTTGGCTGTAATCAACAACTCGACCTTCAACAACGCCAGCTTTTACTTCCAGCTTGTCGTTCTTCTTAGCGAAGTCCGTCAAGATTTTGGCTGGAGTTACGATATCGTCCTTACTGAAAGCAATGGCGGTTGGACCGCTCAAGTACTCGTCAAGCTCAGACAATTCAGCACCCGCTGTTGCACGGCGTACCAGAGTGTTCTTCAGAACCTGGAATTCAACGCCTGCTTCGCGAAGCTGCTTACGGAGCTCAGTAACTTGAGCTACGTTAAGACCGCGATAGTCAGTTACGATTGTGCAGGAGCTGTCTTTCAGCTTCTCCATTACTTCCGCAACTTGTTGAGATTTCTGCTCGATGATTTTCGCGTTTGCCATTCTTGCACCTCCTACAATTCAAAAATACTTACGTTTAACCCTACTGAAAAACTTACCAGACCCTTGTACATGATCCGCTCGAGTTCACGGTCCGCTAGGCATTCTGCCTCCACAAAAAGCAAAATGCCTTCGCAGACTCGGCGAAGGCATGATGATACACGAATTCTCGCAATTAAGCAAAGAAATACGATCTTATATCATAACACCTCGGCAGGAGATTAAGCTTCTTGCGAAGCACCTGCTGTCTTCGGTAAGTTATATTCGTTTGTCAGAACCTTAGTTAGATTAGCATGGCGACTTCGGAAAGTCAACTGCCAAGCTATTCCACGCTGCAAACGCAGCTTATCTAAAGGTTTGTACGTTTACGCGAGCTGCAGGACCCATAGTGGACGATACCGCAATGTTCTTGAGGTATACACCCTTCGCAGCAGCCGGCTTCGCACGGTTCAGTGCATCCACAAGCGCCTTGAAGTTTTCAGCAAGCTTCTCAGCATCGAAAGATACCTTACCGATCGGAGCGTGGATTTGACCCGCTTTATCCAGACGGTATTCGATCTTACCTGCTTTGATCTCCTGAACAGCCTTAGCTACGTCAAACGTAACCGTACCGGCTTTAGGGTTAGGCATCAAGCCCTTACCACCCAGGATTCGACCCAGCTTACCTACTTCACTCATCATATCAGGTGTCGCTACGCAAACGTCGAATTCGAACCAGCCTTGCTGGATCTTGTTAATCATGTCTTGATCGCCTACGAAATCAGCACCGGCTGCTTCCGCTTCTTTGGCTTTGTCGCCTTTAGCAAATACAAGAACACGTTGAGTTTTACCAGTACCGTGCGGCAATACAACAACGCCACGAACAGCCTGGTCTTGTTTACGAGGGTCTACGCCCAAACGTACTGCTACTTCTACTGTCTCGTCGAATTTCGCGCGAGCAGCTTGCTTAACCAATGCGATCGCTTCAGCAGGCTCATAGAAAGTCTCTGGGTTGATCAGCTTGGCAGCTTCTACGTATTTCTTACCGTGTTTCGGCATTCACTTTTCCTCCTATGTGGTATTAGCGGAATATCCTCCCACTGTGTGTTCCTACTCCGGTGGACCGGCCGTCGGAATCTTAGGACGAGATCTCGAATTAGTCTTCGATCACTACGCCCATGCTGCGAGCTGTACCTTCAACCATACGCATAGCAGCCTCTACGGATGCAGCGTTCAGGTCAGGCATTTTTTGCTCAGCGATTTCGCGAACTTTCGAACGCTTTACGGTTGCAACCTTCTTCTTGTTAGGCTCGCCAGAACCTTTTTCGATACCGGCAGCTACACGAAGCAATACAGCCGCTGGAGGTGTTTTTGTTTCGAACGTGAAAGAACGATCCTCGAACACCGAGATTACAACAGGAATGATCAAACCAGCCTGGTCTGCTGTACGAGCGTTGAACTCCTTACAGAATGCCATGATGTTAACCCCTGCTTGACCAAGTGCAGGACCGATTGGCGGCGCTGGATTCGCTTTCCCTGCAGGAACCTGCAGCTTTACCATTTTGATAACCTTTTTTGCCATTGTGTGACACCTCCTCGTACGTAGTATGGCCGGGTTCTATCGACTAAAGCTTCTCTACCTGGTGGTAGTCGAGCTCCAGAGGAGTCTCCCGCCCGAACATGTTGACGTGAACCTTGAGTTTGCTCTTGTCGACCAGAATTTCTTCCACGGATCCGACAAAATTGGCAAAAGGTCCGACTTTCACACGCACACTATCCTTGAGCTCGAAGTCGATCTTCGGCTTCGGCTCTTCCATGCCCATGTGCTTGAGAATCGCTTCTACTTCCTCAGGCAGCAAAGCCGTCGGCTTCGAACCGGAACCGGTTGAACCAACAAAGCCCGTCACCCCAGGCGTATTCCGCACGACATACCAAGAATCGTCCGTTTGGATCATCTCCACCAGAACATAGCCGGGATACACCTTGCGCATCACCGTCTTCTTCTTGCCGTCTTTATTCACAAGCTCTTCTTCCATGGGAACCAGCACGCGAAAGATCTTGTCCTTCATATCCATGGATTCGACGCGCTTTTCCAAGTTCGCCTTTACTTTATTCTCATACCCGGAATAGGTATGTACGACGTACCATCTTTTCTCCATTTCCATACGTTCGCCACCCGACACTTAAATTATTCGAACACGAGGCGAATCAGCTCAGAAATACCCAAGTCCAGAACGTAGAAGTACACCGTCACAAAGACGACTGTAAAAAGCACCACCAGCGTGTAGCTTGTCAGCTCCTTGCGCGTAGGCCATTTTACTTTTTTCAATTCGGACCAGCTGTCCGCAAAAAAGGAAAATGTGTTGCCGAATCCCTGCTTAACTCTAGCCAAAAAGGACACAACTACACCTCCAAAAACTTAGCGGGTTTCGCGATGAGCGGTTTGCTCATTGCAGAACCGACAGAATTTCTTCAACTCCATGCGGTCTGGATGGTTACGCTTATTTTTGGTAGTTGCGTAGTTTCTTTGCTTGCAGTTTGTGCACGCTAACGTGATAATTACCCGCATGATGTACACCTCCTACGTCTAGCCTTAAGATTTACAACCTTAAACGATCAGCAAAAAAAACGCCTCGCGGATTAAGGCTACCTGAACACTTTAGCACACGCGTAACACCATGTCAAGGAAAAGAGATTAACAAGGAGCCGCCTCAAGCCTCATTTTCTCCAGTATTCACCATAAACTGCGCCTCTAAACCCAGACAAAGAGGATCTCGAACTCCATCCCACAAAAAAAGCACCTTGCATCAAGCAACGGTGCCCAAACTATGCGTCTCTTACTTCCAAATATTTCTCGAGCTTACGCTTAACCCGCTGAAGCGCGTTATCAATCGACTTGACATGACGGTCCAGATCGACAGCAATCTCCTGATAGGAGCGCCCGTCCAGATACAGCATCAACACTCTTCGCTCCAGATCGCTTAGAATTTCGCCCATCTTATCTTCTAACCCGCTGAACTCCTCTTGATTAATGATGAGCTCTTCAGGGTCGGAAACGCGGGATCCGCAAATGACATCAAGCAATGTCCGGTCGGAATCCTCGTCATAAATCGGCTTGTCCAACGACACATAGGAATTCAAAGGAATATGCTTCTGGCGAGTAGCCGTTTTGATGGCCGTGATGATTTGGCGTGTGATACAGAGCTCTGCGAACGCCTTGAAGGAGGCGAGCTTGTCGCCGCGGAAATCTCGGATGGACTTGTATAAGCCAATCATGCCTTCTTGCACGATATCTTCTCTGTCGGCGCCTATCAGAAAATAGGAACGCGCCTTGGCACGAACAAAGTTTCTGTACTTGTTGATCAAGTATTCGAGCGCTTCGCTGTTACCGTCCCGGACCGCTTCGACAAGATCTTCGTCGGCCTTGAGGTCGTATTCGTACATTCTCAACTCTTTGACGTCGACACTCACCACAATCCCTCCGGCCCTACTCTTGAAAAGATAGGATTAGTATACATTATGTAATCTATTATCGTCAACCGGATTTCCGCTAGCAAAAGCTACATTTGACAGCGTTCTACCGCCCTCTGCGCCATTTTTCGAGCAGGTCGCGAACGTCCTCTTTCAGCCTGCCTTCCACCGCACCGGGGCGCACATTTTTGTTCTCGTGAATTCGCTGCCTGATCTCCTGCCTGGATTGACGGACCTTCACCAGCAGTTCTCCGGACGGTAGCCTCGCCGCCCCCTTGCCGAAAATGACATGCTGCTCCGTCATGTCGTTCGTCGCCACGTAAATTTGTTTGCGGCGGCCGATATTCTCGGTAACCAAGCGCTCTATCAATTCGTCGGCCGTCTCTTTCTCCTTGGTATAGTAGACCGATAGCTTCCGCTGCAAATACTTCTTGCCGAGCCCGGGCACGTAGTACGCATCGAAGACCACGATAACCTTCATCCCCGAAAAAGACTGATACTCCGCCATAATGTCGATAAGCCGATCCCGGGCCTCCTCGAGACTGAGCTCCTTCAGCCGCTGAAGCTCGGGCCACGCGCCGATAATGTTATAGCCGTCTACGATTAGAATTTCCTGAATCATCGAGGGAATCTGCCGCCCTATCGGGCGGCCATTCGTTGTCGCACGACCTCGTACATAAATACGGATGCGGCAACGGAAGCGTTCAGGGAGTTAATCTTCCCGAACATGGGCAGCTTGAGCAGAAAGTCGCATCTTTCCTTGATCAATCGCCCCATTCCTTTCGCCTCATTGCCGATAACGATGGCGAGCGGCAAATTCAGATTCGTCTCATAAATCGGCTGCGTTGCCCCAACATCCGCTCCGGCTACCCATACACCCTTTTCTTTCAGCTCTTCTATGGTCTGGGAAATATTCGTCACCCTGGCAACAGGGACATATTCGACGGCCCCAGCCGACGTTTTGGATACCGTAGCCGTTAATCCGACCGAGCGCCGCTTCGGGATAATCACGCCGTGAACTCCCGTGCAATCGGCCGACCGGAGAATGGATCCCAGGTTGTGCGGATCTTCGATCTCGTCGAGAATGAGAATAAACGGCTGTTCTCCCCGCTCCGCGGCGCGGGCAAGAATGTCGTCCACTTCCACGTACGCTTGCGGCGCCACTTGGGCAACCACGCCCTGATGCTGGACGCCTGCAGCCATCTGATCCAGCTTCCTTTTATCGGCGAACTGAACGATGACTCCGTTCTGCTTGGCCTCGGCGATAATAGGCTGGGTCAGCTGCTTCTGAGCCTGCTCGGCAATCCATATCTTGTTGATGCTCCGTCCGGAACGCAGCGCTTCCAGCACGGAGTGCTTTCCAGCCAGCACTTCTTGCTCATCCATGAAACAACACTCCTCCTTTATAGATTCATTGATTTTCTTTCGAATTGTGCTTTTCTAGGGAAAGCAGCATCAGCCCTTGGAGCCGCTCCCATTGCTTTGTGTAGTATAAGTAGCCCAGCAAGCATTCAAAGGCCGTGCTATGCCGGTATTCCAGCACATCCGCATTCTTGGCGGTCGTGCCGGATTTGGCGTTGCGCCCCCGCTTCACGATGTCAAGCTCCTCCTCAGTGAGCCTTGGGAGCCACTCGGCCAAAGCGCGAGCCTGCGCCTTTGCAGAGACGAACTGCGTAGACTCGCGGTGCAGATGATTCGGGCGGTGATTGGGCTGCCCGATGACGTATTGGCGAACAAACACTTCATAGATGGCGTCCCCCAAGTAGGCTAGAACGATCGGGTTCAGAAGCTTTGGGTCCTTGGAAGGGGGAAAAGCAAACAGATTGCCGTCCAGCGGCGGAAATGCCGTGTTATCACTTTTCATTATTTTCTCCGCCAACGAATGCCTTGAGGAGTATCCTCCAGCAGTATTCCCTTTTCGGTAAGCAAATCCCGAATTTCGTCCGCACGAGCCCAGTTTTTGGATTTTCGTGCCTCCGTACGTTCGATTATCAGCTGCTCGATTTCTTCGTCCAAGAGCGCTGGCTCTTCTTGCGCTAGTATGCCCAATACCCGATCCATCGCAGCAAACTGATCAAGCAGCAGCTGCAGAGAGCCTGCAGTCACGGTGTCTTGCGCCATGTATTGGTTTGCCGCATTCACAAGCTCGAACACGGCCGTAATCGCATCCGGCGTATTGAAATCGTCGTTCATCTTCTGTTCGAATTGCTCTTTGACCCCTGTAACGGCAGCCTGCACCGCGGGCTCCGCCTCTCCCGCTTCAGCTCCCGCCAAGCGATGCTTCAGCCCGGCTAAACAGTTCTCAATGCGCTGCAGACTTCCCTTCGCCTGCTCAACAGCGTCGTCGCTGAAGTTCAGCGGATTCCGATAATGACCGGATAACATGAAATAACGAATGATCTGAGGGCTAATCGTCTTCAGCAGCTGGTTTACGTTCACCCCGTTGCCCAGCGACTTCGACATTTTCTCATTGTTGATGTTGACGAAGCCGTTATGCATCCAGTAGTTGGCCAACGGATGGCCGGTCGTACATTCCGACTGGGCAATCTCGCATTCATGATGCGGGAACGTCAAATCCTGTCCGCCGCCGTGAATGTCGATGGTATCCCCAAGGTACTTGTGAACCATTGCAGAGCATTCGATATGCCAGCCGGGGCGGCCTTCTCCCCAGGGGCTCGACCAGCTGATCTCCCCCGGCTTCGCTCCCTTCCATAACACGAAGTCCTGCGGGTTTTCTTTGCGCTCGCCTACCTCAACCCGGATACCGAACTGCAGTTCGTCCATGTTCTGATGGGACAGCTTGCCGTATTCCGGGAACCGGGAGGTACGGAAATAGACGTCACCCTCGCTTTCATAGGCATATCCCTTCTCCACCAAGCCGGCGATAAACGCAATGATTTCCTGAATGTTCTCGGTCACCCGCGGATTCAGCGTTGCCTCCTGCACGCCCAGACCCTTCGTATCCTCATAGAACTTCTGGATAAAGAGATTCGCAATATCAGGTACACTGGATCCCATTTCATTCGCCTTGCGGATCAGCTTATCATCAACATCCGTGAAGTTGACCACGTAATTCACTTCATAACCGATCGATTCCAAATAGCGCCGGACGACGTCAAAGAAAATGACCGGTCTTGCATTCCCGATATGAATATAATCATATACAGTGGGCCCGCAAACATACATTCGCACCTTGCCCGGCTCGATCGGCTTGAACTCTTCTTTCGTTCGAGTCATCGTATTGTACACTTTAAGCGTCATGAGTATCGTTTCCTCCAATAGTTTGCTTTACCTTCGGCGTCTGTGCCGCTTTCACTTCGTCAAGCTGCTGCTGCAGCTGACGGAACATTTCGATCACCGGGTCCGGCAGATTGGCATGGTCCAGCCGTCCCACTCTCACGCCGTCCCGCTTAATAATACGCCCTGGTATCCCCACCACGGTGCTGTTCGGAGGAACCTCCGATAAGACAACTGCATTCGCACCGATTCTGGAGTTATCTCCTACCATGAAGGAGCCAAGCACCTTCGCCCCAGCCGAAATGACCACATTGTTGCCGACCGTCGGATGGCGCTTCCCCTTCTCCTTGCCGGTTCCCCCCAGCGTTACTCCATGGTACAGGAGGACATCGTCTCCGATCTCGCAGGTTTCCCCAATCACTACCCCCATGCCGTGGTCGATAAAAAATCGCCGACCGATTACCGCACCCGGGTGAATTTCAATTCCGGTCATAAACCGGCTGGTCTGAGAGATGATACGCGCAATCGTAAACATGCGTTTCTTATAGAACCAGTGCCCCAGCCGATGCGCCCATAAGGCATGCAAGCCGGAGTAGGTAAATACTACCTCAAACCAACTCCGCGCGGCGGGGTCATTTTCGAATATGGTGTCGATATCTTCCTTCATTCTCTTGAACATAAATCTTCCCCACCTTCTCTCCCAAGCAAAAAAAGAAAAGCCTCCACAGCCCAAAGGCTGCAGAGGCGTGACGACGCGGTTCCACTCTGCTTGAAGCGTACGACCCCGGTCGAGGCGCTTCATCTTGAATCGTTCGTATCGTGAACGGTACGGCAAGGACTATTGCATTAGAACGGCAGGTCATCCTTACGGCTCGCGGGTGCACTTCCGTCGATACAGGATTGGACTACTTCCACCTTGCGTAATCCTCTCTGAAAATCCTCGCATCGCGTACTTTCCCGGTCTTCGCCTTTGCTATATTATGTTCAAGTATATCGGAAACCGTTTCGGTTTACAATAATTTCTTCAAGCGGCTGATCACCGTCTCCTTGCCTAGCAGATGCAGCGTTACATTCAGATCCGGACCGTGCATTTGCCCGGTCAGCGCCACACGAATCGTCATAAACAGCTGTTTTCCTTTATAGCCGGTTTCCGTTTGCACAGCCTTCATCATGGCCTTCAGCGCATCCACGTTCAGCTCGGACGCTTGCTCCACTTGCGTCAAGAAGCTGCCAAGCACGATCGGAGCATGCTCCTCCTTCATCATGGCGGCCGCTTCCTCGTCCTGGAACGTAACCTCCTCGCGGAAGAAGAGCTCGGACAGAGGCACGATTTGGGCTGCATAGCTGAGCTGCTCCTGATACAGCGCTACGAGCGTATGAACCCATTGCTGCTGCTCGGCTGTCAGCGTCTCCGGCAATCGTCCCGCTCTTTGCAGGTGAGGGATGGCTAAGGCTACGATACGGGCAGTATCCGCCTTCTTGATATACTGATTGTTCATCCAGTTCAGCTTATCCATGTCGAACACGGCAGGGCTTTTGGACATGCGATCCAAATCGAACTGCTCGATCAGCTCTTCCCGGGTAAACATCTCTTCTTCGCCCTTTGGCGACCAGCCGAGCAGGGCAATAAAGTTCATGACCGCCTCCGGCAAATAGCCGAGATCCTGATACTGCTGGATAAATTGAATGATCGATTCATCGCGCTTGCTCATCTTCTTCCGGTCTTGATTCAAGATGAGAGCGAGGTGAGCAAACTCAGGTACAGGCAGGCCGAGCGCTTCATACATCATGATTTGCCGCGGTGTATTGGTCAGATGCTCTTCCCCGCGAATGACGAGTGTAATCTTCATCAAGTGATCGTCCAAAATCACGGCAAAATTGTACGTCGGAATGCCATCCGGCCGTACGATGATGAAGTCGCCGATTCCGTTGGTTTCAAACTCGACCTCCTCGCGGATCTTATCCGTGAAGCCGATGATGCGGTCCTCCGGAACACGGAAACGGATGGAGGGCTTGCGGCCCTCGGCCTGGAACGCTTCTATCTGCTCGGCGCTTAAGTGACGGCACTTCCCCGAGTAGCGAGGCATTTCGCCCTTCGCTTCCTGCTCCGCACGCTCCTGCTCCAGATCGGCTTCGGAGCAATAGCAATGGTATGCATTTCCTTCACGGAGCAGCTGATCCACGAACGGCCGGTACAACTCGAGGCGCTCAAGCTGGCGATACGGCCCGTAAGGTCCGCCGATATCGACGCTCTCATCCCATTCAACGCCAAGCCACTTCAAGCCGTCGAGCTGATTGGACACGCCCGACTCGACATGGCGGGTTTGATCCGTATCCTCGAAGCGGATGATGAATTGTCCGCCCATCTTGCGGGCGATCAGGTAGTTAAACAATGCGGTCCTTGCGCCCCCGATATGCAGGTGGCCTGTCGGACTCGGTGCGTATCTTACACGAAACGTGGTCATAGTGGTTAGCTCCCCGAAAAAATAATAATTGTTATGATAGCACACCTTTTACCAGACAGACAACCGCCTGCGATGCAATTCCTTCACCGCGGCCCGTGAAGCCGAGCTGCTCCGTCGTCGTGGCTTTTACATTCACTTGGGTCAGCTCCTCCGCTTCCAAGGCGGCAGCGATCCGCTCCACCATCGCGGGAATGTGGGGCGCCATCTTCGGCTTCTGAGCAATAATCGTTGCATCCACATTGCCGAGACGATATCCCGCTTCCTTTGCCAGTCCCCATACATGCTCCAGCAGCTTGTAGCTGTCGGCATCTTTAAACTCCGCTGCCGTATCCGGGAAGTGCTTGCCGATATCGCCAAGCCCAAGCGCACCCAGGATGGCATCGCTAATCGCATGAAGCAGCACGTCCGCATCGGAATGCCCCAGCAAGCCTTTCTCGTAGGGAATCTCTACCCCTCCAATGATGCATTTGCGTCCTTCTACCAGCTGATGCACATCAAAGCCTTGTCCTACACGAATCATGATTTCTTCTCTCCCCTGACGTTCTGAAGGATCCATTCCGCCCAGGGCAGATCCTCCGGTGTCGTGATTTTAATATTGTAGTAATCGGCCTCGACGACCTGAACCGCGGTTCCCAGCCGCTCCACGAGCATCGCGTCGTCCGTCCCCAGAAAGCCTTCGGCCGAAGCACGCTCATAGGCCTCCAAGAGCAAGGAAAGACGAAAAGCTTGCGGGGTTTGAATCGCCCACAAGCTGCGCCGGTCCGGGGTCGCTTGAATCGTTCCCTGTGCATCCACGACCTTGATCGTATCCTTCACAGGCACCGCGAGCACAGCCGCCCCCGCCTCCTGCGCCTTCGCCCAGCAAGCCAGGATGTGCTCCTCTGAAGCGAACGGCCTGACTCCATCATGGACCATCACCCAATCGATCTGGGAGCCTAGCGACTTCAAGCCCAGATGGACGGAGTCCTGCCGTTCCTTTCCCCCGGTTACAATCGATTGAATCTTATGTAACCCGTATTGCTCCTTATAGCCTTCACAGCGCCGGATGTCTTCCGCTCCAGTTACGAGCACAATCTCGTCCACGGCATCCATGCCCTGAAATAATTCGAGCGTATGTACTAGAATCGGCTTGCTGCCGAGCATTAAGTACTGCTTGCTTTCCTCCGACCGCATGCGCGAGCCCTTGCCCGCCGCAACGATCACTATTCCGAGCTTACCCGACATTCCCTCGCCACCTGCCATAACGGTATTGGCTCAGGATCTTACCCAGCAAGCCCCTAAGCGCATCTCTCTTATCATACCGCTTTAGAGCGCTTTTTCCAATAGCTTGGGCTTGGCGAAAATCATTCGTCCCGCCGATGTCTGCAGCACGCTCGTTACTAGGACATCCAGCGTAGTACCGATGAACTCCCGACCGCCTTCTACAACGATCATCGTTCCGTCATCCAGATAGGCGACACCTTGACCATGCTCCTTGCCGTCTTTGATCACCTGCACAAGAATTTCCTCTCCCGGTAAGACCACAGGTTTTACCGCATTGGCCAGATCGTTGATATTCAGTACCGATACTCCCTGCAGCTCGCACACCTTATTTAGGTTGAAATCATTGGTAATGACCTTGCCCTGGAGCACCTTAGCCAGCTTTACGAGCTTGCTGTCGACCTCAGAAATTTCCTCGAAGTCCCCTTCGTAGATGAGAACCTTCACATCGAGCTCTTTTTGGATTTTATTCAAAATATCCAAACCTCTCCGGCCGCGGTTTCTCTTCAAGAGATCCGAGGAGTCGGCGATATGCTGAAGCTCCTCCAGCACGAACTCGGGAATCACCAAGGTGCCTTCGATAAACCCGGTTTTGCAAATATCCGCAATGCGGCCGTCAATAATAACGCTGGTATCTAGGATTTTATGCTCCTCGAAGCCTTTGGCCTCCCCGTTGTTATTGCGCCCTGAGCCCCGCGGCTTGCCAAGCAAAGCGATCAATTCCTCTCGCTTCGTCCTTCCGAACCTGTACCCGGCGTAAGCGAACAATCCGATTCCCACCACGTGCAGCAGCGGATTCGACAGTGCTGTCCCCCGAAGCGGATCCAGCAGCAAGGCCGATACGAGCAGACCTACAGCCATGCCAATGGTGCCTGCCAGCAGATCCGCCACAGGTACTGATGTGATGCGGTCCTCTCCTTCTTGCAGTACACGCATGACATAAGTGACAACAGCGGAGCTTACCGAATAGAACAACAAAGCTCCCAGCGCAAACATCCACAAAGCCCGTCCTCCGATAGGTTCCATTCCCAATACCGGTTCTATGAAGGCAAAAAATGGCTGTCCGATTGTATTACTCCATTGTACTCCAAGTACTCCGCCGATAACTGCAAACAGTAGCTGTAACCATCTTTTCAACATAGAATCACCTCCGTACCTTCTTATACTCATTACTTACTCGTTATCATTATGAACCAAAACTTTCCTGCCTAATCGTGGTTCGGAAAAAAACAAAAAAGCATTCATTCTCCGAACCTGAGTGTCCGGAAAATAAATGCTTTTCATTTTCTAAAAACCATATCCAATTGTCATTTACAGCGTCGTCGTTTTGGACTCCGCCTCGTCTAATGCTTTTCCTTTTCGTTTGCGGAAGAAGAGCCGATCAACGTTTTTTTTTAAACCGTACAGCGCATAAAGCACAAGAGGTACGAAGATCATCTTCGACAGCAGTCCTGGGAACATAATTGCCAGTCCAACCGCTACAATGACTACGATCGGGGTTATCCAAATCGCGGCCTTCGGAATGCCGACCTTCTTGAAGTTCGGATATTTCACGGTGCTGACCATCAAGTAGGAAAGCAGCAGCGTCGATAAGAACAATACATACGTATTGAGCTCATTGTGGAACAGCGCCAGCGTACAAAGAACACCGCCTGCAGCAGGAATCGGCAAGCCGATAAAATATCCCGGTGTACCGGCCACAACGTTAAACCGAGCCAAACGCAGAGCGCCGCAAATCGGAAAAATTGCCGTTACGATCCAAGCCGCTGCCGGATTCATGCTGCTGAACGCTACAACATACATGATAAAAGCCGGCGCAACGCCAAAGGAAATGACGTCGGAGAGTGAATCCAGTTCCTTGCCGAACTCGCTTTGCGCATTGAGCGCACGCGCTACCCGACCGTCCAAACCGTCCAGCAGCATGGCGACAATAACCATTATCGCTGCCAGTTCAGGGTTGTTGTTGAAGACGAGAATGATCGAAATAATTCCTAAAAACAAGTTCCCTACGGTAAACAAGTTCGGGAGGGATTTCGCTATCATGTTTTTTATCCACCTCTGGTTATACTGTACCCCAATCTAATGTATTATATTAGGCTACCCTCTGATTGTATGCAAGTTATATAGGTCTGTCAATGAGAACCTGAACCAGCTTAAATATGTCGATCGATAAGAACCTGATCCTGAATCCGCTTCAGCCCCTCTTTTATCGTCCGAGCCCGTACCTCGCCGATGCCATCCACGTCGTCCAGATCATCGATTGTAGCTGTCATCAGCTGGGGAAGCTCTTGAAAGCGTTCCACCAGGTTCTGGATAATGACGGAGGGAAGACGCGGAATCTTATGAAGCACCCGGTAGCCGCGCGGCGATACGGTTTCCTCTGCGCTATTAGGGGCACTAGGGTACCCAAGAAGTCTGGCGATATGATAATGATCCAGCATTTCATCCGTAGCCAGCCGTCGGAAGGATTGCATGATTTCCTTGAATTTATCTTCATGCTGCTCGCGCACATAGTCCTTGATGAGAAGCAGCGCCTCCTGCTCCGTATTGCCTACAAGCTCCTCCAGCTGCATACTGATCAGTCGACCTTCGGTTCCTAGCTCATTAATGTAGCGCTTGATCTCGGATTTAATGCGAAGCACCATCTCTACTCGCTGAATCACATTCGTAACATCATGCAGGGTAACGAGTTCTTCGAATTCGGACGCGCCCAGGTTGGTCATGGCCTGATCCAAGACGGATTTGTATTTCTCCAGCGTTTGAATGGCTTGGTTCGCCTTCGTGAGAATGACGCCGATGTCCTTCAGGGCGTAGCGGAGGTTACCTTGGTATAGTGTTATAACGTTTCTGCGCTGCGAGATGGATACGACCAGCTTGGAGGTTTGCTTTGCTACCCGCTCGGCCGTCCGGTGGCGAATTCCCGTTTCAATCGAAGGAATGGAGGAATCCGGGATCAGCTGCGTGTTGGCATATAGAATCCGCTTCAAGTCCTCGCTTAGGATGATGGCACCATCCATCTTGGCCAGCTCATATAAGTAATTCGGGGAAAAATCGCAATTAATGGAAAAGCCCCCATCGACGAGCTCCATCACCTCTGGGCTGTAGCCCACGACGATAAGAGCGCCGGTCTTGGCGCGCAGTACATTCTCCAGGCCTTCGCGAAACGCAGTGCCGGGAGCGACCAGCTGCAGGAGCTGGCTCATGACATCCCGCTTCGCTTCTTCTTTGCTCATGTGTTGTTCCCTCCGGAGGCATCTGGTTGATAGACTGTCGACGTGGCTACAGGGCTCCATAGGCTCCTCCGGCTGCTCTTGAAAACAAGTTTCATTTTATATACCCGTAGCGGGTGAAACTTGTTTTCAAAGGCAGCACGTAAACTCTACGGACTCCTATGGACCCTTCCGCCAAGCAGCTGCACAACCAAATGCGGATATTTAATAATAGATGGGTGGCTTCCGTAAGGGAAGCCACGATGGATTACTCGAAAGCGGCCTTGAGCGCTTCGGCCACTGTGTTGACACCGATGATCTGGATGCCGTTTGGCGGGGTCCAGCCCTTCAGGCTTTTCTCGGGGAGAATGACCCGCTTGAAGCCCAGCTTCTCCGCTTCGCGCACGCGCTGATCGACGCGGGAAACTCCGCGAACCTCGCCCGTAAGCCCCACCTCGCCGAAGATCACGTCGTAGGGGCGCGTAGGCTGCTCTCGCAGGCTCGAGGCGATACATACGGCGATAGCTAGGTCTACCGCCGGCTCATCGAGCTTCACCCCGCCTGCGACGTTGAGGTAGGCGTCTTGATTTTGCAGGAACATGCCCATTCGCTTCTCCAGTACGGCGATCATGAGGTTAAGTCTGTTATGATCGACGCCGGTCGCCATCCTTCTCGGAGACGGAAAATTCGTAGATGCCACAAGAGCCTGAAGCTCCACAAGTACCGGTCTGGTTCCTTCCATGCTGGCAACAACCGTCGAGCCGGCTACCCCCAGGGGACGCTCGGACAAAAAAAGCTCGGACGGATTGTTCACTTCAACCAGGCCCGTTTCTCTCATTTCAAAGATTCCGATTTCATTCGTCGAGCCGAAGCGGTTCTTCACCGCCCGCAGGAGCCGATAGGAATGATGACGCTCCCCCTCGAAATACAGCACGCAGTCAACCATATGCTCCAGCAAACGTGGGCCGGCGATTGCGCCTTCCTTAGTAACATGGCCTACCAGGACCGTTGCAATCCCTTTAATTTTGGCAATTCGCATAAAATGCCCCGTACATTCACGTACCTGAGACACGCTGCCCGGAGCCGAGGTAACCGCCGGATGGAACACCGTTTGGATCGAGTCAATAACCATAAAGTCCGGGTTGATCTCGTCGATCACCGCTTCGATATGCTCCAGATTCGTTTCGCTGAGCACGAATAATAAGGGAGACACCGCCTGCAGACGGTCGGCTCTCAGCTTCGTTTGCCTTACCGATTCCTCGCCGGATATATACAGCACCTTTTGCTGCTTTTTCGCCAATTCATAGGAGGTTTGCAGCAGCAGCGTGGATTTCCCGATCCCCGGATCGCCCCCGACCAGAATCAGAGAGCCCGGAACGATCCCTCCGCCCAAGACACGGTTCAGCTCCTTGTTATCCGTAACGACCCGTGCTTCCTCACTACTTTCTATATTTATGATCGAAACTGCTTTTTCTTTCGTTCGACTTGCAAAGGCAGGAACACCTGCCGTTTTGGATACGGTTTCGATCTCCTCTACAAAGCTGTTCCATGCCTGGCAGCCCGGACATTTCCCCAGCCACTTCGGGGACTCGTAGCCGCACTCCTGACAGCAGAACTTCGTTTTACTTTTGGCCATGCTTCCCCCATCTTCCGCCTCATCAATAAGTACACATCAAAGTTTACCATTTTGACTAACTAATGAAAACCCCGCTAGCTCGTCTACACCAAAAAACAGTCTGCCGGACGAGCACTAGGCTTCGTCAGACAGACTGTTCTGGTTGATTAAGGTATTACGAGGTTACCTCTTGGTTACGTTTCACGGTCAACTCACCGTTCTCTTCATCGATCGTGAGCGTATCCCCTTTAGAGATAGTGCCGCGCAGCAGCTCCTCGGACAACCGGTCCTCAATATGTTTCTGAATCGCTCTGCGAAGCGGACGTGCACCGAATGCCGGATCAAAGCCTTCCTTCGCCAGGAACGCAAGCGCCTTGTCTGTGAGCTGGAAGTCAACCTCCTGCTCTCTCAGTCGCTTACGCAGATCGTCGGCCATCAAGGTTACGATCTGTGCAATGTGCTGCTCCTCCAGGGAGTGGAACACGATGATTTCGTCGATCCGGTTCAAGAACTCCGGACGGAAGCTTTTCTTCAGCTCGCCCATCACCTTATCCTTCATGTTGATGTAATCCTTAGCGGAATCGTTCGCAGCTGTAAAGCCAAGCGTCGAATTGCGTTTGATAACATCGGCTCCTACGTTGGACGTCATGATGATCAGCGTATTGCGGAAGTCCACCGTGCGGCCCTTGGAATCGGTCAAACGACCATCCTCAAGCACCTGCAGCAGGATGTTGAATACTTCCGGATGTGCTTTCTCGATCTCGTCGAGGAGAACGACGGAGTAAGGCTTACGGCGAACCTTCTCGGTCAGTTGGCCGCCTTCTTCGTAGCCGACATACCCCGGAGGTGCTCCGACGAGCCGGGAAGTGGAATGCTTCTCCATGTACTCGGACATATCGATTCGAATTACCGCATTCTCATCCCCGAAGAGGGATTCGGCCAAGGCGCGCGCAAGCTCCGTTTTACCGACACCCGTAGGACCTAGGAAAATGAAGGAGCCCATCGGGCGCTTCGGATCCTTCAAACCGGCTCTCGCCCGACGAATGGCGCGGCTCACGGCCTTCACCGCCTCGTCTTGCCCGATCACACGATCGTGAAGAATAGATTCCATCTTCAGCAGACGCTCGGTTTCCTCTTCCTTCATCTTCACGACAGGGATGCCGGTCCAGCTGGCCACTACCTGTGCGATATCGTCCGGAGTTACCTCGGAATCGGTACGGCCCTGCTTCTCTTTCCATTCGTTACGAGTAGTATCGAGCTCCTCGCGAAGCTTCTGCTCGGTGTCGCGCAGAGATGCGGCTTTCTCAAACTCCTGGCTTTGTACGGCGGCATCCTTCTCCTTGCGGATATCCTCCAAACGGCTTTCCAGCTTTTTCAGATCCGGCGGTACCGTGTAAGAGCGAAGTCTTACCTTCGAGCTGGCTTCGTCAATCAGGTCGATAGCCTTATCCGGCAGGAAACGATCCGTAATGTAACGGTCGGACAGCTTCACCGCTTGCTCGATCGCTTCATCCGTGATTTTCACACGGTGATGCGCCTCATAGCGGTCACGCAAACCGTGCAGGATTTGGACCGCTTCGTCGACCGACGGCTGATCTACCGTAATCGGCTGGAAACGGCGCTCCAGAGCGGCGTCCTTCTCGATATATTTGCGATATTCGTCCAGCGTGGTCGCACCGATACATTGCAGCTCCCCACGAGCGAGTGATGGCTTCAGAATGTTGGAAGCGTCAATTGCTCCCTCCGCTCCACCGGCACCAATCAGCGTGTGCAGCTCATCTATGAACAGAATGATATTGCCCGCTTGACGAATTTCGTCCATGATTTTTTTCAAGCGATCCTCGAATTCACCGCGGTACTTCGTCCCGGCTACTACAGAGCCCATATCCAGTGTCATGACTCGCTTATCGCGAAGCGTCTCAGGAATTTCGTTGTTCACGATTTTCTGAGCCAAGCCTTCGGCGATCGCTGTTTTACCAACACCCGGCTCACCGATCAGAACTGGATTGTTCTTCGTGCGGCGGCTAAGCACCTGGATCACACGCTCGATTTCCTTGCTCCGGCCAATAACCGGATCCAGGTTTCCTTCCTTGGCGTACGCCGTCAAGTCACGTGCCAGCCCATCGAGCGTCGGCGTGTTGACATTCGGGTTGGTGCCATGGCTTTGGGAAACCACTTCACTGCTGCCCAGCAGCTGCAGCACCTGCTGACGCGCCTTGTTCAGGCTCACGCCCAGGTTGTTCAGTACACGGGCTGCTACACCCTCACCCTCACGGATGAGTCCCAGCAGGATGTGTTCTGTGCCCACATACGTGTGGCCCAGCTTGCGGGCTTCGTCCATCGAAAGCTCAATGACCTTTTTCGCTCTCGGTGTGTAAGCAATGTTGGAAGGCTGTTCCTGTCCCCGGCCGATTAAGGATTCGACTTCGTCTTGAATCTTCTCAAGACCAAGGCCCAGTGCAATCAAAGCCTTCGCTGCAATACCTTCACCCTCGCGGATCAAGCCAAGCAAAATATGTTCAGTTCCAATATTATTATGACCTAAACGAACTGCTTCCTCCTGCGCTAAGGACAACACTTTCTGAGCGCGTTCCGTAAATCTGCCAAACATCATAGTAACACCTCCAAAATTGGTCTAAAAAAGAAGCGCGATTCTCATAACGGATCTTCGGCTTATATTTTTCAAGTAGGTCTAGGTAGTCTGAGCCAATTTTTCCCGGATGAGCTGAGCTCTCCTTATGTCTCTTTCTTCAGGGGTGAGCTTTTCTCCTGCTGTCTTTTGCAAAAAACCCGGCTGCGTCATCACCAGAAGCTCATTCAGCACATGCGGCGATACATTCTTGATAAATCCAAGATCGATGCCAAGCCGTACATCCGACAGCCGCTGAGCCGCTTCCTTCGAGTCCATAATCGCTGCATAAGACAGAATCCCGTAGGATCGGCTGACCCGGTCCAAAATTTTAGGCTTTGTCTCATACATCAGCTTCTGCCGCGCGGCTCTTTCGTGCTCGATAATTTGCCTTACGACACCGTATAGATTATCGATAATTTCTTCTTCCGACTGGCCGAGCGTGATTTGGTTCGATATTTGAAACAGATTGCCCAGCGCCTCGCTGCCTTCCCCATACAGTCCTCTTACCGCAAGTCCAACTTGGGTAATGGCCGTCAAGATTCGATTGATCTGCTGGGTCAGCACCAGAGCCGGAAGGTGAAGCATTACCGAGGCTCGAATTCCCGTTCCGACATTCGTCGGGCAGCTTGTTAAGAAACCCTTCTTCTCATCGAACGCATAATCCAGCTCAGCTTCGAACAGATCGTCGATCTGATTAGCCAGATCCCATGCCTCCTTAATTTGAAAACCGGGGCACAAGCATTGTATTCGAAGATGGTCCTCTTCATTCACCATAATACTAACGGATTCGTTATCGCTTAAAATAACGGCTCCGTTACGGGACTCATTGGCGAGTGCCGGACTGATCAAATGCTTTTCCACAAGAACCTTGCGTTCGAGCTCATTCAGCTCAGACAGCGGAAGCAGCGTGAAGTTGCTGATCGTCTTCAGGTCTTCATTATCTAAAATCGGAGATACCCGATTGAGTACCTCTAAGGATTGTTGATTGGTCGCCAGCATAGGAAAAGGGTACGTCTGCAAATTACGAGCAATACGGATCCGGCTGCTTATGACGATGTCCGAATCGGGGCCATCCCCCTTCATCCATTCGCTGAGCGCATGTTCTGTAAACCGACCGGCGTTTGACATTGAGCATCCTCCTTGCGTGAACGGATTGCTGGCCATGTTAACCCTCAGCCACTTTCTTCTCCAGCTCTCGGATTTGATCGCGAATTTTGGCTGCTTGCTCGAATTCTTCATTCTCAATCCGCTGACTCAGATCCTTCTTCAGCTGCTCGATCTCTCGCTTATGCTGGATTAACCCGCCAGAGCGTTTAGGGACCTTCCCCGTATGGACGATATTCCCGTGGACTCTCTTAAACAACGGATCCAGCTTTTCGCTGAAATGCTTATAACAGGAGCTGCAGCCAAACCGGCCTATTTTACCGAACTGGGAATAGGTAAGTCCGCAATGCTCGCATCGGGTCGGCTGAACCTTGTTAGCCAAGGCGCTGTGAGCCGACGGTTCAAAATCAAGCAAGCCGGAAAGCAAATTATGAATCGAAAAGCCGTTCGGCGTACCGGGGATCAATTCCCCCTTCTCCCGTGCACAAGCTTCACATATATGGAATTCGGTCTTCTCACCATTCAAAATCTTCGTAAAATGAAGAGTTGCCTGTTTCTTCCCGCATTCCTGACAAATCATAGCGTTTGTCCCCTCCTCGGGTGGCTTTGGCAGAAGTAGTTTACGGTTCTGTTCAATGGTTTAACCAACTCTTATTTGGTCAATAAGGAAATCAGCATCGCCTTTAAAATCTTGGCACGAAGCTCATCGCGAAGCGGCAGCTTAAATGCCAGCACTTCCCTTGAGATCGCCGCTTTCATCAACGCTGCCTCCCTAGAGGATATATATTGACCTTCCTCAAGCTGATAAAGCAGCCCTTCCGAAGCAGACTGATCAATATGGGAACTGATGGTTTGGAAAATATGATCGAGAAGGTTCCCGTGTGAATTCAGTTCAATCCTCTGAATCCGGATGTACCCTCCGCCGCCACGCTTGCTTTCTACAATGTAGCCCTTCTCCAAAGTAAACCTGGTACTAATTACATAATTGATCTGGGAAGGCACGCAGTCAAACTGATCGGCCAATTCATTACGCTGAATTTCCACGACGCCTTCAGGACTTTGCTGTAAAATCTGCTTCAGGTACATCTCGATGATTTCGGAGATGTTGCGCATCAATTCACCCCCGCATTACAGAAGTAGATTGACTTTGACTTTCTTTGACCTTGATTCATATTATAGCAGGTTTGTGTAATTTTGCAACACCTGCCCCGAGTTGTTCCTAGTTTGTATCCTTTTGACTAGTGTTGACCAATCTGAAGTGCTTTAACAACTTACAAGCTCGAATAATTATGGTACCATACAATTATACGGAAGCAAAAATTAGGATATGGGAAGGCTGAAAACCATATATGCTCGAAACCTTAAAAAGGCAAGCAAGAAACCTTAAGCAGCATGTGTTTGTTTTATATTTGTCCTATAAGGACCCTAGAGTCCCTTGGTATGCACGGCTGTTTACCCTTCTTGTCGTAGCCTATGCATTTAGTCCGATCGATCTCATTCCGGATTTCATTCCGATTCTTGGGTATCTGGATGATCTTATCATCGTGCCTTTGGGGATCTACGTTGCTATGAAGTTGATTCCTCAGCCAGTCCTGCAGGATTGCAGAGCCAAGGCAGAGGAAATTCGAAAGCAAGGAAAACCGAAGAATTGGTTCACAGGTGCGTTATTTATCGTAATATGGATTATATGCGCTGTATGGCTTGGCATGATTGGTTACAGGATGTTTGTGGATTGATGGAGACTATGTTGGGTGATAAGGGCTATGCGTGTTTATGTTTCCGGCCCTTTTTCTATAGGATGGGGTTTGGGTGAAATTTTAACGTTACATCATTGATAACTCCACTAGCTTGTTGCTTAAGAAGATTTTTTCATCTAATAAGACTAAAATTCGATTTCGTCAATGTTTCACCAGCATTGTAACGAGATCATTTAACGTTATAACCACTGATGCCGCAGGGTTATTACATGTAAAGTGATTTTATAGTCTTATTATGCAGAAAAGCCTCTGGGTAAGCACCCAAAGGCTTTTCATTTGCTTGGCGACGTTCTACTCTCCCAGGACCCTTCGGTCCAAGTACCATCGACGCTGGAAGGCTTAACGGTCGTGTTCGGTATGGGTACGCGTGGTTCCCTTCCGCCATCATCACCAAACGTGATGCTTCTGCCAAGAAACATCTAGGTTGTTGTTCAAAGCGACTTGCGCCTTGAAAACTGGATTCGAAACTTCAGCAAATGTCATATAGCTGTATTTGGATAAGCCCTCGACCGATTAGTATTCGTCAGCTCCACACGTTGCCGCGCTTCCACCCCGAACCTATCTACCTCGTCGTCTACAAGGGGTCTTACATACTGGGAAATCTCATCTTGAGGGGGGCTTCACGCTTAGATGCTTTCAGCGCTTATCCCTTCCGTACTTGGCTATCCAGCCGTGCCTCTGGCGAGACAACTGGTACACCAGCGGTACGTCCATCCCGGTCCTCTCGTACTAAGGACAGCTCCTCTCAAATTTCCTACGCCCGCGACAGATAGGGACCGAACTGTCTCACGACGTTCTGAACCCAGCTCGCGTACCGCTTTAATGGGCGAACAGCCCAACCCTTGGGACCTACTTCAGCCCCAGGATGCGATGAGCCGACATCGAGGTGCCAAACCTCCCCGTCGATGTGGACTCTTGGGGGAGATAAGCCTGTTATCCCCAGGGTAGCTTTTATCCGTTGAGCGATGGCCCTTCCATTCGGTACCACCGGATCACTAAGCCCGACTTTCGTCCCTGCTCGACCTGTTTGTCTCGCAGTCAAGCTCCCTTATGCCTTTGCACTCTTCGAATGATTTCCAACCATTCTGAGGGAACCTTGGGGCGCCTCCGTTACTCTTTAGGAGGCGACCGCCCCAGTCAAACTGCCTACCTGACACTGTCCCCACACCAGCTAATGGTGCCAGGTTAGAACTCCGATACGATCAGGGTGGTATCCCAACGGCGCCTCCACCGAAGCTGGCGCTCCGGCTTCCTAGGCTCCCACCTATCCTGTACAGATCGTACCAAAGTCCAATATCAAGCTGCAGTAAAGCTCCATGGGGTCTTTCCGTCTTGTCGCGGGTAACCTGCATCTTCACAGGTATTAAAATTTCACCGGATCTCTCGTCGAGACAGCGCCCAAGTCGTTACGCCATTCGTGCGGGTCAGAATTTACCTGACAAGGAATTTCGCTACCTTAGGACCGTTATAGTTACGGCCGCCGTTTACTGGGGCTTCGGTTCACAGCTTCGGGTTTAACCCCTAACCGCTCCCCTTAACCTTCCAGCACCGGGCAGGCGTCAGCCCGTATACTTCGCCTTGCGGCTTCGCACAGACCTGTGTTTTTGCTAAACAGTCGCTTGGGCCTTTTCACTGCGGCCCCCTCGGGCTATTCACCCTACCGAGGCACCCCTTCTCCCGAAGTTACGGGGTCATTTTGCCGAGTTCCTTAACGAGAGTTCTTCCGAGCGCCTTAGCATGCTCTGCTCGCCTACCTGTGTCGGTTTGCGGTACGGGCACCTTCTCCCTGGCTAGAGGCTTTTCTTGGCAGCTTGAACTCATGACCTTCGCTACTTAAATTTCGCTCCCCATCACAGCCCAGCCTTTCGGTTAGCGGATTTGCCTACTAACCAGCCTCGCTGCTTGGACGGACATCCATCAGTCCGCGTCACTATCCTTCTGCGTCACCCCATTGCTCATAACGGTTCACGGTGGTACAGGAATTTCAACCTGTTGTCCTTCGACTACGCCTTTCGGCCTCGCCTTAGGTCCCGACTTACCCTGAGCGGACGAACCTTCCTCAGGAACCCTTAGGCTTACGGCGGACAAGATTCTCACTTGTCTTTTCGTTACTCATACCGGCATTCTCACTTGTAACCGCTCCAGCTGTCCTCACGATCAACCTTCACCGCTGTTACAACGCTCCCCTACTGCCCATAATTGGACTCATAGCTTCGGTGGTGTGTTTAGCCCCGTTACATTTTCGGCGCAGAGTCACTCGACCAGTGAGCTATTACGCACTCTTTCAATGGTGGCTGCTTCTAAGCCAACATCCTGGTTGTCTTTGCAACTCCACATCCTTTCCCACTTAACACACACTTGGGGACCTTAGCTGATGATCTGGGCTGTTTCCCTCTTGACAATGGATCTTAGCACTCACTGTCTGACTCCCGGGTTAAAGTCTGCGGCATTCAGAGTTTGACTGGACTTGGTAACCCTTGGCGGGCCCCGCACCCAATCAGTGCTTTACCTCCGCGACTCATCACCCGAGGCTAGCCCTAAAGCTATTTCGGGGAGAACCAGCTATCTCCGAGTTCGATTGGAATTTCTCCGCTACCCCCACCTCATCCCCGAATTTTTCAACATTCGTGGGTTCGGGCCTCCAGTGCGTGTTACCGCACCTTCACCCTGGACAGGGGTAGATCACACGGTTTCGGGTCTACGTCTACGTACTTATTCGCCCTATTCAGACTCGCTTTCGCTGCGGCTCCGGCTTCTCACCTTAACCTTGCGCGTAAACGTAACTCGCCGGTTCATTCTACAAAAGGCACGCCATCACTCATTAACGAGCTCTGACTTCTTGTAAGCACACGGTTTCAGGTTCTTTTTCACTCCGCTCCCGCGGTTCTTTTCACCTTTCCCTCACGGTACTGCTTCACTATCGGTCACCAGGGAGTATTTAGCCTTGGCAGATGGTCCTGCCGGATTCCGACGGGGTTTCACGTGTCCCGCCGTACTCAGGATCCGTCTAGAGTCTCGGTTGCTTTCGGTTACGGGGCTGTTACCCACTTTGGCCGGCCTTTCCAGACCTGTTCGCCTACCAACCTGCACTCACATTGACGTCCTACAACCCCAAGGGGCAAGCCCCTTGGTTTGGGCTGTTCCGCTTTCGCTCGCCGCTACTGACGGAATCACTTTTGTTTTCTTTTCCTGAGGGTACTTAGATGTTTCAGTTCCCCTCGTCTGCCTCCTACACAGCTATGTATTCACTGTGTGGTACGTGAGTATTACCTCACGCGGGTTCCCCCATTCGGACATCCCCGGATCAAAGCCTGCTTACGGCTCCCCGAGGCATTTCGTCGTTCGCCACGTCCTTCTTCGGCTCCTGGTGCCTAGGCATCCTCCGTGTGCTCTTATTAGCTTAACCAATCGTTCGAATGATCTTGGTTCTCCGTTCCGTTGTGCTACGCACAAAGTCACTCCAAACTCAAGACATTCTCACTAGCAGCTAAAAGATTGTTCATCTCGCATTCGCTCGATAAACCATCGTATAGATGTTTCGACATTTTGCTTTGTTTCGATATCCAGTTTTCAAGGAACAAGAGTTCTGAAAGGCATTGCACCTTTCAAAACTGAACAACGAGGAGAGTGAGTTCGCTGCAACTGTTACATCGTGGAACGATGTCAGTTGTCAGCTATTATGTCCGATGGCCTGCAGCCATCATGGACTCCATAGAAAGGAGGTGATCCAGCCGCACCTTCCGATACGGCTACCTTGTTACGACTTCACCCCAATCATCTACCCCACCTTCGGCGGCTGGCTCCTTGCGGTTACCCCACCGACTTCGGGTGTTGTAAACTCTCGT